>JBEPZY010000042.1:0-2551 GCA_041640595.1 Gemmatales bacterium | reverse complement strand
GACACGTCAGGATCCTAGACGTAATGTTGCTGAATTGATCCCGGTCGCGTTGAAGTTAGCCCCTATTCGTAACAAGTTGGATTTCTTGAAAGCTGGCCAGCCTTTGAGAAAAGCGCTGTAAGCGGATGCCCGGATGGCCAGCGGAGCTGGTCGCCGGGTTCCGGTTGTGGTTGTCAAACATGTGTGTAGGTTCCTCCATTTCCTATACAGGAAGGTGGTGGTGTTGCCCCCCTCAGTGGTGTGGTATATGCCCCCACCTTTTGTTTTTCCTTCGTTCGTTTTTTGCTTCCCCCTTCTTTGATTTCAATCCGATTTCCCTCCCCTCCTCGGTCTTAGCTCAGTAACACAGTAACTGTAAGTGTGATTTACCACGAATGGAGGATAGAGAACATACCCACAAACATTCGGATTTCCCCCTCCCTTCCCAACCCAAGCGAAGGGGTTTTAGCGTCCCGTATGGGCGCGTTCTGTAGCGATCCCACCGCACTATAATCACGGATAGTCTTCATTCCAGAGTCTGGCGGTTGGTACTTGAAAGACGGACTCCCCTCCCTCCTAAGGAAAATACTGGACAAACACCAAAAAGAAGTTTAGAATAAATCTCAAGAAAATTCACAAGGAGGTTCAAAAAATGGATTCAATCAAAAAATATCTAAAAAACATTCAAAAAGAAGAAGTAGTATCTAAAGTGAAGTTTTCTGTTGTGCTTGATGATATTGAAAATGCACGTCTAGAGTACATTGCAAAGCATCTTAATCTTTCGAGAGCAGGTTTGGCTCATGACTTGATTATGCTTGGTGTTGAAGAAATAGAGAGACAATTAGAGCTTGATCCTGATGACACAAATTCTGATTATGGTAAGGCACTTGGATGGGACACTGATTTCGGGAGTGTTGATAAATAATGGCTCATTATGTGGTTCTTGGCGCTCGTCTCTTTGATTTCACAAATGACAAGGCTCAACGGTTCCATGGCATCAAGGTTACTTATATCGATATGGCAGAGAATACACCGTCAGCTAGGGGTTACCAACCTATGACTATTAATGGCGATGCAGAGATGTTCCCGGAGTTCTCCCAGGGTGCAGGTCTCTATGATTTGGATTTTCGTATGCGCCCGGATCGTCAAGGAAAGCCGGTTCTTACCCTCCACTCAGCAAAGCTTGTCCATCCTATGGATTTGTCATCTGATTGGGTTTTAGAGGTTAAAGATGCAGTTTAGAAGTTTGGTGGAAAATAGCGTACGGTCGTAGTAACACCGTACGAGAGTCTCATGAGTGAGACAAAACCCCTTTTTAGGAGGTGAAGATTTGGCTTTAGATACCCTTGGTTTACGCTCTCCTTTCGTGACAGAGGACATAGCCCAAGCTATTGAAAAACAATGTGTTTTGCGTCAAGGTGTCGATCTTAATTCCGGTGATGTGATTTACTCTATCACTACTGGTTCATTAGAAGGTTCCCATGATTCTCGGATTAGTATCAAGGTTGAACGCGAAAAATGGGAAGTGCCCAAGGTCAAAACTGCGCTCGCTGAATGGGCTGTGCCTGGCTCCGAGAAAGGTAAAGTTAGGACTAGAAGTAAAAATAGCGCTCCACCCGTCAGAACGCCTTGTGAGCCGTTTATTTACATCGAAGCATCAGTACATAAGGCTCTAGCCGGACATAACGTCTGTGGTGGTCCTGAAGGCTTTAGAGAGTGCGCTCATTGGCTCATAGAGCTTGTTGGTGATCTGCTAGGGGTTCGACTCCCTGACCCTGATATATGGGAAGTTAGAAGAATAGACAATGCCGATGTCTTTCAAATGCCATCGTATGAAGCGTGTGAGGAATATTTCAGAGGATTGAATGCTGCGGATTACCCAAGAAGAAGCGTAACCCGCTACGGCAATAGCGGGATATACGCACAAGGTAGTACCACTACACTTAAATTCTATCACAAGGGTCCAGAGTTCCAAAAGCACGATAGGAAAAGATTGGTAAAAATGTTATCGACAGAGAAGCTGTTTGAACTGCAAGAACTGGCACACCGTACAATTCGTGTTGAAGTGGAAATTAAGGCACGCAAGTTAGAAAGTGACTTCGGACACTCTCCGTTAGTTCGGGAGGTCACGGACGAATACATTCATCGCGTGCATGACACAGAGGTTCAACGATTCTTGAAAGAGGGTGCTAAAGAAATGGAATTAGTTCGTGATGCCCAAGCCGTACAACGACGTTTGCGTGAAGTGTACGATGATCGATTAGCCGGACTCCTTTTCGGTACTTGGTACCAGATGACAACCCTTGGTGAAGATTACGTGAAAAAGACGTACAAACGTCCTACCTTTTATCGTCAGCGCAAGCAGTTGGTTGACGCAGCTGTCTCTTGGCATGGTACAGATGTTGTCCTTCGTAAGTACTCAGCGATCCCAGAAGGCTTTACACCGACACGTCAGGATCCTAGACGTAATGTTGCTGAATTGATCCCGGTCGCGTTGAAGTTAGCCCCTATTCGTAACAAGTTGGATTTCTTGAAAGCTGGCCAGCCTTTGAGAAAAGCGCTGTAAGCGGAT
>JBEPZY010000041.1:0-2603 GCA_041640595.1 Gemmatales bacterium | reverse complement strand
CTGAAGGAGAGCAAATCGGGCAAGCCGCATGGTTTTTGTCGGGCCTGTGGCTTGCAGGTCTTCTTCCGGCAGCAGGCGTGCATAGACCTTTTGGTGGCCGGTCTTAAATCTGGCCCAAAGGACTATATTCGTCAGAGGTCGAAATGAGTCTTGGAGAGGCACTTTACAAAGAGATAGAGCAACTTCGGGCTCGCGTGTTGGAGCTAGAGCGCGAGCGGGACTCGTTGAAAGAGCGTCTGCAAATTGCTGAAGAGCATCTGGAGGTCATAGCGGAAGATTTGAATGAGGCTACGTCAAAGCTCCATCAGTATCTAGAAATGTTTTCATGCGTTGTCTGCGGCAAGCCTATGAGCTGGGAGCCCAATGATAATCTGGGGCAAGCTCTCAAAGCGTTCGTGAAAGAGAAACGCTATGGACATAGCGCTTGCGTGAATCAAAGAAAGGCGTAATATTAAGATATGAAGATCACAAGCTTTGACGATCTGATGCAGCATTTAGCTCAGACGGGCAGCCGGATTCAGAACCTAGAGCAGGCAATCGCAGCGGCCAAGGATCGCTTGCGCTTCTGGCAGCTCGCAGCGGGCTTAGGGATCGGCGCAGCGATCCTGCTCTTCCTAGCGTGGCGGCGTGCGCGTCAGAATCTAGAGAACTGCGAGCGCCAAAAGCGGCTGTAGCTCTCTCTTTTTGTCCATGTTTGCATAGACTTAATACATAGTGTATAATAAGAGCGCTATGGCACCGATGACAGGTTTTGAGCGCAAAGAGTTTCGCAAGTTGGTCAAGCAGCTTGAGCTCATCCGGCGCGAGCTGGACTGGCCGCAAGAGAAAGTCGCCGAGTTGTGCGGCGTGACTCAAGAGACCTACTCCCGGTGGGTCAGCGGCAAGTCTGTGCCGGGATCGGGGCTGGTGCTGGCCGGGCTCAAGTCGCGGGTGCCCACGTTGATCGCAGAGTTAAGAGCGTCACAAAAGAAGATTGAGAAAATTCTGGCAGAGATTGAATCCCTGAGAGAAGGGGGTGACTGAAATGGCAAAGAGAAAGAAGGGCAAGCTGGCTATCGTGGAGCCGACGCACTCGCTAACGGAAGTCGAGCTGAGCGACGCCGACAAGGCGATCTTGGCTGAGATCAACTTGAATCGCAAGGCTATCGTCAAGCTCGGTCAGATCGTGCTCGATCACGAGCGCCGACTGGGCGCTTTAGAAGAGGCCGTCGGCGAGCTGGCCGGGGAAGAGCCGGAGCCGATTGACATCAAGGCCGAAAAGACCGAGGATGAAGACGAGGACTGAACGATGGATAATCTTCGAGAGCTGTTGAGAGAGCTAGAGGCGCGGCCCTTGGTCGCTGACGGGCCGCGCCGCCGACGCTTGCCCAAGAGAACGAGCAAGTTTATCCAGAGCACGATCGAGGACTGCAAAGCCGAGGGCAAGACGATCCGGCACTGCGTAGCTTGGGCTTATTTGCGAGCCAAGCGAAGGGGATTGCTATGAAGGCGCTCGATGCTCTTGTCTCCTGCGGGCCGTATGAGGGCGCTTTGGAAGAGAGTGTCAAGGCGCTCAAGTATCAGTTTCGAGAAGAGTTAGCCAAGCCCTTGGCGCGGGAGCTGGCCGTAGCTTTTGTGAGACTTCCCGCGAGACCCGATCTCTTGACGTGGGTGCCGATGCACCCCAAAGATTGCCGCTGGCGGGGCTTCAATCACGCCCAGCTCTTGGCGGAAGAGCTGAGCCGGATCGTCAAAGTGCCCGCCAAAGAGCTCTTGCGCAAGTGTCACGAGACGGCTTACCAGAGCAATCTCAATCCCATTGCGCGGGCGCTCAACGTGCGCGATTGCTTGGAGTTGACAGAGAGTGCCGACGTTGAGGGCTTGAAAATCGCTGTGATTGACGACGTCTGCTGTAGCGGCGCAACGCTTCTCGAAGCGGCCCGCGTGCTCAAAGAGGCTGGAGCCCGTCGCGTCTACGGACTAGTCTGCGCTGAGTCTGTCCACAGGCCGGAGATCGTGAGGGCGATCCGTCAGCGTTGGCCGGACTTTGGCCGGTGATCTCATGCGTGTCGCCCTCTATGCTCGCGTCAGTAAGGGGTTTTACCAAAACCCGGAGAATCAGCTCTTAGAGCTCAGACGCTGGGCGCAGCAGGCGGGCGTTGAGGTCGAGGGCGAGTATGTAGATCAAATCTCTTCTCGCGATACCCGCCCACAGAAAGAGGCTATCTTAAAGAAGCTCCGTCTGGGCGTCATCGAGGGTGTTGCTTTCTATGCCCTGGATCGCTGGGGCCGAGACATGGCCGAACTTATTAACGACTTCAACGAGGCCCGCTTGCGCGGCTGGCAATTGATCTCGCTGAAAGAGGGCTTGAGATTCGACACAGCAGCGGGGATGCTGTATGCGAATATTTTGGCTGCGTTTGCCAATTTTGAACGCGAGCGGACCTACGCCGGGCTTGCCAGAGCGCGGGCCCAAGGGAAGAAACTCGGTCGGCCCAAGGGAGCTAAGGACAAGAGACCCAGGCGTCGCAAAAATCCCCCTCTGAAAACCCCCGGCGCCCAAAAGTCGGAAAATTCAGAATAATTCAATAAAAATGATTTTCGAGATTTCAGAGCAAAAAACG
>JBEPZY010000040.1:0-2622 GCA_041640595.1 Gemmatales bacterium | reverse complement strand
GGAACCGGATATGTTGGGCCGCGCCTACGAGTATCTGCTGCGCAAGTTTGCTGAGGATAGCGGCCAGAGCGCCGGCGAGTTCTACACCCCGCGCGAGGTGGCGGTACTGATCGCGCGGCTCATTGAACCCCAGCCGGGTATGCGGATCTACGATCCCTGCTGCGGTTCCGGTGGGCTGCTCATCAAGTGCCACCTCCGACTGATGGAAACCCACGGCATCCAGGAGAATGGGCGACGCAAACTACCTAGCAATGTTAAGCCCCTGCGCCTTTTTGGCCAGGAGATTAATGCCGCCACCTTTGCTATGGCACGCATGAACACTGTCATCCACGACCTGGAGGCCGACATCCGCATCGGCGACACCATGCGCCAGCCGGCCTTCAGGGACGCCGCTGGCCGCCTGCAAACCTTCGACGCCCTGGTGGCAAACCCCATGTGGAATCAGAGCTTCCCGGCCGAGCAGTATGAGAACGACCCCTTTGGCCGCTTCACCTTGGGTATCCCGCCGTCCTCCAGCGCCGACTGGGCTTGGCTGCAGCACATGCTGGCCTCGCTGGGCGACGGTGGCCGTATGGCGGTGGTGCTGGATACGGGTGCAGTCAGTCGGGGTAGCGGCAACCAGGGTTCCAACCGCGAGCGCGATATCCGCAAGGCGTTCGTGGAGCACGACCTGATCGAAGCGGTGCTACTCTTGCCGGAGAACCTCTTTTACAACACCACTGCGCCGGGTGTGATTCTCGTCATCAACCGCCGTAAGCGCCATCCGGGTGAGATTTTACTGATCAACGCCGCCAAACGCTTCGCCAAGGGTCGTCCTAAAAACTACCTGACCGAGGATGACATCGCTGCCATTGCTGACGTTTACCACGCCTGGCGAGCTGAGGCGAGTTTTTCCGCCATCATCACCTGTGAAGAGGCTGCTCGCAATGACTATAACCTCAGCCCTAGTCGCTACGTAGCCCAAAATAGCGACGAGGAGACCCTGCCGCTGGAAGAGGCACTGGTGCTGCTGCGGGAGGCGGAGGAGGAACGGGCTATTGCAGATGCTCGGCTGCACGAGGTGTTGGTGCAACTTGGGTTAGGAGGACTGACGAATGATTGAGTCTGATGCTCTCATCCCTGCCGATGCTTTGCCCGAGGGCTTCAAGATGACCGAACTCGGCCCCCTGCCGGAGGAGTGGCAGGTGGTGAGGTTGGGGGAGGTGGTCAGCGCTAAAAAGGGACGAAAGCCTGATAAGGTCACGGATGTAGCTTCGGGAGGAAGCTTACCTTATCTTACAGCGGAATATTTCCGTTCCAACGTACCAACTCAATTTGTACCGAGTAACTACCTGACTCGTACCGAGATATGTTCAGCGAGCGACGTTGTTCTTATATGGGATGGATCAAAGGCTGGTCAAGTTTTCACGGGTCTCCAAGGGGTTTTAGCGTCTACAATGGTCAAGGTTGTTCCAGTAGATCAGAATCTTCACAAAGTCTTTCTTTACTTCTACTTGTTGGCTCACTTTGAAACATTTAATTCTCAGACTACAGGTTCGACGATCCCGCACGTAAGCAAAACCTTGTTCCTTAACCTTCCTATCCCCCTCCCCCCTCTCGCTGAGCAGCGCGCCATTGCCCACGTGCTGCGGACCGTGCAGGAAGCCAAGGAAGCCACTGAGCGCGTCATTACTGCGCTCAAGGAACTAAAGAAGAGCCTGATGCGCCATCTGTTTACCTACGGCCCTGGGCCGGTAGACAAAATCGGCGCGGTGCCGATGCAGGAAACTGAAATTGGTCCCATGCCGACCCATTGGCGGGTGGTGAAGTTGGGGGAGGTGGGAATAAAGTTCTTTGGTGGTGGTACACCTTCGACCAGCAAACCTGAGTACTGGGGTGGTAATATTCCTTGGACGACAAGTGCCCATATCGATGGTCTTTACTTGTCAAAGGGTGCGAGAAGCATAACGAAAGAGGGGCTGAACAATAGTTCATCTAACTTAGTACCAAGTGGTAATCTTCTAATCGGGACGCGGGTAGGTGTTGGTAAAGTGACAATAAACTTGATAGATGTAGCAATCAGTCAGGACTTAACCGCTGTTATTATCGATAAGACAAGAGTTGTTCCCGAATTTCTCGCTTACTCTCTATTGGACGACCGTTCCCAAAGTTTCTTCAGAACAGCAGCCCGAGGGGTAACTATCAAAGGTATTCCGCGAGATGATCTGACTCAGATACCTCTCCCCCTCCCCCCTCTCCCCGAGCAGCAGGAAATCGCGCGCATGCTGCAGGCAGTGGATGAGAAAATCGCCGCGGAGGAGAGGCGGCGGTCAGCGCTATTAACCTTGTTCAAGAGCCTGTTGGCACAGCTCATGAGTGGGCGAGTGCGGGTGCCGAAGGAATGGGTGGCCCAATTCGCGCAGGAGGCGCCGGGATCAAGTACGATCCGCAGAAGCATCATCGCCGGTCCATCCGCCTGAAGGGGTACGATTACAGCCAACCGGGGGCGTATTTCGTCACCATTTGCACGCAGGATCGGGCGCATCTGTTCGGCGAGGTGGTGAACGGGGAAATGCGGTTGAACGACGCGGGACAGATTGTGCGCGAGGAATGGTTCAAAACCGCCGAATTGCGTCCGTACGT
>JBEPZY010000039.1:0-2622 GCA_041640595.1 Gemmatales bacterium | reverse complement strand
CCGCGCCGATGCATTGATGTGCTTGCGGGCACTTCATGGCATAGCCGGGGATGGGCGAGCTGACTAAGAGATCGCCGACTTGGATCGCGCCGTATTTCGCTGTTACTTTGACGGGCACGCGCCCAGCCAATGCCAAGATAGGGCGAGCATCGCTGCTCGTGACGGCGTCTTTATTGCCCAACACGACGCCTGGAGCTGTCGAGATCACTCCAGCGACGCGGGTGCTGAGGGCTTCGCGGGCCTTGCGGAACTTGCCTGGATTGTTGGGATCAATTTCGACGACGTCGCCGGGTTCCAAGGGTTCGGTCGCGTCGATGCGCTCGGCAACGTCGGCTCCGCCGCCGGTGATTGATCCATCAGCATAGACGTTGCCTGTGGTGCGCTCGACGCGGAAGATCAGATTAGCGCCACTCTCGGTGTTATAGATTTCCAACGCATTGGTGCCAGAGGAGCTATCAATGCGCAAGGCAGGCTGGTTGGTGGTGTTGTTGATATGGGTCTTGGCTGCAGGCGCAGAGGTGCCGATGCCCACGTTGCCTCCCCCAGCCTGCAATGCCAATACACCTGCTGCCACACCATCTATATACGTCTGCACCAATCCGTAATCTACCGACGAATACCATTGCAGTGTCACATATGTCGTCCCAGAATCACCAAAAACCAGCTGTGGAAAGTACCCGTCCCTGATTCCCCAAACCCCTCCGCCCATAAAGCTGGGTGTGATGTTCAGATGGCCTCCCGAGATCGTTGCTGTACCGAAGTCCGGCCCCCCCAAGGGCTGCAACCGTACATTCTGCGCTACTTCCCCCACCGTGGGCAGCGTCAGCGGCGGTGCCGCTAGCCCCTTACCCCGCAACACTGCCAGCTTGCCCAGCTTCTTGGTGACATTCCCAAAGGGGTCTTTGATGGTCACGGTGTACAGATAGACCCCGTTGGCAACCGGCTGCCCCTGGGTGTTGAGCAGCTTCCAATCGAGAGCGTTGCTCAAGACCGGCCCAGAGTCGAAGACCTTCTGCCCAGCAAGAGAGAGCACTTCGACCCGCAGCTCCTTCACCGATCCTTGAGCCGAAAAACGAACAGCGTCACTGTACGCTGTCACGGTCAGGGAAGCTAATTGAGCCCAGACCCCCAGCCCTAACCCCATGACCACCAACAACCCCACGACAAGACTCCTGAAGACCCACTTTTGCATCATCACTGTGATGCACCTCCTTCTTTTCTATGCTTTCGCTGAGGCAGCGATGATTATAGGTCTTGTGCTTTTTTTTGTCAAGATTGCAACGCCCAGTGGTGAGTTATCATACACCACCGATGTGCGGAAGTTGTGCAATCCTAGGAAGCATCTACAGGCTTTTGAATCACGGAAAGCACTGAGCACCCAGCGCATAGAAAATAGCTTTTACCTCTGGTGATTTCCGTGTCCCTTGCGTGGGTTCCCGTGATTCTAACTCAGCCGCCACAGCGCGATAAATCTGCTTATACACCTCGATCATCCGTTCGACGGTAAATCTCCCCAGTACCCGCCTGCGCCTCGCTTCGCCCATTCTTTTTCGTAAAGATCTATCTTCCAATATCCTTCGCAAAGCCGCGCTCATCGCCGCAGGGTCCCCCGGAGGAACAGGCAGTCCTGTCACATCCTCTTCGACCAGCTCTGGAACTACCCACACACGTGTTGCTACGTTGCAAGAACTTCCTTGTAGAGACTTGTCACGTCACCAACGAATCTTTCTAGGGAGAAGTAAGTCCGAGCCTTTACTTGAGCAGCATCCATCATTCGCTGAAGCCGCTGCGGGTCCTTGAGCATATCTTCTATTGCTTGAGCCAACTTGATTGGGTCTTCCGGAGGCACCAAAATAGCTTCTCGGTCGTGATCCACAACATCGGCAACTCCTCCGGTGGACGTTGCAACGATTGCTTTCCCAGCTACCATCGCTTCCAAGAGCGAGATCGGCAGTCCCTCGGTGCGTGAGGGCAGAACAAAGATGCGCGCTTTTCCCAAAAGGCTGCGTACATCCGATCGATGCCCTAAGAATGTCACTTGGGAAGAAAGGCCTAAATAGTGAGCAAGCTGGCGTAAAAATCCTTCTTGCTTGCCTGTGCCCACCACAAGCAACGATGGATGATGCCCTTTCAGTTTCAACAGCGCAAGTGCCTTGAGCAAGACATCAAGCCCTTTCACATACTCCAGTCGCCCTACAAAAATCAGATCGTACAATGGAGCACCAGTTTCAGTATCTTCTGAGTAAATAGCTACACCACTGGGAATGACCACCATCCGGTCTTGCAAAGATGGCAACCACTCGGCCAGCGATTTCTTCACCGCCTTGCTGACGCAGATAATCTTGCTATAGCGCGAATACATCCAGTGATCTAGCCAACGAAATCCGTATAACCCGCGACGTCGGTTCCAACTGCCATGTTCGGTGAGCAGATACCGCGGCCCCTTAGCCCTGTATGAAGCCAAGGCGGTTAGCCACACACTGGGGAAAAGATGCCCATGAACAATATCGTAGCAACCGGATCGAATCAGTTGGCTCAAGCGGTGCGCTCCCCAGATCGCGTACTTGCAAGGCAAATTCAAGTCGTGCAGAGGAACACCAGAGGATAGCAGTCGCTCCCTTA
>JBEPZY010000038.1:0-2666 GCA_041640595.1 Gemmatales bacterium | reverse complement strand
ATATCGCAGTTGCTGAACAAGAGCTGAGGCTTGTTCGCCAGAGCCTCTGGATGCCCCAACTCACTGTGAACGCTATGCCCATCAGCTTTTCACAAGAGAGCCTTCAGGGTAACGCCACGCTCTCCCTAGGGCTCAGCCTCCCCTTCGGCACAACGGTGCACCTTAGCTACACCGGAAGCATGAGCTACGCCACCGGGAATTTCCGGGGTTCCCTTAGCGGCGAAGCGACCCAGCCCCTCTTGTTCGATTTCAAGCTCACCGATGCAGCGCTAGAGCTTGAGCGCCGCCAAACAGCGCTCGAAGAAGCCAAGCAGACCCTCTCCGAGACGCACCGCCGCGTTATGCTCGACGTGCTCAGAGATCTTCTCGATCTGACTATCGCTCAAGAAGCGATTGAGATCGCCCAAGCCCAAGTCGATCTCAGCAAAAAGCGCTTAGATGCAGTCCGTGAGCGAGTCCAGAGCGGCCAGGCCAGTCAGACGGATCTTTTGACAGCTCAGATTGAGCTCCGTCAACGGGAGCTGGAGCTTGCCAAGCTTCAGCGCGGCTTCGCTCTCGCACAAGAGAGATTCCTTGCGACCTATGGGCTGGAGAAGATGCCTTCCTGGCAAGCCCCAGTTGCCAAAGAAGAGATAAAGAGCCTAGCCGAAGTGCTCTTGCATGTAGAGATCACCCCAGAAGTCATAGCTAAAGATGCGCGGGTGCGCCGCGCCATCCAGCAAGTTGCAGAAGCCGAACGCCTTTTGAGTAAAGCCCAGCAAGAGACGCTGCCCCACGTTGGGCTCACGGCAAGCTATGACCCCCAAGGCGGCAACTGGAGCGTGGGTCTCAGCGTCCGCCACAGCTTCCTCACAGACTCTACACTCAAACTTGAAGAAGCCCACCAGGCGCTGGCGACAGCTCAACAAATGCTTCGCTCGACAAGAGAGACTGTCAGACTGGAACTGCTCGCCCAGCGCAATGCCCTCCACGAAGCGTATAGCCAGCTCGATGTGCTCGCCCTTGAGGGCGAGCTGATCGCTCTGCAACAGGCGATGAAGGAGCAGCAGCGAGCGCGCGGGCTGCTCAGCCCTATGGACTGGGAGGCCTTTCTCATCGAGAAGAAGAGATTTGAGAACGAGCGCCGTGCCGCGTCCTATCGTCTCGTTCTTGCGTATTTACAATACAAGAACTCATGGGGGTTGAGCTTCTCTCTGAAGGAGGTCTTTGATGAATAGAGCTGTGAGATGGGTAGCGGGGGTGGCGCTGGGAGCAGGGATCGTTGCCCTCGGCTTTTACGGCTATCAGAGATTATTCGTGCTCCCGAGGCAGATCGATAACGCCCGCACCACCATCAGCGGGCGAGCTTCTAACACGGTGGTTGTCACAAAGAAAGACATCGTGCGCACGGTCGCGGCGTTTGGCGAAGTCTTCCCCAAGGAAGAGATCGTGCTGCGCTTCAAGACCGGCGGCATCGTACAAGAGATAGCCGTGAAGGAGGGTCAACGGGTGCACAAGGACCAAGTGCTGGCCCGGCTGAGCAATGCCCAGCAAGAGCTGAAGCTCCTCCAGGCCAAGAATGCCTATGAGGCCGCTAAGATCACCGCGCCCCCAAACGAAGTCCAGCTCAAAGAGTTGGAATACAAGATCGCTCAAGAGGAGTACGAGTACACGATTCTCAAAGCCCCCTGGGACGGCGAGGTCATCGCTATCCACGTTCAAGAGGGCGATACCATCACCAGTAGCACGAACATAATGACTCTCCTTAACCGAGACGAAATGTTCGTCACGGTCGATATAGACGAAGTCGATATTCGCGAGATCGCGCTGGGACAGAAAGCGCGCGTTACCTTCGAAGCCTACCCCGACGAGCAGTTTGATGCTGAAGTAAGCTCAATCGATTATCGGGCTGTGGCCAAGGGGAGCACCAAAGTCGTCGCAGTGACCTTGAAGCTTATGCAGAACGACCCGAAGATCAAGCCGGGTTTTTCCGCCAAGGTCGAGATCATCGTCGCCCAGGTCAAAGACGCACTCCAAGTCCCCTTATCGGCGATTCGGACTGTTGGGGGCAAGAACTTCGTCGCCGTCGTGACGGGCACTACGGTTGAGCAAGTCGAAGTCCAAGTCGGCTTGACGACGACAGAAGTCGCCCAGATCCTCTCAGGGCTCCAAGAAGGGGATCGCGTCTTGGCTGTCAACGCGACGACGAGACAAACTCAACCTCAGCAACGCAACGTCCCCGTCGCACCTTTTGGCTTCCCAGGACGGTGAGCGACTTCTATGGGGGAGAGCTTATTTACTTTGGAAGATGTCACCAAGGTCTACACGATGGGTGAGGTCAAGGTGCACGCCCTCGCTGGGGTTAGCTTCGCCATCGAGAGGGGAGAGTTCATCGCGATCATGGGGCCATCAGGTTCTGGAAAATCTACGGTCATGCATCTGTTGGGGTGTTTGGATCGGCCCACGTCAGGGCACATTTTCCTTGAAGGGCTTGACATCTCACTAGCGACAGATAACAAGCTGGCGGAGATCCGCAACGCCAAGATCGGCTTTGTCTTCCAGCAGTTCAATCTCCTACCAAGGGAGAGCGCGCTGCGCAACGTCGAGACCCCAGCGATCTATGCAAGAATCCCGCGGCACGAGCGACTCCGCAGAGCGAAAGAACTGCTGGAGCGTGTTGGCTTGGG
>JBEPZY010000037.1:0-2804 GCA_041640595.1 Gemmatales bacterium | reverse complement strand
GGTGGACGGCGAGACGGTCTTTATTGGGTCAGTCTCGCGCACAGGGAGCATCAAGTTAGTGCGGGGGAGCGAACCAGCAGAGAGGATCTACGAGGCGCACAAGTCGGGCGGGACGATCCGTGTGCGACGGGCGGGATGAAGCAGCGCCTCACTAGGAAAAGCCAAGGGGCTGCCTACCTACGATCGCCTGCTCGTCCCGCTCCCGGGGCCCGCTTCACAGGCTTCTGCACGCTCCACCCCAAGCCTTGAAGGAAGCGCCACATGTGATTGGAGTGGTAGCAGATGCCAAAGCGCTCCTCGATCACGCGGGCCACGCGCTTCTAGGTCCACAGGTCCGTGGCATAGCCGCAGCTCAGCGGCCCGGCGAGAAGAATCCGGGTCAACTCCCGCTTTTGGCCTGGTGTCAGCTTGGAGGGACGGCCGGGTACCGGCTTGGATTTCAGCGCCCGCCAACCGCGCTGGCGAAAGGCTTGCTGCCACCGAAACACTGAGCTCACCGAACTGCCAACCTTGGCAGCCACCTGGGACAGGTGCAACCCCCGCTTCAGCAGCTCGATGTCTCGCCGTCGTCGCTTCTCCAGAGTCTCCTGGCTCCCATATGGTCGCATGCACCCAGGTTATCATATCCATTGCTTATGCGTAACTCAGTAATGCTCATAATATCTGGCCTGGCCTGAGCAGAAACACTGACCGTGAGAAGGTTCTAGTTGATAGCAACTCCTAGGAGGCATAGCACGAAAAGGCCTGCTATTCTTTTCATCACGCTTGCTCCCTTTACTTATAGTGCTTTTAGGTATACTATCATACATTGAATGGGAGTCCAAATCAATGTCCCAACACCGAGCCCACCTACGATGCCTGTGATAAACCTTCTTGGATTGGTTGACACAATCTCAAAAAACTCCTGGAAGTACCAGTCAATCATCATGATTAGTATTCCCAGAACAGCCAGATCTATACTCGGTAACGAGCCGACTATCATGAGAGTGATTGCCATTAGATGACCAATGGTGCACCCAAAGCACCTGGCACAAATGGACATGGGTTTACCTCTGATCTTGAAGCACCTCTCTTCAATACCGTGGCATCCCCAGTTGATCTCTTGCAGAAATTCGAGCATCAGTACCAACTCTTATTACAGTTGAGGCATGTTTTCATAATCTTTTGGGCTCCAACTTGTCCTAACAACAAACCGAGAGGTCCACAAGCGAGTGCTCCACAACAGCCCCGCCCTGCATAATATCCCCTCTTGTGAACGTAGACATTGGTAGAGCCACAATTGGGGCATCTTAGAGTACTCTCTTCCGGCGCCTGTGCCTTTGCTATATCCTGAGATTCCATTCGACCAAATGTTTTCTTTTCCTCACCCTTTTGTTCAGCAGAAGTCGCACGGGACCGAAGATCCCGGGTTGCAAGAGGAGCACCGCATGCTCTGCAGAATTTTGCGCTATCGGGGTTTGCCTTTCCGCACTGTGGGCAAAACATGTTGGATCTCCTGTCTATTCAAGGGATTCTCCAGATGCAGTCGGCGACAGCTTTTGGCCGCACTTTATGCAAAAGACATCTCCAGGACTTGCCACCCAACCACATTTCGCACAGGTCGGTTGCGTGGCAGCGGGTTGGCTTGCCTCTTTTCCAGGATGAATGACTGTGCTTATGGTCGGGGTCGCAGGCTTTACAGTTGGCGGCGGTGGAGGAATTGTTGCGCTTCGAAGCTGGAACGTTCTCAGCAGCACGATCAACTGCTCGAAGTTTTGATAGAGTAGGAAGCCAATCCCAATCAACGTAGCAATCGCGGCCAGCGAGAAAGCCATCGAATAGACCCAAGCATAGCCATATCTGCTCAGCGGTGGAACTATTAAAGCATCATAGGCAAAATAGCCGACGAGCACTGCCACAAATGTCATAGCAAGAAAGGCCATAGTACCCAAGGCTGGTAGTTCTTGAAACATTTGTGGTAGGAGCTGATACAGACGTGCACCGAAGTTTAGCAGAAGGTAAATGATCCAGGTGCGAAGAGCAATGTCGAATAGTAACGCCCAGGTAAGCCCACTTCTATACGGATTAGAAGAGGGATTGACTGCGAATCCCAAATCACGCACCATGGGAAGTGATAGAACTACGAAGCGCAGAATAATTAGCATCAGAAGGCCTACAGCCAAGCGGCCAAAGAGGAAAATTAACTCGTTGCGTCCAGAAGCAGCTTGCAAAGAACCTCCTTCCCACGGCCCTGCTTGTTAGCACTCAAGCGTAAATCTTAAAGTAAAGAAACCGAAGCTTTCTGTCTCATACCCCCTGTCTATCTACTACCCCACTTAGGTTGAATTTTATTAACCTCTTATGAGCTATTATAAGTTAAAAAAAGGGGAGTGTCAAGAGGGCGATACGGAAATCACATATGGATCGGTATTGGGGTTTGTACGCTCGCTTGGAGATGCCGCCATCCACGCAGACTACAACCGCCACAAAACCCCAGCACGATAGCTCCAGACCCACGGCAAATTCTGTTGACTGAAATCGAGCAGCACCAAGGGCACAACGTCAAAGAAGATCAAGACCCTTGAGAAGAG
This sequence comes from Gemmatales bacterium, assembly GCA_041640595.1. Lineage (GTDB taxonomy): Bacteria > Planctomycetota > Planctomycetia > Gemmatales > HRBIN36 > HRBIN36. The sequence continues at coordinate 234 of JBEPZY010000037.1, read as the reverse complement.
CGAGAATCTCCCTCCAATCCCAACCCAGCCCGTCAGCCGCCACGCTTGCTCTGTCTTCTGCACCAGATGGAGAATCCCAGAGCCTAGCTCAAGAGATGCGCTCGCCCGCCCAAACGGGAAATTGAGCGCGAGTGCCGTCTCATAGTGAGCTATGCCTAAGGGATTTCCCTCAAAGGCGAAGCCCCAGCCCCCAGCCACGCGCAACGCCACCCCCGTTTCAATCTGCGTCTCCCC
>JBEPZY010000036.1:0-2992 GCA_041640595.1 Gemmatales bacterium | reverse complement strand
GGACTGGCCTCGGCCATGAGGACGGCTCGGCTCCAGTCGGTTACCCGCTGTCCACCTGCCGCCTCGCTACCGGGTCATCTCCCCGGGGCCTTACTCCCTTGCCGGGATGGGACGGCTCATCTTGGGGTGGGCTTCCCGCTTAGATGCTGTCAGCGGTTATCCCCTCCGGACCTGGCTACCCAGCGCTGCCGGTCGGCCGACAACTGGCACACCAGCGGTCCGTCCAGCCCGGTCCTCTCGTACTAGGGCCAGCTCCCCGCAACCGTCCACCGCCCGCGGCGGATAGAGACCGAACTGTCTCACGACGTTCTGAACCCAGCTCACGTGCCGCTTTCATGGGCGAACAGCCCAACCCTTGGGACCTCCTCCAGCCCCAGGATGCGACGAGCCGACATCGAGGTGCCAAACCGGGCCGTCGATGTGAACTCTTGGGCCCGATCAGCCTGTTATCCCCGGGGTAGCTTTTATCCGTTGATCCACGGCCCACCCACGCGGTACCGTGGGGTCACTTGGCCCGCCTTTCGGCCCTGCTCGGGATGTCCCCCTCGCAGTCAAGCCCCCTTCCTGCCCATGCACGCTCCGGCCGATTGCCATCCGGCCTGAGGGGACCTTTGGACGCCTCCGTTACCCTTTAGGAGGCGACCGCCCCAGTCAAACTGCCCACCAGCCACGGTCCCTGGCCGCGCTCCCACGGCCCAGGTGAGGGCGCAAACCCAACCAGGGTGGTATCTCACCGCCGGCTCCACGGGACCTGGCGGCCCCGCTTCCCAGCCTCCCACCTATCCTGCACAGGCCGGGCCCGCACCCAGTGGCAAGCTGCAGTCAAGCTCCACGGGGTCTTTTTGTCCCGCCGCGGGTCACCCGCTTCTGCACGGGTCCAGCAGTTTCACCGGGCCCCCCGTCGAGACAGTGCCCACGTCGTGACGCCTTTCGTGCGGGTCGGAATTTACCCGACGAGGAATTTCGCTACCTTAGGACCGTTATAGTTACGGCCGCCGTTCACCGGGGCTTCCCTTCAGGGCTCCACACCCCTCCGGTTCACCTTCCGGCACTGGGCAGGCGTCAGCCCCGATACGTCGGCTTTCCGCCTTCGCCGAGACCTGTGTTTTTGGTAAACAGTCGCGCGGGCCTGCTCTCTGCAACCCCCTCGGGCTCTCCACCCTACCGGGGCCCCCCTTCTCCCGAAGTTACGGGGGCAATTTGCCGAGTTCCTTGACGGGGGTTCTCCCGCTCGCCTCAGTGTCCTCCACCAGCCGACCTGTGTCGGTTTGCGGTACGGTCACCGCCGCCCATCGCTAGAGGCTTTTCTCGGCCACGCCGCCAGATCCGCTCGGCAGGGCACTCACCCCACCTCGCACTCGGAGCCAGCCGCTCCTCGGCCGGGATTTCCCTCGACCCACGACCAGCCCCTTGGACGGTCCCTCCGACCGCCGGACCCTCGGCGCAGCGTCCCCCCTTCGCTCAACCGGGCGCCGGTGGGGCCGGAATCTTCACCGGCTGCCCCTCGCCTACGGCTGCCGCCCTCAGCTGAGGACCGCCTCACCCGCAGCTGACGACCATCGCTGCGGAACCCTTCGGCACTCTCCGGCGGGGCGGATTCTCACCGCCCTTCCGCTACTCGTGCCGGCATTCGCACTCGTCGCCGCTCCAGCACGGCTCCCGCCGCACCTTCCCCGCCGACGACGACGCTCCCCTACCGCCCCCTGTGTGCCCCGCACACAGAGGACCCGCGGCTTCGGTGCCGGGCTTCGCCCCGCGTCATTTTCGGCGCACGGGCGCTCGACCAGTGAGCTGTTACGCACTCTTTCAAGGATGGCTGCTTCTAAGCCAACCTCCTGGTTGTCTCCGCACCCGCACCACCTTTGCCACTCAGCCCGGACTTCGGGACCTTAGCCGGCGGTCTGGGCTGTTCCCCTCTCGACCCAGAACCTTTTCGCCCCAGGTCTCACTCCCAGCGACCAGCGACCAGCATTCGGAGTTCGCCTCGGCTTGGTAGGCTCCACGCCCCCGCACCGAAACGGTGCTCTACCTCCAGCCGCCTCCCGCTGAGGCTGACCCTCAAGCCATTTCGGGGAGAACCAGCTATCTCCGGGTTCGCTTGGCATTTCACCCCTACCCCCAGCTCCTCCGAGCCCTTTGCCACGGACACCGGTTCGGCCCTCCACGCAGGTCTCCCCCGCGCTTCAGCCTGGCCAGGGGTAGCTCACCCGGTTTCGGGTCGGCCGAGCGCAACTTGCCGCCCTCTTCAGACTCGCTTTCGCTCCGGCTCCAGGTGCCTCCCCCTTCGCCTCGCTACGCCCGGCCACTCGCCGGCTCATGCTCCAATAGGCACGCCGTCACCCGCTCTCGCAGGCTCCGACCGCCTGTGGGCGCACGGTTTCAGGCGCTCTTTCACCCCCCTCGCCGGGGTCCTTTTCACCGTTCCCTCACGGTACTCTCCACTATCGGTCGGCCAGGGTATTTAGCCTTGGAGAGGTGGTCCCCCCAGCTTCCCACAGGGTTCCTCGTGCCCCGTGGTACTCACGTACCAGCCCCACACCAGACAGTACCGTCCGCCTACGGGACTCTCACCCTCTCCGGTCGCCCCTTCCAGCAGCGTTCGGCTCCAGTACCGCCCAGTGCGGCGAGTCTGCCGCCTCGCCCGGGCTGGCCGTCCAACCCCACGCCCGCTTAGGCCGGCAGGCCACTGAGCGGACGCAGTTTGGGCTCCTCCCGTTTCGCTCGCCACTACTCCGGGAATCACTCTCTTCTCCTCGGGGTACTGAGATGTTTCACTTCCCCCGGTGCCCACCCTCCCAGTCGCACAGGGCTCCACACCCCGCACTTCCCAAGAGGGCGACGCGGCTCACCACCGCGCCAGGTTGCCCCATTCGGATACCCCCGGATCTCCGCTCGCCCGCAGCTCCCCGGGGCGTTTCGCCGCTCGGCCGCGTCCTTCCTCGGCCCTGGCCGCCTAGGCATCCACCATGCGCCCCTAACCCCAGTCCTCTCC
>JBEPZY010000035.1:0-3010 GCA_041640595.1 Gemmatales bacterium | reverse complement strand
AGCAGGATCATCTTGGCAAGCACAGACTTACCAGAACCAGTTTTGCCAAAAATGCCCAGATGATAGGCTTCTCCAGCACCTTGGGGGCCGGTATCGAAATGCTTGAACCAAAGAGGCAGCAAGGGTTTTGAACCGTAAACGTGTCCCAAGTAGAAAAGTTGGTCGCGGTAGGGCGAGAGGAGCTCGGACAGAATATCATCATTGGCGAGATGGATGGGTGTACCTGTGGCGGGGACAGTGCCTAGGATGCTGGGACGATAGCCGTTTGAGCCAGAAGCAAAGACAGCGCTGATGGTCATCTCTCCCAAATGGGTGTCCTGACGCTCGCTGACTGTATCCAACCGCCCGCGCTGACGGATTAGGCTGCGCATAGTTGGGTCTTCATGCCAAACATTGCGGAGTTTCACCTCAGTAATCTGCCCCAGTGCATAATGAGGGAGGCCGTCCTGTTGATAGCAGAACAAGGCCAGCTCTCCTACTAGTTTCTTGTTGACGGCTCCAGCCAAGATATCCAGCGCCATTTCACTGGTAGAAGATGGCGACCCGACAACACCGATCCGTTCAGCCTTATCTACAAGTTGATTAAGATTTTGCTCCATCAAATCAGACTCCTGACTCAGTGCGATACCCATGCAGGCCTAGAAAGACTTCGTTGATATCTCCATGATAAGACTCAGCAATATATTGACTGGTTAATTGCCGGAAGGTCGGAATTGCCTTCGGCAAGTGCTTGACCATCCGATCCGCCATATAAAGGGGATAAGGCTCTAGTACAGCGGCTGTACCACACTGGTGGCGAATCGCATGCAGAACCGTAGCCAAACGCGCGGGATTTCCTGCTACTGCACGGCTCATTTCTACTCGCAGAGCTGGTATCCAAGGATAGGGTCGATAGTAAACAACTTGGATCTCGCCCAATGATGGAATGATCTCCTCCGTGAACTGCTCGGCTGTTTCCCTCGAAGCAGACTCAACCGGATCTAGATTCAAGTGCCAAGGCTCGGATGGCTGTTGCAATGACTGAGGGCTTGTGAATTCACCGGGTTCAAGCAAAAAGCTTAAGAGACCGCGATCGTCATGTGCTTCAGGCCATCCCATTGTCTTTCCAATTTCTCGCCTCGTAGTGTATTTGGGGACGGCTACCCAACAGCGGTCGCTGCGAGTTGAGGTCAGGATCGTCAAATATGCTTCCAGAAATGAGGTTGCCTCTTTAAGAAAGTGGACTGTGGTATGCAGGTGGGATGTATCGCGACTCTTGTTGAATGCTTGGTTGAAGTAGATCAAAGGAGTTGTAAGCGACCCATCTAGGAATACCACCTCATGCGGAGCCTGAGAGGCCAGTTTCAACTCTAGACCAATCATCAAGGCTCGTAGGATCGTACCTGTATCGGCCTCATGGGCCTCTGTCTCTACCCAAACATGATGACGCGGTTCCGGCCAATGGCGCGTTTCGGACGGTGGAGTTAAGCCTTCTACGGCCACGGCAGCTGCGGCGACCAAGTCGCTAGCTAGCAGTCGCTCCACAGCACAAGAGCCATCTACACCGCACGTTGTCGGAAGAGGCACATATGGAAGTTCAGATTCACGGCGAAGCAAGCCTTTTTTCGCCAAACCATCTCGCCACTGACAGCGATGAGTGCGCACGTGCTCAAAATCACCTAACAACTTCTGGCTCAGCTCTTGTGTGCGTTTGACAACTTCCTCCACTAGCGCAGAAGGTAGCTCGCCAAAGGGACGCTCTCCAGATTCCATCATTTTGCAGCCTTGTCCTCTTCAATCAGTAGTAGCTTCTTGATCTCCTCTTTGCGCCAAGCTCGCCACCCATCCACCCGCTTAACTCGCGGCAACAACCAGCGCTCTCGCCACCAAGTGACTAGATCTGAGAATGGCAGGTTGCGATAGACCGGTTCAGCGTCATGGCCTTCCATATACGCCTCCAGGTTGTTCACAAGACGAAACAAAAATACTTCACGCTTGACACCGTGGCGGAGCAAGTCGGAGGAAAGTCCCAAGCGCTCTAGCGCCCGAACCATGGTTTGCCATTTCCGGCGCGGGCCAGTACCAAAGCCACCCCGTGTTGAAATGCCTTGGCTTTCCAAAAACTCACGAAACAACGGGTATAGTTCCATCAAATGAAAGGTGCCATATCCTTCCGTGTAACCAAGAGATTCAGCGATAGCTATCTCGTGATACTTGAGTCGATTGTATAGACTACTCCGCCCAAAGGCGCTTGTGGTTGTTAGTGCAACCAAATGAGGCGGCAAGATCCGCCCTTCCATTTCAGTTGCACGGCCAGCATACTTTTGCCAATACGTCTGGCGGATTTCATTAGAAGCAGCTATCAATGCGATCAGCTTCCCACCTAGCAAGCGATCGTAGGGTGGGACAGCTCCCAAAGTTTGGATGTCCATCGTCTGGTTGACCATTTCTGTCTTTCGACCTCGGGGATAACAAAACAACCGATCCCGAGCTGGAAAGCTAAGGGGTGGAGACTGCAAAGCCAATAAGCCAATCAACTTTTGATTGGCCTGATCCATAATTAAAAATCGCAGACGGCGACCGTATCCCTTAGAGAAGGGAATAGACCAAAGCAAGCGACCTACACGAAAGAGATTGTGTTGTTTTTCTGTTTTCACCTCAACTAATATTGGCTCAATCCTTTCTGGAATGATTTCTTTGCCTTCAGCAAAGAAGGTTAGATATTTAGGTAGATATCGCCGAAGCCAATCCTGACGAGCGTTGATCTCAAGTTGAGAAGCTGGTCTGTGGATTCGTCTCAAGGCTTCCTTGTCAATTAAACTGGGCTGCAGCACGCCTTCTTCTGATACAGAAAAGCCAGACTCTTTAAGCTTGTCAATTACCAGTTTCTTCAATTCTTCTGTATCCATCTCTAATTCATTGGCCCTATATACTTTGCAGAATGACGGGGCCTAGTCAACACATTCTCGAAGCCGCTTTGGCAGAGTCCAATCTAGCAGAAAACAAGCCCTAAGACACTGTAGAACTCCCT
>JBEPZY010000034.1:0-3020 GCA_041640595.1 Gemmatales bacterium | reverse complement strand
CGATCGGCAGGGATGGGATGGGGGCTGGGGTGGTCTCTAGCGAAGGCCTTTGTGCGGCAGGCTGCTGGTGGTGAAGGCCTTCAGATTGATGGGGGCTGGGCTCCTCCTCCCCGATCGCCGAAGTGGGAGTGCTGGCTGGGGCTGGATCCCGTGAAGGCCTTTGTGGTGCAGGCTGCCGTTGCTGAAGGCCCTCAGCTTGATGGGGGCTCGGTTCCGCCATCTCTCCGATCGGCAAGGTGGGGGCTGGATCCAGCAAAGGCCCTCGTGCTGCAGGCTCCTGGTAGTGAAGGCCTTTGGCAGTGTGCGGGTAGGGTTCCGTCGCCTCCTCGCTCGGCAGGGCTGGGATGGGATCCCCTGAAGACCTTTGCCGTTCCAGCTTCTCATGCTGCTCTGCCGAAGGCCTTTGCTGCTCTAGCTGTTCACGCTCCTCCCCTGAAGGCCTTTGCATTCCCACCTGCTCGTGCTGCTCCGTTGAAGTCCTTTCTGCTGGCCAAGGGGTGGGGTGGGCTTCTGCTGCCTCGCTTGCTGGTGTCGGGTTGTGCTCCACCTTCTCCCCGATCACTATGGGCTTAGCCTGCTGCTGAGCCAGCAGCCGTAGTAGCGGGTAACTTTCGTCTTCCTCGTTCTTCCTCCTCCGTTGCCGCCGCCGTCGCTGCTGCGGGGAGTCTTCCATCTCCCACCAGCCCAGTAGTGGGAATAGCAGTAGGTTCTCGCCTGGGGTGGGGGTGGGAAGGTGGGACAAATTCACTAAAACATCTCCATTTACGGATTTTGTCCCACCTGGGGGCAGCCTCCCCTCCTGGGACAAATTCCTGTGGTTGCCCTCGCCGCTGGAAACGTCGGAATTTGTCCCACCTGCTGCATCAGGAGTGGGAGCCATGGGGTGGGACAAATTCGCCATTACAGGATCCTTAGATAGTGTTTTTGTCCCACTTCGGGCTTCCGTGTCGGGAGTGGCAGCCGTGGGGTGGGACAGATTCGCTAATACAGGATCCCTAGATACGAAATTTGTCCCACCCTGAGCCACCGCATCGGGGGCAGCCGCCGTAGAGTGGGACAAATTCGTTAAAAGATCTCTGTTTAGTAAATTTGTCCCACCCCTGGCCCTAGACCTGCTCAGCCGCTCCTCATCCTCTGGGGTTAGGACTGGGACAAATTCCACTCGGTCTCCAGGGATCCCTAGAGCCTCGCCCGCCGCCAGCGCCAGCTCCTTCCACGTCTCAGTGGCAGCCACCTTGTACACCCACAGCCGCTGCCCATCCACGGTCACCTTCCGATCACGCCAGGCCCGCAGCCTGAACTTGGCGAGGATCTTCCGCGCGATGGCAGTAACGCTTTGGGTAGGTGCCACGTGAAGGCCCCAGACTCGCTTGACCTCCCCTGACCACTGCAGCGCCAGATTTGCCAACTTCTGCTCAGGCTCGCCGTTTGGCCAGAGCTCGCCCCGCTGCAGGATCTGGTCAAGGTAAGGTTGGAATTGTTCGGCCAGCGCTATCTGCTTGGAAGATTGGGGCAGCCTATGCCTCGCCACTAGCCCCTTCTGAAGAAGTTTTCTGGCCTTTGCCACGTCCTCTGCAACCACCTGACCTAGCCCTCCGACCTGGGCAAACAAGCGCGCGCCACTCGCAACCGCCTTCCTCCCAAAAACGCCCTCATACCAGGTTTTGGGAACCCCCCAGTTAGCAGTGGGGAAGCGTGCCACTCTCAACACCTTCTCGGCAGCAAGCCGCATCTTCAGGGATGTGTCTGGCCTGTTTAGCGTCTCGTGTGCCCACATCTCATCCCACTCAGGTTTGAGCTGGATGCAAGCCGCCTCCTCCGATCGGCGCCACGCAATCTCCTCCCTCAGATGCCGCCGCAGAGCCGCGATACTGGGATCCCCCTCCAGCTCCTCCACCACATCCACCTGGTGCCCATCCCCCCGCAAGGCATCGGCTAGGGCTTCGGGGAAAAGGACTTTCTCCGCCCAGGCCCTGCTCCGTGTCAGAACTAGGTGCTGATCGATGGCAACCTGCAAGGGATCCTCAGGCAAGTCTTCGAGCCCGCAGAGCCGCAACCATCCCCGCGTCTCGCGTCTGAGATAGCCCAGCTCAGCCAAGTGATTGTCCCCCTCCCCCGCTGCTGGGTTGACAAACGCTGGCACCCAGACATGGCGGGGAACGGCTGGCCTGTACCGCCCCAGCATCTGGCGGGCTGTCGAAGTATCCAGGCAGCTGAAGTAGCCCCAGACCTCGTTGAAGTAGGGATCCCTGCCGCCCAGATCCCCCTCGATCGACAATCCAGTTTTGCCCGATGGGGAGAGGATCAGTAGCTGGGGTTTCTCTTGTTGCAGCCAGCTGTCGGGATCCCTGAAAAACTGCAAATAAGCGTCCCCCTCGTTGGTCGTGCTGTCAATGCGATGGTGGCGGATCCCTGCAAGCTCGGCCCAAGCCCCGACCACCTCGCATTCCTTCTGGGAGCTGGAGAGGAACAATATACGCTTGCCCGCCCGCAGCTCGCCAAACATCCGCGCAAAAAAGCCGTTAGCGGAAACAGCACGATAGAGCGTGACGTGCCAGGGATCCACGCGCCCTCGGTGGCGGATACCGAAAAGCCTCTTGCCTGTCAGCTGCTGGAGAAAGACAACTGTCTGGTGGTCTATCCCCGCTTCCGCCGCCACTACGGCATCAGCATCCTGGAGCAGACTAATCAGGTCTTCCCACCGATCCGCCCAGCTGTCCCTGAGCGTGCCGCCCTCCACCGCATCCTGCAGGCACTGCTTGGCTTCGTCGAGCACCACCAGCAAGGGTCGGTCTTTGGGCAGCAGCTGGCGTACTCTGTGGGCAGAATTGATGCACGCCACAATCCCCCCGCTTCGGACAACGTCAGCCCGCAAGATCTTCTGCTCGGTATCGGTCAGCCTGTAGTCGTGGATGTGCGGGATCCCAAAAGCCGCAGCAGCCTGCTGGCCCAGGCTATTCAGGGGAGTGAACACGGCAACCACACCACCAGCAGCCCGCCAACTGTCGATCCAATCCCGC
>JBEPZY010000033.1:0-3057 GCA_041640595.1 Gemmatales bacterium | reverse complement strand
TAGGCTTCATCGTGGTTCCTCCTGTCACCTTGTTCCATCGTAAGCATTACCCGTTCAGCGGCGACGTGAACGTGATGTCTGATTCAACTGCTTATTTGAAGCCTAACGGCTTGCGCTTCACTTGCGCCGCGCAGCCTTGTCCTGAGTGGAACTAGAGAGTAGCGGAGCGGCGTCAGGTACAAGCGCGTGTTAGGCGATGTAAGCCTGGAATCTACTTGCTAAACCGAGAAAATATTTTCTGGTCTCCTCATCCTCACAAAATAGAACGGTTCCCTTAATTCCGCGAGTCAAGAAGATACGATATCGGTTCAAGATTAAGGATAGAGCATTTTCAGACCATCTTTTGGTGGGAATTCTTCCGCTCACTAACTTGTCAATGGTATCATAGCAGTGGTTAGGATTTCCTAAGATCCATTTTCCATTTCGATATAAAAGATCTCTTCCCCAAATGACACCCACATAATCACTTTCAAAGCCTTGACATCCATATATAGAGGCAACCCTGCTTAACTGGTTACACTCTCCACGAATCCAGAATTTCTTATATTCCGATGTACTCATGAGCCAAGGTATTCTAATATCAATTCCCTTATACAAGGAGAAACCGCTGGTCAATGGGAAACCAACGCGTAAGTTATCAGGATGGGAAGGGTTATTTAAGACTCCAGGCGATTCGGTAAAGCTAGCTACAAGGGCGACTTTACCTTTGTTCCTTTTTCGTTGTAGTTCAGAAAGAAAGTCGGTAATCGATTCTGCAACACTCAGTTCATACAACGGCATCCAGTGTCTTGCCAAGTTGCAAAGACCATTAACGTCGGAAGGGGTCTCAAGAAGTAGTTCCACCCAGTCTGAATAGTTTTGTCCCCCTGTACACCTTATGAGGCCAGGCAATTGCATTACATGTGATCTTCTTCCAAGAGCCTTGCTAGTATCCACAAAATTGGCAACGGTCCCTTCCTCAGGAGGATTTAGCCTCTGGCTCTCGTCTAGAAAAATCACGCTGATGTCTGCTTTCGACAGGGCATTAGGTATTGTCCGCTTTTTCATCCTCTGTGCTTCATCACAGATAAGAATGTCAACGTGACCATTGAATTGCGCAATCCCTGTGCCATTCCTTGGCTCAAAATAGACCATAAACCCGGAAAGGCCAGGAGTGACAGAATCAAATATCTGTTTGAGCACAGCTTGTAGCCGATTATTCCTAAGCGCGAACAGACACGACTTTCCTTGCTTAAAGGCCATCATCAGTATAGAAACAGCAAGTAAGGTTTTTCCAGAACCAGGACGGCCATTGACAATAACGTCAACCCCTTTTTCGCCTGGATTAGCCAAAAGCTTCTTTACCAGATTCTTTATTACGCGCTGTTCATCGGTCAGCCCCATCCCTGTCTCTGCCAGTTTATCTTCAATATCGCTAGATATCGCATCGGCATACTTATCGATAAAGTCGAACAAGTGTTGCGATTGCGCAAAGGGAGAATTGGCAAATTCATCCGCTTGTTCCTTTGATAATTCTGCAGGAATAAGTTTTTCTTTAACATATTCTGCCAACTCTTTTGGATTTATGAATACAGGCGATTCAGCCACCCAATCTTTAGCTATTTCCTGGCTACTTATCTGACTCCGGTCGCTTTCGTTCGCATTATGCATAAAGACGCAAGCGTAAAGATCATAATTCTGCGCTACTGTGCTAAAGAATTTCAATTTTCCACGGTAGTTAAGAGCTTGTAAGGAAGGATGGGTATGAATTCCTAGCCCTGGTACTCTTACTTCCCCTGTGCTGGGATCAAGATCAGTGTTCGTCCATTGTTTTAGCTCTATTATCAATGCTTTTGGTGATTCTTTCGTACCACCTAATAGCACACAATCAGCTCTTTCTCCCCCGATTGGCATTTGTAATTCGAGAATCACGAATACCTGATTGAAAATGGAATCTTGTAAAGAGTTCAAAAGAATAGGTAAGGATTCATCCCACGCATCTATTTGAGATTGGGCAGGTGATCCATAGAGTTGCTGATACCTGGGGATGATGATCTCGCTCGGCCTAGAAGATTGAAACAGCTCTCTCAGTTCTTTGATTGGACCTATATATGCTGAACCCATAGTGATATCACCTTTCGTAAGATCTTGGCCGCCTAACGGTTTGCGTTAGCGGCGGCAGGACTTGGCAGGGAAAACTCCGAGCGTAGTACTGGTCGACCGCAGCGTGCGTGCGGATGGCCTCCCAGCGGGCCACTTGGGGAAGGTAGAAGCGCACCAGTTCGTGATCTTGCTCCACCAGCCGCAGAGCGTCCGCGCCTAGTTCAGCCTGCAAGTGGGCCATCTCGTCATCGAAGACATCCGAGAGGCGCTTGAGGAAGACCAGCGGCAGGATGTAGTCTTTGAATTTGGCAGCGTCCACGGGTCCGCGGATGGCACAGGCGGCGTCCCACAGCCAGTTTTCGAGGGTAGTGATGTCGAGTGATGACACTGTGTGATCCTTGTGTTCGCAGGACTCGATCCGGCGTTCGAGCATGGTCTGTTTCTTGCGCGCCATAAACCCTCCCTGGGTGCTACCCCATGCGCTGTTGGGGAGGCTTGTTCGTCATTATATCACAATGCCGAATGGCTTTGAAACTCAGTTTATCTTCTGCAGTCCAGCCCATCGCTTGGGGTCACTGCGATAACTCTAGTCTCACGGAACATGACGTTCGCGCTGAGCCGCAGCGCGTCCATGGCCCCTACAAATGCGCTGTCAGCTCCAGCGTGCTGTTAGCCCTCGACGTTCTTGGCCGGGCTGGGCCCGCGGTCGCTAAGCAACACGCGCCTGATCTTCAGCTGCTTCAACAGCTTCACAAATAGCCTCGTAGAGCGAGGGCGCCAAGCGGCCGGCAACCTCTGGCGTGAGTTGGGGGTAGGGCATCCGCATGGCTTCCGGCATGATCTTCTCAAGGCGATGACGGTACACCGCCCCAACGTTCGCACCGAGTGCCCGGGCGAATTTCTCCGGCCTGAACTTGATCTTTCCCGATCCGTACACCTCGATTAGTCCCCCGCCACGACGCTTCAGTATCATGC
>JBEPZY010000032.1:0-3194 GCA_041640595.1 Gemmatales bacterium | reverse complement strand
TGCCGTCCGAGAACAGGAGATTCATCGTTCCGTGCGTGTTGAGTTCTTGGAGCCATTTTTCGATTCGATGAAAGTCAGAGAAGGAAACCCCTTCCTTCTCCATCCAATCGAGAAGAAGGCAGAAGGCATTCTCCGAGTCGGTCTCACCTTTGGGCTTTCGACGTTCTGGCCGCGGAAGCCCATGCAGTGTACCGTTGTGCGCAAAGACCACATCGCTGCCATCGAAAGTCTGTTTGAATGGATGCGTGTTCTCGGGTGACTTTGCGCCGCAGGTCGCGTAGCGCACGTGACCGATGAAGATCGAGCTATAGATCTTCTTTGTTTGCAGCTGGCTGGCCTTCTGGCTTGTGTTCGCGGCTACTGGCTCTTTACAGACTATTGCCTTGCCGTCGGAGAACCAGGCCAAGCCCCAGCCGTCTGGGTTTTGCCCGCCTCGATGCTGAAAGCCACGAAAAGAGATTCTGGCTGTCACCGGCTCATTGAATGCCAAAGCCAAGAGTTCACACATACTTCACTCTTATCCCTAACGGCTTGCGCTTCACCCGCGCTGCTGAAGCGTAGCGGAAGCGAAGTCGGGTGCAAACGCGGATTGGGCAGCCGCTAATGCAAGCCAATATTCCAGTTTGCAAGATGTAGAATTTCATCAATGTTCTCAAACTTTTTCTGCTCTTTGAGTCGCAAATATTCCAAGACTATAGCAGGAATAGCATATTCAAACATCACATAGCCAGGTAGGTCGTACAAATCCCAACCACTGCCAATGAACTTATCATAGAGTTGACGCTCATCGTGAGAATCCAACTCCACATATACCACAGTATAGATTTTATTGTTGTCGCGATACCAAAGGTCTAGCGGGACAAAGATGTCATCTTCTCCCCACGAAGACTTGCCTAACAACCGTTTTCCCAGACCCCGCCATACGCATACCATGTAGTGACTTTGTCCACAGTAGGAAAAAACTGGCTCGGCAAACACTATAGCCAAGGCCTGTTTCAGTCTCTCCCTTTGCTCATTCAGGAATTTGATGTGTTTTAAGATTATGACCTTCGTAATACGTTCTCGAGGTGTTAATTCTTTGTTTTCAAAATTGCGCAGGGCTTCTTCAAGCAAGTCTATCTCAGTAAACTCAATAACAGTGTCAACAGCTTTCCCATTTTCAATCGCAAAGATTGCTTCACTGGCAATGGCTTCGAGTTCCAGCTTGTCAAGCAGCAAAGTGCCATCTCTACCGTATTGCAGTTGAATTTGTAAAGAGGGCTTTTCTGTTGTTAGTCGCAGATATGCAGGTGGAACAGTCTCATGACCCAACTTTCTCCGTAGAACCTCGTCTTGGATTTCTGGGATTGAGAGTTTCTTCTTACCGCTGTCCGTTTTCAAGTATACATCATTGCTTCCAGTACAATACAGTTCATTGGATAGAGGCTTTGGAACCACTATCTCAACCACAAAACAGTCTTCAATCGGCTGTCGGTTATCATCCAAAACTTGATGAAGGTTTACCTGATACGCAGATGGCGATATTGGTGGTTTGATGTTTCCTAATTGGTCTGTGACTGTTCTTCTTAGCCTATCCCTTTCTCGATGATTCAACCTTACTCCAACCACAACTCTATCGCTGTCGCGGATGCCCCAGTAAATCCTTCCGCCGCCGCTGTTTAGGAAGGCTACAACATACTCATCACAAGCGTTCTTTATGATGTTGACAGGATCACCGCCCGTTATCTCCTTAAACTCATAGTAACGGGTCTCTTCAATAGCAACTGGTTGATTGATCACGAACTCGGTTATATTCATCTGTCTTGTGTCTTTCACAAATGCTACATGGCGGCTGCCCAACGCTTCGTTTCAGCTGCGTTGCGGGGCGTCGAAGACTCCTACGCGGGCAGGCCCCGCCACAATGAACAAAGCGTTCGCTGGGGCAGCGCGGTAGCAACGTCGGCTGCAACCCATTGTTAGGCGCACGCTTGTTTGGCTCGTTGCACAGAGCACGCGTGAATAAGATGAGTTGGCGCCAATCACAGATTCACTTCTGCAAATGGGCTTCTAAGAGCCACAGTGCTTTGTCCAATCCACGCGAGATCTCTGTGAACAAATCGGACGTGTCCATGTCACCCGCCTGAGCAGCGGTGTCAATCGCTGCGCGGGTAGTGGCACAAAGTGCGGCATACCGTATGGCCAAAGCCTCAACACTTGGCAAACTGTCCACGACATCGGATGGATATTCCGGTAGCCGCGATGCGGCAGATACCATACGGGCCGTTCCGAGAGCCATGCCACCGAGCGTCGTCACGCGCTCAGCGATCAAATCCACGTAATCTTCCAACTCATCTGCTAGCTTATCGAACAGTTCATGGAGTTTGTAGAACTGCTCCCCTTTGACGTTCCAATGTGCCTGCTTCGTTTGGCTGTACAGGTCGAAGGTGTCTGCAAGCTCCTGATTAAGAAGCGCAACCATCTTCTCCCGTGTCTCTGCTGCAAGGTCGATTCTAGTATTGAATGCCCTTGTTGTCATCGTAAATTCCCTTTCTCTTTATTATTATAGAATACATTCACTTCCATGGCAAGCGGCATCCCCGGCCCGATCTACCGTCTTAATTAACGTAAGTCGATGATCGCTGTGAAATCATTGCGCAATCTTAGCTGCCTCCTACGATTCCTCGTTGCTCAGGGTGCTATGCCTTGAGTCTCACGGAACATGACGTTCGCGCTGAGCCGCAGCGCGTCCATGGTTTGCTACAAATGCGCTGTCGGCTCCAGCGCGCTGTTAGCCCTCGACGTTCTTGGCCGGGCTGGGCCCGCGTTCGCTAGCGACACGCGCCTGATCTTCAGCTGCTTCAACAGCTTCACAAATAGCCTCGTAGAGCGAGGGCGCCAAGCGGCCGGCAACCTCTGGCGTGAGTTGGGGGTAGGGCATCCGCATGGCTTCCGGCATGATCTTCTCAAGGCGATGACGGTACACCGCCCCAACGTTCGCACCGAGTGCCCGGGCGAATTTCTCCGGCCTGAACTTGATCTTTCCCGATCCGTACACCTCGATTAGTCCCCCGCCACGACGCTTCAGTACCATGCTGCCGTTCTTTCCGGTGCCATAGGCAAGGCTGAGTGAATCGGGAAACCGCTCGACCAGATCTCGAAGCTGTGACGCCAGCCGACGAACCGCGCTCGGCGCACTGCCGGCTTCCAGGTGCTCG
>JBEPZY010000031.1:0-3199 GCA_041640595.1 Gemmatales bacterium | reverse complement strand
CTTTGATAGGGACAAAGAGCGCATTATTTATGTTCCCAAAGCCGATCCCACCTCGCCCTTGCTCAATGGGCTGCAAGATCCCGATCACTGTGAAATTGTGATTGTCTATGCTGATCTCGTCCCCCACGGTGACGCCCAAGTCCGCCGCAAGACGATTGCCCAAGACGGCGACAAACTGATCTTCAGGCTCAAACGCTCGCCCGTCTTCGAGCACAAAGTATCGAAAGTACCCGCCAAAGTTCTCTTTCACCCCTGGGCCAAGGCCCGTGACCCTCAAAAAACCCTGGCCCTCCATCGTGGCCGAGGTGACCATCGCCGTCTCGATGCGCAGATACCCAATCTGCGCGACCTGGGGAATCTGTCTCAGTGCGTCGAGATTGAGTGCTTGGGGTGGGGTGCCGCTGCCGAAGAACCCTGGCCCGCCCCCTTGGGAAAAACTCGCCCCAGGAAAGACAATAATCGTGTCATAGCCGATCGCTTCAAACTCGCGCTCGACCGCACGCTTCATCCCCTGCCCAATCGCGATCAACGCGACGACGGCCGTGACCCCGATGACGATCCCTAGCACCGTCAGCCACGAGCGCAACCTCCGGCTGCGAATGTTATGCAAAGCAAGATCAAAATAGTCGAGCAGCATCGAATTAGACACCCCCTTGAGGGGAGATCTCTTCGATCTGCCCGTAGCGCATCCGAATCACACGATGGGCATAACGAGCCACTTCGGGATTATGCGTCACGACGATGATGGTCATCTTCTTCTCTTCGTTGAGCTTCTTGAGAATCTGCATAATCTGTTCACCCGATTCGGCGTCGAGATTGCCCGTCGGCTCGTCGGCGAGTAAGATTTGGGGATCGTTAGCGAGCGCGCGCGCAAGCGCGACCCGCTGACATTCGCCACCGGAGAGCTCTGAGGGCTTGTGGTTCAGACGGTCCCCCAACCCCACTTGCTCCAGGAGCTTTTTGGCTCTCTCGTAGCGTTCCCTTCGGGGAACTTTTTGGAAGACCATGGGCAGCTCGACATTTTTCAGTGCCGAGAGCGTCGGGACGAGATTGAACGTTTGAAAGACGAAACCGATCTTCTTGCCCCGCAACTCCGCGAGTTGATTGCCGTTCTGCTGTGCGATATCAACGCCATCGAGCACGACCTGCCCTTGAGTAGGGAGATCCAACCCACCCACCAGATGCATCAATGTGCTCTTGCCAGACCCCGACGGCCCCATGATCGCGACGAATTCTCCATCGCTGATCTCTAAATTCAAGCCACGCAATGCCTGGACCTGGGTCTTGCCCATCTGATAGACCCGCACAACGTTTTCGAGCTTGATCATACGCTATTTCTTGTACGAGAACTCGACCAGCGTGACACGATTGACCATCTTGCCGTCTTTCTGCCTCTCCAAGAAGGGCGGGAAGAGTAGGAGCTTGCTCGTCTCTAGGTCAGCCAGAGCAAACAGAACGCGCTGCCCCGGATAGTTGGGATGCGTGTAGACAGCCCGAATTACTTTAACTCCCGCGATCTGGTCTTGGTTTTGGGTCTGGAGCACTGCGCCATCGGGTAAGAGATAGCGTTCGTTGGGCTTAAGCTCGACTTTTTTCTCGTCGAGCACTGCCAAGGGCGAGAGATCTATGATATCTTCGCGGCGCGGCTCAAAGCGCGCTCGTGCCGCCCCTGCAGCTCCCGAAGCCCCAAACCCAGAGCCAATCTCGTCAGCCTTGCGCCCTTTGCTCTCGACGGTCTCTGTGATATCGAAGCGATCCCCGTTGGGCTTGACTTCCATGGTATAAATACTTGGCCCAAACTCGGCTCGCTCAAATTTATAGACGACCTTGAGCGTTCCACCAGGATACTCCCCCATGCCGAAGATCAATTGCGCCAAAGCCCATCCCCCACCAACGAGAAGGCCGAGGGCAACTATACCAAGCACAACACGGAGACGACGCGTGACCATAGGTCTCACCCTTCAGTCTTTTGTGATGGCTCTATTATACACGCGATTGTGGAGAACTCGTGGAGATCACGGCGCGGTGAGGAGTCTCCGAAACGTCAGCCCCGTTTGGGTGAGCTTGGGCGGGTCCTGCAGCATATTCTTGGCAGCCTCTTGGTTGGCCAACTTGAAGAGTTCCGCCGGGGATAGATCCTTTGTGCTCTCATTGTACTCAACGTACCCGAAAAAATAGCGCATCCAGAAGAACGACGCAAAGTCTATCTTCAAATAATGCGCGAGCTTCCAGATCGTCTCGATGAACTTTGTATCTACAGGTTCCCAGAAGCTGAAGACGTCGCGCGCGTAAAGCCCCGGCGCGGCAGCCACCGGAGGTCCCAAAAGCTCTGCGTCACGGCTCTTGTAGAGCCACGCCTCTCCGAGAAAGAGCTTCTTATTATATCGGCGAGCGATCTCAGCGATCTGGAGCGTTCGGTCGAGCAAGAAATCAAAATTGATAGGGTAGATGTGCATATCGATATAGTCAACAGAAGTATTTCGTGCGAGGCTCTCGATGTAGGCTAGATTATCCCACGTCCCCGCACCGGCCCCAACCAAGACTCCAGCGCGATCAAGCCCATCGAGAATATACTGCACAATTTCGGTGAAATTCTGCACGGTGAAGGGCAGACCCGTGTTCTGTTGCGCAGTCTTGGGCTCGTTCTCCACTGTGAGATAGTCAGGGTGGATCTCTTTGATAATGATCTCGGCCATCTGGCGCTTTTCGCGCTTATAGCGATCCAGCGTCAGTGTTGCATAATACGGCTCGACGGGCAGGGAGCTGAGTGCCGAAGGCTTGAACCCCGGCGTCATCTGCACTAAGAATTTTAGATTTCTTCGGCGCAGCTCGTCGCCCAGTCTTTTGTACAGAGCGAGATATTCTGCTGATTGGGGAAATGACGGCATCAAAATGGGGTACTTGACGGCGACCTTGACGGCGCACACGCCCAAGAACTGAATACGATCTAAATTAAAGAGAATGCTCTGCCAAGCTTGCTCACCGAGCACGCGCTCGCCTTGGTTGGAGTTAGCTGCTAGCAGTTCCGTGCTGAAGATAGGTGAGTATCTCTCGCCGTCCCAGTGGGTTGAGAGATAGCGTTCGGCTGTTTGGAGTTTGCTCTCTAACAGCACGTAGAGATCCCTATACTCTAGGGGCACGCTCTGCTCAGTTTTATATGGAGCACTGCCTATCAGAAGCGAAACTGCTACTCCGAGGA
>JBEPZY010000030.1:0-3249 GCA_041640595.1 Gemmatales bacterium | reverse complement strand
AACAACGCCAGCTCCCCTACGAGTTTCTTGTTGACGGCCCCGGCCAAGATGTCCAGCGCCATTTCACTGGTAGAGGAAGGCGATCCCACAACACCAATCCGTTCCGCCCCGTCTATAAGTTGATTCAGATTCTGCTGCATTGGATCACACTCCTGACTCAGTGCGATATCCATGGAAGCCTAAAAAAACCTCGCTAATATCTCCACGATACGTCTCGGCAATGTACTGACTGATTATTTGACGGAAGGTCGGAATTGCCCTTGGCAAATGCTTCACCATGCGATCCGCCATATAGAGGGGATAGGGCTCTAGTACGGCTGGTGCACCACATTGGTGGCGAATTGCATGCAACACCGTAGCCAAGCGCGCTGGATTTTCCGTCACTGCACGGCTTGTTTCTACTCGGAGGACTGGCAGCCAAGGATAGGGCCGATAGTAGACGACTTGGATCTCGCTCAATGATGAAATGATCTGCTTTGTGATGTGACCGGCTACTTCCCTAGAGGCAGGCTCAATCGGATCCAGGTTCAAGTGCCAAGGCTCAGACGGCTGCTGCAGTGGCTGGGGGCTCGTGAATTCGCCGGGTTCGAGCAAAAAGCTCAAGAGACCGCGATCATCATGTGTTTCTGGCCATCCCATCGTCTGCCCAATTTCTCGCCGCGTTGTGTACTTGGGTATGGCTACCCAATAGCGATCACTTCGAGTTGAGGTCAGGATCGTCAGATATGCTTCCAGAAACGCGGTTATCCGATCAAGAAAGCGAGCTGTGGTATGCAGATGTGACGTATCGCGACTTTTGTTTAATGCTTGGTTGAAGTAAATAAGAGGAGTTGTGAGCGACCCATCCAGGAATACCACCTCATGCGGAGCCCGCGAGGCCAGTTCCAACTCTAGACCGATCATTAAGGCTCGTAGGATCGTGCCTGTGTCGGCCTCGTGAGCTTCTGTCTCTATCCAGACTTGATGACGAGGCTCTGGCCAGTGGCGCGTTTCTGAAGGTGGAGTTAAGCCCTCTACAGCCACGGCAGCCGCAGCAACCAAGTCACTGGCTAGCAGTCGCTCCACAGCATAAGAGCCATCAACACCGCATGTCGTCGGAATAGGCACGTATGAAAGTTCAGCTTCACGGTGTAGCAAGCCTGCTTTCTCCAAACCGTCTCGCCATTCGCAGCGATGAGCGCGCACGTGCTCAAAATCGTCTAACAACTTCTGGCTAAGATTCTCTGTGCATTTGAGAACCTCGTCCACTAAAGCAGCAGGGAGTTCGCCAAAGGGACGTTCTACAGATTCCATCATTTTGTGGCCTTGTCCTGTTCGATCAACAATAGACTCTTGATCTCTTCTTTGCGCCACTTTCTCCATCCATCCACACGTTCTGCTCGTGGCAGCAACCAGCGTTCTCGCCACCAGGTGACTAGCTCGGAGAATGGCAGGTTACGATAGGCTGGTTCAGCTTCACGGCCTTCCATATACGCCTCTAGATTGTTCACAAGACGAAACAGAAACACTTCACGCTTTATGCCGTGGCGGAGCAAATCGGAGGAGAGGCCTAACCGTTCGAGCGCCCGTGCCATGATTTGCCACTTCCGTCGAGGGCCAGTACCAAAACCGCCCCGCGTTGAAATCCCCTGGCTTTCCAAAAATTTGCGGAGCAACGGGTAAAGTTCCATCAAATGAAAGGTGCCATACCCTTCCGTATAACCGAGAGACTCGGCTATGATTGTTCCATTATACCTCAGGCGGTTGTACAGGCTACTCCGTCCAAAGGCGCTTGTGGTAGTAAGCGCAACAAGATGGGGTGGCAAGATGCGCTGTTCCATTTCGGTCACACGTCCAGAATACTTATGCCAATACGCCTGGCGAATTTCATTAGAGGCTGCTACCAATGCTACCAGTTTCCCGCCCAATAGGCGATCATAGGGTGGTACAGCCCCCAACGTTTGAATGTCCATAGTCTGGTTGACCATTTCTGTCTTTCTGCCAGGGGGATAACGAAACAGGCGATCTCGCGCCGGAAAGCTAAGGGGTGGAGACTGTAAAGCCAATAAGCCAATGAGTTTATTGTTAGCCCGGTCCATAATGAGAAACCGCAAGCGGCGACCGTAGCCCTTGGAGAATGGAATAGACCAGAGTAATCTGGCCACACGGAAGAGATTATGTTGTCGCTCTGTTGTCACTTCGACCAATGCCGGCTCAACACGCTCAGGTATGATTTCTTCGCCATCGGCGAAGAAAGGAAGATATTCAGGAAGATGTCGCCGAAGCCAACCCTGACGAATAATGATTTCAAGTTGAGAAGCCGGTCTGTGGATCTGCCGCAAGCCCTCTTTGTCAATCAAAGGAGGCTGTAACGCGCCATCTTCTGATACTAAAAAGCCGGATTCCTTCAGTCTGTCAATTACAAGTTTCTTTAGTTCTTCTGCATCCATACCTAACGGTCTCTGGCGTATCGTGTTTGCGGAACAACAGCGCTCAACCAGCACATCCTCAAGGACAGCCCAACAGTTGGCGTTAGCGGCAGCGAGACTTGGCAGAGGCAGCTCCGAGCGTAGTGCTGGCTCAGGCCGGCCGCGGCGTGCGTTCGGATAGCCTCCCAGCGCGCTTCTTGGGGCAGGTAGAAAGCGCACCGTACCCTTTCCGCTGGCAATGATGCCCATCTCACGCTCTTTTTCAACGATCTGCTGTGCTTGTGTGCGTCCCCCATACTTCTGTGCCCGACGCGTCAACTCGTTCTCGAACACATCTGAAAGCCGTTTGAGGAAGACCAGCGGCAGGATGTAGTCTTTGAATTTGGCAGCGTCCACGGGTCCGCGGATGGCACAGGCGGCGTCCCACAGCCAGTTTTCGAGGTTAGTGATGTCGAGTGATGACACTGTGTGATCCTTGTGTTCGTAGGACTCGATCCGGCGTTCGAGCATGGTCTGTTTCTTGCGCGCCATAAACCCTCCCTGGTGCTACCCCATGCGCTGTTGGGGAGGCTTGTTCGTCATTATATCACAATGTCGAATGGCTTTGAAACTCAGTTTATCTTCTGCAGTCCAGCCCATGGGTTGGGATCACTGCGATAACTCTAGTCTAACGGAACATGACGTTCGCGCTGAGCCGCAGCGCGTCCATGATCTCCTACAAATGCGCTGTCAGCTCCAGCGTGCTGTTAGCCCTCGACGTTCTTGGCCGGGCTGGGCCCGCGGTCGCTAAGCAACACGCGCCTGATCTTCAGCTGCTTCAACAGCTTCACAAATAGCCTCG
>JBEPZY010000029.1:0-3286 GCA_041640595.1 Gemmatales bacterium | reverse complement strand
CCACGTGGCGTGCCATTGCGCGACCGGAGCAGCTGCCGCCGGACGATGATGACTGGCTCATCTGGTACATCCAGGCGGGGCGCGGGTGGGGCAAAACGCGTACCGGTGCCGAGTACGTGTTTGCGCAGTCGTTCCACGTTGAGCGCATCGCCATCGTTGCCGACTCCTTTGCCGAGGCGCGCGATGTGTGCGTCGAGGGCGAGAGTGGCATTAAGCGCCTCCATCCCGACGTTCAGTTCAACCGCAGTCTCGGCGAGCTTCGCTTTCTGTCCGGCGCGAAAGGCAAAATCTACAGCGCCGAGGACCCGGAGAGTCTGCGCGGCCCGAACCTTGCGCTTGCATGGTGCGATGAAATTGCGAAGTGGCGGCATCGGCGCGAGACGTGGGACAACCTCTCGTTTTCCCTTCGCCTCGGTGCGCGCCCGCGCGTTGTCATCACGACGACGCCGCGCCCGTGTCCGCTTCTCGCTGCCATCAAGGCACGACCGACGACGCGCCTCGTGCGCGGCAGCACGTACGACAACATCGCCAACCTCTCGCCGGCGTACATCGCGCATGTCGTTGCGCCGTACGAGGGGACGCTGCAGGGGCGGCAAGAGCTCTACGCCGAAGACATCGACGACGCGCCGGGCGCGCTCTGGACTGCGGCGCTTATCGAAGAACGCCGCGTCGCAACGACGCCGGAGTTTGTGCGCGTTGTGACCGCCATCGATCCCTCCGCCACCGCCGATGGCGATGAAGCCGGCATCGTGACGGTCGGCGCGGCGCGCGTCGTCGTCGACGGACGGCAGGAACTGCACGCCTACGTCCTCGGCGACGACAGCGTGCGCGGTTCGCCGGAGCGCTGGGCGCATGCCGCCGTTGCCGCCTGCGCGCGCTACAAGAGCGATGCGCTCATCGCCGAAGCCAATAACGGCGGCGAGATGGTGCGCGTCACCATCGGCACGATCCCCGGCGCGCCGCCGGTCCGGCTTGTCCACGCCAGCCGCGGCAAGTACACGCGCGCCGAGCCGATTTCGCTTCTCACGCAGCAGGGGCGGGTCTGGTTTGTTGGATTGTTCCCGGCGCTCGAGCTGGAGCTGCGCTCCTGGACGCCGGGTGATGCGCGCAGCCCGAACCGCCTCGATGCGTTCGTTTGGGCGGTGACGGCGCTGCTCATCGAAGATGGGCCGATTCATCGTGTTATTGACTACTACCGGAGAACGCCATGAGCCGACGTGGACTTGTTGTCACCTATGCCGTGCAGAAGGTCGCCGAGCGCTTCCATCTGCCGCTGTTCGGCGCAAGTGCGCCGTTGCGCGGCGCTGCGCCGACGGCGCCGCCGCGTCGGCGCAGTATGGCGACGACGTACAACCTCGTTCCGTCGCCGCGTCGCGATGTTGCCGGGCTTGCAGCGTTCGACGCGCTGCGTGCAATGTGTAGACGCCATGTGCTTGCGTCGTTGTGCATCCGCGTGAGGACGCAGCAGGTCGCAACAATGACCGGTGCGGTCGTTGCAAAATCCAAGCGCAATCAGAGCGCAGAGCAATCGACGTGCGACGAAGTGATGCGTCTGCTCGCGCATCCCGACGGCGCGACGCCGCTTTCTTCCTGGCTTGCCATGCTCGTGCGCGACGCACTCGAAATCGACGCGCCGACCGTCTACTGTCGTCGCCGCCGCGACGGCGACGTTGCGGGCTGGGACGTGATCGACGGCGCGACGATCAAGCCGATTCTTGACGACTATGGTCGGATCGTCGCGTATCAGCAGACGCTTCAAGGCGTCGCGCTTGCGACATATCTCGGTCGGCGCGTCGATCCGGGGGAGGAGCTTATCGTCGGCGAGTTCGGGCCGGGCGAAATCCGCTATCAACCGCTCAACCCATCGACGCATTCGCCGTACGGTCGGCCGCCGATGGAGGACTTGCTCGAGCTTGCGCAGCTCTATCTGCGCAAGCTAAACTATGACCTGGCGCATTTCACCGAGGGCAATATTCCTGCAGCCCTTGGCATCTTTGACGGCTCGACGCTCAGCGTTGAGCAGGTCGCGGAGTTCGAGGATTACTTCAACGCCCGCGTTGTGGGCGACGTGGCGCGCGGCGCAAAGATTCACTTCGTACCGTTTCCGATCAAGGTCGAGCGTCTTGCGCAACTTTCGACCGGCGGCCAATACGAAAGCGCTTTTGAAGAGCGCAACGTCAAGATCGTCTGCGCGCACTACGGCGTGACGCCGTCGGAGATCGGGTTTACGGCGGACGTCAATCGCGCGACCGCCGAGGCGCAAGAGAACGTAACATATCGCGTCGGCATTCGTCCGCTCCTTCAATGGCTCAAGGCAATGGTGCTCGATCCGATCATTCAAGATGACCTCGGTCTACGTCATTTGGAGTGGTTGTGGAACTACGGCGAAAGCGAGGATCGCGAGATGATTGCGCGTGTTCACGCGCTCGACATCGAGCACGGCGTGATTACGCCTCAAGAAAGTCGTGCAATGCGCTATCCCGACCTCGGCGACGCTGCGCCGGGGACGACGCTCATCGATATTCGCCCGTCTCTGCCGTCGGTTGCCAAAGTCGATGCGCCCGATGCGCCGCCGGATGCGGATGAGCGCGAACGCTGGATCGATCGATTGCGCGCCGTTATGCGCGTCGCCTTCGGCGAGCACGGCGAGCGCATCGTTGCCGCCATCGCCGACGCCGCAGATGTGAACGAAGCAAAGGCGCGTCTGCAGGAACTCTTCTTCGGCGAGGAAGGACGTCTTGCGGCGGCGGTGTTGCCCGTGATGGACGACATCGCGGCAAGCGCGGTGCAAAGCGGCAATGCAGCGCTGGCCGTCGTCGCCGACTGGGGCGGCGTCAACGAGGATGTGCTGCGCTTGGCGCGCGAAAACGCGCAATGGTGGGCAGCTGGCGCTGCGCATACAAGCGACAAAGCAATTGCGCAGGCGATTGCCGATTGGATCGCTATCGGCGGCGATATGCCGTCGCTCATCAAGCGCGTGATGGCGATTTCGGATCGCTGGCGCGAAGAGCGCAGCGATGTTGGGGCAATCACGGAAGTGACGCGCCTCTACGCGAAAGGCAATCTGCTTGCCTGGCGGCGCAGCGGGCTCGTGAAGGCGTACAGAATCGAGACGGCGGCGGATGAACTTGTTTGCCCGTACTGCCGCCCGCGACGCGGCAAGCAATACAACCTGGATGACGACTTCAACTTTCCGCCGTTTCACGCCAGATGTCGTTGCTGGATCGTGCCGGTTGTCAAATTGCCGGAGGAGCTGTTCGATGAGTGATATCGTCGTCATCAATCT
>JBEPZY010000028.1:0-3409 GCA_041640595.1 Gemmatales bacterium | reverse complement strand
GTGTAACCCTAGCATTTGCACACCTCGTACCATAATCGATGGTGAGCTTTTGTGGGTGGAAGGAACCATTGTCAGCAGTAGGACGCTCAAACCTTGCTCTTGCATATGGTATAGCACTACAGCTACTTAACTGAGCCATAATACTGAACCCAAACTACTGACCAATCTAACCAATTCCAAGAGCTAGGGACTTGAATCTGGCCGATGAAAACCTCTTGGCCTGTGGTTGTGTCTAAGATCCAAGCTCCCCACCATTCATCTTCCCATGGCCGATGTGCACAACATAACTCCCAGAGGCGTAGGCGGTAAGTACGTCCTTGACTCCAATTATATTGCATGCGGCAACTCCAGCCCTCTCCTTCTCCACTGAAGCGTTCACATGCTGCTCCTGGGCCTGGTCTGGCAGCCTTTGCATTCCAAATGGAGAAAATAGCCATCTTTCCCACCCAACGTCCTTGCATGTAGCCATTCGTCTGCAATCCCAGGTAGCCGCCATCCCCATCTTTAAAGTGAAACTGATGCGCCCAGAAATAAGCGCTTGAGATACCGGGATCGACGTCAACGGTTAGAAAGACATCAAAGTTGTAGAATCCAATCTGAGTGCCGTTCCAATACACTGGAAGTGGGCTAGGCCAAGTGTACCAGACGTAGGCCATACCACCAGGGGTCACCTGCTGCCCTGCAGCCCACCCCACCTGTCCATCATTCCCCGCGGCCAAGGCCACAAGCCCCAAGGCCGCGCCTAGTCCGAAGAGCTTGATGGCTCGCACGTGCAGATGCACCTCCTCCTTCTCCTTCCGATTGCCGTCATTATAGCACTATCAGGACCAAAATGATGTAAAATCGGGAACAAATGTCTAAAAGAGATCATCCGTCCGGAAGCTTCCCTGCCCTTGGCAGGACCCGACTCGCCCTTCTGGCTAGCTTAAGCTCAACTACCCCATCTGCGCGCCCCGGCGGCCATAAGCGGCGGGCAAGAGTTCGACTTCAGCCTTTTCCAACAACTTGACTGTGACAATATAAAGTCTCTTGAGGCCCTAGCGTGGGAGTCCTTACGCACCCGCGGCTGGGCTGTGGCTGAATTCTAGCACTTTCTTTGTTAAAGTCAAGCCCCTAGGGTCCCTGCGCCAAGAGATCGGTACCAAGGGGCTCTGGACCCTTCCCTTCAGTCGCCCACGTACCATAAGCGCACGGTCTGATCGAACGAAGCCGAGGCCAGCAGCCTGCCATCGGGACTAAAAGCTACTGCTAAGATCGGGCCTGTGTGCCCCCTGAGCGTGCGGATCACCTTGCCGGTAGCGACATCCCAAAGATGAACCGTGCGATCAAAAGAGCCGGAGGCTAGCAACTTCGGGCTGAAGGCCACGGAGGTAACAGGCAAGGTGTGCAGAACGAGGGTTTGTACCGACTCCCCCTTGACCACGTCCCACAAGCGCACCGTAGTATCCGAAGAGGCTGAGGCCAGCAACTTCCCATCCGGGCTGAAAGCTACCGAGAGAACCTCGTCTTTGTGCTCCTGCAGCACGCGGACGAGCTGCCAACTATTCACCTCCCAGATCCGGACGGCTTTGTCAGGCTGGCCTGAGGCAGCAGCTAAAAGCTTCCCATCAGGACTGAAGGCGACATCATAAACCCAAGTTGACACCTTGAGGACGCGCACGGGGTCCCCAGTGGCCACATCCCATAGCCGAACGGCTCGCAGATCGCCGGAGGCCAACAGCTTCCCATCCGGGCTGAAAGCGACGGCTTGTACCTCCTCCAGTGCTTGACCTGTGGAAAGAGTGCGGACAATGCTTGAGGTCTGGAGATCCCAAAGGAGGATCTCCTCGGAGCTGGAAGCCAGCAGCCGCCCTTGGGGATGAAAGGCCAGGCCTAAGACCCAGAAGCGGTGGCCGCGCAGGGTACCAACCAGCTGGCCCGTGCTCATATTCCAGATTCGGATCTCCCCAGACTCACAAGCCTCCGGAGGGCCTGAGCTGGCGCAACTGCCAGAGGCTAAGAGTTTGCCATCGGGGCTAAAAGCCACGGCATAGACGAAAGACGTATGGCCTGTCAGCACACAGAAGCTCTGAGGAGCTGTGGGTGGGCAAGGGCCACCCTGCGCTTGCGCAGTAGACCGCTTGGCAGGATCAACAGAACTTCCCAGCAACCCTAAAGCCACAAACCATACGGCAGCGATGAATAGCTTAGGTCTCATGAAAGATCTTCCCCCTTTCATTTGCCCGCACAGGCAGGTAGCTTCTCCTCCCGTCCCCTACAAAGGGTAACCGTTCCCAGTAAGACATAGGGCACATAAGCGCTCTCAGGGAACTTCCTAAGGAACTCCTGCAATTGTTTCACCAAGTCGTTGTCCGCCTTGCCTGTTGGTGGGGGAACCAATACCGCCTCTGGGGTTAAGAAGGGCTTCAGTTGGTTGTCCACGATGAACTTCAACGCTTCCTTCTCCTTCCCTTCAGGCTCTAGGACTGTGACCTTGATCTCCCCAGACTCGAGTTGCTTTTTGTCTTTGGGCTCATAGGCAAGGATCGCTTTGAGACGGTAATCTCCCGCCTTAGGAAACGCAAAATCCTGGGTCTGCACATCGTAGGAGACAAACTCCTCAGCTTTCATCTCTTTCTTCGCTTTAATGGTCACGCGCCGTAGGACCTTCTCTTGGGTCTCGGCAAGCCGTAAAGAGGCGGGGAAATAAAGGGCGAAAGGTTGTCCGGGGGGAGCGATCAGCACCTGAAGGGTACCGGCCTCGAAGGCAAGATAGAAAAACCCGCTGAGATCCCTATCCGACTTATTGATCACGCGGAGCTCGAGTTTGAGCGGTTGGCCCACTAAGATTTGGGCCTCGTCTGCTGAAACAACGAGCTCCAACTCGTCCGCGGCTCTGGAAGCGGGAGCTGCGCCAGAGCCCAAGTGGATCGCCACGTAGAGGCCCGTGGCTAGACCCATTGCTCCAAGGAAGGCTATCGATATCCACATGGATCGTGCTCGCATAGTCACCTCCTAAGATTACTTGGTGTTGTAATGACATAAACTGCTTCATTAGAATCCACCACCGGGATATCGGATGCTACGCATCCGGTTCAGAGTGATGTTTGTGAACTGTGGATTCTGCTTCAGACAAACCTTATCTGTGGTCCAGGTGGCCATAATGCCCCCGTCGGCGTAGCCTGTGAGGGTGCGCACTTCCCTGCCACTGCTCACCTCCCACAGCTTAGTGGTATCGGCCTCCGTGGCCATGGTGGCCAAGGATTGCAGATCGCATTCAGCCCCAACCGCACATACGGCGCATAGACACTCTCCTTGAACTTCTCCAGGAACTCTTGGAGCTTCTGGACCGTCTCGTCCTTGACAGGGAAGAGCCCTGCCTCCGGGGTCAAGAAGGGCTTAAGTTGGTTGTCCACGATGAACTGCAGTG
>JBEPZY010000026.1:0-3731 GCA_041640595.1 Gemmatales bacterium | reverse complement strand
CGCGCCCTGCATGACGCCGAGCGCCATGCCCTGCGCGATAGGCAGCCCGACCGCCTCTGCAAAGACGCGGCTTGGACTGCGCACGCCGAGCGCGCGCTTTGCTTCGTTCAACACCCGCTGCGCAGCAGCGGAGACTGCGCCGACAAGTGCGCCGACGCCGCCTGCAACGCCGCCTGCAATACCGTCGATGATCGCACGGCCGAGGCCGTGCGCGTCGTTGACGAATCCTTGCCACATGCGCTTGATCTGGTCGATCACGTTGCCGAATGCGGCTTGCAAAACGCCGAATGCAGCTTGCACCGATGCGATGATGCCTTGCACAAACTGCGCTGACGTTGCTTGCAGTGTGCTCCACGCGCTGCTCCAGTCGCCTTGGATCGCCTGCAAAACGCTGGTGAGCACGCCGTGGATGAGATTGAGCATCGTCGTCACGACCGTTTTGATCGTTTCCCACGCTGCCGAAAGGACGGCAGTAATGGTAGAGCCGTGAGCGCTAACAAATTGCGCCAGCCCGCTTAGTATCGTTGTTACAATCTGCGTCGCCGTCTGAACGATCTGCGTAATCGTCTTCCAAGCGCTTTGCGTCGTCGCCATAATGTCTGCGCCGTTTTGTCTCCAGAAGTCTGCGACGGCGCGCGCAATCGTCGTAATGATCGTCTGAATTGCCGGCAGCACGGTCTGGATAACGTTCTGGATCGACCTCCAGGCGTCTGTGAGCGTCATAACGATGTCGCTGCGATGTGTGTTGATAAATGCCGCAATCGATTGCAGTATGCTGCCGAGCGTCTGCGATGCGCGTTGCACAATGTCAAGCACCGCGCCCCAGGCGCGAGATGAGGACGCAGTGATGTCGTTGCCGCTCTTTTGCCAGAAGTCGGCGATGACGCCGGCGACGGCTTGCACCACTGCCGCAACGCCGGGCATGATCTCGTCCACGATGGACTTGACGAACGTAAACGCTTGCTGCGTCACGGCGGCGATCTGTGGCATGACGCTTTGCCACGTCGCGGCAAGCGACTGCGCAAACGTGATTGCGTTCGTGATCGCGCTTGCGATGCGACCTGCGAGCATCTGCGCCAGCGCTTCGAGCGCCGGCATGTTGGTGTCGAGCTGCTGCTGTACCTGTGCAAGACCGCTCGAAAATGCGTCAAAGACGGGCTGCGTCACGACGGACGCAAGCCCTTGCACGGTGTCCATGAACGTGCTCCAGCGCCCTGCCGCCGTGTTTGCGAGTCCGGCGACGAGATCGGCGTCCAGTCCAAGCTCTTGCATCGCGATCTGCACCGCTTTGAGCGCCGGAACGCCCTTCTCCTTCAGTTCTTGCAAACGTTGACGCGGCAGGTTGAAGCGTTCGACGACGGACACGAAATCGCCCGACAGCGCTTCCTTGAGCGCGAACGCCGCACCTTCGAGCCCCTCTGCCGGATTGCTCGCCGCCAGCACTTCGGCGACGGCGAGGAGTTCTTCGAGCCCCTTGCCGCTGGCTTTCGCCGCCGGCAGTAAATTTGCGGCGGCGTTCGCCATCTCGTTGAACGCAAACGGCGTCTTGGCAGCGCGCGTACGCACCATTTCAATAATCTCAGCCGTTTTTGCGCTGTCTTTCGTGAACGCCTGGATGCGCGCCGTTGCCTGTTCCATCGCGTTGTTGAGCGTGAGCCCTGCGCCGGCCGCCGCCGCAAACGCGCCGCCCGCCGCAACGCCGGCGCCGACAATCGCCGGTCCGATGGCGGTAAAAAAGCCGCGAATGCGGCTTCCTTGCTCTTCGGCTTCATTGCCGAGCGAGCGCAGGTTCGCTGTTGCGCTTTGCGTCGCGCCGGACGTTTGATCACGCGCTTGGATGACTATCGTAATCGTCATGATGTCTCGCGTCGTTGTTTCTCGTTGAGCGTTCGGCGATAGAGTCGCCAGAGACCGAGCCAGTAGAGCGAGCCGCGTTTGTCCAACACATCCTCTGGGTAGAGTCCGAACGCCTCGGCGAATTCGAGGACGAGCAGGTCAAACGGCGCAGGCGCGTCGTACTCTACGGCAAGGACGACGACTTCTTGAGTTTTTTTGACAGCAGCAACCCTTGCGCCAGCGCTTCCTGGATGTCGAGGATCAAGTCCATAATTGCCGAGAGCGGCATGTCGGCAATCGCAGTTCGCGCCGTCTCCGCATCGACGCTCGCATAGCGCACCAGCCACGCGATAAGGTCGTTCACCGGCGTGGCGGAACTCAATGTCGCCTCAAGATCAAGCTGCGCGCGCGCGCGAATATCGCGCACGTTGATAACGCCGATCTGCGTCTCGCCCACGCGCAAAACGATATCGTGCTCGTTCATTGCGTCCTCCTTACGGCAGCGCCGCTATCTCGTTGCAGACGGTAATGCTGCCGGCGGTGCCGGCGGTGGCGTTCCAGCGACTCTCAAACTCGACGGTGACGATGCTCACGTTGTTATCGTCCGCCATTGGCGAAACTTTCGTAACCTTGATCGGCAAATCGATGCGCACGCCGCGTCTGTTGCCGAATACGGTGCCGGTGCCGGATGTTGCATACGCGCGACCGATGCAATCGATGCGCATGAGGCGCGGCGTCTGCGTTCGGAAATGCTCACGCAATCCGCCGCTGCCGCTCACGGCAGGATCGTGCAGGAGCGTGAGCTTGCCGCGAATCTCGTAATCCGCAAACACAGCAAACGTCCAAATCGGACCGACCGTCGTTGACGCCTCGCCCGTGTACTGGCGCTCCCACATGCCGCTGAAAGTAATCTCAAAACCTTTGAATTGCGCGTTGACCGCCGTTGTTCCAAACGATCCTGACGCCGGATCGAGATAGAGTCGCGACAAACCGAATACGAGATCGTCCACCTCCGGCGTCGTTGTCGTCGAAAAGCTTGTGAGACGTTCGACGCGCTGCGCGATGCCGCGTGCGCTCATCATAACGCTTGACGCGCCTGCGCCTTTGAGCGTTAGTTCTGTAATTTTGAGATAACCCGCGCGTTCGATCTCGTAGTCATCGCCGGCTTCAATCGTACACGTTCGATTTGTCGGCGCGGCGGTTGTCGGGATCGACGTAATGTAGCGATAACCGGAAGAGCCCGTGCCGTCAGCAGTTCCGGTGATCGGTCCGCCGTAGAGCATCGCGAGAAAGTGCGGCAGCTGCTCAGGCGTTGCAGACGTGTCTGCAAAATCAATGCTCGCCGAGATTGCCGTGATGACCGAGCGGTCGGTGCGGAAGATACCGACCGCTTCTTCAACAAACTCCGGCGTCCGGTCGTCACTCAAATATGCAGCGGGAACGCGCAGGATCGTCGTCGCCGCCACCATCGTTCCCGGCGTCGTCTCACGTCCGATCTGGATGCGCGAAAGTCGTTTCCGCCCCGGCATCACCTACTCCTTCGTTTCTTCTGCGCTTTCGTTCGCGCCTGCTTCGTCGTACTCCGGCACATACAGGGCTTCGGCGAGGTCCCACACTTCCGGATCGTATTCGCGAATGGCAGCGACTTCCTCCGGTGTCAGATCGCGTGCCGGAATGCCCGGCACAAACGCGCCGCCGAGGTAGCGATAACGCACTATGGTTCGACCGGCGTTTGGATGAGCTCCGTGACTGGGATCGTCCATACGATCCCGTAGTAGCCTGCTTCGTTCTCGTTCAGTCCCCATATGATTGTCTGCTCCTCGTATGTCGCAAGCGTGTCTACGCCGTTACCGATATACGTCACCGTGTTATTGAGCGTCACGTTGTCCATAAGC
>JBEPZY010000025.1:0-3751 GCA_041640595.1 Gemmatales bacterium | reverse complement strand
TTTGCTTTGAGCCGTCATCCGACCCTGTAGCGCTGGGTCAGCAAGTTATTCAAACGGTTCAAAGCCTGGATGGCACCTAACAGTCCATTCAAGCCGATGCCGCTTTGCGGCACGGCTTAATTCAGGCCTCAGGCCGCAGCATCTCGTTTGAAGGATAAAAGGTATGTCAAAAGAAAACGCAAGTGAGATTGGGAAGGTTTATGGAGAAGTCAGAGGGCCATATAGCCAGAAGACCGAAGAAAAGGATTGAGGCATTGTTCCTCGACAACGTGGGCAAAGTGCTAACACGTGATCAAATTCTCGAAGCAGCGCGTGATCCAGAAACAGGTCAGGAACCAGACGGATAATGGTTATACAATCTTGTCCTGGAGAAACCAAGCTGACCTTAAGGTTCAAGAATATCTGATGCCGCACACCGACAAGCGTCCAAAGGCTGGCAAACGTGTGCGACCAACGTCCGAAACGTGGATAGCCGTTTTGAAGCGCGCAAATTACTCCTGTGAATGGAATGAGGGGGGAGAAATTTGTGGATTCCAGGAAGGAGAGATAGATCCTGTTGGCGGGGGCGGGGAAAGCTTACGCCTGACCACAAATCCCCCCATTCTGTTAATCCCAACACCGATCCCAGTGACCCAGACAAGTGGTAAGCGTTGTGTGGCAGGCATCAAGTTGTAAAGGTTAATTCAGAATGAAAACACCTGATAGCTTGATGGCACAGACAAAAGTGCTACACCCTTGCAGTGAAGAAATAAGGGAAGGATAGAGCTCGCACTGCAAGAGCAGGGAGTTGCTATCCTCCCTCCAATGGACGTTTTTGACAGCATAAGTCTGGTGAGAACGCTGGGTATTATGCCGAGGGCCACAATTCTCGACCCATGGTATAACAAAGGTTATGGAGGGATTAAAAACAACTATCGAGAAGAAATACTCACCATATTGGGAATCAGCGTTTCAATATCAGACCACATATTCCTGTGGGGCTTTCCTGAAATAGTGGCGTATTTTGTGGACAAACTACCAGAGCCTCTAATCTTGGTTGACTTGGTATTATAAGAATAATCCCTCAGTGATTCGTGGATGGAGATCAAGCCAAAACGCTTGTCTTCATCTCTCTCGGCCAGGTGCAAGGCTTTATCCAGAGCACTTCCTGAATGAGGCGCAGAAAATGAAAAAATCGTAGGGGAAGCTGAGGTATATGCCCGGGCCAACAAGTGTAATTGAGGCCCCGCTTCTTGTAGGTTTTGTCGGCAAGAAAGAACAGACAGGACATCCAGCACAAAAACCTGTAGCAGTGTTCGAGCCGCTGATCCCTATGTCTACTGAAGAAGGAGATTTAGTCTTTGATCCAATGAGCGGATCAGGAACTACGGGAGAAGCTGCACGAAAAAACAAACGTCTTGCAATCATATCTGACATTTCAGAAGAGTACACGCAAATGGCCGAAAGAAGGCTGAATACACAGAAAATCTTGATTTAGAGCGGCCTAACCGGCGCTTCTGTTCATCACGAATTGGTAATCAAGGAGAATCATCGGCATGCAGAAGATATCGGTATTCAACCACGTGACCGCCGACGGCCTGTTTGCTGGGCCCAACGGCGAGATCGATTGGTTTCAAGCGGTTCATGACGACGAGTGGAATAGGTATGCTCAGGAACACGCCGACCTATCCCGTAACACGTTGATGTTCGGCCACACGACCTACAAACTGATGAAGAACTGGTGGCCCACCCCTACTGTGCTGCAGATGGACCCGGACATGGCTCAGGTAATGAACAACAGCCCGAAAATCGTGTTTTCAAAACGGCTCAAGAGCGCTAAAGACGAGCCGACCTGGAAGAACATCAGGGTCTTCCATCACATAGACCCAGACGAAATACAGATGCTGAAGCGAAAGGAAAACATCACCATTCTAGGCAGCGGCACCATTGTCCAACAACTCGCAAATCTCGAGCTTATTGATGAATATTCGCTTGTAGTCGTCCCGATCGTTTTGGAAAGGGCAAGCCGCTTTTCAAAGGTGTTGACAAGACCAAGTCCTAGCGCGCGCCCAACCCGCGCTTGCACCTGACGCCGCTCCGCTGCGCGGCACAGGTGAAGCGCCAGCCGTTGGGCGCTGGGAGAGAAATGAATTTCGAACCTTGTCAATTGAGCCGCTTGGCAGGAATGCCTTGCCTGCGATGGAATGCTGCCTGCGGTGGAGTGTTGCAAGAGACGGCACAGATTGGCTGTGTCGGGCTGCCTGGCAGGCGGTTGAATGAGAGCTGAATCTTGCCCGCAAGTTTGCTATGATGTCGGTGAGTGTTATCGTCAGGGTGCATGGCCGGCAAAGAGAAGGGTGTTTTTCGGGCAGGGAGTCTTGCTCCGTCGTGAATAGCGCCCAACACCGTTTGCAGCGGACAGCGGCTTCGCCGCTGAAGGGAGGAGAAACACATGTACCGTATACTTACTGATGAAGATATAAGCCATACCTTGGAAATAGAAACTGTTGTCAATGTCATAGAGCAAGCTCTTCGATCCAAGGCAGAAGGCACTTTGATTGCTCCGCCACGTTTTTCGGTTGGTGTCAAAGAAGGTGCTTTAGTTTTCACTGCGGGTGCCGAAACGAAATACTCCCACTCCATAGGTTTTCGGGTATATGATACTTTTCCCAATCAATCTGTGGATCGCCATCAACTTGTTGCCGTTTTTGACAGCCAAACGGGTAACTTTAGGGGTCTCGTTATCGGCGAATTGATTGGCGCATTACGTACAGCCGCAATCAATGCCATCGCTATCAAGTATATGGCTCGTTCAGACGCGAAAAATCTTGGAATTCTCGGCAGTGGATTCCAAGCTAGATTTCACTTGCAAGCTGCGATGGTTGTTCGGCAATTTCAACGTGTAAGGGTATATAGTCCAACTATCAGCCACCGCGAATCCTTTGCCTCAGAAATGAGCGCAAAAACTAGATTCCCTGTTGATCCTGTTAACTCTGCGGAAGAAGTCGTCAAGTCTTCAGATGTCTTGATATGCGCCACGACAAGCACTTCGCCAGTATTACATGCGAGTTGGGTGAAACCAGGTTCGCATATCAACACGATTGGTCCCAAGTTCAAAGGAATGAGCGAGATCCCCTATGAGCTAGCACAGAAGAGTCGGGTAATAGCAACAGATTCATTGGAACAAGTTGATTCATATTCAAAACCGTTCTTTCTGTTAGAAACACCAGAACGTGAACGGATGGTAGATTTATGTGAGATAGTTGTCGGAAAACAGAAAGGCAGGGTTTCACAACTTGATATTACTTTGTTCTGTTCAGTGGGATTATCAGGAACCGAAGTGGTCTTAGCAAACGAAGCTTTGCGTTTACATGAAACTTAATAGGCTGTGCCCAACACAGCGTGCAGCCGATGTTGCTCCGCAACGCGGCTGAACCCGACCGTTGGGCAGTCACTGTGCAGAAATACTTTCGTAGGTTTTGTTCTTGGTAATTGAGTTTGTCCGTCGGTGAAAATGCGCTCTTCGTTTTCACAAGTTGCGTCCTTTACTTCAAAAGTCGGGAGCGTTTCATAAAGTCAGTTTTTCTGGCATGGGGTTTCTATGTAGGAACGGCTGACGCTCCAATATCGGTAGATCTCTACAATAATGCGCGTGGTCTTTGAGTCAAGTTTTCTTCCTTCCACTTTATCGGTTTCAAGCAAAATCAGGTTTCCAAAATCGGCATCGTCCCTTGTGTCAGCGTTTTGGTTAACATAGGTTCTGATTTGCAAA
>JBEPZY010000024.1:0-3789 GCA_041640595.1 Gemmatales bacterium | reverse complement strand
TGGGAGCCCAGAAGCATTGAGCTACTATCTCCGGGATGCCCTCGCCGACTTCCCAATCTTGCCAGCCGACGCAGACGACGTCACCGTCCTTGTAGCTTGCGGCCTTGACGCGCGCCGCGATCACGACATCCCCAGCTTGTTTGAGCATATACTTTGTCCATGTCGCTCCGCCGTCTTTGGAGACGTGCAGGAAGACGAACCAATCTTGGCCGAGTAGAGCGGTGCTAGCGATATACAGCGAGTCGTCGCCAGCAGTTGCTGGATCGCGCTCAGAGAACGCAAAATCGCTGGAGAACCACCAACTGCCGGCTTTGGCTCCGGCTTGGCCGAGGGTCACTGTTGCCCATTGGGCTTGGCCCTGGGCTAAAGAATCACGAGAGAAACTACTGAAGACGAAGACAGCAGGCAGAAGCAGTGCTACTGCCCATTTCCAGAAAGACTTCATGGGTACCTCCTCAAAAGCAAAAGAGGGGCTAAGCCCTCGTGAGCTTAGCCCCTCAGCCGTCTTTGATCTATGGACAGGGCTTAACAGGGCTTAGGCAAGATGCCGAGCATGATGTTGCTCTTGCCCTCGCTGCGCCAGAACCACACCACATAGACGTTGGGCGATCCCGCGCTGGTCGCCACGCGAATGCGCGAGAGCACCGCGCCAAAGTCTGGGTCCCTGTAGCCAAGGTTCCACCTATTGGGGATATTCGCCGGTGTCCAGCTGCCCCCGGCATCGCAGGAGTAGCTGACCTTCACCTCGTTAGCCTGGCCATCGTTGGAAGCAACGTACAGCCCCCTGCCATCGGTAGCGATGTGGGGGAAGCCCCCATCCTGGTGGACGACACTGCGTGTGCAGGTCGCTGGATCCAAGCCAGTAACATTCCCTTGGGCGTCTATAGTAACAGCACAGGTGTTGAGGTGGATGTCCGCTGTGCCAGGAGCTGCTCCCGCGTCGTCATCGTTCACCTCATAGATCCTGTCGCCAAGACGAACGATCCCCGGACCATCGCTGTAGAGGCCGGTCGGAGTAATATCCCAAGGTCCTTGCCAGCTGGCACACTGATCGCCAGAGTACCAGACCCAGATGTTCGGCCCAGGAGGATACGAGACATCGGCGACAGCGACCCACACCCCGCCATCCTGGTCAACGTAAATAGTGGGATAGCGATTGGGGGCGTCAGGGATAGGTAGAGACGGGAAGTCACCACAAGGCTGCACCGCTGGGAGCTCAGCTGGAAGCGGCGAGGGGAAGACCACCTTGCCAGCCTTCAACGCAGAGTAATCCTCAGTCCAGACAGCATAGAGTTTGCCATCTGTAGTTAAGGTGTTATCGAAATTGAAGCCGAACTCCTCCCAGCCAGCGCCGTTAGCTTGGCCCGCTATGACCCCTTCCGTTGACCAGCGCCACACATACTTAGGAGCTTCGTCATTCTCTAGAGGTTCCTCCCAGCACGCCTGCCAGACCTCATGGACCCCAGACTCTTCGCTGAGCTCCTCCCAATCAACACAGACGAGAATGTCGTTGACTGCGGCGGTCGTGCCGATCACCCGACCCGTCTCGCGCACTATGCCAGTCGCTGTGATATTTTTCTTGATCTGACCCTCTTCTACTCTGACCTCAATCTGAAGGAGCACGACAGCATTCGCTTTCTGATTAATGTAGCTAACATAAACCGTGCCATTAGATCCCACAGCTATGTCCGGCTCTACAACCCGTTGCTTCGCCGTATCAGGCCCCTGAGCTACTGACTGAATATGCCAAGTTGGCTGTTGCGCCTGGCTGCCCCACACAGCCAAGAGAGCAACTGCTCCCGCAACCGTACACCACTTCCACCAAGACTTCACTGTGAATCACCTCGTGTGAGAGTATAAGATTTGAGCGTGTGGAATGTGTGAAACTCTCTTCTTCCGTTCCCACCTCCTTCGCTAGAGAACAGAACCCCGTAGCGCAGGACCCTCTCGATAGGCACAAGCTATGCCTTGCGGCCCAAAGACAGTTTTTTAAGGTCCCATGCGCTCCCGTTCTATGAAATCTTAGCATAAACAACCCATCGGTGTCAAGCCCCCTCCGGTCTTCCCCAGCAGAGTTTTAGCACAAGATCGCCGTAGTCTGACACTTTTTCTCTCTTGTCCATCCAAAGCCCTTGCACCTCTCTCAAGGTCCCGCTAGAATAAGCACACTTTTTGAACACCCACAAGGAGGGCCGTATGGCCAAACGCAATCTGACGCGTCGCACGTTCTTGCACCTGGGCTTGGGAGCCCTGGCCACATCGCACTTTATGCTTTCCAGCAGAGAGCGCCAAGCTCTCGCCCAGACCGAAGAGTCCCTGCTGGTACCGGTGAAACACGTCGAGCTTCCCCCCAGCATAGTAGGGGGAGAGCCCTGGCACGCCACGGGGATGTGGGCCCGTGGAACGCTCGCCGGTGTGCCCGCCGGATCGCTCATTCACTTGATCGAGTTCAGCGACCCGCAGAACCCACAAGTCACAACTATTGACATCCGAGACATTCGCGGCGACTGTCGGGATATAGATTTCTATGAGAACTTTCTCGTCTGTGGGCTCGTGCGTGCCGATGACCGCCGCCGGGTTCTTATCTATGACATCAGCGATTGGAAGAACCCGAAGTTAGTCAGCACCGTGCAGTCCAGCGATTACGGCACGGTGCACAACGTCTTCGTCTCTGAAAAAGTCTGCTTCTTGCCGACCATCGGGCGTGGTCAGGGAGAACTCTTCATGGTCGACTTGACTGATCCCGCTCACCCCCTCAGCTTCGGGCCGGTCGAGTTCGAAGAAACCACCCCTACCAACGTTCACGACGTGACCGTCATCGGGAATCGGCTCTATGCAGCAGCCTGGGACACCGGCTTCTGGATCATTGACTTTGAGAATTTAGATAATCCTCAGCAGCTCAGCTATACATTGATGGCCCATCACGACTACGGACGCGGCTTTAGCCATAACATCTGGCCCAGCCCCGATGGAAAACTCGCGTTCACCAGCGATGAAGCCCCCGGCGAGCCCATCCGGATCTTCGATATCTCTGATCTCAGCAATATTCAACAATTGGGGCAGTACAGCAATGGGAACATCCCCCACAACGTTGTGGTAGACGGGGCGTTTGGCTATGTCGCGTACTACGCTAACGGGGTGCGCGTCTTCGAGTACAGCAACCCGCAGGAGCCCAAAGAGGTCGCCGCCTTCGATCCCTATGGCGGACGGTCACGCTTTCGCCATGGCTTCGACGGCTTCTGGGACGTCTATCCCTTCGGCAAATACGTTCTGGGGAGTGATATGAGAAGCGGGATGTGGATTTTAGAGAAGCGCGGGGTCTTAGCGGGAGGGAATCCGTAACCATCGAAAGTATTCCCGGTGTTGTGCTCGCTGCGGGCGCGGGCCGACGCTTCGGAGGTAACAAGCTTCTTGCGCTCTTAGGCTATCGGCCCGTGATTTATCACTCGCTCCATGCAGCACTAGGCGCGCCGCTTAATCCCGTCTATCTTGTTGTGGGTCACGAGCACGAAAGAGTCCTTACTGCTCTAGGCGCACTCTGCGCGCACCCGAGACTCCGAATTTTGTATAACGCCCAGTGGCAAGCGGGCCGGGCTTCATCGCTCCAACTGGCGCTCGACGCTCTTCCCGCAGAGGCTCCAGGCGTTGTTGTTCTCTTAGGTGATATGCCCTTGATGACCAGCAAGCTGATCGCACGAGTCGTCAAGGCGTTTCTCGATACCCAGAAGCCCTGCTTCCCCGTCTATCGCGGGTCTGCGGGGCGTCCTGTAGCCTTGCCCCGCGAACTCT
>JBEPZY010000023.1:0-3876 GCA_041640595.1 Gemmatales bacterium | reverse complement strand
GCTGCAAGAACTCTTGAGGAGACCGCCCGGTGTGGAGCGTCCAGCACCAGCAGAGCGCTCCAAAGATCGTGTCCGAGTGCACGATCTCGCTTGTCTCTTCCAGCCCCACGCCACGTTCTCCTAGGTGGAATGGGGCTTTGGGCTTGAGCTTAATGAGCTTGAGTCGCTCCATTATCCCCCCAGAGCTTCTCTCGAATACTGGTGACAAGCTCGTCAGCTTGGCTCTTAAGATCTTCAAAGCTCTTGTTCTCTAGCAGCTTGTGGGCTTCTTCTTCGCCATCGTAGTACTTATGTGACTTGAGGGTAACTGTGATATTTTCGAGCACGATCTTGCCACTACCGCGCGAGCCCCCACCGCCAAGATAGTCGTCTTGGAGCAGTTCGAGAGTCTGCAAGAAGGTCATGAATAGATCAAGGTCATTCTGTTCATAGAAGTTAAAGATGAACTCGAACGGGCTGAAGACAGCGCCTGCGGGGACGCGCTCCATCTGGCGCGGCACGGCCGCTGCAGTGATACGATCAATGGCGGCCTCCCATTTGACTTCTGTCAGGGGCAACTCTGTGCGCGCTTCCTCGAGTCTCTTGCGGCTCTCTTCTGCTAGGTGGACATCCCGAACATAGACGCGGCTGGGAGTCGCAAAGTTCCTTTCGCTTGCGACGCCGAACAGACGGCAGACGAAACAGTCATTATAGCTTGTCTTATCCTCGCATTCGTGGATAGAGACTTTCGGTGTGCCTGAACGGATATGTCGGTTTTGCTTGGCGTGGGTATGGCGTTCGAGCAGCGAGCGCATCTTGCCCTTGAGTGAAGAGCCGGGGATATAGGGCTCGTTGGTCAAGGGATTACGCACCACGACGTTGTCCACGCCACCGATCTCGATGCCCGTGCTGCCCCCGCCGATCCGCAGGCCCGTGACAGCCTTGATCTGCCCTGTCAAGAGCACCTTGCCCATGAGGTGGATGCTGTTGTCCATTCGGTGCCTCCTTACCTGCCACCATAAGCTTTATGATAAGCCAAGATGGCTTCAAAGAAGTCAACGAAGTTTTCAAATCGTCTTTGGTCAGAGCCGACTCGATCTATTGCCGCACTTAAGACTTTGGCCAGCTGAGGTACTTTGGTCCTATCGTGACGCCCAGCTTGATACGCCAGTTTGGGTTTGAGAAGGATCAGCTCACGGGCCGCTTGCTGATCGAACTGTCCCTTCATCTGCAGCCGTTTCACTTCGCCGAAGACATTGCGAATCTGAGAAGTGCTCAAGCCGTTAGCGAAATCTTGCCCTAAACGTTCCGCAACTTCGACCAACTTCTTGGCATTTCCCGCTATGATCTGCTCCAACTCTTGATCATTCACTAAAGACGTCGTCTGCTGTTGATGTTCCCTAGACCTAGGCATATTTACGATCTCCCCCTTTCTTCACGCTGCATTGTGAGCATCTCGGCCCAGCGCACTGCTATGTCCAGATAGTCAATGAGCCCCTCACGCCCAATCATCTCGCAGATTTGCCATAGGTCCTGATCAAACGGCTCATATTCCTTGCGCAACCGCGTGATGTCATAGATGAGACGCACCGTCCATTTGGGCCTTGTGGGGTATCTCTTATAGAGCGCGTAGACGTTACCCAGCTTGACGAGCACGCTGCGCGGCACGCTCTTGCCCGCGCGCCCCTCCAGGAGAGCGGTCAACCTCTCCTGAAGATCGCGGATGCGCTCAAAATCTGCCCACTTGAGCTCCTTGCCCATAAAACCGATAGCGTTCTTCCCCGCAAGTGCCTTGGCCCTCTCCAACGATCCCCCGGCGTTGCGCGCGGCTTGATAGAGCGGGAACTTGCGCTCCTCAACAGCAATGCCCGCGCTGAGCGTCACCTGATCGTTCTGGACAAACTCCGCAAAATCGCCCCGGATTCTCCGTGCTAGCGTAACAGTTGCATCCCATGCCCCGACAAAGAAGAGATCATCACCTCCAGAGTAGATGGCGTAGATCGTGTTTGGGAATGCTTCCGCGATCCGATGAACCCACCCCTCAAAGAAGAGCTGGATCATGGAGCTGACGGTCGCAATGCGTGAGATCGTAGCGTTGGGGATGCCCTTACTAAAGATGAGCCCCAAGTTATCCACATCCATGCGCAAAACCCCCAAACGCTTTATACCCGTCGAGTGATCGGCTAAGCCGTCAAAATCAAGAATATCGCGGTTCTGATCATACGGCGTAACATTTGCCAGAAAACGAAAGCCTAAAGAGCTCTGGATCCCGCGCGCGCGAGCGTCCTCTGCCCACTGATGCATCTCGTCACGTAAGAAGTCTGTGTCGTTGAGACGGTAGAGCACAGCGTGGATGACCCCTTCGGAGGGTGGGCGTGGCTCATCAAGAAAATCCGCGCAGTAGCCAAAGTTCGCGAGCACCCCCGCATAGCCTTGACCGCCGGTTTGCTCTTCCGCAAGCTCGGAGAGCATCAGATACTGAGCGCGAGCCACGTCTTGCCCAAGGTGCTCAAAGCTCGCGCATAGATGGCACTTCTCCTTGTCTTCATCTCGAATCATTCCAAAGGGTCCTGGATCGGACTGGCAGACATCGCATCGTTGCTGGCTACGACCGCCAGGCTCAAAGAGCTGATAGATCTCTTCCCCTAGCTCGCTGAAGCGGCGCTGCTTAGCCACGTTCGCGTGTTCTCCAGCCTCACGCCATTTGCGCGGGAAGTTTTGAGGGCTAAAATCGTCAGCACTCGCATGAACCCATCCCAAAGCCAGATACAAGTCTGTGCCATGCGCTTGTAACAACTTCTGGGAGATCTCTCTGTGCAAGATAGGGAGCATATCCCTGGCCTGAGAAGGCACCAGCAGCATGAAATGCCCCCCGCCATGATAGAGAAGATTCACGAAGGGCAAGCTCAGCTTGCGCAAGATCCAGCGAGCAATGATCTCTGTCAAAAGCTGGAGATACACGGAACGGCCGCGCAGCCCTCTGGCAGCTCCCTTGCTCGTGATCGTGTAGATAAAATCTTGAATCCCTGAGATGTCTCCCTTGACCACCAGGAAGAGTGGGCGTGTGCGCGCTTGGGGGTTCCCAGAGCGAATTTGCTTTAGTTCTTCTTCAGAGAGGCCTTCGGCTTCTAAACATGCGGCTATAGCGGCCGTGACGCGCAGGTGATCGTAGAGCGAGATATCATGCTCCTCGCCTGGAGCTGCTGAGGAGGGGATACACCAGCAATACTTGCGCAATAGATGGAATAAGCCGAGCCAGTCCTCAGGGAGCAGCTTTAGGGCCTCACTATAAAACGCATTCCAATGGAGCTGATACACTTCTTGGTTCACCGTGACAGAGGGAGCGGGGAACAGCACTGAGCGCTCTAGCTGGAGAGGCTGTATAGCAAAGGAAACGGTAGAGTTAGGAGCTCTCTGGACGAGGGGATGCAGACAGCTCAGCAGAGAGAGCAAGGGGGTTGTGCTTTTCCTTGTCGTTTGGAGGGTTTCGGCTTCTACTCGCTCGTCCGCGGCGATGACATCTGCAGCTGAGATGAGAAGCTCGTCTCGGTATTGAGGGCTGTGATGGCGCAAGACAGCTCCTGCGAGTTCCCGTTCCAAAGCTTCATCGTTCAAGAAGGCGTGAAGTCTTTGGACAAACTCCTTCGAATGTGCTTCGTGGGTATAGCGAGCCTGAGGGTCATGCTGGGCGCCCAAGGCTCGTTCGCGAAACTTGCCGATGTCGTGTAATAACGCGGCTCGCCATGACCTCCTGCTGTCCACCTATATCGCCTCCACCATGCCAAAGCCCATGGAGTTCTTCTCGCCAAAGCCCGCTTCGTAGCCGATCTCGATCAGCTCCACACTGCCCCGCACCCGAAACGGCGCTAGGATCGCCTTGATCTTCGTGCCCTTGTA
>JBEPZY010000022.1:0-3942 GCA_041640595.1 Gemmatales bacterium | reverse complement strand
CGCTGCCGTCAAAATTCCATCCCCTATATTTCATTCGTTCATTGACATCCGCCAAGAAAACGGGCAATGGAAAGTTATCGGCGTCTCGGATGCGCTGAAGAACTCCTGGATCGAGAAGCAACAAAATTCGGGAGAACCGATTGTCTTTATTCAGGATTGCGAACGCCTGCAAGTACCACCCAATGTGAAGAGTCCCATTCAAGGCTGGAATGAATTCTTAAAAGCCATCGGTGTGCAAGATAATCAAAAGCAGGACATATGAAGGTGATTCGACTTCGTATCTATCAACCACAA
Organism: Gemmatales bacterium; assembly: GCA_041640595.1. GTDB lineage: Bacteria > Planctomycetota > Planctomycetia > Gemmatales > HRBIN36 > HRBIN36. The sequence continues at coordinate 3,648 of JBEPZY010000022.1, read as the reverse complement.
GCGCATTATCGTGTGCCTTTCACCTATCAACGGAGGCACACCTATCCCATCCCGCCCTACTCGACCGTAATTGGTTTTCTGGGCAATGCACTGGGGATTGATGATCAATCCAAACCTGAATACCAAAAGCTCAGAGGGATCAAAATCTCCCTCGCTGGACGCTTCGAAAGTAAGACAACAGAATACATCTGGTTTCGGAATCTTGCAAAATCCGCTCATGTGGATCGCTTCAGATACGTCGAAAATCGGAGTGTAGGTGGGCATGTGGAGCATATCGGTGGTCAAGCCCCCGTTCTCATTGACGTGCTGAACGAGGTACATCTCATAATACACCTGGCGCATAAGGATGAAACATTCTTAAACGACATCAAGTCCTCGCTAGAAAATCCTGTTCGCAGGCTTGAGGTCCTCCATCTCGGTCGTGCCGAGGACTGGATTGTCATCGAAGAGTTGTCTGAGGTGTTTGAATTATCACGATTCCCCCCGCAAAGGGTCGATGCAGACTTCCGGCATTTCTTCTGGATTCCTGAGAAATTATGTGTGAACAGCACAGCGAGCGGTGTAGTGAGTAGTTTTGATGGATTCGATGGCCTGCTTTATAACGTCCCGACATTCTGGACCGTGGCTGATTACGAACAAACACGCAATCGACACGGACAGCGTGTATTTGAATACATCCGGGCAAAGCTCAACGATGGTTTGATTAAAGGTTGCACATTTCTCTATGACGAGGAACAGAAGCTTCCCATCTTCCTTGCAGATCTTGAGAGGTAATCTATGAGCGAGATCTTGGCAAAAAGCAGCAAAAAGTATAACGGCAATCCCATCCGTCTTTGCGAGCATACAAAAGATGTGCTTGAGACATTTAATGTGCTTAAGAGCCGCATGAACTCTCCTGATCTTTCCGAAATCATTCGCTTGGCTATCATCTGTCACGACTGGGGGAAAGTGCTTCCGGCCTTTCAGATAAAAAAACTTGGTAATCGTCAATATCAACCGTTTGACATCTACCACGATATTGACCACTCACTGGTTTCTGTCCTATGGATAGATCAAGATAAACTCGAAGAACAGATCAAAAAGTTTAAACCCAAAGAAGCTGAAACATATAGGCAATTTGTCTTATCTGCCGTCGCCTATCACCACTGGCGTAAGCGGTTTCTCACCCTGCTTCAACCCGACAGCATGGAATTTCAAAATCTGAGCGACAAGTTGCTCGGAGATAGTAAGTTTCTCGAATCATTAAAACAGAATCTTCTGGCGGAAGTGAACCAAATCCAGGGTGCTGATAGCCTCATCGGATTTAATTACGAGATGGCTAAGGGTTTGAAGAACGGTGTGCCCTTTTCGGAGTATGCTCATCCACCATATCAACTCTACTGGCTGCCAAGACGCGTTGAAATTGAGGAGCACAAACTCAGAGACTGGATTCTCATATCCGGCTTCCTTATGCGCTCGGATCACTTCGCTTCCTTTTGTGAGGAGGAGGGTGAACGGTACAATCCCGAGCATCAGAGCGTGGCCCCTCCTAAACTTAAGGAAAACGTCAAAGCGAAAATCAATCAGACCGATGAGAAGAAAATCTGGCAATTCCAGGAAGTCGACTGTTGCAAGGACAAGAATGTCATCCTTATCGCACCCACTGGCTACGGGAAAACCGAATTTGCCTTCCTCTGGTCAAACGGCGAGAAGTTCTTCTACACGTTGCCGCTCCGCGCCGCCGTGAATCAGATATTTGAGCGAGCAAGGGCAATTTTCAAAGATACATCATCTGATGAAAAAGTAGGCTTGCTGCATTCGGATGCCGATGTGTACTTGCTTGGAGACGGTGGCGAAGCGCAGGCGAACCTAAAAGCCTACGATCTGGCACGACAACTCGCCCACCCAGTTTTGATCTCGACTGGAGATCAATTCTTCCCTTATGCCTTGCGTCCACCTGGATACGAGAAAATTTACGCCACGTTTTCTCATTCGCGTTTGGTCATCGATGAGGTACAATCATACGACCCCCGGGCTGCAGCTATCGTCGTCAAGTTTATGGAGGATGTTGTCCGCATGGGAGGAAGGTTCCTACTTATGACGGCAACGCTCCCCAAATTTGTCAAAGACGAGGTAAATCGGGTTATTGGTGAAGAAAACTACGCGCAGCTGAATTTGTATGAGGGGGTAAAGAGCCAATTCGAGCAAATTAAAAAGCACCATATAAAAGTTGAACTGATCGAAAACACCATCAATGATGGTAAGCTTGATTTCATCATTCCTGACTATACGCTCGAAGAAGTTTTGAACCAAGCCAAAGCAGGAAAGCGCGTGCTGGTGATAGCCAACACCGTAAAGCAGGCTCAGGATATTTTTAGCAGGTTGGATAAGCTAATCAAGCAGGAAGCAAACTATGCTTCCCTTAAGGATAAACTCTGGCTTTTGCATTCACGCTTTGCACAAGCTGACCGTAGCCAATTAGAAACGAAAATCTGCGGTGACAAAGCTACAAAGAGAGTCGGCGAGTTCCAGAACCCAAAGCCAGATTCCGAAAAGGAAGGCAAGATTCTGGTGGCCACTCAAGTCGTGGAGGCTTCGCTTGACATTGACGCCGATGTGCTATTTACCGAAATTGCTCCGCTGGATGCACTGGTTCAAAGAATGGGAAGAGTCTGGAGAAGGTATGGTCCAATGGAAAAGCCTGAAGAAATACCCAAATCTGCAAATCCCAACGTGTATGTTTGGGTTTTCAAGCATGGACTCCACTCGGGGCAGCATTACGTGTATGATAATGACCTTATCCTGTTGACGCTCAAGCTACTGAAGGATATAAGTGCCAACCAATGCAAGGAAAGTTATAAAGAATGGTTAGCAAAGAAAGGGAAAGAAAAAGCGGGAGAGCGGATACGATCTGTGGTCGAAGAAGTGTTTGGTAGCCAGGAAAGTCCGCAGAAAAAGGCGCGAGGCCGTAAGCGAAGTAAATCAAAAGATGTAAACCTAGTCGCGGCATCCGGACCGCAAGGGTTTCAAGTAACCCTCTCTGAGTATGACAAGTTTGAGCTAGTCGAAAAGCTTTATGACCTTCCAGATGACCACGATTACATGACAAAATTCACACAAGCGAAAGATATTCTTGATGCTGGCTACATGTCAGATCAGCTCAACGAAGCACACAAGATATTCAGAGAGATCTACACAGTCTCAGTAATCCCAAGTCAAGCAAAGGAAAATTTCCGAAAGGATGTGCGACAGTTTTGGGAAAAGCACAGAGACGAGAAGAGGCTGTACACTTACTTCAAGAAAGAGGTGCTTGCCAGGTTTGTCGTGCAGATTCCACTCAATCTCAGAAAACTCGAAGGGCGTGGGCTTCAGCCAATCGAGTGGTGGGTAAGGGACCTACCGGGAATAAACAAACAGCAGAAGGAGCGTCTGCTTCGTTGGTGTCAGGACATCTATTTTGCAGAGTATGAATATGATAGAAAGAAAGGAATCATGGTGGACGAGCCCTGGGGTCACAAGGACGCTGCAATAATATAAATGTCCCCCTTTGCCGACCGGACAGCGCCTGGCTGAGAACCCCGCTATAATCAAAATAAGCCTAAAAAGGGGGTATATCACCTTGAAGCCACAGATGACTGACTCGCCCCTCTTCACCGGCACTCAGGTCAA
>JBEPZY010000021.1:0-3985 GCA_041640595.1 Gemmatales bacterium | reverse complement strand
CCCGTAGTAGCCTGCTTCGTTCTCGTTCAGTCCCCATATGATTGTCTGCTCCTCGTATGTCGCAAGCGTGTCTACGCCGTTACCGATATACGTCACCGTGTTATTGAGCGTCACGTTGTCCATAAGCGCTGCGATGATCGGCTCCACCCACGCCTCGCAGCGGCGTACAAGCTCGTTGATCGGCGTGTGACGCGCACCGACAATGAGCCAGACACGGAGCGCATACTCGTGCCGCGCCAGACCGAATGCGCCTGCCGTCTCCTGCGCGATGCGATGCTCGACCTGCGGCGCAAGCGCAATGATCGCCGCCGGAAACTCGCCGAGACTTGTCGCCTCCTTCGGATCGGCGTAGACTTTTGCAAGTCCGACCGGTCCGCTGCCATACGTCGTCGTAATCGGCAGAAGGATTTCGCGCAAGGCGGATTTCGCAGTAGCGATGCTCATCGCGGCGTCACCTTCTTGTGACGGTTGAGTAGTTGCTTGATGTCATGCGGCCACATACCGGGATTGACGACGACGCCGAGCTCGGGCATCGCCGTTACGTCCATCGGAGCGCTGCGCCGCTGATACGTGAGCCAAGAGAGCGCCGCAGCCGCCCACGACAGATCGGCTGGCAGCGCAGATGGCGACGCATAGCCGCCGACATACGACAATTTGACCTCAGCACGCTTGTGCCGCACACCGATAAAACGCTCGTAAAAGCGCACCTGCGCGCCGGCCGGCGACGGAAAGACTTCGATGCCTGCAAGCGAAAGCGGAACCCACTCAGACGACCAGCCCTCGACGCGAAAGCGCATGAGCGCCGCCGTCGGCGGTTGCAACGTCGGCACCGGCGGATAGGCGACGAGCGCGCCATCAACGTCGATGACGCCGCGCAGATGCTGTAGATCGTACGTCTCCAGACTGAACGCCTGTTCGCAGTATCCATCGATGGCGCGTGAGACGGCGGTGACGATGCGCGCCATCACAGCCGCCTCGTTGACCGGATCGGTCGCCGTTCCGGCGGAATTGCCGTACTCGAACGCTTGACTTACGGTGCAGTAGTCGAACGCCATGCGTTATCCGTTTGCGATGTTCGTCAGAATCGCCAGCGCGAACGGTGCGTAGACGAGAAGCGCCTCCTCGACGTAGACGCCAACTTCTTGCCGCCGCGTCACTTGCGGCCAGGGAACCTGATAGTACTCGCGTCGCGTCCGCACCGTCGAGACGACGGGAACGTTCGCCGTCTGGTACTGCGCCGGCAGGTTCTGCGTCTGAAACAGAATGGTTCCGGGCGGAATTGTCGGATGCAGACGGATCGGGATCGTCGGGCTGCCGTTCGCCGCCGTGCTCAACATGTTGACGTACGAGACCGAAGAAATGCCTGCTTGCAATTCTCCAGATGGATTGAGATTAACCGTGTAACGCAGCAACCCGTTTGTTGTTCCGCCGTAGATTTTGTTAACGATATTGTTCATTTCCTGCGCTGAAACCCAGATCACATCCGGAGAGATGCGATACTGGTCCCACATCTGGCGCAGCACGTTATCGATTTCCGTAATCGTGCCACGTCCGCTGGCAGTCAAAGGCGTTCCCGTTCCGGGCGTTCCGGTCGGCAGCGTGACCTTGATTGCCGCCGAGCTGCCCCAGGCGGCGTAGAGCAATCCGTTGAACGCAGGAGCGTTGTTGCCGCCTGTGCCGTTGTTGAACGAATAATCGCTGGTCGGGCTGGCGACAGCAGAGAGCAATTGTCCGGTCCCGACAAGCGGCGCAGTGAAGACGGCGCTATTGATTGTCGTGATGCGCTCCAGACGTTCGTTGCCTGCCGTGCCGACATACCACGCATACGCCGCCGCTCCAGGGACGGCAGGAACGGAGCAGCTCAGCGCCTGTCCAAGCGTAATCGCCTGCGTCGCTGCGCCTGCTGATGCGCTACTGCCGCCGTTGACGACGTACTGCTGCCCGTCTGCGCCGGTAAGCGTCACCTGACGCGCAATGCCGGAAATGCTGCCGACGCCGCCGGCGTTGCGCAAGCCCTCGTGGGTCAGCGCAAAACAACGCACCGAGTACGTCCCCGCCGGAAGCGTTGCGCCTGTACCGGATGCACTGAGCGTCGGTGCAGGAACGGTACCAAGCGCAACACTGCGATTGCCGCCCAGCAACGCATCCTCCTCCATAATCATCACCTGATTGAGGAGCCGAAGCGCTGTAGTAGCGTACAAATCCTCAAACCCCTGCGCCGCCGACTGCGCCTCGAACGTAACATCTGCATCTAGGCCGATGGTTGCGTACGGCGTCGAGCGATCGGCGGTCGTCACCTGCATGCGCGCGCTGCGCTGTCCCTCACGCAGCCAGGGGGAGGCGGGCAGCGCAGCCGGACCGGCGATTGACGTAACTTCGCGCCAAAGCGCTTGCGTCCCGGTCCCGCCGCCCTGACGCGGCAGCATATTGCGGATCGGCGTGAGAACCGGATAGAGATTTTTGGCCGGCGCTTCGAGGTCGATGGCAACCAGTCCGCTTGCCGTGGTAATGACCTCGTTCGCCTTACGGATCGTTTCAGGCTGGAGCAAATCCTCAGGCGTCAGACGCTCGTAGATTTTGCGGATACGGCTGTAGACGAGTTCGGTGACATCGCGCCCTGCTGCATCGTACACCCGCGTTCCGTCGGGAGGAAGAACGTTCATGCTACACTCCTTTGGTGAGTTCGTCGAGTTTCTGCAGATACTGCTGCTTGCGCACCGGATGCGTTTCAACGAGCGCCAGGCGCTGAAGTTCTTGCAAATACGACTCGTCCGGCGCAGGTTGCGGCGCAGCGATGCGCTTTGCGACGTTTGCGCCTGCAACGCGCGTTAGCGGCGGCGATGACGCAGGCTGCGCAGCAATTTTCTCGACACGCTCGTTGACGGAAACGAGCGCCTGCGCAATCGGTGCAAGCATTTTGCGAAGTTGCGCGTCGATGATTTTGCTTGCTTGCTCAACCGCTTGCTGATCGTCGAGCATCGCAAAAAAACGTTGCGCGTCAGGGTCGCCGGCTTCGGCGAGAACGCGACCGTAGTCGAGCCAGGCGCGCTTGATGATTTCCATTCGCCTTGTTGAAATCTTGCGCCCGACCTTCGAGAGCGTCGCCGTCGCAGCTGCTGCGACGGCGTTTTCAGATCCCGCCTCGCTTTCCATCTCCGGCATTTCCTCGTCACTTTCTTCGAGCGCGCCGAGGAGCAGCAGAATCGCCTCGCTATAGCGCGCAGCAGCAGCTACGTCGCCCGCGAGCTCGGCGTCGTTGCGCAGCGCCTGAATCTGCTGCACGATTTTGTTGACATCGGCGGCTTTTGCGACCGCCGCTTCGCCGTCCTGCGCGAGATCGGCGAGCGTGATGGTTTCGTCTTCGCTCATAGTTCCTCGCTTGATGAGTAAAATAGCGGCTTCGGGATTTGCCGGACGATCTACGAGGCTTATTTCGGTAAGCTGCAAGCGTGTAATCCGGCGCACGCGCCTGCCGTCAGGAAGCGTCTCCAGTTTTGCGTCGATGACGCGCCCGCCGATGCTAAGTCCTTTGTAGACGCCCTCCTTGACCTTCTGCCAGGCATTGTCATCGACAATGCGCGCAACGAGATACACAACGTCGTCGCGGACGAGAACATCAAGCGCTTTGCCGGCGGCAACTGGCTGGTGCATTTCGCGGATCGCGGCCCATTCGAGGTAGTCGTCAATCGCGGCACGCAACGCCGCCGGATCGACGATATCGCCGTCGTAACGCTCGCCTTGCCAGACGCCACCCTGCGCGTCCGGCGTCGGGGTCGAAACGACGCCGTACACGAGACGCTCGTCGGCGGTTTCAAGCGGCGCAAAGAGGTCGGTCTTCGCGGTACGTCGGCGACGCCCGCGCGCCATAGCGTTCGAGATGCGCGCCGCCGTCGTCTTGTCGTAGCCTTTACGGCGCAACGCTTCGTAGACGCGGCGGTTCTTGATGCTGTTTCCCGGCAACTTCCCCGGCATATGCAATAACAAT
>JBEPZY010000020.1:0-4717 GCA_041640595.1 Gemmatales bacterium | reverse complement strand
CTGTTGGGCGATGAGGGCCTGGGCGGAGAACGCAGCTGTGGCTATGGCTTCTTTGAACCCGAAGAGCACGAGATCTCCCTAGAGTGGCCCTCACATTCTCGCAGCCAGCTGCTGCTCTCCCTGTACAACCCCAAGGACAAACAAGAGCTGGCTCAGCTCGACCTTGAGCGCTCAGCTTATCGTCTGATACGACGCTGTAGCTGGGTCTTCTCTCCCCAAGCGAAGAGCCTGCGGACAAGAGATGTCCATTACTTCAAGGAGGGGTCGGTCTTGAGCACCCGTGCAGGCTCCCTGCAAGGGCGATTGGTCGAAGCCCTCAGCCCCAGCGATGATGCCCCACACGCCGTCTATCGCAACGGCTTGGGATTCTTCATAGGATGGCGGGAGGTGCTGCCACAGCGATGAAACGCTTCATATGGGAGTTGGAAGTGTTGACACCTGTGCATATTGGTTCAGGGGAGCAGTGGTCCACTCTCGACTACGTCTATGATCCAACCGCGCGACTGCTGCGGGTCATTGATCTTGATCGCTTACTGGCACATCCACGCATCAGCTCTGAAGACTTGGCACGGTACTGCGAACGCCACGACCTTCAAATCGCGCAGTACTTACAAGATCGTAGGATCGCCCCAGCTACAGTTGAGCGTTATAGTTTGCCGTGCCCCCACGACCCTCAGACGCGACCGGTGCGCTGCTTCGTCAAAACTCCCTTCGGCAATCCCTATCTGCCCGGATCGTCACTGAAGGGTGCCATCCGCACCGCCGTGCTGTGGCACCTGTTACAGCCCAAGGGAGCCGCCTTTACAAAGGCGCTTGACCGCGTTAGCCGCAACGATCGCTCACTGCCTCGCAGTGCGTATGACCGTCAATGGACGGGCTCCGAGATTGAGCGGCTGCCTGAAGCGTTCAGCAAAGAGCCCAATACCGATCTGATGCGCGTCATCCAGATCGAAGACTCGCCACAGTTGCCGCTAGAGAGCCTTGAAGTTATCGAGGTCGGCTCATATCTGCTCAACGCTCAAGGGCGGCTCGAACGCAACAGGAGCTTGACCAGCTGGGTCGAGGCTCTCAAGCCGGGCACACGGATAGCAATGCCCCTGCGCTGCGACGATTTTCTCTTCAGCGAGATGGCCCAAGAGCTAGGGTTTGCATCCAAACGCCACCTCGTAGAAGGAAGAGGGCTGCTTGACGTGCTGCGCAGTTTTACCGAGCCACTGCTGGAGACGGAGATCCAGTTCTATCATCGCTCTGGGCTGGCGGAGGTCGCCAAGAGCTTAGAGAGTTTGGAAGCGGGCGATGGCGTCTTGCTCTGCGTGGGGTGGGGTGGAGGCTGGTCGGCAAAGACGATCTTGCGAAGGTTTATTGGCCAAGCGGATCTGGACCTGATGGCGCTGCGTAAGATATATAGATTAGGCCGGAGCCGTTCCCAAGGCGATTTCTATCATCACGTCTTTCCTAAATCGCGGCGGCTGGCGCTGGCTGGTCCCTCCCCTAGGCCGTTGGGGTGGGTGCGGATACGATCGAGAGAGGAGGGATGAGCTTGGCAAGAATTTTGCTGATGACACTGGGCACCGGGCCTTCTGTTGAACACGCTATTGCTTTTTCTATCAACACCCATAAGCCGGATCGAGTCATCTTTTTTGCCACATCAGAAAGTGAGGGCACTCGGTCCAAGGTGGAGGCGCTGTTGGAGGCTCGACCACAGTTGGAGACAGTCCACCTCAGCAATGGTGATAACCCCGATCAGATCTACGCAGTGGTGCGACAAACGCTCAAGAAATTGAGGCAAGAGGGGATTCCCCATCATGAGCTTTTTGCTGATTTCACCAGTGGGACAAAGGCGATGTCAGCGGGCCTGGTCACTGCTGCAGTGGCTGAGGGTGTGAAGCAGTTGGTTTATGTCACCGGGCCTCGAGGGCAGGATGGTCGTGTCCTTTCGGGCGCTGAAAGCATATTGACCCTCCAGCCCGCAGAGATGCTAGCTGATAGATTGATCCTCACCATTATTCAGCTCTTCAACGCTCGCCTCTTCCGCGCAGCTCTTCAGCTGATCGAGCAAGGGCTGCCGGAGATCTCGCTGCCGGAGCAGAAGCAGCGCCTTGAAGACCTGCGCAAGCTCTCTCGGGCTTATCAAAGCTGGGATTGGTTCGATCATCGCCAGGCCGCTGAACACTTTGAAGAGATAGACAGAGAAGTTATCGCACGCTGGTCACCGCAGATCGCTCAGAACAAGGGCTGGGTGAATCAGATCGCTCACAAGCTCCGATCAGATGCCCCGATCCAAGAGCGGTATTGTGAAGAGTTGTGCATTGATCTATGGCTGAATGCGCAGCGGCATATACAAGAGGAATATTGGATTGATGCGACGGCACGGCTCTATCGGCTGACAGAGCTTATAGCCCAGTTCTGGCTGGCACGCCAATACAAGTTGGATACGGGAGATCTGGATGTCTCTAAGCTTGAGGAGCCTTTGCGCTCTCAGTATGAGGGGCTTCGTGATGAGCGTGGGCGGGTGCGCCTTGGACTCAAGGAGGCGTATGAGCTGCTGGCACAGCTCGGTGATTCCTCCTTGGGGCAGTGCTATGATGAGCAGTTGCGAGGGCTCTTACGTGCTCGCAATGAATCGATTGCGGGGCACGGGGTGCAGCCTGTGACAGAGAAGAACTGTCGTGAGCTTGAGAGACGAGTGCGTGAGCTGCTGGGCAGAGTTATACCAGATTGGGAAGAGAAGGCGCGGCAGGGTCGTTTTCCACAGCTGTAGAGCCTCTTGATAAAGAGCCTAGGCCCATTCGCATCGGGCAGGAGCGTAGCCCGACGGACGCGATCATTTGAGGAAAAGGGACAGCTTTCGATTTGACTTGTTGTCGTCGAGGGTGCTAGAATTGGGCCAGTGCCAAGATTAGAAGGCGGGCTGTGCAGCTCTTTGACAAGTGGATAGTGCTGATGTCAAGGGCGAAGGCGTGAAAGTCGTCGAGGGGTGGGGGTTTGTGCATGACTGACGGGCGACGACGGTGAGTCTGCAAAGTAGGGGGTAGTGGGCCTCTTGAGGGAGGAGCGAGGCTCAGGGGGTTAGAGCTGATGCGATCGTGTTGTGCTCGTTTTCTTCAAGAGGCCCATAAGTCGTCGAGCAACTTGCCTTTTAATTGGACCAGTGTGGTATTGAAATGCCTTTTCCTGTGCGAGTCTCGCAAGTTCAGCTACAGCGCTTTTAATTGGACCAGTGTGGTATTGAAACGACCAGCCCGTACGGCGGGTTCATCACCACGATATGCGCTTTTAATTGAACCAGTGTGGTATTGAAACCTCTACGACCCCGAAGAGGTGTGGAAAACCTTGGTCACTTTTAATTGAACCAGTGTGGTATTGAAACTGCTCATTTGCGATCTCTTGCCCTGTTTGCAGAGCCCATCCTTTTAATTGAACCAGTGTGGTATTGAAACGTTGTTGTCTCGTCGGTACTTCCAGGTAAAGTGCTCATCTTTTAATTGAACCAGTGTGGTATTGAAACAAGAAGAGGTGGCGAAACACTTGCAAGAGCAGCGCAAGAGGAGCAGATAGGAGGCACGCATAATGTTTGACATCAAGAAGACGATGCACAACGGCGATCGCTATGTCATGACCCTCGGCAGCCCAATGTATATGCTCGGAGCCTTTGCGGTTCTCTCACACACGATCCCCAAAGAGTCTCACGACGCCTACGCGCATCTGCTCACCGTCCCGGTCACCGATGAGGAGTGGTACGATGAGGAGTTCTGGACGAGTGCTGGGGAAGAGGCCGAGCGGGTGCTCGCAGAATACGGAGAAGAGCTGCAGAAGCGAGACGACTGGGACTTGATCAAGCCATTCTTAGATCGGCTGATCGTGTTCGGCAAGGTGGGGAAGCCGGAAGGCAAGGACATCGACCTCGACGAGTACGCTATCATCACCGGTGAGGAGTACGATGAGCTTCTCGCGGAGTTTGAAGATGAGGAGGAAGAAGAAAAGGAGAGCAAATCCCATGCAGCACCCAAGTCACCATCCAAGCCGTCCAAAAGCAGACGGCGTCAGTCAAACCGTCCCAGAACGGGACGGCGACATCAAAGAAAGAGGAGGGGATAACAGATGGCGAAGAAAAAGAAAAAGAACAACGACCTAACCCCTCAGGCAGATATCGAGTTAAAAAAGGTTGGAGACTACTTCTATGTAGTCGTAGGCGATGACGATGATTATGATGATTATTACATCAGCGCTCATCAGGACTTCGAGGGAAGGTTGTTCCTCGAAATCTGTTCAAACATCCCCTCAGGGGAGGATTCCCAAGGACGAAAAATCTTTTACCCTATCGAGTACGTTGTGCTCGACAGCAATGAGAAGCTAATAACCAAGGGCGTGGGAGAGTTCTTACACGTCCGTATCAAGAAGGAATCGGGAACAGCCCCACCAGAGCCCGAACGGATGCCAAAGGCCGCGGCAAAGTCAGAAGAGGAAGAGTTAGCAGAAGAGGTCGCGGACGTGATCGCTGAAGAGGCGATCCCGTCGGACGAAGACGATGTCGCATGAAGAGGAAGCGGGGGCCGCACGCCCGCCCTCCCTCCTTCATACGAGAAGGACAGATACGGGCAGGACAGCGAGATCGCTTACGATCTGTGCTCAATCATCGAAAATCATTTGAAGATAAAGATAAGATCACGCTTATAGGCGATCAGACCCCGCAACGACCCCCGCACCCTCTCCCCAA
>JBEPZY010000019.1:0-5112 GCA_041640595.1 Gemmatales bacterium | reverse complement strand
GCCTCGACATAGACGATCGCTTGCAGACCCCTATCCCGGACGATTGCTTCGCCCTCCTCTTTGAGAAGTGGACCGACGGGACCTTCCCTGGCCTCTTTGAACGCTATAACTTCACGGTGGTGGAGACGGGTCGCTTTGACGAAGAGGTGGCGGTAGACCCTGAAATGCTGGGGATCGTTTACGAGCGGCTGGTCAACATTACCTTCGAAAGCGGGCAAGAGGATCTGCGCGGTGCCGCCGGCATCTTCTACACACCGCGCGTGGAAATTGACCTGATGTGCCGCCTGGCCCTGGTGGATTGGCTGAGCAACTACCTGGGCAGCGACCGGAAGGCCCTCCTCTACCGCTGGGTCTTCGCCTTTTCAGAAGAAGAAAAACAGGAAACTGACCAGGAGGTCACGGAAGAGGGACTCTGGGAAATCCTAAGTGACCTAGTGCGCCGGGTGCGAGTGTGCGACCCTGCCTGCGGCTCCGGATCCTTCCTCGTGGGGATGATGCTGGTGCTGGACGACCTGCGAGCCCGCTGCAACTTCGCGCTGGGCATCAGCGAGACCCCCTACGAGCGCCGCAAGGGCATCCTGCAGGACCAACTCTACGGCGTGGACGTGATGGACTGGGCCGTGCGGGTGGCCGAACTGCGCCTATGGCTGCAACTTGTCGTGGAGACAGAACTGCAACCCGCCGAACTCCGCTTCCGCCCTCTCCTCCCCAACCTGGACCTCAAGCTGCGCCCCGGCGATAGCCTGCTCCAGACCGTCGGAGACCTGGACCTCAGCCCTTTCCGCCGTTCGGAACTCTCTCTATCCCGTCAACTCAAGGGACGCCTCACCCAACTGAAGGGCAAAAAGCGCCGCTTCTTCCAGGGAGAAGGGCAGGATGTGGATGCCCTGACCCTCAAGACCGAAGAACTCGGCCTCTTCCGCGAAATACTCGGCACCCGAATCAAGGAACTGGATGACCAGATCCAAGCCAAGCGTCGCAATGCGCAAAGCCGTCAACAAGCTCTCGCTATAGAAATTCAAGAAGAAGGGACACGGAGCCAGCTGGAAGCGGAGATCGCGGCTCTGGAGGAAGAGAAGCATCGCTATGAAGAGGCCCGCAACGCCCTCCGCCCCGACCAACCCCCGCCTTTCGTGTGGGACCTGGCATTTGTGGAGATTTTTGAAGACGACAACCCCGGCTTTGACATCGTCATCGGCAACCCACCCTACGTGCGCCAGGAGAAGATCCGGGACTACCTGAACCGCTTTGAGCGCGGGGAATACTTAGACCGCCTCAACGAAAGCTTGCGGGCGATCTACCCCAGTTTTATGGGCAGAGAGCGCAGAATCAGCGGCCGCGCTGACTACTACCTCTACTTCTACCTGCATGGCCTCTCCCTCCTTGCCGATAAGGGCGCTTTCTGCTTTATCACCTCCAACTCCTGGCTGGACGTGGACTTCGGCAAAGACCTGCAAGAGTTCTTCCTGCGCCACGGGCACTTGAAGATGGTCATTGACAACCGCGCCCGCCGCAGTTTCGCCCAGGCGGACGTGAACACCGTGATCGTGCTGGCGGGGTCACCTGAGCGAAAGCAAGCGCTGAGGGAAGAGCAGATGGAGGAGCGGAAGGTGCGCTTCGTTGCCTTCCGAGTGCCCTTTGAGGAGGTCCTGAGCCCGGTCGTCTTTTCGGAGATAGAGGATGAGCGCCTGTACCGGTCGTTAGCTAGCTTTAAGGTGCTAACGCGTCGCGAATTTCACGTGGTGCTGCACGACCAGTGGCAACTCTACCGGGAGGGCTTAGAGGAAGTGGAGGAAGAGCGGCTGGTGCAGACGCCCATATATGCCGGCAACAAGTGGGGCGGCAAGTACCTGCGCGCGCCGGACATCTTCTTCACCATCTTGGAGAAGGGGCGGGGCAAATTAGTAAGACTGGGCGACATCGCCGAGGTGCGCCGTGGCTTTACAACCGGCGCCAACAAGTTCTTCTACCTGGAGCCAGTAGAGCTGACGGTGAAGGAGGCGGCGAAACTGGCGCAGAGGGATCCAAAAGCCCTGGTGTGGGTGCGAAATGGCAGAGGCTGGGAGGGCTACTTGGAAGCAGAGTATCTTAAGCCCTTGCTATTCTCACTAAAGGAGTGTCCAGGCATCCGGCTTGACCCTTGTAACTTTCGCTACTTGGTCTTTCTTTGCCGTAGAACGCGATCTGAGCTTGAACGGTTAGGGCATATTCATGCCTTAGGCTACATCAAGTGGGGCGGCAAGCAGACTACAAGAGGTGGTAAAAGACTTCCAGATGCTCCGAGTTTGCGCAATCGTCCACTGTGGTATGCCTTGCCAGACCAGAAACCAATGGATTTCATATCTAACCGTTTTATTGGCGAGCGTTTTCTTTTTATCCAAGGCTCTGATGTTCCTGTTTGTGATGTGTTTTTCGTTGGCTACTTCGACCAGAACAGGGTTTCTGATTCTAATGTTGGGTTGGCGCTTCTCAACTCAACGCTTACCGTGCTTGTGGCCGATGTTCTGGGCAGAAAAACATATGGGATCGGCGTTATCTACCTTTACGGACCGGAGGTCAATGGTTTACTTCTATTAGATCCGGCCTTTCTAACGACGGATCATCAGAAGGCATTACGGCAAACCTTCACTCAAATAAGCCATCGCCCGATCCGCAGCATTTTTGAGGAGTTAGGCTTTGCGCTGTGTCGGCAGCGCCGGTGCCAGCACCCCGAGCATCCCTATGAGCAGGTGCGGCCTGAGGCGCTCACGCTGGAGCAGGTGCGCCAGGCCTCCCCCGACCGGTTTGAACTGGATGGGGTAGTGTTTGATGTGTTAGGCTTGACAAATGAGGAACGACTGGAGGTCTACCGCGCGGTGGCGCAGTTGGTGAAGGACCGGCTGGTGAAGGCAAGGAGTGTGTAGCCATGCGGGACTGGCAATGGTTAAAGACTCAGCAGGAGGGTCAGTTCTTTGAGCGTAAGTCCTGCTATGACCGCTCCAGCCAAAGTCCCAAACTCCGCCCCGCGCGGGAAGTGGCTCGAGAGGTGGCTGAAACCCTCACGGCTATGGCGAACGCTGATGGCGGCACTCTGGCCCTGGGAATCGAAGACGATGGCACACTCACAGGCCTGAACTACCCTCCAGATCGCTTAAGCGTCATCCTGCAGGCCCCTCAGCAGCGCGTGCATCCGCCTCTAAAGGCTCGCCACCATCAGGCCGATGTAGATGGCGTGCAGATTCTGGTGTTTGAAGTGGATTGGAGTCCTGAAGTGCATCAATTAAGCGACGGCCGGTATGTCCTGCGTGTCGGGGATAAAAACCTGCCGTTCCCTGCTTCTGATATCGTAGCGATGAAAGAGGGTAAGCGGCGGCGAGCGACCGAATCTCGCTTTATCCCGGAAGCCTCCCTGGGCGATTTAGACCCTGCCCTGTTCGACGAACTCCGGAGGAAGACGGGACTTTCCCTGTCCAACGAAGATCTCCTCCTCCATTATCGCTTGGCAGAAACACGGAATGGAAAGATTATTCTATCCCTGGCTGCGCTGCTCCTCTTTGCCAAAGACCCGATCCGCTGGCATCCGGCATGCTCTGTGGACTTCGTTAAGTGGGAAGGGACCGAACGGCGATTTGGCCCGGATCTCAATGTGGTCAAGCGCAGCCGCGTTGAGGCCCCTCTACCCCAACTCATTGAGCAGACATTTCATACCATCCGGCCCCATATTCGCGAGCGGCAGCGACTGGTTGACTTATTCTTTGAAGAACAGTTTGAATATCCAACGTTTACCTGGCAAGAAGCCATCATCAATGCTGTGGCCCATCGGGACTACGCTCTGGAGGGAACCCCCATTGAAGTTTGGATTTTTGACGACCGTATGGAGGTGCGCAGTCCTGGGCAACTGGTTGAGCCGGTTACCATTGAACGCCTTGCCCGCCGCGAGCGCATTCACGCCTCTCGAAACCCTCGGATCGTCCGGGTTTTGACCGATTTGGGTTACATGCGGGAACTTGGAGAGGGTGTACCCCGCATGTTCGAAGCCATGGAGCGCGAGGGGTTGAAGCCTCCAGAGTTTCGCATGGAGGCGGGCTCAATTTTTACCGTGGTTTTGTACAACACCCCCGTGTATTCACCGGAAACGATCCGCTGGCTGAGACAGTACGAGCTATATGATCTTTCTCCCAATCAAAAGCGGCTGCTTGCTTATGCCCACGCGCGCGGGGGGCGGTTTACGAACCGCTCCTATCAAAAATTGGTCGGGGTAGACCTGTATACAGCTTCCAGAGATATCAAGGATCTGATTCGTAAGGGGATCGTGCGGCTCACGAAAAAAGGAGGCAGGATTTACGAGTTACTCCCCCAACCCCAAACCATCTCCAAACTGCTCCCGGACGAACTGCAAAAGTGTCTTGCTCACCTGCCTGAGAAAGAATACCTGACCAATGCCACGGTTAGGAAGGCCCTCGGAGTCAACCGGCTCAAAGCAGCCCGCTTGCTGCGGGAATGGGTCAACCTTGGGTTTTTGGAGAGGCGCGGAGAGAGGCGCGGCACACGCTATTCCGTCATGCCAGAGGTTTATGAATCACTCTCAGCCTGTTATGAATCACCCTCATCACGAACGGATCATAACGAGAGTGACTCATAATGGCTCTTAGGGACAGTTTTTGCTATGTTGAAGCCCATCGGAAGCCCTGCGCCTGCGGGTACCGGCCAGCCGGGTCGATGGAATACGATGCACGGGCCGGAAAAAAACCAGGGACCAGATGCGCATCGCTTCCCCCGATCGGTTGGTCCTGAACGAGGTGGTCTTTGACGCCCTGGATCTCACGGAAGAGGAGCGCCTGCAGGCCTATCGGGCAATGGCGCAACTGGTGAAGGCAAGGAGTGTGTGAGGTGGCCGAAAAATGATGGCGAGAAAGTGGTTTAACCCCGAAATTCTGCGTTGGGCCCGTGAGCGGTTGAAGTTTTCGCCCGAAGAAGTGGAAGAAGAAGCACGCAAACTCCGGCGCAAATTCTATGAACCGGTGACGGCAGAGGAGATCCGGTCGTGGGAAACCGGCAAAGGCGAACCTTCCTTTGGGCAATTGGAGACGCTGGCCGAAATCTACGTCTGTCCTCTGGGATACTTCTTTCTGG
>JBEPZY010000018.1:0-5653 GCA_041640595.1 Gemmatales bacterium | reverse complement strand
TTACACATAAATCCTTACACGACCTGTGGGCATGGCACCCGTCATCAGACGGGAAACCCGCAGCCCTTTTCAAGTGCCCCGGTTGCATAGGG
Source organism: Gemmatales bacterium (assembly GCA_041640595.1). Lineage (GTDB taxonomy): Bacteria > Planctomycetota > Planctomycetia > Gemmatales > HRBIN36 > HRBIN36. The sequence continues at coordinate 5,561 of JBEPZY010000018.1, read as the reverse complement.
TTGAGAGGGATGGATAAGTGCAAGTTTTGAGTCACCCCAAAGCCCTCCTTCCTCAAAGCCTCCACCTTCAGGAGAAGCTCAGGAGTCCAGTGTCGCTTCCGCCGCAAGCGTTTGGGGCGCCTGGACCTGGGGACCAAACCCTTGAGCCCCTCTTCCTTGAGCCTCCTCTTCCAACGGTGGTAGGTGGCCCGGCTGAGGCCCACCAGGTCCTGGACCTCTTCCCAGTCCACCCCGTGGCGGCGTAGGGTCTCCACCTGCTTGAGCTTGCGCAGGCGTTCCTTGACTTTGGGGTCGCCGGCTTGAGCCTCGGCGAGCTGGAAGGCGAGCTTGGCCCCTCTTATGACCTCTTTGCTAACTGTGGCAAGCTGCGCTTGGGGGACCTCCTTTCGGAGTCGGTCCCCCTCCTTTTTATCCCATCCCGGGTCTCTAGAGTCTCACATGTTGAGTCTCACATGTTTCTGTCCGGGCTCAGGCCCCCTGGGCTTGCCTAGTAAATTGGCTTGAACCCCTTGGGAACAGGGGTGAGGGTAAGGAGGATCCGGAGGTCATAGGCGATGGCCTCCAGGAAGATCCGCTTCATCGCCGAAGAGGGCTTGCGCTCCATCAAGTAGCCCCCGGCCCACCGGCTCTTCATCCCCCCAAACACCCCCTCCACCACTCCACGAAACCGATACAGCGCATCCTCCCAGTGGAAAGCCGCCCAACGCCGCACTGCATCCCGGACCTCCCCCTTCTCCCGCAACCGGATCAGGGGCCGCACCCCAAGCCCCTTCACCACCCGCCAAACCTCCTCCCCGTCAAATCCCGCGTCCCCCAAAAGCACCCCACCCTCCCGACCAAACCGCCGCAACCCTCGGCCCAAGCCGGGGGTCCGAGGCATACCCTGGCCCCACCCAAACCCCCTCCAGAACCAGAAGCCTTAGCCCCCTCCACCATCGGGCAAGGGCCCAGAGCCTCCCATGCCCTCGCACCCGCCGCGCCTCCTGTCCCCTGCGCCACCGGGGGAGGCGGTCCTTGCTTCGGTAGGGAAGCCCCGTGGTGTCCCTTAGGCGAAAGGGCCCGCCTCATCCTCCCGGGAAAGCCTTTCCTCAGGTCTCGCCCGGAGCTTTTGCAGTAGGGCCTCCAGCATGGCCTCGTCCAGGTAGCGGTGGGCAAACCAGACCAGGGACTGGTGGGAAGGCGGGGGCTCGGGAAAGAGATCCTGGGCCCAGGCCTGGGTGGCGTGGTAGGTGATACCCTTTTTACCCCCATGACCGTCGTTGATCACCTGACCCTCCCCCAGCTCCAGCAACGGATCAAGAAGGCTCTGGCGGCGTACCACGCCAAGCAGGGCCTCACCGCCCAGGAGGTGGCCGCCATCGCCCTCCATACCTCCCGCTGGGTTTGCGCCACCGTGGCCCGCTACAACCGGGAGGGCCTCGAGGCCCTCCCGGATAGGAGGCACGACAACCGCCAAAGCTGACCCCAGAAGAACGGGAGAGGGTTCTGCAGGCCCTCATCTACCGCCAAGGCCTCCCGCCTGAAGGCGGCTTGTGGACGGGGCTCAAGCTGCAACGCTGGGTAGCGGAGGCGCTGGGGAAGGAAGTCTCTCTCTACCCCATCTACCGCCTCCCTATCTACCTGCACGCCCTGGGCCTGAGCCTTCTGGTGGACACCCGGGTGATGGGCTTACTGCAGGGGCTAAGGGCCTGGCTGAGGGCGGGGGAGGTAAAAGCGGATCCTAGGGGCCATGTAAAATCGAGGCGAGTTTTCCCGTTGACCTTTACGACGGCTTCTTAGCTCGCACATCGCGGGCGCCTGCGTGGGAAATTCGCATTGCCACGCCAGACCACTTGTGGTGTGGGTCCACCTGCCACGTTTCCACCAGATAGTCCGCCATCTCCTTGACGTGCTGCTGGGACACCTTCAGCCCAAAATGCCCAAGCAGCATCGACAACGCGGCAGCACCGCTGGCAGTTGGCTCGGCCTGGGGCTCAAAGATGAGATGTGAGACCCGCGCTTGCTGAGGTAACCCCAATGTAGGCCCACGGTTCATTCCGAGATCGACGAGAATCGTGTTCCAGATGAGCTTATCCTGGCGCCACAGTGCCACAGGGAGGGCGTACTTTCCGATGCGCTTGCCGGGGGCGAGCGCAATGCGAAAGTAAGCCCGATCTGCCCGACGAACAGGACGAATCACCGCATCCGCCCCCAGGGGCCGTCCATCGAGCCAGAGGTCTGTAACCAAAGGTGGAACCCGGAAGGAAATCTGAATTTCCCAATCGTTAGCTTGGATTTCAAGATCGGCGAGGTTTTGGTCCGCCATGCTGGTGGGATCGGCCACCGCCAGGTCCACCGCGAAGAGATAGCCCGTGAACGGGGGATCCCCACCGCCCACGAATACATGAGTTCCGGAGGGAACGGGGGCGGAGTAGGGGCCATGACCCACCGCAACTTGTGCCACGGACGACCCGTTGGACGGGTCGATGGCCTCGAGGACACCACCACCCAGGACGATCAGAAGTCCAGCCGCCAGGGCTGGAGGGGCCCAGATCCCCTCCGCGTACAATTGCCGCTCCCACAACCGGGCCCCCGTGTGCAGGCTGTAAGCGAGAATGGAGCCCCCGAGTGTGGTGACGTAGACACGTTCCCCATCCGTAAAGGCAGCGCTGCGAATCGTGACCTCCCCCACGTGATCTGTCCACAATACCTGCCCCGTGGCGCATGCGAAGCAGGTAACTGTGCCGTCGAGCGATCCGATCACGATACGGTCGGCGCCCACGGCAGGTCCGGCCGTTTCCGACGACACAACTCCGGTCTTACCAATTGGCCGTTTCCACTCAAGACTGACGGGTGCTCCCGTGTCGTCTAGGGAGACGCAGTACAGGTAATTGTTTGACGGTTCCGCACCCAAGACAAACAACAAAGGATGGGAGTCAATAAGGGAGACGCAGGGGTTGCCGAACAGAAATGTTCGCCCCACCTGGAACCTTCGTGTTTCCCGCCCATCTTCTTTGTTGACGGCGATGATAGAGTCTCCAGCACATAGGTAGACCATGTCTTTAAAAAGAACCGGGCCGCTCCTGATCCGCCACGGTGTTTTCCATGCCCACTGCAGGTCTCCGTTCTCGACGTTTAGGGCAGCCAACCCGGACTGGCCCCAGAGCATGTAAAGCCTCGATCCGTCCGTTGCTGGACGTCCGTAGCCGCCGGCAGGGAGAGCTAACTTCCACCTGAGCTCCCCGTCGTGGGAGCGGCAGGCCATCACCTCGTACTGGTGTACCGTCCGGTTATATGCCACGATCATGACTTTGTCGCCAGCCAGAACAGGATACCGTGGGACTCCTTGGATGTACTGGATCCACCGCAGCTTCATCTTTGTATCACCTCCTCTTTGTAGCTTCTCCTCGCAGTCTCTCCCCAACCCGGATGGCCCTATTGGAACCCCACCTCATCGGTTTTTCTCTCGCGCACCCCGCACCCTGAGCTGGAGCAAGAGCGCCGCGATGAGAACAGTTATAGAACCCCCCACGATCAAGAACGTTTGCACGCCGAACGTTTGGAGAACAGAACCGGCACTCAGGAACACGACCGCGGGGACGATCCGTAGGGCCGTAAACTGGGCAGCAAAGGCCCGGCCCAGGACATCCGAAGGAAGGGTCCGCTGCAGAATGCTGGAGGTGTAGACCGAAACCAATTCGGCCGTCAGACCGATAAGCGTCATCGCCAGCAGCCCCCACTCCAGTGCCCTCACGAAGCCCAGGGAAACAACCAGGAGGCCGAACAGGACCGTGGCAAGCCCAGACAATCGGCCCTCGTCCATGCGTCCGACCAGCAGAGCGGCTATCAGGGTGGCAACGATGGCCCCGAGCGCCATCGCTCCGGTGAGGAGCCCATAGCCAGCGGCACCCTGGCGCAGGACCTCTTCAGAAATGACGGGAAGGGCTATTGCCAGGACCGGAATACCGACGTTGATCACCACCAGATCCGCCATGGCAAGCACAGCCGCGCTGTGGCGGCGCAGGATACCCACTCCACTCACAAAGTCCTGTAGTACCCTTGGCCGCCAGCCCCGCACCACTGGGGATCCCCCGTCTATGCCCCGGAGCGGCAACAACAGAGCCGCGGACGCGAAAGTCAAGGCGGCATTCGCCAGGAACGTGTACGCCGGGCCCAGCCAGGCCAAGAGTAGGCCGGCCATGACCTTGCCCAAGATGTCGCACAGGTTGCGGCTCAACCTGATGAGCGCGTTGGCGCGCGTTAAGTCAACCTGGTCCACGAGGGCCGGAATAGCAGCCCCGGCTGCCACGGTAAGAAAACTGGCGGTGACCGCATGGGCCACCACCGCGAGATACAGGTGCCACACCTGGAGGCTACCCAGGAGGGACAGCCCAGTCACAGCCAGACCGAGCAGTGCCCGGCAACCCTCCGAAACGAGCATCGCTCTTTTTCTGGAAGCGGCGTCCACGTAAACGCCAGCAAAGGGAGCTAGCAGCAGTGAAGGGACAACCTGGAGGGCAAAGGCCAGTCCGAGTTGTAGGGTGCTGCCCGTCAGCTGAAACACCAGCCACGGGACGGCGATGGAGAATACATTCTCGCCAATGCGGGACAGGGTCCTGCTGATGAAAAAGTACGAGAATGGGAGTTCTCGGGTGAGAAGTACTAGCCCTAACCTAGCCTTCAAGGCCTTCAAGGTGGCGATGGCTTTATGCATAAAACGCCCCCGCAGAGGCTAGTGTTTGAGGAAGCATGGCCTCCGTGAGATGACGGAATAGGGGATACGGTAAGGCTATGCGCTACCTGGCTAGACCATGGCCCGCTCAATAGCAGTGATACGATGACGGGAGACGACCCGGATGGTCTCCTTCCAGTCTCGCAACCAGAGGGAGCGGATGACAAGATCAATCTCTGCCGTAATCTCGCCGTTTACAGGGTCTTCCAAGATCACGGGAATAACCACGGAGCGTGTTTCCCCCGGCTGCAGCTGGCCAAGGCTTATCTGGTCCCCGTCCGTGTCCAGCTGCAAGCCTTTTGGCACGGTCAGCGTCAGGAATGCCTCCTCTGCAATAAAGGTCCGGAAGAGAGGCTCGGGACAAGAATACGTGACGTTGCATTGGAGTGCATCCACGCCGTCGAACTGGATTTCCACATTCGGCAAGACACCGGTAATCACAGCGTCTCTAGTGCAGTCCACGGCAAGGAGGCCAAGTTCACGGTAGCCGATACGCCACTCTCCGCCCCTGCTTCCCCCCCAGTGGCTTTGATCCCACGGGTCGAGAAGGATGAATTCCTCGGCGGCGTCGTCATAGCCCACCACCAGCACCGCGTGCCCAGTGCGGTCGACTTCCTTCCGGAGGATGTCCTCCTCCATAGGGTAGTTCCACCCCGGATGCAGACGGACCAGAACAGGCAGGTTCTGGGCCACCAGTAAGCGGATATAGTTGACAAAGCGCTCGTGATAGGGGTCATGGTACATGAAGCATGGGAGCCCCGTCACCGCCAGCTCGCCAACCTTACTAACAACAATTCCAATATCCCTGGTCGGTGCGCTCATGGTTTTTTCACGCTCCTTTCTATCATTA
>JBEPZY010000017.1:0-6592 GCA_041640595.1 Gemmatales bacterium | reverse complement strand
TGGGAGGGACGACGGGATTTGAACCCGCGACGGCCAGCTCCACAGGCTGGTGCTCTACCAGGCTGAGCTACGTCCCTCACAAGCTTCGCTTGACGTTCATCTGTGCCAGCCTTCGGCTGGCACAGGCGACAAGTCCAGGCGAAGCCTGGCCTGGTACGCCCGGCGGGACTCGAACCCACAACCCACGGCTTAGAAGGCCGTTGCTCTTCCCATTGAGCTACGGGCGCCCGTGCTACGGGAGCGGAAGACGGGAATCGAACCCGCGTCTCTGGCTTGGAAGGCCAGTGCTCTGCCATTGAGCTACTTCCGCAGAAACCCCTATTATTGTAACGCCTGGGGAGGCATGCGTCAATCGTCCCCACTCCACGGTTGTAGACCAGCGTCTCCCGCAGCAGATGTGCCCATCGGGGTGGCCATGAGCGCTGAAAATCTACACTCTGCACGGTCGCCGTTCAAGCGGCTAAATAGTTACGTTGAGCTTAAAAGGGCGAGTCGGGTCCTGCCAAGGGCAGGGAAGCTTCCGGACGGATGATCTCTTTTAGACATTTGTTCCCGATTTTACGTCATTTTGGTCCTGATAGCGCTATAATGACGGCAATGAGGAGGAGGTGCATCATGCACGTGCGTGCCATCAAGCTTTTCGGACTGGGCGCAGTCTTGGGGCTTGTAGCCCTTTTCAAGTTGGCCGCCTGGGCAGGGGTAGTCTGGGCGCAAGAGCAGATCGCGATCTATCGCGTGCTGCCTGCGCAAGTGACGAGAGATTCAGTGCTGAAGCTGGCAAGAGAAGCCTTTGGGATGAGTAGTCCTGAAGTAACTGAAACAGCTATAGGTTTTGTTCTAAAAGAGGGAAACAAGCGGCTCCAGGTCACTAAAGCCAGTGGATCTTTGCTATTTGCTGACGATAGCAAGCTCTGGAATCCAGACTACCGTCCCAGCCTCCCCTCGGAGGAGGAAGCGATACGTCTGGCCACAGAGTTCTTGCGCAAACACAATCTCCTCCCGCCGCAAGCCGATCCCAATCAGACAGGCTTGCCCGCCGGAGCTGTTACCCGCGGCTTAGCTAATGTTCAAGTTGATAACCATGTTGAAGTCAACTATTACTTCTTCGTCAATCCCGGCTTCGATCGCGCTCCCTTCCCCGGCAATGCGCCCGGAGCACTCGTGCAGGTGGCTGTCGGTCAAGGCGGAGAAGTCATCGGGCTGATGCGCCGCTGGCGCGAAATCGAACCATTCCAACAGCGACCGCTGCTCAGCTCCGCCCAAGCCCGCGAGCTGCTTTGCTGGAAGCTCCAGCTGCCCACAGAGAACTGCAATCAGCTCTCTGACCCCGGCTTAATCTACTCTGTCTGGAGTGACCTCGACGTCCAGGGCTTCGTCTATCCGATATACTTGTTCCTGCTGGAGCAGACCAGCTACGGCGTGCCCGCCACGGACTTTCCGGTCTTGGCACGCATTCGCACGCCGGCGGATGGAACTCAGATCCCAGCGGGAACACCGGTAGAGTTTCGCTCGGAGATCCGAGCCGGCTTTGGTAGCTCTCCCTTCAGCTATGCCTGGAGATCGACTATTGACGGTGAGCTGAGCCAGGCAGCCACTTTCCGCAGGGTGCTCTCCCCGGGAACCCATATAATTAGCCTGACCGTCGCGGACCGCAATGGCACCGTAGATCTTCAGTACATCACGGTGACGGTCGGTTCTTCCAGCGCGGCCGCGACCGTCCCACTCGAACAGGGAGCACCTATGCGGAGCATGGACTTCCGTGTTCTAGGAGGGGTGGCGCTGCTGGCAACGGCCATAGGGCTGATCAGACGCCCACGATGGACAGGTATGCTGCTGATCTTGTTGGCAGTGAGCCTGAGCCTTGGGGAGCCTGTCCCGCTTGTAGGGAGCCAACCCCAGCCGATAGCGGGCAACTTCTTCAACGACGGTGGCCCGGACTTCACCGGCACCTTCGACTTGACCGATCACGGTTTGCGGTTGCGCAACTTCAAGTGGCAAAACTTCCTAATTGCTAGGGAGATCTCCATACCCTTTGTCGATGTTGAGCTGAACGTCGCAGGAGCCACCCAGCGAGTGCGGCTAAAGCTGGATCCAAAGAAGGCGGGCGCTATTCAGCAAGTCAACGTTCTGCAAGGGCAATGTCCCAACGACCCCGCGCAGCGTGTCTACGGCAAAGCCTATCAAGTGAGCTATAAGGGCTTACCCGTAGACCTGGGGCTGCCGGGTTGGGGAGCCGGGAGCTTGGATGTGGAGCTCGGGTACTATTTCTATCGCCCGCGGCCCACTCTGCTCGCCGCAGCCCCCAGGGGCGTCAACTGCCAGCTGAAGAAGCGAGATCATCCGTACCGCATCGCTCCGGAGTTCTACTTCCAGGCCAAATACGAGCTCAAGCAACTACCGCAGCCGCCTCAAGGCCAAGCAGTCCCACAACTGCAGAAGGTGCGCTTCGCCTACCGCCTGGACTTCGATGTGCAAGGTGGGCAAAACGAAATTCCGGCGCTGGTGCGTGAGTTCATCGATGAATTCCAGTTACAGTTCGCGGCCAATGTTTTCAACATAAGTGTGCTAGTTGCTGCATCTTGCGCGCCACCGCCATTGGTAGCCGCGGGCGCTAAACCTGTGAACCTGAGAGGGCGTCAGGCTCAGATTCTTTGTCTTGTTGCACCCGGCCCGACACCAGGGCAAGTGCTTGATGGAAATCCGACTCAGAACACCTACGATAACTATCACCAGGCGGGGATGGGCATGTGGATCCCTCTGTGCTCAGCGCCGGATAACCCTTGTGTGCACATGCACCTACGGCATCTAGATCTGGGGCCGCGGGCGAGCGCACGGGGGCGAGAGTTCCAAAACTGGCCACCGGAAAAAGTAGAGCACACGTTCACTGTGGTGCAGTACCAAGGGAAGGCAGGCCAACCGCAGGAGCCTGATCCTGCTACGGTCGATCTACCCCCAGCGCAGCTGCCAACCGACTTGGCGCAAAATCAGGTCAACGCTGGCGTCCGAGTGCTCAGTAATCCCGTCTCGTGGTATGTAGCGGAGAGCAGCCAGACGAAGGAGACCTTCTTTGCCTTTGAGCCCGTAGATTTTCTTTTCCTAAGCCCGGGGCCTACCTTACTTAAAATTTGGGTGCCCCTTCACTGGGCAGGCTTCTCCTGTAACCTTAAGGTAGTTCAGCTGACTTCTCTTCCAATACCGACGTGCTAAAGGAGCGTCTATGAGGGGAGGTTCGCGAAGAGGAGCTCTGTGGTTGGCAGTAGGCAGTGGGGTGCTTCTGCTGCCTAAAGCGCTGAGCGAGGCCTCTGTGGGCATCAGTGGCTGGGGTGAAGATCCTCGGGTCAGCCTCTGGTTCTTTTTGTCGTCAGCGCTCACGCTCCTTATCTTCATAGGAGCGTGGGTAATACGGACGAGGTCCCGGCCAAAGCTGTGGGGCTGGGTGATCTTAGTGAGCGCTCTTGCCCAGCTTCTTACGGGTTGGACTCCTTACGGCTATGCTTTAGAGGATTGGCTGTCGCTTGTGCTTGGAGTGCCGCGCTTTCTAGCCGATCCCCTGCTGATCCTTGGCATGCTGTTGGGGACGATGAGCGGGATCTTGCTGATTGCCGAGCAGAAGGGGCCGGGAACGCAAGCGTAATGATAAGGAGGAGGTGCATCATGCACGTGCGTGCCATCAAGCTTTTCGGGCTAGGCGCGGCCTTGGGGCTTCTAGCCTTTTTCAACTTGGCCGCCTGGGCAGAGGTAGTCTGGGCGCAAGAGCAGATCGCGATCTATCGCGTGCTGCCTGTGCAGGTGACCAGAGACTCTGTGCTCAAGCTGGCGAGAGAGGCGTTTGGGATGAGTAGTCCGCAGGTGTCGGAAGATGACGTGGCGTTCATGCTGGTGCAAGAGCAGAAGCGGCTGACGGTGTGGAAGGCCAGTGGGGCAATCTTGTTTGCTGATGGCAGCAAGCTGTGGAATCCTGCTTATGAGATCACTAGCCCAGCTGATGCCGTAAGCGCTGTCCAATTGGCTCTACACTTTCTAAAGACTCATAATCTTCTGCCCCCGCAGGCGGTAACAGAAGGAGTTCTTATGCCGATCCCGAGACTACACTCGGTTAAGAGGCTTGATGGCCAAGAAGTATATAACCATTGGTCTGTAGATTTCAACTTGCTGGTAGACAGTGGCTCTGATGCAGGAGCCAGACGGATCGATAAGTCGCAGCTTTTGATCCGTCTGGGCCAGGAAGGTGAGATTATCGGCTTGGAACGCCACTGGCGCGATCTAGGGGAGCGACAGCTTGTGGCTGCTGTGACGCAAGAGCAAGCCCGGGAGTTACTGGCATGGAAGCTGGGTTTGCCTGTAAGCGCAATCCCTTCGGTGGGGGATATGGGAGTCGGAATGGTTTACACTCTACACTATGAGGAAGAGCCTCAAGCTTGGCTCTATCCAGTTTATGGGCTTAGTTTCGCGGACAGTGCCCAGGGCATGATCGGAGGTGGAATTGTGCCGGCATCCACGTTTTCAATCCTCGCGCGGATTGTCTCTCCTAAGCCAGAGGCACGTTTCAAGCTGAGTGATCCAATCGAGTTGCGGGCAGAAGTGCGCGCGGGCTTCGGCACTCCACCCTATCGTTATGAGTGGTACTCTGTCAAAGATGGGTTGATCAGCCAAGCAGCAACGGCTCGGGTGCGGCTATCGCAGGGATTACATCAGCTCTGGCTCTATGTGATAGACCGAAACGGCACTCAAGACTTTCAAACACTTTTCATCGACGTAGAAGGTTCGTCGCATGCAGTCGCTCCCCAACACGTACCCTTTTGGCTAATTGCAGTGCTAGTGAGTAGCTTTGGAGTGCTGGGGAGTTTGGGGTTTAGACGTCGAGGTAGCTGGTTACGTCGGCTAGGTCTCCTTTCGTTGGTAATCATTAGCTTAACCCTCGTAACTCCAGGAACTGCCCAACAGGCGGGACGCTTCCCGCCTTGTACGGACAAGGGCAACGATTCCGATTGCTCTCTCTTCAACAACAAGCTGAAGTTCCAACTAAGTCTTACGCCCAACGACGGATTAATGCTCAGCAATCTCCGTTGGAAGACCCACTTGGTTTATTCCGTTGCCAACGGTCTCCTCTTCCCCTATCTGCAACTGGAGTTCACGGGCCAAGCTCAACCCTTGAGGGTCGAGTTGGATGCTACAAAGAACACGAAGTACTCTGTGAAAGAACTCCGAAAGGATTGTACGTGGGAATTCCAGACTGAGTACGATCCGGTGAGCTTGCCGGCTGTAACTAAGCCAGGGACGCCTGCAGGGCAAGAGGTTCGACTGAAGGTCACGCAAAGTTATGTCTTTTACAACAGTAAGCGGGGTTGCTCGAGCGCGCCGGAGTTCTACCCGCAGCTGCGCTATGAGTTGACGAACCTAAACAACTTGACTGCCGGCGTGAGTTTCCAAAAGATCCGAATTTTCCTCCGCGGCGATTTCGATGTCGAGGGAACAAAGCAGGAACAGGGCCTCAAGACGGGTCAGGAGCAGCGGGACGTGGCAGTCATGGTCCGGGAATACATTCTGACTCCAGGATTCTCAAAGGGCCTGCTGCCACTTGGCCTATCACCCTTCTGCGAATTTGATTTCCAACAAAACCAGATCCGACCTCGGGTTCTCCAAGTAGCCGGAGAACGAGCTGTGGTTGTCTGCCGCGAGAAGGAGTTTGGAACCCCTACGGAGAAAATCGAGGATTTTGACAATTATCACCAAGCTCACATTAGCTTGTGGGTGCCAGGATGTTCTATATCGGTACTGACGCTAGGCTTAGTCGATAAAGGACTCCCCTGTGTTCATTTACACCAGACGATCGGATACGCCACAGGAGATGGGAACCTGCCTGGAGGCAAAGAGGCTGGCAGTGGGTGGATGCCACAAGTCAAGATCAAGCAAAAGCTATACGCCGTACAGTACAACGCAAGAGAAGTCGATGGAGATCCTGAAGGGCTGACGAATAATCAAAAGCTGACTGACATTGTGATGTGGTGGGTTTTTGAGGCCGATCACTTCCAAGCAAAGCCTGAGGGTATCATCTTTCCGCATGATAAGCGGAAATTCCCTTGGCTCTATGGGGCTTTCTCCTGTGGCCTCCTCTTACCTGTCCCTAATCCGCCTACTTATGGAACTCCTTATTGCCCTTAGGAGATCTAAACAGATTAGAGATAGCTGGAATGGAGGGGGAGTCAGTGGCTAACGAGACCAGAAGAGGGCCTTTATGGTTGGCAGTGTGCAGTGGGGTGCTTCTGCTGCCTACGGCCCTATGGTGGGGGTATGGAGCTTTACATGGTCCTAGTGGGGCGATCACCTTTTTGGGATTACTCCCTCTTGCCTTGATCGTCATCGTTCTGATCGGGGCGTGGGCTACGCAGACGGCGCCTCAGCGGAGGCGGAGGCTGTGGGGCAAGATCATCTTAGGAAGTTCTTTCTTGCAGTTCTTCCTTAGTCTTCTAGCGTGGTTGGTGACCTTTATGACCACGCAGATACCGGCGTTGATCCTGTTGGTTGCGGTCCTTTTAGGTGTGATCCTAGGGATGATGAGCGGGATCTTGCTGATTGCCGAGCAGAGGGGGCC
>JBEPZY010000016.1:0-7198 GCA_041640595.1 Gemmatales bacterium | reverse complement strand
ACGGCGACCGATCGCAGTGCGCAGCGGGCGCAATTCCGTCGGAGAATGCGATGATCTACCTGGCGCTCACCGATCCGACAACGACCATCGTGCTTTCGACCGGCACGTCGTCGCCGGGGAACTACGCTATCGTGCGACGGCAATGGGGACCGGCGACGGCAGGATACCGTCGCGCGCATGTCGGACAGACGTACCATGATGTCATCGAGGAACTCGACATCAACGTGTACGGCGCAACGCCCGCCGACATCTATCAACGCATCCAGGCGCTCATTGCGTTCCTTGCGCGCGCGCAGCGCAGCATGCATGAGCCTGCGCTGAGTCCGTCGCTTGTGCACTATGTGCCGCAGGGAAGCGGAATTGCGACGCTCACGAAACCGCTCGTCAGTCGCGTGCTCGGCCCTCCACCCGGCGAAAGCGGCGTCACGCTGCCGCCGAACTGGAGCGATATTGCACTGACCGGCGCGGCGGTCGAGGTGCGTTTACGTTTTATGCGACGCGGACGTTGGCTCTATCCGCATACACACGATCCGCTGTCGGCGCAGTTTCGTCAAGCGATAACGACGCCGTTTCCGAACGGCAACGTTGCGCTCGTTACGTATCCGGCGAGCAATCGACCGACGCTGACGCCGATCGAACTGTACTTCAATGTCCTGCACGGTTCCGGGTTGAACGTTCCGGCGGGATACTTCTGCTACTCGACGTTTTATCCGTTGTTCAAATTTGAGGGCGAGCACGGCGCCGTTGTAAGTCCGTTTTCGGTCGTAACCGACACGGCGGCGTTTGCGAGTAACAATCAGGTGTTGCGTGCGACGCTCGCAACGACGACGCCGCAGGTGTCGGTTGGGGAGAGATCGATCACGGTTGATCTTCCGCAGGTGCCGTATGCCGTACTTGCGGTTGTCCGTCCAAATCGCGCCGACCGCCAGTTCTGGCTGCGCTTTGGATTGATTACGCAGTCCAACAGCATCGGCAGAACCGACATGGTCGCCGTGCCGCGCACCACGTCGCCGGTCGTCGTCCCGCTCGGCATCCTGCCTGCGCTCTTTTCTCCTTCCGGAAGTCCACTTATTACAGTGGAGCTTACCGTGCAGGTCAACGACGGCTCCGGATCACCGACGCCGACGTTGGATATCGACTACTGCGTCATCGTTCCGGCGGCCAATCGTGGCAGTCGCATTATCCGACATGATGTTGTGCCGGCGACAACCATCGCCGATCCGCAGATTGCCGTTATCAATCGCGAGTGGGAGTTTCCGACGCCGCTGTTTGGCATCGGGAGCAGCGCCGGCGTTACAACCGCCGGCGTCTACTACGACGCCATTGATATCGAGGGATGGATTACCGATCCATCGCCGCATGTGCGGGCGATATGGATCGCGCCGAGCGGTCCAAACTGGCGTTACGCCGTCGGCGGGAACGTCGTCAACATGCAGTTTATCGTCTATCGCTCGTTTGCGTACATCTCGCCGGAGTAAGGACGTATGCATCTCGGCATCTATCGCATCGATCCAGTCGGCGGGCAATCAACGCTCGTGCTTGACGCAAGCGCAAACAATGCGTACGACGTGCGCGTAACGTATGGCGATCACGGATTTGAGACGCTCACAGCGACGATTCCGCTGCCGTTTGCCAATGCGTGGCAGCTGTACGATTACGGCGAGCCGCTGCGGGTAATGCTGCGCTATAACGCCGTCATTCTGTTTGATGGACGCCTGAGCGGCGCGACGATCATCGCAGACGAAGACGGCGAGCGACTCGACATCGTTGCACACGGCTGGTGGGATGCGTTCGAGGACATTCTGTACACGGCGTTTTGGAGTACGACAAGCACGCAAGGGTGGCGTCCAATACTGGAAACGGAGTTCTCAACATCGGGAGGCGCAAGCCCAAAACGCTTCAGTTTCGACAGTAACAATCGTATTTTGGTGTCACCCAACAAGAACGAAATGTTTCATTGGAACCTCGGTGGAATTATGGCGTATCGTTTACCGGATCGCGGACGAAGACCGGCAACGAGACTTTCATTTGATTACGTTTCAGTTTTTCCGACAACTAGCTGGGTGTCGGTATTTTGGTCATGGAGCAGTGCGCCATCAAATGCATCGTGGACGCTTATATCGTCTGCGATATTTCAAACTGGCAGCGGCAGCGGCAGTGCGACATATACCGGTAGCTGGGCAGGAGCAGTCAGTATTGGCATTGTTTACAACGTTGCCCCACCGGGGGCAGCGTTAACTGAAGACACGGGGACGCAATACCTTCGCGCCACGAACATTCGCCTCGCAAGCGCGACGCCGCCGATCACGCTGCCGATGATCCTCGCCGACATCATCGCCGCCGTGCACGAGCGCAATCCGAATACGTTCGGCGATGTCATCATCGAGCCGGGACTGACGTTTCCGGACATCACCGATGCAGTCTATGAAGACGCAAATCCGAAAGACATTCTGAACGATCTCGCCGCCGTTGGCAGCAGTGACGGCGACGCGCTGCGTATCGACGTGTGGGAGAACGGACGGATTACCATCCGCAAAGCGCGAACGCCGCGTCGAACGTGGTACGTCGATGTTTCGGCGTTGAGCATTCGTCTTCCGCTTGACACGGTGTACAATCGCGTCTACGCGCGCTATCAGGACGGCGAAGGATGGCGACTGCGGACGACGACGGCTGAAGATGCGATGAGCGTCGTGCGACATCGCATCCGTCGCGAGCGCATGGTGCGCGCCGAAACGACGAGCCTGAGCGAGGCGGAGCGGCAGCGCAATATGACGCTTGCGCTCAACGCAGCGCCGCGCCACACGGCGCGGATTGCAATTGCAGCACTCGAAAATGAGCATGGTCAACGCATGCCGCTCTGGTCGATTCTGCCGGGCGACATACTTATCATTCGCGCGGTGCCGTCGCCGTACGGCGAGACGACACAGATTGCGCGCACGTTGCGCGTTCGGCGCGTCGAGTACGACGCTGACAACGACATTGCGCTTGTCGAGCCGGAGGAGTTATCGCCGACCATCGAAACTGCGCTTGCACAACGCTAGAGAGCGAGTCATCAATGTCCGACATCCTTGCAGACATCTCGACAGATATTCCGTGGTGGGCGGCGGCGCTCCTCATCCCGCTCGCGGGCTGGATCGGCGCGCTCGTCAACGAGACGATGCGCGCGCGTCGCGCACTCGCCGAACGCGAGTTTGCGGCGCAGCAGGAAGCGGACGCCGAGATCCGCAAGACGTTTCTCGACCTCATCCGGCGCTTTGAGGGCTTGCTCGATTCGTACCTGCGCACACTCGTTGCGTTCGAGTTCGAGTTCCAGGAGTTTCGACGCGAGCAAGAGCAGCTCATCCACAGCACGCGCCAGATCGAGAGCGAGCAGCGTACAATGGCGGAGAGCATCCGCCGGATCGAGCAAGCCATCGGGTTGCGTTTCGATAAACATTCCAAGTTGTTTCGCGATGAAACCGAAGAGAAAGAGAAGGAGCAAAACGTATGATCGATGTTCCGTTAACGCCGCCGTTCGATCCAGCAGCCTTGACATTCATCGCGATGATCGCCGGCGCAGGAGCGTGGTTTCTGTTCGACCAAATCCGGTTTTTCTTTCCGCAACCGGAAACGCCGCCAAAAAGTCGCGTCGTCCAGTGGCTTTACCGTCTGCTCTACCTCGACGCGATGGCGCACCTCTCCGTCGGCGCGATTGCGTTCATCCTCGCCTTCGCGCTCGCCCTCGGCGCGGCGCTCTGGTTTGAGACCTCCGTAGACTGGCGCATTGCCGCCGTGATTGCGTGGACGGTTGCGACAAACATCCACCACTGGCGCAAGACGCAGGAATAACGAAACGAGAGCGCCGAAGCGCTCTCGTGTGTACTAATGAAATGATTTGCCCGCGTTCTGCGCAGTGCAGACGCGGGCATTGGATTAGTCGTCGTTGTTGTCGTCATCTTCGCGACCAACAATGTCGTTCCAATACGCCGCTAACACCGAAACGCTCTGCGGAACAACGACGTTGCAGTTGCTCATTGCACGTTCTCCTGCTCATCATCATCTCGTCCAACAATCGGTCGAAACAGTTTCGGATCAACCGGACGCCCGGCAATCGGCGTTCGCGATTGCGTCTCTTCCGCCGCCGCCGCCCACGCATTGTTGTCGAACGTCCAACCGAGTGTGCGCAGGAGAGCGCGCGCCTCGGCGCGGGTGTAGCCGTGTCGCCGGAGCGAGACAAGCACGGACGCCGGCGCTGCGTGCGTCGTCTGCGCACCGTCTGACGCGGTCTGAGCCTCGGTCTGGGAACGGTCTGACAGACCGTCTGGCGTCCGGTCTGAACGGTCTGCCGCATTCTGATGCGACGTAGACGCAGACGGCGCAATTTCTTCTGCGCCGACTTCCGGATTGCTCGACATAACTTCGCGCCGGTAGCGCGCAATCCAGACGCGCGCTTCTTCGATGACCGGCTCGATGACGCGAAACCAGAAGAGTCCCAAACCAAGGAAGCCGGTCAATGTCAGAAAGATGAGAACGCCTGGCTCCATCTTACTCCTCCTCAATCTTTGACCAAGATGAGTTCAGGAAACACGTCGCCGAGGACGATGATGCCCGCCGTAACCAGCCACGGTACGCCGAGCGCGAGAAGCGGATCGGCGTAGGCGTGCCAGTTCCACCAGAGTGAGAGCGCAAGCGCGCCGGCGTAGAGCGCCCACCAGCGCGGGTTATTGCCGGCGTACTGCCGCGCGCCCCACTGGAAGAGAGTCAGCACCGCCTGCGCAAGGAGCGCCATCGCCGCAACACCGCCGTCGCGCATCAGGTCGGCGACGATCCGGAGCGGATCGAGCAACGGAACGTCGAGGCCGCGCGAACCGTAGAACGTTCCGATGAAACTCAACGCCATGAGGAGCGCTGCGGTGATGTGCAGCCCATGAACAAACACCTGGCGCACCTTCACAGCGTCGATGACGCCGGTAGGCGATTGCGCATTTCGGATGTTCATCGTTCTTCCTCCTTCGTATTCGACGCGCTGCGCAGACGCCCGCGCAGCGTACTCTCGCTGATTCCGACAATTTGCGCGGCGCTGCGCACGCTTGCGCCGGCGTCGATGAGGCGCTGCGCGACAACGAGCGCCGCCTGCGCAGCTGCTGTGCCGTCTTGCGCAGCCATTGCATGCGACTGCGCGGTCGTTATGCGCGGCTGCGCAAGATGGAGTAGGTACGTCGCAATCGTCGCCACAAACCCTGCGTGGAGCCACGCGCCGACGGTGTGCGGCAGCGCGCCGTGCAGCACGAGCGCAACCGCCGCCGCAAACAGCGCCGTCACGACAATGGCGGCGTAACTCCAGCGCCCGCGCCGCCCCTGGCGCATACCGGCGACGGTCGCGATCATCGCGCCGTCTACGGCGACCATCGCCGCCACGCCGCCGATGGTGGCGATGTAGCGCATCGCCTCCTCCGGAATGGCGAGCCGTTCACCGGCGTACCACTCCATCAAATAAAGCCCAGACGCGATGAAAAGCGCCGCGACGGGCCACTTCTCCCAATTTGCAAGCGTATCGTTCATGCGCGCTTCCTCCGTCGCGCACGGAACGGAGGAATGCGCGGAATGGCGATTGTCTCCTCCGCCGGCGGCGCATCATCAACGATGAGATGCACGCCGCGTCGCTCGGCGATTTGCGCCGGACGCACGCCAAGCGCGCGCGCAAGGCGCGTCCAGGCGGATGCATCAACGTCGCCCACGTCGCCCGCCTCGATCTGTCGGATGAGCATCTCATCGACGTCGGCGCGACGCGCAAGCGCATCATAGCGCAAACGGCGCATCCGCCGCCAGGCGCGCAACGGACGCGCAAGGATGACGACCGGTCGCGGCGGAATGTTGGCAAGCGCAGCGTACTCCGCAATCATCGGCGGCTCGATCCCGAATCGAAATGCAATCTCTTCGAGCGCGTCAAGCGACGGCTGCATCGAGCGATTTTCGATCTTGCGCAAATACGATACCGAATAACCGACCAGTCTCGCCGTCTCCGACAGCGAGAGCGCGACCGTATGCCGCCACATGCGCAGCGTCGGCACATTCGCCGGCAGCGCAACCGACATTTGCGTGCGCGGACGATGGCGGCGCGAAGCGGCGTACTCCGCAATCGCAAGCGGCTCGACGCCAAGCGCCTGCGCCAAGCGGCGCGCGGTTTCCGGAAACGGCGCTTCTTCGCCGTTCTCAATTGCCGTGATGGAGCGACGCGCGACGCGCGACGCGCGCGCGAGATCGGTGCACGTCATGTTGCGCGCCGTGCGCAGAACGCGCAGCGGCTGCGCATCAACGCGCACATAACTGCGGATCAGGCGCTTTTCCTCGGTCGGGAACTCTGCGATTTCGCGCGGATCGACGCCGAGCGCGCGCGCAAGCGCGTTGCCCTCGTCAACTGACATCGCGCGCCTGCCGGATTCAATGTTGCGCAACACGGACCAGTTAAGCCCGGTTGCAGCGGAAAGCGTTGTCAACGACATCGCGCGACGCTGTCGCCAGGTGCGTAGACGATACGCCACAATCATCGTTGCACCACCTTCTCCTGCGCCGTCTTCTTCATCTGTGACTCCTTTGTTTCGACCAGCGCGCCCTCCTGGAGCGTGTCGCCGATGTAGTCGAGGATGTCGCGGATGTCCTCGTTATCCTCAAGCATGCCGTCGAACGGCAGCGCCACGCCGGAGACGGTCTTCACCGTCTGTCCGATCTCCTTCAGCGTGCGGTCGATGCCGTTTACCAGCGACTGCATGACCGCCGCCAGTTCCTCGCGCTCCTGCGCCGTCAGATTGGCGAACCCGATCAGCGCCTTCTCCTGCGCCCGCAGCAGCGTTGCGCGCAGAATTGCAATATCAGCCTGCGTTTGCAACTCATAGCGCTTCACCAGATGCGCCTGCCGCACCTGCTCGACGAGTTCGTCCGAACTCACCGGCGTCCAGAGCAGCGCTGGAATGAGGATGAAACCGATCATGCCGATGAGCACCTGTTGATAGACGAGATTGCTCTCGGCGACGACCGGTTGGGCGGCCCACCAGGCCCACTGCAGTTGAAAGGCGTAGTAGAGGAGGTAGAGCGCGCAGCCGATGATGACGGGAAAAGCCCACGTGCGCGCGTTGACCTTCTGCAGCAGCATCCCGGCGGGCGACCAGGGAATGAGGAACGACACGAGACTGGGCGGCGCAAGGACCAGGATGGCGGTGAA
>JBEPZY010000015.1:0-9585 GCA_041640595.1 Gemmatales bacterium | reverse complement strand
AGCTGGGATGACACGCGGAAAATCAGCCGCCCGTTTCATTTGGCCCGGTCCTGGGCCTGGTCAGCCTGGGGCCGGGATTTTTTTGTCTACTTTTCAGGTAAAGGAGATATGAGATGTCTCACATACTTGTGCCTGAGTGCGAGTGGTGTCGGGAGCTGGACTATGCTTTGTGGTGGTGGAAGCGAGTGGCTGGTGAAGATGAAATGGCACATAAGCTATCGCACAAGTGGGGAATTGACTTAGAGTACGCACGTACACTAGCAAATGTAACTGCACGTGCGTACAGAACTGCTGCTGAGTTGTGGGCAGAAGAAGATGCGACAAAAGCGATAGAGATAGTCCAAAATGCACCTATTGTGGCGGCGGGACGGGACGGGCTGATCATCAGTTACTCACTGTATGTTCCGCAAGCGTTGCGTGAGCTCTACGTGAAAAAGCGGTTTGATGAAGTTGAGTACTATCGTGATTTCGTAGCTCTCAATCCTGACCCGCTCCTGCACCAGCTGGAACGAATTCTGGAGACGGTTGGATGGCGATTGGAAGGTAACTTGGAAAAGGTTAGAAGATATCAGCGTATGCCCACACTAAGCAGGCGACAGTGGGAGGTACTTCGACGAATTGAGCGTGATATTCGTGAAGACTTAGACAGACTCAAAGACTTACAATCGAGAGTTAGCAATGCCATGCGTGATCCGCTTGGTCGGTTTCGGGCTGGGACAGGTGAGTATCAACGTTTGTGGACGGAAGTGCGTGAATACATACGTCAGTACATGCGAAGTTTCGAGTACTTGCTGCGAGCTGTCGGACGACGAATGGGCCGGAGATAATGTGAGACAAAGGAGGTAGGAAATGGAGACAGTACATATCTATCACTATATGCCGCAGCTGAAAAAGCCGAAGTGGCCTAAGGTCCTGGGGACGTTGTGCTATGTAGATGGAAGTGAGACGCTAATAGTCTGGTATTGGGGTCAGTCGCATGAGAGATTTATGATAGCTGATATCTACAATGTGCATGATCTAAGTGTTAATGATTTGCCTGCTGTGTTGAGGAAGCACTGGGGTCGTACCAGTCCCGCTCACATATTAGGTCTTATGTTAGAATTGCAATTTCCTGAAAGTGAACTGCCCCTGCTCTTGGAAGGTTCCGGTTATGATTTAGAAAGTGTCTGCGTACGTCGCAGTCAGTCTGTGTTCGTATTCAGAAGTCAAGAAGCTAAGACGAAGCGTCAGCCGCAGACCGTGGTGCTCAGCGATGTGTGTGGCATTGTTCCTCAACATGCACTAATTGAGATGGAAAGACTCTTTAAACTCCGCGTTAAGTCGAGTATCAGGGAGTTTACTTTACGGGACATTACGGATTACTGGAGTGCGTTACTACATATTCTTAGCATGATCAGGTGTACACTTGATGGTTGCTCATTTCGGGCAACTGCAAGTGGAATTGGCATGACTTGGTTGCGGCACAAGTTCTTGAAGAAAAAAGACATTGCTTGCCCAACTCACTATCCCACGTGGTGCGATTTGCGTGACTCTGTGTTCACGTATCCTGTCGAAGTGTTTCGACGTGGCAAGCTCAATGGTGAATACTACTATTGCGATGCAAATAATCTGTACTTATGGTCAGCATGCTATCGTGATGTGCCTGGTCGGCCCTTTACGCACATTGTTTTGCCCAGCTATGGTGAGGCGCGTGGAAATATAGAGCGAAACGTTTGTACAGCATATTGTCAAGTCAAGTGGTCAAGGTATCGTTGGCTTTATCGGGGGCAGCTGACAGAAGACGATTATAAGAACAAGACAGTGCACACGTGGTTAAGTGGTGATGAACTAAAGCTAGCATGGGATGGGGGACTTATCAGGACAATTTATAGTCTCTATGTGTTTGATAAGTCAGCAAGTGTACAAGAGTATGCTGCGAAAGCATTAGAGATCGTGCAAGAACTCAAACGTTCGCATGACAGAACTTACTATATAGTTGCTAAGTTTGTTCTGCTGACAACGCTAGGACGGTTCGCTAGTAAGGGTTATCGCACTATCAAGATACCAAATAGTTCCGCACCGTGTTGGTGGGGTTACGAGCCGCCTGCAAACGTGGGCACGACGGGCTTCTATCATGTTTACGTGATGGGCAAGGTGTTTCGCATCGAATGGGGTATGCCAACACAGGCAAGTGCACCGCAAGTCTTTGCTCACGTCACTGCAAACGCAAGAGTACGCATGTACACTATGCTTGATGTTGTTGCTGAAGATAACATTGTCTATCGTGATGTTGATGCAGTGATAGTAAACAAAGAGGGCTATGAGCAACTGAAGAACGCTAACTATATATCAAGCGATCCTGGTTTCCTAGCGGTCAAAGCATACGGTTGCAACTGCGAGATTTTCGCAGCTCGGCACTATCGTGTCGGGCATCGTGCTGTTGAAGCAGGAATTCCAATTGACGTGATTGTTCCGGGAGTGTGGAAGGAAACTCACGCTATATGCTCCATTCCAGATGTTGAGCTGTGGGCGGTACCGGAGACGGGCAACCTTACTCCGAGGGCTGATGTTGCAGAATCTGAGATACACAGCGGGCAAGACACTTAGTAACGCAATCTTCACAGTCGCTATATAGTTCGAAACGACACTTATCAAGACACTTGGTCAGCACATGCCTGGCACGCTGCGACTGCTTGCGATCCGCATGTTCAGGTTTCGCACGTGCTCTGAGCATCTCGAAGCGTTTACGATCACGTTCATCCATGTCACTGCTCCTCCTCGGGCAGGTCCTCTTCTGTTGGTTCTTCTGGTGCTTGCTGTTCGGCTTCTTTCTGTCGCTGCTCATATTGCTCTTTTGCTAGCTTCCTTGCTTCTTCAAGTTCGCGTTCCGCTTCCTGCTTTGCTTCTTCAAGTGACTTCTGCTGTTCTTTTGCTATACGTTTTGCTTCACGCAGCAGACGATTACGTTCCGCAAGTATCTTGCGATACTCAGCTTCCAGTGCTCGATAGTAAGCTTGGAGAACCTTCAGTCTCCTTTCCACCTCTTTAATGTATCCTCTTCTAAGCATTCTAAGTGCTGTTCCGTGCGTGAACCCTATATCGTCTAAGTCCATAATCGCCTGAGCTGTTGTGATAAGTCCGCGTTGCCAATCCCACACAATGCCAGCTGCTGTGTCTCTGCGACGTGAACTAAGTCTTTCTAACCTTGCTCGTGCTATGTGACGTTCGATTAGTCCCGGATCAAGTCCCGCGTTTGCTAACATCTGTCTTGCTTGCTGTTCACTAATGATCGCTTTTACAAATGCACTCTTAACATGTCTTATGAGATGTTTTCTGTCTTCAATGCGTGCTTTCAAATCAGCAGCAGCTTGCAACGCAGCTGCTTGGTCGGGTGGTAACTGTAGTGCTGCGATAAGTTGCTGTGTTTCACCGATACCTATCAGGCCTTGGGCAACATATCTAATAATTTCGGACTCACGTGGTATCAAACCTCTTGCTTGTAGCTGCCGGAAGTTGCGACGTCTGAATAATCTTGCAACGACTTGTGCGTCCTGAGCTGAGTAACCTAGGTCTTGTAAACGTTCTTCAACAGGTACCGGATCAGGAATACCTTCAGCAAGAATCATCCGCAAGTCCATACGAGTGAGCGGATGATAACTGATAGCGATAAGTCTATCACGCCAATATTTGGGATAGTCCGCAATTTTTAGTAGTGTACGAACGTCATCTAGTGAAGTAACTATATCATTAGCGTTGACACCTAACTGTTGAGCTAAACGTTGTGCACCGTTAGGCCGTAACCTTCTAAGCATTTCATAAGCTTGTGTCGGACTGGGCAAGTCCCAATGGGCACGCCAGTAGTAGTGTGCCCAGGACTTTGCAGGATCAACGCCTAGGTTCACACCACCTTTAGCACCACCTAGAACCGCTAGTAACCTTGCGAGTGGATAACCTGGTCCGGTCAGCTCAAACAGCTGCTGGTACTGGGCAGGGTATTCCTCATCATAACCGTACCGCTGCACAATCTCATCGTTGAACGCATCACGCACTATGAACCTGATGATGTCAGACGGTCCTGGCATCCACGCATTGACAATACGGCTGATATACGAATTCCATTTGTTGTGCTCGATTAGCACGGCTTTGAGATAATCAATGTACTCAGCGTTATCAATAATTCCCCGCCAGAACGCTTCTGCAGCTTCCGCAGGTGTTAGGGACGTAACAGAACGCTTAATGGCATAGTCCCACCAACGTGCGAAAACTTCTTGACCGTTGGACAGCCAGGGGTCTAACATCCCGTAAAATCGACATAGCTCACGGGCAAGTGATTGCATTGCTACGTCTTGATGACTAAGTCCTGTCACTAACATTGCGTAAGAAGTATCGGCAGTTGGTAAGGCACCACTAAACTTAGTTAAGTAAGACCAGACCGCACGGGATGGTACACCTAAAGGTTCGTCAAGAGGGAAGTGCGGAAGGGTACCTACATCAATACCATGTGCACGCAGCAATCTTAGTACGTGATTGCGATTGACTGCATGAGAGTTGAGAAGTCTAAGCAAATCACCAACCGCGGGAATGATAACAGGACGACCTTCAAAGACACGGTATCGTGTGTCAATCTTAGAGGGTTCGAAATAGGGCGATATATAAGCACCCCACAAATCTCCCAGCAAGTTGGAACCTATCGTAGCACCTGCAAATGCTGCTAGACCAGCTGCAATCGGAACAGGCATAGTTGCAAAATCTCCTCCTAATCACGAGGCCAACTTGGATCGAAGTACCATCCCTTGTCCTTAATCAGCTGTTTCGAGAAAACCAGTAAACGCCACATGTCGGCCCCTAACGGTGCAATTTGCCAGCATGTTTCGTCACGAGCGTTAGGCAGTGAGGTAACACTGTACTCCGGCTTAGGTGTATATCTGAGACCTTCCTGGTAAAGTTCCGGGCAGCCGTCCCCGTCAAGTCTAGTCTGCTTGCAAATGATCAGTGCATACACATTACCACACTGTGCAATTGTATAGTTATAGTTCGTGCCGGGGCTCTGTATCTTTAGTGCTGTTATCACTGTTTCTGCTTTTGCTTGCAGTGCTTTTTGATCACTGCCCTGCTCGTAATGTACTACCACGCACCCTACTTGCAGGCCAGGTAACGCACACTTAGTACCATCCCCAGACGGCGGACCGCCGCCAGTGCTAGTGCCAGTTGTCGACGGACCGCCGCCAGTGCTAGTGCCAGTTGTTACCGTTGCGCCCGGGCACGTCACGTTGATAACAGGAGCAGGACATGTTACGGTTGGTGGCGGACAGCTGGGCTGTGTCGGTGCTGTTGGGGGCTCGGTTCTTTCTTTCGGACAACAGCGGTAGGAAACGTAGTAAAGTGTCTCGAACCCGCCGTCCTCACGTTGCACCTGCCTGGGACTTACATGACCCTCAAAGTCATAGTCAGGCGGACACGATCTACGTAACTCTTCAAGTGTTGCTTCTGCAAGTGACTCCGTCCAGAATGGTCCTGTATCTTGAAAGCTACATTCGCTGTTAGTCGGCGGCCCCGGTGGCGGTGGTTGTGGCGGCGACGGCCCACCACCACTACCAGTATCCGTTCCTGATTGTCCACCCGGAACTGACACACCAGGCGGCGGACAAGCACGAACAACCGCATCGAACTTGGGAACCGGATCGCCAGGTGGTTCATAGTAGGCCCCTTCTATCCATTTTTCGATCTGCCAGTAGGGTGGAAACTGTGATGCAATCATGTCAAGTGCAGTACGTGCTGTGAACTCATCAGGATAAGGTCCCCACCTGACATAAGTGCCGGTTTGTACAGTGCCGGTTGCATAGTGCCTGCATTCTATTTGCAAACGCTGTTTCTCGCGTGCTACCATTGCGTTGCGATTTTGTACCGGCTGCTGTTGCTGCACATTTTGCTGCAACTGCTGAACGTTTGCGGCAGCTGTATTAGTCTGAGTCACTTGATCAACGAGGTAATTGAATGCTGTCTGTGCTCTCGCTAAACTTGTATCTATAGTGCTCAGCTGATCACTGATCATGTAGCTGATCTGCTGTGCTGCAGTATCGAGCACTCTGATTGGTACGGCTTCAACTGCAGTACGCAGTGCACCGTACGCAGCTGTCGCGTCTGCTAATGCTCCGTCAACATTGTCCAGCACGCGACGTTGCAACTGATCTAACGCTGACTTAGCTTCCAGCAGCTGCCTTCCCGATTCTGTAACTGCAAAGTCTGCAATCGTACCTATGTCCCAGCCCAAATCCAAACTCATATCTAAGCTCCCTGATCCGCATAGCCAGGCAAAAATTCAGCTGCAAACTTTTCATACAACTCAAGTAGCTCATTGCGTGCTTGTCTCTGCCGACTGACATCTATACCAGCCCGTTCACACCTGTCTAACGTGACCTCTAAGTCCCGTAAGAGCTTGATCATCTCCCGACAAAGCTCGCAGTCCCCGGGACTCAAACTTATATCGGTACTGACCCGTGGCTTTCTGGGCATTTTCTACCTCCTAACTCCCATAAGGATTCAATCGGTCACGGCACGTCGGCCCAACCAGAATTTCTGTCACAATCAGCTCAACACCATCCGCCGACGGGCTGGCATATACAGGGCCGTGAGCAAGACGGAGGCCCAAGAATGCAGACAGGTTCAGTGGACTATTGCTGGATGTCAGTGCGTGCCCCTGACCTGGTGCAAGCGGACCATCACCGGGATGGCCAAAGCTCAGGTATGCTGTACCTGTTCCCAGCACACTCAGTATTGCTGCGACACGCTGTTCTGTATAGTCAAGTACCTGCTGCCAGCCTGCTCGTAGTACTATACGTTTTGTGATCGCTTTACCCTCGTGCATAGATTATCTCCTTCTTTTGTCGAAAATCTCCACTACGTAAAGCCCTGCACTTGGTACGTTCAAAGTACCGAAGTACCAGTCCAGACTCACCAGCCCGGGACTCTCACGAATGCTTAGCACGAGCGGTGATGCAACTTGTACCAGGATTCCCAATCGTTCTGGTACGCTTGAGCCGGGCACAACATATATGTTGTTGTCAATAGCTGCAATCATCAGGAAAACTCGTGACATATCCAAGTCAACAATCTTCTCAAACCCTGTGAGCACAAACGGAGTTGACACCGCACTTACTTTCACATCAAACGACGAGTTGATCAGTCTTGCATCAGCGAACTGTGCCTGCCGCCAGTCCCTTAGTGTACTGGCGATCACATCTAACTGTGCAAGCACTTTATCATCGAGCACATCGCTCATGCCCGCACAAGGCCCAGGTATACTTCTTGACTCGTGTCAGCCCCTGCAGCCAAAAATTCGACGCTAGGCAACGCAACCGAACTGAACACACCGTAATCACCATAACGAGCACCAAGCAGGAACCTATTAGGTTCATGGCCTATCGCGTTAATACACAACGTCCCGTGCCGGTCAGCCTGACCAGGAATTACGATGCGACCTGCAATTCCAGTTGCAGAACGCAGAATCAGACCTGTGATTCGATAGTTCCCAGCAGGCAGCGTCTGCTCAAACGCTAGTGGTACATTTGTCCACTGATTCGCCACCAACGTCGTGCTGCCAGTCGCTCTGATCCAAAACTCCGGTGCCCGTACACCGCCACCAGGAGCATCTCCGACACAGATGATTGCGTAATGACGCTCTGATCCCGTACCTAAATCATTAGACGTCTGAATTGCAATTTCCTCTCTGCTTCTAAGCACCAGTCCGTAGCCGCTGAAATCATTTACCGGAGGTTCGCTTCCCGGAGCAGTACCCCGTTTCAGCAGCGGAAACCTGGGCAGCAGATAGGTTCTGAGACTCGGACTGTCTATACGTGCCCGTGTGATGCTGGCACCTTGAATGTAAGCCCACAACAGAAACTGATCACGATCCAGCACCAAGCGATTGTTCTGCACGTACTCAGCCGTCCCCTGCACAGCATTCAGCTGAACATTGTCTGCACCAGCACTGACATCCGCAGTGAAAGCAAAGATCCTGGGCATTGTCTACCTCCTTTGTCCTTTATGTCTAGTGCGTTTCCAGATGCCGAGCCAGGTCCCTAAGCGTCTCAGCCAGGACACGCTTACATTCACAGTCACTTCGACGAGATGCTTCACCCTCACTCGTACCAGAACCAGCACGAGGAGGAAAAGCAGCACAGATAGCACTAAGTAAAGGTAACCCGAATTTGCAGAGAAGTTGAATAACATCCATACTTCCCCCTCCAGGTGGTGATGGTGGTTGCGGTCCGGCCTGTCCGTACCGTCTAATTATTTCTTCTCTGTCCCGCGGCCCCAAGTCACGCATCGGGCCAGTGTATGCTGGATACATGATATTTCCCATCTCATTGATGTGGGGAAGGCCCAATGCGTGGCCTATTTCGTGAATCAAGACACTTATAATGTCTATTTGTCCACTTGATGCGTTCGCATCATCAACCCACTTCTCTGATTCGTCATAGCACTGCTGTGCAGTTGACTCGCCGCCGCAAGGTAAAGTTGACCATGCCAGAACGTTCGTGGGACCGTCAATCTTACAAGTCTTAGCGTATATAGTCGCCTCCGATTGTCCGTTGACAGGAATGATGTTTGCATACTTTGCCCATACCTGCAACGCTTGCAAAGCCTTACTTTGCATCTCCGCAACTGACCACCTGCCAAGCCCAGTTTGATAGACAATTCCGACCCTGTTTGTCGGAAAGCGGCAGGTGCCCTGTGGGTAATGAGTAACTGCACAGATATACTCCTGCATGTTTTGTAAGTGATCACATGTGCACTTGCATTACCGTTTGAACTGTTTGAAAGCAGTAATCACCGCCCGCACACGATTGATTGAGTCTTCTTCCGTCAGTTTCGGCATCGCCCTGACTCGTGCCTTCACTTCCTGAGTTAACGGATAGAAAGACTCCATGAAGGATCGGAACTTGCTGCTCGCGGCCTGTATCCCCTGAGCGTACCGGTTCGAGCCAACCTCAGCAGCTTTCCGTTTCCATTCCTCTAAGTTCACCCGGCGAAGACCGCTCACGAATTTTTCCCGTGTCCGCGGATCGGAAACTGCAGCCTGCCATTCGTTCGCCTTCGCCGCAGCCCGTTCCATTGGACTTTCCGTTACCGCCTGCACCGCCTCACGATATGATTGCGATGCACCACCTGCATTACGCAGCCACTTGTCCACGACCTGTTGAGCAGTAGCCATCTGTACACCTCCTTTTTGAGAGTTTCAATGTCCCCCTTGACATTGTACCTGAACACTCGTACACTGTCCAGGGGAGGGTGTCCCTTCAGACCCGATGCACCTCTGTGCCGATTCCCCACACTACTGACCGTGCCAGCACACTCCTCCTCGCATGCCAACACCCTCCCCATTATTTGTTCACACTCCGTCCAAAGTGTCAATGCGTTGTCAGTAAGTTATAATAGCGATAACAATTGTAGCAGATATCACAGAGTTGATAACTCCGAAATCTCCCATACACGGTTGAAGCATAATTGGGATACATAAAGTATACAATCACCTTGCCAGCAAATTTCATGCCAATCCGGCCGTTAATCCTCCGCACGCCCTCGCGGCTGGCGTCCTCCCTCCCT
>JBEPZY010000014.1:0-9676 GCA_041640595.1 Gemmatales bacterium | reverse complement strand
AATTGACGAAACGCCTGCGCCTGAAAAGTACGCACAGCGCTCCAAGCCCCAATAACATTATTATTCCGAGAACGCGCTTGTAAGTTATACGTGCCCTCGTGCGTTATTGCGTTTAACGTGCGGAGAAACGTTGCATCGCCCGAAATGCTATTGTAAGGCGCAATTGAAGTCGGCGTCTCCACTACCGCATTATGTGTAACTTGCAGTTCGCAATTTGTTGCCATCTCGTTTGACGCTCCACGTTGAACACGAATCGTTACAAGCGTGGAAGTAAAAGAAATCACCGAGCCATCTTCAGGCGTAGGCGTATCGAAAGACGGCGCATCGAGTGCTATCACGAACCGAAATGGTGTATCTGCCGCTGCGGTTGCTAATCGGCATCGTGCAATGGCGTAGTATAGTCGTCCTTTTTGCAACGGTGCGTCTAGTAGTGAAGACGGCGTTGGGTTGTCAATGATTTGCGCTTTTGTGCGGTTTTGAACCTTTGCCACTAGTGTTGTGCGAGCAGCATCGCTGTAGACGAGAATATCGTAGACGACAAGGTTTTCGATGACGGGGCTGATGGTCGGATTAGACAGTTGAAAGTTAAAAGAGAGGGGATTGGCTTTCGATGGTAGGACAGGCGTGTTATCCGTATCTAGCAGGATAATTGGTGATAGAACGAGTGGGGCGGTTGGTGATTGGTGTTTAATCCATTCGATGTCGCTTGTTTGGAGAGCAAATGAGATTTGAGTGCCTGTGAAGTCTCTTTCTATGATGTCGAGGGCGACGGGGAACGGGGTAATGCGTATCCACTGTGTTTCGATGTCCATTAGCGAGACGAACCATCTGCCTTTGCCGAGTTCTTCGCGGTCAGAGACGTATTGATTGCCTGCGAAGACGCTCATATTTGGTATGGTAACGGTCATTTCGAAGCGATAGCCTTGTAGCGAGCCGCCTTGTACTTTGTTTTCAGTGCGTAAGTCTGTAAGCGATACTGAGTTGACTTCTATGAGTCCGATTGGTTCGAAGCCGGTCAGGTTTGCGCGTGAGACTGCCATTGAAAATCGGCGAGATTTCAAGTTGCGCAGGAACTCATCTATTTCTGTCGCAGCTGAAAACGGCATAATGCTATCAGGGTTATTTTTATGGAAAGGACGTTGCCTTTTTAGGGCACGTCCTTTTCCGGTTTAGAAGTGGTTAATAAGTTTTTAGTTTTCATAGAAGCCGAGCAAGAATTCACGGGAAGTTAAGACGCATTTAAATGTTCCGCCGAGATAGTTTTCTTCGGAGTTAATGTCGCCTGCGTTGAAGTTGAACCCGCCCTTGAAGGTCAGTGAGCAGTTACGGAACACGTGGGTTGAGCGAGTTCCGACGATTTGGATTTCGAAGATAGGGGGTTTAGCGGGTACTGCGTTTGCTCTTGCGATTCCGTCTCGCTCGAGGCTTAGCAGGAGGTCTGCGTAGGCACGAGTAAGGACGCTTGCTCTGAAGGTAATTTCTAGAGCAAGGGGTTGAGAGATTTCAGCGGCTGACAGGGCTCTGGATTCGAACTCTGCGGGTAGCGAGATTGGGTCAGTGAATTGGATTCGGATTGGGTCGCTGTCTTCGGTTGGGAAGACAATAATTGAGCCGGACTGGCTATTGGTCAATTTTTCTAGTGCGTCTGCGATACTTGTAACGTAGTTGCTTAGTGCGGTGGCTTCGTTTGGTGCGGGTCGCAAGCCAAGCGGTCTTGGCGTCAGTGGTGCATTACTAATTGGTACGACGACGGCGTCTAAAACTTCACCTGCACTTGTAAGCAGCTCTATCGTAAGCGTGCGCCCACTTAAATTCGCATTACTACCAACATATACTGCTAAAACACCTCGCCCATTTACTGCACCGTCAATACCTACATTTCCACCATCAAATACAAACTGAGTTAAGACGACTCCTGTGCTAGGAGACGACGGGTTAACAGTATTTGCATAAGCAACTGGGTCTCCCGGTATGCTAGTGCCGTAGATTGCAAGTCCGCATCTAATGTCATTTGCTGCAATCCCTGTATATCCTGCATCGAGACGAAATCGTAAGGCGTTTGCTGTGCCACTACGTCCGCCCGTATCACTTAACTGTAATGTAAACGGTGATGACAAACGCTGTCGCGTCTGATTGCTCAACGTTGCTTGAATCGAAGGCATAGTATCATCTCCCTATTAAAAGCGTTATCAAAATCCCTATTACAATCCCTATCGTAACCTGTTTCGACGCATCACATTTCTTGTAATTCCTTTCCCTGTAACCAGCCATTACCGAATCCAATGCAATGCGCCTTACATATAAACTCTCTCGCTCCACGCAACGCCTTAACTCTCGAACCGCAATAATTAAAGCGTCTTCACTTGAGACGCTCCATAACGTATCGACTGAGCCACTCAACTTCCTTTCTAACCGCAGCTCGCTTTGCGCTGTCGCTTCCTGACAACACAAAATCAATATCATCACGCAACTCAAACCTATCCACTTCATATCGCTTCAATATCACTTGCTTTGCTTCCTCAACACACCCTTCAACACACCCTATCACGCGAGCACGCTCCGTAACAACGCCAAATACAAATCCCACCACAAATAGCCCGACAATCCAAATCAACTTACTAACAACTCTCAATAAACTCGCTTGCTTACTCATCTTAACCTCGCCGAACCGCACCAATTAAAAACAACCCAAATAGCATCATACCACCACCGACTACTTTCGCATACTCCAATAAATCCGCATACTGCGGCGCATCAAGTGATAAAAACTTCGGAAAAAACGGTAATACAATAACAACAAGCCCAACAATGCTTATCACAATACCGCTAATCGTCGTCGGCTTATCCCCAACATTCGCCTTGAAATCCTTAAAGTCAATCATAATCGCTCACGCTCTATTACTAACTGAAACTCATCTACTCCCTCAAATACCTTATCAAATTCCTCATGCGTTGCTCGAGACTCTAATAAGTCAGGAACGC
This sequence comes from Gemmatales bacterium, assembly GCA_041640595.1. GTDB lineage: Bacteria > Planctomycetota > Planctomycetia > Gemmatales > HRBIN36 > HRBIN36. The sequence goes on along the minus strand of JBEPZY010000014.1, from coordinate 6,694 downwards.
CATCTTTGTTAATGTCCCCAAACGCTCGCCCAAACGCAATACAACCCCTTAAATCAGAACGAAACCGCTTGTCGCTCGACGCATAATTCGCAGCATGAATCAGTATATCGCTCCGCCCCTCAACTTCCCCTTTCCCATCCGCACGATACACCTTCCAACACCGCCCAAAACGCAGCGACCAATGCCGCTTAACCAAATAAACCCCTGACGGTATGTTGCTAACACCTCGCCGATTGCCCCTGTCAGACAACTCCAACGTAAAACACTCAAATACAACCTTACCATCAAGATATGCCCGCAACCGCCCCTGCGCATTGATACCATTGTCAATCGACTTGATGTGCACTACCGCCCTCATCTCCCCTCTCTCGTCTTTGCTTCTTACCAAATAGCGTTTCCATCGCCCGATTCCAATTCGCTAAAATGCTCACCACCGCAGCTATCGCCGTCAGCAACCAAACCACATACTGTAACCACTTCACACTAATAAACGGCGACACAACACTCCCAATAACCGCTACCTTAATAGCAACAGAATCATTCATTCCCCATCTCCCCCTTCTCACTAACTGTCGCTTTCGAAGCAATTCGCTTGATACCCTCAATATCAATACCCCTAACATCAAACCTCTCCACAAACTTACACCCCTTTAATACCTCATTAACATACCTCAACAAATCCTTTTTGCCCGATGCCTCTAACGACAACCGAAGCTTCTCAACAAATATCGCCACAACCTCCCTGTGCGACCTCTTTGACAATAACTCCAACGTCTCACCGTCAACCTCGTGATACGACCCCTGCTTTACTATCGACGAACTTAAACACATTATCAAACGACGCACCTCAATACGCTCGCTTAACGCACAAATAAGCTCAATAACATTCGTAATCGCCCGCCCAGAAACCCCAGACGACAACGAAACCCCTTCACTTGCCTCAACACTACCTGTCTTCCTCGCTTTCGCCATACCCTATCCCACTCTAAACTCATCAGGGGTGGCAAAACACCACCCCCTCAATACTATGCATTATTATCGTAACTAATTACAACCGCCTCCGGACGAATCACCCCAAATATGTAGTCAATTTGAGTACTGTACGACGCATCGCCCGCAAGCTCAGATGACGGCGGGTCAATTGTAATTCGCGGCGCAGAGTGCGACAGCACAATCGCATCACGATGATACAAGACAACACTACTATACAAGTAAGGGCTTGTGCCAGTATCACCAACGAAAAATGCTGCACTCGATTCCGGAATTTGTCCAGAGCTATTCGTTAGCGGTATCCAGCGTGAATACAGCGCCTCAAACCCTGCTAAATTCGGAATTCTGCCAGTCTCATTAACCTCACGCCCATATGCCATCTGATTCTGTAAAAATCCAAGAATTACTGTATCGCTTAAAAGACGACGATACATGCCCGGTCCGTAATACATGAATCGATTGTTCGCTGGCACAGAATTCAGGTCAAGCAAGTCTTTTGCGTTTGCAATGTCATTGTAGCCAAAAACTCCAGGACCACCCTGCCACGCCAGGCGATTAGAGCCAGGAACGCTCAACCCGCCATAGCTAGTAGCACCTGTTGCGTCTTTACCGCCGTTGTAAATTGATGCAAACAAGTCGCGTAGCATTTGTTGCTGCAATTCTCCGACTTGTTCTTCCACTTCGGAACGGCTTAGGAAACCGCTGATGCTATTCATACGCTCTTCGAAGTCGCTTACTACACGCGGTTGTGTGGTAGCGCGCTTGACGCGTAGGATTACTTCTGTATTGCCTTGCGAGAGTCTTGCAAGTGGAGTAATGGTATTGTTTAGTGTGCGTACGTCGACAGATGTGATTTCTGAGCGGTTAATTGCTCCGATACGTCCGATTCGAACACTACCTGCCCGCAGCTGTTCGTTGCTGAGTAGTCCGACGTCTTTACCGAAGTCGGTGTTAAAGGAACGCAAGATAGGCGATTCTTTGTAGTTTTGCAGAAGCATTTCGCTGGTAACCGTAACGCCTATCGCAGTGGAACTCGAGGGATTTCCAATAGCCATCGTGTCTTCTCCTTATCACTTAGTTGTTAAATAGTTTTCTGAACTTATCTGGATTTTTTTCTGCCCATTCTATGGCAGCTTGGCGTTTATTGAGGTCGATAGATGAGATGCTATCGATATAGTCTTTTTTTGAGTAGTCTTTTGTTGTGGGGGTATTAGCGTTTTGGTCGACCTTGTCGATGAGTTGGGTAGACAGTTGCATTTCGGATATGGAGTTAAGGAGTGCGTCGGCGGCTTTTTCTCCGTATTCGTCGAAATGCTTCATGACTTTTTCTTTGATGGTATCGGAGTAGTGAGAGAGTTTTTTAGCGAATTCGCTTCGGGACATTTTTTTCACGTGTTCGGCGAATTCTTTTTGCAGCTTTTCTAGACTTTCTTTGAGAGCAGCGTTTTGTGTTTCAAGGGCAGAAGTTGTTTCTGAATACATTTTTTCTTTGTCCAGTTGTGCTCGTTTTGCGGTTTCGAGCGCAACCATCAACTCCTTAACTTTTGCTATCAAGGCGTCTTCGTTGTCCTCTTTTACACCAAGCTCGGCAGCCAGTTGTTTCATCTTCTCAGACATAGCCATTACTGTTTTGTTGTTATCAGAAAAACTTCGTGAGTCAAATCGATAGGAGGTTTCGCCGTATGCCGATGCTGTCTCTAGTCCTTTTACAGCGGGAATAGTAGCTCCAAGCATGGCAACTCCTGCCAAGTAGGGTTTATTTCGCTTTTCAATTGGTATGTGGGGTTGATTAAGCGGGTTATGCTCGCTTTCTGGTGAGTATATTTCGATGCTGAACTCTGGGTATTTGTCTTTATACTCAAAGAACTCGTCTGTGGCTTTGAAGTCTGCTAATAAATAAGTGCGCCCGTTCTTATCCTTCAACGCTAACCGTTCCACATACGCAAAAACGGGCGCTTCTGGTATGTCGGCATCACGATACCGCGACACATGTGCCACCCTAACACGTGCTCGATGAATGGAGGTATCATACGACTCAACCAGCTTTTGCAAATACTCACGTGTTAAATCACCCTGAGGATACGTGCCTGTCGCAGATATCGCTACACCTTTAACCAGCTTATCGTATGGCATCGCTTCAAACCCTAATCATCGTTTCTCGACGCCATTATACACTATTTTCAAATACTATATTCCAATAAAAGCCATTATACAAAGGAAATACTCGATAGAAAGGATTTTGAGAGGGGAGAATTCGAACCTATTTGTAAACTTTGTAATTCTATAATTGAGAAAAAAATTTCTGAAAAGAAGAAAAAAGTATAAAGAAAGATAAAGAAAAGATTTGAATTTCTTTTGAAGCGACAATATAATTCTCAATAATTCAAGTATATAATTCAAATATAGTTTTAGTTCTTTGCTGAAACTATTTTTCTATGTTTTATGAGTGAGGCTTACTAATAAAACTATTTTTTTATACTGTTATGAGTCGAGCTTATGCTGAACCGAGAGATTTACAGTTAGTATTTGGATATAATTATTTTGCGACGGCGGTCAGAAGAATAAGCAGTGTAGAAAACAATGTGGAGTTGCCGAGTAGAACGGCTATGAATCGGAGCGATTTAGTTCTTTATGATGCTCTTTTTACAGGTGGTCAGGATTATGTTTCGCCGTCTGTGATATTTGTTTCTCCGCCTGGCAGTGGCTGTGTTTTGGATTTGAAGTTATCGAACGGTTCGGTTGTGGATGTTGAGATTGTATCGAGGGGGTCTGGGTATAGGGTAGCGCCGTTGGTTGAGATAACGGGCGACGGTGTTGGTGCGAAGGTTGTCTTAACGGTTACGGATGGTCAGGTTCGTCGGGCGATAATTGTCAGCGGTGGGGAGGGATATAGTACGATATCGGCGACGGTAACGACGGGGTCAGGGGCGGTTGGTGTGCCTGTGGTGTCGAGTGGTCGGATTGTAGATGTAACGATAGTTAGTGGTGGGAGTGGGTATTCGGAAGCGCCTGAGGTGGTGTTTTCTGATGGTGGCGGTGGTGGGAGTGGTGCGGAGGGGTATGCGGTAGTGGAGAATGGGCAGGTAGTGGCTGTGGTTATGCAGTCATTAAAGCAGTCGGAGTTGACGCAGAAGATTATGATGGAAGAAACGGAGAGCATTGATGGCATGCTTCGTCGGTATTATCCGCAGTATCAGTATCCGTTAGTGTTTGCGAGGGAATGCGGAGCGAAAGCCATATTAAGGAAGTGGTGCGTCATTAAGACTGGATATCGGCTTATTACAAGGGAGCTTCAAAATCTTGTCAGCAACGAGGAAAGAAACAAGCTTGCTTCGATGGTTAAGGCTGTCGATGATGAGATTTTGAGTTACACGAAGTTGGCGACGAGGCAGTTTGATTTCAGCGATGTTATATCGCTTGCGGAAGACTACGAAAAAGATAAGGCTATCGGACAGGCTTACATGCTTCCATCACGAACTAACCCGAACGGCACGTTTCTACTATGAAAACCATTGTCGACCTTATCAATAGCTTAGAGCGTTATCTATTAGGGATTACGGTTAACGGCTTGCCTTTGTTCGAGAATGTTGTGCCAGGCGCAAGCGACGCCGACATTCTTTCTTATGCGCAGAACTCAAAGGGCGGCGCTTTCTTCCAAGTTACACCAGGACAACGCAAGTCTTTTTCATCTAGCGACTCCCCTGTTATTCTTCTTAATACCAAAGTTCGTATTGCTATCTTGTCGTGTCGCTCAAAGCAAACTCCGAAAACCTTTATTCAGCAAGCAAAAGAGCGACTCGAGCACTTCTTAAATTACTATCAGAATAATCCAACCGTACCCTCACAATCCAACGCAGGAGAATTTTATACACTCCGTCTTGCTGACTTACCCGCTGAACCCATCGTTACTGACTACGGCATCGTCATTATCGTCAACATGCGAATCGATAAAATTCAACTAAGCTGATACCATGCTTTACGACTATAAAGGAAATCTTATCAAACGCATTGAAACATCGCCTTACGCAGTTTCGTTAGGCTCTGCCTTTGCAACACAGCAAGGCATCTTACGCGAAGGACTCGCCTCTTATCTTGACGACAATAAAATCAGAGAAGCAAAAGAAGCCGCTCATCTCGGCGCTCCACTAGAATACTACCGAATTCTCGAGCAACTCTGCTACACAGACGGACATACCGCAGGACTCCTTGACGCAATGTACGAACGCATTATCGGACACACTACCATCATCGCAAGCCGTGATACAAACAACACAACCGCTAATACCATCGCATCGCTTATCTCTGAACTCCTCTACGACAGTATGCACATGCTAAAAGCGACGCTCGCTGAATCCACCTTCTACGGTATTAGCGTCATCGAGCAAACCCTTATCCCCGTCGACGACATGTTTATTCGCCAAAAAATCGCCTCTGTCAGTCATATCTCTCAACCCTATACTATCAAGTTCACGCCACTGCCACAACTATTCTTACGAGACGTCAACGGCGAACTTCAATTCATTCAGCCTAACGGTGCTATTAACTTTAACCACTTCCTGCCCGATAAATTCATTATCGCATTCCGACCACAAGACCAAAAAAATTGCATAAAAAAACCCCTCCCCTTCGACGAACTCGGTATCCAACGCAGACTCTTCAGACCGCTCGTCGACAAAATCTACGCCATACTCGGACGCAGAACCTTCGACGACCTCTTTACAGACCCAGTCCTAGACCTCGCCTACGAACCCGAAAAAGACGCCATCTCCGACGCCTCCGCCATCTATAACATCTATACCGCAGGCGGACGACTACGCGCTCTTAAACACACAAAATCCCTCTCCGTTCAATTCCTTCAATCCCAAGACGCTACCGTCTCTCAAAACCTGACCGCAAGAATCGAAGCCGATAACGCTGAAATCACAAAAGCCATTAACGGCGACAATCTCGGCACAGAATCCATCTCAAATAGAGCCTCCAGCGTTCAAGGCTATAATAAACTCCTTAACCGAGACCGCGCCGTCATCCAATGGATAGACTCCATTATCAACACAAAAGTTATTCCCCTTCTGATGAAAACAAACTTCCCTAACATGCTTCACCTTACACCCTACGCCCAAACCATCGTTCGTGAAGAAAAAAACATCTCGCAGGAACTCGACGTTATTCGTGTGTTCTTTGAACACGGTGGCGTCATGACAAGAAAAGAATTTGACGAACGTCTTGGCTACGAAACTCCAAAAGGCGAAGAAAATAAACTTCTCGCTTCTCCTAATCGCATCATTGCAGAAGACACCATAGAAAGCGAAGACACTCAAGCTCAAGATGAAAAGCAAATTCAATCGCCAACTAATCAACCGTTCGACCCTTCTCTTATTGACTACGCCGAAGGATTTATAGCACCAAAGTCCGCTCAACAAAACGCTAGACAGGTTTTAGAGTGGCAAGAAAAATACCCGAACGAAATAAAAGGACTGTCAAGCGTCATATGGAAACGAGCCTCTCAAATTGCATCGGCTAAACCCATCAGCATCAAGACCATTAAGCAAATGGCTGACTTTGCTAAACACCACGACAAAAGTATTCTTAAAGCCAAGTTCAAGCTTACCCCCTGGAAGCAAGCGTCATTTGTCGCATGGCTTGGCAACGGCGGCGACGAAGGCATCGCTTGGGCTAAACAAATCCTATCTAACCAACCTCAACC
>JBEPZY010000013.1:0-26145 GCA_041640595.1 Gemmatales bacterium | reverse complement strand
TCCCTGTCCCGCGGACGCCGGGGCCGGGAGCGCGGGGATTCGGGCGAGAGTCTCGTCGAGTTTAGCCCTTAGCCACGCGTTCTCGCCCTTCAAGTATTCTATCTGCTCTTTGAGGGTGTGGATGAGGCTTGGCTCATCCCCTTGCTCGCGGCGGTGCGATTGGAAGGCTATCGCGACTGACGGCCGAGCAAGGGACAAGATCGCTGCGGCCTCTTTTGCCATTGCTGGGGCAGCCCCCTTACCAATTACGCAAGGAGATCTCGATTATGCCCACTCAGGTTGGCAACGTGTGAGCCCCCACTGCGGTGCTCCCTCCACCCACCCGAAGGATAGGGGGCCAATCATTCCCAAGGAAGTGGAGTGTCATCCTAGGCTCTTTTTGACGATCCTCTCGATCATTCCGAAAGGCCCCGTATGAGATTACTCACCGGCCACCTGAAGAGATCAGCGAGGCCTTCACCCGATAGGGAGTCTAGCGCGCCGGCGCAGGAGCATCAAGGGGTTTCACAAAAATCCGACTCTAAGTCTTAGCCGCCCCCTCGCTAAGATCTTCGAGGTCAGGGAGATCCGCTGGCCCAGACGCCTGCGGTCGCGATTATAGGGTTGAGGGTAGGGGGGTGTGTCTTGACAATGTTCTGAAACAAGCCCACAAATATGGGCAGGCAGCAGCTTGAGATATCTGATAGATTTGCATAAATGGCCGTTCGTTTCAGGCAACAGAAACTGGTATTTGGGGTGTCCATTTGCGCGTGAATTAGGTATAATATATTAAGTGCATGCCCGCTTGATCCGGCGGTAAAGATCCACCAGCCGCTGGCGCAGCTCCTGGTAGCTGAGGCCCTCTTCATCGAGGCGGGCTTCGTCGAGGATCCGCCAGTCCTCGGGGGTCAAAGTGTAGTCATACTTGAAGCAGAGATCACTAAGACTTTGCGGTAGTAGTCGTTTTGTGCCGTTGTGGTCTGCATCTCCTCAATAGTGAAGCTTTTTGAAAGGTGTTATTTGAAGCTGAGTCTTCACAATCCTAGCCTTAGTCTGAATGATTGCAGGGATACAGACTTTTCTTGTATAATCAAACCAAGGTGATATAGGATGACCATAGCGAGGGTAGTCAAACTTGGGAGGAAGGGTCAGATGGTCCTACCGAAGGAGATCCGTGGGGCCATCGGCCTCAAGGAGGGCGATCCCTTGATCATCACTGTGGAAGAGGGGCGGGCCGTTCTCCTCACCCCGGAGAAGTATGCCTCCTCCACCAGGGGGATGCTCAAAGGAACCTTTGGCCGGACAAGGGAGGAGATCAAGCTATACCTCCAAGGGGAGAGGGCATCGTGGGCCGAGAAGGCCAGAGATTAGCCGCTGAGCTCGTCCAGCATGGGAAGGTGGTGCTGGACAGCTCCATCCTGATCTACCACCTCGAGGGCCTCATGCCCTATGCGAAGCTTACAGAGCTCGTCTTCTCCCTCCTAGCGAGGGGAGAGTTCAGTGGTGTGATCTCGACGATCTCCGTTACCGAGCTCCTGGTGAAGCCGTTGGCCTTGGGTAAGGAAGAGCAGGTCCTGGCCTGTGAACGGTTCCTCCAGGGGGTGCCTCACACGACCATCGTGGCTCCGGACTATGAGATCGCCAAGGAGGCTGCCCGCCTGAGGGGAGCATACGGGCTTCGCACCCCGGATGCCCTCCTGCTCGGCACGGCCTTAAGGGAGGGGGCTAAGGCCTTCCTGACGAACGATGAAGGGCTGAAGAGGGTGGAGGGCGAAGGGATCGCGATCTTGGTCTTGGATGATTACCTTGCAGGGGGATGATTTCCTGTCTGACAGTCTAGCGCGGCGGCGTACGAGAATCAAGAGGCCCGCCTTTCATTCTCATCGCGTTCTCATAGCCCCGCTAGGGGTCTATTAAGGCCGTTGCTAGCTTTATCCCCTAAGGGGGTTTCTAGCCAGATTTATAGCAAGAAGCTTCTCGAACAACCCATTCGGGGCAATCTGATGCTTTCACTTGATGCCATTCACCGGTAAAGGGGTCTCTGATCTCGATCCACCCCCTCTTTTGAGCCCAGCGGATAATCGTGCGAAAGCGATACTCACTCGAATGAGAGCTGTCATTTTGAAAATCGCGACCGTTTTGAGCAAGATCATCAGAAGAGCTTATCTTTTCTATTTTTTTTCTCTCAGGCAGCGAAGAAGAAGCAGTCTCCCCCTTAAGAACTTCTTAGTTGTGAGAGAGGGGGGCCAGACGCAGGGATTTCACAGTTCTGATCTGCAATATCTTGTTGCACGCTGTTGCACACAGCCCCCTCGATTTTGTGGTGAAAATCCGCATCAGATCGAGGTGCAACAGCGTGTGAGCGAGGGGGTGGATCGTGTGAGAGATGGGGTCTAGACGCAGGGTTTTTGCCGTTCTGATCTGGCACAGCTTGTTGCACATCATCACCCACAAGCTGAGGGGGCTCGCCCAGGAAGGGGCAGGGAGAGTAGCCCTTGGGTTTACGGCGGTCTCCCCAAGTGCTGGTGATGTAGTGAGAGTCCTCTAACCGCTCCAGGGCGAGCTGGACCCGCCTGCGGGTGAATCCAGGGATAAGGCGGCTCATCTCCTCGGCCAGTTCTGTCTGCCTTCTAGAGACCAGCCTCTTACGCCGAGGGAGGTCTTTGAAGAGGTGAATATAAACGAGCTTGTCTTCCACACTGAGGACTTCATCTGCCAGGAGGGTGTTCGGAATAGCGATCCAACGTCCTGGGGGTATGAGAGGCCTGTAGAACTTACTTCTGTAGCTTGAGGACTCAATAACTAACAGCCTAGCCCTCTCCAGTTCCTCCAAGCCCTGTCTTACAGCCCACTCGCTCAGGCCAGCCCACTGGGAGAGCGTCTGAAGGGATGGCCAACAGGCAGGCCGGTCGGGTCGGGTGTGCCACGCCAGGACGATCCAGACCCACTCCCCCTTCCAAGATAAGCCTGAGCAGTCCAGAATGGCCGCGGGGATTTTAGTCCACCCGTTCTTGCTCTTTCTGTCCATTGGATCTCCCTCCGAGCTGCCCTCCTCCGGCAGGGCCGCTGCTCCATTGGACCAGTGTGGTATTGAAACATGATCTCGCAGCTCCCGGCTTCGATCTGGTCATCAGGGTGGGGGGAAAGGCCTCTTGACTAGGGGCATAAAAATGGGCTATAATAAATGCACAAGGAGGCCCCAAAAAGGAGGAGCTTTCCTTGGCTGTTGGAACTACCCCACGCTGCGGCAACAGCGTGGGGTCTCTGCTTTTGAGCTTCATTCTCTAATCATCAACCCCCTCACCTTCCGTAGGTCGTCGAGATCCACATGTAAGCACCTCGCCAGCGCCTTCGCTTTCTCAAGAGTGATCTCTGGATTCGTCCCAATGTACCCTAGATAGCGTTGGATAGGCCTTTTTCTCTGCCTATCCCATGCGTTCTCATGTAGAACCTGGTAAGACCACTGCTTGCCGCTTCTTCGCTGAATAGCTATTCTGGTAATATACATGGTTCCAGTATAGCAGTGATGTGAAACTCCGTCAAGGCGAGTGATGAGAAAAAATGCCGATGGGGAGAGCTTTATAGGGACTTGGGGTCTGGTCAAAAGCCGTCTATCGCGCATCATCACTTTCATCGAGGATCTTCAGCCCCCGCACCTTGCGCAGCTCCTCAAGGCTTTTGCCTAGCTTCTCCGCGATCCGCTTCGCCTTGGCCAGCGTGAGTTCCGGCCTTGGTCCGATGTATGCCAGGTATCTTTGGACCGGACGCTTCTCGTCTTTGTTCCACTCGCTCTCTTTGAGCATCCAATAAATCCATTTGTCTCCGTTGGCACGCCTTGTGAACCCCTTCGCGAGATACATTACCGATCACCATAGCAGGTATTATATCATTATCGGGATCGTTGTCAAGTCGAGAAAAAGGTGACGAATGCCCCTAAAATCAAATAGCGTCTTGAAGAGCAAAACAGGCGAATGTCTTCACGCAATTAATCGAGAAAAAGAGCAGGCTCCCCCTTGACACATAGTGCGATACGTGCTATAATATAGCCAAGATGAGATCAATGATCCAAACAACCATCGAGAAGCGGACGGAAGAAGCGGCCCTGAGCGCCTGATCCAGAGGATCGCCCAGGGCCCAAGAGACGGCACCCAAGTTTACATCCCGGCCTTCGCTCAAGTCAAGATCGCGGGGCTCCCGGTCGTCGTCGCTCACGTCAAAGACGTGGACGAGGCCCTCGAAGCCTTCTCCGCTCACAAGGGCCACAACGTCGCGCTCTTACTCAAATACACCGACGGATCCAACGTCGTCACGGCGGTGGACTGCAAGCGCGAGAAGGTCATCGAGAGCTGGATTGATGATGAGAGTGGGGGGAGCTCCTAAGCCCCCCTTGGGTCTATGGGGTAAGACACACGAGCATTAACCACAGATCAGGCCTGGGTGTGGGGGCTTCCGTCAGTGAACCGGTTCACTGAATACCCCCACCGCGTACCCACCACCACCCCCGCCGCCCACCCTAAAGGGTAGACGCCGAGGCCCCCCGACAATTACGCAAGGCCCAATTTGTAAGTGCTACTCAGGTTCACCTTCTGAGGGCATCCAGTTTGAGCCGCTTCTTCGCCCCTTGGTTAAACGGTGCCGAAGTACGAGCATCGGCGCGAGCAGGCGGATAGCTGCAGGGATTTTCAAGGTTTTCCCTACACTTGCCTCGCCTTAGTTTAGTTGCTTAACATAGTTGGGCCTAGTGAAGCTCCCCGCCCAAGGGTGGGGTATTCAAGCCCGAATTCTCGTCTCGGCCAAAACCGCTTCAAAGCAACCTAGATTGCAGCATGGAGTATGGAACCTTGAAGCAAACAAGCTAGGGGCAGTTATGAATCGAAACTTGAACGATGATCTCAACAGATTAGATTGGGATATTGATAAACAAGCGTGCTATGACACCCTTCAAGCTTCAGTTTATTTCCAAGAGATAAGCAAGTTCCCCTTGCTCTCAAAAGAAGAAGAAGATTTGATGGCTGCCCTCGCAGCGATGGGGTATAAGGAGGTTAGAAATGCTCTAGTCGAGTCAAATCTGAGGTTAGTTGCATCAATCGCTGTGAAGTATAAGTATAAATATCAAGGGCTCTCGCTGATGGATCTGATTCAAGAGGGGAGCCTAGGGTTGATCTGTGCAGCACAGACTTTCGCTTACACACGGGGCGCTAGATTCAGCACGTATGCAAGGTTGTTGATCCATCGAGCAATCCAGCGCGCCATTGCTGAACAATCCCAGTTAGTTCGTATTCCTAAAAGGGTCTCTGTTCGTAAACTGCAACGATTCAGGGAACAGTATATTCAACAATATCACAGAGAGCCCAAAGCTAAAGAACTTGCAGATGCCTTGGGCATAGATAAAAAGGAGATCGCTTGGCTCAAGCGTATTGCGCTACTTGAGCAGAATTGGTTGCCTCCCAGATCCTTAGAAGAGCTGATTGACAATGATAATGACGAAGAGGTGCTCGAGGACTTGATAGAAGATGAACAGGCACCTTCACTGGCTGCAGAGTTAGCTAGCGCAGCCTTGTCTCAAGAACTCCATCGGGTGCTCAATCAGTTAAGCAGTCGTGAGAAAGAGATTCTTAGACTACGCTATGGTCTCGAAGATGACCACCAGCGCACGCTCAAGGACGTGGCGCGCGTCTTCAACATCACCAGAGAGAGGGTACGCCAGATCGAGATCAAGGGGATAGAGAAGTTGCAAGGAGCATGGTGGCGGTGGGGGAGATATGAGCAACTGCGTGATCTATGGTTGAAGTACGAAAGCAAAAGTATATATTGATCAACTCATAAGCTTCTAGTCTATCCCCCCAGCAACCTATCCACGGGGCTGGCCTTGGCGTGCGCTTCTCTGAGTGCTGTGCCTGCCATATGGACGTAGACCATCGTTGTTGAAATGTCCGGGATTTTGAGTCTCATAGGGTTATCTCAGTCAAGGGGGGTATTCAGTGAACCAGCTTCACTGGTCTTCTTTGTCGGGTCCCCGACACCCCAGCACCATCACCGCCATCGCCCTTCCCAACCGGCATAGCTCTTGTGAAACCCCCTCTCGTTATGGACCTGTCCTCGCGCGCGCGTGAAGACGTGAACCGGTTCACGTTGCCGAGAGAGGTCCCCAATTTCCCTACCCTCCCAGACCGACGTCGGCGACAAGCTAAACCCTGAACCGCTACGCTCTTGCTATGCTGAGCGTCAAGGAAATAGCGGCCAGGTTAGGACTATCCGAGTGGCAAGCGAGGCGCTTGCTCTATGCTTGCAAGCCCTTGCTCAACGGTATGCAAGGCTACGGATCGCACGGGGAATGGCTGATAAATCCTCAAGCTATCGGACTCTTAGAACGCGCCAAGGACTTACGTGCTCAGGGTATTCGTCTGCAAGAGCTTTGCTCACAGCTTGCCGCAGACCTAAACCCATCCCCGAATGGAAGCTCCTCTGACCCCCTGCAGAGCAGCGCGAGCCGCGAGCAAGGGGATGAGCAAGCCCTCATCCACACCCTGAAAGAGCAAATAGAATACTTGAAGGGCGAGAACGCGTGGCTAAGGGCTAAACTCGACGAGACTCTCGCCCGAATCCCCGCGCTCCCGGCCCCGGCGTCCGCGGGACAGGGACCGAGACTCAGCCGGTGGCAAGCGCTCAAAATCGCGATACTCGGACACTGACAGCTCGAAGTGGCCCTCGAAGTGGCCATTGATCAGAAAATACGCTAGGGAAGCCTCTTTCAGGGGGGCTTGACAACAAGCCGATCTCGTGCTAGAATGAGTTTGTCCGCTTCTGGTCTCAATTTCCCTAATATATATATATATACGCGCGTTATATTTTTATTAACACGCGCGCGTGCGCGCGTATTATACCCTCACACTCTCAGTCGGTTTCCTGAGCTTAGCTCACAAGTCTCAATAACAGCATAGATACAGATACGCCCTCGGGTTGCACTTCTTTGCTAAGAGTGCTTCCCAAGGGCGTCTTCATTCATAAAGAAAGGAGGCCCAATTATGGGACTTAACTCTCTTAAAGAAGACATACAAGAGTGCTACGACGAGCTTCAACGTAGGCTTGATCGCAAGAAGACAAAAGATGATCAATCGGAAGTCACCGTTCTCATGGAGCTTCAAGACAAGATAAAGAGAGACATCGAGGCTCTTAATCAGCTCATTGACCTTGCAGCTGACCCTGAAGTGCGGTGGGCTGAAAAGGCCCAAGAATACCAAGCTCAGGTGGATCGAGCTCACTGTCGAATCAAATTGCTCGAAGAAAAAGTTAGAAGTCTGGAAGCAACGCTCAAGCAAGAAAGGGAATCCCATGCTGCCAAGATCAAGCAACTTAAAGACTGGTATGGACGGAAGATCAAAGATCACGAGCTAGGGCGCCACTACGTTGGCCAACAACTGGGGAAAAGACCCTCAACCCACCATCGCAACCAACGGCCATCTATAAAGCTAGGGGATCACCTTACACCTGATCAAAAGATGAAACTGCTCAAGATGATCGACTCCAGAGCCCGCACGGATCTGACAGCTAGGGGGGTAGCCCCTCGGATCAGTCCGGTCTGTCAGGGCAAAAGCAAAGAGCAGTCATTATAGCACGACGACTGCAAAGTGGCGAACGCCTTCCTTAAGCTAGGAGTTGTGAACCAGGTTTGTCCCCCTGGCGTGTCACGTCAGCCTCCCTCACCCCAGGTGGCACGGCGCCTTGGGCTCCAGCGACTCATAATGCTAAGGGCTCCCAGATGAGGTGGGTCCACTTGGGGAAGGCTTCTGCCAGAGGGGGCTCCGCTGTAATCAGCTTTGTGTTAAGCCTCTTGGCCCACGCCACATAGGCCATATCATAAACGCTCCGCCACCGGTGCTGGAAGGCTAACTCCAAAGCGTCCGTGGCCACCTCCTCCACCCCCACCTGAGGGATCCCCAGCCCCTGAAAGAGTGCCCAGGCTTCAGAAGCCTCCGCTTCAGTGAGGCGGGGCGGCCGCCCCGCCTTGCCTCGCACCGCGATGTAGAGGCCGTTGAGGATCTCATAGGAGGTGAGCGTCGGCGCCACCAGCCGCACCTTCCCCTCCTGCCAGCCTTCCAAGAGGGCATCGGCCTCCGCCTCCCAGTCCTCCTCCGGCAGGAAGGCCGCCAGCAGCGCGCTGGCGTCGATCACATAGAGCGGGGCTCGCCCCGGCTCCCCCTTGCGCCTGCGATCGGCCACTTTCACTTCTACGTCCGCTCCTCCAGGAGGCGTCGAGACTCCTGGTGAAGATCCTGGGCCTTGATTCCGGCGGCCCGCCAGCGATCCCTGAGGGCCTGGAGTCCGGCCACGGCCAACCTCTTTTGGAGCTGCTCATATGTGGCCTCGGAGAGGAGCCGGGCCGCGGGCTTGCGGCGCTTGGTGATCACCACTTGCTTGCCAGCCTCCACCTGGCGAATCAACTCGGTCAGCTTGTTCTTTGCTTCGGCCAAGGGGACCTTTAACATGGCTATCACCCATGGCTCATTATATGGCCATGAATGCCCAGATGCAAGAGGGCCGGCCGAGGAGGCGTTATGCCCACTAACGGACGTTACATGATGCGAGTCGTGGACCGGTTCACCATGGGCGCGTTGTGGTGGAGAGAAAAGCCCCCTACCGAGCGCACAGGGGGGCGGGTCTATAGGGGAAGACGTTCTAGCACGATCAGGCATCCGTGTGAAGACCGTTACGAAGTCGAAATCCCCAGGTGAAACCTTTTCGGAATGAGGAACGAACGATGGAGCGTTTTAAGACTTACGGATCTCTTTTAACCTCTCATAGATTGTCTGCCGAGAACATCTGTAGAACTTGGCACAGGCGGTCACCGAGAGCTTGCGGTTGAAATATAAATCCTTGAGCTCATCTAAGGGGATGTTCAGCCTCGGCCGATGGTCTATCACCCCGTGCTCCCTGGCTCGCATCCTGCCAGCCAGCATCCGCTCCTTGATGATCTCTCGCTCAAACTCTGCAAAGGCAGATAAGATATTGAAGAGCAATCTCCCCTCACTTGTGGTCGTGTTGATGTTCTGCTCCAAGGCGATGAACTGACAGCCTTGCCTTTGCAGCTCCGTCACTGTTGAGACGAGGTCTAGGACGGAACGGCCCAGCCTATCAAGGCGGGTGACGATGACGGCATCTGCTTCCTTGCGCGCCACAGCTGCCATCATCTTGGTGAAGGCCGGCCGCTCATCGATGGCTGAGATCCCTTCGTCCTTGAAGACCTTAAGGAGTTGGTAATGATGGAGATCGCAGAACTTCTTGATCTTCTCGACCTGGGCCTGGATCCCTCCTGGGGTCTCCACCTGCTTGACGGTAGAGACCCTGGCATAGCCGAAGCAGCGGAGGGCTCGTGGGCGGCCGGGGGATTTCTGGGTCATGTCGGGATGATTGTATCTTTTTGAGCAAAATATGTCAAGTGCTATGGTGTAAAGGGAAGTTGCGACTTCCTGGACCCTTACGTTTCGCTGGGCCTGCACACCGGGCCGAACTGAGGCGATGCCGACTGGCAGATTCTTCCCCACTGATCGGTTGATAGCATATTACACGAGCCTTTTGGACCAGGATACTTGATTAACTCCTTTTTCCAAAATTCGGGGCGCACTTCAAGCTTCACGCCAACGGCTTCTGAAGGCGACAAGAAGGCTACAGATGACGCCATATATAACCAGCGCTAGCCAGCTCAAAATTAGATCCCAAACTCCAGTGTTGACTGTGCCAGCATAAGCTCGGACCAGCTGAGCCGCATGGGTGGTTGGGATGAGTAATGCCAGCCAGCTAAATTCATTTGGAACCAAGCTCAACGGATAATACACGGGAGGTATAAGGTTAAGGAGCAAGCCTAGCAAGTTTGAAACACCTGAGATATATACTATGTTGCTTATATACGTAGATATAGTGAAGCCCAAAAAGCTGCCCACCCACCATGTCATCATGAGCGTTAAGGCAATCATAGGAAGGCTCCGTATTGGTATGAAACCTCCTAAGGTAAGGATGAGCAAGACGATTATGATCAAAGGGGAAACGTAAATTAAACGAGAGAGTGCTGTTCCCATGGCATAGGCCACGGGCCCTACAGGACTTGCAATGAACATATCCTGTAAGCGTCTGTGCTTGAGCCCCACAATTAGCTGAGGTAGGGAGACAATTCCGGCATTAACGGCAATAGCGACTAATGCGCCTAAGAGTGCATGGCGTCCTAGGTCGATTCCTCCGATCAGCCAAAAGACAAAAAAGAGACTTGCAGGAATCACTGAGATTGTTAGATGCCAAAGGGGGTGACGTAGCGTAGGGAGCGCCAACATCATCGATATGGATGCTATTTGCCACGCTAGTCTCATCCTTCATCCTCTTTGATCAATTTGATGAAAACATCTTCAAGTGTTATGGGCTGTATTAGGATCTCAATATCCTTCTCCATTGCCTGGCTAAGGAGTTGTTCCATTGCCTGGCCATTCTGGGGATAAACTATGGTCTTACCGCCGTAAGACTCAATCCTACCAAGCACGCTAAACTCATCAAGCATAGAAGAGTTTAGCAGTATGATCTTGCGCTTTACATGAATCAGTTCTTTTAATTCTTGAGGAGACCCCACCTTCAGCACACGCCCCTGATTCATTATGGCAACCCTATCTGCCAGCGCTTCAGCTTCATCCATGGAGTGTGTCGTGAGGATGATTGTAGATTCGGCTTTCAATTCAAAAAGTGCTTTCCATAGTGCTCTCTTACTCAATGGGTCCAGCCCAGCAGACACCTCGTCGAGTAAGAGTAGAGGTGCTCTAGTGGCAATGGCCATAGCTGCTAAGACTCTCTTCCTCATTCCCCCTGAAAGATGAGCGGTAGCTATGCCCCTTTGATCCCATAGCTCGGTTACTTCTAGCGCCCATTTTGCCCTGTATTTAGCTTCCTTTACCGAGTCTCCTCGCGAAAGAAGGTAGTAGAATACGTGATCCCAAGGAGTAAGCTCAGGATCAGGGAGGGCTTCTTGTGGTACAACGCCAATGTGATTGCGAATCGATGATACTTGGCTAAGGACGCTGAATCCAAGAACGAGGGCTTCACCGCTGCTAGGCTCAAGCTGGGTAGCCAGAATCCTTAGGAGAGTGGTTTTGCCCGCTCCGTTAGGTCCTAATATGCAGAATATCTCTCCTCGATGAACCGAAAAACTGACTCCCTTGAGAGCCTGGGTTCCGGTTTTATATATTTTGGTCAGCCCTGAAACCTGAACTACGACATCAGCCATGTTATCTACCCCATAGCTCTCCTCCATCAATCTCTAGGACGGCTCCAGTGATACTTCTCTATGGCATAGCAAATCCAGGCGTTCTGAGAGAGTGACGCTGGCTTGAGCTTCAGAAACTCCATCCACGTCTCTTCAAAGCGCGGGGATATGAGGATCGGCACAAGATGACGCCTCTGCTTCAGCCTTGGTTTCTTCTCAGGCTTCATGCTTTAAGTATAGCACAAGACTATAGAGTAAAAAAGAGGGGCTGCGTTGCTCCTTACCTGATTCAAATCCATAATCGCGATAATTAAAAATCTTCTTGAAGATATAACCTACACAATTCAGAACGAAATGCACGAGGTCGCCAAACAAATGGACATCTTCCCGTTTGCAAGCAAAATTGCCGAAAGAATCGAATTATTGACTGTGATAAAGAAGTGTTTGAAAGAGCACCATAAATACCTCATTTCAGCCGATTCGGATATGACTTTGACATTACCCTCTCCATCTCCCCAACCCCCACCCCCGATCCCTTCTTGACTTTCTCTCACTTCCGGAGTACACTCCTTGACAATAATGGGTTAGTGTCAAGGATGAAAGAGTGTGGTTGATTATGGAATTCATTAAAGCTCTCCTAGAGTGGTTAGGAATAGGAGAAGTAGCTAAGGAGCGCCGTAAGCGAAATCACCTACTTAACCGCCTTGAACCAGAAATCTCCTTAAATGTAAAACAGCTCTCTGAAGCACATTCACACCTCAGTTATATACGAGAGAGCAGTAGAAAACGAAGATCGTGGAAAATAGGAGTTCCGCAACAGTATACGAACTACCAGACAGATGTTTATGATCGAGTGCAAGGTGATTTAGGTTTATTGCAACCAGGGACGAATGAGCTTTTAACCTGTTTCTACAAACTCTTAAGGAAAGCAAACTCATATAAAGATGAACTTGCATTCAAGCCTGGTTCCCATGCCTCTGAACTAGTGAAACAACAAGTAGACCTTGGGGCTACTGAAGAAGATGCCCGATCTGATCTCTACCCTGATCTGTTGTTTGATCTCAGGGTTGTGATTGGTGAAGCACTCGATATAGGTAAGCAATTGGAACAAGCTATAAAGGTTGAGCGCACAAGCTGGTTAGAGCGTATAAGAAAAAACTTTCTAAAAACAAAAATGTTTTTTAGTTTTCCAGCTTCGTTAGGTTGTCTTGGTAGAGCCCACATGAAGATAGTTTATTTCTAACACTAAAGATGCTCGTCAGTAATTTGGGATTTGATGTTATAATACCTTGATATTTCTATTGTTTGACATCTGGGCCGAAAAGTTTTATATTGAATCAATAGCACTCTGTTATTTAGGAGGTGACGGAAATGGCGGATCGCAGGTGCGGTTGCAACTTGCCCCACGTCGGAAAGCAGGCTCGTTCTCGAACTAAGAAGGGCACTTGGCGACGTAAGCGGAGCGACGCTGGACAACCGCGCAGAAAGAGAAGTTTTTTTGAAAAGTTCTTTGGTTTTTAGTTCTTAGTAGCGGGACAGGAACCATGCCACAGAGATATCAGCATCGCAAACTTACTAAGTTATTGCTTGGTGATGACTACGATGAAGTTCACGCGGCTATAGATCGCCCAGTGAAGAAGTATCCCGGCCGTGCTCATCGCAGATACAATCACGATCCATTATCAGCAGTCCTTGTGGGTTGCAAGGCAGCCAAGAAAAAAGGGAAGTCATGTACCGGAGGGGCTAGTGCGGGGTTAATTCATATCATTCAAGACTATCCGATTCTCTTCTTTGTTATAATAGCCTTTATTTTTCTATTGCTAGCTCGATAAAAATTACCGTCCCACCACGACCGGCGATAAGATAACAATAGAAGGAGCGAAAGCACTCGGGAAAAGTAGGAGAAGGATTAGGGTAGCCAATACTAACACAATAGCCAGAATCAGCACCTTTACATTGAAAATCCTCCAATTGATAATCCTCCTAGGTAGGATCAGCCCTCTAGGTGCCCCTGATAGCCTTCTTGATGAGGGCTGCATCGAGGAGGTTCATGATCGCGTTGCGCTGTGCCTTGTTGATCGCCATAGGGTAGGCGAATCTCTCGGTAGCTGGGATCTGCGCTGCTCCTAAGGCGCTGCCCTTCTCCCACTTGACCTTCACTACTACGGCAATCCATCTCTCATTCTGGTCGACGCGCACCAGCTCCACATCCAGCCCCGGCAGATAAGTCTGGGCTAAGCGCTTGGCCCCGGCCCAGCTCACCCCGACGATGCGCTTGCCCTCCCTGGTGGTAAAGTTGTAGATATACTCGCCGACGACATCCTGCAACAGCTCCTGGCGCACCTCATCCCTGCGGTCTACCTCCTCGCTCTGGGGGATAGCTGGGAGAGCTTCCGGCTCCAGCCCCAGCCGATCGAGCAGCTCCCGGTTAGCTGAGGTGTCTTGGCCCTCCCAGAGCTTGAGCTGAGGGTTCCAGCGGAAGCCAGCTCTCTTCAGCTCCCTGCGGCGCTCCTCATCTTCGTAGCGCACCCTGACACGCAACATAGGCGATCACCTCCGGGTCTTCCCAAGATATCGTTTCTTGAGCTTGCCTTGTTCCTTCCAGTAGGCATACCAGTAGGGGCCGTGGCCTTTTCCCCGGGCGCATTTGCAGCCTTCCTTGCCGCACTTGACGTACTCCTGGCGGTAGGTGTAGTGCCGAGTGCCTTTCCTGCTAGGGAGTCGCTCGGCGATGCCCTCCTTGTGGTGGAGGAGCTTCTTGAGGATGGCCTGGAGCTCTTTGATCTGGTGGGAGCTCAGTTTTCGCACATCCTGGTGGAGGCGTCGGGGCAGAGGCATAGCCCTCCTTTCTTAGGTAACCAAGTATATCACAATGGTTACCTAAGATGCAAGCGCAACCTATCGGGGCAGGACTGCTAAGATACCGCACTGTACCCTTCCCGCCCTGGCAGACCAGTGTGCTGAGGGGACGCTCGGCGCGCTTGGGTCACCACCTGGCACCGGGCGCACAAGCACCGGTGAAACAACCCCGTTAGACCAACAAGAGGTTTGACCACCCACTAGTCTCCGTACGAGGTGACGCCTGTCCTTTCCCCTCGTCTTCAGGTACGGTAACTATATAAATAGCATGGATTTCAAAGAGCTTTGTGCGGAGCTTGCCGAGCGTGAGACCAGGGTCCAGTATTGGCGCAACACGCTCAAGAAGTTCGGCCTCATTGATCCTAAGAAGGGCTTAGGCAACAAGGACATCTACAGTGAAAGCGATGTCGAGATGTTCAAGAAAGTGCAGCAGTACCTCAAGGACGGAGTGCCGACTGTTACTGATGCCTGCCAGATGATAGCGAATAACATTACACCAGATATGGCATCAGCTTTGAGGACCCAGCTTGAGCGGGCCAACCGGCAAATTGAGGTCCTGCACATGAAGGTCTTGCAGCTGCGTAAGCCGTTCTGGAAGAGAGTGGTGGACTGGTTCAAGGGGCTGTTTGCCCGTGGCTTGTCTCAGCAGACCGAATAGTGCTATAATGCTCCTTTACCTAAGAGGGGGTGAATGGACGACCAGTGGACAGATTATAGTGGTGAGTAGAACCCTATAAAATTAAAGACTCTGAGCTACCAGCTCAGAGTCCGCCAACTGGTTTGTCGACCCTGTGAAAACCAGTATAAGGGATTTTTGTCAAAAAGTCAAGTCCCCGGTCCCCGGAACCTTCCAACTCCCCAAGGTGCTCGCTGTTCAGCGCTCGGAGAGTGCACGCCGGGTCTTCGCTTATCTCTACATGATTGCGGACCAGCAGGGATTCTTCGAGCTGGACGCCTGCCAGATCAGTGTCCAGACCGGCCTCTCCCGCAAGACCGTCTACAAGGCCATCGCCTTCTTACAGAAGGTGAGGCTGCTCTTCTTACACCAATCTAGAACCGGCCGGGGCAAGCACTCCGTCTATTGGCTCAACTGGCGCAAGCCCCAAAAGCGTGAAGCAGTCGCGCAGAAAAAGTGTCACCCCCCTACAAGGTATAGGATGAAGTTAAATAATATACACCCTTCGGGTGATAGGCCTGAGGCCATGTCGGGGGAGATAATCTCTCCGGCAAACCGCCAGCAGTGGAACCGGTGCATGAAGGCCTTCCGGGAGACCTTAGGGAACTCTACGCTGCCCAAAGGTTACCTAAGAATCTGCACGGCCCTGGTGGGCCGGCACCTCAAGGGCAAGACGTGCACCTACGCGCTAAAGCTTTTCGAGAAGCTGAGGGGATTGGCACACAAGCTCAGGGTGCCTGGGTGGGTGAAGTCCCTTGGCGAGCTGTGCCGGTGGTTCATGGGGCTGCTCAAGGGGCTGTTCAAGGCCAAGCCAAGACGGAAGCGGAGACGGTTTGTAGACACTAACGAATACCTGTGGTGGCTGCACTCTCTAGAGGTGGAACGAGCGAGGCTGAAGCGGGCGGAGTACGAGGCCGAAGGGAGATCCGTGGGGGAGGTGTGGCGAGACTGGGCTGCTAGGCAGAGACAGGAGATGGAGTGGCAGAGGAAGCAAGCGGATCTGGCCAGGGAGCAATTGAGAGCGGCAGTACGAGCTGGAGATGATCGGCCTGTATCTTCGTCTGCAATGCCGTCATAGCTCCTGAAGTTCCCACCTCCTTTGCCTGGCTGGCCGAAGAATGAAATATTATTGCATTAATGGCAATGCTAGTTGGGTATGGCCAGCATGCCTCTGCGAGTCATTGTCTACGACCAACGAGCTCAGGCCTTAAGCTGTGTGGCCTCGAATACGAAAAAAAGGCCGCGCAAGCAAAAAGGCCTAGCGAGGAGGCTAAAGCACGCGCCACAGCTGCGGGGAGATTCAAGCCATTCAGCGGGGTGGAGCTGCCTTCTGGTGCCGGTCTTTGAGTTGCTAGCTCCGCTTAATCCTTAGCCCCTTTACCTTCTTTAGCTCACTCAGCTTGACGCCCAGCTCTCTTGCTATCTTTTGGGCTTGCCTGGCCGATATCGCCTTTTTAATCCCAACCGCTTTCTGTTTAGGCACAACATGTTGAGAAGCCTTTTGCCGCAGGGGCGCTGAGGGGCCTCTTTTCATTTCCCCAAAACAGAAGAGCCAGCCAGGTCAAGCGCCCATGAAGAGAAAGCGGCCCCTCTTAGTTAGTCCCCCTCTCTCCTGTTCCTCCTCAGCTTGCCTGGGATTCAGAGGGGCTCCCTTCTTCTGCTGCTCCCATCCTTTATTGCTCATTCATTAAACCTTTATGCGGGGAGCTTGCTAGAATCATACTTAAGCCGATTAAACCCCATTCAGTTAGAGTAGGTGCTTTGACAGCTGACTCGATTCTTCCTTGAACACCCTCAGGATCGGCTGTTTGACCAACTGGAACCTGTTTTTCCAGAAGCTTTCCTCCCACTAGAAGCTGTACGCGGAAGACACTTTCATTCCATTGACTTTGCACTTATGCTCTAGTAGGCCGATGTGCTACCCTTCTGCGGATCACCCAGGCAAGGGACCATGCAAAGAGTATTCCCAAGGCGATCAGGCCCCATCCAGTCACGCTTGGTACTGCCGTATTGACGACGATGGTGGTCGAGCTGGAATCGTCGTCAGAGGCGATGGTAACCCGATACGTGCCCTTGGAGCTGAAGCTCCAGCCGAAGGAGACGGTGGTACTCTCCCCAGCCGCCAGGCTGATCCGGCGGCTATCCCGGACGGAGTTGTCCACCAAGAACCGAATCGTTTGTGTACTGGAGCTGCAGCCGGTGTTGCGGATGGTAGCGGAGACAGTGAAGGACTGGTTCGGAGAGACGCGGCTGGGGGCATCGAGGGAGCCGACCCTAAAGAAGGTCCCGGAGCGGGCGGAGATCGTCGTGGAGTCGGAATCATGTCGGGTGCCCTGCCAGAACACGCGGGCTTCGATCGTGTGGCTTCCGCGGCTAAAGGACGCCCTTTCCGATACCTCCGTGCGCTCGCCTGGGGCCAAGGGGAGGCTCCAACTGCGGCGCAGCGTGCCATCGATCCGCAGCTCGAGATCTGCTGTTCCAGAGCCGTTGCCCACGTTCCGGACGCTGATCGTGATGTTGACCGTCTCTCCTTCGCAGGGGCTGCTCCGATCGACGGCGACAGAGACGCGGAAGCTGGGGGGCTGTGACGGAGATTTCGCCTCAAATGTATCCTCCACAGTGGCGGAATCGAAGGTCACCCGCGCCTTATATGTTCCTACTTTCTCCGTCTTATAAGAGAAGGAATGAGTGGCACCGACAGGCAGGGCGCGGTTCTGGGCGAGGGTGTCCTTACCGCCGTCGGGGCGGGTGACTTCCAGCGTGTAAGTGAGCTGGACATCCCCCACATTCTCAACCTTGATGGTAACTACCTTACCGACATCTACCGATTTGGGCTCAACTGTCAATCTAATTCCAACTTTAGCTAGCGTGCTGAAGGCAGTAAGGGCCGCCAACAGCATCACTACGATTAGGATTACGCTCTTCTTTGCTCTCATGATTTCTCACCCCTTATTTGGAGATTCTTTGTCTAAGGACTTCGCGGATAAGGCTGTCATTATGCAAGCCGAAGGCAGGCAGATGGTCTCCGGTGAACGCCCTGCACATGAGGTTGGGCTTGAGCAAAGATCCAACTGCCATTAACCGGATGTCGCCAGAGGAGACCCGGCCGTCGTTGTCTACATCTTTGTAGATGTTCTCCCCAAGGTCATATCGGTTGTTCCCCTGATCTGTGTGCTTCTCACTTGTTGCAAACGGTCTTAGGGCCTTATTAATATTGGGGTCTTTATTATCTACGGGAAAGCCTTGTCCGCATCCATTCAATCGCTTGTCTTTTTCAGCAGAGACTGTGCCGCCTCCATCTCCATTCTCGTCTCTATAGATGATCTCTTCGGGATCATAAGCCCCGTTGTTGTTCTCGTCTAGGTATTTCTCTTTTGAGTCAAACGGGACTAGGGCGTTACCCACGTCCGAGTCACCGGTTGCTACGGTACTGCCAGCAGGGAAGGTGAGCTTGGCTAGATCACCGAGGCACTCCTCCGGCACGGCGATGGGCTCCCTTTTTCTTTCTTCTACCTTCTTAATGTCCTCCACATGTACAGCGCCTAAGGAGTGGCCCAGCTCATGGGCAATCAAGATGACTCGCTGGTAGAGCGTCGCTAAGTAAGGGGGTTCTGGGGCCATCTGGGAGATGGATTGGTTATAAGGAGTCCCTAAGCCAGCAACTACTACTTCCTGTAATTCATCTTGTGGAGCCTGCCAGGCAACCCCAAAGAGGGGTCCGCCTTGCAACTTGAGGTCCTTGCCGGTGAGTAGGTGCACCAGTAAAGCGTCTCGAAAGCGCTGTTCGCCTCTGAGCTTTTCAGCCAACTCCTTTCGCAGCCTCAGGCCGTCTGTTTCGCGCACATCGATGACCGGTGGCTCCTTCTGATCTTGGGGGACGAGGCGGAACTGAAGTCTGAAGGTCCCTTGGGGCAGGCAGGGCTGCGTGAACGCAAAGATGCCTTCAACGAAATTGCTTAGACTTTGCGGCTCCAGCTTCCAGCGCTCGATCTCTTGCTCCTGACCTTTTTCCGCAGTGATGCGCACCTTCTGGAGGAAAAGGCGGCGGAACTCTTCATCGACCACGAAGGCGATGGGAAGCTCCCGCTCCAGGAGGCATTCGTCCCCGGAGGGACAGATCAGCAGGCTCACATCAAGCTCCTTTTTCGCTCCCCCTGCATTGATTGTAATCCTCCCTTGGAAGAACTTTTGGGACAAGCCCGCAATGTTGATAGAGGCCATGATGGAGGCCTCCCCTCCTCGGGGGCTAAGGGAGCCGCTTGAAGGGGTTAGGGTGAGCCAAGGGAGCGGCTGGCCGGCGTGGTCCTTAGCACTGACGCTCCAGCTCAAGCTCCCATCGAGATTGTTCTTGATCGTGAGCTTCTGGGGTTCAGGGTTCTTTCCTCTTTCAACTGCTTTGAACTTCAGTGAAAGGGGTTGCAGAAGGACAAAGAATGGCTCAGGAGCTTGTTGAGCCGCCGTTGCCGTTATTGCCAGCTCGCTGGGAGGCATAGGCAAGCCCAAACTGGGTGGGTGCGAAAGTGCCTGTAGAGCAGCTCCTTGCGGGTAGTTATTAAGCTGGCTCGAGCCAGAACTTCCAGCTCGCGGGGGCGCATCCATAGAGAGGTCGAGCTTGAAATTATTCCCTGTAGCGTTATAGACGAAGTGATTGAAGGGGGTACCTGCCGGGGAGATCTGGAACTGATCCAGCGGCTCGATGAAGGACCATAGGCCGTCCATCAGGATGTAGCCGCTGATGAAGCTCCGGGTGACCGTCAGCCGGACGACGCTGTTGGGCTGACCCTCGATTGTAGCGCTCCCCTTGAAGGTCACAATGGGGCCTGCTCCCAGTGGATTGGGCTCCAGGCGCACTGGCACCCCTTCTGCTCGGTTGCCCTTCCCCAAGATGGGTAGCTCGACAACCTCCCCTTTCTGGATGCTTTCGAGAATCTTAGGGGGATCAAGGGTAACAGGCTCCGGAGCTGTGAGGATCGGCAGGGTGCTTATGATATTGTTTCTTACCCGCTGAACATCCTCGGGACGGATGACGGTTAGGGTCGCACTCGCTGTGGCTTGAGCCCCGCCGCTGTCACTAACCGTCAGGCGGACGATGAACGTCCCAGCCTGCGTATAGGTGTGTTGAATTATGGGTGTAGTGACCTCCTGAGGCCGGGAGCCATCGCCGAAGTCCCAGCTGTAGCGCTCAATCCGACGGCCCGGAAGAGCTAGTGAGCTGGAGGCATCGAAGGTAACTGGAGCATTCACGGGAGCATTGAAGGGGTTGGTGCGGAAGCTGGCCCGAGGTGCGACATTAAAGCGCACCCGCTTGACGTCTGTCAGACCGGAGGCTGTGGCTTTAAAAGTCACAAGGAAGGCGCGTCCCCCCTGATCCGTTGTTGGTGTGAAGGAGAAGGTTTCACTAATGCTGCCGGTGCCGGAGCAACGGGATGTGGGTGTACAACGGAAGCTGGCATTGGCGGGTAGACCCTCGGCAAAGAGTTCAACCCGATCGCTGGGCACGGCCACACCTCGTACCGTGAACTTCAAAGTGCTTCCCGTAGGGACTTGACAAGTGAGATCCAGTGCCCCCTGCTTAGTACAGTCGGCTGGCAGATCGGGAATTTCTACGCTCACGCTCTTTTCCACTTGGGAGATCGTCCCAAGCCCTAGAACCGACAGCAAAATAGCTGTCAGTCCTAAAACCTTAAAAAATCGTATTCCTCTTTCTCCAACATGCCTTTGCTCTTTATTGTTTTTTATAGCTTTCATATTCGCTATATCCTCCTTTCTTAGCTTTTGCCTCATCTCCCCTTCTATCCCTGATATTCTCTCAAGCGGCCTTGTTGGCCTCCTCTGCCCTTTCCTTCAGCTCAGCCTCACCGGCGCACGAAGTGTTTGTGTCGTCCGTGGCTACGGCTGGATTCTTCGAGGCTTTCTCCGGAGACTGTGAAAGATTCCGCGGGGGGCTGAAGGGGTCCAGCGTGTGCGCAGTCAGGGGCGCCGTTGGAGAAGATCTGCGTCGTGCCGGCGAAGGCCTCTGTCCACATCACGAGGACCTTCTTGCCCTGTGGACAACCGAGCGTAACCGGCTCGCGAAAGGCGGTCGGGGGTGTGGTCGTGCCGTCGACTACCAAGGCCGGTCGCTCCGCGGGCGCAAATTCCGTGCTGGTGGAGACGTTCACCGGCTTAGGGAGGAAGCTCTGGCCGCCGTCGAGCGAGGCCCGCAGGAAGACGTTGGTGGTCCCGTCGGAGTTCAGCAAGGGTTCGCGGGTGTTATCTGCCCAAGCCACGAAGACCCTCGCCCCTTCCGTCCCTAGAGCTGGCTGCTTTGACTCCCCCGCAGTTGGTGTGCTGAAGGTCTTCCCACTGTCGATGGATTTGCTGAAGAAGATCTCGAACAGGACCACGACCGACTGACTGGACCCTGGTGACACCAACAACAATAATCCTAACACAGCTACAGCTAGATGCCATTTAGCCTTCATTTTCCTCATTCTCCTTTTGACGCGCTTGATCTTCCTATGCGGGGCCTCACCCCCTTTATTTGAGATCCAGATTCTTGTAGGCGATGGTCACGGGCTTGCCACTTGGATTCTTGGGGATGTCTAACCCAACCTCGATGACCACAACGGCCGTATTTTGAGGCACCGTGAGCGGTTGCTGGCAGAACAACCACTGCCTTACCGGAGGGCGCTGGCTTCCCCCGGTGCCGCTGGCCTGGCATAAACCCGCTGCTCCCTTCGTATTGACAGTGAAGGCCTGGCCTTGAGCCAGTTCTTGGCCGGCTGAGTCAAAGAAGCGAACCAGCACGAAGGATTGGATCTCTACCCCGCTTCCGGGGCCAATCCGGTCCGGCAAGGCTTCAATCTGGTAATCGAAGAACAGAGTGGCTTGCTGCCCGGCTTGCACCACAACGTTAGCATGCTGGAGATGGTCCTGATACGAAGTGTTAGCAGCGATGAACTTCGCCCCACCACTAATGAGGCTCATGGTGATCGGGTTCACAATAGGGGTGGGATTCGCTGGGCTAATAGGGGTTCTGGTCAAAACGGTGCTGCCCGGTGCTCCCGGCACTTCCGGCCTGGGGGTAATCGTAATCCGTCCTGGGGATGGGAGCTCCCCGCGCGCCGTCGTCCCATCCTCGAAAACGACGATGACAATGGGCTTATAAACCCCGGCCTTGTCGTAGGCATGATCGACGAAGGGCTGGCGCGTCCTTTTTTGGATGGTGCACACATCCCCGGTGCAGTTGCCATCGAAGACCCATTCATAGAGGATGATGGGGCCAGAGGACTCTCTAGCGTCGAAGCGAATTATCTCCGCTACAAATGCTTTAGCTGGCGCTTTGAGCACCGCCCGCCTGGGTTCCGGATCGAGCTCGAACGATTCTGTGCTCTGCTGACCGCTCCCGATCCTGACCGGCTTCATCGCCGGCTTGTAACCGTTTCGTTCCACACTCACTTGGTGATCTCCTGGCGGTAGGAAAAGGACTTGGGCCTCGCCTCGGACATCAGTCCACACGAGGCCTGGCCTTCCAGCCACCGAGACCTTCGCATCCGCCAGCGGTTGCCTCTTCTCCTTATCGATCACCGTGACGGTCAGATCGCCGGTTGGCGGCTCTGCGAAGGGTGTGGTCTTCTTGATGACCTCGTAGTGGGTCCAGGCGGCGGTCCACTCCGCTGGCCGCAGCTGCTTCCCCGCAATGAGTCTCTCTATCCAGGTCTTGACCGCCTCAGGCGCCCTGCCGAGGAGAGGAAACTCCTCTGTGAAAGCCTGAGGCTCCAACCCGATGGAGACTGGGGTGGCAATCGTCTGCACATAGGCTATGCCCTCCGGCCCTGGAATCTCAAAGGGGCTCTCCAGCAGCCCCCGGCCAGGGAAGGTATATGTGCCGGGGAGAAGGAAGTTGGCTTGAACGAACTTATTGGGAAAGAGGAGACGGACCTCCCCATCACTCTTAATGAGCAAAAGATAGACTACCGCTTGCTTGTTGAGAGTGAAGCGAATATATCCCCCTGCCTCGACCTCCTTTTCCTCTCTGTAAACTGCTTGGCCGACATTTATGCTGACTTGTAACTCCGACTCCCCTGGGGGCTTGACGATGATCCCGGGGGGCACCGTTCCGGCTTGGCCAGGCGGCTGAGCCCCTACGAAGCCGGGCCACAATCCCACAGCCGCCAGCAGCACAACGACTGACACGAACCTAACTAACTTCATCTTTGGACACCTCCTACTTTTAGCTTGAAGATTCATCTTTCTGATACTTCTCTGCTGGCTTTTCACAGGCTTCCTCACCTTTGCGTGTCGATAGTCCTTGCCGTCCTTTGCTTACCGTCGGTAAAGACTTGATGTCTTGGTTCTACCTGAACCCCAACCTCGGAACTTACTGCCAAATAGCGCTTCATTGCAACACCTCTCTTGCATCAGATGCATCTGAAGTTCCCCCTGAGTGGGGCCTAAAGCGTTGCCGTCTATCCTATGCCCTGGTTGTTCGTAATTGTATTGCCGCTGATTTCCTCGTTGCTTTGGATCTCCGCATCAGAGGCATTAACCATGCTGATGACGTGGAAGTTGGTCAGAATAAGCCCGCTGGGGTGGATGATCGTGCCTGAACCGGCCTTCAGAAATTGGGTGCCGTTGAAGGCGGCGATCTGGACGACGGCTTCTTCGGTGATGACTTGCGCCGCCGGCAGGTCTTGCGCGCACTGAAGAGAAGCAAGCAAAAAAAGCAACAGGCCTGTCAGGAGAATTCTGGTCCCATATGCATTTTTCAGTTTCCGTTGCGCTACCCCGCCTCCATCTCTCTCATCTCTCTCATCCTCCCCTGCCTCCGCAATCTGTGCCCTTTTCCCGCTTTAGGGCGACTTGCCGTCCTTTCCCAGTTTACCTCTAGCCTCCAAAAACTCCGTGACCGCCTCCTCGATCAGCTGGGAGATGGACTTGCCTTGCCCTTGCTTCAAGAGTTTAAGGAATTTGGCCTTCCGGCTCTCACTGCCGGCGTAAATCGTGATCCGCCCATACTTCATGAGCTCCTTAGGGATTCTGGGCACCTAGATCCTCTCCTTCTTTGCGGACCGGCTGGCTGCTACGCAAATTATTTTATTATATCATATACGTACTGGCTTGTCAAGAGCGAGGGGTCCCTGCGCCAAGAGATCGGTACCAGGGGGAGCTCTGGACCCCTCTCAAGAAAGCGGGCATCCTCTCACGGGCTAAACTTTGGAAAACGGCCCAGAAAGGATGCACGCTATGGAGCTATCGTACCAGGAAGTGTACAAGATGAACAAAACAGAAGCAAGACTCCAGCTGGTGCAGACCTATCTTGCTACCGGCTCCATTGCCCAGACGGCCCAGCGGTGGCAGACCAGCCGCCAGGTGGTCCGCCAGTGGGTGCGCCGCTTCCAGACCGAAGGCCAAGCAGTGAGTGGGGTGGGGAGAGCCTGCAGCAGATTGAGTGGCTCAACCAGAGGTTCTTTCAGCCCTTAGGAGCGCAACTGGTGCGCTTCTCCCTGGGGAGGAAGGGCTACAATGGGCGGGTGGAGCGGAGCCATCGCACCGACGACGAGGAGTTCTACCTGCCGCTGCTGCTGGGGATGGCAGATGAGCGGGAGCTCTTGAAGAGAGCCGCGCAGTGGGTGTACTATTACAAAACGTGGAGCGCGAGCATAGCGGCACAGGGATGGGCGGCGTGAGTCCGTGGCGCAAGTTTGGGAGTTAGGGGTGCAGGTGCCCAAGGAATTTGCGGTGCTGCCGCTGATTGTGTTGGATAGTATCTCCACTGACTGGGTGCTAGGCCCTGGGAACAATCTCTTGACCTAAAGTTATGAGCAAGAAAAGCATGAAAATGGGGTTGCTTTCTTTGTGAACATTATTTAAAATCGTCATGCTTGAAGAAGTATAAGCATAGGGGACAAGAGCCTATCAAGGAAGGTCATCCCTAGCTTCACCGCCCGCTCAACGTTGTAGACCAAGCACCGGATCACCAGCTCCTGAAACTGTCGCCACCAGACCCGGCTGCTCACCGCTGCCCCATACTTGCACTTGAGCACCGCGATCACCGTCTCCATCAAACTGCGCCGATGGTAGAGCTTGGCATCCATCCGCGCATTAGCGGCTTTGTCGCCTGATCAAGGGTCGCTTCCTCGCCGCGCGCAACTGCGCCGTCGTTGCCGCGTCGAGGCCCAGCTCGATGAGGCCGGCTTGAGCTACGAGGAGCTGCACAGCAGGCTGAGATCCCTGTATTTACAAATCAAACGGGAGGCCTTTTGCAAGCTCTCCTCCAGGGCAAGAGCGCCAGGTTGACTTGATTCCTTTTTAGAGTATACTGAAAATGCTCACATGCCAAAGGAGGAGCAGATGAAGACCTATTTCTTCCAGGTAGAGTTAGAGCAGGAGAAAGATGGTCGCTGGTCAGCCGTCATCCCTGCTCTCCCTGGCTGTTGCTACGTGGGGATATACGAAGGAGGAGGCCTTAGAGAGCATTAGGGAGGCAGCTCAGGCCTATCTTGAAGTCCTCGTTGAGGAAGGTAGGCCTCTCCCCAAAGAGGCAGAGGGGAAAGTAACCATCAGCCCTTCCCCAGCTATCGCGGTTAGTTTATGAAGGAGGTAGGTCGACTCCTCCATTTATTGCGCAATACTCCCGTTCGGGACTTGATCTTGGCTCTCGAACGGGATGGTTTTTTATTATTAAAGAGAAGCACACGCACCGGAGCCCGTATCTATAGTCATCCTGATGGCCGGATGGTAGTGGTTCATTACCACAAAGGGAGCGATACCTTACCTAGAAAGACCCTTAAAAGCTATCTTGAGGCTGGTTGGAGAGAAGAGGATCTGAAGAGATTGAACCTAATCTGAGGATTGGGTTGGGGTTGCAAAGTCAAGGGGGAACAAACTGCACTCTACCCCTCTGCGGCGCAGGCTTCCTGCCTCTTTTAGAGGAGTTCAAATTTAGTCAACCTCTCCAGAACCACCACAATTGGGGCAGCTGTGCTCGCCAAGGCCGCCGCACCGGCTGCAATCGCGGTAGCCTGTGAGAATGTCCCCAGTCTTACCACTTCCATTACAATTCTTGCATCTAATTGTGCCTTTCCCATTGCATGTGGGGCATCTCTTGGCCATGCTGCACCTCCTTTCCATGTAGCTGCGCCCCTAAAGTTGGACACATCTTAGCTCGTTTTTAGTCAAAAGTCCATCATCCTCGCCTAACACCGGTTAGTTCGACTTAACAGACACACTGTCAGTGTCCGAGTATCGCGATTTTGAGCGCTTGCCACCGGCTGAGTCTCAGTCCCTGTCCCGCGGACGCCGGGGCCGGGAGCGCGGGGATTCGGGCGAGAGTCTCGTCGAGTTTAGCCCTTAGCCACGCGTTCTCGCCCTTCAAGTATTCTATCTGCTCTTTGAGGGTGTGGATGAG
>JBEPZY010000012.1:0-30878 GCA_041640595.1 Gemmatales bacterium | reverse complement strand
ACGTGCGTTTGTGCATCGCAAAAATCGTTTTTCGCCGGCGGGTATTCGCACACCAACAGAAGAGCGGGGGGCGTCAGCCCCCCGTGGGTTCACTACCGCGACTGCACCGGCGTTCGTGAGCGCGCCGTTACCAGACTCCGGCGACTTTGCGGAAGCGTACCTGCAAATGCGTTTCCCCAACCACGGCGGGCTGACGAACGCCGCTTTTAATTCTGTGTTCACCAGTCGCCGAACATTGCGCGATTCTAACCGCACGACGTTCGGTCACCGAGCCACGGCGGGCTAACGCCCGCCGCTCCTGGTCGAACGTGCGTTTGTGCATCGCAAAAATCGTTTTTCGCCGGCGGGTATTCGCACACCAACAGAAGAGCGGGGGGCGTCAGCCCCCCGTGGGTTCACTACCGCGACTGCACCGGCGTTCGTGAGCGCGCCGATGGCGGTCGTCCGCGACTTTGCGGAAGCGTACTGGCAAATGCGTTTCCCCAACCACGGCGGGCTGACAAACGCCGCTCCTGGTTGAACGTGCGTTTGTGCATCGCAAAAATCGCCATTTCCTCGGCGAACGAACACCGTGCAACCAAGAGCGGGGGGCGTTAGCCCCCCGTGGGTTCACTATCGCGATTGCACCGGCGTTCGTGAGCGCGCCGTTACCAGACTCCGGCGACTTTGCGGAAGCGTACCTGCAAATGCGTTTCCCCAACCACGGCGGGCTCACGCCCGCCGCTCTTGTGAACGTGCGTTCGCATATCGGAAAAATCGCCATTTCATCGGCGAACGAACATCGGGCCATCCGGCGAGCGAGTACCGTGCAACCATGAGCCGCGGTCGTTTCTTCACATGAGACGGCGGCAGACTTTGCGGAGCCGCAGGCGTTTTTGCAACGGGGAATGTGGCGGGGATTAGCCGGACTCAACTCCACCGCAAATAGCGCCGTCTCCGTCGCGGAGTTTTTGCAACGGGGAATGTGGCGGGGATTAGCCGGACTCAACTCCACCGCAGATAGCGCCGTCTCCGTCGCGGAGCTTTTGCAACGATGAATGTGGCGGGGATTAGCCGGACTGGGCTTGCATCCATAAGGATAACCTCGACCTGACCATAATATCCGCTGCGTGGCAACCGAGATGCAGTGTCCGTGTCGCCCGACGCAATGGCGCATGCTAACGACTCGCTACATCATCCGCCTGGTGGCAACCGAGATGCGGTCGGTCCTCGAAGGATAACGCCGGTCTCGGAACCGCGACCATGAGCGGGGCGAACTCGATGGCTGCGAAGCGCGTCGCCAGGTCGTCCAGCTCTCCCGAATGAGCTTGTGCTGAGATACGCTGCTTCGGAAATAACGCCGTCTGCCAGTGCTGCAATTCCCATGAGCCAGCTTTACCGCACGCCGCTTTACACAGCTCATCAAGCCCAGGGGGCACGCCTGGTTCCGTTTGCCGGCTGGGACATGCCCTTGCACTACACCACCATCACCGAGGAACATCAGGCAGTCCGTCAGCGGGCAGGTCGCTTCGATATAAGCCACATGGGGCGATTGTTTTTGCGAGGTTCGGATGCTCTTTTCCTGCTGGAGTGGGTTTACACCAATGCGGTGGCCACGCTGAAGACGGGCCAGGTGCGGTACGGTTTGATTTGTAATGAAGCCGGCGGGGTGAAAGATGACGTGCTGCTTTACCGCTTGCCGGAAATTGCCCCGGGGGACCTGGCGACTGATTCGAGCAGTGACAATCCGCTGTCACAGGGTTTCCCGTACCTGCTGGTGGTCAACGCTGCCAACCGCGAGAAAATTCTCGCCTGGCTGGAAACGCACCGGCAGGGTCGAGAAGTCGAAATTCACGATGCCACTTTCGCCACGGCAATGGTGGCTGTGCAGGGGCCGATCGCGGTGGAGCTTTGCCAGAAGCTGACCGACACGCCTTTGCACGATTTGCGTTATTACCATGGCCGGTATGTGTCGTACCGAGGGCAGCGCTGTCTGGTCAGCCGCACCGGTTACACCGGCGAAGATGGCCTGGAATGGATTGTCCCGCAGAGCCAGGCCCTGCCGCTGTGGGAAGATTTGCAGGGATTGGGCGTAACTGCCTGCGGCCTGGGAGCCCGTGATACGCTGCGACTGGAAGCGGCGATGCCGCTCTATGGCCATGAATTGACGGAAGAGATTGATCCCTTCCAGGCGGGTTTGGAATGGGCGGTAAAATGGCAGGAAAAGGACTTTATCGGTCGGCAGGCATTGCTGCGCCGGCGAGAGGACAAAAATTTGCCGAAACGTGTCGGTCTGGAACTGGCTGGCCGGCGCATTGCCCGTGAGCAGTGCCGCGTCTGGCAGGGTGAGCAACCGGTCGGCTGGATCAGCAGCGGTACTTTTGCACCGACACTGCAAAAGAGCATAGCACTGGCTTACGTAGCCCCGGCTTGCACGGCAGTGGGAACGCGACTGGAAGTGGAGATTCGAGGCCAGCGGGAAGCCGCTCAGGTCGTCCCCTTGCCCTTTTATTGCCGCCGACGTGCAAGCTCATAAACGCGCCGGTGAATCCTGCCGATCTCCCGCCGACCACTTTCTCCCCGCGAAGGAGCAGGCATGAACCCCGAACAATTACGCTACACCGAAACCCATGAGTGGGTGGCCGAACAGGACGGACTGGTTACGGTCGGCATCACCCAGTACGCTGCCGACTTGCTCCGCGATCTGGTCTATATCGAACTTCCGCCCCTGGGTACCCGCACCGAAGCGGGCTCGAGTTTCGGCGAAGTGGAATCCATCAAAGCGGTCAGCGATCTGTACGCCCCTGTGGATGGCGAAGTCGTGGCGGTCAACGAGGCTGTCGTTGCCGAACCCCAGATCATCAGCCGCGATCCATACGGTCAGGGCTGGCTCATTAAGATTCGCCCCGCCGCCAACGCCCGGTGGAGCCGATTGCTTTCCTATGCCGAGTACCAGCAACAGATCGCCCAGCAGGCATAAATGCGAGTTGCCGCGGAGGTAAACCTGTGGCCTACATTGGCAATACCCAACAGCAGCAACAGGAAATGCTGGCCGCCCTCGGGCTGTCTTCGGTGGAGGAACTGTTCGCGTGTATTCCCCCGGCGGCACGCTTGCAGCGCTTGCCGAACGTCCCACCGGCCCTGACGGAACAGGAATTGACCGAGCATATCAGCCAGCTGGCCTCGCGCAACCGTGTCGGCCAGGAAGCGATTTGCTTTCTGGGAGGCGGCAGTTACGATCACTTCATCCCCGCGGTAGTGGACACCGTTGCCAGTCGCAGCGAATTTTACACCGCCTACACACCGTACCAGGCCGAGGCAAGCCAGGGCAGCTTGCAGGCGTTTTTTGAGTATCAGACGCTGGTCTGCCAGTTGACGGGGATGGAAGTAGCCAACGCTAGTTTGTACGAAGGGGGCAGTGCGTTAGCGGAAGCGGCGATGATGGCCCTGAGTGTAACCGGGCGCTACGGGCGGATTCTCCTGGCCGAGAGCGTCCATCCCCATTACCGCCAGACCGTGCAGGCCTACCTGGCCCATCTGGAACCGCAACTGGTCACCTTGCCGACACCGCAAGGTTTCCTCGATCCCGACCTGCTGAGCCAGGCATTAACCGAAGACACCGCGGCGGTGCTGGTGCAGCATCCCAATTTCTTCGGACACCTGGAGGAGGTCGAGCAGCTGGCCGAGCGTTGCCATCGGCGGGGTGCTCTGTTCGTCGTCAGCGTTGACCCGATCAGCCTGGGCTTGCTTCGCCGACCTGGCGATTACGGGGCCGATATCGTCGTTGCTGAGGGACAACCGCTCGGTATCCCCATGCAATTCGGTGGGCCTTATCTGGGAATCCTCGCCTGCCGGCAAGCCTATGTTCGCAAGATGCCGGGTCGGCTGGTGGGACAAACCGTAGATCGGCAGGGTCGGCGGTGCTGGGTATTGACTTTACAGACCCGCGAGCAGCACATCCGTCGGGAGAAAGCGACTTCCAACATCTGCACCAACCAGGGACTGATGGCCTTGCGTGCGGCGGTTTACCTGGCGGCACTCGGTCCCCAGGGATTGCGGGAAACAGCCGAACTTTGCCTGCGGAAAGCTCATTACACGGCCAGGCGACTGTGCGAAATTCCCGGTGTGCGGCTGGCGTTCGACCGACCTTTTTTCAAGGAATTTACCCTGCTGCTGCCCGGCAATCCACGGGCCGTCTTACAGCGACTCCTGTCCCGCGGTTACTTGGGCGGAATCTGGCTGGGAAAATGGTACCCGGCGTTAGGTCAGGCGGTCAGCCTCGCCGTGACCGAATCGCGGAGCCGGGCAGAAATTGATGGCCTGGTGGATGCGTATCGCGAAGCACTCGAAGCGGAACGTGTCGCTTAGCCATCCCCGAAGTGACCTGGTCAACCCAGGCGCTTCGGTCACCCCTGCCGCAACCAGGATTGCATCGGAGCGGCTGATCATCTGCCGCTGACGGTAAGCCCGAAAGCAGCCGTGGCAAAATGGGGCCCGGCATGTCCGAGCACAATAAAAATCGGCCGTCGCGCACCGACCAAATAGACGCCGGTCACCCCGGTGCGACGGGAGCCAGGCCGTCGGTGTCACCTTTACCGTGCGGGGATCGCCCGGCCGAGCAGCAGCCAGACCAGCCCGGGGCTACGGTCAGCGACGCCGAATTGCTCGACCGCTGGCGTAGCGGTGACGAATCGGCCCTGGAAACGTTATTGAGCCGCTACGAAAGGCCCGTGTATCTGTTCGTGCTGGGCTTGCTGCGAGATCCGCACCGAGCCGAGGATGTGCTGCAAGAAACTTTTTACACGGCTCTGACGCGGCTGGACGGCGTGGATCGGGAGCATTTTCGCGGCTGGCTATTCACCGTGGCCTACCATCAGGCCATGCTGGAACGTCGCCGCCAGGCATTGCACAAGCGCTTCGGTTCCGGCGGGCCCGACATCGAAGAACTTCCGTGTCCGGCCAATACTCCCGAACCCTGGCAGCAAGTGCAACGCCAGGAACAACTCGCCCAGCTGGAACGCTGGGTCACTCAGCTACCGCCAGGCCTGCAACAGGTGCTTCGCCTGCGGATTTTCGAGGGCTTACGCTTTCGGGAAATCGCTGCTCGACTCGGTTGCCCGCTGGGCACTGCCCTGGCTCGCTGGCACCAGGCATTGAAACGCCTCCTGCGTCTGGCGGAAGATTCGTCCGCCGATTCCGATTCCTAGACCGACGGGCAAGCAAACACAAGGGTCGTATCCTTATCGGAGCCAGCCCATGAACTCGCCAACTTCGACCTCCTGGCATCGGCAGGCGATTTTGTATCTGGTGGGCGAATTGACGCCGGAAGAAACGGCGGCTTTTGAAAACCGGCTTGCCGAATCCCAAGCGGTTCGCGATGCGCTGGTCAGCGCCATGGAAACGATGGCGAGCCGTTGGCCTATCGCCGGCCCATCGGCCTGCTGGCGCGACCAGCTGCGTCGGCGATTGCGAAAACCGGCGACCGGCTTTCGTCCCTGGTTGAAACTGGCGATGGCGGCGTGCCTGGGAGCTATCACCACACTGGCGGTGTTGACCGGATTGGGCCAGTTGCGCTGGGGCAGCCATTCCGCCACTGGCTTTTCGCAAGCGCAGGCCGATCCGTTGCCGCGATCGGGCAATCCTGCCGCTATCCTCACCGATGCCGCTGAGGATTTCGAAAACCTGGCCGCGATAACCTACGTGGATTTGACCACGGCCGAGCGTGTGGCTCAAATTGCGTCCGACGGTCAGAAAAACGCCAACCGCTCTTCACCCGCTGCGGTGCGTCATTTGCCGCTCTTAGAATATTTCAACCAACCGTGCCCCCGCGACCAGCAGATGGGCATGTGAGGAGGACTTATCCATGACCGCGTTGCCCTGGAACAATCGCCCGGCCGCGCTGCCTGGCCTGGCATGCACGTTGATTGCTGGCTTACTATTGGGATGTGTTTTGTTGCCAACGAAAACGGTGGCGACCGCGGCGGAACCACATTTACCTGTCTTCACCGAGGAGCGAGAAGCGGCGGCGTTGACCTTCGTGCGGCGACATTATCCCGATCTGTTGCCGCTTCTGGAGCGAGTTCGCCGCGCCGACTGGAAACGCTACCAGCAGGAGATTTGCGAGATTTTCCAGTTTTCGGAAGCTCTGACGGAGTTGCGTATCCGCGATGAACGGCGTTATCAACTGGAGCTGGAACGCTGGAAAACCGAGAGCCGCGCTTTGGTCCTGGTGGCACGTCTGAGTACCAGCAACAGCGCGGAAAAGCCAGGTTTACAATCCGACTTGCGGGATGCGGCGAAGCGGCTCGTGGAGCTGGACATGGAATTGCTCCGCCTGCGCATCGAGGAACTGGAACGCGAACTGGCCGAGGCTCGCGACGAAATGGGCCGCGCCGAAGAAAAACGCGATTTGCGCATCCAGGAGCGGTACCAGTTTCTGTTCGACCTGGCCCGTCGCCGCGGCATGATGAAATAATCGCCCACCAGCGTATTCACAATGCAACCCCAGGAGCGGCGACCGTCAGCCCGCCGTGCTTCGGTCATACGATCGCTGTGCCGCAAGAGGCGAATGTTGTTCAGCGACGGGCGAATACACGACCAAGAGCGGCGTTCGTCAGCCCGCCGTGGTTCGGTCATCGGGGCGTCGTGCGGTCAGAATCGCGCAATGTTCGGCGACTGGCACACGCAGAATCAAGAGCGGCGGGCGTTAGCCCGCCGTGCTTCGGTAACGCGATTGCGACGGCAGCCGACTTTTTCGGACTGAATACGTTTTCGCACCGCACACTCGGCTCTCCGCACCACGGGGGGCTTACGCCCCCCGCTCCTGGTTGCACGGTGTTGGTTCGCTGATGAAACAGCGATTTTTGCGATACGCGAACGCATCTTCACAAGAGCGGCGGGCGTTAGCCCGCCGTGGGTGTGGTTGGGCGAACGTTGTCCGTAATGTGCTGGAAGCGCACTTGCAAGCGCCGTAGCGAAACCACGGGGGCTTACGCCCCCCGCTCTTGGTTGAACGGTGTTGGTTCGCCGATGAAACGGCGATTTTTCCGATACGCGAACGCAGCTTCACAAGAGCGGCGGGCGTTAGCCCGCCGTGGCTCAGTGAACCGAACGTCGTGCGGCCAGAATCGCGCGATGTTCGGCGACTAGCGAACACTGAATCAAGAGCGGCGTTCGTCAGCCCGCCGTGGGTGTTAAGGAAATGCACATGCAGGAACGCTGCCGCCAAGTCGCGGGAGACTGCCATCGGTGCGTTCACAAATCCCGGTGCAGTCGCGGTAGCGAAACCACGGGGGGCTTACGCCCCCCGCTCTTGCGTTGCTGTGCGAATGTCCGCCGGCGAAAAACGATTTTTGCGCTGCACAAACGCAGGTTCAACCAAGAGCGGCGGGCGTTAGCCCGCCGTGGTTCGATAACACAATCGGCACGGCAGCCGACTTTTTCGGACTGAATACGTTTTTGCACCCCACATTCGACTCTCCGCACCACGGGGGGCTAACGCTCCCCGCTCCTGGTTGCACGCACGCATGTCGTCGCAGATGAACGGTTGCGATTTGCATCGGGTTTCGTTTGGCACAGCTAACTGACGCCGGTCGCTCCTATGGCGTGATGTTACTGTGCCCGAAAAGCGGCAGGTTGGCCGATTTGACCTTGACTCGTGCCTGGCCGTTGTGGCATACTGCTATCAAGTGTACAAAAATGCACTTATCACGGAACCCCGAAAAGGCGGCCAGGAGGAAAGCAGCATTCGCTTGCCTGCTCCTGCAAGCCAACATGCACAACCCGGAGAGACAGCCAGGAGGAACGCAGCATGGCACGTGTTCGGTCGAGTGATTCCAGCATCCGCGAGACACCGTCGGCAGAGTCGGCGAAGGCGTGCGAAGCAGGGAACGCACAACTGCAATCGCTACCGGCAGACCCAGACCCGCAGGCAGAGCAGGCCGGTTCGGTTACTGGCTTACCGGAACCGCAAGGCTTGCGGCTGGAGTGGTGGGAAGCGGATCGGTTGACGGAGCATCCAGCCAACTGGCGACGGCATCCGGCTCGGCAGAAGCAAGCGTTGGCGCGGTTGTTGCATGAAGTCGGTTGGGCCGGGGCACTGCTCTACAACGAACGCACCGGTCGGCTGCTGGATGGCCATCTCCGCAAAGAACTCGCACACGGGCAGAAAGTACCGGTGCTGGTCGGCTCCTGGTCGGAGCAACAGGAACGCAAGATTCTTGCTTTGCTGGATCCGCTGAGCGCTCTGGCCGAACCCGATCCCCAGCGCTGGCAGGAATTGCTGGAAACACTGGCCGAGGTGGATGCTCATCTCGCCGAAGCTTTGACCGTCTTTGCCCGGCAGAGCGAGTTACCTTTGCCGCCGGAAACGCTCACTGCGGCGGATACCACGAAACGTTCGGTGAGCCTGCCGCCCAGCCGGTATGAGGTGCTCGTCGAGTGTCCCGATGAAGCAAGCCAGCGGCAACTTTACGAACGTCTCACCGCCGAGGGATGGCGTTGTCGCGTGCTGGCCTTTTGAACAACGGAGGTCGCCCATGCGAATCCAGGTGCAGCATCGCAGTCGTATCCGGCCCAGCTTCCGTGTCGCCCAGGTGTGCGGCATATTCGATTTGCCGAACCGCGAGGAGTTCGTCGAGGAAATCTCCGCCGAACTTCCGCTGGAAAATCTCGCGTGGCAGATCGGCCTGATTGTCGGCCCATCGGGTTCGGGGAAAACTACCCTGGGCCGGGCTTTATTCGGCGAATCTGCCTACGTGTCCGCTTACTTTTGGCCGGAGGACAGGGCCATCGTGGACGCTTTTCCGCCGCATCTGGGCATTCGTGACATTGTGCAGGCCCTGTCGGCGGTCGGTTTTTCCTCGCCGCCGCACTGGTTGAAACGGTACGGTGAACTTTCGGCCGGTCAGCAATTCCGCTGCGACTTAGCGCGAGCGTTGCTCGAAGATAAGCCGGTCATCGTCATGGATGAATTCAGCAGTCTGGTGGATCGTCGAGCGGCCCGGGTGTGCTGTGCCAGTCTGGCGCGGGCCTTGCGTCGGCGAGGCCAACCGAAACTGGTCGCCCTGACCTGCCACCGGGATATTCTGCCCTGGCTGGATCCCGACTGGGTGTACGACACAGCGCAGGGGCAGTTTTTTCGTCGGCGTTGCCGGGGACGACCGCGCGTGCCGCTGGAAATCTACCCGGCCTCCCGCGCAGTCTGGCCCGTGTTTAGCCCGCATCATTATCTGAGCGCTGAATTACACCGGGCGGCTCGCTGTTTTGTGGCGCACTGGTAGGGCGAGATGGTCGCCTTCACCAGTTATCTGCCGATGTTCGGCGTGGCGGGAGCTTACCGCGAGCATCGCACCGTCGTTTTGCCCGACTATCAGGGATTGGGCATCGGCAACGCTTTGAGCGAATGGCTGGGAGGATGGTTGAAAAGCCGAGGGCGGCGGTTTTACTCGATCACCAGTCATCCGGCCATGATCCGTCACCGTGCCCGCAGTCGGTACTGGAAATTGTTGCGGTTCGGCCATGCGTGTCCGGCTCGCTGGCGCAGCAGCTCGTGCGGACGATTGACCGCGACCTTTCTTTACGTAGGCCCGGCCTGGCTACAGGAGAAGCACCATGGCAAAACGCACTTCGCCCACCACGAGCAGGATCAAAAAAACGGCAGCGACCAGAAGCAGCGCTAGCCCCGCCGCAAGCCAGCTCCGTGCCGCTCAGCACACGGACAAAAATCAACTTGCCCGGCAAGTGCTGGAACTTCGCCTGGCTGGTTGCGGTTATCCGGAGATTTGCCAGCTTCTGGGTCTGGAATCGAACTGGGCGGTTTGGCGAATGTTGCAGCGCGCTCTGAAACTGGCACCGCGGGAAGGGTCGGTGCTGTTGCTACGCCTGGAGCTCTTTCGACTGGAGCGGCTGATTCGCAGCCTGTGGCGTCAGGCAGTGCAGGGCGATTTGCCGGTTCTGGATCGTGTCCTGAAATTGCTGGCCCAGCGGGAACGACTGTTGCGACACTGGCAGCGGCGAGAAAAGCAGGTGCAATTGCCCACGCTGACTTTGCAGCAGGCCCTGGCAGCCGATCGCCAGCTCGAAACCTGGCTCCAGGAACACCAGCCCACGCCGCCAGCTTCGTAAGCCGTGCGGAACGTTACCGCTGCACTGGAGGTCGAAGCGGATGTTGAGCAAACAGCACATCCTCGCGGAAACACGCAAGTGTCGCCGTTCGCTTCAGTATTTCCTTTGCGAGTACGGCTGGATTTACGATGCCGTCCGGCGGGACTGGTTGCGGTTTCGCCTCTGGCCAGCGCAATGGCAGGTCGCCGACGATCTGCTTCGCTATCGCCAGGTCGTCATCCTCAAAGCGCGGCAGCTGGGTTTATCCTGGCTGGTGCTGGGATACGCGCTGTGGCGGATGCTTTTTCATCCGTCGGCAACTGTGCTTATTTTTTCCCGCCGGCAGGAGGAGGCCGAATACCTGCTCGGTGAGGAACGGCTGCGCGGCATGTTTCGCCGGCTGCCCGATTGGATGCGGTTGCCGGAAGCAGTACGGCAGGCAAGCGATTGCTGGATGCTGGCCAACGGATCGGTTGCCCGGGCATTTCCCAGTAATGCCGGCGACAGTTACACCGCCAGTCTGGCCATCCTCGATGAAGCCGATCTTGTGCCCGATCTGGAGCGTTTGCTCCGCAGTGTCAAACCCACCATTGATGCCGGTGGGCAGATCGTGGTGCTTTCCCGCGTCAACAAATCCCACCCGAATAGTCCTTTCCAACGCCTCTACCAGCAGGCCAGGCAAGGCGAGACGGACTGGCACGCCGTTTTTCTGCCCTGGACGGCACGACCGGATCGGGACGAGGCATGGTATGCGGCCATGCGTCGGGATATTCTCGCCCGCACCGGCTCGCTGGACGAACTGTATGAGCAATATCCCGCCCACGAAGCCGAAGCCCTGGCACCGCGGCAGAGTGAAAAACGGTTTCCCCTGGCCTGGTTGCTGGCCTGCTACGAAGAACTGGCTCCGATCGGTCAGGCTGGGCCAATCCCTTCCGACCAGTTTGGTTCGCAGCTGACGGTGTATCGCCTGCCGCAACCCCGCCGCCGGTATGTGATCGGTGCCGACCCAGCAGAAGGCAATCCTCACAGCGACGACTCCGCAGCGGTGGTTGTGGATGCGGAAACGTGCGAAGAAGTGGCGGTGCTTTGCGGTCGTGCGGAACCCGCCGTCTTTGCCGATCGGCTCGCGGGGCTGGCACAGTGGTACTGTCAGGCACCTGTCCTTATCGAACGCAATCAACACGGACACGCCGTATTGCTCTGGTGGATGGAACAGAGTGGCCGGGGTTTTCTGCATCCACCATTACCGCCCCTGGTACCGGGTCCCGATGGCCGACCTGGCTGGCTTACCACTACCGCCAGCAAAGCGCAATTGTGGACGAACCTGGCCGAACATCTCCGCCTGGGCCGGTGTCGGCTTCACCATCGCCGCACACTGGAACAACTCGCCAGCATCGAGGGAAGCACCCTGCGTGCTCCGGCGGGACAGGCCGACGATTTAGCGGTTGCCTTCGCGCTGGCCCTGATCGCTGCCCAGGCCGTTGCGGTTACCCCGGCCATTCAAGTCGGCGGCCAGACCGTCTTTCGGCACTAACGACCCGGCATTTCTG
Source organism: Gemmatales bacterium (assembly GCA_041640595.1). Taxonomy (GTDB): domain Bacteria; phylum Planctomycetota; class Planctomycetia; order Gemmatales; family HRBIN36; genus HRBIN36. Next base: position 19,245 of record JBEPZY010000012.1, on the reverse strand, counting down.
GATCCGCAGCGGTCTGATGCATGGCACTGTTGTCTTTGTTGGTTCAGGAGTGCAGCTGGTTCTATCGTGGGTATCAGCGCTGGGCATGTCGGTTGCAATAAAAAGTAACGGCAGCTGGTGTCCCGCAGTGCGACGGGCAGTGTTTCGTGCCGTCCGGGGGCGCTGGCGTATGTTGCGATGGATCTCCCAACGCGGAGTTTGCTTGGGGCGTTTCGTGCCGTCTTGCGGGCGCTGGCGTATGCTAACATGGATAACAGTCCGGCAGCAGCTTGGAGATGGCGAGTCGCCTGACCCGTCATTCATGGTAGCTGAGCCGGCACTCGAACCACGAAGGAGCGAATGGCAATGGCGGACAGCTTTCGTGCTCGCGGGAGCTTGCGAGTCGGGGACAGGGAATACGAGATTTATCGGCTGGCGGCAGTCGAGCGGGTGTACCCGGAGGTGGCTCGCTTGCCGTGGAGCCTGAAGATTTTGCTGGAGAATCTGCTGCGGCATGAGGATGGCGTCACCGTGCGGGCCGACGATATTGCTGCCGTGGCACAGTGGGATCCGTCTGCCGAACCGCAGCGCGAGATTGCGTTTTATCCAGCGCGGGTATTGTTGCAGGATTTCACCGGTGTCCCGGCAGTGGTGGACCTGGCGGCGATGCGCGAAGCAGTGGCTCGGCTGGGCGGCGATCCGCGGCGGGTCAATCCTCTGCAACCGGTGGAGCTGGTCATTGACCATTCCGTGCAGGTAGATGCGTTCGGCCAGCCGCAAGCCTGGCAGATCAATTCCGACCTGGAATATCAGCGCAATCGGGAACGCTACGTTTTCCTGCGCTGGGGTCAGCAGGCCTTTGAGAATTTTCGCGTCGTTCCGCCACAAACAGGCATTGTGCATCAGGTCAACCTGGAGGCGCTGGCTCGCGTCATTTTTGCCGAACAGCGAGACGGTCAGTGGCTGGCTTATCCGGATACCCTGGTGGGCACCGATTCCCACACCACGATGATCAACGGGCTGGGTGTGCTCGGTTGGGGTGTCGGGGGAATCGAAGCCGAGGCGGCAATGCTCGGTCAACCTGTGTCCATGTTGCTGCCGCAGGTAGTCGGCTTTCGGCTGACGGGCACGCTGGCCCCAGGAGCCACTGCTACCGATCTGGTGCTCACCATCACGCAGCGATTGCGGCAGCACGGTGTGGTGGGCAAATTCGTGGAGTTTTTCGGAGAAGGAGTGGCTTCGTTGCCGGTCGCCGATCGCGCCACCATCGCCAACATGGCTCCTGAATACGGAGCGACCTGCGGATTGTTTCCGCTCGACCACGAGACGCTGCGCTATTTGCGATTGACGGGCCGACCGGACTGGTTGATTGCTCTGGTGGAAGCATACGCGAAGGAGCAGGGTCTGTTTGCCACACCGGACCAACCGCCTGCCCGCTATTCGCAGGTGCTGGAACTGGACCTGTCCACTGTCGAGCCAAGCGTCGCCGGGCCGAGTCGGCCGCAGGATCGCGTCGCTTTGCGAGAAGCGGCCAGGTCGTTCCGTCAGGCCCTGCCCAATTTGCTCAGCGCTGCCAGGAAAAAAGCGCCTGCCACTACCGCCGAATTCTCCGCCACCAGCAACGGACAACTCACCCATGGTTCGGTGGTGATTGCCGCCATCACCAGCTGCACCAACACCTCCAATCCTTCGGTGCTGGTGGGAGCGGGATTGCTGGCCAAGAAAGCCGTCGAACGAGGTTTGCAAGTTCCGGCGTGGGTGAAAACCAGCCTCGCCCCGGGCTCCAAGGTGGTTACTCAGTATCTGCGGGAGTCCGGACTGCTCGACTATCTGGAACAGTTGCGGTTCCATCTGGTCGGCTACGGATGCACGACGTGTATCGGCAACAGTGGCCCGCTGCCCGAACCGGTAGCACGCGAGATCGAGAGTAAAGGTCTGGTTGTGGTGGCGGTGTTGAGCGGCAACCGCAATTTCGAGGGGCGAATTCATCCGCTGGTGCGGGCTAATTATCTGATGTCCCCGCCGCTGGTGGTGGCCTATGCCCTGGCCGGACGGATTGACCTCGATTTGACCACCGAACCCATCGGCAAAGATCGAAACGGTCAGCCGGTTTATCTGCGCGACCTCTGGCCGCAACCCCAGGAGATTGACGAAATTCTCCGCCGCTATCACCGTCGGGACATTTATGAGCGGGAGTATGGCAGTTTATTCGCCGGGGATGAACGCTGGCAAAGCTTACCGGCCCCGCAGGGCGAACTTTTTGTGTGGGACGAACGCTCCACCTACGTGAAACGCCCGCCGTATTTCGATGACCTGCTTGCCGCCCATGCCGCTCACCAGCCGCTTTTCCAGAACCTTTCGGAGTCGGTCAAAGATTTGCTGGGACTGCGGGTGTTGTGTTTTCTCGGCGACAGTATCACCACGGATCACATTTCGCCGGCCGGGTCTATTCCGCCGGACAGCCCGGCAGGAAAGTATTTGCTGGAGCGGGGCGTACCAGTGCAGGAGTTCAATTCCTATGGCGCTCGCCGCGGAAACCACGAAGTCATGGTGCGTGGGACGTTTGCCAATGTGCGCCTGAAAAACCGTCTGGTGCCTGGCCAGGAAGGAGGCTGGACGCGACATTTCCCCGACGGCACGGTGATGACCATTTTCGAGGCGGCCGAGCGTTACCGGCTCGAAAATGTGCCGCTACTAGTGATCGCGGGCAAGGAATACGGCTCCGGTTCGTCGCGGGATTGGGCGGCTAAAGGGCCGCGTCTGCTCGGCGTGCGGGCCGTGCTGGCCGAAAGTTTTGAACGCATCCACCGCAGCAACCTTGTCGGCATGGGCATCCTCCCCTTGCAGTTCCTGCCCGGACAGAACGCCGCCACTTTGGGCCTGACCGGCGAGGAGGTTTACGATCTGCTCGGATTGGCGCAGGTTTTCCAGGAACCGTTCACGCCCAACCGCACCTGCACCGTCCGGGTGCACCGCAGCGATGGCAGCACGTTTTCCTTCCACGCTTTGGTACGCATTGATACGCCGCGCGAGGCCCAGTACTACCAGCACGGCGGCATTCTCCATTACGTCCTCCGGCAACTCCTGCCGAGGTAAACCGCGCATCACGAGCGGCGGGCGTCAGCCTACGGTGGCTCGCCATACCGACGCTGTACCGAGAGAATCGAGCATCGTCCCGCGACCGACGAACGGACGAACAAGAGCGGCGGGCGTAAGCCCGCCGTGGGCAGATGATGCCGATGCCGTGCCGCAAAAACCGAGCATTGCTCGGCAACTACCGCACGCTCGAGGAACAGTGCCATGCGTCAGCCCGCCGTGGGTGTGGTCGGGCGAACGTTGTCCGTAATGTGCTGGAAACGCGCTTGTAAGCGCGTTTGCGAAACCACGGGGGGCTTACGCCCCCCGCTCTTGTGTTTCGGTGCGAACGTCTGCCGTCGAAAAAGCGATTTTTGCGATGCACGAACGCACGTTCACAGGAGCGGCGGGCGTTAGCCCGCCGTGGTTCACCGACGCCGGTGCAATCGCGGACATTTTCCACGGTCGGCTTACGCCGACCGCTCTCGGAGCACGACGTTCGTGCACTGCATAAAGTGCCATTCCCGATGGACAGACGCACGTTCACAAGAGCGGCGGGCGTAAGCCCACCGTGGGTTTGTAAACCGCGTCTGCAATTGCAATGCGACGAATTTCCGCATTTCGCGTTCGCATGCACGGAGTGCATTGCGCGGGGTCTAAAGCCCTTGGCGCCTCCACGTGGAATGCGTCGAAGTTGATGAGTTCGCATGCGGAGTGCATTCCACGGGGGCTAACGCCCCCCCGCTCTTGATTGTTGGACGATCGCTCGCCCGCGGAAAAGCGCCTTTTGCGATGCACGAACGCACGTTCACAGGAGCGGCGGGCGTCAGCCCGCCGTGGGTGGTTATACCGATGGCTGTACCGCGAAAATCGAACATCGTTCCCGGACCGACGACACCCGACCGAGGAGCGGCGGGCGTGAGCCCGCCGTGGTATGGTAACGCGATTGCAACGGTGTTCGTGCACAGACCACCGACCCGTCGCCTCCTTGCCACCATTGCGGTGTTGCTGCTGCAAGCGCGTTTCCGATACCACGGCTGGCTAACGCCAGCCGCTCCTGGTTGGAAGCGCGGATGCGGGTGCAAGTGTGCGTTTCGTATCCATAAGCACGCTATTCGTCGCACGGCTGGCTAACGCCAGCCGCTCCTGGTTGCACGCACGCATGCCCATGCACAGCTGCGTTTGCCATCGCAAAGTGGTCGGGCTGTCCGTGGCCGGCTTACGGCAACTGACCCTGGTAGGACCGGGTTTCCTGACAGCATCGGCAGTGCGGGTTCACGGCAGGCGATTTTGGTGGGAAGAGTGCTTACTTGGGCCGGCCTTCGCGTTTTGACTCCAGCCCGCAGGCTTTGGCGAGGTTGACGGGGTCAAGCGCGGTGGCAGACGCCGGGCGGATCGGCTTGCCGGTGCGTTGCTGTGCGTTTCGGGATTGAAGGATTGATGCCCGGCGTGGTATAGGAACACATGCCGTGCCAGATCGGAGCCGGTCGGCCTCGTGCGCGACGTTGAAAGCTCGGAGGACGGCATGATTATGCAACCGATGCCGGGCCAGATCGGAGCCGCTCGGCGTCGTGCGCGAGGTTGAAAGGTCGGCGGCCTGCATGGTGCAGGAACAGCGCGCCAGAACAAGGTCGGCATGGTGGACGAGGTTGAACGATCGGTGGGCGGCGTGGTATAGGAAATGATGCCCGAGAATTTGCCGCATGGCTGCCCATCAGGACGGCACTTTCGCCGACTACAGCCATAGCGCGAAAGCTGGCGACTGGTTGAAGCTCTTAGTGGCTGCCAATCGTGGCGGCACTTTCGCCGACACCGGCGGCTCGCCTGGCTCCGGAATTTGCTGCGCTGCCGCCGATTTCGCGGGTCAGGGATTTTGAAAAGGCAAGGATATGCCAAGCTCGCTTGGGCAAAGCCGCTTCGGGCGTGTAGCGATACACGTGGCTGTGGGAGGTGCGGTCTGGACGCTCTGGTCGTGGCTGGCGTTGCACTGGATTGTGGCTGCGGATGTTCGGCCAGTGGTTGAGCGTTGCCGGGAAGCCTGTCGGCACTCGCCGGCGGAGTTATTACGGTTGTGGAACGAGGAACAGCCGTTGTACGCAGGAGAGCATCCGCGACACTGGTACCAGGGTCGGTTGGGGTTGGCACCGTGGCGACCGGTGGTCTGGGACCCGATGGTTTACGGCGGCTATCTGGTGACACCGTGGTGGGAAGCCCGCGGGCGACTGGCGACGGTCTGGCTGGCAGCAGAACATAGCTGGTCGGCTTACAAACTGGGGCTGCTGATAACGCTACTGGCATTGCCCTGGTTGTGGTGGCTGGCGGGCTGGTGGTTCGGAGGAAGTTTTGCCGCGGCCTGGATGAGCTTCGTTCTGTGTGGCTGGATGTTCTGGTTGCAACCGGGACAAATCTGGCTGGCCCAGGGCGACCTGGACCTGCTCGCGGCCAGCGGACTGGTTCCGGTGATCGTGGCCGGATGGTGTGCCTGGCAGAATGGCGCCGGGTTGACGGTTGCCCTCACCGCCACGCTCGCATTGATGTTATTGCTGTGGGTCTATCCGCTGGCGGGCGCGGTGGTGGTTTTGCTGGGAGTTATCTGGTACTTACGCATCGGTGCCAAACAATCGGCCGGGTGGCATCTGGCGACGCTGGTTTTGAGTTTGCCGGTCGTGGTGCTGCACTGGCCGGGTTGGCGTGCTCTGCTGGATACCTGGTGGTTGCTCGACTGGCATGAGCCGTTGCAATTCGCCCGCTCGTCGAATTTCGTGCAGAACGGGTCGGAAGCGGTACGTCTCGCTCTGCCAGTTGCCGCCGCCGGTATCGGTTGCTGGTACCTGGCGGAAAATCGTTCTGCGGGACGAACCTGGCTAATCACCATGCTGGTCGTGGCGGGAATGGGCTTTTGTCCCGGCTTGCCTTTACCGGAAGCGTGGCAACCGGCACGACTGGTCGGGCTGCTGTTTCCGCTTTTGCTGATTCCTGTGAGCATGGCTCTGGTCGCCTGGAAGACTTTTCGCCCGACAAACCCCGTCCGGTCAAACGAACGCTCTTCCGTCAGTGCCGGCACAGAGTCCACGGATTCTCCGCCACGCACGGTTGAATCCTCACAGTCGGGGAATCGGCAACCGGTACCATCGGCGGATCAACCATCGCGACCGTCGGCGATTAGGCAACCGCGATTACTGGCCCGTATCGTAGCCGCGATGCTCGCCCTGGCGGCGTTGCTGGCCTGGGCTCGGGACGCGACCGAACATCCCTCGGCAACCGGGCCAGCTGCCGCGTTCCTGCCAACCCCGACCGAACAAGATGCCCCGTTTCCGGGCGACACGGATGCGCCTGGCGTGCTGGCCACGTTACTTGCCTGGCTCAACCAGCACACTACTTTGGAAGCCCGCATCGCCGTGGAAGAAGATGCGAGCTGCTGGGTCTGGTCGCCGATGCTTATAGCGTGGAGCGGTCGGCTGTTTGCCAATGGCCTGGCACGGGAAACGCCGCTGGCGCAACAGGAATTTCGCTGGCGTTGCTGGCCGATCCCGGCACGAAGTTCCGAAAGTCTCCCGGCGGAGCGCACCGCACACCGAACCGCGGCAGATCACGCCCGAGCCACCGCCAATCCGCTTCGGCCCACGCAAATAACGCCAGCCAGGCTGGCTCTCGTGGCTGCAGATGCGGAAAGTCGGCTGGGCGAGAAACGATTGCAGGACTGGTCGCCTGCGGAGTTGCTGGCCGAACTGGATCGCTGGAACATAGGCTGGCTGCTGGTGCGGCAAAGAAGCACCGTAGCTTTCCTGACCCCCTTGCCGGGTGTCCGGGTAGTTGCGCACGATCCGAAAACCGGCTGGCATTTACTGGCCCGTCCATTTCCCGGCTACTTCGAGCATGGGCAGGGACGGTTGTGGCGAGCCCAGCCGGGACTGTTGACCTTTGCCGATCTGCAACCGCAGGAGCATCGCTGTGTGCTGCGTTTTGCCTATGTGCCGGGACTGGTTCCCAGCCTCGACCGCTGCCGGACTGCTCCTGCATCGGGCCGTGGTACCGGTTGGCCGCAATTGCAATTACTTCTGGCCGGGCCGCAATCCCGCCTCACCATTCGCTTCCAGGAATCGGCGAATCTCGTCCAGCAGTGAATCGAGTTTGACCTGCTCCCATTCCTTGCGTGAAAAGAGTCGGCTGGCGACAATGCGTCGCTTGTTGGCAAAAACAACGACTACCGCAGCCTCGTCGGGAATGCGATAGGCGGGTGGTCCGTGGTCATCCTCGAAGATACTCACCGGCAATCGTGCCAGACCCAGGCGTTTTCCCCAGTCCACCAGTTGTGCGTCAAGTTGCGGCTGCCGATGGGAAAGAAACGTGACCCAGATGCGTCGCGTTGCCGATTTGTCCTGCCGCAGCCATTGATCCAACTGGATCAGCAGTCGGCCCAGCGGTTCGTCCGGTTGACGGGCGAAGACGATCACCGCTGGCCGCTCGCCTGTCTCTCAGACAAAGCAATGCTGCTGACCGCGCTTGTCTCCGAGACTGACGATGGACATGTACGGCGGTAACCGTTCGCCGGGCTTAGGGCCGGGACTCGGCGTGTCGCCTATCAGCCATACTGCAGCCGTGATCAGCACAAGTTCTTTCATGGCGTGGCTCCTTGGGAGGGTGAGACCAGGGCCCGACCTTGCTGGGCCAGTTCTCGATAATGCTGCTGCACACGTTCCAGGTGACCGGCGTCCGCTTGTGACCAGAAGCGTCGGGCCAGCTGGTGATACCGCTCGGCCAGCATGCGATCGCCCTGTTCTTCCTTCAGATAAGCCAGACCGAGCGCTGCCCGGACACTGCCGGAATCATGGGCCAGTGCTTCCAGGAAAGCTTCCTCGGCGATGTCCCATTGTCCCAACCGCAGGGCTTCGGTACCCCAGATTTCCATGTAATACGCACCGTTGCCCCAGGCGTGATGGCGGTAATCGTCCTGAGTGATGCGCACGGCCTGTTCGAGCAAAGCCAGTCCCGCGGAAGGACTGACCAGCCCATGCGGTTGCCGTGCTGCCAGCCGACACAGGTAAATGCCTCGCGTTTCCAGCAGCTTCAACCGCAAATCGGAGCGGGAACGGGTTTCTTGCCACGCCTGCTGGAGAACGTGGATTTCCGCTTCCGCCTGCGCCAGGTCATTGCAAGCCAGAGCCGTCAGCGCCGACTGGTACGCTCCCAGGACTTTATCCGTGCGACGGTTGGCCTCAGCGATCTTTCTGGCCGATGCGTAATCGCCGCTGGCCAGCATGAGCCGGAACCAGACCGGGGCGTTTTTGTTGGTAATGCCTGGCAAATCACGAAGCTGGCGTGCTTCGCGGAATCGCCCGTCATGCACCAGCGATATAGCCAGCACCTCCACATGGTGCACGTACTGGTGATCCTCGGCGGGTCGAACCTCCATGTCGCGGTGGTAGGCATGCTGCAGGGCAACGGCTCGGGAACTGGAAGCATTGGCCCGGTCCCACCGCCCCAACCGCGTCGCCAGGTGTGCCTGCATGTGCCAGGCATGAGGAATGCCAGGCGAGCTCGCAATGTAGTTTTCACTCGCCGCCCAGCCCAGCGCAGGTTGTCGGGCATTTTCGTAATAATGCACCAGTTCGTGATTGGCTCCAGGGTGCAACGGATTGATCCGCAGCAGGGCCTTGTAAAACGGCACCGCGTTGACGTTACCGCCGAACAATCTCCCGCCGCAGGCCAGCTGGGCTCGGTAAAACCACGCTTCTTCATCCTCTTCGTGCAGGCTGAGCAGCTGGTCAATGGTATTGATGGCGGCCTGGCGACGCGCTTCGGGTGTGGTCAATTCCGGCAGCAATCCTTTTTCCTGAGCCCGTGCCTGAATCAACAGCTGTTCGGAGGGACTGGCCAGGTGCCGCAACTCCCAGGCTTTCTCCAGCGCCTGCCGGGACTCTTTTTGCTTGCCCCAGGCCTCCAAGGCTCGGCTCAGGGCCCACCAGGTGATGGCGGATTCTTTGTCGTACTGCAAGGCCGTCTCGAAATTCCTCACCGCCTCCATCCACACGTAGCTGTAAAGGTAGGCCAGGCCCTGATCGAAAAACTGCTGGCACAAGGGCGAACTCGTGCTGATCCGGTAATGCAGCACCGACAAACCAGGCTGCAACCTGGCTGGTTTCAATTTGCTCATCGGCAATTGGGCCGGCAGATCGGACTGCCGCGCGGACGGGGATTGCTTGCTCTCCGCCTGGCCGGCACCGATTCGTTCCGGCTGGCTCGGACGAGTCTCGCCTGCCAGTTTGGCGACCGGCTTTTCCGGTGCCTGACCCGGGCCTGTTTGCTGCCAAACCGTCCAGTAAGCCGCGACCAGCATGATGCCGACACACCCGCTCATGTTCCGCACCTCGGTTTCGCTGCTGAAATTTCCTGGGGCGAATTCCTCACTTTGTTTACCCACACACCAGGCGGGCGATTGTCCCCGGACTTAGCGACAGCAGGCGACACCCTCACTTTTCTTCCCCTCGCACTCCCGACCCGGCACAGTGGGTTTCCCTGCTGGAGTCGTCTGATGCGAGTTCCTCACCGCATCGGCTCGCGCCACCCGCCGCAGGAAGCAGATCATCCGTACAAAAGTGTCGCCCGAAGCCGATGTCCCACTGCAAAAAAGGCCTGATTGTCGCGCCAGATCGTTTGCCCAAAGATGTCGCCCGAAGCCTCGACAGCATGATGCCGGATGGAAAGCCGACCGCCAGCCATCCGGCCGCGAATGTCGTCGGCAGACACGGCACCATGGTGCCTGACGGAAAGCCGACCCCCTGGCCATCCGCCCGAAATTTTCGTCCGACGGCGTCCTCTTCGGCCATCCGGCGACCATGTCGGACAGCCGCCGAGCTTTCCGTGAACAAGCACCGCTGCTGAAAATCTTATCACTTGCCCGCTATCCGTCGAACCAGGTCGCACCATTTCGCGGCCACCCGCCATGCCATCCTTGCGCGCTGATGCATGCCGCTTGTGAATGAATGCCGCTTGCAGATGCACAGTACCCACACGATTCGCAGCGTTTCCCGCACACACGCCATGCAACACACGCCATGTACACCGCCGATCCACGCTCGGCTCCAGTCTTTTGTTACTCCCAGCCACGGCATGCTGCCCCCCGCCGCTCTTGCAAACGTGCGTTCGTGCTGGACAAAACGCGCATCCGCGACGACTTGCGTCGGTGCAACCAGGAGCGGCTGGCGTAAGCTAGCCGTGGTTTCGGAAACGCGCTTGCAGCAGCAACACCGCAATGGTGGCGCGAAGGCGACCGGTCGGTGGTCTGTGCGCGAACACCGTTGCAATTGCGTTACCCTACCACGGCGGGCTGACGCCCGCCGCTCCTGACCGGATGTGCGTTCGTGCATCGCAAAAATCGCTTTTCTTCGGCAGACGTGCGCACTGCGAAACAAGAGCGGGGGGCGTTAGCCCCCCGTGTTATCCCTGGACGCGAATGCACCGGCGATCGTGAGCATAGTGCCGGCAGTCTTCCACAATTGTACGGCGGCGTTCCTGCAAGTACGTTTCCCTAACGCGCACGGCGGGCTGACGCCCGCCGCTCTTGTGAACGTGCGTATGTGCATCGCAAAAATCGTTTTTTCGCCGGCAGACGTGCGCACCGCAAGACAAGAGTGGGGGCGTAAGCCCCCGTGTTATCCCTGGACGCGAATGCACCGGCGATCGTGAGCATAGTACCGGCAGTCTCCCGCGATTGTACGGCGGCGTTCCTGCAAGTACGTTTCCCTAACGCGCACGGCGGGCTCACGCCCGCCGCTCTTGATTCGTGATTTGCGATTCGTGATTGGCGATTGGCGGTTGGTAATTCTGAATTCGGCGTTGGTGGTTCCGGGGTGGCGGTGGGTCATTCTCGTTTCGCGCATAGTGATTGGCGGAGGCGCAAGAACGGGAGCTAACACAATTCGGATTCGGAATAGCAGCGCCCTTCTTCTAGGCAAGCTAACCCAGGCGGACGAACGGGAGCTAACGCAATTCGGATGCGGAAGCGTCGGTGCGGCCCAGTACTCCGTTCGGGAACTGCCGCAAGGAGCTAACGCAATTCGGATGCGGAATAGCAGCGCCCTTCTTCTACGCAAGCTAACCCAGGCGGAGGAACGGGAGCTAACGCACTTCGGATGTGGAAGGGTCGGTGCAGCCCAGTGCTCCGTTCGGGAACTGCCGCAAGAAGCTAACGCACTTCGGATTCGGAATAGCAGCGCCCTTCTTCTACGCAAGCTAACCCAGGCGGAGGAACGGGAGCTAACGCAATTCGGATGCGGAAGCGTCGCGGACTGCCTGGAGAAAAGCGCGAACCTTCGCCAAATCTTTGATGCCGGGAGCAGTCTCGACACCGCTGGCAACATCTACCGCAAAGGGCCGCACTTGAGCAATCGCCGCGGCGACATTCTCGGATTTGAGCCCGCCGGCGAGGATGAGCGGTCGGCGTCGAGAGAACTGGGCGACGATAGACCAGGGAGGCGTTGCTCCGGTACCGCCGTATTTCCCGGGCACACGGGCATCGAGTAACACAGCCGCCACCGACGCGCCACGTTCCAGCCAGCGGGTGAGTCGTTCTTCCACGGCAAGCAAATCGCTGGTGTCCGCAATGCCTGCCGCCAGAATGTAACGAACGCCCGGATAATCCGCGAGCGGTTCGCCGTCATGCAGCTGAAGCGTGCGAAAGCCAACTTCTTCGATCAGGTAACGCAAAAAGTCCGGCTCGGGTCGAACCACCACCGCGACTGCATCCACAAACGCCGGCAGTGCCGCGAGCAGTTTCCCGGCCTCTGCGGGCGGCAGGTAACGCGGAGATGGCGGGTAGAAATTGATGCCAATAGCGTCGGCACCGGCATGGGCCACCGCATGGGCTTCTTCCACCGTTCGCACACCGCAGATTTTCACCCGCACCCGCTCAGGAAGGTTGTTCATGGTCGAAACCAGTCCTGCCGCTCCTTGAGTTTTTCGAGCAATCGCTGGCGATCCTCGTCCAGGAGGAACCGCTGCTGCACCAAAACATCGCAGGCCCGGCGGTACTGTTCGCGGTAGTCGTCGAAGTTGCGGTAACGCTCCAGGATAGCGCGGCGAGGATCGCCGAGCTTCTGCCGGTCGTTGGCGGTCTTTGCCAGGGGAATGCAGGCACCCAGCAGATTGGCGAGCATTGCCTCGGCTCCGATCGAGCGATGCCGCAGATTCCAGCCCGTGTACGTCGCCAGCGGCACGGCAATATCCGGCAGGCGAATCATACCGAGCTCATTACCGTCGGCGTCGCATTTCGGTACCAGCACCGTGTACGCTGCCAGGGGACACGGTGGTTCCTGCGTAATTCGGCCATGCCTGGCAAAGTCCGGGCCGTAATCAAACAGTTGCGGCCGCTGGATCACTTCCGGATAGCGCACGCCGGGCAATGCAGGGAATCCCGTGCTTTTCTGATCCGGTAGCACCAGTGTTCCTTCGCGGATGAGCGGATAGACGCTGGCGGGGGGTTCTTGCTCGGTTTTGACCCAGGCGTCGAGCGCGTCCAGCAGGGCTCGCAGCAGGGGGCGGTAATCAGCAGGATTGGCGGGCAGGTCTGTCGGTAACTGTGTCGTCGTTTGGGGAAGCCTGCCGTTGCCGGGACCGTGTTGCGTTCCTGCAAAAGCATAGATGCGCACGTTGGGCGGAATCACCGCATCGCTTTTGCCCAGAGGATCGGTGTGCACCAGGGAACCGGAACGATGCCAGTATTCCGCCGAAGTCTGGGTGTGGAAGATTTTGGGCACCGCCTGGGGATGCTCCCGACGCAACCGTTCCAGAATACCATCCCGACGTTGTTGGTACGGGTCGTAACTTTCGCCGTAAGTGAACGGGAACATGTCGGCGGGATAAGCATGGTCTTCGTGCTGACCGTTATGACGGGTCGGCTGAGCGAAACGGTGATTGAAAAAGCCAAGACCACCGCCAGCGACGTGAGGCCAGACGGCATCGAAAACACGCCGACCCTGTTCGTCGGCATTGAAGCCGAGGTAGAGAAAGTGCCGCAAAAACCGTCCCGACTGCGACACGCCAAAGGCATAGGCATACCGCACTGCCGGGCCGGTCTCCAGCCGCAACGGATTTTTCTCGCTGGTATCGTAGCGTAAAAACGAAACCAGGTCGCGCACGCCGGCAAAACCGACGCCCTGAACGAAAGCCCCTTCGACCTCGGTGATCAGTTCGTACAGGTAGCCTGGCCGAAATCCTCCCGCCACATAGAGACGGACCTGCGGCAAAGTGCCCGGCGCGCCTGTCTGGGGCGCCTGCGGTGGGTGAATTTCCACACGCCACTGCGATCGCGGAATGACCACCCGTGGGTCGGTCTCGCGCATGCGCCAGGTGAGCACCGCTTTTTCCAGGCCCGCGTCGGTCGGAGGATAACTGCCATGCCCAGGCCGACGCGACAACGGTAACCATTCGGCCGGCTTGTCGGTGCTCATTTCAAACCGCGCCACGCCACGCACCGGTCGGCCATTTTCCAGCACGGGCGGAGCGGCCAGCAGTAACCGTCCTTCCCCGGGCAACAGCTCGCCGATCCAGCCACTCCAGACCAAAATGTAGCCCCGCCGCATCAAAAAACCGTTTCCCGCATCCTCGGCCGTGGTCGGATCGTTTCCGCTGGAAGCATCGTTGAAAAAACGCATCGCCAGCTTGTTGCCGCGGTTGTTGACATCGTAAAGGATCGTGCCGTTGCTCTTGCGCAGATCGGCCGGGGCCAGGATATAAACGTCGGCACTAAACTCGACTTTCCCGTCAGCACGTCGCGGAGCCAGATCGAGATCCACAATGGGCCGGTTGCCGGCGTGTTGCGGATCCAGCGCGAACCTGGCTGTGCCCACCAGTTTGACGTACGGTCCAGTGTTTCCGAAGGACTGCCCCTGAGCGAACGGTTCACGGCGGTGGATAGTCAATTCGACCAGTTCGGCCCAAGCTGTTTTTGCAGCAGCTGCCCACCACGCCAGCACCGCCACCACCGCGACAGCTTGCAGCTTCTTCATGGGTTATCTCCACCTGGGAATGAAAGCGAACACACTCATCGGTCGGGCGGAAGTTACGGCATTCACTGCCCGAAGTTACGGCATGCGCTTCTCGCGGGAGACCGTTCCAGTTCCGCGGCTATCGCTTCTACGATTGGTTATAGCAACCATCTGGTCAGCAACGTACTCGATCAACGCACGTTCTATCTATCGCTTCTACGATTGGTTATAGCAACCATCCCACCCGGTCGCAGTCCCCCCCTCCCGCAAAACGATTCCGCACCTACGAACAATTTCGGGAAACTTCACACCAAACCCTGCATCGCAGTCGGTATTGCGCTCGATACACGTAACCCAGCGCCAGGTAAGCTTCATAGCAAACCCTGCGGCGCAGACCTTAGCCGCAAGACAGTGCCACACCCGGCACAGTTACGGTTGGACGCCGATGCCCAAGCGCACATTCACAAGAGCGGCGGGCGTGAGCCCGCCGTGGTTCGTGATACCGACGCTGCACCGCAAAATCGAGCATCGTTCCGCGACCGACGAACGCACGTTTACAGGAGCGCCGTTCGTCAGCCCGCCGTGGACGTGGGAAACACGTTTGCGCAGATACAAGCGCGATTGTTCGCCGAACCGGCGACGGTGTATGTGCGGGTCGCCGTTGCATTCGCGGTAATAGTTACCACGGGGGGGGCTTACGCCCCCCGCTCTTGTGTTGCAGTTCGAACGTCTGCCGACGAAAAAACGATTTTTGCGATGCACATACGCACATCCGATCAAGAGCGGCGGGCGTCAGCCCGCCGTGGTTCGTGATACCGACGCTGCACCGCAAAATCGAGCATCGTTCCGCGACCGACGAACGCACGTTTACAGGAGCGGCGGGCGTCAGCCCGCCGTGGTTCGTGATACCGACGCTGCACCGCAAAATCGAGCATCGTTCCGCGACCGACGAACGGACGTTTACAAGAGCGGCGGGCGTCAGCCCGCCGTGGCTGGGTAATACGAACTATGTCCGTAATGTGCCGGAAACGCAGTTGTAAGCGCGTTTGTGAAACCACGGGGGGCTAACGCCCCCCGCTCTTGTTTCGCGGTGCGAACGTCTGCCGACGAAAAAACGATTTTTGCGATGCACATACGCACATCCGATCAGGAGCGGCGGGCGTCAGCCCGCCGTGGTTCGAAAATGGCACCGGCAAGGGCGATGCAGCGAATGTTCGCGGCATGGCGTTGTGTGCAAACGTTGAGCACACTCAACGAACTGTTGGTGGTCATTGTGACCCACGGGATGTTCGCGGCATGGCGTTGTGTGCAAATGTTGAGCAGGGGGGCTTGTGGAAGCGACCGTGTGTGTTCAGAATAATGGATGGAACACGCTGCCGTCGAACCGTCTCAACGGATGAAACACGCTGCCGTGGAACCATCGCAATGGATGGAACACGCTGCGAGCAACCACCGTAGCGGCAAGGAGGGAACGTGCATGATGCCGAGAGTGTTGCGTTTGCGAGGAAGTCCCGAGGAAATGGGAAGGCAGCACGGTCACCTGCTCAAAGGCGAGATTCACGAGCGTTTGCGGTCGGCCTGGGCGTGGTGGCGAAGGTATGCGGGCAATGGCCACGAACTGCGTTACTTGCGATTGGCCCATCGCATGGTGGCGGATTTCAAGCGACACGGCGGCACCGCCTGGGAAGAATGGCAGGCGCTGGCCAAAGCGGCTCAGGTAAGTCCCGAAGAATTAATCCTGCTCACGGCCTGGCACGACTGGGCGGAAGTGGTTCATGCGAGCGTTCCTGTCGCAGCCAGTGTCGGCGGGTGCACTGCGGCCATCTTGTGCGAGCCTGTGGTACCTTGTGGCAGCTGGCTGGCGATGAACTGGGACACCCCGAACTCGCTGGGTCGGCATCTGCATATTTTCTACCGCGAACCGGAAGATGGGCCGGGCGCTTTGGCTCTGGCGGCAGCAGGCGGACTTCCCATCGCCGGGATCAACGAGGCCGGGCTGGCCTTTGTCTGGGTGGATCGCGCTTATCGGGATGCGGAACCGCGTCTGCCCAGTGGTGCGATCTGTTGCGACCTGGTGCATATCACGCATTTCGACGCGGCGGTGCAGTTGGCCCGAACGTCCCCGGTAGCCTCCGGACTGGGACTGGCTTTGAGCGATGCCTCGGGGCATACGGTGCTGCTGGAAATTGGCCCGCAAAGCCGGGCTGAACATTTGCCGACCAGGGAACAACGCATTCTGGTCTTCGCCAATCATTATCAGGCGGAAACCCTGCAATCGCAGGACGGCTGGCCGAACCGTGCTGCTTCCGAGGCCCGGCAACAGCGACTGGCAGCGCGATTGCAACAGCTGGCGAGCCCGGCTGAACCGGAGCAAATCCGCCAGTGTTTTGCCGACCACGAACCGCTGGCCGGTGAATCCCTGTGTCAACACGGACAGCCATCGCAGACCTGCACGTCGGCGTTCGTGCTGGCGATTGCCGAGCGCGAGGAATTGTGGGTGAATTTCGGGCCACCCTGTCAGAATCAGCTCGTTGTCCAGCGCGTGCGCTGACGACCACGATTCGGCAAGCTGCTGACGGCTGGCCTGATTTTCACGCCGCCGACTTGCTTGCCCATCTTCGGATGACCGGCTCGCCGAGTTTTCGGCCGGTCAGGCCTTTTTCTTGCATTCGGGGCCTTCTTTGGGGTCCTGCTTCTGCGTGATGTGCCCTTCGTTGGCAGCCTTGAGCGCGGCGGAACGTTCGGCGTTACGCTGAATGTACTCCTGCCATTCACTGGGAACGTTGGCTTCGGCATAGATCGCCTGCACGGGGCATTCCGGCACGCAGGCCTCGCAGTCAATGCAATCCACCGGGTCAATGTAGAGCATCATCTCGTCCTGCCAGAAGCACTCCACCGGGCAGACGACAACGCAATCGGTATATTTGCAATCCCAGCAAGGCGCGCAGACGACGTGAGTCATGTGCGTTGGACCCTTTCCTAGTAGGCGAGCGGAAAATCCCGGCCCCATCGGCCAGGCGTCTCCGCGTCGCACTCCCTCTCGTAGATTCGGACGCTGCGGTGCACCGACGTGCCCAGGTGCCCCGTGTCCCTTTCATGGTCTAGTCGAAAGACCCCAAAAAGTCCAGACCACCGGCGAAAAATTTTGTGCCGGACCGGCTTTCCTGACGCCGAGGTTTTTGAGAACAGAGCAGCCAGCTACGATGACCCTGACTTATCCCCAGTTTTGGCAGTGGTGGGCGACTTCGCAACACAGGTCCCGACAATGGCTTACCAAAAGTCCTGTTTTTTCAGCTTCGTGCACCGGGCGCTCACGCCGTTGCGGCGTTCGGCTGCAGCCCACTTTGTGCCTGTGGTCGGTGGCTCTTTTCCAAAACCTGAAGGAGCTCAGGCGGGTCTTACATGCTCCAAGTGCCCCAGAAAGACAGGACTATCCGACATAACCAGCATCATCCCAAGGCGTTACATCCAGCGTAGCCTCCGCGAAAACCGGGGATAAGTTCAGAGCGCGCACGCAGAACCTCTCGCTTGGCGATCCCTTTGCTAGTTCACTAGAACGCCGGACGTGCTCGGCGGGGCGAAGCTCACGATCGCGTCGTTGCCGGCCAGGTCGCGGATGAACGTACCCGCTGGCCGCATAATTGGCGAGAGTATCTCTATGTTCGTGTCGCGGTCGGAGGACTGAATCACATAGCGGAACCGCAGCGTGGCAGCGTTCGGTTTGCTGTGGAAAACGGCATTGCGGATCACACTGCCGATACGCAGCCGGATATACGGTTTGGCGGTGCTGGTGGTACCGACGTTGACCGGTTCGCTGAATCGCACCAGGATGTCCAACACCTGGCCGGTTACGTAACGCCCGTTGGCCGGCGGTGTTACCAGCACAATCGTCGGGGCCACCGCATCCACTTTCACGTTCGGCGTGCTCGGATTGGTGAAGGTCGTGCTGGCATTGTTCCCATTGGCGTCGCGGATGAACGTGCCCGGGGGACGGATGACCGGGGAAAGGATTTCGATGCCGTTGGTGTCCAGGTCGCCCGTTTGCACGGTGTAACGGAAACGCAGGGTCACAGCATTAGGCTGGCTGTGGAACAGGGCGTTGCGGATGACTGAGCCGATTCGCAGCCGCACATACGGCTTGGCACTGGGCGTCGTACCAACGATGACCGGCTCACTGAACCTGACCAGCACATCCAGCACCTGGCCGGACCTGTAAGTTCCATTGGCCGGCGGCGTGACTTGCACAACCGTCGGAGCTAATTCGTCAGTGGCCCACAGTTCGACACCATTCGCGCCATCGTTGGCTACGAAAAACAGCGTGCCGTTGACGTTGGTGAGACCGGAAGGACCGGAGCCAGCCGAGCCCAGCCGGATGTCCGCGACCAGCACGGTGCCGGTGGACGTGCCATCGCTCTTCCAGAGCTCGTAACCAGTCGGGAAATCCCTGGCCTGGAAAAACAGCGTGCCGTTGACGTTGGTCAGCTGGGAAGGATTCGAGCTATCCGTGCCCGGCCGGATGTCCTTGACCAGCACGGTGCCGGTGGACGTGCCATCGCTCTTCCAGAGTTCGAAGTCGGTGGTGTAAAAGTCATTCGTGGCTCTGAAAAACAGCGTGCCGTTGACGTTGGTGAGATAGCGAGGATAGGAGCCATACAGGCCCGGCCGGATGTCCTTGACCAGCACGGTGCCGGTGGAGGTGCCATTACTCTTCCAGAGTTCGTAGCCAGTCGCGCCGTCGGTGGCCCGGAAAAACAGCGTGCCGTTGACGTTGGTGAGATAGCGAGGATGGGAGCCAAGCACGGGATCGATGTCCTTGACCAGCACGGTGCCGCTGGACGTGCCATCGCTCTTCCAGAGTTCGTAGCCAGTCGCGCCGTCGGTGGCCCGGAAAAACAGCGTGCCGTTGACGTTGGTCAGATAGGAAGGATTCGAGCTATCCGTGCCCGGCCGGATGTCCTTGACCAGCACGGTGCCGCTGGACGTGCCATCGCTTTTCCAGAGTTCGTAGCCGTTGGTGCCATCGTTGGCCTGGAAAAACAGCGTGCCGTTGACGTTGGTCAGCTGGGAAGGATTGGAGCTATACGCGCCCAGCCGGATGTCGCGAACCAGCACGGTGCCGCTGGACGTGCCATCACTCTTCCAGAGTTCGTAGCCGTTGGTGCCATGGTTGGCGACGAAAAACAGCGTGCCGTTGACGTTGGTGAGA
>JBEPZY010000011.1:0-31916 GCA_041640595.1 Gemmatales bacterium | reverse complement strand
CGTACAGTCAGCGGGTGAGCGCGTTGCTGAATGGAGTGGGAGTACCGGCATTGAACACGACGAAGGTGATATTCGACAATGCGGTGGATCGGCTGACGGGTGGGTGGGATCAGGACTGGTTCTTCCGGCTGAACAATCAGGACGTGCTCACCGACCGCGTCAGCAACGAACGGATTAATTGACATTGGGCCATTCAGGATAACTGTCTCGGATAGCTGACACGGCTGCCTGAATTGGCCAGCGCATCGCCGAGAGGGTCTCGTGTAAATTCTGGCCTCGGTTGGGGAACGGGTACTGATATACTGCCGTGAACGGCTGGCGCGGTACGTTGCGCGGATGAGGGAGTACATTGGGGTTGGAGTTGGCGGTCTGATGTTCGTATGATAGGCGAGCAGGAAAAGCGCAATTGGGCCGGGCAAAGCCGTCAGGCTAATCCCGCGAGCGGCGTTCCGGCTGGCTCTGCTGCGAGGAGCACGGAAAATTGTAAAATAAGCAAGCCCAAGATGGGGCTAAATTCTGGGATATGCGCCTCGCTTGACCGACTGCAAAACGAGATGGCTTTGCCTGAAGTGGATGGAAACAGGAGGAATCGGATGCTGAGAAATGCTGGTCGGCTCTTTTGTCCGGTAGCTTTATGCCTGGCAGCGCTTGGGGTGATTGGCCAGGAGAAAAAGAGCGAAGGGCAGACTTATTATCCGCTGGAAGTAGGCAATGCCTGGCGTTATGTCAACAATATCGGCAACGAGAGCCTGACCCGAGTTGTGCGGCGTGAGAAAGTGGGAAACGAAGAAGGTTTCCGTCTCGAAACCAGTGTGAGCAATCAAGTGGTTTCCAGCGAGGTGCTTGTGGTGCGTGCGGATGGTATCTATCGGCTGAAAGCCAATGACGTGCCGATTGAGCCTCCAGTACCGGTCCTCAAATGGCCGGCTAAGGCAAAGGACTCCTGGGAGGTCAAAGCGAAAGTCAAAGACAAGACGATTGAGGGAAAGCTGAGCATAACGGCCACCGATGAAAAAGTGGCGACACGTGCCGGCGAGTTTGCCTGTCTCAAAGTAAGCGGGGAGAATTTGCAACTGGGCAGCCAGAAGCTCAGCGCCACATACTGGTACGCTCCTGGTATGGGCCCCGTGAAAGTGAGCATTAAGATCGGCGAACAGGAGACATCTCTGGAGTTGGTGGAATTCACCCGTTCCACGGGCTCGGTGGAAAAGGCCAAGCCGTGAGAATATGCCGTTGAGCGATGGGCGTGGGTGGTCGCTTTTTGCATAGGGCGAAATTTCTGGTCCGGCCTTATCATGGCCAGGTTTGGCAAGCAATGCCGGCGGTGATAAAATAGTCATAACCAGCATTACCAGCAGGAATGGCATCTATGGAACGTGGGATGAACGGTAGTCGCAACGGCCAAGCTCGAAATGGTCAGAATAGCGGGTCAGCGGAGTGTGTTTCCTCACGATTGTTGCAGGGTTTGGAGAAGTACAAAGGAGTGCATCTGGTGTCGCACGTTAATCCCGACCCGGACAGTCTGGGGAGCATGGTCGCACTGGCCTGGCTGATTCGGCAAAAGGTGGGCATGCCGGTGCAACTGACCCGCGACGGCATCCTGGGTCGGGCGGAAAACCGAGCCCTGGTGGATTGCCTGGAGTTGGAACTGGTGCCCATTGAGCAGGTGGACTGGTCGCCGTTCTGGGCGGTGATTATCGTGGACAGTCAACCGGGGACGGGCCGGCATACTATCCCGGAGGGTCTGCCCATTTACGGGGTGATTGACCATCACGAAACCGGCGGGCAGTTGCGGGGCGTTCCCTTTGTGGATATCCGTTCGGATGTCGGAGCTACTTGCACAATTGTGGCCAGTTACCTGAATGAGCAAGGCCTGGTTCCCAGCAGTGATGTTGCTATGGCTTTGTTCTATGGCATCGAATCGGAGATAAGCGGTTATCCGCGGGAAGCAAGTCCTCTGGATGATGAAACACTGCGGCAGCTTTACCCGCGCGTGGATCAGGACAAACTGGCTCGCATTCGTGCAGCGCCACTGCCCCTGGCCTATTTCGAAGCACTCCTGCAGGCATTGCAGGATACGTTTATCTATGACGATCGGTTGATTTTATCCTGGGCGGATGAATTGCCGCAACCGGAGTTAGCAGCGGAGATTGCAGACCTGCTGATGCGGCTGGAAGGAATGGAATGGTCGTTTTGTGCGGGTGTTTATGAAGACAAACTGCTCCTGTCCCTGCGCACGCGGCATGCCCGTGGACGAGCTGGGATAGTGTTGCAGCAGGTAGTGGGAGATTTGGGAACCGCAGGCGGCCATGATCGGCGTGCCGGCGGAGCTATTCCATTGAACAGTCGCTCTGCCAGCGCTGTGGAAAAGTTGTGCTCGACGTTACGCAAGCGGTTACTGCAGGTGTTGAAGATAGACGAATGTCGCGGTCAGCGATTGGTGCGTCGTAAAGAATTGCTCGCCAATTTGCAGGCGTGAAAACGGCTTGCTTGCACGAGAGGGAGGCACTATGCGCGCGGAAACCGTTTACCCGGGGATGAGGCGACAGGGAGCGGTAGTTGTGGCCAGTGTGCTGGCCGTGCTGGCAGGTGTTTGCAGCAGTTACGGGGATGATTGGCCGCAATGGCTCGGCCCACGACGCGATGGTGTCTGGCGCGAACAAAACATCGTGGAGAAATTCCCGCCCACCGGTCTGAAGGTGTTGTGGCGAACGCCGATTCACGGGGGATACGCCGGGCCAGCCGTAGCCGGGGATCGTGTTTTCGTAACCGACTGGCAAAAGAATCCCGGAGCGCGAGACCCGGCCAGTCCGTTTGTTCGAGGTGATACGCCGGGATTTGAACGCGTGCTGTGCCTGGACGCAGCTACGGGCCGAGTTTTATGGGAGCATCGTTACCCGGCACGTTACCGCATCAGCTACCCGGCCGGGCCTCGCTGCACGCCTACCGTGGATGGCGATCGCGTCTATACTCTCGGAGCCATGGGACACCTGTTTTGTCTGGAGACAACAACGGGCAAGGTGATCTGGAGCAAAGAATTGCCGGTCGAGTACAAATGCGAGGTGCCGTTATGGGGTTATGCCGCTCATCCGCTGGTGGACGGAAACAAACTCATTACCCTGGCTGGTGGCGAAGGCAGCCTGGTGGTCGCGTTGGACAAAATGACTGGCAAGGAAATCTGGCGGAGTCTTTCGGCCAGCGAACCTGGCTACTGTCCACCGGTCATTTATGAACATGCCGGAGTTCGGCAGCTGATCATCTGGCATCCCGAGGCTGTCGAGAGTCTTGATCCGGAAACGGGACGAGTGTACTGGCGGCAACCGTTTCGCATTCGTGCCGGCCTGTCCATTCCCATGCCGCGGAAAATGGGAAACCTGCTATTCGTGACCGCGTTTTACAATGGGCCGATGATGCTGCGCCTCGACGATGACCGCCCGGCTGCGTCGGTGTTGTGGCGAGGTAAAAGCGAAAGCGAGAAAAAGACGGACGGCCTGCATTCCATCATTCCCACGCCGGTGCTTCAGGACGGCCATATTTACGGCGTTTGCAGTTACGGACAATTGCGGTGCCTGAAAGCGGATACCGGAGAGCGGTTGTGGGAGACGCTGGCGGCGACGACCGGCGACCGCCCGGCCCGCTGGGCCAACGCTTTCCTCATCCCGCACGGCGACCGATTTTTCCTGTTCAACGAGAAAGGGGAGCTAATCCTGGCACGCCTGACGCCCAAAGGGTACGAGGAGATTTGCCGCACGAAAGTGATCGAACCAACCGGTACGGCGATGGGTCGGGAGGTTGTGTGGGTGCATCCGGCATTTGCACACCGCTGCATGTTCGTCCGCAACGACAAGGAAATCATCTGCGTGTCGTTGCGGGCGGAAGATTACCGCTGACGCAAAGCCGGTCGCCGTATGCTACGCTGGGCCGATGCTGCTCGCTCTTGTTTTCCTGGGCGACGCGATGTTCGTCGCTGCTGCTTAGCCGCCAGGAACGGAAAGCGATCGGCCGTTATCTTTCGGGCCGAGTTGCAGCAGAAACGGTACGGCACGCTCCGCCCATTCTTCCGGAGATGGATAAGAAGCAGCGCTGGAGCCGAAACAACTGCGGAGCATGTCCGTGTCAATGATGCCGGGATTGAGCGGGATAGCTGCCATTCCTCTCGGCAATTCCTGCGCGAGTGCTTTGGTCAATCCTTCTATGGCGAACTTCGTCGCGCAGTACGGTGCGACTTCCGGAGATGTCGATCGGCCCCAGGCCGAGCTGAAATTGACAATGACACCCGCCTGACGTTGCACCATTGCCGGCAGAAAATGACGGAGCACGTTGACCACGCCCTTGATGTTGATGTCCACGACCGCGTCGAACTCTTCAGCAGGGATTTCCCAGAGGCGAGCGTTGCGGTTGATGACGGCGGCGTTGTTCAGCAGAAGATCGGGTGGGCCGAATTTTTCCAGCACCTCACGAGCCCAGTTGGCCACCTGGCGATCATCACGAACGTCCACCACCGAAAACAGATGGGCCGGGCCGTAACGCTCCTGAAGTTCCCGAACGTGTTGTGCCGACCGACCACAGCCGGCAACCCGGTGCCCCAGAGCTACGAATTTTTCGGTCATGGCCCGCCCCAGCCCGCGCGTCGCACCAGTAATGACGATGACTCGCCCAGCTCTGCTCATGCTCTGCCCTTTCCCTACGCTAAATGCTATCCTGACTCGCGTATCACAGGTCTATTGTCGAGAAGCGGCAACGCCAAGGGGAATGATCATGCCGGGCAGCGAACGCTTTTTTGATTTGCATGGACAGGTAGCGCTGGTTACCGGCGGCGCTCAGGGAATTGGCGAAGCCATTTGCCGGCGCTTGGCCTCAGCGGGTGCCCGCGTCGCCATTTTCGACCGCAATGGCGAGAAAGCTCAACAGGTCGCGGCGAGCATCGGCGGACTGGCGCTGCCCGGCGATGTGACCAGCGAAACAGATATTGCCAGGGCCGTGCGCACTATCCGGGACAACTGGGGCAGCATCACTATCCTGGTCAACAACGCCGGCATTACCGGACGAGCGGCACGCAGCTGGGAATTGGAGCGAACGGACTGGGAGCAGGTGTTCGCCGTCAACCTCATTGGCCCGGTACTGCTGGCCAAGGCGGTCATTCCTGGCATGCTGGCACAGGGTTACGGCCGCATCGTCAACATCGCCTCCATCGCTGGCAAAGAAGGCAATCCGACGCTGGGGCCTTATTCCGCGAGCAAAGCGGCCCTGATTGCCTGGACGAAATCGCTGGCGAAAGAGTTGGTGCAAAAGGGCGACATCACAGTCAACGCGGTCTCGCCCGCGGTTATCGAGACGCCAATTCTCGCTGGCTTACCGCAAGCGACCATTGACTACATGGCGTCGCGGATTCCGATGGGGCGTGTGGGTCGGCCCGAAGAAGTGGCCGCTGTGGTGCATTTCCTGGCCAGCCGCGAAGCCAGTTTCGTGACCGGCCAGTGTTACGATGTCAGCGGCGGCCGCGCCACGTATTGACCCGCAACCAACCCGATTCGCTGGAGAGTGTTCAAGACGAAACCTGGGAAGCTGGCTTATCGTTGTTGCTCGGACTGGTTATAATAGTTGCCTGGCCGGGTAGCGGTATCGCGGTGCCTGGCCGATATATAAATATTGGTGGGCAAGCCGCGGCGACGGCCGAGCCAGCCGCTATAAAATGTATTTGCTCGCCCAGGTCGGCCGTCTGCAATGAGTCAGACCGGTCTGTACCGGAGCACGGCAGCTTTGCGGCTGCTGCTCTTGCGAACCTGTACCCAGGCACGTGGACATTTTCGATTCACCTGCACAAAAGGAGGACGAATGCCGCTGAAGATGAAATTGCGACCCAATGAGACCATCGAACAGGCCGTCAAACGCTTCAAAAAACTGCTCGAACGCAGTGGCATCCCTAAGGAAATTCGCCGCCATGAGTATTACGAAAAGCCGAGCGAACAACGGCGGCGACAACGGTTGCGGCGGTTGAAGGCGATTCGTAAACGCCAGGCACAACTGGCCCAGGGTTAGGGCAGATGCGTTCGCAGTTCTAGCTGCCAAGCTGGCAAGCTGCCGACATCACGTAGGCTCATTTTGCGCCTTTGTCGGCAAGCCACAGCGATTTGCTCAGGCTGAGCGCAACATTGGCCGAGGTGACTTGTCCGCATGGCGTGATACTGCACGGAGTGAACCAGTGAGCGGGCAAAAAGACGCACCGCGCGAATTTACGCCGTACCAGCTCGAAGTTATCCGGCGTTATTATGCCAATTTGCCGAACAATCTCTTGCGGCGGTTGGAAGAGCTTGTCGGCGATCTTTACCTGGCGACGGACAAGAAACGCGACCGCCTCTGGGAGCGGGCCCGGCAGGTGTTGCTGCAATTGGAAATTCCAGAATCGCGGGTGGAGCACATTTTGAGCAAACGAGACCCGGCACTATTGGCCGAGGTTGTGCAGGAATTGCTGAAGCACCGTTTTAGACCCTGACAATCTCGCCACGTCCGCCGGTCGCATTGGTGAAGGTTTCGCTAAATTAATCTGGCGTGAAACATCTGCACGGGTTCAGCGCCAACGTCGCAGTGCACATTCGCCTTAAGCGGACTGCCCACCATCTCGGCGAATCATCAGGAGACTGGTACCATTCTTACCGAAGCGGATTGGAGCCAGGCTTGGCAAATCAAGCGGCAAGGCGGATAGCCAGTGGTGGCGTTTTGTAAATGGCCCAACTTTGACGTGCGCAGGTAAGCCAGTCGAAACGCGCCACCCAGCGCGATTTGGCCTCCGGTGAAAAGGAGTCTGTAACGGTGCCCGTTGCGAGTTGCCGCAACATTCGATACCATCCGTCGCTGTCTTCGGCCGGAATTCGGTAAGCGTAAGGGCCCAGCGTTTCGCGGAAAACCGGGACATCGGAGACCACCACCTGCCCACCGCAGGCTAACATTTCCACCGGTGGCAGTCCGAAGCCTTCGTAGAGCGACGGATAAATCAGGGCACGCGCTCCGCAGTACAGCGTGGCTAACCATTGTTCGGGAACGTAACCGAGAGCCAGCACCCCTTCGCTCGGGCCGCTGCCAGCAATTAATTCAGCCAGTTGTTGCGATGCCCAACCGTATTTGCCAGCAAGCACAAAAGGAACCTCCCAGCGAAGACTGCGAGGTAGTTGCAGATAGACGCGAAGCACCCGTTCCAGATTTTTCCGCGGCTCGAGTGTGCCCACATAGAGCAGGTAACCGCGACGCAATCCTACTCGCCTGAGCCGGGATTCCACCAGCGCCATTGGTTGTGGGTGAATGTGCCGGCGTACCCCGGGATAGACGACGTGAATGCGGTCGGCACTCACACCGCACCAGCGCACCAGTTCATCGCGGCTGAAACCGGAAACGGTAAAGATGTGTTGTGCCTGACGCAGGCTGGCGTCCAGATGCCGTTCCAGCCAACGCACGCGATAGGCCGGGTGCCAGGCGGGGCATACCAGCGGCGACAGATCGTGCACCGTCACCACAAACGGAAACTCGTGTGTCAGGGGAACAAAGTTCGGCTCGTGGTAAAGCGTGGCGCGGTGAGTCCGGAATTGCCGCTCGAGGAACCAGCCGAGCGTTGAGTGCAACAGGGCATGGGCTTTTTCGCTCCACGGTGTCAGACAGGATTTCGCAAGTTTGTACCATGGGAGCCAGGGCGAAGTTACCGCCGTCGCTAGTGTCCCTGTCGGTGCCAGATATTTCCGTGGTGCTTGGCAATGCTTGTGCAGCTGGGCTAACCAACCGTCGGGAAACGACAACACCGCATCCTGTTCGGCTGCCGTTTGTCGCAGAGCGTGGACAAGTTGAGCGGCGTAATGTCCGATCCCGGCTGGCGGCCCCAGACCGGACCAGGTATTGACCAGAATGCGCATAGCTGGATTCCCGCTTGGGCTGCGTGTAACACGAAGCCCGGACCCTGTCAATGCGAGGTAACGCTGGGCCGGGCGGACATCGGTTACCTTCAGCGCTGTTGCGGGTAACCCAGCTTGTATTTGTCGCCCACCAGCTCGCCAGCCGCTCTTTTGAGTGGGCGGACCAATCGTATCGGTGAACGAGCGTCCCGGGGGTAAGCTGGCTATGAATCTGGTGGCGGACTCTTGTGGTGCGGGTTATTCGTAGCGGCGAATAACGCCCCGCAACACTCCGAGAATCCGGAAATTGTCCCTGGCCGAGACGTAGATCGGCTGCATCTGGGCGTTGGACGGTTCGAGGCGGATACGGCCTCGCTCACGGTAAAAGCGTTTGAGCGTGACATCGCCATCAATCCAGGCAACCACACGCTGGCCGTTCTGGGGTTCGGATTGGGGTTCGATCAGTACCAGGTCGCCATCCTGGATATGATCCTCAATCATGCTGTTGCCGCGAACCCGTAAGGCAAACAACCCTTGCCGCGTTGGGAACAACTCATCCAATTGCAAGCGGTCATCCTCCTGCTGGATTGCCTCGACGGGTGAACCGGCAGCCACGATACCGTAAACCGGAATGCTATGCTCCGGCGATTCGTGGCGCAGGGTCAAAGCGCGAGCATGACCGGCTGTCCGATGAATAAACCCTTTTCGCTCCAGGGCCCGCAAATGACACATCACTCCGTTAGGAGAGGCCATATCAAACCGCTCGGCAATTTCACGTACCGTCGGAGCGTAGCCATGCTTCTGCATGTACTGCCGGATGAACTGATACACTTGCTGCTGCCGCTTGGTTAATCGCGCCTCATTCATACCATGCTCCTTTGCCAGGGTTCCACCTGGGGTGTCCAGCCATAAGCTGGTTTCACATTACCGTGAACATTCGTATATATACTACACCTGTACACGTATCTGCGGCAAGAGTGCCTGGTGAGCGGGACGTTTGCAGCAAGCCGCGAGAAAGCGGTTATGCTTCGGCTATCACTGGCGAACTTTTCGACTCTGGTTATCTTGCACCTGGTGTTACAGTGCCTGCCAACTTCGGCTATCACTGGCGAAATTTTCGAATCCCTATCGAAGCATTGCCTTGTCGTTTGCGCAAATGTCCTGGAAGAAATGTTCGAGCGTTTTCTGCGATGATTTTCCGATTAGATAACGGGCTAGTCGGGCCGGAAGATTTAGCGGAAGGGCAAACAGACCACAGGTCAACCAGAAGCTAAGGATGCCCCGAGGGCTGGGAAGCTGGCAGAAGAGGTTCGATGCGGACGTCGTCCACGTAAACTTTGCCCAGACCGGTCAAAGCCAAACTGACCGCTATGGTGCCGGTAGGCGGAGCCTGTCGGAAGAGGGTGATTTTTCTCCAGGGAGTGGCTGCGGTCAGGCGCACCGCCAGTGGTTCGCCTGCGGCACTGTCAAAAAAGAGCATGCCGTCCACACTGCCGCGGATCGGTTCGGGAATGCGAATCCAGGCACTGATGCGGACCCAGCTCCCTGGTGTCACTGCTACCGGCCGACTGGTTACCGCCAGGTAGGTTCGTTCCAGAGCCTGAGGAGGCTGCTGTGCGTCCTTCGGTCGAACCTGCAGTAGTAAGCAGGTGCGGCCTTGCTGGGGTTGATCCGTGCTGCGTTCGGCCACCAATTCGACAGCATCAAGCGTATCCTGCTGCACTGTCCAGCCTCGGAACGGTTCTTCGGGGGGAGATTCGAAGTTGCCTTCCGAAAAAACGTTAGGGCCAACGCGGTGAGCGCGGATCGTGGCGACCGCTTGCCAGAAATCGGGCAGGGTCTCGAAACTTACCGCATAGGGCAGGCAAACCGGATGATCCAGCAAGCGGATGGCCTGTTCCCAAACTTTGCGCTGCACAAATCGCAGTTGTGCCAGCGCGGCATGGGCTTCTGTCCAGGCTTCCCGATAATCCAGCTGACTGCCTCGCAATAACGCCGCCCGGGATCGTTCCAGGTGTCTGCGGGCCTGGTCGAGCCAGACACGGGTGGTGGCATCGAGAGCGGCAGCAGAATCGCGGCCAGGATGTTGCTGCTGAAACTGTTGCAATCGTACATGGACCTGTTCAACACGGGTCAGTTGTTCCACGCCCAGGTCGTAGGCCCACTGGGCAGCGAGATGGCGATAACGAATCACTGCTGACTGGAGTGTTTCGATTTGCCGCAGGTCGGAAGTAAAGACCAGCATGGTGGCGAGACTGAAGTCAGGCACGGTGATCTTGACGCCACCGCCGACCCGCTCGGTTTTGAGTGCCCGCACCTGGCCGGCTGTAACTTCCCAGACCTGGGCATCTTCGGGGGCCCCCGGAATGACAGCTTCCACTGTACCGGTTGCTGCGTTTCCTGCGACGAACTGTCCACCTTTGCCTGTCCAGACCAGCAGCACCAGAACGGCAGCATCGCAGCGAAACACCGCCGCCATCACATCGGGTTGGCGAGTCGGTAACCAGACCGGCTCACGGGCAGTGGCCAAAAACGGTTCGACTATTTCCAGTTCCAGGTTGAGCAGGGCCAGTTGCAACAATCGTCCCCGCGCCTGCTGCGGGTCTGCGAAAGACTCGTCTGTCCAGAAAGCCAGCCCTCGATAACCGGCCGCCAGCGCCAGGTACGACAATAAGCGAATGTGCTCCGGTTGGGGTGATGGCGAGGGATTATTGGCCGGCGTGAATTGCTTGAACCAGCCCGGTGTGTGCGTTTGGATCCAGGTGAACAAATAACTGCCGGGATCAGCGAAGCGACGGCGTTGAGCCAGCCAGTGGTGATAATCAGCCAGTTCCAGACCGGTGTAAAGCGGCCAGCGGTAGGTGCCCAGCAAGCCAACATGCCGCGAGTACAGCCGTAAGCCGTCCCAGGCTTCCAGAGCGAGAGGGCGATTGCTACGAGCAGCGATGGCTCGCGCCATCTCTTTGAGCAGGTCGGTATTTTCCGCTGACCAGCCCCCGCCGAGATGCCAGGCCAGCACTGACTCCGAGACGGGAAACCGCTCCAGTTCCCGTACCAGACCCCCGGGAAGTTGCAACTTTGCTGACCCTTCCAGCACAGACCATGTCGGCACCAGCCAGAAACCGAGATCGGCGGCCTCGCGGCAACGAGATTCCGCCATGGTAGCCGGCATGAGCACCGCATTGAATCCGGCTTCTCGCAAGACCGATAGAGGCGTGCCGCTATCCCGAATCATGCGTAGCAGGAGCGGTTTGCCGTTGACCACCAGCCGATCCTGCCGAACTTCCACCTGGCCAGGAACTCGAACCCGGCTAACAGGCAGCGCTGGGGCATCACGAGTGGTCTGAGCATCTGGCTGGGCAGGTCGGAAATTTTCTCCCAGCACCGGGCCAATTTCCAGATCGTCAATCCAAACCTCGTTCAATCCTGGCCCGCCATAGACATTGAGCACCACCTGATCCACGTAGGCGTCTTCAAAGTTGACCTCGCGTTGCAATTCGGCCCGCAGCATCATCTGCGCCTCGCGTAGGCGCTGCCGAACCTGACGCAAATCGAGGCGTTGCCAGCGACCGACCAGTTCGTAAGTATCCCCGCGCAGCAATGTCGTCAGCGGACGATCGAGGTTTTGTGGGTCGCGTTCTCGCGGCAAAACCAGGCGTGCCAGCAACTGCATGCCGGGACGGTTGGCTTTTATCCACACGCTCAGCGTCATTTCATCGAGCAGGACGATCTTGCCGACGGGATAGTAGTAGTGAATAAACGTACCCTTGCCGGCCTGGAGCTGGATGTGTTCGGATTGGCGTCCGGAATGGGCTGTTTGCGTGCTCAGGTCGTGGGCTAATTCGCGGTGCTCAACATTCGCCAGCGCTTTTAGCCAGGCCGTTTGCCGACCTTCAAAACTATCGCGATGTATCCCAGGCTGCTCCGCTGCCGTCAGCCAGACCAGCACGGCGAGCGGGACCACTATCCAGCCGCAAAACCGAAGCTTAAGCCGCATCGCTTTCAGAGATATTCGCGCTATGGTATCGGCCATTGGGATTTCAAGTCCGGCATAGACTGTTTGGGTGGCGATAACCTAAACCCGGCTATTTGGGAAGATCACTTGACCGATGCCCGTACGGGAACAGCGAACAAGCAAGCCGCAGTTGTGCTGGCAAGAATCCAGGTTTGTCGGCAGGGCCGGTTCTTGTGTTGCTGCCGAATCAGTCAACTTGGGCGACTCGGCCTGTCTGTCAGTTGCCCAACGACATGGCGGTCATTGCTTCCGATTGTGAAAAGTTGTCGGCAACGAGTCTGCATTACTCGAGCGGCAGCATTTTCAGCGTTTTATACCGCTGGAAGGATTGACGACACCACCGACGCCGAGCAATTCCGGATGGCGGGCGATGCGGTCAGCGAACAGGCTCAGGTCACGGAGAATCTGTTGCAGTTGTGGACTGGCACGGTTCAACTGAGCAGCAATTCCGTTGAGGTTATTGTACAGCGATGGGTCCTGGAGCAGTCGCCGCACCGTCCCATCTTCCTGGTTGAGAGCTTTGGCGAATTCCTGAAGCTGGTTGGCCAATTCGCTGACGCGGGCAGCTCCTTCATCCACGTTTTTGAGGATGCTCGGTGCTCGTTCCTGTACGAGCTTACTGGTTTGCTGGAGACTGGCGACCAATTCGTCGGCCCGGTCAAGGCTGGCCTGGAGGCGTTTCAAAGTAGCGCGGCCTTCGATGAGTAACTCATCGGCGTTTTTGCCGCTGGAGGCAATCTGCTTGTCGAGTCGCTCCGCAACACGGCGAATTTCGGCGAGAGTAGCATCGGCATTGGTGCTCAGCTGGTCGAGGCGACGGCTCAGGTCCTGCACTGCCTTATGTGTGTCGGTCAATAAAGCGTCGCTGCGACGGGTGAGTTGCTCGAATTGCTCACTGGCCTTGCGGAAATTCCGCAGGGCCACGGTAAGGTTTTGCCGATTTTCGTCGCTGAGCAAATCCTGGGCCCGGCCGGCCACATCATTGATCCGTTGCACCGCCTGATCGAGTTGAGGACGATTCGAGCGCAGGAATGTATCGGTGCTTTCGGCAGCTTTGCTGAGATTGTTGGCCGCCACGAGAACTTCCTGTAACGTTTGCCCGGCGAGGTCTGCCAGCGTCCGTGCCTGACCGAGAGCCCGGCCGATATCCGGAGGCTCCTTGCCTTCGAAAACATGTCCCTGGGGTGCAGGACGGTTATCCTCGCCCATGACGAAATTGATGGCCGTTTCCCCCAGCACCAGACCGCGGGTCATGAACGCCTGGTCGCCCAGACGAAGCTGGTAGCGGCGATCCACCTGAATTTTTACCGAGACGATTCCCGTGTTGGGATCGAGGTCATAATCCGTAACCTCGCCGATCTTGACGCCGGACTTGCGGACTGGCAGCCCCTTTTCCAATCCGGGGGCCTCGCGGAAACGGACTTCGTAGTGCAAGTAACGCACAAAATACTCGGGCACGCGCTCAAAAAGCACGACCAGCGCACCGAGCAGGATCAGCGAGGCCAGAACAAAGAGACCCAGGCGGATTTTACGGGCGGTATCGTTCATGGTGCATCCTCCGTTATTCCTGGCGGTGGAGCCAATCGCCAGCTTCACCGGTGACGAATTGCCGCACCCGCGGATCCGTCGCCTGGTCGAGTTGTTCCACCGTACCGTCGAAAAGAATTTGGCTTTCGTTGGCCTGCAATTTCCTCAGCGGGTAAAGCATGAGCACGCGATGGGCTACTTTGCGAACAGTTCGCATGTCGTGAGTCACGACAACGCTGGTCACCTGCCGCCGTTCGTGGGTCAGGCGAATCAGTTCGTTAATCACATCGCCCATGATCGGGTCGAGTCCAGTGGTTGGCTCATCGTAGAGCACGATTTCCGGTTGCAGGATCAAAGCTCGGGCCAGTCCGACACGTTTTCGCATACCGCCGGAAAGCTCGGCGGGATATTTCCGCAGCACCTCTTCGCTGAGCCCAATTTCGGCGAGTTGTTGTACGACGCGGTGATAAATGGCCGACTCGTCCAGATCGGTGTGCTGTCGGAGCGGGAAGGCGACATTGTCATAGACATCCATGCTGTCGAATAGCGCAGCACCCTGGAATACGAAGCCAAATCGCAAGCGCTGCCGCACCAGTTCCTCTTCGCGGAGTTGATGCAAATCCACACCGTCGAGCCAGACCCGTCCGCGACTGGGCGGAATCAGGCCCACCAGCAGTTTCAGCAGTACCGTTTTGCCGCATCCACTTTCGCCAATGATCACCGTGGTTTGGCCGCGCTGGATTTCCAGGGACAAATTGCGGAGCACTTCCTGCTCGCCGAAACGCAAATCTACTTGTTCCAGGCGCAGAATCGCGGGGTTCCGGTCTGGTGGATGGCCAGCGCCACCTGGAGAGCCAGCATCGGTCATCGCGGCCGGTTTGAACGGCAGGGTAACGGCGTCGGAAAGCGATGACTCAGCCGTTTCGCCGCCGGTGGTAGCTGTTTGTTGCGTTGGCTGGCATTCTTGAGGCATTGCTTAGCCCGTATGGATCGCCGCGCATTTCGATGGTCGCTAGCCCATGATTGGCCCCATCTCAATTACCGCCCACAAGCAAGATCGCCGCGCATTGCAATGGCCGCTAGCTCCGTGGCCAGAGCATCGCTGACACGCCGTTGAATAATAGACCCAGGAAAAAGTCGAGAACGAGTATCGCCACGAAGGAAAAGACGAAGGCATCGGTAGCGGCTCGGCCAACTCCTTCGGCACCGCCGCTACTCTGGAACCCGCGATGGCAGCTGATCACGGCGATGGCGGCTCCGAACGCGGTGCTTTTCGTCAGCCCGCAGAAGATGTCCCACAAGCCGATCTTTTCCTGCGACACCCGCCAGTATTCAAACGATTCCATGCCGAAGTACTGGGTGCTGATGAATGCTCCTCCGAGTACGCCCATGCAATCGGCCACCACGGTCAGCAGGGGAATAAGCACCACGCAGGCCAGAAAACGTGGTACCACCAGGTAGTGGATAGGATTGACTCCCAAACACCACAGGGCGTCAATTTGTTCAGTGATGCGCATGGTGCCGAGTTCCGCCGCGAGGGCACTGCCGACACGACCGGCGAGCATAGTGGCTGCCAGCACCGGCCCGAGTTCGCGGATGATGCTGGCGTTGATCGCTGCTCCCAGCCAGCTTTTCATCCCCGGAAAACGCGTAAACTCCGCGTAACTCTGCACCGCCAGCACCATGCCGATAAACAATCCCGTCGTGGCGATTACCGGCACGCTGCGCACGCCGATCTGGTAGAAATTCGGCAGGATAGTACCCCGACACGGTCGGCGGGTCACCAGCCAGCGAAGCAACCGCCAGGTAAACTCCGCAGCGTCGCCCCAAAAATAAATAAATTCCCCTGCACGCCGGTAGAGCGATACCCAGAAACTCTCGGCAGCTGGTGCGGCGCTGGTCATGGTGCAGTTACTCCGGTTGATCGAATTCTCGTCGCGGCTGGATACCCGGTGTCCGTATCCCGATCGCAGTCCGTCGAACCAATCCAGACGGCGTGTCCTATTCGTAGTTAATCGTCGTGCCCAGGTGGGAAAATTGCAAGCCAGGAGATCGCTACGGCTATTTTCCCGGCTTGCGATTGCCAGTTACAGCAAACATACCGGCCACGCATATCGGCACATTCCGGAGATCGCTCCACAAGCAAGGAATCCGCCGAGGGCAAAATGCAATCCCTGCCGTCCCCCAGACCACCTGGCGGTTCGTCTGCGGGCAACGCATTTGCAGAATTTACTGGACAAACCCCCTGTCCTCGGATAGGCTAATGGAAACAGGCAGCCGACGAGGAGACCACACATGGCAATGTCTCGTTGCAGCTATTGTGGTTCGGTTCAGGGGGCGACTAATTCACGGGGCGATTGGGTCTGTTACGCTTGTGGTAAAACAACGCTGGCGAACTTTTCCGGCAAAACCGGCGCTGCGGATGCGATTACGTGTACCTGTCCACATTGCGGCACTGCGTTTCGCGTGGGTGCCAGTTTGCAGGGAAAGTCGGTGCGTTGTAAAAAGTGCGGTGCCGGATTTGTGGTGAGTGCTACTCCGGCGACTTCTCCCAGTGCAGCGGACCTACCACCGACCATTGCTGTTTCGCTTCCGAATCGGCAAGCGGCGGGCGGCTCGGCTGGTGTTCCGCCAGTGGCTCCTCCGAGTCCAGCAGTTTCGCCTGGGCCGGTCGCGGCTCCGTGTTCCTATCCTGCCGGGGGAGCATCCTTGCCGCCTATCATGCCGCCCCCTCCGCCGATCCCGACCCACAGTCGCGATTGGCGCACCATTATCGCGGTTGCGGTCGGAAGCGGTTTAGCGTTGGTCGCGCTGGTCGCCATCATTATGACTTTCATCCTGATGCGCCAGCCTGGCGCTTCTTCTGTCGCGGGGCGGACTGGCGGGCAGCAGGAATCAAACCCACCGGGTCCGGTCCAGCAAAATCCAAATCGGGAGCAAAACAAGCCACCAGCAGCGCCGGCCAAGCCACCCGCTAGCTCGGACGCTACGACTCCGCCGGGAAATCGAGAACCGCCAAGTGCGCCGCAACCTGCTCCGACAAAACCCGCAAACCCATCCGACAAACCGCAACCACCACAGGATAAGCCGCCACCGAGGACCGAGTCTGCGGAACCCAAGCCCAAGGCTCTGAAGGACTTGTTTCAGGAATTGGCCCCGTCAGTGCCTCTGATTTTAGTGCGTGTGGACGAAAAACGGGCCGGCAGCGGTTCTGGCTTTCTGGTGGAGCACAATGGCCAATGGTACGTGGCCACCAACAATCACGTTATCGAAAATGCTGCGGCCGGACTGGCCGTGTTGTTCCTGGACACGAAAGGCAAGCCAATCGTTACCGCCAGGTCGCCAGAAGTCCGGATTGTGCGCATGTCCAAAGAGGCCGATGTCGCACTCCTGGACTGTGATGCCATTCGGGAAAAGTTGCGGGAAAATAACATTCGGCCCGTGCGGTTAGCGCCGGCCGATTATCAGCCGCCTCAGGGCGAGAAAGTATTCGCCATTGGCCATCCAGGTGCTGGTGCTAGTGGAGATGTACTCCCTCTGACTCTCACCGAGGGCATCATTTCCGGTGTGGGCCGAGAATTTCAGGACCTCAAGCCCATGAAGTTTCTGCAAACCACAGCCAGTGTCAATCCAGGCAACAGCGGTGGTCCGCTTTTCGATTACGACGGCCAGGTCGTGGGAATCAACACGCTTGTTATTCGGCGCAGCGGCATGCGGGATGTCAATCTCGAGGGTCTGAATTTCGCCCTGGAAATCCGCCATCTGCACGACTTGCTGAACAGGCCCGAGTTGAGCCATACCCCCGAAGAGATAGAAGAAATGCTCAAGCGCCGTACACGTCCGAGGTTGGCGAAGCCGCCGGCAATAAGGCCCGATGCTCGCATTATCGTGGATCGCCAACTCACGATTCCACCGTTCTTGCAGCAACAGCTAACGGTCAAACTGGCGAAGGGAGAAATATGCCTTGTCGCTGCGGTTCCGTTTCCTGCGAATGAAGTACGAATCGAAGTGCTTGATCCGCGGAACAATCGTGTTATCAGGGACGTTCAGACTCGCGATAATCCGCCCTTAATCTTTCCCGTGGAAGTTGATGGAACTTATCGTTTGTGGGTAGCCAATCCCAACTTTGTGCCAGTGGAAGTCCAGCTGAAAATTGGCACAGTTCGCCCGCCTCCAGAGTAAAATCTCGTCTGGTTACGACATTCCGTAGGGGTGCGCTTTGTATAGACGGCCGATGCGTCTGTCAAACCTTGTTCAAGGGACAGGACATGAAGGGTAACTTTTTGCGCACCCGGTAGCCATCCAGTTCAAGCTGCCGCACGTTGCAGTGTAGGTGAGGTAATTGGCTTAACCGCGCGAATGAGCAGGAATCTGCCCAGCAGGCGTTCGAGCCAGCGACGCGGTAACCAGCGGAGCCACCACGCAATTTCCCGCCGTGGCAAGTGGTGTCGGCGGATCTTCACGGATTCAAAGTCGGCCAAAAGCGATCGTAATTGACGAATCCCGCTCCAGCCGTACTGGCGAGCAAGTTCCTCGGCGGACTCCAACACCAGCAATTTGCCGCCGGGTTTGAGCACACGTCGGACTTCCGTCAGCCAGGCATTGACCAGCCTGGTTTCGCAGAGCAATCTCTGAACGCAGGCCAGATCGGCCAGGTCGTTCGGCAAAGGTAACGGCGGTTGGACAGCATGCACGAATGCTCCCGATAGGCCGCGCAACTGAAATTGTTGCCGGATTACCTCCAGCTCCTCGGCTGCCGGACTGCAAACAATCACCCGTGCCCCATAGCGGGCGTACTGCACCCAGTCAGTGCCCAGTGCGTGGCCAATTGCTAAAACCGTCTCGCCTGAATGGCGACGAAATTCGAGCACCTCTGCTAACCATCGCCCGTGCCGATGATGCCGTTGATACTCCAGCGCCAGAAACCACGGAAGCGAGAAAGGTTCAGCCAGGTCGGCAGGCGGT
Organism: Gemmatales bacterium; assembly: GCA_041640595.1. GTDB lineage: Bacteria > Planctomycetota > Planctomycetia > Gemmatales > HRBIN36 > HRBIN36. Next base: position 13,532 of record JBEPZY010000011.1, on the reverse strand, counting down.
GCCGCCAGAGCTTCCCGACGAAACCAGGAGTCTGCCCAGGCCGCTGGCAAACCGATTTCGATGGCACAATCACTGCCCCCAGCGACGCCGTTACCGTCAGCGAGCGCGAAACCATTACCCGACCGTGCCCCGTGATGCACACCATGAGCACATGGTTCATTTTCCTGCGCCAGGGGCACAGAGCCGTTTCCCGGCTGCGCCAAATGCAGCAGCCCACGCCACCACGGCTGCTCTGCCGATTTCCCCGCGATCGCTGTCACGCTTTCCCCTTCAACCACGCCGCCCGCTATAACAACCCGCATCGTGCTGTCAAGCCCGTTCGGGGCAGTTGTGACGTTCAGTTCGACCTGCGAGTGCCCCACACTCGCTCACCGCGCTGCGAACTCGGCCACAAGAAACGCCAGCGACTGCCGCACATCCTCCAATGTGCCGATCACAACAAACATTCGAAAGCGGTAGTTGCCTGGCGCTATCCCATTCATGCTCCGTATCCGGAACACGCAGTTCCACTTGACCACCTTCTCCGCCTGAAATCGGAATCGGCCATAGCCAGCCTTCTCATAACCGGGCGACGGCTGGTCAGGCGAGTAGATGCCCATAGCATGAGTACCACCTGCGTTCGAAAAGACGACGGGAAACTCCTGTTCGCCGGGACCGTCGCTCAACTCCTCCAGTTTGCCCGAACTCGGTCGGAAGGTCCAGAATCTCTCGAACTCCGCTGGCATGTACCCCGTTAACGCCTCGAACTGGGCGTAAGTGTGCCGCTCTCCTTTCGGGACGGTGAACGTAACTTCATACTCGATGACGTTGGCCAGCTTCTTGTACCCGATGCGGACCCGCTTCGAGACAATGTGGTTCGACAAGACCCTATCGTTGAGTGCGGGACGGCCGAAGGATTTCTCGCCTGGGGCAAGCCAAAATGCCATCTGAGTGGTCGTCTGTAATTCCTGGCCCTCGGCGCGGATCCGCAGGAGCTTGCTGGACGACTTCTCACCAACACCGTCTGCCCGCGACCCGGCTTCCGTGGGGTTAAAGCATTCGGACCAGAATTCATCAGGCGAGCCGCAGTGGAAACTGGCAGCCGACTGGAGTCCCCGTCCGTGGTCGTAGCTGTCTAGGAATTCCTTGCCGTCCCATTGCAGTGACTGAATGGCTCCGGCAAAGCGGTCCGTGGCTGTGATGACGATCTCCGACGAGCGGAACCTCCCGCGGATAACAGCATCCCCGCGAGGAACCAGACGCGGCTCATCTGCGAGTGCGATCCAGCAGGCCATTCCCAGGAAAAGGCTAAGCAGCATGGTTACCTCTGATGGCCGAACTGGTGATCGCATAGATTGCCCCGGTTTATTTATCACGGCGCGGGACGAACCGTCCCGGTCGCCTGTTTTGTCCATGGCATCCCATTCCGGAGAATTTCTGCATTTTACAACTTCCCAGAAAGCCATCAAGGATTTCACCGGAACTGTTCCAGGAAAGGTTTTCGTGGGGGCCTGTGTGAAAACATACAGGCCAAAAGAAGGCCGAAAGAAGAAGACAAAAAGAACCATTCAGGTAATCACTCACGACCGGCATGCGCGAGTGGCACATGAGCCGAGCGGTCAGCACTCCGCCGCGCCTGTCAACCGTTCAACACTGCCGGCATGCACAGGTAGTACAAGAGCCAGGCCATCGAAAGTTCCCGGCGTGTTAACGCTGCACTCTCGGCCGGTGTCACAGACGGCGTTTCAGGAGCGAACAGCGGTCAAGGAACAGATTAACGCTGCGCTGCTGATCGCCGCTCGTCCGTTTGTTCGCCTGCTGCCCGGCTAATAGCGGTTAAAACACAAATTAGCGCCGCGCTTTCGGTCGCTGCGCATCTTTCGCATACAGGCTCCGTAGTTCCGTCTTTCAGAGTTGCGAGGCATTGTTCTGGACTGTCGCATCAACACCGTTGGAAACCCTCAACAACGACGACCGGGAAGAGTGCGGGTCATTATTCTGAACTCTCGCATCACTACCGGAGATGATGCACAGATTGGGGAACTTGAGTGCAGGTTGCGAATTCCCACTTCAGCAAACGCCGCAGAAGCGTCGTGCCGCTAAGCGCTATGTCTTCTGGGGCAAGGATTTGTTCACTTCTTCCAGCAACCTTCGCTGGAGATGCGGATCAAGCTGGTGCACCCGGTAGTGATAAGCGCGGAGGGAAGGTACCGAAAGTCCTTGCCGTTTAGCCAGACGCAGTACCTCGCGGTAGGAAAGCCGGTGCACGGTTTGATAGAGCCAGAGGGTAACCAAAAGGGAATCTTTGTACGTTCGCGGTCTGCCTCGGGGTTTGCTAGGCTGATTTCGGGCCGGCAGAGAGCTCAGCACATTGTTGACCAGTTTCTCAAGGGCAGAAAATGGTAGTTTATCCTTGCTCATGGACAACAAAGTACGCCCTGAGCCCTGAAAAGGAAAGTGGGTCTCGGTTTTTGGTACGGTCCCGTATGTTCGAGGCTACCGCTGAACTATCATGCCAGATGGCTCGATGAGCCCCAATGGCCTACAGGTAATCGCGTGGGTCGGCAATACATCCAGCGACCGCAGAAGCGGCTACGGTGAGCGGACTGGCCAGGAACACCTGGGCATCTTTGTGTCCCATGCGGCCTGGGAAATTGCGGTTGGTGGCACTAATGCAGCGAAGCGGTTCGTTCAGCCGACCGAAAGTATCCGCCGGACCACCCAGGCAAGCCGCACAACTGGCCGGGCCTACACGGGCTCCTGCTTCGACAAAAATTTCGTACAGCGATTTGCCGTCTATGGTTTCCGTATGCAACTGGGCTTCCACCTCGGTCGTGGCTGGGACAATAAAGGTGTCAATGCGCACCTGCCGGCCCTTCAAAATCCTCGCTGCCGCGCGGAAATCCGTGAGTTTTCCGCCCGTACACGAACCGATATAGGCACGGTCGAGCGGGATTCCCTGTACTTCCCGAATACTGGCACGCTGATCGGGAGAATGCGGTTTGGCCACAAGCGGCTCCAGCTGCCGGACCCGGAAGACCTTTTCGTAGCAAAATCGTGCGTCGGGATCGTTACGGACGACCTGGTAAGTTTTCCCCGATTTATTGCGAGCGTTGACGTAGTCCAGAGTCACCTGGTCTGGCTCGATGACGCCATTTTTGCCACCGGCTTCGATGACCATATTGCACAGCGTCATCCGCTCCTCGATATTGAGGCTGTAAACACCTTCGCCAGTAAATTCCATAGCTCGGTAGGTCGCTCCGTCGCAGCCGATTTCGCCGATCACCGCCAGGATCAGGTCCTTGGCCATCAACCACGGCGGCAACTCCCCTTCAAAGATGAAGCGCATGGTCGGAGGCACTTTGAGCCAGAGCCGACCTGTCCCCAGCACGAATCCCGCATCGGTGTTGCCGATGCCCGTGGCAAACTCGCCAAAGGCTCCGGCGGTGCACGTATGGCTGTCGGTTCCCAGCAGCACTTCTCCAGGCCGAGTGTGGCCCTCCTCAGCCAGCGCGATATGACAAACTCCCTTGTAACTGGTGCGACGAGGGTCGCGGTAAGGAGTCGGCATACCGTCTCCGTGCAGGAAATCCGGGTCGTAATAATAGCGGATTCCCTGTTCGCGCACGAATTCCCGCAGAATTTCAATGTTGCGATGGGCCCGCGCATCCGCGGTGAAAATGTAGTGGTCGGGAATGATGACCACCTTTTCCGGGTCCCAAACCCGTGCCTTCGGCCCGAAATGTTGCTTGAAAATACCGATCGTGCCCGGACCACAAACATCGTGCGTCATCAGCACATCGCATTGCACCCAGATATTGTCGCCGGGCTCGACCCGGCTTTTTCCCGCTGCCCGTGCCAGGATTTTCTCCGTCAGAGTCATGCCCATCGTTTCGGCTCCAGTGTGTGCGAGCTTAGTGCACAAACTTCAACACTTCCGCTTGCGTGTTCGCTAGCGACATTTTACACCGTTTTCCCGAGGGTAGCACGATCGTAAAATTTCAGCCCATTTACTCCCTTCGGCAAGGAGGCAGCCTGAATGTCGCTGTTAACGCCAACGCCGGCCGGCCTATATTGCTCGGTCGGCGATTTCTACATTGATCCGTGCCGACAGGTGGAGCGTGCCATTATTACCCATGCCCACAGCGATCACGCCCGGCGCGGTTGCCGGCATTACCTGGCTGCTCGACCGAGCAGAGACCTGCTACGGCAACGCCTGGGCAAGCGGGCGAACATTGAGACGCTTCGCTACGGCGAGACCGTAAATCACCGCGGCGTGCGGGTATCACTGCATCCAGCTGGGCATATCCTCGGCTCAGCGCAGGTGAGGCTCGAATACGCGGGTGAAGTCTGGGTGGTCAGCGGCGACTACAAGTTGCAACCCGACCCGACCTGCGATCCATTCGAGCCGATTCGCTGCGACGTATTTTGTACCGAATGCACCTTCGGCCTGCCCTGTTATCGCTGGCCGCCACCTCAAGACGAGATCGCTCGCCTGGAACAATGGTGGCAAGCCAATCAGCAAAAAAGCACCACTAGCATTGTGCTTGCGTATAGTATCGGGAAGGCCCAGCGCATTCTGGCCAGCGTCCACGCCGAACTCGGCCCGATCCTGGTGCATCCCGCGGTGGCGCAGCATCTCGAGGCCTACCGCGCGTCGGGGATTCGGCTTCCTCGAGTTCGCCGAATTGATGATCCTCTGGCTGTGCTGCACAAAGGGCGTGCGTTGATCCTGGCCCCGCCGGCAGGAAGACGCGGCAACTGGTGGCGGCCATTTCAACCCTGCGTCTGGGCCTTAGCTTCTGGCTGGATCCAACGCCCTCGTTCTCCGCTGGACCGGTTTCCTGACTACAGCGGTTACGCTCCTGCCTGCAGCACCGGCTTTGTCCTTTCGGATCATGCCGACTGGCCTGGCTTGCAGCAAGCCGTCGAATGGACAGGAGCCCGAACCGTTTGGGTGACCCACGGCTATACCGAAGCGTTCGCTGCCTGGCTTCGCCACACCGGTCGCACTACCGTGATACTGGAGTAACTGCTAACGTTTTGCCAACCTGTTTCCTGCTCCCGCCGATGACTAAACTAAATAGCGACCGAAAACACTTAGCGACTCGCTCTGCAAAACCCTATATTCGCCTAAAATACAGATCAGGTGATTCATAGTATGCACTTTGCGGATACCCTGCTGGCCAATGTCCGAAGCGTTCGCACGCCGCTCTGTTTGGGGTTAGATCCTCGCTGGGAGCTGCTGCCATTGCGCATCCGCCGGCGCCACGGTAATACGGAAACTGGCCGGGCTCGCGCGTATGAAGAGTTTTGCTTCCGCATTCTGGACATTGCTCAGAATCGGGTCGCGGTGGTCAAGGTGCAGAGTGCATTTTTCGAGGCTTGCGGTCCGCAAGGCTGGCAAGCATTACGCCAGGTGATCCAGGGTGCGCGACGCCGGGGGATGCTGGTGATCCTGGATGCTAAGCGTGCCGACATCGCCAGCACCGCCGAAGCTTATGCGCAAGCACTTTATGATGTCTATCAGGCCGATGCTATAACCGTTAATCCGTACCTTGGCGAAGACGCTCTCGAACCTTTCCTGAAAATAGCCCGGCAGGGACCGGGGCTGTTTATATTAGTGCGCACGAGCAATCGCGGAGCGAAAGATTATCAGGACCTGATTTGCGGGTCTAAGAGGCTATATGAATGTGTCGCCGAGCAAGTTGAACGCTGGGCGATCATGACCCGCGGAAAGTCCGGTTTCGGAACGGTGGGAGCAGTGGTTGGTGCCACCGAAGCAGAAGCGTTAATTACCTTGCGTCAACGAATGCCTACCACTTTATTTCTGATTCCTGGCTATGGTGCCCAGGGTGCTTCGCTGGAAACTATCCGTGCGGTTTTTCAGACCAACAGCTTAGGGGCGATCGTCAACGCAGCTCGTTCGATACTTTATGCCGCACCTGTAGACGCTGATAATTGGGAATCTCATGTCGAAAGTGCATTGCTGCGATCCGCGCAGGAACTGGCGGGCGCAGCCGGTTGGGCTTATTGATACCAGGAGTCCATCTGTGCTTCGGGTAAAGTGCGATTACAATGCTGGGCGAATCTCCTTGCATCTAGATAGTGCGGATGGAGCCGATCTGAAACTTAGAATCCATGCGCGTAGCGCTTGCAATCGAGGACTAACGCGAAGGTTACTCTGGTCTGGCATTTCGTTTCTAATCCTGGCGGCTATCGGATTAACCTTCGGCGATAAGCCAGCTAACCTGGCTAATGGCCTGGAGGATGTTCCTCCCGATGCGCTTTATGTAGGAATGGCGGCTAAGGATATAACACCCGATCCCAAAACGCAGACGGTTTGGCTGGCAGGATTTGGACGCGGACGCAAAGCCACCGGCATACATGATCCTCTTTATGCTCGCGCAGTAGTGCTGCGTTATCGCCAGCAAAAAATCGCACTGGTTTCCCTGGACTTGATAGGCTTCTTCTATCCCGAAGTCAAGGCGATTCGGCAATCCTTGCCTGATTATGACTACGTGCTGGTTAGCAGTACCCATAATCACGAGGGGCCGGATACGCTCGGTTTGTGGGGGCCGAATCTCGTTACCACCGGAGTCGATGAGACCTATATTGCTCTGGTACGGCGGTGCGTGGTCGAAGCAGTTCGGCAGGCCGAGAAGGTCGCTCAGCCCGTTACTGCTTATATCGGAGTGATTCGTGCTCCGGAGCTTCTGCACGACAGCCGCCTGCCTATCGTTAAACATGACGAACTCGTGGCACTTGATTTTCGTGCCGCCAACAAGGATAGCGCGCACGCCGGATTATTAGTGCAATGGAACTGCCACCCAGAAACTCTGGGTAGTAAGAACACCTTGATTAGTGCTGACTTTGTAGGAGCCACGGTCAAGGCTCTAGAACAAAAGTATAAGTGCCCGGTAACCTACTTTACCGGTACAGTGGGCGGCTTACTAAGTTCTTTAGGTGTCGAGGTGAGAGATGCCGATGGCCGATTACTGGAGGACGGTACCTGGGCCAAAACGGAACGTTACGGCATCCTCGTTGCGGAAAAAGCGCAAGCTGCCTTGAAACAAGCGAAAGCTGTACGTTTAGTCCCCTGGCAAATTCGTACACAAGTCCTCTATTTACCGGTCACTAATCGTTATTACCAGGCCGCTGCGCAAATCGGAGTAGTGAAGCGGGAGACCTTTCTCTGGACTGGTGATCCTTATAAGCGATTGCCTGCACCGGCGGAAACTCAGCCTAACCGACTCGCTATTGAAACGGAGATCGGCTTGTTGACTCTCGGTGAATTGCAAATCGCTGCGGTGCCAGGGGAAATTTATTCCGAACTTGTCGTCGGCGGCGTTCAAGACCCACCCGATCCAGGCGCTGATTTTCCTGATGCACCGATCGAACCAATTCTCTATCGGCAACTTAGTGCCCCCTATAAGATGATCATAGGCCTGGCCAATGATGAACTGGGCTATATTATCCCGAAACGTCAGTGGGATGAAAAACCGCCGTTTTGCTACAACCGGAAGGAGCCGCAATATGGTGAAATCAACAGCCTGGGGCCGGACACTGCTCCGTTGCTACTTGACGCTTTTCGAAAGCTTAGTTTAGTTAGCAAAACAAAGGCCACCAATTAGCGCGGGCACTTAGCTATTTAGCTTCGGCAGCGGGGACCGGTTTCCGGGCCATAAGCTCCAGCAGCTTCCGAGCACAGGCATCGGCAAAGGCTGGGTCATTGATATGCAAATCTAGTTCAATGAGTTCCACGTGAGGTGCCAACCAGTGACAGATGCTCTCAAACAAAGCGCGGTCGGCTTCCGGCCACCAGAATGGTTTACCCTCGGCATCTATCGCAGACACTCCCCGTAATGGTAACACGATGGCCGTGGGGCCTTTGGCTGCACTCGCTTTGAATGCGATCTCCTTGCCAAGTTTCTCATTCTCCTCCGGCGTAGTACGCATCAGGGTGACGTTGGGGTTGTGTTGGTAGAACCGGCGCCCGAGAAACTTAGAGGGTACGGTATCCGGTGGACCGAAGTTGACCATGTCTAGAGCGCCCACGGAGATCACCTGCGGCACGCCATACAGCCCGGCCGCAGTCAACCTGTCCGGTCCGGCACTTAGTATGCCACCGACCAATTCATCAGCGAGTTCCGTTGTGGTGATATCTAATACCCCAGCGACAATACCGTCTGCGATAAAGCTTTCCATTGTCTGGCCGCCAACTCCCGTGGCATGGAAAACTAGGACTTCATATCCATGCTCCTCGATAATTCGTCGGGCACGCTCCACGCAAGGAGTAGTAACACCGAACATGGTAGCGGTAACGAGTGGTTTCTCTTCCTGGGCGATCGAAGCCGCATAACGCTGCCTGCCCTGCACCATACCTAACATGGCGAAAGCAGCATTGCTTAGTACCTGGCGGCTGATGCGATTAAGCCCACTAATATCCACGACCGAGTACATCATGCATATATCACGAACACCGACATAATTCTTAACCTGGCCGCTGGCCAGTGTGCTGACCATCAACTTAGGAATACCGACAGGCAATGCACGCATAGCCGAGGTAGCAATGGTTGTTCCGGCCGAACCACCCAAACCAAGAACGCCACTTACTTTGCCTTGTTTGTATAAGTCGTTGACTAACAGGGCTACGCCTTTGGCTGCGAGAGTGACTGCCTGACCGCGATCTCCGGCTTGAGCGACTGCCTGATAAGTCGTGCCTGCCGCTTCAAATACGGTTTCGCGGCTAATGTCGGGAGGAAATGCCGGCGGGCCTAAGACTCCAGCATCTATAACTAAGGTCTCCGCCCCAGCCTGGTGCAGGAGATCACGCAGGAACCGATACTCGTTCCCCTTCGTGTCGAGCGTACCCACTAATACGATCGCCATTCGGTTTGTCCTCCCGTCGCAGTAAGATATTCAGGAACCACCGCATGCCTTCGGGGCTGATAAAGGAAAGGCAACCGGTGAGCATAGCGACACCGAAAGCGCCCAGTCCCATAACCACAGCAATCCCCCCGTGCAAGAGAACCGCAGATATTAGCAGGATAGGTTTCCAGAAGCGTGTCCAGATCAGGAAGGGAAAGGCGATTTCAAAGAACAGTGTGAAGGCGGTAGCAATTGCTGAGACCCATATCCAGGTATGGCGACCTAACTGAGCCAGCCATTGAAAATCCACCAGGGTAAATTCATCGGTCATCATAGTAATCCAGACAGCGGTGCCCGCCCACCAGGAACCCCCCTGCAATTTCGCCAGTCCAGCGCAGGCGTAAATGATACACATGTGGACCTGAATAAGTCGTGTCACGAAATTGGCACTCCAGGAGGGCGGTGCCGGTGCCAAAATCAGTTCGCGCCAGGAAGTCCGGTCTTCATTCTGGTTGCGGTACTTCGCCCATTCTTTCCGTAGCCGATCGAGAGAAAGCGTGGCTCCGCTGTCGGTAAAGAGCAAGTAAAAACTCAGCATCAGCAACACCGAATCCATGCCAAACCAAATAGTATAACCGCGAGTAATATAACTGAGATGTCCCAGCCAGGCTAAGAAATTGCTTATTCGTGTAAAGAGACCGAGTGTAAAGGTGAGCATGCTTAGTAGAAAGAAACCATAGACGGCGAGAATCAACCAGTCCTGCTGGGGCAAATAATAATAAACGGAAAAGTATAACGGGGGTCGGGTCTCCTGAAGTAAGAACTGGTTATTCTGCTCCAGGGCGCGTTTTCGGAAGCCGGTATCATCGAGGAACTTACCTGAGCGAACGTTGTCAATAGCCTGCATGTCCACCCAGGCATGGGAGCCGATCAAATCAAGTACCACCCCTAATGTTACTAGGTGCACGTAAACCATCGCCGCGCCGGTGAGGATGCGAATGACGGCGATTGTGGTCGGGTCCGTGGGTGTAAACCAGAATTTGTCCCAGCCTTTTTTGAGCGTCTGGAACAGGTTGCGGCAATAATCGCGAACCGCATGAACCAGGAGGCGCCACATGCGTCAGTCTCCGTGATGTTCGAGGATTATTGAATTAGTTTCCGATAGCCGGCCTGCCTGGATTGGAAGGTACAGTCGGCGGTCTATCGGCCCCAGTAGGCCCAGTTGGTTTCTGAGGCGGTGGTCGGAAACCAAGAGGTGGTAAATCTTCCTCTAATAGACGCACCGGCCGACGAGCTTGCATATAGCGATGCATTTCATATATCAGGTCGCCATAAACTTTTGGGCTAACAACCGGCTGGCGATCGAACACTTCGAACACTTCCGGAACTTCGCGCAGCAACCGCGCCATGGGTGCCGGGGGATTGACTAACTCGAGTGCGGCCTTGCTTTCGTAGCCCATTTCATACACCAGCGGATGATAGTCGTATAACAAAAATTCCGCCGTTACCGGGAACAGATCGCTATATGTTGGCTGGTCTTGCCCCTGGGCGAGCAACCCTTGCACTAATTGCGGTAACGTTTCGCGCAAAATCCTTTTGGCTGGACTTAGCTCAAGTTTGCTGCCGTCGGGTTTATAGCTCGCGTAGAAGACCGGGCGATACCAGCGGGGATCGTCCAAATACAGGCCTCGCTGAATTTGATAACCAGTTGGATAAGCAGTCCGCCCCACGTGATAGACGTCAATCTGTTTGAGCTCTTTTGCCTCGTTCGCGTTGGGATGCCTGGGGAACTGGTGAGCGACGTGGCGAATGTAAGACGCCTGCATAACCTCGCTGAGCGGATGGAGTTGTTCGGGTCGAGTTGGATCGAAACCTTGCATTTGCAGTAGCATGGTTACCGAGAGATGGCGCTGATAGGCCATGCGGGTTGAAAACTGATCCCGGCGGGGCACTTCGTACCAGTAAGCGATCGAGCGTCCGCGGGGACCTTCATATTCCAGGCGAAACCACATCGTTTGCACCGGCCCGGGATCCGGCACATAAAATCGGTAGGCGTTATTGAAGAACAGGGCTTCTCGGTACCAGTAGTTGCTGCGCGCCAGTTGCACAGCCGGCAGGGGAGCAGGATGCACAATACTGGTACTGGTGGCCGTAACTGCGCAGAAAATGGCGAAAAAGTGCCAGGCCACAAATAAACTCGCCAGCACTTTGAGCGGTAGTTCCGGTCGCCCTGTTTGGTTGCTATTCATGGGCATGGCGCGTGTCCTGCATAAGAGCCATTTAACCCGACGGCAAGCGTGTTGCCACGGACCAAAATCGAGGTTACCAGGGGCTAATTCCTTTTTCGCTTCCTCTAAGATCGATGCGCGGAGACTGGCTCCTTAATTAGCATACTCGGAAAATTTCACTGCGACGAATTCCGGGCCCAGGATTTTCCTGGTTTTGCTGACGGTCTAAGTGTTGGCATCCGCAAAATTGGCCGGGAGATAATTTCCTGACGCTTTCGAGGATGACCACACGATGCTGTTGAGAGCGACCACGTTTCAAGATCACGGTAAGGGCAGGTCGGAAAATTCCGCCTGCACCGGAACATACACGGGCGTGGCCAGGCAACTCACCTGGAGAGTCCAATCCCGACTGTCGGCTGGCGCCACTTTGGCCGGAGCCGGAAAGATTGCCTCCAGCGAAAAGGTGCTCGCGTTTTCCACTGCTATCGCAGGCGGACGTATGGGTGCGAGCGATGTGTTTCGGGTGGAATGCACCAAGCGCACCTGCGTGCTTTCCATGATCCAGGTGTGGTAACTTTCGAGGTCGAATCCTCGCCGCCCATCGGATCTGGGATAAGTGAGCCGCAATCGAAAACGCCACCGGTTGTGTGTGCTGCTAAAGTCAGCCTCCTGGACGGAAATTTGTACATCCTCGATTTGTGTCGGTTTGGCTGGCGCGAACGAGCTAATCTGCGCGGTCAAACGCTTAGGAGCGACCAGGGCAGTTCCGTGAACGGTGAATCCCGGCAGGCGGGTTTGGGTGCGTTCTGGTAAGGGCAAACGAATTCGCCACCGTAACGCTCCTTCGCCGAGCCAGCGGATCGTGCCGTGTCCGGCTTGTTCAACGATTTTTCCCTGGCCACCGGTTTCTCGATAACGGACAGCATCACGTGGCCATTGCAGCCAGATGGGAATGTAGCGTGGCTCGCAAGCGAATTCGAGAACTAATTCCAGCCGGGACAAATGGGACTCCTCGAAGTTACGAATCGCCTGAATTTCCGGGATTGCGATGCGGAACGGGCCATCATACACGACAGGGATCGGATTACGGCCGGGCGAATCGGTCGGAGTCACCAGGCCCACCAGCATACCCCGTTCTTTTTGCGGCGGCAAAATGATGAGTCGCAGTCCGGTGAGTTGGGCAATTCGGTCTGCGGCTTGCCAGAAAGTAACGTCGCGCAGGTCAAAATTCCGCTGCAGATCGTCCGCAGGCTGGCCGAACATGGGCCGCAAATCTGCAAGATGATTGCCTTGCAGTTGCTCGTTCAATGCCGCCAGCGCTTGCCGCAACCGCATGGTACCGGTCAAACTCACACGCTGAGCAGGCAGGGTTGCTGCTTCGCCGGTCTGGTTAGCTGATTGCACGAGGGATAACGTGGGCACGAGAAATATCGTGACGCAGGCTAGCCACCGGCCAACGAACAGCGAGGAGCACGAAGTGCGTACTTGTTCAGCTATGTCGGGGGTTACGCTGCTGCGGCGGCACATAAGCCGGGGCTCCTGAAGATTTTCATGGTAGTAATGCCCGTGAGCCTTCTCGCACACGCATATTCTACCGGCTTCGTCACAACGGCGTTGGTGATTCGTAAATATCCCGGCAAGCGTTTGTGCCTGGCTTTTCTACAAACTGGCCATAAGCCACAATACGACACATGGTTCCCTCATTGCTGACCTTGAAAGCGCCTGGCCCTCAGGAAACCTTCCCGGCCGAACTAAATCTCAATGGGCAACGACAAAACGCATGAGAAGGTAGAACACGCCGCTCACCCCACCCAGACCGGCCAACCAGAAACCAAACATCCACTTGACCAGGTCAAACTTCCATGATTCCATCTTCACTTCCAGTTCCTGCACCGACTTTTGGACGGCCTGAATTTCTTGCCGCAGGGAGGATTCCACTGATCGCAACTCCTCTTTGGTGGCGGCCCGTTGTTCGAGTTGGCGCAATTGGGTTTGCAAGCCTTGCAATTCGTCCTTGGTGGCCATTCGCTCTTCGAGGCGTTGCAGGCGTGCTTGCAGTTCGTGGATTTGCTGCTGCAATGCGGCCTGCACTTGCTGCAATTCGTCCTTGGTAGCCATTCGCTCTTCGAGGCGTTGCAGGCGTGCTTGCAGTTCGTGGATTTGCTGCTGCAATGTGGCCTGCACTTGCTGCAACTCGTCCTTGGTGGCCATTCGCTCTTCAAGACGTTGCAGGCGTGCTTGCAGTTCGTGGATTTGTTGCTGTAATGTGGCCTGCACTTGCTGCAATTCGTCCTTGGTGGCCATTCGCTCTTCGAGACGTTGCAGGCGTGCTTGCAGTTCGTGGATTTGCTGCTGCAATGTGGCCTGCACTTGCTGCAACTCGTCCTTGGTGGCCATTCGCTCTTCGAGGCGTTGCAGGCGTGCTTGCAGTTCGTGGTTTTGCTGCTGCAATGT
>JBEPZY010000010.1:0-66999 GCA_041640595.1 Gemmatales bacterium | reverse complement strand
GTACTAATCGAACCACGGTGGGATTGAAACCGATAACGCCCTTGATTTGTCCTTTGTTTTGCGGGTGTACTAATCGAACCACGGTGGGATTGAAACCTGGTCATAACGCTCCAGGCACACTCGCCAGTCGAGGTACTAATCGAACCACGGTGGGATTGAAACCGTTTAGGAAACTGCGGGTAATCCAGACCCAGAGCGCGTACTAATCGAACCACGGTGGGATTGAAACGTGGCAGTGCGTTCTGAATCAAGCGGGTAGCTACGAGGTACTAATCGAACCACGGTGGGATTGAAACTGATTGAGGAATATGACCGTATCAGGCAATGCGGAAGGTACTAATCGAACCACGGTGGGATTGAAACGGGATATTCGCAGGTGGAGTGAAGCGGCTCCAAGCGGTACTAATCGAACCACGGTGGGATTGAAACTGATTGAGGAATATGACCGTATCAGGCAATGCGGAAGGTACTAATCGAACCACGGTGGGATTGAAACCAAAGTAAACTCGCGAATGCTAGACTTAACTCGGAGTGTACTAATCGAACCACGGTGGGATTGAAACATTGCGAGCTGTGGAACGACGGATGGGTCGGAGATGATGTACTAATCGAACCACGGTGGGATTGAAACGGCAGGTGGTATTTTGCGGATGCCAATAACCTATACGTACTAATCAAACCACGGTGGGATTGAAACGGTGATGATGTTCAAGACTTGATTGCTGCACTACGAAGTACTAATCGAACCACGGTGGGATTGAAACCGACGACCGACTATTGCCTGTACGCAGCCTGCTGGGCCTACTAATCGAAGCACGGTGGGATTGAAACGTTGCCGTTAGCATCGAGGTAGCATGTGGCGAGACAGGTACTAATCGAACCACGGTGGGATTGAAACTTGGCAACGTCGAGGGATACTATCGCGTGCTGGCAAGTACTAATCCAACCACGGTGGGATTGAAACGGCAAAATCAGATTGAGGAGCTGAGCAACTCGTTTACGTACTAATCGAACCACGGTGGGATTGAAACCGATTCGATAACTTCCAGAACCGCCTTGAGCTGCTGGTACTAATCGAACCACGGTGGGATTGAAACATAGGGAGCTATCGCAGTCTGCCGTTAGCCCGCTAGCGTACTAATCGAACCACGGTGGGATTGAAACCACAATCGTAAAGTGTCATCGTCATGGCACACTCCCGTACTAATCGAACCACGGTGGGATTGAAACCATCTACGACGCAGGCCGGCAACGGTTGTTCCCCTGGGTACTAATCGAACCACGGTGGGATTGAAACGGTCTCCACCAGCTGGGGCAACGCGGGAACCCGGCGGTACTAATCGAACCACGGTGGGATTGAAACGGCTACGCGGGAGGAGGACGCAACCGTCTGCGCTGGGTACTAATCGAACCACGGTGGGATTGAAACCCAGCAGTCCGACTGCGACCGCGCCCGTTGTCATCGCGTACTAATCGAACCACGGTGGGATTGAAACGTTAGCGCGGACACCACGCGGGGTTTGGCACATCGTGTACTAATCGAACCACGGTGGGATTGAAACTTCAATGAGCAAACGAATCATCTTGCGATTGTACTGGTACTAATCGAACCACGGTGGGATTGAAACGATACCGCCCCACACGTAGCGCAATAACTCTGCGAGCCGGTACTAATCGAACCACGGTGGGATTGAAACGGAAGGCGGGTCTGGTCTGATGGCGCGTGCGCTTGGCGTACTAATCGAACCACGGTGGGATTGAAACCGACGGCGAGCTGGTCGTTTCGCGTGCCGGTGTGATGTACTAGGCTCTGTTGACGATTAAATTGGCTTTTAGGCAAATGTATGCGAGAGCCAGTTGAATGATGCCAAGAAATGTCTCTTTCAACTTGTCATATCGTGTGGTGATCCGACTAAACTCTTTCAACTTGCCAATCAGCCGCTCTGGCTTGTTACGCTCCGCATACGCCTTCCGATTCAGACGCCCTCGTTTTCGCCGATTGACCCGATAGGGAATCACCGGCCGAATGTTCCGACTTGCCATGGCTTGCCACTGTGGCTCACCGTCGAATCCTTTATCCGCCACTGCTTCCTCAATCTGAGGAAGACGTGCCTGGGTCGCATCAAGCATCTTCTCGACCTGCGTTGCTTCATGCACCTGACCGGGTAACACCTCTACGGCTACCGGCGTGTTCTCATCCACCGCAGTGAGCACAATCTTCGTCGAGAATCCACCCCGACTCCGACCAAGACCCTGTTCGGAGGCAGACCTGCATGCAGGAGCTGCTAAAGTGCGTAAGAACAGCTACGACCAAGACCCTGCTCGGAGGCAGCCCACTTTTTTCGGTGCCCCTGCCGCGCACCGATGAGCTTGCACATTCGTGGCATCTATCAGGATGCGTCGGATGGCCGCTAACTCTGGGTGGGCAGTTAGCAGCTCAAACAGCCTCTGCAGCGTACCGTTTTTGAGCCAGCGACGATACCGGTTGTAAATCGCATCCCATCTCCCAAATTCCCTGGGCAAGTCTCGCCAGGGAATCCCTGTTCGCGCCAGGCAGAGCAAGGCCTCTGGGAAATCACGGTCGGAAATCACCGCAGGTCGGCCCCGTTTTTCTATCTTCGCTTGGGCCAAACACTCCTCGATAACTGCCCACATTTCATCCGTGATCATGTAGCGCATGGCATCCCAGGCTCCTGGATTCTCCACAATGCCATTTCCTCACGACAGCCCTGCGGCTCTAAGCTATAACATAAAGCTACCGAATACGTCAACAGAGCCTAGTTAGCTTTGTCCTTGACTAAACGCGTACCACTGTTTCACGCACTACCCGTGCCACTGCGGATCAGGAATAACCTTCCACTGGTCTCGAGTAATACCGTATTTCCGTTCGCAGACTTCCATTGCCTGATCTAAACTATCATACAGCCAATCCTCACCACCGGCATCGGGTTCTTCCCCGTATAAGACGTTGACATATACGCCCTCAGGGTACTCCTCGAGGACCACGGCATAAAGGTTAGGCCGACGGAGCTCGGCTATATATGCCATACGCGCTCTCCTTTATGGCTGCAAGTCCAAGAAATGCCTTCCTGGAATGCGTCAACCCAGTCATTGATGTCTTGCCTGAATATTTCCTAATAGACGTGGGGCCTATGTTGGTGCCTGTGGCCCTGGAAATCAATCCGAAACTTTCGCAATCCGTCACGGCTTATAGCGACAAACGCCCGTTCGTCACTGCGCACAATCCGAAAGCCTTGGCCAAGCTAATTTGCTATCTTATCCCATACTTCCTGGACCTGGCGGTCGTAATTTGTGTTTAGGGGAACACCACAGCTGTTATGTGCCCAGACGGAGAAGGGCCAGGATTCGTCGCAAACAAAGTAAGTGTGGAAGGAGCGGATGGCAAGGTTATAGACGCGTTCGTAGGTGCCGGTGTCGTACAGCTCAGTAACCGCCACCCGCTGACCATCGTGGCTGACCAGCAAGTCGCCGGGTCGCAACTCGCCTGCCGGCACCCAACCATGCTTTCTTTTTCAACTCAGCAGCCTTAGCGGTGAACCAGTCGCCGGGTCGCAACTCCCCTGCCGGCAGCCAACCCCGCTTTCTCTATCAACTCAGCAGCCTTAGGAGTGAACATGTCGCAGGCATGCAACTCGCCCGCCGGCACCCAACCACGCCCATCCACATACAACGAATGCTCCGGCGTCGTGCAAGTAGGTTGGCCTAAACCTGGACTGCAGGACATGGTGCTAACCGACGAGATGCTCCGCCGTCGTGCGGATGACCTTTAGCGCACAGGCAGCTCTGCTCGCATTATCCACTCGCCACACCGTCTCACTTCTTTCTCCTGCCGCAACATACTGTCATCGGGATGTCAACTCAAGGGACTTATGGAAAAACTAAGTTTTTCGCTCAGCTAAGTAACAGTATAGTGTCAACGCGATGTCCCTCGGCAAGACTGATGCCAAGAGTTAGTTCGCTCGGCTCATCTTATAGCATCGTGTCAACACTAGGTCGATGCGGTCTCCCAAGCCTCACTTCGAGCCAGTAAATCCCTTCCACAGCGCCCGCAAACCCGCCAACTGTTCCTTCGTCAGCGTCGGCTGCTTGCCCCCAGCCTGCACCTCGGCCAGCTTCTCCGCTGCAATATGCTCCAACAACTTCGGCACCCGACTCAATATCTCATATCGCTTCGTCGCCTGAGAGTAAACACGGTCCACTCGCAGCCCCGCCCGTTGCAGCTTATATTTCTTGCGAAACCGCGCCACCGCTTCCTGGCTCACCACGATGATCGGACTCTCTCCATAGTGGCCCCGTCCCCGCGTGTTGACCACCGTCTCCTGCACCGGCTCCTGCCGCTTCGCAAACCACACCTCGTGGAAGTCGGTCACCAGCGGCTGCCCACACAAAGCACAGCAAATCCATGCCAGGCAGATCTCGTCTATAATCTCCTGCCGCTTCAAAACGCGTAAGCGATTCCAATTGGGTAACACCTTGCCCCGATACCGCACCGGCTTGACCCCAGTGAGCGAGGCACTGGCAAATTCGGCTAGCCAATCGTCGTGAGCAATGTACTCGTTACTACCTGCAGTCACAAACAGTCCCTTGGGCCGCTCGTCTAAGTCAATCTCCGCCTCCTCCTTCAAACCACTGTCGCAAGGCCCCACGGGTGGTCGTCGGTAATCCTCCGGCGGATTCCGCAGAGAAAGCATATCCAGGGATTCCACTACCAGCCCGACCACCTGTTTGCCGTCTTTCGGGAATACCTTGGGGTCATCAAGACAAATCCCGATCAAGGGTCTCACCAGGTCGTTGCCGGCGGACCGGATCAGTTCGTAGGAACGAAACAACGCCTCTCCACCATCATCCAGGTGCCAGTAAATCTTGTCACCCAGCTTGATCGTCGCCAGCCCTTGCAAGGCTGCCACCAGCTCTGGCGAAGCCTCTTGGCGAAGTCGGCCAAAGGCGATGAGGGCCATATTCTTCTCCTTTCCGTTCCTGTGTATTATTCCCATGCGATACTAGGGTATTCCTAACACAGTGCGGATGCGTTGCAGTTCGTTGAGCGTTGGTTGTAATGCCCTGTGCCCATGTAAAACTTGCCTGGTGATTTCCTCCATCGCGTCGAATAATTTAGTCGGGGTGGTTTCGCCACCATCCAGTAACTTGTAAATGTTCTTCCATCCATGTCGTCTGGCGAAATCAGAGAACGCTTCATCGAACGCATGGTGCCAAAATATATCTAAGCGTTGCTTCCTGCCATCACTCTGAGTAGGTGTAATTCTTAGTCCTCGTCTTCCTTCTCTTCGTCGAGTTTCAATTGCTTACGCAATCGCTCATATTCGCGCATCGCCTTCAGCGTCGGCACCAACGTGACTATGCAATACATAGCCGTGGGATCGGAGAAGGGTTTCTCGATAGCTTTCCACTCTCGGGCAATCTTCTTGAGTGCCTCGCTATATCCCATGTCCCACGGCCGCCAGTCGAGCGTAGGGCCGTGTTCGCGAACATACGCGTGGTACCAGCGTAGCCGTTCTTCGGGCGATAGACCCGGAGGCGGTTCTGGACCAATCCGAAACGTCTCTCCGGCCACTAAATAACCCTCTTTCAGACAGTGCTCAAGCAGTTTGAGAGTGTTAGTCATGTGGGTCTCATCGTCTAACCAATATTCTTCGGGCATCTTGGTTGAAATTGCGCTCCATACATGCACAAGAGATACATCATCGTCAGATGCCCAAGCTAACAGGTCGGCTAACGCACGTGTCCACATTTCATCTAATGTCATGTCACACCTCTTATCCTATGTGAATTCTTCTCCAAAAGTCGAAACCGCCCTTCAGATTCTTAATCATGATGTCTATTGCCGGGCCACCTGACTTTGAGACCTTGCGGTAGATTAGGCGCACTGTACCGAGGGCTGTGTCGGTGAGGTCTACCATTCGTTCTATTTCCTGGGCTCTATGCGCCGCAGTCAACGACACCTCTACACCTCCTTGGGCATATTTATTGAAGATGTCCAGCAGCTCCTCTTCAGACTTGACAACGCGGACATATCCTTGTTTCCCACGCCGGCCTATTTTGCTGATATCCTTAGTTATATCGCACGCATTATGTGCCCAGACGGAGAAGGGCCAGGATTCGTCGCAGACAAAGTAGGTGTGGAAGGAGCGGATGGCAAGGTTGTACACGCATTCGTATTGGCCGGTGTCGTACAGCTCGACGACCGCCACCCGCCGACCATCGTGGCTGACCAGCAAGTCGCCGGGTCGCAACTCGCCTGCCGCCACCCACCCACGCCCATCTACTTAAAACGGATGCTCTGCCGTCGTGCGGATGACCTGCCCGCTGGCCAGGTGCAGGTGCCAGATACGAGCCACGTTCTCGAACCGTGCCTCAACCTGGCTAACCAGCACCGGTGCATCCGGCTCCCATTCCAGTCGCGTGAGGATTTCGTCGCCGACCTGGAACGTTTCAATCGCTTTCGGCCCGTGCGGCGTCAGCAACTTCGTCCCCGCCGCAAAACACGCCCGCTGACGCTAATCCAGGCTTACACTAACACCGACTCTTGGTAATGCTTAGCCCAATAATTTTTATTAGAACGTTCGTTGAGTTTGTCGGTAAATTATACACCGCCTCAAGGCTGAGAATTGGAGGCGCTGGTGGAGTGGTTCACACTGTTAGAGGGACTTAGAAAATGTAAGTTTCCTGGCGACTAATATTAATGGTACCACAATGATGTTTCGAGTATTATGCATTTTCTCCAGCTCGAATCCAGGTTTACCGGCCATCCATTGCTCAATGCTAAGTCGGGTACTTGACGCGGCGGAGGTTGGGGTATTTGCGGCGGAGACAACTAAGCAAAGGACGGGCGCCTTTCTCTAACCATTGCTGATAGCTGCTGCGGGTGATGCCAAGAAATGCTCCGTCTTCCCAGAACTCGCTCTCCTCCCACGGTGCCGGATTGTTAGACGCTGGAATTGCTTATTCCCAGCAAAAGACATTAATTCACTTCCTGCCACGGTGCCGGATTGTTAGACGCTGGAATTGGCTGAACCTGGCCGGTATTCGCCTTGGGTCAGCAGTGGCGAAACGATATTAGATAAGAGCGCTGGAAACATCCTCGCCGGGCCAAAAGCTGAATATTGAGGTTGTGCAGCGAGGCTAATGCGTGTTAGAGGTCGCGGAAAACAGGTCTGCGTATCTAAAAGGCGTTCTTATTAGCTCGCCGGAATTTCGTGATGATTTTCAGCCAGTGAGAAGTGCCTTGCGGTTTGTCTTGAGGGAATCGGCGATATCAAAGCAGATATAGCCTGGTTGATGTATTTAGTAAGTTACACAGCCTATGGGCGCAATAGTCATAAAGGGGAGATCAAAGCAGATATAACCTGTTTGATGTATTTAGTAAGCGCCTTGCGGTTTGTGTTGAGGGAATCGGGGCCGCACCGCGGAAGCTGATTTCCTGTTCTCGGCCCGAGCTAAGTGCTTCACGGTTTGGCGGCGAGAGAATCGGGGGGACGGAGTTCTCGGATAAGCTGACCGTTCTGGCCGTTGAAGATGCGGATGACACTGTCCTGTCCACCGACGGCAACGATGGCGCCATCAGGACTGACGGCCACTGCGTAGAGGAAATCGTTTCCGGCGGGGAAAGTGCGAATTTGTCCGCCGTTGTCGATGTTCCACATTTTCGCCGAACCTTCACCGCTGATGGTAATGAATTGCGTTCCGTTGGCGAGGAACGCCATGCGAGTGGCCTGTTTGCCGTGAGCTTGAATGGTACGCACCTGTTCGCCCTTTTCGTAGTCCCAGACCTTGACGGTGTTGTCGGCACTACAACTGGCCAGGAGTTTGCCGTCGCCTTTCCAGCCGACATCCATGACGTGATGGGTGTGTCCCTCGAAGGACTTGACGAATTTTCCGGAAGGCACTTCCCAGACCTTGACGAACTTGTCGGCACCACAACTGGCCAGGAGTTTGCCGTCGGGGCTGAAGCGAACGCCGAAAATGGTGTCGCTGTGCGCGTCGCGTTTATCGAACACGATTTTGCCGGAAGGAAGCTCGATGAGGCGCAGTTCCCCGTCTTCAGTAGGAGCCCCGCCGCCAGTAGCCAGATACTTACCGTCGCGGGAAAAGTCCAGGGCGGTAACGCGGTCACGGAAACCCGTGAAGCGCTGACGTATCTGTCCGGTTTGCACGTCCCAGAGGATGACTTCCTGAAACCCGGCACTGGCGACTATTTGGCCATCGGGACTGTAAGCCAGGGCCTGGACGAGGTCGAGATGGGCGATGTTCATCGGCTGGCCTTTGTCGTCCTTGAGTTCAGGGTTGATCAGTGCACGGAGGAATTTTCCCGAAGCAGCCTCGTAAACATGAATTTCACTGCCGCGGCTGGCTACCAGCGTGGACTTATCGGGACTGATAGCCAGGGCGCCGATGGGACGAATGGCCTGGGGAATGCGTCCGAGTTTGAACTCGCGTTTCCGCTCGATGGCCACGCTGGGGCCGCGGGCTCCTTGTTCGATCCAGAGCTTGATCAGAGCGAGTTGTTCGGGGGTGAGAGGGTCATCCTTGCTTCCTTTTTTGACCGGCGGCATGACAGGTTGTTTTGTGCGTCCGGCCAATTGCACGAGCAAGCTGTCATTGGGTCGGCCAGGGTGCACGGCCGCGCCGCGTTTGCCGCCTTTCATCAACCCTTCGTAGGTGCTCAAGTCCAGACCACCGGATTTCACCGGCCCGGCATGGCAACTGATACACTTGTCCTCCAGAATGGGGTAAATTTCTTTCTCGAAGCTGACCGACTCCTTGCGGTTCAGGGTGATGACCTTGATCGGCTCGACGGGAACTTCCTGGGCAAGCAACGTCCCAGCCGAGAATCCCAGAAGTACCACCCAGGTCATGGCGAAACCGGGGTAAATTGTGGCAATACGTCGCGGTGTCATGGCAGGGGTCTCCTTGGTAGTCCTGAGCGATGGTGGGCAGTGGGGATTATTTGCCATCGGCGGGTCATGGAGTCCAGGCGTGGCTCCTGGAGTTACTGGAGGATTTTGCTGGAGTTACTGGGCGATTTTGACTTCCAGTTTGATTTCGTGGTTCAGGTTGACATTGTTGGGCAGGTTGGCAGTGGCCCGGATGATAACCGGTACGGTCATGCCCGGCTTCAGATTGCCTGCGATTTGCAGGGTAAGTTTCGCTTCGCTGGCGTTGGCGGGAATTTGAACCGGCTGGGCCGCGATTCCCTGAGCACCCGGCGGGAGAGCCAGCTGAACGTTGAACGGGCCGGTGTAGTTGTGCAACCGTTTGACGCGGACGGTCAGGGCGACTTTGTCATTGGGTTTGGCGGAGAGGGAAGCCGGCTCGGCCGCCAGTTCGGCTACGGTGTTATATACAACGACTTTGACCGGCGGTGTCTCCTGAGCGAGGAGGACGTTTTGCCGATTTGCTCCTTTCGGGTCGCGCGTAAACGGGACCTGAGCGGAACCGCGGAGCACCAGGTTGTACGTGCCGGGAGTGGCTTGCGGCGGGACCTGCAGTTTCACCTCGACTTCCGCATTGGGATTGACGTTAGCGAGGTTTTGCGGTTGCGGGTTAGGCTGCTGATTGGGCAGCAGGAGGAACGAAAGCGGTGACAGCTGGATGGCCGACTTGAAGTCGGGCTGCAACTGGGCGGCTTTAATTTTCAGGGCTATGGAGCCACCAGGAGGAACTTCGATGAGCTGCGTGGCCGGTTGCAGGGCGAAAGGTGGTTTTTCCCGTACCGCGATAAAAAATTGCCGGGCCAGTCGGGCATAAGGTGGGACGCCAGCCTGGACTGTATAGACAGTTGCGGCCGGTCGGGCTTCACGGGTCACAGTTTGCCCGTCGATGCTGGCCGTGCCGAGGATACGGATCGCCGATTCGCCTATTGGGGCATCCGGGGCCGCCTGCAACACCAGATAAGTAAAGCGCTGGTTCGGACCGATGATCTGTGCCGGGCACTGGACACCTGCGGGCAGGTTTTCCGCGGTGAGCGTAACTTCCCCGGCAAAACCGTTTTGCCGTTCACATAGTACCAGAATTCCTCGAGCGCTGCCCTGCCGAAGTATCGGCACTCCGGGATTGGTGGCGTTGGGTAAGGCGTCGTCCACGGTCAGGGCGAATAAACGAAAGTCCGGCTGTTCGCGGCGAATGCTGAGGCGATAAATGTAACGCGGCCCACCAAACAAGTCTGCTTCGCGGCTGCGGACGTGCAGCAAATACCGACCGTCCTGCGGGACCCCAAAACGCAATCGCGGATCGCTGGTGCGCGTGAAGAAGCGGAAGGGGTGTAAACTTTCCTGCACGTCGTCGGCTTCCAGCACCAGTTGCGGCTTGTTGTCCTTATCCAGGAGATAAATCTCCAGGTACAGATCCATGGGCGAACCTAATCGGTCTGCATAACCTTCCAGCCAGAACACTTCGCCCCGCTTGGCGTTGAAGGCGAACCAATCGTGATCGCCGGGCCGATCCATGCGTCCGACCAGTTCGCAGGGCAGGGCGATTTCCTGAGCTTTTTCCGATAAATCGTTGCCTTCCTGTTCAATCACCACGGGTAAATCGGTAACCGGGAGAAGTACCGGATTAGAATGGCCGCCGGGAGCCTTGAGACGGTAGGTGAATCCATCCAACACAGCTTCCGCAGCCAGCAAGGTGCCTGCATAGTCAAGGCGATGGAGCGCTTCAGGGGTAGTCGGTGGTTGGACGGTGACCGAAAGTTTTTCGAGGAGGGTTCCGCTCCAGCCCGGGACCTTTTCCGGTTGTCCACCGGGCAAATTGCGACCGTACAGGGTAACCGTGGTCGGTTTACCGATGGGCACCACCGGTGGAAACACCGCGTCAATCCACGGCAGGGTGGTGATATGCAGGCGATAGAAGTGTTCGACACCACCCGCTTGATGTGTGAACTCGACCAGGCGGACATAATAAAGCCCATCGCCTGGGAGCACGGCGTCGGCGACGGCTTCACGGTCGCGGTAGCGGCGATTGATGGCCAGTTGCCGACCTTCCGCCGAGAAAATTTGCACCTGCGGGTCGAGCCGACTGTCCACGCTCACTGCCTGGCACCAGACGACGACGCGCTGCCCTTTTTTGCCTTCAAAAGCGAAATAGTCCACGTCCACGTTGGGGTTGATCACGCCGTTGACGGTAACGTTCAGCGGCACCTTCTGGGCCTGGTCCACGTCATTGTTCGGCTCCTGTTCCAGCAATTCATCTAATTCGCCGACACAAAAAGCCCGCGGGTTGCTGATACCAAACCGGCCCACCATTCGGACATCGTAAATGCCCGGTGGTACATCTGCGGCAATGCGAACGCGGAATTTCACCGGCGCCGGTTGCCCTGGCTTTTTCGGGTCGGGCGGTGGAGGCGGTATCAGTTCCGCTTGCAGACCAGGATGACTGAATACCAGCGACCTGGCATCGTCCAGATCGGTTCCGGTCAGGGTAACTTCCACCGTCGTGCCGAGCTTCCCGCCCGGTGGGAAAACTGCTTGTAACCGCGGTTGCGGATAACTCGCCTGTCCGTAAGCAAATGGGCTGATCAGCAACAGCATCCCGATGGTTATCCATCCGCGTGGCAACCTGCGAACCCGGCTGGCGTGCATGGTTCGACTCCTTTAGCTACGTTGCCCTGCCGCTCAGAGTCTTTTCTGGCAGCAGTGTGCTTAGGGCATTCTCACATTCCGAGGCGCTGAATATCCGTAGCGTAACCCGAATGTTTTCGGGGGCAGCGATACGGAAGCCGCGGTTGGGCACCGTTACAGAGCATATTGTTCCACGGAGCCAGTCGGCCGGTTTTGGGCAGCGATACTGAAGCGGTTTCCGACTGGGGGCAGAAGCAAGGCCGACATCATGGTCAGGGCTGTCAACGGCCAGGCGGTTCTGGAGCAGGCGGGAATCTTCGGCAGGTAAAGGGGTGAGTAATAGCAAGAATCAGGGCTGCACTGTGCTCGTGCACCGACTGTTTAGTATGTTAGTAACCCACGCGAGCGCTTTCAAGGGCCGGCATCAGGTCGGCGTGAAGAGGTCGGCCGTCTTCGCGTCGTGGTGCGGTCTGCGGTTGTCAGAGGGGCGCCGACAAGATAATCTGGGGCCAGCCTTGCAGATGGTGGGCGGTATTTTGCTGGACAAATTGCAAGCCTCATGTCTTTTACCCGCGCCGGAACCACCGTTGCAGATGATAGGCGAATGTTTTCCGAGAGAAACTGGCCCGGTTGCCCTACCGATCGCTGCACGCGAGCCAACAGCCCGGTGCTGTAGTTCGGGGACCAAGTCGGCCCGGTGCTGGACGGATTGCCCTATCGCGGGGCGGGTTGCCGTATGGCGGAGCGGGTTAGTCGCTGTTGGTGGAAGGGTTCCCCTATGCCGGGGCAGGTGAGGCTCGTTGTGCGACAAGTTACTCCCCTGACGGTACCAGTTATGGAATGTTTGCCCAGGACATGGACGAATAAAAGCGCAAAATCACCGCAGCATCAGTTCCGTAACGCGGCGAGGTATTCCTACCGCTCCGGTGCTGTGTCGGACAAAAGCTCGCAATATCGCAGGTTAGATCCGTGCCAAGGCAAGGTTCCCCGGCGACTCCGACACACTGCCGGATAAAACCCGAAAATACCACATGTTAGTTCCGTGGCGAGGCAAGTTATTCCTGCCGCGGAAGAGATAGTCGCGCTTGCTACGGAAGTTGGCTCGGTTGCGGGAAAGGTTAGCCCTGGGCAAAGACGACTTTGCCATCCGGACGGAGAACGGCACGGCTGGCGTATTTGTAGGCGAGATTGGCCAGGTGCGGAGCCAGAACAGCGTTATGCCCGACTTCGACGGGAGCGTTCGGCGGACGGCGGCTATGGACGCATTCCAGGAAGTTTTCAACGTGCGGTTCGCTGGGAAGCGCACCTTGTTTTTGCCGGGAGGCCGCCAGCGGTTTCCCACCGCGACCGGGGTCGGGATAGACACGGTAGCCGTCGTTGTCGAGTTCCAGAGTCGCCTTGTTGCCCTGCAGGATAATTTTCCAGCCGTCCTGGTAGCTGTTGGTGTAGGCGAGTGTCCAGGTGGCGAGAAACTTGGGATACTCAAACACGGCACAGAAGGTGTCGGGCGTTTCGCTCGGTTGCAGACGGTAAACCTGACCGTAGCAGACGGCAGCCCGGGGCGGTTGTCCGTCGTTGAGGAACCATTGAATTACGTCCATCAAATGGGTGCCCTGGTCGGTCATGTTGCCGCCGGAGAAAGCCCAGAAATACCGCCAGTTCAGGAAGGAGACGTTTTTATACTCGCCGCGATCCAGGGGTTGAGGCCCGGCCGGGCCGCAGAATTGCTGCCAGTTGAGTCGGCCTTTGAGGTGACGCTCTTTGGCCAACGGCTGCATATTCCAGAACCACTGGGCACGCGCTATGTTGACCTCACCGAGCGTGCCTTCTCGCACGATTTGCCAGGCCTCGTGCACTAAAGGAGCACTGCGGCGTTGCATACCCACCTGCACAATTTGCTTCGATCGCCGCGTTGCCGACACCATCTCCAACCCTTGCTCAATACTCCACGACATGGGCTTTTCGAGATAAACATCCTTGCCTGCTGCCAATGCGTCCAGAAGCTGGCGATGATGCCAGTGGTCAGGAGTAGCGATAATGACCGCCTGGATGTCGCGCTGTGCCAGAAGCTGGCGATAGTCCTCGTAGTCTTTGGCACGTGAACCGGCGATTTGCATTCCCTGCGCCAGGTTGGCTTCATAGACGTCGCACACACCGGCAAACTCCACCGGACAGGTTTTGGCCTTCAGAAAAAGCTGCATCAAGCCTCGTCCCCGCCCGCCACTGCCGATGATGCCCATCACCACTCGTTCGTTGGCTCCCAGCACGCGCTGGTAAGAAAAAGCTGCCAGGCCGAGCGTGGTACTCACCCCGTGCTTCAGAAATCGCCGCCGCGACATGCCCCGTTGCTTCATGGCTCTCCCTCCTGCCTCAGCCACCCAATCCGCTGCGATGTAGCGAAGACGGTGGCGTATTCAGATGAAATGACAGGTGCCCGATTCCTGCGGATTATCATGCACGGTCAGTTGCCGCGCGGCAAGGAATAGCGCCAGATGCCTTGGCCCGAACGATACACCGGCGTTTCGGAAATACACTCCGCCTGACTTGCGAAGACGCCGACCACTGGCGCATCCGCACGTATAGCGTGCTGTCAGCCACAGCGGACGTTGCGTCGAGGGGGTCAGCACGGAGCAACCGCACCAACTTCGCGCTGCGAAGCCGGCATTTTCGCTGGTACCGAACTCTCCAGGGCCAACCTGCCGCAGCCGATGTCCCTCGGCACAGATAATTCCAGGCGTAACTTTCCCGACTGGTATGGAGAACGCTGGCGGGGGGGTGTGGCGTCATGGCGAAACGCATGCCTTTGCTGGCTTGGAACCGTCCGCTTCTCGCAAGACCCAGACGGGGAGCTGCGGGGCATGACTGAACTTGTTAAACTGGGGCTGGTAATTTTGTTACCCCCGTTTTCTTTTACGCTCGCCAAGGTGTTGCTGAACTTGTGGCCACGTGGTTGTCAGATTCTCGCCTGGCAATCGCTAATATAAATCGGGGCCGACTTGCGGAGATACTACCGTGTTCCAACCGCGGGAAGTGAAGGAAGCCCAGGCGTGGCTGAACCAGGGTAATCCACGCCAGGCCGCCTATGCGCTTTTAGCTGCACGGGACGCCAATCATAAAGACGTAGTCGCCTGCCGGCAGCGAGTTGCTGAGGTCCTTTTGGAGACCGCCCGGCGGGAATATGAAGATGGAGCGCTGCTGGCCAGTTTTGAAGCGATCCAGTTGGCGAAAAAGTTGGCGCCGTTGAATAAGCAGGACGCTGTATTCGCCGAAAAGGTGGAGCGGGAATGGGAGCGCGAAAAGGGCAGGCAGCAGGCCATTCACTATGTCGAAAAGCAGGCCCAGCAATGGTTACAGCAACGTCGCTATCGTTCGGTGATCGATCTGATCAAACACTTTCTGGAAGGCATGACTGGCGTACAGCGTGAGGATGCTGCGAATCGTTTACTTCCCTTACTGGCGGATGCCCGGGCTCGGCTAAACAGCGTGGAAACCCTGCTGCAAGAAGCGGAACAGTCACTGGAACGCAACGACCTGGCCGCGGCGGAGCAGGCTCTCAACGGGGTAGCCGAACTTGTCGCCGCGGATGATTACCGTTACAAGAACTTGCGTAATTGCCTGGAAGAGAAAAACCGTAAGCAGATGCTCGACTGGCTGATCGGTCAGACCAGGCGGGCCATACAGGCGCAGGATTTGCCCCGTGCCATCGCGCTGTGCCATAAGGCCTGTGAACACGACCCGGATAACGAAGAGGTGCGGCAACTGGCTTACGAGGTCCACAAACTGGAGCAACGGTGCCGCGAGCAGCGAGTCTGTGTTCGCATTACCGAACGCAACCAGCGGTTTGTGGTAGGAAACAGGTGGCTGATCGTATCGGCTTCCGAAATCGTACTCGGCGTCGGCGAACAAGCGACCATCCGTTTACTGGCGAAGTTACATGGGTGCCACGCCCGACTTCTCCGCGACCATGGACGATACCAGCTGGTACCGTGCCTGGATAAACACGGCCGTTACTGTTACGCCAGTGTCAATGGTCGAGCAGTTAGCAATGCCCACCCGCTCCGCGATGGCGACGAAATCGCTCTCGGCGACGCAGGGGCAACTTCCGTAATTTTCCGGTTCCGCCAAACCGTGCCGGGTTCCGGGACGGCTGTGTTAATCGCACCAGCTGCAGAAGGGCGAATTCTTGCTCCTGCCAGGATATCCCAGGTGGTTTTGCTGGACGAAAGTGTCACCTTCACGCCGCAGGCAGGGCAGGGGCATGTTTACTGGCCTGACTTGCCATGCTGCTTGAAGCTGGTCTGGTCGCACGAGGGGCTACTCTGGCAAACCGAAGGCGGCGAGGCGTTGCTCGATTCGACAACGGGCGAACCGATACGCTGTCGCAGCGGGCAGGTTTTTGTTCCCAGCCGACTTACGTTATGTGCCGACGAAGACATGGAACTTAGCGAGGCGGAAGTGCTCCGACGTTACTACGAACGGGAACAGCAGTCGCTGGTAGTGGAGTTTACACCGGCCGAATGATGGGTCAACTTTCGGCGACTCTGGTACCGGGAAACGCCCCTGCAACGGCGAGCGAAATTTGAACCGGCCGAATAGCGGACCGATTTTCGCCGATCCCGGGTGTTGCCGACAGGATCGCGTTCGACAGCAAATGTTGGCTTCCCGGAGGTAAAACGTTCGCACCTTCTTGCCCAGCCGCCTGTAGCTCCCCGTTGGCCATCCACACCTGAATAGCACCCCCACCGTCCTGGGCGAAGGACCTCGTCCGTGCTTTGGTGTTGAACTGGCCGAGCTTTCTTGTCGATCCGCCTGGTGCGCCGATGCGGTTTCGCTGCCCGAAAGCGCGTCAGGACCAAGAGCAAGTCCGGCGAAGTAATATGGCGAAAAGCAGCGACGCGGTGCCTTGGATGCCTTCCGGCGTGCGCAGCGGTCAGGGGACAGCGATACGGAGAAAGGGAGCCACTTGGCGAATCGGATGCCTCCCCTCATGCGCAGCGGTCAGGGGACGGTGATATAGCGAAAAGCGGGCCGACCCTGATATCTTCGTAGCAATCCGCCAAGCAGTCCCATGACGCTGATATAGCGAAAAGCGGGCCGATCCCAGAGGGGCACGGTCGCAGCACCGGACTACCCTGCATGTCCGCCCATGGGATTGCGGCTCACCTTTCAGCCGCCGAGGATTCTGACCGACCCGTCCGGCGGTGTTTTAGCAAAACCGGACAGCGGCTCAGCTTTTTGTGGCCGAGGATTGGTCCGACAGCGGAACCGAATGGGGCACATCATGAGGCCCCGGAATCGGGCTGGGCGGAGCCACCTTGCGGTAACCAAGGGATAAGAGAACTTCCAGGACCTCACTCCAGGTAGGAAAGGGTCTGCGATTGACCCGTTTGTAATAATCCATCGCCTGCATAAACTCGATCTCTTCGGGAGTGTAATCCCGTTCACAGGTGGTCGGGTCCACCTGACGGCGACGGTCGTGGCGTTTGGCCCCGCGTCGTTCGACGGCTACGGGAATGTTTTTCTGGCGTCGCTCCGTAGCACGCCGCTCGCCTTTGCCAGACTGAGCCGACAGTGGCGCTTTTTCCCCGCTGGTCATGCTGGCATCTCCTCCCATCGAAACGAAACTCCGCTGCTCTGATATGATGCTGGTGCGCTGGTTGCGAAAGCCGTTGCGGCTGAAGATGTGTTTGCCGGTGCCCGCAAGGACTATGGGGCGTGAAAAATATAACTCATGTTTCCTGCGTGGCAAATGTTGCCAGGAACGAAAATCTTCTGCCGGTTCCCAGGATGCATCCAGGTTGTCCTTACGCAATGGATTTAGCGAGGCTTGATTCGTGCACCTCCATCCGGAATTGCGCAGCCGTACACGTACAATGATCAGGCGTAAATCCGGGAGGCCCTGCCTGCTATGTCTGGAGACTGGGTAGAAAGGTTGGTAGCGGAAAATGAAGCGGTCTGGCCGCAGGTGCTGGGTTATTTGAACTACTCTGCTGGCCGGCCTGACCCACGTTTTCGCCGACACCTGAACGACCTTTATCGTCAGCTCGCTGAGGCTGGCGCATCGGAACCGTGGCTCATGTTGCCGGAGTTGTTGCGGGCCGCTCTGACTCAGTTGCACACCAAGCAACACCGCGGTTTCTCGGAAACCGACCAGGCGGCAGCAGTCATTGAGCTGGGGCTGGTGGAATTGCCCCAGGCCTACCGCGAATGGCATGGCGATTTGCTCGGGCACCTCAGCGATGCTGAGTTATGGCAACCGTTTGTGCTGGTGCGTTTCTGTGAAGCGGTGTTAGCCGAGGGAGGGCCCTGGGAAGAACGCGACCGCATCGTGCAGGGGGCATTGAAACGGGTGAACGATTATGTGGGTTATCGGCCGGTGGCCATCCTCGAAAATCGCCAGCGAGGTAAGCCGTATTCACGAGAGTGGGTTTGTCCGATCCCGGTTTATTTTCGCGGTGTCGGTGTGGCCTGGGGGCCCTACCAGCGGTTGCTGGAAAAAACGCTGGAAGTGTTGCAGCAAACCGACCCGGAGCTTCTGGAAAGTGTGCATCTGGAACTGAAGCAGTTAGAAGAACTGGCCTGGGATCCGCGTGGGGAAGATTTCGCCCATCCAGCCCAGCGCCGGCCGAATTATCTGTTCGGCATGTGGGACCCGTACCAGCTGAACAAGCGGGGACGTTATTGCCGCTACGTCCTGCAAAAGCTGACGCTCGATTTGCTGCAGGAGTGGGTGGAACGGGATGACGGTCGTGATCGTGAGGAGCGGTTGCTGGAGGCGGCGTTGGTTCTGGCGGCGACGATTTTGATGGGAACGGGCGTGGCTGGTCGGTCACCGCGTTCTCCAGAAGCCCACGCTTCCCTGGCCGTGCTGGTGCCGAAAGTCGCCGAGGCTCGCGACACTTTTTATCGCTGGTGGCTGGAACGTGTGCCTGGGGAACACGGCAAGCGACTGCGTGCCGAAGCAAAACGCCTGAAGCAGCCGTTCGGCGGTGTGCGCGTGCATCTGAATCAAACACTGGCTCGCCGACGTGCTGCGCAATTGCAGCGTCGCATGCTGGCCACGCTCTGGGCCCAGATGGGTTATCCCGAAGAAAGTCGGCGTCTGGTGAGCGGTTTGCCGGCCACCGTCCGCTGGAGTGTGGATCTGGTCTGCCGGTTGGCCGAAGTGCATCGCCAGCTCGAATACGGCCAGCTCGAACAGGCCGCTTCCTGGCTTAAGCAGATCCGGCAACTGTTGCTCCGCGGCGTGCGTTGCGGGGCATTGGTGGACCCCTGGAACATTCTCGGCTTTCAGGGAATGTTCCCCGTCTCAGGAGCGGCAGAGGACAGCGTTCGCGACCCGCGTGTGGAAGAATTGCTCCGGTTGATTCAGGGTGTATTGCACCATTACAGTCGCTTACTCGGAGAAGCATCGGCTCGTGGCCAGCGCGAACTGGCAGCGCAGGTTCGTCGCCACATGCGTCGCTTCGCCGAGTGGTGGCATCGGTTTGCTGCGCATGAAGTAAGCGATGTGCCTCGGGTACATGCCCTGGAGGAGTTCCATTCTGCCGAACACGTCGCCGCTGTCCTGGCGCGGTGGCATGAGCGCGGTAATCAGCCGGCCGACCTGGCCTTCTGGCGCCGGCATCTGCATCAGTTTCGCACCGCCAAAGCCTTTGCTTTAGCGGTGCAAGCGCTGCTGGAAAAACGCGATTACTCGGCCAGTCTGGGTCTGCTCATGGCCTGGCTCAGTCAGGCTGCCGGAGAAGAAGATTTGTCCGCCGAGGATGCGGAACCTTCGCGTCCCGGCCAGACGGTGCCCCTGGAAGATGGGATTTACTCGTTTTCGAGTCTGGCGGTGCGCTGGGCGGTAGCGGTTATATCCCCCGCATCCGCTGCTTCCTCTCAGACTGCACCCGCCGAGACTCTCCCCACCTGGAAGGAGTTACCGTCTGCGCCACCACCACAGGAGCAGGAGTGGCTGCGAGCCTGGCAACAGCTGAAGAAATTTCTCGACTATCTGGACGCGAATGCTGGTGAGTTCGGCGAAGTGCCGCAGCTGGGTCTGGCTCAAGAGAGCCCCCGCACCGAGAAGGAGAATCCTTACGCGGCCGCATACGAAGGCGTGGTGTTCCGTGGCAGCAGCGAAGACGATGTGGAAGGAAGCGTCGCCGATGTGGGGCCAGCGCCGGGCGAGTTTTCTCTGGAGACGGAAAGCGACCGACTCGAACCCCGGCTGCGTTTTCTGACAATGGAAGCATCGCTATGGCAATTAGCCGGTCGCCTGGCCACACAACACACACTCCCCGGAATTGAGGAAACCCTGGCCGACTGGGAGCGGCGAGCGCAAACCCGGATTACGGCGTTACTCCGCCTGCTCGACGAGGTGCAGGCGCAAAACCTGCCTGCTCCTTCCGCCGACCCGGATTCGGTAGCCGAATACGAACGGCGATGCCAGATCAAGGAAGACCTGCTCCATCAGGTGCTGGTAGCGGTGCAGGAGACACGCCTGGCTTTGCGTTCGCTGCGAGCCGCCACCCATGCCGAACCACCGCCCAACATCGCAGACGAAGAGTTGCACGAATGGCAGGCCGCTTTGCTGGAACGTGCCGCTCTGCGGAACGATCCGCTCTTGCTGCAATGGTACATGGAAAACTGGTGGCAAAGCGTGCAGGATGTCCCGCTGCTTTATGTGCCACCGGAAGCCGGAGGGGAAGCACGCGCAGTGTTGACCACCCGGGCGTTGTTGTTGACCTTTCGCATGTTGGCCGAAAACCTCCCCCGCCTCGGTCTGGTGCGTGCCACTTACCGCTTACTGGAGCACGCTCTGGAACTCGAAGGCCGACCGGTCGCCGGGGCGCGACGGGTGACCGAATTCGACCGGCTGTTCCAGGCGGCCTTTCAGGGAGTGGTTCGGACTCTGGTACGCTCGGCTCGCGTGTGGTTTCCGCCCCTGAATTTGCCTGAACATGTCGTGCGGTTGTTGCAAGGGGTAGCCAACCGCTTCGGCAAACTCTGGCGGCAACATAGCCAGTCGGTTCGCCTCTCGGCGCTGGAGTTGATCCGCAACGAGAACGAATGGCAGCAACTGCTCCGTTTCATCCGCCGCTACGGTCGCGATTTGTTCCATCCGAAGTTTCTGACACTGGCCAACATTCGCGGTATCCTGCATCGCGGCGTGCATCAGTGGTTGCGCGATTTAGAACAGGAAGCGCAGGCGGGAGCGGCTGGCGCAAGCCTGCCGTGGTCACGCAGCGAACCCATCGCCCTGCTGGAAGAACTCGACGATCACATCCCTCGTGATCGCGCTGCTTATTTCCTGGAAATCATCTTGCACGCCCTGGCCGACCACTACGAGGAATTCAAGGACTACAACGCTACCACCGCCCATTCGGATTACGGCGAGAATCTGCATCTGCTGATGGAGTTTCTCCGCGTCAAAGTGGAGTTTGAACGATTCCGCTGGCATTACCGCCCGCTCAGTCTGGCCCATGAAGTGCTGGTGCGCGAAGGGAGTATGCGAACAGCGCGATTATGGCGGCAATGGGTCGAGCAACTCGCCCAGACTCGCACGGCCGAATTGCGAAGCCGCCTGGCAGAACTCGAACAGCGTTATGGCTTGCAGCTGATTACCATCCACGATCGCATCCAGGGCGGCCTGGGACTCGATTTGCAGGAAGATTATCTGTGTGCCCTGGTAGAACCGGTTATGATGGAAGCCAAACAGGGCGGTGGCGAGGCGGTCAATCATTTGCGAGAGGCTTTGCAACCGTTTTTGCAATCCCCCAGTGGTGCCGGGCTCGACACGCCGCAATGGTTACGCCGCATGGAAATGGAAGTCCGTCGCGTTCTGGCCGAACGCGCCCCCTGGCTGATCATGCCCCTGGAACGCTTACCACAGGCTCCCCAGCAACTCCTCCGCTGGGAACAACTCCAGGACGAACTCCGCCACCTTCCCGAGTAAAACTTACCCGGCAAGCCCATTGCTGCGTGGCCTATCACCTCTGTCCGTATGCGCCGGCAAACCAATGAGCCTTCCTGCGCGGGTTGCCATAGGGTGTTAACTCCCGTTGTGGCCGTCGTGCTCAGTTCGTGGTCGGTACTGGCAGATGCCGCTGGAGTTCGCGTAATCGTGCCAGCACTTCCTGCCAGTCCCCGGTCGGCTGCAACAACAGCGATCGTGCCAACTGGCGGGCGGCGGTGCGGAGGCAGTCTTCCGGCAGGTAATCCACGGGACTGGTGCCATCCACGCGCACCAGCATGACCACGCCGCAATGCAGGCGCGACCAGTACTCATGTTCCGGTGTGCAAAGGTCTCCGGCGGTGTCACGATAGTGCGCCCAGAAGCGGTCGGTCAGAGCACAGATTTGTTCCGGCCAGGGAATTTCTGCCCTCGAACTGTCGCTGGGTGATGAGCCGGCCCGATCGGCTGGGTGGTGGGCTGGGTTGATCTCGGGCGGTTGCGGAAGCTGCCACGATTCTGTCCACGGCCGCGATAATCGCAAGGCTTTCAGCAACAAGTGGCTCAAGAAGAAGCCAACATCCATTGCCGGGTCGCCGTAGTGCACGGTTTCGTAGTCCACCAGTGTAAAAAAGCCACGCGGCCTGGCGATGTCAGCCATCTGCTGATGCTGCGAGTCCGCTGGCCAGACAAGAAAGTTTTTCGGGCTGAAATCGCCATGACAGATCGCTTCGCTATGACTTTCCAGCCGCTGAATCAAGGGCCGCACGGCGTCGGTCAGATCGGGATGCCGTTGCAGGATGCGAAGATAAAACGGCTCGGTACGCAGTTGCCAGAAAATGGTGCGGTCAGCGAACTGCTCACGCCATGCCGGCTCATCGCGGGTGCGCTGGTGTAACAGACCGAGGATGTGCCCGGCAAATTCCGCGACTGCGGGGTCAATCCGTGCGGCGAGCAATTCTCCTTTCCAGACTCGGGCCGATGGCGGGGCGTGTTCCATGAGCAACCAGTAGTCCTGCCGATCCACGTGCAGGAGACGCGGCACCACACCGGCAGGCAGAATCGTGGCCAGGGCTCGCATAGCCTCGGCTTCGCGGAAGATTCGCTCCGGATCGCTTAACCAGAGTTCTCTGGTGCGAAGCTGCGGTCGGGATTGTTTCAGGACATACCATTGCCGCGGCGTGCGCACACGCAGAACCAGGTTGGATACACCCCAACCCAGGGCTTCGACGCTGAGGATTTCTTCGCCGACAAGTCCGGTTTGAAGCAGGTAATCAGCGGCATTCTCCGGGGTGATTTCTCGCATGATTTTTTTGTAGCAGAGCGTCTGGCAGGCGTATATGCTGAATGCGTGTCGGCAGGATAGTTGCTGCATGGGCACGGAGGATACTGCATGAGCGTGGAATTGCAGCGGCAGGAAGGTTGTTCGACCGCCAGTTTAAACCGTCCTTCTGGAACCCGCGCTTCGGCAATACGGTCAGCGATCGGCCGACACTGGCTGACGGTCAAGCGTCGCTTCTCGATGCTCGTTGTCGGATGGCAGCAGACGTTCTTGTTACGCCCGATTTTGCCGGTGGCCGTCTGCTATACTGCCGGCGTGTTGCTGGCGCGCTGGGAATGGCTGGGCTTGCCCGGTAGCCTTTTGCTGACACTGGCCTGGGTACTCAGTCCGTGGTGCAGTGCCGGTGGATGGTCGAGAGCGGTACGAACGCTGTGGCTTCTGGTGGGATGCCTGCTGGTCGGAGCGGTATGGTACCATGTGCGGGCAATGGTCCCGGCGGAAGATATTCGCCACGACGCCTCTCCCGAAGGCCGAACGGCGCTGCTGAGACTGCGTTTGGTGGAATTGCACACGGTGTTGCCGCGTTACGAACCGTTGCGCTCGTGGGAAAAAGGAGCTTATACGACAGGCCTGGCCGATGTTGAGCATCTCAGCGTTGCGGGGAGATGGGAGCGGCGAAGTGGGCGTATGCGTATCAGTTTCGATGGTCCTGCTGACTGGCTGGCAGCGGGCGACCGTGTGCAGGTGCTGGGCGAATTGATCGCGGTCATGCCTCCCGGGAATCCGGGGGAGGATGCTCCTGGTTTTTCCGATTATGCTCGGGGTTTGTCTGGGCGGGTTTACGTTCGCGGACCGGCGGAAAACTGCTGGCGTATGGAGTCAGCACGCTGGTACGATCTCCCGGCCCAGATCGTCCGATGTCAGCGATACTTTTACCATCGGCTCAAGGAACTGCTGCCCGAAGAGGTGTTCGGTCTGGCGGTGGCGTTGCTGCTGAGCGAAATGACCAGTGTGGATCCGCGGGCTATGCAACGTTATTTGCATACCGGCGTAATTCACGTCCTGGCCATCTCCGGGCAGCACCTGGTGCTGCTGGCTGCGTTTGTCCAGTGGCTGGGTCGCTTTTTTGGCAAGACACCGCGTCACCTGACCTGGCTGGTGATACCGCTGCTGTGGTCGTATGCACTTCTGACCGGTGCACGACCGGCAACGCTTCGCGCCGCGATTATGGTGACTTGCTGGTGCCTCGGATTAGCGTTGACGCGACCCACCGAAAGGGTGAATTTCCTTTGCCTGGCGTGGTTAGTGATCGGCGTGTGGCAACCGCAGGATTGGTTCACGCTGGGGTGCCAGCTCTCCTTTCTCGCCTCGCTGGTGCTGTGCACGCTTGCCGAGACGCTGATCCGCTACACGCACGAACTGTTCCGCGATCCCTGGCAACACCTGGAACGGTTTTCCTGGTCGAGGTGGCTGGTGCGGGCGGTGTTGCTCTGGCTGCGCGATAGCTGTCTGGTTAGCGGGGCGATCTGGCTCGTGTTGGCCCCTTGTGTAGCGGCCCAGGTAAACACTGTGCCTTCGGCGAGCGTCTGGCTTACCCCGCTGGTTGTTCCGTTGATCACCGTCGCCTTGCTGGCAGGAATCGCACTGCTATTTACCGCGGGAGTGCCGGGAATCGGGAGTTGTCTGGCCTGGCTGGTCGCCTGGCCCTTGCGAATTGCCGACGGGCTCCTCATCTGGGCGGAAAATGTCCCGCTCGCCTACTTCTTCACGCCCGGTCCGGCTCTGTGGTGGTTGATCGGATTTTACCTGGTGGTTCTGGCCTGGATGCTGCTGCCCAGCATGGACAAAGTATGGCGATGGGTAATCGGCTGGGTCGCGGTATGGGCGGTCATCGGCTGGTTGGTTAGCCTGATTCCAGAGCGCTGGAATGGATTGCGGGTGACCTTTCTCGACGTTGGTCACGGTGGCTGTGTTGTCGTGGAAACGCCGGACGGCTGCACCTGGCTTTACGATGCGGGTTCACTCTCCGGGCCGGACGTAGCTGAGCGGGTTATCGCTCCGTTTTTGTGGCATCGGCAAAAACGCCGGATTGACGCGGTCCTTCTTTCTCACGGCGATCTCGATCACTACAACGCCTTACCGCGTCTGGTGGAAAGGTTCCGTATCGGTGCCGTTTATGTTACGCCCAGTTTCTGGGAAAAGGGTGGGGCGGCCAGCCGATATCTTCAGCAAGCGCTCGAACGTGCCGGCGCTGCGGTATATCGCCTCGACACCAGTGTACGGTTAGTTCCGCTCAGTGCTCCCGCCAGTTCCAGAACATCGCAGCCGGGCCAGGAACAGTTGGCCATCGAAATTCTGCATCCGCCACCGGACGGGCCACCTGGCCCTGAAAACGCCCGCAGTCTGGTACTGTTGCTGCGATACGGCCAGCAGCAAATTCTCCTGACGGGCGACCTCGAGGAACCAGGATTGAGCCAGGTTTTACCGCACCTCCCCAAACCGGTGCAGGTGCTGCTGGCCCCGCATCATGGCTCGCCGCGCGCCAATACTCCTGCCCTGGCGCAGGCATGTCGGCCGGGTCTGGTGGTAGTCGCTTGCGATCGCCGACGCACTCAGCGTGCTGCCGTGTATCGGGAGTTTGGGGCCACCGTCTGGGAAACCTGGCGGGAAGGGGCTGTTATCATCGCTATTGACCACCGCGGCCTTGTCGCCCAAACTTATCGTACCGGCAAACACTGGGCACGCTGACCGACCGGCACAACAGGCCCAGCTGTCGCCGCTCCGCCCGATGCGTTGGCGACTGGTGAAATTCGAGCATGCCGACTGACTGCATCAGCCGAAATAACGCCTTTCGTACACTGCCGCGTGTGTTTTCGTTTATCGCTGGCTGCTCCGTGTTCGTGGTTACTGCTCATTCCGTCTTTTATGCACTGCCGCGCTTTCTATGGTTTGCCGATGGCCGGTTTCTGCTGGCTGCTCACTCCTGTTTTCGCACTGCCGTATGGGCCCTTTCGCAAATAGCAGCTACGCGACACAATATGCCCTGGTGCGAACCAAATTTTGCTGGCGTGCCAGTCAGGAACAGGCAGAAAATCGCCCTCGGGGATGTTCGCTGGGGCGGACGTGAACCATGACCGCGGCAGCAATGAGACAATAATCTCGAAAGGAATGGCGGCAATCTGCGCGATAGTGGCGAACTTTCCCGCAGTCATGGGACAATAAACTCGACTGGAATGCCTGCTGCAACAGGGCAGACGTGAATCATGACCGCGGCGGCAATGCACACAACCCGACAAAACGGCGACGGCAATCCCGCCC
This sequence comes from Gemmatales bacterium, assembly GCA_041640595.1. Classification (GTDB taxonomy): domain Bacteria; phylum Planctomycetota; class Planctomycetia; order Gemmatales; family HRBIN36; genus HRBIN36. Next base: position 40,865 of record JBEPZY010000010.1, on the reverse strand, counting down.
GTGCTACGACCTGGCTGGTCATTTTCGGTCTGGTTGCATTGCTGCCTTACGCATTTCTGGCCTATTTGTCGCAACGTTTTGTTTTCGGGGAAGGGCATACCGAGCGTCCCATTGTGCAGGTGGTGGTGTTGCTGAGTGCGGCCTGGATGGCCTGGGTAGCGGCATGTTACGTCGTGCAACGCCATGTCCCACCCGCCGATTCGAAAAACACCTGGATTCAGCGGGAGCTCTGGCCTTTGACGGTAGTGTTGATGCTGGCGGGCCTCTATCGGCTGATCCTCGTCCCGACCCGACCGATTCAAGAAGCCGATCTGTATCGCTATCTGTGGGACGGCCGACTTGTGCTTGCCGGAATCAATCCCTATCGCTACACGCCGGCAGAAATCGCGGAGCACCTGACCGTTGCTTACGAGCGCCAGCAACGCGGTCTGGCCGTGCAACTGGAACACGACTACCAGCGCCTGGCGGAAATATTGAGCGAGCATTTCGTGCACAACCGGCGTTTGTTCTGGTTAGCGCTGGCCCATCACGGCGGCATGCCGACCACGTATCCGCCCCTGGCTCAGGTTGTGTTTGCTGTGGCCGTCTGGTTTTGCCCGGACACCTCCACTGTAGAAGAGCGCACCACCGTCCTGAAAGCGGTGCTCGTCCTTTTTGACGTTGCCACGCTTTTGACGCTGTTGCTCATTCTGAACGAGATGCGGCTGCCGCTGTGCTGGTCGGTGGTATATGCCTGGTGTCCGCTGGTTTTGAAAGAGGTAGCCAATTCCGGGCACGTGGATAGCGTGGCGGTGTTTTTCTGTGTCTGGGCGTGGTGGTGCGGCTTGCGGCAACGCTGGGGTTGGGCCGGATTGGCCTGGGCACTGGCAGTGCTGACCAAAGCGTACCCGCTGGCCTTGTTACCCATCCTTCTGGCCTGGATGGGCACGACGGGTGGGCGATCGGCGTACTGGCGGTTTTTCGGTGTGGCCGTGCCGGTGCTGGTTGGGGCTATCGCGTGGGCGTTGCCTTCACCCGCTAGCCGCACACCGTTCACCGGCCTGACAATTTTCCTGACCCAGTGGGAAATGAATGACGCTATCTTCCACTGGACACGCCGCGGGCTGGAATGGTTGTTACCGACGGATTGGCGCGAGTGGATCACGCGCTGGTCTTACTGGCCGCGCTGTCCTCCCGATACACCGGAAGAACTTGCTCATCGAACTGCCTGGACAGCACTCGGAGGGGGATTGCTAGCCGGGGAACTCCGCCGCTTTGCTCTGGTGCCGGTGAGTCCAGCTTTCGTGCTCGCCTACAGTGTGCACGCGCTGGTGTACCTGGGGTTGGTCGGCTGGCTGGTACGGCGAACATTACGGCAACTGCGACCCACTACCGACCCGCGAACGCAATCCGCCAGCCTGGAAAATCAAAGCCACTGGTTCGCCACTACCTTCACCGCACTGGCCTGGTTATTTTTGCTCCTGCCGACGGGCAATCCCTGGTATTTTCTGTGGGCGTTACCCTGGCTGACCTGGGCGCGGCAAACTGCCTGGTATTTGCTCCCGGGATTGCTGGCACAGTACTACCTCTATTTCTGGTTCTTTTACCACTATCCGGAAGGCGGAACAGACGTTCTGGGTACCGGTTGGCCTGGCTACCGATTTTTCCACGAAGTTTGGGTCTGGATCGAATACGCCCCGTTTTTCGCCGGCTGGCTTATCGAAATGTGGTACCGGAAAAAGCACACCAGTTAAGGCGAAGACCCTGCTTCTGCGGCCTGGCTCACGTCAACGGTAGCGATAAAAAGCACCGAAGAGTTCCCGTACGGACGCTTTCCTCATTTCGTCATCTAATTCAACGTCGCAATCAGAAGCACCGGATAGGTTATCGGCTGGCTGGCTTTCTGTGGCCTTGCTCCGGTAACGTCGCAATCAGAAGCAGCGAATAAGGCGAGGACAACCGTTTGGGCTTTTAGCTGCTTGACACTTTGATGCAGCGATGCTGGAGTCAGACCGCCGATACGGCCGAGCACAACTATTCGGGTTACAGTTACTTGGACGCCTTGATGTAGTTACGCCGGATTCGCAAGTTGCTACCTGCACGCCGCACAGTGCATCGTTACACCCGCCTTGATGTAGTTACGCGGGAGTCGCGCAATGGGACCATTGTACCTGATCCACCAAAGGAGCTAAGCTACACCTGCCTTGATGTAGTTACGCCGGATTCGCACGCCCGCTAGGCGAGGACAACGGTTTGGGCTTTCAGCTAGGCGGCGGGCGAGCCTCCGCCAGGTTCCACACCCCGCCAGTAGTAGTGCATCTGTCGGTAAATGGTCATCAACGGCCGGTCGTAAATATCGTAGATAGGGATTTTCTGCTCTTTGATGGTCACGACGACGGCATGGCGACCGATAAGCGACAAATCTGGTTGCGACTCCCAGCTTATCCCGACCACTTCTCGCCAGCTGGCGTGGCCGATAAAAGGTTTTTGTAACACGGCGAAGCCGCGCGGCGAAACGACGAGTCCGGAGTTTTTCATTCGGCTGATCCAGCGGCTAATCGGCGAAATCACTAGCAAGCCCACCACGCCCAAAAACCTAGCAACATACCGGCGACCTTTATCTCATTCCAATCCGCACCGCCTATCCAGATCGCAGCCGTTGCCAGCGCCGCCAAAGCTAGGAGCAAGATTGTTTTTCGCCTATACCACGGCATCCCCATTTCCTCACGGCTGCAGTAAGTATAGACACCGCTTTTACCCCAGAGTCTGACCTGTGCCTGCCAGTAAGGGACTAATCGCGGGGGCAGATTTTGTCCTCTGGTCGATGGTATCCTTTCCAGCAAGAGTCCCAGTCACTGGTCGGATGGCAGATTGGTGTGTCGCGGTATCTCGAAACTTCCCCGGCTGTGTACCACGGCAATCGGGTAATTGGAGGAGGGCGGTAGTAAACGATTGAGCAACCTTATGCCTGCTGGCACAAGGGCCTGGATTGTCTCCCAGGATATGGTGACTGGTCGCGGTTGCAGAATTTCCAGAGCGGTGTCGTGCAAAATGGCACGGAAGGAGCCTGGGCGGGATGCCAGTAGTGCCAGACTCGCAAGCGCCGGTGCTACTGCCCACCAGGCGTACATGGTTTGGCCCGTATGTGCAGAAAATCCCAGCAATCCCAATGCTGCCAGGCAGCAAAGCAATCCGAACCACGGAATCGGCTGGCGAGCGACGATTTCAATCCGGGACGACCCTGGCGCACGGTCAGTTTCCTGATGCCCCGTGACCGCTTGCGTTGCCACGGTAGAGGTGGGCGGGGGAAACAATGATGCTTCTGGCTGTGTGCTGGCCCCGACGGTGTCGCCAGTTTCCGGGATAAGCGGGGCGCTGATGAGTTCCCCCTCGAAAATTTCAGGTTCCTGCGCTGCTCGTCGCAGATCACGCCGATATGCCAGAGCCGAGAAGATGGAATTCAACAAAAACAAGGCAATAACGAACCTGACCCGCCTGAATACATCAGGTTCGCCCAACACCAGGCTGACCACCAGATGTGCTAGGAACAGGACGTTCGCTGTTACCGAGCAAAAGAGAGGCGCTCGGGAAATGGTCAATCCTAAAATGACCAGAGCCAGACCCACTCCAGCCTGACCGGCATGGAGTGCTCGTTCGAGCCAGACCAGACGTTGCACTTTTGCGGGTTCGTGGTCCTCACCTGCGAGGTTGAGTTTTTCCTTAACGGTGTCCTCCGCGCTCATGAACATGATCACGCCCAGAGTAAGCAGTACAAACCCGGCCAGCACCATGATGTACTGTGTCATCTCAAACCAGAGCGAACGCTGAGCATCCACCAGGCGGGGCAGCGGTTCGGTCGTCGCTTGCGACATGGCGTAACTCCCAGAGGGCAGAAGCGTTTTTCCCGCTTGTTAAGCTAAACGCTGCAAGACATGCTGGCAACCGGAAATCGGTATTCCTCCTGGACATTTTTTGACGCGGTTTACAGCCTGTTCCGCCATGCAGGCAACGAAAAACTGGGTATTCCTGCGTGTCGCTTGGGGGACAAATGACCGCCTCCGTGCATGAACACGAATGGGCAATTGGTATGGCTGGATGTTGCTCGGAGCCGCAACGTGTGGGCTTATTACGCGGCCCTGGAAGTTGCCTGCGCTGGGAACTGTTTTTAACCTGGCCCGACATCGTTCTGGCGAATCCCGCGCTGTCTTCGGGGGAAGGCATTGGCCAGGAAATCGTGGTGGTGCTTGTGGCTTCTCCATGAGCTTGTTGTTTTTGCAGCGGATCTTAGTGGAAAAGCAGTAACGGCTGAACCTCTCGCTCGGCGAATAACAGAACAGTTTCCCGAGGGGCCGCCACTGGCAAAGTGGGGGTGGCTCTGCTACACTAATAACGGCTGATCAAGCCGAAACCGAGGCCGGGACTGAAGCTATCTTTTTACATGCGAAAAAAACCGCACGATGCTCCGCTGACGCATTGCTCCAGCGTGGCAGGTGTGCCAGCAGTACCGCCGGCTCCGTGGTATTGCTTGCCGGCAACTGGAGAGACACTGCTCCAGCTTGCCGAAACGGCCAGCACTCCGGGACAAACTCAGTCGCTATCTGGCCGAATGCGAGGGAAAATGTCCGGGATGCTGGCGGCGACATACAGGTACAGGCCAACTGCGCAGGTCCGGCGGCGAGTAGTCTGGTGGGGCTAACCTGACCGTACAGCGTGGGCTGAGTAAGTCGCGGATACGTGCGGCGAGATGGCGGAGGTACCGGCCATGCGAGTCATGCTGGTTGTCAGCGATGGCAAATACCAGGGGACGGTCGTTGAGATCAAGCGCGACCTGTTTCTGATTGGCAACGACCCGGCCTGCCAGTTGCGGATCAATGCTCCCGGCGTCTCGAAACAGCATTGTGCCATTATAACGCGAACCAACAAAGTCTTCGTTCGTAATCTCGGCACCGGTGAAGCCATCGTCCAGGTCAACGATCAACCGGTGGGGCCAGGAGAGGAAGTACCGCTGCACGCCGGCGACCGGTTGACTATAGGCCCGGCCAAGTTCAAGGTGCAATTCAAAGAGAAACAATTGCACCAGCGCGATGCTGAAGAATGGGCTTTGAAAGCGCTCGACCAGGCTTTTCAGCATACTGAAGAAGAGGCCGAGAGTGGGGATCCGCTTAGCCGGGCACTGGAATCCCGACCGTCTTCCGCAGCGGATGCGGCAGCCCAGATTCTTGCTCAATTCGCTTTGCAACGCGGGGTGGTGCGAGGCCGACTGCGTATCGGCGAGGAAAACGGTATCACCACCATTCGCTTCAACGATATCCATCTCGTCGAGGAAGCGGAGATTCAGTCCATCCGTCGGGAATTGTTGCAGGCCGTGCAACGACCACGCATGCGGGTGCTCCTCGACTTCAAAAACGTTCGCCGCATGTCCAGCACTGCCGCGGAAATGATCCGCGAGGTGTACCAGTTGGTTACCGGAAATAAAGGCAAGCTGGCGCTGTGCCGGGTGCGTCCGGAATTGCTGGCCGGACTGGATGAGGCGGGCCTGCTCAAGGTCATTCGCCATTTCCGCGACAAGAATGCTGCCCTGCAGGCCGATTGGTAACGCCGTATGCTGCTGGCGATCACCGCCGACCTGCATTATCCGAAGACCAGCGACCTGGTTTTACTCCGACTGGTGTACGACCTTCACCGACTCCGACCGGATGTGCTGGTGTTAGCGGGAGACCTGGGCGAAACTTCGGCGTATTCGGCTCCCTGTTTGGCCTTGTTCCGCGAACTTCCCTGTCCGAAACTGGTTCTGGCCGGCAACCACGATTTATATCCTGCCAGTTGCGTGGATAAACGGCTGGACCCTGCGGGAAGATTTCTGCCTGCGAACACGTCTTATGGTGGGGCCAGCAGTAAGCAACTCTGGCAGGGCGAATTGCGCCGGCAGATCGAAAGCGTCGGTGGAATCTGGCTCGAAGACCTGGTCTATGTTCGCCCGCCCGTAGCCATTGTCGGCACCATCGCCTGGTACGATTACTCCGCTGCCGAGCCCGACCTCGGATATTCGCCGGAGGTCTATGCGCGGGAGAAGCATTTTTTCTCGACGGATGACCGCATCAATTGGCCCTGGTCGGACCTGGAATTTGCGGCAGAGGTGAGTGCGGCATTTTTGCAGCGGCTGGATGCCGCAGTGGCTCGCCCCGACGTCGAGCATATCGTGGTCGTGACCCATGTGCCCATTCTGGAACCCCAGTTGGCCCGACGACCGGGAGACAAATTCTGGAGCTTCTCGAATGCCTATTTCGGTAACCTCACGCTCGGCCAGGCAGTGGTGCAGCGACCGAAGGTTTGCCTGGTCGTCAGTGGCCATACGCACTATTTCCGCCGCAGTGCCTTCCTGGCACCGAACGGTCGGGTCATTCAAACAGCCGTGGTCGGTCGGCGAAATCGGCATCCCACCTTTTTGAGTTTTCGCGTTCCGCCGCCGGCCTTGCTCTGCTGCAGTGCCGCTCCTGGCAGCCAGAGCGGTTCAGCGCAGCCGTAGCCGATCGCCACCCCGTTGGGGCCGATGGATGCCGTCTTTCCAAAAACACCGTGTTCAGGCCGGCGGAATTTCCCGACCGTGAGGGTCGTGAGTCTCGCCGAGTTCCGCGGCCAGTTCCGCCTGCAACTCCGGCGTCAGGAAATGTTCCATGCGTTCGGCAATGGCGTGGAGATGGTCAGCTGGGAGCGGGAAATGGCGTTGCAACCACGTCTCCCATAACCGATGCGATCGCACAATCAGCCTGGCCCGTGTGCGTCCGGATTCGCTGAGTTGCCAGTATCCGGGTGCCGCGGGCATGAGATCGCCCTTCAGACGCAGGTACCACAGCACCACCGGCCAGAAGCGTCCCAGCAATCGTCGCAGGTCGGTATTGCCAATAGTTCCGCGAGGCAAACGCCCTTTCTGGGCAGCTTCCTCGATGCGGTAACAAAAGGCCAGCACGTCCTCACAAACAATCCGCCAGCGCAAAGCCACTCGCCGCACCACCTGCGCGACTATTCCCTGACGGGGCGCAAGAAGCAAAGCTGCGGCGAACAATCCGCCCAGGGCCATGGCAATGCTTCCAGCAGTATTCCAGTTGTAGCGCACCGCGAGCAAACAGCCCAGGCACGCACCGATCACGCCGATCCCCACGGCCATCATCACCACGCGCGACAGACGCTTGGCCAGCAGCAATGCCGTCGCTGCCGGTACAATCAGCAACGCCAGCACCAGAATGGAACCGACTTCTCGAAACACTGCCACGCAAACCACCGCCACCGCCACCAGCAATCCCTGGTTCACCCATCCCGGCCGATATCCCAGAATTTCCGCCTGTTCGACATCAAAACTGACCAGTTGCAGTTCCTTCCAGAACAAGACGATGCCGACCAGCACCAGGACATTGAGCGGCAGGAGAGTTTCCACAAAAGCCCGCGGAATCTTCCAGCCCAACACCGTCTCCGAGTGCAACGTCGAAAGCTCCAGCTGGCCGTACAAAACGCACCCCGGATCGAGGTCCACATGCCAGCGTCGGCTGGCGTAGGTGATGAGCGCTACTCCCAGCGCGAATAACGCCGTGAATACCACACCCAAACTCACGTCCTCCGGCAAACGCACCCGCCGATGCAGCCACTGCGACATCACAGCAGTGAGCACGCCAAATGCAGCCGCTCCCACTACCAGAGACCAGCTGCCTAATTCGCGCGTCCAGAAAAAGCCCAGGGCGATGCCCGGCAAAACCGCGTGGCTAATCGCATCCCCCAGCAAACTCATACGCCGCACTACCAGAAACGTTCCCAGTGCGGCGCAGGGCACGGCACAGCCGACCGCTAACCACAGCATCGCCACCAGCACTTCGGCCATGCGTGTTCCTCGCCAGGGCCCGACCCCCGATCCCTCCTATCCGGGCGACACATTTTACCCCAACATTCTTACCACGGCTGGTCTTGTATCAGTACGATCCTTTCTCTGTCGGCGACACGGTTACCCTCGTCGTCGCGGATATGGCAAGGAAGTGTGCTCGTCTCTGGCAGGGCGACACCCGTATCAGCCAACGTACCGAATTTGAATGCGCCAGCAAGTGTGCTCGTCTCTGGCAGGGCGATACCCCTGAGGTCCGCGGGCACGTTTTGCCTGGTGAAAGCGAGATCGGCCGGTTCGGCAACGCGGTGCCGGCAACGCCCATGCACGCGCTTACTGCCTGGAGGAGGCGTTTTCTCCTTCCTGCAACGGGCAGAGGCGCTCGATGCTTTCGAGGAGGCGTTCCATGGCGAAAGGTTTGCGGATATAGTCATCCACGCCCAGCATCTCGGCATAAGCCCGGTGCCGACCGCCTTCATTGGCCGTGATCATAATGACACGTGGTGCATTCTGCTTCCGGCTTTTAAGCCGCTCCAGCACCAAAAAGCCGCTTTTCTTGGGCATCATCATGTCCACAACCACCACATCGGGTTGCTCTTTTTCCGCCAGAGCCAGTCCGCTATTCCCATCGGTGGCGGTCAACACGCGGTAGCCGCGACTTTCGATGACCACCCGCATCCCTTGCAGGATGTCCACATCGTCATCCACCAGCAGCACAGTTCGTGTTGCCATGAGGCTATTCCCTGTTGTCTCGGATAACCCTCCCGTCAAATCATAACCCACAGCGACGCCGGCGACAATGAAGGAGTGGTTTTCGCTTGTCCGACCGGCAGCGATCTCGGCATCACCGCCAGCTGGACACCACGGTCTGCCGGAAGCTGGTTTGCTTCGCAGAGCGCTACCCTCTGAGCGATGTCATCCGCCGTTTTTACAGGGCCGGTACGCCCAGTTCGATTCGTATCGCGTAGCGGCCAGGACTCAGACGACCTTATCCGGCACGACAAAAGGTTTTCGGTATTCGCGGAAAAGCAGGCGGTTGGCTTCGTTGTCCCCGACAATAGTCTCCGTGGTTGCGTCCACTTTGAGCCGCCGACCGACGCGGTAGCGAATATCGCTGAGCAGCACTTTGTTGTTCCGCAGATGCTCTTCCATCCGCGCCAGGGCTTCTTCCAGATGAGGCTCGTCGCGGAGGTGGGAGCGGAATTGTTGCGGCGTCATTTCCGTACCCAGACGATACGAAACGTTGGCCAGATGACACAACGCACTGGAATAATGGCCTTCGAGCACATCGGCATGCAAATCAGCAGCTTTGCGCGAACGCACACAGGCCAGGAAGTTGGCGAAAATGTCGCCGGGAGCCCGGCGTGGAACGTCCACTTTCGGTAATGGTGCCTCGGTTTTGCTGTCGGCCGGATAAAACTTCTTCCCCGCCACCACTCCTGCTTCGAAGTGCAGAATGTTACCAACCTTTTGCTCGTGATACGGCGGGGTTGGCAGACCACGCACTTCGAAAATGAGTAGCGGACGATTCGCCCCGTAATCAAAAATGGCCAGTTGAGTGTTGGGCGTCTGCCCCTGATCCTGGTAGCCGAAACGCCCGCCCAGACTGAACACGGCTTGCGGCAAAGTTGCTCCCGGAATCATCCAGCGGGCAATGTCCATCTGATGCACGCCTTGATTGCCGATGTCGCCGTTGCCAAAATCCCAGAACCAGTGCCAGTTGTAATGCACCAGGTTGGCGTGATGCGGCTGCTCAGGAGCCGGGCCCAGCCAGAGATTGAAGTCCAATTCCTGCGGCGGAGGCGAAGGTGGCTTGAAGCCGATACTTCCCCGTGGTTTGTAGCACAAGCCGCGAGCCACCAGCAAACGTCCCAGCTTACCCGATTCGACAATCGCCCGCAGCGTATGCCAGCCGGAATCACTGCGGCTCTGGGTGCCGTGCTGCACGATGCGTCCGTATTTGCGGGCGGTTTCGACCAGGATGCGACCTTCTTTGACGTTGTGGCTGAGGGGTTTTTCGACATAAACATCCTTGCCGGCCTGGCAGGCCCAGATCGCCATCAACGAATGCCAGTGGTTCGGCGTGGCGATGCTGAGCACGTCGAGGTTTTTGTCTTCGAGAGCCTTGCGGACATCCTGAACACAAATCGGCGCACGCCCCTGCTGTTTCTCGATACGACCGAGGTGTTTGGCGAAGGTTCTGGTATCGGGATCGATCAGGTAAGCAATCTCGACGCCAGGCAAAGCCAGAAAAGCGCTGACGTGAGCACCACCGCGACCGTTCAGCCCGGCAATAGCGACACGCACTCGGTCATTGGCGCCCAGCACGCGCCCCGAAGTTTTTGTGCCGCTGATCCAGAAGCTCGCCGCAGCTAGTCCGGCCCCGACAAATTCTCGTCGCGTGAGAACCGTCATGACGAACCTCCTTGGCTCGGTGAGTTAGTGTTGGCGGGAGAGCAAGCGGGCAATCCCCTGTTTTAGAATATCTTCGGAATCGGGTTCGGCAAAGGCAACACTCGGTTCGTAACCGCCCTCCGCGAAAGATCGTTTCAGCGGAATGTACCACGGCCCATCGTCACCGTAAGCAGCCACCGCTAGAAAATGTTCCCGAACCAATTGCTGGGCGTACAGCTGGTATTCCACAAACGACTCGGCAGGCAAGTGCAGTATGGAAACTCGCTCATGCAGAATGAGCCGGCTCAAAACTATCGGAACTTTCGCCTCGGCACGCAAGCGGTAGGAAAGTTTCATCGCGGTGCGGTTTCGCACAGCGACCGGCTGTTTGCGATCGGCCAGGATGGCTCGTAACCGCTCGCTGTCGGCATCCTGGCGAGGCGGCAAAACTACCTCCTGGGTCAGCCAGCGAAAGCCGCTCACTGGTATCCGCTCCCCGGACTGCTCCGAAGCCACCATGGCGGTGTAAACTCGCTGAGCCAGAACCGGCCGATTTTCCGGCGAACCATCGTTGTATTTGCCCGCAGCCACATTGCCTGCACAACCTGTGAAATACAGATGCGGACGACCGGTTTCCTTACTCCGGCGATCGCGGGCCAGACCGACAAAATCACTGTTCACCACTCCGTCGCCGTAGTAGCTCATCGGATGCGTGGCGTAGTAATGTAGGCTGACCAGACGTCGCTCGCCCGACCAGAAGACCAGCGTTTTCAGAAACGGATCGATGATTCCCTCCGGTTCGGCCCGGGCGCTGGCATCTTTGCAACTGCTGCCTCGCCAGTATTTGAGCTTGCCGTCCGGTCCAAGCACGCGACGATTCGACGCCACCTGTTCCACCCGGGCCTGGCCAAAACTGATATGCGTTACCTTCTGCAAATGCCGCAGGCTCTGCCGCAGCGACTCGGCCAGGGTGGTAGTGATCTTCTCCCACCAATCAACCGTGAAAATCGGCGGCAGGTCTGGATGTTTCGCTACCTCCTGCTGAGCGGTAAAGTCCACAAAGGGAGCATTGTGTTGATGCACCGTGTGAATGGTGACCCGCTCCGGCGTGGTGTGAGCTGCCCTGGCCAGTGCTTCGCGCATCCGCACATGGGCATCATTACACAGCCCGCACCAGTCGAGAGCGCACAAAACCACCGCAGGCTCATCCCCTAGAAGTACCAATCCCAGTCCGCGCAACGGTGTCTCTACCTTGATTGCCGGCCGAATCCAGCCGCCGCACAGCGAATGCCCCAGCGGTACGGTTACATCCGCTTCGAAAACCGCCGCATGCACGGGCATGTCTCATTCTCCTCATCCATGCCCACGAAAATGGTCGGTCCCCTTTGTGGGCCAGGTTCAACGCACTCGCCAATTAGCATACCTGTTTCCTTTCAGCACGGTAAGGTGGGCGGATGGCGACTATCTTGTTCGCCGACGTTCCCGTTTGCCATTCCCCATAACCCTACAGGCGAGGCATTCGGCGGGCTAACGCCCGCCGCTCCTGGTGGCGTTGTTCGCCGAACGCAAAGCGAACCATCCTGCAGGTGGGTTTCGTGAGCCACGGCGGGCTAACGCCCGCCGCTCTTGGTGCTGCGTGTGACGGTCGTGTGGGGATGTGCGCGGAATTGTCCTCGCAGGTGCGATTCTCGAACCACGGCGGGCTGACGCCCGCTGCTCTTGACCGGATGTGCGTATGTGTATCGCAAAAATCGTTTTTTGCCGGCAAACACTCGCACTGCAACAAGAGCGGGGGGCGTAAGCCCCCCGTGGGATGCACTCGGCGTGCGGGTTCGAGGCGCCGAAATTCACCGCATTGCCGTTGCGGACTCGGTTTACAAACCCACGGCGGGCTGACGCCCGCCGCTCTTGACCGGATGTGCGTATGTGTATCGCAAAAATCGTTTTTTGCCGGCAAACACTCGCACTGCAACAAGAGCGGGGGGCGTAAGCCCCCCGTGGGGAGCAGTCCGCATGCGAACTCATCGGTCTCTGCGCACTCCAGGTGAAGGCACCGAAGGCGTAAGGCCCCCCAGGGCGCGACGGCAGAGATGCGGATCGGAGCGATCACAAGGCGTGTCGAACAATTCCGTGAGCAGACTAACGACCGGAAAACGGGACCGACGGTACTCGTGGGCCGGGTATAGGTGCAGGCTTCCCTATGGGTGCCGGGGTGATAAACTTGTGCCGGGTTTGTGTCATTTGATTGAAGGTGCTGGCCAAACGCTTCATGGCGCTGAGAAACTCCTGATCCTGCTGGAGTTGCTTGTTGAAAGCCAGAGCCAAGCCTGCCTTCAGCATTCGCTCTGCGAGTGCTTTAGCACGAGGTTCATGCTTTTGCACAGCTTGTTTGAATTCCTCCTCGGGCCATTCGCAGTCACGGTACTTCGCGATCCAACGTTCCAGCCGCTCGTTACACTGATTGATTCCGCTGATTACCTCGTTACGCTTGCTGGGATCGTTTGCTTTTTCAATCGCCTCGACTAAAGGTTCCATGGCGTCGAGAAATTCCGTATAAGCCTGCTCGGCGGTTTTGCGAAAGTAAAAGTACCAGACCGCAAACCCACCTCCGCTTACAGCGGCCAAGCCAAACACCACACCCAAAACGACTACCACCAGCACCGTCGTGTTGGACTTTTTCTTTTTGGGCTTGAGCTTCCTGGGTTTGGTCGCTTTTTTCGGCTCGGCGGTGTCCGATTGGGTAGTCGAGACCGATTCGGTGCTGCGAACCGTCGGCGAGGGGCTCTCCGCGGATGGCGCACTGGCAATTGCTGGATTCCCTGGTAACCGGAAGACCGCACCACATTTCGGGCAGCGAATCGCCTTGCCCTGGGCTGTTTCGTTCACTCGTAACCGCACCGTACATTTCGGACAACCGACGAGCATCGGTTCGACTCCGCGTTTTACTGATTCTGCTCCAACCGTTCCGATGAGCTTGCTCGGCAGGTTCCGCCTGAGCAATGCAGCCCGTCGTGGCGGCGAAGCGCTGCAGCGGACAGACTCACCGATTCGTTGGGCCCGGCCGTGCCTGCCTTCGGTTCGGATTACGGCCGGTCCAGTGGTAGCTGCGTGAAGAAGGCATACCGCTCCTGCACTTTGCCCTGCTTGCTGTCGCCGTCATGCACCAGCAGCCCGTAGCGGAAGCGGATACTGTCGCCCTTGTTGAGGCGTATCAGGTCGGTGTGACCTTTGACGTCTGGGAAACCGGAGCGGGTTCGGCCAAAGGGATTCGCGGCCAGCAAACCATAATCGCGAGCGTGCCAGCAAGCCGGGGATGGATTCTTCGGGTGGTCCATCAGCGTCAGTCCCACCAGGCGACCGTTCACCGGCCCGGAATAATCACACCAGGCGGAGCGGCGTCCCCAGCACTCGGCCATGGTACGCTTACCGTCGGCATTGGTCAGCACACCACCTTTTTTGGCCCTTTCGGTCATGCTCTCGGCGACCCGCACTCCGAAAGCACCTTCTTTGGTGTCGCCAAAAATCACGGGACACACCGTGGCCTGCAAAAGAAAATCGAACACAAGCAAGCTTTCGCCCGCACCGAGATCGTAAGCTTGCAAGGTGCGGATTTCTTCGAGGATTTTACGACCGTCAGCGGTTTGCCAGGCCAGTCGCGTTCGGATCACCGCAGGCCGACCCGATTCTCCTTCCTGCTTCAACAAGACCTGTTCACAAACGATTCGCCCATGGCCCGGGGTTTCCGCCCAGAAATCAATACCGCTGACCCCTTTGCTGGGTTTCACCTCGACTCCTTCGGGGATCACGTCTCCATAGGTGAACCAGACCGAACGCTGATGCGGATGATCCCGACTTTCGCCCGGCCGGTCAGGAATCATCGGATACGCACGGGTCAGCTCTACGCCGCCCGGACCGTGCAGCGGATACAAAAACGGTTTCGGCAACTTCGCATCCAGGTAGTAGGCGGTAATCAGAGAACCATCCTGGCGCTTGAGCAGCAATCGAAACGGCTCTTTCTCCTCGGCAATCTGTACGGTACTGGCGTGGGCTGAATAAGCGCAGGCGGCCGGCGTGAACCAGCTGAACATCGGCATCCCACGGTCATGGTTCGACCACCATGGAGCCGGTTTTCCAGTTTGCCATGCGGTTGCCAGAGCCGTCAACGCTATTGTCACCAGCGCCAGCAGCATTGTCAGGCAGAGACGACGCATGCTAGACTCCTTGATCTCGGTTGCGAATGGGCCGGGCATCATTGGCTCATTCGTTTGGCCCAGACCGTGTCCTTGTACTCGTTCTGCAAGCGTTGCTCACAACTTTTGGCTTTCTCTTCATCGCCAAGTTTGCGGAAGACCTCGACGAGCCAGTAAAGGGCTCGAGCAGTCAGTTCCCGATCCTGGTTATAGACGACATCTACCCACAGATACTCCCACATGGCGTCGCGGTAACGGTTGCTGAGACGGTAAATGTCTCCGCGCCCCAGATGGACCAGGGCTTTCGTGCGGGCATCCTGAGCCTCTTTTTCCAGCGAAGCGAGATCGGCTTCCGCTTCCTTGAGTTGACCGAGGGCTGCCTTGCATTCGATCAGGCTGATGAGAATTTCTTGACGCAGGTTGCCGCTGGCAGTCTTCAACAGGCCCTCCAGACTTTGGCGCGCTTGCTGATACAGTGCCTTGGCCTTATCGGGCTGAGTTCGCAGGTACGCCTGGGCTTGCTGTAACAGAGCACGGGCTTCAAAAAGATTGACCCGCCCGACCAGTTCTGCTTGGTTTTTGTACTTCTCGCGTAGCTGGCTCAGTTCCTTGAGGACCTCCTCAACTCCCAGCCCATCCCGCAACCGCAACTGTCCCATCATTTCCAGGCATTCCAGCGTTTGCCAGGCATTCGGGTACTTTTTATGGAACTCTTCGAGCCGACGATACAGTTCGCCTCGCTCCAGCGCTGTGCTCTCTTTCTGCTCCATCAGCAACATCCGCAGCTTGAGGATTTTGAACTCGATGTAAGGCAGGACCAGCTTGCCCTTGGTTTTTTGCGCCAGCCGAAGTGCCTCGGTGTACTGATCCAGGGCCTTTTGCCAGTATTGCTTGGTCTCGTACGCACGCGCTTGCGACAATTCAACAGGCTCTTCGTCCAGACGGATGTCTTGTATGTCCGTTACGGGAATAAACTCTTTTTTCGGCACCAGTCCACTGACGAAGGTGATTCCGCCTGGAGATTCTCCAACGATCTGGCCATCGCGGCGGATCACCTTGCCGGTTTTACTATCGCGATAAATGACCGCATCCTCGGCAACGACTTGTGCGTGCAGTCCGACCAGACAGGTTACAATCACGAAACCGATGTTCCACCATCTGGGACGCATACGGTGTTTCTCCCCGAAGGCATTTCGCTAGCGGCAATGGTTCTCGCGGGCTTTGTCATTGAGCTTCGCCGCAGGTTTCGCGCTTACTTTATGAAGCTCCCGGCTCATCGTCCGCATGTAGGCATAACGACCAGTGCGGAAAAGTTCGGGCCACAAGGTCTGCATCCAGGCGATTCAATTGGCCCCAGCAACGTGGCACTCCCGGCAGGCCGAACCGCGACCTCCAGGCCGGAATCGCCGGTCAATCATTCGGATTTGCCGAATATGCCGGAGGTGCAGACTGGAGCGGCTATGCCGATTGTGACGATTTTTCCTTGCATTGCCGGGGCTTGTAACCTAGATTTCTGGTACCTCTGGCACGGGAGATAGCGGCGACTTTCGGCAGGCCGAGTAACCCGGGTCGGGTGTTGGGATGCTGAAAGGCCTCAAGCCCGGAAGATAACCGCTGTCGGGACGCGGAGAGGTCTCAAGCCCGGAAGATAACCGCAAATTTCCACAGGGCCGGGAGACGGCTGAACGCCGGGCCAGACGCAAAGGGGACGGGCTTTGGCTGTGCCCGGCACCATCCGGATCGGCAACCGATCCGGATTTTCTTGCGCTGACCACTCTGCTTTGGCTCGACCCGACAGGAAGTTAGCATCAGCGCTGTGCACGAATCCCATACCAGGAGTGGCTGACGTAAGCCAGCCATGCTAAACGAGTCGAGTTCGGAAAGTAAAGCCGCGCATCCCGCACATCAGCCGTCATCGCGACCAAGAGCGGTTGGCGTAAACCGACCGTGGGGGACGAACCGCTCACGCATGTGCGTTTCCAACACACCGCAGGCAGCGTTCAACTGATCGAACCGCGGCGGTCTGACCGCGGTTTTCGCTGGAGGCGTGGTTTGCCAAAAGTAAATCGAACTGCATGGCAGGTGCGATTCTCGAACCGCGGCGGGCTGACGCTCGCCGCTCTTGACCGGATGTGCGTATGTGTATCGCAAAAATCGTTTTTTGCCGGCAAACACTCGCACTGCAACAAGAGCGGGGGGCGTAAGCCCCCCGTGGGATGGATTCGGCGTGCGAACTCATCGCCCTCGGCGCACTCCAGGTGAAGGCGCCGAAGGCGTAAGGCCCCCGTAGGGTGCATTGCCGATGCGAACTCGAAGCCTCGAAGCGGCGAAATTCATCGCATTGCAATTGGAAACGCGGTTTACAAACCCACGGCGCGCTGACGCCCGCCGCTGCTGGTGGCGTTGTTCGCCGAACGCAAAGCGAACCGTCCTGCAAGTGCGTTTCGTTTCCACGGCGGGCTGACGCCCGCCGCTCTTGGTGCTGCGTGCGACGGGCGTGTGCAGATGTGTGCGGAATTGTCCTCGCAGGTGCGATTTCCGGGCCACGGCGGGCTGACTCCCGCCGCTCTTGTGAACGTACGTTGGTGCATCGATAGCGATGTTATTTCATCGGCGGTAGCGGTGTTATTTCATCGGCAGACATGCACGCCGCAGCACGGCCGCGAGGGAGTGGCGTCAGCTGGTCATCGGGTTGGGCTTGTCCGGATCCAGGCCGAGATGTTTCATCGCCTGGGCGACTTTCCGCATCTCGATCTTGCCAGCACGGGCGAGTTGATAGAGAGCGGCCAGGGTGATTGATTCGGCGTCCACCTCAAAAAAGCGGCGGAGTAACGCGCGATCGGCACTGCGACCGAAACCGTCCGTGCCTAGCGAAAAAACACCCTGGGGAATCCACTTGGCGACGCCGTCCGGCAGAATCTTCATGTAATCGGAGACAGCGACGACCGGCCAGGGTTCGGCTTCGAATAGCTGGGTGATGTACGGTTTGCGGGGCGGTTCTTGCGGATGCAGCCAGTTCCAGCGTTCCACATCGAGAGCCTCGCGGCGGAGCAGAACGAAGCTGGTCACGCTCCAGACGTCGGCCTGGACCTGGAATTGTTCGTCCAACATGGCCTGGGCCCGCAAGGCTTGCGGCACCATCGGCCCGGAAGCAAGCAGATGTACCCGCAGGGCACGGCGAGTCGGTCGCGGCGCTGGTCGGAATTTATAAATCCCCCGCAAGATGCCCTCACGCACACCCTCGCCTTCTGGCATGGGAGGCATTTCGTAGCGTTCGTTGTACAGCGTGATGTAATAAAAAATGTCCTCCTGCAGTTCATACATCCGCCGCAGACCGTCCTGGATGATGATGGCCAGTTCGAAGGCAAAGGCCGGGTCATACGGTTGCACCGTGGGGACGGTGGAAGCGAGGACGTGACTGTGGCCGTCCTGGTGTTGCAAACCTTCTCCGGCCAGGGTGGTGCGACCGGCAGTAGCACCGAGCAGGAAACCCTTACCCCGCGAATCGGCGTTGGCCCAGATGAAATCGCCTACCCGCTGAAAACCGAACATGGAATAGAAAATGTAAAACGGAATCGTGTTGATGCCGCGTTTTTCCGGTGTGGTGCCGGCTGCGGTGAACAGTGCCATCGCTCCTGCTTCGTTGATCCCTTCCTCGATGAGCTGCCCATCTACGGCTTCGCGGTAGTAGATGAGCATGCCCTTATCCACCGGCTCGTAAAGCTGGCCTTTCGGCGAATAGATGCCGAACGGTCGAAACAGCGCGTCCATGCCAAACGTTCGCGCTTCATCGGGGACAATCGGGACGATGAGTTTGCCGAAAGTTTTGTCGCGCATCAACAGCGAGAGCAATTGCACGAAGGCCATGGTGGTCGAAACTTCGCGGCCGCCGGAACCTTTGAGAAAATCCTGGAACGATTCGAGTCGCGGTGCCGGCAACGGTTCGGCCCGCACGACCCGGCGAGGCAAAAATCCACCCAGAGCACGCCGGCGTTCCAGCAGGTATTCGACTTCCGGGCTTTTGGGACCGGGATGGTAAAACGGGATTTCCGGAATTTTGCTATCGGGAATGGGCAAATCGAAGCGATCGCGAAACTGACGGAGTTGCTGTTCCTCCAACTTTTTCTGCTGATGGGCAATGTTGCGGGCTTCCCCGGCTTCGCCGAGACCGTAACCTTTGATGGTTTTGGCGAGGATGACCGTCGGCTGACCGCGATGTTCGACGGCTCGTTTGTAGGCGGCGTAAACTTTCACCGGATCGTGACCGCCCCGACGCAACCGCGGCAGTTGATCATCGCGGAGATGTTCGACCAGTTTCAGCAACGGCGGATATTTGCCGAAGAAATGCTGGCGGATATATGCACCGTCGGAAGCGGCGTATCTCTGATAATCGCCGTCCACCGCCTCATTCATCCGCTGGACGAGCAGCCCATCTTTGTCGGCAGCCAGCAAGGGGTCCCAATCGCAACCCCAGATCACCTTAATGACATTCCAGCCGGCGCCGCGAAAGAGGGCTTCCAATTCCTGGATAATCTTGCCATTGCCCCGCACCGGGCCATCGAGCCGTTGCAGATTGCAATTGACCACCCAGATCAGGTTGTCGAGTCCTTCGCGGCCAGCCAGATAAATCGCCCCAGCGGATTCCGGTTCGTCCATTTCGCCGTCGCCGAGAAAACACCAGACGCGGGTGTTGGAAGTGTCGGCGATACCGCGATGCTGCAAATAGCGCAAAAACCGTGCCTGTTGCACCGACATCAGCGGGGAAAGGCCCATGGAAACCGTGGGAAACTCCCAGAAATCCGGCATCAACCACGGATGGGGATAGGACGGTAAGCCACCGCCCGGCAACAGTTCCATGCGGAAATTCTCGAGCTGGGCCTCACTGATCCGCCCTTCCAGATACGCACGGGCATAAATACCGGGCGCGGAATGTCCCTGAAAATAAACGTAATCACCGATTTCCTTGCCGGTGCTGCCGCGGAAGAAGTGGTTGAACCCGACTTCGTAAAGCGTGGCGATGGAGGCGTAGGTAGCGATGTGGCCACCGACTGCGGGATATTTGCGATTCGCCCGCACCACCATCGCCATGGCGTTCCAGCGGATGATGCTGCGGATGCGGCGTTCCAGTTGCCGATCGCCGGGATATGGCGGATCCTCGCTGGCGGGAATGGTGTTGATGTAGGGCGTGGTCGTGCCCAGTCGCAACGCGATCCCCTGACGCTGGGCATGTTCCAACAGGCGTGCCGTCAGGTATTCGGCACGCTCCCGGCCCTGTGCCGCGATGACCGCATCGAGCGAGGCTAACCATTCGGAAGTTTCTACCGGATCGAGGTCGTGCTGGGTTGGCCGCATCGGTGCCCTCCGGACTCAGGTAGGCAGTTCTCGGTGGCCAGTCGCTCGTGATCCGTGGCCGGTGTCGGTACAAAGCGTACCGGTTTGCGGGCACAGGCCAACCAGCTTAGCGCAGGCCGGCAAGTTCTTGCAACAGCCGCCAGTTCTCCAGGCGATCTTGCATGGCGGCCAGTAGCGTCGGCGAAGGATTGCCGTCTTTGTCGAAGTGCTTGGCGAATCGGCCTTCCGTGCGGGCAAAGTCAATAAACGTGATTGGCTGACCGGTCTTCGGATGGCGATACCAGTCTTCTTTCGGAGCGGGGTTACCTTGCAGGGACAGCCGTTCGCGGATGCGTTCGCCTTTGCGGGGATCGTAAATCAGCAGCGGGAATGCCCGGCTGTCCACGGCCAGTCGCGCCTGATGGGCGGCGAGATTATCGGCAACACCGTGTTCCGGCTGGCAGGTCGTGTAGCAAATCACTATGGCCGGGCCTTCGTATTCCAATGCCCCCAGCACCGATTTGTAGAAGTGGTTGTAATGGGCACAGGTGGTTTGCGCCACGTAAGTGTTCGGGTGCATCATGCAAATCTGGGCGATCTCTTTGCGTTTCTCCTGCTTTCCGCCCAACACCTTGCCATGCACCGACATCTTGGTGTTCTGCCCCATGTACGACGACGTGGACGCCTGACCGCCCGTGTTGGAATAAACCTGCGTGTCCAGGACGAAGACCTTGATATTCATGCCGCTGGCAAGCATGCGGCTCAGGGATTGGAAACCGATGTCGAACATGGCCCCATCGCCGCCAATGCACCAGAGCGGTTTATCCTTCCAGCCCATCTGATCCCAGCGCATGCGGATACCGATGGCATAAGCGGGAGCGTTTTCAAACAGCGAGTTCGTCCACGGCACCAGGTAGGGGTTGTACGGGTACGTGGAGGTGTACACGGTGTTGCAGCCGGTAGCGGCGACAATGCCCCACTGGTCGCCATACTTGCTCGCCGTGGCCGCGCACAGCATCCGCAACGCCGTTCCTTCGCCACACCCAGCGCACGAACCGGCCCCGCCCACGTAAATGTGCGTCTCTTCCTTGAGCATCATGTCCACCAGCAGGTTATCGCTGATATACCGGGGATCGCTGGGGCCGACGTTTTTGAAGTAACGGTGGCTCTTGCGCGCCTTGAGCATGACGTCGTCGGTCTTCTGCACCATCTTCAAGGCGCCATCGTCGCAGATGGTCACGCACTCCGCGCAACCCTTGCACTTGGACGGGTCAATGATGATCTGGAAAAGCCCGCCTGGCAAACCCTTCTTTTTGCCACCTTCGTAGTACTTTTTGGTCTTGGCCCACTGCTGGCGGAACATTTCGCGGTCTTCTTCGGGAATGCTCTGCAAACGCCGCTCAAACTCATCCTCGCCGATCACCTTGCCCAGAATAGCCGTGTCCGGGCATTCGGTCACGCATTCCATGCAGCCGGTGCAATTCTGGGGAATGTACTCGGGAATTTCGGGAGCGATATTGGAAAAGTCGCGGAGATTAGCCGTGCCGGCCGGGATCAGAGACCGTGCCACCGACAAATCCGCGGGCAGTTCCTCTTCGCCCCAGCCCTCTTCGTAACCGCGAATGATCCGCTCGTTGAAGTCCACGACATCGAGCACCGGCAGATTCACCAGCCGGTACGGTTTATCCACCAGCGTACCGTAAGTGCTGTTGCCGAACGGATCCCCGGGCTTGGGGCCGTTCATCGAGGGAAGATTACGAATATCGCTGACCACACCGTCTATGGTCGCGCTCATGCTTTCGCTCCTGTAAGCAGGGATTCGTTGTGGATGATTTCCTGGGGAATTTCCTGCATTTCGTTGTAGCCGCGTTTGATGCAGGTCATGTTGTCCTGAATGACGCGCTCACCGCGTCGGCCAAAGTATTTACGCAACGCTTTCTCGACGCCTGCATACACCTGCTCGTCCGACATATTGGCCTGTTTCGCATAAGGCGTAAGTTTCAGGAAGGCGCCGAGCAGGACAATGCCCTGCATGCGCATCTGCAGGTCCGGTTCGGAAGCGACCTCGCGGGCAATCTTGACCATGTCGCAGTAATAAACCCGCAACTTCCGTTCGCGGATGATACGGCGATTGTATTCGGGAATCCGCTGCCACACTTCTCGCGGATCGGTGTAGGGCGACTGCATGAAAATCGCCCCGCCGGGAACCACGCCCTTGAGCACGTTGGGATTCAGAATCGCCGTCGGATCGTTGATTACCAGCAAATCCACATGCTCCAGTTCGCAGTGGATGTTGATATGCGTGTCGGCAATGGTGAGGTAATAGGTGGTCGGCAAGCCTTTCTTTTCCGAACCGTATTTCGGATAGGCCTGCACATCTTTGCCGAAGACGTTGCCGGCAATGGTGGCAATGATCTTGTTGGTCGTGACCGAACCGAATCCGCCGACCGAATGACCGCGCATGGAGAAGGCCCCGGGCGGTCGCAGATCGGGATCCTCTTTGCGTTTCAGTGCCAGCGGATGATCGATGCCGACGCAGAAGAAATGCCGACCACCATCGGGGTCCATCATGTTTTCAAAGGCGGCGATGATGTCGCCCGGACGAACATCGCGGCTGCCCAGACCGGCAGCGCCATGGTAAATGCGTGGGATACGGCGAATGCGATCCTGACCGTTGACGCCCAGCATGGCGTCGCAGAACGCCGCCTTGATTTCCCGCGTCAGATGGTTGCCGGTCGTGCTCAACGGGTCGTCCATCCGCTCAAACACGGTGAAGGCCAGGCAATCTTTCAGCGCCTGCACAATGTGCCGTGCTGGGAACGGGCGGAACACGAAAATCGTCAATGCGCCGGCGGCAATCCCTTTCTTTTCCCGCAAGTAGTCCACCGTCGCTTTGGCTGTCTCCATGTAACAACCCATGCCGACCAGGATGTAATCGGCGTCCTCGCAACGGTAAGGTTCAACGAAACCGTATTTGCGGCCGGTCTTGCGATAGAACAGCTCAAACGCTTCTTCCAGGGCCGGCTCGACCTTTTCGTAGTACCAGCGCTGGGCGATTTTGCCCTTCATGTACGAATCCTGGTTCTGCACCACGCCGGACATCAGCGGATTGGCCGGGTCCATGAGGTTGATCAACTTCTCCTTCGGATCGCCGACGTATTCCTTCATGAACTCCGGTTCCGGCAGGCGGACGGTTTCGACCGTGTGCGTGGTGAGGAATCCATCCTGAATGTTGAAAAACGGGACGCAGGTAGCCTCGGCCACCCGCCGGGCGATGAGGCAAAAATCACCCGCTTCCTGAGCATTGCGGGCGAAGATCATCCCCCAGCCGCAATCAGCCACGGACATGACGTCATCGTGGCCGGCATGGACGTTGAGTCCCTGGCTGGTCAAGGCCCGGGCCCCGATGTTCATGACCACGGGCAACCGCTTGCCGGCAATCGTGTACAGAACTTCCTTCATCAACACCAGTCCCTGGCCGGAGGTGAAATTGGTTACGCGGCCGCCGGCTACGGCAAAACCTTCGCAGATGCTCGCCGCCGAGTGTTCGCTCTCCGGCTCGAAAAACATGAGGGGGTCGCCCCAGAGGTTTTTCTTGCCGTCCATCACCGCAGCGTTAAAACCGCCGCCCATGGTCGTCGAACTGGTGATCGGATACGCTCCCGCCGCCTGACTGATGTGCGTCTCCACATGCACGACCGCTTCCGCACCGTCGCAGGTGGTGGGAATGCCGGGATATTCAAAGGTAACTTCCGGCTCTTCTCGGACGGGCTGGGCGACACGGATATCTTCGCGGTTGAGAATCGCGCTCATGATTTCTCCTTCCCGAGGCAGGCGGTTAGAGGATGACTCGCTTCCGATGGCTGTGTGCGACTACTCCTGAATTTGCTGGCCCCATGCGCCGCAAGCCCAGCAACGGTTACCGACGGGCGCTATTTTGTTGCTCCTGGAAATGGACTTTGTCCCACCGCATTATATCGAAGCCAGGCGTGGCCGGCGCAATTGCCCCGCATGGTGCCGACTGGTGCGTTCTCTGTCAAGTCGGATTGAGTCATGCTCCCGCTTGAGCGATACGGTCAATCACCAGCCAGCTTTCCCCGATTTTTCACGCAGCCTTTGCAGGTTCCCCTGACGCAATTATAGTGCTGGCTCACCAACCTGCCAGATTCGCAAGATAGGAATTGCTAATAGTTTGCTTACATTCCATTAGCCCGATATATAACGGCGACCGGGAGCTTATGAAGCAATTTTCCGAGTTGGCGTAAGCTATATTGCTGGCCGGATTCGCCCGTTGGAAGTTACGCGGCTATCCGCACGAGCGGTCAGTTGCTATCATGCTGTGTACATTCCCGCCACGTCGGCAGCAGCTGGCTGGCCAACCCGACCCGGAGCCTCTATCGCCGAAAACCGGCTGAACCATCACGACAAGTGCTGCGGCATTCGCAACCACAGAAAGGAACAGTCATGCCTCGAGTACTCCCCGTGCTTGTATTGTGCCTGACGGCCACAGTGAATGCTGGTTGGGCCCAGGAAGCGATCACGCCCAAGCAGCCGATTCGCTTGTTCAATGGCAAGGACCTGAGCAACTTTTACACCTGGCTGGGCTCGCCGGGCAAAGGTCAGCCTCCCCTGGGCAAGAACAATGATCCTAAAGGAGTATTCACAGTCCAGGATGGCATGATCCGCATCAGCGGCGAAGTGTTCGGGGCCCTGACCACGGAGAAGGAATACGAGAATTACCACCTCATTGTGGAGTTCAAGTGGGGAGAAAAGACTTTTCCGCCGCGGGAAAAAGCGGCTCGTGATAGCGGTATCTTGCTGCACTGCGTCGGCGAAGACGGTGGGCCCGGCGGTAAGGGTTTCTGGATGGAATCCATTGAGTGCCAGATCATCGAAGGGGGTACGGGCGATATTATCCTGGTGGCGGGCAAAAACCGTCCTAGTGTTACCGCCACCGTCCGCAAGGTCGGCAATCAGCTTTACTACGACCCCAAAGGCGAGCCGGTTACCATCGATCGCGGTCGCATCAACTGGTCGGGTCGCGATCCCGATTGGAAGGACGTAAAGGGTTTTCGCGGCCGAAACGATGTCGAAAAGCCTCATGGGGAATGGAACCGCGTCGAATGCATTTGCGCCGGGGATAGCATCACCATCCTGGTCAACGGCCAGGTAGTTAACGCCTGTACCAAAGCCAGTCACCGTCGCGGCAAGATTCAGCTTCAGTCCGAAGGAGCGGAATTGTTCATTCGCCGCGTCGAACTGCTTCCGCTGCCGTAATGCTTGCACCGCCGGGCTGGCTTGCAGCGACGCCTCCTGGTGCCCAGGACGGCAGATGGGCGAGATATGCGTATTACGTTTGCAAGCTCGACTCATTTGTCACGGCTGGGTTACGCCAGCCGCTCGTGATGCACGACGTTCGTTCGCAGTGAAAAGCGATATTTGCGGTGCACGAACGCACGTTCACAAGAGCGGCGGGCGTCAGCCCACCGTGGGTGCTAGGGGAATGCACTTGCAGGAACGCTGCCGCAAAGTCGCGGGAGACTGCCATCGGTGCGCTCACGAACTCCGGTGCAATCGCGTTTGCGAAACCACGGGGGGCTTACGCCCCCCGCTCCTGGTTGTGTTGCACCGTGGATGCGTGTCGGAAAATAGCGACTTATGCGATGCACAAACGCACGCTCACAAGAGCGGCGGGCGTAAGCCCGCCGTGGTTTTGTGCTACGAACGCTGGACTGTGAGGATCGAAGACTGTGCAGCGACTGGCGAACATCCGACCAAGAGCAGCGGGCGTCAGCCCGCCGTGGTTCGGTAACACAGTCCGAACGGGAGCCGACTTTTTCGGATTGAATATGTTTTTGCAGCGGACATTCGGCTTGGCGCACCACGGCTGGCTTACGCCAGCCGCTCGTGATGCACGACGCTGGTGCCCGGAAAATAACCACACTCGCGATGTACCCACTCCCATTCACAACAGCGGCGGGTGTCGGCCTGCCGTGGTTTGGGAATTGCGCTTGCAGAAACTTTCGATTCACGTTCGGCAAATGACGCGACTAACGACACCGGGGTCAGTCTTCCGCGTGGTTCAAAGGGGGGCTGTTACCGACGTTCGGTTCGCAATTGCGCTGGGTCTGTTTGTTCAACGTTCGCGCAGTATCTGTTACCGATGTTTGGTTCGCAGTTGCGTGCCTGAAGGAGGCAGCAGAAAACTATCGCTGTTGGCTCAGACGTAACGTAGAATAGATTGGACGGAGCAAAGTGGAGGCTCTCCCCGACCAAGCTACCTGGCGCCGCACGTCGGTAACAATTCCGAACCGGCCAACAGATGCCGGTGCGGTTCCCGTTCAGGAAGACGTTTGGACTTGCACAAGAATTGGCAACGCGAATACGATACAGCCTAATGCTGGCATTGCGCTGTCAGGCAGTCGGCTGTGCTAGCTGGGGGGCCAACGATGAGGCGAACCTTTGCAATGTGGTTGTGGGCTTTGCTGCTGAATGCGGCTTTGTTCGCAGGATTGGTAGTGGTCTGCGCCTATTCTGCGGATGCCAACAGCGCTGGTTTCTGGGCTGTCGAAGACCTCAAGCCCGGCATGAAGGGATACGGTTTGAGCGTGTTTCAGGGCACACGCCCGGAAAAATTTGACGTGGAAATCCTGGGGGTGTTGCGGCAGGTGAGTCCCGGGCGTGATTTGATCCTGGCACGACTGAGCGGTTGCAATCTGGAATACACGGGCGTGGTGGCGGGAATGAGCGGCAGTCCCGTGTATGTGGAAGGGAAACTTGTCGGTGCAGTGAGCTATGCCTGGACATTCGCCAAGGAGCCAATTGCCGGCATCACTCCGTTCGCGCAGATGGTGGAGTTTGTGGATTCGTTCGAGCGCCGGGAGGGATTGGCGAAAGCGCGTCGGTTCCCCTTGCCGGAACCGTTGCGGCTGGGCAATCGCACATGGACGGAAATCTGGATCGGCCAGGAGACGGGCGGCATCGCTGCATCAGCTGCTCACGGCACCGGAAATCCCAGGCCGTCTGAGTCTCTCCATCTCACGCCGCTGCAATTGCCCTTAGCGGGCATCGGGTTTACCTCCCATGCTTTGCAATTACTCGGCGAGCGTGTGGCCGGGTATGGCCTGGTACCGGTGCAGGGTGGAGCGGTCGGCAATGTCAAACCCACGGCCACGACGAACGAACTGGTTCCCGGCTCGGCTCTGGCAGTCAGCCTGGTGAGCGGCGATCTGAGTCTGTACACGATAGGCACGCTCACGCAGGTCGTCGGAGAGCGCATCTACGCATTTGGGCATCCCATGCTGGGGCTGGGACGTTGTGAGTTTCCGCTTTATACCGGCTATGTGCACGCTATTTATCCGCGGCAGAGTATCAGTTTCAAGATCGGCTCACCGCTGGAACCGGTGGGAGTGCTGTATGCGGATGTCAGCACCGGCATTTCCGGCTATTTGAAGCGGAAGGCGGATCTGCTGCCGGTCGAGGTTACCGTGCGCTTCGGTGCCGAGGGGCCTTCCCGAACATACCACTGCCAGGTGGTTCGCCATCGGGCTTTGACTCCGCAACTGGTTTATACCGTCTTGACCAACGCTGTGGATGCGGAAGGAGAATTGCCGGAAGAACTCACCGCCCATCTGCAACTACGGTTGGAACTGGAGGGCCAGGCGCCCATCGTTTTCCGCGATCAGTTTTCGGGCAGCAGTGTGGGGGGCAATCGCGCTCCGGGCAGTCTGTACCAGCCAGTGGCGAACCTGATCCAGCTGCTCTACAGCAACCCGATCGGCCAGTTGCGGCTGAACCGGATTGTGTGTGACACCACGCTGACACCAGGACGCAGCAGTGCCGATATTGACGCGGTGCAACTGGAAAACGAGGTTTACTCGCCGGGCGAAACGCTGGTCGTTTACGTCTGGCTCAAACCGTACCGTCAACCGCGACAACGGCTGCGACTCGAGTTGCCGTTACCCGCCGACCTGCCGGAGGGAACTTACACGGCCCAGGTGCTGGACGATCTCAGCAATGCACGGGCGGAGCTGCGGGAGTCACCGTTGTTGTACAATCCGACCACGGTCGAACACCTCCTGCAAGCGTTAGCGGTGCAGACTCAAGCCAAGCGAACCCGCCTGGCCGTGCGCGTTTCCCTGCCGAACTCGGGCGTGGTGGTCGAAGGCAAAGCGTTCCCCGATTTGCCGCCGAGTATGCTCGCGTTGTTGAACCAGGGACGGCAGACCGGCGTGGCTCCCTTTGGCCGGGCCCTGGTCGGTCATCGCGACACTCCCTGGGTGGTGCAGGGGCAACAATCCGTGCAATTCCGCGTCGTCAAACAAAAGCCTTTCTTCCAGGAAAAGCCCCTGCCGACCCCGTAACGCATCCAGATGTGGAGCGGCTCGGTGGCCGGAACACGGATCCGCAAGGGGCCGAGTAACTCGGCAGAGCTGGAAATTGTGGCGTACTTGTGCAAACACATGTCCCGTGATCGCTGAGGTCGAAAATGATGCGCTGGCTGATGGTTACCTTGCTGGTGCTGGGATGCCTTATTCCGCCCCTGTGGGCTACCAGGATGCGCTTCTGGCGGCAGCATCAGCCGGCTCATTATGAAAAAGCAGTTTTTCACAACACCGTGCTGGCCGGTGACGGTTCAATTCGGCTGGGTCGGCAGGTGAAACGGCTGGCGGAACTGGAGGCCGCCCAGCTCTGGTGTCTGGTTGAAGATGCCCAGGGCCAGCTTTACCTGGGTAGCGGCAACGAAGGAAAGATTTTCCGTGTGGACGCTGCCGGTCGCGTCAGTCTGCTGTACAAGTCGGAAGAACCGCAGATATTTTCGCTGGCCGCATTACCGGATGGTGGCATTGCCGCCGGCACCGGTCCGGGCGGACTGGTACTGGAAATCAAACCGGACGGCAACGCCCGTGTCCTGACCCGAACCGGGGAGAATTACGTCTGGTCGCTGGCTTACGATCCGCGTCAGGACGTTCTCTATGCAGGCACCGGGCCACACGGCAAAATCCTGCGGATCACTCGCTCCGGTCAGAGCGAAGTGCTTTATGCCACCCGACAGGAGCATGTGCTGGCACTAGTTCTGGCCGAGCATCACCTGTACGCCGCCACTGCCAAACGCGGTCTGGTTTTGCGTTACGATCTGGCCAGCAGGCAAGCCAGCGTTTTGTTCGAAGCACCGCAGCACGAAATTCGCAGCCTGTGCCGGGTGGGCGAAACGATATTTGCCGGCACCGCTGTTCCGCTCAAACGAACTGCCAGCACAGGGGCAAGCAGTAACGCGACCGTTGGCGGCCAGGCCGTCAAAGAGAATGTGGTGTATGCCATTGCTCCCGATGGCTCGGTGCGGGAGATTTTCCACGACCGCGAAATGATCCTGGCCCTGGCGGCAGCCAACGCCGATCGCCTGCTCCTGGCCACGGGCGGTCAGGGGCAAATTATCGAATACGACCTGCGGCAGGGGCTTTTCTGCAAACTGGTGCAACTGGAAGCGCCGCAAATTCCCGCTCTGTGGCGGCGGAAGGATGGTTCGGTGGTTTTTGCCAGCGGCGACCCTGCCCGGCTGTACGTGGTGCAACCCGATTATTACCCACAGGGACACGTGATTTCCGAAGTGCTCGATGCGCGGCAACTGAGTCGGCTGGTGCGATTACACTGGCTGGCCACCACGCCGCCCGGCACGCAGGTGCGGGTCGCATTGCGCAGTGGCAACACCAGTACGCCGGATGACACCTGGAGCCCCTGGTCGGCAGAAATCAGCGAGAGCGAATCGGCCGCGCTTGCCGTGCCAGCAGCGCGATTCGTCCAGTATCGGGTCACGCTGAGCACGGAAAAGCCCCAGCAGACGCCGATTCTGCATAGCCTGTCGCTGGGTTATCAGCACGTCAACCTGCCGCCCGAAATCACTGCCATCGAAGTGCCCGACGATACCGAATCCCAGCCGGAATCGGCAAAAGCAGAAGCAGCACGCAAGTTACGATTCAAGTGGTCGGCCAGTGATCCCAACGAGGATCAGCTGGCGTACGATGTTTATTTTCGCAAAGAAGGTTGGAGCCACTGGGTCGAGTTGGCCCGCGATCTGGAAAAGCCGGAACTGGAATGGGATAGCACGACCGTGCCGTCGGGCGTGTATCGCCTGAAAGTGGTGGCCAGCGATCGCCGCGAAAATGCCCCCACGGAAGCCCGTCAGGCCGAGCGAATCAGTCCTCCTTTCGTTGTGGATAATGTGCCGCCCCAGGTCGAAGTGCGTCTGGAACGGTGGGAAGGCGAAGCCGCCTGGATCAGCGTGCAGGCGAGCGATAACCTGACCCGTCTCACACAGGCCGCCTGGTCGCTCGACGGTGGTAAATGGCAACCGCTGTTTCCGACCGACGGCGTCTTTGATAAACGCAGCAAAACCTTCCGCTTTCGTGTCGGGCCGTTGATGACCGGCACGCATGTGGTACTGGTGCGGGTTCGCGACGCCGCTGGGAATATCGGAACCGGCGACATCGTTTTTGAAAAATAACCTGCAGGCTGTGTTGCCCACTTGACGATTTCCTGCCGATAATACAATGCCTTCCCCCCAGCGTGGGAGGCTTGGCTGCAAGAACGGCGGGAGAAAGTGGTAACGCGGCGGGTCTCTCTTCGCTAGCCGCACCTGGCGTGATGCCCTGTCTCGGTGCGGAGAGATAGCCCGACCGGTAAGTGTTTCCCACTTCGGGGGAGAGCTTGCCGAACCTGATTGCTCCCGCGTAAAAAGGGACGTAAAACCGGCCGACGAGCGTCTGGCCGGGTACCGGCAGCCTGGCACCGCAAGGCAAAACGCAGCGTCGTGGCGACACCGATTCGCCCTTCCGGAGAGATCGCCTCTCCGCAAAATCTTTCTTTTCCGGTGCGGTGACTGCTGCTACCGCCGAAAGCCTTGCTGGCGAGGCCCAGTGCCCAGATGCCCGGCGACTGGTTTGCTTGGGTCGAGGAATTGCGCCCGCCTGTACACTCACCAGGCAGGCGCGCCAGGGTAACTCCATTCACCAGAAACGAACACCACCGCGATAGCGAGGAATTTACCATGACACGCAAACTTTTTCTGAAAATGTGGCTCTTCGGGGGCCGAAGTCGCAGCGATTGCACGCCACTGAGCAGCATTGGCAAGACTGACCTCCGCAGTGCTCCTCAGGCCGGTCGTCGTCGTTCCCGCGACGAAGAGGAAGAAGAGGATTTCGACGAAGAGGAGGAAGATTTCGAGGACGAAGAAGACTTCGAGGAGGAAGAGTTCGACGAGGAAGAAGAGTTTGATGAGGACGAATTCGAAGAAGACGAAGACTTCGAAGAGGAAGAAGAAGACGAGGACTGGGATGACGAGTGGGAAGACGAAGAAGATGAAGACCTGGAGGAAGATTTCGAGGAAGAAGAGGAAGATTTTGAGGACTACGACGAAGACGAAGATGAAGATTGGGACGAAGACGAGGACGAGGACTAGGCCAAAAACCTCTGAAAACAGCGGCTGGCAGGCAATATCGGGGCGAAAATTGGCGCACGCACCAGGAATTGGCTGCCAGGTTATTGCGTCGTATGATAACGTAGGCCAGGCACTATAGTTGAAATCAGGCTAACTGCTGCCGCTTATGGCCGATGATAAAGAGCACAGCAACCGGGAAAACGGGCCACCCTGGCGACGATTGCGGGGTCGCCTGGGGCTGGCTCGCTGGTTAGGCCGTACCTGGGCCCACTGGACGTATGCCCGGCATGTCGAACCAATGTGGCTGGAAGTTACCCAGTGGCGAGTTTGTGCTCCGGACTGGCCGAGAGCACTCCATGCTCTGAAGCTGGTGCATCTGACGGATTTTCACGGCGGCCGGAGAGTGCCTCTGTCGTTGCTTCTGGAAGCGGTCGAATTAACCAATGCTCAGCAGCCCCACCTGGTAGTGCTGACCGGTGATTTTGTGCATGCCGGTCGCCGGTATGTGGAACAGGTGGCCGATGTGCTGGGCCGATTGCGAGCCCAGATTGGTGTCGCCGCGGTGCTCGGTAATCACGACTTTGCTGTGCGTACCAGGCTGGCCCGGAGAAAATCAGGATTATCGAACCGGATTGAGCTCGCGTTACGGGAGCGCGGAGTACAGGTGTTACGCAACCAGGCCTGGCGAATTGAACATCAGGGGGCGAGCTTTTATCTGGTGGGCGTGGATGATTTGTGGAGTGGCGCCTGCAATGTGCAGCAGGCGTTTCGGGAAGTGCCTGAAGAAGCGCCCTGCTTGTTGCTGGCCCATCATCCGAACACACTGGAACACCTGTCCAATCGGCGCGTGTTCCTGACGCTGAGCGGGCACACGCACGGCGGTCAGGTCAACTGGCCGGGCATCGGCCCGGTGTTCCTCAGAGGCAAAATGAGGCGAATGGCAGCCGGTCTTTTTCGCCATCGCCACGGCCTGCTTTACGTCAATCGCGGTGTGGGTTACGGCTGGCGTCTGCGTTACCGTGTCCGACCGGAAGTTGCCGTATTTACACTTCTGAACTCCGAAATATCTTCCTCGCAATTGCCCTATCGCTGAAGCACAGCCAGACGCACCGCTGCTGGCATGGGGGCCTGGCAAAGGATATAATCCCATTAGAAAGCAGCCACGATCGCACATCGGGTGCGATTCTGGTGGCGTGCATCACCGGGTCGGACAGCGAACCCCGGCTTGATTGGCCGGTCGGCGGTAAGGGGTGGAGGCTATGGGCAATACACCCTGGCTTCAGAGCGAAGGTTGGCAGGCCATCTCCCGGGCGCCAGCTACTTTGCAGGAGATGGCGGCGGAGAATCAGCAACGTTTTGAGTTGCGGTTCTTCACGGACATTCTGCGGCGGTACCCCGATTACGTGGATGTGTTGCGGATTATGAGCCAGCTGCTGACCCAGGTGGGCCGGTATCCGGAAGCTCTGGAAGTGGACCTGCGGCTGGTGCGTTTGCGACCGCAGGACGCCGTGGCTCATTACAACCTCGCCTGCACCTATGCCCGGCTCAACAAGACCGATGCCGCCATTCGAGCCCTGCGCCGCGCTATCGAACTTGGCTATCGCGATTACCGTTACATCAAGCAGGACCGCGACCTCGATTCCATCCGCGACGACCCGCGTTACCGCGAACTGATGCGCCAGCTCGAAAGCGGCAATAAATGAGTCTGTCGCGCTGATTCACACCATTAATCCCCGCGAAGGTTTTGCCGATTCTCCCAGGCGGAAGGTCCCGACTGTCGCACTTATCAAGCCGTTGGTCATTGCAAGGTGTTTCCCGCAACGGGTCAGGCAACGGCTTGTCCACGAGCGCTCGCAGTTATCAAGCCGTTGATCACTGCGAAGTGTTTGCCCCAGGCGTCTCCGGAGTCGGTGGGCGAAGCTGCATTCGTTCCGCCACACCGTGTGCCAAGTCCAGCACCAGATAGGTGATGGTCAGCATGACGAGCGGCAGTAGTAACGAGCCTGCAGCATCCGGCCTTATGACACAACCCGTTTCACGGAGCACGTCCTCTGAAGCTGGTATTTCGCGAGCCGACAGGGCCATTTGCAAAAGGACCGCGAGAAAAACCAGCGGCAACAGGACAGAGCTGGCGGCTGTGTTTTGCCGAGCACATCTCCGGGCACGCCGTACACTCCGCCATAACCCCCACACCACCAGAACCGTTCCCATCCAGACTCCGTTCAGCCGGTCCGGCAGCGGTAAGGCCTTGAGCATGGCCCGGTCCCAGGAGGACCAGAGCCATTTCAGAGTATCCGTCATCGGCAGCACGCTCTGCGAAGGAAAATTCGCACCGTCAGGTTTTCCAAGCGCCACATCCACCAATGCCCATCCTCCTATCACAGCCACCGAGAGTACGAGCGGGACCAGCAGTGCCAGAACGCACTTCCAGCTGCCGACCTGGTGACGATGGCTTGTCCACCAGACCAGCACGGCCAGACCGGTCGCTGACCAGAGCAAAAACAATGTACTCGCAGCTTGCCCGGCCAGGCATGGCGTCGGCTCCCCGAAAAAGGAAAGACCCACGCCAAGCATTCCTGAAAACGCCAGCAGCGTTCCGACCAGTGTCCAGATTAGCCAGCCCTTGCGATTGCCTGGGCCGGCCCAAACCAGTTCGTAAAAGTGGCAACACCAGCACGCGAGCAGAAACAGACTGGTCAATTGCCAGCCTGCCATCGAACTATAGGACGACCAGTCCATCTTCGGATGGTTCACGATTATCAGGCCGGTCAGCAATGCCAGAAACCACGACTTGATTGCCCAACCGAGCCAGATCATAGCGGCGGCCGCGATCAACGGTGCCCAGCTGGGCAGGTCGTTACCGCCTGGCCATAACACCGGCCATACGCCTGCGAACAACCCCGACAGTAACGGTATCCACCACGGCAACCTCCATAGACGGCGACCTTCGCTCATTCACGGGTTCTCCCGAAACTTTCTCCGATGTTTACCGCACGCATGTCCGCCCAGTCAAATTCTACGCCGTCGGCCCAACTTCCTGAGCCTGATGCCGTGCGTGACATGATTCTCTCCGACGCTGCCTGGCACGGCTGCATGCTGATTGCCGCGAACAGGCCGAGCAACCAGGCTTGCATCCCGGACAACCATTCGCTTCGTTAGACACATGCTCCGATTCCGGCAGGTGGCAACGGCGCGTTCGCTTGCATTTTTCGACAGCGATTCGCTTCGTCAATGCACCAACGCGTTCCGCTTCGGAAGCAGAGAACGACGGCTTTTCTGAACGATCTGCGTTGAACGAGAGTCAATGCACCCAACGTGTTCCGCTCTGGAAAAAGACCCGTGGGATAACGGTCATCTTTTTGCTCGGTAATACAGCGGCACACATGGCACACCGGCAGGCATGGCAAACAGATAGTCGCCGGTAAGCGAGAACGGACACAGTTGGGCTTCGGTGTACAGTCAACGCGCCGCCAGCATGCACGAGTACATCTCAGCGGTCACGCATTATCCCTGCTTTGGTGTACGGCCAACGCGCCGCCAGCATGCACGAGTGCACCTGTGCGGTTACGCATTATCCCGGCTTCGGTGTACAGTCAACGCAGCGCCAGCGGCCAGCCAGAACAACGCTTGCGGGGACGACATTTCGCCTGGCGGTACGCCCAACGGTCGGAACCAGCGTCGGTGTAAACGATTGCCTCAGTGGCCCGGCGGCAAAGCGGGTGAGGGCTGACCGCGTTCCATCAGCCGCTGCAACAAAACCGCGATGGTCTGCAGATGCTCACGGTTCTGCCTTTCGCTGGCTTGCAAGCGGGCTTGCAGATTGGCGTTTTCCTGACGCAATTGTTCAATTTCCTGGCGAGCCTGGCTCAGTTCGGTTTGGGCTGCCTGAATCTCCTTGAGCGCCTGACTCAGTTCCCGGCTTTTTTCTTCGATTTTCTCCTCGCGGTATGCCAGCCTCGCTTCCAGGGAACGAATTTCGTCGCCGGCTGCCTGCAATCGTTGGGATAATTCCTGCACGTAAGCGTTGCCAGGCGGTTGCTGCATCTGAGCACTGGCCAGCGAGACGGGCGGGGTGCCGCTGGTGGAGTGCTGTCCCGGCACAGTCCAGGGCCAGGTGCTTGGCTGACATCCGACTGTCACCAAAAGGACAGCCATGGGCAGCAGGAACATTGTTCCGCGGGTCGCTGGCCAGAAGCGATAGTTGTGGGCCGGGCGGCAAGCGCGCGGAAAAGGGTAACGGGCGGCGAGCATCGCCATTTTTGTCCGAGCGGTTGGCGAAGTTATTCTTGTTTCGGCCCCATCTCGCGCTAACTGCTGACCACGAGGCATGACATTCCTCCAGGACATTCGCTTGCCGTTTTGCCAGGGCCGGTAGAAACCGGACTGGCTGCGTTCATGGTCTCGCTCGCTGGCAGCTGTTCGGACAAAACGGATGGGCTTGCTGCCCACCAGCGGTCACCTTCGGCGGCAAGGGATTCAGGGTTCGTAGATACAGCGTAACCGGATGGTGCGTCCGCAGCTGCAAACGATTTCGATGCCGCGAATTTCTCCCTGTTCGCGTTGCACCCGGATTTGCACGGACTCGTCGCCATCGGTCTGCTGTTGTTCAGCATTCCCGACCAGCACGGCTTTTTCGATGCGTACGCGCTGGGCGGGAACTACGGGCAGGGCACACAGCCGATGATCGTGACCGTCGCTAAGCGAGTTCATGCCTGGTAATCCACCATTTGTCCGGGATGATTCTGGTCAGCGGAGTTGGAAGTATCCGACTCAGCAGCGGGCTGCTCGCTGGAGGTGGAGGAAGGAGTGGGTGAAGATTTGCGGCGTTGCCGAGTCGGAGTTTGCTCGTTGCTGCCCGACCAACCGCCGTAAGGAGTAACCGAAGGCAAATGGATCGGCTCGCTCATAACACCTCCTTGTGGCGTAAGAATTCCGCGATTCGCCATTCCGCCGATTGCAGGAGCCGACAGATGCGCGACTCGGATAAACCCAGCACCTGAGCAATCTCACCCAGCCGCAAATCCTCGGTGTGGTACAGCAGAAACACGGTGCGTTCGCGGGGAGGCAATTGCTCAATCGCCTGCGCCAGGATTGCGGCGAGTTCGCGGCGTTCGAGCGTTTGATCCGGCCCGGGTTGCAGCTGCCGATCTCCGACCGGTTGAGCACTGGCCAGAGGATTCTCGTTACCGTCGCTGGCAGACTGATCCTGATCGTGGGAAGGTTGCTCCAGCGACAGCAACCGGCACAATCGCCAGGCCGCGAGAGTATCGGTAACTTCTTCCACACTCATCCCGGTAGCCTGGGCCAGCGTTTCCAGACTTGCCGGTGCAGGCAGGCGTTGATAGGCATCGCGAATCCGCGACCATTTTTTCAAGGCTTCCTGAGATAACGGGGAATTGCGGCGAAGCTCATCGAGAATAGCACCGCGAATGCGAAAATAAGCGAAGGTCTTGAATTGCACACCGCGGCTGGGATCAAAGTGTGCCGCAGCTTCTACCAGACCCAGCACGCCAGCCGATTCCAGGTTCTCTCGATCTATCCCCGGTGGTAAACGAGCCGCCAGTTTTCCGAGCACATGCCGCACCAGATACAGGTGAGACAAAATCAGTTCGTCCCGCTGCTGCCGGCTGAGCGTTTCCCGATAAACCGCGTGCATGTCCGCCAGATGCGGTGTTACCGGAGGCGAAGCCAGCAGGGTGGAGTCCTGACGCTCGGTGTCGTGGTCCGGGGTCATTGGCGGATCCGCATGATTGGCGGACGATTACCCTGGCGATTCTTGCGGAAGCCTAGCGCTGGCATAGCCGCAGCCATAATCCACTCAGCAAGCCGGCGACGATGCCGGACACGCTGGCGCGTTTGAAAATGGTGAAAGGTTCCAGGCCAGCCCAGATACCCACACCCAGGGCGAGATACCAGACCGTGATGCCCAGGATTGCGGCCAGCTTCCAGACAGTTCTGTGTCCCACGCTGTTGGACATGGCTGGCGACCGTGAGACGCCGTCCCGATGGTGGAAGCACGCCGCCTAGGGCGAATCTTCCGGTAGATCTTTCGGCAATAGCTCTGGCAGGTTTGAAGGATTTACCGAATTTCCCGCCTTTAGCGAGGAGAATGTGAGAAAGTCTGAGGTTCCCGGTAGCGCTATCGGAGCGAGGTGCTTCCGTGGCGCCGGCAATCTGACCCGATTGAGCCGGTGAGACCAAGCGCTATGGGAGCGAGGCGCTCCCGTGACCTGAAGGCCAGGACAATCCCGCCTCCTGGCGTGCCGTTAGCAGATGGTCGCTCGCCTTTCTGCGATCAGAAGGAAGCACAGTCGTTCTCACGGAGACCTGGGCGCCTCCTGGCTGGCGTTTGCGGGCAGGAGATCGTCGAGCCGGAGCATGGCCACCGGATAAAGCGTCATATTGGCCGGTACTTCTCCGTAGCTGATCACGCCGAGGTCTGGAAGCGACCGATAAAGGGCCTGCCGCAGGGCCCGGCGAATGCTGCTATCGCAAAGCAGGGCGACTTCCTGTCCCTGAGCGACCTGGCGACGCCAGATTTCGGCGAGTCGCCCGATGAGTCGTTCGAGCCGATTCGGTTCCAGTACCAGGTGCCCCTGGTGCAGGCTGCGCTGCAATTCCAGGTGCAGCCGGGGTTCCAGCACAATGCCGTGCAGGCGGTTACTGGCATCGCGGAAGCGATCACAGATATCGCGGCCGAGTTCAGGACGGATCCGCTCCGCCAGTTCGACGGCGTCCTTGACAGTGCCGGCAAAGTGCGACAGGGCTTCGAGAATCCTGGTGAGATTGGAAATGGGCACCCGTTCTTCTACCAGCAAACATAGCACACGATGCAGGGTGCCGAGGGTAAGCTGGCTCGGGATGAGTTCATCCACCAGCGACGGAGCAGTAGCGCGGACTTTGTCCACGAGCAACTTGACATCCTCGCGGCTGAGCAGTTCGTGAGCGTGGCGACGGAGAACTTCTCCCAGGTGGGTGATTAAGACGCTGGCTGGATCTACGACCATATAACCGGCCAGTTGAGCGGCACTGCGCTGGTTTTCGGAAATCCACCAGGCTGGCATACCGAAAGCCGGTTCGGTAGTTGCTTCGCCTTCCAGAGGCGGGCGAGTGCCGGTCGGATCAATGGCGAGCAGTCGGTCGGGCCGTAACTGTCCCCGAGCCACTTCCCGTCCGCCGATCAGGATGCGGTAGGCTTCCGGCTCGAGCTGTTGCAGATTGTCGCGGATGCGGATCGGCGGCACCCACAAGCCATGACGGCGGGCGAGTTCTCGCCGTAACGCTGCGATTCGTTCCAGCAAACCAGCGCCACGATTGGGGTCCACCAGCGGAATGAGCCGACCACCGATTTCCAGCCCCGCGCGATCCTGTTGCAGGAATTCATCGGCGTGGCGTTCGATGGGCAGACCGGTGGTTCGCGGTGCGGGCTTCTTTTCTGCTCCTGCTACCGGTGCTGGTCGGGGACGCGTTAACCGGGCCCCGAACGCCAGTATCCCTGCCAGAACCAGAAAGGGCCATTTCGGCAAACCGGGGGCCAGTGCCAGCACGCCCAGGATCGCCGCACCGATCCTCAGTGCCCGGGGTCGGCCCAGTAGTTGACCGCCGATTTCCTGTCCCAGACCGATTTGCGTGGTGGCTTTGGTGACCAGCATACCAGCAGCAGTGGCTACGATCAGGGCCGGTATTTGCGACACCAAACCGTCGCCCACTGTCAGGATGGAATACCGATGAATAGCCTGGCCAATGGTCATGCCGCGCATCATGCCCAGAATCACGCCACCAATCAGGTTGATGGCAGTGATGACCAGACCGGCTATGGCATCCCCGCGGACAAACTTGCTGGCACCGTCCATAGCACCGTAAAACTCCGCCTCACGCATCAACTGCTGCCGACGCCGGCGTGCTTCCGCTTCGTCAATGCTGCCGCTGTTCAGTTCCGCATCAATGGCCATCTGCTTGCCTGGCAGGGCGTCGAGGGTAAAACGGGCTGCTACTTCCGAGATGCGATTGGCGCCTTTGGTGATCACCACAAACTGAATCACCACCAGAATCAAAAACACTACCAGACCAACCACAAGGTTCCCTGCCACCACGAAGTTGCCGAACGCATCTACGATCGAACCCGCCTGAGCCTGCAACAGAATTTGCCGCGTGGTGGCGACGTTCAGCGCCAGCCGGATAAGCGTCAGCAACAGCAACACCGACGGGAACACGGAAAAATCGAGCGGCTCCTTGACGGCAAGCACGACCAGCAGCACCAGCAATGTCAGGGCAAAATTACTGGCCAGCAACAAATCAATGCCCCACGCCGGCAACGGTACCAGCAACACGATCAGCACGCCCAGCATTGCCGCTGCCAGGGCCCATTCGCTGCGCTGAGCAAAGCTCAGATTGCTATCCGCTGTCAGGGTCGTAGCGTTCGTGCTCATTGCTACGCAGGGAAAGATGAATCTCGGCGAATCAATCCCGAATCAATGCCGCCACGGTGAGGCCTTGCTCCCGTTCAATCAGCCAATTACCCGGAGGCGTTTGCCGGACTGCCAGACCAGGAGAATGAGCGTCGGGCGATTTCGGCTTCACCCGGTCAGTTTTTCACCTTTGGGTGTGCCAGCAGCCGGCGTAAGCGTGTGCGTCCCGCTGTTCGATACGCCTGTTTCGCGTGCAGTCGCTTGCTGCGACTACTGGCTTGCTGTCATAGACCAGCCGCGTTGCCGATAGACGAAGGCGAGCACTTCTGCTACGGCGTGGTAAAGAGCGGGCGGAATCTCTTGCCCGACCCGCACCAGTCGAAAAAGGGCCTGCGCCAGGGGCGGTCGCTCCAGAATCGGAATGCCGTGCCGGCGAGCGATTTCGAGGATGCGTTCGGCCACGGCACCGGCTCCTTTGGCAACCACCTGGGGGGCAGACATCGTGTGCCGCTCGTAGCGCAAAGCCACCGCCAGGTGAATCGGGTTGCGCAGAACCACGGTGGCCTGCGGCACATCCTGAAGCATGCGCCGCTGGCTGAGTTCGCGCATCAGCTTTCGCATACGGGCACGCAGATGCGGATCCCCTTCATCCTGCCGCAATTCCTCTTTCAATTCCCAGCGGGTCATCATCAGTTGCCGCTCGTACTGCCAGCGTTGCCAGGCATAATCAGCAAGA
The DNA here is from genome assembly GCA_041640595.1 of Gemmatales bacterium. Classification (GTDB taxonomy): domain Bacteria; phylum Planctomycetota; class Planctomycetia; order Gemmatales; family HRBIN36; genus HRBIN36. The sequence continues at coordinate 526 of JBEPZY010000010.1, read as the reverse complement.
GCGAGAACGAGCATGGCCAGTGCTGCGTAAAGCGATAGTCGCAGGGCCAGGGACCAGATTTCGGCTACGGCGAGTATCAGGGGCAGTTCGGCCCAGGAGGCCATCTGACCAACCCGACCGCGAACCACCCACCAGCCGATGGCTGCCAGCACAAGCACTTTCCCACACGCCAGCAGGCTCCGCCACACTCCCCGCCAGGAGAACAACCGCGTGAGTCCCACAGCTGGCGAAATGCGTTCGGGGTCCCAGCGGACTAACGAGGGAACGAAAAGCATTCCCGTCTGGGCCAGGTGAACCGCCAGCCCGATCAAAGCCGTCACACCCAGCAACATGCCCACACCACCGAGCAGGTTCCACGCCTGACCGGCACAATACTGGCTCAATGATTCCTGATCCCAGGGATGAAGTTGGCAGCTTTCCACGGCCACGCTCAACCCGTGCAGCAACTGTCCGGCCAGAGACGGGGCAAGATAGACCAGCACCAGCACGCCAGCCAGAAGCAGGACCGCCGCTGTCAGTTCCTGGC
>JBEPZY010000009.1:0-194341 GCA_041640595.1 Gemmatales bacterium | reverse complement strand
AAATTGCTCCAGCAAGGGCAGTGGCAAGCGAGCCTGCGAGGAATCCAGACCTTTGGCCTGCAGCGGGAGGCGTTTGCCGAAGCGGCGGCTGCAGGAGTGCAGCGGTTGCTGGAGCAAGAACGATGGGACAAGGCCTTGCAGGGAATCCAAGCTTTTGGTCTGACAACACGCTATCCGCCCGAGCCGATTATCCAAAAATTGCTCCAGCAAGGGCAGTGGCAAGCGAGCCTGCGAGGAATCCAGACCTTTGGCCTGCAGCGGGAGGCGTTTGCCGAAGCGGCGGCTGCAGGAGTGCAGCGGTTGCTGGAGCAAGAACGATGGGTCGAGGCCTTGCAGGGAATCCAAGCTTTTGGTCTGACAACACGCTATCCGCCCGAGCCGATTATCCAAAAATTGCTCCAGCAAGGGCAGTGGCAGGCGACCCTGCGGGGAATCCGAGCGTTTGGTCTGCAACGGGAGGCGTTTGGCGAGGCAGCGGCTGCAGGAGTGCAGCGGTTGCTGGAGCAAGAGCGATGGGACGAGGCCCTGCAGGGAATCCAAGCGTTTGGTCTCGCAACACGCTATCCTCCGGAGCCAATTATCGAAAAGTTGGTGCAGCAAGGACAGTGGCAGACAGCCCTGCGGAGAATCGAGGCCTTTGGTTTGCAGACAGAGGCGTTTGTGGAAGCAGCGGCTGCGGGAGTATGGCGGTTGCTGGAGCAAGAGAAGTGGGGCGCGGCCGTGCAGGGCATCCAGGCTTTTGGCCTGGCGCCGGAGTTGTCTGCGGAAATGGCACTTGCGATAGCAGGGCGGCTCCTTGTACAGGAGCTGCGGGAGGGAGCTGTTACGGGTGCTGAGCGATTGGACGTCAGGGACCTTCTACATAAGCACTTACATGAGCACTTCGCGGATCGAATTCATGCGGGCGGAGAAAAGAAAAAGCGATGCCTGGACTGGATGACTTCACCAGGGCAAAGCCAGACGCGTCTGAGAAATGGGGTGGCCACGGTGCTTTTGCGGCGTTATGGCGATGTCGAGAATGCCCTGGCGCTGGTGGGCTCGCTGGGATTTACCCGAGAACATATCGAGCACAATCTGGCTCTGATCGAAAGGGTCGAGACGATTTGCCAAGCGGTCGCGCAAATGGATGAGTTGCCGGTAGGAGAGGATATGAGAGACCTGGAGCTGGAGCTTTTTGGCTATGTGCACGAGTCCGGCTGCATTCTGGCACCGGGGTTCCGTGACTTTCGCATCAGCGAGTCGGCCAAGCAGCACGGCCTTGCAGGCCGGGTGGTGCGTTTCTGGCTGGTGGTGGAGCGGCATCCAGCAGACAACCGCCCGGTTCTCAATGCCACGAACCTGGTGCCAGTTTAGCGAAGCCAGCGTGTGCCGATGTTCGGATGGGGCGGCTCCGATCGGCGCGACGCAAGGCTATACTCCAGAGGCCAGCTTGCCGATTACACGGTCGCCGACAGGGCGAACAGTTCTTCTATATCCAGCAGCAGGTCGTTGCGTTCGAACAATCTGGCGATGGCGGCCTTGTGAATTTTCATCTTCAAATTGCCGACGGCCAGGGCACCGAAGCAAAGTACGCCGTCTCGCTCCACGCCGTTATCGGTCGGCTCGACACCCTCGATTCCCGACGGCGGCACGGCGTTGAGGTCCATGAGGATACGCAATTGCGGCTGGCCCAGCCACACGGTTCGCGGCAAGATGCGTACTCCAGCAGCACCGCTACCGATGATTACCTGGCATCCCTGCACCGCCTGCCGCAACCCATCCTCAGAGGCAGTTTCTCCCGCGACAATCCGGGCGGATGGTAAACGTGCCCGTAATCGCTCTACTGTTTCCTGAGCACGAGCCAGTTGCCGCGAGGCAACACGAACTTCGGCACCGAGTTGGGCTGCTAAATACGCCACCCGCTGACCCACCGGGCCAGTTCCGCCCAACACCAGCACCGTCGCGTTGTTCAGCGATTGCCGCTGCAAGACCGTGCGGACTGCGGCAGCTGCGGTCGTATTCGAACCGTTGGGGTCGAGCATCACCGACACACTCAGGCCCCATTGCGGCAGGAGAGCTTTCCACACGGTCTCGCAGACCTTTTCGGCCAGCGCTACATCGCTACCACCAATGAAGATGGCGGTGCGGTGCAAATCTTTTGGCCCGCGTGTGAAAATCGCCCCATGCACCAGCGGGGTTACCGTGTCCGGCCGGACATTTGCGTGGCGGAGCAGAACTTCAGCGCCGGCGTCGAGCGCTACTACACTGTCGAACACGCTCGCTTGCGCATCCGTGTCCAACTGCACAAGGATTCGCCGCTTTTCGCTCATGCTCGGATGAAATCCTCAAGAGCCACGCTCCATCCCGCCCGTATTGGCAGGACGGCAATCTACCGAGGAGCGGCCCGGCAAATGGGAAACCGGCTAAAGCCAAGCTGTGGCTGGTACGGCTTTGAGGATTGCTCGTTCACTAAGCCGCGGTAGTGCGATCGGTCTGCGTTACTTGTAGAACGGATGGGCTACCGTGTCCTTCTTGGCGAGGATTTCTTCAATCTTCGGCTCGCCGTGCATGGCCCGTTGCAAAGCCAGCTTTGTGGCCTCGTAGTTGTAGCGGTAAATCTTGTCCTTGTCTTTCGCTTCCCAGTGGATAAACACGCCGCACACGCAGACGAGATCATCCACCACGCCTTTGGGGATAATACCCTCGGCAACGGCATCGCTGACGGCTTTGGCAACCGCTTTCTGCGCCGGGCCGAAGATCAGCTCCGCTTGTTCTCCGCTTTTGATGGTTACCTTGGTGATGATCACCGTGGCGGGCTTGCAGATCAGGTTAGGCGTAAGCACGGCCAGAAGATTGGAATGCCCCTGTTTCTGGTCGGCCAGAGCTTGCGCGAAAGCATAACCGACCGGCCCGTCCTTCGATCCCAGCAGCAGATCAATGTGCGCCACTTCGGCACCATCGCCGACCAAAGCTTCGCCAATGTACATGGACATAGCTGACTCCTTTTTGCCTGGCGATTCTGGACTCCTGGCAATGACTATAGTGAATCGCCCGTCCGGGTTCAAGAAGTCGAGAAACCTGCCTGAAAGGAGATGCTGTTCGACTCGTCTGGGTGCCAGACTGTTCAACCGGCCTGAGGATAGCTAGCCTACAGATATGCCAGAATTTCTTCCGCGAACAAAGATTGTCGCCACGCTGGGGCCCGCCAGCCAGACCGAAGCAACGATTCGCGGACTGGCCGAGGCTGGCGTGAGCGTATTCCGGCTCAACAGCGCTCACGGTGAACCGGCCTGGCACGACCGTATGGCCCAGTTAGTGCGACAGGTAGGCGACCAAATAGGCCGACCGCTAGCCATTCTCCAGGACCTGTCCGGACCAAAATGGCGATTGGGAGATTTGCCGGGCGGTTCTCTGCTTCTGCAACTGGGCCAAAAGGTTCGCCTGCTGCGTCATCCCAGTGGTCAGGCGGATGAATTGACCTGCAATTATCCGCAATTACTCGACCAGCTGGAACCGGGTATGAACTTGCTGGTGGCCGACGGGACCGTTGCACTTCGCGTAGTTGCCCGACTTGATGACGGCGTGGAATTGCAGGTGGTGGTGCCGGGAGAAATTCGCTCCCGTCAGGGCATCGCAGCTCCGGGATTATCGCCAAGCCTGTCTGCACTTACCGAAAAAGACGTGCAAGATTTGGAAGCGGCCGCCCGGCGTCAGGTGGATTACATCGGTTTGAGCTTCGTCGGCACAGCAGAGGATGTACAACGACTCCGCCAGGAAATGCACCGATTGCGTCTGGAAGCAGGGATCGTCGCCAAGATTGAACGAGCTGCGGCCCTGCGACATCTCGATGCGATCATCCGACTCAGCGACGCTATTATGGTAGCCCGTGGCGATCTGGGAGTGGAAGTGGAATTGTCGCGGGTGCCGTTACTGCAAAAGGAAATCATTGCTCGCTGCCGAGCCCTGGGCAAACCCGTCATCACTGCCACGCAGATGCTCGAAAGCATGCGGCAAAGTAACCGTCCAACGCGGGCAGAAGTCAGCGATGTCGCCAACGCCATCCTGGATGGTACCGATGCGGTGATGCTGTCGGCGGAAACAGCCAGCGGCCAATATCCGATCGAAGCAGTCCTGACCATGCGGCGAATCGCCGAAGCGACCGAAGCGGCCCTGCCTTCGGGTACGTTTAGCGATGCACTCACTGAGATGGCCGCATCAGGCGAGATGTTGCCGGTCATCGCCCAGGTTGCCGGACAGCTGGCCGATCGAGTGCATGCTAAGATTCTGGTCGTGGCCACGCACGGTGGGCATTCTGCGCTGGCCCTGTCCAAGCAGCGTTTTTTGACGCCCATCCTGGGCTTTAGCAATCGCCTCGACACAGTGCGAAAGATGTGTTTGTATTGGGGAGTGATACCCATCCACTGTGCTGACCCGGTTACGCCCGCCACATTCTTACCGCAAACCCTTCGCTGGCTGAACGAACACGGGTGGACAAAACCCGGCGACCGCCTGGTGCTGATGCTGGGTGCACACTGGTCCGGTAACGGTTGCCATAGTCTCCTGCTTTACCAGGTATGACCTTCCGCGCCTAAGAATAATCGCAGGATTCATAATCGCTTATCTCCGGTCACTGATCACCGGCCACTGGCCACCGACCACTGATGATCGCTGACCACTAGCGCCACGTCATCCGTGCATGATCCGCAACTGGGCCTGGTTGAACGGAGTCTGGCTGGAAGCCGAAACACTGGCCATCCCGGTATGGGATGCGGGGTTTGTATTTGGGGCTACGGTAACTGATCTGTGCCGCACCATCAACCACCGTTTATTTCGCTGGCCGGACCACGTTCACCGCTTTTTCAAAAGTGCCGAACTTTGCCACGTGCCGATCGGTTATTCGCCCGACGAGATATTGGCAACAGGGGAGCAACTTGTCGCACGGCAAACGGCGGCGCTGGAGGCGCACGAGGATTTAGCGCTGGTCGTATTTGCCACACCTGGCCCCGTTGAACAATACCGTCCGGCACCATCAACGGCGGTTACGAAACTATCGGCCGCTGAAACGGCTCCGACGGTGGGCATGCACACGTTTCGGCTACCTCTGGCACGTTACGCCCGACTCTGGCGCGAGGGATTTTACTTGTCCACTGTGCCGGTCGTTGCCCCATCGGAACACGCCCTTCCTCGGCAGGCCAAACACCGTAGCCGGCTCCATTACTGGCGTGCTCAGCAAATGGTGCCATCCAGTCGCCCCGGAATGGCCGCCCTTCTTCGCGATGCCGATGGTTGTTTGCTCGAGACTGCCTTCGCCAATCTGGTACTGGTGCAAGGCGACGCATTACTGAGCCCTCCCGCAGAACGAATCCTCCACGGCATTAACCTGCAGTTTGTCGCGGAACTGGCCCAGCGGCTTGGTTGGAAAGTTCATTACCGCCCGCTCTTCCCGGCCGACGTCGCCCGTGCCGAGGAAGCATTCCTGACCAGCAGTTCGTTCTGTTTATTGCCGGTCAGGCAGATTGATGGTAAAGAATTTCCCTGTCCCGGAGCGGCAGCGCAGCGCCTGATCCAGGCCTGGAGCGAAACAGTCGGATACGATTTGCTGGCACAATTGTCGCAAGCCGGGGCGGCATCGTCCGGTTCGCCGTGAAGCTGAACCAGTCTTCTCAAACCCTTGCGGCCATCCGTATGATATTGTCGCCGGAGGTGAGTTATGGCCCGGGAGCAGGGAAAATCCATGCCGCATATTCAGGTGATCGCCCAGAACCGCCGGGCGTTGCACGATTTCGAGATTTTGGACACCATCGAATGCGGCATTGCCCTGACTGGCACGGAGGTCAAAAGCTTGCGGCAGAACCGTGTGGGTCTCGACCAGGCCTACGCAAGAATTCGAGACGGGGAAGTCTGGTTGCTGCATTGCGACATACCCGAGTATAGCGCCGCCGCTTACGGTAACCACGATCCGAAACGCCCCCGCAAACTGTTGCTGCACCGGCGTGAGATTGCCCGTTTGAGCGGCCAGGTGACGCAAAAGGGCTATACCCTGATCCCGCTGCAGATGTACTTCAAGGACGGCTGGGCGAAAGTCAAACTTGCTGTCGCACGCGGCAAAAAGCAATACGACAAACGCCAGAAAATCAAAGAAGCGGAAGCTCGCCGGGAGATTGCTCGAGCGCTGGCACGCAAAGATCGCCGCCGATAGGTTGGCCGGTGCAACAGGATTACGCTCATGTACACGGATGGTTGGAGCCAGCTTTGTTTCCCCGCAGCCCGATGGAGCGTCGTACCGGAGTGGCGCCAGATACTGTTTTCCGACACTGGCCTGCGCTGGCAAGAATGGCGAGATTCAGGGAGACTTCATCTTGTCAAGGATGCTCCACATCGCAAGGTTTTCCGCGTCGAATTGAGCCTGCAACTCCTGCCCCAGCACACCGCGAACCCTGATTTTGGTCTGGCAGGGAAAAAGGCCGTGTACATCAAGCTGTATCCGCTGACTGGTTTTCGCCGACTGGCGGAGACGCTTGGCGTTTCCAACAAAGCGCGCGAAGAATGCGAGAAATTGCTAAGTTTGCTACGGCAAGGTATTCTGACACTGGAGCCGATCGCCTGTGGTTCCGACCAGCGACACGCTTTTGTAGTTACAGTAGGTCTCGAAGATGCGGTGCCGCTGGATCGCTGGCTAATCGAAATTTTTCCCAACCTGACCACTTGCGAACGACAGCGTCTGACATTCGTTCTGCCTGATGTGGTCGCACGGATTATTGCCGCGCTGCACCGTGCCGGCGCTTACCATGCCGACCTGCACGCCGGGAATTTGCTCATCACTTACCAACCCGGCGAGGAACCGAAAATTTATGTAACCGACGCATGGGAAATTCGGCTAAGCCGAGTCGTCTCGTGGTACCGTTCCCGTCGGAATCTAGTGCTGTTCGGGAGTTGGTTTCTGGAGCGCACACGTGCGATCGATCGGCGACGTTTCCTCCGGGCGTATATTCGTTACCGCAGCGATCTGCAAATACCGCCCGCACAGGAAAGACAAGCTGCCAGGCAACTGGAGAAATCCTTGTGGCGTTCGCTGGTGTGTTTTTATCGCCGGCGGGAAACACGTGTGTGGTCGGAGAATCGTTACTTCTACCGCTGGTTTTCACCGAACAGTTGTAACACTTCGGAAACGGAGTTTCGCTGGCGAGCCTGGGCAGTTCGGGAATTGCCCACGACTGCCTTAGAGCAGATTGCCGACGAGGCAGCGATGCTGTTGCCCGGCCGCAGGTCCAGCGAATCTGCTGCTCCCGATAATTCCACGCCAGCTTCCAGCGGTGAAACCGCCGGCCAAATCCAGTCTGGTCAGGAGCAGATTCCTAGTGGCGAGTTGCAGCAACATTCCGTTGCCGATGCCCTGCCCTGCTGGCAAAATCGCGGACGCCGGGGTGGATTCTGGCAAACCACGGTTTGCCTGGGCGAGCGTCTGGTAGCTGTGGTGGTGAAATGTTTTCGGCTGGAGTCATTGCGATTGCGGTTGGCCGAACGGTATCGGTTGGGGCCAGCCAGTCGCTCCTGGCAATACGGACACGCTCTGTGGCAGCGAGGCATTCCAACGCCGCGACCGCTGGCGCTTTTGCATGGATATCGGCGATTTTGTCCTGCCTGGGCTTTGCTCGTATGCGAGAAATTGGAGGATGTGGTGGATTTACGACAAGCTATCGCTTATTTGCAGAAACAAATTCCTCGTGATGGGCCGGATCGCTACTGGCAGTTGATTCGGGCCGTCGCGAAACTGGTGGCTCGGTTACACCGCCACGGTTTCTCCGACCGCGATCTGAAAGCCGCACATTTCCTTGTGCCACGCTGCTACCTTGAAGAAGGTGGTGATGAACCGGAATTACACCTGGTGGACCTGGTGGGCTTATCCCGACCGCTTGTGCTGACGCAGACTCGCCGCATGCGTGACCTGGCACGATTGCAGGCGAGCTTCCACAATGAACCGGCGATTTCCCGTACCGACCGTTTGCGTTTTCTGCTGGCTTATTTGCGCGACGGTCTGCCCAAAAAGTGCGACTGGAAACAATGGTGGCGTAAAATTGCCGCGGCCGCCCGGCGTAAGGTTTTGCGGAACCAGCGACAGAATCGCCCGCTGACGTGAGAAAATTGAAACCGTTACCACAGCAATTTCAAAAACCGTTCCAGCGGACACCAATACTCTCAGTCAAGCAGGCGAGCGCATCGGATATGGCCCGCAGCCGCGCCGAACGGTGAACCCGATTAAATCACGCTCACTGCTCAAGCAAACTAATCGCCCGACGGCAGCGGCTATGCTGAGAGCAGCCTTCTGTCGAAATCTTTTGTGCGAGGTATTACCGGATGTGACCGGTAAGCCACCGGGATTGACCGCAGACGACAATTCAACACGGCAGGGCCGCACAGGCAGTGGGTATGCGATAACGTTGCAGCGCTGCCTCCAGAATGGACGTAATCAACCGCGTATAGGACCAGCCGTTGAGCCGGGCCAGGATCACCAGATCGCTATCTTCCGGGTGCAATCCGGGCAAAGGGTTGGCTTCGAGAAAATATGGCTCCCCGTTTCTGATGCGGAAATCCAATCGGCAAACGTCGCGACAACCCAGGGCACGGAAAGCTCGCAGAGCCGCTTGCTCTACCCGCCCCAAAACTTCCGCCGGTAACCGTGGCGGTGATTCGTAATCCACCAGGCGACGGTAATTGCGTTTCACTTCGAGGCTGTAGATGAAATGTTCACACTTCTGCCGGGGCAACACATGAAGCATGCCCAGCAACCGCGGCGGATCGTTGCCGATTATGCCGACGGTTACTTCTTCGCCTGCGATGAACTCCTCCACCAGGGCCGGTTGATTATAGGAACGGTGAACCGCGTTTACGGCTTGTTCGAGGCTTTTGAAGTCATGGACAAGGGAAGTTCGACGAATGCCCTTACTGGAACCTTCCCAGGCAGGTTTGACGATCAAGGGAAATGTCAGGCTCTGGCAAGCCTCGACCAGACCAGGCGGAGCAAGGCCAACTTCTCGCACACGGTGCTGGCCATCTTCCGCCAGCCCGAGAACGGGCGATACCTGACCGTTGGTCTCCACCACAAAACCCGGGGCCACCTTCACGCCGTGAGATGCCACCAGCCGACGCGCCACATCTTTATCAAGAGTAGCCGCCAGACTGAGCGCATCGGAACCAGTATAGGGAACGCCGAGCAATTCCAAAATTGCCGGTACACGGGCTTCCCGGCAACGGCTGACTCCCTGGCCTTCGGCAAAATTGAAAACGAAGTCGGGCGGATCGGCAAGCAAGCGAGAAACAAGCATCGGCCCATCGCCCAACAAAGTTACCTCGTGGCCGAGCTGCCTTAAGACAGCGGCGATTGCCTCAATCGTCTGCGGAGAATCAAATTCTTCCTGCCAATCCTCGGGCAAGCCGCCAGAGAACTGGTGGTCTTTGAGGTCGAAGGTGATGCCGATTCTCATGGTGCAGCCAGCTCTGCAGGAAGTGCCGGTACAGGAGTTGATTGGCTACGGGAACGCCGACGCCGGGCCCGGACCACTTCGGTTGCCGTACCCAAATCAGAAGCCGCAGCCGATGCTGGTACACTCACCGATGCCGGAGTGCTACCTTCAGGCTTGTCGTTTTCCTGGAAGAGCAGTTGTTGCAACCGTTGCTGGGCGATAAGAGCCCGGCGACGTATGCGCTCTGTGCCCTCGGGAATGAGAGCAGTACGATCCCCTTGCAATAGGGCACTGACTCCTTGCGTGCGCGTGGGACGAGTCATTTGGGGCTTATCTTCCGCCTGGTAGCGAATGAGCATGCCTTCGTAATTGCGCAAAACCACGGCATCGTCCGATGCGGACACCAGGTAATTAGGCATAATCGGAATCTTTCCAGCACCATGGGGGCCGTCAATAACGTAGGTGGGTATTCCCAGGCCGGAGAGGTGCCCGCGTAGCCCTTCCATAATCTCCAGACCCTTCCAAATAGAAGTGCGGAAATGCCCGGCGCCGATGACCGGGTCACAGTGGAACAAGTAGTACGGCCGGACCTTGATGCGTAACAGTGCCCGCATCAGCTGGCGCATGGTCTCCAGGGAGTCGTTGACGCCTTTGAGCAAAACAGTGTGATTGTTGACGGGCATACCGGCACGCAGCAGAGCTTTGCACACACGGGCCGCCTCGGGGGTCACCTCGCGCGGATGGTTGAAGTGGGTTTGAATCCAGACTTTTTCCGCGGAAGCCAGTAACTCAATCAGCTGGGAGTCATAGAGGCGTTGCGGTAACGTGACCGGTACGCGCGTGCCAATGCGGATGACATCCACGTGAGGAATGGCCTTGAGTTCGTCGAGGAAGAATTTCAGTCGTGCTGGAGGCAGAGTAAGCGGATCACCACCGGAGACGATCACATCGCGGACTTCGCGATGCTGGCGGATATATTCGATCATCTGGCGATCGGCAGCGGTAATTGCCTCCCAGCCGCCACGCACCATCGTTTTGCGTTTGCGTGTGCAAAATCGGCAATACATGGTGCAGACGTGGGTGATGGCCAGCAACACGCGGTCGGGGTAACGATGGGTCAAACCAGGAACAGGCATATCTTTGTCTTCTTCCAGGGGATCTTCCAGTTCGTAACCCGAGCGGTTCTCCAGTTCGAGCACCGAAGGCACCGCCTGCAAACGGATGGGATCGTTGGGATCGTCCGGATTAATCAACGACAGGTAATAAGGGGGAATGGCGAGTTTGTAGTTTCGCTCGAGACGCTTGAGGATTTCCAGTTCCTCACGCTCGAAGTGCAGGTAGCGACTGAGTTGAGAGACGGTGCGAACGGCGTGCTGGGACTGCCAGCGCCAATCGTCCCAGAGATGATCAGGAACATCACGCCAAACCGGCCAGCGACGAGATTGACTGGGAGGTTCTTCTTCCTCCGAAGGTAACGTCTCCGAAGCCACGTTGGTGGGCAGCGCTGCGGTCTGCTCCTTGTCGCTCATACAGTTCTGGCCTCCAGGGACCCCTTGGATGAGGCGGTGGCGGAAATCGGCAGCCATCACAGCTGCAGCCCAGCGATTCCCACGCCTCATTTCTTGGGGCGAATAATAATCCGCCAGAAAAAAATTACAAGGGGGCTTTCGCGGCGGGTGGCAAATTTTTTGAGGTTCCTCACAATAATCGTTAGCAGGCTTCTGCTATTGCGGGACTAATCCACAGCCCGGTGGGCAAAACATTAGGCAATTCCTGAGCGATAAGGCGACCATGTCCCTGGTCATTCACATTGACGGCGCCGCACGGGGAAACCCAGGCCCGGCAGCATTCGGAGTGGTCTTCTCCCGAGATGGCCAGCTGCTGGCAGAAGAGAAACGTTTTGTCGGGCACACCACCAACAATGTTGCTGAGTACCTGGCTCTTCTGCATGCTTTGCAGCGGGCCTTGCAGATGGGTGAACGCCGCGTCCAGATTTTTAGCGACAGCGAACTGCTGGTGCGCCAGATCAACGGCATTTACCAGGTGCGCGATCCAAAGCTCCGCCAGCTTTACGACCAGGCCCAGGCACTTATACGTCAGTTTGACGAGGTCCGGATTATCCATGTGCCGAGAAAGCAAAATCGCCAGGCCGACAAGCTCTGCAACCAAGCGCTGGACGAAGCGGAACGGCTCGGTTTAACTGACGCCAACGCGAGCTAAAGGAGACGAACCCATGCTTCGGCGTAGCTGGTGGCGACTGGCTATGATTGTCATCGCGGGGATGGTTACATTCTGGGCCTTGTACCTGTGTTGTGCAATATTGGAGCTCCTGCCAATCCGTCTGTACTCGACTGGTCAGGTTTTACACGCCCAGGAGAAAGCTCCGTCGAATGCGAAACTTCCCAGTGCGGAGCAAACCAATGCGGAAGCCGAACGTGAGCGTTTGGGCATCAAAGCGGGCTGGTTGCCCAGGTCGCCGCGACCGGAAATTCGGCCTCGATTTTTTGCTTCCGTGGATACGCTCGGTAGTCTGCGCCTGATGATTCACCATGACCAGCGTGAGGGGCTGGACGGTTACTGGGAAAAAACATTCCCGGTCGAAGGCGGTCAGTGGTACCAGTTTTCGTGCAAGTACTGGGCTGAAAATGTGGCGGTGGAACGGCGGAGTGTCTGCGTTGAAATCCACTGGCGGGATGAAAAGGGCGGGAAGGTGCAAACCGACGAACCAACGGTTCCTAATTACCTGCCCGGCTATACGCCCATGGCCGAAAGCGAATTTCCTTTCTCTGGACCCGTTGTCTGGGACGGCCTGGAACACTTCCAAACTATGCACGGTATCTATCGCGCTCCGAAGCAAGCCAGGTCGGCTGTCGTGCGGTTGCATTTACGGTGGGCGCCAGGCGGACGTGTGGTTTATAAGGATGCCCGCTGGGAGAAAACGACACCACCGGCGCTGCGAATTGTCCGCCTGGCGACCGTGCATTTTCGCCCCTCCGGAGGAAAAACGCCTCTGGACAATTGCCGCATGTACGAACCCTTACTGGACGAAGCGGCACGGCAAAAGGCGGACTTGGTTGTGCTTGGCGAGGTGGTTCCATACGTAGGGCTGGGCAAATCGTTCGCGGAAGTTGCGGAGGCTGTTCCCGACGGCCCTTGCAGCCGATACTTCGCTGAGATGGCCCGGCGGCATCGGTTTCATCTGGTCGCCGGGTTGGTCGAGCGGGATGGGCATTGCCTGTACAACGTGGCGGTATTGTTTGGCCCGGACGGCCGGCTCATTGGCAAATACCGTAAGGTTTGCTTGCCCCGCTCCGAAGTGGAAGCCGGGCTGACCCCCGGTAAAGACTACCCAGTCTTCGACACGGCCATCGGGCGGATCGGTCTCATGGTCTGCTACGATGGCTTCTTCCCGGAGGTGGCCCGGGAATTAAGCAACCGTGGCGCGGAAATCATCGCCTGGCCTGTTTGGGGCTGCAATCCTTTACTGGCGCGGGCCCGGGCTTGTGAGAATCACGTTTTCCTCGTCAGTAGCACCTACGAAGATGTCTCCCGCAACTGGATGATTTCCGCCATTTTCGACCGCACTGGCGAGGTACTGGCTCAGGCAGAACGGTGGGGAAGCGTCGCTGTGGCGGAAGTAGATTTGAACCGCAGAACCTATTGGCGCAGTCTCGGCGACTTTCGGGCTGCTATTCCACGCCATCGGCCAATTTTGACGCCGGAAATTCAACTGACGCCCAGCCCCAAGCCGTAGCCCCGCTCCCCTATCGCAGCAAAGCACCGGCTCGAAAACCACTCGGAGATACGGTCAGTTATTGCAGATAGGTTGCCGCAGATTTCAGCACCGAAACTCATGGGCACATTTGGGGAAGCCATTTTTGCCACGGCACCTTCAATATTTCGGTAGCACATCCAAACCTGTCCGCGGTTGTAACAATACATTCCCGGCCAGCAGGCGAATGTTGAAAAAACCGGGCTAAAATATTGCAAGCAAGCCCTGGGTTACGTTTGCCAGACCACCGGGGTATTGGCGAAACAAAACGGAGGTGTATAGATTGCTGCTTACGTCGGAGACAATCTGGTGGCTGGGTCTGTCGTTACTGGCGGTGCCGGTGCTCGGTATAGGCGGTGGGTTAGGATGGTGCTGGTGGAAAGGGATTGCCCTTGGGCCGATCGTGGTTCGCTACTGGCGGCGGGTGCTTAACGGTTGCTGCTGGTTGCTGGCGGTTTTGGTAGCAGCTCGTACGGTCGAATACGCCTGGACATGTAAGGGGCACGTCACCTGCGATTTTGCCGGGCAATGGCTCATCGGCAGGATGATGGGACAGGGACGTGGTTATCAACTTTATCTGGTCAAACCCCAGCGCGAAGTTCTCGCGCAAGGCTACCACGGCAATGAGCTGGAATGGATGTACCGCGACCTGCTGCTCAAGGGGATGTGGAACAGCCAGCCCGATACCACTTTGCCGAGGTCCGAAATTGAGGGGCCGCTTTATCCGCCTATCTGGGGAATGATCACCATGCTGTGGGCCTGGCTACCACCCGAACCAGCGCATCGAGTGGTAGTCCTGATTTATGCCCTGTTAGCGTTCGTAGCCGCCTGGTGTATTCGCGTGGCGACCGGAGAGCGATTGCGTACCGGGGAAGCGGCGCTGGCAGTCTGGGTATTTCCCAACTGCTATCACGGACTGGTGCTGGGCCAGAATGCCATAGTAACGCTGTTTTTGGTGGCGGCGGGACTGGCATTGTGGCGACGCGGACGATTGTGGTCGGCCGGTCTGGTTTGGGGATTGCTGGCATATAAACCGGTTTTTTTCGGAGCCCTCGCCTGGTTGCCGCTGGTGCTCATGGCTTGGCGCGTAATAGCGGGAATGCTTACCTCAGCCGCCGTGCTCCTGGTCGCCACCATACCCATGCTACTTCCTCCCCTGCCCGGAATCGCGGCCGAATCTGACTCCGGAGCAGGATACAAGCAAATCCTGAAGCGAGTGATTTACTGGGACGATCAGGGCCCTGGCTGGAGAATAGCCCTCACCCGGGATCGGTTAGCTCGAGCGTGGGAAGTGTGGCGACGCTGGTGGCAGGTGGGACAGCGAGCTGCCGACGTGTACGATCGGGATGAAAACTGGGTCTGGATGAGCCGGGACCTGTATGCTTTGCCGCGGCGCCCCATCTGGGACTGGCGAACTTTGCAAGCGCACTGGCGATTCGGATGGGGTCAGGATTACTGGCCGGATGCCCGCGACGAACGGGGCAGCCCCTTGCCTACCTGGCGATGGGAACGGCCAGAGGATGCACAAAACCGCGGGGCCGTTCTCGTTGTGCGTAAGGACGGCTCGGTGTTGCGGTTGCAGCAGGTGAATGCGGAAGCAGAAGGTTTGTTCTTCGGACTGCGGTTGCCGGTAACTTTTCTTTCGCGGCTACTCCTCATCCTGGTCGGTATGGTAACCGCCACGATAGCCTTCGGATTATCGTGGTGGCGGCAACGTCGGCAGCTGGCACCACCGGCTTTTTTCAACTCGCCTCTGGGAGCATTCTGCGTTACAGGTGGCCTGTTGACGTGCTTCCACTTTATGCATTACGATTTGCATCCGTTTGTGGTGCCGCTGCTGATGCTGGTTGCCTGTTGTTTCCGTCCAGAGTGGTGGGAATGGGAAGCCGAACGCCCCTGGCCACGTCTGAGCTGGTTATTGGGTCGGGCCGGGGCAGTTTTCGCGGTAACGGTACTGGCGACCAGCTGGCTTGCCTGCTATTACAACCTCGCTTTTCAGCGGGGAGCGGTTCGTTTCCCGTTCGAAACCATCCTGGCCCTAATTCAATGGCTGGTGGCGGGCGCCTGGACAGTCCTGGAACACTGGCCTGGACGCAGTGATGGGCGTCAGCAGTTTGACGAGAAAACTCACGGTCGGCCCACTGGCGAAGTTATCGGCGGATGGTCGCCACAACCTTTATCATCGGCTTAGCGGCAACGAGAGGAGTCACGTTCGCCGGTATATAGCTTGGGATCAGGTGGCCCTTGGCAGCTAACGACCACCATGCCGTTTGGCCCGGCCACGGTTCCGTGCTGCTCACCGGCGGGAACAAAGACAACGTCACCAGGTCCGATCGGCGTTAATTTATCCCCCTGCTTCAGCCAGCCATTGCCTTCAATCACGAAAAATACGTCCTCGGAATTTTCGTGAACGTGCTGCGGGAACTCTGCATAGGGGGCGAAACGGACATAGTTGAAGGTTACGTGTTTGGCCCCGTCGCGGGGATGAATGACGACCCGGGATTCGGTGTTGCCCATAGGAAACGGCTGCCCATCGCGATGGACGTTCTTGACAATGGCCATGTTTGGCTCCCTGGATGGATGGCTTACCTGGCCGGTTCCGGTTGCGCTAGCCGGGACAGTGGAGTAAGCCTGGCCTGGCCGGTTCGGTCTATGGAAATGATAACCACGTCGGTGCCTTTGCCAAGTGGTTGTGGTGGCTGGCTGACCCAACTTAAGCCGACCACGGCATCGGCATGGACTTGTCGAACTCCGAGCAACTCCGCTTTATTCCCGGCAAAACGCCACACGATAACCTGCCCGGATTGCGTGCCGGCTGCCAGCCATTCATTGTTTTCCGCCCACGCCAGACTTGTGCAGACAGCATCCTGCGAGAGCAGCGGTGAGAGATTCAACGTGCACTTCGGTTGACCTCCCGTGCTCGACCAAATCAACACGGAACCATCTTCCCCAGCACTGGCCAAATGCTGACCATCGGAAGACGCAGCCAGGGTAATTACCGGTGCCCGATGTCCGCTCAGCTGGCCGAGTCGCTTGCCATCACGCAGGTCGAATAACCAGATTTCGTTGCCCGCAGCCAGGGCCAGGCGGGAAGTTCGTGGTAGAGCTGCCAACGCAGCGACGTATCCGTCAATAGGCCAGCGTGCCAACTCTTTGCCGGATGGAATTTCCCACAGGATCAGCAGTTTGTCCCAGCCCGCGGAAATCGCTCGCTGACCATCTTCGGAAAATGCAAGAGCGGCCACCAGTCCCGTATGGCCAGCCGTCAGCGGCTTTTCTTCGCGAAGTTGCTGCAGGTTCCACAAGCGGACAACATTGTCGGCACCGCCCGAGACCGCCCATCGCCCATCCGGCGAGACAGCCACGGACCATACGGAAGCCGTGTGTCCAATCAGACGGCGAGTTTCGCGAAACTGCTCGGCATCAAAGAAGCGGAGCGTCTTGTCGGCCCCGGCGAGCAATGCCCGCCTGCCATCTTTGCTGAATGCCACCGCATGAACGGTCGCCGATAAATCCTGCAACGGATCAAGTTCGCCTGTGTTGTCGGGCAGCGTACTGGAAATGTTCTGGGTATTGAGCAGCCGACGACCACGGCATTGTTGCACCAGGTCGCCAAAGGCTTGAACCAGCAAGGCCCGGCTTACGTTGCCGTCAGGCAGAAGCAGTGCACCGAAGTTGCGGCTGATCGTTGCAGCCGGAGAATCGTTTGCCGCATGCCTGGAGAGCTCTTGCAGTTTTTGTTTGAACCGTTCGGGAGGAAGGCCAACTTCCGCGGCTACCGCAGCCAGTTCCTGGTTGGCCTCGTAACGCAGCGTGGCCAGGAGAATCGGTTCGGAAGCGGTGATGCGTCCGCCGGTTTTTTCAACGGCCTGGCGAAACCGGGCCATATCTTTCTCCATGAGCTTGCGCATGACTGCGTCCGGCGGATAAAGCGCGCGAATAGTCTCCACATCCTGGGGCGAAAAATGTTTCTGATTTTGTTCCACGAAGGCACGAATCTGGTCGGATTTAGGCAGGATACCCGTGTAGTGGCATCCGAAACACGATACCGCACACTCGACGGCCCGGTCGGGGCGTTTGGGATCGCTTACCAGCTGAACAGGCCCTTTGTTGATCCGTTTGTTGCGGGCATTGACGAGCATGAAACCCTGCAAGCCGTTCGGCAGATTGAAGATGATTTCCCCACCGGCATGCAGGAATTGATTTTCGAGATTTCCCGGCCCAAGCGGGTAGGCAAAAAGGTTTCGGCGATCGGGAACGAGGTTGCTGCGTTCGACCAGCGACGCGGGAATTTCCTCGAAGTCATACGTTCGCCAGTAGGCTCCGTGGGCGGCGTAATGGCGTTCGATCAGGCGGTTATTGCGTGCGATGCCGGAATTGTTGAAACCCGCCCGAGCCACTCGCAGCTGCTGGATATTGAGCAGGCTGTCTATCCGTAACTGTCTCTCCAATTCCTGAGCCGTCGCGGGCAATTGCAACAGTTCGTAGTACAACGGAGCTCTCGACGCCGTCGCCAGGAACCAATCCGCACGCACCACGGGCAACCGACAAGCCGTTTGCACTGCCACGATTCGCCCTGCCACACTGTCGCTTTCTATCGCATACGGATATTCGCTCAGCAGTCGGTTCCACAAGGTTGCATCCCAGAAGTAATCGCGCAGATCGATTCGCAGAACGAGCTTGTTCTCGTCAATGGCTTCGGGACGGGTAATTTCCGGATGCCAGGAGAGGCTGTTGATCAATTTGCTTACCGCCACGCGATAGGTCTGCAGCTCGTCGTCGGCTAGCCCGGCATTGTAAAGCGTGTGGAGCGTGAAATAGCGCAGGAATCGGCGAGTGCGAGGCGGAAACTTTTCGAGGTCGGCTAGGATGACCTGGAAAATCTGGGTGTCGCTGACCCACGCTCGGCTGGACGGAACTTCCGGTAGGGTAGCCCCAGCAGCGATCCACTGCTTGAGAATGGCAATTTCTCGCTCCGTTGGGCGAGGTTCGACATCCACGGGAGGCATTTTGCCACTGGCGACTTTCCGGAAAAGCGGCGAGGCTTCCGGTTGGCCGGGGATAACTTTTCGCCGTTGCACCAGCCGTTGTAAATCCGTCGCATAATTGAACCCACCTTCCGCGGAACCATCCCGTCCGTGGCAGCTGTGGCAGTATCTAACCAGCACCTCCTTTGCCTGAAGAGCAACTTGGCGGGCCGACGTCTCGTCCTTAGCCACGGCGGTTTTATCGGTATCGGAATTTTGGCCCATCTGTTGACTTTTCACCGACGATGGTTGCGACCGGGCTTCGGGACGAGGCTGCATCTGCAAAACGCAGACGGCTAAGCCCAGGGCAACCCAAGGCCAGCCACGAATGCGTCGCGTCATGGTTTGCTCCTGCACATTGGCCGATCTTGCTACTGACCCAGTGTTATGACGTCGCAAGACCAGGAAAAGTTTTTGCAGGAGAACTAGCCGGAACTGGCAGAGGCAAGGAGCCTGGCTATTCGTTCCGGGTCATAAACACACCCTTGCCAGACGCCGCCGCTAGCCTGTTGCAGAACCGCCCAAAGTCGGGTATCGGCCGGCAAATCCGGATCGGGCGAAAGGTCAGCGCGGGGGCTGCGCGAGGACAAAATGCGATTCCCAGCTTCGATGCCCAACACCTGGCCGTTTTCCCCAACCAGATCCACCTGACCGACAAGGCGCTGCCGGTCAATGACAATCTGGATCATGTCGCCGTCGCGCACTTTGCCAATCGGCCCGCCCGCCAGCGCTTCCGGAGAAATATGTCCAACGCATGCTCCCGTGGATACGCCGGAAAATCGGCCATCCGTCAGCACCGCCACATGTTTGCCCCATGGCAGATGACGTAACGCTGCGGTAACCTGATAGGTTTCCTCCATACCCGCGCCGCAAGGCCCACGACAAATCAGCACCAGCACGTCTCCAGGCCGAATTGGCCGTTCCTGTTGCCCCTTGATAGCAGCAACAGCATCTCGCTCGCGGATGAACACACGGGCCGGGCCGACCTGGCGATAAACGCCGTTTTCATCCACCACGCTGGGGTCTATCGCCGTGCTCTTGATCACGCTCCCTTCCGGAGCCAGGTTGCCGCGAGGAAAGACAACCGTGCTGGTCAATCCGCGTTGCTGTGCTTTTTGCGGCGAATAAATGACTTCTTCGGGACTTACCCCGTCGCGTTCGACGAGTAGTTCCTGAAATCGTTTTCGGCGTTCACTCCTCCGCCACCAATCGAGAATACGTCCCCACGGTTCACCGGTTACGGTCAGGGCACTTTCTTCGATCAGGCCTAGTTCTCGCAAATGCAGCATTACTTCCGGCACACCCCCGGCAAGGAACACGCGAACTGTCGGGTGTCCCACGGGACCGTTCGGCAAAGCATCCACCAGCCGCGGAACGCTGTGATTGATAGCAATCCAATCCTCAACGCCGGGCCGTTCCAGTCCCGCAGAAAATGCGATGGCCGGAATGTGAATCAGCAAGTTTGTCGAACCGCCGAACGCCGCATGCACGACCATGGCGTTTCGCAAAGCCGCCTGGGTCAAAATCTGCCGCGTGGTAATCCCTCGCTTCTCCAGCTGCCATAACGCACGCGCAGACCGCCGGGCCATGTCTAACCAGACGTTCTGGCCAGAAGGTGCCAGCGCCGCATGAGGCAGAGTCAATCCCAGTGCTTCCGCGACCACCTGTGCCGTTGCCGCTGTTCCCAGGAACTGACATCCTCCTCCCGGTGTAGCACAGGCCCGACAACCAGCTATCGCGGCTTCTTCGAGCGTGATTTGGCCGTGTACGAAACGTACCCCGATAGTTTGAACCTTGCCGGCATCTTCACCCTGCTCCGGCGGCAAAGTAACCCCGCCAGGAACAACCACACAGGGCAGATCGTGCATGGCCGCCACTGCCATCAACATAGCTGGCAGGCCCTTATCGCAGGTGGCAATCCCGAGCACTCCCTTTCGCGTTGGCAACGATCGGATCAATCGCCGCAACACCATCGCCGCGTCGTTACGGTAAGGCAAGCTGTCCATCATGCCGGGCGTGCCTTGCGTCCGGCCATCGCATGGGTCGGTAACATACCCGGCAAACGGAATGCAGCCCAGTCGCTGGAACTCCTCGGCTGCCGCACGCACCTGCAAGTGCACTTCCCAATGCCCCGTGTGATAGCCCAGCGCTAACGGTCGGCCATCCCCAGATTGCATCCCGCCATGCGTACTGAGAATCAGGAACTCTTTTGCACCCAGGCGTGCTGGGTCCAGGCCCATACCCACATCCTGCGTCCAACCGAACAGATCACCACTGGGCCAAGTACGCAACATCTCTTCCGTCAGCGGCAAACGTCCCGGTGGCCCTGCGGCCCTGGTTTGCACGTCGTAAATCGTCGTGTCTTCAGTTTCCCAGACAGCAGTTGGTTGGCTCGGCATGGGTCAAACTGCATTCCTGGCCAGCCGAATCGCCCCGATCACTTCGCCACGGGTGTTCGTCAGCGGAGCAAAAGCCAAACGTCGCAGCGTATCGAGTTTCGTTTCCGGCAACAGCTTTTCCAGCAAAGCCACTACTAGCGGTGGTATGGCCCGACTGGTACCATCGCTGATCTTCAACGCCACTCCCAAACCCTGTCCCCGAATTCCTACCGCGAAAACCCCTTCCGCGCCACCCTTAGCCACTAACTGATGACCCAGATGTTCCAGCAACTGGGTGTTGAAATGTCCGTCATAAGCCACCAGTCGCGGATGCCGGCACATACTACCGACGACCGTTTCCGCAGCGCTTCGCCAGTCCCGAAGTAAACTGTCCGGGTTCGCCAGACGTGCATACGCCGTTGCCAGATGAGCCAGGGGCAAGTAATAGCTCGGCACACCGCAGCCATCCGTGCCCACACCAATCGCTTTCTCGTTCAGCCCGCTGAAGATCGCCACCGTGGCTAGATTTGCCCGTTGCAAAGGATGATCCGGGCTCGGGTAATCGTCCGTCCGCCAGTTTTGATGCCGGCAGGCGGCAAGCATCCCGGCGTGTTTGCCGGAGCAGTTGTTATGGATCGGCAATGGCTTTTGTCCGCTGCGCAGCAATCGTTCCTGGCTGGGAAAGTGCAAAGGCAAATGCGGCCCACATTGCAGAGCCGTTTCGTCCAGTCCGCACTTCCGCAAGATGCTGCGCACCGTCTGGAGATGTATTTCCTCGGCACCATGCGATGCGCAAACCACGGCCAGTTCCGCCTCGCTCAGCTGAAACCGT
Source organism: Gemmatales bacterium (assembly GCA_041640595.1). Taxonomy (GTDB): domain Bacteria; phylum Planctomycetota; class Planctomycetia; order Gemmatales; family HRBIN36; genus HRBIN36. The sequence continues at coordinate 172,892 of JBEPZY010000009.1, read as the reverse complement.
GATGCCGTTCCTACGTGGACTACGGTGGCACACTGAAACGGCTTGGCGCTGGACCGCAAGTAAAAGCCTACCTGAGCGTCGCCTCGCCCATCTACAACTTTCCCTTTGGTGTCGCAAACTGCCCAGGCACCATAGTGCACACTCTCCACACGATCATTGCGCAACACCTCGACCAGCGGCACAAAACTCATGGCTCGCCCAGCCGTTACTCTCCGACATAAGGCAGCAGAGCCATGTAACGAGCACGTTTGATGGCCCGGCTAATGGCACGCTGATAGGCAGCGCAGAGGTAAGTGCGTTTACGAGGCAGGATTTTCGCCTGGCTGGTCATCAGACGTTTCAAACCTGTGGTGTCTTTGAAGTCCACGAAGATCGGACGCGGACACCCCTGCGGGGTGCAAAAGCGGCAACGCTGTTTCCGACCAGGAAGTAATCGTCTCTTGGCCACAGTTTCCTCGCTCGCTTGTCGGTACAAAAAGAAAAGGGCCAGGCACTCGCCCGCCCACACCTGTTCGGGCATTAAATCAGCAGCGAGGGCGACGGGACTCGAACCCGCAACCTCCGGATCGACAGTCCGGCACTCTAACCAGTTGAGCTACGCCCCCGATTGCACCAATATCATACCGCCTCGGCCGAATTCGGCAAGTCCCTCCGATATCTTTCGCTGGGCCAGGGCCGACACGGTTACGGACTGTTCGTCGGTTGCGGAGGACGGGTGCGGACACGAATGCGCCCAGGCTGGTCGCTGATCGCACCCAGAAACACGAAGCACATTTCGTCGGTCGTTTGCTCGCCGAAAATTATCGGCCGCGGCGGATTGTTGGGGTTATTGGGATTGTCCGCGGAGTTGTCATAATGGGCGACCACGTCCAGCCGCGTACCGGCAGGCAGTCGGAGCGGTTCTTTCAGGAAATAGGTCTCCTGCCAGTTGTAGTCCCAGCGGTCTATGTAGAGCAGCGTCTTTTCCTCTCCGCCAGGCACGGTGTAAGTTACGCGGATATCCTTTCCGATCAGGTGCATGTGGGGCAGGACGCTGAGGATAGTCGCATCCTGGTCTAACCACACCTGGCCTTGCACCTCGAAATTGCTGGCCCCGGCTGGAATGAACAGAAACCGACCAGTCAAAACCAGCGTTTGCAGACGGTGCGTGATTACTTCGTCTGGCTTGGCAAAATACAGGGCAATTTGCAGTCGGTCGCGCTCAACCTTGCCCGTGCGGTGATAGTGCACCTGCAGGAGAATGTCGCTGTCTTTCGGCAGGTAGTAGGCCACACCTCGAGGCAGGTAATGCGGCAACAATCCCGGGGCCCAGCCACCGAAGCCACCCCGTGGAATAACTCCGCGACCGAATCCCATCGCCACCGTGTAGCCCGGACCGGTATCGTAACCTTCCGGGTGCTTGGGACGTTTTTGTTCTTCTTGCTCCAGAGCATCGGCCATGCCCTTGGGGATGATCATGTTGAGTGTGTGATGCACCACCCGGCGATTGCCAGGCCGTACTTCAAACGCCTTGATGTACTTATCTTCGCTTAGCTGATGTCGCAGGATAAAGCAGCGGAACAGGTCGCGGCCTTCGGGCCCGATCACCATCTCGCCCGGCACTTCCAGCACGAGATCCGGTTTGCCGAGATACCAGTCGTCGCTCCAGGTGCGCGGCGGTGGAGCATCCTTGGGATCTCCTTCGGGCATTCCGGCTTCCACCCAGCGTGCCAGGGTCTGGATCTCTGCATCCGACATACGCCGTTCGTTCTGGAAATAGTGCTTCGGCTCTGCCACGCGCCAAGGAGGCATCCAGCGAGTTGTCGTGAATTCTTTAATATCCGGCCCCCATTTCACTGCCTGGCGGTAAGTCATGAGCGGAAACGGAGCTACGTTGTTCGGGCGATGACATTCTTGACAATGCTTCTGCAAAATCGGCAAAACATCGCGGTAGTAAGTTACTGTGTTTTCCGCCTGGCTGCCGGGGCGGCTTTTCGATTCGGCGAAGACAATTTCGCAGCCATAGGCTTTGGTTTCCCGCACACTTATCGGTTTGCCGTCCAGATATTCATCGAGGGCGACCTTCAAGTGCTGTCGCGTGATGACCGGACGGGCTTTCAGTCTGGCGTAATACCGATCGTCAATCGCTCCGCGGTACAGTATCCGCCTTTCCGGACTGAGGAGGACTACCTCCGGTGTTATGCTGGCTCCCGTTGCACGCGCCAGCTTCTGTTCTTTATCCAGCCAGATGGGAAACGGAACCTGAAATTCCTTCACCAGTTCCTGGAGCGCATCATCGGTTTCCTGTGGATTACTGCAAACGGCCACAAACAGCACACCTCGTGGTTTGTAAACTTTCGCCAGGTCGGCCAGAACGGGCACATAATAGCCGACCATCGGACATTCCGCCGAAATGAACGCCAGCACCACTGCTTTGTGAGTTGCACACGCGGCACTCAATGACCATGCCTTGCCGCTTAAGTCCCGCAAACTCACGTCGGGCACAACTTCAGGCTTGCTCCCCTGAGATGCGGGTTCACCGCCACCCAACGCTGCTACAATAGCCAGGCACAGGCAAGTAGTGCCGAGAAGCGAAAATAAACCCCTTTTACCGTGCATCGTTCTCCTCCCGTCTCTGCGCGTAGCCTTTCCTGCAAAGACGTCCTGCCCTATCTTCGTAGCCCACTGCTCATAAGAATACTCTAGCAACGGCAGCCAGGTTTCAAGGACGGCGTAGGACATACCGCAACGGAGTGCATCAGCTTCCTGGGAGCAGCAACTTCCCACGATGCTGCGATTCTGCACGCTTCCATGCCAGGCAACCGCTGGCAACGCGCTTCGCTATTGCAACCTCGGCTTCGCGAGTTCGTTATAACAGAGACAATGCCCGGCAATCAACGTTCTGCCCGGTTCAGGCTCAAATGGGCCTGCGAAGCCTGAGTGTCGGGTTGCTGCATTCGCCTCCACGTTTCTTCGAGCTTTTTCCGGCCTCGTTCGATATCTTGCTGGATTTTCTCCGTGTTTATTTCGATCTCCAACCGGTGCCTGCCCGGGGTGCTGCGAATGTCCTGCACTGCGTACCAGTCAAGAAACCAACCTACGATCAGAAACGCACACAGCGCCAAAAACATCACATACACGATAGTCTTCACGTTCGTTTCCTCCAGTTTCGTTCGGCCTGCGCGGTAGAATTCGCAGCACCTGCCCGGCTAATACCATATACGTTTTCTGACGGGCTTGTCCAGTCGAAATATTCGCTACGGTCGCCGACCGCAAGCAGCCGCCGGGCAGATCACGCAGGATATTGCAACTACGCCAGGCGTAACAAAGATAGCGAAATTACCGAACATAGCGGGCCCATCTAAACGATACCGGCAAACCGTCCCGATACGCGTCTCCGAACCGTTGCAACCGTTGCGCTCGATGCACTGATTACGCAATGACCCATCATGGCTATTTTTCCCGATTGCTGACAGGTTTTAGTTTTGCAGGAAATCTTTTCGCAGGCCAAATTTTATTGCTGGCAGAAATAGCTGAGTGCATCGGCAGGAAGCCGTTGGAATTACGCACCGACCGGTTGGTCATGGAAGGCACCGGTTTCGTGCGAGGAGTGATTTACAAGGAGCCAGGAAAATGAGGCACTGGGTTACACTGGGGCTGACCGCTGCTTTGGTGGTCGCCGTCCATGACTATGCACGGGCTTCCAGTTGCGGTGCTGCGATTAGTTCGTGCGAGCCTTGCTCGCAAACGGTCTGCTATCCGCGTGTGCGTTATAAAGCCTGCTATATTACGGTCGTGGAAGAGAAGCCCAAGGTTTGTTATCAAACGGTCCGTAAAACAGTTTGGCAGGAGTGCCGGTACAAGGTGCAGAAACCTGTCCGCGAAACGGTCTGGCAGGAGTGCCGTTATAAGGTCTGCAAACCAGTGTGCGAAGAGTTTGAACGCGAAGAAAAATACATTGTCTATTGCCCGGTCCAGGAGACTCATTATCGAGAATGCCGCGAGGTAGTGCAAAAACCGGTCTGGGAGGAACAATTAGTCGCCTGCAAATATACCGTCTGCAAACCGGTTTACGAAACTCATTATCGGGACGTTATTGAAACCCACTATCAAACGGTCGTCGAAACGCACTATCGCGATTGCCTGCGCACCGTGCAACAACCTGTTACAGTAAAACAGCCCGTGTGCCGCGTGGTGTGTGAACCTCGCGTTGAGCAATACACCGTTCCCGGTCCTTGCTATACCAAGGCGATTCATGAGCCTGGTCAGTGCTATGTGGACCCTCACACCGGACACACGTGTTATAAGCATCCAGTTACTCGTTTTGTTACATGCCAGGCGCCACCACAAGTCTGCTACCGCACGGTTATGGTACCCCGCACGGTAATTGATTACGTACCAGTTACTTATTACGTGCAACAGTGCTATGTGGAGAAAGTTCCTTATCAAGTTTGCAAAGTAGTACCCATTCAGACGGTCAAGAAGGTGCCCTATACTGTGTGCAAGATGGTAGCTGAGGAGCAGGTGCGCTATGTGCCGGTGAGGCGTTGTCGGATGGTTTGCGAGGAGCGCGTACGCCATGTACCTTATACCATCTGCAAGATGGTACCGCAGGAACGCACCCGTATTGTCAAATGCCAGCGCACCCGAATGGTTGAGGAAGAATGCGTGCGGAAAATCCCGGTCGAAATATGCCGCATGGTCGAGGAAGAATGTGTGAAGTATGTTCCGGTGACTATATGCGAACGGGTGCCGGTGTGTACAGTAGAAAGGCAGTGCAAGCGAGTTCGCGTCTGCGTGCCTGTTGTCGAGTGTGAACGACCAGGATTATTAGAGCGACTTTGCGACTGGCTGCGTAGCCGGGTTGTTGACCAGTCCCCCCTCTAACGCCGCTTCGCAGGGCGAACTAAGCCCGGCCTTTGCTTCCCCAAAATGCCAGCGTGCTTGTTCCACCGGGGCTTGGATGCCCCGGCTTGTTTTTATTAGTACAGCATACACCAGCGCGTATTGCCGGCTTCTGATAATGTACTTATTCGCGGACCGCAAGGATTCTCGTTAGCCGAATTCGTGAAGGTATCCGAGCGGCGGTAAACTTTCCTGGCGACCGTTCTCATAGCGAATATAGATACCGTCGCGGATGCAAATACCGATGTGGTAGAGACTGGTTCCCAGGTCCTGCAACGGTTGATCTCTGAGCAATTTAGCACCATCTTCGGGACTAACAGCAAACAGCAACTCGAAGTCCTCACCATCTGATAAGGCGTGCAATAGCGGAGTTCGTCCGTCCTGTAACATTTTCGCTTCAGCGCTGATCGGTACTTGGTCGGCATAAATAACCGCTCCACATTGGCTTTCCTGACACAACTGATGCAGGTCGCGAGCCAGGCCGTCGCTCAGATCAATCATGGCGTGCACACGGACGGTCTGAACTAAACGGCGTGCCTCGCGGATACGAGGAACGAAATCAAGATGCTTGCCCAGAATGCTCCCCCCTAATCTGCCAGTCACAAAAAGCCAATCCCCTGCTTGCGCGCCACGGCGTAAAACAGGTCCCTGTCCATTTACGCGGCCACACGCAGTTATATTAATGGCGAGCGGCCCATTCCAGGAGTTAGTGTCGCCTCCCACAATAGCAACGCTAAATTCATCCGCTAAACTAAACATCCCTTCGTAGCATTCTTTTACTGCCTCCAACGACATAGTGCGAGGAATCGCCAGACTAACTACCGCTGCCACAGGTTCTGCCGCCATAGCTGCGAGATCGCTTAGATTGACGGCCAGGGCTTTGCGACCTATTCGCCTCCAGCCATGCTCTGGCAAAAAGCAAGTGCCTTCTAATAACATGTCGGTGGTGATCACCAGGCGTTCGTCGCCAGGCCAGGCCAGCACCGCTGCATCATCGCCAATACCCACGGATACGGTCTCGGTTTTCATCGGGAGGCGTTTGCGCAGCCACGAAATTAAGTCCAGTTCTGTCATGTTTAGACTCCCGCTGTCAATAGTTCGACTCAATTGGCCCAACACTCGCTGCCTAAGTGGCCAAGTATCTGTGCGTGAAGTTGGCGGCTATCGCAGGGGATGAGGTTTTAGCAGGTGCGCTGCTTGAGGAGAGGTCGCCCCAAAATGGGATCGCGTGCGGTGAACGCTCCGGGATTAGTATCACGGCTCAAACAGCGACAATACATTTCCATTTTAGCGTCTAAATCATCGGCGTGGTGAAGGATCAAGGCCTCCGGTATCATTGGTAACCGGACTGAACCCCACTCCGGTAATGCGAGATAAGAAAGGATAAGGTGATCGAGCAGCAGAAGTTGCTCAGGATTTAGCTCAGGTACCTGCTGGGCCGCCTGGTGAATGAGGTCTCGTGCCAGAGTGGTCGCGCCTAATAATCGGCCCGACACAGTGGGTTGCGGCTGAGCGAGTTCATCGCCGAACTCCAGGACGCGACCGATTTCGTGTAAAATGGCCGCTGTGAGCACTAAGTCGCGATTAATGGGGGGTTGCAGGTCGGGATAATAGTGGTGGTAATATTCGGCGAGCCAGCTTACCAATCGGCACACGGAAAGGGTATGTTCTAACCAGCCGCCCAGAAACGGATAGTAATGTTTTTCGGAAGCAGGCAATCTTTTGAGTTTCGTTTCGTATGTGCTCAGCACCTGGCGAACGAGTTGCCGCCAGGGGTCATGCAATTCTTTCTCTATAAGTTGCGTGAGCTCGCTCCAGAGTTGTTCCACAGGAAAACGTGACGATTCCAGCAATTGGGCGAGGTCGAAACCATCGGCGCGATCGGCCTCGGTAACTGGTCGGATGTTATGTAACTCAATCTGCGGACCAAAGCGGTCGTGTTCGCTATAGATGACGCGCAACTTATAACATTCGCCCTCTTTCCAAACACGTTCGCAGGCTTCAAACCAGGGGCCATCCGACCAGATGGTGCAAGTAACACTGCGGAGTTTATCTCGAAAGCGGCAGCTATAAAAAACCTTGCCGTCGCGGGTAGCCTGACGACTTTTTTCGGCAAGCAAGGCGAAACAGTCTGCCATCTGTCCGACTGGCAAGGCATGCAGGGGAACGATAGGTAAACGGTTGCTGGCCATGGCTTGTCCTTCCTTGTTCCTGAGTGCCTTGGATGCAGACCTGGCCACAGTCTCCAATACCGTTTTAGCGAATCTCTAACATACGTTCCAGGGCCAGCCGCGCCCAGGTGCGGGTCGGTTCCCGCACGATGATCTGATTGACGATTCTGCCCGCGACTAAATTTTCCAGCGCCCAGCACAGGTGGGGCAAATCTATGCGATACATGGTCGCGCACATGCAGACCATGTTGGAGAGAAAGTGAATTTCTTTGTCCTGATGCTCCTTTTTCAGACGATTGACCAGGTGCAATTCCGTGCCGATAGCCCAACGGGAACCCGGCGCGGCTTCGCGGATGGTTTTGATGATGAATTCGGTGGAACCGACCAGATCGGCCTGGTCAACGACCTCCATCATGCATTCAGGATGCACCAGAATCTTTATATCTGGATATTGCTTGCGGAACCAGGCGACATGCTGGGGCTTGAACATCTGATGGACGCTGCAATGACCTTTCCACAGAATCAATCGGCACCTTTGCAATTGTGCAGGTTCGTTGCCGCCAAAAGGCAACTCCGGGTCCCAAACGCACATTTCGTCTAAGGAGATACCCATGCGACGGGCAGTATTGCGACCCAGGTGCTGATCGGGGAAGAACAGGATCTTGCTACGTCGAGCAAAACCCCATGCGAGAGCAGCACGAGCATTACTGGACGTGCATACCAGGCCACCCAGCTTACCGCAAAATGCCTTCAGGTCAGCGCTGGAATTGATGTAGGTGATGGGCAGGATATCATTGAGGTCAATAACCTCACCGAGTTGCTCCCAGCAGGACTCGACGGAATCAAGGTCGGCCATGTCGGCCATACTGCAACCAGCGGCGAGATCGGGCAAAATCACTACCACTTCGGGCGGCGTTAAGATGTCCGCCGTCTCAGCCATGAAATGCACGCCGCAGAAAACGATGTACCTGCACTCAGCACGTTTGGCTGCCTCGCTGGAAAGTTTGTAACTATCGCCGCGCAGGTCGGCAAACTGAATCACTTCATCCTGCTGATAATGGTGGCCGAGAATCAGTAATTCCTGCCCCAGGCGGCGTTTAGCCGACCAGCAACGCTCGATCAACTCCTCCTGCGGCATAACGCGATACACGGCCAGATCGCTGGCCGGAAGTTTTTCGGAGGCGGTAGCTCGCTCCAGCAAGCTCAGCGATATCCCCATGGTGTCTCCTCGCACAGAGACTGCGTTTCATCCAAGTGTTTGCTTTATTCTAGGCCAACCACCCACCACACACAGGATGGCCACATCCGACAAACTGATCGGATTCGACTACCCGCTGGCATTTGCAACCAACCGCTGGCAGATGGCTTGCTGAAGAAGTAAGCTAACGGTTGAACGATACAGACCACACAAAACGGAGCCAAACCATGAACCGAAGAGAGTTCGTCGTACAGGCTGCTGCCACCGCGACCACGGCCTGGCTGGCCGCCCAGGAAAAACGCAGCGTACCACCTTCGGAAAAGATCACATTTGCTCTGATCGGCTGCGGGGGCATGGGGCGAGCCAATCTTCGGGATTTTGTTCGCCTCCCGGACTTTGTGTGCGTGGCATTGTGCGATGTGGATAAAAACCAGATCGCAGGTGCGATGGACGACCTGAAGAAAGCTGGTCGGCCCACGGATTCCGTCGCCGTTTACGAAGACTACCGCAAAATGCTGGACGAACGTAAGGACCTCGATGCGGTCATCATTGCGACTCCCGACCATCATCATGCTTATGCGCTGATCCACGCTTGTTATGCCGGGCGGAATGGGCAAGGTGTGGATATTTATTGCGAGAAGCCCCTGGCCCACAGCATCGTCGAAGGTCGGGCAATGGTCAAGGCGGTGCAGCAGCAGAAGCGCGTGTGCCAGATTGGAACCCAGCAACGCAGCGGTGCACATTTTCGAGACGCTGTCCATTTCGTCCGCTCAGGCAAACTGGGGCACGTTTATCTTTGCCGGACATGGATCACCAATAACTATCCGCCCACAGGATGCGGTAATCCTGCGGATGAACCGAGCCCACCGCCGGGTGTCAATTACGATCTCTGGCTTGGGCCAGCGCCCAAACGTCCCTTCAATCGGGCCCGTTTTCATCACCACTTCCGGTGGTTCTGGGATTACGGCAACGGGCTTTGTCTGGATTGGGGTGTGCATTTGAACGACGTTATTTTGTGGGCCATGCAGGTGAAAGCTCCTCTCGCGGTACACGCCTGCGGTGGCAAGCACGAGATGAAAGACATTAGCGACACCCCAGACACTCTGGACGTTACCTACGAATATCCGACATTTGTGCACCTGTACACGGTGCGGCAGGGTCGCATGCACGGCGGTTTTGGCGGTCGCCATCACGGTATGGAATTTGTCGGCACTCAGGGAACCCTGACACTGGATCGGGGTGGGTGGATGGTGACCTGGAAGGATGGAGCGCAGGAAAAATTCCCCGGTTCCGAGCAACACTTCGCTCACGTACAGAATTTCCTGGAATGTATCCGCAACCGTTCCAAACTGCCGAACTCGTCCATCGAAGATATGCACTACGCCACAGCGGTCTGCCATCTTGCCAATATCAGCTACCGCGTCGGTCGGAAAATTTACTGGGATGCGAATCAGGAGCGGTGCTTCCGCGGTTACGACCCGGTCAAAAAAGTTCTGGTCTTTGAAGATGGTGAGGCGAACGCTTATCTATTGCGCGAGCCGCGATCCGGTTGGAAATTGCAAGCCTGATCCGGCTATTGGCAGTCCTTGGCGGTAAACCCAAGTTGAACCGAGCCTGAGCCCGACACCCGTACTGACTCTGAAGCCCGACTGGCCGAGTCGGAGCTTAGCTGGTAGATTAATCGTGAACACGCGCGAGTCAGTGCCGAAATTATAAGTGCACGGCTTCCACCAACTTCCTACCACCAATACCTGCCACCATCAGACCTGCCCTGGAGACTGACTATGGTGCAGAGAAGTTTTGCCTGCCCAGACTTTCACCGCAGCCGATACACACGCCGGGACCTGTTGCGTGTCGGGACGCTGGGATTAGTGGGGCTGAGCCTGCCGCAGTGCTTGCGAGCTGAAACGAATAAGCGGGGGAAGCGGAGAGCACGAGCTCAGGCGGTGATTTTCTTACACCAGTGGGGTGGGCCAAGCCACCTGGATACGCTGGATCCTAAACCGAATGCCCCTGCGGAAGTACGAGGGGAGTTTCAGGCGGTGCCCACGAAAGCACCAGGAATACTGTTCACCGACCGCCTGCCCCGATTAGGACAGGTAGCGGATCGGTTGACGGTCATCCGCACGATGAGCCATACCGCGACGAATCACAATCCCGCAGGCTATTACTCTCTCACCGGTCATGCTCCGCCGACAGATGATATCCGTCTGCAGGACTCGCCGGAGTTGTTTCCCGCCTATGGTTCGGTGGTGGACTATTTCCTGCCGTCCCGTCCTGGGATACCGACATTCGTGGCGCTCCCGCACATCATTGCTGACGGGACCGCGACACCTGGGCAGCACGCCAGCTTCCTGGGCCGCAAGCACGATCCGTTCTTCGTTGGCCAGGACCCAAACAGCCCGAATTTTCATCTACCCGAACTGTCTCTGCCGGCAGGACTGACTCTGGATCGGCTGGAAGATCGGCGGCAAGTGCTGCGGCTGATTGACCAGCAACGGTGCCTGCTCGATTACTCGGCTACTGCAAAAGGCCTGGACGAGTACTACCAGCGTGCGATTGCCTTACTCACGTCCCCCAAGGTGCGCGAGGCATTTGACTTGTCCAAAGAACCGGCCAGCTTACGGGATCGTTACGGACGAACCACTTATGGGCAGAGCTGTTTGCTGGCCCGGCGGTTGGTCGAAGCGGGTGTGCGATTTGTCAATGTTTATTTCGCCCCCAACATCGGTGGCCAGGGAAACACCGGCGGCTGGGATACGCATGGCTTCAATGGCCACCCGATGTACCCGATTCTGAAGAACTATCTCTTGCCCATCACCGACCAGGCGTTGCCGACATTGATAGAGGACCTGGAAGCTCGTGGTTTGCTGGACACCACCCTGGTGGTTTGGGCCGGAGAATTTGGCCGGACGCCACGCATCAACAACATTGCCGGTCGTGATCACTGGCCGCAGTGCTACTCAGTGATTCTTGCTGGGGGCGGCGTCAAACGCGGTTTTGCGTACGGAACCTCGGATCGTTACGGGGCCTGGCCCACTGCCAATCCCGTCAAACCGGATGACCTGGCCGCCACCATGTTTGCCGCACTCGGATTAGATCCTCATGCCGAAGTGTTCGACCGGCTGAACCGACCTTTGCCTATCTCCGCAGGGCAGGTAGTGGAAGAGGTTTTCGCCTGAGCCTTACGGAGATTCCATCAGGCGGTTAAGTCGCTCATTCAACTCGTCCTCGTCACTTCGCGACCAGCTCCGGTTATCCTCCGGAACTGATTCAATCGCCCCTTCAGCGTTAATTTTGGCGCTGGGAGCGGGTGAGATAGGCAGATGGCCGATGGTGTACCCGTTACTGCGAAGCTCAAAGGAAGCCAGGTCGCTCAGGTCGTGCACCGCTATCGTGCCGGGCACATAAGGGGTTGGTGCATCGCTGACCAGAATTTCCTCGCTGGCCAGTTTGACTGGTTCGCCGCCATTACGAGGCGTAGCGAATACTTCCACGCGCATCAGGAAAGGAAAGCCTGTTTCTCTGCTGCGCAGCAAAAAGCACGGTCCGACGCGCGAGCAGGATAATTGCTTGGGTAATCGCCGTTCCAAGCGGATGCGGTTGCCTTTCTCTTCGGAGCAAAGGAAGTAGGATTCGACCAGTTCGATGTAGCGGTGCAGCGAGCGCATGGATCGTACCTCCAGGTCGCAACAGGCCAGGGTCTTCTGCAACAACCGCCACTCGACTTTCCAGCTGCTAAGACGGCGGGGTCGGACAGGACATTGTACGGTTACCAGGGCCTGCCGTGCCTGCAACTGTTCAGCGCTCAGCCGCAAAGGCACCTCCCAGCACTGACCGGTTGACCGTTCGTGGAAGCGAATAACCGGCTGGCAATCGAGCAAACCTACCAGCGGCGTCGGGCTTATCAGTTGGGCACTGGCAAGCACATGCCGACCCTGGATCCGCGGATATTTCGAGCATGGCACCGTGTGTTCGCAAACAGTCGCGTCGGTGCTGGCGTTGGAACGCAAGGTAACATACAGGGTGGGTTGTACCAGCTGCAACTGCTCTACGAATTGACGCAAGGGCAGCACAGGTAAAGCTGCCTGGCACAGGAGTTGACCCTGCCAGCAGAGCTCCACCGTCTCGCTACTTTCAAGCGGCTCCAGACGAAACTCGCAGACGTGTATGTTCAGCCGGCCGGCGGATTCAGCGAGAACCAGACTCTCCGGCGGGACATTTTGCCGACCCACTCGCAAACGCAGGTCGGCCTTGCGGGCGGGTGTGGATGAGGAATACCGCAACTCCGCTCGAACAATGATTTCGTCAGCCGTGCCCAAAACCGGTACGGTATCGAATTCCAGACCGTTTTTCTTCCAGCTGATGCGCAGGCTCCGCACCTGTGGTGCGGTTACCAGAGGCAGCGAGCTGAAAGTATGCGCCAGCCAGTCACGCATGTGCCAACCGGTCAAGAGCCTGAGCCAACGCCACATCGAGGTCCTCCGCGGCGCCTGCTGTTGCCGCTTCTCCACAGAACAAACACTCCCGCATTCGCTCAATGCGGAAGCGATAAGGTCGCAAGACTTCCTCAAACACCTGCGGTACTCTCCGCAACGTCAACAAAACGCTGGTAAAGCCAGGATCGTAGTTGCGATCCTGCAATAGTTCCAGCGTTACCAGGGCATGCAAACTGGCGATCGCCGTGATGGCTGCCTTGGTCGCCGGTATCGTAACCTCATAGACCGGCCCACCGGGCTGGGAATAATCAGGCGGAGGAGAGTTATCCGTCTCCACGCTGCGCTTTAGATAACTGGCCACACACCCGTAGCATGGGCCATCCGGTCGAAACAGGTGCACAAAGCCCCCAATGCCGCCACTCAATACCTCCCCGAGTGTCCACGGCTTTTTGTATTTCCGCATCAAGCCGTCCCAGTGATATTTCGCCGGCTCATTATCCACAGCGCACACGCCAATATCAGCGGTCGCTACGAGTTCTTCGATTTGGGCTTGCGCCGCTGGGTTCAGCAAATCTGCTTCCAGACAGTGCACCTCAAGTTCCGGCCGGAGTGCTGACAACCACTGGCGTGCCAGTTCGGTTTTATGGGCACCAGCCGCTTCTCTGGGGAAATAATGCCGAACCACGTTGTGGGGTTTATAGATGTCCGGTTCGATGATGGTGATGCGCGAGACAACTGGCTCACGCGCCAGCAGGTCGAGAACGACCATTCCACCACTTCCGGCACCCACCTGTACTACATGAGCCATGCTGTTTGCTCCAGGGCGAGAATCGCGTCAGGCGGATTCTAACGAGCTTCCGGTAATGGCCACTCCCCTGTGTCGTACCACACTTCGTAGCAAGCGAGCCACCGCCAAGCTGCTTGCACCGCAAACACGCAGGTGTAGCGAGCGGGGTCCCAGCGGCTGTTTTGCCGACTGCTACCCTGCCGCCACAAACACAAAGTCTGCCCTTCTAATAGATGCGGACAGTGGCGCAGAGGCGTCAAGACTCGCGTTTCCGGAGGCACAATGGGATAACTGGAGTAGAGCCGCGTCTCCAGTTCATACACGTTGTGCGTCGGCATCAAACGGTAGCACAGCACCAGATTGCTTCCCTGACGAACCAGGCGAATACGAAACTCCGGATCACGTCCTTCGTTGTAGCGTTCGATAGCCGGAATTTCGACGGTCAACAAGCGTCGTTTTCCTACTTCGCTATCCAGCAAGCCCATGGCCTGTTCCTGCCTGCTGTCTGCAAGCAAGTGTTCACCGAGTAATTCGCTCAGTGTCCAATCGCCCGTATGCCTGCCTACCAGATGACGCAGTAGGTGGCGAAACGAGCCGCGCCATTCTGCATCGCTCGCGCGTGTCATAATTCTAACCACCCGCTGTCGAAGACCGGCACCCTCCCCGTAATCCCGCTTTGTCGGCGGCCACCGTTGCGACCAAGCGCGTTGCTCCTGGTGCTTGGTGGCACACCCCCAACTGCAGGTCGCTAACCGATACGGTCAGAATCGGCAGCGATCCTGACAGCTTTGCAGGCGCACGCTCCCAATGGCTCGGCAGCACTTCTTGCGTGCTGCCCGATTGGCTGGACCGCCAGACAAACCGCTGATCGGTTTAGTAATGGCAGGGCACGGATTTGATGGCGGTGATCACCTCCTCTTCGGGCACCTCTTCTGCAGTACCAACAAAACGAGTGTTCCGCCGATCCATGAGGATGGCGCGGTCTTCCTGTGCGTTGGCGCGCAGGGCAGCCAACAGGGTACGTCGTTCCGTGTCGTTGAGCGGACGGAAATCCATGGCTCAGACCTCCTCACCTGCGACTCGCCTGGGGACACCAGCGAGGGCGGACTACCGCAGTCCGCGGACCTTCCTCTTCTGCCGTCCCGTCAGGGTTCGCTTTCGATGCTAGCTTGGCAAAGCTCCCGCCGTCTTGCCAGTTCGGCCAGCAGCAGGAAAATTCCCCGATCGACTGGCGGTTCTCCCGCGACTTCGTATGTCTGTTCCCCGTCGTCGTAGAAGAACCGCATCTTCGGGCCGTGAAGCAATGCGCGGATTTCTTGTCCGTTTTCCAGAGGAATAGAAACGCTCAGGTACGAGTTCAGCCCGGCAGCGTCGCTGTCCGAGCAGGCTTCCACATGCAAGGCGCTAAGACGCCGGAACAATTCCTCCAATCCCGCGGCGTGCCATTCGAGCGTTTCCCAAACAGGCAGAAACGGTCGGGCCAGGTCTTCTCCAAGCACCACCTGCACGGGAATGGTACGGTAGTTGCGATCCCCGGCCGCTAAAGCGTACCAGTTGAATCGCATGCCCCGCCATGACCAGCTATTATCGGTGGGTTGCGCGACCATCGGCAGCCAGTTGTCGTCTTGCTCGGCCTCGACAGTCCCTATGCCGAACACGCCTTCTTTTCCGCGCAATAATTTTACCCACTCGCTATCACCTTCGTAATCCCCCCGGCTAGGATGACGCAGACTCCCAGGATGCGTATGGACAACGCCGAGGATGGTCAACTGACGATCGCGCGTTCGCAAAATCCGCGTGGCTACCGCCTGCGCCAGAGTATTGAACCGAACGTGAGCAACCCCAGCTTCCCGATTCGTGCCAGCCGGTAACGCTGCTAAAACAACCGCTTCCGCATCTCGCCGATAACCCAGCAGCACCCAGCCAGTTTCTTCTTCCCCGCGATCGCCGTTACGGTGATCGGCAAACATATCGAACAGCGATTGCAACACGGCAGAACTGACCAGCACCCGTTCGAGACGGCGAAGCGGCATCGCTCTGCCTGGCCCAGGTGGCGGAGCCAGTTGCTCTTGCCCAGGACCTGGCGAGCAAAACTGGCGAATCACTCGCAGCAGTTGCTGCCACATACGCTGCATCAGCCCAATCGTTTCCGACCACATGGGCCTTCGCCCTACCTTGCTCTACAGCACGCCGCTCCACTTGTCGTGGCACAGCGCTTCTGCCAACGTCATCATACCCAGCGCTGGAGTATCTGTCAAAGCCCCGGCTCAGGAGAATTACTCGGCCAGCGAATACAATGCTCCGAGCGGCAATACCTAAAATGTTGCTTGATCCAGACCGCGAGCCAGGCGCTCAGAGCGATAAAAACGGATATCAGCGATGGCAAAACTTTTTCTCCTCATCCTCAAGAATCTTCGGCGCAATCCTGTCCGCGTCAGCTTGACCGGACTTGCGGTTCTCGTGCTGGTTACCATTTATGTGCTCATTCAGTCTGTGCTGACTTTCCTCGATCAGCAAATGGAAGAGAAAACCACCAACATTCGGCTGATTATCACTGAGCGCTTCCGCATTCCCAGTCGTTTTCAGAAAGCCGACTTCGATCGCATCGTTCTGCCCGGCGGAGAGACCTACGCCCGACTGATGCAACTGCCCGGCTTTCTGCCGGAAGCCTGGACACTTTGGCATTTCCTGGCTTTCAGCCTCGATCCCGATCTCAGCCGACGCGATCCGAACCGGTTTTTCTTTGCCATCGCCACCCTGCCGGACAAAATGCCCACGATGATTGATGGCCTGGAAGGAATAAGTCCCGAGTTGTGTGCGAAATTGAAAAATCCCGGTGTTTCGGGAATGGAAAACGCGGGATTATTGTTAGGGCCGAAACGCCTGGCTCGATTGGGGGTGCGGGTTGGCGACCGCCTTCAGGTTTTCTCACTCAGTCACCGCGACCGCACTGGTCAGCCGGTCAAGATGGATTTCATCGTGGTTGGAGTTTTGCCCGAGAACACCCGCTGGGACGAAGCGGCCTTTATTGATTACGATTACGTCGAGCGCGTTCTCACCGACGTCGGGAGCGAACTGGCGGGCCTCATCAACCTGGGATGGTTGACTGTCCGCGACCAGCCTACTGCCCAGGCCGCGTGTGCTATCATCGAGAGCCAGAATCGCAACATCAAATGCGAAACCGCTGCTACTGCCGTCAATCGCTTCTTTGAACCGCTCAAAGATATTTTGTTCGGGGTTCGCTATCTGCTGGTTCCCACTATTCTGGTGGTGATGGCGGTGGTTATTTCCAATGCGATCGGTATCACCGTCCGCGAACGAACCAAAGAGATCGCTGTTTTGAAAGTGCTCGGCTTCAGTCCGGGGCAAATTCTCGTGCTGATTCTCGGCGAAGGTCTGATGCTGGGAATTTGCGGCGGGTTTTTCGGCGTTGCTCTGCCGCATCTTCTGGTCAACTATGTCTTCAAAGGAATTCGACTGCCTTTGGGATTTTTCCCGGTTTTCTTCGTGCCCCTTCGCGCATACTACTGGGGACCCTGGATCGGTGCGGCAACGGCACTGGTGGGTAGCATCTTGCCGGCGATAAACGGCTGTCGAGTGCGTGTGGCCGAAATTTTCAGCCGTGTCAGCTAAAGATGGCCTGGCGCTCTGGGGCGACCTCGCTTCTCCACTAGCAGATGCGAACTTCCCACGAACCGATCGGCGAGATTCTGGGGCCTGATAGATGATCCCGCTTCGCTATAACCTGCGGAATCTGATAGTGCGCTGGCGTGTTACTGCCTTGACGGCTCTCGGTTTCGTGCTGGTGGTGGCCATACTGGTGGTGATGCTGGCGTTTGTTGAAGGTATCAACGAGCTTGCTCGCCGCGCTGGCCGACCGGACAATTTGCTGGTCCTGCGCGAGGGTACGAACGACGAATTGTTCAGCGATATTCTCGACACTGCCGACCTGGCTCGTGTCTGGCTGAACGAGTATGTCGCTACCGACGAAGCCGGCGAACCCTTGTTCAGCGCGGAAATCTATGCCATCGCCACTCAGCAACTGCCGCCCGATCCACGAGACGGTCGCCCGCGCTATCGCTTTTTGCAATTGCGGGGCGTTATGGATCCGCAGCGTGCCGCACGGGTTCACGGCCTGCGTTTGTTGCGCGGACGATGGTTCAGTTCGGTCGGCGATGAGTGCGTTATGGGCGAGGGTATTGCCAATTTGCTGGGCCTGGATGTGGGTAGCACCTTTGACATCCGCGAAGGCTTGACCTGGAAAGTGGTCGGTATATTAGATTCGCGCGGCTCACCGTTTGATTCAGAAACCTGGGCCAAGCGAGAAGTAGTCGGTCAGCAATTTGGTAAAGACAATGTCGAACGGGGCCAGCGGTTTTTCACTTCCATCCTTATTCGACTTCGCGATCCCGCTCTAGCCCAATGGTTTGCCGACACCCTGAAAGACCGTACGGGTTTAGAGCTTAGTGCTATCCCGGAGCCGAAGTATTACGAGCGCATGTCCGAGGCCAACACCCTGTTTCTGGCCGCGGCACTTTTTATTGCGGCCATTATGGCGGTCGGCGGCATGTTCGGCTTGATGAACACCATGTTTGCTGCCGTCAGCCAGCGAACTAAAGATATTGCTGTGCTCCGCATTCTCGGTTACCAGCGCTGGCAAATTCTGCTTTCGTTTCTCATCGAAGCGATGCTGCTGGCACTTCTCGGCGGGCTGACCGGCATGCTCATTGGCAGCCTGTTTCACGGCATAGAACAAAAGAGTTTCATCAGCTCCGGTCAGGGCGGCGGAAAAACTGTTGTCTTTCAGATCACCGTAACGCCTTTTGTGTTGAAGACCGCTTTTTCGTTCACGCTGCTGATGGGATTACTCGGCGGACTAATACCCTCCTGGATAGCCACGCGCCTGCGTCCCTTAGAAGCCTTACGCTAAGACCGGGTTTTCGCCATTCTAATTGGGTGCTTGATTGTGGTGTCGGCTACTTAGATGGTCCCCGACCGATATATCGTTCCAGCCAGGCAAAAACCTCACCATACCAAAGGCGTGAGTTTTGCGGCTTGAGAATCCAGTGGTTTTCATCGGGGAAGTAAATTAGTCGAGTAGGAATTCCTTTCTGCCGCAACGTGTTATAAAACTCAAACCCCTGCGTAACCGGAACGCGATAATCTTTTTCGCCGTGAGAAATAAGTGTGGGCGTACGGAAATGAGCGGAAAACCGTTGCGGCGACTGTGCATCCACACGCTCCATATTTTCCCAGGGAGGAGCACCCAGGGCACGTTCGCGAAACTTCAGGATGTCAGAGGCCATCATGCTATGCCAGTTATAGACGCCGGCGTGGCAAACTAAACATCGGAATCGGTCCGTGTGGCCGTTAATCCAGGCGATCATATAGCCACCATAACTGGCTCCTGCCGCTGCTAATCGCTCTTTATCTATATAGGGTTGTTGCACTAAATAGTCGGTGGCTTTCATAATGTCGGTAAAAGGCTTATTTGCTAAATCCCCGGTAATGGAGTCGGTGAAATCCTGACCAAACCCGCTGGAACCGTGGAAGTTAACACAGGCGACTACATAACCGCGAGAAGCAAACAGGTGCAAGTTCCAGCGAAAATGAAATTCATTGGTGATCGCATTATGTGGCCCACCGTGGACGATCTGCAATAGAGGCCAGCGTTTAGTCCTATCGAATTCGGGAGGATAGACCACCCACATCTGCACGGGCTTATCATCAGCACCTGGGAACCACACGTCTTCAACCTTGCCCAGATTCCAGCTAGTTACGAGTTCCCGATTTAGAGTGTCTAATTGCCGAAGGGTGTGCGTTTCCAGGTTCATGGCAATGAGGGTGGGAGGCAAGCCGAAGTCCGACCGCAAAAACACCAAACGATTCCCGTCCCGTGATAATGCCGCCGACCGATCGCTGTAACCGCTCGTCAGAGGCTCGATATTGCCCTGTTCCAGTCCCACACGGTAAAGTCTAACATAACCCTGATCTTCCGCCTCAAAATATATAAAGCGCGATGCGGGATGCCAGACAGGATTCGAGCAGGAGCGAGCGAATTGGGCTGTGATTTCCCGATGCTGGCGGGTCGAACGGTCGTAAACCATAAGCCTTTGCCGATCCGCATAGAAGTAACGGGTAGTCTGTCGCAGAAAAGCGAGGTACTTACCGTCGGGACTATAGCGGGGTGAGAAATCCTGGCCGAGGTTGTCGGCGGTAATGTTAGTTAGTGTGCGCTTGTTACCTAAAGATAGAATATACAGGTCGGCGTTGAATTCACGGCCAAAGTCCTTGCTACTGTCGGCGACGAAGCAAAGCTCGGAATGGTCGGGAGCAATGTCGAAATCGTCAGCGGAGACGCTTGTGGGGATGAGATGAATGTTCAGTCCTGCGAACAGATTACGGTGCTGCCCGGTGGCAATATCCAGTGCGAACAGTACCGGCACTTTACCATCGGTCAGCCACCGGTCCCAGTAACGAAATAATGCTCCGTCAATGATCGCGGCCTGCGATTTGCGCTCCTTGCGTTCCTTTTCCCGGCGCTTGTGGCTTTCATCGTCCGGTGTATCCGGCCAGGTCCAGACCACGCAGTAGATCATCTTGCTGTCAGGGGACCACTTGATACCAACGGCGTCCGATGGAAACTTAGAAACGACTCGTGCTTCGCCACCATCGGGAGCAATCAGGCATACCTGAGCGATGTCGCCCTGACGTTTGGAAATAAAGGCGATCCATCGCCCATCCGGAGACCAGACGGGATGCGTATCGCTGGCCGGATGCGTGGTGAGTTGACGGGCTGGGTGGCCTTCAGTGCTAAATAAATATAAATCGGTGTTCGACTCGTTTTGTTCCATGTCATAACTGGTAACTTCTGCGACCACCCAGCGTCCGTCGGGAGACAGCGATATCCGGCCAATGCGTTTCACCTGCCAGATATCCTCCACGGTAATGGGACGTTTCCCCGGTCGCTCAGGGATGGTAGCTTTCACCTGCAATTTGCCGGCGACCTTCGGCTTTTCCTGCCCGTATAAGTGCGGGACTAAGCAAACCCATTCACTTAGGGGAATGAGCAAGCATACGATGAGCATTCGTAACCGCATCATTGGCCTCCTTTACTTAGATGCCCCGTGATGGCTCTGTTCAGACCGGCTACGTCCTTTATCACGTTTAGCGAAAAAACCGACCAGGGACAACATTAGACTTGTTGCGATGCAGAGCGCAGATACTACCACTGGGCAGGATCTGTGGCTAACCATCCGCGCAAAAGAAAACTTAGACCGGGGTTCCTGAACCGGCGGCGCAAAAATCACGCACGCACATGAGCAACCGACCTTCCGTACAGGCACTCGCGCTTTATGCCGGATGACGACCGCCAGATATAGTCTCAGCGTAAAACCAAGCCGAACGGAACTTTATCGCGCAGAGTGATAGCGGACTGACGACGCGAGCGCAATCCGTTAGGTTTACCCACGCACCAGGTATCAGACCAAATCCGGCAGCCGGCCAGTGCTGTCGCCGAATTTGTCGAGATGGATATCGAGCTGGTCGAGCAGAACCAGGAACAGGTTCATGAGAGGCGTTTCCTTCGGATAACGTAAATGCCGGCCGGTCTTAATTGCACCGCCGCCTTTACCCACCAGCAAAATAGGAAGGTCGTCGTGATTGTGACGGTTACCGTCGCCGATACCACTGCCGTAAACGATCATGCAGTTGTCCAGCAGTGTGCCATCGCCTTCGGGAATCGCTTTCAGTTTCCCGATGAAGCGAGCGAACTGCTCCATGTGGAAGCGGTTGATGGCGCGAATCTTATCGAGTTTAACCGGGTCGCGGCCGTGGTGCGACAGATCATGGTGTCCGTCGGGGATGTTAATGAACCGGTAACTGCGGTTGCTTCCCTCATTGGCAAAAACCATGGTGGCGATGCGTGTCTGGTCGGTTTGGAATGCCAGCACCAGTAGGTCGCACAGTAACCGGATGTGCTCGGCATATTCGGGAGGAATGCCGTTGGGCCGATTGAAGCCAACGACGTTCTGCTCATTCTCCTTTTCTGCCCGAGCGATGCGCTGTTCGATTTCCCGCACGGCGGTGAAATACTCATCGAGTTTACGCTGGTCGTTGCGACCGAGTTGCCGACGCAGATCGTTGGCCTCCTCAAGGACGAAATCGAGAATGCTCTTTTGCCGTTCTGGCTTGCCCACTCCCCCGATGCCACCGCCACGACCGAATAAGCGATCGAACACCGAGCGGGGATTGATATCCTTGGGCAAAGGCGTGGACTCGCCCCGCCAGGAGATCGTCGAGGAATAAGCGCAACTGTAACCCGAATCGCAATTGCCACTGGTGCGGCTAGGTTCGCAACCAAGCTCTAAGGATGGAAAGCGGGTCTGTTTACCATAATGCCGGGCCGCGACCTGATCGACGGAGATACCCGCTCGAATATCCGCCCCCGCAGTTTTGCGGGCCTGCACGCCGGTCAGAAACGATGCCATGGCTCGTGCATGGTCGCCGGGACCGTCGCCGTTGGGTCGGGCCTTGTCCAGAGTGAGTCCGCTCAGCACCAGCAGGTCATCCTGGAATGGCCGGAGCGGCTCGAGGATATAGGGCAAATCGAAATTTCGCCCGACAGCTTGCGGCGTCCATGCGGGCATGTGGATACCGTTGGGAACGTAAAAGAAGGCCAGCCGTTTCACAGGCTTGGTTTGCGACGGAGCCGCTGACGATGACATCGGCAACATCGCGTCGAGCAAAGGCAGGGCAATCGTCGCTCCCATGCTTTTGAGGACGGTTCGGCGGGAAATTCGTCGGGCCATGGCGGGTCTCCGTTAGGGAGGGCGTAAAGGGTGGGTACAATTCACCATTACTATTATCGAACCACGCAAACGCCCCGTCAAGACATGGTAGTTGCCGGCGATTGCGTAAACGCAATAGCGGGTTTGGCAGCCCAGGCAGTTGCACAAACCGATTGGCTCGGCGAGCGCTCTACTCCCATTATCCTGCGGCTCCAAACCGCAATCCGCGGTTGTCAAGTCAGTTTGGCGAGCGATCGACTCGCATTATCCGGTTGCTGCTCGACATCGCTGTTGCAGAAACCGGCTGGTCGTACCAAAGCGGATGGTTTTGCGGAGAAAATCAGCGCCAGCCGCAAGCCTCTGTGAACTCGGCAGTCGGCGCTGGATAACCATCAACTTCAGTCCCAATAGCACCAGCCGAAAACTTCAGTGTACTCGACACGCTGCACATGCGCGATTCGATCATCCGCATCACCACACAGCCGCAAACTTCAGTGTGTCCGATACCGTCCAGTGCAGGCTGGAGGAGTTTGCCCAATTCGAGCATAGGGGATTCGTATAAGGCGGAAAAGGGAAATTCCGGCTTTGTGCGAACCTTCTTATTCTGGGGGTTTCGAGCAGGAACGGTGTTGCGGCGGATTTAGCGTATTTTTCGGTCGAAATAGCCGATAAGTGTATTGCACGCAGGGAAAGTAGAACAAGCGAGCGGGAAAGATTAGGGAAGCACGAAAAGCGGAGCGAGCAACTCAGGCCGATACCGAGCGACCCATAAGCCTGGGTGGGACTCGCCGCAAGCCAGTCGGGGAAAGGAGAAACTCATGAGAAAGCTGGTTGTGTGGGCGCTGGTGGGGCTGGGCGTTCTGGCTAGCACACACGTGAGCCACGCCGATTGGGGCACCCTCAACTATGGCGGCTATCAGCCTCGCTGGGCATTCTGGACTCGCTTCAATCGCAGCCATTGCACCACCGAGGAAGAGCGCTGGCTCAAGTTCTGGCACGACTACTATGATGCCCTGGAGCATTACTACGGACGGCTGGCGCATATTGACTGGGTAACCTATTACAAGTTCCACGGTTATCAGATCAACGGCGGTGGGGCAGGCATGTGTGGACCTTACGGATACTGTGGTCGGCCTCAATACGCCCCGGTCTTCGTCAGCCCGACGATGCAATGGGCAGTACCGACTACGCCGGCCACTTGTCCCATGCCTGGACCAGCCGGACATTGATACGCTGATGGGTTAGCGCGGCGGAAAAGTTGACGCAGTCCGAACGGATGTGGAAAACAGTATGCGTCAGCAGTCGGGGCGAGCAGTAGGCTCGCCCCAGTTCAGTTGGTTAGCGTACCGATGATGAAACATAGCAGCCTCGCTTCCCTTCGTCAAAGCAAGCCGTAACAGCGTGGGCAGGGCATTTTCCGGCAGACGCGGTGATGTTACGGCGAGCCGCTAATACAGAAAAGCCAAGCCGGGCAGTACCACAAACTTGCCCGTCACGGCTTGCCCAGCGTATCGGGAGTCGGCTTTTTCATTTTTTCCAGAAGCGGGGGCAACTCCTGCACCTCTTCCGGAGAAATCAAGCGGCGCTGGGCACCTATACCACTGCGGAAGAGGGTCGATTCTGCCGATTCACGGGCACCTTTGGGCAGAACATCGTCCAGCGGGCCTGGCATACGTTCGAGTAAATATTCCCAGTTTTCGAGCGAAAGCTGGCCGGGTCGCGGCAACAGGGTGGCAACCAGATTCGTAGCCGGGGTAGCGGTTCCCAGCCCCCAGTGCGTCAGCAAATGCAAGCCCGAACCGACCGGCAACCAGTGTGGCGCTTCTCTCTCAGCCCACAAACGCATGTAATTGATTTCCATGTCCACAATCTCCCGCTGAACCTGATCATTGCGGCCGTAAGGAGTGCGCATCAGCGGACCAACATCCTGCAGCATCAAACCAACCGGCCAGCCCGCCGTCCACGGTGCACCAGCAGCGCTACCCAGACTGAGCAGGAAGGCTCCGTGGTGATCGGTGTAAAACACCTGCCGATAAGCGCTGCCAAGAAGTTTCTGCCAGAGCACTGCCCAGATGGGGAACTGGCCAGCCTCCGGGTGCAAACCGAGCAGCACTGTCCCGTCGCGGGCCGGATGAAACGGTCGCGTCAGCAAATCCCGCCACAAATCGAAGCTCTGCTGATAAGTTTCGATAGCCTGCAGGGTGTGTCCGGCCAGCTTGCGATCGGCCACAAAGGCAAGGCGTCGGGCTTCTTTGGATTTTTCGGTTTGGCCATTGACTGATAACACCATCCACGTATCGAACGGCCCACGGTTGCTGTTCATCTGTTCCAGCGTCCGCCAGGCACGGTACCATCGCAAGGCATCAGGATCACGCGTGGCTTCAGGCGGTAGCTGGCCAGTCTGAAGAAAAGCTGGATAACGCCGGGTCAGCTCCTGCGCCTGTTGCTGGAGCAGTTGCATTTCCTCCGGGGGACGCAGAAGCCCCACCAGTCGCCCGAACCGCACCCATTCTTCGTAAGATTCCGCCCAGGCTTGCTGGGCCTCTTCTGGCCAACCATCTTTGCCCAGATGCCGAGCCTTCATGCCTTTCGCTCGGGCTGGATGAGCACGGAAGAAGTATGGGCTTTTCTTGGTATTCTGATAGAGCCGACTGGTTTCGCTCTGGAACGGGTTTTCCGGGTCGAATGGCGGCAACGGTTCCTGGGCAAAGACGCTCCAGTGGTAAAGGATTTCGTGCGGCTCCTGTTCTTTTTCCAGGTGAGTGTCGGGGTGATACCGAGGTGGCAAATCTACTTCGCGAGGCCAGATCGGGAAAGGCATCTCGTCCGGCTGTTTCAGACGCGAGGCCTGTCCCCCTGTCAGTAAGCGATACCGCCCGACGACGCCCCGGTATTGCCGGCAGAATTGCACAATCGCATCATCCATGGGAGCCTCGGCACCTTCCGCAATGTGCCGGAATCGCCGCAAATACTCTGTGAAGACCGGATAGGTGCGCTTGAATTCCCGCAGGCGGTCCGGGTTTTGTTGCAGCACATCGGGATCCCACAATTCCGGAGGAATGCAACCCAGGTGGAAAAAGCAACGGAAAATGGCAGCTTCGTCGCTGTAAATGATCTTGTGGTGGATCACGTTGCCGATATACCACCGCACATCGGGATTGCCGACCTCTTTGCGAGATTGCGTCTGCGGATCATAGGCCAGCCGCCGCAAAGTGCGCTCACCTTCTGCCAACCAGTTGACACCTTTGGCGACATACAGATACTTGTCTTCGGCAGCGTCAAACTCCACGGCGACGTTGTAAGCCAGGTCCCAGCCCATAAATTCCCACGGGCCTCGGAAATGTGGTTGCAGTTTAGTGATGGCGCGCAAGATCAGTTCCAGGCGGCCCCATTCTTTGCGCGTGAATAAGGCCCGCGATTCCCACCAGAGCAAGCAAACCAGTGGCCCGCGGAAGCTCGTCAAAATGAACCGCGCTGCTGAGCCGCCTAAATCCACCTGCGCCAGATTCGTTTCCGTCAAACTGTGCTGCTCCGCCTTCTTTTCGACCACCTCGCGACGATGCACCAGCATGGCGACAAACAGCACCAGGATCAGCGCAGTGTAAATCAGCTTCCGCCAGCGTGTGCTGGTAAAAGTCTCCTGAATCATGGCCGGCTCCTTTGCTCCAACCAGTCGGAAGTATCAGGCCTATGCAGCAATCTCGCGGGCATTGAGCAGATAATAACCCGCCAGAAGATATGGCAGCACGTAGCCGCCCAGAAGGATCAGGCTCATTACCAGTTCGCCACCCGGGATGTTGAATCCTTCGCTCACATGCAAGGTCCGGTCATACTGGTACAGGTCAGGAACGATATTCGCCACTGCATTAAACAAGTAGCCGTATCCCGTATCTATCTGCCGCATCAATTCAATGCCCCAGTGGTCGGGCAAAGGTGCGGACATGGTCATACCGCGTGCCAGACGGTAGAGCGCTTCTAAGGGGCCACCACCGGGGTTGACGTCCATGCGATGGATGGTGCTTGGACCAAGCTGGCCTAAAAACTGCTGCACCGGTGGGATGCCCAGAAACATGAGCGACCAGCAGAGCAACAGGCTGGCCAGGGCTCCGGTGTAAGTGCTGAAGCAGCTTCCCAGCACAATCACCATCACCGTCATCGCCCAGATGCCTACCAGCCCTTTCATGAAGTTCAGGTACAGGCTGCTTTCGCCAACCACCAGATACAGGTCGTTCGGCCCCATGCCCAGATACTGTCCGAAACTGCGGCAGGAGACACGAACCTGCAACAAGCCTCCCCCTTCTTGCAGTCGCTCGATAATGGCCACCGGAAAATCCACGCTATAAGTGCGCAGGTCGGCGATATGGAGCGGGACCTCGTAAAAACCGTATTTCTTCGCCAGCACCTCCTCCCAATCCTGCCGATACCGCAACTCCTGGGCTTCCTGGCGATATTGAGCTTCGAGGGCGGCATCCCACAACCGGGTGTTGATGAAGCGGATGAGCACCGCCACTCCTCCGGCTCCGCCGCGTTCATAATCGCGAGTCATGCGGTAGATGTCGAACATGAATTCGGCAACCAGCCGACGATTGCGCTGCTGCCAGTTCTTGTCAAACAAATGCGGCGGCAGCTGCCTAAAAGTCCACACTGCCTCCTGGGGTGCCCCACCCCGAATGTGCGAGCGGTAAGTGAATTCCTCTCCGACATCCGTACCGGTGCTCTTACGCTGCCAGTTGCCTTCGTTGTCGAGCTCCTCGAAATGGAGCTCTCCAAGCTGGTATAGCCTCGACCGCATCGTGGAAGCTCGCGCCTCAGGAGAAACTTCGCGCAACACATACAAAAATCCAAGATTACCAATGATGAACAGCATCGCGGTCATCAGCACGATCAGGCCGATGATGCGTCCCAGCAGGATTTCCAGCCGCCGAATGGGTTTAGTTACCTGCAAATGGATCGTTTGCCGACGCAGATCATTGGGAATCCCGAAACAGGCCAGCACCGAAGCCGTAATCACCATCAGCAGCATCAACGTTCGATAAAAAATGTCCACGTAGGTCCGCCATTGATCGCGCTGTTCCACCTGGATGAACCAGCTTCCCACCAGAACCAGGAGCAACAACACAGCAAAGCCCCAGAGTGCTTTTTGGCGGATGGATTCGAGGATAACCAGACGGGCCACCGCCCAGATACGCCGCCAGCGACAAACCAGTAACTCCAGGATAAACTCCCAGGCAAAGGCCAGGATAGCCGCTATGGCACTGACCTGCCAGGCGCGAACGGCTATGGTTCGCCACGGGGAATACGTGTCGGGACTGCGGCGAGCCAGGAGCAAAGCGATGGCCGCGGTCAGTAAACCCACTGCAATCAGGCTCAACCACAACCACAGCGTTCGCCGTTTCCAAACTTCTTGCATGGTGAGCTGGCTCAAGTTCCCAGCCAGCCCATGAATGACGAGACTTCCCCGACCAAATGTCCAGCGCAGAATTTCGCCCGCCAGCAGGAACAGCAGAGCGCACACCCCTGCACTATTGAGCCAGCCAGCCCAGGCGGAGCCGAGTCGGTCAAGCGAAGCGTAGGGAGTTTCGATGACCAGAACGCCCAGCATGGCGCTTCTCCTTACCAACTGAATGCTCAGGAATTTGACGAATTGCCGCCGGGAGTAGCACCAGCGGGTACGGCTGCGGGAGTCGGGCGTTCCTGTCGAGGCAGATACCGCCGGCCCGGATGCAGCTGGCTCTCTTTGACGATCCGCAGGAACAGGTCCTCGAGAGTGGTGGTGGGATGTTGCACGCTCTCAACTTCGCCTCCGTGGCGGCGGATGACTTCGGCCAGGTCGCGTTTCAGCTCTTCGGTCAGGCGAACACCGCGTGCCCGCAGTTCAACCAATTCGGCAATCTCCAGCAACTCATCTACCCGCCCCAGCTCTTTCAACTCCCCCTCATAAAGGATGGCGATGCGGTCGCAAACGTCCTGCACATCTTCCAAACGGTGACTGCACATGATCACCGTTTTGCCCTGCGCCTTGAGTTCCAGAATCAGGTCTTTCATCCAGCGGGTACCAATCGGGTCGAGCCCCGACGTTGGCTCGTCCAGGATAACTAATTCCGGATCATTGATGAGCGCTTGGGCCAGGCCGATACGCTGCCGCATACCCTTGGAATACTCGCGGAGGGTACGTTTCTTGTCCCGACTGAGTCCGACTTTTTCGATCAACTCTTCGGCTCGTTTTTTCCGAACCTCAGGGCTGAGATTGAACAGTCGCCCGTAAAAATCCAGCGTTTCCTCCGCTGTCAGAAAACGATACAGGTACGATTCTTCGGGAAGGTAGCCGATGCGTTCGTTCTTGGCGACATCCGTACCCGGCCTGCCGAAGACCAGCGCTTCACCTTCTGTGGGAAACAGTAAGCCGAGCAGCAATTTAATGGTTGTCGTCTTGCCGGAACCGTTCGGGCCGAGCAAGCCAAATACCTCGCCGCGATAGATTTGCAAGTTGAGAGCCCGCAGCGCTTCCTTTTTTCGTCGGCCCCAGAAGTCGAGGTAAACCTTGGTGAGATTGCGGGTTTCGACAATGACTTCGCCGTTCGATGAGTTCGCCACGCTCATAAAAGGTCCCCCGTTTGATGAATTTGATACGCCAGACAAGTCCTGTAAAAGATATGCGCCTTCCGCCTCCGCGTTCTCAAGAGCACGGCGACTTGCGTCTCGCGCTCCCGAAGCGACTGGCTACTCCGCAATTATGAGGTTCTTTGGAGTCCTAAGCTGCCAGATTGTAAAGACCCGACCGCGAAAAATTGATGTACCTTGCAAGCCAGGTCGGGAACGAAGTTCGAGGTTTTCAAGCCGACCCATATCGCCGAGTAGCCAAGCTGGATGAGGCATGGCGTTACCGGAGCAGAGCTTGCGAGTCTGCACGGCGAACGACCAGCGGCAAATCACTTGCCGATCCGCCGCTGCTTGTTTGGCCCGGCAATCATTCGACCCCGCCCTGAAGCACCGCTTTGTTGCTTCGGGGCAATACGTCATGTCTTTGCCGCCGTCTTGGTAGTGTATCTGCCTTCTACCACTCTATTTGATTGCCACGAGGGCTTAGTCCCCGCTCTTGAGCGATGACGTTTCGTTTAACTTACTGTATGGCCTTTTTACTTGCCCAGCAAGAATCGGGGAGCGCCATTCTGCCGAACGCGAACGGGCAAGAGGATTCCTGGAACAACAACCAGCTTCCGAACGACCCATCCAGGGTGCCTGGGGAGATTCTGGCCCGACCAGGTTCATCGTTTTTGGTCGCAGCCAGAACCGCGTGCCACGGAAGTCTGACGCCCCCGCTCTTGAACGATTTTCGCCCGATAGAGCGATTCTCGTTTGGACAACAGCTGAACACGGGAGACCGACTTCCCCCGCTCTCGAATGATTGTCTGTTCGACGGACTGATTGCACCCGATAACGAAAAAACACGCGGAGTTGACGCCCCTTCTTTTCAATGCCTTATCAGTAGTCCTGGTCGCGCCAGAGTCGAAAAGCTTCCAGAGCGTAGAATTGCGGCAAACCAAGCCGGTCGTAGAGCTGGGCGGTGTGGCGGTTACGGTCCTCGGCACGTTGCCAGAATTCTCGCAAATCGCTGCCTGGAAACATAGGGCGATCTTTCTGCGACTGATGCTTGAAGATGGCCAGCTTCTTGCGCTCCATTTCCTCCGGACTGAGAGGAACGGCGCGGTCAATCTCGTGAACTTCCCATTCCTGCCAGGCTCCGCGGTACATCCATACCTCGAACTGCAAGCCGCGATCCCGCAATCGCCGCACTGCCTGGAAAATCGCCTCAGCACACAGGCGATGCGTGCCGTGAGGATCGGAAAGATCGCCGGCCATGTAGATCTGCTCCGGCCGAATCCGTTCCAGCAGTTCCATCACTTCAGCAATGTCCTCTTCGGAAATCGCTTTCTTCTCGATGGTTCCTGTACGGTAGAAAGGCATGTCGAGGAAATGCAACTGCTGCGACGGTATGCCGACACTACGCGCCGCCGCACGGGCTTCGGTTTCACGAATCAGGGCCTTGATTTTCAACACCTCCGGCTCGTCGGGTTGGCCCCCCTTTTTGTTTTCCAGTAAATCGCGGATATGCTGGGAAACCTCTTCGGTGCGGTCGGGAGCAATTCCGAAGTATTTGTTAAAGGCGGCCACGAAATCGGTGAAACGCAGCGCGTCGTGGTCGAACACGGCGATATTGCCGCTGGTCATGTAGGCAATATGCACGGTGTGCCCGTGCTCAACCAGATGGATCAGCGTACCGCCCATGCTGATGACATCGTCGTCCGGATGGGGACTGAAGACGACGACGGTCTTTGGCGTCGGCCCACCTGGATTATCCTCGATGGTAGCCAGCATCTCGTCGAACACCCGCTGATTCAACCGTTGCGCTGGGCCAAATTCGCGCAGCAGTTCGTACAGGTGGTGTTCGCGGAAGTCGTCTTCGGTCAGCAGCAGTAAGGGTTTGTTACTGGTCAGGCTCAGGTGCAGCACGGCGCGGCGGATGAGTTGCGGTGTCCAGTTCACCGGGCCAAACAGCCAGGGTTGACGCACCGCCGTCAGTTCTGCCGCTGCCGCTTCATCCAGGATAAACGTGGCGTCCAGATGCCTTTGGAGGAAACTGGCAGCAATAGCGTCCGAGGGCTCCTCTTCAACTGCCTTCCGCACGACCGCAGCCTTGTGTTCGCCGAACGCTAACAACACGATTTTTCTGGCTTCCAGGATAGTCCCGATGCCCATGGTGATGGCCTGGTGAGGCACATTTTCCTCACCGAAGAAACCGCTGGCTGCGTCGCGGCGAGTTACCGGGTCGAGGGTAACGAGCCGGGTTCGGCTGGTCGGTAGGGAACCAGGCTCGTTGAAACCAATGTGTCCGGTTCGGCCGATTCCCAGCACCATCAGGTCAATCCCACCGACCCGGCGAATGGCCTGTTCGTATTCAGCACAGTACTCCTCCATGCGGTCGAGCGGCACAGTGCCATCGGGAATGTGGATGTTCTCAGGGCGAATATTGACGTGCTTGAAGAAGTTTTCCCACATCCAGGCGTGGTACGAATGCCGGTCCTGCGGCGACATGGGATAATATTCGTCCAGGTTGAACGTAATTACCCGGCTGAAATCCAACCCTTCTTCCCGGTGCATACGGATAAGCTCGCGGTACATGCCAACGGGCGTGGAACCGGTAGGCAGACCCAGCACGGTGGGCCGACCCGCCGAGTTGTTGGTGCGGATGAGTGCTTCAATCAACAGCGCCACGTGCCGAGATGCTTCGGCACTGCTACGGAACACCAGGGTGGGAACCCGTGTTCCTCGCAAATAACGTGAACCCGCCACTGCCACTTTTTGCGCGCCCATGCCAATCAGTCCTCTTTGCCCAATCTCAGGGTCTCAGCCAGCTAATGACCGACCAGTGACCGCCAGCCACCAGCCATCTGTGCCGGCCATCGGCCGCCTACCGATTGCAGCAACGGCAAGGTATTTTAGCATCCTGGTTAGTCTATCGAGCCATTTTGCCAGTGGTAAGCGGGCAACAGGATGCAGCGCCAATCGTGCCTTACAGCCAGGACGCAGACCACTTGCCAGGAGCTGATTGGGGTGGGCTCACTTTCCGGAACGGCGATTCAGGAACCAACTTTGGAGCCGCCCAAACCGTGCGTAAGTATCGTCCACTTCTGCGCTCACCGACAGCAAATCGGTCCGGTCATGGCCAAACTTGTGCGAGTTGCTTATGGATGGGATGATCCGCGGGGAGATCGGGAACGACAAGCGGATCGCCTGGCCGGTCATCCTGGGTGCCATCGAGGTAGATCGCCCCCTGGGTGCCCAGCAGGAAAAGGTCCAGCCCCAGCGGGCGGATGCCTGGGAAGGCTTTGGGTTTCGCCGCTTCGGTATCACTCACTCCTGCCGAGGTCGGCGCATGCAAGTCGGCAAAGCCGCGGGCGTGGGAAACGATGGCCGTTGCCGATGGTCGGAATTCCACGACCAGCGTCACACTGGCCAGCTCGGCCTTGCGGGTGAGATAGAACCGCTCCGGCGGTTGTTGCATCCACTGGGCCAGAGTCTCCACCAGTCGGGCCAGTTTGGGCGGGAGCTTTTCCAGTGGTGTATCACTCTCCCAGTGGCAACGGGCGAAGACCAGTGGGCCTAACCGCCTTACCCGCAGTGCTTCGCCGACTTGCTGAACGAAAGTGTTCCATCGGTCCACCGAAAAGTCCCCCATGCTCATGGTTACTCGGGCAACAGGGCACGATTGGCCAGCACCGGGTTCCAGGGTCGCAATTGCCAGCTGCGAAATATCCCTTCGCGGCAAAAAGGATCGTTCTGGACGAGTTGTTCAGCTTCCTGGCGATTTTCCGCCTCGTAGATAATCAAGGCACCGCTATCATCCGTGAATGGTCCCGAAGCAACCAGTTTGCCCTGGGCCTTGAGCTGGGCTAGATACTGCCGATGCACGGGACGCACGGCTTGAATTTTGTCGCGGTCGGTCGTGTATTCGATAATAGCGGCGAATTTCATGAGCTATGCTCCGTGCGGTAGCTTTGAGCAGTGGCCGGTGATCGGCAATCGGTGGCCAGTGGTCAGTGGCCAGTGGTCAGTTACTCGAAGTTCGAACCTGGACAAGAGATTTCGTCGCAGATTATGGTGGCCAGTGGTTAGTGGCCAGTGGTCAGTTGCTCGAAGAGGGCAGTGTACTAATAGCGAAGCCAGAGCTTGCGGTCGAGAATGCGATAATTGAGAGCCTCGATAACGTGTTCTGGGCGAATTTCCTCCTGGTCTTCTAAGTCGGCGATCGTCCGGGCGACCCGCAGGACGCGATCGTGAGCCCGAGCCGACAGGCCTAATTGTTCGACGGCTCCACGGAGGATGTTTTGCGACTGCGAGTCAAGCCGGCAAAACTGACGCAACTGTCGGCTGGACATCCGTCCGTTCAGCAGCTGGGGATTGCCGAAGCGTTTTTGCTGCCGCTGGCGGGCCCGGAGAACTAACTCGCGCATTTGTGCACTGGTCATGCCGTCCCGTGGCGCACTCAGTTCCTGCCACGGTACTGCCGGGACCTCGACATGCAGGTCAATACGGTCGAGAAGCGGCCCGCTGATTTTCGAAACGTAGCGTTCGATTGCGGTCGGCGTACACAAACACCGTCGGCGAGCATCGCCAAAATAGCCGCACGGACACGGGTTCATGGCGGCCACCAGAATGAAACTGGCCGGGAAAGTTGTGGAAGCCAGCGCCCGCGAGATGGTCACTCGCCCTTCCTCCAGCGGTTGACGCAATACTTCCAAAGTCCGGCGGTCGAATTCCGGCAATTCGTCCAGAAACAGCACGCCGTGATGCGCCAGCGATATTTCCCCGGGCGTTGGAGTCGTACCACCCCCGACCAGACCGGCATCGCTGACGGTGTGATGAGGAGCGCGGAACGGCCGCACCGTGAGCAGAGGTTGGTCCGCCGGCAGCAAACCCATGGCGCTGTAAATCCGCGTCGTTTCCAGGCTCTCTTCGGGCGTTAGCGGTGGCAAAATGGTCGGTAACCGTCGCGCCAGCATCGTCTTGCCGGAACCCGGCGGGCCACTCATCAGCACGTTATGTCCGCCCGCCGCAGCGATCACCAGGGCACGTTTGGCGAACTCCTGTCCCCGCACATCAGCAAAATCCACATCGTACACGTTGAGTTTGGCAAAAACGCCATCCACGTCCGCCGGCACAGGTTCTAACTCCAGCTGGCCGGTGAGCCAACCCACGGCTTCAGTGAGAGTGCCGACGGGAAAAACAGTCACTTCCTGGACTACCGCTGCCTCTTTGGCGTTGGCGGAAGGTACCAGGAAATGGTGGATACCCCGTCGAGCCGCGGTCATGGCCATAGAAAGCGCACCCTTGACCGGTCGCGTCGAACCGTCCAGCGCTAACTCGCCCACCACTGCCCAGTTCTCTCCCCGCGCATCCACATGCACCTGCCCCGACCCGATCAACATGCCCAGGGCGATGGGGAGATCGAAACTGGCGGCGTCTTTGCGAAGATCGGCGGGAGCGAGATTGATGACGACACGGCCCTGGGGTGGATGGTAGCCCAGATTGGCTAACGCACGTTCGATACGGTGGGTGCTTTCCTTGACCGCTGCTTCCGGTAAACCCACCAGGACAGTTTTTGGCAACCCGGGAGCAACATCCACCTCGACTTCTACGCAGACAGCATCAATGCCCACCAGGGTAAACGTCTTTAACCGCGCCAGCATCAGCGTCTTCCTTTGCTTGCCATTTGTCCGTTCGGTGCAGCAAGAGGCTGGCTTTATTTTGGCTGCTGGCCCGACCAAAGGCAAGCAAAATCAGCGACGGCGCTCTGGGCACCGTTCACCGACCACCGGCCACTCGCGCCATGCGGATTCCCGCCACCCACCGACTGCACCACTAAGATAACGGTATGCCTCGGAAGGTCGTGCTGGTTGCTGATCCTGGAATTGATACCGCGGTCGCCATTGCGGTGGCGCTGTTCGACCCGGAAGTGGAGGTGCTGGGAATCGCGGCCACGGCAGGCAACGTGTCTGCCGAAGAGGCGACGCGGAATGTCCATATCATCATGGACTACCTGGATCCGCCGCGCTGGCCCCGTCTTGGCGAAGCCCCGCCGGTTCGTTATGACAGCGACGGTACGCGATTGCATGGCCCCGGTGGGTTAGGCGGTATCTCCTGGCCGCACGTCGGCAGACACCGATTATTTCCTTCGGATCGGCTCCTGCTGGAGTTAACCAGCGAGTATCCGAATGAGGTTACGGTAGTGTGTTTGGGTCCGCTGACCGTGATCGCCCGGGCCCTGGATCGCGACCCAACCCTGGCACGACGAGTGCGACAATTCGTGATTGTGGGCGGGACCTGGCGGGAACCTGGCAACGCTTCTGCGGTCGCTGAGTTTCATTTCTACTGCGACCCCGAGGCAGCACGGCAAGTGCTGCGTTGCGGTGCCCCGATTGTTCTTGCTCCCCTGGATGTAACCCGCCAGTTGCTGCTGTCGCCGGCCGAAATTGCTTCCCTGACGGATCGCGAGTCGCGAGCCTGCTATTTTTTGCGCAGGATTCTCCATTACGGCATCGGTGCAACGGCTCGGCTCTACGGCATCGAAGGGTTCCACCTGAAAGACGTGCTTGGGGTATGTGCGTTGACTTGCCCGCACGCACTGCGCACGCATCCCATGACGGTGGATGTGGAGACTCGCGGCGAACTTACACGCGGCATGCTGGTTGTGGATTTGACACCGCATCGAGCCGCCCCCAACGTGGAACTGATTACCGAAGTTCAGGTACCGATCCTGCGCGAATACCTGCATCGTTTGTTTCGGCGGCATCTGGCCGATTGAGCCGGGATGAAGGTCGTTTACCTCGCACCATGCTGCACAACGTGGCCGGTGGCCGGCGATCAGTGGCCAGTGACCAGTGGCCGGTGATTAGTGGCCAGTGATCGGTGGCCGGTGACCGGTGACCAGTGGCCGGTGGGAGTTGCCAATGAGTGGCCAGTCAGTGGTGGCCGATGGCCAGTGACCAGCGGCCATTGGGCGGTGATCAGTGGTCGGCGGTTAGCAGCAGGTGATTAAGTGGTCGGTGACTCACGATCGGCAGTGATTAGTCGGTGACCAGCGACGGGTGGGCGGGGCGGGAGTGACTGGTGACCCGTGACCAGTGGCCAGTGATCGGTGGCCGGTGACCAGTAGTCGCTG
Source organism: Gemmatales bacterium (assembly GCA_041640595.1). Taxonomy (GTDB): domain Bacteria; phylum Planctomycetota; class Planctomycetia; order Gemmatales; family HRBIN36; genus HRBIN36. The sequence goes on along the minus strand of JBEPZY010000009.1, from coordinate 136,904 downwards.
ATCAGCAGCCGGCGGGTAGTGGCAGGCGATTAAGTGGGCGGTGGTCGGTGACGCACGATCGGCAGTGAGTAGTCGGTGACCAGCGGCGGTGGGCGGGGCGGGAGTGACTGGTGACCGGTGACCAGTGGCCAGTGGGCGGTGATCAGTGGCAGTGGTAAAGGACTGTTTTCCGGTAATTGTGCGGGGCCGACGGAAGTTTCAGTGACCAGCCAATTCCAGCCCGGCCGGTCAGCGATGGAGTACGCTCCTTGTGCTGACGACAACACGACTGTGCAGGTCATACTTGCTGGCGATGAGAATTTGCACGCAATTCTTACCTAGCTGAAACAACACAACTGTGCAGGTCATACGCTGACACGCCGCACACGGAGCAGTCAGCGAAGGGCCACACGATTTGTGCTGACCGCCCCTGAGTGGCTATAACCGGCCTGGGGGATTTGGCTATGTCTGGCCAAACGACTTTTGCTGACCGCAGACGAGCCTGTAATCGTCTGGCTCTATCGGTTAGCGTCCAGTGGCGGGGTGATGTCGAGGAGTTTCACTTCCGGCTCCTGGAGATCGACGAGAATGGGTTTCGGTGTTTGCGCGACGGCGAGATTTCCAGCCAGGTCGCGTGCCTCCAGCCGTAAGTAAACCATGTACGGCAAATGCTCGGGCATTTTCCAAACGTAACGGCCCGTATTGGGCAGATCGGCGGCGATTACCTGCCAGGGCCCCGATTCGCGCTCCGCCCATTTCAACGTGATAGGATTAGCCGCGAGATTCTTGTCGGTGGCGCTCCAAAGCAAAATGAGGCAATCGCGGCGCTGCGGGTCGGCTTCGACGTTGTACAGTTCTGCGTAAGGCGGCGTGAGATCCACCTCGACGCGCAAGTCCGGCGGTTCGCCAGGCTGTGGCGGCTGACGTCCCAGACCAGCGCGACTGCGAACCACCAGTGTCAGGCCATACACTCCTTCGCCGGGAAACTCCACCTGCACCGGAGGCTGCAAGTCCGGATCCTCTGCAGCTTTGAACCAGGTCCGGCCATCGTCGCGGGTCATCCAGACCTCGACACTGCCGATACCGGATGGGCCAACGCGGGAAATCTCGTACTGCAGACTGGCCCGGGTACTGTTCAGATAACGCGGTGTCGGCAGGTTGAATCGGCTACGGAAATTCGTGTTAGTCCCGCCTGGGCTGTGCTGGTTCCAGCTGGCCAGTTGTGTGGGCAGACCGCTACTGTCTGAGCGAGCAATGACTCGCGGAGCAGCGGTTTCCGTCGGCAGAGGCGCTGGCGGAGGCGGCAAAGCCGATGCTTGGGCAGGTGCAACGGTTCCTGCCGAAGCAGGAAGTGTCGAACTAAAGCTCTGCGGCCCATAGCTTTGGCTGCTGGCATGTTGGGCGGAAGACGCTGGCGAAAACGCGGGTGTGCCTGGATTGGCGGCGTTCGTCGCGGTGGTGGCCGAGCCAGGTGGTGGCGGCGGCGGTGGAACCACAGAAGGGGGATTTTCCGCCGGGCTGAAAGTTCGCGCCCCTGTGTTCGCCCCGGCAGTTGAACCCGCGGCAGGCAGGTTCTGGCCATGACTGGACGGCCAGGTGGGAGCCTGAAGGCCCATCGCAGGGGTTGGGGCAGCACTTGCCGCCACCGTGCCCTGACCACCCACCGGTAACTGCCCACCAGGTTGACCACCGGCCACCGCAAACTGGCCACTTCCCTTTCCCAGTGGTATTTCCACCTGAGCTTGTGCCTGATTCTCTGCCAGGTCCGAAACACTTAAACGAACCAGCACGGAACCGGTCCCATGAACGGGCCAGCGTTTCTCGCCTTTTGCGGAAGGAGGAATAACAGGTAGGCTGACCCAGCTGCCGGTGGTCGCATCCCGGTATTCCAGCTTCAAGCTCCGCAGATCGAGATGATCATCCTCAATTTCCCACGCTACCGACGCTTGTCCGTCAGAACTGTCCTGTGGCCGCAAGGTAATTCGCGGCGGTTTAGTGTCCACGATGAGGACCAGAAGCGGGGGTTGCAGGCCAGGCGCTCGCGGTTCACTGCGACCGTCCTTGAAGGTGGTAACCAGGTCGAACCAGTATTCCCCGTCGGTTGGCGCCACAAACGAAATCTCCTTCTGGGTCGGCTGAATGGCGGCATAAAGGTGCCACTGTTTTCCCTGGTCGGCGGAAACATACAGATCGACCTTTTGCACAAGTTCGGGACGTTCACAATTGACCGGTATGGGCACGGCGCGTTCGTTGATGAAAACCGGACCCCGCGGAGGCCCGGCATCGCTGGGCGCCAGTGTTACCAGACAGGATAAAAGTAGGCTAGTCAGCGGCATGACTGATTCTCCGCCCCAGCCACAAAGCATGTTAAACTTTGCAGCTGGTATCGAATGTATCGGCTAAGAAGTCGCCAGCCTTTTACCAAAACTGACCACGAGCCCGACCGGCTTCCCCTCAACATGACCAGTCGACAGACAGCCTACCAATGTCCAACGCCGGGTGCATTGGGGCTTACCAGACCGAAACAGGCCAGCATGACAGGCCATAAATGTGGCCGGTGGTCAGTGGTCGGTGGTCAGCGGAACAGGCGAGCGTGATGCGAACACAAACAAACGCCAGCCCGTACCGGCAAGTCACGCCGTCTAGTTCCCTGGCCACCGACTACTGATCACCGAGCACTGAACACCAGCCACTGACCTCCGGCCACTGACCACCGGCCACCGACCACTGGTCACTGGTCAGTGGCCACTGTAACGACGATTGTTTTCCGCGTGATTTTCGCCCCTGGGCCAGGGTGAATGCCAAGCTCGATTGACCCGCTTTTGAACTGCTTCTATGATTAGTGTGCCTGACGAACCAGAGTGCAGGCAAACACCTGGAAGGCGGCTGGCGTAAGCTGGCTGAATGGCTCAGGAGTTGGCGCGTGCTTATCAAAATCTCAGCACGACACGGGCAACTATCACCAGAACTGCAACAATTCATTCGTGAGAAAGCGGAACGGCTAATCCACCATTTCGACCGGTTGACCGCCATCGAGGTCACGGTGGACCTCAAGGGAGACATCAAGCAGGTGGAATTTCTCGTTTCCGCGGAACACAAACACGATTTCGTCGCCCGTGAGTCGGCTGGCGATGTGCGAGCCGCGGTGGATCTGATCATGGATAAACTCGAAAAACAGCTGACTCGCTACAAGGAAAAAATCCAGGATCACCGCCGTACACCGCCAATGGGCGGTGTCCCGTAGGCTCCTGCAGTTCGAGGCACGGGACGCCGTTGTCCGTATTATTATGATTCGGAGCCGGGGTTCTGGCGACCCAGCAGGGCCGGGCTTTCACTATCCATCCTGGCCTGGCCAGTACGACTTGGCTCCGGCAAACCAGCGAAAATTGAGCAGAGAAAGGGCGCATCCCATGCGAATGTCCGAGTTCGTGGTCCGGGACGCGCTGATCCCTAACTTGACCCAGACCACTAAAGAAGGCGTCATCCGGGAAATGGTCGAGGCGCTGAAACGCACCGGCCATATCAAGCCCAACCAGGTGGAGAGCATTGTCAAAGCTCTGCTGAAGCGTGAGCAACTGGGTTCCACCGGTATCGGGCACGGAGTAGCTATTCCCCACACCAAGCACGAAAGTGTAGATCGGCCTATCGGTACCGTTGCCGTTTCCCACCAGGGCGTGGATTTCCAGAGCATTGACAACGAAGCTGTGTACATCTTTGTGTTGCTTATTTCGCCCGTGGATAGGACTGGTGAACATTTGCGGGCATTGGAAAACGTCACACGCAATCTCCGCAACGAGACCTTTTGCCGGTTCCTGCGACAGGCGACTACGGCCCAGGAAATTTGGGAGTTAATTCTGGAATCGGAGAGTGGAAGCTAACTGGCGGCAAGCAGGTAAAAGCAATCACCTCACAGCGAACCGGCTTAACCTTTTCCTCAAATCAGCCCCACCAGGGCCAGGCGAGGATGACGCAGGACCGCGTGGTGCGAAGTGTGCGAATCGGCGACCCGCAGGGGTTGCATATCCGGCAGGCGGCTGAATGTGCCCGGGCGGCGGCTCGCTATCACTGTCAGATTGTCCTGACCCATGGGGATCGGCGTGCCGAGAATTGCCGCAGCCCTTTCGATATTCTTCAGCTTGGAGCCGCTCACGGGGCCGAAGTCGTCATCGAAGCTGTCGGTCCGGATGCCGGTCAAGCTGTCGAAGAACTCGCTGCTATCCTCACCCGCGCTGAACCGGAATAGTTGCTTTTGAGTGGTCCTTATGGAGATCAAACGGGGAATACCTGTCTCCCCAGGAGTAGCCATTGGCCCAGCCTGGGTGCTGGACACTGAGGAAGTGCGCATCCCGGAGCGGTTTATCCCCCAGGGAACCTATCCGCAGGAAATTGAGCGTTTCGACCGGGCGATCAAAGCCGCCGCCGCAGAGGCTCGCGCTGACCAGCGGACAGTTGCCGAAAAGTTAGGCGAAAAATACGGGGAGATTTTCGGTGCCCACGCCGCTCTGATTGAGGATCCCGGCTTACGCAACGAAGTGGCCGCGAATATCCGCGACCGTGGCTTCACTGCCGAATATGCCCTGAGCCGTGTGATTCGACGCCGCGCCAAACTTCTGGCCGGACTGAACCAGCGCTTCCTTGCAGACCGTCAGAGCGATTTGTTTGACATCGAGAAGCGTCTGTTACGGCAACTGATCGGCCAGCGGCAGGAGCAATTGCACAAACTGGCTCAACCGGTGGTTTTACTGGCCCACGACTTAACTCCCAGCGAAACAGCTCAACTGGACCGTCAGCATGTGCTGGCATTCGCCACCGAGGTTGGTGGTCGCACCAGTCATACGGCCATCGTTGCGGGCGTTTTGGGAATTCCAGCCGTGGTCGGTCTGGGAAAATTTCTTACCGACGTTTCCGGTGGCGACTTGGTGATCGTGGATGGCAATCGCGGCGTGGTTATTCTCGACCCCGATTCGGACACGCTGGAACACTACCGCCAGGCTCAGCGAGCGCTTGCCGGCCTGGAACGCGAACTCATCGAGTTGCGCGACCTGCCCGCAGTTACTCGCGACGGTGTGCACATTCATCTATACGGCAACATTGAATTTCCCGAAGAAGCCGGCCAGATTCTTGAACGAGGCGCGGAAGGCGTCGGGCTGTACAGAACCGAATTCCTTTACCTGAGCCGCAAGGAGGACCCGACCGAGCAGGAACATCTGGAAGCGTATCTGAAAGTCATTCGGCAGCTTCCTGGCAAGCCCATTGTTATTCGCACTCTCGATGTCGGCGCCGACAAGTTCAGTGCCGTTACCGACCCGCTGGCGCAGGAGCGGAATCCTTTTTTGGGCGTGCGAAGCCTGCGTTTGTGCTTGCGTAACAAGAACCTTTTCCGCGTCCAATTGCGGGCCATTCTGCGAGCCAGCGCTTTCGGCGACGTTCGCATTATGTTCCCTATGGTCAGCACCATTTCCGAACTCCGCGAAGCCAAGCTGCTGCTCAACGATGTTATGGAGGAACTCGACGAGGAGAAAATTCCTTTCAACCACCGTATTCCTGTGGGCACCATGATCGAGGTGCCGTCCGCCGCACTGCTGGCGGATCTCCTCGCCCGGGAAGTGGACTTTTTCTCCATCGGCACCAATGACCTCATCCAGTACACACTGGCTGCGGATCGCACCAACGAAAACGTCGCCTACCTGTACAACGCTTCCGACCCGGCGGTGATTCGGCTGATTGACCAGGTTGTCCGTGCTGCTGAACGGGCTGGCATTCCCGTCAATGTCTGCGGAGAAATGAGTGGCGAGCCCATGTACGCCTATTTGCTCATCGGACTGGGCTTGCGCCAGCTCAGTACCCCTCCTCACGCCATTCTGGAGATCAAAAAGCTGGTCCGCTCGATTAGCGCCGAAGAAGCCCGTCGGGACGCAGAAACCGTCTTGCAAATGGAAACCGCACAGGATATTGCCACTTATTTACGCGAACGAATCCGGCGTCTTTTGCCCGAGGCACTGGCCTTATAGCGTGCCGGATGCCTGCTGCCATCGCAAGCAAATACTTCAGGCCGGCGAATTGTCTGCCCATTCCGACCAGCCTCAGGGCAATTCGTTTCTGGCCGATGTGCTCCCTACTGCAGAGGTGTCCGGCCAGGAGTGATTCCTGGCGACATGAATACGATTACCAAGGCGCGTATTCGCTTTCGTAAGGTCGGTGACCTGCGATTTTTCAGTCACCACGACCTGGCGCGGATGTTCGAGCGCATGCTCCGTCGGGCGGGTTTACCCTTCCGGCTGTCGGAGGGGTTCCACCCGATGCCCCGTATGGCCTTCGCTTGTGCGTTAGCATTGGGTATCGCCGGTCTGGACGAGGTTGTCGAAATCGAATTCACCGAACCCATTCCCGCGGAGGAAATCCACCGGCGTCTCGCCGAGCAATGCCGACCGGGCCTGGAAATCGTCTCCGTCCGCCTGATCGATCCCAGGCAAACTGCCCGACCGGTTCGAGCCATCTACAGGCTGGCCATTCCGGCGGAACTTCAGGAAAGCGTCATTCCGCAACGGTTGGCCCAACTGGAGCAGCAACCGCACTGGTGGGTCGAGCGTGTCCGCGTTTTAGAAGGCGGTACTCAGCGACCCGATCCGGCGATGGGGGATATCGAAGTACCGCTGGTGGCCCCGGTACAGCGCCGGCAAATTCGTTCCCTGGACATTCGCCCCTGGGTGGAACGCATCTGGCTGGACAGCGGCTATCTATATTTCTCCTGTGCAATTACACCGCAAGGAACAGCCCGGCCTGAAGAAATCCTGCGGCTTCTCGATCTCGAACATTTAGTGGACGAAGGTACAGTTATCGAACGCGTCACACTTCAACTCGCCGACGAGGCGGTCGTGGAGGCCCAACCAGCATGAAAAAGGAAATGCTTATTAATGTCCTGGAGCCCGAAGAATGTCGCATCGCTATTCTGGAGGATGGCGTTCTTGAAGAGCTCTACATCGAACGCACTTCCCACGAAAGCTATATCGGCAATATTTACAAAGGACGCATCGTTAATATCGAGCCGAGCATCCAGGCAGTTTTTGTGGATTTCGGCGTCGGCCGCAATGGCTTCCTGCACGTTAGCGACGTGGCTCCCCAGTATTATCGTCACATTCTCGAAGGCAAGCCGGCTCCAGCGGATCCGTTGTTGGAACTTCCCGATATGCCTGTTTACGAAGCGCCGGAAGACGACGAATTCGGCCTGGACGAATCTTCAGAAGCGGCCAGCACTACGTTCACGCAGATCGAAACCGTCCCGGCTCATCACCCGCCTCCGGAGCCGCGTGGCCGAGAGCGACCGTTTGGTGGCTTTGCCGAACCGCTTCCCTCAGTAACTTCGCCGCCCGCCGACCAGGCAGTGCAAACATTAACCGCCTCGACCGCTACTCCATCTCCGGAATCTGCTTTAGCCACCGTTGATAGCGATTCCCTGCCCATTACCCAGGCACCCTCCGAACCGCCCGCTATCAGTGCAGAAAACGCTCCAAGGATAACCTTTACTGTGTCCGGTGAGACGTCCACGGCAACTCGTTCTCGGCCACGAGTTCGCATAAGCCCTCGCCGTCAACCCAAACCACCTATTCAGGAAATCTTTCGCCGCGGACAAGAAGTGTTAGTCCAGGTGATCAAAGAAGGTGTAGGCACGAAAGGTCCCACGCTCTCCACTTATATTAGTATTCCAGGCCGATACCTGGTGCTTATGCCGGGTCTGAACCGGATCGGCGTTTCCCGCAAGATCACGGACGAGGAAAAACGACGGCGACTCCGGCAAATCCTTCAGGAACTAAATCCCCCTCGAGGGCTGGGTTTTATTATTCGCACAGCCGGCATAGACCGCACCAAGAAAGAATTGCAGCGCGACCTGGCTTATCTGTCGCGGGTCTGGAAAGTAGTTATCCGACGGGTGCGGAAAACGCGGGCACCAGCCCTTATCTATCAGGAAAGCGACATGATTATCCGCACCATCCGCGACGTTTTCGATAGCAATATCGAAAACATCTGGGTGGACGAGCCGCACGCTTACGAGCATGCCCGCGAGTTTTTACAAATCGTCATGCCGCGTTATGCCAATCGCCTTCATCTTTACTCCGAAAGCGAACCCCTATTTCACCGCTACGGCATCGAACAGGAAATTGCCCGTGTGCAAAGTCGGCGTGTGCAACTACCTGGTGGAGCCTCGATCGTCATTGACACCACCGAAGCCCTGGTGGCCGTGGATGTCAATAGCGGTAACTTTCGAGCAGATAACGATGCCGAGCAAACGGCATATCAAGTAAATCTAGCCGCCGCCAAAGAGATTGCACGTCAACTTCGCCTTCGGGACTTAGGGGGAGTTATTGTTATTGACTTCATTGATATGCGTGATGAACAGCATAAACGCGACGTGGAGCGCACGTTGCGGGAGGCTGTCAAGCGAGACCGGGCCCGCACTAAGATTTTGCGAATGTCGCCGTTCTGCATTGTAGAAATGACTCGGCAACGCATACGTCCCTCACTGAAACGCAGCATCTTTGAAGATTGCCCCTGGTGTCACGGGACCGGTCAGGTGAAAACCGCGGAAAGTATGAGCCTGGAAATCATGCGCCTGCTTCAGCTGGCTGCTCACCACGGCGACATTCGTCGGGTTCATCTTCGCGTCGCTGAAGCGGTCGCTCATTATTTACTCAATCGCCGACGCAAGGATATTAGTTCGCTGGAAGAACGCAAGCAGATGCAGATACTCATCCACGTGGTGCCAAATCAGCCGCCCGATTTTCTCGAAATTCAGTGCCTGGATAGTCAGGGAGCGGAGGTCAAGCTCCTGAAGCAATAAGCTTAGATAAATGCCACCCGTACTAACTAAGTCAGGGAGGACGACAGATGCGATGTCTGGTTACCGGTGCTGCTGGTTTCATCGGTTCCCATTTGTGCGAGCGGCTTGTGCAAGAGGGGCACGAAGTTCTTGGAATTGACGCATTCATCCCTTACTATGACCCCGCCATCAAAAAACGTAATTTAGCCGAATTGCTGAACCATTCACGTTTTCGCTTTTACGATCTTGATCTGCGAACCGCCGATCTCAATCAGCTGGTGAGTTCGGTCGAATACATATTTCACCTGGCGGCTATGCCTGGTCTGGTACAGGCATGGCAGGATTTTGAAGGATACTGGACCTGCAATGTGCTGGCTACACACCGACTATTAGAGGCGATTCGCACTGCTGCTTCGAGGCTAAGACGATTCCTCTATATCAGCACTTCCTCCGTCTATGGCCGTTACGCTTCCGGAGATGAAAGTCTGCCCCTGAAACCAATTTCCCCCTATGGAGTGACCAAGCTGGCGGCTGAGCATCTATGCCGCGCTCACGCCGAGGCTTATGGTTTGCCGCTTGTGGTGTTGCGATATTTTTCCGTATATGGCCCCCGGCAACGGCCCGATATGGCCTATCATCGTTTTATCGAGGCGCTCCTGCGCGATGAGCCGGTGATTATTTACGGAGACGGCCTGCAGGTGCGTGGTAACACTTATATCAGCGATTGCGTCGAAGCCACTCTCCGCGCTATGGACGCCTGTCCAGGCGAGACATACAACGTCGGTGGTGGCGAAACTGCTACTGTCTGGGATATTGTGCGCAAGCTGGAAATGATCACCGGTCGGCGAGCCAGGATTCGCCAGGAAGCCGCTCGTCCTGGAGATCAGCGCTATACTTTCGCGGACACCACTAAATTGCGGCTTCATTTCTCCTGGCAGCCGCGGGTCGGTCTCGATGAAGGCTTGCGTCGGCAATGGCTGTGGCAAAAACAACAACTTGAACTATAGCCGGTCGCCATCAAGGAGCAACACTATGGATATAGAAGCGCGGATTCGAGAATATTTAGCTGGCCCGGATTTAGTGCGTCGTGCTGTAGCCGGGATGACTAAAGAGCAACTCCTGGCCCGACCGGTTCCGGGTCGGTGGAGCACTATGGAAGTCGTTTGCCATCTGGCCGACTTTGAGCCGATTTTCGCCGATCGCATTAAACGCGCGATCGCCGAAGATCGCCCCACGATTCTTGCGGCAAATCACGACTTATTCGTGCAGCGCCTTGCTTATCACGAGCGCGACCTGGAAGAGGAACTTAACATTATCGAGTGGACAAGACGGCAACTGGCGCGAATCCTGCGCACACTCAAGCCTGAGGATTTTCAACGTGTGGCCGTACACAATCAGGCAGGACCGCGGACGGTCGAACAGTTATTGCAAACCGCGATTAACCACATTCCCCACCACGTAAAATTTATCGAAGAAAAGCGACGTGCCCTCGGTTTGCCCGTCTAAGCATGCAAGTCGAATCGCTAGCTTTCTAACAAAGCATACTCCGGTCAACGCGGGCCGAACGAGATTAGGGGATCTCCTAAAACAGGCTCGGACCGAAATGCCTGCCCTGCTAAGTTTCGCCGGGCTTATTGGTTTTTTAAACAGGCGAAAAAGTGACCGCTTCGTGTCAACGCCGATAAGCAATCTGCCCTTCCCGACTGGCCTTGCTAATCTTGTTATGTACGTAAAGCCCCTCAAGTATCCACTCGCTCAGGCTGGCCGCAAGCGGATCCCGTCCCGCTGCGGGCACTTTCCCGGCGTGTTCACTAAGTTGCTGAACGACCTCTTTCCGGAGGGCCGGAATTTCCTCCAGCTGTTCCCAATACCGGCGTGATGGTAATAAGTCGCCGATAATAAAGGTATGACCGCTGTCAAACCATTCAACAACAGCCCGCAGCGACTTTAGATCGTAAGATTCCGCGAATATATTTCTAATCGCCTCGCCCAGCAGCTTGTGCAGGATACGGTCTTCCTGGCTGTCGTCCTCGGTGATGACCGGCTCGATCTTGCCTCGGCCGCTGGCCACTATGTATGCTAAGTCTGTAATCCGCGGAACGGCAACCGCTTCGCCCAGCAAAATCGCCCGACGTTCCGCGTTGCTTAGGACATTGTCCATAGCCGCGACCGAAAAGCGGACGCTTACGCCGGATGTCTGGTTGATGGCCGGCGATTGCCGTGCCAGTCGCGCGGTCTCTTCAATGATCGCCTTTATGTAATCGGGTACGTAAATGGGTAAAGTTTCCCGTCTAAGCCAGGCATTGTTTTCGATAATAGCAACGCCTGTCTTGCGGTCGCGGGGATAATGTGTGCGAATCACGGAACCTATACGGTCTTTCAAAGGCGTAACGATTCTTCCGCGGTTCGTATAGTCTTCGGGGTTGGCCGTAAATACCAGGCAAATGTCCAGCGGCAGGCGTATCGGAAAACCACGGATTTGAACGTCCCGCTCCTCGAGCACGTTGAACAGTGCTACCTGGATTTTCGGGCTTAGATCCGGTAGCTCATTAATGGCGAAAATGCCTCGATTGGTGCGAGGAATCAGGCCATAGTGAATGATTCGCTCATCGGAGAGGTATTTCCCTTCAGCGTGCTTGATGAGGTCAATCTCACCTATCAAGTCGGCGACGGTAACGTCAGGTGTCGCCAGCTTTTCGTGGTAGCGCTGGTCGCGGCTCAGCCATGCGATAGGTGCCTGGTCACCGAGTTGTTCGATCAAATCCTTCCCTTCCCGGCTGATAGGAGCGAAGGGATTATCGTTCGTCGGAGTATTAGCCAGCACGGGAATATAGTCGTCGAGAAATCGGGTCAGCATGCGAATGATGCGAGTCTTGGCCTGGCCCCGTAAACCTAATAACAGCATATCATGCTTAGAAAGGATAGCATTGCAAATCTCGGGGATAACAGTTTCTTCATAACCAAGGATGCCGGGGAATAAAGGTTCTCCCTGCTGGAGCATGCGAATCAAGTTTCTGCGCATTTCCTCCTTGACACTGACTGGCTGATAACCGGAGGCTTTGAGTTCGCCGAGAGTGCGAGGCCGATCCATAGTTCCGCGCTCCCTGTGACAGGAATCCCTGACTTAGGTCTGTTGTTGAGTAGCGGGCGGTTGAAAACATTTTAGGGCCGTTTCGCGAACGATGTGAATTGGCAAACCGGTCTGGCGGGCGATACGTGCGCAGTCTTCGTACTCCGGAGCGAAACGCACCTGGCCAGCGGGAAGGTGAATTATTTTTCCGCGGACGTTGCCCCAGGGAGTTTGCACCTCGGCTTGCTGGCGAGGAAGTTTATGACGGGTGCAAATATAGTGGCGAATTCCCAGGGTGGGCGTTTCGCGAAATAGTATCGCTTCCAACGACGCTACTGATTCCGGTCGGGCCAGCACGGTAATCAAGGTGCCGGGTCGGTTCTTCTTCATGTAAACCGGTTGTAGCACAACATCCAGGGCGCCCGCGGCAAAGAGCTGTTCCTGACAATAAGCCAGCACCTGGGGGCTGACGTCATCGAGTTGCGTTTCGAGCACGGCGACGGTTTCTTCCACCACACCAGACAGGCCGGAAGTTGTGCCCAGGATGAGGCGGAGAATATTAGGCCGATCGGGAAAATCGCGGCTGCCGGCACCGTAACCCACCTGCTGCACGGTCAGGGCAGGCGTCGGAGTCCATTCCTGAACCAGGGTGGTCAGAATGGCGGCACCGGTGGGCGTGGTCAATTCCGCTTCAATTTGGGAAGGAGCCAGCGGCACGCCTTTGAGCAGTTCCAGGGTTCCGGGAGCGGGTATCGGCATCCAACCGTGGGCACCGCGTATTTGACCGTAACCGGTAGGCACCGGGCTTGCCGAATAGCGTTCGGCTCGCAGCCAGCACAAGCCGGCAGCAACTCCCACAATATCCGCAATGCTGTCCAGAGCCCCAACTTCGTGGAAATGCACTGTTTCCACGGGTTGCCCGTGCACTGTTGCTTCGGCGCTGGCCAGACGGCGAAAGATACGCCCGGCGAGTTGGCGAACTTCTTCAGGCAATCGGCTCTGGTTCAAAATGACCTCGATATCGCGGAGATGCCTGTGATGAGCAACATCCTCTTCTGCAATTACGCGGGCGTGGATGGCGGCAAAACCGCAACGCTTCACAGCTTCGAACTCGACTCGCACAGGCAGCTGCAACTGGGCAAGAGCATCGTGGATAACCTCCGGCGGGACACCCAGGCTCACCAGGGCTCCCAGGGTCATATCGCCGCTGATACCGCTGAAGCAATCAAAATGCAGCACCCGCATACCTGCCATTGTATAGTGCGGGCGGCTTTGCGAACGCTCAGCCGCAGACACTGGCCGAGAGTTTCCCCGTAAGCTATGCTTGGACTGGCTGGTAGAAAGTGCCCCACGAGAAAAATCGGGCGAAGTTTCCCGGACCCCGGCCATGACTTGACGGGCCGACGGTAACCGTGCGACAGGGAGAAAAGGAATGAAAAATCAGTGGTGCGTGGCAGCGTGTTTCGTGGTAGCTTTGTGGGCATCCGGGCAAGCCACGGCCCAGGAAATACTCAGTCCGAGCGGACGGGTATTCGTACGGGTGAGCACGGTGCCATCCATCAGCCACTATTATCCCGCCGGGGCAGTTTTCATTCCCTATGTCCCACCGGTACAGCCGAACTTTTCCCAGGTGGAGCTGTATTATCCATCGGCATGGCGGTATTATCCGAACATCCGGTTTGCCACCGATTACTACTGGTACCCTTATGCGTACTACAACTACTATGTGCACATGCCGGGCTACTGGTTTGGCCCCGGAGCGTTACCGCCTGAAGGGGAGGCACCGTTGCCAGTTCCCGAGGCCACGCGACTATCCTCGCCACCGCCTTTGCAGCTACCGCAGCCACGCCCGATACAATGAAACAAGGCAATGAAGCCTGAGGCGAAATGAACGTTGATCGTGGCGGCGAAGCACAATGGATGCACTGCAATTCCTGGCGGAAAACAAACCCCTGCGTAGCGTTCGACCAATCTATGTGCTGGCAGGCGGCGATCGGTATCTGAAACGGCTGGTGCTGGAGCGACTGTTAGGCCGTTTGGCTGGCGAAGATGCTTCGGACTGGTCGCGGTCGTTTTACACTGGGGAAAGCGAGAATCTGGCGGAAGTATTCAGCGAGTTGCAAACGCCTGCACTCTGGGGTCCGCGGCGAGTGATCGTGGTAGATGATGCCGACGGGTTTGTATCACGGTTTCGGGAATCGCTGGAGAAACTGGCAGGGGGCAGTGCGACGGCAGTGCTGGTTTTGCTGGTTGACAAGTGGGCGAGCAATACCCGACTGGCCAGGGCTTTGCCGGGCGACGCGGTAATCGTTTGCGACCCGCCCAAACCCAGGCAGCTGGTACCCTGGTTCGTAGCGCGAGCGGAGAACGTGCACGGCAAAAAGATCAGCAGCGACGCGGCGGAATTACTTGTGGAATTGACCGGTGGCGATTTGGGTTTGCTGGAGCAGGAACTTGCGAAATTGGCCGTTTACGTTGGTTCGCGCGACACCATCACGGTGCAGGACGTGGATGGTCTGGTGGCCCGAAATCGGGTTCAAACGGTGTGGGAGATTCTGGAGGCAGCAGGTGCGGGAGAGGGCCATCGAGCCCTGACCATCTTGAACCAGCTTCTCGATCAGGGCCAGGAACCGCTGGCCATACTGGCAGCGCTGAGCTGGCAATTGCGAAAAGTAGCTCAGATAGCGCGGCTGTTGCGGCAGGGTTGGACCGAGCAGCAGGCGTTGCCGCGTGTGGGTTTACAACCGTGGCAGCGTGAACGTGTGCTGGTGCTTTTGCGGCGTCTTGGTCGGCGAGCGTTGCGGCTGTATGACTGGCTTCTGCAAGCCGACTCCCAACTCAAAAGCACCAATCTGCCACCGCGATTGGTGCTGGAGACGCTGCTCGTCCGGCTGCTTCCTGATTCATCCGAAGTGTCTCAACCGACCACCGCCCGAGCATAGCAGTAATCAAACAAGAGACGCCACTCCGCAAGTTGTATTTGCTGGCAGAGCACTTCCAGGGGCGAGCCGGTGTCGCGAACGGTGGCACATAAATCCACAAACGAAAAAGGATCCCAGCGTTGCCCGTCAGCTAGCCATGTCGCATACGAAGGCAGCTGGCCAAACTTCGACGCTAACGCCGACGCCTCGCGGGCAAGCTGCGGAAAAATGGCGTGGTTACCGACACGCCGCCACCAGTACTTGCTGTTACCCTCGTCTGGTTCGCGGCGGTGCATGATGGCGTGCCAGTAACTGCCCTCCGCAGTCGAAATCCGCTGGCAAATGCCATGGCATTCGTCGAGAAAGTCGTAGAGCAGCCAGAGCCCTGCCAGGCAACATGCGGCGGCGGATTGGTCGGCAAGTGATTGTCCCGGCTTGAGGAGATGCTCGGGGCTTAGCCGTTCCAAACGCGGACGCTGTTCCAGTACCGGCTCACCCGGCCCCAGAGCCATCAGGCGAGGTTGCAGCAAAGAGGCAATCGTTTCTGGATAGGCGCTGCTTGCGGGCATGGCAAAAGTTCCATTCGTGAACGAGCTGCTTGCCGTTCCTGACCGATGGCATTGTAGAAAGCGCAATGGGCGCCCTTCCGTGTCTCTTCTGCCACGACATCCGACCGCAGAGCGGATAGCTGACGTGCAAATCCCGGTGACCTTCCGTCAGCTGTGCGTGTGTGACCGGTTTCGCTCGTCTTTGCGCGGATGGCTGACGTGCGAGTCACGACGACCTTCTGTGTTTCTTCGGCCGTGACCTGGTTGCAGTCGTCATAACGCTAATAAGCGAAGGCCGACACTCGCTGGTGGCTCTATTGAATGTTGCTGGCTGCGGTGCTAAAATTGGTCAGCGGGGGTAAGCAAAGTGTGGCACCTGCTTACAAGGAGCTAGCCATGTCCCAATACCATGCGGCCGAGTACGAATTCTACGAAGGTCAGGATGTGCGTTCGCTGCCAGCAGCGTTTGCGATTCCGGCGGAACGGGCGGCTTTTATTCGCCGAGTGTATGCGCATGTGGCCGGTGCACTTTTAGCTTTCGTAGCCATCGAGTACCTGCTCCTGGTGCCCTTGTGGCCGTTATCGGTGCAAATCTTGAAGAGCATGGTCGCGCTGGGAAACTACAGCTGGCTGGTCGTGCTGGGGCTATTCATGCTGGTGGCCTGGTTGGCGGAAAAGTGGGCGATGTCCGACGCTTCGCCAGCTTTGCAGTATGCTGGCCTGGCCGTGTACACGGTTGCAGAGGCGATTATTTGCCTGCCGCTGCTGTTTGTGGTAAAGCACGTGCTGGGCGAACCAACACTCATCGGTCAGGCCGCCATTTTGACGCTGGCGGTGTTCGGTGGATTGACGGCTTGCGTGTTCACGACCCGCAAAGATTTCAGTTACCTCGGGCCGATTCTCTGGGTGCTTTCCTGGCTGGCCCTGGGCCTGATTGTCGCCGCCATTTTGTTCGGATTCAATCTGGGATTGTGGTTTGCACTGGCGATGGTGGGCCTGGTGAGCGGAGCGATTATTTACCAGACTTCCAACGTGATGTATCACTATCGCACCGACCAGCATGTCGCTGCCGCCCTGGGACTGTTTGCTTCTGTCGTAACGCTCTTCTACTACATCCTCCTGGCATTGCTCAGGAGCCGCAATTAGCTCTAAGCTCTGCCCGAAAGTTCCGGTTCTGGGCATTGTCGGGCGAAAAGCGGTCGGAATAATTTGCCAGGCCACCGGATAGGGTGTGTTTTGTTTCCGTAAGCCGGCCAGACCGAAGTGCGGCTTAGGCTGCGCTCTTTTCACCACAAGAAAGATTCCCTAACATGGACGGGAGCGCGCCGGAAGGGCGTTAGCTGGTAGCATCTTACCCCAGCCCAGGTGAAACCGTCTCTTTCCAGGCTGATTACCAGGAAATCCATTACGCCACCATGCCCAAACGAACGGATATCCACAAAATTCTGATCATCGGCTCGGGGCCGATCATTATCGGCCAGGCGTGTGAGTTTGATTACAGCGGTACCCAGGCGTGCAAAGCCCTGCGGGAGGAAGGTTATGAGGTGGTGCTGGTCAATTCCAATCCCGCCACCATCATGACCGATCCGGAAATGGCTGATCGCACGTATATCGAGCCGATTACCTGGGAAGTAGTGGCTCGCATCATCGAACGGGAACGGCCAGATGCGTTGTTGCCAACGCTCGGCGGTCAGACAGGGCTGAACACCGCTATCGCCCTTCATGAACGCGGCATCCTGGAACGGTTCGGCGTTGAGATGATCGGTGCCAAGCCGGAGGCCATCCGCAAAGCCGAGGATCGGCTGCTTTTCAAAGAGGCGATGCTGCGAATCGGCCTGGAGGTTCCCAAAAGCGGTCTGGCACGCAGCTTGGAAGAAGCGCTGGCACTGCGCGATTACGTGGGCTTGCCGTGTGTGTTACGGCCCAGTTTCACCCTGGGCGGCACCGGAGGCGGCATCGCTTACAACCGCCAGGAATTCACGGAGTTGGCAACCCGCGGCCTGGAAATGAGTCCGGTTCATAGTGTCCTGATTGAAGAATCGGTACTGGGTTGGAAGGAGTTTGAGCTGGAGGTGATGCGGGACAACGCCGACAACGTTGTTATTATCTGTTCCATTGAGAATGTCGATCCCATGGGCGTGCACACGGGCGATAGCATCACCGTTGCCCCTGCCCAAACCCTCACCGATAAGGAATACCAGCGGATGCGCGACGCTGCCATCCGCGTCATTCGGGAAATCGGTGTGGAGACGGGAGGTTCCAATATCCAGTTTGCCGTGGACCCAAAGACCGGCCGCATGGTGGTTATCGAGATGAATCCGCGGGTGAGTCGTTCCAGTGCACTGGCCTCCAAAGCGACGGGGTTCCCGATTGCCAAAATTGCCGCGAAACTGGCGGTGGGTTATCGCCTGGATGAACTCCGTAACGATATTACCCGAGAGACGCCGGCCTGCTTTGAGCCGACCATTGACTACGTGGTGACCAAAATTCCGCGCTGGGCTTTTGAAAAATTCCCGGAAGCCGACCCCACTTTGACTACCCAGATGAAGTCGGTCGGCGAAACCATGGCCATTGGCCGAAATTTCAAGGAATCCCTGCAAAAGGCTCTTCGCGGTCTGGAAACTGGCTGGTTTGGCCTCGGTTGCGACCGCCACGATTTATGGGGAACCCCGCAACAGCCCTCCCTCGAAGAAATCAGCCGCAAACTCATCACTCCCAACGCCGAACGAATCCGCTACATCCGCTACGCCCTGCTGGCTGGCATGGCGGTGGAGGATATCGCGGAGCGAACCCATATAGACCCCTGGTTCTTACGGCAAATCGAGGAAATTGTCGAACTGGAAAAGCGATTGCGAAGCTACAGCGACTACCGTGAAGTTCATGCCGAACTTCTGCGCCAGGCGAAACAATATGGTTTCAGCGACCATCAGCTGGCCCACATCTGGGGTGTAAGCGAATCCGAAATTCGCCGCCACCGCATCAGCCTGGGAATAGAACCGGTCTATAAATGCGTGGATACCTGCGCGGGGGAGTTTGAAGCCTACACGCCTTACTATTACTCCACCTATGAACGACCGGCCGCAGCTCTGGTGGAGCCTTCGACGAATGGTCAGGCTCGTGTAGAACTCGTCTGCGAAGATGAGGTGCGTCCCAAGGGTCACAGCAAACGCATAGTCATCCTCGGCGGCGGGCCGAACCGTATTGGCCAGGGCATCGAATTCGACTATTGTTGCGTGCAGGCCTGCTTTGCCTTGCGCGAGGCCGGTTTTGAGACGGTGATGATCAACTCCAACCCGGAGACCGTTTCCACCGATTATGACACCAGCGATCTGCTGTTCTTCGAGCCGCTCACGGTCGAGGATGTCCTTGCCGTTTGCCAAAAGGTGCGTCCTGATGGCGTGATTGTACAATTCGGCGGACAAACGCCGTTGAATCTGGCCAAAGCGCTGGAAGCCGCCGGGTTGCCGATTATTGGCACCAGCGTGGACTCCATTGATCTGGCCGAGGATCGCGAACGCTTCAGTGCTCTGGTGGAACGGTTGGGATTGCGACAACCGGAAAGCGGCGTGGCCTACGACTTACCGCAGGCCTTGCGGGTGGCCCGGCGGCTTGGTTATCCGCTGCTATTGCGGCCCAGTTACGTACTCGGTGGTCGGGCCATGGAAATCGTCTATGACGAGCCAGCGCTGGTTCGCTACGTAACCCGTGCCCTGGAGGTGTCGCCTGGCAAACCCGTGCTGATTGACAAGTTCCTGGAAGATGCCGTCGAGGTGGATGTAGATGCGCTGTGCGATGGGCGGCGAACGATCATTGGCGGTGTGATGCAGCACATTGAGCAGGCCGGCGTGCATTCTGGCGATTCGGCCTGCGTGATTCCGCCTTACAGTTTGCCGGAGCCAGTCGTCGAAGCTATCCGCGAGCAGACCCGTGCGCTGGCGCGGGAACTGAAGGTTTGCGGCCTGATGAACGTCCAGTTTGCAATTACGGGATTGGATGGGCGAGGCGAACCGCAAATTTACGTTCTGGAGGTCAATCCGCGGGCCAGTCGCACTGTGCCGTTTGTGTCCAAAGCAGTGGGACTCCCGCTGGCTCGTTATGCCGCACTGGTGATGGTCGGCTACACACTGGACGAACTTGGAGTCGAAGAACCGCCCACGCCCCGACATTTTTCTTGCAAGGAAAGCGTGTTGCCGTTCAATAAGTTCCCAGGAGTGGACATTGTCCTGGGGCCGGAAATGCGGTCCACCGGCGAAGTCATGGGTATAGACGATGATTTCCCCATGGCGTTTGCCAAAAGTATGCTGGCTGCCGGTACACCCTTGCCCCTTGCCGGAACCATTTTCGTTTCCGTCAACGATCGCGACAAGCAGCGGATTGTACCGATTGCCCGGGAGTTTGCCGCTCTCGGCTATCGCATTATCTCGACACGGGGCACCGGTCAACATCTGAAAGCTGCCGGAATACCGGTGGATATCATTCCCAAGATTCAGGAAGGTCGGCCGAATCTCCTCGACCTCATGCGCAATGGCGAAGTCGCTTTGATCATCAACACCCCCAGCGGTCGCGGTTATCACACCGACGAAGGAAAAATCCGTTCGACAGCCGTGCAATTAGGGGTCACCTGCATCACGACCTTGCCGGCAGCCGAAGCTGCTGTTCAGGCTTGTCGAGCTTTGCGACAGCGGCAAATCCAGGTGTGTGCGATCCAGGATCGCTTTCCCGCCTATCAACGCCTGGCCACGGTTCGGCAGTCGCGACGGTGACGACCAGGGCAGACTTATTCCCCGCAGAGCACACCTCTGGCGAACTGGCAACGCCTGAAATTACGGCCATGCCGCCCGAAAAGTTGATGCACCGGGGCAGCCAATAAACGGGCTTTTCCGTCCCGAAACCCGAAAGCGATTCGCAACCGGGCAAACGCTCCATCAGACTCACGAGCGAGGAACACCACTTCTCCGCGGGTAGCCAGGACGATCGTTCCTCGAATTACCATTCCTTTTCACCGAGCCAGGCTCATTCGAGGGTGCGCACCTTTCTTCGATAGCCCATAACCGTGAATTCGCCTAACTGGTGCGACCGATCTGGCAGAGCGGTCGGGCAAAAAGATTGGGCGCGAGGCTGTGCACCGGGACTCGCTTGCGGTTTCGCCTCGCGCCCAGAAGGTGTGGGGAGGGTCGGGAGAGTTGGGCCTCTCCGTGGGACTTACGACTCGCCTGCAAGCCCCACCATTCCTAAGTCAGCAGCAAGGACGGTGCCAGAACCATCACCACCGAACATGCGCCGTATTGCCCGCTGCGGTAACAACTTGCGACTGTGAAAAATCCAAGAGACCGGCTCGGCAGGAACTTATCCCGGTAATCGCCTGGGCCTCTGTAGCGTTTTGCGGCAATGCTGTTTTGCTTTGCAGCGCTCGAAACGGTGTCGCTCCGCCTGCGCCCTGCCGGTCATGGTCGGCGCCAACCAAACGGCCCGGTCACTCCACAGTTCTACGGTCTGGCCATTTCTCACATCGAACCGGGGAAAGTCTGGAACCGGGCCAGGTCTTCGACCGTATCCAGGTCCCAGAGAATGCCGGGCCAGTTTACTGGTACTTCCACGACAATCTGCTGGCGCACATACACGTTGAGGCCGGCCGATTCCTGAAACCGACGGAATCGTTCGGCATGCTGCCAGCCCAACAATACCGGATGGCCGCGTTGACCGTTATAAGTCGGCACGTACACGGCATCGGCTGGACCCGCATGAAAGGCTGAGATCAGCGCCCGAACAACGCTCGGATGAACGGCTGGATGGTCGGCAGGGCATACCAGCCAGCCGCGCAGTGCTCCTGGGAACTGGTCGGCTAACCAGGCCAGACCCGCTTCAATCGTTGCACGCATATCCGGAGTAGGTTCGTCCAGCACCAGCGGCAGGCCTTCCGCACGCGACACGAGATCCGCCAGCGGGGCGTTTTCAGGGGAAAGGACCATAAGCACCGGCGATGCACCACCAGTCCGAAGCGCATCGGTAACACGCTCCAGCACCGTGCGACCGCCGATTGACAGTGCCAGTTTATTTCGCCCGAATCGCGTGCTTTTGCCAGCTGCCGGGACAATGGCAGCGATCATGGGCCATCCTCGATCACCGGAACCGGCTTGCAATTCCGCAAACTTTCCGCTTCCCTGCCCAGATTGCGAAATGCGATTAATTCCGCCACGATGCTAATGGCGATCTCCGGCACCGTCTGCGAGCCAATGGGGATGCCAATCGGTGCTTTGACGCGAAGCAACGCTTCTTTGGGAACGCCTCGCGCCAGCAAATCCTCAAAAATCAGCCGAATTTTGCGGCGGCTACCGATCATACCCACATACGCGGCCGGGCTGTTCGCCAGATAATACAGCGCTTCTTCGTCGTGATGGTGGCCGCGCGTAACGATCACGCAATAGGTTTGCGGCGTGATCTCATGCTGGAGCAGCCGTTGTAACATCTCTCCATGCGACCCGACCAGAATGCGCTCGGCCTGGGGAAATCGCTGGCGGTTGGCATAGGCTTCCCGGTCATCCAGCACCCAGACGGCAAAGTCGGCTTCCGCGGCGTAACGAGCAACAGCCTGCCCCACATGCCCTGCCCCTACGATGAGCAACCGGATTCGTGGGGCGATCGGTAGAATCGCGAATCCGTCCCGGCTAAAGGGACGCGGTCGTGCATGGATCGAAGCCAGCAGGGCCGGAACCGCCTCCGGTACGGTCTGCGCGTGCAGCGAAGCAACCAATCGCCTTTCCCCGTCGAACAACCATCGTGCTGCCGGGCACCAGTGTTCCCCTGCTGACAGAGCCACCACCTCGACGCTGCCTTTCCCCGACGCCAGATGTTCGAGCCAGCGCTGAAAGTAATCGCCGACGGACGCAGAGCATGCCTGCGACACCAGAGGCTGCACGGCTATGGTCATTCGCCCACCGCAGATCAAACCGTCATCCCAGCCGTAATCATGGTCGAGGTGAAAGGTCAGGAGTTGTGGTCGGTGAGGGTCGGTGCAACGAAAGGCCCGCTGCTTGACCTCGGCTTCGACACAGCCGCCTCCCAATGTTCCTACTTGCCGGCCATCGGGAAAAAGCAGCATGGCGGCTCCGGCTTTTTGAGGTGTCGAGCCGCGCGTCTCGACCACCGAGCATAGCACTGCCGGTTGACCATCGGTCACAGCATGCACGGCAGCTTGCAGCACTTCCCTCAGCATAACCACGATTATTCCGATCCTTGCAGCCGTTTTTGCTTTTTGTTCCAGCGGTCGTTTTTGTGCATCTTACTGTTTCGCTTCCGCCCAGGCAAACCACGGGAACGCCCGACCTTCCACCTTCCGCAAAGTCAGGCGACGGGGCTGGCAAGCGATCGAGAATTCTGTACATTGAGCTTGACGATTGCCCGAGGGGCTTTAGAATGACACCGATGTCATTTGAAAGCCATTGAGGGAACCATGGGCGGGTTTATGGTGGACACGGTGGCCCGTTTGACCGGGGCAACAGTCAAACAGCTCATCCACTGGGATCGGACGGAGTTGGTACGTCCCTCGATTGCTCGCGCTCACGGACGTGGCAGCCGTCGCATTTATTCCTTCCTCGATGTCCTGGCAATCAAAACGGCTGTGACGCTTCGCCGAGAAGGGATTAGTCTGCAAAAGATTCGCCGATGCATTCGCTTTCTCCGGGAAACTTATCCGCAGCTGGAGCAACCGTTGGCCAACCTGAATTTGCTGACGGACGGCAACTCGGTGTTTCTGTTGACGAGTGATCCCACGGAGGCCTGCCAGAATCGCAAGGTCATTGACACCCTGGCGGGCGGACAGATGTTGTTTCTGGTGCCTATTGGTCGTTTGGCCTGCGAAGTGCAGCGGGAGGTCGCCCGTCTGGCTCCGGAAGAGACCTTGGAAATTCTCCCGGCCTACCGTGCCGGTCAACGTCGAGCTTACCCAGCGCAGAAGGTTCGTGCACCCAGAAAAGGACTCTGGGTGGGCTAATTGCGGCTGCCGGGAAGGCAGCCCTATCGGAAGGGTACAGCCTTGATTCGCACCGTCCCCAATCGCACCGACCTGACACTGCCTGAAATGATTCTTCTGGCTGCTTACAAGCTCGAACAGCAGGGCCACTCCCCGTTCAGTGCCGAAGACCTGATTGTGGCCGCCTGGAAAGAATTTCCCAACGCGTTTGGCCTGCGCGGTTACGCCGACCAGTACCCGGATGCCAATCGGGTATTGTCCGCGATTATGGGTGAACGTGGCCTGGCCAAACGGGGCTGGCTGGCCAAGGTCGGACAGAAACTCTACAGCGTCTCCCGAGAGGGTCAGCGCATCGCTAAACGCATTCTCGAAGGGCAGGAACCCGAAGAGGAACCACCCGCCAGTCAGCGCCTTTCCCGCGAGCAACAGAAGTTACTCCTGCACCTGCTCGATTCTTCCGCCGTGGATAAGTACGTTACGGGCCAGACTTTTGATTTGACTTTTGCCGAGGCGTGTAAATTCTGGGACCTGGGCGACCAGACCAGCGGCGAGGCTGTGGATCGCAAGCTGAAAGCTATCGAAAGCCTGCTCGACGCTGCTCACGAGCTGGCCAGCCATCATGGTCTGGTTATCCAGCAGCGCGAGATCACCGAATCCGACCTGGAATTGCTCAAAAAAGTCCACCGCCACCTGAAGGAACGCTTCTCACGCCATCTGATGCTGGTGCGGTCGCGCGGTTAGGGTGCACCTTATTCGCTTGCTGACCAGGCCAGCGCCAGTTGCTCACCACCGGCCGAGCCACTGCGGAAATCGGGATCGGAGAGCGTGTTGGGCCGGACTTCCATGCCGAACTGTGCTGCCAGTGCCATGATCACTGCATATCGGCGTTGCCGGTCGCGGTAGGGTAAACATCGGGCGAGCTGGCTGGCGCCCCAGCGACGCAGACTGCCTGCCAGGTATAACTCCTCCAGCGGCTTCAGCCAGTCGGCCGGGCAGACACCAGCATGAGAACCTAGCTCCGCCAGCGGATCCAAAAGCAAAAAGCCGGTCGTGGCGCGGCTAATACCGAGCTCGGCCAGGCTCGCTAGTACCGGCTGCAAATTCTCCGCCCTATCGGTCACGCCTGGCACCAGTGGCGCGAGAGTCACCTGCACCGGCACGCCCAGTTCGCGCAATCTTTTCAGTTGCCGCAACCGCAGTAGCGGCGGTGCTGTTCCTGGTTCTAAGACTCGGCTCAAAGTCGCGTCCAACGTGCTCAGGGCAATCGTTACCCGCACAAAGCCCGCATGTTCCCGCAAAGCCCGCCATACAACCGGCAAAATCACGCCGCGGGTCTGCAACCAGCAAGCCAGACCGAGCCGAGCACACAGGTTTATCCAGGCAGCGACGGCTTCCTGCACCGCAATACAGGGCGGTAACGGGTCGAATCGCGGCGACAAGAACACTGCCTGGAAGCGAGATGCCAAATGACCTGCCCGGTTTTGCCAGTACGGTAAAGTTTCAGCCAACCAGCGTAGTGGCATTTGCTCTGTTGATGGCCCTCGCCAGGGAGCGGATACCGAAGTCAGGGGACTGCTACTCAGCAAATCGAGTTCCGCCACGTCCAGACCACTGGCCAACGAGAGCACCACGTTGCGACGTATCCGCCCTGCCTGGGGCAACGCTTCCACGCCAGGTATTTTCCAGCATTCCAGCCGGCGGGGACGAGACAGACAAACGTCTTTGTGTCGCCGACCTGAGGTGCGACCGCAACTGCGTTGCCATCGCCTGGTTTCGCGGCTTTGCTTTGGGCGGCTATCCGCTGGTTGCGCGTTCATAACTTCCTCCCGCTCTCGTAACTATGCTAGGCGAATAGTGTATATTTGTCAACTGGTCAAATGTGCTCTAGAAACAGTTGATATTGGCTCAGATCAGGAAGGAGTAAATCGGGGCGGTGAGCGGCAAGTTCTTCCAGCGAATGCGTGCCGGTCGCCACAGCCAGAACCCGCGCACCGATGCTGCGTGCGCATTGGATATCGAGCGGCGTATCGCCAATCACCCAGATGCGGTTCGGGTCGTATTGACCGTTCAAGTAAGCGTGAGCAGCTGCCAGAGCGTCTCGAGCCACCCGATCCCGTTCGTAATGGTGGTCGCCAAATCCACCAAAAGGGAAGCGCTCCGCTAGACCAAAATGCCCCAGCTTGGTTCGTGCACCACAGCGCAGATTGCCCGTGAGCAAACCGACCGCACAATTTTCCTGACCTTGCAGCCGATCGAGCAGTTCGAGCACACCCGGCAGCACTCGTCCCTGCATTCGCCTGAGGCAGTCCGGCAACAGCTGCAAGTACGTTTGCACGAAACGCTGGAAATTCTCCTCGGTGAGAGGTACGCCGTGAGCCTGCATCAAGTCGCGTATGATAGCACGATCGGTTCGCCCGCTATAGGGAATGCGAACACCGGCAGGCGGTACGCCGAACGTCTGGCATATAGCGGTTTCCATCGCCAGTTTACCTGCCCCACCACTGCGCAGCAATGTCCCGTCTATGTCAAAAAAGATCACCGCTCGCATAGCTCACTATTGTACGCACCACCGCACCTCATTCGGAGGCAGCATTCCACCAACACGTCACTGAAATGCTGGCTGAGTCCTGTAAGCGGTCCGCCGCACCTCATTCGGAGGCAATATTCCATCAACTCGCCTCATCCGTGACTGCACTTTTAAACGATAACGAGCGGCCCAACGCCGCTCCGCTACG
This sequence comes from Gemmatales bacterium, assembly GCA_041640595.1. Taxonomy (GTDB): domain Bacteria; phylum Planctomycetota; class Planctomycetia; order Gemmatales; family HRBIN36; genus HRBIN36. Next base: position 110,867 of record JBEPZY010000009.1, on the reverse strand, counting down.
ATCCTCAACCGCCACAACGCAACGCCAACCCCTACCGGGACCAACCCCGCCGCGAACACGCAACTAGCTGCTCCTGTTCTTCTTCGCCCGTTTGCTTAGCCCCGTGGTGATGCACAAGTGGAAGCAAGTGCTGGTGTTTTCGCATGCACCTTACAGCTATCTGCGTGTCTCCTCGTTTTCCAACACCTTAACGCACGCAGGACGCCAAACGTGACAGGACACGGTTCAGGTGCCGAACTAATTTTTCCCGCTCGAAAATCGAGCCACGAAATTCTTCAGATGGACGGTCGTCTTGTCCTCATCGGAGGTCTTTATCAGGACCCTGAACCTGGCGAGCCAAACATCGTAATCCAGTTCCTTGCGAATTTGCTCCAAAACGTTTCTAACATCCTGTGCCGGTTTCTGCTGCGAGATAGAAGTGAGCAGCTTTTCGAATGCCTGGGCCAGTTCTTTCTCAGAGTCAAATTTGCCATGGAGAGAAATGGGTTTATCCGGGAGGCGCAATACGAAATGCGAAGCATAGCAATCGAGCTTCAATTCGTCATTCCTGAAATGTTTGTGGGAGAGCAGATGAAAGTAACACGCGAACACTAAGTATGGACGATGTTCGCAATCGGCATCGCTAAGTCCCCCCACTCGCCAGCGGCGTAAGTCGCCGAGTATCAGCTTGGCTGTTTCCACCTGCCACGCAGGAGGTTTGCTATCCTTGCAAAACAATTGATAAAACGCCTGCAACCGTTTCGCATCCAGGGCGGGTGAATCCAGTCCCAACACGTCAAGTTTATTTGCGCCATCCTTCTCCCACCACAACTGATAGCGACATCGCTCGCTGCATAGCCTTATCCGATCAGCCAACGGAAAATTAGACACGTCGGTTGGTGCGCTCACCGCGTTCAATAATCCCAGCGTGTGTTGCTCTATATAGTCGTACAATGGCCTCGTTCGCCACCTTGCCAGAAAAGACCGAGGTACTTGCTGGACGTTATCCGGCAGACGCATAAGGAACTGTGCATCGGGATGGTTTTTGTTGCCTATTTCCCCAGTCTGCCAGTGCGTTCTGCTGTAAAGAGTGAAAAAAGCCTCGGTGATCCCTTCGCGGTCTTTAGGTGTATAGCCGATCGCTGCTTCTACCACCGAGGCCATATATTCGAGGGCTGGCTGTAATTCACGCCTATCCTGAGCGGCACGCAACGCACCATGTACGCCTACAACTATGGCCGCGGTTATTAATACCGCGATTAATACGGCAACCAACCCTCGTAAGACTGCCCTGACCGTTCTTCGCAAGCTGGCTCCTAACATTCGTGCCGTCTCCTTTATTGCTCACCTGGACGGTCCATTCGTGCTGGCTCTGAAATTTTCGACCCATTTTTTCAATCTCGTATCTGTGCAATCCTTGAGCTTCCCGCCAAGAGACTCAACTGCCTGCTTCCAGGCAAAGTAATCAATGCGTCCGGCTACCCGATCAACCAGGTCTGATATTGCGTCCGATGCCTCGTGAGACCTAATATTTGGTTCACCTGCGATATGATCTTTCGGTGCACCTGGGGAATGACTTGTAAAGCACTGCTCCAGATCTTGGAGCCACTGTCGCAGTTCCTGTTCCGATTCTGGATACCATCTGGGACAAGTCCCCTTAGCATACGGATGTTCCTCACGAAACTGCCACATAAACTTTCCCTGCCAGGTATTGTTCTTAACATCTTCGTTCAATAAATCCCTTACCGGTTCCTGGCTGAGCACGAGAAAGAATCGGCTCATGATCTGATTTTCCAGCTCCATGGGAATTGTGCCGCCTGTAGGCACGGTTTCCAAGTTCGCTTCCAGAAGCCGACGCGCTTCCTGCCTGAGAGAAGGCACATGGTCTAACTCCTTGATAAGCGGCCCACTTTTATGCCAGCGTTTCAGATGACGGAGCATAGCTTCGGCAGCCTCTTTTCTCCAGCGCGCCGCGCCTTCTGGTTGGGACTTCACACGTGCTGCGCTACCAGGAGATTGATTATCAGTGGACTTAGTGTTCGTGTTATTTGCAAACAGCGCAGCATTAGAAGGCAGTGTAGGAGCAACCAAAGCAGTACCATTCCCGCTTTCACTCGGTACAGTCGGACTGATATCTACTCTTTGCGATTTGACCGGTGTTTCCGGCAGAAAAAGTTCCAAGTAGATTGCGACACCAACCGCTAACAACACGGACACCGCCCCACACAGCATAACCGGCTTGAACGAACGATGGGCCGGCCGATGAACGTCAGGATGAGCATCAGGTTGATTACTGGCCGGGATATTATCAGGAGTTACCGGTTGGTCGTTCGCGGTAGGCGCGGGGATTCGCTTTACTATGAGTTTGAGGGTATCCTGGCGCCCTGGTTGTTGCGGTAAGTCCTTGTCGTGGAGTGCACTAAGTTGCTTTTGCACTTCTTTGATTTCTGCATCATTGAGGTCGTGAGCTAATGCCACGATAAGTACGGTTGGGAAACGCTGCTTTGCTCTCGGATCCGGACACTCCTTATCCGCGTAATGCCTATATACGAGGCATAGGTTATGCCCGGTATCGCAAGGTAACTGTTCTTTCTCCAGGGCCTCACTAACCTGTTCGCCCTCGGGCGTGGGCTGCCAGACGTCGCTACGATTTGCAAGTATCCTGGTCGCCCACCTTCGCACCTGCTTGAGGTCTATGTCCGGATGGTATGCCCAGCCTTCACCGCTGGCGAACCAGCGATGAACCGCGTAGGGAACCTCAATCTCAGCGCTGATCTCCTGCGGGGGCGGTGCGCTGCCACTTGTACTGACAGTCGGCGTTTCGTTGCTCATAGCAGTTAGGTTGGGGTACATAGGGGTCCACTTGTCTTTCCCATGGTGGTCATTTCTAACTAAGCTGCATGGCCGCGAGTCGGTTGCTGTCGGCCTTATAGAGGATTGTTACCATACTCAGGCAAGGTTGGTGGCCGCAATTGCTCACAGGAAAAGCGAATGTGATGGCGTCCTGGCCCATCCTGTACCCAAACCCAGCCTTCCAGCAGGAAAATCACATCTGGCCCCTGGAAAGTTATAGGCAACTCGTCATCAGAGGCTATGTCCTTGTCGGTTAGAGTCAGTTTTAGCTTTGCGTTGCGGTCGTTCCAGCTTACCATAACATTCCTGCATTCGACGTTATACCTCGGAGCAAAGCTATTATTCACGACGGGGGTTTTCCATTGCTGGTTTTGGCCTGCCTGTGTGCTGAGTTCCAGGGTAATTTCCACATCAGGCGGATCGAACGGATCATAGATGGTCTCCGCATTGTCAGCTAATTGAGCATCGACGATAATCACCGTTAACGCTACGGCAGGTTTGTTGATTCCATCGAACCATTGCAACCATTTTTCCACGGTTGACTTATGTTTTTTCTTTGGGCATTTGCTCTCAAGATATGCACGGGCTAACTTGGCCGCATCTTCAAATGCGCGGGTCTTTCGCTCCATATCGTTGGTCTCGACTGCCAGACCAGCGGCGTAGATGGCAGCGTTCCGAAAACCGTTATACAGTGCGGAGTCCCAGCTCTCAGCCGTCTTTTCGATGAGACTATCCGCTTCCTTATCATAGCTTTTAGTGGTGAAGATTTTGCTGTCCTTATATGCTTCCGCCTTCTCGATGATTTGCTCATAGTGTGAACGGTTGCGATCGGCATAAAGTTTGACTCCCCGCCACTGATATTGGTCGCCGGTCTTGTCAATCTCGTCAAGGAGCTGGGCCAGCTCGTCGCGATACTCTTTATCAGTTGGAGATGACCAGACGGACTGTTGAAACTGCCGGCATTTGGTTCGGAATTCCTTGCACTTTTCAACGGCCGCATCAGAGTTACCGCCGTTGGTCAGGTTCTCACATTCGACTTGTATCTGGGACCATTCACTTCGCAGGGTCTGCATCATAAGCTTATCCGCTGCCTTCTCGAAATACTTAGTGGCGAATGTTGTGCTGTCCTTATATGCTTTCGCCCTCTTGATGATTTCGTCATAGTTTGAAGGGTTGCGAGCGGTATAAAGTTCGACTCCCCGCCACTGACATTGGTCGCCGGTCTTGTCAATCTCGTCTAGGAGCCGGGCCAGCTCGTCGCTATACTCTTTATAAGTTGGAGATGACCATACTGACCGTTGAAACTGCTGGCATTTGGCTCGGAATTCCACGCACCTTTTAACGGCCGCATCAGAATTACCGCCGATGGTCAAGGTCTCACATTCCTGCTTTATTTGTGGCCAGTCACTTAGCAGGGTCTGGAACTGTTGCCAGCGCTTGTGAGCATCTTCGGCGGTTCTTTTTAAGCTTAGTGCATCTTCCTTATAGTCAGACTCGGGATACTCACGCAAAAACGTTTCGATCCTGTTAATGCGTTGTTCCGCCTCGGAGTCTTTATCATGCTGGGTGAAGAATTGCACCAGACCCTCCCAGGCTTTTTGCTCGTGTTGCTTACGGACAATGGCATCGGCGTTTCGCTGCCAGGTTTCAACTTCAGAACGGCAAGGACTATCGGGCCACCGATTTAGAAACTGGCGTGTGCGGGTTACGATTTCCTGCTGCTTAGTTTCGTCCGCTTCGTGTGCTGTCCAGAACGATAGTAATTCATTATAGTCAGCGTCGTGCCAGTCATTGCGCAACTTAGCGAGATGTTCCTCGACGCGCTGACGACGACCGAGCCACTGTGCAAAGGGGTTAGCTGTTTTGATGTAATCCAGGGCGGCTTGTTCTTTCATTTCCGGCAAATACCGAACGTCGTTTAGTGCCCTAAGGGCGGCGTGGTAGCGATAGGTATCCCAGCCTAACATTCCGGACAGGGTCAGCAGCACCGAGGTGAATAGGATAGAAGCGGCCAGGCGTGTGAAGCGAAAGGCGGCACGCATACGCAGCTGGCGAATGGCCTGGGCGAAACTATCTGCGACCGGCCCACGAACAATCAGGCGTTTTCTGGCGATTGAGTTATAAGTAGCAATGGCTTTCGCGTAGTTGGCCCAGCGTTTGTTCAGGAGCGGGGTCACTCGCGCCTCGGTGGCATCGAAAATTGCCTGATCGCATTCCTGAAGCACCCAGAGGATGGGCTCGTGAATACCGAAAGGTTGAGCTCCCTGCGGCGGCGGGAGATTATTGCCCTGATATTTGCCGAAAACCGAAACCGGAAAAACCTCGACTCGCTCGCCGCTGAGCTGGATCTGGTCATAAAACTGCTTGAACTCGGCATGGTTAGCGAGATAGTGACGGAGTTTCTGCTGTTGACTGGCGAAATCAGCCCCTTGCAGGTCTTTAGCCACGCAATCCCATTTGGTGAAGACGACGGCTACGGGGATGGGTACGGTTTGGCCATCCGGGCTGAGTTTGCGGAGGCGGTTGAGCAGAAGGTCCACTTCGTTGAGGCGGTCGAGCAAATTCTGAGGCTGTTCGCTGAGGTCCACGAAAATGAGCAGTCCGTCGCACTGGCAGAGCCATTGTTGCACTTCCATCTTGAGGTCCTGGGCGCCGGTGGGGGTACGCTCGACGAGAACGCCGGCGTAATCGAGAGTCCGGACAGACCAGCTCTGGCCACAATGCGTTACGGTGAAAGAGAGACGGAACGGATTGACCGCTGCCGTGGCGGGAGGCACGCTACCTTTCTGCAACGCCTGCCAGGCGTGGCTGAGGTGATCGAGCGAATCCTCGGGATTGTTGTCGTCCAACGAGAGGCTGAACCCCAGGTCGTAGTTAATCCTGCGGCCGTACAACGAGGCAAGATAACAGGTTTTACCGGTGCCCCGAGCCCCGTGGATACCAATTTGTCGCACGGCTTCGCGTTCAAGCAAAGGATGCCGGTCGGCGCTGAACAACTCGGCACCAGTCGCGGGTTGAGGATTGTGGAAGCCTTGGTTGTTGACGAGATTCATGCTGGGTCTCCTTTTCGGTTGCCCTTGTTTCGGCCCAGATGGTTAACGCTGGAGAGTTTGCAAACGTTACAAATCAGGCAGGGATGGTTGCGTGACGTCCCAAACACGGAGGCAAATATCGGTTGCAAACTTCAAGCCCGGAAAGCGTTACGCCACATCAAGAACTGGAAAATGGCGAACGGAAACGGATGTCGTTTTCAGCTAGCTGCACGCTGAGCGAACGAATGCTCCCGGCGATTGGCCGCAAGCTCGATGAGAAGCACGTCCGCAAACCGTTCGTCTGGAAAGGACTGTCCGCGGTGGCTTTGCAAGCGTTCCGCTATTTGGCCGGCATCGGAGCGTGCTACCGCAACGATAATCCGCGATGGTCAGGGACAGCCGCATCCTTCCGCAAGGATTGCCCGCGATGGTCAGCAGCGTTTTCGGATATGTATCGCACACAGTGCCTAGTAGAGCGTTCAGAGCGTCTTACCGCAAGGATAATCCGCGGTGGTCGCGGGCACCCCGAAGGAGGTTCCATCTATGCCCGGAGTTTCCGCCACGATTGTCCGCGATCGTTTCTGCGACTATGGACGTGTCTGGGGACACTTGTCGGGTTTATGCGGATGGAGCGGTCCCGCTTGCAAGCAGCGTCAGATCGTCAACCGCGCTACGGTAGTGCGGGCGGGGCGATCGCATGGAAACGGTTTGGACGGCTCGGTACGAGGCTTTGCGAACCAACATGGAGAGGCATGACAGTGGAGGCGGCGGGAATCGAACCCGCGTCCCGGAGTGGCTCCGCGCCAGCTTCTACGTGTGTAGCCTGCTTTTGTGGCCGTACCGAAAATCGGTCGTGCCGTTTCGCTCCGGGCGATCCAGCAGGCGGGACCGACCCATCGCTAACCGGCCATGGTTACCGCCAGCAGTTCCGCCGGTAGCTGCTGCTGGGGGCCTGATAAGCATCGCCGAGATCCGCTCGCCCTCAGGCAAGGCTCGCGGTTCGGGGCTGCGGTGTAGGGTTAGGCAGCCAGAGCGTAGTGCGCTTCGGCACTTTGGGTTCGGTCGGCTTTTTACGTGGCCCACCGACCAACCACGACACGCCACTGACGCTTTCGCACACCCGGTCGAAGCCAGTTCGCCCCCGGGTTGCTCTGTATTAATATACGCTCGGCATCGCCCTCTGGTGAACAATAATTTTTTTTGTTCCACGGTGTCCCCGGCCGAGATTCGGCAGTGAAGGTCTTTGCAGTAACTCAGGATCCAACTCATGCACGCGGTAGTGGCAGGCTTGCAAAGACGGCACTCGAAATCCCTGCTGCTGGGCGATACTGAGCACCTTCGCGGTAGGAGAGCCGGTGACGGATCTGAAACGGCCAGAGAGTGAGGGAATCCTCGTAGATGCGTGATCTGCCGCGGCGTTTACCAGGTGGATAGAGGCCCAGCAGAGTGGCCAAGACTGTGAATGACCAGAGTGCGGATAGTGGAAAGGGACAATTTATCCCCTCTCATGGACAGCGGAGTACGAAGCCGTGGCTATGACGGAGAAGCCATTTTTGCACCAGTTCCATTGCCCGGAGCCAGCGTGTCCAGAACCAGCAAGGCAACGAAATTCCGACAATACAGAGCGGGAATATCCCGGCGCAGCGAAATCCGCATGACCAAACGGCGTTATCAAGCGATATAGAGCACAGCCGCCAAAACAGCCCCCAACCGCAAGTTACGTCCGTATCGCTACTTAGCAATCCGTGCCACTTAGTGTACAATCGTCCAGTGGGCGCAGCAGGATTCGAACCTGCGACCTCATCCTTATCAGGGATGCGCTCTGACCAACTGAGCTATGCGCCCAGCACAGCGTATTTTACTGTCCGCGCCGCATGGGCGTCAAGCGGCGTGATTGCTGACTCATCCCCCAGCTTTGGGGCTCAACCGGACGTAAGGCGGGCGGATGATAACGGTTACGTCAGATGGCCTGTTTTTCCGGGGTCATTTGGAACACGCAAGGCCCGCCTGTGCTTGCTCAGGTTTTGGCAAAGGGCCGCCGACCGCTAGGGACGCAATTGGCTGCGATCGGCTTGGCCAAACGCTGCAACGATGTGAGCGCCAGGTGCGTGAGGCCGGAAAAATGGGAGTTTTCGTAACCTCTTGTCTGGGGGTGTGTTGCGAAATCGCCTGCCCTTACCAAAACTGGGGATAGGTCGGCCGTGATTGCTGACTCATCCCCCAGCTTTGGGGCTCACCCGGACGTAAGGCGGGCGGATAATGACGGTTCCGTCAGATGGCCTGTTTTTCCGGGGACAGAGGGAGCATCGAGAACTCCGCCGAGTTTCTTCGGGGCTTCAAAGGAGGTAGTCAATCGCCCGGCACGCGGTGGGCTGCAATGGGCAGACCGAACGCTGGAATGAGGTGGCGTTTGGTGATGGTCGTCTGCAGCAATGCCAGTCCTATTCTCGTACCGAATGCTGGAACGAGGGGGCGTTTGGTTCCCGAGACCGACAAATAGGACTTTTATAAGCCATTGTCTGACGGGGTTCTGCGAAGCGGCCTGCCCAACTAAAGCTGGGGATAGGTCATCTTTTAGACAGAGTAAAATAGGTTCCAGGTCTGGCCGCGACTGGTAGCCAGACACGCTTTATCTGCCAGAAGCGTCCCGCAAAACTGGTTCCTAAGTCTGGCCGTGATGCTCGATGGCCGGTATCCTGTATGCGGATGTGAGGATGGCTCGGTGCGGGTGTGGTATCTGGGTTACGTTCGCGCCGGCGAGTTTGGGACTGGTCACGCGGTTGGGGAGAATAGCTCTACCGTCGCTTGCGGGAGAGTCTCCGACGCGTTTTTCCTTGATTTTCCAGGCACGATGAGGTTCCCGCCCCTTGCGGAGTGGGAAGCGTGTGCAAAGAATTCAGGGACGCCGGAAGCGTGCTTGGATTCAAGCCCGGCAAAAGCAATACGTGGCAGCCATGCCGCGCGGACTGTCTTGACAACCATGACCGCTTTTGTGGCGATGGTGGGGGCTGAGGCAGTCCGTGGCAGGCGTGCCGTGCGGATCGTCTTGACAACGGACGGTGTGTCGCGGCATGTAGTGCCCTGCTCAGCGAACGGCTGAAAGGTGGAAATTCGGTCTATGCGCGAAATCGCCCTGACAGTCCTTTTGCTCACACTCTCGAACATCTTCATGACCTTCGCCTGGTATGGGCATCTGCGTTACAAACAAAGCGCCCTGTGGTCGGCGATACTGGCCAGCTGGTGTATCGCTTTTTTCGAATACTGCCTGCAGGTGCCAGCCAACCGGATCGGGCACGAACGCATGACCGTCGCCCAGCTCAAAATCATTCAGGAAGCGATTACGCTGATGGTGTTTTCGGCGTTCTCGATCTGGTATTTGCGTGAGGACTTCAAGTGGAATTACCTGGTGGCGTTTTTGCTCATTATCGCAGCGGTGGCTTTCGTATTCAAAGACGGTCTGGTTCGCTGAGGAGGAAGCAGTCAGCAAGTCGGCAGCTTACTGCCCTTCCTGCTGGACGATGTGGAGGGAAGGCAACAATTTTTCGACCTCGGCAGCAGCTTCTTTGGTGGCCGGTTTGTTCCAGCTAGCCCGGACACGAACCCGCCAGGCCGTTTTCGGATCGTCGCCGGTCGCAAACAGATACACGACCCCCGCTTCCCGACCGTTGCGGGAAGGGCCATCCTGCAGGAGAATACGGTAACCCTTGCGCGGCGGTTGTGTGGCCAGGTCCACCTCTTCCGCATCGCCAACCATTTTCGCACCGTAAATCAGTTGCAAGACCTGCAGTTCTTGCTGGACAATTTCCTGGAGCGGCAACTCCCCCATGGGCACCAGGGTAATGCTAACCTCGACCACCCCCTTTTCCTGGCCAGGGAGGCGTCGCCGCAGCGAAAACGCGGGAAACTTCTGCACCAGTTCAGGCGACTTTACGAGCCAATCCTTGCCCGGCCGGAGCTCAAATTGCGATGCCACATGCAAATAGCCTTGCTCGGTTTTGCGAATGCCCGGCGGCAGATTTTCGGTATCCTGTGCCCAAACCGCCGCGCTGAACCCAGCAGCCAGGCCGAGAATTACCCAGGCACCCGTCCACCATTGCCAGCCAACGCGAGAACGAAGGCCGTCGCGATCATCCTTCGCTATTGCTGATCTGCCCACGCTGGTTCTCCTTACGAGGACACCACCCGAGTGTCAGGGGAATGGCTGCCGTCCGGAGCGGTTCAATTTCGCCTCGGCTTTTGACCAAGGCAGCCGTTGCCGAAAGCTCCGCAGTTGTTCGTCCCCCCACAAATTTACACTCGGCGAATCCGCCTGCAAAGTGGAAAATCCACGCCCCCAACCTGGAGCGGCAGAGGTTGGCCAGCCGGGTTCATTTCACGGAATGCCTACGCGGTTCCAACAACATGCGACCGCCCGATCGCCGTTACCAACTGCGTTTTCGCCATTGCAATCACGCTCGCCCATCACGGCTGGCTTACGCCAGCCGCTCCTGATCGCAAGCCGGACGCCGTTGCAGAAGTGCGTTTCCCGCCGGTGCAACGGTTGCGTTCACCACGGCTGGCTTACGCCAGCCGCTCCTGATCGCAAGCCGGACGCCGTTGCAGAAGTGCGTTTCCCGCCGGTGCAACGGTTGCGTTCACCACGGCTGGCTTACGCCAGCCGCTCTTGATTGCAAGCGGGACGCCGTTGCGGAAGTGCGTTTCCTGCCGGTGCAACCGTTGCGTTCACCACGGCTGGCTTACCGCAGCCGCTCCTGGTGCACGGTGTTCGTTCCCTGCCAAAGCGCTATTTGCAATGGACAAACGCACATTCACAGGAGCGGCGGGCGTCAGCCCGCCGTGGCTCGGTGAACCGGACGCTGTGCCGCGAGAATCGAACATTGTCCAGCGGCTGGCGAGCACAAGCTCAGGAGCGGCGGGCGTTAGCCCGCCGTGGCTCGGTGAACGGGACGCTGTCCCGCGAGAATCGAACGTTGTCCAGCGGCTGGCGAGCACAAGATCAGGAGCGGCGGGCGTTAGCCTGCCGTGGCTCGGTGAACGGGACGCTGTCCCGCGAGAATCGAACATTGTCCAGCGGCTGGCGAGCACAAGCTCAGGAGCGGCGGGCGTTAGCCCGCCGTGGCTCGGAAACGTGTTGGCGGTCATGAACGCTGTTTGCGAACGGGAACGCTCGCCCATCACGGCTGGCTTACGCCAGCCGCTCTTGATTGCAAGCCGGACGCCGTTGCAAAAGTGCGTTTCCCGCCGGTGCAACGGTTGCGTTCACCACGGCTGGCTTACCGCAGCCGCTCCTGGTGCACGGTGTTCGTTCGCTGCCAAAGTGCTATTTGCGATGGACAAACGCACATTCACAGGAGCGGCGGGCGTCAGCCCGCCGTGGCTCGGAAACGTGTTGGCGGTCATGAACGCTGTTTGCGAACGGGAACGCTCGCCAACCACGGCTGGCTCACGCCAGCCGCTCCTGATTGCAAGCCGGACGCCGTTGCAAAAGTGCGTTTCCCGCCGGTGCAACGGTTGCGTTCACCACGGCTGGCTTACGCCAGCCGCTCCTGGTGCACCGCGCCTGATTATTGCGGGAAACGCCATCCGCACCGCACACACGCAGCGCCACAAGACCGGCGGGCGTTAGCCTGCCGTGGCTCGGTGAACGGGACGCTGTCCCGCGAGAATCGAACATTGTCCAGCGGCTGGCGAGCACAAGATCAGGAGCGGCGGGCGTCAGCCCGCCGTGGCTCGGAAACGTGTTGGCGGTCATGAACGCTGTTTGCGAACGGGAACGCTCGCCAACCACGGCTGGCTTACGCCAGCCGCTCTTGGTGCACGGTGTTCGTTCGCTGCCAAAGCGCTATTTGCGATGGACAAACGCACATTCACAGGAGCGGTGGGCGTTAGCCCGCCGTGGCTCGCGGAAATGCATTTGCATGGGCGGTACCGCAAACATGCAGAAAACTGCTGCCGCTGGGTTGGCAGACGTCGTTGCCATCGTGGTCGCTCTGTAAGAGGCTCCACACGCACGATGCGGTCCAATACTGCCAAACGTCATTGCCGTCCCGGTCGGTTGCCCAGCCACGGGGGGCTTACGCCCCCCCGCTCCTGGCTGTACGTGCGTTTGTACATCGCAAAAGTCGCCATTTCACCGGCACACGTTCCGTCCGTACCAAGAGCGGGGATCGGACGCCCGCGGGGATGTTGCCGCGAATAACGTACTCCGCTTTGAGAGCGGCGGACATTAGCCGTGCTAGCGAGACGCGAATTCCGTGCAAGGAAACACGTGTTTCTCTCCGGAATTTGGGTGGCTGCTGGCCCTGGTTCGTTGTACCGCGTCGCCGGGGGGCTGGCGGGGGATTAACAGACTCGACAGCAGCTGGACTTGAACCAGGCTATGCCGCAATTACAATGAACGCCCATCCGGTCAGGAGGACCGACAAGAATCAGCAAGGAGGCTAACCATGACGGCCCGATTGCGCATTCTCTCATGGTTGCTGCGTCGGGGAAAACGGTTGCTCCAGGTGCAGCAGTGGCATGCCAGCCGAGGTTGTTTCGAGCAAATGTTGCGGTTGAGCGAGCCTGGTTCACGGCCGTGGCGACTGGCACGGGTTTATCTGGCGCGGATTGCTGAGCGATTCGGAAACCGGGAGGAGGCTCGCGGGCATATTCGGCAATTGTTGCGCTGCCAGCCTGGCGAGGCCCGCTGGCATTACCGCCTGGGCCGGTTGTGGCGAAAGGAACAGCGTCCGGACTGCTGGCAGCGTGCGTTACGCCATTTGCGGCTGGCAGTGAAACGCTCTCCCGGTCGTGCCGCCTACTGGGCGGAATTGGGGCGATGCCTTGCCGATGCCGGGAAACCGCGGTTGGCGTTGCGGTATCTGCATCGTGCCTGGTCGCTGGCGCCGCATTCGTTGCGATATCTCGCCTGGTTGCTGGAACTGTTGCTGGCCTGCGATCGTTTTGCCGAAGCGGAACGGTTAGTGCAACAAGCCCGCCTGTTGCATCGGGACAAAGCTGCGATCGGCGATTTGCGGCGGCGCTGCCAGTTGCACATTTTGCTGGCCCGTCAACAGTTGCGGTCTGCTTCGCCGGCCATCCTGCCATTCCTTCGCCTCAGCGATCCATCTTCAGCTACCACCGGGAAGCAAGATATATTGACCCCGAATCGGCCCAGCCGGGAACCACTCTCCGAACCGGTAATTATCCGCATGGATTTACCGCAATCAGTGCCGCCCGTGCAACTGCATCAGCGAGGCTGATTTCGCTGGGCGAGCGTGCCTTCTTGAGCGCCGCTGCTGAAAGCGCTCACGGTGGCACCAGGCGTCCTGTTCGTCCGAAGCAGGCGACATTTCAGGCCTGGCTGGTGAGCAACGCTTCCATTTCCTCGGCGGCATGCAGATCGCCAAGCTGGCGAGCTCTGGCAATGCCTCGCTGCAACACCGCTTCGGCTTCCTGCACGTGTCCCAGCCGCAATAACAGTTTGCCAAACTGGTGGTAACCGGCAATATAATCGGGATGCTCCTGGGTGAGACGCTGAAACCAATCCACGGCAGCGTGGTCATCGCCCTCGTTAGCGCATTCCATTGCCAGGGCATATTTCAAGAACGGATCGTCCGGTTCCTGAGCCAGCAGCGCTTCCAGTTTTTGCCGGCGCGTCGGTGGTTGCGACATGGTCTTGCCCCCAGAATGTCCAGCTCCGTTGACCGCTGGTTCCGTGCTTTATTGTAGCGCGGGAAAGTTGCTGCGATTGTTTCCACCCGCTCCCAGCGAATCGCCGGCACTTTCGGGCCCAATCGTTACCGCAAGCACAGCCGCAACCCTGGCGGTGAATTTTCGCGGTATATCGGGCCGGTTCGCCTGGAGAAAAGCGTTCGCCTTGCCGAGATCGCATGGGCCACCCAGCGCGCCTCTCCTTGCAGCACACCGGGAGTGCAGACACCATGGCTTGGCAACTGGTGAAATGGACGGGGTGGGTAGCGGCATTTACTGCCGTCTGGGGACTGGTCTGGGCTTCGGCAGCGACGCGGCGGACGGCCATTGTCAAAGCGGTCGAACGTGCCCGCCCGGCGGTTGTCAGCATTCAAAGCGAACGCCAGGTTCGCAACATCGTCGGTGATGATTTCGTTCATCCTCCGCCCACTTCGCGCTCCAGCGGCATGGGCACCGGCATCATTCTCGACCCACGCGGTTACATCCTGACGAATCATCACGTGGTTGAAGATGTAAGCAGCATCCGCGTCATTCTGCTGGATGGGAGCCGATATTCGGCCCGGCTGGTGGCACGCGACCGCGAAAACGATCTCGCCTTGCTCAAAATCGAGGCCGCCCGATCCCTGCCCACCATGCCCATCGGCACCTCGAGCGATCTCATGCTGGGCGAAACGGTGATTGCTATCGGCAATGCCTACGGCTACGAACACAGCGTCACCGTGGGGGTGATCAGCGCTCTGGGGCGTAACGTAACGCTCAACCGCGACCTCGTTTACAAGGGACTGATTCAGACCGACGCCAGCATTAATCCAGGCAATTCCGGAGGCCCGTTGCTCAACGTGGACGGCGAATTGATCGGCGTGAATGTGGCCATTCGGGCCGGGGCTCAGGGTATCGCCTTTGCTTTGCCCATTGACGAGGTATTGCGGCTGACGGCGGACATGTTTGCAAGCCTTCGGCCCGTGGAACTGCGCACCGGCCTGGTTCTGCGCGATTGTGTGGACGTCAGCGATCCGAACCGCCCGGCTCAGCGATGGGTCAGCGTGGAACGTGTGGAAGCAGATAGCCCCGCCGCACGTGCTGGTATTCAACCGGGCGATATTATCCTGGAAGCCAACTCCCTGCCGATCGCTCACTCGCTGGATTGGGAACGTGCCCTGCTCGACCTGCCTGCGGGTGAATCGTTATCCGTGCGTTTCCGGCGCGGTCAGGAAGAGCGCACCGCCCAGCTCCGCTTTCCGCGTAATACACCGGAACAGCAACATGCCGAACTGGTCTGGAAACTGCTGGGCATGCGGCTTCGCCCGGTGTCGGCGGAACAGGTGCAGCGAGTGCAAGCCAGCTTACGGGGTGGCATGGTAGTGCTCAGCGTCGCCCCGAATTCGCCCGCCGAGCGCGCTGGTATCCAGCCCGGCGACATCCTCATCGGCCTGCATCAATGGGAGACGCTCAACTACGACAACCTGGCCTACGTTTTGCGTCATCCCGAGCTGGCCAGCTTTCTGCCCCTGCGCTACTTCATCATTCGCCACGGAACTGTGCAACGCGGTTATTTCCAGGTCAGTGAAGACAACCTGCGCCAGGTGCGCGGGTCGCTCGCTCCCTAGCGGTCAAATTCTCGCATTTCCGCCATCCTGCAAGATACCCATCATCTCGCCTTGCGGACCTGGCAAGCGGCCCAGGGCTGCGGATTTTTTCGTCGCCTGGTGTGAGCGTGCTTGGCGTTTCCTGCGGTGGTGCTTATGGTAACCAGAGCCGGAGATGCCACGCGCTTGGGTTTTCGGTCGCGCGAAGCAGAGCCGACCGCAGTGCAGAATCGCTCGCCGAACTGAGTGGCTCAGCCCAGCCGAAGACGGCTTCGTCAGCTTCGTCCGCGACCCTGGGAGAAGACCATGCGGCAGGCAGTGATCGTAGCGGCAGTGCGCACCCCGATCGCCCGGGCTCACCCCGAAAAGGGTTACTACCGCGATGTACGGGCAGACGACCTGTCTGCCCACATCATACAGGCTCTGCTCGACCGCGTGCCGATCCCGCCGGAGCTTGTCGAAGATGTCCACTGGGGCTGCGTCAAACAGGAACGCGAACAGGGTTACGATATTGCTCGCCAGGCCGTGTTGATTGCTGGCCTGCCGCTTTCCATCGGCGGAGTTACCGTCAACCGCAACTGTGGGTCGAGCCTGCAGGCGATTAATCAGGCAGCGGCAGCTATTATGGCCGGGTGCCACGATATTCTGATCGCGGGCGGCGTCGAACACATGCACCATTGCCCGCTCGAACAGGGCTTCGACGCCAGTCCGCGGTTGTACTACCGGCATAGCCCGGCGGTGTTTCAGATGGGACTGACCGCGGAATTTCTGGCCAGAAAGTTTCAGATCAGCCGACGCGAACAGGATGAATTTGCCCTGCGCAGTCATCGGCTGGCAGCAGCGGCGACCGATCAGGGTTATTTCCGCGATGAAATTGTCCCGACCTGGGGACGGGACGAATCCGGAAGCAAAAAGCTGATTACCCAGGACCAGGGCATTCGCCGCGACACCAGCCTGGAGGCGCTGGCAGCACTGAAACCGGCGTTCCTGCCCGATGGCGGAACCATCACGGCTGGCAATGCCAGTCCGCTTAACGTCGGAGCGGCGGCGGTGTTGCTGATGGCCGAGGATCGCGCCCGCGAACTCGGCCTGCAACCGAAAGTGCGGATTCGCAGCATGGCCATTGCCGGGCTCGACCCCGCCGTTATGGGACTGGGACCGGTGCCCGCGACGCAAAAAGCTCTCGAACGCGCCAAACTCCGCCTCGAGGACATTGACCTCATCGAAATCAACGAAGCCTTCGCCGCTCAGACGCTCGCCGTGCTGCGCTTGTTGCGAGCCGACCTGGAGAAGGTCAACGTCCACGGCGGGGCAATCGCCATCGGTCACCCGCTCGGCGCCAGCGGAGCCCGTATTACCACCACGCTCATCCACGCTATGCAACGCCGGGGTGCGCGGTTGGGTTTGGCCACGATGTGCATCGGTGGCGGCCAGGGCATCGCCACCATCTTCGAACGTTGCGACTGACGCTCGCCTGCTCGCCGGTTGCTGATGGTGGCTCGCCAACCGCTCGTTGCTGCCTCTTCCTTACATATGCCCGCTCGCCATCGCTTGTTCACTACTCGCGGATTCTGAAGCATCAGCACGTTCTGGCCTTCGCTACACGCTGCGCGCGGCTCGTTATGCGTCGGCCACTGCTGATTGTTCGCTGCTCAGCGCGTTCTGCCGTCGAATCTGGCTGCATCGTTCGGGCTGATTGTCGCTGCAAGGCAATCGCTGGGAGATTTTCCACGTCGCCTAGTCATATGGCCGCACCGCTCGGCCCGATTGTTGCTGCAACGCCAGCCGCGCGGTTCGCCGTCACCGCCACGGTTTGGAAAGCTATGGGCGGTCTTTCTCGCGCATAGTGAGGGCGGCCCGGTTCCGCGTGCGGAGAGTGCGAGTCAGCCGGTTTATTCGCGGAGGATAAGAGCCGTTGCCGGGTGGTGGACACCCAGAGCTGGTTTGCCGGCAAAAATCCGCGGAGTGCTGGTAAGGGACATTGCCGACCAGGCATTCCACACCCTATGCACATGCACGAAGACGGACTGATCTGGTGCGGTGCTGGTAAGGGCATTGGCGGGCGAGCGTTTTACACGCCCATGATGTGGTAGCCGCAATCCACGTACAAAATCTGTCCGGTAACAGCAGAGGCGAGCGGACTGCACAGGAACAAAACGGCATTGGCAACTTCCTCTGGCTGAATGGGACGCGGTAACGGACTGCGCTGGGCAGCGTACTGGATCATCTGCTGAATGTCGCCGATGGCGCGAGCGGCACGAGAGGCATAAGGCCCGGCCGAGATGAGATTGACGCGGATATTGTATTTGCCGAGGTTGTGCGCCAGCTGTCGGGCGTCAATTTGCAGAGCCGCTTTGGCAGCGGACATGCCACCCCCGTAATGCGGCACAACCCGTTCGCCACCCAGATAAGTCAACGCCACTGCCGAAGCCCCGCCCGGTCGGTCTTTCATGAGCGGCCAGGCTCGCCGCAATAATCCCGTTAGTGAATAAGCACTCACCGACAACGCCGTCAAATACGCCTGCCGACTCGTTTCCAGTTGAATGTTCTTGATCTCCGGACTGAATGCCACCGAATGAATGAGGATGTCGAGGCCACCATAATCGCGGCTGATCACGTCCATGACGCCCTGAATGGAATAGTCGGCAAAACGCTGGTAACGGCGATCGTTCCGCGTGGCTTCATCCACATCCTGCATGGTGTCGAAACGAACGTCACAGGGCAGAAGTTTCTCCACCTGCAACGTCCCGGCACCGTAAGGGAGAATGCGCGACTCAGCATCCTGCTCGCGGGTGAGGATGCTCTCGACGATGGTAAAGACTCGCGGGTGACAGGCGAAGATGAGTCGGCATCCCGCCGCCTGCAATGCCTTGGCAATGTACCAGGCGAAACCTTCGTTATCCCCCACGCCGGTTACCAGGGCGATTTTGCCGCTGAGGTCTATGGGTACCATGAATTCATCCTCGTCTCGGTCGTCAAGAGCGGTGAGCGTCAGCTCGCCGCTTACCGTAGCGTAAGTAGTGATTGAGACCGCCATGGGTCAGCCTGTCGGGATCGCTGGCACTCCCGATCTCGGTTGGGATTTTGCTAACAGATACGCCAGTGCTTGGCAAGGCGGTTTGCTTGGCAAAACGGTCCAGGCGCAGCGGACACTCAAGTTCAGGGGCTGGGGGAGTCGCCAGCACTTTCGCTCAGCCTGAGCGGGACAGAGATTGGCGGCGAAGCCGTTCCTGGCGATATTTTTCCGCAATTTCCAGCTCAAAAGGATGGTGCTGGGGATTGGGAGCAAAACCCCAGTACCTGGCCTGGCAGCGATAGCACACTCTAACTGTCCCCACCCACCAGTACACAAGCGCATCCACCAGCACCGAACCGATCAGCACCGCCCACGTCCAGACCAGCCAGTGCCAGTAATAGAACACGCAGGAAAGAGCAATGGCGACCGCCACGATGGTCAGGCCAACGCTGTGGGGAAAATCCTTCTGCACGTAAATCTGTTCATTGCCGCACACCCGACAGCGCGACAAAACTTCCCCGCCTCCCGCCGCTTGGGCAAGGATCTCCTGCTGGCAATTCGGACACCGCCAGCGCTGGGCATCTACGTCAGTGGTGCTGAAGACTTCACCGCAATGGGAGCAGGGAATCGCCATCCGCATAGGGCGCACCTACGGGGACACTGCCGGTATGCAGGAAGCCCATGCTTGCGAGTACGGTCTAAGGAGCGGTTCGCGTATGTACCAGCAAGTGGGCCAGTTCACCCAGGAAAGTGCAAATGACGGCCGCGTACAGGATTCCTGTGGCTGACTGCGTGGCCCGCAGGCGAGCGCATCGCCAGGCCAGGAAGCTGAACATTGCCGCCGCCACAATTCCGCCCAGCCAGCGCAAGACCAGCCACAGCCATTGTTCCGGAGCGCGAGCAGAGCCGGCTGTGCTATACAACCATGCTACCTCGCTGCTGGCGACAATCACCGCCCGTGCCAGGATCGCTCCCAGCAACAACACGGTCAGCCGAACCAGGGGCCGCGTGGTCATACTCGGGGCAATCAGATAGTAATGGCCCAGCAGCATAGCGGTGAGCACCAGACCAAGCTGCAAGGCCGAGCTGGCATGCTCGAAACTTATCGCCAGGAGCGACGAAACCTGGCTTGCTTCGCCGATCGCTTCGGACATAAGGGCCAGCATACCTGCACCGGCCGCCAGGACAATGGGCAGCAACCCCAGGCGATTCGCTTCCCCCAGCCAGAACCAGGTACCCACAAAGCAACCCGCACCGGCCAGTCCCAGCCCGAACCAGTACACAGCACTATCATTCTGGCCCGCCGATACCCCCGCCAGGGTCACCAATCCCAGGGCGATCAGCAAATGCAAACGGTAAAAACGCGAGGGTACCTCCGGTACGGGCAGCAACAGCAGCGCCACCAGCATTCCCACGGCCAATCGCAAAGCGAAGATCTCTAGCATGGAGCCAGGCTTACCAGGAAACCGGAAGCGGTCGGTGCGGGCCTGTTGTGGCACGGTCTTTTCGCAAGGTCGGCGAGCGTTAGCCTACCCGAGACAGTTCGGCACCACCAGGCAACAGCCCTATTTCGACCCATAAATCAGCGACATCAGTTCGGTGCGGGTGGAGAGATTCGACTTGAACACTCCCCGCATAGCGCTGGTGGTGCAAACACTGGTCGGCTTGCGGATACCGCGAATGGTCATGCAGGTGTGAGTAGCTTCCATAATCACCGCCACACCTTTGGGTTCAAGCTCCTGCATAAGCAGATCGGCGAGTTGTTCGGTGAGCCGTTCCTGCACCTGTGGCCGATGGGCCAAAAGTTCCAGCACCCGGGCCAGCTTGCTCAAACCCACGATCTTGCCGTTCGGAATATACGCCACGTGAGCCTGGCCGTGAAACGGAAGCAGGTGATGTTCGCACATGCTTTCAAAACTGATCCCTTTGACCAGGACGATCTCGTCGTATTTTTCCACGAAGTACTTATCGAGATGGCAACGCGGGTCCTGGTATAGACCCCCGAACAACTCGGCATACATACGGGCAACCCGCATCGGGGTATCGCGCAGTCCATCGCGATCGGGATTCTCGCCTACCGCCAGCAAGATTTCGCGCACCGCCCGGGCGATACGCTCCAGGTCCACCTTGCCACCCGGCAACACCTGAGCACGAGTAGCCAATGGTGAGCCTGATTCGCTTGTCGAGTTCACACCAACACTGGCTTCGGAGTCGGCTCCGGTAAGCTCAGCGTCAGCACTGGCCTTGAGCCGGGCCGTTTCAGCTACATTACTCTCGCAAGGCGATTTATCCCGACTCTCCACAGCCATCTGCTCCTGGAATGGCCAAAGTATTGCCGGAGAAATTCGGCCAGGCACCCGCGCTATTGTAGATGGCCACCAGTATCGGACAATGTCCGCCGCGTATTCGGAAGAACCGATGGATCACGGACTGGGAATCGAGGTAAGCCGTTCGCTCTTATTCACGCCGCTATCCGGTTGTGTTCGCCAGGCAATTTGATTGAGCACGCTCAGGAAAGCCAGAGCCCCGGCTTCGATAATGTCGGTGCTGGTAGCCCGTCCTCGATACAATCGCCCCTGATGTTCGACTTCGACAAGGGCCTCGCCCTGGGCATCTTCTCCCTGCGACACCGAACGCACCTGAAAATCCCGTAACTGCACTTCCAAACCGGTGATCCGCATGAGCGTGCGAAAGACGGCGTCAATGGGACCGTCACCGCAAGCGGCATCCCGGAATTGCTGGCCATCCGCTCGCTGTACGCAGACCGCTGCCGTCGGAATCACGCCCGAACCGGCACTGGTGTGGAACGAAACTAATTTCCACATTTCCGGTCGGCCATCGTGCAAAATACCCTCAATGAGCGCCTGCAAATCCGCGTCGTAAATGGTTTTCTTCTTGTCGGCCAGGCGTTTGAACGACTCAAAAACACGGTCGAGTTGCTCCTCACTGAGATGGTAACCGAGATTTTCGGCATGGGCTCGCAGGGCATGGCGACCGGAATGCTTGCCCAGCACCAGATCGCTGGAACTGCGACCGACATCCTCCGGGCGCATGATCTCGTAAGTGGCCTGGTGTGCCAGAATGCCGTGCTGATGGATGCCCGCTTCGTGAGCGAAGGCGTTTTGGCCGACGATGGCTTTGTTGCGTTGCACCTGCAAACCTGTAATCGTGGACACCAGCCGGCTGGTCGGATACAGCCGTTTCGTATCAATCTGCGTTGTCAGACCGAAGAAATCCTGCCGCACTTTCAGGGCCATCACCACTTCTTCCAGAGCACAGTTTCCGGCTCGCTCCCCGATACCGTTGATAGTGCACTCAACCTGACGGGCACCCTCATGCAGAGCGGCCAGGCTGTTGGCCACCGCTAAGCCGAGATCGTCGTGACAGTGGGCGCTCAAGATCACTTTTTCGATGCCCCGCACGTGTTGCCGCAAGTGGCGGAAAATCTGGCCGTACTGTTGCGGCATGGCGTAACCAACCGTATCAGGAATGTTGATGGTCGTGGCCCCGGCTTCGATCGCCTTTTCGACAACCTCACACAGAAAATCCAGCTCCGTGCGAGCGGCATCTTCCGGAGAAAACTCGACATCCTCGCAGTATTCTTTGGCCCGTTTGACCCCCTCTACCGCCCAGCGGACGATCTCTTCTTTGGTCATCCGCAACTTGAACTCGCGATGAATGGCACTGGTGGCCAGGAAAACGTGGATGCGTTTGCGGGCTGCTGGTCGCAAAGCCTCCGCAGCACGGTCAATATCTTCGGCTCGGCAGCGAGCCAGAGCACAAATGATCGGCCCTTCGATCTGTTCGGCGATGGCGCGTACCGCTTCAAAATCCCCAGGCGACGCGATGGGAAACCCTGCCTCGATGACATCCACTCGCAAATCACGCAGGGCACGTGCTACTTCCAGCTTCTCTTCCAGATTCATGCTGGCGCCCGGCGATTGTTCCCCATCCCGCAACGTCGTATCGAAGATAATCACACGATTGCTCTCAGCCATGACGGACTCCTTTGCCTCGCGGCAGCAAATACACGCGGAGCAATGGAGATTAGCCAATCCGCGTTCAGGTGTCCCGGCAGCAAACAGCGATCGTGTTCTCGCCAGGAGCGACCGCCACCGCTCGCATTGCCCCAGCCAGAAATCAAAAAGCCCTGGAACCCGTCAGGTCCCAGGGCTTCGATTTCCACAAGCATCACGATGGCAACCGAGCCTGAGACCTGCGGTCAGGACCGCAGGCTAAGGCATAGCCCCAGGCTCAGCGCCAGCCACACCATCTTATCCGCTCCCCTCCGATTCGATTTCCCGTTTCCGTTTGTGTAATGCTACCAGACTCCCACAGCCCCGTCAAGACGCTGGGCCAATGTTTCAGAACCAACACGTACTTCAACCGGGGCGGTCCTCTTCACTCTCCAGAGCGGTCGAGACTTGCATCTGGCCCGCATGCTGCTCTGCATCATCAATGTCCTCTTCATTCTCTAAAGCGGTCACGATGCCAATATTCCCAGGCAAGCGCGAGTACCGCGCTGGCAACGGGAAACGATTTCGCCATGAGCGGCGATCATCACCACCAAGAGCGGCGGGCGTTAGCCTGCCGTGATTCGGTGAACCGGGCGCTGTGCGGTCGAAGTCGTGTTCTGTTCGGCGACGACCGGAGCGACAACCAAGAGCGGCGGGTGTTAGCCCGCCGTGGGTGGACAAACCCGCATCCGCAGAGACCGGCGCCATTCGTCAGCAGACCGCCGATGGTGTGTGCGGATTGCCGTTGCATTCGCGTTTATAAGCGCCACGGGGCTAACGTAGCGCCAGAATCGTTTATGGCTCATACGGCTCCGGATTACAATCGTGTCCATTGGCGCCACGGGGGGCTTACGCCCCCCGCTCTTGTATTGGTGTGCGGACGTCCGCCGGCGAAACAACGATTTTTGCGATGCACAAACGCACATTCGAACAGGAGCGGCGGGTGTCAGCCCGCCGTGGTTAAGTAACCCACCTGCACATGCAACCGTCTTTCGCCGACGGGGTACGTTCGCGTACCACGGCTGGCTTACGCCAGCCGCTCCTGGTTGCACGACGTTGGTTTGCTGCGAAATGCGTGATTCGCAATGCGGAGTCCCACACACGACCAAGAGCGGCGGGCGTCAGCCCGCCGTGGTTCGCTGAACCGGGCGCTGTGCGGTTGCAACCGCGCTATGTTGGACGACGACCGGAGCGACAACCAAGAGCGGCGGGTGTTAGCCCGCCGTGGTTAAGTAACGCACCTGCACATGCAACCGTCTTTCGCCGACGGGCTACGTTCGCGTACCACGGCTGGCTTACGCCAGCCGCTCCTGGTTGCACGACGTTCGTTCGTCGCGAAATGCGTGATTCGCAATGCGGAGTCCCACACACGACCAGGAGCGGCGGACGTCAGCCCGCCGTGCCAACGAAGCGTCCTGGCGAATCGCAAAGGCATATCTGCAACAAGTGTCCGCGCTTGCAACCCGACTACGGAAAGGGACACACGCTCGATGGTGATGGCTGCTCTGAGCTCTACCAAGCTTGCAACCCGGCGATGGAAAGGGACACACCCAGCGTGCGGGCATCACCGTAGCCGGCCTGCAACAGCATCGGCCATCGTGACCCGAAGATGGAGCCATGCGGGACAATGACTCTGGCTGTTCGGGAAGCAGTCCGCACAACTGGGCTTGTCAGATTGCGGGAAAATCGTTCTTATCCCGCCTCGGATGTACCCCAACCCGATTGGGCAAACCCGCTCCCCGTGTGGAGGTGTGAGTATGGATCGTGCACAACTGCGCCAGGAATTGCTGGAGTTGCTCTATCAGGACACAGGACAACGCTACGATCGCCTGGACGACAGCGTCACGTTGAAAGAAGGTTTGGGGCTGGACTCGGTGGACCTGGTGAGTCTGGTCATGCAGATCGAAAACCGATTCCACATTCGCCTGGATAGCCAGGAGTTGCAGCGTTTGGAAAAAGTGGGCGATTTGCTCGATCTGCTGCAAAGCAAACTGCAACAGGCTTCCGCAGCCCAGGCGGCCTGATGGCCCGCAATTGCCGACAAAATCCCCCGCACATGGGGTCAATCGAGGAGAAAGGTGTGCGCCGCCGAGCTTCTCCAATTCGCTTGCCCCACTCGGCCATCCAGGTGGGAATCCTCGGCTGGAGCAGCTATGCGTTTGGGCTGGAGCAATTGCAACAGCTGCGAACAGAGTTGCGATTACCCGACGGTCAACCGCTGCCCCATGCCTTTGTGCGTCATGCTGACGAGCAAACTCTGGCGGCTCTGGCAGTGGCGCTGCAACTTCGTGAACAGCTGCCACCGTTGCCGCAACCGGAGCGCTGGGGTGTGCTGGCAGCACCTGAGTATTTCGGCAAGGAAGCGACACTGGCCGCTTTGCAACGTTATAGCCTCGATGGTCCCGGAGCCATTTCCCCGCATCTCATCCCCAACCATTGCCTGCATTCTCTGTCCGGGTCGCTCAGCGTGCTGCTCGGTCTTCACGGGCCGAATTACGGTGTCGGTGGCGGACCGGGACAACTGGTGGACTTGCTTTTGGCCGGTATGCTCGAAACAGTGCAGCAGCCGGTTCCTGGCTTCTGGCTGGTCGCCACGGGCTGGCGAACGTTGCCAGGGGAACTGGGCCTGAGTAATGCTACTGCTCCCGTTTGCCTGGCGATGGCCCTGGCCGTTTGCCGCATGAGCTCTGAAGAGCCACAAGCATCTACCAGCCAGCTACGAAGCACTGAAGCGGGTTCGTTATGTCCAGGTTCTGGCGAGCAGCAACTGGCGAACGGGGAAGAGCAAAGTCCCGGCACGGATTCGCCGCATCGTGCCAGAGAATTCAGGTGTTCCGAACGTTGCCCGTCGGCCCGTTTGTCGCCCCGAGCCGTTTTACGATGGCAAACCTGGCCGCGAATCCTGGACGAATCCGAATCGCCGCGCACACCGCTGCAAATGGAAACACTGTTGCGCGCCCTGCACACCCCGATCGCGTCGGTCAGCATGACCGCTCCGCCTGCCGAGGATGCTTCGCCTGCTGCCGGCACTGCGACCCGACATCGCCCTGCTGGTGAACGTCATCCCAGAGAGTTCATGGTCTTTCGCTGGTATCTGCCGGAAGTCGGCGTGCTGGAGTTGCGGAAGCTCCACCAGGCCGAGCAATTGCTCTCCGTCTGGCGTGAGGAGGCAGCATGAGTCCACGCGACGAGGTCTGGATCACGGGTGTCGGTCTGGCATCACCGCTGGGCTGCGATCTGGCTCAGTTCACGGACAATTTGCTGCAGGGACGATGTGGCATTCGCCGGGTCAGTAAAATGCCCGCCGCCGGACTTCCCAGCCAGATCGCCGCCGAGTTGACCGAAATACCTCGACCGGAAGTGATCCCCTTAGAGGAGTGGCAAACTCTCGCACCGCTGGAGCAACTGGCTCTGTGGTGTGCGGTGCAGGCTCTCCAGCAAGCCGATTTGTGGCATCAGCGTGATCGTTTGCGAATCGGACTGGTTTGCGGTCTTGGTGCAGAATGGCCCTACTTCTGGGAACGCCACTGGTTCGCTACGCATTCGGCGGGCCAGAAGTGCGAAATACCGCATCCGCAGGAACCGGCCGCTATCGGCAAAGAAACCAGTTGCGGTTCGGACATACCGACGCCAGCCAGTCCGCTGGCGAGCGACTCAGCACAGGCCGAAGTGCCGCGGGAACCGCTGGTACAGCGATTAGCGAGACGGCTCGGCTTGCGCGGCCCCACCATCACTTTGGCTGCCGCTTGCGCCAGCGGCAACTACGCCCTGGGATTAGCCCGCAACTGGATTCGCACGCGCCGACTGGATTTGTGCCTGGCCGGGGCTTGCGATCTGCCCGTGACTCCCCTGGCCATGTCCTGTTTCGGCAACCTGCGGGCTTTGTCGCGTCGTAACGATCAGCCGCAGGCGGCCTGCCGACCTTTTGACCGCCGTCGCGACGGATTCGTCATGGGCGAAGGTGGTGCGATGTTCGTGTTAGAAAGTTCGTCTTCCGCTCGTCGTCGCGGCGCTCAACCGCTGGCGGCTATTATCGGTTTCGGGGCGACCAGCGATGCCAGCCACCTGGTCATTCCCAACAGCGATCCTGCCCCGGCCGCAGAGGCCATGCGCAGAGCTCTGGCCGATGCTCAGCTCGCTCCTGACGCCATTGATTACCTCAACGCCCATGCTCCCGGCACACCCGTCGGCGACCGTTGCGAGACGCGCGTCATTCACCTGGCCCTGGGTGAAGCCGCCACACGCATCCCGGTGAGCTCAACCAAGAGCATGACCGGGCATGCTGTCACCGCCGCTTCCGCTCTCGAAGCCGCTGCCTGCCTGGGTGCCCTGCAACGGCAGACGATTCCTCCGACCATCAACCTGGATGAACCCGATCCGGAATGTGCTTTATGTCACGTGCCGCATCAGGCCCGACCGGCCCGGCTACGGATTGTCGCGTCGAATTCGTTCGGCTTCGGCGGGGCAAACACCACTCTCCTGCTTCGCCGCGTCGCCTGAAACGGCACCATCTTGCCGAACGGTTCTTGCCAGCGACCAGGTTTCTCGACTCCGGTTCTCCGGGACTCTTCAGCTGGCTTACGTTACCGGTATCGCACGGTAGAAGCGAGCCAGGCCAACCATCACGCGGCCTGGTTTATTTTGGTGCTTCGTCGCTGTTGACGGGAAACCCCTCGAATTCCAGACGGATTTCCTTCTGATTGGGAGCGATTTCCACGCTGGGAAACACGTAAGGGGAGTGTGTTTGACCCATTTCCGGCGGCGGGGCGATAGATACATGGTACCGTCCCGGAGGTATCCCGGAAACCCGCTGATCGCCGGCTAGCGTTTCCAAAGTAAAACTTCCGTCCGGCTCAATCTTGCCCACAGCGCGAATAGAGGGGTCGCGAAGGTAACGAAACTCCACCACGCCCCCGGTGAGCGGCCGGCCATCTTTATACGAGACCACGCCACGAACCTCCTGCGTCTGCGGTATATACACCACCACTCGCTGACATCCCAGGCAACCCAGCAAACCGCCCAATAGCAGCAAGCAGCCGGTTCGCAGCATAGCTTTTTCCCCTGCCCCAGAGCGGCAAAATTCCTTCACCGCGTTAGCCTGGCCTGGTTCGCGTGGACGGGTTACTGCCAATCGGAGCCCAGCGGATTGCCGTCGGCCGGATGGCAAGCATTGGCCCAGGTGGTCGGACTTACGCCGGCCGAAACAAAACGTACCGCACCGTCTCCCAGCGCGACATTAATTCCACCTGTGTGCGGCGATTGGGCCCGGGCTGGATCGCAATCCCGCAAATAATGCGGTTGCACCTGGAAAATCAGGCAATTGGTGTAGCCACTCGCTGGGTTTTTATTGGAAACGTTCGTACAAACAACGGGCCGCCAGACACTATTGGCATCGGCCCACAAGCTACCATAGGCGAAGCTCAAATTGTTTGTCCAGCCGCAGGTTCCATATAGCTCGGTGAAAAACATGGTGTTGGACGTGCCGTCGGGGATGCTGGCGGGGATGACCGTTTCTCGCGGTACAGCGCTGCTATTGTGCCAGCCGAACACGTTATAATTGGCCCCATACGAAGCTGCCCCCCAGTTGTTGGCGCCGCCGTAAGTGGTCATGCATTTGCCGCCGGCTACTGAAGGGTCGCTCGGACACAGGTAAAGACGGATCACCTCGTAGTATCGGCCGCCACCGTATCCGTTGGGCGACATTTGCCGGTATAAGTTGTCCAATTCAATATACGGCAGCAGGAACGCATGCACCGTGTAGTTGTAGCCTTTGTAAGGACCATCCAGGCTAATGGCACAGCCAGGATTGACGTTGACCTGAGCAGCACACGGAGCCGAAAAGGGTGGCAAAACGTTGTAATCGTTGTGCAAGTTATGCACGGCCAGGAGAATCTGCTTCAAATTGTTACTGCAACGCATCCGGTTAGCCGCTTCCCGCACACGTTGAATGGCCGGTAAAAGTAAGGCCATGAGCAATCCGATGATGGCGATGACCACCAGCAATTCGATGAGGGTAAAAGCACGACGGAGCTTGAAACGGTTTTGCATGGCTAAGCCTCCCGCAATAAGGAAAACCCTGGTCCAGCGTGTCCCCGTCACACACCAGGTTACCATTTCGGTCGGGGCAAACAAACTCCCGCTCTGTCTGTTCGCCCATTACGTATGCTACCCGCTTTGTCTGTTGCGTCAAGCGACAGGTAAAGGCAGAAACTTGTTTTTTCCGGCAACAGTGCCTGGAGGGCACAAACGGGTGGAAGCAGTTGTGGCAGGGCTTACGGGCCGGCCGAATGGCTTTGTTCGCTGCGTGCTATAAAGACAGCGGTGACGAGGTCGCCGACGACGTTGAGCACTGTTCGGGCCATGTCGAGAAGACGGTCAACGCCCAGGATCATGCCAATGTACTCTCCGGGCACGCCTACGGCGGTGAGCACCGTCGCCAGCAAGGGTAACGAACCACCGGGTACCCCAGCGGCGCCAATCGCAGTAACAACAGCCAGACCGATGACGATCAGTTGCGCTGTCCAGTCCGGACTTGTGCCGAAATAGACTTGCGCCAGAAACAGCACCGTGACGCCCTCGTACAAAGCCGTGCCGTTCATGTTCATGGTAGCTCCCAGGGGGAGGACGAACCCGGCCACCTGCGGCGGAATGCCCAGTTCTTGCTGAGCGGTACGCAAACTGGTCGGCAGCGTCGCATTGCTGGAACTGGTGGAAAAGGCCGTTACTATCACCGGCCAGATTCGTCGGTAAAAATCCCACGGCCTGCGCTTACCCAGCCACCAGACCAGCAGGCTCATGGTTACCAGCAGATGAACAGCCATACCCAGCAAGGCAATCAGCACGTATTGCCCCAGCGGTCGAAGGTAGGTAAGGCCGAAACTGGCGGTCCTGGCGAACAGCAGCGCAAACACGGCCAGCGGA
This sequence comes from Gemmatales bacterium, assembly GCA_041640595.1. Lineage (GTDB taxonomy): Bacteria > Planctomycetota > Planctomycetia > Gemmatales > HRBIN36 > HRBIN36. The sequence goes on along the minus strand of JBEPZY010000009.1, from coordinate 81,769 downwards.
GCGATTCGCATCACCAGACCGATCAGCACGACCATCAGGTCACTGGTCGCTTCCAGAAGCGAAAGTAACGAGTGCCGGCGGCTCTCGGCAAGCAAGGTAAGCGCGACCCCCACCAGCAGGGCAAACACGATTATCTGCAACATGTTCATTTCTACCGCTGCCTGGAAGGGGTTCCGCGGCACCAGTCCGATCAAAAAGTCCACACCGAATTTCGGCGCTTCGGAAGTGCGGCCATCTTGAGCAACACCAGCACTTTTCGGCTGGGACTGCTGCCCACTCATTGTTCGGGACGTTTCCGGGCCGGTCCGCTTTGCCGTAGCGAAAAGTTCCTCACGGACGGAAGGAGGCAAGGCCCGGCCCGGCTCGAACCAGTTAACCAGAACCAATCCCGTAATGCAGGCGATGGTCATACTGAGCGCGAAAAACAGGAATGTTCGCAGACCTATAGAGCCCAATCGCCGCCAATCGCCGAGCTGCGCTATGCCAGCCGAGAGCGATGCAAACACCAGCGGCACCACGGTCATCAGTAGCAGGTTGAGAAAAATTCGCCCGATGGGCTCGGCGACATAAACCACCACCCACTCGACAGCTTGTACCTCCTTGTTCAGTATCCAGCTTACAGTGGCGTCTAGCGTATCCCGGAACACGTTGACCAGCAGGCCCACCAGAGCCCCGGCCAGTAAACCGCCGAGGATAGCCCAATGCTGATTGCGAGATTCCATGTGCAGTCCTTTCGTTGTGCGCCGGACTTTTCACGCAGGCACGAAGTCACCGGCATCGCCGTCGAGACGACCGTATCCAGACTCAAAGGGTAGTGGGCAAGTGTTTTCGGGTTGGCACGGCGAAATAGTTTGCGGCGCCGCACCTGGCCTGGCTCGGACACGCCCCGGTGAAAAACGCCATATATCACAATAACACTTCCGGCAGAACGTGGCTCGCGATCCCAGCGATTGGCATTCGTCGGATCAAAAAGGTTTTCCCTGCCGCGACCACAACCAGCACGCAGCGCCGCCCAGCGATTTGCGTCCGATACAGCGGCGCCGGACAGTTGCACTATCTATCGCTGACCCGGCCCGGGGTAGCAGTAAAACCAAGGCGTCGCTGTGGGCGTTCGAGTTCCGCCTCCCGTATTTCGCCGCAGCTAGGGTAGCACGAAAACCAGGGCGTCGCTGTATTGCTGCCGACAAGTGCAGCAGCACGTGGTTTATCCCTGTAGCACCAAAGGCAAGGCGTCGCTGTATTGGGGTCGCATGCCGCCTGCCGCATTTTGTCGCAACTGGACGGAGTAGCCCGATGGCAATGCGTTGCTGCCGATGTGCGAGAACAAGCATGAGCCGTGGGCGAGTTAACTTGCGATGTTTTGGTGAGAATAACAAGTTTGGAATTTCACGATGAACGCAGCGGTTGGCGGAAGCAGCAGAAACTTTTTCAAAATTTTGTTTGCCCTGTTGGCCTCGGGTTGCTAAAACCAATGCCTCAAGATGCGCAGGCTATGTCGTCTGCGCTGGTAATGAGGATGCCACAAGGAGGAGCAGCTATGCAACCTGTAGCTGGCTGGATGACGGTATTGCTGGCCGTCTCGCTCTCGCCATCGGACGATGTGTGGAACAGGGATTACGGGGCGGCCTTGCGAGCGTGCAGGCAAGACGGCAAGCCGGTTCTGGTGGTCATCGGGGAAGGAGACAGCGGTTGGAAAAATTTGGTTCGGGAAAGCTGGTCGGCCAGGAGCCTGGAGCTGGCCAGACAACACTTCCATTGCGTTTATGCGAATGCGAGCGATGGGGGATACGGAGCGGCTCTGGCACGGGCTTTCGCTGTCCGTAACCTGCCAGCTCTGGTCATCAGCGATCGCTGGGGACAGACGCAGGCGCTACGGCGAGAAGGGGCGATGAGCGATACCGAACTGCAACGGTTGCTGACCGCCCACGCGGTAACCGAATCGGTCCGAGGCAGTGTGCCGGTGAGCAACGCCAGCACGTCGAATAGAACCGCTTCCGGGAATGCTGTACAGCCAGCTTCGCCGCCGGTGATTCTTTGCCCGACCTGAGGGCGACGCTAATGCGGTGTCCGTCGGACACCAGGACGTATTGGAATCAGAGAGCACTGGCGCTCATGCTCCGGCTTTCCGCCACACCTGGGCTCCCAGTGCCAGCCAGCACTCTTTCATTCGCAGACCACTGGCGCCAAAGATGCTGGCTTGCATTTTCAGCCAGCGAGTTTAGCGGTCTATGAGGAGCATGTCGGCCACTTCCAGCGGCAGTGTGACCCGCAAACCCTGCGGTGACGGTGTGGCCTTCAGCTCGCCGTGAACGACACTCCGCACCCTGCTGACTTTTTGCACGTCGCGGATGAGCACGTGCAATTGCGGTACCGGCTTGCCACTCCAGTTGATCAACGGAATGGCCAGACGTGCAGGTCGGCCGTTGACGACTGGCGTGTCAATGCAGGTAGTCTCGATCAATTCCGCATCCACCAGCACCGGACGGATCGAAGAATCGTCTGCCGGCAGGAAATCATCCACCAGACGCCGGCGGAGATGCCGATCCATATCGGTCGGCAGGTAATGGGCAAAGCTGCCGGGGTGGGCTCCCCGATCCACTGGCCGCACTGGTAATCCGCTACGCAGATAGGCCTGGCCCGGCAGAAAGGCAAACAATACGGTGCGTCCGCGACCGTGGGCTTGCACAACCACTGCCGGACTGCCGTCCTGAAACGTGCCGACCACGGTTCCTGTTGTTACCGTGAGCGGTTGTTTCCAGGCAATGACGGGTACACGCTCGACGCCCCCGTCGGCGGCAGAAGCATTCGCTTTGTCGGCGGTTGTGGCTGCTGTTTTGCCATCGGTCGGTGCTGCCGGTGCGGTGGCGAAGGGCTTGGCCCGACGGAGATTCCATTGCACGTAGTCCCACGGTTCGTAAAGCGGCAAATCCTGCTTGGCAAAGAACGGCGAATTAGCCTGGCCGAGCAGGTATTTGGGAACCAGGTTCGGGTCGGTTTGGATGGGACCGCTGCGGGCACCGTAAAGATGCACCGCTGCCGGATTGTCGCGCTGGAACTCATCCCGGAAACCACCACCGCAGAAGGCCACCAGCGTCCCGCCTGCCTCGACCCATTTCTGCAACGCTGCGATGCAGCGGGAGTGCAGGTACTGCTGGGTTACGTAGATGACCTTATAGTCGCGGGCCCTGCCTTCGATGACATCATCCTCGCTGAGGAAATCCACCGGCACCTGAGCATGACGCAGGGCGAAATAGATCGCTTTGCGCTCGTTGTTGTGCAAAGCCAGGCTGAAGTTGTTGACGCCGGTGATGATGTCGTCCACGCTCGACAGCAGCAAGCCGACTCGTGCGGGGCGAACCTCGCCGTCCACCACATAGTCCTCGAAAATCCCCGCTTCATGCGTGCAGCGGTGGATCATCTGCCACATGCCCAGGTCGTAGGTGTCCACGTAGTTTTCCGTGTAACCGACGGCTAAAGGCGTGGCGGTGAAGTAGTTGATCATTTTGGCCCCGTGGGCGATGGAACAGTAAAAACTCTGGCGGAACTCACTGGGAATCTGGCCCGGCGAATGCGGCATGACGTACATGTGCATGGGCAGGCGATCGTATTTGGCCCCCGCTCGCAAACCGCTGAGCAGATACCCCACGACTTGCGGGCTGAACTCCGCTATCTGCCAGGCATAATCTTCCGTCCAGGGCATGCTCATCGCCCGCAGCTTGAACGTGCGGATATAGTCCAGCTCGTTGACCAGGAAGTTGGCATGCGGTGAGTAATTCGCGCCGGTCAGCACCCCTTTGCTTTTGTAATACGCCGTGGCCGCGGCATAACGAGCACCGCCTTTCTCTTTGGCCGCCAGTTGCGAGTAGTAGTACAGCGGATGCGACCGGTCTTTGGCGACCTGAACGGGGCCATCGTAAGCCACACCGCGAGCCTTGAGCCAGTCGGCCAGTTCCTGGTCGGTGATCTTTTCGGCAGGCAGGTGAATCTCATCGCCGTAACTGACAATGAGCACATCTTCCAGACCGCCGGGGCGTTTGGCCACCTGTTGCTCGATCCATTTCAGGTCGGGATTGGGCCAATGCGTGATCATGCCGCGTTTCTTTCCCTGGCCGCGATAACGAGTATTGTCTCCCAGGGCCAGTCCCAATTGCCGGCCTTCTTCCGTGTTGCCCGCTTCGATTCCGTAAATCAACAACCGCTCCGGCACCCGTCCCACCTGCGGGAACTTGCGGACTTGCTCGAGAAGCCAGCGTAACGCTTCCTTCTGGGTACGGATTTCCGGCAACCAGTATCGTTGTTTCAGGATCGCCGCCAGAGTCGGATTGGGATGGATGCACCCGGGAATGTCGAAACCGAACTCCGTCCGATCCTTGCCATCGCAGCGGATGGTGATGTCCTTGATAACGCGAATGCCGCCTTGACCGTCCGGTATGCCGAATTCCCAGCGGAGATACATCGAGCCGGCCGGCGGAGCGTTCGGTGTTTTCGGCGGATAACGTACCTCAGCCCACCACTGGCCGTAATTGAGGGCATCGCACGACTGACCAATCGGAACCCATCCGGAACGGTCGCCGGGCTGCAAATACTGCTCGGGCGGTATGACCTTGGGCAGTTCCACCAGCGGTGCGAGCAATTCCGGCCGAACTTGCTGAGAACGCGGCCCGGCGATCTGATAATCGGTAGCTGAGACAGCACGACCCGACTTGAGCACGGTGGTGGTCGGCCAATCGCGGACGTGTACGTAATACGGCGAATGCTGGGCCTGCATGGGCGGTAACACGACCACCACTGGCGCCGGAGCGTCGGCCGGGTTGGTGATCCGCACAAACAGGTCGCCATCCTGCACCAACCAGCCGTCGAACTCCAGGTAACCTGCCTTTTTCTGGCGTTCCATACCGTCACGGTCGTTGGTCAGGCAGATGACGTCCACATGCCGGCGTGCGGCATTGCGACGGGGTCGGCCTTCGTCGAGCTGGGCTGTGGCTAACAACCGCAACTTCGCCGCTCCCCCCGACAGTTTCACCGCTCCGGGATGCTGCCAGACGATGTTATCCGTCCCGCTCCACGTATAGCGCACCATCGGCTCACGCTTGTGGTTGTTGAACGCCCAGATTTTCGGATCAGTCAACCGGCCACAGAGGAAACGACCCACCACCTTGCCATGCTGTTCGATTTCGATGGTGAACTCGCAGGAGAAGTTGTACGGCTGTTCGTAACGCACCAGCAGTTCGTAAGTGTCTCCGTAGGGAATCTGGATGTCCTGTTCCGCGACCGCCACCTGACCCGGCGGTAATTGCTCCGGCGCTCCCAGAGCTGCCATCCGCGACAAAAACGTGATCGCAAATGTACAGGCGAAATAATTTTCCCGATATGGCACCACCTCCCAGCCGGGGGAGGTGACCCGGAAATCTTCCGCCTCGGCGAAGAGTCGGACTGGTTTGCGTCCCTGGTCACCCTTTGCACCTTGTTCGGACTGCGCGGCACCAACCCAGCCTGGCCTGCACTCGATCACCGTGATCCACACCAACGCGAGCACCGCCCAGCTCACCGTCAGACTGGCCAGCATCATCACCCAGACTTTCGCCGACCTCGCCCGCTTTTGTCCTTGCGAACTGTGCACACACAACGGGTAATTGTTGCCGCTAATTTTTTCTCCCTGCTGTTTGTTGCCTCCAGGCCGTTCGACTTCCGAAAGCAACGCTGGGTCGCTGCCACCGCTTTTTCTGTCGCGTGGCAATTTCCTTCCTTCACACCAATCGCCTTTGCATAACCCTGCCGCACCGTAGCTATGGGCGCTTTCATCTCGTGGCCTTCTCCCGCAGCCATGCTTTCCGCCTTCCAGAAGCGGCGTTCTTTGGCAGCTACCGTGAAAATCCGAGCCATTTCTGCATGTTTGCTTCCGGGCGGCAGGTAACGGCCACCGCGAGCCTGGCCAATTCTCATCGCCGCTCTGTGTGAGGTTCACCATCCCGGCCCCACTCATCGTTCCCCTCGAAAGCACGACCTCCGGCTGATGAGCCAGGCACGGGGCCAGGTTCACCGTCCCGGCTTCACTCACCGTTTCGACATGCCGCCCCGCAAGGCTGGCCATCGTTTGCTCCTCGAATAGTTCCAGCGACCCCTCAGTGTCGTGCGCACCTGCCATACAATCCTCCAACAGCCCGTTCACGGTTCGCTACGTGAACCTTTCACCTGCGACTTTATCTATGGTCTGGCCTTTGAATTTCCATGTGCGATTGGAACGCCTTGTGTGCGTCCTGGCTCGGCGAGCATAGTTTCCGACGCGATTCTTCCATCCGGTGTTTACGTGGTGAATATGGCGTGAATCTGAGCACGGCGTGAATCTCTGACTCATCCCCAGTTTTGATAGCGGCGGGTGATTTCGAAAAACAGTCCCGGACAAGAGCTTACGAAAATTCTTATTTTTCCGGCCTCGCGCACCGGGTGCTAACATCATTGCCGCGTGCAGGCGAGCCGACCGCAGCCAACTATGTGCCTAACGGTCGGCGGCCCTTTGCCAGAACCTGAGGAAGCACAAACAGCCGCCAGATTCACGATTATGCCGAAAGCGTGCTAAACCTTTGCTAAAACCTGAGCAAGCACAGGCGGGGCTTGCGTGTTCCAAGTGCCCCCGGAAAAACAGGCCGTCCGACGTAACCGTTATCCTCCCCATGCCTGACGTCCAGCGGAGCTCCCGTCAAAACTGGGCATAACTCAGCCCCGAGCGCCAGCGTGTCCCAAGCTGGTAAGGCAACCAAATTCTGACAATGCAGAGCGCAAAAATGCAGGCGCAGCAAAAAGCGCAGCACCAAACGGCGTTTTCTAGCGATATAGAGCGCTACTGCCAAAATAACAGCCAACCGCAAGTTACGTCCGTATCGTTACTTAGCACTCCGTGCCACTTAGTGTACAATCGTCCAGTGGGCGCTAGAGGACTCGAACCTCTGACCTCCACGATGTCAACGTGGCGCTCTGACCAGCTGAGCTAAGCGCCCAAGTTTGTGCATCCCAGCCAGTAGCAGCGTTGGAGCCGTCTGGCGCGTTGGTTGCAAGCGTCAATTCCGCATCGCCGGCTACCTCCGATGGAGCGGCGCGGCGTTGAAAGGGTTTGGCAGGTTAGTTGCGGACGTCCCGCCTGCGTCGCCGCTTAGCTGCGATAGAATGAAGCGGCGTTGGAGCCGTAGGGCAGACTAATCGCAGCCGTGGCTTGGCGTCTCAGTCCAGCCCAGCGCAAGGTGTAGCGGCGATGGAGCTGTTCGGCGGATTAGTTGCCAAGTCCCCGTGGGGCTGGGTAGGGGTTCTCTTGACCCAGAGCTCTTTATCGTTCCGGAGGGTCAGGGCGTGGGATGGAGGCGGTGAAGCGATCGCCAATCGCCTTTTCCCGCCTACCAGCGCGTCCGGTTTCAGCAGCCGTTCGGCTTGCCTGACGATAGCCGTTCAGCACCAGCCGTTGCCCGGGAAAGTCGCCGCTGCTGGCCTTGAGGCTCAGACGAGGGAGGCATAAAAGCCGCCAAGCTCGCCAAGTTGACCGGGCTAAGTGTGGCTTGCGTGCTGCATTTCCATTGTAAGGGACAGGCTGGCGGCTATCGCCTGACAAATCCCCCGCATTAGACACGGTGGACGCAGGCGGTGATGATAGCCCGGCAGCTGGGCGGCAAAGTTCGCCATGTGGAGCGGCACCGCGTCAGCTTTTGGTTTTCCTAGCCCGGGTGCCTGTCGCCATTCTGCAAACCAATTCTAAACACCGGAGCAAGTTTGGCAATGCCTGCGTGCGGTTTGAGGACGGTTCGGAGGAGTCGCGTCCAGGGGAGTAACGGAGGCACGACGGGAGCTGGCCGGCATTGTCGCAGCAACGGTGTCAGTGCCGGGGCTGCATGCCGACCGAAAGGCTCGTTGACACGCCTTGCTGAAAAGGCAGCTCAACGCACCGATGTTTGTCCGCAAGGAACGTCTGGATACACCAGCAGTGCACGGATGGTGTGTAAAATTGCGGAGTGCGGAACAAATTGCCGGGGATGCCACTTCGGCAGATTCGAGACGATGCCTCTGGCAATGCGACCTGAAATAAGGAGCGGTCATGCCGCGGGCTGCACTTTTTGACATCAGCCAGCTCGATTTCAGCCGACCTGTGTTTACGCTGGAGGAGATACGCAAATACAATCCCCAGCGCTACGAAATGGAGATGCTGACGGCGGTGGTGTATGCCGATCCGGAAAAGCGCCTGGCGGTCGGTTACTACGATGTTCCGCGGGAACCGTTCTGGTTACGCGGACACATGCCGGATTATCCGCTGATGCCTGGGGTGCTGATGTGTGAAGCGGCGGCACAATTGAGCGGTTTTTACGCCCGGTACCTGCAACTGATTGCCGGGGACTTCCTGGCGTTTGGCGGCCTGGAGCGAGTGCGCTTTCGGGCCCCTGTGTATCCAGGAGATCGGTTAGTGCTGGTGGCACAACTCTCCCGCATTCACCGCTTGCAGATCCAGTCGGAAACGCAGGGATTTGTGAACGGCCGGTTGGTCTTTGAAGGCGAAGTCATCGGGGTACCATTTTTCAGGGAGAAAAAGCATGGGTCGGACACTGGTACCGCGTGATAAACGCCTGCCCCTGGAAGTACTGGCCGCATATCTGCTCCCGCTGGAGGACCCGCCGAGCCCTTTTGATTTCGCCGCCGTTTTCGGTAATCCGCATCCGGTGGAACTGGAAGTGGGGTTCGGCAAAGGGGGATTCCTGCTGCAATCGGCGCTCGCGCACCCGGAGCGAAACTATGTCGGCATTGAGATAGACAAAGCGCTGGTGCTATACGTGGCCACGCGGCTAGCGAAACGGCAGGTGCCCAATGTGCGGCTTATTCACGGGGATGCCCGACGGGTTCTGCCGGCCTATTTTGCAGAATCAAGCGTTCAGGTGGTGCATGTCTATTTTCCCGACCCCTGGTGGAAACGTCGGCATCGCAAAAGGCGGTTGTTTCAGGAAGATTTTGTCCGCCACACCGAGCGCATCCTGCAGCCGGGAGGTCAATTACGGATAGCCAGCGACGTGGAAGAGTATTTCGCCGTCATGCAGGAATTGGTGCGGACACACACACAACTGCAACCCGCAGCGACACCGCCACCTCCGCCAGACCCGCAATGGATGACCAACTTTGAGCGAAAAGCCATCCAGCAGGGCCGACCGGTTTTCCGTGCCGCTTACGAGAAAACGACCACATCAGCAAGTCAGCCGGCGAACACCGACGGTTCGGTGAACGAACAACGCACCTAGCCAGCGTGTCCGCACCTCCTGCCAGGCTGGCTCGGAAGAGGGCAGCGCCGTGGCTGAGACCATTTTGATTGTGGATGACGAGGAATTAGTGCGACGGACGTTTCGCGAGTGGTTGCAGGGAGCCGATCCGGACTGTGAGCTGGTAGAAGCCTGGGATGCGGAGTCGGCTTTGCAAATCGCCAGTCAGCGGAGTATAGACCTGGCGATTCTGGATTGGAATCTTGGCGCGGGCAATAACGGGTTGCAGTTGCTGGAAGACTTGCGGGTGTTTTGTCCGGAGGTGGTGGCGATTCTGGTTACGGGCTACGCTCACCAGGCAACTCCGCTGGATGCGTTGCGGATGGGTGTGCGCGACTACCTCGACAAAAACCGCGACCTGCGACGAGAAACTTTGCTGGCGGTGGTTCGGCGACAGCTGGAGCAAATTCGACCGGCCAAGCGGGAGCGTCAGCATCTGGAACGAGTGCGCCAGTTTCAGCAGGCGCTGGAAGCAATTGTGCCGCTTGTGCAGACGACCAGCGATCTTTCGAGCGGTATCGCTCCGAGCGAATCATTGCGGGCACTGTTGCAGTTCGGCCAGGATATTTTCGAAACGCGACACGGTGTGCTCCTGGTTCGACATAGCAAAATGGAGGCAAGCAACGCCTCTTCGGACTCTCCAGCAGTGCATGCTCAGGGCAATTCCGACCGTGCTCATGTCCCCGATTTTTCCGTGGACCTGTTCGACATGGAAGGCCGGCGACTGGAAACGGCAAATGTGCCGTTTGCCGAGACGCTGGCGGCAACCGCGCTGGCGATGCAGGAAGTGTGCGTGCTCGCAAACCTGAAAGAAATGGTGCCGCCAGGGGTCACGTTGCAACCTTACGAACTGGCCCACGAGAATGTGGTGGTAGTCCCCGTGCCTCTGGAGCCACCGCGGGCCGCGGTGCTGGAAGTTTTCGATACTCCGCTGGGCCGACGTGAACCGGGTACTCGAGAGCGAACCCTGGTGCGTCATTTTCAGGAGCTGGCGCGAGCTGTGCTGGAGCAACTGCTTGCTGAGCGGCAACTGCATGCTGCAGTATGGCGGGCACTCCAGGCCGCCCTGCAAGCCGGTACGGCTGCCAGTCCGCAGAGCGTCACCGTCGCCGCGCAGCCAGCCGTTTGGGCTCACTTGCAGCAAGCGATTCAGCAGCCGGAATTATTTCCTGAAAATCCCCGCGAACTGGTCGAGTTAGCCTGGCAATTGCGGGAATTGCTGCGACGGTATGGCCCACCGGCGTTGCAATTCTGCCGGCAACTGCTCGACCAGCTGGAGCAGTTGTTGAGTCGAGTGCTGGAACTGCCAGATGGCACCCGCCAGACTTCCGGTAATTAGTCGGCCGAGCCGGAACTATTACATTCTCCGCTCATGGCGTCCACAGGCGATTTTTTCAAGGAACTGTTCCAACGGCTGGATCGGGATCGGCTCCTCCGCGACCCGGCGGCGGATGGTTCAGGGGTAAAAGTGGCCCTGGTGGATACGGGCGTGGATACCGAATTAATCGCCCGGCGTTGCCGGGAGCGGGGCCATGAGCCACCGAAGATCGAAGGCGTCATTTTCGGCCCTGCGGGTGAGGTTTTGCCCTATTCCGGCCGGCACAGCGCCACTCACGGTACCACGGTGGCAGACATCATTTTGCAGCTAGCTCCCCGGGTCCAGCTCTTTTCTGCAGATGTGTTTGGCGGTACAGGAAACTGCACCGTCGAAAAGCTGGTTCAGGCATTGCACTGGTCGGTGACGCACTGGCAGTGCAAGCTGATCAACATTTCCCTGGGCGTGGCAGAGGAACGTTTGCAATCGCCGGCGCGACGCTATGCCCTCTGGCAGGCGCTTCAATTTTGCTACAGCCGCGATGTGATTCTGGTGGCGGCAGCGCATAACGATCATCCGCTGATTTTGAGCTGGCCTGCCATGCATACCCCGCCGCTTTTGTCGGTGCGTAAAGGAGAACTCGCCGCCCCGCTGCAATTTCGTTACGCACCTGATACGTTTACTGAATTCCAGGCCCATAGCCGTGCTTACTACGGGCCTTTTGCGAACACCCTGGCCACGAGCTGGGCAGCCGCTCATCTTACCGGTATCGTGGCGCGACTGCTTTCCCTGAAGCCCGACTTGAAGCCATTTGAAGTGAAAACCTTGCTTTACTGGCTTGGCGACACCGCACCGGGCCAGAACACGACGTAAGCTGGAGCTGAGCATGGCCGCACGAATCGCGGTGGCTGGTTTTCTGCACGAATCAAACACCTTTCACCCGCGGCTCACCGATCGGGAGGCGTTCGCCCGGCAAACGCTGGTTTTCGGTTCGGATTGGGTCCGTGAATGGGGCGATTCCCATCACGAGATCGCGGGATTTTTGCGGGAATTGCAGGAAAGCGGTTACCAGGCTGAGCCGTTGTTCCTGGGCTGGGCCACTCCGGGAGGCGCGGTGGACGATGGTTTGTTCGAGGAGGTGGCGGACTATTTATGCCGGCAATTGCAGGGTGGCAGTTACGATGCGTTGCTGCTGGCTCTGCACGGGGCGATGGTCACGCCTCGTTTCGCGGATGCCGATGCCGAGTTGTTGCGGCGGATTCGCCGGGTGGTCGGGCAGGACTTTCCGCTGGCAGTAACGTTCGACCTGCACGGTAACCTGCCGGAATCCATAACCGAATTGTCTCCGCTGGCGGTAGCTTATCGCACCAATCCGCATGTGGATCAGTATGAGTGTGGTCGGCGAGCCGCGCGTTTACTTTTACGCCAACTGCGCGGGGAAATCCATCCGGTAGCCGCGATAGCCAAACCACCGGTGATCATTTCCCTGGCGCGACAGGATACTTCCCGGCCACCCCTGGCGGCCTATTTCGAGGCTATTTGTTCGGCGGAGCAACAGTCCGGCGTGCTGGCGGTGAGTTTCCTGCTCGGTTTTCCCTATGCCGATGTACCCCAGATGGGACCGAGTTTTCTGGCGGTTACGGATGCCGACCGCGACTTGGCCCGGCGATTGGTGGTGGAGCTATCCGAGCGGCTGTGGAACGAGCGAGCAGCCATGCAGGCGGAATTGCCCGACGCTACCGAAGCCGTCCGCCAGGCCTTGAGCGCCACCAGAACGCCGGTGATCCTCGTTGATTTCGGCGACAATGTTGGAGGCGGTTCGGCTGCTGATGGTACGGTGTTGCTGGCGGAATTGCTCAGGCAAGGTGCCAGTGAGAGTCTCGTCTGCCTGTATGACCCGGAAGCAGTGCAGCAATGCCAGCGGGCGGGAACTGGGGCAACCCTGACGCTGACCGTAGGCGGCAAAACGGATGCGTGGCATGGCTCACCGGTCACCGTTACCGGTCGGGTGCGGTTATTGCATCCGGGCACTTACGAGGAAAGCGAAGCCCGGCACGGCGGAATGCGAGTGCATCGCATGGGCTGGACGGCATTGCTGGAAATGGACGGCGGCAATCTCCTTGTCCTGACCTCCGAACGCCATCCGCCATTCAGTCTCGGTCAATTGACCTGCCTGGGAATTGAGCCGCGACAATTGCGGATCATTGTGGTCAAAGGCGCGATCGCGTGGAAGGCCGCCTACATGCCCATTGCCGGTACGGTCATCGAAGTAGATACGCCTGGGCTGACCACGGTAAATGTCCGCCGGCTGCAATATCGCCGCATTCGGCCGATGTACCCGCTCTGGAACCCATAATCGATCGCCGCTGGCTACAGTTACCCGCAATTGCCGAACATATATAGACAGTGCCAGGTTCTGAAACCCATAATCGATCGCCGCTGGCTACAGTTACTCTCCTCGGTTTGTAACTGACCAACGGCCGTGCGCATCTGGAACGCACAATCTATGGCCGCCGGCAACAGTTACAGCCAGCATGATCCGCTGGGCGACCGCTTTTGGTGCGCTGTCGAAAAACCCGGCGGTATAGCGACGTGTTGCACGGCGAGACTCCGCCCGATTCGTCGCGAAAAGTTTTGGAGTGCTGGCGCCATTGCGAGTAAGCGTTTGGGCGGGGCCTATAGAATGGCAATTGCCGAAGGAGCATTCGTGCAGCCAGACGGTAACCGAAGCGGCCTGGCCTGACACGATTTTTACCTTTCATGGAGTAACCCGGCGACTATGGAACAGCGATTCGCCATTGATCCGGTCCGGCAGGAAGTCCTGACCGAGGCACAGACGATTGTCGTCAAGGTGGGAACGCAAGTGCTGACAGATGCTCAGGGCATTCTTGATCCTGAGCGCGTGCGACACCTGGCGGAACAAATCCACCAGGTTCGGCAAACAGGCCGGCGAGTGGCGCTGGTGAGTTCTGGCGCCATCGGAGCAGGCATGGGTCGGCTGGGATTGAAGCAGCGACCGAAGGACCTGCGTTACCTGCAAGCCGCCGCCGCTGTTGGTCAAAGCGCACTGATGGCTGTTTACGAGGAAGCTTTCGCCCATTATGGCTACCATGCCGCCCAGTTGCTGCTGACTGCCGGCGATTTTGATCATCGCGTCCGCTATCTCAACGTTCGCAACACCCTGTTGACGCTGTTCGAGCTTAACTGTGTGCCCGTAATCAACGAAAACGACACGGTAAGCGTGGCGGAAATTCGTTTTGGCGACAACGATCATCTGGCGGCGCTGGTGACCAATCTGATCCCGGCACCGCTTCTGGTGCTGTTGACGGTCGTAGATGGACTTTACGACCGCGATCCGGCAGAACCGGGGGCACAACTGCTCCGAACGGTCGAAGATGTTGATGAGCGTGTGCTTCAGACCGCCAGTCAGGGTCGCAGTGAACTCGGCAGTGGTGGGATGAAGAGCAAGTTGAAGGCAGCCCGCCTGGTCACGCTTGCCGGCGGTTGTGTTATTGTCGCCAATGGTCGGCAACCCGGCATTTTGCAAGCGATCCTGGCCGGGGAACCGGTCGGTACGTTGTTTTTACCGCGCGGCGGTATCTTGCGTGCCCGGCAACGCTGGATCGCCTGGGCAGCACAACCGCGGGGCAAAATCATTGTGGATGCGGGTGCCCGCGATGCTGTCGAAAAGCGCGGACGCAGTCTTCTCCCCATCGGCATCGTTCGCGTCGTCGGCAATTTCAACAAAGGCGATGTCGTGGCCATCGTGGATACCGAGGGCAGGGAATTTGCCCGGGGATTGACCAACTACGCCGCGGCTGATTTACGTAAGATTTGCGGTTTGCGAAGCGACCGCGTTGCGGAAATCGTTGGTCCCGACCATTACGAAGAAGCCATCCACCGCGATAACCTGGTGGTAACCACCTGATTCTGTCCGCCGAAAAAGTTTTTGATAGGCCTGGCTGAAATGGCGACCGTGTCCAAACATGCGATCGCACGCCGGGCTTCTTCGTCATATCTTAAGGCACAGCGGAGACGGTCCGCAGCACCGCGACGGTTGGCTATGCTGGCGTGGTTCGTCATAGCAAAGTAAACGGCGAACCCGCGAACATTGCCGCTAAAAAATCACGATGGTCGGCTCACTTGCCGCGATGCTCGGGGTGCTTACAAAGGAGAATGCCGATGCAAACCGTGAGTCGGACTCTGGCGGGACTGCTTACGCTAGCTCTGGTGTGCGCTCCGATGAACGCCCAGGAAAAGACGCCGGATAAAATTTCCATCCTTCGGGAATGGAGAGGCAGCCATTGCGGAGTGGAAAAGCCAGCGCAGCTAATCATCCGCGACGCCAAAGCCTGGGCGGATTTATGGGCCAAAATCCACCGCAATGTTGAACCCAAGCCGGCTTTGCCAGAGGTGGATTTTGAAAAGCAGACGGTCGTAGCGGTGTTTGCAGGCACGAAACCGACCGGCGGTTACAGTATCCGCATTCGGGATATCAGGCACGATGCGAAGGCTGATAAGCTGCTCGTTTTCGTAGAAGAAACGTCACCGCCTCCGGGCAGCATTACCATCCAGGTACTCACCCAGCCGTACCACGTCGTGGTCATCCCCAAAACCGACAAAGAATTCGAGTTCCGCCGCCAATAAGCACCGCTGGCCTGACCATAGCGGTGTCTTTCTTCCTAGCGGCTTGGAAAATTGCCGATCCCAAGGACACCGAGTTTGTTTTGGTGTCTACGCGCCTTCGTGGTTGCTGACCGAGGGGAGCCAAGCGGCGGGCACTAAGACGCGAAGGCACTGAGCGGGACGATCTTTTCGGCTTCGTCGGCCATTTTCCGCAGGTCCTGCGTGATCCGCATGGAGCAAAACTTTGGCCCACACATTGAGCAGAATTTCGCCGACTTGAATACTTCCTGGGGCAAGGTCTCATCGTGCAGCCGCCGGGCTGTCTCCGGGTCAATGGCCAGCTCGAACTGGCGGTTCCAATCGAAGGCGAACCGTGCACGGGAAAGCTCATCGTCCCAATCACGAGCCCCTTTACGCCCTCGGGCAATGTCGGCAGCGTGGGCGGCGATCTTATAGGCAATCAAGCCCTGTTTCACGTCTTCCTTGTTCGGCAGACCCAGGTGTTCCTTGGGCGTGATGTAGCAAAGCAGCGAAGCACCAGCCCACCCGGCAACGGCAGCGCCAATTGCCGACGCAATGTGATCGTAGCCCGGCGCGATGTCGGTTACCAGCGGCCCCAGCACGTAGAATGGTGCCTCGTAACACATCTCCATTTCCTTTTCGACGTTCATCTGCACCAGGTGCAGCGGGATGTGTCCCGGGCCTTCGATCATGACCTGGCAATTGTGCTGCCAGGCTTTGAGTGTGAGTTCGCCCAGGGTCTTCAGTTCGGCGAATTGGGCCTCATCGTTAGCATCAGCCAGACATCCCGGCCTCAAGCCATCGCCCAGGCTGAAGGTCACGTCGTAAGCTCGCATGATCTCGCACAGTTCGTCAAAGTGCGTGTACCAGGGATTCTGCTGGCGGCGAGCGATCATCCACTCGGCAATGATCGAACCGCCCCGACTCACAATGCCGGTAATTCGATTGCGCGTCAGCGGAATATATTCCAGCAGCACGCCGGCATGGATGGTCATGTAATCCACGCCCTGCTGGGCCTGTTTCTCCACCATGTCGAGCAATTGCCGCGGCGTCAGGTCGGGAATGTCTTTGACTTCCTTGACGCACTGGTAAATCGGCACCGTACCGATGGGAACGGGCGAAGCGTCAATGATGGCCTGACGGATCGCGTCCAGATCACCGCCGGTGGATAAATCCATAACCGTGTCCGCGCCCCAGTGCACGGCGGTGTGGAGTTTTTCGAGTTCTTCTTCGATATTGCTGGTAACTGCGGAGTTGCCGATATTGGCGTTGACCTTGCAACGGGCAGCGATACCGATACCGATGGGTTGCAGGCCTTTTTTCAGGTGAACGACATTGGCCGGGATGACCATGCGGCCCCGGGCCACTTCGCTGCGGACGAGTTCGGGGTCTAAACCTTCGCGTTCGGCGACGAATTGCATTTCGGGAGTGATAATACCCTGGCGAGCTGCTTCCATTTGCGTTCGGGCCATGTGTGAACTCCTTGCCTGATTACCGGCTCTGTTGGGAAGGGGACACGATCGGGACGAGGAAGGGCGCACGCCATCGCGGATGGGCCGTTCGCTTCCCCACGCCGGTATTACCCGGATCGGGTCCCAAGGGTATGCTCTCAGCCTGCCTGTCAGGAAGGCAAGCACCCCTAGCGAACCACTGGCATTGTACCGACCAGCCATACCCGGTCAATGGGCAGTCTGCCTTCCGCAACGTTCAGATGGCATCGGCGAGACAATCAATCATCGGCGAAACAACCCAGCATCGGCAAAGCGACCTATAAACAAGTCGAGTCAGTTAGCCGGTGGGCGGACCCAGGCGCAACTTGCCAGCACGATGTTCAGCAGTGCCGCAGAAATTCCGCCAGCAGTCCTGATAGAGCAGTCACCATCTGCGACGCCTGCTGCAATACCTCGCTATGGCACAACCGCACAGGCGCCAGGCCGGCCGCACGATTGGTGATACAGGAAATTGCGACGACTGGCAGGGATAATTGACAGGCACAGGCCAGTTCAGCGGCCGTGGACATGCCAACCGCATCGGCTCCCAGAGCACGCAGGGCGCGAATTTCCGCCGGTGTTTCGTAATTGGGGCCGCTCACCGTTGCCAACACCCCTTCGCGGAGGTCGAGACCCTGTTGCCCGGCAACCTTTGCCAACAACGTCACCTCCTTTCCGATCGGCAGCGGATGAATAACTGCCCAATCGGGTACTGTGTCCTCTACCGGAAGCCGTTTGTGTTGCTCGCGGCCAGCCCAGTTAATCCAATCAATCCAGCCCCGCACAAGCATCAATGTGCCCGGCAGCAAATCGGTACGAATTCCACCGGCCGCGTTGGTGAGCACTAACAGGCGTACTCCCAAACTGGCCGATAACATGACCGGCCAGCACACGGTCGTCCGATCATGGCCTTCGTAGCGGTGAAACCTGCCCCGAAACATCAGAACACGCCGATCGGCTAAAGTGCCCCACACTATTGTGCCTGGGTGTCCCGGTACCGTGGTGGTGCATCCGTTAGTGATTGCTCCATAGGGCAAACTTCCGCTTGCTGAAATGGTCGCGGCTACCCCGTCCAGACCAGAACCCAGCACCAGTGCCACTTCCGGCGCAAAACTGCGTAAGCGCGAAACCGCAAATGCCACCGGGGCGGTATCCATCACTGCCAAGCCTCACGATTCCGCGTTGCCGGTCTCATCCAGCTGCGATTCTTTGTAACGGGCAGCCAGGGCAATGACCTGAGCGGCAGCTTCGACGCTGAGCAAACTGGAGTTCACTACCAGGTCGTATTGATGCACCTCCGTCGGATCCCTGCCAAAATGAGTGCGTACAAATTCCATTCTTTGCTGGTCGGTTTGACGGACATATTGCCGAGCCTGTTCTTCGGGCAGGCGGTGGAATTCACTGATGTAACGAACACGGTCTGCTACGTCCGCTATAACCCGTACCAGTAACGTGCTGGCTGGAGGCAACAAATAACCCGCTCCCCGACCCAGGATGACGGCGTGTCCGCGACAACCCAGTGCTAACAAAGCTCGCGCCAGCTGCTGAATGGTTGTATGCTGACTGAGCCGGCCTTCGTGTTGTAGTTGCCGCAGGTGCTCTTCCGCCCAAATGCGAGCCTGCTCGGGTAATCCCATCCACAGTTCCTGTTCGAGATGGGCCTCCTGCGCCAGATATTCGAGTTTTTCCTGGTCGTAGTAGTCCCACTGCAATAGCTGCGCCACCTTGCGGGCAATGGTTCCACCGCGACTGCCGGTTTCGCGACTGATGCATACCGTCAACTGGGCTGGGCGATAACCTCCCGAAGCTGGCACTACGCGACCCTGTGCGGCGCGGATTTGCTCGACGAAATCCGCGACGTCCTGGAAGAGCCAGGCAGCTGGCGGCGGAGTGTCACTCATACGCTTTCTCCCCAATGGCATTTTCGGCTTGTTTGGGGGCTACCTGGCGCCGATCGCCAGGGTGTCACTCGTGCGCTTTCTTTCCAATGGGCATTTGCAGGCTGTTTATCGAACGACGCCGTCTGTGCAAGACCCCTTCCCTCGGTGGTCAGTGATCAGTGGTCAGTGGCCAGTTGCCGGAAAAGTCATTAGCAGGCAGTTACAAGTGGCCCCTAGTAGTGGTCGGTGATCAGTGGTCAGTGGCCAGTTGCCGGGAATATGGCCTTGGGCGCTTGCTGCGTGATTGGTTACGCTTGTAAGCTGGATACGAACCGCTGGTCACCGTCCACCCGCGGCTGACCGCTCCCAGTTGGCCACCGATCACCGAGCTCTGGTCACCGGCCACCGACCGCTGGCCTCTGACCACTGACCACCGATCACCGACCACTGATTGCCGGCCACTGACCACCGATCACCGACCACTGATTGCCGGCCACTGGCCACCGATCACCGGCCACTGATTGCTGCCCACCGGTCACCGATCACCGACCACTGATTGCCGGCCACTGACCACCGATCACCGGTCACTGATTGCTGGCCACTGGCCACTGAGCACCGACCACTGATTGCCGGCCACTGACCACCGATCACCGGCCACTGATTGCCGGCCACTGGCCACCGATCACCGACCACTGATTGCCGGCCACTGGCCACCGATCACCGGCCACTGATTGCTGCCCACCGGTCACCGATCACCGGCCACTGATTGCCAGCCACTGACCACCGATCACCGGCCACTGATTGCTGGCCACTGACCACTTGTTTTCCGCCGCTGGCTGGCGACGATCACGCCGCTACGGATTGCCTTCGACGTATTCCCGGCGCGAAAAAATCATACCACCTGCAACGGTGAAAGCGAACGTTATTATCAGCAGACCCGTCCAGGCTACGGTTGGACTTACGGGCACCAGCGACAAAATCGCGTCATTTTCAAACGGAACTGGCCCGTCAGCAATTAGCAGCGAGCGAATGTAAAAACTGATGCTGCCGCGATTGATCCAGCCTGGCAGATAGCTGATGACGTTTTCCACCACGAAGACGTAAGCGATGCTCACCAGGGCAGCACGGCGGAGCCAGACGCTCAGACAAACAAAAAACGCCAGATAAGCCACACTGCCGATCGTCAGCGGAAGCAAAACGGATAAGCAGGCACGAAAGGTAGCATGCCCGGCCAGGGCTGCGAGAAGCAATGCACCACCGAGCGTCAACGCCAGCGTCCAGGGAACAGCTGCGGCCAGCAATAACCCATACACCAGGCCCCGCGGTATCGGCCTGAGCAGCAACCAGATTAGCCAGCCTTCCTCCCAGGCACCACCCACCAGTTGCGTACCGAAACTGAGACACAACACCGGCAACAAGAAGCCAACATATCCACCCAGGAGCACTTCGGAGAAAAATTCCTGCTCGGCCCACTCTCCGCGTATCGCCCGATGGGCAACCACGGCACCTGCGGCCAGCCCGACCAGCAGCAAGCTCACCAGGGTTTGCCAGCTCCAGATCGGACGTCCCCAGCTGAATCGGATGATGGAACGCAATAGCTCCCATATGGAGAAGCTCGCTGGCGCTTCCGTTCGCTCTTCTGTCCAGTCCTGGCTTACTGGCTTCTCCTGGAGGTGCATTGCCCGTGGCAATCCGGGTCAGTCGCTGGCGTGAGTGATGCCGCCAGATAACGGCTTTGCGAGGCTATTTTTTCGCTTTCTTGCTGCCGGACTTTTTGGTTTTCTTGCTCGCAGCGCTGGCGTTGCGGGAGGAATTCTTCGACGCCTTCTTTTTGCCGAAAATGGCTTCCCACCCCTCGGCGTATTTGCGATGTTCCGAAAGACCGACTCGGACAATGGACATGGGCGAGTCTCCTTGGAGCAAATACTTTCTCGATTTTCCAGTAAATTGTAAGATACCACTTGCATGCTTCCGGTCAATCGCCGGAGGCGCGTGTAGAATCAGAATACAGCCCGCCCGAACAGACCTGCCTACTGAAACAGGAGTAGCGGTGATGTGGTGGAAATCTACGCTCAGCTCAATCGTGCTGGGAATTGTTTTCGCCTGGGGAATGGCGCAACCGGGATCGCCTGGGCCTGGTTCCGGTAACACGCCGTCTGGCGAAGCTAATAGCAGGAGGGTAGCGATCCCGGCCCGGCCAGCACAGCCGCAAGCGGTTACCCCGGGCATTACGCCGGAAAAGATTTGGGACGAACTGAAAAAGCTCTACCCGCACAATCGCGTTCACGATCCTGCCGCACAGCGTCGCGGTTTCATTGTGCATCCCGACTTTGAGGTGAATCTCTTTGCCAGCTCGCCGTGGGTGATTAATCCGGTAGCCATGGCCTGGGACAGCCATAATCGCCTGTGGGTCGTCAATTCCCCAATGTATCCGCAGGCGTTGCCTGGGCAGAGGAACATGGATTTCATCAGCGTTCTTGAGGACACTGATGGAGACGGCGTCGCGGACAAATGCACGATTTTTTACGACAAGCTGTATGTGCCGACGGGAATCGCCATCGGCGACGGCGGGGTGTATGTAGCCAACCAGCCCGATTTACTGTTTCTGCGCGACACCGATGGCGACCTGCGTGCGGATGAAGTGCGGATTTTGCTGAGCGGATTCGGCACGGAAGACAATCACCACGCCATCAGCGCCTTTCGCTGGAGTCCCAATGGTCGGTTGCACATGCTCTCGGGTATCTTTTTGCACACGCAGGTGGAAACGCCCTGGGGCGTAGTGCGCATGGATGACGGTTGCACGTTTGAATTGCAACCACGAAAGTTGCGGTTGGGATTTTTCAACGTGGGCACTGCGACCAATCCCTGGGGCCTTGCTTTCGATAAGTGGGGCCAGTGTTTTCTGACCGAAGGGCCGCAGGGTTGGATCTGGCATCTCAATCCCGGCTGCGTTTCCAGTAAGCCGCGGGAACGCACCCCCGGTACACCGGCTCCGAAAGCCTGCGGTAATGAGTTTTTGTACAGCAGCCATTTCAGCGAAAAATACCGCGGCCTGATGGTGCTCAACGCGTTTAAGAACAAGACCGTCAATCTCTATGAGTTCAGCGACGACGGTGCCGGATTCGCTACGCGGGAATTGCAACCGCTCTTGATCAACTCGAACGAGCCATATTTCCGCCCGGTGGACGTCAAAGTGGGACCCGACGGTGCGATCTACATCGCGGACTTCTTCCAGGAAATCATCGGCCACATGCAGTACGAATTCCGCGACCCCCGCCGGGATCATCTCAACGGTCGCATCTGGCGTATCACCCAAAAAGGGCGGAAACCGCTTCCCCGTCCGCGTCTGCATGACCTGCCAGTGGAACAACTGGTGGAGCAATTGAAGTCTCCGGAAGGTTACATCCGGGATATGGCGCGGCGAATTCTCTACGATCGTGCCAGCGACCCGCAAAAGCAGAGCGAGATCGCGGAAGCCTTGCGGCGATTCGTGGCCCGGCTGGATCGCCAGGACCCGGAGTACGAACATCATCGGCTGGAGGCTTTGTGGGCATTCCAAACGATAGATGTAGTCGAGCCGGAGTTGTTGCGTTCCGTGCTACGTTCAAGCAAACCGGAAGCGCGTGCCGCAGCGATCATCGTTTTGCGCTACTGGCTGAGCGATGCTCTTGCCGGCATCCCGCCAGCTGCATCGCACATCCAGGTGTCGGAGGCTATGGAATGGCTCGGCGAGCTGGTCAGCGATCCCCACCCGCGGGTGCGGATGGAGGCTGTAGTGGCGTTGAGCTATATTCCGCAGGCTCGCGCCATGGAATTAGTGGCCCGTGCCGCCGATTTCCCAATGGACCGCACGCTGAACTACGCATTCCGCCACACCGCCCTGGCATTGCGCGATTACTGGTGGCCAGAATTTCAAGCGGGCCGGCTTAATTTCGATGGAAAGCCTCAGCGGATCCAGGCCGTGCTCACCGCAGTCAAAGCCCAGAGCGTCGGTGCGTTGCTGGCCTTGCTCAAAACCGGGAAGATTCCTGCCGATCGCCTCGAACCTACTCTGCTGCTCATTGCCAGCTCGGGTAACCAGGACGAGCTTTTCGAGGTGTTTGAATACGAGCGGCTCGTGCAACTGTTGCGGCAAGCAGGACGGGATTACGATCCCCATCTGCATGCACGCATTCTGGAAGTGCTGGCTGAGACCTGGAAATTACGCCGGGCACAACCGCGAGAGGTGGCTACCCGGATCGAGGTGCTGCTCAAATCGCCCCACCCACAAGTCGCCGCGGCTGCGGCAAAACTCGTCGGGGTCTGGCAGGAACGCTCGGCTTTGCCCACACTGCAACAGCTGGCTCGCCAGGAGCAATTACCGTTGCTGGTACGGCAAGCCGTCTGGGAAGCGCTCCTGCAGCTTGGGGACCGTACCGCGGTCGAATATCTGCAACCGCTGGCAAGCACTGGCCCGACCAGCGAATTCCGCGTGGCCGCTATTGCCACCCTGGCGCGTGCCGACCTGCAGCGGGCTACTGTAGCCCTGGCGAATTTGCTCACGCAAGACCCCAAAACGGTTGACCTGACCCCCGCTCTGGAGGCCGTGCTCACACGCAAGGGTGGCCCCGACTTGCTGGCCCGGGAAATGCAAAATCGTGCTTTGCACACCGACGCAGCCAAACTCGCTCTTCGCTTCATTCACAGCGCAGGGATAACCCATGCTCCGCTGAACGAAGTGCTGAACCGTGCTGCCGGTAGCAGCAACCTGAGCAAAGAACTGACCAAAATTGACATAAAACAGTTGCTCGAAGAAGTCCGCAGCAAAGGCGACCCCTTCCGTGGTGAGCTGGTCTTTCGTCGCAAGGATTTGGGTTGCCAGTCCTGTCATGCCATTGCCGGGGCCGGGCCCCATGTTGGCCCCGACCTGGAAGGTATCGGTACCAGTTCGCCTCTGGATTACATCGTCGAATCGATCCTGCTACCGCAGAAGGCGGTGCGCGAAGGGTATGCCTGCGTTACTATTGCCACGCGCGATGGCAAGATTTATCACGGCGTACTGGCCGGCAAGACCGCCAAGGAAGTCACCATCCGCGATGGTGCGACCCGGCAAACCCTGACGATTCCCACTGCCGAAATTGAGGAAATGGCTGATGCCCCGTCCATCATGCCCGCCGGTCTGGTGGACCAGATGACACGACAGGAATTCCTCGACCTGTGCCGATTTGTGAGCGAACTCGGCAAGCCCGGCCCGTTCGCCACGCCGAACATTGCCGTCTTCCGTACCTGGCGGGTTCTAGTTTCGCCCAACCGTACCGGCAATTCCCTCAGCGGTGCGGAGATCACGCGGCTCAGTCGTGATCCGACGGCTGTCTGGTCGCCTGTGTACAGCAAAGTTTCGGGTGAGTTGCCGATGAGCGATCTCGGTCCTGCTTCGGAGGCGCTTGTGCAGACGAAACTGGAGGTGGGCACCGGTGGCCAGCTCAAACTGGTCCTCAGTTCGACTACTGGCCTGACCCTCTGGCTCGACGACCGCGAAGTGCCTGTCGCTCCGGAAACCCTCATCACCGTCTCGCCAGGGATGCACACGCTCACGTTCCTCATCAACAAACGCCTGCGTGGAGATGAAGGTTTGCGTGTCTTGCTGGAGAATGTTCCTGGTTCGCCGGCCCGAGCCCAGATCGTCAAAGGGCCATAGACACGCCTCCGGTACTGCTCCGCGTGGTATAAGCCACCGTGCTTACAATGAGACGGACATGGCAAAAACGCGCCCTGGATACTGCTCCGGGCCATAAGCGATATAGCCCCCAACAAATCCGCGTCGTACCAGTCGGGCGTCCAGGAGCCGTCGGGGTAATCGCTGGTGCTACTGGCTATCGGGCAGGCGATCCCAGACGATGTTCAACCGCACAGTCGTCTGGGCCGCTACAGTAACCTCACGACGAGTTTGCAGCCTGCTTATCGGATGCAGCCAGCGCAAGCGATACTCACCCGGCGGAAGTTTGGGCAGAGCAAATTCGCCACGCTCGTCGGTTACCGCGAAAAACGGATGAGGCGAAACGAACAGGTAAGCCCGCATCCACGGATGCAAAGCGCAGCTTACCGGAATCGGGTCCCGCTGGGCTTCAAACCGATGGATAATGGGCACTCCCGGCCCAGCCGCAGCATTGATTTGGTTAGTCGGATTACTGGATTGCGTCTGCACCGAATGGTTGCAGGTATCGTTGTTCTCGAAACGAACCTCTTGACCAGCCACAACGCCGACCACGCGCGGACGGAATAGCCAGTTGACCTGGTCAATCACTGCGGCTTGTCGCGGCGGTGGGCTTTTGGTAAGTGGCGGATTTTCCACGAAAACCAGCACTTCGGCGAGGCCTTTCGTTTGCGGATCAACACGCAGGTCAGCAATTTCGATGGTGGTGCCGTCGTTCGTCTCCACACGTCGTGGCGGCGGTATCGTCCCCGTGAAGCGAACGATGCCAGTTATTTGACCCGTTGCCGGCACCGGTTCGGCAGCATAAGCCGAAGGAAGAAACTCCCGCAAACGCAATTCCTCCTCGTGTGAATGGCAGCCGTGGCATACAATGCCTACAAGTAGCAGACCAATTAGCCCGATCAGCCCGACCATTCCCGCAACCCAGGGCCAGTGTTTAGGCATCGGGTTGCGATGGAACTTTTGAACCGGACGGACCTTTGCCGGCACGCTCACGCCGCCACCAGGGGCAGCCGCTTCCGGTTCGTTCGGGGACTGGGCGGTCGCGGTTGGGTCGGGAAATCCCCAGGGGTTGCCCATTGCCCGCTGAGGGGCCACGCTATGGTGCGCCTGCCGATTTATCTGGACAATCATGCGACGACTCGCTGTGATCCGCGGGTGGTCGAGGCGATGCTTCCTTATTTTACGGAGAAATACGGCAACGCCGCCAGCATCAATCACTGGTTCGGCACGGAAGCCCACGAAGCGGTCGAGCAAGCGCGACGGCAAGTCGCGGAATTAATCGGCGCCAGCGAAAATGAAATCATCTTCACCAGCGGCGCTACCGAGAGCAACAATCTGGCCATCAAAGGTGTCGCCCGCATGTACCGGCACAAAGGGAATCACATCATCACCGTAGCCACGGAGCATAAGGCGGTTCTCGATCCCTGCAAGCGTCTGGCACACGATGGTTACGAGGTAACGGTGTTGCCAGTGGATGAGTACGGCCAGGTGGACCCGCAAGCGGTGGCCGATGCGATTCGACCGCAGACGATTCTGGTCAGCGTCATGCTGGCGAACAACGAAATCGGCACCATCCAGCCCCTGGCGGAGATCGGCGCCATTTGCCGGGAACGCAACGTGCCTCTGCACACGGATGCCGCACAGGCGGTCGGGAAGATTCCGGTTCACGTGGACGAATTGCAGGTGGATTTGCTGAGCTTGTCCGGGCACAAAATCTACGGCCCGAAAGGAATCGGGGCGCTATTTGTCCGCAAACGGGGCAAACGAGTGCGCCTGGAACCCCAAATTGATGGCGGTGGTCAGGAATCCGGGCTGCGCTCCGGGACATTGCCCGTGCCGCTCATCGTCGGTCTCGGCGAAGCCTGCCGACTGTGCCAGGAATTGATGCCGCAGGAATCGCAGTACCTTCGCCGACTCCGCGATCGTCTGTGGCAGGGTTTGCAACAACAGCTGGAAGGAGTGCGCCTCAACGGCCATCCTCAGCAGCGCCTGCCCAACAATCTGAACGTCAGCTTCGCGGGTGTCAAAGGCGAGGCCCTGTTGCTGGCGATGAAAGATATTGCCGTCAGTACCGGTTCGGCATGCACAACGGCCCGCTTAGGACCGAGCCACGTCCTCAAAGCCATCGGTCTGGACGATGAGCAGGCCGATGCCAGCGTTCGGTTCGGGCTGGGTCGGTTCAATACCGAAGCCGAAATTGACTGGGTGATTGAGCGGGTAGTTGCTACGGTACGGCAATTGCGCCAGCATAGCACTCTATGGACTGCTGCCGCCAGTCAGTAACTGCTGCCAGGCGGTGTTCCTCGCTGCTGCGAGGCCTGAATCACGTGCTAATCTGGTCGGCTGAACCGAATCGGGAAGGACAATTTCAGGCATGGCCAGTTCCGGGCATCCGGCAGAACAGGTTGGACTTTTTGACGAGTCGGGAACGGGTGGGAGTCTTTTCGCAGACCTGGTTTTCCCTGGCCCAGTAAGTAAAAGCTGGCGTTACGCCGTGCCGGATGAACTCGCTCAGCAGATCTCGGTGGGGAAACGGGTGGTCGCACCGTTCGGTAAGGGGAACCGCAATCTGGTAGGTTATTGTGTTGGCCTGACCTCCGAACCGCCGCCGGTTGTACCCAAACCAATTCGCCGCATTCTCGACGACGAGCCGTTGCTCAGTCCCGCCCTGCTACGACTGACACACTGGCTCGGTGAGTATTACTTCTGCCCGTGGGGAGAGGTTCTCCAATCGGTGGTCCCGCGACCGGCACGGTTGCGTTCCGGCACCCGGGAACGGGTTTTCCTGGAAGCAGTTACTCCCTCGCTGGCTAGCGGCGGCGGTGCTGTGCTAACGCCCCGGCAACGAACTGTGTACGAGTGGCTCGTCCGGGCACACCAGCCGGTCGAGATGCGGGAATGCCTGCGTCAACTCGGTGCCAGCCCGACCGTGATTCGCAATCTGATCCGCAAAGGATACGTACGTGTTGTGCGGCAACGGTTGCCCACGGTGCTGCCGCAGGTGGAAGCCGAGCCGGTCGGGCAGGCAGTGGAACTGACCCCGGCGCAATCGGCTGCACTGGCCGCTATCGAAACGGCACTCCGCAGCGGGCGGTTTGAAGCGTTTTTACTGTTCGGCGTAACTGGTAGCGGCAAGACCGAGGTATATCTGCGGGCGATTGAGAAAGTGGTGGCTGCCGGACGTCAGGCGATTGTGCTGGTGCCGGAGATCAGTCTGACGCCGCAGACCATCGAGCGGTTTCGCAGCCGATTTCAGCGTATCGCCGTCCTGCACAGTCATCTGGCCGACCCCGAGCGGGCGGGCTTCTGGCGCCAGATTGCCGCCGGCGATGCTGATGTGATCATTGGTGCCCGTAGCGCCATTTTTGCACCGACGCGCCGGCTCGGTCTGATCGTCGTGGATGAGGAACACGAGCCGAGTTTCAAACAGGAAACTTCTCCGCGTTACCACGCCCGTGATGTGGCGGTGAAACGGGCACAGCTCGAAAACATCCCAGTCGTGCTGGGCTCGGCTACGCCGTCATTGGAAAGCTGGCACAATGTCCAGCAAGGGCGGTACACGTTACTCACGCTGCCCAGTCGGGTTCAGGGCCGACCGTTACCGCCAGTGCAGATCGTGGATATGCGGCACGAGAATGCCCGTCCCGGTCGCTTTCGGGCCATCAGTCCCCAGCTGGAAGAGGCTATCCGTACTGCTTTGCGCGAAGGGGGCCAGGTGATCCTGCTGCTGAACCGTCGCGGATTCGACACGTATATCCTTTGCCCGGCGTGCGGCTATGTGGTGCAATGTCGTTTTTGCAGCGTGGCGCTGACGTATCACCGGGATACCGATCGGGCAGTGTGTCATTATTGCGGCTATGAACAACCGCCCCCAGCCCGATGCCCGCAATGCGACCTGCCTGCCATTCGCCATTACGGTCTGGGTACACAGAAACTGGAAGCAGAACTGGCGACACTTTTTCCCGACGTCCCCGCTCGGCGAATGGATAGCGATGTGATGCGTCGTGGAGCACGATATGGCGCTGTCCTGGACGCATTCCGTCGTGGCGAGGTTCGCATCCTGTTCGGAACGCAGATGATCGCCAAGGGCCTGGATTTTCCGAACGTGACGCTGGTCGGTGTGGTGAACGCCGATACGGCTTTGTATTTGCCCGACTTCCGCGCTGCCGAACGAACCTTTCAGCTGTTGGCACAGGTTGCCGGTCGCACCGGTCGTGGCGAACGCGGTGGCCGGGTCCTTGTCCAAACCTACAACCCCGACCATCCCTGCATTCGCCTGGCCGCAACACACGACTTCGCTCGTTTTGCCGAGCAGGAATTGTCGAATCGCCGGGCTCTGGGTTATCCACCTTTCGGCCGACTGGCCCGGCTGGTCGTTCGCAGTCCGCAAGAGCAAATCGCTCAAGAAGCGGCACAACTGCTGGCCGAACGGTTCCGCCAGGCTTTGCGAGAACTGCAACAACGTCAACCCGCAGTTGCCGCGCAGATACTCGGCCCGGCTGCCTGTCCGATACATCGCTTGCGCAACTTGTACCGATACCACCTCCTGGTGCTCACGCCCAAACCCGCCTGGCGAAGCTGCTTGATACGCCAGGTCCTGGAAAAAACCTCGCTGCCCGACTCGGCCGAACTTTCCCTCGATATAGACCCGCTCAGCGTCCTGTAGGCATCTAAACTGGCGCGTTCACTGCATCGAAGCCCTAGACGCTCCGCCTCATCCAAAAGGTCGTTTTTGCACATCAATCCACGCCGACATTCTCGCCGCGTCGAAATCTTTCACCACGTGCACCGTCGTCATGGCAGGTTGACCACTGAACGCCCTTATTTTTACAAAATGCCTCATGCAGCGTGGCGTATTTAACCAGGGGATGGCAGTCGGCTTACAATCCACCAGCCAAAC
The DNA here is from genome assembly GCA_041640595.1 of Gemmatales bacterium. Lineage (GTDB taxonomy): Bacteria > Planctomycetota > Planctomycetia > Gemmatales > HRBIN36 > HRBIN36. The sequence continues at coordinate 52,561 of JBEPZY010000009.1, read as the reverse complement.
CAATCGGTTCTCCTGAAAGAAACCCTGCGCAAGAAACCGTGGCCTCGCAAAATCCGTGGAGGTTTCGCCATGCACCGGCCCAGGACAAGCGGGGATCGAGTCGCCAACGCATTGGACTGCAAACTCGCAGGCTGGCAGCTGATTACAGTGCTGGCCTGTTCGCTACTGTACATGGGATGGCTGTTCGGCATCTCGGCAGACCCAACGGCAGGTGAGAAGCCGAAATCGAGCGACGATGGTAAACCTGCCGCAGAAAAAGCCGCTGACCAACCCAAAAAGCCAGACCAGGCAAAGCCCGGCCAAGAAAAACCGATCCGCGGGCCGAGCTGGCCAATCAGCAGGGAGACCACGTATTTTACCGAGCCGCTGGACAAAGACGGTTATGTGAATTACGTCGCCGCCTGGAACGCTCATTTCCGTAAGGGTGTGCAACCCGACAAAAATGCTTATGTTCGGCTCATTCAGGCCTTCGGGCCGCGACCAGGTACTAAGGATCGGCTGCCCGACGAGTTTTTCCGACAACTCGGTATCAAGCCGTTGCCCGACCAGGGTGAATATTTCGTGTCCTATGGGGCATTTATCCGCGAAAAAGTGCAGCCGCAGCAAGACGGCGAGTGGAAGCAACACTATGCGAATCTCCGCCAGGCTTGCCGGCGGCCCTGGAAACAGCAAGATTTTCCGCTGATTGCGCAATGGTTACAAGCCAATCAGAGGCCCTTGCAAATCATTGCCGAGGCAACGCAGCGCCCACAGTGGTTTCGACCCATAGTGAACCCTGAATCCAATGGCCAGCATTTTTTTATTCTCGCCGTCGTCAATAATTTGCAGGAGATTCCGTTACTGCGGGAAGCGGCTCAAGCGTATTTGGCCCGTAGCATGTGGCATTGTGCCCGAGGTCAAACCGAGCAGGCCTGGCAGGATATACTGACCGTCCTGCGTCTGGCGCGAATTGTAGGTAAAGACCCTATGCTCATTAGCACACTGGTTTCTGTCGCCCTGGAGGACCTCGCGTATCGGTCGATTGTTCACTATCTGGAAGCCACGCATCCTGACATCAAGACCTTACGCAGCCATTACCACGACCTGCAAAACCTGCCGTCACGCAGACCCCTGGCGGAAATAGTGGATCAGGGTGAGCGGGTCATAGCCCTTGATGCAGTGCAATTTTTTTACCGCCATGGCTACTTTTTCCTCAGCGAGCCACGGCGACCCGGGGTATTACCTGCCCTGGAGCATCGTTTGATGCAGCGGATCCTGCCCTGGAAAAAGATGCTTGTCATGGTCAACCAATACTACGACAGCCTGGCCCTTGCCGCGAACGAACCGGACCGCAATCGCCGTAATCAGGCCTATGAGTCTCTCTCCAGGCAGCTGCAAAAAGCTATGGAAAAGGCGACGGCGTTGAGTCTGGGCGATGTGCCTGTAGTCTTGTTGAAACCTGGTGAGAAACTTGTCCAGCGAAATGTTTACATGCTCCTGAGTTTAATGAGTCGTGCGTTCGAGCGAATGCAGCTCTCCTTAGATAGATGTGAGCAGACCGGCTACCTGGTGCAAATCGCCCTGGCTCTGGAAATGTATCGAGCAGAAATGGGGCAGTATCCGACTAAATTGGAAGACCTGTCGCCGAAGTACATCCCGGCGGTTCCCAAGGACATATTTTCCGGCCAGCTACCGATTTATCGTCGCACGGAACGCGGATACGTTCTGTACAGCGTGGGTCCCAATGGCCAGGATGACGGTGGCCGCACCAGTGAGGACCAGCCTCGCGGCGACGATCTCCTTATCCAGATTCCAACCGCACTTCCCGACAAAGCCAAACCGGAAACTAAACCCGAGCCACCTGAGAAAATAGACTTCTGACGCACCGCCTTACCTGTTGCGAAAACTCTTCCACCTGACGAAAACTTCTGAACCGGGAAACGTTCCACACGTCTTCGGGTCTTTTGGCACCTTCTAGGCATGCAAATCTCCCAGGCGGGCCAAGTCTCGTACAGTGAATCACCGTCTTCCCGGCCATCTTAATCGAGCAGAATCGTTTTCGCCTCAACTGCCGTTCGCGCTCCGGCTTGGTTCAAACCAGTGGCGACCTACACGGTCTCTTGGCCTGGCATAGGATGGATTGAAAAGCGGGAATATAGCTCCCCGATCGGAGGGCGTCTCCACAAAGGAGAGGCTCCAAGCTGACATAGAGGATGGATCGAAGAGCGGGAATGTTGCTCGTTGCGGTAGAGCTTACAGCTACTCGAATGGCTGCCAGCTAGCGGCGGCCGTAACCAGCTAGTCAGGCCATGTCGAGCTAACAGCTACTCGAATGGCTACCACGGAGATCAGGCCACAATGGGCGACTTGCTGGAGCAGCTTATCGGCGAAATGGTGATTGTGGATATGGAGAGCCCGTATGTGTGCCTCGGTCGGCTCGAGCAGGTGGATGAACGCTATCTGATTCTGGCCGATGCTGACCTGCACGATATGCGCGACAGTGACACCACACGTGAAAACTATATCGCCTCCTCGGTTACCACGGGTATCAAGCGAAATCGTAAACGAGTCGTGCTTGTTCGCAGCAAGGTGGTTGCCGTAGCTCGCCTGGATGACTTTACCGATCTTTAGGCGCCGCCAGGAAGCTGACCCACTGCACGCCGAGTTCCCGTCAGCCCCAATGACAAGCACACGAAGGCCGGCAGTTTAGCGAGACCGGCGGGTCAGGTCTTCGAGCTGGCGATATTTTTCGTCATCCAGGCGGTAACGTTGCCGGAGAAACTGATGGAATTGTCGGCGGAGTTCGTTCACCTTCTGTGAGCGGACCCATTCATCCAATGTCTGCGACTCGAAGGTGGACATCCTGACCTTGATCCGGTCGGTATAGGGCCGTTTGAGGTAATCTGCCTCGAATTCCTGCGGCGTTGGTTCCCGGCGAGGTTGCAGGAGAACCAGAATGTACACTTTGTCCGCGGGTTGATTGGTGGTGATCCAGACATCGCCTGGTTCGCGCAGTTGCTGATAAGCCTGCTGCAGAAAATCCGAGGCAGGATAATCAACCAGCGGTGGAGAAGAGACCGGCCTGAGCACTGGCCCTGGAGCCACCGGTTCCAGACCGGTAATCGGTGAGCCAAGCGGTAACCATTCATAGCGTCGCAATTCCACAGTTTCCAGTCTGGTAAGTTCCACGAACTCGGGCTGCCCTTTCAATTCCGTCAAGATGTCCTCGATGCGGCGCTGATTGTCGTGACGACGCTGTCGAATGCGGTCAGCCAGTTGTTCGGCGTGCTGGCGAGCCAATTCCCGGGCTTTTTCGCGTCGCCAGGCCTGAACAACACGGTCGCGCGCTTCTTCAAAAGTGGGAACATAACCGGGGGTTTCCTCGGCTTTCCAGATCATGGCCAGATGGGCCGCATTTTGTCCCGGAATCAAAAACCGCGGTTCGTAAACGGAATAGCTTCCCCTCTCCTTGATTTCCTCGGGTTTGGGTTTGGCGCCGGGCTGGATCAGGAATTCCTCCCCGCTGATCAACTTCCGGGCGAATTCCAGTTCCCGGTTCCAGATTTCCGCCGGTCGGGTTCCTGGTGGGAAATTCCTGCTTTCCAGATAAAGCGGATACAAAATTTTGGCCAGCTCACCACTGTGCCGCGGCATGAGTTCGTACTGGCTGCGTAGCTCTTTCATCGGAAAATAACGCAGACCCCGCGGCTGGCAGAAACTCTGCACGTACTGCTCGATGGGCTGTTTAGTCTTGCTGAATGGAGGCGGAACAAACGGGCTCTTGCTCCTGGCAGATTTCCGCCAGGCGGTGTAGGCCTTTTGATATTCCTGCCGATACTCGGCCAGAGCGTTTTTCAAGGTTTCCAGGTCTCCATGAACGAACTTGGAAATTTCGCCGCGCAGGTATTCGTTTTCCAGTTCGGAAGCAACACTGGCGAATGGCACGGCCAGGGGTGGCGCCCAGACAGTCAGAGCCAGACCAGCGTAACCCGGTGCCACCGAAGCCGTCTCCAAGTTTATCGGAGCGCGTAAGGCAGCTTGCCATGCCTCGACCGCAGTGACAGGGATCACCGGACCAGCCATTTGCCCCGCCAGACTGGCTGCCATCACCATTTCCAGCTTTACCGGTTCGCGGCTGGCAACTGCGGGAGCTGCCAGCGCCAGTGTGGATGCAACGGTTCGGCCTAAGGTGGCTGCCAGGTCGAGCATTTGAGCCTCGGCTCGCGGTGCGCGGATGGAAACTGGCCAAGCCAGCAGGCCGACCGGTGCTGCTACGCCAAGCATAGCCGTAAGTGCATTCAGTCCGCGAGACACCAGTTGGGTCGCCTGTTCGCACTCCGAGGCGCCAGGAATAAACCAGGGGCCAGTCCCGGGGGGCAATATCCCGTGATGATGGACGCGCTGATCCAGTGGCGTATTGGTCAGGGCAAAGCTGGCGAGGTTTTCGTCAATGCGATAGCGTTGCCACTGATTGGTTCGGTACAGGTCATAAGCTCGCAATGGCAGCTCCGTAGGCGGCAGAACAACCGCAGGTGCAAAAACACCTGCCAGGCTTAGCGCCGGTGTCCAGCGCAAAGCTCCGCCCAGGCTCAACAGGCTTTCGACCATTTGCCGATACGCTGGCCAGGCTTCGCCAATCCTGGCGGGATCCTTCGGGTCGTAGCGGAAGTCCGCGTACACGAACTCGACACGGTAACGAGTGGGGACGCGAAAACCAGGACTGGGTCGCATGGGGTCGGGTTCCTGGAGTTTGTGTTCGTCGAAATAAGCCCGCAGCTGGGATTCGTCCGGTTCAGACACGGCCTTGGTGAAACGTTCCTCGTCAATACTCAGTGAAGTGATGCCAACCTGCGGCAGGACGGTTCGGAGGTCTCGATAAGCCTGCCAGAGGTCGAGCGGGGTGAGTTGCACGGCGCGGCTATGCCCTGGGCCTTCGACAATGCGTTTGGCCAGGCTGGCGCGAATTTCATCGGCCACCCAGCCAAGTACGATGCTGGGAGCCGCGGCAATCCGCGAGTCTTGCAGTAAGCGATACCATTCCTGCTCCGGCAGCAGTCCGAACGTAAACTTTTCAAAATCCTGCCGGATCAGCTCTGCGCCGATCACGATCCCGAGGCGATTGGCCTGTTCCTTCCAGTAGGCGAATTCCAGCAACCCTTCCGCTGTCAGAGGAAATTCGTATGCGACCACGTCCAGAGGCAGCCCCAGTTGTACCAACGGCGCCCACTGATAAGCCCGCAGAAAAATATCGCCGCACATAGTATCGTTGGCGGTGCGCAACTCGCGCTGGTATTCTTTTCGGAGCGTCTCATCCTTTTCGGGGTCGCCGCTGGAAAACTTGGTCCGCCGCAGGATTTCGTCCGCCCTGAACCGGGCACGAACCAGAAACGAAAGGGCTGCCTGGCGTTGTTCGTGCAGGACCTCCAGCTCTTCCAGGGTGGTGTCGTGAAACAGTCGCCGCAAACCGTAGCCCAGACCGTAATGCCCCATCCGCACGCCAATCAAAACATCGCCGATGATGAACAAAAACATGGCCAGCACTGCCAGCCAGGCCAGGATTACCTTTTGTCGCCGGCGAAAGACTTCAAAAATTTCCAGAGCCATGGCAATGCCTCGCTTGCATCAGTCCAGAGCGCCAGCCCGCCGTGAATCGGCAATGCAGTTACCAAGGCGGATGTTTCCGCGCCGCGGCAGACCCCAGCCGCTCCCGATAAAGGACTTTTTCCAGGAGATGGTCACGGTCGCCTCAAGGGGACGACTTGACATTTGTCCGCATTATGTCCTATGGCTTAGATAGTCGCCCGACGAGCATGCAGCAGCATTGTAGTCGGGCCTGGCCGTTTGGGAATCTGGACTGGCTTTTTCCGAAAGCCGCGGCGTAAAATGGCCAAGCCGCATAACCCAGGGTAAATCCGCTTTCCTTCGGGCTGATTAACTTGCCAGGGAACCTGCCTGGTACATAGCCTGACGCGGTCTTACAAAGTCGCCAGCACCCTGGAAAAGCCTCTTATCGGGCGAACAACCAGAACGTCCAGAAAGTCGGAGCGTGCCAGAAGGAGACGGCTCTTTACCCAACTAAGCGTAAACATCCGCAGGATGGGCGCATCCAGGAGGGAAGTTTGTGGGTTCGAGGAAGAAACATCTGGTGATCGTGGAATCGCCAGCCAAGGCGAAGACCATCAGCAAGTATCTCGGGCCGGAATACGAGGTCGCGGCCAGCAAAGGGCATGTCCGCGATCTGCCCAAGTCGCGCTTTGGCATTGATATCGAGGCTGGCTGGGTTCCCACCTATCAAAACCTGCCCGAACGCAAAGAAGTCCTCGCTGAACTGAAAAAGAAAGCGGAAAAGGCCCAGCTGGTGTTCCTCGCCCCGGACCCGGACCGGGAAGGTGAAGCGATTGCCTGGCACCTGAAAGAAGCGCTCGGTTTGCCCGATGAGCGTGTGCGTCGCGTTACCTTCAACGAAATCACGAAAAAGGCGGTGCAGGAAGCTTTTGCCCATCCTGGCCAGATTAACATGGACCGTGTTCGGGCCCAGGAGACGCGGCGTTTTCTCGATCGGGTGGTGGGCTATCAACTCAGCCCGCTGTTACGGCGAAAAGTTCGCGGCGGACTCAGTGCTGGCCGGGTGCAATCCGTTGCGGTTCGCCTCATTGTAGAGCGGGAACGCGAAATCCAGGCGTTCCGTCCCGAAGAATACTGGAAGATTTTTGCAGCCCTTCGGTCTGCCGAAGGATTGGCGGCAGGGGCATCGCCTGCGGAGAGCGTCAGCCTTCCACCCATCCGGATTCGCAAAGCAAAGCAGGAAAACGAAACTGAGGTTGAAGACACCGAGGCCGAGCCATCTCCCATTCAGCGCGGCGAAGCGCCGGAGGGTACCTTCCTGGCTGAGCTGACCGAGTGGCAGCAGTCCAAGGTTAATCTGCGCAACGAATCGGAGGCGTTCCAGCTGGCGCAAGCCTTGCAAAAGGCCCGATTTGTTGTGGTCAGCGTGGAACAGAAAGAACGGCTCGATTCCCCTCCGCCGCCCTTTATCACCAGCACGTTGCAGCAGCAGGCTAACATTCGCTTCCGGTTTTCCGGCGAAAAAACCATGCGGCTGGCCCAGCAGCTTTACGAAGGAGTAGAACTCGGACCGGAAGGCCCGGTAGCTCTCATCACCTACATGCGAACCGACAGCGTCCGGATTTCCGACGAGGCCCTCGCTTCGGTGCGTGAGTTTATCCGACAGCAATACGGCGAAGATTACCTGCCCGCTGCTCCTAACGTTTACCAATCCGGCAAAGCGGCTCAGGAAGGGCACGAAGCTATCCGCCCCACCGACCTCAGTTATACACCCGACCGGGTAGCTGCATGGCTGACTCCGGATCAGCTAAAACTTTATTCGCTCATCTACTGGCGTTTCGTGGCGAGCCAGATGAAACCGGCCCGCTTCGATATTACCAACGTAACCATCGAAGCCAGCACCGATGGCGAACGTGGATTACTCAAGGCCCAGGGGAAGGTGCTGCGATTTGACGGCTACCGGCGCGTGTATCAACCGGTGGGCAAACAGGAAGATGCACTGTTACCGGCATTAGAGCAGGGGCAACAACTGGCCTGTGCAGAGTTGCTCGCTTCCCAGCACTTCACGCAACCGCCTCCGCGTTATACCGAGGCTTCGCTGGTCAAGACGTTGGAAAAAGAGGGTATCGGTCGGCCCAGCACCTACGCGACCATCATCAGCAAGATCCAACAACGGGGTTATGTAGAACAGAAGAATCGCCGATTTTATGCTACCCCGCTGGGGATGCTGGTTACCGACTTACTCGTTGAGCATTTCCCGAAAATCCTCGACGTGAAGTTTACCAGCCACATGGAAGAGGAACTGGACGCCATCGAAAACGCTCGGGCCGATTGGCGGGCCGTGCTCAACGAGTTTTATGAACCGTTTTCCCAAGCCCTCAAGGTGGCTGAGGCGAAGATGCCCAAGATCAAGGGACAGGAGTCTGAGGAGAGCTGCCCGCTGTGCGGTGCCCCACTGGTAACCCGCTACAGCAAGACCGGCGAGTTTCTCGGTTGTTCGCGGTATCCGGAATGCCGTTACGTCAAGTCCAACGGCGAACGAGCCGACTCCGCCCAGCCCACCGAACATACCTGTCCGCAGTGTGGCAGGCCTATGCTGCGCAAAAGTGGCAAGCGTGGCGTGTTTTTATCCTGTTCCGGTTATCCCGACTGCCCGGTTACCATGACATTGGATTCCCAGGGACAACCCGTAATCACGGCGCAAAAAAGCGAGTATGTTTGCGAACGCTGCGGCTCTCCGATGATTTTGCGAGAGGGAAAACGCGGGAAATTCTTGGCCTGTTCCGCCTGGCCCAAATGTCGCAATACCAAAAACGTGAACGAGCAGGGCGAGCCCATCGAGATGCCAGACACGGGAATCGAGTGTGAAAAATGCGGCAGCCCGATGGTCATCCGTCCCGGACCGCGGGGGCCGTTTTTGGGATGTTCTGCTTATCCCAGATGCCGTAATGCACAGCCGCTGCCGGAGCATCTTCGTGAACAGGCGGCCCAGCTGTATCCGCGTCGGCCCAGAGTTACGGTGCCGGAACTGGAAATTGACCAGAACTGTCCGGTATGTGGCGGGCCCATGAAGCTACGCGCCAATCGTCAGGGTGGTTTCTTCCTTGGTTGTTCCCGATATCCGAAATGTCGAGGCACCAGCGAGCTTTCACCCGAACTGGCCGAACAACTTCGCACCCTTGCCGCTACCCAGGAAACTGCCGCCACTCCAGCCGCAACCGCGACCGGGAATGCAGATGGCTAAATTCACCGGCGAAGTGGCGTAGTCGGAAAGGAGAATTGTTCCGGTAGTCGGGGCACGTGGAATCTGGCGTGGGCAAGGAATTCGGGTGTGGCCACCTGCCGATGCAAGTTCTGCATTCTCCGTGTTCGGCAGATTTTGGGGCACCTGGAGAAGATAAACGCCGCCACGGTACGGCTCAAGTTCAGTGCACTCGATTTCCGATCGGGACGTGGCAGGGCCGAACGAAGGACAGTGCGGTCTTACTCGCAAACCCGCCCGGCGTGATCCGTTCCGGAGAACTGCTATCGGCAGAATCGCAGCACGAATTGCCGTTACCGTCCGCGGTTCAGATGGACTTGACGCTGGTGACGAAGGAAGCAACGTCGTAGCCGTCGCGCCGGAGGCATTCACAAACGACGCTGGGTTCGCACAGAAACACCGCGGCCAGCAAATCCGCGGGTGTGATGGGTGGACCCCCCCGCTGCAGGGCACGCTCATAGGCGAATTGCAGAGCCTGGCGCAGGTGTTCGGAGAAACACTCGGCCTGGAGGTGAATTTGCCGGGCAGGTAGTTGCTCCGACATATCGAACCAGTCGAGGAAATCCGTCCTGAGCCGGGCGGCATCAAGCTGGTTTTGGCTTAGCCAGCGGGCTATCGGTTCATCCGCTTCCTCGAGCAAACCGATAAACAAGTGCGGAGTGCGCACGGTGGGCCAGCCGGTGCGCATGGCCGCGTCGCAAGCCGCACGCAGTGCCCGGATGGCCGACGGCGTGAAATATTCCTGCCGCAAGCGACCGTCCGGCGCGAACAGGGTTTCGGACCTGGTTCGGCTCATGGTGATGGCTGCCGAGAGATTGACCCCGGGTCAATCTACTTACGCGACGGAAAACGGCTACTCTCGCGGCTGGAATCAGAAACTCGCAACCGGAGAAGCGCCAATGGCTGGATCGGAAAATTGGCGGGCTTTGAATCTCGCGGCTGGAATCAGAAAGTCCGAGCCACACAATCCCTCAGGGTTGACAGGCATCCGTTTTGTCGGATATATTGTCAACGGCACGGCAACAATATAAAGGGACGTAGCAGTGGCTCGACAACCTTCTCGGTCGCAGAAAAGAAAAGCCCAGGAACTGGTCGGCCTGATTGGTATCGGCCTGGACAATCAGGACGGCCACATCCGCGTAACCACCGGAGAGCATTACGTTTTGTATGGCGGTTCTCAGGAAACGCATGAGCGGATGACCGATGCAGTTATCCATGTAACCGAGACACTTCGGCGAAAGGGCAAAAGCCTACCCGAGGCGAGCGTTCAGGAAGTCGTGGATTTGCTCCGCGACGCCCATGAACGGCAGGGAAAGTAACGTTGTTGTTTCGGGCAAGCGTTGCGCGTGACTGCCCATGGTCGCGGTTCGTGTGAACAGGTCTGGCGGTTGGTTTTTTACGCGGCGCGACTTAATGGCATGGCGAGTTCCAGGGCGGTCTTAATGGCGGTGGCAACGGTGACCAGGAAAGGAGCTAATCGGCCCCGGCGAATTTGTTGCAGTTGTTGAAACCCCGCCGACTGGCACAGCTGACGAAAGCGTTTTGCGGAGCAATGGTGTACGCCTCCTTCCAGCCAGGTGACGCAGATGTCGTAAATGAACCAGCCCCACCAGCCATCGCGGTCTCCATCTACCAGCAGCATGCGTCCATTGGGGCGTAACACCCGGTAGATTTCGCAAATCACCCGTTGCTGATCGGGATAGTGGTGGAAACTGTGGCTGCAGGTTACCACGTCGAAAAAGTTGTCCGGGAAGGGCAGGCACGCACTGTCGCCGCGTACCAGTCGCACACGGTCTCCGTAACGCTGACAGCGAGGTTTGGCCCGTTCCAGCATGCCCGGAGATAAATCCAGCCCAAAAATCTCGGTTTCGGGAAAACACTCTGCCACCTGGGCGAGGAATTTTCCGGTACCGCAACCTATGTCCAGAAGTCGCCGCACATCGGGAGCCAGCTGCGCCAGCAGCAAACGATGGGTCGGTTCAAACAGAAGGTATTGCAAAAAGCTCCGATCATAACTGCGACTCCAGCGTTCAAACTCTGCCAAAGCCTGCGCTGTTGTGTAGGACTGATGGGGTGGCGCTTCCGGTTCCCGGCCAGTGTCAGCTGGAGGGGAAGAATTTGCCGGTGATGGAAACGGCAGGATTTCGCCACCGCTTGTTTCTACAGGCACGTATTCCGTTGTCGTTGAACTAGCGGCCAGCGACTGGCTCATACCTGCTCCTTCTGTCGTAGGGGAAGCTAAGAACCAGCAAGCAGTCGCAGCAACGCAGGCCAGTTCTGGCGCCAGCGCCTTCTTGCAACCGGGGAGCGAAGTTCTTATCTTCCCTGCATCGTCCTTGCGTCTTGACCGCCGCCAAGCATAGTCTTTCGGTCCATGGGAGAAAAGAGCAATGCCCGAGGACACTTTGACAAACCGCCTCTATGAGCAAATTGCTCAAATTCCGATCCGCGATCCGCACACGCACATTTCGCCTCACCAGCCGGCGGCACGCTGCCTGGATGAAATTCTCGGCTATCACTACTACACGGAATTAGCTCATTCCGCAGGAATGCCTCACAACCCGCTCCGTCCGGACTATCCCCCTCGGGAACGATGCCGGGTTTTGCTTCGTTATCTGGAGCGTTTTGACAATACGGTGCAGGCAAGCTGGTTGCTGGAAATTGCTCAAACTTTTCTTGGTTTTCCGAAGTCGCGGATTAGCGCGGAAGACGCGGATTGGCTGTGGGACAAGGCCGAACTGGTTATGTCCGCCCCGGACTGGGATAAACAGGTTCTGACTCGCAGCCGCATCGAAGAAATTTTCCTCACCAATGACTTCGACGATCCGCTGGAAGGTTTCGATACGCGGCTCTACGTACCGTGCCTGCGAACAGATGATCTGGTGTTTCGGCTGCACCAGGAGGGAGTGCGGCAGCGCCTGGCGCGGGCTACCGGCATAGAAATCGGCGAGGTTCGCCAACTTCGCCACGCTCTGGATCGGCTTTTTGAGCACTTTGTCCGGCATGGCGCGCGTGCCTGTGCGATTTCGCTGCCACCGGATTTTACACCATTACCGCCGGAACCCGGCGTTTTTCCGCGGCTTGATTCTCCTTCGCCCGAATTGAGCCGCTACGTTTTCTGGACGCTCGCGGAATGTTGCCAGGATTTCGGCTTGCCTTTCGACCTGATGATCGGCGTACAGCGCGGAGTGTACCGCCACGGTGTTCCGCAGGGTCAGGATTTGTTCGACCAGCGCACCTCGCTGTCGCAATATCGGGAGCTTTTCAACGCTTTCCCGCGGGTCGTTTTTTGCGTCTCGGTGCTGTCGAGCAGCCAGAATCCAGAATTGGTCGCCTTCAGCTGGATTTTTCCCAACGTGGTAGCCAGCGGGCACTGGTGGTACAGCAATTTACCTGGTTTCATCTCCCGGGACCTGGCGGTTCGCTTGCAGGGTGTGCCGAAAACCAAGCTGATCGGCTACTATAGCGATGCATACAAGCTGGAATTCGTGCTGCCGAAATTCAACATGTTTCGGCGGGTGCTCGCTCAGGTTCTTGCCGAGGAATACGTGCGCGGACGCGGCTGGTCGGAAGAGGACGCTGTGCAACTGGCCCGACAGATTCTCTATGACAATGTTGCCAGCATCTTTCCGGCGGCAAAGCGCACCGAATAATCGGACAGTCAGCGCCCTTGCACCAGCGAGGCGGCTGCTTTCAGCCATGCGGCTTTTGCAATGAGCAGCGCCACCAGGCTCGTCGAGACCCCGAAGCTGGCGACCATAGGTAGCGGGGCCTTCTAACCCCGCCAGGACAGTTGCGCAAAACCCCAGCCACTGCTGCTTCGCTCGCCCTGATTCTCTGGATGCCTGCAATAGCTCCAGCGGTTGTCTAGAACTAATCGCCCGGATTCTGGCGATCGCGTTCGACCTCGGCTCGCAACTGTTGCAACACGTGCCAGGCGGTCGCTGGTGTTACCTGATCGGGTTGAACCGGGGGCGGCGAAGCAACGGGCGAGGCGGTACCAGCTTCGCTTTTTTTCAGCCACGCAAACCAGTTCGTCCACCACCGCGAACCGGCCACACCTTGTTCCCGCTCTTCTTCTGGCGAGACCGCGCTTCCCCGTACTAACTGGTCGTGCAATCCCGTGGAAACGCTCTGACAACCCCAGCTTCCCAGGATGAGCGCGACGGCAATAATGCTCATCTGCCGCAACCTCACCGAACCGAGCCGATTGTTGACGGCTGGCGCGGGTTCGCTATGCGGACGCGACATGATTTTCGCGTCTTCGCCGAAGCCCTTACACTCATCCTGCCGCGAAAAAATCACGGCGACTCCTCCGACATACCGGCCTTGCCCTGTGTTGTCGAACTCGTTTTTGCGGGTGCCTCGGACCGTAACGGGCTAACAACATCGCCAGCCGACGAGCCGCGGATGGTGTGGACATCACGGCGATCGAGACGATGTTGCAATTCCTGAAATGCCGGCGATATTGCGGGCCGCTCACTTGCGTTATTACTGACGGAAGCAGGCCGCTCCACCGTTTGGGGTTTAGCTAACCGCAGCGGAGTGGATGCGTTTTCATCCGCAGACGGCACCTGCGAGCTCTGAACGGTGGAGCTGCTGCCGGGCTGCCAGCTGGTGCCCGCCGACCTGTTCCATTGACCGCGAACAACAGAATTTCGCTGGCTGCTTTCTTCCAGGTACCACTGCCAGATCAGGTTTTCCACTTCGTTCGCTGCTGCCTCCAGCCGGGCATCACCAGTTTCCAGTGCAATGACCTTGATGCGATCGCACACTTCCAATCTTCGTCGCAATCGTGCGGCAATGCTTTCGCGTTCATCCGTGCCTCGTGCCGTGTTGCCGGATTGGGCTGGAGCGGTTCCGCCAGAACGCCGCACACTCGGCCGCAAAAACCCATGATCCGTTGTTTTGTTCGCATCGGCAGTTCTGGATGTTACAGGGGCCGTTGTCGAACCAGATTCCGGTGGCGCCGACCAGCCGATGGATGTACCAGCGCTTGCCAACAGCGACCAAACGACAGCGAGGCCTGCAGCGAGTGTCTCGGATACCCGCCTCGATGACAAGCAACGTCGTCGCGGCAGCATGTTATCCCCGTGTCCCATAAGCTGGCCCCCATTCCAGCCAAATTTAGTGCCCCCACACTTTCTCCCGGAAGCACGCCGCTTATGCCGACAATGCTGCACGTTGTCTAGTCCAGTTGCCGCAGTTTCCGTACTATGTATGCATAACCAGCCGCCCACCACGCCATTTCACCCTGACCCTGCCACCTTAGCCACACGCCTACCGGACTGCGGGTCTTACCTTCCACCCTCAACGGAGCCAGAACATGCGAAAACTATGCGTCCCTGCTGCGTGTCTATTCGCCCTGGTCGTAATCGGACTCACTCTGCCAGGTCCGTCGCGTTCCATCGCCCTGGCACCTGCTCCAGACCAGTCAAACGCATTCGACTGGCCCCAGTGGCGCGGCCCGGAACGCAACGGCAAATCGCGCGAGACCGGTTTCCTGCGGGGCTGGCCGAAAGATGGCCCCAGGCTGGTCTGGCAAGCTCGGGGGGCCGGTCGCGGTTATTCCGGCCCCAGCATCAGCCGCGGGCGCCTTCTCACCATGGGCAACCTCGGAGAGGGTAAGGACGAGAAGGAATATATCCTTTGTTTCGATGTCCATACCGGGCGACAGCTTTGGCGCACACTTAGCGGCAACGCTTATCATAACAGCTACGGGGATGGTCCACGCTGCACGCCCACCATTGATGGCGACTTAGTTTACGCTCTGGGAGCTAATGGCGACCTGACCTGTTTGCAGCTTCTCGATGGTCAGGTTCGTTGGCGCATCAATATCTTGAAAGAATTTGACGCCTCGAATATCGGCTGGGGTATTAGTGAATCGCCACTTATAGTCGGCAACTGGGTTATCGTGACCCCCGGCGGTAACAAGGCCACTATGGTGGCACTGGATAAACACACCGGCAAGACCGTCTGGACAAGTAAAGACCCGGCAACTAAAGGTCGTGAGCCGGCAGGCTATGCTTCGCCGATTTTGTTTCGCGTTGGCGATCTCGATCAGGTCGCCACTTTCACCAGCCGCGGGGCCTACGCCTGTCGCCTCCAGGACGGGCGTTTTCTCTGGCGTTACAATAAAGTGGCCAACGGCACTGCTAACATCGCTACGCCCGTTTTCCACGACAACCATATCTTCTATAGTTCCGATTACGGCACCGGCTGCGCCTTATTACGCTTGATGCCGGACGGAAAGGCCGAGGAGGTTTACTTCAACAAGAACTTGAAAAACCATCACGGCGGGTTCGTCCTCGTGGATGGCTATATCTATGGCTACGATAGCAGCGTTCTGACTTGCCTGAAATGGGATACCGGCGAAGTTATGTGGAAAGATCGCAGCGTGGGCAAAGGCTCGCTTGTCTATGCGGATGGACTTCTTTTCGTACTTAGTGAGAACGGCGTGGTCGGCCTGGTCGAGGCCTCTCCGAAAGCTTATCGCGAACTTAGTCGTTTCAAGCTCCCGCAACGCAGCGATCGCCCGACCTGGCCACACCCTGTACTGGCCAACGGACACCTTTATATCCGCGACCAGGACACCATCTACTGCTACGACGTCAAAAATCCTTGATAAACTCCACTGCCAGCCGATCTGATCTCTAAATCGCTGGCGAAGAATCGCGGCGCGTTTTTGTTCTCGAGGGAACAAATCAGCCTGGGAATATCGGAAACGCTCGTACGAATTCTAATCTAGCTTGCGTCTTGCTTCTGGATTTTTTCCAGATGCTCCCGTATACGGTTACGAAGATACTCCAGCCATTGCATGGGGGTAAAACCACTCGCATAAGTGTTGTAGGCGCAGCCAAGCATATCAAGCACAACATCTTCTTTCTTTTCTGGGTGCTTGCGCAGATACTCCCGTGCGAAATCCATGAATTCCTCAAGTTCTCGCAGGACAGCCGACAGCTCATCCTTACTTAGGGGAGCCCATTCCTCATCTGGGGTTCCGTAGAAAATGGCACGGAGTGCCCCTTCCGGAGACCCGAAGAAATCAACAAAATCTTGACCAAAGTAGATAGTCATCAATGAACACAAGTTAGGCCATCTGCGATGGCAGTACATAATCAAGTTCATGCCATTACCTCCGGGTCTGACCGTAAGGCCTCTCAGCTCAGGGATTCACAAAGGCCGTGAGTATTTTGTAGCCAAGCTCCGACCTATCATCCTTCACGAGAATCACCTTTATCGTGTGCCCATCTAATAGTCTATCGCAACCTCTTTCGAGAACCAGACCGACGGGCTGTGGAGATATCTCAATCAGTTCTAATTTTCCCGTAGCACCTTGCTCAAGCCAGGCTTTTATCCTTCGCACATTTGCTTCAAGTACCCGACCGATAAATTATTGTGGCTCCTGGTTGTTGAGAGTGCTCGCAACCCTAAGTTCAATCCCCCGACCTACTCCCTTAGTCGTCTCATCCCCCAGCCTTCACTCATAAGGTGCTGGCAACCCTAAGTTCAATCCCCGGACCTACAGACTCATCCCCAGTTTTTGATTAGGCGGGCTCTTTCGTATCACCTGGCTAGTAAATCGTTCACGAAAGGTCGGACACTTTCGGCTCCGAGCGTCGCCCGTCGGCATCATCCCGGCTTTCGGCCAAGGCGATCGACTTCAACCACGTGCTCGGCGGTCGGCGGCCCTTTACCAATAACCTGAAGGAGCTCAGGCGGGTCTTGCATGCTCAAGGTGCCCCCGAAAAAAGCCACCCGAAGTAACCGTTATCATTCCCATGCCTTACGTCCAGCAGAGCTCCCGTCAAAACTGGGGATAAGTCAGGAGAATTCTGTTCGCAAAAAATTTTTCGCAAAGGTCGCTTGTAACCAGCGCTCCGTCTGATGACGACCGATCGCATTGAGCTGAGATTCCCGGCCCTAGGTGTCTGCGACCAGCCTTGCGTCTGATGACGCCGTGGAATCGCCCCCGCAAGCGCGACTCCCAAAGTACGGTGGGTTGATGCGCGCCGCTCTTAATTGCAGGCGAGGTATGCCGTGATTGTGTAACGAATCGCACCAGCAAATGCGACTCCTAAGGCCCGGCGGGTTGACGCCCGCCGCTCCAGATTCGACAGTCGTTACTCGCCGGACGTTATTCGCCGTGCACTGTCCGCGCCGCGCAATGCGACGCACGGTGGGCTAACGTGCACCGCTTTTGTTCCAGGATCGCACGGTCGGCCAACGGTGCGTGATTCTCGCGGCACTGGGTTCGGTTCGCCGGCTACGGCGGGTTGATGCCCGCCGCTCCTGGGAACATGCGATTGTGCACCGCGAATATCGTTTTTTCGGTGCACCGGCGTCGTGCATCAGGAGCGGCTGGGATAAGCCAGCCGTGGTGCGGAAGCCGAATGCGCGGTGCAAATGTAATCCATCCGCAAAAACCCTTCGCCGTCGCAATCGCGATTCCCGAAGCACGGCGGGTTGATGCCCGCCGCTCTTGTAGAACGAGCGATTGTGCACCGCGAATGTGGTTTTTTCGGTGCACCGACGTCGTGCATCAGGAGCGGCTGGCGTAAGCCAGCCGTGGTGCGGGAGCCGGACGTGCGGTGCAAATGTAATTCACCCGCGAAAACCGGTCGCCGTTGCCGGCGCGATTTCGGAACCCACGGCGGGCTGACGCCCGCCGCTCTTAATTGCAGGCGAGGTATGCCGTGATTGTGTGCTGAATCGCCCCCGCAAGCGCGACTCCCAAACCACGGCGAGTTGATGCGCGCCGTCCAGATTCAACAGTCGTTATTCGCCGGATGTTATTCGCTGTGCACGGTCCGCGCGGCGCAATGCAACCCACGCAGACAGACACTTGCTGCTCCTGCGAGTTGTGTTCGTGCATCGCAAATAGCGCAGCACCTTTCGCTTCTGGATGAGCGGATTCCGATTGACCGGCATTCGTCCTCTGCTATGTTTCGCCTGGCACCGGGAGCCAGACGTAAACTCGAACACTCATGCCGCGTATTCCGACAACGAATCCCTTATCCTCAGCACCTGCAACGACTGGTGTTTCTGTCCGCTTGTGCTCGGCTGCGCTGTTATGGTCAGCCCGTGGGTGGTTTGCGCGCCCAGAAACCGGTGCCTTGCATTTCTTTGCTCGATGGCCGCTAACAGCCTGGCTGGCATTTTTAGTGATCCTGGCGCTTGGCACAGCACTTGACTTTCTCCCCTGGGCTTGCGGCTCGCCTTCGTCCTCCCTGGCTGAATCCGGCGAGGCTTATACCATCCCGAGCTGGTTGCCACGCTATGAGCTGGATATAGCCCTGGACCTTACCCAGCTCTGCGTGCATGTTCGCCAGCGCACCACCTTCCATAACCGCCATCGCCGAGTTGCTCACGAGCTGGTGTTCAATGCCTACCCACGTTATCGTGCTGAAGGGAAAGAGCTTAGTTTGCTGGCTAAAACGCTCGAATTGCTGCGCACTGCTTACCGCGAAGCTCTCGATTCCCAAGGGCAGCGACTTACCGTTCATCAGGTGTGGCTCGGCGAACAACGCCTGGACTTTCACTGGCATCCTGATTTGCCGACCGCGCTGGTCATCCCCTTGCCCTCGCCAGTTTCCCAAGGCGAGTCGGTAACCGTCATCCTGGATTACACCCTGCAGTTACCGCAACTTCAAGGACGCTGGGGACATTATCAAGGCGTCACTATGCTTACTAATTGGTACCCGGTTCTTGCCTATTATGACGAGAACGGCTGGCAACCCACTCCCTTTATTCCCTGGCATCAACCGTTTTTTCAAGAGGCCGGAGTCTATCACGTCCGTATTACTTTGCCAGACAACCAGCGAATCGCCAGCACTGGCCGCATCCTCGAGGAGAAGCCACTAGGTAATGGTTATAAGCAGTCCACTATATTCTGCCCTGCCGCACGCGATTTCTGCTTAGTATGCAGTCACCGTTTTCAGGAGTATAGCGCTGTGACAGACGGCATTCGTGTCCGTGTCCTCGCTTTTCCCGAACACCAACACCTGGCAAAAAAAGCCATACAATATGCCTGTGAGGCCATCGCTATCTATAATCGCTGGTTCGGTCCTTATCCTTACGACGAATTTGATATCGTCGAATCGTATTTTCCGTGGAATGGCAATGAAAGTGCTGGCCTGATCCAGATTGACCATCGTGTGTTCAGTATTCCTGAATTCGCGGAACGTTATTTAGACCACTTAGTCAGCCATGAAACTTTACATCAATGGTGGTACAATGTGGTCGGCACCAACGGTTACGCCGAAACCTGGATGGACGAAGGCGTCGTCAGCTATTTTACCGCTAAGAGAATGGCCCAGAAATATGGTCCTAATTTCACCCTGCTTAATCTGCCGGGCTGGTTAAATGGCTGGGCACCTAATGTTCGCTATAATGATTATCGCCTGAGCGGTTACTATGGCACGCTGGCTCGCGGTGAGCAAACGCCTATCGTTCAACCCCTGCCTGGGTACGGTCACGTGGTGACCTTGTTCAGCATGACCTACGACGGCGGAGGCAAAATCCTGGGAATGATCGAAAACCGGTTGGGCGAGCTTGCGTTTTTTGATCTCTTTCGGAGTATTTATCGCCGGTATTATTTCCGCATCCTTCGCGTGGCTGATTTCCAGCGAGAATTAGAAACCTATACTGGTCAGTCCTGGCAACAATTTTTCGATGACTGGCTTTACCAGGTCGGTATCAGTGATTGGGCGATCGAGCACGTCCGTGTTACTTGGGAAACCGATCAAGGTCTAAGCATTCCGATTTTGTGTCCGCAGCTTTTGCGGCAATTTCCTGGGACTGGTGGCCGGAAATATCAAGTAGAAATTACTGTTCGGCAGAAAGGAAACCGAACAGAGCCGACCACCATTGGTATAACTCTCCCGAGCAAAGAATCGCACGAATACCGTATTCCTTTGCGCCCTGATGCATCGCACTATGATCTAAGCGATCCGCCTGGATTGGTCGAACCAATCGGCCCGAACCGTTACCGTATCGTGCTCGAGCTGGAGGACATTCCCCAGCAGATAAGCGTGGACCCTGAACAAATTATTCCCGACGCCAATCCTGCTAATAACACCTGGCCCACGCCGATTCGCTGGCGATTTACGCCGTTATACACCAATCTCGATGAAACCGACCTTACTGTGCCTTACGATAGCTGGGCGGTTACATTCGGTCCGTGGGCGGGACTGACGGACCCGGCGTTCGGACAGCAGCCGTATATGGGATTGCGTTTGGGAATCTATAGATTGCAGGAAGTTCGCGGCGGCGTGTTCCTGGCTTACGATCCGAATGATCAGGATTTCCGCGTGGGCGCCGATGCGATCTGGGATCATTTCCCGCTACCCCGGACACAGATCGGCGCACAATATTCGCGAAGTTTATCACCGGACTGGTCGAACTTTCAAAAGGATCGCGCCAAGGTTTTCGGCCGCTATATATTCAGCTATACTCCCAGCCTGTATATGAATCCGATGGAGTTTATCGAAGTTTATGGGCGAATGGAAAACGAGTTCACGGGCAGGGGGCCGGTACGGCGAGCTGGAATCGAACGCTATGATAACCTCGCTGCCTGGGGTGTCATGTATTACCGCGATTTTCGTACCCCCTATTGGGACCCGGATGCTGGTTACCGTTTCTACGCTTACTACGAGAATGGCCAGCCCATCCTGGGCGGCGACGAAACCTATCACCGGATTTTCGCGGAGGGGAGTTATATCTGGCGGTTTCCAGATGGTTACGGGTACCTTTCGCAGACCCGTCTTGCGTTCCGTTTGGCCGGAGGTGCAGGCTGGCCGGGCAATGGTCAGCATTTTCAACTTGGCGGTTCGCTACGGCTCCGCGGTCTGGGTCGCTCGGATCGAGAAGGCAGCGCTCTGTGGCTGGCTTCGATAGAGTGGCGATTTCCTATCTACCGCGACTGGCAACTAAGTATCGCTGATAATACCGCTCGCATTACGCATGTATATGGGGCAGTGTTTTACGACGTCGGCGCTGTATATCTCAACGAGCGAATTGTAGAGGGCGTGGCCCACAGCATTGGCGCGGGCTTACGCCTGGATATCGCCTGGCTAAGCTTTATCGAACGCACCACATTCCGCTTTGATGTTGCTCGATTAGTCGGCGAAGAAAGTCCGTTGTTTCTCTGGTTCGGCTTCCAGCACGCATTCTGAATGTTTGCATAAGCGTTTGATTCGGCTTGCAGCCAGATGTACCTTGATCGCATCCTGGCAATCCAGCTGCGGCAGCGGACATTTCACCGTAGCGTTCATGCAGATACCGAGTGCATTCAAGGTAGCCTTGAGACGAGCCTGTCCAGTATCGCTACGCACCGGAATACTAATATCCCGATCCTGAGCAAACATGGTTATATGCCGGGCGAGAAAGACAGGTGTGGGGCGATCGCGGAGTAAGGGAGCGACGATGAATAGCTGCCGTTGCCAGGTGCGTGCCTGCACCGTCGCTCCCTGAAGATAAGCGTGATAGGTGGCGACAGTAAGATCAGGAAGAAGCACAGCCTCGGGGCACATAGCACCATGTCCGCCTGCATCCAGATATTGAGTGAGATTGAGAGCCGTTCCGCTTAGAAAAACCTTTCCGTGGCCCCGGGTGAGATAAATCAAGGTACGGGTTTCCGCCAGGTCTAATGTCGAGGTCTTGATACCCACTATACCTGGTAACATGAGGATACGTGCCAAATCCTGCGGCGGTAAGTATAGTCCTGTCTGGCCCGGAAAATGGTAATAGAATATCGGCAGAATTTGTTCCTGGCTCAGGTTCTTATAGAACTGATAGACACGCTCAGGGTCGGCACAGGGATCCCCTAAATATTTGACCAGAATGGCATCGGCTCCGAGTTCCTGAGCCTGGCGAGCCATAGTGCGGGCGAGCTGGTAATCGCTCGTATGTACGCCGACTACCACGGGAACCCGCTGGCGAACCGTTGCCACCGCTGTGCGAATCACCGCTGCACGCTCCTGTAAGGTAGCGTAATCTCCTTCGCCGAACGTGCCCAGGACTAAGATGCCATGCACGCCACCGCAGAGCTGGAATTCAATTTGCCGCCGCAATGCATCTTCATCCACAGTGCCATCGCAACGCCAGGGGGTTACTACAGTCGGGTAAATCCCGCACCAGGAACGCCGAGGTGCCAGGCCAACTGAGGGAGAATAAGACGCACCTGCTATCGTGAGTAGAAAGCCGAGCCAACATAAGGTTCGTCGCCAGCGCCAGAGCATGGCTTAGTCTCCTTGTTTGTGCAGTATTAGACTGCGAATGCAAGGTCCGACGGTCAAGTTGCGCAGCATTTAGTGTTTTGAAGGGCGGGATTAGATATTAGGTGGAATGACCAACAGGATGACTTTACCAGAATCGCAAGACCCAGTAATCGTAGCGCTGGCTGTGAGTGCTCAGGAACCAGAAACCATCGTTCCATTCGAGTTTAACGGCCCGCCAACCGAGAGGCACTTTGGGAAATGGATAGAATGGCCCAAAGTATGGAAACGCTTCGTAAGGGTAGCAGGTTGGATAGGCGACGCGGGAGTAGTTGTTATAAGGAGCATAAGTGGGCCAAGCGATCGGCGGTAGTGGCGGTGAACCGAGCATGCCATGAGCAGGAACAGGAATGCGGTAACTCGGTAGCGGTTCGGGTGGAGGAGTTGGAGGCCCGCTTTCGGAGGTCGCACCAGGACCATTCTGGGAACTTAGAAATGCGGGCGGAGTATTGTACTGTGCAAGTTGCACGGAATCAGCGGGCGAACCGCTAATGCTTAATTCGTTGACTACCTGGAGTACGCCGGGCACTAAATGTGCCTGGCGGATGGCCTCGCGCATTTGCTCCTGACTGCGCACATCACCGCGAAGGATAACCTGCCCGTTATAGGCTAGCACCTGGATGTTATAGTCGCGCAGTGTCCCGCAAGTTTGCAGGTGCCGGGCTACCCGTTCGGCTAACGCCTGATTATTAGATACCGTTCCGCTCGATGTTGAACCCGGAGGGTCGGCGAACGCCAGGGAAACGTTGAGGAAGCCGGCGATGGCGAGGGTAAGAGCAAAGCGTGGCATGGACAGGCCTCCTTGTCCTGTGGCGGATTCCTGCTAAGCACCGGCACAGTTGTGCCATGCTGCGGGCATAAACTTGCCGGTCTATAGTCTCACAAAGCCTGCCCGACCATTCCGCCGATGTCAAGTTGCTAAGAGTGCAATCTCCTTTTTTCGTCGCCTGTACAATCTATATACGTTGCACAATCCCTATACACGGGCGCTAATAGTCGAACATAGTGTTTGAGCGATGGGTTCTCGGTGAAACTGGCCGGAACGGTGGCCTGATTAGGAACGCCCGCTCCTAAGCATAGCGGTACAGGCAGAGTTGCACCAGAGTATCGCAGGCGGATCGTTCCGGTGATGCCGGGAATAACGATAAGGCCTTGCGGGCGAGTTGGGCTTCGTGTTCGGCTCGCCGCCAGGCCTGTGCCAGAGCGCCGCTCTGCTCTAAGAGTTTGCGTAATTGCGATAGCGGTAAGCGATCGTCGAGGCAGCTGCGGATGAAGTGAGGCCGTTCCTGGGGTGGTAAGGAGTTCCAATGATAAATGACCGGCAGGGTAGCTTTTCGCTGGAGCCAATCGGTGCCGAGGGATTTGCCGGTAAGCTGTTCGTCCCCGAACAAGTCGAGAAGATCGTCGGTAATCTGAAAGGCCAAGCCGAGGTGCAGGCCAAACTGGGCAAGCGCTTCGGTTTGTTCGTTTGTCGCGTCAGCAAATTCGGCTCCAAGTCGGCAAGCGACGGAGGTCAGTTCAGCGGTTTTGCCGCGGATAATGGCCAGATACTCCTCTTCCTCTAAATCGAGCCGACCCTGTTGCAGTGTCTGGTACATCTCCCCTTCGCAGACGCGGTTGGTGGCTTGGCCAATGAGACGGCAGGCGAGGGTACTGCCGGTCTGGCTGGCCAGGGTGAAAGCGTGGCTGAAAAGGAAATCGCCGGCCAGCACCGCTGCCGGCACTCCCCATTCGTGGTGAACCGTAGGGAGATGGCGACGCAGTCGGGCCCCGTCAAGAACGTCGTCGTGGATGAGCGTGGCGGTGTGGATCATTTCCACCACGGCGGCCAGGAGATGATGTTCGGGTCGAATGGGGCCGCACATTCGCGCTGCCAGCAAAAGCAAGGCGGGGCGTAACCGCTTACCGCGATACCGGCCGATATGGTTGAGGACGCGCTGAACGACGGCGAACTGGCTGCGAAGTTCCCGGCGGAGAATGTCCTCCACGTGTTCTAAGTCCTCGGCAATCAAGGAGAAAACGCTGTCCCAGGCCTGCTGGCCAGTAAGGTCGGCGGTAGGTGGCGAGGTTGAGGGAACCGGCATGGCGATTATCCGATAGTTTAGAATTTTCAATTATCACTGAACAACATGCTAGCAGCCGGCGGGGTCATCGGCAAGGTCGAGTGCTGTTGGAATCGTGACCGACAACGGAGGGTGTTCAGGGCTGGCGAAGGAAATGCCCGGATCGGCCACCGGACTTTTCTTCCAGCTGGATGGATTCGATGACCATAGTGCGATCAACGGATTTGCACATATCGTAAACGGTCAGAGCAGCGATAGCGGCGGCGGTCAGGGCTTCTATCTCCACGCCGGTTCGCGCCACGCAACTGACGCGGGTCTGGATAACCAGCAGGTCGTCGCTGGGCCAGGCAAAATCTACCTCCACCGAACTCAGCGGTAACGGATGACAAAGCGGGATGAGAAAGGGCGTTTGTTTCGCTGCGAGGATACCCGCCAGTTGAGCAACGGCCAGGACGTCCCCCTTGGCCAGCTGGCGATCGCGAATGAGGCAAGCAGTTTCCGGTCGCATTCGCACGCGGGCTGAGGCTCGGGCCTGCCGGAACGTTTCCGGTTTTTCGGAAGTGTCAACCATGTGGCAGGCGCCTTGCTCGGTGAAATGGCTGAGCGGGCTGGTCATGAATCTTTCCCGGTAGTGGCGGCCAGTTCCCGGTCCGATGGCTCTTTCTGGTCGGCTGTCGGGGTCGAAGGGGAAGAGGCGGTGAGTTGACCATCGCCGCTGGGCCGCTGGTAGATGCTGTACGGAGCGTCGTGGAGCAAGGATTCGAGTTCCTCGCGGCTGAGTTCTTCCTTTTGCAACAGGGCCTCGACAAGCCGGTCGAGTTTCTCACGGTGGGCGCGGAGCAACTGATAGGCACGTTCGTCGGCTTCGCGGAGCAGGCGACGGACTTCCTCATCAATGAGCTGAGCAGTGCCTTCGCTGAAGTCGCGGGGTTCGTGGATTTCCTTACCGAGGAAAACGTGTTCCTCGCCGATACGGTAAGCCACGGGCCCAATTCGTTCGCTCATGCCCCAGTGGGTGACCATGAGTCGTGCGATGCGGGTGGCCTGTTTGAGGTCCATTTCCGCACCGGCATAGGGCTGGCCATAGACCAGCCGATCCGCCGCCCGACCGCCCAGCAGCATGGTCAGCTTGGTTTCGAAGTAGGCTTTGTCGTGGTGGAAACGATCCTCTTCGGGGACGTTGAGATTGACACCCAGGGCCTGGCCGCGTGGCACAATGGAGACTTTGAGCGGCTTATCCGAATTGGGCATGAGCCAGGCAATAAGGGCATGGCCGGCTTCGTGATAGGCGGTCTTGCGTTTGTCTTCCGGGCTGAGCAATTCGTCGCGTTTGGCGCCGATAAGCACCTTATCGATGGCACGTTCAAAGTCGTGGCGATCGATCTTGTTTTTCCCCTCGCGTGTGGCAAACAGTGCGGCTTCGTTGACCAGATTTCGCAAGTCAGCTCCGGTGGCACCGATCAGGGTACGGGCGATTTGTTCGAGATTGACATCGGGAGCCAGGGGCTTATCACGAGTGTGCACGCGAAGGATTTCGAGCCGACCGCGCCAGTTCGGTCGGTCAATGGTCACGTGCCGGTCAAACCGTCCCGGTCGCAACAGGGCGGGATCAAGCACATCGGGGCGATTGGTAGCGGCGATGACGATGACCGATTCCGTGGGCAGGAAGCCATCCATCTCGCTCAAAATCTGGTTGAGCGTTTGCTCGCGCTCATCGTGTCCACCGCCCAAACCGGCACCACGGACACGACCGACGGCGTCAATTTCGTCAATGAACAGGATGCACGGGGCATTTTCGCGGGCCGTCTTGAACAGATCACGAACCCGGCTGGCACCGACGCCCACGAACATCTGAATGAATTCCGAACCATTGATGCTGAAAAATGGCACGCCCGCTTCCCCGGCCACAGCACGAGCCAGCAACGTTTTCCCGGTTCCCGGAGGGCCGACCAGCAAAATCCCTTTGGGAATTTGCCCGCCCAGTCGCTGAAATTTCTCCGGATTGCGCAAGAACTCCACAACTTCCTGCAACTCCGCCTTGGCGTGTTCCATATCGGCCACGTCGTTGAAAGTTACCCGCACCTTACCCTTGTCAAACCGCCTCGCCGGGCTCTTGATGTAGCTGCTCAGGAATCCGCCTCCGAGAGGATCGCGGAATCGTGCGGCGAACAGCAAGACAAGCAATCCCAGAAGCAGAAAAGTCGGCAACCAGTACACCAGCACCGCCCAAATCCAGCCGGCAGTCTCTTTCTCGTAATCCCAATCCACCTGCATCTGGTCGAGTTGCTGCGTGAGCAGATTGTCCGGTACCACGGTGGGTGTCCGCGTCACGAAGCGCAGCTCTTTGAGCCGGCGATACTTCTCCGGCAACAGTTCGCGCATATCCACTTCGATTTCCTTACCCTGCTCGTCGCGGCTGCGCACTTTCTCTCGGAAATAGCCGGAAATTTTGTTGGAACCGATGCGTACTTCGCGGATATGGCCGGCCATCAGGTGCTGCTTGAACTGACCGTAGGTGAGGTTGATTTCCGAAGTGCCGAACTGGTCGCCCAGGAATAACGCTACCAATGCCGCTGCCAGCAACAAAATCACCATCCAGCCGCCAGGGATTAGGGCTTTCGGCGACCGTCGCGGCGACCTGGGTTGTCCCTGAGCAGGGGTCTGATTTTCCGACATCCTGATAGCTCTCCATCAAACTGGCTGCAGCACTCTGCGCTGCTGGACTCCACTTCATCATATACATTACGTCCACCGCCGAAGCGAAACTGGTCATGGCGTCGGGCAGATTCCCCACGTGCATCCCGGCAACGTTGCTGACGGGCGTTCCAGGCATTCTGCTCCGCCCCATCCATTCTGCCTGTGCGTCCTGACTGCTGGCCGAACGGCAAGGCCAGACAAAAACGGACGCAGGCGCACAACTTCGAGGTGTCGAGAACTCAAATCCCCTGCAGGCCGAGCGGCGATGCCAGACAAATTCGGATACGCCCAGGCTGGGCGCCATGACCGTTGGCGATGCACGCCTGGAGGAATGCCGTCGCAGCGCCGCCGAGGGCCTACATGGCCAAACAACGGCATAACCGCTGGCGCTGCACGCACGGAGGGACGCGGTGGCGAAAGATGCCAGCGAATGCCCTTACGCCCAGGGCAGCAAAGCCGCGCGATGCACACGCCCGGCGTCCTGTTCAGCGAAGGCGCGATTGATTTCACGCAACGGGAACCGATGGGAAATGATTTTGTGGAAAGGATAGCGCTGCTGGCGGGTGCTCAGCAGTTGCAGGGCCTTGTACAGGCTGTCCGGTTCGTACCACATCACACCGATCACCTGCCGCCCGTAAAGCACCAGTTCCGAGGAGTCGAAGGGAGCCTGGTGGCCGGCACATATATTTCCCACGACCACGTAAATGCCTCCAACGCCGAGCATAGCTACGCCTTCAGGAAAAGCGTCGGCGTGGCCAGTCAATTCCAGGACGATGTCCGCACCCCAACCTCCTGTCAGTTGACGCACACGAGCAATGCGATCCTGCGGATTCGGAAGATCGCGCAGGCAAATGGTTTCGTCGGCCCCGAATTCACGCGCCAGGGCTAACCGTTCAGGCAGGGCGTCCAGGACAATGATCTGCTCGACGCCCCGTTCTCGTGCCACCGCAACGGCATTGATACCGACACCGCCAGCCCCCTGAATCACGATTCGGTCACCGATGCCCGCATGGGCTCGCTCCAACGCGTAAATCACCTGAGCCAGGGCACAATTCGCAGGAGCAGCCATTTCATCGGTGACGTTGTCCGGTACCCGGAAAATCACCTGCCCGGGATGCACGTAATAATACTGCCCGTAAGCAGCGTTGAAATGAGGCCAAACTTCAGGCGGATAACGGTAGCGCATGGCCTGCAGGCAGCGGGGCGTTTGCCGTCTCAGGCAAGCGCGACACCGCCCGCACGGATAAAAGTAGCGGTAAACGACACGGTCTCCTTCGCGCAAAGGTTGGCCAGCCGAGTCATGAGTTACTCCGCGCCCCAGTTTGGCCACGATGCCCACCATCTCATGGCCGATACTGCGAAACCGACTCCCACCTGGATCGGCCGGTTTGTAATCCCCCCGCCATAAATGGAGATCGCTGCCGCAGATATTGGCCTGTTGCACCTTGACCAGGATGGCGCCAGGTTCGGGGTCGGGAACGGGATATTCCTGCAGGACGAAAGGTTGACGCGGCCCAGTCATAGCCGCCACCAATCCGGTCTCCGGCATGGTCTCATCTCCGCTCAGTGGAGCTCCGATGTCTGGTGGGAATTCGTCGAAGGAACCCGACCTGCCCTTGTCATGGTATCACCTTCGCTGGGTGCTGCTTATTGGGCAATCGAGGATCAGAGCGGGAACGCCTCGCCATTGCGGCCAAACCTTCGGCCAGCCGGAAATGGTTCGCTTCTGCAAGCTGGCGATATTGCCGCTCCCTTCAAGCCCGCGAAAGAGCCCGCAAGGGGGTAGTTGCATCCAACCTTTCGGCCAGCCGGAAATGGTTCGCTTTCTGCATGCTACCTTAGCGACTGAATCGCCGACGGCAGCTATCGCGGCCAGGTCGCAAGACGCCATCGCCTGACTCCAGGCCCCGCCACCCCACGCCATCTTCCGCCCATCCACGATCGCCCCAAGCGGCTGGAAATCACGTGCTGATTCCAAGTTCGGCCACTGGGACGTTTCGCCGCTATATCCTGCTGGCCCTGCCTCGTACCGACCAGGTGAAGTCGCTCTCGTTCCCCGTACGAGATTCAGTAACCCGCCACTGTGCCGGCCACTGATCACTGGCCACTGACCACTTGTTCGGCGACTGCCCACCGGCCACTGCTCCCTGACCACCGACCGTTATCCACCGGCCACCGGTCACCGGCCACTGACCACTTGTTTGGCGACTGCCCATCGGACACTGCCCCTGACGACCGACCGTTATCCACCGGCCACTGGTCACCGGCCACTGACCACTTGTTTGGCGACTGGCCACAGGCACCGGCCACTGACCACTAATCAGGCTTGCTCGTGCCAGGCATCGGCAGGCTGGGAAGCGTTGGCGGCGACGCTTTCATTCACGGTTTGCGCCATTTCTGTTGCGGTTTCCTGCGGGGTAGTGGAAGTGGGAGCCGAGGTTACCGATCCTTCCTCGGTCGGACTGCTGGTCACCTGAGCCGGTTCGGTTTCGGGAGCGCTGGAAGCAGCGGATTGCGGTGTCGTCCCGGCAGTCTCTTCGGAAACGGCGGCCTGTTCGGTTGGGCCGGTGGCTGGGGTCGGTTCGGGCGTGGCCGCAGTGGTTTCTTCAGCACCGATGGCAGGCGTCTCGGCAGCGGGCGGGCTTGGTGTTGCGGCTGGGACTCGCCGCGGTTGTTCTTCCTCCTGGCTGGCCCGTTCCTCAGCGTAGGCGATGATTTCCTCCGCCTGTTCGACGGGGACTTCCAGCAAATTGGCGAGGTATTCCGGCTCGGCACAACTCAGGTCGTTGAAAGACCAGAAGCCATCGGAAACGAGGCGAGCGACCTGTTCGGCAGACAGGTTGGGAATATTCTGGAAAATTTCCTCGGCCTTCTGGATAGTTTCGCTGAGTTCTTCCTGGGTCATGACCTCGATGTCCCAACCGGTCAACAACGAGGCCAGGCGAACATTGTGCCCTTCTTTGCCGATGGCTTTTTTGAGTTCATCCTGGCGAACCAGTGCCGTAGCCCGGCCGAGTTGCTGGAAGAGCAGCACCTCATCTACCTGGGCCGGTTGCAGGGCTTCTTTGACGAAAACTTCGGGCGAGGCATTCCAGCGTACCACGTCAATGTGTTCGCCGCTGAGTTGCTCGATGATGTTTTTGATGCGGGCCCCGCGAACACCGATACAGGCACCGGTCGGTTCCACCCGAGCATCGTTGGAAACAACGGCCACCTTGCAACGCTTGCCCGGTTTGCGAGCGATCGCCTTGATTTCCACGGTATGGTCGGCAACTTCGGGAATCTCCTGCTCAAAGAGACGGCGGACAAAGTCGTTATGGGTGCGGCTGAGGATAATGCGAACCCGCCCGCCTTCCTTCCGCACTTCTTCCACGATGGCCTTGATGCGGTCGCCTGTACGGAATTGCTCATGGGGGATGACCCGCGAAGCGGGCAAAAAGGCTTCTACCTGGCCGCCCAGCGTTACCACATAGCCTCCCGAACCGCGTCCACCTTCTTCGCGGCGAGTAACCATGCCCTGGACGATGTTGCCTTTCTGGGCCGAGTATTCCTCGTAGATGTGGGCCGATTCCGCTTCCCGAATCCGTTGCGTCAGCACCTGCTTGGCGGTCTGCGCGGCAATCCGGCCGAGCACTTCCGGCGAAATTTCCTCCTGGCCGTGCCGGGCGATTATTTGACCGGTGCGGCGATCAATCTGAACGGTCAAATCGCCTTTCTCATCACCGAAATGTTTGCGCGCAGCATAAAGCAGTGCCTCTTCGAGAACCTTGAACACGGTCTCGCGGGGCAAATTCCGCTGGCGATGAATCTGCTCGACCATGCGGAGGACATCGGTCGGATTCATGACAGCCTCGTGGCAAGTGGCCGGTGGCCAGTGGCCAAGTGACCAGTCCCCAGCGGTCAGGTGACCAGTGGCCCGTGGTAATCTATCATGAAGCACCTGGGCGCTGATGCAAGGCAATCGCTTCCAGAGCTCGTCCTGCGGTCAACAAAAAATCCGCCCGAGGGCGGATCGCAGTTACGACCCTGGCTCTACCTCCACCTCCATTGCTTGCTTCGGATCAAGCGGAAGTGCAGGTGCGGCTTGCCAGAATATTATATCCGCCTCTCCAGCGAATACAAGTTGAGTGGCCGGTGGCCGGTGACCGGTAAGAAGTGCCCAAGTGATCAGTGGCCGGTGGCCAGTGGTTAGTGGCCGGTGGGCAGTCGCCGAACAAGTGGTCAGTGGCCAGTGGTTAGTGGCCGGTGGACAGTCGCCAAACAAGTGGTCGGTGGTCAGTGATTGGTGGCCGGTGGACGGTGGACAGTCGTTGTGGTGCGGGTACAAAAGTGCCGAGCGTCATCTCCCCGGGTTAGCTGAACCACATGCGGACGCACAAGAGCGGCGGGCGTCAGCCCGCCGTGGGTCGGTGAACCGAACCCTGCCCGGCGAAAATCAGGCACGGTTCGGGGACGATGCGACCGACTATCAAGAGCGGCGGGCGTCAGCCCGCCGTGGTACTGGAATTGCACCGGCGAGCGCTTCCTGGCGAACATGGATGCTCGCATGCCACGGGGGGCTTACGCCCCCCGCTCCTGGTTGGACGTGCGTTCGTACATCGCAAAAGTCGCCATTTCACCGGCACACGTTCGGCCTGCACCATGAGCGGCGGGCGTCAGCCCGCCGTGGGAACGCAACGCACTTGCAATGGCGCGCGTTTTTTTCCGGAAGGAGTACGTTCGCGCACCACGGCTGGCTCACGCCAGCCGCTCTTGGTTGCAGCACGTGCGAACGTGATTGCAAATATGCGTTTCGCGCCGACGAGTACGCTGCTTTTCCCACGGCTGGCTTACGCCAGCCGCTCTTGATGCACGGCGTCGGTCGGCCAAAAAATTACGACATTCGCGCTGTACAAACGCATGCTTTCCATGAGCGGCGGGCATCAGCCCGCCGTGGGTCGGTGAACCGAACCCTGCCCGGCGAAAATCGCGCACGGTTCGGCGACGATGCGACCCACTAACAGGGGCGGCGTTGGTCAGCCTGCTCGGCGTTTACGTAGCCGTCTTTTCGGGAGATTTACGGCAGTCCAACCCTGACGTGAATAATCGTGCTTCAGTTCTGCGGGGCGAACACACGAACGAGCCAGACGGTGTTATCCGCGCCGCGCTCGTGGGGCGTCTTGCCGAGATAGTATTCGGCATCGGTAACCCAGGCTTCGTTTTTGTCCACCATGTAGATGCCGAAGTTGCCCAGGGGTGCGCCGCGTTCCGGAATGAGAACCTGTTCGGTTTTCCGCAAAACGACCAGCCTGTCGGGGTCCACTTCCGCGAGAAACAGCGGGGCGCGATGGCGAATGATATGATCGTTGTGCGCTCCCCGGCGCGTGTAGGCCAGGTATAAACGGTCGCCGACGGCCAACCAGTGTTGCTGAGTGTTGTAGCTGCCCAGTTCTTCGCCATCGTCGAAACGCCAGGGGATAATCGGTTCGAATTGCAAACCGTCGCGACTGCGGGTAACGTAAGCCCGTTCATCGTGGCGGATGGTCAGGTACCACTGGTTCCGGAACCAGATCAACGAGGGCTCTGCCAGGCCACGCTTCGTGTCGAGGCGAATTTCGTTGCCGTGCTTCTGATACGTGATTTTTTGCCCGTCGAACGTGCAGCGCAACACCGTTACGCCGGTGGGTGCGCCATGCCTGGGGCCAAAGTAAATCGGCAGCAGCAAACTCCCGTCGCGGTCAATGGCCCACTGGGCACAGGCACAGCGAGCCAGGTTAAATTTCGGCTCGGCGGGCAACTCCAGAATTTGCCAGCCCGACCAGCTGTCGCCTTTGGGATCGTAAACTGCGTAGGCTGTGGGCGAAAACCGCGGCACATCATCCAACTGGCGACCGGCTTTGCTGTAGCGAACCTGCGTACCGATGGCCAGAACTTTTCCCGTCAGGGGATGGTAACCGGGAGTCACATCGGCAACGGCGAGAGTTACTTCACCTTCTTGCCGCCAGCCCAACGAAGGGATTTCAACCGGGCCAGACCAGGTCTTCCCACCATCTTTGCTCCGCATCTGATAAAGGCCGGAGTAATAGTCCGAGATGCCGAGATGCTTTTGCAGTGTCAGCACGGCTTGGCGAGGAGAGCCGGCCTCTCGACCGGGGAAAGTTGCCACGCGAGGATGAAACCAGCAGAAATCGTGGTTCGGCCCACGCAGCAAGGCATAGCGTTCGATGCGTGGCAATTCGCGCGTTCGACCCGGAGATTTGGTCGCGTCGCCGCTGCCGGTGCCTTCTTCGAGCACTCCCAACGCCTGTTCTGCGGCCCGCAGTAACACTGACTCGCAAAACGGTGCCACCCAGCAATAGCTGTCGGCATAACCTTCTTTCCAGGCAATATCCGTCGGGATATAACCGGGGGCACCATCACCGTAGCCGGCAGCCATGACAAACGTTCCTGGCCGCCTTCGCTGTAACGTCAGCTGATAGCCCACAAACGTCTCGGCGGGCAACACCAGAAAGGCCGCCTGCCCGTTATTGAATTCCAAAGCGGGGATATTTATGGGTTTTCCCTCGGCCAGCCGCGAGCGCCAGCTTAGCCCCAGCGCTGCCGAAATTAACCGCCACTTAGCTGCCCGGGTCTCTTCCGGCGGTTGTTCGAGAATGGTTTTCATGGCGGAAATGCGGAAATCTCCGCTATCTCGCGGCGGAAGAAACACCTCGGCGCAGCGGAAGCGGATGTCCCGGATCGGCTGACGTTGCTGCTTCTGCCAGGCCTGCTCCATAGCCTGGTACAACCGCCGCGCTAATTCGGGACGATTGGCAGGATCGCCTGTGTTGTACTTGCCCGCGGTTACATCGCCGGCGCAACCGGTAAAGTAAACGTGCATCACTCCCGCATGGGCGCGTTCCCACTGCTGGCGAGCAAGTCCGGGAAAGTCCGCCGATACTTCCCCGCGACCGTAGTAGCTCATCGGATGCACCGCATAACTGCTCCAGACCACGATCGGCTTCTCGCCATTCCACAAGCTGAACATCTTCAGATACGGATCCACTTCTCCTTCCGGAGCGTCGTAAATGTTGCCGGACGCACTACCGCGGCTCCAGGCAATTTTGCCGTCGGGCAGGACAACCCGGCGATTGGAGGCGATACGCTCCACACGAGCCTCTCCCCAACCGACATGGCTCACCGGCTGAGCATGGCGGAAACTTTTTCGGGCCGCTTCGGCGATGCTGGCAACCGCTCGTTCAAAGAAAGTCGCATCGCATATCCAGCCTTGCAAACCTCGCTGGTCCAGCAGTTTCTGGGCCTGCAGGTCGAAAATCGGCGCATCGTGTTGATGCACAGCCGCCAGCATTATGCGCTGAACAGACGTATCCATTGCCTGTGCCAGTACCTGGCGACATCGGTCGTAGGCGTCGTTATTGAGCTGACACCAGTCAATCGCCAGCACCACAACCGGCGGCCAGTTAGGATCGTGTTGACCATCGGCCAGACGGCGACCGAGGACAAATCCTTTTGCCCACAACGGATCCCGCACCGTTTTTGCGTTGGCCACCCCTCCGCCCATGCACGCATGACCGATCGGGATCGTGACCTCCACTTCAAACGTGCTGACATACCAGCGTGGCTCGCTTCCCGGCTGGGGATAAACCTGTGTGAGACCGGCAAACATACAGGAAGCTACCAGCGCGGAAATCGCCCGGAGGTAATCCATGTGAATCGTCCCCCAATTTCGGGTTGCGGTCGGCATAGAACCATCCGTTCGAGCCGATACTCCCTAGTGCCAGTGTTGCGCTGCCGGATACCGGCTTTCGGCAAGACAGCGCTGGTCAGCAATCGCGAAAGCCGATCGCTGGCCCAACACGAACCGCCGGCCACACGCCGTTTCGGATGCACTTTGCGGCGAGTCCGTCGGTTTCCGTGTGCCCGGCGCGGTCGGGCGTCAGAATCGGTGCGGTCGTTGCATTCGTCGCCGTGGTTTGGTTTTTGTAAACCTGCGGCGAAGCTAAAGGGGTTGCAGAGGAAGTTCGTGGTGGCGTAGAAATTCCAGGCA
Organism: Gemmatales bacterium; assembly: GCA_041640595.1. Lineage (GTDB taxonomy): Bacteria > Planctomycetota > Planctomycetia > Gemmatales > HRBIN36 > HRBIN36. The sequence goes on along the minus strand of JBEPZY010000009.1, from coordinate 17,692 downwards.
TTCCTCTTCGGTGAATACGCCGGGCGTGGTTCCGACGGCACGGACACAACTGGCGCCCAGGGCACTGGCAATCTTGAGGCAATCCTGCGTGCCATAACCGCGCAGCAGGCCGTAAATGTATCCGGCATCGAAAGCATCGCCGCCTCCCGAACCGTCCACAAACGGCACGGCGAAAACGCCGGCGCGATACCGCTCGCGATCGCTGACCAGTACCGCTCCTTCGCCTCCCATCGTGATCACCACCGTCCTGGCTCCCAGTTGCCGAAACCGCTCCGCCTGCGTCACGGGCTCACGCACGCCCAATATCACTTCCGCCTCGTCCTGATTGGGCAGGAACACGTCCACGTAAGGAAGAACTTTTCGCAAGCGGCTCAGGTAATCGCCCGGCCCAGATACCACCACGTCCAGCACTACTCGGGTTCCGGCGGATTGGGCCTGGCGAAAAATCTCGGCCAGGGCATCGTCGTCCAGTCCCGGCAACAGCAAGTAGCCGCCCAGATACAGCACCTTGGTTTGCGGCGAGATAAACTCCTTCAAGTCGTCGGCTGCGAAATCGGCGTTGGCACCGAAGATGTGAATGAAGCGGCGATCCTGTCCGGCGACGTTGATTATCATCGTCTGGCTGGTGGCGCGGCTATTCGACAGGCGAATGCCCCGCGTGTCCACGCCGTATTGCTCCAGCATCCGCTGAATTACCGTACCGAACGGGTCGTTACCGACCCGCCCGACCACGATGGACGGTACCCGCATCTTCGCCAAATCCACCGCTACATTCGCGGCACAGCCCCCAATGGTCAGCAACATGTCGTCGGCCAGAATCAACTCGCCCGGATTGGGCAGGCGCGGGATCGGTGCGCAGACATGATCGGCAACGATCACACCGGCACATACTACTTCCGCCGATCGCATGATCGTACCTCAGTGGAGCTTACGTCCTCGTGGCCATCAAGACCGGGAATGCACAAGCCCTGCGCGGCCCGATTTTTCACGTTCACGGTAGCGGCGTCCGTAAGCCCGCCGTGCTCTCATGTTCGGAAGGTGCTGACCGCAAGGCCTGTCGTGTTCGTGCCAGTTAATCCAGCCCCGATGCCGTTTGCCTCCGCGATTATTTTCGCTGAGTGTTGCCAGGCGGCAATTCTCTCTCCAGCCGTATCCCGAACGGTCGGGGCAATAAGTCGCCGTTTGCGACAGGCATGAACAGTATAAGGCTGAAAGAGCAGGATACAACCTGCGAGGTTCACGGGCCAGCCGGGCTGAGAAAACTGGGGGTAACTAGCAGGCCCTAACGGATTGCTTCGCCGGAGGCAAATCGGCATGTGCTCGCCTTGTGGTCGTTGTGAATCGGTCAGCGTGCGCCAAATTCGCAGCGCGGCACTACCGCCGATGCCGGGCAATTGCTACGATTAACTCAGGCGAGACAATGGCGCAGGCATTAGCCAAGAACTGAGGACAGGTTCCAGGAGCACCGGGAATCGCCACCATGGCAGGGCCGGCTAACCGTATGGATTTGCTGTATCACCTGGCTCGCTTGCAGTTGCCGCGGGTTACGTTGGGGCGGGAGCAATTTCGTCAGCATCTGAGACGGATGTTTGGCCTGGCTGTTGAGAAAATGGCGGGGCTGACCCTGGTGGAGTACCTGTCTAAGGTTTATGCGGTGGATAGTCTGCTAGCGGCGGCTTGTCTGGAAGGCGAAGAGGCAGCCTGGGCGTATCTGTTTGCGGCTCGCGCTGGCAGTGCGGAGCACTTGTTGCTCGATGCTTTGCGGAAACGGGCGGCCCGACTTTTCCCCCGCGACCTCGACCGGCAGGAAAACGCTTTAGCCGACTTCTGGAGCCACTTGTTAATACCAGAGACACCGGGCTCGTTACCGATTCTGGCTCGTTATGACGGTTTGCGTCCTCTGGTGCCCTGGCTGATTCGTTCCTTCCAGAACTGGCATGTCTCTCGACTCCGTTCCCCTAATGAACAGGTAACTCACCTTCCGGATGACGAACTCTTCACCCTGCCCACGAGTGCATCCGAACCGGATCCCGTTCAGCAACTGCGCTGGCACGAGGTGTTCCGGGAGGCGGCATCGTGCTGGCTGGCCACTTTGCCGGACGAGGAGCTGTTGTTGCTCGGCTTACGGTGGCGCTATCGGTTAAGCCAGCGGCAAATCGCCCAATTACTGGGCGTGCACGAAGGGACAATTTCCCGTCGGCTCAGCCACCTGCGCGATTGCTGCCTCGATTATCTGGCTCGCCGACTCGAAGATGCCGGCTGGACGGATGACGACCTGACGCCACTCATCGAGCACGAAATGGCCCAGGTGCTGCTCGATTCTCCGCGTTGCTCGGCTCCTGCCCTGGCCCATTTGCTCGCCGCTCGGGAACTGGCGGTTCCTCAGGATTCGGCAATTTCCTGACCCGCAAACCAGCAGCTTCGCGCCGAAAACCGTCGGTTGCAGGGTAGAATATTGCAGATTTTTTTCGTGGTAATTTATCCCAGGAGCCCTGATCATGTCCGACAAGGCCGAAACCTCCTCGATTCATCTGGAAGAAGAACGGTTATTGCACGCTCTGATTACCCGTGGGTTGATTACCGAAGAAGAAGTGCAGGAATGCCGCCAGGCTTTACCTGCGGGGCAAGGGGTGTCGGAGGTGTTGCGGGAGCTGGTGAAACGGGGCTATCTGACGGTGAGTCAGGGTCGGCGTGTGTTGCGACATCTGGACACGTTACTGCACGAACAAATCCCCGGTTACATGCTGATGGAGAAACTCGGCGAAGGCTCGATGGGAGCCGTCTATAAAGCCAAGCAACTCAGCGTCGACCGCATCGTCGCCGTCAAAATTCTCAAGCCGCACCTGGCTACCAATCCCGGTTACATCAACCGCTTCTTACGGGAAGCAAAAACCGCAGCTCGGCTCAGTTCCAACAATATCGTGCAGGCTATTGACGCCGGATCTGCCGGCAAGTTTTACTACTTCGTGATGGAATACGTCGAAGGCCAGACGGTCAAGCGGATCCTCGAAAGCGGTCGCGTCTTTGATGAAAAGGAGGCTGTGGAAATCGTCCTGCAGGTGGCCCAGGCTCTCGAACATGCTCACCGTCGCGGTCTGGTTCACCGCGATGTCAAACCGGCCAACATCATCCTGACCCGCGAGGGGATCGTGAAACTGGCCGACCTTGGTCTGGCTCGCCACACCCACGATCGCGAACTCGACAAAATCGAGAAAGGTTTGACCATCGGTACGCCATTCTACATCGCTCCGGAATTGATCCAGCTTAAAACCGAACCGGACATTCGCGCCGACATCTACTCCCTGGGAGCCACTCTCTACCACATGGTTACCGGTCAACCACCTTTTCCCTATTCCGACGTCCGTAAAGTGCTGATGGCCCATTTGAAGGAAAAACCCAAACCACCCGATCAGATCAATCCCGACCTGTCTCCTGGCATTTGCGAGGTTATCGAACGGATGATGGCCAAAGAACGGGAAAAGCGTTACCACACCCCGGCCGGTGTCATTGTCGACCTGGAATGTCTGTTACGCGGCGAGCCACCCAAGCTTGCCCAGGAAACTTCCTCCCGGCAACAGCAACGCCTCGAAGCTCTCAAGACCCTGGCCGAAGGAGAGCTCGCCAAGACCGAAGCCCGCGATGTCGCTTACGAGCCGCCCAAAACCTCCCGCTATCCCCTGGTCTGGATCGCTTTGCTGTTTTTGAGCATGGCGCTGAACGTCTATCTGCTCCTTTTCCGTCGCTAACCCGTTCAGCCAGACCCTCTTCGGCGGTGCTTTGTCTTGCTGGAAACGTCGGCGAGCGATAATATGTTGTGTTCGCATCGGCATTCTTGGGTGCAAAGCGCCTGGCCAGTGGCTGAGCGATTCGCCACCGCTCACCACCCTGCACTGCCGGCTGAAAAAGCGAGCGGCAGGCGAAACGCCGAGGCAAAGGTAAATAATTGCTCACCATCGAGCGCTGCCGGCGCTGAGCAAGACCGATGCTGTCGGGAGACCCAAAAGCAGGGCCCCTAGCGACGCTGTCAATATCTGGCCGAAAATTACCGCCAATTGAGATGGCAACTGTAAATGTCGGTGGTCTCGCCACCAAATCGGAAACGCTCGACCCAGCACGGAGCTGAACGGACATGACTCTCATCAAAGCGACCAATATCACCTGGCACGAAGGACACGTTTCGCGTCAGGAGCGAGAGCGATTGCTGCGGCAACGGGGATGTACCATCTGGTTCACCGGCCTGAGCGGTTCCGGGAAAAGTACGCTGGCTTATACCGTGGAGCATGCCTTGATACAACGCGGCCACCTTGCCTACGTCCTGGACGGCGACAATATCCGCCACGGTCTGAATAAGAACCTGGGTTTCTCCGCCGAAGACCGCGAGGAAAACATCCGCCGGATTAGCGAGGTGGCCAAGTTGTTTGCCGATGCCGGCGTGATTACCATGACCAGTTTCATCAGCCCGTACCGCAAAGACCGCGACAACGCTCGCCAGTTGCACGAGCAAGCCGGGCTTCCTTTCATCGAGGTGTATCTGGCGACGCCCCTCGAGGTCTGCGAACAGCGCGATCCGAAAGGGCTTTACAAAAAGGCACGTGCAGGCGAAATCAAAAATTTCACCGGCATTGACGACCCTTACGAACCCCCGCTGCGGCCGGAATTGACTTTCAACGCTGCCGAAATCTCGCCCCAACAGGCTGCCGCTCAGCTGCTCGACTACCTGGTCGAGCGTGGTATTCTGCCGCCCGAATAATTCGTCGGCCCACCGTATCAAACGCTCGTGGTTTACGGCTTGCCGGTACATCGGCTCTTGCCCGGTCGTTAGTCGGCCAGCGCTGACCTGACCCTACGCCCGAAGCGAGCTGTTCACTAGAAAAGATCGTTGCCATCGGCCTGGCCAATGCAAGGAGACCTGCCCATGCCACGCGGTAACGGGTGCGGTAGCGTACTTTGGCGTACGAAGCTGACGGGGCTGAGCGTGTTCGGCATGGTGATCGTGGGATGTTGGCTTGCTGTCTGGCATGGCGGACTCGCCGAAAATCCAGCCACCGGGCTACCCCGAGGCCTTCCTCCACCGAGCAGCCCGAAACAAACCCTGGCCTCGATTGTCGTGCCGAAAGGTCTGCGGGTGGACCTCGTTGCTGCGGAACCCGACGTAACCGATCCGGTAGCGTTTACCTGGGACGCTTCCGGACGGCTTTATGTCGTGGAAATGAACGATTACCCCAATGGCCCGCCCGGAGGCAAAATCAAGCTGTTACACGGCATTCGTGGCAACGGGCAGGTAGAACGGGTGACTATCTTCGCCGACGGTTTGCCTTTTCCCGACGGCGTATTTCCGTGGCGTAATGGTATCCTGGTCACCGCTGCCCCTAATATCTGGTACCTGGAAGACCGGGACGGTGACGGCCGGGCGGACATTAAGCAGGTGCTCTTTACCGGTTTCCACGAAGGCAACCCGCAGCATCGTGTCAACGGCTTAGTGTGGGGATTGGATAACTGGATTTACGGTTGTAATGGCGACAGCGGCGGCGTGATTCGCGCTCCTGATCAACCCGACCGACCGCCGGTGGAGATTCGCGGCCGCGATTTTCGATTCCGCCCGGATACCCGCGAGATTGAGCCAATCAGTGGCCAGTCGCAGTTCGGCCAGGCCTTCGATGCCTGGGGCCGGCGATTTATCTGCAACAATCGCGTCCATATCCGCTTCGTGCAGGTCCAGGAACGTTATTTACGGCGAATACCCGACCTAGCTCTAATCAGCCCGGTTATTAACATTGCTGAATATGGTCCGGTGGGGGCTAAGGTTTTTCCACTGAGTCAACCCGGCGAACGGTTCAACGACTATACGCATACCGGGCACTTTACATCGGCCTGCGGTGTGCATATTTACTTAGGGGATTTACTCCCTGCCGAGTATCAAGGTTGTGCCTATACTTGCGAACCGGTACATAATTTAGTCCATCGCTGCCGGATTGTGCCTCGGGGTTCCTCGTTCGTGGCTCAGCGAACTGATAACGATTGCGAGTTTTTCGCCGCACGCGATCCCTGGTGCCGACCTGTCTATATCAGCACCGGTCCGGATGGCGCTCTCTATATCGCTGACTTCTACCGGGCTGTTGTCGAACATCCACAATGGATTCCCCCGGAAGTGCAAAAACGCCTCAATTTGCGTGCGGGAGAGGATCGCGGCCGTATTTACCGTATCGTTCCCGAACACTTCAATTCCTGGAACTACCCCGATCTGCAACGGATGTCGAGTGCGCAACTCGTACAGGAGCTCGGTCATCCTAACATCTGGCGGCGTAATACAGCCCAGCGACTCCTTTATGAACGGCAGGATAAGTCGGTGGTGCCGACTCTACAGGAGCTTGCTCGTACCCATGCGGATCCGCAAACCCGCCTGCGTGCCCTGTGGACCTTGGAAGGATTGAGCTCCTTGCCAGAGGAGTTGATTATTTCCGCCCTGACTCACTACGAAGTTGGTTTACGTGAAAACGCCTTGATTCTCGCGGAACCTCGACTAAGTCAATCACCCCGATTGCAGGAACAAGTGCTCAAATTAGTGCGCGATCCGGACCAGCGCATAAGGTTTCAGCTGGCCCTAAGTCTGGGCGAAATGCCGCGGGATAAAGCATATCCCGCCCTTGCCGAAATTGCCCGTCAGGATCCAGAAGACCAGTGGGTGCGTCTGGCCATCCTCACTGCTGTCGGAAAGCAACCTCTAACATTTGTCGAGACCTTGATGTCCGGGCAGCGATTTTTACAGTCTAATTGTCCCGGCCGACTTAGCCTGCTCACCGGTCTGGGCAGATTAATCGGCGCTCGCCAGCAAACGCCGGAGATAGCTCGGTTCCTCGAACTTACCTTATCTCCCGACCTGCCTCTGGGAGACCAGCTCGCCCTGGTTACCTCGGTAGCTGAAGGTCAGGCACGAAAGAATCCCTTTGCCCTGCTTGCGCAGAAATCCGGTGTGTTACGCGAACATTTTCATCGTCTGCACAGTCAGGCGAAAACAACCCTGCAGCAGAACCAGGCTTCTATAAGCGAGCAGGTTGCAGCTCTAAGATTTCTAAGCATCTGGTCGCCGGCTGAACTTCCGTCCCTGGCAGCAGAATTTCTCCAGGCACGTTATGCCAGTGAATTACAGTTAGCCGCCGTCCAGGCCCTCGGTCGGGACTTAGACGAAACCAGGGCCCGATTAATCCTGGCACGCTTATCGCAACTAAGCCCCGGAGTGCGTGCCGAAGCGTTAGAGGTTTTATTCCGGACTAAAACGGCAGCACCCTGGATTGTGGATGCTCTGGAAAAAGGCGAATTGCGGCCCGGCGATCTGGATAGCAGGCGGCGTCAGCAGTTGCGCAATGTGGCGCCTGCCGAACTGCGCGAACGCGTCGAAAAACTCCTGGGCCGCGAAACACCCCGCCGCGAACTGCTCCGCGCTTATCAGGATGTGCTTAGCTTGCCCGCCAATCCTGCCCGTGGTCAAGAACTCTATCGCAAACACTGCGCTCAGTGTCACCAGCGCAACGGCACGGGCATCGCTGTAGGTCCTAACTTAGATGATGTACGCGGCCGACCTCCCGAACAATTGCTGGAGGATATCCTCGATCCCAACGCTGCTGTTGCCCCTAACTATGCTACTTATGTCGTCGAAACTATCAGCGGACTGACTTATACCGGCATTCTGGCTACAGAAACCGCAAGCCGAATCGTCCTGCTCCGTGCCGAGGCTGTACGCGACGAAATCCCACGCTCGGAAATTTCCGAAATTCGCGCCACCTCCCTCTCCTTGATGCCGGAAGGATTAGAACAGACATTATCGCGTCAGGACTTGGCTGACCTGATCGCCTGGTTACGCCAACCTTGATCGCATCCAGACCAAACTTAGCTCACCGTCATTGCCGCTCCGCAATTACTAAGAGACACGCCGCTCTGGACAAGGAGAATTTTTACCATGCGCAAGCCTTCACGCCGGATAATGACGCTGGGTGTGATGGTAACGGCTCTGGCAGCCGCCGCGGAACAATGGCTCCGCTTTTCATTTCCGTTGCCCGACCATGCTTATGGCGCTGAGCAGAATATAGAATCGGCAGACGTAGTAATTTACGGTGGAACCAGTGCTGGAATTATCGCTGCCGTAACACTTGCGAGAGAGAAAAGACAGGTCATTCTCCTGGAAGCCAGTAATCATCTGGGGGGCATGACCACAGGTGGCTTAGGGGCCACCGACGTCGGCAATCCTGGGGCCATCGGGGGTTATTCTCGTGAATTTTACAACCGCATTCACGACTACTATATTCACCGCTACGGTAAAGATTCGCCCCAGGTTCGAGATTGCCGCACCGGTTTCCGCTTCGAGCCGCATGTCGCCCAGCGTGTCTATCGCGATCTCATCGAGGAATGCGGAATCAAGGTCTATACTGGCCAACCCTTGCGTAGCGTACAAAAAGAGGGTAACCGCCTTATCACGATTACGACCGGAAAAGGCCGAGTCTGGAAAGCCCAGGTTTATATAGATGCCAGTTACGAAGGCGATTTGCTCGCCCGGGCCGGGGTCAGTTATGTCATCGGACGGGAAGGGCGTAAGGATTTCGGTGAATCCCTGGCAGGCGTGCAGGAGTTCAGCAAAGCACATCAGTGGTATGTCAAGGTTTCGCCGTATGACAAACTCGGCCGATTGCTGCCGCTGGTGCAAACCGGTCCCCTTGATCCGCCGGGCACCGGCGACCGCAAGGTGCAGGCTTATAACTTCCGCCTCTGTCTAACCCAGCGAGCGGATTTACGTTTGCCCTGGCCTCGACCGCGAAACTATGATCCGGCTCGATATGAACTGCTAGCCCGGTACCTTGCTGCACGTCCTGATGTCAAGTTCGCCGAGCTGTGCAACCCTGTCCCTGTGCCTAATGGTAAGACGGACACTAATAACAACGGTCCCATTTCAACTGACCACATCGGTGCTAATTGGGACTATCCCGACGGCGACGAGACAACGCGGCGACGCATCTGGCAAGACCATCAGGAATATACGCAGGGCTTCTTCTATTTCCTGGCCCACGATCCTCGCGTGCCCCCTAAGCTTCAAGAGGAGGTTCGTTCCTGGGGTTTGGCGAAAGATGAGTTCGTGGAGAATAACAACTGGCCACCGCAACTCTATATCCGCGAGGCACGCCGTATGCGGGGCCTTTACGTGATGACCCAGCACGATATTCAGGAGAACCGCTATAAAGACGATTCGGTCGGACTGGGTTCTTATAACATGGATTCCCACCACGTTCAGCGCGTGCCTACTAAGGACGGCGGTGTTATCAACGAAGGCGATTTTCAGGTGCGGGTTCAGCCTTACAGCATATCCTATCGCGCTCTGGTGCCTAAGCGAGAGGAATGTGCGAATTTATTAGTGCCAGTGTGTCTGTCCGCAACGCATGTGGCTTATGGTAGTATTCGTATGGAGCCGGTTTATATGATTCTTGGTCAGGCTTCCGGCGTCGCTGCGCATCTGGCAATCGAAAAGCAATGCTCCGTGCAGGAAATACCCATCGAGCAACTGCGAGAAAAGCTTCGTCAGCAAAAGGCTGTTCTTTCCCCCGACGAAGTGCCGGGCAAGCCTGCTGGAAAAACGGGCCCCGGTAAAGCGAACTGACACATTTTGATTCAGGTCGGAATGCAGGAACGCACAGAGCCAGCTTGATCAGTCTAAGGGAGCGAATCCGTGCCGGAGAATATTTTCTGTAATCGTCCGCGGCAGCAGAAATTGTAAGAGGTAATCCGGGCCTCCTGCTTTAGAACCTATACCGGAAAGCTTAAATCCGCCAAACGGTTGCCGATCGACTAAGGCCCCAACAATGGGACGGTTGATATAAAGGTTGCCGACACGGAATTCTTTACGAACCAGGGCAATGTGGGCCGGACTCCGCGAATAAAATCCACCCGTAAGTGCATAACTGACGCCATTGGCAAGAGTGAGTGCCTCCTGTAAGTTTTCGCTACGAAACACGGCCAGGACCGGGCCGAAAATCTCTTCCTGCGCCAGTGGACACTGGGGCGGCACATCCACAAAAATGTGAGGCGGGACATAGTATCCTTCTTCGGCCAGCGCGCCCGCCGAACCGGCGTAGAGCAACGTTGCGTCCCGTTTGGCTTCCTCAATTGCCTGGTAGATACGGCTATAAGCTTCGGCACTAATAACGGGACCAATATCGCAACCGGGATCCTCGGCCGGTGCGATCTTCAGGCTTTTGGTTGCCTCGACTAATCGTGCGACGAAACGATCATAGATAGGACTAAGCACGATGACCCGCGAGCAGGCGGAGCATTTCTGGCCTTGATAGCCGAAAGCGCAATAGATCACACCCTCCACAGCCTCATCTAAGTCGGCATCGTCGTCAATGATGATCGCGTTTTTCCCGCCCATTTCCGCGATCACCTTCTTGACGTGTTGCTGGCCGGGTTGCATTTTCGCTGCCAGCTCATGGATAGCCAGACCGACAGCGCGGGAGCCAGTAAAGGCAATAATATGAACGTCGCGGTGACCAACTAAATAAGGCCCGATCTCCTCGCCACGACCAGGCAGGTACTGCACAACGCCAGGCGGACATCCAACCTCTTGCAAGCCGCGCATCAGCCCGAACGCGGTAATGCTGGATTGCTCCGCCGGCTTCATAATAACGGTATTGCCACACACTAGGGCAGCAGTGGTCATACCGGTGAGAATAGCCAGGGGAAAATTCCAGGGAGCGATCACCACGCAGACACCGCGGGGTTCGTAGAAATATTCGTTCAATTCGCCGGGGACATCACGGCGGCGTGGTGCAGCCAGACGTTCCATCTCCTCAGCGTAATAGCGACAAAAATCTATAGCCTCGGCGATATCGGCGTCGGCTTCGCGCCAGGGTTTGCCGCATTCATATACTTCCCAGGCTGCCAGCCAGAATCGCCGCTCACTTAACCAGTCCGCCAGTCGCCGTAACAAGTCCGCCCGTTCCCGCACCGGTGTATCCCGCCACTGCGGAAACGACGCCTGAGCAATGCTTAGAGCCTGTTCGGCCTGTTCAATTCCGGCGAAGTGAACGATACCGAGGAGTTGACGTTTATGCGAGGGATTATAAACTTCGCACCGCTCGGAAGTTTCCACGGGCTTGCCGTTGATGATTAGAGGATATGTTAGTCCTAACTCCTGGCCGACCCGAGCTAATGCCTCGAACATAGCCCGACGAGCTTCGGCACGGCTAAAATCGGTATGGGGTTCGTTTCGAAATTCAGTGGTTGTTATTTGCGTGGATTCGGTTAGCTGTTGCGAGTCGGTGCGACGTGTTATTTGCCGCAGGGCTTGCTGTTGCGGACTCATAAGCAACTCCTCTTCTCGGACGTGCTCTAAGAAAGTGGCACGCAAGAAGGACTGGTTCGAGGTGTTTTCTAATAATCGCCGCACTAAGTAGGCTACGCCAGGGATAAGTTCGCCGAACGGTGTATAGACGCGGACTCTTTGTCCAAGGGCCACTAAGCGATCGGCAATGCGGTCGCCCATGCCGTAAAGGACCTGGAATTCACAAAAGCCGGGCGGTAACTGGTAATATTCCGCGGCTGCGAGAGCGTGAGCCAGACTGCGGAGATTATGGCTGGCAATCGCCGGTCGAACCTGCCTTTGCTGGAGTAGCCGTTCGGTTAAGGCCTCGAACTGGGCATCGGTCTGCCATTTTTCCAGCCAGACAGGAGCCGGCCAGTTTTTCTGGCTGGCGACAATGACTTCGTAGTCCCAGTAGGCCCCCTTTACTAAACGTATCCAGAAAGGCGTGCGCCGTTGTTCCGCCCAGCGTAATAAGCGTTCTAAGTCATTGGGAGTATCGCGTAAGTAAGCCTGCAGGGCGATTCCGACGTGGGGCCAATCGTCGAAGGGTTTTTCTGACATTAGGGAGCAAAAGATGTCCAGGGTCAGGTCTTTATAGGCGTATTGCTCCATGTCAAAATAAATAAAGGCGTGCACTTGCCGGGCCGTTTCTAATAACGGACGCAAACGCGCCGATACTTCGCTGGCGGTGGTGCCCGGATCAATGGGGTCGAAACGACTATAGAAGGAGGATAACTTGATAGAAAGGTTCACACGGGGAATCGGGCGACCGTCGAAGTCGCGATCCAGGAAAGGGATTTCCGGCCAGGCAACCGCTTGCTGAGCGAGCTGGTGCAGGAGCTGGATGTTTAATTCTAAATAGCGCTGAGCTTCGCTTTCGGTGAGGACGGCTTCCCCGAGCAGGTCAAGCGTCCAGCTGAGCCGCCGCTGACGCAAACGGCTGATGGCGGCAATGGCTTCGGCAAGTGTTTCGCCGGCGATAAACTGCCGAGCGGTGAGGAGAGCCTGTCGGCGAGCCAGCCAGGCAACCAAACGGGCCAGCGGTCCGTGTTCCGGAAGCACACGCACCAGGCGAACCAGCCACCGAGGCAGGTCCGCTTCCGCCAGTTCCAGATATTCGCGCAGGTGGCGAACCAGAGCACTGTCGCAGTTCAACATAGGAAGGACGTCGATCAGGCGAAACAATTGCGTCTTGAGCGACGGTCGGTTCACTATGCTTCGCAACCATTGCTCCTGCCACCAATCCGACGAAAAGAGCGGTGGGTGGAAACCTTCCAGACCGTCGAATAAAACGCGGCCAAATTGCAGGGTCAGGTCTTCGAGAGCCCGGCGGTCTGGTGGCATGGGAACAGGGAAGTTTCGACACGGGCGGCGACGGCATCGGCAATTTGCCGCGCGCATTGCTCGTAAGCCGCTGCGTCCCCACCGATGGGATCAGCTATATCCTGGCCGGCAGGGTCGAGCAACTGGACGACTGCTTCGCCATCACCCAGATGCCTTTGCACGGTTTCGAAATGGCTGCGGGTCATGGTGAAAATGAAATCGGCCTGATACAGGAGCGATGCCGTCAGAGGTTGGGAGAGGTGGTCGGCCAGACGGGCACCCAAGCGGGAGGCGGCTTCGACAGCCTGAGCCGTGGCGGGCTGGCCAGGAATTGCCGACGTTCCTGCCGAAAGAATCAGGAACCCGTGTTGCGGCAATTGCTCCTCGGAGCAGGCAAGTTTCTCGGCCAGGAACTTGCGACACAAAGCAGCCGCCAGGGGACTGCGACAGGTGTTCCCGCTGCACACAAACAGGACGATACAACTGCTCAGCCGCGCCAGCGACTCTGCCGAGACCGCCCCTGCTCGCAGAATGCGATACTGATGTTCATCCACTTCCACGACGGTGGAGGCTTCGCGATAACGGCAGGGACCATCGTCAATGACGATGTCCACCGCCTGACCGAGTGCGGCAGCAGCATCGGCACCGGTGCTGGTGGCGGGTTCGCCGCTGCGGTTAGCGCTGGTGAGTACCAGCGGGCCGGGCAGGCGTCGCAGCACTTGCCGAATGGCGTCATGGTCAGGGATACGGATACCCAGTGTGCTGCCGGGAACCACATATCGGCGCACGCCCTCGGGTAACCGCGTGATCAGACCCTCCTGCCAGCCATGACGAAATACCAGGGTAACCGGGCCTGGCCAGCAGCGTCGGCACAGACGACGAGCCAGAGGACTCATGTACGGCACCCAATCGCGTCCCGCGGCAGCGTGAGGCAGAGCCAGAGCTAGAGGCTTATCTTCGGGGCGACCCTTGCAGTGAATCAGCCGCTCCACGCCTTCCGCATGAAGCGCACTAGCGGCTACGCCGTACACGGTTTCGGTCGGGAAAATGACCAGCCCACCCAGTTCCAGCGTGCGGAGGGCCGTTTCGACAATACGACGCTGCTGGTGAGGATTTGACCAGTGCACTATCTCAGCCATCGCCGTTATTGTAATCGTTTGGCCACGCGCCGGAAGCAGTAATCCCGTTTGGCTCCTGTCCTGGGAGCAAGCGGAAATGCGTCATCACAATTCCCGGACTCGCACCGGAATACCGGGATGGGGCAGGTGACCGTGGCAGGCAACCCAAAGCGCTTCCACCGGATGAGCGACCCAGAGGGATGTTCCGTTGCCGACAGTGGCGGCGGACGAGAATGTGTCGGTCTGACGAACGTCGGGTCCAGGTTCCTGCTTGAGCGTGGCGGAAGGAGATTTTCGGGTTGGCCTGGGTTTGGACAACTTTCGGCCGGTGAGTTGATATTCACGCAGGTAACGCTGGATTTGCAACAAGCAGCCGGCATTGGCAGTGAAGACGGCCTGGACGCCCAGACGCAGTATATGCTCGGCTTTGCGGCGACCGAGACGCTCGGCCATCTCCGGCTGCGTCAGATTGTAGCTACCGGCAGCCCCGCAACAAACCTCGCTTTCCGGTAAAGACACCAGTTCCAGCTCAGGAATTTGCCGCAAAAGCTGCCGGGGTGGCTCACGCAGACGCTGGGCATGACAGAGATGGCAAGCGTCGTGGTACGTGGCACGGATGGGCAGAGCATAGTTGGGCGGATAGAAGTCGAGTCGGGCCAGAAATTCCAGCACATCCTGCACCCGCTCGGAAAACCTGCGTCCACGTTCGGCCAGGGGGGTGTTCGCCAGAAGATGGCCGTACTCCTTGAGCGTACTGCCGCAACCGGCTACATTCACCACGATCGCGTCCACGTCGTCAGGGAAGGCATGTAAATTGGCAGCGGCGTACTTCTGGGCCAACGACCATTGCCCGGCGTGGTAATGCAAAGCGCCACAACACACCTGCTGGCGTGGCACCAGCACTTCACAACCCTGAAACTGCAAGAGCCGCACCGTCGCTTCGTTCACCTGCGGGAAGAGAACCTGGTTGACACAGCCGGTGAAAACAGCCACGCGAGCCCGGCGTGGACCATACGGTGCCAACCGAACCGGCCAGCGGAGATAGCGATTGGCCAGGCGCGGCAGCATCGCTAACAGCGAGCGGACTTTTTCCGGCAGCACCGCGGCCAGACCCCGCCACCAGTCCTGACCGAACAACCGTTGCAGCAGGCGCGCCGGCGTAAGCGACCACCACGTCCAGCGCGGCCGAGGAAAAAGCTGGAAAAGCAAAAACCGCAACCAGCCCGGCCAGGAATCGCCCAGACCGTGTTCCTGTAATTCTGCCCGAAACGGTTCGAGCAGGCGACTGTATTGCACACCGGAAGGACAGGCGCTTTCGCAGGCCCGACAATCCAGACACAACGCCAGATGACGCCGCACTTCTTCGTCCAGCGGAATGCGGCCATCCACAACGCCTCGCATCAGGTAAATGCGTCCGCGCGGGCTGTCCATTTCCGTGCCCAGTTCCAGAAACGTCGGGCAGGCGGCCGTGCACAAACCGCAGTGCACGCAATCCAGAAACAGTTCGTAATCAATGCGACTGCCCAGACGCGCTTCGCTCACCGCCTGGCCAGGCGAAGCGGTCAGCGTCGGCAAAGTCTGCACATAGCGGGAAGCCGTGCTGGTCACCGACAGATTCCTTGCGTGGGTTGACGCTGATTCGGCAGCATCACGCTCGCGGTAGCAGTTGGCGCCGCCGAGAAAATATACCACCAGCCTGGCAGTCGCGGCAGTGCGGCCAGGAACAGACCAAGCGGTACCGATCGGTTATCGTGCAAATAGCGGCAAAGCTCCCGCAGTGGTTGACGGTTCACGCGACCTTCACACTGCGGGCGGGAAGTTGGCCGGGATTTATCGGCATCGCTGGCCGGGATGCCACCGGCTGTGCCGACTGGTTAGCTCCGCGTTTTCGCCGAGCCCGTTCGTTCCGGACGCAAAGAGCGAACCACTGCCCCCGCCTGCCACATTTCGCTTTCGCGGATTTCCCGCAACTCTTTTTCGAGTTGTTCGCGGTAATCGGGTCGGCTATTCATTTCCAGGACGCGGCGGGTTTCTTCCCCGCTGGCCACTTTCTGATACAGTTCCTCGAAAAGTGGTTTGACGGCATCGCGGAAACGCCGATACCAGTCCAGTGCCCCACGTTGGGCCGTCGTCGAGCAATTGGCGTACATCCAATCCATGCCGTTTTCGCCGATGAGCGGGTAAAGGCTCTGCGTTGCTTCCTCCACGGTCTCGTTGAAGGCCTCGGTGGGAGAATGGCCGTGCTCCCGCAGCACTTCGTACTGCGCCAGCCACAAACCGTAGATCGCTCCCATCAGCACACCACGTTCGCCGGTCAAATCGCTATACACCTCCTTCTCGAACGTGGTCTCGAACAGATAACCGGAGCCGATGGCGATACCCAGAGCCAGGCAGCGATCCAGTGCCCGGCCGGTGGCATCTTGATACACGGCATAGCTGGCGTTAATGCCTTTCCCTTCCAGAAAATGCCGACGGACGGTGGTTCCGGAACCTTTCGGCGCTACCAGGATGACATCAATATCCGGCGGAGGAACGACGCCGGTCTGATCTTTGTACACGATGCTAAACCCGTGCGAAAAATACAGGGCCTTTCCGCGGGTCAGGTGCGGACGAATCACCGGCCACTGCTCTTTCTGTCCCGCATCGGAAAGCAAATACTGGATGATCGTGCCACGCCGGGCCGCTTCTTCCAGCGAAAACAACGTTTTGCCAGGGACCCAGCCATCCTGCACCGCCAGGTCCCAGCTACGCCCGCCTTTTTCCCGCAGGCCGATGATCACGTTCAGCCCGTTATCGCGCATGTTCAGCGATTGCCCGCGGCCCTGCACACCGTAGCCGAGCACAGCAATCGTCTCGTCGCCGAGAATAGCCCGGATTCGCTCCGGCGGATAATCGGAGCGTTCCACCACCGTTTCTTCGACATTACCGATGCGAATTTTCCGCATAGTTGGCCTCGCTATTGCTGGGTAAGTCGCATGATTCGTCCTTACGCCACCGCTGACGATGACCGACACACTCGGCCCGAGCCTTACCGATGCTCCCGCACAGCAGAATATCGGTTGCAGCACCCTGCCGCATCCGGCGGTCAGAAACCGTCCGGCGATTGCTAGCTAAGCCAGCGTTGCGCACTGAATCGGGCGATCGCTCCGTAAGCCAGCGTCGCTCAAAGCCTCGCACACTCGTTAAGCCAGCGTTGCCCAAGGCGTCACACCATCGCTTGCTAAGCCAGCATTGCCTACAGCGTCTGGCGGTCGTTCGGTACGCCAGCGTTGCCCAAAGCATCGAGCGATCACTTGCTAAGACCTAGGCTGGTCGTCAGCGACACAGCTTACGCGTTGGCAGTGTTGCTTGAAGCATTGGGCGATCGCTCGGTAAGAGAGCGTTGCTCAAAGCGTTGGGCGCTCACCCGGTGGAGCAGCATTGCTCAAGCCGAAGTTCAATTTGTGCCTATTGTACGCGGCCACGCTCACACTGCCAGGAGCGGCTGGCGTAAGCCAGCCGTAACGAACGTATCGAATCCGCAGCGCATTACGCATGTTTCGCACAACTGCCGTCATCACGACCAGGAGCGGCTTGCGTAAGCCAGCCGTGGGAAAACTTTCCGTTAATGCAGGGTGGTTTCGCAACATGTTCCAGCGTGAGTCGGTCAAACAGCCGGAACCGTCTCTGCTGGGACGATTTTCCCACACCACGGCGGGCTGACGCCCGCCGCTCTTATAAACGTGCGATTGTGCACCGCAAAAATCGTTTTTTTCGCCGTCAGACATGCGCATTGCAACACAGGAGCGGGGGGCGTAAGCCCCCCGTGGTGAACGTAACGAATCCGCAGATGGAATACGCATGTGTGGTGGGCGCGTTCCCGGACGCAGCGATGTTCCGGTCGAATTTGCAGCTGGAATACGCATAA
>JBEPZY010000008.1:8483-194772 GCA_041640595.1 Gemmatales bacterium | reverse complement strand
TTTTGCTGCTGGATGGCGAAGAGTGCACCGAGGGCCGCGACGAGCAGCAGGTTCAGCAGCACGAGCAGCACGAGCAGCACGAGCCAGAAAGGAGTGTGCGAGCGCGGGACAATGGGAGGCGGATGGGGCGGCTGCATGGGTGCAACTGCGGGAGATGGGTTCGCACTGACGGCCGACGCTCGGGGTGGTGGCATACCGCCGGACATCTGTGCAAATGCGGCCGATCCGGGCGGCAAAAACGGTTCATCCTGGGCCACCACATATTGCGGTTCGCTGATGGTTACCGTCTGACCCAGGCGAGCCGCTTCTGTGTACGGATCGTCGGCAGGCTTGTGGCCCCGCAGGGCGGTCAGGTCCACTTTGCGTGGACTGGCTTTTGCCTCGGCAAACTTTTCGCTACCGGGCGATACCACGCGCACGCTGCAACTCACCTCGCCGGGCAACTGAATATAGCGTGTCGTAAAGGTTGCCTGCCACCGTTTCTCTATCGGCAACAACGCGATCACTTCGTCCAGCAAGTCGAGGATGGGAAGCGAATCATCGGCGATCAGGTAAACCGGAGCCGTTGGATTCTCGGAGACATATTTGAGCAGCAGTCCGGCCCAACCAGCGTCGCCGGTGACACGTTCCCAGGTGGTACAACGTCGCGGTTGAACATTGCCCTGGGGAACCGGCCGGCCCCTGTCCAGTTCCCGCACCTGCCCGTCCCATTGTTGCTCCAGAAAACCAGGCTGACGCATTAGCCAGACCGGCCCGGCCTGGGGTAGTTCGCTCGCAGTCAGCACGACATGATGGGCAAAGTAGTTACTGCGGCCAGAGTAATCGGCAGGTGCAGGTGCAACACGCGACACGATGAAAAGGCTCTGCCCGTCCAGATTGGCTCGCGTGTACATGTACACCACCGGATTATGGCCGGAACGCAGATCCCATTTGTACACACTCAGGCCGTGCAAAAGGCGTTCCAGGCGTTTGGGCAAACCGCGTGTGCGAGCTACGGTGCAAAAACCGCTTGTGCCCAGCTCAAGACCCCGTTCGGCCGAGGTGTAAAACAATTCGTGCACCATGACGGTTTCCTTTCTGCAATTTTTCGGTGTCTCGCTGATGGAGCGCACCAGACATGGCGCTGAGGGAGACGGTGCCGCCCGCCACAGGTTGCAGGGCGAGGCTGGCGGTTAGAGTTTCTCGACTCTGCGCAGCGAAAGCACAGCGCCCGGTAGCGTATGCATCAAACCGAGCAGGAACGGCACCACCACTCCCCAAGGTTGTACGGATCGCGGTTGGACAGCAGGTACAATTCGCCCATCGCCAGTGCGGACTGGATGCGGCAACCTGCCCAGGGCACTCACTGGCACAAAAACCACCCGGGTAAAATTCGACCGTGCAGCACCCACAACCTCCGGACAATGCTGTTGCAGGAGCTGCTCCAGCAACTGCGATCGGCGAACGATGCGGTCAGAGTCGAGCCCGGCCAGGCCGCGTACCACTCCCCACGGCTCCTCGTTCAATCGGTCTTCACGGATGAGTGGATACCAGACATCCGCCTTGCTGGCGGCCACAACCAGCAGTTTGTCGAACATCTGTGTGGAGGGAAGCTGGGTCAACCGCCGCACTCGCGCGACTGCTTCGGCCAGCACCAAATCCTGCCGTTCTGGTCGCTGCGAGAAAACGTAATCAATCCCCACCTGACCATTTTGCCGCTGGTACAACTTCAGCAACTCCGTGCGGAAACGCGGGTCCGCCGTCATATCGAAAACGTAAATCCACACCTGCGATCGCGCCAGGTGCCAGGTCACCGGAGCCTGGGGATCGTCCTGACCGGGCAGGAAATGCTCCCCCGCATTGTCGTACAGGCAGAGCATGCGCTGCACTTCGTCCGCCCGTTTATAAGCCGGATGGCGTGGATTTGGCCGCAACACAAAGAGAAACGGC
The DNA here is from genome assembly GCA_041640595.1 of Gemmatales bacterium. Taxonomy (GTDB): domain Bacteria; phylum Planctomycetota; class Planctomycetia; order Gemmatales; family HRBIN36; genus HRBIN36. The sequence goes on along the minus strand of JBEPZY010000008.1, from coordinate 192,843 downwards.
TTCGAATACCGCACACTGTGTTCGCCATAATTCACCGACTCATACATCGCCCCGACCGTTTCCGTCTTGCGGATTAGATTGGCCAGCGGAATAAAGCGGTCTCCCTGCGGATGCAGGAAAAGAGTTTGCTCGTACTCGGCCAGGGCGAGATTGAGTGCGGGTTCGGCATCGGCGAAGTCCAGGGCAAATTGTGCAGGCAGCAGTCGGCGTAATTGCCAGGTGAGAGCGGCCAGGTAAAACGATTTGCCAGAAGCCGGCGTCCCCAGCACCGAAAAGTAAAGGGGTGCCATCTCCAGCGCTGCTCGCGGCAAACCGAGATGACAATGCGGACAAGCCAGGTACCGGCAAACCATACCCATCAAATCCACGGCCTCTCCGCTCAGCGTGAACACACTCGGCAGAAATCGCAACGGCTTGTCCGGTCCCAGGAGCGGATCGCCCAACAACGATTCGTGAGCAGACACCCACAGCACATCGGCCGTGTCAAACTCTTCCCAGCAGTAAGGACAGCAGCTTTTGGCCAGCACGGGCGACGCTCCTGAAAGTGAATCGCTAACGGTACATAATTGTAACATACTTGACCTTCCGCTTGCAGACAAGCGGCGAACGCCACCGCTGCCTCAATTTTTGATCGGGCAGTATCTGGCCCATTTCCAATTTTGGTGGGGCCGCCTGTTTCGAAGCACCCGGCCAGTCAAAATGGCGGACGAATCAGGCCGTGCTGCGTGATACGACGCTATCCCACCAGAATCGAGCACTGTCAGGCGACTACTGAATCGGCAAAACAGAGCGACGGAATCAACCCGCCGTGCACGGGTGCAGGTTGCTGGCAAGGGGAACCGAACTCGTCGCGCGTGGCAAGTGTCCTGATCAGGAGCGGCGGGTGTCAGCCCGCCGGGCAAAAGAAACGTACTTGCAATCGAGAGCGTTTTTCACCGGACGGGTACGCTCACGCCCCACCGCTGGCTTACCCCAGCCGCTCCTGGTTGAACAGTGACGGTCGGCCGAAAAAAGACGTTGGCGGTGCATAAACACAGGTTTCCCTGGCGAGCGCGGCTTGCAGTGAAGTCCCGCGTGATGGGGACAAGAACGAAGTTATGACGCGGCACCGACGACCGGCAGTCCTGCCTGGGTGGCCAGGGGCACGACCACACAACAATTGCGACCCCGTGCTTTGGCTTCCTTGAGAGCCGCCGCCGCCTGATAAACCAGTGTGTCAGACGAAACGAGAGTGTCATGGTTAACGGCGACGAATCCGAGGCTGGCGGTGAAGCGAATCTCGGAGCCGTCGTAAAGAACCGGGGTGCTCTCGACAGCGCTGCGAATGCGTTCGGCGAGCACGGTTGCGCCGTGCAGTTCGGTAATGGGCGCGACGATGAGAAATTCCTCGCCGCCCCATCGGCCGACGCTATCGGTACTGCGGATACAGCTGGTCAACAGTCGCGCCAGTGACACCAGCACCTGATCGCCGCCGGTATGCAGATAGCGAGCGTTGATGTTGCGAAAATGATCCACATCGAGCATGCCGAGCGCCAGCGGACTGGGGTAGCGAGCGCGACGACGAAGCTCTGCCTGGAGGAGTTGTTCGATGGCTCGGCGGTTCGGTAAGCCGGTTAGTTCGTCGGTCAGGGCCAGCTTTTCGAGCATGGCGTTGGTCTGTTGCAATTGCCGGTTGGCCGCCTCCAGCAATCGGTTGGCCCGTTCCAATTCCTGAGTGCGTTCCTGAACCCGCTTTTCGAGTTCGGAAATGAGCTGATAATTTTGCTGCAAGAGTTGTTCGTGGCTGCGTTCCAAGGCGATGACACGGGCGGCATCCCGAACCGCTTGCAGCAATTCCTCCGGTTGCCAGGGCTTGAGAAGATAGCGGAACACCTGACAGCGGTTGATGGCGCTGAGAACATCCTCCAACTCGGCATAGCCACTGACCAGAATCCGCATGGTTTTGGGAAAGTGAGTTCTGGCCCAGTCGAGCAATTCCAATCCCGATCGCCCTGGCATTTTGAGATCGCTGACGAGTACATCCACTTCCCGCTGGCTGAGAATTTGCTCCGCTTCATCCGCACTAGCGGCAGCCAGGACTTCAAACTCCCGGCTCAGCATAGCGCCAACGGTGGCCAAAACCAGCGGGTCATCATCTACGACCAGGACGCTGAATCTGGTGACCGGTTCGCTCACGCTCATCTCCTTGATAGTGGCCAGTGGTCAGTGACCAGTGGCCGGTTGCCGGAGACATCGTTGTCGTTGGTGGTCGGTGGCCAGTGGTTAGTGGCCAGTGATCAGTGGTTAGTGGTCAGTGGCTGGTGGCTAGTGGCTCGAAATCACTTAGCGGGCCGGAGATTGTTCGCGGCTGTGCTGCCGTGTCCTGGCGATTCACACTCCAGGTAGCAGCCCGGCGGTGACCAGGGCAGCCAGGGTGCTCAAGTCCAGCTGCCGTATTGTGCCGATTCCCACTTTGCGTGGGGGGGACAATCCCAGGCCAGCCCAATTGTGCTCAAGTCCGGCAGCCGTGTCGTCCCGAGACACGCTCCGCCGTGCCGATTCACGTTCCAGGTGGCAATCTCCCCTGGTGGTGATGCCTGCACACAACGAGTGCCTACTCGTATATAGCATACGCCGCAGAATCTGCAAAATCGGCACAACTGGCATACGCACGTTCGGGAGACGTGGTGGAACCAGGATTGAACCCCCGTCGCAGAATCCGCAAAATCGGCACAACTGGTACACACCTGCCCCGCACTTTAACCATCCGACCGCTCACCGTAACGATTTCCGCCAGCAGACCTCCAGCCCCTGCCCACGAGCACTTCCCAGCCACTGACTACCCGTCACTGGTAACCAGCCAATGATCACCATCCACTGATGGATTCTCCTGCAACTAACCACCGGCCACTGTTCACCGGCCACTAACTGACTCTCCGGCAACTGACCACTGGCCACCAGTCACCGGCCACTAACTGACTCTCCAACAACTGGCCACTGGTCACCGGCCACTAGTTGCTGGCCACTAGCAACACACCGTGCGCCACCGATTCCCTCGACGAATGAGCGCTGCCAGGCCATTCGCTTACGCCCGGCAATGAAAACCAGCTTCGCAGAGGTGTTGATAAACAGTGTGAACGGCTTCGTGGTAAGCCTGCGGCGTGCGTAACCAGAGTTCCAGCTGCAACTGGAGCATGCCCTTGTCGGTGACGCCGACGATGCGACACCGGGGCGGAGGGTCGAGAAGAGCGTCGGGAATTTGCTGCGCCGCCTGGAGAAGAGTTTGCTCGATTCGTGCTATCAGCAGTTGAGGGGCGTCGGTTGGAGTCACGGTGATGGGAATGGGGCACAGGATGCGTGGCTCAGGAAGCGAGAAATTGGTGATGATCAGCTGGCCCATGCGGAGATTGGGAATAATCACCAGGGTATGCTGCGGAGTTCGCAAGGTAACGTAGCGCCAGCCGATGTCATGCACCTGTCCTTCCAGGCCGTTTTCCAGGCGCAGATAATCTCCTGGGCGGATCGTTCGCGCCAGGGTGATGCCCAGCCCGGCAAAAAGATTAGCGAGCGTGTCCTGCACACCGAGGGCTACGGCAAGTCCACCAACTCCCAGAGCGGTAAGTAGCGGCGTGATGGCCAGACCGAACTGGTGCAAAATCATCAGCTCGGCCAGGGTGTACACGATGAACGCCACCAGGAAGTCGGCCAGCGTGACCGGAGGCAGTTGGGGCCACCAGCGGGCCCATTGTCGGCGAAGTGCGACACCGACCAGCTGGACGGTGGTGCGGGCCGTCAGAAAAATCAACAATGCAATCAGTGCCGGCCCAAGAAAGTCTTGCAGCGGCGCCGGGACAGGCACGGACCGTCCGACTATCGCCAGCATCAACAGCAACACAGTCCAGGAAGCCAGCCGTAATAGGGCCGCTCCCCAAATGCCGGAATCCGGCCGGTAGCGAAGCCACAACCGCGCTACCACGCGCAACGCCAGTGCCACAACGATAACGCCAATACTTGCCCACACCAGGACATCTTCCGGCCAGGACAGCGTTTGCCCAAGGCTTTGCCAGTCCATGGCATCAGCCTCCACGGCAGTTGGGAGAAGCGACCCGGTATCAGAAAAATTGGACGGACCGTTCAGTCAGCCGGGCACTATCGGGTATTGCCGCTTGTCTCCGGCAGAACGCGCAGGTAATGTTCGGCGAGGACTGCCAGCGGTTCCTTCGGGGCAATCATGCGAACCCGCTCGAATGCCTGGCGAGCTTGAGCTATGTTGCCGTCTTCCAGTGCAGCGGAAGCAATGGCCAGCAGGTTGTAAATGCGTTCGCGGCTACGCATCAGTGCCTGGTGCTGCTGCATCAGACCATAAAAACCGCTACCGGCCGGGCCAAGATCACTGCCCAGCGTCATGGCTATGCCGCCACGCAGGAACAGCTCAGCCGCCTGCTTTTGCAGCAGGTCTTCGAGGACGGCCCGGCGTCGGGCCTCCTGAGCAGCGTCACCGAGTGCCCCGGCGGCCAGCGCTTGCAGAAATTCGTAGCGCTGCCGTCCGAACACAGCTTCCGCCCAGTTTTGCTGGAGCAATCGTTGTAAACCGACAGCGTCGCCGGTCTGGACATAGACATCGGCGAGAAGCCGAACTGCATCAGCGAATTCAGCCTGGCGTGGCAAAAGTGATCGGGTGAGCTGCTGCAGGACGGTAATCGTGGTGTTGGCCAGCCGCGACTGCCACATTTCCCGTGCACGGAACAACGCTTCGCCTGGGTTGGATTGCACCCAACCGGGTTGCGCCAGCAGTGCGATCCAGGTTTGAAACCGTCCCTGGGCTTCCTGCACGCGGCTGCGGAGTTGTTCCAGGGATAAACCGAGATGTTCCTGCAGACGTGAAGCGGGCTGCTGACTCTGGTCGCCTTCCAACCCGGCGGAGAGTTGCAGGAATTGCTCGGCAGAAGCGAGAGCAAGATCATCGCAACCGCGTTCGAGGAATCGCCGCGCCAATTCCAGATGCACATTGGCCATGCCTGGCTGTAATCGAGCCAGTTGCCGCAACAAGAACATTCGTGCCAGCAGGCGACTCTCGTGGTGAGCCCCCTCGCTGTGCTGACTTTCATGGGCGTCGAGAAGATTACCGACATCGTAACATACCGCCCAGGCGAATGGCTGTTGCGGTTCGGCCAGAATCCCCTGTCTCGACCAGCGCCAGGCCAGCCACAGCAAGGCATCGCGCTGGTAAGCAAAAAGTGGAAGGCGGGGTACTCCCGGCCAGCCTTCCGTGAAGATGGTACCCAGCTGGGCCAGTGCTGGGGTAACTCCGCCCATCGGCAACATGGCCGTATTGGCGATGAGGGCAGCCCAGAGCATTTGTGCCTCCGCTTGCTGCCGCAACTGCACATACCGGGGCTCGCGCGTTTGCTGGAATGCTTCCAGAAGAAAGCGAGCCGCAGAGGTCGGAAGTGGCACAGGCGGAGGCTGGCCGGTGAAGTAATGCCGCAACGTTCGCCAGGGTTCCACTGTTCGTCCGACAGAGTTGATCGCGAATGGCGGAGATGTGGCCGGGTTATCCGAGCCTGCCTCCCGTTGCCAGCACCGCAACGGAGAAAATTGCAGTGTGCGAAGATGCTCCCAATGCGGCGAACCTGTCCAGGCCAGCAAGAACGTTTCTCCATCCAGGTAGTCGAGCATTTGCCAGACCGGCTGCCCTTTCTCATCGCGTTCAGCCAGCAGGAAGGGCAACAGCGTGAAACGCATTTGATTCCCGCGATTATCGTAACGGACTACCAGATGGTCTCTGTCCACGACGAGGTAGCTGATGTCGTACTTGCGGAGCAGTTCGTTCAAGCGAAGTCGGCGTTGCTGCCCTTCCGAGGTGCCGGTTTTCTCCAGAGCCTCGACGACGTCGAGGAAATCACGAACCGTTTGCGGCGTAAAAAGCCCAGCGCGGATATCGAGCCAGACGGCAGGTTGTGAACGGTGGGCGTTTGCCCAGTACGCAGAAGTATTCAGCCAGTCCAGGTGTAAGCCACGCCCCGGCAGCTTACCGCTGTGCCACCAGTGGGCCGTCGTTTGTGCTGCTGCTTCCAGGCTGGCATCCTCGAACAGGGAGAATCCCCAGCCACGGCGGGTGATGCTCCCCGCAGCTGTCCCTGTGGTCGGTTGCGGCCAGAGTGTCGCCACCATCAAACCCAGCACCGTCGCCGCTACGGCCAGCCGACCCAGTTGTCCCAGCAGCACCGATCGGCGTTTGGTAGTGGGAAAAACTCCCAAACGCTGGGCCAGATAGTGGTGCCAGCCCGGTAAACTGGCCGGCAACGCCAGCAGAGCAAACCAGGGCAGATACCGCGACCAGTAACATGACAAAATCAATCCCACTAGCGCCAGCAAAAACCAGGACCACCGCCAGTGGGCCCGTCCCAGCCACATTCCCGCAGCCGTGAACACCACTAACACGTAATAAGCCCACTCCGCGAGACTCAAACCCACCCATCGCCCATCCGCTCCGGTAAAATACGCGGCAGTGAACGGCGAAACTCCCAGCCGGACCGCCTGCCGACTGCCGCGATAAAGCAGTTCGGCTGCCTCAGGAAATCCCAGCGGCGAGGGATCGAAAATGTGCAAATGGAACGGATTGACCATTATGGCCACTATACACCAACCGATCACACGCCCCAGCAATCGCCGATCCTCGTGAAGCAAAACATCCCGTGCGTAGCGGTCCGGCCCCCACATGACCTGTAAATGCTGACCCAACCAGTACAGCAGCAGCGCGGCCAGTCCGAGCAAAACGCTGCTGTCGCAGTTGGCCCAGAGTGCAAACAAAGGCGGTAGCAGAAACCACAAGCGTCCGCGCGACCAACGCAGTGCCGCATACCACCACCGTCTCCACCGCGACTCCGACTCGGCCATTGACCAGGGGCCACTGCTCACCGGCCCTTGAGCCAACAACGCTAATGCCACCGCCAGATACAACACGCCCAGCGATTCCGGCCGAATGTGCAAACCGACAGACCAGACCAGTCCGGCCAGCAACAGGCCCACCGTCCACCAGGCAGCGAAGCGACGTACCGCGACCAGGCGTTTGGCCGCTGGCGTGGCGGGTCCGGGACCGCCACGCGGCGCCGCGGGCGACTGTTGTTGCAACTCCGCCTGTCGCTCGCACATTCGCCATACCAGCAGGCTAATGACCAGCACCAGGGCGACCCGCAACGCAACCAGTCCGGCTCCCCCGCCAGCAACGTACCAGGCATACAGAAACACCTCGGCCAGCCAGCCGCTGTTGACCCAGTCGAGTTGTTTCGGCCCCAGCCCCAGCAAGCCCAGAAAACGTTGCAGACTCGCCCAGCCTTGCGGTGCGTGTTCGCCGTAAGCGAACGGGTCGCTCCCATAACGATATTCGCCCTGCACGATGAGCCGACCGGCAGCCAGGTAGAGCCGGGCATCCGGATTGCCCGGTCCCACCGGATACGCCGACACCACCGCCAGACTCAGCACTGCCAGCACCCAGATCACGCGGTCGTGGGTAGCGTTTTCCCCGGCCAAACGTTCGGGGGTCAAAACAACCTCCCCTGCATCGTTTTTTTCCGCCAACACCGAGGGACTTCTGTTCATAGTGGGCGTCGAGCGCTATCCGATGGCCCGCGTTCAGTGGTCAGTGGCCAGTAATTAGTGGGTAGTGGTCAGTGGCCGGTAGCCAGGCACTCGTGATACGTAGCGAATGGTCGGCGAGCGGTGCCAGTGTTCACTGATTCGTGGCCGGCGGTTTCAGCTTTTTTCCGGCAGAATGTAGTTGATATAGATACCACCCGCGAGAATCCCCCCGATAATCGGGCCGACCCAGTAAACCCAGTGATCGGCGAGCACACCGAAGCCCGGTTTCAGAGCTGCTTCCCAAACTGCGGTGCCGAGTGCTCGCGCGGGATTCATCGCCGCTCCGGTGAGCGGTCCGCCGACCAGGATGTCCGCCATCACCGTCAACCCAATGCCGAAGCCACCGATTTTGGGTGCCCGCGGATCCACCGCCGTTCCGAAAATGCTCGCCACCAGCAGCGCGGTCAGCACAATCTCAATGGCTGTCGCCATCAGGTATTCCTGCCAGCCCCCGACGTTGAAAAGATTGTGCAAACCGACGTGCGGCGTACCAAGTCCGGCCTGGGTCAACGCTGCCGACCAGCCGAACACCAGCGCCAGCAATGCCCCAGCCAGCAAGGCTCCCAGTAGCTGGAAAATCACATAGTACACTGCTCGCATGGTGTCAATTTGCCCGTACACCCACATCGTGATGGTTACCGCCGGGTTGAGGTGCCCGCCGGAAACGTTCATGCTGGCACTTACGCCGATGGATAGCGCCAGCCCGTGTGCCAGGGCAATACCGATCAAGCCGATCTTCTGCCCTTCCGGAAGCAATTCGTTCACGCAAATTGCTCCACCTCCCAGAAAGGTCAGGAAAAATACACCGACCAGTTCCGCCAGACACGGTGCCAGCAAGTTTCGCATCGGAAGTTTCTCCTACCAGAGGTCTATCGGCCGACGAATCCCATCGCCGGACTGACAGGCACGACCTGCACCGCCCGCGTAGCACTTGCTCCCAGCCGACTTTTCTTGGCCCGAAGCATTACCTGGTGCGACGCTGACGGTGTGGATTGCACCTTTTACAGCCGGGACCGCAAATGCGATTGGAGTCGTCCACTTTGTAAAAAACTAAGCCCCTTCAGGCAAGCCCCGCCTGTTCTCGGCGACGTTCGCCTGAACCGCGTCAGTTCCTGCCAGCCAGTCAGATGCGCTCAGGCAAGCCCTCACCGCTTTCGGCCATCATGTCGCCAGAACCCGCCAGCACAGAGCAGCCGCCCAGCTCCGGTTGCCGCAACCCACGCCCGATATTGCAACTGCATCCTTGCCTCCACCGCTCCAGGCCGAGCAATCCCAGCTCCGGTTGCCGCAACCCACACCGGACGAACTTTGGTTCCGCCGTTGGCTCTCCTGGCTCGACCGATCGCCGAGATGCTATGGCCCTGGCTGGGCGGTACCGAACCATGTTCAACGTGGCTGTCGCGGAACATCACCCGGTTCCATTACGACTGGCTGAGCGATACTAACCCCTGGTCGGCTCTGCTCGCTCGACCGATGGCTTGTCAGGTAACCCGTGCCGGGCGTGGGTAACGGAACTTTGCGGTTCGACGTTGGGTCCTTGCCCGCCGCCAGGTGTGACCATTCGTCGGCCGGGCGTGGGTAACCGAATTGCACGGCTTTACGGTGGGGTCATACTGGTCAGACCACGCCGCGAAGGGTCGGAAAGCCGCACCACGATATCAAGTAATACATCCCCACCATCGTCTCGTAGATTCAGACCGATGGAGTAAACGACCAAACCGTCCACAGTACGCACCAGCCGGAGCGGATTGGGCAAGTCGAACGGATCGCCCGGAACTTCGGCGAGAAATTCCGGCACCAGGGTTTCCAGCTTGTCCGGCCACTGGCCATACTTCAACCGATACCGCTCCGCCGCTATCGCCACTCGCAACGTCTGCAACTCCGCTCGCCACCACAATAAGTCCTTTAACTCGTCACTCCGGGGCGGTTGGGGCAGGAAATATCCGGCCCACCATTGCTCAGTCCCACATGGCGCCAAACTGTCTGACTTGAATACGGCCAGTTGTTCTTCCGGAGATGCAATCGCCAAGCGATGCAGCTGGTTCAATTGCCTCAGGAGTTCGGCATGATGGCGGTCGGCAAACAGGGGCGCTGTGCTGCGTTCCACTTTGTCCAGGAAAACTTTCACTCCCCGGCGGAGGTGATATTTTGACACTTCCCAGATGCTAAAGTCCAGGGGATCTGGAACACACCGGAGAGGGTTGGATTCCGGCATCTGCTTAAACCAGTCCATTTTGCCAGCTTTCACCGAGCTGTAAATTTCGTGCAAGGCTGCACGATGGAAGCGAACCAGAGGTGTCAGTGCGTTCTGGGCCAGCAACCTCTCCGTGTGCCGCTGGCACTTCTCCAATGTCTCGGCAGAAACCTCGGTCAGCGCTAGATGGCGCCTTATCCGAGCGACAAAAGCATTGCGCCAGTCAAACATAACCAGCCAAGGATTATCGCCGACGGTGCACGGGCCGTGTGCGTCATGAATTGCTCTTTCGCTGGTATTCGCAGAATGGGTCAAAATAAGCAGGCACTCCTCGGCAAGGTCCGATTTTCGCTCGTGCAGGAAATACTCATGGAAAAACGCGACAGCATTCGCAGCGGCGAGAAATTTTTCGAATTCAAGCCACCAGCGGTCTGTAGGAGTGTCAACGAGGGGAGGGCTTATGTGCTCATATCGAGGTAGCTGGCGTAGCAAGTCCCAGATTCCAAGGTCCGCTTCGAGATATGACTTCAGCTGGCCGTGCCACTGCTCGGTGAGCGGCTCATCCCTTGGCGGGAAAATATCGAAAAAGATTGGAGATAAACCGCGAACCACTCGAATCTCTGATCTGTGGCCGTTGATGAGGTGTCCCAAGTGAGTTACAAACTTTTGGTCAAAGCGCCGGTAGATTTCTTCAATCAAAGGCCAGCCGTTTGGGTCCCGCGGAATTTGAGAATAAGCAGCCCGAATATCTTCCCAGCGCCAGTTGGGATCGAGGGCGTCGGTTTCGGCAATGGCGCGGGCCAGTTCCGCCTTCCCCATCATCACTACCCAAACCAATGGGAACGCGGGCACCGCAATCGTCAGCCCGATAATGCCCAGCACAACAAACCACCGCCAGCGCCTCCACGCTTGCACAGCAGCCGAGCCGACATTGGCCTGACTGGAACCGACGCCGGGACTCACGGCAAGGGCGTTCGTCTGGCCGATTCCGAAAGTTGCAGACACCCCGGTCGCCGACGCGAGCGTTCGCGCCACAGCGTGCATCGGTGATTGCGGACGTGACTCGCCGCCGGTTGAATGGCCCCACGTTGCGGACTCGGCACCACTGTGCCCACCTGCCGACGAAGACGATTCGCCCCACCCCGAACCCGAGCGTGCCGGCGAAACCCACGCTTCCGGTCCAGCAGCGGCGTTGCCAGGAGCGGTTGTGCTTGCATCGGAACTTCCGGTCGAGTCGGTAGCGGATTGCCTCGCATCTGCAGCGCTGCTGAGAGTTGCCGTGCTTGCATCGGAACACGGCGAACCGTCTGCGTTTGCCGGTGGCACATTTACTGGAGGCGATACCTGCGGGTTTGCTCCTGACGCATTTCCGACCATCGCACTGCCATCGCCGGGATCGGACACGGTTGGCCCGGTGCCCGCCGTTTCGTTTACCGTATTCTCGCCCGCACTTCGCCCCATCATCGCTCCCCCTCCGGCAACTCTATCCGTTTTTGACACCCACAGCGTTACGCGACTCCTCCCGCAGCCACGTTGGTTGAGAGATGCCACTTCCGCTGTGGGCCGACGTTCGCCTCAGCGACCATTAGCGCATCTTGCTGACCCGCAATTGCTCAGGCAGTCGGTCAGCCTGGTGCGTGATGCTTTGGCTAACCGCGATGAAATACCATTCCCCTGAAGCCATTGTAGCGAGCCAATGTGCGGGTGTCATATAATCAATCAATGGGGAATCCTCTGAGCGGAACGGCGACAAGCCTGGCACAGCACGGCGGGCAACACCGCCAATCATGCAGTGGCCAGTGATCAGTGGCTAGTGGCCAGTGGTCAGTGAACAGTGGCCGGGAATCGGTGAAAGGTGATCGCTGGCTGACAGGCGGTGGTCGGTGACCGGTGGACGGTGATCAGCGGCCAGTGGCCAGGGACTAGTGGTCAGCGATTAATGGCCGGGAATCGGTGGGCGCTTATCAGTGGCCCGTGTGCAGCGGCCAGTAGACAGGGAAGGGGAGCTGCGGGCGTATGCTTGAGAGGTAGCCCGGGTGCAGCCGTGGAGTCCACGGAAGAAATAAGCACAGATTGCAAGTGTGCGGCTTGAGAGATAGCCAGGGTGCAGGCAAGATATGGCCGAGGTGCAACGGCAAACTGCTACGGTGCGAAAGCATGTCTGGTACTCCGGCCACGTGCAGGGTGTGGGTTTTCGCTACACCGCACAGCGTTTGGCCCAGCGTTACCGTGTGGGCGGATTTGTTCGCAACTTGCGTGATGGTCGTGTCGAACTTGTGGCGGAAGGTGAACCGGCGGAAGTGGAAGCCTTTTTGAGCGATGTGGCCCGCAGCATGGCCGGGTACATTACCCACCAGGAACAGCGTGACGAAACACCGGAAGGGCTTACTCATTTTCGCATCGCGTACTAGGGGGGTCTGGCGGCGAGGAGCGCTAACAGTCTGGCTGTGTCGGAGGCTGTGATGATCTGGACGACTTTACTGGTAACGGTGCTGCTGCTGATTGGGCTGAGTCTGTTTCCGTCTCTTACGCTGCCGGGAAAATGGTTGGCCGTCGCGCAGGCGGCGTATCGAGAATCGGTACGCCAGCCGTTGTTCTGGTTGCTGCTGGCGTTGGCGACCGTGTTTATGCTGCTGAGCGTGTACCTGCCGTACTTCACTTTCCAGGAAGAAATCAAGATGATGAAAGGCATCAACCTCAGTGCCATTTTACTGGCGACGTTGATCCTGACCGTGTTCACCGCGGGCGTAACCATTTCGGAGGAGATCGAAGGTCGAACGGCGGTGACCGTGTTGAGCAAACCGATGTCGCGGCGGGCGTTTCTGCTGGGCAAATTCGTCGGGTTTTTCCTTGCCGCTGTGCTGCTGGCGGTGTTGCTGAGTGTGGTCATGGCCATGACTGTTTACTACCGCAACGAAATTGACCAGGAAGAACCGCGTCCGCAACTGGCTGAGATTCAGCAACTGGAAACCGCACTGGGATTCTTGCCCGAAGTGATTTTGGGCGGATTGCGCTATCTGGTCTATATCGGACACGAAATGGCTCTTTTGGCGCCCGGCGTGGTGTGTAACTTGTTTCAGGTGATGATTTTGACCGGTTTGGCGGTGGCCCTGGCTACACGCTTGCCGGTGGTGGTCAATCTGGTGATTTGCTTGACGGTGTTCATTTTGGGCAGGCTTTCCCACATCCTGGTGTACCAGTCGGATCCGCAGCGTGGCGGCAATCCGCTGGTGCACGTGATGGCCCAGGTGTTTTCTACGGTGTTGCCCGGCTTCAACTATTTCGACATGACCGATGCGGTGGTCAGCGGCATCGAGGTCCCGTGGGGCGACTATGTGCTGCATGTCGCGGCGCATGCGGCGGTGTACACGGCCATCGCTTTGCTCTTTGGACTGATCCTTTTCGAGGACCGCGACGTTGCCTGAGACTGCCGGGCGGTGCTGCTTTCCGTCTGCATGAGGTCATCTTGGCATAAACGGTGCTGGGCTGGCTGGAGAACTGTCCGTGAACGGCAACGAACACGAAGGTTTTGCACGAGCGCTGCGCTTCCTGCAATATCGGCGGGTGCATGCCTGGACGGCATTAGTCGGTTCGGTGCTGCTGGCGTTTCTCATTATTGTCCTGCTGGGGCTGGCGGGGCTTTTCACGGCAGTGCTGGTCAGTCGCGGTCAGCTCGACGAGGAGGATCGCCAGGCCTTTCTCCAGAATGGGTCGGAACAGCGGCAATGGCTTGAGACGGTGCTGGACCCGGAGGACCGCGAGGCGTTGTTGCAACGTACCGAGCAGCGGCAAGGGGTCGGACTGGTAGCGCTGGCCTGGGCAGCAAGACAACGCAACAGTATCTGGCGTCCGTTTCTGGAAGCGATCATCCGCTGGTGGCCCTGGACCCACGACAATTACTCGCTGACGCTGGGACTGTTACTGTTCGGCCTGTTGATCGCGCTGGCCCGCTGCGCTCTGCAAACGCTGGTACACTGGTCGGCAGCGCAGGCTACCCTCGAAGCGAGCACGCGGCTGCGTCGGGCCGTTTATTTGCAAACCTACCGACTGGGCAGCCTGCTTTTGAAGCGCCAGGGGCTGACCGAAGCGGTCAGTATGTTTACCCGCCATGTCGAAGCAGTACAGGAAGGGCTGTACCTGTGGCTGACTTCCCGCTATCGAGAACCGGTGCGGTTAGGCTTGCTGGTCGTGTTTGCTCCCCTGGTGGAAATTGGAGCGACTGGGGGCTTTCCGTGGTTGACTCTGGCTTTCGCATGTTTTGCCGGTCTGGTGTGGGCCATCAGTGGCCAGCTGCTCGTCTGGTTCCGACAGCGTGAGCAACTCTGGAATCAGCAAGCGGCAGAGCAACTCTCGCTCCTGCAGGAAAGTTTGCAGATGATGCGCCTGGTCAAGGGATACCTGATGGAATCGTTCGCCCAGGCCCGACTCGAAAGGCAACTGGCCGACTATCAGCGTTCCCTGCAGCGGCGGATGGTTGGGGAGGTGGTTTACCGGCAGGTGCTGGTCTTTCTGGCTCTGGTGGCGCTGGTGGTTTTGTTGTTCGTTGCCGGATGGAACATCCTACAGAATCAGGCTGGCCTGGCCAGCATTCTCACCCTCATCCTGACCCTGGGCAGTATGTATTTCCCGGTATCGCGGATGTTGAGGCAACGGCAGCAATTTCGCCTGGCCAGGGAGTCTGCGACCAAGCTTTTCGCTTATCTCGACCGACCAGGAGAGGTAACGGAATCGGTCTCGGCCCGCTTCCTGGAACCGATGCGGCAGGAGTTGGAATTTGAGGAGGTTACACTGCGAGCCCCTGGTGAGGAACGCCGCTTGCTGGATCGCGTCAGTTTCAAAGTCTCGGCAGGACAACGCGTGGCCCTGGTCAGTACCGACCGGTCCACCCTCTATGCGATTGCCAATCTGCTGGCACGCTTCGACGATCCCGACGAAGGAACCATCCGCATTGACGGGCACAATATTCGTCGCTTTACCCTGGAGAGCGTGCGTGCCCAGGTGGCGCTGGTGTTGCAGCAAAGTCTGGTCTTCAATGATACCGTAGCCAATAACATTTCGTGTGGCGACCCTGCCTACAAATTACCTCGAGTCATCGAAGCCGCGAAAATTGCCCATGCTCATCAGTTCATTCAAGAACTCCCTCAAGGATACGACACCCGCATCGGCGGGCTCGGTCATCCGTTGACGCCGTTCCAGCAATTCTGCATCGCCCTGGCCCGCGCGATTGTCCGCGAACCGGCCATCGTCTTTATCGAGGAGCCGGCTATTCACCTCAGCGACGAAGAGAAGTCGCTACTCGAGGACACCTATGCCCGTTTTCTGCCAGGACGCACGGTCTTTTTCCTCCCGCATCGTTTCACGACGCTGCGTTCGTCGAATCTGGTGCTCTTTTTCCATCAGGGGCGACTGGAAGGAGCAGGCACCCACCGCGAATTGCTCCATAGCCACGAACTCTACCGACAGGTGTGCTATGTGGAGTTCCATCTGCTGGCTGAGGCAGAGGTGCCTCCGGTAACTTTGGGCTAAAATGCCAGCCGACGAGCCACCCATGCCCTCCAGCAACCGCCCAATAAATGAGGCTGCGATTATCGAGCAACTGGCCACTAGTCACTCACCACCGGCCACTATGATTCCCGAGTAACCGGCCACTGACCACTAACCACTTGCCACTGTAATATCCGGCCACTGGCCACTATGATTCCCGAGTAACTGGCCACTGACCACCAGCCACTTGCCACTATGATTCCCGAGTAACCGGCCACTGACCACTGACCACTGGCCACTCTATGACGAAGGAACTGGAAGCGGCCCGGGCAGCCGCAACTGCGGCCGCTCAACTGGTGCTGGACTATTACGCACGTCTGACGCCGGCCGAGTTTGCACCGGCCAACGTTACTACCGACGCCGATCGCCGGGCCCAGGAAGTCATCTTTCGGATACTGGCCGAGCACTTCCCCGACGATGCTTTTCTCGGCGAGGAACGCACGGACTTCACCGAGCAGTTTCGGCATCGCGCGGACAGGCTCTGGATCGTGGACCCCATTGATGGAACCCGCGGGTTTGTGATGAAAAATGGTGAATTTGCCATCATGATCGGCCTGGTGGAACAGGGCGAAGCCCGACTCGGACTGGTACTGGAGCCGGTGGAAAATCGTTTGACCTGGGCAGTGCGTGGACAGGGTTGCTGGGTCGAACAGCCAGACCAGATGCCGGTACGCTGCCACGTCTCCCAACAAACGCAGCTATCCCAGGCCACGCTGGTACGCAGTCGGGCGGAACAAAAATCGGGCCCGCATCCGCTCCTGCCGACTCCACGCGAGATTTACACCTACTCAGCAGGCCGCAAGCTGGCCATGGTGGCACGAGGCCAGGCCGATGTGTACGCCAGTTTGTTTCGTGGTTTTCACGCCTGGGACGTGTGCGCTGGCCACGTGCTCATCCTCGAAGCAGGCGGTGTCGTGACGGATGGTCTGGGACGCCCCATCCACTACCACGACCCATCCCAACCCATTGTCGGTTTGATTGCCGCCAATCCCGACCTCCACGGCCAAGCTCTGGTTCAGCTTCGCCCACGCTTGCTCCGGCTAGTTGAAGAACAACCAAAACCGCATCGCGGTTCGTGAACCCGGCATATTGAGTTTTCGAACTCCTGCCGACGCCGCTCGGAACACATGCGCTAAACTGCCTCCGTGACGCCAAGCGCTTCCTCCCGCATTCTCCCCCTGCCGCAGCGGTTTCTTTCGCACTCCCCTTTGCGGCAGATAAGCGTTTATTTACCTTGAGGGCGCATCTCCCGCCTTGCGCAGTGTCCTCCTTTGCGGCAGATACTTAGACCCAAAGCGTTTATTTACAGGGCGAGCGTAACCACGCAGTGTGGCCTGTTCGGAATTCGGCCCCACGAACCGCCTCCATCACCACTGCAAAACAGGCTCAAGACTGCTCATTTCCAGTTCTGACAGGGACACGGCTAGACGCGAGGCCGTGCGCTGCTGGGGGTTACTTCCGATGGTCTGTTCTTCGGAGGCAACTGGAGTGTGGAAGAACGGCCTTTTTGTTTCTTTGGGGCTGGCAAAAAACTGCTGACCGCCAAGCCAGACGATTGACCGCAGTTCTGCTGGCCGCATTCCGAAATGATGCGGACTGCCAACGCTTCGGGCCGAAAATTAGCTGACCCATCCCCAGTTTTGGTAAGGGCAGGGATTTCGCAACACACGCCCAGACAAGAGCTTACGAAAACTCCTATTTTTCCGGCCTCACGCACCGGACGCTCACATCATTGCAGCGTGCAGCCAAGCCGACTCCAGCCAACTGCGTGCTTAGCGGTCGGCGGCCCTTTGCCAAAACCTAAGGAAGCACAGGCAGGCCTTGCGTGTTCCAAGTGCTCCCGGAAAAACAGGCCATCCGACGTAACCGTTATTGTCCCGATGCCTTACGTCCAGTGGAGCTCCCGTCAAAACTGGGGATAACTCAGGAAAGTTAGAACCTTCCATATACCATTTACTGGCGAGGTGCTATGACGTAGCCCGCTTTGCTAAAAACTGTGGAAGTGAAATGCGGTTCGCATTCACAAAGCTATAGTTTGGGCTATAATCGGTTGGCACGGTGCGGGTTACAAGAGTATGCCTGTGCCGGCACGGCGAATTCCACGACAGCAAAATAGAAGTCCAGAAATACATGCGTTTGTGCTGAGGAACATCCTGCAACATGACGAGATCCAAAACAGTGAGATGACCCATGACCCAAGGCTCAGAGCGAACGAAAATTCTCATTGCTGAGGACAATCCGCAGGGGGCGGAGTTGCTCGAGGCGTATTTAGCGGATTTTGATTGCGACATCCGCATCGCCACGGATGGGGAAGAAACTCTGCGGCTGGTTGAATCGTGGCAGCCGGACTTGCTTTTGCTCGACATTATGATGCCGCGGGTCAGCGGCTTTGAAGTGTGCAAGCGATTGCGGCATAATCCGAAGACCCAGAACATCCCGATTATCATGATCACCGCGTTGGATCAGCCCAGCGATGTGGAACGGGCCGTCGAAGCAGGCACCGATGATTTCCTGACCAAGCCGATTCACAAAGCGGAACTGGTGCTCAGGATCAAAGCGTTATTGAACAGCCGCCAGGAACAGCGCCCCCTGGAACGAGCGCTGAGTTACTTCAACGAAGTCGAACGCTATCGCCAGAGCGCCTGAGCAGCGTTCAGCAGTTAGTGACGGGTGGCCGGTGATCAGTGGCCCGACTTACAGTGGTCAGTGGTCAGTGGCTAGTGGCCAGTTGCTCGAGGATTATGGAGTGGCCAGTGGCTGGTGGCCGGTTGCTGGTAGATTATGGAGTGGTCGGTGGCCAGTGGCTGGTGGTCGGTTGCTCGAAAAGGATTTGAATGGGAAAGTCGGTCAGGCGCGAGGATGGAACTTTTGATGGATCATCCGCAGGCGCTGGCGGTCAACATGAGTGTAGATTTGTGTGGTACGTAAGCTGGCATGGCCAAGCATCTCCTGCACACTGCGCAGATCGGCTCCACCTTCGAGAAGATGCGTGGCAAACGAGTGCCGCAGCGTGTGCGGGCTGATTTTACCGGTTAGACCAGCACGACGGGCGTATTTTTTGACGATGTGCCAGACACAGGCCCGGCTTAGCGGTTTGCCGGTACGGCTGACGAAAAGCCACGGCGAGTCGGGGTGGGTTCGGCATAAGATCGGGCGTTGTTCCTGTAAATACGCTTGCAGGGCCGCGATCGCTTGCCGACCCAGCGGCACGATCCGCTGTTTGTTACCTTTGCCCAGACAGCGACAGAAACCGTGATCGAGAAACACATCTTCGAGTCGTAAGCGTGCCACCTCGGAAGCGCGTGCACCGGTGGCGTAGAGCATTTCCAGAATGGCCCGGTCACGGAAAAACATCCGGTCGTCCGCTTGCGGAGCCGTCAGGAGTTTCTCCACCGCCTCCGGACTCAGCACGAACGGAATGCGCTGCCACAGTCGCGGCGAGGATAACAGCTCCACCGTGCGCTGGGCGACTTTACCTTCCAGATGCAGGAAGCGGAAAAACATTTTCACCGCGACCAGGTTCCGGGCGATGCTCGGCGAGGCTAACCCCGATTCCCGCAAATAACGCAAATATTCACTCCAGCGGCTCAAGGGCAACGTATGCCAGTCGGCCAGGCCAAACTCCGTTACCCACCGGCAAAAATGTTCCAGATCGCGGCGGTAGGCCTGTACGGTATTTTGCGAAAGTCCGCGTTCCTGGGCTAAATACGCACAAAATGCTCGTATCTCCGCCGCCAGACGTTCCCAGCCCATCGTCTTTTCCGACTCGCTGCGCATAGCACACTTCCCCCGCCTAACCATTTCGGCAACGAATCCCGTCCGTCTCAAGTCGACCGACCGAACAATACCTCCGCACAAACGGCATCAAGCCAGAAATGCGCCCGACCAGGCATTTTTACGCAGGGCTTATTGTCCGGCGTGAACGCGGCCCGTTTGCACTGGCTCATCTTTCCAAACAAAAACAGGCCAGGCAGCAACCTGGCCTGCTGGCTTCCACAGTAGGAAAGGAGCCAAGCAACTCAAATCAGAGACCAGTCAGCGGTCATGCCGTCAAAGCTGCAATTCGTGGCACGCTAATCATCGTCGCGCTTCTGGCTGCGTTTGCCCTCGCCGTCATCCTTGTCCTTCTTGTCTTTTCTGCCCCGAGCTTTACCCTTGTCATCATCGTCATCATCAGAGTGCTTTTTCCCCTTCGCACCTGCTCCGGGCCGATCGTCGTCCTTTTTCGCTTTCCCCTTGCCGCCGCGGTCGTCGTCATCGTCGTCATCTTTTTTCGGTTTGCCAAGCGACAGTTCGGCCTTGAGACGTTTGGCCAGATCCGGGGAGAGTTTGTTCAGGTCCACCTGAACAATGTTGGGCTTTTTCGCTTCTGCGACGGCAGCTTTGGCGGGTGGCTTAGCTTTCGTTTCGGGGTGCTTGGGTTTGCCTTCGGCCTTCTCCGTAGAAGGTCGCTCCGCGTATGGCAACAATTGTTTGAGCAAGCCGGGCGGCAATTTACTGGCGTCAATCACCAGTACGATTTTGCCGTCTTTCGGCTTATCGCCAGCTTTCTTGTCGTCGGCGTGGGCCAGGCCGACCCACAGCCATACCACTGCTACACTCAATACGCAAAGGCGAAAGGCGTTTCGGAGCATGGTTCATCCTCCTGTTCGGCACCGTGGTTTTTGCCGCACGCCGGTGCCAGGCGTGTCAGCGTTTCTTTGAGCGCTTGTTCCAGCAAGTTTTGGGCTGACTCGGGAGCATCAGGTTTTGCGTTCTTCCAGCCATTTAGGTTTTGGCTTGAGCTTGACCCGAACGACACAGTGATTGTCCGGGCAGACTTCCAGTTGCACCCACATGCCTTGCTGCAGGACGGAAAGATCATCATGGCGGCCCCGGTTCCAAACACGGACACCGCGAGCCAGGCGGAAGGTTTTCAGGTGCGGAGTTACCTTTTGCCAGCAGGTGATACTGAGCGTCTGTTGCTCCGCATCTAATTCGCAAACCAGGCCGTGCACCGTGTACGTGTCTTCATCCCGGAAGCGGTCATCTGCGTCATCATCATCGTCTTCTTCTTTTTTCTGTGCCGGTTTTTTGACCTTGTGCGATTCCAGCTTGTCCCCCGAAGTGGGAGTTGCCGTCCGGGTAACCGCTGACTTAGTTTTCGGCTTTCGGGATAACTCGATGGCAGGCGAGTCCAGTTGCGCTGAAGATGCATGACCATCCTGCCGCCCGCGCTCTGCACTGACCTGCGGCGATTCAAACGTGACTGTAGATGATGTCCGCGAGTCGGATAATTCGGTGGAATCGTAAGCCTGATGATCCTGGGGAGAAAACTGTCGCACGGGGAAGCTGTTCCATCCCTGCCACCAGGCAAGGGCCAGCGAGAGGATAATGGTTCCACCCAGCGTTACCGCAAGCGAACCGGTCGAAAGGCTCCGCATCACCGCATGTGCCAGTATGGTCACCTTTGCCGGGACAGCCGCAGCCAGGGATTCGCCAGCTTTCAGTAGCGAAGCGACACGCACCGAAGCCAGCACAGCCCGGTATGGAGCAGCGGAAGCGTTTGCCTGCAGCGTGGCGAGTCCGGCAGCCAGCGACAGCGTGATGCCGCGTCGGGCCAGACGTTTGTGTAACAATTGGCGGGCTCGTGCCAGCCAGCCGGCTACCGTCCCTTCGGGGACACCGAGTTGCCGCCCTGCCTCCTTGCGGGATAATCCTTCCAAATCGCACAGCACCACGACTGCCCGAAATTTCTCCGGCAAATGCGCCACCTCTTCGTACAGGCAATCGAGGAGGCACTCTTCCTCCGGTTTTACCGCTGCTGCGGCAGAGTCGGTCTGTTGGGTCAGAGAGGTTTCTTTGTGTCGGCGTCGGGCTGCCATGAGACTGGCCTTGTGTGCAGTTTGTCGAGCTACGCCATACAGCCAGTTCGCCAGCATTTCGGGCGGGCGAATGTCCGCGGCACGTCGGGCCAGCACCAGAAACGTGGCCTGAAAGGCATCCTCAGCATCCTGATAATGGCGAAGCCGGTGCCAGCAAATTCGCCAGACCATTGGTCCGTGCCGGTGCACCAGAGCCGCAAATGCTAGCTCACTGCCCTGTCTGGCGTATTCTGTCAGCAGTTCGGCATCAGTGCGGTTCTGCCACTCCGGTAAGCTGGCCCCCTGAAGTAGCAAATACGGCAACAACGTCGTCTGGTTGTTGTCGCTCATGGCTCTCTCCGGAGATGATCGCCGTTATTAAATTGCCCGCTTTCTGGCTCGACGATACACCAGTTGTCTAACCGGACAGCAGCAAACGCTGAACCCCACGCGGCAAGGAAACTTCCCGTTCACCAATTCTGCCCCAGTTGACTGAACCGCAACAGCTACCGTCGCCCGGCCGGTTGCAATGAACAGCGCGGGCGTGTTCGCCGAAACGCTTTTTGACAGAACATGGCTTTGCTAGCGCAGGAGATAACGAGATCTTGGCAAGCCAAAGATCAAACCGATTATGCCCCCGACCAGGGCACCTGAAACCAGTGCCACCAGGCGAACCGCAGTGCTGTCAGATTGTTCCTTAGCGAGGAAGAAGGCTACTAACGCTCCTATGAGGGCTCCCAAGATCGTCTCAACAACCACCCTTGCTTCCGAACGCCCACGTGTGATAGCCAGCAGAGCGATCATGTCGGCAAGCAGCGCGATGTCACATGCAATCATTGCTCAACCCCGCTAATGGCCCGGCCGCGGTTTTTGTATGAAAGACCGGCTCAGCTCAGGACAGTGGCGTTTTAATTATCGCCATAATTGGCCAGGACTGGCTCACCATGACGGGCGGTGAGAATGTTACCGCCTCCGCTGGTTCGGGCAGGAGGCCAGGCGAGGCGGTGAATGAGCAGCGGGCGGGCATCGCTGGACGATGCACTAAGGGAGCACCCCAGAGTCCGGAGAGTTGTCAGGCCGAAGTATGTGCGCGGGTAAGTATCGCTGGACGATGCACTAAGCGAGCACGGCGTTCAGAACGCGGCCACCGATGTCGGTGAGGCGATGCTCGCGGCCCTGGAATCGGAAAGTCAGACGTTTATGATCCAGGCCGAGCAGGTGCAGGACGGTGGCCTGGATGTCATGGACGTGGACGGGATCCCGAACGGGAGCGAAGCCGAATTCGTCCGTCTCGCCCAGAGTGATACCGCCTTTCACGCCGCCACCCGCCAGGAACATCGTGAAGGCTTCGATGTGGTGGTTGCGGCCGACGGTTTCGCGTTTTTCGCCCATCGGAGTGCGGCCAAACTCACCGCCCCAGATCACCAGCGTGGAGTCGAGCAAGCCGCGGCGCTTCAGGTCGGTGATGAGGGCATAGATGGGGCGGTCCACCTCGCGGCAGACCTTCTCTAAAGCCGCGCCCAGGTCGGCTCCCGGTCCGCCGTGATGATCCCAGTCGGTATGGTACAGTTGCACGAAGCGAACGCCCCGCTCCACCAGTCGGCGAGCCAGCAAGCAGTTGTAGGCGAAACTCGGTTTGCCCGGTTCGACACCGTACAGGCGCAGAGTTTCGGCTGATTCGCGGGAAACGTCTATCAGTTCCGGAGCGCTGGTTTGCATGCGGAAGGCTGTTTCATAGGCAGCAATACGGGTAGCGATCTCCGGATCGCCTGCCGCGCCCAGGCGGGTGGCATTGAGAGCACGGATGAGTTCGATCGTGTCGGCTTGTCGAGCCGCTGAGATGCCGGGCGGGTTATTGAGGTTCAGCACAGGCTCACCGACGCTGCGAAACGGCACACCTTGATAGGCGGTAGGCAAAAACCCGCTACTCCAGAGCGTCGCACCACCGCGTGGCCCCCGGGGACCGGATTGCAGCACAACAAAGCCGGGCAGATCGTTCGCTTCGCTTCCCAGTCCGTAAGTAATCCAGCTCCCCATGCTGGGCCGACCGAACTGCGCTGTGCCGGTATTGACAAACAGCTTGGCCGGGCCGTGGTTGAACACCTCAGTCTGCACGGTCTTGATAATGGCCAGTTCGTCCACGACTTGGGCGATCTGCGGCAGCAACTCCGAGATCCAGGCGCCGCATTGACCAGCACGGAAAAATTTTCGGCGGGCGGCCAGCAAACGGGGTTTTTCCCTGGTAAACGAATCCATGAAAGCAAACCGCCTGCCTTGCAGAAATGAGTCGGGGATAGGCTGACCGTCGTACTGATGCAGGGCCGGTTTGTAATCGAACAATTCCAGCTGGCTCGGACCGCCTGCCATGAACAAGTAAATGACGCTTCGTGCTCTGGCAGGGAAATGCGGCGGTTTCGGGGCCAGTGGATTGCGCGAGGTTTGTGCGGAACCGGAATCGGCCAGGGTTTCGCACAACAGCGACGCCAGCGCGATTTTGCCCAGCCCGACACCGCAATCGCGGAAGAAATGCCGCCGCGTCCGCTGACGTAACCATTCCTGGTAAGCCTGTTCCTGGTACGTTTGAGGATTCATGACCTGCCTCCCGAAGGCGGCTCACTGCGAGCGTGCCAAGCAGTTCATTCGCGGGTGATGAATTCGTCGAGATTCATCAGTGCCCGACCCAGGAGCGTGAAGACAGCCTGATCCACAGCGAGTTCGGCGGGAGCATGCGGTGCCAGTCGGCGAATCTCCTGCACCTGGTTTCGCAACGCCGCCCGCTGCTTGCCCACAAAATCGCGGAGCAGACGCATTTCCGCATCGCTCGGTGAGCGACACAGGGCCAGACGGAAAGCGTAAGCAATGCGTTTGTCGTCCTCCGCTGGGGCTTCCCGCACGATCCGTTCGCCGAACGCCTGGGCCAATTCGAAGTAAGCAGGGTCGTTGAGCAGCGTCAGGGCTTGCAAAGGCGTATTGGAGCGCACGCGTCGCGTGCAACTGCTGGTGCCGTCCGGGGCGTCGAAAACAATCAATGCCGGGTACGGGGCCGATCGCTGCAACCAGGTGTAAAGCCCCCGGCGGAAGCGATCCGGACCGCTGCTGGTGGGCCATTGCCGGGGAACCTGCGTGAAGCTGTACACCCCATCCGGTTGGGGCGGATAAACGCTGGGACCACCGATGCGACGCTCGAGTTTGCCGCTGACCGCCAAGGCACTGTCGCGGATGTATTCCGCTTCCAGTCGCAGGCGATTTTGCCGGGCCAGCAGCCGATTGTTGGGATCTTTCTCGGCCAGTTCCGGTCTGGCCTGGGACGATTGCCGATACGTCGCCGATGTTACAATGAGCCGGTGCAGGTGCTTCAGACGCCAGCCCGACTCACGAAACTCGACAGCCAGCCAATCGAGCAATTCCGGATGCGACGGGGGTGAACCCTGCAGACCGAAATCATTTTCGGTTTCGACCAGCCCTTTGCCGAAGTAGTGCTGCCAGATTCGATTGACCATCACCCGTGCGGTGAGCGGATTGTCGGCAGCGACGAGCCAGGCAGCGAAATCGAGCCGGTTCGGTTTGCCGGCACGCAGACGGGGTGAGTCGGGCAACGGGTTGAGCACTTTCGGCACTCCCGGTTCCACGCGCTCACCGGGACGGGTGAAATCGCCCTGAATGTGGATGCGGGTCTCGCGCGGCGTTTTGCGCTCTTGCAGAATCATGGCCGTGGGCAGTTTCGGCATTTGAGCTTCCAGTTCGGCCAGCGTTACCAACGCTCGATAAAACGCTTCATCCCGGTCGCGGACGAATTGGAGCAGGGTTTCCTTCTGTCTTCGGTCGCGTTGCTCGAAACCGAGGTTGAGGATGACCTGGATATTGCGCGGCAGTTTTTCCCGTTCGCTGTCGCTGAGGCGTTTTAACCAGGCTTTCTGAGCCGCTTCGGCTTGCTGGACAGCTTCACGGAGTTTCGCCTGAATGGCTTGTTGCTTTGCCACCAGTTCCGGTTCTGCGAGGGTGATGGTCGGTTCGTCCTGATTGTTGAAAAATGCGAAGAGCTGGAAATACTCCCGCTGCGAAATGGGGTCGTACTTGTGATCGTGGCAGCGGGCACAATTGAGCGTCAGGCCGAGAATTCCCACGCCGATAGTGTGAATGCGGTCGGCTACCGCTTCGACGCGAAATTGCTCCGGATCAATGCCGCCTTCCTGATTGATCATGGTGTTGCGGTGGAAGCCGGTGGCTATCTTTTGTTCCACCGTGGCGTCCGGCAGCAAATCGCCCGCCATCTGCTCGGTCAGGAACTGGTCATAGGGCATATCGCGGTTGAATGCCTCGATAACCCAATCGCGGTATTTCCACATCTCCCGCGGACCGTCAATCGTGTAACCGTGCGTATCGGCATAACGGGCCACGTCGAGCCAGTGGCGTGCCCAGCGTTCACCGTAATGCGGCGAGGACAGCAATCGCTCGACGAGTTGCTCATAAGCATCAGGCCGGTTGTCGGCGACAAAGGCATCCACTTCTCCCGGGCTGGGTGGCAGACCGATCAAGTCCAGGTACACGCGACGGATCAGGGTAACCTTATCCGCTGGCGGGGAAGGACTGATCCCTTCCGCTTCCAACCGTGCCAGGATAAACGCATCTATCGGATTCCGCACCCACAGCGGATCACGCACGCTCGGTATAGGGGGCCGAACCGGTGGCCGAAATGCCCAGTGGCTGCGACCATCGTCCGGGGTCTCATCCTTCGGAAATGGTGCTCCCTGATCGATCCAGCGAGCGATTAACGCAATCTGTTCGGCCGACAGCGGCTCTTTACCCAGGGGCATCCGCGGCGGATCTTCTTCCTGACCTCGCAACACCCGAAGCAACAAGCTCGCCTGGCTTTTGCCGGGAACGATAGCCGGACCGCGACTACCTCCTTTCAACAAATGGGCCACGGTATCCACCCGCAAGCCGCCTTTCTGGGAACGCAACCCGTGGCAACTGTAACAGTGCTGCCGAAAAACCGGTTTGATCTGGCTGAGATAATCCACCGCCGCGAGCTGAGTGGGCTTGTCTCCCGCGGAGCAAAGCGGGCAAACGGTTACGGCTCCGACGAGCGCGACGACGAAAATAGCGCTGACCATTTTGCCCCAGAGTCGCACGGCTCGATGCGCCAACCTGATTCGCATGGCGGACTTCCGTTGGCTGGTGAGGACGCGAAACATCTCGGCTTGCAGTTCCGGCAGGGTAGTCCCAAGCCCTCCGACCACTGGCCGCTGAGTCGTCATCGGGCTGGTTCCTGGCGGGTAGGCTTCGGATGTCAATCTACAAAATCGGCCACTGCTTTCAAGAGCACGACTATTTTTGGTGCAGATACTGGCGCTGCTCCAGTACCAATTGCTCCAGAAAACGTCGCGTGGTGCGATGATCTGCGAGCACTTCACCGGACAGCACTCGTGGATGACCGACAACAATGGTGATGCGTCGGCACCAGTCGAATGGCTTGTTCTTCATAGGTGGGCCATCTTTCCAGGAAAAATAACTTCCCCAGTTCCCTTCAATCCAGCACGGCACCACCGGCGTATCCGGGCTTTTCTGGAGTATGTACCAGATACCCCGCTGAAACGGGGCCAGCATGCGGTCTTCCTCGCGGCGTAATCTGCCCTCCGGAAAAATTACCACGCATTCCCCAGCAGCCAGTCGCTTCACCGCCTCGTCCAGTTCCGGCGCTTCCCGACGAGCATGCGCCTCCTCCACGCGAATGACTCGCAGCACGTATCGCATCAGCCAGTACAGACCAGGGAGGTCATAAAAATCGCTGGTCATCATCGGCGTCAATCGCCGGGGGATCACCTTGCCCAACCAGAGCGGATCGAACCACGCGGCATGATTGGCAATAACCAGCAGCGGTCCACGCCACGGTACCCAGGCACGTCCTGGCCCGCCATGCCGAATCCGATACAGAAAAAACGCCGGTAACGCTGCGGTCAGTTCTAACCACTCGCGCAACCAGTACACCTGTGCCGCTACACCAAGACCAAGCATCAACCAGCCGGGCCAGGTATTACCCGCGACAACCCATTCCGGACTCCGTCCAACACTCACAAACGCCAGTCCCGCCACCAGACTCGCCAGCCCAGCCCAACCCGCAAAGCTGGCCGGCGGACATATCGCCACCAGCCGTGAGCAGATCGCCATTGCGGCGCAAGTCTGTGCTCCCGTGAGAAAAACCGACCAGGCTTGCCGCTGCTCAGCGAGATGGGGGTCCCGGCTGGCAATTGCCACCAGCATGGCCCACGCGGCGTAAGGTAGCCAGCCTGCCACACGGTAAGGGTGGTTTCCGACCACTAGCGGCACCATGCCAATTGCCATCGCCGGTAAAACCTCGGCTGGCGACACTTCGCGGCCAGCTAACACGCCTTCGCCACCCGCCAGACAAACACCCGCAAGCATGACCAGCAGCATTGCCGCCTCCGCAGCATCGCGCCGCGAAGCTAGCCGCAAGGACGGGACTATCCGCTGCCAGCGGGCAGGCCAGGCAGGTAAAGCCTCCGGTCCAGCCGTTTCGTGCGCCCATCGCACCCAACTGGACAAAAACCCGGCCAGCAACAGACCGCCTACAGCCACCACCACGACACCGTCGCTAAGCACTGACAGCAGCCCGCCTGCCGACCACGCTATCACCACGATTGCCACCACCAGCCCTGGATACCGATCTACCTCTCGCGCAGCCGCCCCGCATCGGCTCAAACGAATCGTCCAGTTCAGGCACTCCAACACCCAGTAACCATAGCCCAGCCAGCTAACCGGCACGCCAATCCTCCCCGTTACGATACCCGTAAGGAACAGGGCCTGAACAAACGGTATCGCCACCATCGCCCAGTGACGAACGCTGTAACCGGTGAGCAGTCGGCCTAATCCCACCAACAGAACTGTCCCCGCCACTACCAGAATCCAGCCAAGGCGATGCAACTCGAAATCGGCAAGCTTTTGCGTCGCCGCTATCGTCGCAAATCCGCTCAGGGCAGCACTCATCCCGAAAGCAGCGATCCTCAGCCAGCCTTTGCTTCGCATACTCTGTAACTTAGCATCCGCACTGACCCGTGCCAGTGCTCGCTATCGCTGCCGATTCCCCTACAATGACTTGGGTCAGCTTCCCCACCAGCCTGGCCATGCTGGTCGGGCAAACACGAACTTTCACGCAGAGAGTAAACCCGTGACCGCCACAGCTTGCCCACTTCGCAACGTGCTGCTTGTCCTGGCCTTTCTGTATGCCAGCCTGGTCAGCGCTGCCGATAAGCCGATGGATACTGAAGAGGCAATCCGTCGGCTCACTGACCTCGGTGCTCAGATACGCCGCGCCGACCAGCTTCCTGACCAGCCGGTAATCGGCGTGATTCTCAATAAGTCCACTGTCAAAGACAGCGACCTCGAACCTCTCGCGGCATTTCCCCTCCTGCATTTCGCCGACCTGGCTCAGTGCGAGATTCACGGCGAGGGCCTCAAATACTTGAAAAATGCCCGCCATCTTCAGGCTCTCAATCTCAACGACACTCCCCTGCAAGATACAGGTTTGCAGTATCTCAAAGACCACAACGAACTGCACACACTTTTCGCAGCTAATACACGCATTACCTCGAAAGGTCTCGCCGAACTCAAGAACATCAAAACCATCAAGCGGCTTATGCTGCGTAAGACCAGGATTGACGATGACCTGGTTATGCAGATACCCCAATGGTGGCCGGAACTGGAAGCCCTCTATATCGGTGAGACCGCCGTAACTGATAAAGCTGCCCGCGCTCTCGCCGCACTCGCACAACTCAAACAACTGGACCTCGGTGGAACCCGTTTCACTGATGCAGGCGTTCGCTTGCTGACAACACTCACTAAATTGGACTCGTTGTGGCTGGAAAACCTGCCTAAACTCACCGACACCGGCGCCGTTATTCTGCGCTCCATGCCTGACCTTCAGCAACTAAGTCTTGGCAACACCGCCATCGGCGATGTTACTTTACAAGCGCTGGCGGACAAAACTAAACTTCGCACTCTATACCTGCACATGACCCGCATAAGTGACCGTGGTCTGGCCAGCCTGGCGAAGTTGAGCGAGATGGAGATTCTGGAGCTTAGCGGTTGCAAGATTACCGATCAGGGTCTCCGGCACTTGAAAAACATGACCTCGCTCAAACACCTCGGCCTGGCCGGGACACAAATCAAGGGCGACGGTCTTGCTCACCTTCAGGCCGCCAGCACCCTCACCTTTCTCAATCTCTCATATACTCCGCTCAGCACATCCGCCCTGGAACACATCAAGAACTATACGCATTTACAACACCTGGATTTATCTAACACCGGTATTGGCGATAGTGCACTAAAGTATCTTTCCGGGCTGACCCAGCTACGCCGGCTTAGTCTGGCAGGCACGAAAATATCTGGCAAGGACTTACGTGAATTGGCCGGCTTGCAGTATCTGGAGGAGTTGCACTTGCAGCAAACTCCGCTCACACCGGCTGGTCTATTACAAGCTGCGGAGATCTCCTCTCTCTAAAGGCGGTTTATATCCAGGGCTGCAAAATTCCCGATCAGGCAGTGGCCAAATTTCAAAAACTTGCCCCGACAGTGATCGTCGTCCGCGAATAAAGCAGCCTCGCTTGAGTGTGAGGTCAGCAGTATGGCTAAACCCTGCGATGTGCTGATAATAGGTGGTGGTGTCATCGGCCTGACGACGGCTTACTTCCTGGCCAGGCAAGGTATAAGCGTTACCGTAACCGACGCCGGAGACTTTGGTCGGGAGTCCAGTTGGGCCGGTGCGGGGATTCTTTCCCCGGGTCATCCCCGGCGTGCCCGCTCGGCTCTGGGAAGACTCCGCGCCCTGAGTGCCAGTTTGTTTCCACAGCTATCTCAGGAGTTACTCGAGAAGACCGGTGTACATAATGGTTACTGGGTTTGCGGGGGCTTAGAGCTTCGCCGTTCTGCGGATGCCTTAGAAAAACAGCGTATCGAAAACCTCCTGCGCGAGGAACAGGGAGAAGGAGCATCTTGCGAAGTATTAGATGGCGAGCAGCTTCGCCAGCGCCAACCTGGCATAGCTGAGGATTTACCTGGCGCGGTTTATTTTCCTGAGATGGCGCAGGTTCGCAATCCCTGGCATATTCGAGCCCTGGTGGCCGCCTGCCAGTTATATAAAGTTAACTTACGCCCTTACGATCCCGTGGTGGAGTTAGTGCGTGAAGGTGAACAGATCGTCGGGGTCTGGACTCCCCAAGAAAGGTTGGTTGCAGATAAGTTTATCGTGTGCGCTGGAGCCTGGACCGACCGTCTCCTGCGATCCTTAGGACTGTCTTTCGGTATCCGTCCTATGCGTGGTCAAATTGTACTGTTACGGTGTTCGATGCCGATACTCCGCCATATTATTATGGGTGGCGATGAATATCTTGTGCCCAGGCCGGATGGGCGTATCTTAGTTGGTTCCACGGTTGAAGATGCAGGCTATGATAAGCGTACCACCGCGGAAGCAATAGCTCATCTTCTCGCCACTGCTTGCCGTTGGGTTCCCGCCTTGAGCCACGCTGAGGTCGAGCGATGCTGGGCGGGTCTGCGTCCAGGTAACCCC
This sequence comes from Gemmatales bacterium, assembly GCA_041640595.1. Taxonomy (GTDB): domain Bacteria; phylum Planctomycetota; class Planctomycetia; order Gemmatales; family HRBIN36; genus HRBIN36. The sequence goes on along the minus strand of JBEPZY010000008.1, from coordinate 162,059 downwards.
GATGGACGTCCATTCATTGGCAGCGTTCCTAATTACCGCAATCTCTATATCGCCAGCGGGCATTTCCGATCAGGGATTACTCTCTCGCCAGGCACGGCCCAGGTGCTTATGGAATTAATCCTCGGCCTACCACTAAGTGTTCCCATCGAGGCGTTCGCAGTCGAAAGACTGGCCGTTTAGCTATGGTCCGCAAACAAGGTATAATGGCATGGGTGGCAGTACAACAAAAGGCCCGGCATTTAGTCCCGATTTATTGCCTCTAAGCAGGTACGGTAACGGCATGGCCGCACTTCCAGGGCTTAGCATGTGACCTTGAGCACACATGTTATGAACGACTTTCACCATGAGCATAGTAAATCCCGAACCGAAAGAAGCCGCGCAGCAATACGTTGCCGGTCTTGATTGTCTGGCCCGAATTCTGCCAGCGAGCGATGGGCGGCACTTGGTTCTCGAAGAGATCCGGTTCAGCCAGGCACTTATACGTAATTATTACCTGCGATACTGGACTGGCAATCTTTCCGACGCCTGGCATGTTGCTGTGGTTGGCGGCGGGGGTGCGGGGAAGAGTACGGTCGTCAACATTTTGCTCGGACAACCTCTCGCAGAAGCTAATCCGCAGTCCGGCTACACACGCCATCCTACTGCATTTTGTCTAAACGTCTCGCTGGTCACCAACGCTTTGCCACAACTTCGCTGCGTTTTGCAACCGGTGCCCGGAAACATAGATGAAGACATATTCGATGTGCGTTCAGTGAAAGGTTCAATCGATCTGCCACCCAGCCTGGTTATCTGGGACAATCCCGATATGACCACCATCCACGCCGGGAACTATATCGCTCGATTATTAGAAGTCTTAGGTCTGGCCGATATCCTTATTTATGTTGCGTCGGTTCAGCGTTATAATGACCGCGTGCCCTCTGAGTATCTGCGTATGTTAGCGGCTGCCGGTAAACCCGTAATCGCCTGCCTTACCAAGGTCCCGGAATCTGAAAGCGATCTGATTCGGCGTCATTTTTCCGAGGAAGTGCTCAAGAATCTTCCCCGGTCCGGGACAATACCCTGCATAATCGTTCCTGAAAAATCACTGGCTGAGTTACACGATCCGCTATCTATGGCCGATGTTCGTCAGCAATTGCTGGGACATATTCATGACTTAGTGTCGCGGGGACTGGACACGCGGCGCCAGATCATCACTCGAGGTTTAGAATACCTGCAACAATGTGAATCGCACTGGTCACAACTGGCCTCGCCACTTCTTCGGAACCTCGTCGAGTGGCGGCAATGCCTTTCCGATCAGCGTAACCTCGTGCTTAACCGCTATCGCCGCGAATTCCTTGAGCAGGAACGTTTACCTATCTTTGACGAAGCAATGGTGCGCTTGCTGGAATTGTTAGAAGTGCCCGGTATAGGTAGTTATCTAAGCACGGCACTGAATATCCTGCGTTTGCCCTGGCGCGGAGTAAAAATGCTCTGGCAGTCCCTGACCGGTAGCGGAAATGCTAGTCCCGCTTTGCAGTCCGAGCGGAGCGTTATCTTGCAGGCGATAGATATGGCTCTGACAGGCCTCTGGCACAAAGCAGAACAACGTAGCCAACAAGATCCGGCCTGGAAGAGGCTGAGCGAACATCTAAGCGTAGCTTCAGCATTCCGCCAGCAGATCCGCCATGACGCCGAGAAGCTCTTGTCCGATTATGAACAGGCACGGCGTGATTGCGTGGAGTCCATCGCCTGCGCTATTTATCGCGATCTGCAAGCGAGTCCAGTTATTTTGAACACACTGCGGGCAACTAAGCTTACCGTTGAGCTGGGGAGTATCGGCGGGATTTTGCTTACGGGTGGACTTAACATCTGGGACGTCGTCTGGTTGCCGCTAGCAGCTTCCCTCGTCCAGGCATTGACCGAATACCTGGGCCAGCAATATGTGGAAACTCGTCGGGCTGAAGCGAGGAATGCTCAACTGGCCATATTAGAAAGGTCGCTCCTCGATCCATTATGGCGACAGCTTGGGTCTTGCCAGCCGACTCAGGACTGGTGGGAGCTTGAGCAGACTTTATCTAAGTTGCCCCTTCTGCGGGAGAAGTTTAGCAGGGGCATTTATGAGAATCTCAAGGCCAGCTGAACAGATTTTTATATGCCGGGGGTCTTGCACTCATGTCGTCCAGTGTCCTGGAACACAGCTTTTCCTCACGCCTGGCAAGAGAACTGGAATTAGTGGCGGAAAAGTTAGAGCAGTGGATTAGTGCGGAACATAAATGGCCCTTCGATCCCACCCTGTTACAACAGCTCCAGCAACTTCTTGGGCTCTTGAAGCATGAGGTTCAGAGACTCAAAGCGGGGAAGGTGTACGTTGTGATTGTGCTGATGGGAGGCACTGGTGTGGGCAAATCTACATTGCTAAATGCCCTGGCCGGGCAGCCTATCGCCAGAACAGGCCTGTTGCGACCAACTACCCGGCAGGTACTTGCTTATATCCACACAAGCCTGCCAGGCGATATTTTACCCGCCCAGTTATTAGAGCAAGCTGTCCGGCATGATCAGGATATACTGCACAATAAGGTGATCGTGGACGCCCCCGACCTGGATAGCAGAGAAACCGAAAATTATCGGCGGCTGCGAAGTATTTTGCCTTATGCAGACATAGTCCTCTATATTGGTTCGTCGGAGAAATATCATGACCGCATTGGCTGGGAATTGTTTCGCGAGTTCAGCGGGCGCAAAGCATTTGCCTTCGTACTGAATCGCTGGGATGAATGCGTCGGAAGGGAACAAACCGGAGAGAGGCCGGATTTAGACTGGCTGCGCGACTTAGAGCGGGAAGGATACGAACACCCGTTACTCTTTCGCACCAGCGCCCGGTATTGGACAAGCTCTGAAAAGTTGACAACTGCTGTCCCACCACCAGGCGATCAATTTCAGGAATTACGCCAGTGGTTAGAAGCCGAACTGGGTGAAAAGGAACTTTTAGCGATCCGGGAAAAAAACTTAGTGGAAACATTGCGAAAGTGCGCGGAGCATTTAGAGCAACTTCTGCGGGGACTAACATCAATAAATCTTCCGTCCCTCGAACATGCTTGGAAAGCCGTTCTGGAAAGAGCCGTTCAGCAGTTTATTGAACGGTGCGAATCTTATTTTTACCAGCAGCACAAACGGTTGGACGATTACCTTCGGGAGCAAGCGACGAAGCAAATCCCTGGCTGGTTATCCAGTATAGTCAAGTGGTGGCGTGGTTGGAGAGTATCTCGGGCAGCGCCCGCGCCAGACTCGAGTATTCCTTCCTATCTTACCACGCATTTAACGGACTTAGTGTGCGACTTACTGCCGAGTCTGGGTGATAGCTACCTGCGCCATTGGGGAGAGCACCTGACTAATCAGTTGCTGGAGCAGGCGGCCAATCACGGGTTGCCGGCGAGTTTTTTAGAAGAATCGCTGCGACAGATTAGTCCCGGAGACTGGAACGGTTTCTGGAAGGAACAACTCCGGGAAGCACTAAGACATGCACATCAAGGGGTCTGGCAAGGGCACGGCTGGCGCAGCTGGTTGCATCGAGCGGTAAAGTGGATGCCGGGGCGTTTAAGCTGGCTTGCGGGATTTTTGGGACTTAGCGTGCTTTTGTACAGAATGTTTTTCGCCGCCGCTCCATACAATCCAGGTTTCGGTGACGTTCTTTATTTCCTGGTACCGTGGTTTTTAGTAGAAGTCCTCAGTTATTTCCTGGCATATCGTCTGTCGCCACACGACTGGCGAGAGTTTACAAGTCATGTAATTCAAGGCTTGCGTCGCGGAGCATCCTCAGCGCTCTGGCAAATCTACGGGAGTCAATTAAGCCGCATAGAAAGCGATCGCAATAACGAAGTGAATGCCCTGAAGCAAATATTGGAGCAGCTATCCAATGTGCTGCAAAGCATCGAGCAAAGACGGCAAGAAATTGCGGCGATCAAGAGGCTGTATGTACGGCAGCTTCAAGCGAAATAGCGTCATTTATTAGGCGAGCTTCTCGCTCCTGATCGAAAACGGTAAGGGACGGTGTTTTCGGTCTGGTCGGGCGGGATTTCATAAGGCAGGGACATTAGAAAGGCGACTAAATCGTCCAATTCCTGCTTGCTAAGGTGACTGGTTTTGCCATGCTTATCGTGGCGATTATAGGTGGTTAGCACCTCGTAAAGATTCTTCGCCTTGCCATGATGTAAATAAGAGGTGTTGCGATAGATACCGAGTAAAGTGGGGGTATCGTATTTCGGCCCCATTTTTTCCGTGGGATCGTCCTCACCCGTGCCGACATCATGAACCAGGAATGGCCGTTTGAGGGAGCTATCGGTGTAATAAGGACCGCGATGGCAGGTAGCACAAGCGGTATCAGCTCTAAAAAAGATTGCTTTTCCCCGTTCGGCAGCCGGGCTTAGCTTACCGGGCGCTGGAATGTAAGGACTGAGGCGGAACTCAAACGAGTTGGTATAAACAGCCAGGGCATCGAGGTCTGGCGAGCGACCGGCAAGTTTTTCGTCCAGCTCGACCGGTTCGAATCCTATTTTCGGCTTGATAGGTCCGGGTAATAATCCGCGACCTAACATCAGGCGGCCGCGAATGGTGTACTCGAAATCTTGAACCTCGTCGCGATCGGCAGACCAGTGGAGCGGGTGCGTGTGAGCGAGACCGAAAAGCTGGGGTGTACGTCTCAGCCCTTCTGGATTTTGCCAGACCCGGCCGTCATGGTGACCGTCCGGATGACAGGAAGCACAAGCGATCCAGCGTCGGCTGGTCATCGGTGGTTTGGCGGTATTGAAAAGGATTTTCCCGCGAACCCATTCCGGACTTTTCGGTGGCTTAGTTACTGTAATCCGCGCTAAAGGCCGCATATTGTTAGCGTCGTAAACGCCTACCTGAAAATCAAGGGTGTTATAGATATATACTTCCTTGCCATCGGGACTAACACGCACCGCTCGGGGATGCGTGCCGACTGGAATTAGACTGGTATTGCCACGTCGTTCAATCTCCTGATAGTCGTCATCGAGTACATTGCACAGATTCATGTCGTCAGTTCCCGCATAAACAACGTAAAAGGTCCTGCCATCGGGCGAAAGTGCGCATTCCCAGGGATTGGTAGGGACGGCCAGGTTGTTGAACGTATCCATAGCAATCACCGTGCGGCGCTTTGCCTGCTTAGGCCGGTCGAGGTGAACTATGCTAAGCTCCGGAAAGATAGAACCAGCGCTGTCGGCAATGTGGGTGCGTGTGCGAATGTGGGGGATATAGGCTTTCGGTCGGTGGGGGTGAAGGACGACATTACGGGCGAGGTTATACTGCTCATGCCCGGGAAAATGGTCGCATATCTGGCCGGTGCTTAGGTCAATTACGTACAGGTCAGCATTGTAAGAGCCCGTGACATAGAGTCGTTTTTCGTCGGGGGAAATGGCAACACCGCGGATGAATCGCACCACGGGGATTTCACGAATAACCTTGCGTGTGGACGTGTCTATTTCGCTGACCGTACCCCAGTAATCGTGGGTGACCCAGAGTTTGCGGCCATCTTTGCTGGAGACAATACCATAAGGTTCATTGGCGACCTTGATTCGGTCAATCACCTGACGCTGGGCGGTGTCAATGAAGACAACCTCATCCGTCCAGTTCACGGTTGCTGCTGCAAGTGGGCCAGTATCGATCCAGGTAACTCCCTCCGGTTTTTCTCCAACAGGGATTTCCGCGAGCAACTGCCTGGTTGCCAGATCCACAAGGCTTACAGTGCCGCTATCCGTGTTGGCCACTAACAGGTTTTTCCCGTCCGGACTAACGTCCAGGAGGCTGTTGGAATTGCCAGCGAAAACGGTGAACGGCATGGACACGACCAGGAGCCAGGAAAAGGCGAGGCGGTGCATTGGACTACTCCTATTTCGTTCGGTGGCGGGACTCGACCAGGTTAGGTGGGGCACCCAGGCTGGAAATTTCATGGTGTCTAAAGCGGTAGTTAGAAACCGGGCGTGGCCTCGTCAAGGTTTTGTGTAGAATGAAGATGCGCTGCGGTGGCTGGACAATAACGACAAAAAGGAGAGAGGCGATGCGGAAGCAGATGTTCGGGTGGATCGCTGCTGGGCTAGCGATATTACTGCTCGGGCTCTCGCACGTTAGCCGAGCGGTCGGGCCCGACGAAAAACTGTGGGATCAACTGGTCAGCAAAGGCGTGGCTTATCTCCGCAGCACTCAGGCTGCCGATGGCAGCTGGAGCAAGGAGCGAAGTTTGGGTATCAGCGGCGTGGTGATGACCGCGCTTTTGCGAACGGGAAAGCTACCGGATAACGACGTAACCATCGTTCGCGGGTTGCGGTTTCTGGAATCGCTGGTCAATCCCCGCGAAGGCCATATCGCCGGCGAAAATCCACGAGACCAGCTCAAGAATTACGTTACCTCGGTAAACGTGATGGCATTTGCCGAGGCGAATAAAGATGGCCGGTACAACAAAATTGTCCAGGACGGAGCTCGCTACCTGAAGATGCTGCAGTGGGACGAAGGAGAAGAGATTCTGAGGCAGGATAACCGCTACGGTGGCGCAGGCTATGACAGCAAATCCCGGCCCGATCTATCGAACACGCAGTTCTTCATTGATGCGTTGAAAGCGGCTGGAGTGCCGTCCAGCGATCCCGCGTATCAGAAGGCTATCATTTTCGTCAGCCGCTGCCAGAACCTCAAAAGCGAATTCAACGACCAACCATGGGCTGGGAAGATCAACGATGGCGGTTTCATTTACACCTGCGCCGGCGATCCGGAAAGCAAGGCCGGTGACGACCTGCGCAGCTACGGCAGTATGACTTATGCCGGCGTCAAGAGTCTGATCTATGCCGGCGTCAGCAAAGACGACAAGCGCGTTCAGGCAGCCTGGGAGTGGATTCGCCGAAATTACACGGTGGAGCGCAACCCTGGCTTTCCGCCCGGTCGGGATCAGCTGGGGCTGTACTATTACTACCACACGATGGCCAAGTGCCTGGATGCCCTGGGCGTGGATTACGTGGAAGATGCCCAGGGACAGAAACACGACTGGCGGAAAGACATTACCGAGGCTCTGGCGAAGCGGCAGCGGCCTGACGGCAGCTGGGTCAATCCGGCAGATCGCTGGATGGAAGGCGATGCCAACCTGGTGACCGCTTACGCTTTGCTGGCGCTTAGTTATTGCAAGCCGAAAAAGTAGGCCTACGCTGGAAAACGGCAACGGCTGGCGCGTGTAATCAATAATCCACACGACCGGCGAACTGTCGGGGAAATCTTCGTTACTCGCGCACTAATTCTTTCATGCCCCGGCTGCGGCGATATTCTTTTTCTCGCTCGACCATCGTGTCGAGCATTTGCAGCACGGCCTGGCGGGGCATGCCCTGACGCAACAGGTCGAAAACGTACAAAGAGGTAGCGAGCCGGTAATCAGGCCAATCGGATTGATAGTAACCGTTGTCGAGCAGCTGCCGGGCACGGTAAAGGTAAGTTTCGACGATAGCCTTACGGTCAGGCCAGTGCTCCGGAAGTTGATCGATCCAGGGCATGACAGCATAGTTGCTCGGTTCGAGGGAGTAAAATTGTGCCAGTAAATCCCGCGCTCGCCGTATCACTTCCGGATGCGAAGATTGCAGCGCTTCCTCAAGAAGATGTACGGTAAGAACACCGTCGGAATCGGCTAAACGCTGGGCTAGCCGGCGATGAGCAGCAACTCGGATGGGATACTGCGAATGGCCGAGTTGAGAAATCCACCACCCGCTCTCGATAGAATTCGAGAGCCAGACCCAACTGACCAGGAACGGAAGTTCGAACATGGCCAAACCCTCCACGGGTTCGCGCGCCCGTGTCCCCTACGGCACGCGGGCCGCCGACACCAGGCGCAGAATCAGAGTGCAGTAAGGATCGTCCGTTCTTCCGTGAGGGGATACTCAGGCCGACCGGCCTCAAATCCTGACAGGTAGGATTCCCTAGGAAATGACCGCTTCCAGGCGGGCCAGGGGCTCCCACCCTGTTCCGGTTCGGCCCTCCGTAGCCCAATCAGGCTCCTCCTGAGCCTGCGGGAAGCCCTCGCCGATCTGCCTCTTGATCCGTAGCCAGAAAATTATATGCCAAACTAGCGTGCCGATGCAAGCCCAGTTGTAACTATCGGCAGTGCTTACGGTTTTTATGACAGAAATCACAGGCTTCATGCGGGCGTCGCGGTGGGCATTGCTGAGAATCCGGGCAAACCGCATACACAGCGGGCTGTGCGGGCGGCGAACACGACAGACATTGGTTCAACACGTGGTACCTCTTCTTCCAAGGCCACACTCGCCCACGGCGTGGGGGCAGCGAACGCGACAAGGATCGGTCGTAGCACCGGGGAAGCGAAAGAAACAGCTGCCATTTGCTGGAGCCTGACGAAGGGGCAGGCACTTTCCGGCTTTATCGCCACAATGCTAACCGACCCATTTGCTGGAGGCTGAAACAATGACCAAGGCCGAGTTGTCTGCCGCTGGCAGTAACGTCAGCTTGCTCACCACGGTCAAATCGGAACTGGTCGCATACTTTCGCCATCTGGCAGAGCGCGTCGAACGACACGTGCGAGCAGTGCCCGAAGAACAGCTTTGGGACAAGCCTTTCCCATTTGGAAACAGCCTGGGGCACCTGGTTCTGCACCTGACAGGTAACCTGAATCATTACATCGGGGCAGGAATCGCGGGGACTGGCTATGTGCGCAACCGACCGCTGGAGTTCACTGACCCGAACCGTTATCCGAGGGAGCAGATACTGCAGCGATTCCGCGAGGCGATTGACCTGGTGGTGCGCACTATCGAAAGCATGGACGAGTCAGCCATGCTCAAGCCCGTGGACTTTCCCGATCGCCATCCCATTGCCACGCAATTTGGTCTGCTGGTTGTGTGTGCCTCGCACCTGAACAATCACATTGGCCAGATGGCCTGGTTAGTCCAGGCGCTGGGACGCCACACGGGCGAACCGCCAGTGTGGTAGGCGGATATCGTGACGGTTGGAAAGACGGGGAAGAAAAATCGCGAAAGTATCGGTCAGGGTGGAGATTCAACTGAGCAAAAATGGAAAATTTTCGTAAAATGAGCTTGACGGCGGCCATCCTATTCGCTAGTATCATTGCAGCCTGGGCGAATTCACAAAGCAACGCAGATTTCCCAACCTTCATTGGGAGGGTTGGCGCAAATCTCCAGAAACACACCAGGTCCAAGCAGGAGGGTCCAGCACCATGTACAGCCTCACCTTGCTTCTCGCTCTGAATGTAGGTACAGCGCAACCGGCGACCCTTTTTGGTGGAGCCTGCGCGGGTGCATGCCACGGTGCAGCAGCATGTCACGGCGCAGCGGCATGCCACGGGGCTGCCGCGTGCCACGGCGCGTGTCACGGTGGCCTGCTGAGTCGGCTGCATGCGCGACTGGCATGCTTAGGTGCCTGCCATGGCGCAGCGGCTTGTCATGGCGCGGCCGCTTGCCACGGTGCTTGCCATGGTGGCTTGCTGAGCCGGCTACACCATCGTCGCGCCGCGTGCGTCGGTGCAGCTTGCGTCGGCGCTCACCCCATGCCAGCAGAACCGGCTAAGCCAGCAAAGCCGGAAAAGATTCCGGTGAAGCCCCAGGAGAAAAAGGCTGACCTTGGCAATAAGGCGAGCCTGATCGTGCTCGTACCGGAAGACGCCAAGCTGTACATTGACGGCCAAGCCACCAGCCAGACCGGATCTCGCCGCTCCTTCATCACTCCCGAATTGCCAGCTGGTAAAGCATTCTATTACACGCTGACTGTTGAATTGCCCAATGGCGAGCGTATGGAGCGGCAGATTAGCTTCCGAGCCGGCGAAATTGCCGAAGTGGACATGATGACGTATTCCGTCGGCCGGTAAATTAGCACGCCCCAGCGGGCGTACAATTCGCCGATTGCGGAAGCCGGAAGCTTGCCCCTTCCGGCTTCCCGTGTTTAACCCGGCGGTGTTTTTCTGTCGTGAGGCATCCTCAAAAAAATTGTTGGGAAAAACCCTTGCAGGACAAGTTTGGGTCAATACAATCAAATAGAGAGCCGGCATTGCTGGTCGCCTTTGTAAGGTATGCCCCAGGTCAGAAGAGGCCCAATTACAGTTTTTGCAGGAACAGAGAAGCGATGGATAAGCGGGGATGTTACAGCATCCCACGCAGCATGGAAGTTCAGTACCGGGGGCGAAAAGCTCGCCCGTGCCAAGATCGAGCCGGGAGCAAACCATGAAATTGAGTCTGCTGGTCAAACGTGCTCAGGGCGGTTTCCAAGAAATTCCGATTCGATTGCCGCAGTTCCTGATCGGTCGCGATCCGGACTGCCATCTGCGGCCTGTAAGTCCACTGGTGAGTAAACGCCATTGTGCCATCATTATCCGCGAAGGAAAGGCGTTTCTAAAGGATTTCGAGAGCACCAACGGCACCTTGCACAACGGACGATTGCTCAAGGGGGAAATTGAGTTAGCGGACGGCGACGAGTTTAAAGTTGGCCCGCTCGTGTTCAAGGTGAAACTGGTGCAGGAATCCACGGGAAGCAGTGCCAAATTGCCCAAGGTTTCGGAGTCTGCTCCGGAAAAAGCCGCTGCCAAACCAGCTGCTTCCAAGACGTTGGCTCAAACCGGACAAGCCTCTCCGGGTTCGCAAAAACCATCCGCAAGTAGCGGTGACCTGGAAGACCTGATCGCCCAGGAATTGTTGCTGAATGTGGATAAAACGAGTGGCCAGCCGGTTCCCGCCAGCGAGCGTTCTAGCGAAGACCTGGGTGGTAGCACCATTCTGGAGTTGCCCAAGAGCAGCGATACCTCCCTGCAAAATCCCGCTGCTCCGGAGAAAAAAGAGGAATCACCTCCGAAAAAACCGCAATATGATGCCCGGGCCACTGCTGAAGCAGCCAAGGCCATTCTCGATAAATACCTGCGTCGGCCACGCACCACCGGTTAGCCAGTGGCGAAACCGGCCGGCATGCAGCGTCGAAGTTTCTTGAGCAGGCAAAAAGTGAGCAACCCAGCCGGTAGGCGAATTCGGCCTGCTGTTTCGTTGGAGCTGCCGCGTTTTCCTGAGTTGCCGAACCGGGAATATGCAAGCATCCTGGCGACAGCGTTGGTGAACTGGTTTCTAAGGCATCGCCGCGAGTTTCCCTGGAGGCAGACCCGCGATCCGTATGCGATCTGGGTGAGTGAGGTTATGTTGCAGCAGACTCAGGCGAGCACAGTGGTGCCGTATTTCCAACGGTTCCTGGAGACGTTTCCCAATGTGCAGGCACTGGCTCAGGCTTCTTCGCAAGAGGTATTGCAACTCTGGCAGGGACTGGGCTACTACCGGCGCGCGCTGGCCTTGCACGAAGCGGCGCGCAGGATTGTGGCGTCCCATGGCGGTCAGTTTCCCCGACAGCCACGGGACTGGTTACGCTTGCCCGGCGTGGGACGATACACAGCTCATGCGGTGTTGTCTCAGGCGTTTGACATGCCATTGCCAATTGTCGAGGCGAACTCCGCTCGTGTTTATGCCCGGCTGTTGGAATGCCACGAGCCGATCGAGCGACCAGGAGTGCAGCGCTGGCTCTGGGCAGTTGCTGCGCGACTGGTGCCAGCCAACGGGGCCGGCCTGTTCAATCAGGCTGTGATGGAATTGGGAGCTACCGTTTGTTCCGTACGGCAACCGCAATGCCAGCTGTGTCCAGTATCGGCACTGTGTCGGGCCTATCAGCGGTCTTGCGCGGATAAACTGCCGGTTCGTACCGAGCGTCGCAGAGTAACCGAAGTCCGGGAAGTGTGTGTTGTAGTACGGCGTGGTAAGCGCTGGCTGGTTCTGCAACGCAGTCCCAAGGCATCGCGCTGGCCTTCGTTATGGGAATTCCCCCATGCCGACCTGTTGCCCGATGAACGTTCCGAACAAGCCACAACGCGAATTTGCCGGCAACTCGTAGGGCTTGAAGTCCAGCCGGGCACGGTGCTGACCAGGATCCGTTACGGTGTTACCCGATTTCGTTTTGCGATGGAGGTCTGGTCTGCCGTTTGCGAAACTGGCCGGCTGCGTTTGACGTCGGAGCACACACACGGCCGCTGGCTCACCGCGGAGCAAACGTATGCGATTCCCCTGAGTGCCCCGCATCGCCGCTTGCTCGACGAACTGACCCAGTCCATCCGCAACGGCCGATGCTCGGTATGACTGTTTTCCTGCCAGCTTGCCTTCGCTATGAAGAGCAAGTGTGAACCGGTGTTAGCGTCTTGAGGTGCCAGGATCAAACTTCGACTATGGATAACCATACCAGGCACCAGAAAGCGTTACCCGTCGCAAATAGGGCAGTGGAGTGGAACGTGCCGATTCTGCGGGCGGAACACACCTGCCCAAAAGCCGTTTCCAGCAGAAGCAGGATGCCACTTGCGTTGCGACGCGACACATTGGTAGGGCCAGATGGAAATGGCTCACCGCGAACCAATAAAATAGGCCTGCGAGCAGACTCATCCCCGTGGAGCAAGAACATGCGAGTCAAGCTGGATTACGGTCGCACTGGCCTGGAAGTGGAATTGCCCGAACAAACCATCGGGCCACTCGAAATTCGCACGGCTGAGCCGATCCGCGAACCTGAAACCGCGGTCTGGCAAGCCCTGCGACAACCGATTGGCACGCCTCCGCTGGCGGAACTGGCTCGCGGTCGCCGAAATGCTTGCGTAGTCGTTTGCGATATTACCCGCCCGGTGCCCAATCGCATTCTCCTGCCCCCAATCCTGCAAACCTTAGAAGAAGCTGGCATTCAGCGTCAAAACATCCTCATTCTGATCGCAACGGGCCTGCATCGGCCAAATCTCGGCGCCGAACTGGAAGAAATGCTCGGTGCGGAGATCGTTAGCCGCTACCGCATCGAGAACCATTATGGCAAACGTCTGCACGAACACAGTTTCCTGGGTTACTCACCCCGAGGCGTGCCGGTTTACATTGACCGTCGCTATGTCGAGGCCGACCTCAAGATCACCACGGGCCTGATTGAACCTCACCTGATGGCGGGATATTCTGGTGGACGCAAAGTGATCTGTCCCGGTCTGGCGGCGTTGGAGACGGTGAAATTCTGGCACGGGCCTGATTTTCTCGAGCATCCCCGCGCGGATTGTGGCATAGTGGATGGCAACCCGGTGCATGAAGAGGCGACAGCGATCGCCCGGTTGGCAGGTTGCGATTTCATCGTGAACGTTTGCATAGACGGCCAGCGGCGCATCACCTGGATCGGTGCCGGGGATATGGAACGTGCCTGGCAGCAAGGGGTGCAGTTCTGCGAACAACTGGTACGCGTTCCCGTTCCCGAACCGGTGGATGTAGTTGTTACCACTGCTGCAGGCTATCCGCTGGATACCACCTGGTATCAGGCGATCAAGGGCCTGACGGGAGCTTTGCCGATAGTCAAGCGTGGTGGAACGATCATCCTGGCCGCCAGTTTGAGCGAGGGCGTGGGTAGCCCCGAGTTTTACCGACTCATTCTCGAAAATCCGGATATTCGCCGGTTCAAACAGCGTATCCTCGGCCGCGATTACTTCGTGCTCGATCAATGGCAGCTGGAAGAGCTGGCCAAAGTGCTGGAGCGTTGTCGCGTGAAAGTGGTTAGCGATGGCCTGTCGGCCGAGGTGTTGCGGCAATGCCATGTGGAACCGGCAGCATCGGTCGAACAAGCCGTCGCCGAGGCATTGAACGAATATGGCCCGAACGCACGCCTGGCTGTTATTCCGAAAGGCCCATACGTTTTGCCGGTGCTGGCCTCGGCCTGAACGCAACAGGCCTTTCCGGAATCGTCTGGCTTCGCATACCCGTCTTGCATTGCTGCTGACGGCTGACTAAAAAGGCCACCTGCCATGACTGTCGATGAGTTTCGCCACTGGGGCTATCGCCTGGTGGATTGGATTGCCGAGTATCTGGAAAATGTCGAACGTTACCCGGTGCTGTCGCCGGTTCGGCCTGGCGAAGTTCGTTCGCGCTTACCAGACTCGCCACCAGAAGCAGCTGAGGACTTTGCTCGTATTTTTGCCGATTTTCAGCAGCACATCTTGCCGGGGATAACCCACTGGCAATCGCCAAACTTTTTTGCGTTTTATCCAGCCAACAACTCGTATCCGTCAATTCTGGGCGAATTGCTGGCGGCAGGGCTGGGCGTGCAGGGCATGCTCTGGCAAACCAGTCCGGCCTGCACGGAATTGGAAACGCATGTGCTCGACTGGCTGGTTCAGTTGCTCGGTTTGCCAGACAAGTTCTCCTCGCGCTGCCAGGGTGGTGGCGTGATTCAGGACACCGCTTCCAGTGCCACGCTTTGTGCTGTTCTGGCTGCCCGCGAGCGCGCTTCCGACGGTACCACGAACGCCAATGGCATCGTTCAGCGCTTCACTGCCTACGCATCCACGGAAGCCCATTCTTCCGTCGAGAAAGCCCTGCGCATTGCCGGTCTGGGATCAGCGGCACTGCGGCGTATTGCCGTGGACGATACCTTCGCCATGCAGCCTCAGGCTTTAGAAGCCGCCATCCTCGCCGATCGGCAGGCGGGTCGTGTTCCCTTTTTTGTTTGCGCCACGCTCGGCACCACTTCGACTCAAGCCCATGATCCGCTGCGGCCGATTGGCGAAATTTGCCGCCGTTACGGGCTCTGGTTGCACGTGGACGCCGCCATGTCCGGTACCGCGGCCATTTGCCCTGAATTTCGCTGGATTCACGACGGACTCGAACTGGCCGACAGTTACTGTTTCAATCCCCACAAGTGGATGGGCGTGAATTTCGATTGCGATTGTTTTTTCGTTGCTGATCGCAAAGCACTGATCGCCAGCTTGGCTGTTTTGCCGGAATATCTCCGCAACGCCGCCAGCGAATCGGGCCAAGTGATTGATTACCGCGATTGGCAAATTCCTCTGGGCCGGCGTTTTCGCGCTTTGAAACTCTGGTTCGTGCTTCGCAGTTTCGGAGCCGAAGGAATTCGCCGAATGGTTCGCCGGCACGTAACCATGGCCCATCAGTTTGCCGACTGGATCGCTTCTGATTCCCGCTTTGAGCTGGCCGCACCGGTCTCACTTAACCTGGTCTGTTTCCGCCTGCGCGCCGACGACATCGCCAACGAACAGATGCTTCACTGCCTCAATGCCAGCGGTCGGCTCTACCTTACGCATACCCGCGTGCGTGACCGGTTCACCTTGCGTTTCTGCGTCGGCAACCTGCGCACCGAACCGCACCATGTCCAGCAAGCCTGGCAACTCATTCAGCGAACCGCCGAGCAATTACTCCCTTCCATGCCAGTTCCGCTACAATAAATTGCGTGAAACTCGCTCAAAAGCGGAGATACCCTTATGCTCGACCGTCAACTCCACGCCATCCGCGATAAGGTCGAAAATGGCCAGCGCCTGACTTTTGAGGAAGGCCTCTATCTTTACGAGCACGCCGATCTCTTCACGCTCGGCCAGCTGGCCAACCTTGTCCGCGAACGTTTGCATGGCAAATATGCCTATTACAACGTCAACGTGCACCTCAACCCGACCAATGTCTGCGTGTATCGCTGTACGTTTTGCGCGTTCCGCGCCGACTTGAAAAGCCCCAAAGGCTATCTCATGTCCGACGAGGAAATCTTAGCACGCGCTGCCGAGGCCCACGCTCGCGGGGCGACCGAAATGCACATTGTCGGTGGCTTGCATCACCAGATGCCCTACGAATGGTATCGCCACATCCTCGAGCTGATCCATCGCCACTATCCGCAACTGCACCTCAAAGCCTATACAGCCGTGGAGTGGGACTGGTTTTCCCGAATCACTGGTCGGCCCACGAAAGATTTGCTAGCCGAGTGTAAAGAGCTGGGCTTGGGAAGTTTGCCGGGGGGCGGTGCGGAAATTTTTCACCCCGAAATTCGCGACCAAATCTGTGAGCATAAGGCGGATGCCGAAACCTGGCTGCGCATTCACCGTGAAGCCCATGAACTCGGTCTGCGTTCCAATGCGACCATGCTTTACGGACACATTGAAAAGCCCTGGCACCGCATTGATCACCTGATCCGCTTGCGGCAGTTGCAGGACGAAACAGGCGGGTTCCAAACGTTCATTCCTTTAGCGTTCCATCCGGAAAATTCCCGTCTGGCCCACCTTCCGAAACCCAGTGTGCTGACCGATCTCAAGACCATAGCGATCAGCCGGCTCATGCTGGACAACTTTCCACATATCAAGGCCTACTGGGTTATGCTCGGCGTGAAAACTGCTCAAATCGCACTTAGTTTCGGTGCAGATGATATAGATGGCACGGTTGTGCATGAAAAAATCTATCACGACGCAGGCTCCAAAGAACCTCAGGAACTCACGGTAGCCGAGCTGCGTCGCCTTATCGAAGAGGCCGGCCGCATCCCTGTCGAACGCGATACTCTGTATCGCGAAATCATCCGCGAAAACGGTAGCTGGCGACCTGGCCGCTGGCTAAGCCCCGCTTGTTCCGCCTGACCGCTACCACGATAGCTATGCCCTAATCTCGCCGAGCAATATGCCAGCCCAGAAACATTAGTTACGATGCCGAGAAAAAACTCCGCTAATAACACGGTTTCTCTAAGCCCCGACCGGGATTGCGGGCATAGCCAACCGGGATTAGTTGCCTGGGAAAACCTCTTGATTCATGGCGAAAACCTGCTGGCCTTGCGCTATTTATGCAAGCAGGAAAGATTATGCGGCAGGATTCGGCTCGTTTATATAGATCCGCCCTTCGCCACTAACCAGGATTTTATTTATAGACCCGGCCACGCGGCTACGGTAAGTCGGCCACGTCGTGGACTCCTTGCTTATCACGATCGCCTGACCGGCGAAGAATACCTGGATTTCCTGCGGCAACGCCTGCAATTGTTGCGCGAGTTGCTTGCTGCGGATGGCTCGATTTATGTGCATATAGACTGTAAAATCGGACACTATGTCAAGGTCTTAATGGACGAGATATTCGGTGCCGAACACTTTATCAACGATATTACCCGTATCAAGTGCAATCCCAAAAACTTTTCCCGCCGTGCTTACGGCAACATTAAGGACACGATCCTCTTTTACAGCAAGACGAATCAGTACGTCTGGAACGATCCGCGAGAGCCGTTGTCGTCGGAAGACATAGCCCGACTGTTTCCGAAGGTGGATCAGTATGGCCGTCGTTATACGACCACGCCGTTACACGCCCCCGGAGAAACCGAGAACGGCGCCACCGGGCAAAGCTGGCGCGGGCGAAAACCACCTCCCGGAAGACACTGGCGTTATCCGCCGGAAGAATTAGAGCGCCTGGATCAGCTCGGTCGTATTGAATGGTCGGCTTCTGGTAACCCTCGCAAAATTATCTATGCCGATGAAGTCTCGGCTCACGGTAAAAAACGCCAGGATGTCTGGATATTCAAAGACCCGGCCTATCCTCGCTATCCTACCGAGAAAAACTTAGACTTGCTCAAAACGATCATAGAGACATCCTCCCGCCCTGGTGATATTGTGCTGGATTGTTTCGCCGGTTCCGGCACTACACTGATCGCGGCCGAACTTTTAGGTCGGCGCTGGATAGGTGTAGATGCTTCCTGGAAAGCAATCACCGTGACCCAGCAGCGACTGGCCGAGCTTGATAACGTCCCCGCTTACCGCCTTCTAAGATTGGACGCGACTTCCGTAAAACACGGTGTGGAAGAAGGAGGCAGTGCCTTATGAAAAATCGCGTAGGCCTTACGATAATTCTTAGCGGCTTTCTATTCTTAGCATGCGTGCAATTGATTCTCACCCAGGCAAGTGCTAAGTTCGCACTTGCCGATAATCAAAAAGAATCGGGCCGGGTGCCGCGAATGGTATTAGCCTTCTATTACGGTTGGTATGGTATTCCCCAAAAGAGTGGACGCTGGGTTCACTGGGAAGGCGTGGATAGCGTTCACCAGCGCATTGCTAACTCCACCCATTATCCTGCTGCCGGTGTTTATGATAGCCACGATCCCGCTATCGTTGAGCGCCATTGTAAACAGGCGAGAAACGCCGGTATAGACGGCTTCATAGCTACGTGGTGGCGGCCGGGCGATTTCCACGATGCCGGGTTTCCATTGTTGCTGGACACGGCTAACAAACATGGCATGGTCATAACCGCCTATATCGAAACGGTTCCACAAAAAACTGTTCATCAAGCCGTTGACTATGCGACCTATATTCTAAGCAAATACAGCAAGCATCCGGCCTGGTTACGGGTACGAAATAAGCCTGTGCTATTCGTATATGCTCGAGCCCTGGATCAAATTGGCCTGGACGGCTGGCGACAGGTCATCGCTGAAGTAGAGAAACGCCAGCCGCCTGGAGCTATCTGGATCGGTGATCGGTTATCTAAGTCTGCAGCCCGTGTTTTTGATGGCATTCATACCTATAACATCACGGAACACACCGCTGGTAAGACGCCGCAACAGATTCAGCAATGGGCGAAAAGGCATTTCCCAGATTGGGTGCGATTAGCGGAACCCGATAAGATTAGTTGCCTGACTCTCATTCCGGGTTACGATGATAGCAAACTCAAGGAACGCCAACCACCCCGTCCTATTACTCGCCGATTTGACGGAGATACTTATAAGGTCTTATGGCAGGAGGCGATCAACGCCCGGCCAGATTGGATACTTATTACCAGCTGGAACGAATGGCATGAGGGCACGGAAATTGAGCCTTCCGTCGAGCACGGTAGCCGGGAGTTACGAACCACGCGCATCTATAGCCAGCAATTCAAGCAGCTAAAACCAGCGTCGAAATAGCCAAAATACAATCGAAGAATAAAGCGGCATGGGCCCTTGCGACTTATATTCTAAAGAGTGGTCAGCGGATGATTAGTGGGATCAGGGTGAGCGGGAAATCGTCTCATGCTTGCGCAGCTAGCCTCAGCAACAGGAAAAGAAATCCGGCAGTTGTGTCGTGAGCAACGATGGGCTGGGCCCACAGCTGGCCTGGCGTTAGGCTATGTGCAGGCGAACCTGGTGATCGTGCCGCAAAGCTGGGCGTTTGATTTTCTCCTTTTTTGCCAGCGCAATCCCCGTGCATGTCCGCTATTAGAGGTTACCGACTCAGGTTCACCGGAACCGAAATACTGTGCAGCAGGAGCGGATTTACGCACGGACTTGCCTCGTTACTGTATCTATGAGCATGGGCGACTGATAGCGGAACCGGTGGATATCCGCGATTACTGGCGCGACGATTTAGTGGCTTTTTTGTTAGGTTGTTCATTCAGCTTTGAGCGTGCTTTACTTCGGGCCGGGATACCCGTGCGGCATCTCGAATGTGGTTGCAATGTGCCGATGTATAGAACCAACATCGCCTGCCAACCCGCAGGCCGATTGCATGGACCGCTGGTAGTGTCTATGCGGCCGATGAAACCGCAACAGGTTTTGCGAGCGGTACGAATCTGCGAACTTTATAGTTTCGCCCACGGCCCGCCTGTGCACTTTGGCGATCCGGAAGAAATCGGTATCCGCGATCTCGGCAGGCCCGATTATGGCGATGCGGTTCCCATTTATCCTGGGGAAGTGCCGGTATTCTGGGCGTGTGGCGTAACTCCCCAGGCGGTGGTTACCGAGAGCCGACCCGAACTGGTTATCACTCACAAACCCGGCCACATGTTCGTTACCGATCTGCAAGAGGGCGACCTCCTAAGCTGGCGGGGAGTGGACAGGTAGCTGGTTTGCGAAAAGTGGCGTCCGGTCCCACCTGGCGAAATGCTTGCCCCATGCAGGCACGAGCGGGAAAGGTATGGCGGAGAAGCGAACGGTCTTTACAATAGTCGCACCGTTCAGAACAATAACGAAAAGAAACAGCCTGCCGAACGGAATTTCGCCCGGATTCAGATATTATTCCGCCAGCGTCGCCCAGCGATGACCAAACAAAAAGAGGGGAGGTAGAGCGATGTCGGTGCCGACTGCTGCCGGTGCGATGATTGAAAGCGTGTTGCGCGAGAGCCGGGTCTATCCGCCGCCGGCTGATTTCGCACGGCAAGCCCATATCAAGAGCCTCGAAGAATACCGGGCCCTGTGGCAGCGCGCTTACGACGACCCGGAAGGTTTCTGGGCGGAACAGGCCAAAATCGTGGACTGGTTTGCACCGTGGACAAAAGTACTGGAGTGGAACGAGCCGTTCGCCAAATGGTTTGTGGGTGGTCGTCTCAATGCTTGCTGGAATTGCGTGGACCGACATGTAGCCACCTGGCGGCGCAATAAAGTGGCGATTATCTGGGAAGGTGAACCCGGCGATACACGAGTGCTGCGCTACCTGGATCTGCACCGTGAGGTGTGTCGCTTTGCCAACGTGCTCAAGCGTCTGGGCCTGAAAGCAAATGACCGTGTGACTATTTATCTGCCTCTCATTCCTGAAGCGGTGGTGGCCATGCTGGCCTGTGCACGGATCGGCGTAACGCATAACGTCGTTTTCGGCGGGTTCTCGGCAGAAGCGCTGGCGGATCGCAATAACGATGCGAAATCGCGGCTCGTGATCACCGCCGACGGGGGTTATCGCCGAGGCAAAATTATTCCATTGAAAGCCAACACTGACCAGGCACTCGGACGCTCGCCGACGGTGGAAAAGGTCATTGTGGTCAAGCGTACCGGCGAGAATGTGCCCATGACTCCCGGTCGGGATTTCTGGTGGCACGAATTGATGAGCGGCGCGGACAGCGAATGCCCGGCGGAATCTCTCGATAGCGAACATCCGCTTTTCCTGCTTTACACCAGCGGCTCGACGGGCAAACCAAAAGGTGTGCTGCACACCACGGGAGGTTATCTCGTGGGTGTGACGCTCACCCATCGCTGGGTGTTTGACATTCGCGATGAAGACACTTACTGGTGCACGGCCGACATCGGCTGGGTAACCGGCCACAGTTATTCGGTGTACGGGCCGCTGGCCAATGGCACTACGGTCGTCCTCTACGAAGGTGCACCGAATTATCCCCGCGAAGACCGGTTCTGGGAAATCGTGGAGCGCTATCGTGTAAGTGTCTTTTACACAGCCCCTACGGCAATTCGCTCGTTTATGCGGTGGGGTGACCACTGGCCACGCCAGCACGACCTGTCCAGTCTGCGGTTGCTCGGAACGGTGGGCGAACCGATCAATCCCGAAGCGTGGATGTGGTATCACGAAGTTATCGGCGGTGGACGGTGCCCGATCGTGGATACCTGGTGGCAGACGGAAACCGGGATGATTTTGATCTCGCCATTGCCCGGCGCAACACCGACCAAGCCTGGATCGTGCACTTTACCGCTGCCTGGAGTGGTGGCGGAAGTAGTGGATAAACAAGGCCAGCGTGTGCCACCGAATCAGGGCGGATATCTGGTAATTCGGCGACCCTGGCCGGCCATGCTGCGAACGCTTTTCGGCGATGACGAACGGTATCGTCAGCAGTACTGGGGACAGGTTCCGCATGCCTATTTCACTGGTGATGGTGCCCGGCAAGACGAGGATGGTTATTTCTGGGTCATGGGTCGGGTGGACGACGTGCTCAACGTCTCCGGCCATCGCCTGAGCACCATGGAAGTCGAGAGTGTGCTGGTCGGACATCCCAAAGTGGTAGAAGCCGCCGCAGTCGGGCGCCCTGATCCGATCAAGGGCGAAGCACTGGTTTGCTTTGTTACGCTCGCTGCCGGCGTCGCACCCAGCGAGGAACTTCGTCGGGAACTGCGTGAGTATGTAGCGAAAGAAATCGGGGCTTTTGCCAGGCCGGAAGAAATTCGCTTCACTGATGCCCTGCCCAAGACCCGTTCGGGCAAAATCATGCGGCGGTTGTTGCGCGACATCGCGGCCGGACGCGAAACGGTTGGCGATACGACCACGCTGGAAGATTACAGTATCCTGGCCCGCCTGCGTGCGGAGGAAGAATAAGCCTAAAGTAGCCCGTGTCTTTCCGCCCAAACCGCTCGGTATAAAGAAGAAACCCGCTCGGGCGATTCGCCTCTTCGGGCCAATCATGCTGCCGGTTTCACCAGAGCAATTGCGACCGTTCCCCGAACCGGAAATGCTACCCGACTCCGGTGGCATGAGCTTGTTCGGCCTGATCTGGCTGCCCGTCCTGGCAACGGTGATCGCTCTGCTGATGCTGTGGGCCTGGCAGCAGCGCAGGAACAATCCGACTCAGGCGGCGATCCTGTCGCTGTTGCGACTTCGGTCGGGGCTGGAGCGCGAAATTACAGCTACCGAAAGTGGCATAGACAACATGTTCGCAAAATTGCTGGCTGAGCGAACGACCAGTTCAGCGCTGGACGAATTGATCTACACGATTCGGCAATGGCGGGCTTGCGTGTTGCAGGAGCAGCCACCATCGTTGGGGACTTCACGCAAAATGAAACCGCCAACGACAGCCTCTCGTCAAGCGGCTGCAGCTCTTTCTGGGCAGCTAAGAACTGCAAACGGCCGACGCACCGAAGCTGGTTCGCCTGTAACGAAAGAAAAGCGATGGCTCAGCCACCTCAAGCGACTGGAGGCATTGCTCACAGAATTAGACCACTGGCGATTCTCCGGCCGACCGATGCCGGCCCGGCTCGCGCTGCAGTATTTCGACGACACTGCGGGCCTGCTGACGGAGTTCCTGTGCCCTGGCAAACAAGAGAGATGACGTTTGCAATCGCCAACATTTTATCCGCAGCTGGCAACAAACCCGATAACTTGGCAGGCAAAGAGTAGTTCCGCCAGGAATAACAACGCGACTGTACACCGCAAGCGACAAGGTTGTAACGGAAGGCTGGTTTTACTCAGCCGGCTTGGTACAATTTTCGTTCTTGGCAGGGGTAATTTGCGGGGCGTGTCCGTGGATCGCCTCGTAAACTTCCCTGCGGTGAACACTAACCGAGGCCGGCGCTTGGATTCCTAAGCGAACCTTGTCGCCGCGGATTTCGACGACGGTGATGATGATGTCGTCGTTGATAATGATGGACTCATTCTTTTTCCGCGAGAGCACCAACATCGTCGCTCATCCTTGTGCTGGGGGCAGAGCCAGAAGCTCGCCCGACCGATGCCCATCTGCGGCCGCGTGAACCAGTCGGTGACTGCCTCACGCGTCAACCCATTGCGGGTGAGGTCGGTAAGCGACGAGTCGGCACGGCACTGCGGCTGGGTACGGTGCTCGCGCCTCCGCTGCGCTCCACCTCATCTCCATGCAACTCTATACCTCTGCGCTTGGCTGGTCAAGGGTTTACGGCAAAGCTTTCCCCGCTTTGACAAATGCTCGGTTAGCACAATGCGTACCAGCGTCAGAATCGGCACGCGATTTCAACGCTGGGCAAACATTTCGCGCTGATAATACTGGGCCAGCTGTCGCACCGTCGTACTGGTGTCCTGCTGGGCCATTTCTGCAAGTCGTGCCGAGAAACGAACTTCCATCCGTTCCCCTGCCGCGCGAATTACCGCTGCCCGGACGGCTGGCGAAGTATCCCGGCTCAATCGTTCCAGCCACAACACGGGGTCTATTTCCCGCTCTTGATACACCATCTGCGGAACCCGAATACGTACCAGCGGGTCCGGGTCGGTCCACATCCGAGCCAGCTGAATCTGTTGGGGGGTCAGTCCCCGTGTGCGCAACACCTGTTCGCAAACCTTTCGCACTTCATGGCTTTCGTCGTGCAGCCAGCGTGCCAGGGATTCCGTCGGTGCCAATTCTTCGCAGTCCCGATCCCCAACGGCGATGAGCAACAGAGCACGCACCGAGGCGGCAGGTTCGCTCGGCTCGATGAGCAATCGCCGTGCCAGTTTTTCTTTTAGCTCCAGTTGCGGCAATGCTGCCAGTCGCACGGCTTGGCAGCGAATTTCCTCGCGGTCATCACTGAGCGACACTTCCGCCAGCTGCCGACACCACTGCCACCACCTGGACGTAAGCACCGACCCTTCAGTAGCTTGCGTACCAGTAGCAGCGTGCGGGTCTGGGGCAGCGTGGCCCGATTCTTCCTGGGCGAATGAAACCCATCGGCTCAGCTGAAGTGCCGCCAGTCTCGCGGAACGATTGTCGAGCGGTTGCACTTGCAAAAGAAACTGACCCACTGCTGCGGGTGATATGCCACTGGTCGGGCCGACGGAGCAGATGAATCGCATCTGGAGCGGCACGGCTGACCGGCCACCATCTGTTTCACGCTTTGCGTGGTCCGTTTGTGCATGGGCACTTCTTTGCGCACTTGCATCGGGTTTCCGCGTCAGGTTCTGCTTATCCCCGTCAGCCTGCTCCGAGGCATCACTGCTTGCGGCATCTTTGCTTGTGGCACAAACGTACAGTGCTTGCAGCATGGACGCCTGTACGGACTCGCTCATGCCTGGCCAGCTGTCCGCCACCCGCTGCAGAAGTTCGGTAGTTCGGCCCGTTGCAGCAACAGCATGAAGCCAGTTGACGAGCAGCTGGCTTGCGGTGTCCGTATTGGCGAGTGTAGCGCGATGCAACCACCAATTCCAAGCTGGCCAGGCTGATTCACCCAGCGCAACCAGCTGATCACGGTGATATTCAGCTTCACCGAATCCGTACCACCAGCACCAGGCATGATAATAAGCGAGAGCCTCCCAGCGAAACGTCCAGATGCACCACCCGGCCGTGGTAACGGCAAGCAGAAGCAGGAGCAATCGGGTCTTTTTTCGGCCCATACTGGCTTCTCTGCGGATACCGGGGCTGGTGAAGACTGACAAAGAATCAGTCCGCCAAAAATTACATTCCGGGGGGTTGAAACTAACCGACGCGGTTGCTAATATCAAGTCCAGATCACTCCAGCAGGCCAGAGACAAACGCCGATCGTATTTTCGGGCTTTCTGGCCTCCACGCTAGCTTACCGCGAATTATCCTGCCAACAAACATCCTGCCGGAGGTAACCATGCTGCGGTTTTGGGGATGCTGGCTTGTCGTCGCGCTCATGGCCATGGCATTGTTGGCGGAAGAAGAAAAGCCCGCGGTTGGCCCATCGCAGCCACACTGGGCGTTTGTTCCCCCGAAAAAGGCTCCCTTGCCACGGGTAAAACATTCCGACTGGGCGATCAATCCGGTGGACTACTTCATTCTGGAGCGTCTGGAATCTGAAGGTTTGCGTCCGAATCCGCCGGCTGATAAACTGACTTGGTTGCGGCGAGTTACGCTCGATTTGACTGGTTTGCCCCCGAGTGTGGAAGAACAGGAGGCGTTCCTGCGGGATGATTCACCGCAAGCCTGGGAACGGGTGGTGGACCGATTGCTTGCTTCCCCGCATTATGGGGAACGTGCGGCTTTGTTCTGGCTCGACCTGGTGCGCTATGCCGAAACCGACGGTTTCAAAGCCGACGACCATCGCCCCGATGCTTTTCGCTACCGTGATTATGTGATTCGCGCGTTCAATGCGGACCTGCCTTATGACCGTTTCCTGCGTCAGCAACTGGCCGGGGATGAGCTTGAACCGGATAATCCTGAAGCGATCATCGCCACGGGATTTTTGCGCCTCTGGCCGGACGAGTACAACGCTGCGAATCTCGAGCAACGCTGGCAGGAGATTCTTGACGACGTAACCGAGGTGACCGGACTGGCCATTCTGGGTTTGACGGTGGGATGTGCCCGTTGCCACGATCACAAATACGACCCGACCACTCAGGAAGATTATTACCGACTGCAGGCTTTCTTTGCCGCTATGTTGCCGCGGGACGATCTCACCGCTGCCACAGCCCAGGAACGCCAGCGCTACGAACAGGAAATGCGGGCGTGGGAAGCGTCGGCACGACCGATGTTGCAGCAGATGGAAGAACTGGTTGCCGCTAAGAAGGAAGAACTACGCAAGCACGCGCTGGGCAAATTCCGGCCCGAAATTCAGCAAGCGGTTCTAACGCCGCCGGAAAAGCGTTCTCCGTACCAGATGCAGATTGCCCACATGGCGGAGAAACAATTGCAGCGAGCGATGAGCGAGGCCCCGACGAAAATGCCGCCGCCGTTGCGGGAGAAGTATCAACAGCTGGCAGCCGAGTTGCAACGCCTGCCGCGTCCCGCAGCGCTGCCGACGGTCATGGGTGTGTGCGATGTGGGCCCGGTTGCCCCGCCGACTTACCGCCTGGCCAACGGCGACTGGCGTAAACCACGCGAGCAAGTTCAACCAGGCTTTCCGCATTTCCTGCCGCAGGAAGTTCCCGACACAGCTGTCGCTCCAGGAGTACGCAGCACCGGACGAAGAGCTGCACTGGCGCGGTGGTTGACCCGCCCTGATCATCCGCTGACAGCACGGGTGATCGTGAACCGCTTATGGCAGCAGCATTTCGGCAGCGGCATCGTCGCTTCGCCAAATGATTTCGGTCTGATCGGAGACCCGCCGAGCCATCCGGCACTGCTCGACTGGCTGGCCGTGGAGTTGGTCGAAAACGGCTGGAGTCTGAAGCACATTCATCGCCTGCTGGTTACATCCGCGACGTATCGGCAAAGCTCGCAGGTAGATTTATCGCGGCCCGAACATCAACGGGCCTGGGAAATCGATCGCAGTAATCGCTTGCTCTGGCATTATCCCCGGTGGCGGTTGCAGGGTGAGGCTCTGCGCGATGCCATGCTGGCTTGTTCGGGCGAACTGCAATTTCGCATGTTTGGCCCCAGCGCCAGGCCCGAACTACCCGCCAATCTGAGCCGCTATGCCTGGAAACCCGATCCCTTGCCGGAACAACGCAATCGGCGATCTATTTACGTTTATGTCAAAAGGAATTGCAAATATCCGCTTTTTGAGGCTTTCGATCAACCGGACCTGTTCAACAGTTGTGCCCGGCGAGCGCAAACGACCACGGCCCCGCAGGCGCTGTGCCTGCTCAACGGAGAATTTGTAAGACAACGGGCACTTGCCTGGGCCGAACGCCTCCTTCACGCTTACCCGGATTCTTCCCAGGCTCTCGTGCAACATGCCTGGCGCCAGGCTTTCGG
This sequence comes from Gemmatales bacterium, assembly GCA_041640595.1. Lineage (GTDB taxonomy): Bacteria > Planctomycetota > Planctomycetia > Gemmatales > HRBIN36 > HRBIN36. The sequence goes on along the minus strand of JBEPZY010000008.1, from coordinate 135,234 downwards.
ACGACCACCTACGCCGCAGGAATCGGAACTCGCCCTCCGCTTCCTGAGCCAGACCGAATCGGAGCTGGCCAGCACACAAAAGCTGCCGACGGACTGGGAGTCGCGATTACGCCAGCATAGCCAGCCACTCCGTCTGGCTGCCGTTGCCGAGTTTTGCCACGCTCTGTTCAACACCAACGAATTCCTCTACGTAGATTGAGACCGCCACAAGTTAGCCGGAACCTGAGCGACCGCGACTTCCCTGATAAGCGATGGCAATTTCGTCTCGCTAGCCCGGCTGGCTGGTGACGGGCAACGTTTCGGCGTGATGCTGGCTCGGCTTGCAGATTCGCGCCCGATGCCAATGTGTGAGCTGTTCAAGCACGTGAACGGTGAAATCTGACAAGACCAGAATCGCCGGCCAATTGGTAAGTCCTGCTGTCGGGTCGTCTCCACTCAGTCAATGTAAACGTAGTCGGGCAGGGCCAGGCGGAGCTGTATGGCGCCACGCTCGGTTAGCTTGGTTTTATCCACGATACGCAACCGTCGCAGCCGTTTCAATTCCTTTATGCTGGCAACACAGCCATCCGTAATGCCGGTGGCAGTGAGGTCCAATTCCTCCAGAGCCGGCAAAGCCTTGAGCCGATCCAGGCCAGCATCGGTAATGCGAGTGTTGCGCAGCACCAGCTTGCGCAAGTTCGGGAGCGAAGGCAACTGTTGCAGGCCTGTGTCGTCTAAAGCAGTACCCGTCAAATCCAGTTCTCGCAAGGCCGACAGCGATTGCAGGTGCACCAAACCAGAACCGGTCATCCGGGTTCGGGACAGGAACAATCGTTGCAGTTGCGACAATCGCGCCAGATGGGACAGGCCCGCATCGGTGACCTGGGTATCGCTCAGGTCGAGTGTTCGCAACGTGCCGAACGCCGCCAGGTGAGGCAAGCCACGGTCACTGATCCGCGTGGCGTTGAGATAAAGATGGTGAATCTCGGCCAGGAGTGGGCGTCCCTGTCGTTCGGTGGCACGCATCCGCGCCAGCAAAGCCAGTCCTGCGTCGGTAATGGCTGTGCTCGTTAGCGAAACTTCCAGCGGGCCTTCCAGACCGGCCAGAGCAATCAGGTCTTTGTCTTGCAGGGATTTGTTGAAGCCCAGTGAAGCTATCAGTACCTTGCCATCGTCCCGCTCGTACCAGGTAAAGTTCACATCCAGTTCTTCCCGGAGCCGTTGTCGCAGGGTTGCCGTATCCTCTGGGATGCTGGTCAGCACTGCCTCGATGTCGAACGCTGGTGGGGCTTCGGTTCTGGGTTGCTGGATCGTGGCACCGGTGGTCGGGCCGGACAAATTGCGTGTCGCGTTTGGCGATTCGTGCGAGACAGGCTCGCGTCCACAACCTGCTGTAAGAATAAGCAATAATGCCACCACACTTACGCGCAGCCCATTCCGTCTATTTGTGGTGCCAGTTGCTGTCGCTATCATAACGAAATTCCCTCGGCTCGGATTCCTACCTGTGGTATGCTATCAATATGCTAGACAAGCGCAAACGCAACCGGAACTGCCCTCGGCGATAGGCGGCCAATCGCGTGGTTCGATCGTGCCGTCAGCGGTGGCCAGTGATGCATGGACAGTTGCCGGAGATTGTGGGTGGCTAATTTGAGCACAGCACGACCAAGGCAACATCGGGCTTAGAGCATGGGAGGATCGCAGCAGATGCGGCATTATCGCATTGCAGTCATTGGTGGCGACGGTACCGGCCCCGAAGTGGTGCGCGAAGGCCTGAAGGTCTTGCAAGCGGTGGCGCGGCGGGAAGGTTTTACCTACGAAACCGTCGAATACGATCTCGGTGGTGAGCGGTATTTGCGAACCGGTGAGGTTTTGCCCGACTCGGTGCTGCGTGAACTGGGGCAATTCCGAGCCATTTATCTGGGAGCAGTTGGCCATCCGGATGTGCCTCCGGGAATTCTCGAACGCGGTTTGCTTCTGCGGATTCGCTTCGAGTTTCAGCAGTATATCAACCTCCGACCGGTCAAACTTTATCCAGGCGTGGAAACGCCCATCAAAAACAAAGGCCCCGAGGATATTGACTTCGTTATCATCCGCGAAAACACCGAAGGCCTTTATTGCGGTGCCGGCGGATTCCTGCACAAGGGCACGCCCTGGGAAGTAGCAACTCAGGAACTCATCAATACCCGGCAAGGAGTGGAACGTTGTCTGCGGTACGCTTTTGAATTTTGCCGCCAACGTAACGACCAGAAAAAACTCACCCTCGTCCTCAAGACCAATGTGCTCACCTACGCACACGATCTTTGGTGGCGTGTGTTTCAGGAACTCGCTCAACAATATCCCGATATCAAGACCGACTACAACCACGTGGACGCTTGCTGTATGTGGATGGTCAAAAATCCGGAGTGGTACGATACCATCGTTACCGAAAACATGTTCGGCGACATCATCACGGACTTGGCGGCCATTTTGCAGGGTGGCCTGGGAGTGGCCGCTGGTGCGAACATCAACCCGAATGGCACGAGTATGTTCGAACCGATGGGTGGTTCCGCACCGAAATACACCGGCACGGGAAAAATTAATCCCCTGGCCGCTATCCTGGCCCTGAAAATGATGCTCGAGTTTCTGGGCGAGAAAAAGGCCGCGCAACGGGTCGAACAGGCCGTCGCTTTTGTAACCGCTCACAAACTCAAGAGCATGGCCGCGGGACAAATGGGCTATACCACCAGCGAAGTCGGCGACCTTGTCGTCCAGGCTATCGAAAACCAACCCGACTGATGCGTCCGGCCATTGATTGCTGCCGGCGAAACACTGGCGGATACCTTACTTCTCCGGGCGCAACGCTTTAGACAGCGTGCGCGTGCCGGTCCTCACCTTGACCGAAGCGCTGGTCGGAAACTCGGTGTCGCGGGCGCAACCTGCCGCTGCAAAACTTTGGTCGCAGCAAGCGCATGACAAATTCGCCAGTTGTAATTTTGCCCCCGGTGTCACCGGTCGAATCGAAGCCAGGATTGCCGTGAACGGCAGGGTTTCCAGTATCGGGTCATTATCTTGTTGCTGGGCAAATTGGTTTGTTACTGCCGGGCCACCGGTTCTCCTTTGTTTTCGTCCGCTCGCTCGGCTGTTCCCAGCATCGGGTTATCGGATTGTTCCCCTCTTACCAGGCAATCTGGCTGCGGAAAGCATACACATGCGTTCCGCTAGCCGTCGGCATGGGCACAGCGCATTCGGTCTGGGCTTGTCCAGCGTAACCAAACGCACTATGCGGGAAGCGGCTTGGAGCCGTTAGCATGGAGCACAGCGCATTCGGTCCGGGCTTGGCCAGTCCCGGTTCGCGCCGGTAAAGGCCACGTTTACGTCAGCGAAGTGCGTGGTTGCGTATAAGCCCCGAAGAACCACTCCTGGGCTTCCTCGTAATAACGCAGGTCGAGCTTTTTGATTTCGGCAACGGCTTGTGCCAGCGGGACAGCGACAATTTCGGTACCGCGCAAGGCTGCCATCTGGCCGAACTGTCCGTTCAGTACCAGTTCCGCCGCCTTGATGCCGAAGCGTGTCGCCAGCACGCGATCGTACGCCGTCGGCGGTCCGCCACGCTGCAGGTGGCCAAGGATCACGTAGCGGGTCTCGATTCCCAGACGATTTTCGACGAGCGAAGCCAACGCGGCTCCTATTCCGCCCAGCCGAACATGTCCGAACTCATCCAGCTGCGTTTGCTGGACAACCGTTCCTTCGGGAAGAGTAACGCCTTCACTGACGACGACAATACTGCTAGGGCGACCTTGCTCACGTCGGCGTCGCAGCACTTCGCAGAGATGATCGAGATTGACCGGCACTTCCGGAACCAAAATGTAATCCGCTCCTACGGCGATACCACTGAGGCAAGCGATCCAGCCAGCGTGTCGGCCCATAGTTTCTACAATCATGATGCGGCGGTGGGACTCCGCCGTCGTCCGCAACCGATCCACAGCTTCGACGACGACATTAATGGCCGTATCGAATCCAAACGTAAAATCCGTGGCCGACAGGTCATTATCAATCGTTTTCGGCACGCCTACGATCGGTAAATCGAATTCGCGGTGCAGCCGATGAGCCACTCCCAGCGTATCTTCCCCACCGATGGCCACAAGCGCGTCGAATTGATGTCGCCGGAATACCTGCCGCAGTTTTTCGACTTTGTCTGGCGATTTGAATGGATTGGTGCGCGAGGAAAAAAGTATGGTGCCGCCCTGACCGATGATGCCATCGGTTTCCTCTACCGTAAGTGGTCGGGTGCGGTCCTCCACCAACCCACGCCAGCCTTCGAGAATGCCCACCGCTTCCCCGCCGGCGTTATGAATTTTCCGCACCACCGCTCGAATCACCGCGTTCAGTCCGGGACAATCACCACCTCCGGTTAGAATCCCGACTCGCATAGATCGCTCCGAGAAATCTCCGTCTCGCTGAAAGTTTCTCGCTTCGCCTTTGAAAAGCTTCGGCTGACTTCAAGCGAATGAGTTTATCAGATCAGGCCGACTTTTTACAGACTAATTCACCACGAGACGCACTGCCGCGGGCCAATTTTATCGCCTGCCCCGGGCACGACGCCATCGTTGCCGACAATGGGTAAGCGACCCGGTATTGGCTACGGCTTGCGACCATCTTACCATTTTAGCACATCCGACCGAGCTTTTGCTTATATCGCAGAGCACTCGCTTTCGATTGTAACGGGACGCGCGTCGGGTGATATTCGTGCAATGGCTTCAGGAACACTGCATGCACAGTTCCGGTCTTTGAATGGCTCTCAATGTACGAGCACCTAGATGCTCCTCAATTTGTCCGGTGACCAGATAAGGCCCCAGTGCAGGACTCGCCAGGATAGGGCAGATATCGGGGAATAGCGTCACCTCAACCAATCCCCATTCATCCGCCAGGGTAAGAAACTGCATGGGTTTTCCATCCGTCGTCGTGGTAATGCGACTGGCAGCTACCAGCCCCGCCAGGGTCAGGCGCGCACCCGGCGGTTCCTGCAGGGCTCGGCTATCGGCCAGACCAGACGGTAAGCATGGCCGGAACAGGGCCATCAATGGCACCTCTATAACAAAACCAAGCGTCTCCCATTGTCTGACCGCCTCAGCCAGGCTCTGCTTAGTTGCTGGAGCCGGGGCCCGATTTATGCACGGCAACAAAGGAGGTGGATGCTCCAGGTGCCCTGCGAAGATAGCCGTTTCATCATAACGGCGAAAATACAAGCTGGCCTCCAAGAACAGTTCCTCACGAGATAGACCAGCAAAATCGCATGCCCCCGCCTGAATGAGTTGTGCCAATGCTTCCGGCCCGATATGGACTCGACGACACAGATCACGGATACTGGTAAATGGCCCCCGCCGCTCACGTTCTCGCACAATCGCTGTCAATATAGTCCGTGGCACGCCCCGAATATTACCCAGACCCACGCGAATACCATCGCCATCTATCCGAAACGTTAGATCCGAGCGATTCACACACGGCGGCAATAAGTGTATATTAGACCACTTGATAGCCTCGATATAGAGCCAGAGCGGATACATGCCCAGGTTATTATTAAGTGCTGCTGTCCAGAATGCCAGGGGATAATGGGCCTTATACCAGGCCACTTCCCACGCCAGCCAGCCATAGCTCACCGCGTGGCTTTTGCAGAAAGAATAGGCGTTGAAACGGGCCAGTTGCGTCCAGATGTGCTCGGCGATCTCCCGACTAACACCCTGAACTCGACAGGCTCGCACGAAGCGCTGCCACCAATCAGCGGCCTGGTCGGCAGGCAAGCCATTGCTGATGGCCTTGCGTAACTGATCGGCCTCAGCCGCTGGCCAACCCGTCACCGCCTGGATCGCCAAAAGTGCCTGGTCCTCAAAAATCATCAGCCCGCAGGTTTCACCCAGGATTGGCTCTAACTGTGCGGACAATGGCGGCGGTGGTTCTAAGCCACGCCGTCGGCGAAGAAACAGCTCTTTATTGCCTATAGATGCTGCTGCCGGGCGAATCAGGGCCAGCACATTTATTAGATCGTCCCGCGTCTGGGGTTGATACTGGACCAGTAAATGACGCATGGCAGGCGATTCCAGTTGATTTACACCCAGGGTATCGCCTCGCTGTAAGAGTCGTAAAGTGTCGGCGTCAGTTTCGGATATTTGCACCTTCGAACCGGCTAAACATCGTGCTTCTGTCAAGGTGGCTAAAGCCCGATTCCCCAGAACATCTATTTTCACTAAGCCAATGCGTTCGACACCGTCTTTATCCAGTTGCGTCATGATCACGCCTTTCGGCGCACGTTGCAGCGGTACATGCCGACACAACGGATCCGGTGTAAGTACCATACCACCGGGATGCAGGGAAAGATGATAGGGTCTGCCGAGAAGCCAGTGCGTCGCTTCTAATATTCGTGCCCAGCAGGTTTCCGGTAGAAGCTCCTTTCCCGCCTGGCACAACAATTGCCATGTCGGCGTACTGGACAGTTCGGATTGTCTATCTACTAAGCTTTCCAGGCGTGCCTCCAGACGGACCAGAAGTCGAGATATTTGCGAGTTCGATAAACCATAGGCCTTGGCAGCTTCACGAAAGGCGGAACGAGGTTGGAAAAACAGATGGGAGCTCACCTGTGCTGTATGTTCTGCCCCGAAGCGCTGCACCATCCAGGCCATGATTTCGTCCCGAACACGCCAGTCAAAATCCAGGTCTATATCTGGTAAATCGCCTCGACCCGCATGCAGAAAACGCGCCAATGGAAGGCGATAACGGAGCGGGTCTATGTCGGTAATACCGAGAAGATAACATACCAGCGAATTTCCCGCAGAACCACGCAGGGCCATCGGATAACCTCGGCGCCGGGCTTCCTGGGCGATTTCGTGGACCACAAGAAAATAACCGGCCAGGTTACGCTGTTCGATGATGTTTAGTTCCTCCTGTAACCGAGCGTCAGCTTCATCAAGATCGCCAGGATATTGACTTAGAGCCTGGAGACACCGATGCCGTAATTGCTGCAAGCATGCTTGCTGGGAAGCCGGGCCAGACCAGTATTCCGGCGGTGCGGGTACGACTAATTGTCGAGGCAAGACATCGGAGCGACAGCGTTCCGCCAGTTGTTCTGCATGTACCAGGGCTTCAGGGATGTCTGCAAACCGATGCCATACTTCTGCTGCGCTAAGTAGGTAATGTGCTGGCGTGACCCCTAGGCGTTTGGGCAAACGAGCTACCATTTTCCGATAGCGAATCGCCTGAAGCAGGCGAAACGCCTCCCAGCCCCGTGATTCAGCGAAATGAACCGCCCAACTGGCTACAACCCGAATGCCTCGGGCTGCTGCTGTTTCTAATAATGCCCGTTCTTGCTTTATAGACCTTCCGGGTCGAATCAACTCCGCCCACAAACGTTCACGCCATACAGGTTGCAATGCCGCAAGCCATTGGGGATTATCCACTAATACCTGCAAACCCTCATGATATTCCAGCAGCAACTCTGGCAGTGGATCAGAGTGCACATGGAGGCGGCTTAATATAGTGCATAGGTTGCTATAGCCCTCCGGCTCGGAAATCAGGACCGTGCAACGGACTGGCTGTATCGGTGCATCCGTGGCCGGCATTTCTTCAGGCCGGCAAGCATTCTGCGGTTCAGGTTGACGCAAACATGCGCCAAAAATCGGCCGCACCCCGTATTGCCAGGCCAGATCATAAATGGCCGGCACACCGTAAAGGTTATTAGTATCGGTAAACGCCAGTGCTATATAGCCCCGCGCAGCGGCCATTTCCAGCAACCGTTGCGGCGAGTCCACGCCCTCCAGCAGGGAATACCAGCTATGAACATGTAAGGCGACCAGGCGCGTCGGCATATCGAGCTTCCAGTCAGCGTGTCAAACACGGAGTGCGCAAAATCAAGCGGTGCCGATCGTGGGGCAGACGTTGCAGCAGCAGCAGCAGCAATTCCTCACCGCTGGTCAAAGATAAATGGCCGAACCGCTGCCGGATGGCGTCCTTCCATTGCTGCAATTGATTCTGCCGCTCCTGCTGGGGATCGCCATATAACCAGAGCTGACCGTCGTGAGGAGCTAAGGGCCGTAATGTAACCGCTAATAGTTGGATAGGGAGCCGCCTTTCTAATAAGCGAGCCAAAGCTTCTAATGCCAGTGGGCGCAATGTGGCGTCGTGATCGGTTGGCGGTCGGAGGCGAAATGATTTAGCGAGGCTAACACCGTCGCCATAGCGCACTGCGACTTCTAAGCCAGCAGCGCGCCGTTGTTGCCAGCGCATCCAGCTTGCTGCACGCTCCAGCAGATAAATCAACATGGCGCGCAGAAACATCGGATCCGATTCCGGTGGTGCAAAACTGGTGCGCCTGCTAATACTTAGCGGTTGGTGATGCGGCTGGACGGGCCGAAGATCGATCCCCTGTGCATATAGATGCCAGCATCGTCCGCGCCAGCCGAACAAACCCGCTAATAATCGCCCGGAAACCTGCGCCAGTTCCCCCACATAGCGCAGACCAAGCCGAACTAACTGACGCGCAGCTTGTGGTCCGACGCCTGGTAAAATCGTCACTGGCCAGGGTGCCAGGTAATCACGTTCGCGCCCTGGAAATACCTGAACCTGACGACCGGGCTTTGCCTGATGGGTGGCTACTTCCGCAACCAGTTTGCAACTTCCGGCACCGATGGATAAACTTAGTCGCAACACCTCCCGCACCCATTGGCGCAATTGCCGACCTATACGTTCTCCCTCACTAACATCGGCAGCGCCTAAATCTAAATAAAAATCGTCGAGAGCGGCACATTCGATCTGCGGAGTAAATTGCTGGCAGAAGGCGAATATCTGTCGGGCAATCGCTTCATAGCGTGGATAATATCCCGGCACGACGATTAGTTCCGGGCAAAGTCGGCGAGCTTCACTGAGGCGCATGGCGGTGCGTACACCCCACTGGCGTGCTTCATAACTGCAGCTGGCTACCACGCCTGTGCCTACCGCGACCGGCCGACCCCGTAATCGGGAATCTGTTAACTGCTCGACGGATGCAAAAAAGGCGTCTATATCTAAGTGCAGCACTATGCGTCCGTCCGAGCGTAGCGAGGTTCGAACCGCATCCTGAAGCTCCAGGGCGCAGCTGCGCTGGTCCGCTGGTTGCCCCTGCACAGACGATTCCAGGTCAGGAGCGACATCTGGCTTTGTTGATAAGCATGCCTGGTCGTGGCTCGAAGATATAATGTTCCTGCGTACACTATACGAAGAGGGAACCGCTACGCTGCCGACCTCCTCGATCGTTATTGGCTTCGCAGAGACCAGGGGACTCGAAGCAGTTGTCCACGTCATCGGCTGACTCCGCTTCGGAAGGCATCAGTTTCAAAAGAACCTGACCAGCCGGTAGAAGGATCGAAGCATCCCGCTGAATGTGTGTACACATATACACTATACAAACTATCGGCCCTGTCAAGTCCGGCTGGCTACCAACCACGCCAACCTCACGCCCATCAAACATCCTGACCGGTGCGATGTTCCGACGCTCAATGAATCGTTACCGTTGTTGCGACCTCCGCTTCAGTTGGTGGACTCGCGCGATGCTCCGACGCAGAATAAATCGTTATCCTGCACCCCATTGCGAACTTGGCCGGCCTGCACATCGGTTGTCCCGCCCCGGTATGTATTTGGTATCGAATCACGGCTTACCGTTGTGTCAGCTAGCCTTTCCACAGTGGCAGCCAGGCCACCGGAGATTCGCTGGTGCTTTCTGCACCGACCAGATAGCTGTTACTGGTCGAACATCCGCCACTGGTTCGGTGCTTTAGTAAACTGCACGGTTACGGCCTGGGTGGTTCATGCTCTCGCCGGGGCAGATGGGGGCGTGATAAATTCTGCTTTATTGCGTCTCTTCGATCGAGTATAATGATGCCAAATCCTTGCCCTACGGTCATGCAGTAAGGGCATGCCGACCGGACTGCGGGCGCTTACGGGAGAACCGGCCTTTGCGAAGAATTGCGCTTTTGCCGACGCTGTGCACCCTGGGCAATGCCGCGTGTGGTTTCACGGCCATCATGCTGGCAACCGGAGCCGGTTTGGCTTCCGATTGGCCCAACGAGACCGCTTTTTACGTAGCAGGATGGTTGATCTTCGCCGCTATGGTTTTCGACATGTTCGATGGGTATCTGGCACGGCGGTCGCGGACGGCGAGTCAGTTTGGCGCCGAACTCGACAGCCTTTGTGATGCGATCAGTTTCGGAGCGGCACCGGGTTTTTTAGTGCTGCAGCTGGGCAGTCATTTTTCCGGACGACTGGCCGGGGAGATTTTTCTGCTGGTTGCCCTGCTGTACATGGTGTGTGCAGTGCTTCGGCTGGCCCGGTTCAATGTTCAGACCAGCCTCGACGCAAAAAGCCATCGCAGTTTTCAGGGCCTGCCATCCCCAGCTGCGGCTGGCTGTCTCGCTTCGCTGGTTTTGGTACGCTATTCTCCCATGGCTTATCCCTGGTTGCCGGAAGAAATACGCGAGGCAGTGCACTGGCTGGCTCCGATTGGTGCCACGCTGGTCGCTGTGCTGATGGTCTCGCGAATCCCGTATCCGCATCTGGCCACGAAGTTGTTGCACCGACGCCGACCTTTTACCGAACTGGTCGAGTTGATCCTGGCCGGATTCCTGGTTGTGTTGCTGAAGGAAGTGGCTCTGGTGGGGCTCTGCTGGTTGTATATTTTCCTGGGGCCAACTGGGTTGCTTGTACGTCGCCCCGTCGCTAAAGCTCTCGAAGCAGCTGAGGTGGTTCGCCCCGACCGCTAACGATGCCATGTGCCGGTTCCGAACATACAAAGCTCAGCGCTGGTAGCATTTCACTTGCCAGACCAGCGAGCGGCATCGAGAACACTTCTGGAGATTCGCCATGTTCACCGGCATAATCGAAATCCTGGGCACGGTCGTGGAACTACGCGAGCATAACAGCGGTCGGCGTTTGGTTCTCAGCCACGCCGGTCTGGCTCGTGAACTCCGACCAGGGGATAGCCTGGCAGTCAACGGGGTGTGCCTGACGGTGGTGGCTGTCGAAGGCGAGCACTTGCATTTCGACCTGGCGCCGGAAACCCTGTCGCGTACCAACCTGGGGTCGCTATCGCCTGGCCAACCAGTCAATCTCGAGCGTCCGGTTCGTCTTGGTGCTCCGCTGGGTGGGCACTGGGTTCAGGGCCATGTGGACGGACTGGCCACGGTACTTTCACGGCAACACCAGCAGGACTTTGATCTGGTCTGGTTCACCTGTGCGCCGGAACTCCTCGCGTACATGGTTCCCAAAGGTTCGGTAGCCCTGGATGGCGTTAGCTTGACCCTGGTTGAGGTGCAGCCTGACCGCTTCAGCGTGGCACTCATTCCCTACACGCTTGCACACACGACGTTGGGGCTGCGTCGCGTGGGCGAAACAGTCAACCTGGAAGTAGATATCCTCAGCAAATACGTCCGCCGGGCCGTGGAAATTCTGCTCCCGACGTTGCTAACTCGATCGCAGTAATCGCTGCCGTTTTGTCCGTCAACCTCTCCGCCGCAATCGTGCTGGGTTGCTTACTAACCGGAGCAGAGCGACTCAGGCATTTTCCGTCTGACCCCGCTTCTTCTGCTTCCGTCCAACTCTCGTTAGAGCCTTGGCGTTCGGCTCCATCGCATTCTTAGCCACCTCAATTTGCTGACTCGAAAACACCTCGCGCAGGCGGCGGGAGTGGGCGAGATGTTCTGCAACGGGTACGACCAGCCGCCGTGATGGTAGCTGTGGACGCCACCGATATGGAATCTATCGCCACCATTGTTTACTGGCAGACGAGATGGCGCGCTACTCTTGGGGCACCATCTAGATAGAAACCTACTCCCGGCAGGGCCTGCTACCAGGCTCGCCGAGGCCAATAGCGGAAGGCTACGGCAAAGTTCCCTAGTGATTCTGTGTGGTATTGTGTTGCCGTGCCGTGTGGAAGTTGACCGCGTTCCATGCAATAACAAATACTTGCCGGCGAGGACAGGGTGCTGACCGCGGGTTAGTCCTGTTGTGCTGAAAGGGAAGGAAGCTGGAGCAACCGTTGCAACTCGCGCAGACGACTGCTCAGCTGGGTTTTGCGAAACGCCAGCACTTGCCGTTGCAGACGGGCCAGGTTGAGCGGCAATTCGAGATCGCGCATCTTCAGCTCAATTTCGCGTTGTTGCTGTTGCAGTTCCTCGACAGGGCCAGGCTTACCGGGAGCTGGCTGAAGTTGCACGGCGGCAGCGGTAACCTGTGCCAGTTGCTCGCCGAGTGCACGGGTTTCCTGTTGTGCTTTGTCGAGTTTATCCCGTTCGAGAGTGCTTTCGTCGTAAATCTTTTTCAGTTGTGCCGCCAGGTCGGCCAGGGAGGGCATGTTCGTTCCTCCATGCTCGAGTTCTTGAACCCGGCGTCTTGCCTCGGCAACTTTGATGACTTCCTGTGGCACGGTTCGCTTGTCTTCCACGCGCTCCGTCCAAACAAAGGGGCGGTTACCTTCGCGCTGTTCTTTTAGCAATCCTGCGAGTGTGTTGGTTACGTTAGTCCATTGCTCGCGCTGTTTGTTGATCTCGCTCTGGCGTTTTTGACGCTCTGCCTCAAACTCCCGCTGTTCTATCACCATCCAGGTGATGGCACCCAGCAGAATCAGGCTTACGATCGTGTTGAGCACGACCAGACTTTTCCCAAACCAGCTCATGGGCGGCTCCGCGGCAGTTGTTTTAGTTCCAGCTCCTTGATTTGCTTGAGCAGTTCCAGGCAGGTCTTTTCGAGTTCCTGGGCTTCTTTCTCCAGCGCCAGGCGCTCATCTTCCATATCCCGAAGCCGTGCAGCGGCGACTTCGCGGGCAGCATACGCTTCCGATAATCGTGCCAGCCAGAAGGCGATCTGCAATCGTCGCTGATGGATGAGTTGGCGTATCTTCTGGTGCTGTGCCAGTTCGGTTGCCACTTGTTGTTGCAGCGACTTCAACCGTTCCTCGGCCTCGCGGATAGCAGTTAGGGCAGTCGCTCGCAGCGTTTCCAGTTCCCGGCGGCGATGCTTTAACGTCTGCTCTTCGATGTCCAGTTCCTTCCGCACACGACCGATATGCTCTTCCACAACACTCCGCACTTCATCGTACTTCAGTCCGTAACGGCGGATCAATTCTTCCGTACGGCGGATCGATTCTTGCGTGTTGTCGGGATCAGCAAGCAGATCCGGCTTTTCCGGCGGAAATAAAATTTTCCTGAGCAGGTCAGCTCGCCAGGCTTCTTCCGACTGTGGCCTGTCCTTTTCGAGCTTCTGCACCTCTTCGGGATAATCCCGACGGATGAGCTGTTCCAACTTCGCTGTGGTTACTCCGTCGCGTTCCTCTTCTAATCGCCGTAATTCCCTTTGCCACGCCATGCGGGCTACAAACGCCTGTATCAGGAAGTAAATCGTTACCACGGCGGCGATGAAGTTGGCGAACGCCAGGATGCGGCTGAAGATGGTCATGGCTGGATTTTCCCGCTAATCAACGGCACCTCTTGGCTTTGCTTTGCTGCCCATGCAATTGTAACAAAACAGCCGGTTTGTGTGCAGCCTGGCAAACTATTTTAGCTTCCGAAACTGCCGCAGTCGTGACGAATACGCCGAGGATAGGGGAAATATCAGCCTGACCGGGTCAGGTCAGGCGACGGGAACATCGAGAAACTCCACCTCGACTTTTGGCAGATGGACAAGAGCCACTGTCGGGGTAGCGACGCGGATCAGGGCGCCGGGATTGACTACCAGAGTTCGGCCCAGGCGAACGCAGCGGCGCTGGTGCGTGTGTCCGTGGAAGACCACGTCGAAGCTACCGCTGCGAATGGTGTAATCGAGACGCTGGCGGTCATCCCCGTGCAAAAACGCGAAACGCCGGTCCGCCAGCTGCAGGGTACCAAACCGGCCGTGCAGCCTGGCTCCGATCTCGTCTATGACTTCCTGCAACCGTTGCGCAGGCGGATCGCAGTTGCCCAGCACCAGATGCAGGGTGGTACCGGCAAACAGATAAAGAGTAGATGCGTCATCCACATCGCCGCAATGCACTATACAGTTTGCCCCACGTGCCTGCAACAACCGCAGCGCTGCCGATACCGCTTGCTGATGGCCGTGAGTATCGCTAATCACGCCGAGAATCATGGCGGCCAAAAACTCAGACGGTCTGGATCGGTGCCTCCGTTCGTGATTTTTTCCTATCTCTTGCACCCGAAGGGCTGCGCTTCTATCATACGCAGCAAAAACTGTCAATCCACGAGGCTCGCCATGCAGGAGTTAATCACAGTCCTACTCGACCTGGGCCGCGACCTGGTGCGCTTGCTGAGCATACTGACACGTCTGGGGTTCGATTACGCGCTGCTTATCGGCTGGCTTGGATGGTGGTTGTGGTTGGTGGACTGGCGACAGTTCTGGCCAGCGCTGGCTCGTGGTGCCTGGCTTCCTCTGTTGCTGGTACTGGGGTTGATCAGTTTCCTGGCGTGGCACCTGCAGCTGCCCTGGCTTGCGGACTGGAAACCTGCAATTCTGGCTCCACTGACCATGACCGTGCTCCTTTTCGGTTCCATTCTGTTGTGCGGTTGGTTACAGGAAGTCTTTTCGTGGCATCCAGTTGAAATCACGCTGCAAGCGACTGCGCCGGCCCATCATCACGAGCACCAGCACCATCACGCTGACCACGGGCACTAAGGCTGATGCACGGTATCACGCCTAGCGATAGCCACAGCTTACAGGCACACCAAAGGAGGAGTCCTCATGGGAACCTGGAAACGGCAACTGGGAATGCTGGCGGTCATTCTGCTGCCGGCGGTGCTTTCAGCTCAGGAAAAACTCCACTCGGCGATCAAGCCAGTGCCGCGCGATCCCAACTGGCTGAAACGGCACGAAACGTTCGTGGCCATTGCCAAGCGGGGCGGCGTGGAAGTGCTGTTCCTCGGTGATTCCATCACCGACGCCTGGGGCGGGGAAGGGCACAATCCCAAGGCAGCGGGCAGCAAGGTCTTCGAACGGGAATTCGCGCCCCTGAAAACTGCTAATTTCGGTATCGGTGGCGACCGCACGCAGCACGTCCTGTGGCGGATTCAGAATGGCGAACTGGACGGCATTCAGCCAAAGGTCGTCATGCTGATGATCGGCACCAATAACTCCAACGGCAATGATAACACCGCCGAGGAAATCGCCGAAGGCATCACCGCCATCGTCCGGGAAATCCACAAGCGTTCGCCGAAAACGAAGGTGCTGCTCCTGGGCATTTTCCCGCGCGGCAAAGACCCGAATAACCCGGCCACCAAGGCTCAGCGCGAAAAGATTGCTCGAGTCAACCAGATCATCTCCAAACTGGACGATGGCGGGAAGACGGTGAAGTATATGGACATCGGCCATCTGTTTATCCGGCAGGATGGAACAATCCCTCAGGAGATCATGCCCGACTTCCTGCACCTGTCCGAAAAGGGTTACGAATTGTGGGCCCAGGCGGTCAAACCGGTGATCCTGGAATTGCTCAAGCAATAGTTTCACCCGGCAGCAATAGCTAGACTCTCCGATTTTTCTGCACCTTCTCCTTTTGGCGAGGTTCGGTGCGTGTGCGCCGAACCTCGTGCCGTAAAAAGGGTTGTCGGCACCGCATGGCATCGTCCGGCAATGCCCGCATACAATGAGATGCCCAGCATAAGAAGCAGTTGTCGCCTGGCTTCCATTTGCGTGTGATGCGTCCACGTGTCGTCGTCGCTATGAGTGGTGGTGTGGATAGCTCCGTGGCCGCGTGGCTTCTCAAGCAGCAGGGCTACGAGGTCATCGGGCTATTCATGCGCACCGGTGTGCAAGCGGAAAATTGTGAAATCGCAGAACCGACCGATTCGACACTCGATCCAGAAGATGCACGCTCGTTTGGTCGCAGCAAGGCCGATTCGCTGCACCAGACCGTAACAGCCGCGGTTGCTGACAGGCATGCTGGGCTGGCTACCCGGGGAGAGAACCGCGATTCCGTCGCAGTCGCTGATGTTCACCGGCAAACCGGTCGACCCAGGCGGCATGTCGGCTGCTGCTCTTCGCTGGATGCAGCGGATGCCCGGCGGGTAGCCGAGATGCTTGATATCCCCTTCTACGCACTGGATTTTTCGCAGGCTTTCGGCCGCATTATGGACTACTTCGCCGATGAGTATCTGGCCGGACGCACGCCGAATCCCTGCGTGGTGTGCAATAACTGGCTCAAGTTTGGTCAGCTGTGGAGCTATGGGCGGCAACTGGCTGCCGATTTTATTGCAACGGGTCATTATGCCCGGATCGTTCGCGGTGCCACCGGGCCAGAGCTGCATTGTGCCGTTGACCCGTCCAAGGATCAGTCCTACGTGCTGGCAGGGATTCGCCGCCAACTACTGGAGCGGATACTGTTTCCGATTGGCGAATATACGAAGTTGCAAATCCGCGAACTGGCTCGGCAGGCGGGACTACCTGTGCACAATAAACCGGACAGCCAGGAGATATGTTTCGTTCCCGATGGGGATCACGCAGCGTTTGTGCGGCGGCGTCGCCCGGAGCGAAACACCGCCGGTCTCATCGTGGACAGCTCTGGCCGGGTGCTGGCACGGCACACGGGAATAGAGCACTTCACCATCGGTCAACGCAAGGGACTCGGCTTTGCGGCTGGTCAGAGACGGTATGTCCTGGCCATTCTGCCTGCGGATAACACGGTCGTTGTCGGTAGCCGCGAGGAATGCCTCAGTCCGGGCCTGATTGCCGAACGCTTCAACTGGCTGATCGAACCGGTATCGGGAACACGAAGATGCCAGGTGAAAATCCGCTATCGTGCCGCAGCGGTTCCGGCCAGTGTGGAGCCTTTAGCCGAGCAGCGGGTACGCATTGTCTTTGACGAACCCCAGCTGGCTGTCACTCCCGGTCAGCTGGCGGTTTGCTATGACGGAAGCCGGGTGCTGGGCGGCGGCTGGATTGAGCAAGCGCTTCCGAAGGCCTGACATCCACGCTTTGCCTGACAGGATGGCTCTGCCTGGCAGGATGGGCGGTTGACTCAAGGTCAACCGGATCGTAGCAAAAGATAAGGCTCACTTTAGTGTCGGCCGACAAGTGCGCCTGGCAAACACGGCGTCAGAAACAGCCGCGGGGCGGATATGTCATTTCGGCTATATGCGTATTACATGGCCATTGGCGGGGCATTTGCAGCGCTGCTTGCCTGGTTGGTGTCCCGGATTGTGTTCGGGACGGCGGGCGAGACGGAGACCTGGAAGCTGCTGCTGCGAGCCGCCTTACAGGGAGCCATTCTCGGTGCGCTGGTTGGTGCTGTCCTGGGAGTGGTGGATGCCCTGGCGGCTTCCGGTGGCCGAACCGTAACAGCCATCCCGGCCACGGTAACCAATCTGGTTCTGGGCGGACTGGCTGGCTTGATCGGCGGTATCATCGGGCAGTTGTTGGCCTTGATGAGTGAATACCTGCGGGTCATTGGCTGGCTCATAACCGGAGCGCTAATCGGAACGGGGCTGGGACTGCCAGCGCTACTAAAACTATTGCTTGCCCGGCAGGAGGTGCGCGGAGCGGTACGGAAACTTCGCAACGGCGCTATCGGGGGCAGTATCGGCGGATTATTAGGCGGAATTGCGCTTGTGGCCCTCCAGAGCGCCTTGACGCGAATCACGGGCAGTGGGGAGGCCCTCAGCCCTTCTGGTGTTGGCTGGACAACCCTCGGAGCGTTGATCGGGCTGTTTATCGGTCTGGCTCAGATAGTACTGCGGGACGCCTGGGTGATTGTCGAAAGCGGTTTTCGTCCTGGCCGGGAGATTCTCATCACCAAACCTATCATTACCATTGGGCGGGCCGAAGGGTGCGACATCGGTCTTTACGGTGCCAAGGGGGTAGAAAAACTGCACGCCCGAATCCTGGTCGAGGGGCCGGATTATTACATCGAAGATGGCCAAACTCCCGGCGGCACTTTCGTCAACGAACGGCGCGTCAGTGAAAAACGCCGCTTGCAGTCGGGTGACCGTATTCGTGTTGGTGACTGCGTGCTGATCTTTCGCAGCCGCGCCCGCAGCCAGCGACCCAAACCTTCGCCCAGTGCAACTGCATAAGCGAGTAGCACCATGCCCCTGATCGTCCATTGTCCACACTGCCGCAAACCGGCTCAAATTGCCGACCAGTTTGCCAACCATCCGGTGCGTTGTCCCACCTGCCAGAAAGTGTTCACGGCAACGGTAGCCCAGGCGGGTCAAGTCACCGCTCCAGCTCCTGGCAGCGTCGGTGCCCCGTCTTCCGCAGGCATGACCCCATCTTCGAGCGCAGCACCGGGACGGACTGCCCCCATGCCGTCCGCACCTGCGGGTTCGCCTGCTTCCAGGCCGGGGGATGCAAGTTCCGACAATCTCAGCGCAGAGTCCGTGGTAATCCGTCCGCCGACCCGTGTGGTTGGACCATTGGGGCAATGTCCGGCGTGTGGGGCGGCTTTACCTCCCGGCGCGACCATGTGCCTGGAGTGTGGCTGGACCTCCGAAGCTGCACGGGCCGACGAAACCGGCGCACCGGTGGTGATCTGCACCAACCCCGCGTGCGGTGCCGCGAATCCGGTCGGGGAACGTTACTGCCAGCGGTGCAATTGCCTTTTGCCCAGCGCACCCGGCAGTATGCTCGAAGGGCGTTACCGTATTGAGAAGTTGATCGCCATGGGAGGTTTCGGCGCGGTCTATCGCGCTGTGGACACGCGTACCGGCCAGACCGTCGCCATCAAAGACATGATCTGTCCCGACCCGGAGGAGTTCAAGATTCGGCTCAGCTTTTTCCGGCGCGAGGC
Source organism: Gemmatales bacterium (assembly GCA_041640595.1). Taxonomy (GTDB): domain Bacteria; phylum Planctomycetota; class Planctomycetia; order Gemmatales; family HRBIN36; genus HRBIN36. The sequence goes on along the minus strand of JBEPZY010000008.1, from coordinate 116,492 downwards.
CGAGATACTTCGCGCCCTGTCTTCCTTGCCGATCGTTCCGCGGATTTACGAGTTCATCCAGAAAGGGCAGTCGGCGCACCTGGTCATGGAGTTCATTGAGGGCACCGACCTGGTCAAGGTGATGGAACAAAACAATCATCGGCCGTTCCCGCTGGACATGGTGATCGAGTGGGGGAAACAGATTTGCGATGTTCTGGATCACATGCACCGCATGGAGCCGCCGGTGGTTCACCGCGACCTCAAGCCGGACAACATTATGTTGCTGGCCGATGGTCGGAGTATCAAGATGATAGACTTTGGCACGGCCCGCGACCTGGGCCGCACTTCACGCACACGTTTGCAAGCCAAGACGCGAGTGTACACCGAAGGGTATGCTCCGCCCGAGCAAATTGTGGGTAAACCGGAGCCTCGCAGCGATCTGTTCGCCTTGGCGGGAACTCTGTACCATCTGGCAACCGGTCGGCCACCGGAAGGTTTTTACACCGCCAAGGAAATTGATGAACTTCTCGCCATGCCGGATGGTGCTATTCCCCCGGCTCACCGCTGGTTCTACGAGCTGATTCGCATCAATCTTTCCGAAGACGTCAACGACCGGTATTTCACCGCACGGGAGTTCAAGGCAGATCTGGAGGCGCGGCGGGTGACCCGGGAGATAAATTGTCCCCGTTGTCAGGCGGTAAATCCTGTTCGCCAGCCTTACTGCGTCAAATGTGCCGCTCCGTTGACCGATCTGTCGCCACCCTGTCAGCACTGCGGTAAGTCCAACCGCATGGGCAGCCGCTTTTGCATTCACTGTGGTAACCGATTGCGTTAGTCTGCAGGAGCCAATCATGCCGTCAGAAGCGGAAAGCCATCAGCCGTCCAGCATGCCATCGGCAACCGGACCTGCGACCGGGGCTGGCTCAGTTACGAACACCCCAACTGCTCAGGGTGCGGGAGAAGATTTGCCTACGGCCGTGGTTTTGAACCCCAGCACGCTCCCGCCGGGAGTTACCGTGGACAGTTTGCCGGTCGCGGAATTGGTTCCACCAGCTTCGGCGTCGCATAGCACTGGAATGGATGCCGGTATGGCCCCGCGTACCAGCTGGCTCGAGGATTTCGTTAACCGGGCGGAGCACGCTGCCGGAACGGCTACCGGTATGGCATCGCCCCTGCCGTCCGTGGAATCGAGATCTGCCGAAAAGCTGGGCACTTCCTTGCCAGTGGCTCAACCGATTGGTAGCCCGCCAACAGGGGCCCATGCAGTCGAGGTTCCGATGACCCCGAGCGACCAGTCTTCTCCGAAAGACCAAGCGGCGACATTGCCGCCCACCACACCGGTTTTAGCTGTTGAGGCGAAAACCTGCCCGGCCTGCGGAACCACTCTGCCCCTGGAAAGCCAGTTCTGCCAGGATTGCGGTTACAGTTTTCCTGACGGTGAAATGACTGCCTTGCCGACAGCGGCTGCGCTTCCGTCGGCCGACTCGTTGCCACCGGGCACGCTGGTGGCGGGACGCTATGAGATCGTCCAGGAGATGTCGCGGCGGGTAAACACGATTCGCTATCTGGCACGAGACCGGAGTCATGACAATCGTCCAGTCATCCTGGTGCAGCAAGCGGTCAGCCAGAACAACGGCGCCACCGTGGCTATCGGGCGGTTCCATGTCCCTGCCGAAATAGGCACCGCCTGGCCCGAGTTAGGATGGGAAATTGCTCTGCTGGAAACCGTGCAACATGCCAGCTGGCCACGGGTACTCGATGTGTTGTGCGATGGGCGAAGTGTTTTTGCGGTGGAAGAAGCGGCCAGCGGACCGGATCTGTGGCAGGTGTTTGACGACCCAGCTTACACGATGCCGGCTCGCTTCAACTTGCTGGCCGATTTCGCAGACTCCTTGAAAGCGCTGGCAACGGCGGGAGCGATTCCGGAGTATCTGAAGCCGGAATTGCTGCGACTCAACGAACGCGGCCAGCTGACGCTCACCGATCTGAGCCTGCTGGTGAGTTTGCCCTATACGGCGCGAACGCACCTGGCAGCGACTCCCTACACTCCGCCGGAACTGGTGCTGGAACCTCACGAAGTGGATGCTCGTTCGCCGCTTTATAGTTTCGGAGCGGTTTTGTACGCGCTGTACCTCGGCCACGAATTGACGGAAACTGACTTTGAAAGCTCGTGGGTTCCCAAACCGCTGGTGTTCCGTTTCCCCGACGCCCATCCGGCATACGCCCGGCTGGTCATGAAAACTTTTGTCCGCGATAAACAGCACCGTTTTCCGACAGACGAAGCTGCTCGCACCGATCCTACCGGCTGGGATGAACTGGCCCGTGCACTGCGCAACGCCGGCCAGCAGTTGAACATTACCCGATTGGATATTGCTGGCTGGAGCAATATCGGCAAGCTCCGGAGCAATAACGAAGACGCATTCGCCTTCTGGCACTCCAGCTCGGGATTTGAAGAACGGTTGGGCGAAACGGTGCTGGCTATTTTGTGCGATGGCATGGGAGGTTACGAAGCCGGCGAAGTTGCCGCCGCCATGGCCATTCACGAGCTTCGCCGGCGTTTCTTTCAAAGCGATTACGCAAAATCTTTGCTGGGCGAAGCGCCCGACGGCGCTTTCGATACCGACGCCTGCCGCAAGTTTCTTTTTGACTTGCTCCGCGACGTAAACCAGCACCTGTATCAGTTTTCGCGTTCACCGCAGGGAAAGCGCGGCATGGGCTGTACCTGCGAGATGCTGGTCATCTGCGGTTCGCAGGCGGTCATCGCTCATGTGGGCGACAGTCGCACTTACCTTTATTCCGAAGGCCAGCTCCGACAGTTGACCCGTGACCACACGCTGGTGAATCGGCTGGTCGAGCTGGGTCAGCTGACACCGGAAGAGGCGGAACAGCATCCGCGAAAAAACGAATTGCAGCAAGCCCTGGGTGCCCAGCCGTTTGTCGAGCCGCAGACCTTGGCCGTGACGCTCAAACCTGGAGATTGGCTGATCCTGTGCAGCGACGGTTTGACTGGCCACGTGGACGAGGCAACTCTGGCCGAGATGATTCAGCGGGCCGATTCCGCAGAAATGTGTGCCCGCCGGCTGGTCAACCTGGCCAATGCTTATGGCGGCTCGGATAACAGCGCCGTGATCGCAGTCCGTTGTCAATGAGCAAGCGCGCTGCCTATGAGTGCTCTGCCCGTGCGAATTCCCGACCTGACCACCCTGGAGGAGCTACTCAGCGAACCGACGCCGGCGGTGGTGGAGACTTTGCAGCGCGTTTCCGGCGACATTCTGGTGCTGGGAGCAGGCGGTAAAATCGGACCCAGTCTGACGCGGATGCTTCGCCGGGCTACTGATGCCACGCGGCGAATTTTTGCCGTTTCCCGTTTTGCTAACCCGACTCTTGCGGAATCTCTTAGCCGCGACCGGATCGAAGTTCTGCGTTGCGACCTCCTGGACCGTTCCAGTGTGGAAAGACTCCCGGATGCCGCGATTGTCTTCTACCTGGTCGGCACGAAATTCGGCACAACCGGCAACGAAGCCCGCACCTGGGCGATCAATGCCTATCTGCCCGCCCTGGTGGCGGAGCGCTACCGTCAGTCCCGGATTGTGGCGTTTTCTACGGGAAATGTGTACGGGATGGTGCCGGTTACCAGTGGCGGAAGTCGGGAGACAGACCCGTTACGACCGGATGGCGAATACGCTGCCAGCTGCATCGGCCGAGAGCGGTTACTGGAATTCTTCAGCCGCAAATTTTCGACACCGACGGTCATTCTCCGGCTCAATTACGCCCACGAATTGCGTTACGGTGTGCTGGTGGATATTGCCCGAGCCGTGTACCACGAACAACCGATCCCGCTGGCCACCGGCTGCTTCAACGCCGTCTGGCAGGGCGACGTGAATGCCTGGACGATCCAGGCCCTGCAATATGCGGACAGTCCTCCTTTAGTCCTGAACCTGGCCGGGCCCGAAACGGTCAGCGTACGCTGGGCCGCGGAGCAATTCGGCCAGCGTTTCGGCAAAACTCCGCGTTTTATCGGCACCGAAGCTGGCGACGCCTATCTGAGTAATGCCTCACGTGCCCACCGCCTGTTTGGCTATCCGCGTGTCCCCCTGGCTCTGCTCGTGGAATGGATAGCTGACTGGCTGATGCGTGGCGGAGAGGTTTGGGACAAACCTACCCATTTTCACGAACGCAGCGGTCTGTTCTGAATTTTTGGGCACTGCGTTGCCAGCGGCGAAACTTTTTCCGATAATAGGTGTTACAAACATGGGTGCTCCGATCAAACGAGGCTTATCGGAGTGCCCGGGATTCCGAACGAGGGTTCGGAACCCTTCGCATCTACGGCCTGCACAGCATAGGAGGATTGAAGCATGCTCCGCAAACTGCTCGCTGTAACGGTGGCCCTGCTGCTTGGGGTCGCGGTCTGCCTGGCCGCCGAAGGGGTCGTCGCAAAGTACGACAAGGGCACCCAGACTGTGGTCGTCAAAGTCGGCGACAAAGAGTACTCGGCCAAGGTCGCTGACGTCAAGATTCTCAGCCCCAAAGGTAACGTCATTCCGGCCGACAAGTTCAAAGGCTTCAAAGAAGGCACCAAAGTGGACGTGACCATAGACGGCGGCAAGATCACCGAAATCAAACTGCTGCCGGCTAAAAAGCCCGAGGGGAAATAACGACTGCCGGGAACGCGGTTCACAACTGAGACTGGCCTGACCGTCGGCTCCGGAGCATCGGCTTCGGAGCCGATTTTGTTTGGCCTTGACTGGGTTGCAGTAATTTGTTCTACCCGCTGGCCTTTGATAGCTGGGCATGGAGGCGAATCTATGGCCGCGACTGGGTTGCCGGATGTGAAGTGTGCGGAAATACCCGAATCCGAGCCGCGAGCAAACAAGAGGCACTTGTGCGTGGCTTCACCTGTTCGGTTGTTCAAATCCGAGGCCCGTATTGGTCAACTTTCTCCCGCCAACGACCTCCTTTCGCCTGTTCGATTGTGCAAATCCGAAACCCGATGTGCAGCTGGCGGGCGAAATGGTGCGGCCTGGCTTGCCGTAATGGCGAGAGCTTGCACCATGGTTGTCGGTTTGCTGCTATGGCCATGCTGGGCCGCGGGGCAAATTCCAATGATGCCGAACGTTCCGCAATCACCCTCGCCCGCTGCCGGCCGTGATGTTTCCCGTCCAGCTTCCACCCCGGTGGCCGGGAGCACTTCTGGTACGCAGGACGTCCCCGCATCGCTTTCGCCTGCCGCTGCGAATGGGTGGAACGGTTACGTCTATCCCGGTGTGCGTCCGATGCTCTGGCCGATGCCGGGAGTCCTTTCCCCCGTTTTGCCGGGCGTAGCGCCGAGCGGGAATACCGATTCATTTCGTGGCAGTCCGTATTTCATGCCCCGATCGCCAGTGCAGTCTGTTCCGTCCGCGCCCGGCTCAGCGCTGCATCCAGGCCAGACCGGTTCGCCAGCGGGGTCCACTTCTCCCTGGCTCCCACCAAACATTGCTGCGCCGGGTTCTGATCGAATCCATGTGCCACCTGCTGGACCACAACTTCGACCGCCAGCCTCATCCCCCGACAAACCTTCCAACCCGGACTCGCGCTCCAGCTTACGCCGACAACAATTCGACCCGATGCAAGTTCAATTACGCCAGGAAAAGGGGCGCTGGCAATTGCTCGCCGGGCAGGAAGTCCTCAAGGATTTTGGCTACCAGGAAACCGAGGCCATGTTCGCTCTGCACGTTATCCGTTATTACCGGCTGAACGAACGCATAACTGTTGGAGAGAAGGACACGGGGATCGAGTTCTGGCTGTCGTTCGGGCAGGCTCCGCGTGGACGTATGCCCGGTCAACAAACAATCACGTTTGCCCCGCAACAACTGCGCGTAATCGCTCTGGGGCATGATTACTGGATCACTGACGGGCGTTATCGCTATTTCCGCTTTCGTCGTGCTGAAGACGCCGAACAGGCAATCGCCATTATCCAGCGCTACGGTTTCACGCAAGTAGGAGTCATTGGGCGACCGCAACCGATCATGCTTTACTGGCTCGCCGACTGATGGAAGCCTTGGCCAGCGGAGTTTAGGCCCCGGTGACGGGGATGCTTGGCGCTGGGGAATTGAAGCCCACAGCAGCTGTGCGGCTTCCCGCTTATCCGCCACGGACAGCCTGGTTGGGCGCCGCACTGTTCCGGATTCGAACATCGAGACCGTAGTGGCTGGGGAGCCAGAAATGTTGCAGATTTGGCTGGGACACGTTGACCGCCTATACTGCCACTGAGTGGGGCCGAACGCCGATAAAGCTGCCCTTCTTCATGTTGGCAAGGTGAGCGAGTACGCGGGAGCAGATCGGCGGTTTTTCAGACCGGCAAAATCCTGCACCCTTCCGGGAGAAGCCAATGACGGGCAAAAAGAATCGGCTGGCGGACTCGGCAAGTCCATACCTGCGGCAACACGCCGATAATCCGGTGGACTGGTATCCGTGGTCGGATGAGGCACTGCAACGGGCACGGCAGGAGAACAAGCCTATCTTCCTGAGTATCGGTTATGCGGCCTGCCACTGGTGCCATGTCATGGAACGGGAAAGTTTTGAAAACCCTGAGATTGCACGCTTACTCAATGAGCATTTCGTGAACATCAAGGTGGATCGCGAAGAGCGGCCGGATTTGGATCAGTTGTACATGCAGGCGGTCGTAGCCATGACCGGACAGGGAGGCTGGCCGATGTCGGTCTTCCTGACGCCCGACCTGAAGCCATTTTATGCCGGCACCTATTTCCCACCGGAGCGGCGCTGGGGGCGACCGGGATTCCGCGATGTGATCGTCGCACTAGCCCAGGCCTGGCAATTACGCCGTGCCGATGTCCTTCAGACCGCCGACGAAGTTGCTGCACATTTGCAAAAAACCCTGCATCTATCCCTGCCAGAAAGTGAGCCTTCCGAAGAATTGTTGCGGCACTTAGTCGAGGTATGGCAGCAGAATCTGGATCGCGTTTACGGCGGGTTAGCCGGCGCTCCTAAATTTCCTCATGCTATGGAACTGCGTGCCTTGTTGCGTGCCTTTCACCGCTTTCGGCAGGCAGACATTTTGGAAATGGTGAAGCTTACCCTGGATGGCATGGCCAGCGGTGGCATTTACGATCACGTGGGCGGCGGTTTTCACCGTTACAGCACCGATGAGCGCTGGTTGGTACCGCATTTCGAGAAAATGTTGTACGACAACGCCCTTTTGAGCCTGGCTTATACCGAAGCCTGGCTGGTGAGCGGTGTGGCTCGTTATCGCCAGGTTGTGGAGCAAACGTTGACGTGGCTGGAACGCGAGATGATGGCTCCGGACGGCCCGTTTTTCAGCAGTCTCGACGCCGACAGCGAAGGTGAAGAAGGCAAGTATTATGTCTGGACGGCAACGGAGCTGCGGGCGATTTTGCCACCCGAACTGTATGATATTGTCGCCTACGTTTACGATGTTACCGAGACTGGCAACTGGGAAGGAAAACAGGTCTTGGCTCAGGCGAAACCGCTGCCGGTCTGCGCACGCTTGCTCAAGATGTCCGAGCAGGAGTTGCTCGCCCGGCTGGAGGAAGCGCGGGGCCGATTACTGGCAGCCCGACAGCAACGCATTGCACCGTCGCGCGACGAAAAAATCCTCACGGCCTGGAACGCCCTGACGATTCAGGCACTGGCGCTGGCTGGCCGCGTCTTTGATCCACATTATCTCGAGCTGGCGTGTCGGGCCGCGAACTGGATTCTCGCCCATTTGCAGCCGAGGTCGGGCGAACTTTTCCACGCGTGTTTGCCGGATCGTTTACCGGAAATTCCCGCCTTCCTGGACGACTACGCCTTGTTCGCAGATGCCCTGCTGTCGCTTTACGAATGCACAGGTGAAATACACTGGCTGGAAAATACGGTGGTGCTGGCCGAGCAGATGATGGCACGTTTTCGTGATCCGGAAGGCGGAGGCTTGTTCTACGCCCAACTGGCCCATGAACCGCTCCTGGTTCGGCAGAAAGATGCCCAGGACGGTTCGACTCCTTCGGGCAACAGTGCCGCTGCCTGGATGCTCCTGCGCTTATGGCATTTCACAGGCCAAGCCGATTTCCGTGACTGTGCCGACGCCATTTTCCGCTGGCTGACACCACTGGCCGAACGCCTGCCGACGGCGTTCGGGCACTTCCTATGCGGCGTGGATTTCGCCATCGGACCAGTGCGCGAAATTGTCCTGTCGGGCCCCGTGACCGAGCCAGTGTTGCAGCAGGCCTGGGCTTCGTTGTGGCAAACTTTTGAACCGCGACGCATCGTGGCGTGGCTCGATCCGACTCTTCCGGCACACGGCTACGCTCCGTTTGCACTACTGGCCGACAAGCTATCACCGACTCCCGCCATTTACTTGTGCGAGCAGGGAACGTGTCAGCAACCGCTGATCGGACAGGAGGCGATTCGTGCCTGGCTCGATGCTCATCCGGCTGAGAGCAACCAACCGGCTTAGCTGATCTCTCAGGCGATCCGACACAGAATCCTTCAGGCGATGCTCTAAGCCAGCAGGCAACTTGGCTGATTTGCTCGGGGTCGAACCATGTGGGACTGGCTGATTGACGAGCCGAGTTCAGCTTACTGGATCGTTGCGGGTGCCGGCGTGCTGTTTTTGCTGGTGACGGTGTACACTCAGCGTGCCGTTTACCTGCTCGGTGTGATCGGTGCCGCGCTGGTGATGGCTCTGATCGCGCTGGCCGATTACCTGGTAGTCACCGACCGCGAGCGCGTGATCCTGGCTGTGCAGGCGATGGTTGCCGCGGCGGAAAAGCAGGATGCCGATGGTATCTTGCACCACGTGGCCGACAAATTCCGTTCCGGTTCAATAGATCGAGCCACTCTGGAGCAGGAGTTGCGGCGAACGCTGCCCCATGTCGCGCGGATTCGCTCCGGGAAACTCACAGTCGAGCGCTCTGGCGATGGCACGGCATTCATTGCAGAACTGAACATTTCCTTCACCGGCAGTTACGAAGGCCAGGTCGGGGAGTCGGCCCCGCTATTGATTCGCATGCGTTTTGAACCGGCACCGGATGGCACCTGGAAACTCATGAGCGCGGAAGTTTTTGATGCCCTGGGGCGAGTGCGCTACTGGCCCCGATAACGGAATAATGCGCGGTTGGCAAAACGCGATCGTTGCACCGCAATGGCTGGCCCGAGCAATGGAACCGCCCTGATCGTGAACCAGACGAGTTTGTTTTCAGCTACCTTCCCCTGGACGCGAACCATCGCCGCTTTTCCTGCGTTGTCGGTCCATCATTTGGGCTTGCACGGCGGCAGGATTGCGGCATAATGCCGCGACTGCGGCAAAATATCGGAGGAAGTGTTCATGGAAACGTCGGCCCTTCTTGAAACCCAAAGAGCTTGCTCTACCGTCAGCGATAATTCTGGCAATACGTCTGCCGCTGTGGAATCGCTGGTGCTCGCGGCTTTGAAAAAGGCGTTATCCTCGCCGGAACCCTTACCGCTGATCGCCTCTGGTCGCAATCCCGGTTTATTTCCGCGAACCCGGTTGGGTCAGCAGGCCGCCGAACTGTGTCAGCGACGGGGCTGGTTGGAGTGCGTGGCCAGCCGACCCGCAGGCAAAACTGTAACCGCACTGTACACGCTGACCGAAGCCGGGCTTCAGTGGCTGTTGCACAAAACCGACCCAGCCACCGCGCTGGAAGCACTCCAGCAGCGGATTGTTCAATGCCAGCAGCAATGGCAGACCTGGGGCGAAATGCTGGAGCGTTGCCGCGAGGAACTGGATCAACTGCGGCAATGGGTAGCCGGTGTGATCGAGGAACTCAAAACCTCGGCACGACAGGGCTGGGCGGCAGGCAATCCGGCCATTTTGAAAGCTACTGCCTGGCCCTTCCTCCGCCGCTGGCAGGAGACGCATCCCCAGGAAGACTGCCCATTGCCGGAATTGTTCCGCCAGCTGCGGCAGCAGCATCCGCAACTGAGTGTCGGACAATTTCAGGAGGCGTTGCGGCAATGGTATGCGCAGGGGCAGATCGTGTTGCATCCCTGGGCAGGGCCGATTTACGAAATTCCCGAACCGGAACTCGCCATGCTGGTCGGCCACGCCATCGCATATTACGTCAGCCTGCGGGCATCTGGGAACAACGCACCTGCGGGCAACGGCTGTTTATGAAAGGCGCAAAAGCGGTGGGAACCGCACGCAGCAAATCCAGGGCGATGAAAACTGACCGCCAGACCAGGCCAAGGAGCAGGCCATGACTGCCACACTTACTACTCACGTGCACGAACGGGCATTGGAAGCCCTGCGGCGACACGGTAATCCGTTTCGCAATTATTTTGCTCGCCATCCCGATGATGAACTCTGTGCCCGTTACCATGTTCCGGAGCTGTATGCCCGCGAACGGGAGATGGTTCTGGCCGCGGTGGAATTGTATCGCCAGGATGGACGACGCCATTCGGAAGTTTTGCCCATCCTCGGCAACAAAGGTTCGGGGAAAACCCATCTGTTGCATTCCATCAAACACGGTCCAGGTCGGGGTCGCCAGCTGCTGGTAACTCCCAGCACCTATCAGAAAGGTTGCGATTTTCTCGAATATCTGCTCTTTCAGTTGATTGACACCTTGCTGAGCGGTGCCTGCCAGGGTGGTGTGCGTCCGCTGGTGTATATCGGCGAGGAACTGACCCGACGCCTGGTGCGCAACTGGTTGCAAACCCTCGACGCCCCGGCTCGGCTGGAGCTTTTCCCAGCCCCGCCCTTGACCCGCTGGGCGCGACGGTTAGGGCTGGGCCAGGCCCAGGCTGAGGAGCGTTGTCAATGGTTGATCCAGCTGCTCGGTCGTTCCAGCACTTTGCCGGTTCGCCAGGCACTGTTGCAGGTGCAGATGGACCCGCGTTTGGTGTACGAACAGGTGTGCCAGTTTGTGGATCGCAACGAAGTTCACAGTGTGGCCGGGCAAATGCGTCGCCGTATTTATCAGGGTTTTGCCCGGGCCATTCTCCTGGGACAGGAGGACGACCTGGCACATTTCCTGACCACCGGCTTCACCGAACTGGATTTCCAGGTGCAACCGAGCCGACAGGAACTGGTGCTGGCTCAGTTGCGGGCAGTTATGGACATCTGCTTGACGTTGCGGATTCCGGTAGTGGTCGCCTTCGACCAGCTTGAGGACCTGCTGCTGGTTCGGCGTACTGAAGATGGCCACAAAGTGAGCGAGTCTTTCTTCGCAGGGCTGGTGCAGGTGCTGCATCAGGTGGATGGCATCTGCTTTTTGATTTTTGCCGAACGTGGACTCTGGAACCGTTTCGTGCCGAGCCTGGACGGGTACATTCAGGATCGCCTCAATCATCCGCTTCACCTGCCCGGTTATGGAAGCGTTGCAGCGGTGCGGCTGGATCCACCGACGCCCGATCTGGTTCGCAAGGTGGTGGTGGTGCGCTTGCGGCCAGTTTTGGAACAGTTCGGCTCGGAAATTTCACCGATTTTCCCGTTCAATGAAGAACAGGTGTTGCGAATTGCCCGCACCGAACCGACATTGCGCGACATGCTGCAACAGTTTCGCCGATTGTTCGACCGTCTGGTGTACGGGCAGGAAACCAGCGAGGAAACCGAGCCAGTCGCGGATGGGGCTGCCGGAAACGTCGGCTACGTCGAAGTTCCGCCACCGGAACCGATTCCACCGGAGGTCAAACAAGTTACCGTGCTCAAGGCTGTGGAAACAAAATCGCCGCAGCATTCCGACACTTCCGACGGGAGCAAATGCAGCAAGGGGGGCGATTCCCTCGCGGCATTGCTGGAAAAACTATGGGAGCAAGCATTAGCCGATGCCCGGATCCGACTGGCTCCCGAGGGTGCCATCACTGGTGCCACTCGCGAATTGCAGGCCGGACTGGGTGCGTTTTTGCAAGCGTGTCAGGAGCACGGCGTGAAAGTGGGCGCGTGGCGGTTGCAGCATGTGGTACCGGAATGGACTTTCGGCAATCATCCAACCTACGGTGTGCTCACGCTGGCCCACTGGGCTTGCCGCGACGGTCAGCCCTGGCGGCTCGGTGTGGGATTGTTTTTGGGGCGAGGTCCCGGCAAACTCCGCGATTTACAGGTCAAACTCGCCGCTTTAGATTTGGAACCGCCGGCTATGGATGTGCTCGTCCTGCTTCGCCCGGCGGAAGACGTGCACCTGACGGGCAAAAGCAAATCCCTGTGGGAAGAAGCACAGTCTCGCGGCAAACGTTTGCGATTGGAGCCGCTGGGCGCTGAAGACCTGGCCCAATTGTACGCCTTCCCGCGCTGGTTCGCCGCTCTCACCGAGACTCTGCCCGAGGAAACGCCGCTGCCCAATCTGGCCGACTTCTTGCAAACTCATTGCGAAGCCCTGCTGCGGTTGCTCTGTCTCCCTTCGGAACAGTAGCCGCAAACCCGCCTGGCAACCGCCAGTCGATCGCCTCACGGTAAAGCTGACGGCCACCGTTTGCATCAACGTGGCAGGGAACCTCGCTGCCAATGGTCGCTGGTACCCTGACGATAACACCGGCAGCCATCACCTGCATCAAAGTAGCGGCAAACCCGCCTGTCAACCGCCAGTCGATCGCCCCACGGTAACGCTGACGGCCACCGTTTGCATCAACGTGGCAGGGAACCTCGCTGCCAATGGTCGCTGGTACCCTGACGATAACACCGGCAGCCATCACCTGCATCAGCATAGCCGCAAACCCACCTGTCAAGGCAGAGATCGCCCATGCGGACCTGTCAGGGCCCACGTCCACTTGCATCAACGTAGCGGCAAGCCCGCCCGGCGACGGGCCCTGACTGACACTCCGAACGCTGATACTCTGAAACGGATACTCGCGATCCGAACCAGCGAAAAACTTCGCCTTCCGGCCAGCCCAAGCGGATTCTGTTGGCCTGGAGGTTGCGGGGATTCTGGCTGGGCGAGTGGGCGGCATGCCGGCGGGATCATCGGGGCCTTTTGCTTAATTGTTACCGAAGATATTGCGTGGTGGCGGATGGGGTAGCGGTATGTTTGGTAACCTTTTGCTCAACCGTTACCGAAGGTATTGCGTGGTGGCGAATGGGGCAGCGGTATGCTTGGCAACGTTTTGCTTAATCGTTACCGAAGGTATTGCCGATGCAGTTAATGCCGCTTTCGGTTTGCGGACAAGCCAAATCTATTCGCCACAAGGCAGGAGGAAACGAGCATGGCCAGCATGCAGGAAAAGAAACGGCAAGTATTGCTGCGGCGTCTCCAGCGGGTGGACCGCAAGATTGCCCATCTGAAAAAAATACTCGACCGATTGCAGAACCACCTGTCCAAGGTAACGAAAGAAAAAGCCGCCTGACCAAGAACCGCCGCAACTGCGTCGTTTGCCGGATGCGCGATGGTGTAGCCAGCCGCTTCCGAAAGCGTTGCGCCAGACACAATCGCTCACCGTCCGGGGTGGGAAAATAGCGCACCGTCTGGCGATGCTCCCGAAAAACATCACCGCCCATGCGCACGTTCGCTGGCCAGTTTTGCGGTGCAGGCTCCCCGATGGGACTCAGAAGCACGGTGCTTCGTCGTATTCCGGGCTCGTATCCGGGAGTTTAGCGCTCCTGGTTAGCCCAATTGGCACAGAAGGCGGCTTCGTTGCGCATATCCGCCTGCCTTAGCCGTTGTTGCGAACTTTCTCCCTGCGGACAAGCCGGCAACAACGCTATGGAGAATGAGGTGCGGTGGGACGCGAGCACAGCCGTGTTGTGACCGGTTTTCCCGTGCGTTCGGGCAGCGTAGTTGCGAAAACACGATCACTGGCCGTGAAACGCCACGTCGTTTCGACAAGCTGAGCCAATCCCACATCCGTTGCGCCGCGAGGGAATGCCATTTTCTGCAAGGCAAGCATGCTGTCGGCTGGCGGAAACCAGAGCACAGGACGCAGTGCGACTGCCTGCTCTTCCAGCAAGGAATGCTTTTTTGAGAGCCAATCGCTAGCGAAATGTCCTGGGTATGTGCTGATCCAGTTTTCCGCCAGGAAAGGTTACCGAGCGGGGGCCGGTCGTCGGGATCGCATCGGTTGGCTGGCGAGCGTTCGACCTGTGCCGGCATCGCGGCCTTTGCTTGTTACGCACCCATGATGCGATGAAGCTGAACGTGCAAAGGCGTTTTGCAGGGTTGGAAATCGCGGCGTTTGCAATTCGTCTCAGGCGATACGAATGTGCGTTCAAGTTAGGGCGCGTCCATGGCAGGCATCTTGTTAGCGAGTTTTTGTCCGAATACAATCCGCAGCAACTCGCCGGGATCAAACGGGCATTCCTTGTCAGCAATAGCTGCCGAATCGTGTGTCCGGCGTGGTAGCGAATTTTCGGGCAATTGTGGTGCGACTTTTCAGCAGCCATCGTCCGTAGCCCATTTACGATCGAAACGAGGCGATAACTGGCCGTCAGGACTTTTGAGGAGAGCCATGAAGATGCTATGGCTGGCTTTTGTGCTGGGGGCGATTTTATCGTGGGGAGTATATGTTCCGACTTTGCACGAGGGCCAGAAGGAACTGGGTGAAGGCCGACCACCGGCCGGTGCGGTGCGCGCGTTTTTGTGTGTGGGCCTGGCGTATTTTGTGACGGCGGTGGTGGTGCCGTTGCTGTTGCTTCACTTCGACCTGGCTGGCGGCGAACGGTTGCAATTCTGGCGTCAGGGTCAGATCAACTGGCGAGGCATTAGTTTTGCGACCCTGGCCGGTGCTGCCGGCGCCGCGGGAGCCTTGTGCATTATCCTTTCCATCAAAAACGGTGGCAGTCCTCTGTTTATCGCTCCGCTGGTTTTCGCGGGTGCCCCAATCGTCAATACGCTGGTCAGCCTGGCCTGGCATCCGCCTGCGGCGGGACTGCGTCCCGGCCCGCTGTTTTATGTTGGCATCATTCTGGCAGCTGTCGGAGCAGGACTGGTCTTGTACACCAAAGCCGATCTGGATGCTCGCAGCCGTGCTGCCAGCTCGTCCATCCCCGCTGGTACGAGTGACAACGTAACCGCGCCGAGCAAACCGACTCCTTAACGCGGCGACAATTGGGGCAGAAACGGCCGACTATGCCAGTGCGATTCTGTGATCTTCCTGTTGCTTTGCCGCTTCCTTGGCGACCGATTCCACGCATGAGGCGGTTGGTTATCTGAGCGACGAGTTGTCCGTTGGCGTCCGGCCGGGGCTAGCGTCCAGATGGTAGGGCTAGCCAGAATGACTCGGAAGGCATTACGGCCGTATGCCAGGGCTGAGGCTGGCCAACGGCACAGGCACAAAACCTGTAATGCCACTGAAGGTCACGTTTGCGGAAAGGCGAACGTAGCGACGGTCGCTATGGACCAGAGCTTGCGTATTGACCAGGGCACCGGCGGGTATGACCACTACGCCTGGCGCACCACCGGGCCCAAGTTGCGGGCCGGAGTTATCGTCATCGCCTGGTCGCGGCAAAGGATCGGCCATACTGGTCGGGCCGAACGGCGAGCGACGTATTTCAATACCCGTGGTGATAGGAACCGCTAACTGCCGCAGCATCTCAGCACCGGGGACCGGCCAGGTCGGCCGATAGAATGGGTCAATGCCCAGGCGATAAGCTTCCAGCGGCGCTACCGGTGCAGGTTGCTGGCGTCGGCCGTCGCGCAGCTGCACGGTCAGGGTTACCGGCTCCCTGGCCACGGTGATCATCTCGCGGCGAATCTGCTCGTTGGGCGTGCCCTGATGCGTGATGATTTCGACGACCGCTTTGCCGGCCACCGGCTTACCCCAGCGCGGTTTGACGGTCACGCGATATTCGCCGGAGTAACCTTCTGCGACGCTGTAGATTTCGGTCTGATGTTCCGCATCAAAATCAGCTTGCAAACTGCCACCGTTGGCAGTTACTCGCTGGGTGAGGGAACAGGTGCTTCCGGAGGGTTCGGAAATTTCCAGATCGAGATCGGCGTTTCCAGTCCACAACAGCCGAATCACGAGATCGCGGCGCTGGATTTGTGCTGCGGGCAGGGCAAGCGCTTCGGCATCCGGAGCGCGACCTTCTTTCCGCAATGCTTCCGCCAGGTCTTCGAGCGTGCGTTGAGCGGTAGCGTGAAGTTCAGCACACTGGATGGGCCAATCGCGGCGGAGCAATTCCATCGCCGCCCAGCGTACCGTGGGCACGTCCTTCGCTTTGCTCGCCAGTTGCAGGGCGAACAGGTACGGATGCGGCAATTCAGGGTTTTGCTCAGCAGCCAATCGAGTCAGCGAGATAGCCGGGGCGTATTTGCCATGCCGTGCCAGCACTTCAGCGCCCTGGAGCAAACCGAAAGCATCGCTGGGCCGCAAATCCGCTGCGGAGAGCAGGCACCGAACTTCTTCCTCCGGGTCGCCGTGCTGAATGCGAATAGCCAGGGCGATTGCTTCGAACATCCAGTCGCGGGCTACGCCACCCTGACGCAAACCGGCTTTGAGTAACTCAGCCGCGTGATTCCAGTGCCCACTGGCGGCCAGCGCAGCAGCCCCAGCAAAGAGCACATCCGCATCCACCGGTTTATCGCTGCGTGCCAGAGCCTCCTGCCAGGCCTTCTTTGCATCCAGCTGAGCAGCGACTACCTTCCCACGGCCTCGCAAAGCCTGTGCACCCACCAATCCGCCAATGACTCCCTCGACGTCGCGGACAATATCGGCGTGGGCGAAATGGCGTTCCCCATGACCCGCTTGCCCCATACCCCCAGCAGCACCGCCGCCCCCTGCGGCTGCCGGCAAAGTCAACGTGCGGGTTTCGCGCTCATGCAGGCGCGCTGTCGCCCTTACCACCAGTGCAAACGCCGGGTCATAGTAACCGATGTAATTGGCCAGAAGAGGGTTGTAGTCTTGTGGCGGCTGCTGGCCCATCATGGTCAGCATCATCATGTTCATCGGGTCAATATACCAGTCGCCCGGCCCGCCAACGACTTGCTTGATAAGCTCGATGAGCATGGGCGCGCTATTGGTTGCAAACAGGTTAGGTCCGCCCATGGCCATCAAACCACCCATCATCATGCCACCCATCATCATGCCGCCCATCATCATACCGCCCATCATCATCATGCCGGGCATACCCATCATCATGCCCATCATCATGCCACCCATCATCATCATGCCGGGGAACCCCATCATCATTCCGGGCATTCCCATCATCATGCCGGGCATGCCCATCATCATACCCATCATCATACCGCCCATCATCATCATGCCGGGGAACCCCATCATCATGCCAGGCATGCCCATCATCATGCCGGGCATTCCCATCATCATGCCGGGCATACCCATCATCATGCCAGGCATACCCATCATCATGCCGGGCATGCCCATCATCATGCCAGGCATACCCATCATCATCCCCCACATCATCATGGGCACGCCCATCTGGAAACCAAAGCCGAAAATCATGGTGTTGAGCTGGAACGGGTTGCCTCCGAATAGCGGTGGCAAAACCAGTTCCGGCACGGGATACACGCGAAGAACCTTTTCAGCGATGGCCTTTTGCGGACTGGTAATTTCGATGGTATCCCGCCGGATGATATAAGTGGCCTGGGGTTCGACACTGGCCAGCGCATCGTGCAAGATCATCCCCAGCGACATATTTCTGACCCGCACAGCCTTTTTGAGCGTCATCTGCTGCGGATCAAATTTCGCCGCTTCTTCACCGAAAGCCTCAAAGTCTATGCGGATCGGAAGGTTGAGCTTCTTCTCGATGGTTTCCAGAACCAGGTTTAGCGGAGTGTCAGCGGGGAAGTCGCGATCCAGAAGCGGACTTGGTTGCGACAGCATCCGTTCGATTTCCTGAGCACGTTCCGATGGTGCTTCGCCCAGATAGCTGACCAGCCACCGCTTGATACGGTGTCGTGATAATTCGTTCCAGTTGCGGAAAATCTTGGTTTCGTAAAAGCTGGCAGGAGCAAACGTGATAGGCGGCTCGTCCGGGAAGGGCACATGCGAGCGTTCGATTTCCAGCATGGCGGCCAGGTACTTTGCCTGCCGTTCCTGAACCAGACGTTGGGATTCACCTAGATACCGCGAAGCTAAGGCCTGACTCGACGTCGCCACACCGATCGACTCACCCGGGGTCGCTTGCGCGATCTGTAAGCCCTTGCGATACGCTTCCATGAGCCGATTCGCCTGCACCAGGGCATGGAACTGCTGCATCAGTTGCCGCACGCGGGCCTGTTCATCCAGTACCTGTTCCTGACGGCGAGCCAGTTCCTGAGCCTGCATTTCTCGCGCCTGAGCTTCGGCTTCGCGACGACGTTGTTCGTCTAATCGGCGCTCAAGTTGACGCATCGCTGCAGCCAGGCGCTGCAATAATTGTTCTCTGACCTGCGGGCCGATCTGCGTTTCGCGCTGGACGGTTTCGGTCAAAAGTTTCAGCCGCGCCAGCCACTCGTTAGCTTCTGCCGCTGTCAATGGCCGATCCAGCTGCCGTAACGCTTCGTCAATGTCGTTTTTGAGTTGCTGCTCGAGGATGCGAATGATCTGCTCCTGACGGCGCAGTAAATCCTCGGCTTGCGGGTCGGGCTTGGCGTTGGGCTGTGCGGCTGCGGCTCCACCGCCGCCTGCTGGTCCGGCTTGCGCTAAGCCCCGTTCGAGAAGCTCACGCCGCTGGGCTGCATCGGGAGCTTGCTGCAACCGTTCGACCAAACGGACGGCGGCTCGGGCTTCCGGGTCGTGAGGCACCAGCTGCTGCGCTTGCTCGAACAGTTGCCGGGCCAGGTCAAGCCGATCCATGCGGATGGCCAAACGTCCTTGAGCCAGCAGTTCTTCGCGTACCATTCGCACCTGATTGTGGGCCATCACCAGCATGCGATCCGCAGGTAACAACGCGGGTGCTTCGCGATCTTTGCGGCCTTGTTCTACCAACGCCTTGAGGAAGAACATACTGACATCCGGCGGAACTACTTTTTCCTCGCCGCTCACCTGCACCGGTTGCTCCTGCACCGTACCCTTGACTTGCCAGGCGAATTTTTGCGGAAGTTGGCGCAGGCGGCCAACGATCAAGGTTGACGTGTCCGCACGCAAAGGCGGTAATTTCGTCGGGTAGGCTTCGGCGACTTCCGCTGGCAACTGATATTCGATCGGATACAGCACGGGCACTTCCAGCTGCGGCAAAAATTGTTTCCACAGTTCCGGCACACTGTAACGGATGTCAACCCGCCATACGGCCCCGCCGGTGCTTCCGGTCATGCCGTGCAAAAATTCAGGGTCGAGGCGGAACCCGATCGGGATGGCATAGAAGGGGACCCGCAGGCGGTTGAAAGTTTCAGCATAACGAAGGCGTTCTTGCCCGCCGATGGGCCGCAAACTGCTCATGCCGTCCCCGATGTACACCACCACCGGCTGACGGCCAGGCTGAATGTCCAGGCTCTCGATGGCCTTGTCGAGAGCGGCTTTCAGATCGGCGGCACCCATCGGCGTGATGTCGGAGAGCTGCTGGAGAGCCTTTTCCAGTGCAGGATCGCCCTTGCGAACGAAACCCGCCGTCAATTCGCCGGGCTGAGTGTTGACAGTGATCACGCGGATGCGATCCTGGTCGCTGATTTGCCGGCAAAGCTCCTTGAGCAGGGCCAGCTGCACCAACCAGCTTTCACCTGCCTGACTGGCTGTGGTGTCGAACAAAACAACGAAATCTCGCGGCTGGTTAACTGTGTGGTTCAGACGAACGCGCAATTTCAGCGCAAAGAGGATTTCCTTATCCTGCGTTTCATAGGTCAACAGCCCCTCTTGGCGCAACTTTTCCTGAGAAAACTGGCCCAGGTCCGTCGGCTGCGGTGAACTTGGGCGTTCATCTTTTCGCACATTGACCGGGTCGCCGTGCAACACGCTCCAGAAGACCAGCGTCGCCGCAAGGGCCGCACCCCGTTGGACTTCTCGCCGTCGCAGCATGCTCCTCTCCTTTTCCAGCAACTTCGGAGGTTGTTTGGCCAGATATGCTCCGCCCGTCTATTTGCGGGAATGGCTGCCTTAAATTAGTGTCGCTTTTCTGGCCAGCGGTTCCGGCAGGTGTTATTCCCGCTTTTGTAGTCTAAGTTACAACCAGCGGTGTGAGGGGGAAAATTCTTATCCCCCGCTGTCCCTTCCATCCTCAACCCGACACACAATCTCCCCACATCCATTGCAATCGTTATAGTCCGCAAAATGCCGTTAGTCCAGTCGGGATAATGCGTTAATGATGGCCCGCTTCACCACCATTCCGACCAGGGCTGCTACTCCTGCGGGCCCGTGCAGGGCCATCCCTGAGAGAAGCACATCCCGTCCGACGCTTCCCAGGGAGTATTCCGGCCCGCCTGGCCAGTATGGTTTTGCATCCGAGCACCAAGCGTTACCCAGTAAACGACCCGGCTTGGCCAACTTGCGCTGCCAGCATCGTTCACTGGACAGCATAACACAGCCGTGCCGTCTGCTGGTTTGGCTGGCTTGCGGTAACGTACCCTAAGCCCGGAAGCGGAAACTATATTCCCTGCCGGTTTGCGGAGCCGCACTGCACCGTAGTACGGGAAAACCCTGAAAAATGGCACCGGATAGCCCATGCGGCTTGCCTGTTGGCAAAACGGTAGTGCACATTGAGGTTAGACTGTGCCTCTGGCCTTGATACTGGCTTCATACTGTTAGCAAAACGGTAGTGCAAATTGAGGGTACAACGTGTCGTAATCCGTTACCACGACGTTATGCGGCTTGCCTGTTAGCAAAACGGTAATACACGCTGACTTTCGCCCCAGCTCGACTTGCAGGTCTCGCACCATGCTGCATTACCGTTAGCGAAACGGTAGTGCACCGGTAGCAACTGGCGGTTCACAAATGCCTATGCCTGACTGGCAAGCGTCAGGGTATCACCAGTGCCAGCCCAGCCAGGCTCCGAGCCAGAATGCCGCCGAACCGAGCAATAGCAGAATGCCAATCCAACCGAGCACGTTCGAGCCGGTAGGTGTCAGGAACAACCAGCGTAAAGGCTGAGCGAGATTTTCAGCAATCGGCCTGATCCAGCGAAAGCCTGACTGTGACTGGTCAAGCGAGTTTGCTCCGTTGTTGCTTCCGGAAGCGTCTTTGCTGGTGTCAGCGACCGACCGGTCAGCATCGGCATCGCCCGGACCTGTGTCCTCTCGCAGTAACCAGGCGGGACCTTTCGGGGGTTCGCTGGAAGCCTGCAAAGGCGGTTCGGTGTGAACGGATGCACTGGCCTTGGATTCGGAATCATCCGCGGCAGAACGAATCGCTGGGGCAGCTGAATCGTGTCTTTCGACGGGCGTAATAGTCGAAGACTCCGGGAGCTTTGGGCCTGCCAGGGTTGGATTGTTGACAGGACGAGTGCCACTGGCGGAGGAATGCGTTGCCGATGCTGTTCTGGTTTCACGCGGCGTGGCGGTTCTGGAAACGACCGACTCCGGTTCGGCAACGCGCTCGACCGATTCCCCGTCCGAAACAGGTCGGCTGGCGATCCGTTTTGCGGATGCACTGATTGTAACAGCAGGGGCCTGCTCAGCCGAATTGGTCGTTTCGTTCCTAGGCTTCATCCCGGCATCTGCGGACGGAGCAGGCTTTGCCTCCGCCAATGCCGATTCTGAAACCGCTGGCGGTTCTGAAGCAGGAGTGGTTCCCCCTGCCGATGCGGCAGCGGAAATGGCGACGCTTTGTGCTAACGCCTCCGCAGGTGGCTTGCTTCGGGCGATGCTGCTGGTTTCCGCTGGTTCGGCAGCGGCAATTTTTGTGTTGTTGGCAGAGCCTGCGTGCGGGGCTGCTGAGACGGATGCCGCAGATGGTTTTTCTGGTGAGACGGTAGATGTTGGGGTCTGCGGATGGTTTTGCGCCGAACCTGAGTTGCTCGTCGAGCTCCCCGAGTTGCCTGGCGTTCCTGTTGCGGTCAATTTCTGCGACGAACCTGGAATGCTGGACGAGGGTGGGTCTGAAGATTGTTCTTCTGGCAGGTCGAAGGGTGGCAAGGCCAGCATCCGTTCCAGCAAGGCATCGAGTTCTTCCAGTTGTCGGCGAGTGCGTTCACCGAGGAGCCGCCAGCAGGCCGATTTTTCCTGGCTTTCTGTGCTCATTGTGGGCCCTCCGAAGCGGGCACGTTTTTGCTAACCGCAAAAGCTCCGAGTCCTGTTTTACGCCGCCTGACTGATACTCTGACGCCGAGCCGGAGCGTGCAGGAGAATTTCGATGGCCTGAACGAAACGGTCAATCCCACGACCGTCCAGGTAGGCACGACCAAGCCGCGACATCGTGTGCCGCTCCTGGGCATCGCTCAAAAGGTCCTCTATGGCAGCACGCAGGGCGCTTGGGGAGAAATCTTCGGCGTGTCCGAGATAGCGGGCGATTCCCTCTTCCTGCAAGGTTTCCGCTGTGCGTTCCTGCTCGGGATGATCGCTGATGAGGATGGTCGGTACACCGACGTAGGCGAGTTCCAAAGCCCATGGCCCGCTGGCAGCAATGGCGAGATGGCTGCGCATCATGGCCAGCCCCCAGCTCGACGGTTCCGTGGCCAGGGTGATTCGCTCTGGCTCCTTTTCGAGGCAGCTTTGCAAAGCAGTTACGCATGGGTGGTGGGCCCAGGTGAGCACTTCGATGCGAGCGATGGTTTTCATGCCCAGCAGGGTTTTGACCACAGCCTGGCTCAGTTTCGCCTGGTCATCGCCCAGGGCCACGACCACTCGCGTGGGTTCTGGGGGTTCGAGAGAGCGCTGGGGTCGCACTCGTTTGATTTCCGGCCGGACTAAAACATACCGCGGTCCGCATAGCACCTGTCCGTCGCCACACACTTCATACTCCTGACCGGAACGATTGAGCGTCGGGTTGAGCACCAGATGGGCGGGAGAACGAAAACCCGCGCGGGTATCTACACTGACCACCAGAATCCCTGCCGCAGCCAATTCTGCAAGATAATCGGGCCCGATGGCCGCTGCATCCACGATCACCGCTACCGCTTGCAGCCGTCGCAGCTCGCGCAGCAATTGCTCGAGATCGCCGGGCGAACCGGCCGGATGTTCGGCAGCAAGCCAATCATGGCCGCTGCGCTTCAAGCTCAGAGCCAATCCATTCGGTTCGAGATGCGACAGGAAATAGCAGGGCCTGCGACGCCTCTGCAAGCCGTAGGCCAGAACCTGACAGCGATTCCAGGCATCCCAGCCAAAGCTATAGCCAGCATCCACGCGCAACACGACAGCTTCTCGGCTCATGCCTCTCCTGCCGTTCCGTTGACAAGGCGCTGGGCTTGCCCAAGCATCCAGCGCTGGTTCTCAGGATTCGGCGAGCCAGGCACAGGCGGTCAACAAAGCCGTGGTGCGGATGGGAATCAAAGGGGGTGAGTCGGCTCGAGAGGTGTGCCTCTTCTCTGCCCGGCCCTCCGTGGCCTGGTGGAGCGAAGGTTCCGGTCTCCGTTCCACCGCCGCTGATAATACGCGACTTCCTTCAGCGTGAAAAGATCAGTTTGTGCCTGCTGGCGATGCGGAATTGTCCGAGTTGCACCATTTCGGAGTTTCGTGTTTCACCTGAGCGTTGCCACGACGCGCTTGCCAGCCTTCGATCAAAAGCGGCATCACGGAGAGCACCACGATCACCGCCAGCACCAGGTAAAGATTTTCACGCACGAACGGCTGCTCTGCTAACCAGTAGCCGGGCAACACAAAAGTTATCACCCAGGCGATGGCACCAAGGACATTGTAGAGGGCAAAACGCGGATACGACATCCGGCCGATCCCGGCGACAAACGGAGCAAACGTTCGCACGATGGGAATAAACCGCGCTAGAAAGATAGTTTTGCCCCCGTGCCGTTCGTAAAAGCGTTGCGTCAGCAGCAGGTGCTTTTTGTGAAACAGCCAGGAAGTATCGCTGCAAAACACTTTCGGACCGAGGCGGTAACCAATCGCGTAATTGGTGGCGTCTCCCAGCACCGCGGCTGCGATCAGCACCGCTATTACCGCCACAATGTTCATCTCCCCCAGCGATGCCAGCACCCCGCACAGAAACAGCAGGCTGTCCCCAGGCAAAAACGGCATGACAACCAGTCCGGTTTCCACAAAAACTATGGCGAACACAATCGCGTAAATCCACACTCCGTAGGCGGCAATCCACTCCCGGAGGGTCCCTTCCAGGTCAGTGAACAGCCGCAAAAATTCGTTCAGCCATTCGACCATAGTGTTCCCTTTGCATTGTTCCGGTTGTCGCTTGCCAGATACGCCGCCATGCTTGCGGAGACCTACTCGCCTGCCCGCCAGGTCCATTCCTGGCCCGACCGCCCGCATAAACGGCTAACGCTTCCGCGCCAAGTGGATTTCACGTTCCCCGCGGCCCTTGATTTTTCCATTGCCCGGACCGGCAGCGAGGGTGTTTACGAGACCTTTGACCTTTTTACGGATTCCTGCCGCATTCCGCACCTGCAAAGCTCGCGGCGAGTTTTTCCGGGCCAAGTCAGGGCAAATTTTTCCCTCCCCGGAGCACTGCCGCCATCCGAACACGGAGACATAGCCGGTTTGCCTGGACGCAATCGCTAAACTATCTGGGAACGCGGAACCCTGGTCCCGAACCGACCGCGATCGTGAAAGCTGACCACGCTGCTCTTTTACCACTGAGCCAACAACGGGAGGAAAACCATGGCCACACAGGTCACCTGGCTGGGACATGCCTGCGTACAAATTCGCACAGATCGGCACAGCATTCTCATTGACCCGTTCCTGTCGGGACAACCACATCCGCCGGTATCCCCTGACGCAGTGGCTGCCGATTTTATCCTCCTGACCCACGGGCACGCCGACCATGTTGGCGATACGCTGAGCATTGCCCGACGGACCGGTGCTACCGTCATCAGCAATTACGAAATTATCACCTGGCTGCAAAACCAGGGATGGAACCAGGTTCACCCGATGCACATCGGCGGAAGTCGTGCGTTCCCCTTCGGCCGACTGAAGCTGACACCAGCTTTTCACGGTTCGGGTCTTCCGGACGGCAGCTATGGGGGCAATCCAGCCGGGCTTCTGCTTTATCTGGAAGCGGGCAAGGTCTATCATGCGGGAGATACCGGATTGTTTGGCGACCTGGCTCTGATCGGCGAGGAGGGAATTGACCTGGCGCTTTTGCCCATCGGCGACAATTTCACTATGGGCCCGGAAGATGCGATTCGAGCGGTGAAATTGTTACGTCCGCGGCGGGTAGTGCCCATTCACTACAACACCTGGGACATCATTCGCCAGGACGCCCACGCCTGGGCTGAGCGAGTCCGCAAAGAAACCGGTGTGGAAGCTACGGTATTGCCCGTGGGCGGTTCCCTGTCTCTCTGAACCGCGGGCGCACCGTATAATGGTTCGAACGCACTTACGCTGGCCGATTGGCTGCTACACCTGGCGCGGGTGAAACCATGACCGAAGCTCTGTTGCAACGTCCTTTACAAACACCGGAAAGCGCGGTGGCTCGGTTCCGGGAATATCTGGCGAGCCGACCGAAACCGCTTCGTTTCACCGAAGCGCAGCGACAGATGATCCTCTTTATTTTTTCGCGGCACAATCACTTTGACGCCGAGCAGCTTTGCTCGGAACTGGATCGGGCTAACCTCGATATTAGCCGGGCCACTGTTTATCGCACGCTCAATAAGCTGGTCAACGCGGGCTTGTTGCGGCGCGTGCAGCTGGGCAATCGCGTGGCTTATGAGCATGACTACGGATATCCGCAGCATGAGCACCTGGTTTGCGACGACTGCGGCAAGGTGATAGAATTCGAAGCGCCCCAGCTGGAATCGGTCTATGAGTCGGTCTGCCGACAACACGGGTTTCAGCCCAGCCGGCACAATCTGGTCGTGCGTGGCCTGTGTGCAGATTGTGTGCGTTCCCGCAGTAACAAGCGCCGGCTTGACCTGATTTAGCCGGCATGGTCGGGCCTCGGTGTTTTTCAGCGATCACGGCCGGTCACGCTGCCAGGCCAGATGACAGCTTTTCCCGGCGTTGGCAACCGGTGAGCGGTAAGCTGTGCATAAAAAGAACCGACAGCCCTGAGCCTGGCTAAACAAAATATCCAGGCCCGCACGATGCCGGGCTTGCGACCAAACCTTCCGAAACCATCAAGCGAGAACCATCCATGCCGTTACCAAAAGTAGCCATCGTCGGCCGACCAAACGTCGGCAAATCTTCGTTATTCAACTGGCTGGCGGGTCGGCAAATTGCCATCGTGGACCCCACCGCGGGAACTACGCGCGATCGGCTCACCGCCACCGTAGAAGTGGATGGTCGGCATTTCGAGATTTGCGACACCGCAGGATTGGGCCTGGACGAACGGGAGCAGCTTCGCGAGCACATTGAGCGGCAGATCGAATATGCCCTGCGGGAAGCCGACCTGATTCTATTTGTCGTGGACGTGCGTGATGGCCTGGTACCGCTGGATCAGCACGTCGCCGAACGGTTGCGGCAACTTGGCAAACCTGTCGTGCTGGTGGCCAACAAGTGCGATACCAGGGCTCTCGAATACCAGGCGGGCGAATTTTGCCGGTTAGGTTTTGGCGAACCGTTGTGCGTCAGTGCCCACCAGAAGCGTGGCGGCGAGAAATTGTTGCAATCCCTGCTGGCCCACTTACCAGCCAGCGCAGAAGCACCGCCGGAGGTAGGACTCAAACTGGCCATTGTCGGTCGCCGCAATGTGGGCAAAAGCACCCTCATCAATCGGCTGGCCCAGCAGGAGCGGGTCATCGTCAGTGAACTCGCCGGTACCACCCGCGACAGTGTGGATGTGCGTTTCGAGCTCGATGGAAAAGTCTTCCTGGCCATTGACACAGCCGGCTTGCGAAAGCGCCGCAGCATTCAGAACAGTATCGAGTTTTACAGCCTGAAGCGTGCCGAACGTGCTATCAAGCGTGCCGATGTGGTTTTGCACCTGTTCGACGCCACCCAGACGGTGAGTCGCGTGGACAAGCAGCTGGCTCACCTGATCGTCGAGCATGAAAAGCCGACCATCTTCGTCGTCAACAAGTGGGACCTGGCTCAGCAGCGCATCCCGACCGATCGGTGGGCGGAATATCTGCAGGCCACTTTTCCCGCCCTCGATTATGTGCCCATTGCCTTCATCAGCGCCAGGACCGGCAAAAATGTGGCAGGGCTCCTGGAACTTGCCGAACTGCTGCACCAGCAGGCGGGTCAGCGTGTGCCCACCAGCGAACTCAATCGGGTCCTGCAATGGGCTGTCCATAGACAATCGCCACCTGTTCGCCAGAATCGCACACCGCGCATTTATTACGGCACCCAGGTAGCCGTTCACCCTCCCACCATTGTGCTCATGACCAACGGCGTGGAGCTATTCGATCCGCCCTACCTGCGCTACTTACTCAAAGTGTTCCGTGAGCAATTGCCGTATAAAGAAGTGCCGATCCGCCTGATTCTCCGCGATAAGGAGGATCAGCGCAAGCGCAAAGCCAGCGAACCGCCAGCCGAAACTTCCGTCGCAGTCCAGGCGGACCAGCGTAAACACGCCGACGAAGAAGAAAGCTCGGCCGACATCTGGCGAGATGTGTAAGCGAAAGCTACGCTCTTGCGCCAGCAGCAAGCGACATCGAAAGGGGGATAGCATGGGGTTCGCGCTCAGCCATGCAAATAGTCGGAACCAGCCTGCCAGCACCTCCAGCCGCGCCCCGTGGTTCGTGCTGCCTTTGCTGTTGGCGGCGATATTGGGCCTGGAAGTTGCGGTTTGGTCAGATGCGAAACCGAGCACTGCGACATTGACTCTGGAAGGTCAGGTCGTGAAGCTGGCCGAGCTTTTGAAAGCCGACGATGTGCAGGTGGACGCCGATGCGGTGCCTTTCGTTCTGGCGTTACGCACTCAGGACGGCAAGCTGCTACCGATCGTCAAGACGCTGGGGAGTCGTGCGTTGTTTCAGGATGGACGCTTACTCAACCGACCGTTGCAGGTACGGGGACGACTGACGGGCGGAGGCAGTGTCCTGGTGATTGACCGCTTTTACACTCTGAAAAACGGCGTACCTCACGAAGTGTACTACTGGTGCGAAACCTGTGCCATTCGCCGGGACTATCCCGAAAAAGGCGTATGCGAATGTTGCGGCGGCCCAATGGAGTTGCGGGAGGTGCCTTTGCCCCGTTGACGGATGAAGGTGGCAGATCACGACGGTCCTACGGGGCATGTTGGGGTTGCGGAAAATACCGTTGACCCGCTGACGAATGGCCTGGGGCAAACGGAACACAGCCAGCGTCCAGCCGCTACGCATCGGTAACCCGCCGCGCTGGGCATCTTTTAGTAAACGCGGCATTACCAGATGGTTCAGCGGCCATAGATTCGGTAACCCGGCACGGATTGGGCGACCTACGAGTGCCAGCTCATCCCAAAAAAGTTTCCTGTTATCCGTTCCATGTCTTGCCAGATTGGGCCGTTTGTCAACGGAAGCCGGCAGTGATGGAGCGTTCACCGTCGGCGAATCAAAAGACCACGTTTGGCTCCAAACAGCAGCGATAGTGCAAAAAAGACCGTGCCGCTCAGAATGATGGTCGGGCCGGCCGGTAATTCCGGAATGTGGGTGCTAATCAGCGTGCCGACAACACCCATGCTGGCACCCAGCGTTCCCGCCAGCAGTAAGAGCACATGCAAACGATTCGTCCAGAATCGCGCCGTGGCTGCCGGCAGGATCAGCATGGCCGAGACCATGACCACTCCGACTACGGGCAGTCCGATGACGACGACGAGCACGACTAAGCCCAGCAGCAACACATCCAGGAATTGCACTGGCCAGCCCTGGGCACGGGCAAAAGCGGCGTCGAAAGTCAGTAGCTGGAACTCCTTGTAACACAGAACGACAAGCATCAGACAAACGCTGGCCAGCACGCTCAGCCAAACGAGATCGCGCTGGAGCATTCCGGCAGGTTTGCCGAAAAGGTAGGCCTCCAGGCCAGCCTGCCCGCCACCCGGTACGTCCTGCACACTTCCCAAAACAGCCATGCCCGTTCCGAAAAATACCCCCAGTACGAGTCCGAGCCGGGCATCGGCTTTAAGTCGCGTCCAGCGGTCGAGTATCCAGACGGTCAGCGCGGCAGCTACACAGGACACGATAGCACCCAGCAGCAGAGCCTCGATTTGCTTGCTCGCAACTACCAGAAAAGCCAGGGCCAGTCCGGGCAATGTGGCATGGGCAAGCACGTCGCCAAGCAAAGCCTGTCGGCGAAGCATGGCCAGAACACCAACAATGCCGGCAGCCAGACCCAGCAGAGCAGTTCCCAAAATGACCAGCAGGGTGTGGCTCATGGTCGGC
Source organism: Gemmatales bacterium (assembly GCA_041640595.1). Lineage (GTDB taxonomy): Bacteria > Planctomycetota > Planctomycetia > Gemmatales > HRBIN36 > HRBIN36. Next base: position 87,340 of record JBEPZY010000008.1, on the reverse strand, counting down.
GTGTCCTGGGCAGAAGTTGGCCGGCTTCCTCCAGAATCATCAGCCGACCGCCATAAGTACGTTGCAGGTTTTCGGGCGTAAAGACTTCCTGCGTCGGGCCACTGGCAATGATTCGCGTGTTCAGGAGCACCACCTGCTCGAAACGTTCGGGAACGCTGCGCAGGTCATGATGGACGACAATAACGGTGCGGTTCTGCTGGCGAAGTTCCTGCAGCAACGTCCAGAAGACCCGCTCCGTCGCCGCATCCACGCCGGCCAGCGGTTCGTCCATCAGGTAGATCTCCGCTTGCTGAGCCAGTGCCCGAGCCAGGAACAAGCGTTGTTGCTGTCCGCCGGAAAGTTCTCCGATCTGGCGATTTTCCAGGCCACTCAGCCCAAGTTGTTCCAGACAGCGCCGCGCCAGGTCGCGCTCAGCTTTACCAGGTCGGCGAAACCAGCCGAGCCGCCCGTATGTTCCCATCAACACGACGTCGAACACAGTAGCCGGGTAGTCCCAATCCAGGCTTTCACGTTGCGGAACGTAAGCGACACGGGGTCGCACCCGGGACACAGGTTGGCCGAACAGCCGCACCTCGCCGCTCAGTAGCGGCACCAGTCCGAGGATGGCCTTGAGCAAGGTGCTCTTGCCAGCCCCGTTCGGCCCGACAATCGCTACCAGTGCCGGTTCCCGTAAAGTCCAGTCCACATCCCAGAGCACCGGCTGGCGATCGTATGCCACGGTAACGTCATGGACATCCAGCACGGTTTCGCCATTCGCTTTTGCTTGCATGACAGCGGCTCCGATTAGTACCTCGTTCCTGGCGGCTGGCGTGGTCCCGCGCTGCCAACGGGCCGGATCACCGTAACGCCTCGACAATCGTGCGGACATTGTGGCGCATCATGCCCAGATAGGTGCCCGGGTTGTCTTCATCAGTGACGCCAGGCCGGTATTCGCCCATCGCATCGGAATATAATTCGCCGCCAATGCGAAGCTTATGTCCGCGGCGTCGGCAACCTTCCACCACGGCCTGGACGTTTCGCGGATTGACACTGCTTTCGACAAAAATCGCTTTGACGTTGCGGGTTACCAGCAGCTCCACCAGGGCATCTATTTCTACGGTGCTGGCTTCGCTTTCGGTACTGATCCCCTGAATCCCGTGTACCTCAATGCCATAAGCCCGGCCAAAATAGCGAAAGGCATCGTGGGCAGTCACTAACAGGCGTTGTTTCGGCGGAATTTGCTGGATCTGTTCCCGGGCCCACTGGTCTAAATCCAGCAACCGCTTGCCGTAAGCCTCAGCATTGCGGCGATAATCTTCGGCATGCTGAGGATCATATTGCATAAACACATCGCGCACCAAAAGCAAACATTTGTGCCACAATCGTACATCAAACCATACGTGCGGATCGAATTGCTCGCCTTCGGCAAGCAAATCGTGATGCGACAGGGCTGCGGTCACCGCAAACGCCAGGCGCCCTTGCTTCGGCAAATTTTCCAGAACCTCCGCCATTTTCCCTTCCAAATGCAGACCGGAATAAAAGACAAGATCGGCCCGCTGAAGAAGTGCCACGTCATTGGGACGGGCTTTGTACAGGTGCGGGTCCACGCCCGGCCCCATCAACACGTGCACCTGCACCCATTCCCCGCCGGTGTGGCGAACCAGGTCCCCCACCATTCCCGTCGTGCACACCACACGAATCGGATAACTGCCGCGAAACGTCCAGGGAACGCGCACCTGGCCGTCTTCCACCAGCGGCATGGAAGCTGGAGCTTCAGAACCCGACCCGCAACCGCTGACGGCCACACTCAGCAGCAACCCCAGGATGAGCCAAACCCAGGTGACCTTCAGTCTGCTCAGCCTCACCGAGACTCCGGCTGGTGATTTTTCATCTTCAATGCGCTCAGTGCAAGCATCTGCTGGCGTGTCGTTATGGCCATGCGTTGGCATGTGGCGTTTCCGTCAGGGCGTAGGCAAGCGCTGGCCGCTATTTGTATCCACCGCAAAAAGCGTTGCAGAGCCAATCCTGGCTTCGCTTGGGCGTGTGGCGGGAAGTTGATTCGCCACAATTGCCGCCAGGGCAAGCCCATCCGCCGCAATTTCACATTCCGTCGTGGAAGCTCCGTAGATTAGTTTAGTCTAATCATTGTGTTTAGTTTTACCTAAATCACGAGAATTGTCCACAGGCGACAACGGCACCGGCTCCTGAAACGGAAAAACTTGCCGTTGGCTAGCGGCAGTGCCTGCTTGCTCCTTTTCGTCCCTGGGGTTAGTTTGTCGAACCGCTCATGCAACGAATCGCGAGCGTATCGGGAAAGTACCGGTCCCCCAGCGCCGTGTGCAGAAGTATTCGCTAATTTGTGGACAGGGGCTGAGCGCCCGGCAGGTGTCGGAGAGCGCCGCAACATAGGACGACGTGAACCGGACGATGCCCGGCCGAATCAGCCGAACGCTATCGGCGAACCCACGGCTCAGCTGGCGACGGAGACGAGACGGCAAGCGGATCATGTGGCGGAGCTGGATACACTTTTGGGCTGAATGGTGGCGGGATTTTCAGCATACTGGAGCCATCGCACCGAGCAGCCGATTCCTGGCTCGGGCGATGACGGCGATATTGCGCCAGCCCCGGCCTCCCTGGCGAATCGTGGAGGTGGGACCGGGAACGGGAGCGATCACCGCCTGGATACTTCCCGCGCTGCAAGCCGGCGATCGCCTCGACCTCGTGGAAATCAATCCCCGTTTCGTGGAATTCCTGCAGGTGCGGTTTGCCCGTGAATCGCTCTTTCGCCAGTACCTGGAGCAGGTTTATCTGCATCCCGTTCCCATTCAGGAGTTTCAACCGGAACAGCCTGCCGATTGCATCATTTCCGGTTTGCCTCTAAACAACTTCTCGGCAGCCACAGTCCGGGAGATTCTCGACCACATGGAGCGATTGCTACGGCCAGGGGGCTGGCTGGTTTATTTCGAGTACCTGTGGATTCGCCAGTTGAAGATGCCGTTTGTCGGCAAACGCGAGAAACGCCGACTGTATTGCATCGGCAGGTGGACCGAAAAATTTTTCCAGCGCCATCAGGAGACGCGGCAACTGGTATGGTGCAACCTGCCCCCGGCGATTGTGCATACCATTCAAATCAAGCCTTCGTGAAATGCCCGTGCGGTGCGGCTCGCCAGACCGATTCGAGCCACGGATACCATTTGCAACCCCCCATCGGTTTGCGGTAACCATGAATCTGCGAATCAGCCTCGTGGTGATGGCGAAATGGCCCGAAGCTGGCCAGAGCAAAACCCGTCTTGCCCAGGAACTTGGTGAAACACAGGCACTGGCGATCGCTCAGGCGATGCTTGCCGATACGGTTTTCCGTCTGGGCAAGGCCAACCCGGCGGCATTTGGACTTTGCACAGGTCCGCCTCAACCGAAAGGCCAGGGATTCGCACCGCCAGGCGATTCTGGCCAGCCTTTGCGGCTGGGGGACTTGCAGGAATTGCCAGCAGCCAGTTTCAGCTGGTGTGGCCGGGAGTCAGTCCGGTTGCGGCGAGTGCTCGCCTATGCACCGCAACAGGCAGCTACACAGTTTGCCGAACTGGCGGGGCAGGATTTTGTTCTGCTTCCCCAAAGTAAGGGCGACCTCGGTGAACGTTTGCAGACGCTGCTCTTGAGCGAATGGGCGGCTGGACAGGACGCGGTAATTTTTCTCGGCACAGACAGTCCTACGTTGCCACTGGGCTACATTGGAACGGCTATAGAGTGGCTGCGGCAAGTGGAAGTAGTGCTCGGCCCGGCCTGGGATGGCGGATACTATCTGCTCGGTTGCCGATGGTCGCTGCGCTGGCTGCTAACACTGTTTCCCTCAGTGCAACCGCATCTGCCGGAGAACCGGACCTTGGAACCGGACATGCGACAGCGGTTGCCAGCGCTATTGGGAGAGCAACGCCTGCCTATTTTTACGGACATAGCATGGGACAGTGCGCAGGTGTTCGAGCAGACAGTGCAGCGCCTGGAAACCACGCGGTTACGCTGGGCGTTGTTGCCGCCGTGGTATGATGTGGACACCAGCACCGATTGGGCCTGGCTCCGGGCGCATCTTCGTGCCCTGATCCAGGCCGGGCAAGAGTGCGCTCTGCCCAAGCTCGAAGCGTTCAGCTAGCCGCAGATTCCACGCCCGCTCCGAAGGGTCGAGGCGGTTCGCTGCGCGAGCAGGATTCGTTCGTAGTGGCCGTCGGCGGTGCAACTGCGGCGTGCCCGGCATCACGACGGATTTTTTCGCCACCGGTGCAGGTTTCGGTCATCGGCTCGTAGCTGACGTAATCATCCTCAGTTTCGTAATCGTCGTAGCGGCAAACGTAGCCCGGCTGCTTGGCCCGCTCGAGTTCCTCGTAGTAGGCCTTGAGGATGGCCTTTTCGATGTACTCGCGGGAGGCAGCGTTGATGGGATGGGCTACGTCAGCGTGGAGCCGAACTCGACCGCTGGCATCGCGTGGTGCGCGATTTTCATCCAACCGCCGGCCACAATTGTTGCAGAAGCGGGCCTGCAGGTGATTTTTGCACCGACACGTCGGGCAACGGTCGGCCAATTTGCGACTCGGCATAGCCACAAACTGGCCTTTTGCTCCCTCAATAATCTTGAGGTCACGCACCACGAACATGTTGTCGAAGGTGATGGAACAGAACGCCTGCAAGCGTTCGTTACCACCCTTCTTCTCGTCCATGAGCTTGATGCGAATTTCGGTGATCTCCACAGGTGTCCTCCTTTCCTTTTGTGGAGACGAATCCCTTCTGACCAACGACTGTCGGTCACACACCGACAGCGATCTTCCGCATTCGCATCTCCGTCTCCGTTCGGTTCCGGGCGACGAACTGCTTTGCAGCTGTAAAGAAAATCAACTGCATGTCATTATGTCAAGCCCAGTTTGCCAAAAATTTTCCCTCCGGACCGTCCGGACAACGCCAGGCCCAACCTCAGCGTGGTGGCTCACCTTGCCCCTGCGGCATCGAACTGCCGGTAAGTGCGGAATCATGGTTACGGTGTTTCGCAGCACACGGAGAACTGGCGACCATCGCTCCTGGTCGGGTGTGATGACCGTGTCCGAATGTGTGCCGTATCGCCGTTGCTGTCACGTTGTCACCCACGGCGGGCTGACCCCCGCCGCTCTTGTGAACATGCGTTCGTCCATCGCAAAAATCGCTTTTTTGCCGGCAGACATTCGCACCGCAACACAGGAGCGGGGGGCGTAAGCCCCCCGTGGTACACTGGCCCGTCGTGCGTGGCGAATGTAATCAGTTCCCGGAAATCGCTCCCCGTTGCAGGTGCGCTGTTCGGTACCACGGCGGGCTGACCCCCGCCGCTCCTCGTGCGGTTATTCGCCGAACGCAAATCGAACCGTCCTGCAAGTGCCTTTCCCGAACCACGGCGGGCTGACGCCCGCCGCTCCTGTAGAATGTGCGTTTGTGCACCGCGAATGTCGTTATTTTTTCGCGCGACCGACACCGTGCACCAGGAGCGGCTGGCGTAAGCCAGCCGTGGCTGTGCGGCGAAGCGTCCCGGTAACATAAGCCGCTCTTGTCACGGCTCTACCGTACGCGCAACCAAGAGCGGGGGGCGTAAGCCCCCCGTGGTACACTGGCCCGTGGTGCGTGGCGAATGTAATCAGTTCCCGGAAATCGCTCCCCGTTGCAGGTGCGTTTTTCGGTACCACGGCGGGCTGACGCCCGCCGCTCTTGGTGCGGTTATTCGCCGAACACAAATCGAATCGTCCTGCAAGCGCGTTTGCCAACCCACGGCGGGCTGACGCCCGCCGCTCCTGTAGAATGTGCGTTTGTGCACCGCGAATGTCGTTATTTTTTCGCGCGACCGACACCGTGCACCAGGAGCGGCTGGGGTAAGCCAGCCGTGGCTGTGCGGCGAAGCGTCCCGGTAACGTAAGCCGCTCTCGTCATGGCTCTACCGCACGCACAACCAAGAGCGGGGGGCGTAAGCCCCCCGTGGTACACTGGCCCGTCGTGCGTGGCTAATGCAATCAGTGCCCGAAAATCGCTCCCCGTTGCAGGTGCGTTTTTCGGTACCACGGCGGGCTGACGCCCGCCGCTCCTAGTGCGGTTGTTCGCCGAACGCAAATCGGATCGTCCAGCAAGTGCGTTTCCCGAACCACGGCGGGCTGACGCCCGCCGCTCTTGTGCTCCGCATGGCGATGCGTCTTGTTCAAATTCCAATTAGCGATGCGTGTTGTCCAGACTCGACGTGCCGTTCGGTTCCAGGCCAGCCCTCACGAATAAAGCCGTTCCACCGGGTGATAGCCATCGAAGAGCGGCACCACGCGGCCCTGCGGATCGGGCATCGCCGTGGGAATGCCCAGGAGCGTCAGCACCGTCAGGATGATTTGTCGTGGTTCGACGGGATCGCTGGCCGGGTAGGCACCATGCTTGTCGGAACTGCCATAGACCAGCCCGCCGTGGATACCGCCGCCGGCGAGCAAAATGGAGTAGCATTGCGGCCAGTGATCGCGACCACCGTCCGGCTTGACGCGAGGTGTGCGGCCAAACTCGCCCATCGCCACCACCAGGGTCTCCTGCAACAGCCCGCGCGATTCCAGATCGGTCAGCAAAGTGCTGAGTCCGGCATCGAGTTTGGGCAGGAGATGGTCTTTGAGGGTCTCGCGGCCTTTGTTGTGCGTATCCCAGCCATAGCGATCCTGGGTCACGTTGCGGGAGAAATTGATCTGCACGAACCGAGCCTGCCTTTCGATGAGCCGGCGGGCCAGCAGACACGACTGTCCAAACGCATTCAGGCCGTATTCTTCGCGCAGCTTAGCCGGTTCTTTGTCCAGATCGAAGGCTTCACGAATCTGGTTGGAGGTGAGCAGTTCAAACGCCTTGCGGTAAAAGGTATCCATATCGGCCAGCGCAGCTTGCTGAGCGAGTTCCTGCCGGGCCTGATCCACGATTTGCAGTAAACTCCGGCGCTCGGTGAGTCGTTGCGGGGTAACATCCGGCTGCAAGGCGAATTCCGGCACACGGAATACCGGTGGCTGGTTGGGATTTTTCAGCGAGTTCATGTCGGCTTCGATGACCACCGGATCGTATTGTTTGCCGAGCGTACCAGCCAGCATCCCGCCACTGGCTCCGCTTCCCTGATCGGTGGCGACCCACGGCAGCATGAACGTGGGGGGCATGGCGACATTGCGCCGCGCCAGGAACCTGGCCGCCAACGAAGCCAGTCCCGGTTTGTCATCGGGACGAGCCGGCTGGTCGGGGTTACCGGGAGCGAAATGCCCCGTCAGCACGTAACGATGGCCGCCGAAGTGTCCTGTGAATTTGTGCGACATGCTCCGCACCAGGGCAAAGCGATTGGCCAACCGTGCCAACCGCGACAGATGTTCACACAAATAAACGCCCGGAATCGGTGTTTGCGCCACGCCGAAAATCGTGCGGTACTCCGTTGGCGCTTCCGGTTTCGGGTCGAAGGTTTCGTAATGACTCGGCCCGCCGGACAAAAAGACCAGGATACACGCCTTCGCCCGGGGCCGCACCGTCTCGCCGTATGCCGAAGCCTGCGCCTCAGCACGGAAAAGCTGAGGCAGGGAAAGCCCAAAGGCACTCAAGGCACCGACGCGAAGAAATTCCCGGCGGCTCCAGGAATCCAGAACACCGTACTCCGGGCAGCCAGGTGAAACTACGCTGCGGCAGGACATCTTCGCCCCCCTTCTTCTGGCAGGATGACGGGCATCTGCCCGTTGGCGGGATAGACCGGAAAGGTCAGCACATCAGGCGGGTACTATCAAAGGTATACTACGCGTCCGGCACAATGACAGCAAGGCGAAGATGATAGTTTCGTGCTGAGCTGTCCAAGCAAAGGCCCAGTTCCAGCCTGGTCGGCGTAGTGACGCTCGTTCAGCACCCGCTTACGAGAAATGGCAGGAATGCCAGTGCAAGGTGGAAGCAGGTTGGTCTGTCGGCAGCCGTTCCGCGAAGCGAATAAGCACGCGGCTGCGTTAGCTGGGCGAGTTTTCATACCAGACGGTAAAATGGCACGTAGCAAGGCACAGCGCTGCACGACTGCCGGGGAAAGCCTATTTCTTTGTCGGTCGGTAACGGGGCCAGGCTTGACGATGGCAACGCCGCAGATCGGAAAAGTCTATCTTGTCGGCGCTGGGCCCGGTGATCCGGGTTTGTTGACGCTGCGCGCGGTGGAATGTTTGCAGGAAGCCGACGTGGTGATCTACGATCAGCTGGTCAGCGAACGTCTGCTCGATTGGGCACCGCAGGCGGAAAAGCATTGCGTGCGGGAATGGGGCGAAACTCACGAGCAGCGCGCGCCCAGAGTCAGTGCCATGCTGGTGGACTATGCCCGTCGGGGAAAAACCGTAGTGCGACTGAAAGGAGGAGATCCTCTGATTTTCGGCCGCGGAGGGGAAGAATTCCTGGCCCTGGCAGAAGCTGGCATCCCGTTCGAGATCGTGCCCGGTATCAGTGCGGCACAAGGAGCTGCGGCCTACACGGGCATACCGCTGACCCATCGCAGTCTGAGCAGTGCCGTCGCTTTCATCACCGGGCATCAGGCCGAAGATAGCCCCGAACTCGACTGGGCCAGTTTAGCTCGCTTTCCGGGGACGCTGGCCATTTACATGGGATTTGAACGCCTGGGGTACATCGCGGAGCAACTGATCCGGCACGGGTTGCCGGCCGATACACCGGCGATCACTGTGCAATGGGCCACCACAGGCAAGCAACGCAGTGCGGCCGCGCCACTGGGCCAGCTGGCAGAAGCGGTGCGGCAAGCGGGCTTGGCTGCCCCGGCAATTACTTTGATTGGCTCGGTTGTGGGATTGCGAAAAACCCTCTCGTGGTGGGAACAGCGACCGCTCCTGGGCCGACGCATCTTACTGATTCGGCCCCGCACCCAGGCGCAAACTCTGGCTCGCCATCTGGAACTGCTCGGCGCGGTAGTGGATGTCTGTCCGCTGCTGGAAATCGGCCCGCCGCCACAACCGGATAAGGTTCGCCAGGCCCTGACCCAGCTGGGTCAGGGAGCGTTTCAGTGGGTGGTTTTCACCAGTCGAAACGGTGTGCAGTCCACCATGCACGCCCTGGGAGAAGTGGGGGCCGACCTGCGTATCTTCGGCAGCGTTCGGCTGGCCGCAATCGGTCCCGGCACCGCGCAGGCCCTGGCGGAATTTCACCTGCGTGCCGACGTTGTCCCCGAAGAATACCGCTCGGAAAACCTGGCCGAGAGTCTTTTGCCGCTGGTGCGTGGATGCCGCGTGTTGTTATTACGAGCCGATCGCGGACGGGACGTTTTGCCCCAGCAATTGTCCGCCAGCGCTGAAGTGGAACAGGTGGCCGTCTATTCCCAGCGGGAAATCACCGACCTGCCCCCGATAATTGCCGAGCGGCTGAGGCAGGGAGAATATGATTTCATACCGTTGACCAGCAGCAATCTGGCACGGGCACTGGCGAGACTACTCGATGCTCCCATGCGTGCTCACCTGGGCACAAAAACACAACTGGTGGCCCTGAGTCCGGTTACCGGGGCAACGTTACGCGAACTCGGTTTGCCGGTAAATGCCGAGGCCAGCGAGTACACTATGCCGGGCCTGGTGCAGACGCTCCTACGCCTGGCACAATCCCGTTCCGGTTCGTCGCAGTTACCGCCACCCTAAAAATCCCGCTATCACGTGATCTCGCGGTAAACGTCCCAGGAGAGGTACGCCACAATCCCGGCCGCCAGCATAGCGCAGATGTCCAGGAAGATGCTTCGGCCAAACGGAAAGCCGATAGCGATATCCACGGCAAAGACGGCCAGGAGCACGCAGCAAATAATCAGCGAGCCGAGCGTCAGCCATTTCTCCATAGTCAGGGTCTCTATTGTTCGCGGCCCCGGTAGCGTTATCTGCTCCTCGTTTATTTTATCGCGCAGAACTCGTAGCGGCGTGTGCGTCCGCTTTCAAGAAACGACTTGCGGCAACATCCTGGGCAACGCTGTCGTGCGCTTGTCGCCTGCTGCCCTCTGTGCGGTTTGGTGAAACGATTTCCGAGAAATAGTCCTGGACGCCTGCGTCCTCGACGGAATGGCAATACCGCTATCGCCGATACAAAACAACCAACTCGCCGTAAGCGCCATTCGTCAAAAGCAACCAATCGGGCACTGCAAGTTAACCCAGGTGGCTCCTGCGAGCAAAAGTTATCCCCGCCATTCGTCACAACCGACCCATCGGGCACTGCAATTTTGGGCGGAAGTGGATGCGTTGACGGAGCAAGGCGGAACCGTGCGTGGAAAAAGGCAGGATCCGTCACCGCAAGGGGTGCTGCCTTGCTGTTTGGCGTGCGGCTTTCTATCCATATCGCAAGCCAGCCGCGCCTGGGAAACTGGTTGCGCGGAGATTCATGGCAAGCGTGATTCTGACCGTCCTCCCGCCTCAACAGTCCTGGTGATTCCGCTATGCCGCTATCTGCCGAGCCGCAGGAAACTATTTGCGACGAAGAAGGACGGGTGCATCGCATTGATGCGCATTTAGACGTCCGCGGTCTGATTTGTCCCGCCCCGGCTCTGGAGAGCTTGAAAGCCACCGCAGCGCTCCGACCGGGACAAGTGCTGGAAATCGTCGGCGACTGGCTCGAGTCGAAATTTGAAGTGCCGGCGGCAATTCTGCGACCCGGCTTTACCATCTTGGCCATACTGGAAGATGAGCACTCCGATTTGTGGAAGATTTACGTCCGCCGCGATGCCTGAAAAATAATTCGCCGAAACTATCCGCCTGGCGAATACAACCGGTAGCCGCTTCGACTTCCTGATTCAGGCAACCTGGCGGCATAACATCCGCCGAACTGTACGGGCTCTACCTCATGAGTCGCTACGTCCTGACGGTGGTCGTCTCGCAAGCCCAGGGAAAACATCCTGCCAAGCGTGCCCTGGAAGAGGCCATCGTAACCGCGTTGTTTGGCGACCCACGGTTTGAAGTGGTCGTGATCCCGCATCTGTACGATCTCGACGCTGAGCATCCGGCACGCTTATTTCTGGAGCGAGTGCGGGGCGATCTGGTGGTGCTGGCGTGGTTATATCCCCGGGCGACTTTCTGGGTGCTCGATCGCGACGGTGTACGGGGGCACTGGGGCGAAACGCAATTACGCCAGCCGAACGACGCAGAGTCGGAAGCAGCGTCGGATTCGACCCAATCCGCTGTCCCATCCGACACCGCGAACGCGGCTGAGGAGCCGACCGCAAACGGTCAGGCAGTCACTCGGGCCGACCGACTCCGTCCACCTCCACCGGACCGCTACATTTACTGCCTGGATTTGCGCGACAGCGAACAGGCCGAGCCGTTTTTGACCGAAATTCATCGCATTTACGAAGAGTGTGCAAGCCGCGCCGAATCTCGCCGTTCCCAGGCTTCGCCATTGCTGCAACTGGGAATACGCACGGTTGCGGCTCCGAACCGCACCGAGGCGGAGACGAAAGCAAGCACGGCGAGCGATACCGCGACTGGCACTCACCAGACCGTCAGCAACGGTACCGACGAATTGCTCCGACCACCGGCACGCCGCTGGTATCCGGTGATTGATTATTCCCGCTGTACCAATTGTCTGGAATGCCTGAATTTCTGTTTGTTCGGCGTGTACGGGACAACCGAGGATGGGCTGATTTACGTGCAGCATCAGGACGAATGCCGCAAAGGCTGCCCCGCCTGTAGCCGTGTCTGTCCGGAACACGCCATTATTTTCCCGGAGTACAAGTCCCCTGCTATCGCCGGTGCTTTAGGGGGAGAAATTGACGGGTTGAAAATAGACCTCTCGCGACTGTTCGGCGGAGCGGACGCCTTACAGATTGCCGCAGCCGAACGGGATCGGGAATTGCTGGCCGCAGGTCGTCAGGCAGTCGGGATGACCGTCGGCATTCCCAAACGCCGTGCTCAACAGCCCCAGGCTCCCAAAGACGATCTCGATCGCTTGCTCGATCAGCTGGATGCTGCCGAACTATGAGAACCGCCAACCGTCACCTTTTCGCTTACGGGACTTTACGCTGGGCCCTGCTACCGCCGGCATATCGGCCAGGCCTGGCCCGCGACGTAATGCCACCGCCAGAACAGTCGTTGGTAAATCCGATCTGGAATGAGGAGCAGTTTCCCGAGCTGCTGCGCGCGGTGTTTGAGCGGTTGCGCTATGCGGGTACTGCTCGGGTTCGTGGTCGGTTGTACGACCTGGGGCCTTATCCTGCCGCCATCCTCGATCCCCAGGCCGATGGCGACATTGTGGGAGATGTTTATCTGCTTCCCCCTGATCCGGCCGTGATTGTTTCGCTCGATGCTTACGAAGGATACGATGCCCGTTATCCGGAGCGGAGCCTGTTTCGCAGGGTACCTGTCGTTGTTCGCCTGACGGACAACCAGACCATGCCGTGCTGGATGTACGTGTACAACCGCCCGCTCGACAACGCCATTCCTATTCCGGAAGGGGATTATTTGGCCTATCGCCGCTGGAATGCGCTGGTAACCAGTGGCAGCTTGCCGCCCGCGGTGTAATTCCATTTGTGTGCAGGGACGCATCTGGATGAACGCCACGTTGCCCACGTTGTCGGCTGCTCACGCACTAACGTGCAACTTCGCTGCTGGTCGCCGGTCGTCAGTCGCCATGGCTGGTGGCGTTGCCGACGCGCTTACGTACAACTTCGCTGGCTGCCGCTGCAAACGATGTATCAGGACGAGTTGATGCATCTATCGCGGATCGTTTTGGGCCGATTCTGGCGGTTCGCCTTCCGGCGTAGGTGCGTTGAGGAACGAAGGTACGACTATTGTGCGCACCGGCACACCACCGCGACTCGCGTAATGGCGTTGGAAATCTTCGGCGGCCTGGTGTGCCTCTTCGGCAACTGCAAACACTGCGAAAAAAGTGCCACCGCTGCCGCTCAACTGAGCGTGCGTTAATCCGCAGACATCAAGTGTTTCCCGTATTGCTCGCAATTGCGGATAGGCTTCCAGAGCCGCTTCTTCCAGGCGATTGAAGAGCGCGGAGCGCAAGGCCTCGACGTTTTTCTCCCGCAAACGAACGACCAACTCAGAACCGGACCGCGGTTGCTCGGGAATCCGCACATGCTGGTACACGCGAGCCGTGCTCACCAGCATCGCCGGCGACAGTAACAGGAACCAGCACGGAAACATACCGGAGAAAGGTTCGACCCGTTCACCACGACCGCGACACCAGGCGACCGGCCCGTTGAGAAAGAACGGTACGTCACTGCCCAGACTGGCCGCCAGCGACATCAGTTCCTCGGTGGGCAAGGCAAGCTGCCAGAGTAAATCAAGCAAGCGCAAAGTCGCAGCCGCATCGCTCGAACCTCCTCCCAGCCCGGCACCGATGGGGATGCGCTTTTCTAAAACGATACGGGCACCGCGTGGGCATTGCGTATGCTGGCGCAAAGATTCGGCGGCCCGCCAGACCAGATTGTCCCGCCCAGAGTCAGGCAGCTGAACACCGAACTCCTCACAATCACCGCCCTTGATCACCTCCAGATGCACCTGTGCCGGGGCTGTTTCCTCGACGCTCAGAGTATCGCACAGCCCGACCTGCACCATCAACGTTTCAATCTCATGGAAACCGTCGTCGCGCCGACCGAGCACTTCCAGGAAAAGATTCACTTTTGCCGGCGCAGCGATGCGTAGAACACCGGAGTCCGTACGACTGTGCTGCACTGTTTTCATGCACTCTTCCGGCCCTTGCTTCGGAAGGCCCGATGCTCATTGCCGGCAGGTGGTATCGAGCACCTGCTCACGCCGACCCGGAGTTTCGCCGCCGTGGAAACGACAGAGCAACTGGCGCACCCGATCGCGACAAAGGGATTGTTCGCGCTGGTGATTTCGGCAAACGGCCCCCCGAAACGCAACGATAAAAGGCGCGATCGCCTGGAGCAGGTCCGCATGTTCGCACCGAAGCGAACCGGCCAGACCGAACGCTATCCCTGCCTGGCCCAGTCGGCCAGACCACTCGGCGAGGAACTCCGGAGTGAGATAATCGAAAAGGCATTGGCCATTCTTGCTCCAGGTATCAATCATGACCGCAGGCCAGCCGCGAGTAATTGCCGTCTCCAGCACCGTTGCCACTTCCGGGGCACCTGCGCTTTCCGCGTCCGCATACGCCACCGCTACCAGCCAGGGTGCGGTCGAGGTGGCTCGTGCATTCAGCGCCAGGCTATCGGCTACCTGGTGAAACGACGGGCGAAAGGACGTACTTCGCCTGAGGCTTTCCGCCATCTGTTCGAATCGTTGTGGCCAGTTGAGCTCGTGGGCACATCCGGCCAGGCCGACTTTCACTGCCCAGCAGGGAATACTCGGTGCGCGGGCGGGGTGCAGAAGTTCTCCCGCGGCAACGCTGAGCCAGGCCCGACCGGCGAATTTCCGGGCAATTGCCACTTGCACGTGCTCATCCGAGGCACCCAGCGAGCCACGCTGCGGTTCCTTGATATCCAGCCATCGCGCCCCACCGTACCATGCTTCTTCTGCTTCCGCAACATCGCGGACGCTAATCAGCACCTGCGGAACGGAATTCTTGGGCCGCATTGTGCTGCCGAATCGAGCAACAGATGTGTCTTCGCCGTGACCTCCGGTCATCCCTGATCCCGCAGCCGTTTTCACATTTGTCCCCAGCACATCGCCTGCCAGGTTCATCGAACCGCCACAGGCTGGCGGCCATATTTTATAGAACAACCACACACGCAGCGACGGACGCAACGGGGTCCCTGCGCCCTGGTGCCGCTCTGATTCGCCCGTTTTTCGGAAATATCCCTGTGTCCGCGGGAGCATTTTTGCGGCAGGACAGAAGCTTACCGCATCAACAGGCAACCGCCTTTGTCACAGACTGCGAACATCCAGGGTGCTAACGGATGGCAGTGCAAGCGTACATCGCATTGGGAAGCAATCTGGGCGACCGCCAGGCGAACCTGAACTCGGCCCTGGAACGGTTACGGCAGACGCCCGGTGTGAAGCTGGTGGCGGTGTCGCGATTCTGGGAAACTGATCCCGCGGGTGGTCCGCCCGATCAACCCCGCTACCTGAATGCTGTTTGCGCTGTAGAGACGGAGCTGTCGCCGCAGCAGCTCCACCGCGAATTGCTGCGAATTGAAGCCGAGCATGGTCGGCAACGGGGCGAGGCCAATGCTCCGCGCACGCTCGACCTGGATTTGCTGTTCTACGGCTCCGAGGTGATCCGAACGGCGGAGCTGACCGTACCGCATCCCCGTTTACATCAGCGGCGTTTTGTGCTTGGACCTCTGGCAGAGATTGCTCCGACCCTGGTGCATCCTGTTCTGGGCCGCACGGTGGTCGAACTGCTGGCTACACTCACCCGGCAGGATTTACACGGTCGTCGCGGAGTGGTAACGGGAGCTTCGAGCGGGATCGGTCGCGCCATCGCTCTGGCTCTGGCTGAGCGCGGTGCCGACGTCGTGATTCACGCTCACCGTTCCCGCAACCAGGCGGAGACGGTCGCAGAAAAGGCTCGCGCGTCTGGCGTGCAGGCGTGGTGTTATTACGCCGACCTGACCGATGCGGATGCCTGCCGACGATTCGTTGCGGAGGTCTGGTCGCACGTGGGCCCCGTGGATTTCTGGATCAACAATGCCGGTGCCGACATCCTCACCGGCGAGACGCGACGATTGCCCTACGAAGCCAAACTCGAATTGCTCTGGCGAACCGACGTGCTGGGCACGGTGCGACTCTGCCGCGAGGTCGGGCCACGCATGCAGGCTCGCGGTTGGGGGGTAATTCTCAACATGGGCTGGGATCAGGCGGAAACCGGCATGGCAGGCGACAGTGGTGAGTTGTTTGCCCTGGTCAAGGGAGCAGTGATGGCCTACACCCGCAGCCTGGCCCTGAGCCTGGCGCCGCAGGTGCGCGTCAACTGTCTGGCTCCCGGTTGGATTCGCACCGCTTGGGCAGAACAGGCGTCGGAGTACTGGCAGCAGCGGGCGGTTGGTGAAACGCCGTTACGTCGCTGGGGGACTCCCGAAGATGTCGCAGCGGTGGCCTGCTGGCTGGTTTCTTCGGAGGCGGGGTTTATCACCGGTCAGGTCATTCGCATCAACGGCGGCGCGGTCAGGATTTAACCAGCCGATTCGTTTGCGGACAACTTCGCACGGATTTCGGCCGGGAGCTCGATGGCAGTCATCCGACCATTGGCTTCCATGCGGCAGCAACAGGTCGTCACCTGACCGCGGGCAAGCAGTTCCTCACCCCGATAAAACTCCGCCGTGTAACTCAGCGCTTTGCTGCCGATGCGGGTCAGCTGCAGGCGAATGGTGAGCACGTCCTCAAAATAGGCCGGGCGGAAATACTCACATGCCGCTGCCACACGTGGCCAGCCCAGTTGTTCGCCATCATAGCGCATCACTACCGAAAGTCCACGCGAACGCAGAAACGCATGTTCCGCCTCTTCCATGTACTGGAAAAACTTGGTGAAGTGCACTACTCCTGCCAGGTCGGTGTCAGCGAATTCGACACGGCGCTGATATTCAAACGTCATGGGTGTTGGCGTGTGTTGCCCGAAGCCAGGACGAGTTCACCCTTCCAGGGGAAACTTGCAACGGAGCCGGCGAGTATTGATGTCCAGACGCTCCAGAATCAGATGCACACGTTCCATATCCACCCGGTTCTCCTGCGCCCACAGGATAATGTCGAGGTTCTCCGCACCGTGATAGTAAATGCGTTCGACAATTTGCCGCAACAATTCGCGGTCTTGCGGGTCGGTAAACTCCCGATGCAACAAACCGAAATCCCGCTCGTCAAACTCCTGGTAATAACGAATCCCCTGCAGATGCAGGAACCAGCAATGGCGCAGGTGAGGCCACCAGTGCAGCCGCGACCATTCGTCAATAGCGGCCTGGCCGAGATCGCGGCCAGCTTTTTCGCTCTTGATCCACTTGTACCGCAGCGCTTCCTTGCGCCCTTCTTCCAGGACGCTGGCACATTCCGCAGGCAGCGAGCATGCAGCCGTCATGGACGGGACCTCCCTCACGAATCTGTGCCCGACCGTGGCAGGTTCCTAACTTCCATGTGTCCGTACCATCATAGTAAACGGAGCGAGCTTGTGCAACCCTGGAAACCACGCCCGGGCTTGCTGGCTACGACGCAAGCCGGCTCGAACGGCGATAATCGCATCTGTTCCTGGCTTTCCGCATGTATATTGGCTACGACACAAGCCGGCCGGGAGCGGTTGCAAGCTTGCCGCACTGGTCCATACCCATGCGTAAAATGCCGGTATGATGGAGCCGATTCGGGAACGTGTGGTCATTTTGGACTTCGGTTCGCAGTATGTACAACTGATCGCCCGACGTGTGCGCGAGCAGCACGTTTACTCGCAAATCGTCCGCTACGACACCCCTGCCGCTGAAATCGCCGCTCTGGCTCCGAAAGGCATCATTCTTTCCGGTGGCCCGGCCAGTGTTTACGAGCCGAATGCTCCCCGTTGCGATCCGGCGTTGTGGCAATTGAACATCCCGATTCTGGGGATTTGTTACGGTATGCAATTGCTGTGTCAGGCCCTGGGAGGCGTGGTCGAACCCGTACCCACCCGCGAGTTTGGGCGAACTCCCTGTCGGTTTCTAACCAGCGACCCGTTGCTGGAGGGCCTGCCTTCACAGAGTGTTGTCTGGATGAGCCACGGCGATCAAGTGGTGCGCGTCAGCGAAGATTTCGTCTCACTGGCGAGCACACCGCAATGTCCCATTGCTGCGGTTCGCCATCGTCAGCGTCCGATTTACGGCCTGCAGTTTCACCCCGAAGTTGCCCATACCGAACACGGTCGCCAGATTCTTCGCAATTTCCTCTATTCGATTTGCGGTTGCCAGGGTCTGTGGCAGATGGCATCGTTCATTGAAGCGACAGTGCAGCAGTTGCGTCAGCGCGTTGGCCCTCACCGGGTTATTTGCGGGTTGTCCGGCGGCGTGGATTCCTCGGTAACCGCGGCTTTGTTGCTGAAGGCTGTTGGTCCCCAGGTGGCCTGCATTTTCGTGGACAACGGCCTCTTACGCAAAGGCGAAGTCGAAGCAGTGCGGCAAACTTTCGGCCAATCGTTTCATGCTGACCTGCACATCGTCAACGCCCAGGAACGGTTCCTTGGCGCATTACGGGGTGTGACCGATCCGCAGGAAAAACGCCGCATTATTGGCCACGTCTTCATCGAAGTTTTCAAGGAAGAAGCCCGCCGCATTCCCGGGGCGAAATTCCTGGCCCAGGGCACGATCTACCCCGACGTGATCGAAAGCGGGGGAAACGCGAACAGCCCGGCTTCGACGATTAAGACTCACCACAATGTCGGCGGACTCCCTGCCGAACTGGGTTTCGAACTTCTCGAACCTTTGCGCGACCTCTTCAAGGACGAAGTTCGACAACTGGGCATCGAACTCGGCCTACCAGAACGGCTGGTCTGGCGGCACCCATTTCCCGGACCAGGATTGGCGGTGCGATGCCTGGGCGAAGTGACCGCAGAGCGGCTCGCTATTCTCCGCGAGGCGGACAGCATTTTCCTGGAGGAACTCAAAAAAACCGGATTATACCGCCAGGTGGCCCAGGCTTTTGCCGTGTTGTTACCAGTGCAATCGGTCGGCGTCATGGGCGATTATCGCACCTACGAAAACGTCGTGGCTTTGCGAGCCGTGACCACTGAAGATTTCATGACCGCCGACTGGGCTCGATTGCCGCATGATTTTCTCGCCCACGTGGCCACCCGAATTATCAACGAAGTCAGGGGCGTCAATCGCGTTGTCTATGACATCAGCAGCAAGCCCCCGGCCACTATTGAATGGGAGTAGGAACATCGGCTGGCGACCGGGCCAGTAACCGTAATTATGCCGGCGGTTTGCTGGTGACAACTTGCCGGTCACCGTGAACGGGCGCTGGCTCGCACCAGGCGAAGACTGCTGTCAGGAATGGGCTATGAGCGTGAGGCTGCGCGGCAAGCGCTATGACACTGGTCAGCCGGTCGAAATCGTTGTGCGCGACGGAAAAGTTGCACAGTTGCGGCCACGTTTTCCCGAGCTTGCTCCGGGCGCTGAAAACGCATTCCCGCAAGCATCTCGCCTGGCCGACAGTGCCTCGCCGGCGGAAAGCGCTGGGACAGTGCTGGAAGCGGAATACATCGCTCCCGGTTTTTGCGACGTTCAGATCAACGGTGCCCTCGGCCACAACTTTACGTCGCGACACTTGACGATCGAGCAGGTGCGGGCGGTGACAGAGCTATGTCACCAACACGGCACGACTATGCTGTGCCCAACCGTCATCACCAGCGATGAAGTAACGCTAACCGCAGCCCTGCGAACCCTGGCACTGGCGGCACAGCAGGATGAGACAATCCGCCAGGCCGTTATCGGCTTTCATCTCGAAGGGCCTTACATTTGCCCGGCACCGGGGCCGCGAGGCGCGCACCCAGCCGAACACATTCGCCCACCGAACCAGGACGAGTTTCGCCGTCTCCAGGAGGCAGCCGAAGGTCGAATCCGCATGGTTACGTTGTCTCCTCACTGGCCTGGTGTATGCGATTTCATCTCCTGGCTGGTCGAACAGGGGATCATCGTGGCCTTAGGACACCATCAGGCCAGCGCTGAGCAGATCTGCGACGCCATTCGTGCCGGGGCGCGTTTATGCACTCACCTGGGCAACGGCTGCGATTTACTCTTGCCGCGACATCCGAACTATCTGTGGGATCAGCTGGCCGCCGATCCGTTGTGGGCCAGTTTGATCGCCGATGGTCACCATCTGCCCGCGGCGGTCATTAAATGCATCCTGCGTTGCAAAACGCCGCAACGTTGTTTGCTGGTCAGCGACGCCAGTCCGCTGGCCGGTCTGCCTGCTGGTCGCTATCAGCTCTGGAACACTACGATTGAGGTTACGCCCAGTGGTCGCGCTGTCGTCGTGGATGAACGCGGAGGAAATCTGCTGGCCGGAGCGTGCTCGTTTCTGGATACGTGTATTTTCCGTGCTTGGCAGGATGGTGAGATCGCCTTGAGCGAAGCCATTTCCCTGGCCGTGACACAACCCCGCGTTCTGTTCGGTATGCCGGTACCGGGATTTGTGGTCGGGCAGCCGGCCAATTTCGTCCTCTTCGACGTGGCGACTGACCGTTTGCGTGTTCGTTACACGGTCGTCGGCGATTCTCTATACCGGGGCGAAGACGCGACTCGATAAACGCATCGGCAACCCATACAATGGCACCATCGCGGCCGGATGTTGGAGAGTCAGACATGAGGCGGCGCGAATGCCTGATTCGGAGCACTGTGCGATCGGTGGCCAGAAAGGCGGTTTGGCTGGCCGTCGGGATGGTGTGCCTGTATGCAGCAACCGGCGGGGCCGGGCCTGCGGCAAGCGATCCCGCTCACTCCAGCAGACCGGCCTACTTGAATCCCCTGACGGTGCGGTTTGTGGGCGCCACGCAGGTACAGGTCGAATTGACCGGTACGCGGGAAACGGTCACTGTGGACCTGGTGGCGGGTCGGATACTGGCCAGGGAGAAATGGCCTCCAGACCGGGAAGAGTCCCGCCCGAATGAGCCGGTCGTTCATCAGCAGGAATTGCGAGGGCTGGTATCGCAGTTGCAGCCACCGCGAGCCGGACCGATTCGGGCTCTCTGGGGTCGGCCCGAATCCGGCTGGATGGTACACACCTGGCCGAGGTTTTCTCTGCCGGCTACGCAACTCAATCAGGGCTGGGTTTTCACCAGCGGGTTGACGCGCTGGACAGGGCAGGTGGGTTACATGTGGGAAACGGCTGCGCTCGACGAACCGGAACACGGATTCGCTGATCCCAGCGACATCGTGGTGTCAGACGACGGGCAGAGAGCGTACATTGCGTCGGCGGGCAGCGATTGCGTAGCGGTGATTGATCTGCGGCAATTCCCCCGAGTGGCTTCGCGTGTCGTCGCAGAACCCGCTGACAGCCGACTGAATCCCTACTTGCGCCGCGATGATCTTACGTCCTCTCGCTGGCTGGTGCTGGCCCGCATTCCAACCGAGAGCAATCCCCGACGCCTGGCCCTTTCGCCAGATGGACGAACGTTGGTCGCCAGCAATTTTCTAAGCGATTCCCTGACCGTGATGGATACGGCGGGAATGCGCCTGGTGAGACATATTGCTCTGGGTGGTCCGAAACCCGACGTGATTCGACGAGGTGAAATCCTGTTTCACTCCGCGCGGCTGACGCAGCACGGACAGTTCAGTTGCGCCAGTTGCCATCCCGGTGGGGGAGCGGATAGCCTCAACTGGGATCTGCCCCGTGACGGCGTCGGTAATCCCAAGAATACCCGTGCGCTATGGGGTTGCCGCGATACTGCCCCCTATGGCTGGCTGGGCAGTTCGCCGACACTGGCTGACCGTATTGCCGGCACACTCCGCACTACACACCGTTATGAGCCGACTGCCGAAGAACTTTCCGCACTTGTTGCGTATGTCGCTTCGTTGCCTCCACCGCCGCCGGCAACTGTGCCTGCGGAAAAACAGGCTGCCTACCAGCGGGGTCGAGCATTGTTTTTCGGCAAAGCGGACTGCGCTCGCTGCCATCGCCCCGACACCTACCAGGACGGTTTGACGCATGATGTGGGTACCGGCGACGTTTATGAAAGCCGATTCGACACCCCATCGCTACGGGGTTTGCGTCTCACTGCACCGTATCTTCATGATGGTCGGGCGGCTACGCTCGAAGAAGTTTTCACGAAACATAATCTCCAGCGGCGCCACGGTCGGGCCCATGAACTTTCCCGGCAGGAACTGGCGGATCTGCTGGTGTTCCTGAACCATTTGTAAGACGCCTTCCCCAATCGCCGGCCGGCCGCTGGTGAGTTTTCGGCATACGCGGCTGGCCGGTGCTGATTGGGTGGTAGTCGTTGCGCTGTTCATGGCTGGCGACACTCGCCAAAAGCCGCCTTGCCGCATTTCCGAAACGAAGTTATAACCGCCGGCGGCGAAGCCGTTTTGGCTCGCCAGGAACTTAACCGCGCGGTCAAGGAGTGGGTAATGGCCGACCGGCCGGCTCCGGAGAAGGCCGGCGTCATCCATTCGCCAGGAGTGAGCAACAAGCCTTCGGGGCAGAGCCTCGGCTGGCGTCTGCGCCTCCGCTGGCGCTATGCCGACCAGCACTCCGGCACGCTGGAATTGTCCCTGCCCGGCGGTTTGCTGATTGGTAGCGCCGCCGAATGCGATATTCGTCTGTCCGGTTCTCCCGCGCTGGCCGCAGTTATGCTCGCCGAATCTGCCGGGCTGCTCATACGCCGACTCCACCCCGACTGGTCGCCCCACTGCGCGACGGATTCGGTTCCCAACAGCCTGGTCGAAGGCGATCACCCAGACGGCAGGCAACTCTTCGCAGTTCCGCCCTGTCAGGTGAGCATTGGCCCATTGATGATCGAGGCGGAATGGGTTCGACCCGATTCTTCCGTTTCGCACACGCCATCCGGCGAAACTTCCGGCCAGGCTGTACAGATGTTGCCGGCGGTGCCGACGGTCTGGCCTCGTTCCGTTTTGGAAGCGGTGCAATGGTTGCAGGAGCAGCAGCGGCAATTCGAGCAGGAACGGCAGCAATGGCGTCACGAAGCCGAGCAGGAGCTTGCCCAGCTGAATCGCAGAGCTGAGGAGCTGCAGCGTCAGCAACAGGATTTAACCCAGGCCCGGGACAGATTGCAACAGGCCCTTGCTGCTTTGGAAGCCGACCGGCAAACTTTGCTCCAGCAACAAGAACAGCTCCAGCACGAGCAATTACGCTTGCAGCAGCAGGAACAGGAATTGCTTCGGCAACGAAAGCGACTGGACGCACTTTACCAGCACCGCCGTGATCATCTGCGGGCATTGCGAGAGTCTGTCCGCCGGGCTGCTGCCAAGGTGCAGCGGGAAAAACGGCAACTTGCTTCCGAACTCGAATCGTTCCGCCAGCAACAGCAGAGTTTTGCCCAGCAATACCGGGAATACGAGGCGGCTGTCGAACAGCTTCGCCAGCAACAGCAACGACTCGACGAGGAACGCCGACTGGTCGCCGAATGGCAGGCCGAACTCGAACAGGAACTCCAGACCCGGCAGCAGCAGCTCGACTCCCTGCAACGGGAACTGGCGGAAAAACAACAACAACTCGCCGCTGATGTGGCCAGGTTGCACGAAGACGCCCTTCAGCTCGAACGTTTGCGCAGCGATTTACTGAACCAGCAACAACAGCTCCATGAGCGCTCTCGCCAGCTTCAGGAATTGGGCCAGCAATTGTCGGCACGGGAACAGGCTTGTCGGGCACAGGAAAATGCCCTCGCCCAGCGTCAGACCGAACTGGACAATCTCAGCCGGCAACTGGAAGAGCGTCAGCAACAACTTCACGAACGCGAGCAGGCGTTGCATGAGCGCCAGTGCCACCTCGAACAACATCAGGCGTTGTTCGTAGCTGCCCGCACTCGACTCGAACGACTGCGTGCCCAGTTGCTGGAACGTGAGCAGGAATTGCTCGCTCTGCGTGAGCGTCTCGATGAACAGGAGCAGAACCTGGCCAGTGCCTCCAGGCGGCTGCTACAGGAGAAGCTGGCCTGGCAACAGGAACAGGCGGTCTGGCAATCGCGTCTGGAAGCTATCGAAACCCGCAGCCGCGAACTCGAACAAGCCCAGCAGCAGCTGCGGCAACACCAGCAGGAACTCCAGAACCAGCAGAACCGACTGGAGCGGGCCGAATGGGAACTCGAGGAACATACCGTCGCCCAGACGCAGACCGCCATTGTGCTGCGGATGCTTGCACGCCAGTATGCCTGGAAACGGCGACGCTTGAAACACCAGTTGCGGCAACTGGCCCGACGCCATGCCACGCTCATCCAGCGCGAACAGGACCTGGCTGAGCGGCAACAGCATTGGCAGCACCAGCAGCAACTCCTGGCCGAGCAAACCCGCCAGCTGCAAGCTCAGCAACAACAGCTGGCCGACGAGCGTCAGCGCCTCGATCAGGAGAAGCAAACCTGGCTGGAGCAGCAGCGAAACTGGCAACAACATCAGCAAGCAACCCAGGCCGAGCTGGCCGAGCGACAACGCACCCTGGAACAGCGCGAACAGGCTCTGGCTCAGCAGCTCGAGGACCTGCTACGCCAGCACCGCGAATTACGCCAGCAGCGCGACGAGCTCACCCGCCAGCAGCAACAGCTTCAGGCCGAGCAAGCTCAATTGCAGCAGCAACGTGACCAGTGGGAGCAGGCCGTTCGCCAGTGGCAACAACAATTACCCATCCTGGCAGGCCAGGCACGTGAACTGTTGCAGAAAATCTCGCAAGCTCGCAATGTCCTGCGTGAACAGCTGGACGAGTTGCACGCCTATGCCAAAGAGGTTCGAACAGCTCGGGAGCGTGCCTGGCAGGAATTGCAGGAGTATGCCCAGCGATTACGCCAGCAGGAACAGGCGCTGGCGTTGGCACAGACCGAACATCGCCACGCTCTTGCTGCGTTTCGCCAGCAGCTTAGTGAATGGCGTGCCCAGGTGCAGGAATGGAAG
This sequence comes from Gemmatales bacterium, assembly GCA_041640595.1. Taxonomy (GTDB): domain Bacteria; phylum Planctomycetota; class Planctomycetia; order Gemmatales; family HRBIN36; genus HRBIN36. The sequence continues at coordinate 62,892 of JBEPZY010000008.1, read as the reverse complement.
TCGGCTCTGGCCCGGAATGAATCACAACTGGCCCAGAAACAGGCCGAGCTGGAACACCAGGCGGTTCAGTTGCAGCAAGCCAGCTCCCGACTCGCCCAGGAAGCCGAACATCTTGCCGAAGCCCGCCGCATCGTCTCCGCACAACAGTCGGAACTGGAACGGCAACTGCTGGATTTGCAATCGTGGTATCGGCGAAAACTGCGGGAACTGGCCGGCAAAAAGTTATTGACCATCGCCGAGGACTCGGAAACGCCTTCCCTGTCCACCGCCTCGCCCGCCGACCTGCAACTGGCCGAACAACTGCTCACCGCCGAGGTAATTGACCGCCCGACATTAGCCGCCTTGCTTGCCGATGCTCGCCGGCGTGAATGTTCCCTGCGTGACCTGCTCCTGGAAGGCGAATATCTATCCGCTTTCCAGCTGGAAATGATCGAGGCCAACCGCCTGGACGCCTTACTGGCGGGCAGGTTGCGTATCCTGGATCGGTTGCGCCTGACGCCGCTGGAAACCATTTATCGCGTTTTCGACCCGGAAAGTGGCAGCGAAGGGTTATTGCGACATCTTTCCGCAGCGGTCGAGGAACCGAGACGACAAGAATATCGGGAGTCATTTCAGCGTGCCGTTCCGTTACAGCATCCGAATCTGGCCCGCACCCGAGAAGTGTTTGACTGGCAAGGCAGCCCGGCAGTGCTGGTGGAATGGATTGACGGCGTGCCCGGGCCGGAATGGCAGGAATTCGCAGCGGTTCCTGCTGTCTGGTTGCGGTTAGTGCATCAGGCCGCTGCTGGTCTGAACGCAGCCCACGAAGCGGGCCTGGCTCATGGCCATTTACACGCCGGTCGGCTTCTGCTCACCGAAAACGGCGAACTCAAAGTCTGCGGACTGGGCGAACCGCTCTGGCTTTTCCCGGAACATTCCACCGAAGAGCCGGAAGATTTGCGGCTGGCCGATCTCCGGGCACTGGGACGCATCGCCATGAGCTGGCTCAAGGCCGGCCCGCAATGGAAACGCGAAACCGATAATCCGTACCGTTCCATTTGTGAACGTTTACTGGGTCGGGCAGAACCGCCCTATAGCAAAATTGCGGATTTGCTGGCTGACCTGGAGCAGTTGCTGGCCGAACACAGTCAGGATGGTCTGGCGGCCTGGGAACATCTCCTGGTGTTCCTGCGGGAACGGTTGCATCCGGGCAGCGTTACACTGGCCCGCTCCGCCTGACGCAATTGTATCGCAGAGGCACAGCCCCTTACGCTGGAGAACAAACTACGCACGCAAATGGTGTCTTCGCGTCAGCCGATGAAACACGGTTCTATGCACATGCAGACGAAACCCGTCTGTCACGCCGCTGCGGCATATCCGGCCTGCAAGCGTTGCAGCATCAAACTTGCAGCACGCTGACAGGCGCCCGGTTGAAAGAAACGTTGCCGCAATTCCAGAAGTGCCTGGTGACATTCCTGCCAGCGCTCGGCGTTTTCGAGCCAGTTTCTCAGGGTTTGAGCCATAGCCCCGGCAGGACAACGCACACGAACGAATTCCGGAAATAATTCTCGCTCGGCCAGGAGATTGACCAGCGTGACGTACCGACAGCGAAGGAGTATCGGAGCGAGGCACTTCGTCCAGGCCGGTATGCGGTAAAGGACACACGCCGGGCGAGCGTGATAGAGCAGTTCCAGCGTTACCGATCCGGACACCGCGGCACAAACCCGCGACAACTGGATGATCTCCGCGGTTCGTCCCACGTGCACTTCCAGCCGTTCGCACAATGTCGGAGCGTGCCCGCGAGTTTGTCCATGGGACGAAACTGCTACTGCGGCGTTGTGCTCGTGTTGTTGCAGGTATCGCCGGATCCAATCCGCGTGCTCCTGCCGATAACACGCCACCAGGAAACGAAGTTCGGGCCGATCCAGGCTGAGAAGTTGTGCGGTACGATACAGCGAGGGGAAGTTGTGTTCTACTTCGCGGCGTCGGGAACCGGGTAGCAAGCCTACGATAGTGCCGCCACGCTCCCGTTGTTGTTGGAGAAAAGTTTCGTCATACCGTTGTTGGTGCAGAGCATCGCAGTAAGGATGACCGATATATTCCGCTCGCACGCCGCGACGACGGAACCATGCCGCTTCGAACGGCAATCCACAAAGTACCCGTTCCACCAGCCGGCGCATTTTGCGTATCCGCCAGCCTCCCCAGGCCCACAACTGCGGCGGGACAAAGTACCAGACGGGAATGCCGTATTGCCGAGCGCGACGCGCCACCCACCAGTTGAAACCGGGATTGTCCACCAGCACCACCAGGTCGGGTCGGGAGCGCGCGAACCATTGCTCCACCTGTTGCAGCAAACGAACAAAGAAAGGTAAACGTTGCACCGCCGGCCATAATCCAATTACTGGTTCCTCGGCCAGGGGATAGAGCAAATGGCAGCCGCTTTCGTGCATGCGTCGGCCGCCCAGACCGCTCAGGGAAACATCAGGCCGAAGGGATCGCAACGCCCGGGCCAGATTGCTTCCGTGCAAATCGCCGCTTGGCTCGCCCGCACTTATAAAGATGTGCACGCCCGATTCCACCTTTTGCTCATCCCTGGCAGGTTCGGGCCGGGACTTTGGTCACTGGCTCATCCGGTCAGGCTTTCCATCTCCGCGACGGTAGGCAGCAAATCAAAATGGCCGTCGCACCAGGACGGCCATTTCGCAAAGTCGGGGCGACAGGATTTGAACCTGCGACCTCCAGAACCCCATTCTGGCGCTCTAATCCAAGCTGAGCTACGCCCCGCCAACCGGACAAGCCTGGCTAATCGAAATTCGCAAGCCTTACCACCGGGCTTGCCGGCACATTTAAGTATATATGCGTTGCCCTTGCCGTTCCAGACCAATCCGGCGAATCTTCATCCACCGAAAACCGGTAACCAGGGGAAACTCTCCTCGGTGGAAAATAGCTTTGCACAGGCCCGGCACATGCAGCAGGTTTGTTTTTCGCCGCCACCTTGACTGGCCGGGTTGCTGCGATCGAGCTAATACTTGTTTGACAGCGTCCATACCATACAGCCGGTGCATACGTCCCATGGAGACTTGCTGCCGCACGCCGACTGGTTTTATTTTTGCTCGACTGGCCAACTGAAGCAGGAGCTCAGCATGCTCGATCCGCAATTTGTCGCGGAAAACGCCGACCTGGTGAAAGAAAATTGCCGCCGACGCAACGTCCACGCTGACGTTGACCGAGCCGTGGCTTTGTATCAGCAGCGGAAGCAACTGACCCGCGAAGTGCAGTTACTGCATCAGCGGCAGAACGAATTGCAAAAACAAACCGGTGCGGAAAAAGACCCGCAGCGTCGGCAAAAGCTCATTGACGAAGGGCGAGAATTGCGCGCCAAAGTCAGCGAGTTGGAGGCACAGTTGCGGCAAGTGGAAGCCGACCTACGAGCGGTGTTGTACACCATTCCCAATCTGACGCATCCCGATGCACCGCCCGGCTCTCGCCCCGAAGACAACCGCGTGATACGCACCTGGGGCGAACCACCCCGCTTTTCCTTCCGACCCAAAGATCACGTGGCCCTCGCGGAAAAACTCGACCTGGTAGATTTTGAAGCCGGGTCCTCGGTGACCGGCCCGAAGTTCTATTTCCTGAAAAACGAGGGTGCCTTGCTGGAACTGGCTCTGGTGCAGTACGCATTTTCCGTGCTGCTGGCGGAAGGATTCACGCCGATCATCACTCCCGATCTGGCCAAAGCGGAAGTTGTCGAGGGAATCGGTTTTATCCCCCGCGGCCCGGAGACGCAGATATACAGTATTGCCAACTCCGATTTGTGCCTGATCGCCACGGCGGAAATCACACTGGGCGGCATGCACCGCGATCAGATTCTCGAAGAAAAACGCCTGCCGCTTCGCTATGTGGGTCTGTCGCACTGTTTCCGTACCGAAGCCGGCGCACCAGGACGGGAAACCCGGGGACTGTTCCGCGTGCACCAGTTCACGAAAGTGGAAATGTTTGTCTTCTGCACACCGGAACAGAGCGAGCACTGGCATCAGGAACTTCTACGCATCGAAGAGAAACTGTTTCAGGGACTGGGCATTCCTTATCGGGTAGTGGACACCTGTGCCGGTGAACTGGGCGGCCCGGCTTACCGCAAATTCGACCTGGAAGCGTGGATGCCCGGTCGTGGCGAACACGGCGAGTATGCGGAGGTCACCAGCACTTCCAACTGCACCGATTACCAGGCTCGCCGGCTTAACATTCGCTACCGTCCGACGGGTCAGAAGGGCACCCGCTTCGTGCACACGCTCAACGGCACCGCCATTGCTGTCAGCCGGGCCATCGTCGCTATTCTGGAGAACTACCAGCAGCAGGACGGTTCCGTAGTCGTGCCGGAAGCCTTACGCCCCTGGCTCGGCAAAGACCGCCTCGGCCCGTGATCGGATTACACGGCCCGCATAACTGTGTTGGCTCGTGGTCAGAAATCCCACAGGTGCTACCACAGCCGCACAGATGCAGACTCGCTTTACGTGCTAAGCTGCGGCAGGGGATTTATTTGACGATGCGGGCGACCAGTTTCAGATCGTCTATGCCGCGTAATTCGCTATTGACTACCAGGAAGGTGTTCTGCGGGCCGGAACAAACGGCCGGTAAAATGTGTTCCTTGCCTGGCTCATCGGCAATTGGGAAACCCCCTTTACTCGCACCGGCTAGAAGTTGATTGCCCTCGCGATTGATCACCCAACCGACAATGCCCATCTGCATCTGGTTAGCGTCCTTGCGGCTCTTGGGGCTTTCGGAAACATACAGGAAGCGCTGGCCGTCGGAGGCTAGTGCAACATGACCTGGCGCGTAATAGACTCTCGACGCCATAAGAGCATCCACGCTGAGCCCGGTTTTCTTGAGGGTTCCTGAGGATGTTAGCGTCCAGAAGGTTGGCGCGTAAGGATTTCGTCCACCGAAGGACTCCACATCTCTTACCAGGGTCAGGAACATATCCCCGATGGCGGCTACCGGTACCCAGCGAGCGGTAACCTTGTTTCCCAGCAGGCGGTCATTGTTGCCGGTGCTAGGAGGGAGAGGCCCGGCCACTATTTTGCCTGTTTGGGCGTCGAGAATCACATAGTTCAGGACATTCTTGCCCCACTTGATGTGTGTAGTTTCCATGAAGACGACTGCGAGCTTGTCCTTGCCCGCGGCTATCATTGGATGGCTCGCCTGGTACGATTTGTTGCTTACCAACTCGACGGGCGAATCCAGCACCCGGCCTTGTTTGGAAACGCGGCATTTATAAAGGCCGTAACCGTTGCCCGGCGTGTTTGGCAGTCCGGAACCGCTAAAGCCGGCCCAGACTACGTAATAGGAATCGCCGGCGTAAGCCACGGCAGGCTGACATTGATTGTCCTGCCCGCCGGCGATAAGGAACGGTTTGTCGCAGGGCTGACCGTTGGCACTCACCAGGCAGCCATAGATGTCCCAGTCGTTTCCATTTCCCAGGTCGGCCCATACGACTAACCAGTCGTTTCCATCCGAGGCTACTTTCACGTGGCTGCGCAGACCATTTCCCGCTGCGATTCGAATACCGGCCGGGTCCAGCGACCGCCCATTCGCATCCACACGAGCGCACCAGATTTCTGTGGCCGATTCGTTGAGGCATCCTTCCCGCCAGGCCACCAGCCAGGCATTGGCACCAGCGGACCAGGCCAGGGAAGCCCAGGTCTGGGCTCGACTGCCCGGCACTTTCGGGGCCACATCCACTGGGCGACCCACCGTTACTGAAGGCTGCGAAGTATCCGCAGGCTTCGCTTCACCGCCACAAATCCAATAGAGAGCGACTCCGAGAGCCGCAAGGACGATCGGGTAAAGAGCCAGGTAAAGCCTTTTCGTGCGCATGGATGCCACTCCTTCGCTTTAGGCCTCACGGCAGTTTCTGGATAGATGGTTTAGTCCAGTCCACCGGACCGACACGCCAGACCCAGGCGTCCCCGCCTCCCATGCAATACAGCTGGTAGAAGTAGCCTCCCGGAGCCATGATCCATCCGCGCCCCCAGGCTGGTGCCTTATCCGGTGGGCACTGGCGCCAGGTCAATTCACCGCCGCCAGCTGCATGCTTGGTCGGAAACTCCCGCCACTCCCCGTCTTTGCACAACGTGGCAACCCGGCCCTGATAGAGCCGACGAAGTAGCGCATCATCTACGGCACCCAGACCAATCACATCGGGCGGAAAAACACCACCAGCAAGTAACGGTCCGCCGAAAAACGCCACATCTTTCAAGGCATCGCCATCAAAAGCTTTGTCCACGCTCCCTTTCGCATTCGTACACAAAAGGGTCACCTCTTTTCCGTCGGCAGAAACTTTCAGAACGCAACCAATCGGATAAGTTTCCTGATACGTGTTCAGGATAAAGCTGCCATCGGGCAGAAATGCCATTCTCCGGGGCGGCTGTGTGACTGGTTTGCCTTGCGGATGAATACGCTTCCAGATTTCTGCTCCCATGTACTGGGCAGCGCTGAGGATGCAGGTTAGAGTCCCACGCTGGTCATCGTAAACCCAGACATTGCCTTCGCTGTAGAACACCACCTCGGTTTTCCCCTGGGCAAGCCGGCGTTTGGCGATGAATGGTAGAACCCGAAAACGAGCCTTCGCGGCTTCGATGGATTGTCCCACTTGTGTCGGCGGATAAGTGGTACCGGTGCCGGTGATGACTTTGAACCACCAGCGGCCACCCTGGGTCGGATTACGCCAGACTTTGTAAATGACGTTATCCAGACCTGTCCCGTGTCCGGCTCGGGTGAGCAAGTAACCGGCAGGCTGACCATCGGGGTCATCCTTCAAAGGCGAGCCCACCGCTACGCAGGTCGAAGTGGGCGTACCAATGCCGCCCTCGCGTTGCAGATGCGGAATGGACGAAGCCGGCCCTTCGGTCGCGCTGAGTGATCCTTGCCAGTAATCGGCACCGGCAATGGTTTGCACTTTGCCGTCCATTCGCGCTACACGCAAGCCACCATCGCCGTGTACCGGGACGAAGAACAGGTTTCCCTCATCGTCCACGCTGGCAGCTTTGGTCACCGAGGACATCGCCTGCTTACTCGGTCCGTCGAGGTAGCCCTCCACGCAACAGAAGGCAAAATGCTCATAGGCCGGTGGAGTATTCTGCCGAGCTTGTACCTTCGGCTCGGCGGTTTCCGCATAAGTGACCAGCTCGCCCGGGCCGCATAGGTTCAGGAAACCGCCCAGCACCATGCCCACCAGACCGGCAGACAACGCCCCACTTGACCTCGGTGAACATCCTGATGCGCAGGGGCGAGAATCGAAATCCAGACCGGTTTTGTCAGATGCCCTTAGAGATTCGCTCATCTCTGCGCTCCTGTACTTTACCCAATCGCGGCCAATCTCCTGACCGCGACGAAATCCCGAGAAAGGGTGGATTCGAGTCGTTTTGCTCAGCACGCCTTGCCGTTCGAGTGGCGATCATTTGGCGTCGAGCAAAACCCGCCGGGCTACCACTTTGATGTCGTCAGGACCCCGGCGTTCTGACCAGACTGCCAGAAAGATACCTTGCGGCCCGGCAGCCACGGCTGGCGAGAGTTGGTCGCGCCGTTCATCAGCAGCCAGGATAAATCCCGTATCGGCATCATCCTGCGGTTTGGCATCAGGCCCCAGTCGCCAGCCACGCACTTGCATGCGCACCCGACCATCCTGCCGCAATTGAGGCCATTCTGCTAGCAGCAAAAATGTGTTGCCATCGCTGGCGAGTGCTCGACAGACAGGGTAACTTGTGTCGGTGCGGGACTGCTTGTTCGGAGCAGCAAGGCGAGCCACTAATTGGGGGTCTTTTCCATCCGCAGCCATCTTCCAAACTTGGGCCCCGTGTACCTTGTCGTGCAGCACGGTAACCGCACCGGCTTTGTTGATGGCCAGAACACCACGACGCGGCGCTTCCCCCTCCGAAGCGGGCAGATGGATAGGGGGCTTGGCTGAGTTTCGGGATGGTTCTGGAGTTGGGCCGAGAACACGTCCGCTAGCGACATCAATCGGCCGACGCGCGAAATAATCGTTGCCCGATGCGAATGCACGCACCGTGAAACCGACCAGGGCAGTGGACTCTTGACAGGCGAGTACCGGATTGAGAGCGTGGGATTCCTTTTCTATTCTGGCAATTTCGATGGGCTGGTCGTCCGCTGGTTTACCGTTGCTGCTGACGCGTTTGCCCCGAACTACATAAGCGTTGCCCGGCGTGTTGGGAGTACCATCACCGACAAACTCTTGCCAAACGACCAAATAAAAGTCGGCGGCAAAGCCGACATCGGGACGGCACTGGTTGTGTTGTCCACCGGCTACGACAAATCCATTGGCGTCGAGCACCTTTCCCTGGGCGGTAATTCGAGCAGCGTACACGTCCCAATCTCGGCCGTTGCGCAAATCCTCCCAAACCACCAAAAAGTCAGTACCGTCGGAAGCAACCTGTGGCTTGTCTTTCAGGCCTGGCCCGCTGGTGATGCGGATGCCAGCGGGGTCGAGCGCTTTTCCGTCGGCACTGATGCGGGCACACCAGATGTCGGAAACTTCCTCGTTCAAGTAGCCCTCGCGCCAAGCCACCAGCCAGCACTGAGATTGAGGCGACCAGGCAAGGCTCGCCCAGGTTTGCGACCGTGTGCCTGGGCATCGCGGCGCCACTTCGATGACTCGCTCGACCTGCGGCTGGCCATTTGCCAGAGCCGTCATTGCCAGAAGAAACGGCAAGCACAAACCACATGCAGCCACCAGCCCCACACGACTGTACTTCACGCTTAGTTACCTCCTTGGTCCTCTTTGTCGCGAGTGCCTGCGGTGTTGCTGACCGATCAAAGCGTCCATCCCCTGCGATAGTCACGGCGAACGAAAGCTTCGGCTTCGGGGCAATTTTTGGCTTTCATGGCAGCTACTTCCCACTCAACGGCCTTTCCAACACGATAGGCAACATTGCCCAACTGGACTATTTCAGTCAACCTGGCGGCGTAGGCAAAATTGCTTCCTGTCGCCTGTCCGGTTTTGCAGGCTTGCAGCCATTCGCCATGATGACCAGCGGTAGGTGCGGGAATGGTGGATTGGAGCTTTTGCACTTCTTCGCCAAGCTCCTGGGGGAACACCTGTAATGAGCCACCGTGTGGAACCAGCAGTTTGCCTTTCTCGCCGACGAAAAGCGACCCGTTACTGGGCAACTTGAAATCCCCAACCAGCTCTTTCGGGGGTAACTTGCCGCCGTGGTACCAGACAACGGTCACCGCGGGAAGTTTTTCGCGGGGTGGGAACGTGTACCGGACTATCGCCCAGGCGGGGGTGCTCTCCGGGTGGATCGGCGGACCTTCCGATGTCACGGTGATTGCGGGGGCTTTGTCCAGCTCCAAGGCCCAGACTGCAGCATCCAGAATATGGCACCATACAGCGCGGCACCGGCTAATGCGTAGTGCTCAATCACAAAACGCTTTTGTGTCGGCTCGGCGGCCAATGCGGCGCCCGCAAGCGCAGACGCCAATGCAAACAATGCCACTAACAGTAGCCCCCTCAGCTTCCGGAACTGCCAACTCTTGATGGTCGGTCCCTGCTGCGTCATTCTCAATTCTCCTTCTTGCTGGCAGGATGTCGTGGCGTGGTAGTACGATGGGCGGGCTGGCGATGATGGCTTCATTTCGGGTCGAGATAACCGGGGTCGCCAGGGCCACCGGGTGGCAGGAAGTCTGTTGGTCTGGGCTTGGTTATCAGTTCGAAAGCTATGCCCAATGGCTGAGCGCCTGGTCGAAAGCCACCGCCACCATGCTGGATATGGCCCGTTACATCCCCCAATGCAACCAGGTCAAACTGCCTGAACTGCTTGCGGGCTCGGTCAAACACCAACTTTCCCAGAATGGTGGGTGTAAAACTCAAGTCATCTCCCAAATGCAACTTGGCCGAACCTTCTATCCGAAGATGGAGCTCTTCGTTGGTCACTTGTTCCACTTTGGCGTGAAGGCTGCCGTCTTTCAGCGTAGCCCTGGCAAAGCATGGCCCTTCGGTGAATCCTACTCGCGGGTTCAGGTGATAGCGCAACAGGCGCAACTGCAACGACTCAGGGATGACAACTTTCATACCGGGCGCCGGTTCGGCCGGGATCAGAGCTTTCCACTCTTTTTCTGTAACCCACATGTAGTCATCGAAAGGTTGCCGACACAAGGCGCGATTTCGCATCGGGGTTTTGTCGGTATAGTCCCCTGGTTCGGTGTATCGCAACGTGCCATCCGGGTTGCGTCCTAACTGGCGAAGATAGATTCGGAGTATCAGGGTACCCGGTGGTGGGCCGGGAATAGCGGATTGCTCTTCTGGTACATTGCCTCGTCTGCGGTCTTCCGGGAGTGCGGCAAACTTATCGAGAGCGTTTTGCAGAGACTTCAAAGCGACCCCGGGAGTGTTGAACGGAATTCTTCCCAGATGTTCTCCGGTAGCTGTCACAACGTCCATGCAAAAATTGGAAGTCAGTGCCGTCTGGCCGACATTCGCCTTGATCAGGAAAGCACCAGTGGAATCGGTGCGTTTGCGGGCAGTGCCTGCATCGGGAATGGTAACAGCGACACACCTTTCCCGAATCAGACGAGTGAAGGTCTCGTTCCAGACTTCGGGGTCGCGTGCGGCAGCCACCGACCAGCGACAGTTGCCCAAAGGCGAACCCCGATGGCCAGAAAGTACCAGCAGGGGCTTTGCTTCCTTGGCAGCCCGTGCCCTGGCCGCAGCAACATCGAGTTCCCACTCCACTTCCCAGAATCGGCATTCACCAGGTTGAGGTTTGATGAAGCGGTGCAGCTGGTCAAAAGTTTGCCACGAAAGCTCCGCAGGAGAAACACGCTTGTCCTCGCAGATGCCATGTGTACCGGTGATCACCCATACCGTCAACGTGCATAAGGCAAGTGCAGGGATCAGGCGGGTCGTTGTAAAAGAGCGACCCGCCTGACCTGTTTTCAGGTGCAAGAGACGTGCAGCAGACGCCTGATGATAGAGGCGGCTGGGCACGTTGTCGGGAGACTGACGGTTCACGAGCTTCATTTGGATGCCTTCACAAGGGGCCTGGGATCGAGATACTGGGCCAGTCCGTCCCGCGCACCGCGAGGCCAGACAAGCTGGGCTTCCGTTGGCTTCTCTACCAGCTCATAGACAATCCCCAACCAGTATTTGCCAGTGATCAGACCGCGGGGCGAGTTATTCGCTTCCCCGAAGGCCAGCAGGTCGAAGCGTGTAATCCGCCGGGCCTGCCGGTCGTAGGTGACGTAACCCAGAATGGCTGGGGCGTAGGCGATTTCCTTGTTTGCCTCGCGGACGGCCAGGTCGAACTGACCGGTTAGTCGAAGGCGTAGTTCTTTCTCGCTGACCTCATCTACGGTGATGGTGAGCTCAGCAAGCCTGGGTTGCACATTCAAGAATTTGACGCTTTCGCCAAGACCCCGTTCCGGATCGAGCTGGTAACGAGCCAGGCGAGCCACAAACGAGGGCGGTGCCGGCATACTCTGCCCTGTTTGAGGCGATTCGGGGATCAAGGCACGCCATTCTTTCTCAGGAATCCACATCATATCCTGGGCGGGTTCGCGCAAGCGCTGCCAGCCGTTCTGGCCTTCGCCGGGGTTGTAGTCTGCTTGTTCGGTATAACGCAGCGTTCCGTCCGGATTCCGCATGAACCGGCGGAATTGCCCTGCAAGTATGAGGGTGCCTTCCGGTGGCCGAACCAGCGGACGGTTGGGATCAGGCGGGCCATAATCCACTTTCCGGCCAGGTTTGCGTTCCTCTTCCGGCAGGGCTTCCCAGGCGGCCAGGATTTTCTTCAAACTGTTCATGCGCAGCCTTTCGTTGATCCACATAACGTCGCCCAGTTTTTTGCCATCGGCGGTAATGACGCTGGTTTTCCCGTTAGCGGTGATGGTCACACACTGGGTTTTGCGGACCATTTCCCCGATGGCATCTTTGCGAGCCCATTCGCGGCGGGCATCTACAGAGACGCACACAAACTTTTCCTTGAGCAGGTTGACGATTTCCTCGGTCCACAGGCACGGCTCACGGCCGCCAGAACCCGCAGCTCAGCACACGGTGTGCGGCGGTCCGCCTGCTCCAGACCAAACGAATATCGGCTTGCCCTCCTGGGCTGCCTTGACCAATGCCTCGTCCAGGCTCAGCAGCCAGGGGATTTCCCAGAACCGCGATTCACCCGCCTGCGGTTTGATCTTCTGCCGCAGTTGGTCGAATTGGTCCGGAGCAATCGGCTCTGCTGCTGTGGCGACCAGGCAGGTACCGGCCCATACGGCCATCCATCCCATCCGAGTTAGCAAGCGGCTACGCATGTGACACCTCCTTCTATCGGGGGGTTACTATCAAGGGCGAGGTTCCGCTTACCTTCGCCCTGTCTTTGCCGCACCAGTTGTGTGACTTCCTTTTTGGCTAGATGGCGTTCATCCTCCAGCAGTTTGAAGCCTGGAGAATATCGGGCAATTTTCCTTCACTGAGGTTCGCCTCCGTTACCCGCATGAAGAATGCGCACTCCGACACGAATGGGAACCTCCGGCTTATCAGGATGCTGCTCGTAAACGATAACAACCTGGCCTCGACCGTCACTGGCGATAGCGGCTTTTTGAGCCGGCGCTGATTCAGTTCCAGCCAGCCGTTGACGGTTCCTTACTTCGCCATCCTCAGTTACCTGTGCTGCAAAAATCGCTTCAAAGGGATAAAGATTGCCCTGGTTTCGTTCGGGCATAATTTGATGCCAGACCACCCAAAACATTTGGCCAGCCCAGACCGCTCGCGGGTGGCTGATCCGTACCGACGGGTCTTGCGTCAGCAGAAACATCTTCCGCAGTTTCCCCTGGCTATCGAACAACGCTGCCTGGGAATCGTTTGGAGCATTTCCTCGGCCATACGGCAATTGGGTTGTCCACGCTACCAGATATCGTTGCGGTCCGGCTGCAATCCCCAGTGGGAAGGTTGGATGTCCCGTCGGTCCGCCGGGCCCGGATTGATGGGAGCTGTTTTCGTACACAGCTTGATCGCCAGGGACTCCCTCACGAAGCAGGTGCGCCCCTGCTACCACTCCAGCAGGACTGCCGCTTTTCGCCCCGACTCGTCCACCAGCTAACCAGAACACCAGTGTTCCTTGTTGAGGAATGCTTGCTGCCACGGGGGCATAACGGCTGTACGGTTCCGGTACGTTAGTGAGCAATCGGCCATTTTCCTCTAACACTTTCCCATCGGGAGAAACTCGCGCACCGTAGATGGCATAATTTTTTCCCGAACGAAAATCCTGCCAGACAACTTGAAAGTTCTGGCCATCCCAGCTAACATCGGGCAATGCTTGGCTGTGCCGGGCGTTGCTCACCACAAACCCGTCCGCGTCCAGTACGCGGCCCTGGGGAGTAATGCGGGCAGCGTACACGTCCCAGTCCTTGCCATTGCGCAGGTCTTGCCAGACCACTAAAAACACTCCACCGCCGAAGGCAACACGCGGCCGTTCCTGCAAATCTTTTGCCGCGCATATCACAACCGGTTGCTTATCGAGCAATCGTCCCGAGCTATCCAGACGGCAGCCCACAATATCGCCCTGGTATTTCACGCCATCGCGCAGATCCCCTGGCGCCAGATGTCCCGACTTCCATACCACGAGATAAACTCCATCGCCGTACGCTATGGCTGGTTCGTATGCATCCCGTCCCTCATGCACCGGCAGAAAGATATCCGCTTCACTCGCTGCCAGCGTACAGGACAACGTGCAGCAAAGCGCCAAGTTCAGTGTCAGGATCATCGCCGGTTCTCCTTACTTGACTCACTGGATGCGGCGAAAGAGTTTGTAATGGGGAGCGGGATTGTACCAGGGCACATAACCCACAAAGCTACCGTCCGGCAACCAGGCGGGAGGGTACATATACAGTGGACTGCCATCCCCCTGCCCTTGTTCCACGAAACGCCCTTGTTTGACGCTAAAGACTGCGATGATCTGCCGTTGCAGGTCGAGGCGGTAAAAATTGTTGTCATCCACCCGCGTCAGGTAGAGGAATCGTTTATCGGGATCATCGGGCCCCCAGCTAATCTCACCATGGTTGTACAAGACGGTGCCTTCAAAAGGCCCCGCCTCCCCTGATCGTCTCGCGGTGGGTTTCTTGGAACAGTTCGGCAGGACACCGTGTAGCGAACCGTCTTTGAGATCCCAGTACCAGACATACCAGGGCCAGGCCCGATAGGTGGTGGCGTAAAGGCGTTCGTTCTTTTCATCCACGGCTACTGATGTGCCCAGACCAGAAACCTGCACCTCTTGTTCGCTCGGGTGCAACCGAACAGTGCGGAGCGTTTTCCACTCGGGGCCGGGACTGAGAATGGTGATGGTGTCGGCTCGGCCCCCGTCTTTGTCCGAGCGATGCACCACGTACACTTTGCCGCTTTCTCCGCACGCGAACGCAACGCCTGAAACAGGGAGAGTGTGTACCCATTGCCGCTGAAAATCCAGCACGCGGATTCGCTGTCTGTAAAAATCCGCCAGCAGGTAATAGAAGCGTTTATCCGGCGAACTGGCCCGTTCGTGCCGACAGGTGTGGTAATCATCTATGTAGAACCTGGCTCGAGAAAACGGACCATCTAAGTATCCAGTGGCTCCGCTCGTGGCGGCATGAAAACGGTCAAGCGTACTGTCATACATCAGGAAAGCATAGCGCCCACCGCCAGTGAAGCCGGCATGCAAATCGGGAAATATCGCGTGTACGGCAAAAGCTTCGTGTCTGGGGCCGTCTAAATGCGCACGAATGTTCGTATCAAATGCGTACGGTTGCGGATCGAGTTGCCAGCGAGCATCCGGATGCCACACCGGCTTATCGAAGCGTTTTGGCTTCAGCGGGTCCGCTGCAAGTGCCTTCCTTCTCGGCGGGACATATTCCGTCACGCCCAGCAATAACAATGCTAACCCTAAGGCGACGCAGATTCGCAGCATGGACTTACTCCTTTCGGCCCGGAGTGGGCCCGAAAATTTCTTCATCGCTGCCCTGATTGTACTCCATTTAGACGCCGATAAGACTGATTCAGGATCATTAGGCAAAACATTTGTAAAATTGTCATTGCCGACCGCGATAGGAGACACCAACCGATGGCAAGACCCAGACGGCCCACACAAGAATTACCAAGACTCGAACACCCGCCAGGTTTACTGACACAGGTAGAGCATTTGTTACGGCAAGCCATTGCTGATGGTTATTTTGCCAGCGGACGTTTGCCCCCTCTGGCGGAGCTGGCCGAGCAACTCGGCGTTAGCCGTGAAACGGTACGCCTGGCTTGCGCCCGTCTGCAGCAGGAAGGTCTGATCCGAAAAATACGGCGACGCGGCACTTTCCTCGAACCGGTTTGCTTGCTCAGACGACTGACAGCGAAAAAGGCACGGGTGCTCTTTTATTTGCAAGCGGATTACGCGGCCTCGCCTTTGTCTGAGACAGGTGTCGTCGAAACTATTAGTGGCCTTATGCTTCAGGGCGCACTTCAGGCTTGCTGCGAACAGAATATAGGACTTCTGGTCCGGCAGGTGGCCATTCATCAAGTTCAGCGGGTGTTATCGGAGCTGCTGCAGACCATGCCAGCAGCCGGTTTGATTTTCGCCTCTTTCGGCGAGGAAAAGGTGGTGCGAGCCGCGCTGGGACTGGGCGTGCCCATTGTGTTGCTGGACCACGATTTACCCAGCGTTCAGGTTCATTCTGTACGCGATGATTCGTACCAGGCAGCCAAAGATGTCGTAGCCCACCTGGTTCAACTTGGACATCGGCGGATCGCTTTCGTAAACTGGCGACGCGAGGACTTAAATCCCTGGCGCTTGCGCGGTTATCGAGACGGGTTGCGGGAGGCAGGTTTGCCACACCGTCGAGCTTGGGAGATCGGCGTACCCCTCAACCGTTCCGGTGCCCGCCAGGCTGTTGAACAACTCCTGGCTTTACGACCGCGGCCCACCGCACTCTACTGTTTCAATAACACCCTGGCCCGATATGTCTGCGAAGAACTGCAGGCACGCCAATATCGCGTTCCCGAAGACTTCAGCATCGTTGGTGGCGGCGGCGAAAGTGTAACCGGACTCACCTGTCATCAGGCTGACTGGCAAACCATGGGACGCCTCGCCGTAGAAATCTTGCTGCGGCACCAAGGCAGCTGTACGGCGGGCATTCAGCAGTCCCCTGGCTCTCCGTCATCGTCGCAGCGGGCTCCAGAGCACCACGTTTGCCCCCACCGTTTTTTGCCCGGCTCAACTGTCGCTCCGCCACTTTCGTCATAAATCCTTCATGCCCTGATCGGTAGTTTCGGGAGCGGCCAGACACCGGGCCTGCGAGAATGAGCCTTTTTATGTCCCGTTTAGCCGGAAATCAGTGGGCGGCTTAGTTAACTCGTTGACGTGGACGGATTCGAATTCCGGGCTGACCGCACCGGGCAGCAGGCGAATAAGCCGACTGGCGACGGCTGGCTCAGTTTACTCGACGGCGTGGACTAATTCGCATTCCGGGCTGACCGAATTGGTGTGAGCAGCGTTGGCTCCCCACATGTACCAGCCGTCATCGGTATCGCTGCCGGTCTCAATGGCATACAGTGTGCCGGTGGCCGTTGGGACATACACACGACCGTAAGCCACCGCGGGCTGGTAACTGATCGGTTCACCGAGATGCACACGCCAGAGCACTTCCCCGTGTTCTGCGTCCAGGCAGAACAAGTCGCCCGCCGTAGAACCGACAATGACCCTATCATTCAGCACTATCGGCGGAGTTACCGTAGGCACAAACGCCGCTTCCGCCAGTTGGGCCGCACCATAAACGTCGAATTCCCACACAAGCTGGTCCTGCGGTTTCCCAAAGTCATTCTGCAACCGCAAACAGCGCAGCCAGCGTCCCGAGGCAGCGTAAAGCCTTCCCCGATACACGCACGGTCGTGAACCTTGAAATCCCCAGGCCGCACTCACGCGATCAACGCCCAGATGCATTGCCGCATAGTGAAACTTAGCCGCTGCAGGAGCCGCTGCAAAACCCACCGATGCATCCATGTGCATGTAGGAACGATATTCCTCGGTTCGCCGCTTGGCTTCCAGGTCGAGGTGTGCGCAGAATTCCTGACACTCAAAAAGCACTTCGCTATGCGGTTCACTCACTTCCAGGCCGGTCTCCGCTACCGATGCAGTAGCCCGACCGGTCTTTCCCCGGGCCATGCTTGCTTCGCGTGTCTCTCTTGCACGTGCCGCTCGCTCATGGCGCTGCCGAATCCAGCGTTCCCGCACGCCATACTGGGGATCGTCATGTCGCTGACTGACGAAAACTTCCCCCGCTACCACCGTCGGTGCACTGGTGGCACGCATCGCTCGTTGCCAGACGCATTGACCATCCTCACTGGACAGGCAGAAAACCGTTCCGTCCATACAACTGGCGTACACCAGGCCATCCTGCACTACCGGCGCTGTGATCACGTCGCAGATAATGGGATGCCGCCATATTAGTTCGCCGCTCCGCAAGTCAAAACAGGCCAGGTAATGCCGGTGATCACCGCGACTGTCCGGATAAGCCATGTAAACGCGGCCTGCACAGATGGCCGGCATGCTCAACAGCGGATCACCCAGCCATAGCCGCCAGACCGATTTTCCCTCGGTCGTCAGGATTTCCAGAGTGCAACTTTCCGTGTTGTAGGCAACCAGACCGTCTTCCACTACGGCAGCGGTCGGCCCGTCATCGCTGGTGCGATGTCGCCACAGGAGTTGTCCCTCTAAAGCGTCGAGGGCGTAGAAGTCATAAGTACCGAAACCGCCGCCCAGAAATAAACGCCCATCAGCGATCGCTGGCGTAGCCAGTGGTCGCCCAGCTGGTAACCGCACCTTCCAGCCTCGTAAACCGCTCGCACGATCCACAAAGACCTCAGCTCGGTTGCGACGTGCCATAGCTTGGACTCCTGTCATTGTGCTTGGCCGCTGCGGGGCTTAGCCCCGCGCGAACCATTTACTACGGACTGCTTACGTACAGCCCGACGCACTGCTGCTTTCGCGCCTGACTTTGCTGCACCCTTCAAAGCCTCACACCCATTAACGCAACACCGCGCGAAAACGTGACAAATTCTCTTCCCCACCGGATGCCGGTTGCCCTTTGTCAGCCGACTCCCCAGTGGATTCCGCTGCCAAAACCACAACGAGCATCCGTCTCGATAGGCTTACCTCCTGCCGGCTCCCGGCAGCCCTGGCGGTAGCTGCTGGGCTTCTCGGAGGAGTTATGTCGCTATAGGCGTACCTCCTGCAGCCCCCGGAGACAGGAGACTCTGCTCCCAAAAACAAAAACCGCAACAAGCATCCCGGTCACAGAACTCACGCCAGCAGCTCCTTTCTTCACTACCGAACGGTTATGGGACAGCCCTGCGAGAGCTTTTACAGCGATAACGAAGCAAACAGCTTCACTGCGGAACCGTTCGGGGACGGCCCTGCCGAATGCTTCCCCGATGGGCTAACCGGTTACGGACGAAGATTAGGATATTCTCGGACGAATCGGGGCATCCTGCCAAATGCTTCCCGGATAGGCTGACTGGTTACGGCCGCGCCAAATTACTCTGCCAGACGTCGCCACAAGGCCTGCCGAATGCTTCCCGCCCGAGCTGAGCAGTTACGACAATACCCCCCCGGCCCGTACCAAAACACTTGCATACAAAGTGCACCGCTTACATCTCGGTGCCAACAATTAGCCGGCGGTGATTAGCTGGGTAAGCATTTCCAGCTTGACGAGTCGCTTGCTTCCATCGCTGCCGGTGACTGTTGGGCCGGAGCTGCCGTTGACTGGTGAGCATTTCCAGGTTGAGGAATTCCTTGCCTGCATCCTTTCAGGATATGCTGGGTCCCGATACGGGTCCTACACAAACGGTTACAGTTTAGGAATTGCTTACCTGCATCGCTTCACTAATCCGACGCGTGCTTACTCCACCCGGAGGTATCACCTGCGCTAAGCTGGAAGCTGCGACAGTACCTTGTAAAAGGACCCGCTGGACATTCGTCTGCGGTAGCCCGACGTGTCGCTCGCCCTTCCGACAGTGCACCGGCTTGCGGCTCGCAGAGCCCGCTGAGGGGGCAGCCCAACAGCAGGCTGTCGCTCGCCTTCCGGTGGTGGCCCGACTTGGCGCTCGCCTTCCGGCGGTGGTTGCAGCATCCGCGCGCGGGCACGCTGGTAGGCGTCCCACGCGGCGGTTTCCATCTCCGTCCAGTCACGCACGGCGTTGTTCCACGCCGTCTGGAATGCCCCTTCGAGAGTTAGACGTGTGTGCTCCAGTTGCGAATTGAGTTCGTCTAGACATTCGATATATCTGCCCCAGGCGTCCGACTCCGTCTGTGTATAGGTGGACCCCGCCGCATTCATCGCCGCCTGCTCTGCAGCTGCCCACGCCGTCGGAACACCCGCGTCATTGAGAAGTTATTACCCGAGGAGTGTATCGGGTGTTTCGCCAACCTAGCAAACCTACGCGAGGTTTACCGACCTCATTGGCATATACTACAAACCAGGTCTGGTAGCCAAGGTAATATGTACCTGTTTCTGACTTTATCGAGGTCTCAAGGTGATATAAATATGAGGGTTTCTTGGTAAACTCTGTCATTTCACCTTCGTGATTGATTTGGACTGATAAGATAACCGGTTCGCTACTGAGCGTTTTAGGCACGGTAATCTCCTTGACGAAGATTAGCTTACTTCTGTCGGGAACACGGCACGGTACTACGACGCGCCAATTTCCAGCTTGCGTTTTCTGCACCACAAGTACTAGTTGGATTTCATCGTCCAGTGCTTGCAACCAGCAGCGCATTAGTATTGACAAGGTGGGCGCCGCGATAGCAGCGTTGCGGAATAAGCCACACGAGCCTTCTGCTATAGGTGAGTCTTCTCCAAAGACAACTGCCATGATTTCCTTTGCGATATAGTGGTAAATAAAATCAGAGACTCTTATGGTAACATAGCCAACACACATCTGGTCGCTACGTTCACCTGTAGCCTTCCATTGCTCAGGTGCATCAGCTGAAGCTTGCGATAGTACGAGAAACGCTGCGGCTATGAAGCCAGTTCTGAGTTCACTCAAGCTGCACCATGCCATCTCAAATCCTCCTCCTTCCCTGAAAGTTCTTGAAACGAAAGCGATCGCGCGGTCACTGAAAATCTCTCGCGGGAGACCGCATGAAGTCCAGAGAGAAGTCTGGGTTCACAAAAATCCGCCAACGCTGACTGCAATGAGTTGTAATTTGCATTCCTAAGACGGTGATATTCAATTCATAGCGAACACTTCCTTCCACGACCAACGGTTCACTGCCGCGCTGAAACAGATCCAGTAGGCCCGAGTGAGAGATTTCCGCCTTCAATTCAAATCCAACTCTTCCGATGTCTATGCCGGCGATCCGTATGCCTGTCAAGTCTATAACATTCCTCCATTTACCCAGCCTCTCTAGCTCAGCGCTTCGTAAATAGGGCATGCCATCCTTTCGCCCACAATATACGACCAGACGCGCTCCGATAGGATAATGGCAGAGTAAGTCAAGGAACAAACCCAGAACCGCGGAACTGAGTTGTTCAAAAGGTATTCCAACCGCCCTGATAAAGCCGTTTCGCGCGATAGTTAGTACATCCTGCATGCTTTGCGCTCTGCGGAGCGATTGAATTAACTCTGACAACTGTTGACCCGGGTTTGGAAAGAAATGGTCCCATGCCCAGACAGACCAATTAGCTAATACTGCCTGTTTGAGTTTAAGGTCCAGCCTCAGCTCCCATGTAATATTGCTTTTCCTTAAGTCGGCGTTTGCTACTTGGGCGACCAAGCTGGTAATATTCACTGCCGGTACCTCAAGTAGTCTTGGGTCTTCCGACGGTTGTTGCACCATTTGGGAGCGGGCACGCTGATAAGCGTCCCAGGCGGCGGATTCCATCTCCGTCCAGTCACGCACGGCGTTGTTCCACGCCGTCTGGAATGCCCCTTCGAGAGTTAGATATGTGTGCTCCAGTTGCGAATTGAGTTCGTCTAAACATTCGATATATCTGCCCCAGGCCTGCGATTCCGTCTGCGTATAGGTGGACT
The DNA here is from genome assembly GCA_041640595.1 of Gemmatales bacterium. GTDB lineage: Bacteria > Planctomycetota > Planctomycetia > Gemmatales > HRBIN36 > HRBIN36. The sequence goes on along the minus strand of JBEPZY010000008.1, from coordinate 41,861 downwards.
CCGCCGCATTCATCGCTGCCTGCCATTCATCATACGCCGCCTGCTCTGCCGCTGCCCACGCCGCCCCCGCCTGATCTAACGCACCATAGTAAGCGGCGTAACCCTCCGCCTCTTGATTAGCGTATTGTTCGTCTTGATATGGGTCTGCCAATCGCGCATCCCGCCTGGCTGCCGCTGCCACATAGGCCTGGTCGCGCATGGCAGTGGCATACGCAATAGCATTGTCTAAGTCTTGCTGAGTTTGCTGATACGCCGCATAAGCATCCGCATCATCGGGGTGCTCTTGCCAGTACTCATAAGCTAAGTCGCGTGCCAATTGATAGGGAGCTACATATTCGCTGTAAGCCGCATCCGCGGCCGCTAAGTCTGCCTGATAATCTGCCTCCACACGCTGCAGATAATCGGCCCAAATCTGGTCTAAAGTAGCATGCAACTGAGCACTCGCCTGCGACTCGGCCTCCTGATAGGCAGCATCTGCTTGCGCCACCGCTGCCGTATAAGCCGCGTCCGCTTCCTCTATCGCAGTGCTGTATTCCTGCGCTGCTTGGTCGGCTGCCTGCAGATATTGCGCATAAGCTTCGTCCGCTAGATTCTGCACCGTGGCAACTGCGGTTTGCCAGGCGGAGTCGCGTTCGCTTAGAGCTTGCTCGACGGCGGAAATATAGATAGCGTTCGCTTGCTCGACACGCGCAACATAGGCGGGATAGGGATCCGTCTCCACCCGCCACTGGAAACTAATCTCCTCCCAGTCGCCGCTTACCGGGTCAGTAACTGTGAGAACCACCGTATAGTCGCGAATGTGTGATTCAGGAGTGACTAAGTCCGCGTCTATAGTCCTCTGTACCGTGCCATAGAGGGAGTCGAAACTTAGTCCCGAAGGCAGATTTTCATAACTAAACATCAAGGGGCCGGAGAAGTTGCCCTGCGTGTAACTCAGCGGCGGAGCGAAGAACACCGTCTCGCCGGGATGGCTAACCTGTGTGCCGGGCGTCTCCACCGAAAAGGTGTTATCGAGAATAATAAACGGCACGATGGCCGACTCAGTTTCGGTGCCATCGGAGACCGTGATAGTCGCATTATAGGTTACGGGTGAACCGTTACGTGGCATAGCACTGCGGAGAGCGGCACCACGAAACTCACCGGTGGTCGGGTCGTAACTAATGCCGGGTGGCAAGTCGCTGACACTAAACGTCAGACTCCCGGCCAGGTTCGGGTCGTAAACGACACGAACATAAGCTTCGCCGCCATCAATCGGTTCGTCCTCATACTTAGTCACGGCGGGCGAGGCCTCCAAACTGAAATTGGTCGCCGGCAGGTCGCGGGATTCCAGGCATTCGAACTGCAGGCGAACAGCTGGACGTGGTTTTACGGTACGACCGAAAAGTTTAGTAAGCCACACACGGAACAAAGCACGCAGCTTCCGTGTGTGTGCTGGTTGCACACACCGTCGGCGAAGTAGAGCGTGCTCATAGTTGTGTCTCCTTTAGAACGTGGACGTGATGCTGAATTGGGCCGCTGAACTTGCTTTTATCAAAAATCCGCGGCCGTCTCAAGAGGACAATTCTGTTCGCAAAAATTTTTCGCAAAAGGTGTCCGGCACCCGCCATGCGTCTGATGACGCCGTGGAATCGCGGCTGCTCTGTCGAAAATATAGTTGCGTGCGGCGGGAACTAGCGGCCAATAGCGGCGAACGGGGTGGGCCAGCACGCGCAGGGCCGGTTATTGTTCAACGTCTTCTCCCGCCGCGCGGCGAGACACCGCGAAACTTATGATTCACGAGAACTCGTTTATTGTTCAACTCTTGGTGGCTGGTGGATCGATTACAATGCATCCACGATTTACGAGACCTTGCTTATTGTTCAACATCTTCTCCCGCCGGGCCGTCAATTGCGAGCCGGTGGTTCGCTTCAGCTCACTTAGCAGCGATTCCGCCTGGCAACGCGAACGGTACACTTTGGGCATCTCCCTCATCGGGAAACGCTAGCGGCCTCGCACTTGCCCTTTCCGTCCAGACGCTGCCACCTCGAAACATGGGTCATTGACCACGCCCTCCAACGGTGGGATTGCACTTGGCCATTCCGATCAGACACTGCCAGCGGGGTGGCTGGTTGGCCGAAGCCGGAGCCGCAGGCGGTGATTGCACTTGCCCTTTCCGACCAGACGCTGCCACCTCGGAACATGGGTCATTGACCACGCCCTCCAACGGTGTGATTGCACTTGGCCATTCCGACGAGACGCTGCCAGCGGGATGCCTGGTTGGCCGAAGCCGAAGCCCCAGGCGGTGATTGCACTTGGCCTTTCCGACCAGACACTGCCACTTCGGAACATGGGTCATTGACCACGGCCTCCAACGGTGTGATTGCACTTGGCCATTCCGACGAGACACTGCCAGCGGGGTGCCTGGTTGGCCGAAGCCGGAGCCGCAGGCGGTGATTGCACTTGGCCTTTCCGACCAGACGCTGCCACATCGGAACATGGGTCATTGACCACGCCCTCCAACGGTGGGATTGCACTTGACCATTCCGACTACGCACCGCCAGCGGTATCCAACTGCTTACCCGCCACCGCTCCCGACACAACTCGGGAACGCACTCCGCACCATAGCCCGCATTAGCCGCCAACTGCTGCGGACACACCTGCGCCAACGCTTTGGCCTGCAGATGGCGAGCCGCGCTTTTGTCATTACACGGCGCCCGGCCTATCTCCACACCGCACTCTGTGCACCTGCCCAAGCACGTGGACATGCCGATTGCGAGTTGCCATTTCGTCATTGCACGGCCACTGGGGAATCTGCACACGGCACGGGAACAAGTTGCCACACACCATCAGCCGCGAAACCGGGACATCTTCCTTCCGCTGCTGACCTTGGCACGTCTGGTCGTAGGCACTGCTGGGAGTAGATTCCCAAACCGGGATATCGTGCTTGCGTCGTTGACCCCGGCGAGTCTGGTCGTAGGCACTGCTGGGGTAGATTCCGAACCGGTGGCATCCCATAGGCGCGAACAGGTCGTCGAGCCACGAGAGGAAGCTGAGGCAGATTCCCAACCGGCGGCGTCCGTAGTTACTGTGCGATAAATACCAATGGGGAAGAAGCCCGGGCAGGTTCCCAACCGGTGGCGTCCATAGCTGCCGTTTCCGCGGCCGGTCGCCATTGTGCCAATCAGAGACAAAATCGAGTGTTGACCATTGCCGCGGTTTGGATTCTCGAATACAAGTATAGCAACCGTGTAAAATGCACCAAACGAGGATGCCACCGATGTCGCCCGTGTTCACAACATCCTTTGTGGCCCACCCGCGTGGTAAATCACCGGGATCGCATCAGTTACCTTTGGCGAGTCCGTTGAGCCAGAAAATCGCTAGGGACATACGCGGCTGGTGGTGTTGCTTCAGACTGGCGACGCGAAACATCGTGCGGAGGTCTTTCTGACTCTTCCTGAAATCAAGGAGCACGTTCGGCCCGAATCCACGGTAACCAGGTGAAACGAAAGGGAGCCGTGAATGAAGATATGCTCCAGAAGCGTCGGGCCTGTGATCGTGGCCAGCGTCAACCGCTGGAAAAAGGAATTGCAGTCCGCAGAGCTGACTGCGAACGGCATTCGTCGAAATGGGCGGAAAGCATGAGCGACCTGGAAGAACTTGTAGCGAGTTTTCACCGGGAATTTGAAGAATCGCTGGGCCAGGAAAGTTACCTTCTGGCCGATGGTCGAGTCGGCCGGATTTCGCTGTACGAGCACCTGGTGCTGACGAGCGGAATCGCCGCCGCCTTTGCCGAGGAGCTGCTGCGGCAGGGTGGCAAAAGTGCCTGAAGTAGTTAGGGGAAGTACCCATGGCTGTGCTACACCTCGAAACAGTTACCCCCTTATTTCTCGGTGGAGCCGACCCGCGGGGAGAGCCAGAACTACGCGCCGCTTCTTTTCGGGGCGCCCTCCGCTTCTGGCTCCGGGCCCTCCTGGGCGGCATGATTGGGGATAAAAATCTCGACGCGCTCCGCCAAGCCGAAGCGACTGTCTTTGGAAGCACAGATAGTGGCGCTTCACCGGTTGTGATGCGAGTTGCTGGCAACGTACAACAAGGTCCCTACCGACCTTTGCTCCACAATTCTCAGAAATCCTTCACTTTCAGCGGCATAAAACCATCTGAGACCTTCTCTCTCGAACTTATCCCCCGGCGGCCTTATACCAGTGTGAGTCAGATTGTGCTTTTTACAACAGCCCTCTGGTTTTTACTGGGTGGGGTGGGAAAGCGCTCAAGGCGAGGCTTCGGTACCCTTCGTCTGCAAAAGGCGGAAGACTTTCCTCCCTTTACCCCTGAGGATTACCAGAACGCAGCTAAGTTTCAGATGGCGCTGGACCAAGTCATCACGAAAGCCCAAACCGAAGCCCAAACGCTGACAAGCATACTGAAAATCGCCACAGATGTTCCCGGCACACCTCCTGCTTTTCCGATTTTGCACCCCGATCACACGAGGATCCTTTTCTGCAAACACCAGTTGGCAACGTGGGAAGAAGCAATGAAGAACTTCTGGGACCTGCTAAGGTCTGAAAAATATCGGGACGATCGTGTTTTCGGTTTTACCGGTGGTGCTGGGCGTCAGGCTTCTCCTTTACATTTGCGCGTCGTGAAAATTGGAAGCAAGTATCACTTGCTCATGACCGCTTTCCGAAGCCGCTTCGCGAGCAGCCCTCCAAATTGGAGGAAGCTTGAAAACTTCTTAAAAGATTGTGCGCAAAGTTGGCAAGGAACTTGGATAATGCGAGGAAACACCTCATGGTAACGCGCTGGACGCGCAAAATCGTCGCCTTTCTGCACGACCCACCGGGGAAGGCGCTGGTATTGCGGTCGGTGCAGGGCACTTCGCACGAACAGCTGGCGGAGGCTCTCCAGAAAATCGCCTTAGGGCGTCCAGCTGATGCGGACGAGAAAGCCCAGGCGACGAAAGCCGACCATATTGCCTCGGCCGCCGACCGGGTGAATTTCCCAGCAGGGGCGACAGCTTACTGGGACCAGGTCGAGCCCACTCTTACGCATCCTCTCGCAGCAGGTGCACAATCTCAGCGCGTGCAACTGCCTGCTCAAAATCTTCAGCAACTGGACAACGAGGTTCAGGCAGTGGCCGGCCAGAACATCCTCCAGCGATGGGTGGACCAGTTAACCAAACAGCCCGACAAAGAGAAATGCCTGTACTTTCATATCTGGCGCCTTTTGTATGCAGAGCTGGCGAGACAGACAAGCCTCAAAAGCTGGGTGAATCTTCTGCCGGCGGACACTCGCCAGCCGGATCATCCTCTGGAGCAGCATCTTTCCATTTCGGCGGCGATTGCGGGTGCCTTGCCTCAGCCGGCATTTTTGGTTTTCTCGATCGGGCCTGTGCAAGACTTCATTGCAGCGGCCCGGCGCACCCAGGACCTCTGGATGGGCAGCTGGCTCCTCTCGTACCTTTCTTGGAAGGCGATGGAGTGTCTGGCTGACGAGTTCGGACCGGATGTGATCGTGTTCCCCTCGCTTCGGGAGCAGCCGTTATGTGACCGCTGGCTGCACAAGACATATAACCTACCCTGCCAACCCTCTCCGGAGGACCTGAGCCGCCCCACCTTCCCTAACCGCTTCCTAGCCCTTCTGCCTGCGGAGGAAGCTTCCAAAGCGGCCGAGAGAGCAGAAAAAGCTGTCCAGGAAGAATGGCAACGCTTAGCGCAGGAAGTTTACAACGCCCTCGCGACCTCGAGCATCCTGCCTGCCGATGAGCAAACGGCCAGCTGCTGGCAGAGTCAGATTCAAGGCCATCTGGAAATCTACTGGGTAGTCTTCCCCTGGCCTGGTACCGACCCTGGTACCGACCAGCCGCACGGGACAGCGCAGGCAGAGGCGGGTAAGCAGCTTTACGAACAGCTCTGCCAGCCTCCCGAAGGTGATGGCTGGGAATTCCATCGGATTTACAAATCCCTGCAGAAGAACGGCCAATACGACCCCAACTGGGGCACAGTATGGAGCCTCCTATACGACTTAGTCGACCGAGCTTTCAATGCTCGGAAAGCCCTGCGAAACTTCACTCAGACTGAGGAAACAGGCGACAAGTGCACCCAGTGCGGCCAACGCGCTGCGCTACGCTCGAACACGCAGGATAGCAAGGCGTTTTGGGAGCAGGTCGCTAAAAACCTGCGTGCTAAAAACCGCTACGACATCAAACCTGACGGCAAGGAGCGTCTCTGTGCTATCTGCACAGTGAAACGTTTCGTCCAGCGAGAGGTGTTGGAAAGCGAGTTCGGGCTTCGGAGCGGTTTTCCTTCAACCAGCGAGATTGCCGCGGCGTCTTTCAAGAAACGAGTTCTGGAGGCCTTGAAGGAAGGCCGGCAAGAGGTCCGGCAAGCCCTGGACGATTTTCTCAAGATAGCCCATCCGCCCCTGGCAACGGTCGCTCAAGGCGCTGTGCCGTACCTTGAAAACCAGAAGCAAAGCCTCAGCGGTGCAGAAGGCGATCTGGTCGAAAAGCTTCTACACATAGACGGAGAGTGGCTCCATGTTGAGTCTTGGACTAACGAACGTCTCGAAGAAGCCGGAGCCACGATAACAGATGGCGATATTCAGAAAGCCAAAGAAGCCCTCCGTAGGCTTTGCCAGACATTGGGCACAAAGCCTGCCAAGTATTACGCCTTGCTCTACATGGACGGCGATCACATGGGGCGGTGGCTCAGCGGTACCCATGCAGGATTAGCCACCTTGGGCGATATTCTTCATCCTAAAATCCGGGCGGCATTGCAGAACGATCCCAACTGGGGGTCGATTCTTGAAACGAAGCGCTTGATCACGCCTGCCGTGCATGCGGCTATTTCCCAAGCGTTAGGGCACTTTGCCATGAGAGTTGTGCCTCATATTGTCGAAGAACGTTACCCCGGGCGCCTCGTTTACGCCGGTGGGGACGATGTGCTGGCCCTGGTGCCATTGGAGGATGCACTGGCGGTAGCCCGAGAACTACGGGCCGCCTTCAGCGGGCATATTCGGTTCGTGAACGGGAATCTGGAGGTGTGCCTGAAGGATGCCGTGACCGGCTATGTAGAGTGGGGGAATGGGGTCTTCCTTACGATGGGGCCGCAGGCGACCGCCTCGATGGGAATGGTCTTTACCCATCACCTCCAGCCGCTGGACTTGGCTCTGCAGGCCGTGCGTCGGGCAGAGCACGCCGCTAAGCACCACTACGGCCGCAATGCCCTGGCCGTGGAAGTCCTCAAGCGCTCCGGCGAGGCCATAACAGTGGGCACGAACTGGAGCTATGACACAATCCCGGATGTGATGGCATTACTCATCAAGCTGATTCAACGTCTTCAGGAGGAACAAATCAGCGGCAAATGGCCCTATGTAGTCCAGGCAGAAGCCTGGACTCTGGAGGGACTCTCCTCCGATGCCCAGGCAGCCGAGCTCAGGCGCTTGCTCACGCGACAAGCGGGCGAGAAGCTCCGTGGAGAGGAGAAGGAGGCTCAGGCAGAAGAGTTTTCGGAGAAGCTCGTCCAGTGGGTGCAAGCAACAGTCCCTCCACCACTTGACCCCTGTGAGCCTGAAAAAGATTCGTCTCCCAGCGGCTTCGTTGAGATGAGTCGTTGGCTGCTGGTTTGCAGTTTCATGGTCCGAGGAGGGGAAGCATGAACTTTTCACTCCTCATAGAACCTCATGATGTCCTGCTTTTCCGGGATGGGAAACCTTTCTCGGCGGGCACAGACATACGGGCCCGGAGCCTCTTTCCACCAACGCCTTTTACTATTCAGGGTTCCATCCGAGCACGGGTGCTCTTTTCCAGCGGCGTGAGCCCTGGGGATTATGCCCAGGGCTCAACGCCGGCAGCCCAGCAGCTACGCCAGTTGATCGGGACCCCTCAGGGAAGTTACGGGACACTCCATTTTCGTGGACCGTTCCTTGCCCGACAGGAGAACGGCCAGTGGTCGTGCTACTTTCCCTTACCAGCCGATGTGGTGCGTGTGGGAGGCTCCTATAGGGTTCTGCAACCCCTCAAAGACTCACCCTGGCGATCCAATCTGCCGGATAACCTTCAGTCACCATGGATTCGAACGACCGAGCACCTAGAAGAAGCGCAGGGATGGATAAGTGAGGCAGAGCTTAGACGCTACCTCCAGGGAGTAGCTCCGAGCCAAGTGCATAAGGAATGCGAGTTCGTGGAGCGGGAACATCGCTTCGGCATAGCGATGGAACGGGATAGGCGCACCGTACGCGAATCGTATCTTTACTTGGCGGAATTCCTCCGGCTCAAAGAAGGGGTGGCCTTTTGGGTAGAAGTGGGCGGCATCGCCTCGAAAGATTGGAAAGGGAAAAAGGGTTTTCTCCAGCTTGGGGGAGAGTCCCGTGCGGCTTATTACGAGGTGCAGGAGTCTGGATTAGGTTCGCTCCTGAGCCCGCCAAATCCCTTGCCCCATCGCTTCAAGGTAGTGCTTTTGACGCCAGCATGGTTTTCCGAGGGCTGGATGCCATTAGGCGGAAACTGGGGAGAGTTTTTCAATGACCCCAAGGGCTCGGTTCGGCTGGTTTCGGCTATTGTCCCTCGCTATCAGGCGATCGGCGGGGCGTATGTAGATGACCAGCGACGCAAGGGGGCTTTCCAGAAGCCCATGCGTCGCTTCGTGCCAGCCGGAAGCGTGTACTTCTTTGAGGGTGAGGACTTGGCTTCGTGGGCCAGCAAGCCCTTCACCGAAACTCCCATGGGGGAGGGCGACTACGGACAAATCGGATTTGGCACCTGCGCCATCGGTGAGTGGAACTATGCATAAAGGAGGTTGCAATGTTTGACCAGGCAGCAATGCTTTTCCTTTACACGGAAACCCCGCTCCATGCGGGGAGCGGCACGAGCCTGGGAATCGTGGACCTGCCCATCCAGCGGGAGCGCACCACGGGCTATCCCATGATTCAGGCCTCGGGACTCAAGGGGTGCTTGCGGGATGTAGCCAGTGGCAACTCGCAACAAAAGGTGGAGATTGTTTTTGGTCCCGATACCCAACAGGCCTCCGATCACGCCGGCGCCCTTTCCGTCGGCGATGCCCGGATTTTGCTTTTCCCAGTACGGTCCCTCATCGGGGTTTTTGCCTGGGTCACCAGCAAGAATGTCTTGGCCCGCTTCCAGCGGGAAGCAGAAATGGCGGGTCTTGCAGTGAATTGGCGTCCGATTGGGCCGCCGGACGACGGCACCGCCTTCGTGTCCCAGCAAAGTGCACTTCTGGTGAACGGAAAGGTCGTGTTGGAGGAATTTGCCTTTACAGCTCAAGGGAATGAGAACGTAAAAACCATCGCAGAATGGCTCAAAGCGCATGCTCTGCCCCAGGAAGCTGAGTACAGCTACTGGCGTGATTCCCTGGAAAAGCGCCTGGTCATCTTGCCAGAAAATGCCTTCCGGGATTTCGTCCAGCTCTCCACGGAAATCATTGCCCGGGTGCGCATCGATGACACCAAAAAGACAGTCGAGCAGGGCGTCCTCTGGACCGAAGAGCATCTGCCCTCGGAGACCCTCCTGTATGCGACACTCTTTGCCAGCAAGCCACGAGTAAAAGACGACGAGTTACCCGACGATTGGAAACAGGCCAACGACCGAGCTGGAAAGCTCCTGGAGTTCGTGGAGAAAGCCACCGACGGCAAACGCTTGCAACTTGGCGGCGATGCCACCGTGGGACGCGGGATCGTCAAAGTGCGCGTGCTGAAACCACAAGCCCAGGCTCAGGCAGCCAGTACAACCCAGTCCGGAGGTCAACCATGAGCACGAAGTCGCTTCCAAAGACCCTGGAACAACAACGAGCCACGCGGGCGTGGGAATGCGTGGACGAGGTGACCAGCAAATCTCAGGACTTCAAGAAAAAGTACGGGTCCCTGGCCCGCAAGGTCCCGACCCTCATCCTCACGAACGGTCTCGGACAGACGTTGGCCTTTCTAAAAGCGAAAGGAAAAAACGATCCGGCCGATGAGCATACCGTGCTATTTCGCCATCTTTCAAGGTGGGTGCTAAGTCAAGTGGCCCCGAGCTCACCTGCCACGAATGGAGACCTGCTCCAGTGGGTGCTTCAGAACGACAGCGCTTCCTATCGTCGGGCGACCGTAGAAGCCCTGGCTTTCCTGACCTGGCTCAAGCGTTTTGCCGAAGCCGAACTGCCAGCGGAGGAGGAATGACCTATGTCTCGTCCTTCTCAGCGGCATCGCTCTTCACAAGCAAGCGTGGGCATTTATCCTTTGCCTAAGGATACACGGAGCATATTGGAGACAAGCCAAAAAGAACCTCAGAACTACGGTTTGAGGGTAGATCGACTCCTACTTTGCGACAGCAAAAACTGGGGACTCACAAAACAATCCAAGGAGCGATTTGCCCTTTCGACAAATGGCAGGAAATTTCTTACCTTTACGGATGATATTGTTCCTGTGCGTGACTACAAAGCGCGATGGGAAGCAATGTTGCAAGCTTACCGGAACTCTGAGTGGGAAGTAAGGCCTTTAGTGCTTCGGGCCGCCAGCCGCGTCATCGTGGGCCTGGGAGCGGAGAGTGTGCTGGAGACCAGCATCCGCTTGCACCGAATCTATGGGTTTCCGATTATTCCGGGAAGTGCCCTCAAAGGACTGGCCCGAGCATACGCAGAGCTTGTGGAGTGCAAAAACGAAAACGATCCCCTGTTTGCAAAGGTTTTCGGCAAGAGTCCACCTGATGCTGAAGCCGGCCAAGTCATCTTCTTTGATGCCATTCCTGCGAATTCCGCCAGCCTAAAGTTGGAGCTGGATGTGATGAATCCTCATTACGCTCCGTATTATCAGGGCGCACAACCACCGGCGGACTACCACAATCCTGTGCCCGTCTTCTTCCTCACCATCGGCCCGGGCAGTGAGTTCCTATTTGCAGTAGTTTCCCAGAAAGCCGAGTTGGCGACCAAGGCCAAAGAGTGGCTTAAGAAGGCCATCGAAGAAATGGGCGTTGGAGCAAAGACCGTGGCCGGCTACGGCCTGTGGAAGGAATGAAGAGAAGACGATGAGAACGAAGGAGGATATATGCGCACCGTCTTAGTCACTGTAGGCACCTCGCTTCTTACCAATGCTCGATAGATTCTTGAGACCATGAGACGAGCGAAATACTCAGGAGAGTAACCTATGGTGAAAGCCTTTTCCTTCGTGGGCGCCGGCAGGTACGAGGCGGTGACTTATGTGTGGGAAGAGCGCTCCCACACGACCCGCCTCTTCCCGGAAGCCTTGGCGCGGGTTTTTGAGCCGGAGAAGGTCATCGTTTTCGTGACGGAAAAGGCGAAGAATTCCCGTGCCTCCGAGTCGGAACCCAGGTATGTGGAAATGCTGCTGGTCAAACTCGGCGATCAGGTGGCAGAAACTCCGCGCACAGCTTTACTCGGCACTGGTGGGTCGCAAACACATCCAGCAGCAGGGTTCCGCAGAAACTCCGGGCACTGGTTAACTTGGTACCCGTTGTCGTCTTGCCTGGTGCCTGCGTGGCCGTCGACTAGCGCGCCTTCTATCCGGACACTGCATGGTTAAACGAACTGCCGCGCTACATCGAACACGCCAAGGAACTGACTGGCCGAGGGACTGAGATCGTGCTCAACCGGACAGACTCCAGTCTGGATGTACTTGACCATTGCACACGTTCTGCATGGCGTGGCGAACCGGTTCTGTACTTCTCCCCCGTTACCGGGGAAGTTTGTATTTTTGACCGTAGCACGTAGCGAGATCATTCGATGAAGCAGACACACACCACTGCGACAGTAAAGTTGGCGTGGGACAACGCCACGGGTAACTTCTGGGTGGACACGGGACTCGTAGTCCTCCTGCGGCAGTTTGGGCAGGGGGAACACGAAATCGAGAGCGTGCTAGCGTGGCTTCTCAGCCGACTCAAAGGCGAAGGAAAAGGTTGGCTATACCCCGCTAATAAGTTTATTAACTTGCAGGCACGTCCGCAAAATCTTGTTCGGGACCTTCGCGACCGTAAAGTTAGCTGCGATATATGTAGCCAAGCTGGGGCAACGATTGACGCCAAAATGTGGATGTACCCCTTCGTAGTGGATCCGCAGAAGTTCGGCACGTTCTATCCCGGCACCAAACGTGGTTTGCGGCTGTGTGCCCGGTGTGCCCTGGCAGGACTGGCAGGCTATCTCGGCTGGCTCTGGAAAGCCCAGGGACGTGATGCCCTGCATTTCTTCATATTTCACTCCGACTTGCGGGAGATGGAGCGGTTGCACGGGCAGGTTTTGGAACCACTGCGCGTGGCAGGTAAGAAAGGTGGCACCGCGCCCGTAGTATTTTCGGGCCCGTATGTGAATGAGACAACATTAGGGTTGCTTCTAGCGCTCTTTCAGGAAGTTCAGCAGTCGAATGTACTCCCAGAAGGTGCACGCCAGCTTCTGGCGACTCTCCTGGGAGCAACGAATCGTCCGCCGCCTCCCGTCACGCTCTATGCCATCACCGGCACGCCCGGACAAGCCTTCCAGATGAAAGCCCTGCGGGAGTTCTCCAAGCTGCAGCGGCTTTTCCGGATGTACAAAGGCTGGGTGAAGCTGCTTGCTCAAAAGCTTAGGGTGGATAATCCGCATCGCCAATTGGGGCTGATCTTCGGTCAATTCTGGGCTCAGCAGGGACAAAACCGGGAGAGCATCTGGCGGGACCGCATCGCTTGGGCGATCTTGGAGTTTGGCGACCCCGCGCCTTTTGTCGAGCAGTTCCTGTTCGATGTCCGTGCCCGAGAAGAGGAGCGGAACCGCCGCCCTCTGGTCCGAGGCACAATTGAAGTTTTGAATCAATACTTGCAGGAGGTCTTCCCAATGGATGAGCAATTCCAACGCACGCTGGCAGGCTTTGGGCATTCGCTGGGCGCGGCAGCCCAACAGCACAACGAGATGGGTCTGCTCTATGCCCTGCGCAATGCCAAGAATCCCGAGGACTTCTACCGCATGCTCAACGACGCGCAATTTCGTCTGGGGGTCACCATCCCCGAGGCAGTATTGCGCATCGAGAAGGGCGAACGTATCGCCGGTGTCCCCTGGCTCCGGGTCAAGACACTCCTTTCCATCTACGCCATGAACGCGTATTTGCGGAGGGGTGCTCCGCAAACAGAGGAAATGCAACCAATGCAGGAGAGCTGACATGAGCAAAGCCATTGTCGTTGGGTATCTGATGAAAGTTTCCGCGGCCAACGTCAATGCCTCCCACACGGAAGGTAACGTGCTGGTGGCTAAAAAGGTCACGCTCCCAGACGGTAGCACCGTTCCGTACATTTCTGGGCAAGCTGTGCGGCGGATGCTCCGCGACCGGCTGGAGGAGTTGGGGTATCAACTATCTGAGCCGTTCGCCAAGGTAGATGGGCAGGAAGTCACTCCGCCCGTGCGCCCGTGGGAGTTCGTGGACGAGGACTTCTTTGGCTATTTGGACCCTTCCGGAGGACGGCGACGGACTTCGCCTGTCCGCGTCTCGGCAGCGGTGGGGCTATTCCCTTTCCAGGGCGACCGGGACCTGGGCACCCGCTCCTTTGAACGCTTTGGGCAAGCGTTGGCTGCTGGCGGAAACATGTTTGAGACCGAGCTGTACGCCAACCTCTTCAAGGGCACGATGCTGGTGGAGCTCGACCGGGTCGGCGTATTCCGACCCTTAGAGATAGGCGAGGAGGCCGAACGTATCCTTCCCGCTGGTGAACGCCGCAAAAGACTCCAAACGCTTTTCGAAGCGCTCAACCTCCTTTGGGGCGGCGGACGCACAGCGCGGATGCTGGCGGACCTTTCTCCGAAATTTTTTGCTTACGTGAGGCTTCGGGTCAAGCATCCGGTGTTCCTGGAAGCGCTGGTTGCCCACTATGAAGACGGCAAGTACACGTTGGAGCTGGAACCGCTCAAAAATGCCCTGGGCAAATGCCACGACTACCGCGAGCAGACGCTCTTCGGACTGGAACCCGGCCTCTTTGGCAATGAGGACGAAATCCGCTCGGCACTCTCGCCGTACGGGGCTGTGCTCACCGTCCATGAAGCGCTCGCCCAAGCTAAGCAGGATGTCGGTGGGTTATGGAGCTAATCGTAGCCGTTCGTGTATGTGCCACGGTAGCGTCCTTCCGGCGACCGCTGGACCACAACTACCAGCGGACACTTCCGATGCCGCCACCTACCACGCTTTTGGGTATCGCAGGTGCAGCGCTGGGCCTTTCCGATCGCGATCTCTGGTCCCCGAAAAGCTTGCTCAGCAACCTGAAGGTCTCAGTATGGATTGAGGAAGAGCCCGGACGTGCTCGCGACATGTGGACGGTGCTCAAGATAAAGTCTGGCAAGATCGCTGAACGCTCGCCCTATTTCCGTGAGTTGCTCTTTTTCCCACGCTACACGCTGCTCTACGGAGCTGACGCATCCTTGCTGGACAAACTAAAAAACGCCTTCCAAGACCCCGTATATCCTCTTTCCCTGGGTCGGGAGGACGAAATGCTGCTGGTTGAAGAAATATCACAGTTGACCGAGGCTTCGCAAGGTTTACCTCGTTTCCGGGGCACTGTGCTGCCAATAGATATTCGCAAACACCCCGACGCTCGTCCTATCCTGAAACCCGGAGCGCAGTTTGATCCCCCTGTCATAGAAACTCTCCCTTTGCGTTTTCGTGTGGATACCAAAGGCATTCGACAACCGGAATCGCCTGTTCCACTGAGCTTCCTTGCACCCGGTCTGGAACTGGAAGTGCCTGGGGTACCAGCATTACACTGGCATGGAAGAAATTTCACATGGCTCAACTCCTCGCCAAACCTGACGCCGAGCTAATAGAGCATCTCGCACAGGTAACCTCGCTTGGCTTGCAAATTGCCTGCCAGCTAGGCCTGCCAGAAAAGTTGCGAGTTAAGGCATTGCTCGCCTGCGCGTTTCACGACATTGGCAAAGGCACTCTGGACTTTCAAAAGTACATCCGAGGGGAGAGAAAAAAAGCCTATCCGCATGCCCTGGCATCGTTGCCTTTTATCCTGTTTGCCGAAACTCAACTTGCCCAACATTACGGCTGGGATCGACTCGCTCTGGAAGCCACTGCTGCGGTGCTCACCCACCATTCGCCGCTAGGACCGGAGTTGTATAAAGGCTACGAAGCCGTCACTTACCATCCAGAGCTGGAGCAAGCGCTTCGCCAGGTTTGGGAGTTGCTTCAGTCGCACGGCGTGCAAGGATTGCCATCGGTGGGAGAATTCTGGAGAACCCTCCAAGAGTGGCTACAGAATTCACCTGCTGGGCTCCTGGAGATGCCTCTCTCCTTTGATGGCACAAACAAAACGCTGCGGGGCATCTTGCAGGGCTTGCCTCTGCAGGCGTTTGCCCAGGTCAAAACCGTGTTGCATCTGGCCGACTGGCTCGCCTCGGCAAAAGGCTTGCAGCCGACAGTGTTGTTCTTGCAAAGCGGAGACTCAGCAGTCAAAGCACACCTGCGAACTCTCGACAAACCACCGCGTGCGTTTCAGTTATGCGCTGAACGCACCAGGGACGCAGATGTTATTTGGCTGCGAGCACCGACCGGCACAGGCAAGACGGAAGCGCTGCTTCTCTGGGCCGGGAACGCCGAGCGGTTGCTGTATCTCCTACCTACGCAAGCCACCACCAATGCCATGTGGCGCCGGCTCCAGAAGATTTACGGGGAAGAGCAGGTGGCACTCGCCCACGGACGGGCAAGTTATCTGCTGCGAAAAGAATCTGACGATGACCCGCTGGACGCTCGGCTCTTTGGATCGGTTTTCGCCAAGCCAGTCACCGTGGCCACGCTCGACCAATACCTACTAGCACACCTTCATGGACGTCATTGGGAAGAACGTCGTACGCTGGCCCGGCGGGCTACCGTTGTACTGGATGAAATCCACGCCTACGAACCCTACACACTGGGCCTTCTCCTCGAAGCGCTGAAAAGTGAGCCTCCAGCCCGACTAGCGTTAGCCAGTGCCACGCTCCCGGAGTCGCTTCTTGGGCTTTTTCCCCGTGGAACACTTATTGAAGCCGAGCTTGGGCTTTGGCAGCGTACTCGCCACCGCATGCAATTCCGAGAGAGCAGCCTCTTAGCGCAAGGCCCCGAACAAGCCCTTCACTATGCCCGTCAGGGCCAACGTGTGCTTGTGATTGCCAATACCATCCGTGATGCGCAAACTTTCTACCGAATAGTACAGGAATCAGGCTGGCCCAGGTTGGCACTCTTGCACGCTCGCTTCATCTTGCGGGATCGGGCCACCAAAGAAGACGAAGTTAGTCACGCCCAACCGGGCACAATCTTCATTGCCACTCAGGTCGTCGAAGTGAGTCTGGACATCTCCTATGATGTGCTCATTACGGAAATAGCACCGGCCGATGCGTTGGTACAACGAATGGGACGCGTCAACCGTTTAGGAAAGCAACCTCCCGCACCCGTTATTATCTACACGCAGTGGTCAGAAGGAACTAAATACGTCTATGGAGAGGAGCTATTGGCCTGGAGCTTGGAGATTGTTAGAGCGTTGCCACCCACACCAACGGATCGGGATTTAGCCGAGGCAACGCAGCGACTTTATGAGCGTGTGGTACCCAGCCAGGAATGGCAACGAGAGCTTGCCGATGGGCGCGCTACAGTCGCTGATCTCCAGCGCATCCTGGGGTGCTATACGATTGACCTTTCGGACGATGAACTGCGCTCGCGCTTTACCACACGGCGGGGGATGGTATCTATCGAAGTGCTCCCAGAACAATTTATCGAGGAAGCCTACCGGCTCAAGGAACAAAATGAATCCTGGCGGCTGCCTGAGCTTTTGGTACCTGTGCCGATCTGGTGGCTCGGCAAATTTCCGGAGCAGTTTTGCGCTATTGCCGACCTGCGAGCGTATGCTACCTACCTGCCGTATGATTCCGAATTAGGTTTGCAGTTCCCTTCCGACTCCGGCGAGAGTCAAGTTGCCATTGTGTAACCCAGTTTCGCTCCACCCTAATTCGCGCTATTACACACGAGCGGCGTTAACACTTCTGGCTGACTTCCTGCATCGCAATATAGAGCGCTTTATAGTGCCAGGTTCGAGTGAAACCATACCCAGTGAGCATAGCTTGCTGAGTTATAACAGCATGGCTTAAACCTATGGCGAAATCCAGATTATGTATGCTCGCGCCGTGTTCTAGCCGCCTTCCGATCCCAGTTAAAATTATGGCGAAATCCAGGTTATGTCGCAGCACTGCTGGGACCGATAGTTTTTCCCGCTTCCCGGAACTGACCCGAAGTTAAGCCCGCTATAGTGGGCTGGTGCGCCCGCGGTTCGCCGGTGGAATGCTAGCCGAAGAAAGTAGAGTCGAGCCGCTAGGGTGCGGGCTAAATTTGCCGATGCTATTCGGTTGCCCAGGAGTACTATAAAATACTCAGTAGGTGGAGCCGTTTATGGGCATGTATAGGCATAAATGTCTAGGCGCGCAACTCATGGAGTTACTTAGCATGGATCAACTCGATTTTTCTTCTCAGCAACCCGGGACGCTCACCGACGAAGAGTTTGAATCTCTGCGCACCAACGGTATCAAGGTGAATTACTACGTGATATGTCAGAAGAAACTCTGGCTATACAGCCACGACATTCGTATGGAAACCAGGAATGAGCGGGTGACTCTTGGGCGTTTACTCCACCAGCGCGCTTACCGTGGCCAGTCCCGTCGCGAGTTACTGATAGACAACCTTATCAAAATTGACTTGTTAGAGGGTTCCGGGAAGGTACTGGAGGTCAAATACTCCCGCCGCATGCGGGAAGCGGCACGCCTGCAAGTGCTTTACTATCTTTATTACCTGAAACGGCTGGGAGTGACAGGCCTGACAGGCGAATTGCGTTTTCCACGCGAAAAGCGGCGCGAATCCGTGCTGCTCGACGAGACGGCTGAGCGGCAGGTAGAAGCGGCTCTGCGCGACATCCGCCGCATCGAACAGCTTCCTGTACCTCCGCTGGTCGAATTTATGCCCCTCTGTCGCTCCTGTGCATACGCTGAGCTCTGCTGGGGATGAATTAGTCAACAATCCCCACGGCCATGCAGGAAACCCGGAACGCCGACTACGTACTTCGGCTTAGCCCGGCATGGAGTGCCCCAAGCCCTATTTTCGCACCTGGAAAAAGAGACAGCGTTGGCCATCGGGCAATCAAGCCCGCTGGGAATCTTTTCCATACCGCTGCGAATGGATGGTTCCGTCATGGCACGAAGCTATTACATTTTCCAGAGCGGACGGTTACGGCGGAAAGGCAACACACTATATCTGGAGTGGGCTTCAAGCAACTCCCCGGACACTGAAGAATCCTCCGCTTCGCCGACAGAGCGGTCCTCCTGCGATTCTGCACCAACAGACGAACAGGAAACCGCTGGGCAAATTCATGAACCTGAGGCGACAAGCGATCCTGCACCGTCACAAACCGATACCGCTTGCTGTCGGGAAGTACCGCAAGCGGAGATGACCGGCGATCTTACACGGACAGAAACGCACAACGTTCCCCCGCCTCCGCCCGATTCCTCGGCCGGTTCGCAAAATGACTCGCCAGGCTCACCCCCGGCGGCAAGGCGAATCATTCCCGTCGAAGACGTCGCTGAAATCTTTGTCTTTGGTGAACTTTCTTTCAACACCAGGCTACTCAATTTCCTGGCCCAGAAAGCTATCCCGATCCATATTTTCAACTACTACGGCTTTTACAGCGGCTCCTTTTGTCCCCGTCAAACGAACGTTTCGGGACACCTGCTCGTCCGGCAGGTCGAGCACTACACAGACGCCAGCAAACGCCTCGTCATTGCCCGCGAAATAGCCCGCGGCGCCTGCCATAATCTGCGACGCAATCTCTTGTACTATCGCAACCGTGGCAAAGCCGTCGAAGCGGCAATTTCTTCCTTCGACCAGGCCGCCGCTGAAATTGACCAGGCCGACTCTATCGCCGCCCTTATGGGTGCAGAAGGAAGATTACGCGAAGCCTACTACCAGGCTTTCAACGAAATCCTGCAATTAGAGACGCCTTTCCTGAAGCGGGTGAAGCGGCCGCCTGATAACCTGGTCAATACCTTGCTCAGCTTTGGCAATTCGCTCCTTTATAGTGCCGTTCTTTCGCAAATCTACCACACTCCCTTGCACCCTGCCATTTCCTACCTGCACGAACCTGCTACTCGCCGTTTCTCGTTAGCGCTGGACCTCGCTGAGATTTTCAAGCCACTCATTGTGGATAAGATGATTTTCACGCTCATCAATCGTCAGATGATTAGCGAAGCAGATCTCGTGCGGGATCTAGCCTTCGCCGCACTTAAGGAACGCGCCCGCAAAACCATAGTACAGGAGTTTGAACGCCGATTGCAAACCACTGTCAAACACCGTCGCCTGGCTCGCCACGTCTCCTACCGTGGCTTCATTCGACTGGAATGCTATAAACTGGTACGCCACTTACTTGGCATCGAACCTTATCAGGCCCTTCGCGCCTGGTGGTAACCGCGAGGTACACTGCCATGTATGTCATTCTCGTTTACGACATCGAGCAGGAACGCGTCGCCAAGGTCTGTCAATTCCTCCGCCGCTATTTGCACTGGGTACAAAACTCCGCTTTCGAAGGAGAGCTTACTTATTCCCAGTTGCAAGCTGTCAAACTCGGCCTGCAAGACCTCCTTCAGCCAGACCGCGATTCCGTTTACTTCTACATCCTCCGCGATGCTCGCTGGGTCAAGAAGGAAATCCTCGGACGCAATAAAGCCGACACCAGTCCCATCATTTGAAATTCGCACCATCCTGGTCGCCCCTATCGTACTTTCGCTTTCGCAAATTGGCCGCTTCCGTACTTCTTTCCGCTCGCCACGGTTTCATCCTCTATCCGCTTACAAAGTCTCGCATACGACGACCAAAAACTATCATGCGCAATTCCGTTCCAGCACATCCCGTGTCCGTTTGGCAGACCTCATCGCACTCACTCATCTCGTTCCGCCACCTGCAATGGGCGTGTTCCCCGGCGTCGTTATTCAGCGTTCATCACACTCACTCATCCCGCTCCTCCACGCCCCCGGTCACGAAAGTCCCAGCCACCGGTCACGGATTCAATTCCTCGTTGCGAAAGCATCGCTAATTCCCCGGCACGACCGGCCACCGACTAACCATTTCCCGGCACCGTTCACGGACCGCGACACACTACCCATTTCGGGCACGGACTTCCCGTTACCCGTGCCTGACTAGCACACACTTATCCCGCTCCACCACCCTACCCCCCCAATAACGATGGCGCTGATTACTTGCGGCGTACATAGACGCGCGAATCATTCCACCACCCCACTCCCCAATAACGATGGCCCCCTACAAATCGGAGAAATAGATTCAATCTTGTCGAACAAGCCCCCAGTCCCCAATAACATTGGCCCCACGGCATCGACGTGGGTGAGCTGCCGCAATTTCCGGTACGCCCCACTCCCCGGCGAACCCCTCGCCGAACCCCGCGAACCCCGGAGCTGCCGCAATTTCCGGTACGCCCCACTCCCCAATAACGTTGGCCCCCTACCCGCCGCTTCGACAGAAAGTTTTGCCAGACTCCATCACCGCACCCCCAATAACGATGGCCCCAGCCACCGGCCCGCGGGCAAATTTCGCGTTGCGACCACATCGCTTGCTCCCGGTTACAACGAGCCACAGTCGCCGTCACTGACCACTGGTGCCGTCGCTTGCGAGTTGTCGCTCCTCGGGAGTTTCTAGGCTCACGACCTGTCCCCCCGTCCACGGTGCCGTCGCTCCCCGCCCTATTGACGGCCACCGGGGGTCGACTGTATAATCCGAAAAAAACAAGCCGGATTTCTCGGCCCAAAGCGCTGGGTACTAATCGAACCACGGTGGGATTGAAACGACTATTAGCGTCTCACTTCCATCTACATAGCACAACGTACTAATCGAACCACGGTGGGATTGAAACGAATCTTTGCTTTCACTGCGGATGTCAGTGCTGGTGGTACTAATCGAACCACGGTGGGATTGAAACAAGAGCAAGCACCCGAAGAACCAACAGAAGAGGACCGTACTAATCGAACCACGGTGGGATTGAAACGAATGCGAGTGGTGTCGGGAGCTGGACTATGCTTTGGTACTAATCGAACCACGGTGGGATTGAAACGCGGAAGCTGCAGAAGCGTTCTGGCGGGGAATTATTGAGTACTAATCGAACCACGGTGGGATTGAAACTGACTTTGAGGGTCATGTAAGTCCCAGGCAGATGCAGTACTAATCGAACCACGGTGGGATTGAAACGGTGATTCTCACATAGCAAAAAGGGCTGCGGTCTATCGTACTAATCGAACCACGGTGGGATTGAAACGAATCTTTGCTTTCACTGCGGATGTCAGTGCTGGTGCAGGTACTAATCGAACCACGGTGGGATTGAAACCATACACTGGCCCGATGCGTGACTTGGGGCCGCGGGGTACTAATCGAACCACGGTGGGATTGAAACCCCTACTGGCAGATCGAAAAATTGACAGAAGGGCCCTGTACTAATCGAACCACGGTGGGATTGAAACACAACTGGCACTGGCACTGGCGGCGGTCCGCCGTCGTACTAATCGAACCACGGTGGGATTGAAACACCCCCGTGCGTGCTGGTCAGGCACGCCTTGTCAGGTACTAATCGAACCACGGTGGGATTGAAACATTGCAGCTGGTGCAGCAGCATTTGCAGGTGCTACTGTACTAATCGAACCACGGTGGGATTGAAACATGCTCGATAGTAAGCTTGGAGAATCTTCAGTCTCCGTACTAATCGAACCACGGTGGGATTGAAACCAACGCAAGCCCTGCAGCAGCTAGTCTTGTTGCCGAGTACTAATCGAACCACGGTGGGATTGAAACAGGTCTGATAGGTATCGGTGAAACACAGCAACTTATCGTACTAATCGAACCACGGTGGGATTGAAACGGACTAATCGAACGTCACATAGCACGAGCAAGGTTAGGTACTAATCGAACCACGGTGGGATTGAAACCAATAGGTGCATTTTGGACTATCTCTATCGCTTTTGTCGTACTAATCGAACCACGGTGGGATTGAAACATTATGCTTCAACTGTGTATGGGGGATTTCGGAGTTAGTACTAATCGAACCACGGTGGGATTGAAACGGTGAACTTAGAGGAATGGAAACGGAAAGCTGCTGAGGTACTAATCGAACCACGGTGGGATTGAAACCTTTCCGACAAACAAGGTCGGAATTGTCTATCAAACGTACTAATCGAACCACGGTGGGATTGAAACAAAGAAACAACCGAGCCCCCAACAACACCGACACAGGTACTAATCGAACCACGGTGGGATTGAAACCGTAAAAGCACCGACAGCTTTCTTTGTGCACGACACGTACTAATCGAACCACGGTGGGATTGAAACGGCTGACCAGGCCCAGGACCGGGCAAAACGAAACGGGTACTAATCGAACCACGGTGGGATTGAAACAGCAGCTGCGTTGCAAGCTGCTGCTGATTTGAAAGCGTACTAATCGAACCACGGTGGGATTGAAACGAACAATCACGTCAATTGGAATTCCTGCTTCAACAGGTACTAATCGAACCACGGTGGGATTGAAACGAAACGGCTGCGGTCTATCATTATTAGTCGCCACAGTACTAATCGAACCACGGTGGGATTGAAACCTTCATACGTTTCGTGGTATCAGAAGCAGCTTGATAGTACTAATCGAACCACGGTGGGATTGAAACCGGACTGGACGGGATCGGTCGCACAGGCGAATGGCAGTACTAATCGAACCACGGTGGGATTGAAACTATCATTTTTTCTGCGTGGTAAGGAACGTATTAGGAGTACTAATCGAACCACGGTGGGATTGAAACGGTTTTGTATGCTGATTTGATTTAACGTCAAAAGATGTACTAATCGAACCACGGTGGGATTGAAACCAGGTTATTTGTATCTGGATCGAATAGAATATAGGCGTACTAATCGAACCACGGTGGGATTGAAACGGACAATAAGGCAGGTTTGTTACTTGCTTGGTGTTTGGTACTAATCGAACCACGGTGGGATTGAAACGCTGCTTCTGATACCACAACACGTACGCCGCTGCTCGGTACTAATCGAACCACGGTGGGATTGAAACGCAACACGCTTCCACCACCAAAGAGCGTAATCAAGTGTACTAATCGAACCACGGTGGGATTGAAACGGACACTGAATTTGGACTCGCAAAATAGACAAGGCAGTACTAATCGAACCACGGTGGGATTGAAACTTGTCTATAAGCTTGGCTACGAACGATTCGCAAATCGTACTAATCGAACCACGGTGGGATTGAAACTATAGCACGAGCCCGGCTGGAAAGACTTAGTTCACGTACTAATCGAACCACGGTGGGATTGAAACTTTCTCCGCAGCGAGCTTTCCAAGACATGCCGCATGTACTAATCGAACCACGGTGGGATTGAAACGAGCTCGATAGTGTTTTATCGCCTGCATGGGGGCTCGGTACTAATCGAACCACGGTGGGATTGAAACCTCGATTCTCTGAAGTGTTTCCCGCTGTCGCCTGCTGGTACTAATCGAACCACGGTGGGATTGAAACTGAAGTCATCAATTGACAGGAGGACAGCGATGGAACGTACTAATCGAACCACGGTGGGATTGAAACCAGCTTCAAGACGGCATTTTTGTCAAAAATCAGACAAGTACTAATCGAACCACGGTGGGATTGAAACTTGGGGCCTGCCTGATGCCTTTATACGCAAGCCTATGCGGTACTAATCGAACCACGGTGGGATTGAAACTGCACAGACCATGCATTGGCCGAATAATTCGTCAACGTACTAATCGAACCACGGTGGGATTGAAACGGTCAGGGTGAATGCGACAAGCTTCACTGACATATCGCGTACTAATCGAACCACGGTGGGATTGAAACTTCACTTCCCTTTCGTCAACCTGGAATATCCAGCCAGTACTAATCGAACCACGGTGGGATTGAAACGTACTTAGTGCTATCTGTGCTGCTTTTCCTCCTCGGTACTAATCGAACCACGGTGGGATTGAAACAACAGGTTCCTGCTTGGTGCTCGTTATGGTGATTACGGTACTAATCGAACCACGGTGGGATTGAAACGGCAGCTGCGTTACAAGCTGCTGCTGATCTCAAAGCAGTACTAATCGAACCACGGTGGGATTGAAACGTTGACAACAACATATATGTTGTGCCCGGCTCAAGCGGTACTAATCGAACCACGGTGGGATTGAAACCGCGGTCAAAGCATACGGTTGCAACTGCGAGATTTTGTACTAATCGAACCACGGTGGGATTGAAACATCAGAGTACTCGATACTGCAGCACAGCAGATCAGCTAGTACTAATCGAACCACGGTGGGATTGAAACGAATCTTTGCTTTCACTGCGGATGTCAGTGCTGGTGCGTACTAATCGAACCACGGTGGGATTGAAACCGTTATCGTTACTCGCCAAATTCACGCTCGACGACAGTACTAATCGAACCACGGTGGGATTGAAACGTGGAACTTTGTGAAAGTCGGAAAGTTGAGGCTGCCAGTACTAATCGAACCACGGTGGGATTGAAACGTAAGGACGCGGACTTACTAACGTTATACAACAAAATGGTACTAATCGAACCACGGTGGGATTGAAACGCGGGCAACACGTGGAGGGGTAAGGAATGGCGTCAGTGTACTAATCGAACCACGGTGGGATTGAAACTTCGGTACGCCCTGTTCTTCTGTAACGTGCGTTCGGAGGTACTAATCGAACCACGGTGGGATTGAAACATACGACCGACCACAAGGCCTGGGTCTGCGAGGCCTTGTACTAATCGAACCACGGTGGGATTGAAACAACTGGACAACCGGCAAGAAGGAAAAAGGCGGCACCAGGTACTAATCGAACCACGGTGGGATTGAAACAGTAAAATGAAAGTGTTACTGGTGCTCGACGCAGTTGTACTAATCGAACCACGGTGGGATTGAAACGACGCTGAATCAGGTGAGCATTCAGAACCTGATTCAGGGTACTAATCGAACCACGGTGGGATTGAAACCTTTGGACATCACGTAACCCTTGCGGGTTCTTACAGCGTACTAATCGAACCACGGTGGGATTGAAACCAAACCAGCCTGCCATATCGCTATCGGGTTGAACAGGTACTAATCGAACCACGGTGGGATTGAAACAAACAGCGATGGTGAATTCACCGTAAGGTTCGCTGAGTACTAATCGAACCACGGTGGGATTGAAACAATTCACGCTCGACGACAAACACCACGTTGCCATCGGTACTAATCGAACCACGGTGGGATTGAAACTTCTGTTTGTTTTTGAGGCAGCTTTAGCACGCTCGGTACTAATCGAACCACGGTGGGATTGAAACGCAAACTGTAAGTCTGACTGCAGTAAACGTACACGCCGTACTAATCGAACCACGGTGGGATTGAAACCACAAACGTTGCGAATTCATCGTATTTGTCTATAATGGTACTAATCGAACCACGGTGGGATTGAAACGCACAGTGCTCAGCCATTGTGGAATTCTGGCTTGCGTACTAATCGAACCACGGTGGGATTGAAACTTATTACTTGGCCAGTATTGCTATGCAAGCAGCCTCGTACTAATCGAACCACGGTGGGATTGAAACGTATAGCGTCAACCCAGTAATGACGAAACTTCCGAAAGTACTAATCGAACCACGGTGGGATTGAAACGGGAACAACCTAGGTTTGTGCTCGCCTGCGGCGACACGGTACTAATCGAACCACGGTGGGATTGAAACGGTTGTTGCTTGCTTGGTGTTTGCTGCAACCTGCGGGTACTAATCGAACCACGGTGGGATTGAAACACTTTACGGCTTTTGCACTGTCAACAAGCCTGTCCAGGTACTAATCGAACCACGGTGGGATTGAAACGGTACACCCATCCTGCCACGCCGTTTGCTACGTCTTCGTACTAATCGAACCACGGTGGGATTGAAACTTTACCTGAACGTCCCACATAGCTTCGTCTTCATCAGTACTAATCGAACCACGGTGGGATTGAAACTTTCCAGTTCCTGAAGTTTATCAGCAAGCATGTCGGGTACTAATCGAACCACGGTGGGATTGAAACGAGTCTTTTGCCCAAACAAACGTTGCGAATTCATCGGTACTAATCGAACCACGGTGGGATTGAAACTTCCTTCCCCTTCCACACCCTGCCCTGCGTCTGCAGGTACTAATCGAACCACGGTGGGATTGAAACGGCGAATGGCAGAATGGAGGACAGGCTATGCGGAACGGTACTAATCGAACCACGGTGGGATTGAAACGAATTTCAACAGTATGTCGCTAGTCCAGTCGAACATGTACTAATCGAACCACGGTGGGATTGAAACGGCAACGTCGGATGGCAAACGAGGCACGGCGTCTGGGTACTAATCGAACCACGGTGGGATTGAAACAAACTGGTGAACTTACTCCTGCAATTTCGGATGCAGGTACTAATCGAACCACGGTGGGATTGAAACTGAGGATAGTATCAAAGGCTGTCGGACCAAGACCGAGTACTAATCGAACCACGGTGGGATTGAAACCAATACTGACGTTGTTCAGATCTATGCTGACGTTGTTGTACTAATCGAACCACGGTGGGATTGAAACGACGTTCAGTCCGTCCAGACTAACGTCCAAACTCCGGGTACTAATCGAACCACGGTGGGATTGAAACCTCGCTTGATTGCATCGCGCAGGTAGTAACCCATCAGTACTAATCGAACCACGGTGGGATTGAAACAAGTTTTGCAGCAACGTCGTTGCGCAGGTCTTCCCGCGTACTAATCGAACCACGGTGGGATTGAAACCTAATGTCTTGCCGAGCCGGAGCGCGAGCCGCAGCACAGTACTAATCGAACCACGGTGGGATTGAAACCCTACAACGGAAAGCTACCAGCCTGGTCGCGGTGCGGTACTAATCGAACCACGGTGGGATTGAAACCGAAGTTCCGCAGCACTAGCCAGCCGCAACTTTCCCGCGTACTAATCGAACCACGGTGGGATTGAAACTCAGGCAACGGGTTCAGCGACTCTTTCGCTCGCACGTACTAATCGAACCACGGTGGGATTGAAACGGCTCTCTTTCTTCACGGACAACACCGGCTTTTTGGTACTAATCGAACCACGGTGGGATTGAAACTGCTATGGCAGCGCACCTTCAAACGAGCATAACGCTGGTACTAATCGAACCACGGTGGGATTGAAACGGTCGTTTAGTTGGCGGCGATACACAAGAGCCATGCGTACTAATCGAACCACGGTGGGATTGAAACGAACAGGTTCAGCAGCTCCGC
This sequence comes from Gemmatales bacterium, assembly GCA_041640595.1. Lineage (GTDB taxonomy): Bacteria > Planctomycetota > Planctomycetia > Gemmatales > HRBIN36 > HRBIN36. The sequence goes on along the minus strand of JBEPZY010000008.1, from coordinate 14,579 downwards.
GCCGCGACGGCCGAGGTACTAATCGAACCACGGTGGGATTGAAACTGATCTGCTGCCATTCCTGTTCCGTAAGCCGCGTTGGTACTAATCGAACCACGGTGGGATTGAAACTCAGTCCCAGCAGTGCCGTGCCTGCTTTCAGAATAAGTACTAATCGAACCACGGTGGGATTGAAACGGCTATAAAGTCTGGCATTATCGCTGGGCTGCTTTGCGTACTAATCGAACCACGGTGGGATTGAAACCGCGAGCCACCGGCTCACCGTCTATCGCCAGCACCGCGTACTAATCGAACCACGGTGGGATTGAAACACGACAGATCGTGGTCCCACACGTCAAACACCACCGCGGTACTAATCGAACCACGGTGGGATTGAAACCAGCAACCAAGTGCGCAGGAGGACGACGGAGACACGTACTAATCGAACCACGGTGGGATTGAAACCGGGTGCTTATCCGAGGGCCATTCATCTAATCAAGGGTACTAATCGAACCACGGTGGGATTGAAACCTGATAACTTTGCCGCCACGCGGTATCGCGTAAATGCGTACTAATCGAACCACGGTGGGATTGAAACTGCTTGGCTTGTGCCCCCGTTCACCGCCAGCCTATCGTACTAATCGAACCACGGTGGGATTGAAACTGGACGCCGTCAGGTGCGAAACCAAGCCAGGACTCGGTACTAATCGAACCACGGTGGGATTGAAACGGCGACGCAGTTGGCAATCGCAGTCGGCAAGTTTCTGGTACTAATCGAACCACGGTGGGATTGAAACAGGCAAGAGAGATGGTCGGGCACAAGAACGCTACCGGTACTAATCGAACCACGGTGGGATTGAAACGGTCTTCTGTTATCACGTCAATCCACACTTCCGCTGTACTAATCGAACCACGGTGGGATTGAAACCGGGTTAGCTAACGCACGTGCGAGCCTTGTAAGCAGCGTACTAATCGAACCACGGTGGGATTGAAACCAGCGTGTTGGTCGAATCGCACAGACGTGTTCGTGCGTACTAATCGAACCACGGTGGGATTGAAACCGCGGTATCGAATAGATGCAGCCAATAGCCATCTCCGTGTACTAATCGAACCACGGTGGGATTGAAACTCAGGAAGAATCGGCGGTCGGCATCGGCACACGACGCGTACTAATCGAACCACGGTGGGATTGAAACCGGCAGCGTTGTCAAGCAGAAACTTCGTGAAGTTGAGTACTAATCGAACCACGGTGGGATTGAAACGAAGTTTGACTGCCTTGTTACAGGTGTTGACGTGAACGTACTAATCGAACCACGGTGGGATTGAAACTAGTCCGCATGCGAGTTCCATACTCGGCCCTCAGGCAGTACTAATCGAACCACGGTGGGATTGAAACTAACAGAACCGAACCGAACTGAACCGAACCGGTTTTGTACTAATCGAACCACGGTGGGATTGAAACACTTGAAATAGACCAGAGCGCCAGTCCCAACACCAGGTACTAATCGAACCACGGTGGGATTGAAACGCTTACGTTCCGTGAGCGCTGCATTGAGACGCTTCGTGTACTAATCGAACCACGGTGGGATTGAAACCGGTCTGTTTCTCAACGCGCTTGATAGCGTTGATAGTACTAATCGAACCACGGTGGGATTGAAACTTGGACAGTAGTTGCAATCGTCGGGCCTACCCACCAAGTACTAATCGAACCACGGTGGGATTGAAACATGTCATCAGCGTGCGAGTTGGCGAGGTTGTCTGCGGTACTAATCGAACCACGGTGGGATTGAAACTAAGCCGCGTTGACAATGCGTTGTCTTTGCCCAGCAGTACTAATCGAACCACGGTGGGATTGAAACGAACTCGCCGCCGATAAGAAGGTCGTGCTGTTCGGTGGTACTAATCGAACCACGGTGGGATTGAAACCGGCTCAAGCTGATAGTACGCAGCCCACAATTGCAAGTACTAATCGAACCACGGTGGGATTGAAACGGAAGTAACGCTGCCTGCTGCTGTTGCACAGCGACTGAGTACTAATCGAACCACGGTGGGATTGAAACCGGGTTAGCTAACGCACGTGCGATCCTTGTAAGCAGCGTACTAATCGAACCACGGTGGGATTGAAACTTGGCAACCGCAATGCCGATATGACCATCAGGGTCACGTACTAATCGAACCACGGTGGGATTGAAACTGTGCATCGCCGACCTCGTAAAGGCGGGGCCGGGCAGTACTAATCGAACCACGGTGGGATTGAAACCGGACGTGGCCACGCTCCGCGTTGCCCAGGGCCTTCGTACTAATCGAACCACGGTGGGATTGAAACCGGCGGAATGAGCGCGCGGACGCCAGGCCGCGGGCAGTACTAATCGAACCACGGTGGGATTGAAACGCGCGCGTGGTATCTGAGCCGTGCCAACGTCGTCTGCGTACTAATCGAACCACGGTGGGATTGAAACTCGGATTCGGCCAGCAGAGCAATGACGGATGCGAGGAGTACTAATCGAACCACGGTGGGATTGAAACCTCAAAAGCAAAGCGCAACGTCATTCTTGACCTAATCGTACTAATCGAACCACGGTGGGATTGAAACCTGCGGAGCGGTTCCGCGAGTTTGCCCGCCGGTTCCTGTACTAATCGAACCACGGTGGGATTGAAACAAGCCGAGGATGTTTGTTTTCACCTTCAGAAGCGCAGTACTAATCGAACCACGGTGGGATTGAAACACATAACACAAGGGAGTTGTTATGCCAATGAGCCACGGTACTAATCGAACCACGGTGGGATTGAAACGTGGAGTTGCTGGTTGATTTCGCAACGCATCAGATCGTACTAATCGAACCACGGTGGGATTGAAACTGTTGCCACAACTGACGGAGGCAATAGGCAGGCAACGTACTAATCGAACCACGGTGGGATTGAAACCTTTCACCGTGACGACGGGAGCATCACCAACACCGACGTACTAATCGAACCACGGTGGGATTGAAACTCAGTTGTTTGATTTCCCTCTCTAAGCTCGCAGGCGGTACTAATCGAACCACGGTGGGATTGAAACATGGAGTTACTCGAAGACGCGCTCTGGGAGCAAGGCGGGTACTAATCGAACCACGGTGGGATTGAAACCTCTCGTTTTTCGAGGTCACGGGCAGTATTTTTCGCGTACTAATCGAACCACGGTGGGATTGAAACGTTTTAACTCCCCCACAGAAAAATTCGGTTCTGTTCGGTACTAATCGAACCACGGTGGGATTGAAACACTGGCGCGGCTTCGCTGACGGTGCAATGACAGCGGGTACTAATCGAACCACGGTGGGATTGAAACCGGGATGCGTTCGACCAGACTTGGCCCGCCTGGCGAGTACTAATCGAACCACGGTGGGATTGAAACTTGACTTCAGGTTGACACTCCAGCCAGGCACTTTTGGTACTAATCGAACCACGGTGGGATTGAAACCCAGCACTTGCGGGATTGACTTGGAGCTGACGCAGCGTACTAATCGAACCACGGTGGGATTGAAACTCGAGTGGCTGACGCGCGAGGAGTTCCTGAAAGCCTGTACTAATCGAACCACGGTGGGATTGAAACGACACGCTCTTCGGGTATCCTGTCGTCGTCAACCGCGTACTAATCGAACCACGGTGGGATTGAAACCACAGAGCTGCATATGCGTGATGCTGAGGTACTCGTGTACTAATCGAACCACGGTGGGATTGAAACGTTGCAATTCCCGCTTTTCCCGCTACGACTGCGGAAGTACTAATCGAACCACGGTGGGATTGAAACTGCGCTACCTCCTTATGGGCCGCACCTTCTTCTGCGGGTACTAATCGAACCACGGTGGGATTGAAACGTGAGGTGATTGTAACCTCGCCCGACCACGAGGAGCAGTACTAATCGAACCACGGTGGGATTGAAACAGGAGCGCGACGACAATGGCTCGCTTCGCTCCCAGCGGTACTAATCGAACCACGGTGGGATTGAAACACTTTGGAGCTGGGCACGTTGCCGAACGCGGCGATGTGTACTAATCGAACCACGGTGGGATTGAAACCGGCGGCGTTGACATCCCGGAATCAGACCGCAAGGGCGGTACTAATCGAACCACGGTGGGATTGAAACACTGCGAAGTGTTCCTCAGTCCCGCGGGCCAGGCGGTACTAATCGAACCACGGTGGGATTGAAACCATTCAACGCACGTGTGGCGTTGCTTCCGCACAACCACGTACTAATCGAACCACGGTGGGATTGAAACGCGTAGCTGCAGTGAGCGCCGTCGTCCTGGCCAGGTCAGTACTAATCGAACCACGGTGGGATTGAAACTGAATCCGCAGCAGCTCCGACAGGTCGGGCGATGCGTACTAATCGAACCACGGTGGGATTGAAACCGGGCAAGCGACCGCCGCTGCCGTAGCGTCTCAGTGGCGTACTAATCGAACCACGGTGGGATTGAAACCTGTGGAAGGTTGCACGCGAGGACATTGCTGCGTGGGTACTAATCGAACCACGGTGGGATTGAAACCTGAGGAGAACGCGCAGTGGGAACATCTGAACCGTGAGTACTAATCGAACCACGGTGGGATTGAAACTTCGAGTGCCCAGTGTCCTGGCGGATACACTTGCACGTACTAATCGAACCACGGTGGGATTGAAACCTAGTTCTTCTGCTCCGCAGACGGCAGAGCTGCTTGAGTACTAATCGAACCACGGTGGGATTGAAACCACTACCGTCCTGGAAGACGTCCCACTCGCCCGCAGGTACTAATCGAACCACGGTGGGATTGAAACAAGTAAACGGATGCGGATGTACGCTAGCTGCGACGTCGTACTAATCGAACCACGGTGGGATTGAAACGTGCGTCGTGTCGGCTGGCGGCTTGCACTTGGCCAGTGTACTAATCGAACCACGGTGGGATTGAAACACGCCCAGCCAGGCCTGAGGCAGCAGGAGGACAGCGTACTAATCGAACCACGGTGGGATTGAAACGATTCAGCGTTAGCAAGTAGCGGTTGCCATCAGTTGTGTACTAATCGAACCACGGTGGGATTGAAACGCAATCTCCGTGCAACTCATCAACCGTTTGTGATAAGTACTAATCGAACCACGGTGGGATTGAAACTAATCGCATCGAATACATCATTGCGTAGATTCAGAGTACTAATCGAACCACGGTGGGATTGAAACTTGCACGCTTCGTAAGCCACGTTCCACAAAAAGCGCGTACTAATCGAACCACGGTGGGATTGAAACGGCGTACAATCGCATGCGTCGTAAACTTCGACGTGCGTACTAATCGAACCACGGTGGGATTGAAACAGTGGTGGTGGAACAGGTGGAACGTCAACTACGACAGTACTAATCGAACCACGGTGGGATTGAAACAGATTGCCGAGATATGCAAGTATGAGCAAAAGTGTTGGTACTAATCGAACCACGGTGGGATTGAAACTAATATCCTCACCGTTAGTTGACAGTATCTTATCAACGTACTAATCGAACCACGGTGGGATTGAAACGGTAGCGGGCATGAAATGGATAGCTGACTGCGGTTGTGTACTAATCGAACCACGGTGGGATTGAAACGTGTATGGGAGGCTTACGACCAGGTACGTGAAGTAAGTACTAATCGAACCACGGTGGGATTGAAACGGTAGTCATAGATCACGTCTAATTCTTCTTGCGTCAGGTACTAATCGAACCACGGTGGGATTGAAACTACTCCTGCTGACTGTGAGACATGCAAAAAGGACATAGTACTAATCGAACCACGGTGGGATTGAAACTCTACAACTGGTGCTCGTGAGATAATATCCCGAACAGTACTAATCGAACCACGGTGGGATTGAAACTGAGTTGAATAACCTTCACCAGCATGTCAAGCTGCAGTACTAATCGAACCACGGTGGGATTGAAACGGATGTAACCGGGATTGCAGGTACGAGCTGTGGCTGGTACTAATCGAACCACGGTGGGATTGAAACGTCGGCGAAATATGCCCGCGGCTGAACGTCAAACGCGTACTAATCGAACCACGGTGGGATTGAAACAGTCCGAAATTGACTACGCAGCTGATACGGGTCTCGTACTAATCGAACCACGGTGGGATTGAAACGGG
>JBEPZY010000008.1:0-8383 GCA_041640595.1 Gemmatales bacterium | reverse complement strand
GTACTAATCGAACCACGGTGGGATTGAAACGGGCAAACTTGCCATACGTCGCAGTTAGGATTCGTTTGTACTAATCGAACCACGGTGGGATTGAAACGGACAGTGTACGAGCGTTCAGGTACAATGTCAAGGGTACTAATCGAACCACGGTGGGATTGAAACTATCATAATTCCAGGTCAGGCTGACCGGCACGGGACGTACTAATCGAACCACGGTGGGATTGAAACTGCGGCGCTTTCGATCCGCAAAACAATTCTCATTGTGTACTAATCGAACCACGGTGGGATTGAAACACGGTCGGCTTGCCCTACGGTCGGCTTGCCCTACGGTGTACTAATCGAACCACGGTGGGATTGAAACAGCTCGCACACGGGCAAGTGCGGCGTCGGCATCCCAGGTACTAATCGAACCACGGTGGGATTGAAACGAATATAGTGTTACGTCGCTACCCGACGCTAACGACGAGTACTAATCGAACCACGGTGGGATTGAAACGTCCGGGTACTTGATACTGCTGCGCAGCAGATCAGCGTACTAATCGAACCACGGTGGGATTGAAACGGCTTGCAGGTGGGATGCCTGGTTGTGCACTACGAGTACTAATCGAACCACGGTGGGATTGAAACCTTTGCCGCTTCCTGATTGTGCATCAGCCAGAGCTCGCGTACTAATCGAACCACGGTGGGATTGAAACCGAATCGCCGAATCGCAATCCACGCGGCGATGTCTTGTACTAATCGAACCACGGTGGGATTGAAACCAGCACGAAACGCAACATCAGGTCATGTCGGAGAAATGTACTAATCGAACCACGGTGGGATTGAAACTGGGCCTGAGCCGTCATCAACGATGATTTCCTGCCGTACTAATCGAACCACGGTGGGATTGAAACTAATCTAGACTATTATTTCAAGAAGCTTGGTTGCATGTACTAATCGAACCACGGTGGGATTGAAACGTGATCAACGTGACATGTCCGGGTGCGACAGTAACAACGTACTAATCGAACCACGGTGGGATTGAAACTACTCTTGCGCAGCTACTGTTGCTGCCGTTCGTCGGATGGTACTAATCGAACCACGGTGGGATTGAAACCACTCCGCGCCGCAAGCGCTGGCGGCAGCCTCCCGGTACTAATCGAACCACGGTGGGATTGAAACGGTATAAGCGCGGACGAAGGCCCGCCAGGTTGTCATGTACTAATCGAACCACGGTGGGATTGAAACATCAGCGGCACGCTCACGCGCGAGGATGTGGAACGGTACTAATCGAACCACGGTGGGATTGAAACAGCGGTTCCGCGAGTTTGCACGCCGCTTCCTGCGACGTACTAATCGAACCACGGTGGGATTGAAACGGCTTTCTGTCTATCGAGACAAGCGAGCGAACCAAAGTACTAATCGAACCACGGTGGGATTGAAACGGCGGGATGGGCTGGGTCTTTTGTGTTGCTGAAACTGGTACTAATCGAACCACGGTGGGATTGAAACCAGCACTGGCACGCGGGCTTTCAGTTCTCTCGCAAGTACTAATCGAACCACGGTGGGATTGAAACGCGCAGTGGGAAGCGATTATTCTGAAAGCAGGAACAGTACTAATCGAACCACGGTGGGATTGAAACCGTTCACGTCAGCGTCAGCAAGCAGGAAATCTCGCGTACTAATCGAACCACGGTGGGATTGAAACGCGGCATGTCGCTGCTGAACCAGGGACGAACCTTGGTACTAATCGAACCACGGTGGGATTGAAACGATGTGTCAAAGTATTCGACCTTGATTATTTCCGCGGTACTAATCGAACCACGGTGGGATTGAAACCAGCCTTAGCCTCAGCCTTATCCTCGGCCTTTCTTGTACTAATCGAACCACGGTGGGATTGAAACCTTTTGTTCCCCGCGGCCCCAGGAGTTGCTCGCTAAGTACTAATCGAACCACGGTGGGATTGAAACGGCGTCAGATTTGTTGCATCTAATTGCACGCGGCGAGTACTAATCGAACCACGGTGGGATTGAAACGCGCAATCGCTTCACGGATTTGGCGGAGCTTTTCCGGTACTAATCGAACCACGGTGGGATTGAAACGGCGCTGGCAGCGGATTCCGAGTGTTGTACAACCACGTACTAATCGAACCACGGTGGGATTGAAACGCTCAGCGACAGCTTGCCGCTCTTGTTCACGCAGTTGTACTAATCGAACCACGGTGGGATTGAAACGGCAAAAACAGATTGAGGAACTGAGCGACTCGTTTGTACTAATCGAACCACGGTGGGATTGAAACTGCGAGAAACGCGCCAGCAACAGCCAGCGCTGTGCGGTACTAATCGAACCACGGTGGGATTGAAACCCGGGTCGGCGCAGCGTGTTGACGTAACGGGCCTCGGTACTAATCGAACCACGGTGGGATTGAAACGATGTTGCGGTTCGTGCTGCGGCTCGCGCTCCGGCTGTACTAATCGAACCACGGTGGGATTGAAACGGTTGCGTCGCACGTACACGTAGCCGTTACCATGCGTACTAATCGAACCACGGTGGGATTGAAACGGCCGACGAGCGGGTTGTTGTTGCTGCTCATGCACGGTACTAATCGAACCACGGTGGGATTGAAACTGAACTCGCTGAGTGCCGCGATGAAGTGCGTGATTTGTACTAATCGAACCACGGTGGGATTGAAACTAACTCAGCAGTGATCACCGACTTTGGAACCTACACCGTACTAATCGAACCACGGTGGGATTGAAACGTCGTAGGTTGCCGCTTGCGTCTTGTTTGACGATGCGTACTAATCGAACCACGGTGGGATTGAAACCGTGCGTGCCTGGGCAGGCGGTGAAGACAACATGGGTACTAATCGAACCACGGTGGGATTGAAACGAGCTCGCTGGAGTCTGTGAAGTCCTGTCTGCAGCGGTACTAATCGAACCACGGTGGGATTGAAACAGCTCTGTTTCCAGTCGCTGCGTGAACGCCTCGGCGTACTAATCGAACCACGGTGGGATTGAAACAGTGCTTTCTTTGCCAGCGAGCTGACACTTTCCATCTTCGGTACTAATCGAACCACGGTGGGATTGAAACGGAAGCGCTGCGTGAGGGCTGTTATTTCGACATCGCCGTACTAATCGAACCACGGTGGGATTGAAACCAGTTTCCTAAACCTGGTTGGCCGCGTGGATGTTCGAGTACTAATCGAACCACGGTGGGATTGAAACCATTTTGAACGCCAGGTAGCGATGCACAAGTTTCCACGTACTAATCGAACCACGGTGGGATTGAAACCTGCTGTCGCTAGGTCGGGGAACAACCGCTCGCTGGGTACTAATCGAACCACGGTGGGATTGAAACTGTGGTTTCCCACAGAAAACGCGAGTTGACGACGAGTACTAATCGAACCACGGTGGGATTGAAACCAGTTGCGATGTTATTGCGTGCGATGTACATATTCGCGTACTAATCGAACCACGGTGGGATTGAAACGCTGGCGAGTTCCGCGGTTGTCGCGGGGAAAGCCGGAGTACTAATCGAACCACGGTGGGATTGAAACGCGGTTGACGACGACAGGATACCCGAACAATGTGTCGTACTAATCGAACCACGGTGGGATTGAAACGGAAACCGCGGACGCCCTGACTGAGTTACTCGGCGGTACTAATCGAACCACGGTGGGATTGAAACGCGCTCGCCGGATTGACTTGTAGTTGACGCAGCTCAGGTACTAATCGAACCACGGTGGGATTGAAACCAAGCGTGCTGATGTCTGCGAGCACTTTCTCGTAATGTACTAATCGAACCACGGTGGGATTGAAACCGCTACGGCGCGAATTGAACGCAAGTCTAAAGCGTGCGTACTAATCGAACCACGGTGGGATTGAAACTGGCACGTTTATCACCAGGTTCAGACGCAGATCGCCGTACTAATCGAACCACGGTGGGATTGAAACCTCGCGCTTCTCTAAGTCACGGGCAGTATTTTTCGCAGGTACTAATCGAACCACGGTGGGATTGAAACACTCGCATGGCGGTGTGGTAGAGGAACAGAACCAACGGTACTAATCGAACCACGGTGGGATTGAAACAAGCTGTAAACTTCCGCGCCTTGTTCACCGTCGCCGGTACTAATCGAACCACGGTGGGATTGAAACCGTAAGGACGCATGTTCAACTTATCAGCCATGTCGTTGTACTAATCGAACCACGGTGGGATTGAAACCGTTGTCAACCAACAGGCCCGACCGGTCGCCACCTGGGTACTAATCGAACCACGGTGGGATTGAAACCCGCGAGAGTGGACTTACCGTTTTTCTTCGGGATTTGTACTAATCGAACCACGGTGGGATTGAAACCGCGTACTGCGAAGTGCTTGACTGCGACGCCGAGCAGTACTAATCGAACCACGGTGGGATTGAAACGATTACATTATTGTTTTAGGAAAAGATGCTTTCCGTGGTACTAATCGAACCACGGTGGGATTGAAACAAAGCACGACGACCAGTTTATGATTGTATCAACAGAGTACTAATCGAACCACGGTGGGATTGAAACCGTAACCTTCGTTTCGCACGCTTTAGACTTGCGTTCGTACTAATCGAACCACGGTGGGATTGAAACTGTGCAATGTCCGCAACCTTACGAGGCCGAGCAATGGTACTAATCGAACCACGGTGGGATTGAAACGTGGTTGCGGGCATTCTGCGCGGCGTCGGGCATTCGCGTACTAATCGAACCACGGTGGGATTGAAACCTCTGGAGAGACGAAGTTACGAGCTATTACAAGTACGTACTAATCGAACCACGGTGGGATTGAAACTGATGCATGTTTCTGTTTACCTAAAAGAGCGTCCACGTACTAATCGAACCACGGTGGGATTGAAACCTGCTTCAGCCAAAAGCGGCAACGCGACAAACGGTCGTACTAATCGAACCACGGTGGGATTGAAACGTCGCGCCCTCAGACGGCAGAGAGAGGTTCGCGTTAGTACTAATCGAACCACGGTGGGATTGAAACTTTTTCTTTCTCTCCGCAGTAAGCACACGTGCGGGGGTACTAATCGAACCACGGTGGGATTGAAACGGAAATCTAGGGCGCATCTCAGATGATTCGTGTGATGTACTAATCGAACCACGGTGGGATTGAAACGATAGGGGACAACGCCCGCGTCAGGCCATCCGCAGCGTACTAATCGAACCACGGTGGGATTGAAACCAAGCTGTGTGATGCGCTGTCAAAGTGCTTTGCGTGTACTAATCGAACCACGGTGGGATTGAAACCAAAGAACCAACTGATTACTTCGCCGACCGTGTTGGTACTAATCGAACCACGGTGGGATTGAAACGTCGCCACCTGGCCGCACAGGCCGCAGGTTGCCGCTCGTACTAATCGAACCACGGTGGGATTGAAACCGTTCACGTCAGCATCAGCAAGCAGGAAATCTCGTAGTACTAATCGAACCACGGTGGGATTGAAACCACTTGCAGACCCACACGCGCGAGCTGATGCCCAGCGTACTAATCGAACCACGGTGGGATTGAAACGAATTCCACTCGCGTCCAACATCGCTCGTAACCGCGCGTACTAATCGAACCACGGTGGGATTGAAACCATACATCGTAGGTGATGTATATACGGACTACGGTGGTACTAATCGAACCACGGTGGGATTGAAACTCCGCTCGTGGCACTCAAGACAGCCGCATAATACTAAGTACTAATCGAACCACGGTGGGATTGAAACGGTCGGCGTCGGGCGTTGGGCGTCGGCGTTGGCAGCGTACTAATCGAACCACGGTGGGATTGAAACGCTGGACAGCTACGGCTTGCGTATCGGCCGGCTCCAGGTACTAATCGAACCACGGTGGGATTGAAACTTTCACTGGACATCGCATGGTAAGTGATATGCTTTTGTACTAATCGAACCACGGTGGGAGTGAAACTTGTTGTAGAAACAATGAAATGCTCTATTAGCGGTTCTCGTACTAATCGAACCACGGTGGGATTGAAACCCGGCTCTGGCGTGACTGGTACGGCTTGCGTACCCGGTACTAATCGAACCACGGTGGGATTGAAACGCTCTGACGGCTGTTTTTTGCGACGCCTACTCGCCACGTACTAATCGAACCACGGTGGGATTGAAACGTCGCCAACTGGGAGCTGCCAGTCGCCAACTGGGAGGTACTAATCGAACCACGGTGGGATTGAAACTGCGTCCCGTGCGTCCCGTCCCGTGCGTCCCGTCCCGTACTAATCGAACCACGGTGGGATTGAAACCTGGCCCAGCCATCGCGGATGAGGGCTTCACTGAAATGTACTAATCGAACCACGGTGGGATTGAAACCCTGGATCGACGCAGTTCTCAGCGACGACCTGGCGCGTACTAATCGAACCACGGTGGGATTGAAACCTCGCTGATGACACTGCCAGCAAAGCGACAATCGTCGGTACTAATCGAACCACGGTGGGATTGAAACGAGTGTCCCGACTAGCGTCCCGTCCCCGGACGTCCAGGTACTAATCGAACCACGGTGGGATTGAAACGCGTTGCACAGCGACTGATTGCAACTGGACAAGCCGGTACTAATCGAACCACGGTGGGATTGAAACCCCAAAGGGCCGTGCTCGCTTTTCCATTGCATCCGAGTACTAATCGAACCACGGTGGGATTGAAACCAGCTGCACCTCAATTCTGTCGGAAACCAGGCTTGGTACTAATCGAACCACGGTGGGATTGAAACATTACGTATCCGCAACTAACTAAAACTGGCCGAAATGTACTAATCGAACCACGGTGGGATTGAAACGGCACGTAGTCGCGTTCAGTATCTTCGAGGCCCGTTGTACTAATCGAACCACGGTGGGATTGAAACGTTCGCAGTGGGGAGTGGGGAGTGGGCATTGGGCACGTACTAATCGAACCACGGTGGGATTGAAACTTCGAAGTCGTGCTTGTAACGCTTGCGTGTTTTACGGTACTAATCGAACCACGGTGGGATTGAAACGCTCCCCGTCGCCGCACAGCATGTACAAGCCAATCGCGTACTAATCGAACCACGGTGGGATTGAAACGAAAATTCAGGCACGTCGCAAAACCCGAAAGTAAACGTACTAATCGAACCACGGTGGGATTGAAACCGTATGTCGGACCCGTGGGGTATGGTCGACAACCAAGTACTAATCGAACCACGGTGGGATTGAAACATGATGCGCGAACGTTCGCCAAATAGCTAGCTGGCGGTACTAATCGAACCACGGTGGGATTGAAACAATTGTAATCGAGATTGTTCCATGAACGCATCCAAGGTACTAATCGAACCACGGTGGGATTGAAACGCGAGATAGGAGACAGCAAATCTCAGAAACTTGTGAGTACTAATCGAACCACGGTGGGATTGAAACACTGTCCGCCGCCGCCGTCCGCCGCCGTCCGCCGCCGGTACTAATCGAACCACGGTGGGATTGAAACAGGTATCTTGCCAGTTTTTCCTAGCCAAAGAGATAGGTACTAATCGAACCACGGTGGGATTGAAACAGCATATTGGTCTTCAGTACATCTCTTGTTCACAAAGTACTAATCGAACCACGGTGGGATTGAAACTACCTATCACGCCAAAGCCGGCAGGTACACAGTCCGGTACTAATCGAACCACGGTGGGATTGAAACGACGATGGTCGTACTTTCACTAAGTAACATAACAGCGTACTAATCGAACCACGGTGGGATTGAAACAGGTACGTAAGTTTTCGCGCATCAGCGTAATATACGGTACTAATCGAACCACGGTGGGATTGAAACCTGGTCATCACCAACGACGACCTCGATCGCGTGCCTGAGTACTAATCGAACCACGGTGGGATTGAAACCTAGCTCCCAGCCGCCAGCCGCCAGCCGCCAGCCGCTAGTACTAATCGAACCACGGTGGGATTGAAACTGCGATGCCTAGTTAACCTTCACTAGCATGGCGCGTGTACTAATCGAACCACGGTGGGATTGAAACTATAGAGTAGGTGGGAGACCCCAAGTTGCGTTACGCTGTACTAATCGAACCACGGTGGGATTGAAACGGTCTAGCTCCCTAGCGGGCTAACGGGCTAGCGGGAGTACTAATCGAACCACGGTGGGATTGAAACGGTTGTCATGTCAATGTCAGTGTCAACATCCTGCTCAGTACTAATCGAACCACGGTGGGATTGAAACACTGGATACCGGAGCAGGGGACAGAAGCAGCACCGGCGTACTAATCGAACCACGGTGGGATTGAAACCGATAACGCCCTTGATTTGTCCTTTGTTTTGCGGGTGTACTAATCGAACCACGGTGGGATTGAAACCTGGTCATAACGCTCCAGGCACACTCGCCAGTCGAGGTACTAATCGAACCACGGTGGGATTGAAACCG
>JBEPZY010000007.1:21610-242345 GCA_041640595.1 Gemmatales bacterium | reverse complement strand
ACGCACAACAACCTGGGCGTGTTGCTGCAAGCCACCGGTCGAGCGGACGAGGCGGAAAAAGCCGTTCGCCAAGCCTTGCAACTTTATGAGCAACTGGTGGCCGAGCATCCCCAGGTGACCAAATACCGCCAGGACTTGGCCGGGACGCACAACAACCTGGGCCTGTTGCTGCGAGCCACCGGTCGAGTGGCCGACGCGGAAAAAGCCTTTCGCCAAGCCTTGCAACTGTATGAGCGTCTGGCGGCCCAGCATCCCCAGGTGGTGGAGTACAAGGTTGACCTAGGCCGGACGCTAGCGGCGTTGGGCCTCCTCTACGCTACTCAAGGAAAAAGCGAGGAAGCCCTGCAATATGTAGCACGTGCGAGAAAAATTTTACGTGAGGTCGTGGATAAGCATCCCAATTTGGCCGAACCGCAAAGACTTCTGAAGTTCGTAGAGGGGCTGTATCGCGGTCTTGGCGGGAAATAGCCAGCGAGAGCACACTAAAAAATACAGCTAGACCAACAGAAACTAGGGAAGGCCGCCCCGTTTCGGAGCGACCTCCCGCGCGGGCGACCTGCTACTCAGCGACTTTCGCCATACGCGAGCTGGCCCAGTGCACTAATCTAGGCCGATGTTATAGCGCCGTTGTACCCTAGTCCGGACTTCGACCCAGCGCTGGGCGAGTTGTTCGGCATCACGCTGCCATCGTGGAAGTTCCTGCTGCAATTGGTTCCACATCTCCAGTTTTCGGCCAAACAACATCGGGACAAATAGAGGTTGTCCCAGAAGCCCGTCCAGAAGGCCTCCTATCAGTCCCTCCACGAATGACCTTCCGGGAGCTAACTCAGCAGCCATGTCCGCTAAGCGTGCTAAGCGGTTGAGGAGAATAGCTGTCTTCCATGCACATTCGACCACTTCCCGGTCTACCCCTCGAGTCGGAAGCTGAAGAATACTAGTAGCCGCTTGGCGAGCCACTTCTGCGAGTTTAGCCGGGTCGTCGGCTGCTTTCGCTTTGTCGGCCTCGCGCACGAGTCGCTGTGCGATAGTGTCCAATTGCTTGAGGTAGTTGAGCGTGGCTTCGCGGTTGGCGGCACTGTTGGGAAGCTGTGCCTGGGCGCGGGCGACACAGCTCAGAGCGATAGCGACAGTCAGCAGGCAGGCAAATTTCCGCAGCATGGTTCGTCCTCCTTTGTTGGTGGTTGGGTTGTGAATTGGTTTGGCGGTTGGGTTGTTGATTCGCTTGCACCGTTGCGAACGCTGGCCGGCTCACGTCCGCCTCTACCTGCTTAAGCGAAACTTCCCCGCAAAAGGGGACAAAATTTTTTGCGGCACCGTACTGCCGAGGTGAATCGGGCGACGAGAACGGTTGGCTCTGCCTCCGACTAACGGGGACAGCATGCATTGGCCACGCAAATGGGGACAGCAGCTTCAGCTATCCTTGCTTCCGACTAACGGGGACAGATGGCCCACAATCGGGAGCCGAATGAGCAATCCGGCATAGCGTGGAAACAGACAAGCGCGACCGCAACGGGGATCGTTATCAGCAGCGAGCGGCTCGATTTCGCAGCGTCGAAACAGCACAGCGTAAACACGATGTACCGTGGCGCGGCAAGCATATCGCCCGATGCTCGAACCGATAATCAACGTAGCGAGCCATCGGTGAGCGGACTGGCGCTTTGTTCCGGCAACAACGGCACACCAGCGCTGGCGGAGCCGAACGCTGGACATGCTGGCCGGACGATTCTCGCCAAGCCCTGGTGATTAGCGAACGCGGCCGAGACCGAACTGGTCGCCGACCTGAACAGGTTTGCCCTGTTCGAAATGGATTTCCACCATTTTTTCGCTATGCACCTCACGGCCCTGCTCGTCCCGCAAGGCTGCGATGATCTTGCGAGTCTTCACGTCAATAATCTCGCCGGTGGATGGCCAGGCGTGGCATCCGTCCAGGCTGAAAGTGATCCAGCCCGGTTGTTCTCGCAGCTTTACCGACGCCACTTGAACGGGTTTCTCGCCCGTGTTGTCGAAAATGTGCATGGCGTGGTTGGCGGCATCGCAAACCCAGACCTCGCGCTCATCCGGAGTTAAACCGACACCATGACTGGGACAGCCATGCCGTTTGACCGGCCCCGGCTGGTAACCTTCGACACTGATGCGGTGGAGTTTTTTGCCACTTACGAGATCGCCAACCTCAAAACCGAGCAGGCCGTTGACACAGCAGTAGCAGCGTGTTTGCCGACCGTTGATGGTGAACGGTCGAATGGCCGAACTGAAGGGTCCGACAGGCTCCAGCAGTTTTCGGCTGGCCGTGTCCAGCACGTACAGCCAGGGGGCACGCAGACCGGCTAAATAAACGCGGCGACCGTCGAGGCTGCAGATCGTGTTATGGGCACCGTTGCGCGTTTCCACCTGGCTAATCAGTTCGCCGTTCTCCGCATTCACGATATTCCAGTGATCCTTCTCCAGACTGGGAACGTAAAGCTCCTTACCATCGGGACGGATGGCCAGACGGTCGCAACCTCCGGGCAAGGCTTTGCTCCAGAGCGTTTCGTCGCTACGCAGGTCGAGGCAATAGAGTTTGGTAAGCGTGGTGAAATAGAGTCGGCCGGTCACCGCGCTGGCACAGATGCCTTTGATGTTTTCCGGTTTCGGTTCCCGACTGGCCGGAGTGGCAATGCGGCGAACGAACCGGTAGCCGGCATCTATGTCGAAAACAAGTATGCCAGCCCCGCCGAACTCCAGGTAGTTGCGAATTCCCGGACAGGCCACGTACAGGAATCGCCGACGTTTACCGTCTGAAGGTTCGGCCCGATTTTCTGTGGGGAACAGACCGATTAAGGTAACCACAGCGGCTTGCAGGAAAGCACGGCGATTGACCAGCGATTCCGATTGTGTCATGGCAAGCTCCCTGTCCTTGTGTTGCGCAAAATTTCCAGTCTGGGGGACGGTGCCGTCGTCCTAGTGATCGACATGCAAGCTCCCCGTCTTGGTGTTACGCAAAATTTCGAGGCTTTTTGCTGGCAGGCAAGAGCGAATGAATTTGCCGGATATGTCCACGATCCTGGCTGGGTTGTCGGGTCAGACACGATCGCGGTGATCCGCAGGCCGACGGGCAACGAAAAACCAATCCCAGGTAGGTGGGTGCTCCGCCAGGTCTTTAAGTTTGGAAATCTGATCCCAGGGGATGTATAGCTTTTCCACGTGGATGCGGACAAAACCAGCACGGCGCAGCCGGTAGGGAACCTCGAAGCCGAACCAGAAATGCTGTTCGGTGCCGCGATAAAGAAAGCGACTGAAGGCGAAATCGTATTCGGCGTGTGTGGCGTGGTGGGCAGCATTTTTGCGAGCCAGGTCGAGTGGCAAACCGCGAGCCAGCGCCCGATCCACTAACAGCATAGTGAAATAATGAATGGCATCCATAGCGGGCACAATCCCGAAAAACCAGCCACGCGGACGCAAACACTGCCAGATTTCGCGGAGAGCCTGGTCAATCTCAGCCGGATTGGGCAGGCCGAGACTGTTGATGGCGATGGCTACGTCCAGGCTACCGTGGAGTGGCTGGAGATTCTGCAAAGCGAGATGGTGAAACTCCACGTTGGCGAACTGGCGGCAGCGTTGTCGGGCACGTTCCAGCATGGCGGGAGCGAAATCCACGGCGATCACGCGGGTGAATCGGGAAGCCAGTTGCGGCAGAATCGGCCCCGTCCCACAGCCGAGGTCGGCTACGGTTTTTTCCTGACGACGGGGAATACGATCCAGCCAGCGCCACAAAGGATTTTTGACCTGCGCTGCGTACGGATCAATGAAATGGCTCTCGTAATCCGCAGCAACCCGGCTCCAGGCTTCTGCTAATGCCTGCAAGTCTTTCCTGTCGGAAGTCACCGCCGCAATCTCCAGGCTCAAGTCAGTGGTCACTGCGTCGTAACTCGACAACAATACCGCCCAGCCGCAACGCCTGATGCAATCGCGACCACCACCACTCCCGGTGCCAGACGAGCCCCGCCTGAGTGCACCAGCGTCGCAGCTGGATCCGGCGGGTGGCTCGGCAATGGTACACGCGACTGCAAATGGCTCCCAGGGTGTTGTCCTCAGTGGTCATCAGGAGCATCTTGCCGTTTGGGCGCAAAACCCGCGCCAATTCCCGTAACCCGGCCAGTGGATTGGGCAGATGTTCCAGTACCCAGCCGAAAATAATGGCATCGAAGCATTCGTCCGGATAGGGCAAGCGGGTCACGTCAGCCTGTACCAGCAAGGGCCGACCGGTTTTCACTCGTTTGGCTGCTCGGCGTAACATGCCCAGAGAGAGATCGCATCCGACAATGAGCGCGTCGGCATCTGCACGTTGTTCGAGGATGCGCAGATATCGGCCGTTTCCTGTTCCAGCGTCCAGGATACGTTTGCAGCCACGAACATCAAATGCTTCCGGCCGGATCAGTCTCCGGGCCAGCGGCTCGTGTCCGGTCAGGTAGCCGGTGATGAGCGTGAACCACCCGGCAGGTCCATCATAGGTCTCGCGCACGAGCTGATTGTAGCGTACAGGGTCGGCTCGTTCAGGAAGCTTCGATTGCAACCACCGATTCAAGCGGCGTAGCAATGGCCGTCGTGGCCGGCCCTTGAGTTCTGCCATAGCCTGCTCCGAGATTATCGGTTGGCCCCGTGATAGGAGTTTCCCGGCGAGTACTGCTCTGTCTGTTTGGTCCTCTCACGCACTCCGCGTGTTATTGTCCAGAATTTTACCAGAGCAGTCGGCCACCATCACTCCAGTCCTGTTGATTGCAGTTTACCAAACCTGGCGGTTGACGCCTACACTCATCGAGAAAGTCGCATTTTTGCCGGAGATATAACTTACGCTTGCCCCGATGCCCCGACGGTCGCGGAGTCTTCGTCAGCCAACTACACCGACTCGAAAGTCTCCGCGAAAGCCTGTACAATAGCTCGGAAGGACGGTAGGATGATCCGGGTGTCTTAGTTGCAAAACGGCTCGATAGCCAGGGCAAACGGAGTAACCATCTTACAGGGCGTATGCTATGGCCAGCCAGGTTCCAGCCTTGGATAACCGATCGCCCGCAAGTAGCCGCTCCCCCATTTTCCACGAGGAACCACTCTATCAAAAATACTCCTCGCATCACGAATTGCCGCTGTCGTTAGGTTCGGCGGTGTTGCTGCATCTGTTTCTGATACTCGGATTCACGGTCATCACGTCGTATGGTGGCTGCGGATTCTGGTCGTACAACCCAGAACCGCCGCTTATGGATGTGATAGATGCCGGCGGAGGCGGTGAAGGTGATGGCAGTCCACCGGATGCTGTCGAACAGCCACCGCCGAGCAAACCGGAAGAAGTCAAACCTGAAGCTGAGCCGGAACCGGAAAAGGCTCCGCCAACGGTTGTGGAAAAACCACCCGAAGCTCAACCGGAACGGCCGCGTGGTAAACCAGGAGATCCAGGACGTGGTGGACCGGGAACCGGAGGCGGTCTTGGTTCGGGAACCGGCCCGGGTATCGGTTCTGGTGTAGGCCCGGGAGTGCAATCCGCTCGCGCTCGCCGTATGCACCGCTGGAAAGTGCTCATGCCCTACAATTCCTCCCGTGAATATCTCAATCGCCTGATCGAATTGCAGGCCATGGTAGTTGTGCCGCGACCGGACGGTTTATATCTGTTCTACCGCAATTTGCCCGAACGAAACCTCAAGCCCACCCTGGAAAATCAGGACGCTTTTGCGGCTCTGAGTCGGCGTCTGATTCACTGGACGGACGATAATCCGAACTCTGTCGCTGCCCTGGCCGATGCTCTGCGGCTCGATTTCAAACCCAATCGGATTTTCGTTTTCTTCCCGGTCGAACTCGAAAAAGCCCTGGCGGAACGCGAACTGAGTTATCGGGGTTTGACGGAAGATGAACTGGAACGACGGCAACTGGTCACGATTTTCTCCGTTCGCCGAATTGGCAATAACTATCGCATCGAAATCATTGACCAGCGACCGCGACAGCCCGGCGATTGAAACAAATCTGACACCGCACCCTGTCGTTATCCGCCGTCTCCATTGACCAGCGACCGCGACAGCCCGGCGATTGAAACTGTATGGCCTTCAAATGCGTTTGGCCTTCGCTCTAGCCAACTGGTTGACCTGCATTGCTCACGAGAAGCCGGTCACAAGTGAACCTGCTTAGCCGTGGCTTTAGCTAATTGGTTGACCCTGGCCTGCATTGTCTCCTGACTTACAGCAATCGCGTTGATGTCCACAACCGAAGGTCGGATGAAATTTAGCATGTAACTGACGTCGTTGCCTGATAGAAGCAAGCACCTGGCGAGAAGCAAACGCCTAGCGAGTCGTCGCTTGGACTCATTGGCCGACGCTGGCTGCGGTTCCGTTTGGCACATCCAGCGGGCTGTTGTCCACGTTCGCTAATTCGCCCCGGCTTAGTGATTTGGACCGGCTGTTGGCAGACGTTGCCTACGAACCCGGCGACTGCTGCATACCCCACTGCAACTGTGCGGCACGAAAAGTGTTGTATAACAACATAGCAACGGTCATTGGGCCGACGCCCCCAGGAACCGGAGTGATGGCGGAAGCTACCTGCGACACCGTCTCAAAATCCACGTCCCCAACCAAACTCCCGTCGGCAAGCCGGGTTATACCAACGTCCACGACGACTGCTCCAGCTTTCACCATATCAGCTTTCACAAAACGTGGCTGACCGATAGCGGCAATCAGTATGTCGGCCTGCCGCGTGATGGCCGGGAGGTTCTCGGTGCGGCTATGGCAAACGGTCACGGTAGCGTCGGCATCGGGCGATCTCTGGAGCAGGAGCAAAGCCAGTGGTTTACCGACTATTGTGCTGCGACCCAGGATTACCACATGACGGCCGGCTATGGGAATATCGTAACGCCGAAGCAATTGCTGCACTCCCAGGGGTGTGCAGGGAACGTAGCGGGGCTGGCCCGCGGCCAGTAAACCCAGATTTTCCGGGCCAAATCCATCCACGTCTTTGCTCGGAAGCACTGTCCGAAGAACTTTCTCCTGGCGGATTTGCGGCGGCAAAGGTAACTGCACGAGAATTCCGCTCACGTTAGGGTCGGCGTTCAGTTGCCCAATCAACTCGAGCAACTGAGACTCGGTGGTCTCCTGCGGCAGATGGTACAGCCAGCTGGCAATACCGACCTGTTCACAGGCCCGGCGTTTGTTACGAACGTAAACCTGACTGGCAGGATTATCCCCTACCAGCACCGCCGCCAGACCGGGTCGCTTCCCCGTTTGTCGCACAAAGGTTTCGATCTCCGCCTGGAGCTCGCGGCGAATGTTTTCGGCTAATTGCTTACCGTCGAGAATCCGTGCCGTCATTTTGGCCTCTTTTCATCGGCTCTACCGGCAGTTTTGCCAGTGCTCTTAGCAAAAGCCGCTTTTCTTACGCAGACCGTGCATCATTTTTGTACGGCGCCAGCACCGCGAATAAAGAATCGTCTCGATTGTCACGATGGCCAATGCAGGGAAGGTGAATGCCTGGGCATTCGCAATCCCCTGCACGTGAGAGATCATCTGTCAAAGCCCGGCCAAGCACCACCCCTTAAACCGTCGTGGCCTTCATCTGGCACGCGAAGCGACGGAGTGCCTGAGCGAGAATCAGCTCATGTGGGAAGAACATTTCGGTCTGCGCGAACGCATTTTCACGCCAGCCTTCGATCAGTCTTTGCCATTGCTGCCGACCCAGTTGGTCGCCCGTCAACAGTTGCTGAATACTTTGGCCGACGGGCATGGCCTGGTACTTCTGGTTGGCGAAGCGGGTACGGGAAAAACCCGTTTAGCGGTGGAGCTGGCATCTCACCTCAAGGACGAGCGTTGCGTTCTCTGGATGCCTCCCGGTGTCCCTCAGGATATCGGTGCCCTGTACCAATCCCTGCTCTTCGATCTCGACCTGCCCTGGCATGTTCCCGGCGGAATCGAATCCTCACTTGTCACCAACACGTTGCGGCTGAGACTGATGGAGTGGCTGGTCAGTCAGCAACAGGCGGGTAAACGAGTTCTCATCATCGCCGATGCCGTTCAGCACTGGCCGGACGCCATCCTCCAAGAATGGGAGCAAGTCCTGGCGGTAGCGCCGGGGCAAACTGGCATTCTGCAGGTACTCCTGGTGAGTCGTCCGGAGTTGTTATCACGGTTAGAACGGGAGCCACTGCAGGACTGGGCAGAGACCGTTGGTTACTGCGTCTGGCTCGAGCCTCTTGACGAGGCGGAATGTCGCCAGCACCTGCAGCAGGTCGTTAGTCGCGGAGGTTTATCCTGGTCGCGTCTGTTTGACGAAGAATCTACCCAGCTTCTCCTTGCAGGCTGCCGCGGCATTATTCGTCGCCTGCACCAGGCGGCCGCTCGCGCGTTGAGCGTGGCGTTTCTTTCCGGGAAAAAGCGAGTGGATGCCGAGACCATGCTGGCTGTTCTCGAAGAACTCGGGCTCGCGGAAACCGCTTTAGCGGAACAACACCTGAGTGAAACTTCTGCCGCCTGATCTTGCCGGGCTTTTTTGGAGCAAAGCAATCATGAGCCGACTGCTACATTCCCGCAAGCCAATCCGCAATCGAATCGGCACTCCGCCGGACAGCGATCCCGTTTTGCTGGAGTCAGACTTGCCTGCTGCATCGGTACGGGTTTCCGAATCGGACGACCTCTGTCAGGAAGATCAGAATCCCGACACGGTGCCGTTTATTGAAATTCCCGAGCCTGCGGATAACGAGAAGCCTGCCCCCATTCCTGATCATGACAAGCCAGCCAAGTCGGAGATTCGGTTTGAGCCATATCCGGACAGTTTCGCAACCAGGCCAGGTTTGCAAAGCATCGCGGCCGGATTGATTGTTGACCCGGCACACATCGCCGAGTGGCGTCCGGCCGTCCACGCATTGTGGCAAACATTACAACAGGTTCGCGCTGCTTCTTTACTGTTGGTCTCGCTTGAGCCAGACGCGGCAGACCCGCTTGCTCCCCTCTGCCTTGTGAACATTTTGAAGGAATGTACATCCCCGCTGTTACTGGTAGAAGTCGATCATACCTCTGGTTTATCGGACTACCTTCGGCGAACAAAAGCACCTGGTTGGACTGACTGGCTGGCCGGTTTGCCACTCGACGCCGTCGTTCAAAGTACCGAGTTAGCTGGCTTGCATTACCTGGGGCCCGGTCATCACCTCGCCATCGCTCAACG
Organism: Gemmatales bacterium; assembly: GCA_041640595.1. Classification (GTDB taxonomy): domain Bacteria; phylum Planctomycetota; class Planctomycetia; order Gemmatales; family HRBIN36; genus HRBIN36. Next base: position 233,180 of record JBEPZY010000007.1, on the reverse strand, counting down.
CCGGTTCTGGACCTGGGATTGGCAGGCACGAATGACCGAATTGAGAGGCGGTTACTCCCTCATTGTTTGGTGGACCAGCGCGACCTCTGCCTGGGTATTCCCGCTGGCCATGCTCGCCGATGCAACCTGCTTCCTAACCCAGCGGAATGTTACACGCGGCTCCGGCGACTCACTGGAACAGGCTCTTTCCGCCTGTTCACGACGTTGCCTGGGATGGCTGGTCTGGCAGCGGTAATCTGGGATAAACACACGGTCGTGCTGGCCCAGACTCACTTTGATTCGATTGACGCGCGAGCTTGGTTATCGTATGATCCGCAAGGATTCGTTTCCGACCACGATGACACAAATTGGCATGAGCCTGGCAGAACGCTTTGCAGACATTCTGTCCGCACAGGAACCGCTCGCGGAGTACACCTCGCTCCGGGTGGGCGGACGAGCTCAGTGGTTCGCCGAGCCACGTTCCAAACAACAGCTAGCCGAGTTGTTGCAAGCGTGTCGTGAGCAAAACATTCCCTGGCGGATTCTGGCCGGTGGAACGAACGTACTGGTGCGTGACGAAGGCGTCCCCGGCCTGGTTTGCCGACTTAGCGCAGCCGACTTCCGCGAGATCAACCTGGACGGTTGCCGCTTGCAAGCCAGCGCTGCTACTCCCTTATCGCAGCTCATTACCGCCGCCGCTCGCCAATCGTTGGCCGGCCTGGAAAACCTTATCGGCATCCCCGGAACCATCGGCGGGAGCTTATTCTGCAGCCTGGGTTCGCGGAGTGGGCCGCTTACTTCCCTGCTACACACTGTCGAATTTCTCGATTCGCTGGGTCATCACCGCACTGTCTCGGCCGAAGAATGGCATGCCCTCGGGCCGCAACCTTCGCAGCTTGTGGTTTTGTCCGTCGAACTGCATCTGGAACGCGACGACCCGGACAGCATTTTGCGTCGCTTGCGGCGTGCCTGGATCACCCGCCTGGCACAGCAACCGTTTTCGCTGCAACATACGGCTCGCATTTTCCAGGAGCCTCGCGGACTCTCGCTTGAGCAACTCTTCGAGCAGGCCGGAATTCGCCATGTCCGCTTCGGCGGCGCAGAACTCAGTGAACGCTCCCCCAACTTTGTCGTTACTCATCCGGGTGCTACAGCGCGCGATGTCCTACGCTTGGTCGAGCATATCCGCCAGCGCGTTTTCGACCATACCGGTCATCAGCTCCAGCTGGAGCTGGACATCTGGTAAACGCCAATCCGCTCGAACTAATGATTCGCTGGCTTACCGCGACGACTCTGCTGGCTTGCCTGGTTCTCGCCGCATCCTACGCCTTGTGGCACTACCACCCCCACCAGTTATCCCAGCATACGACTCCAACTCTGCCGATCACCAATCTCCTATCGCCACCACCTGACAATATCCCGGACCATGTCTTAGCAGAACTATTGCAGCGTACCGGCCTGCCGCAATCTATCCCGGCCGACCCGCAACAACACGCCGCTTATTTGCACCAATTGTTGCAGGCACTACAAACCACGCCCTGGGTCAAGGCGATTCGTTATCAATCGCAGCCATCGCCCCACTTAGAAGTTCAATGGACCCGAATCGTGCCGATCACCTTTCACTCGCCAGATAAGAAAGTCCAGTCACGCTGGTGGGTGAACGAAAACACTATTGCATTAGCTGAAACCACCTCAGTGCCGCCAAAAAGCGTGTTACCCATCTATGTTTATAATACCGAACCGCCCGCTTTTCATGCCGGAAAGCCTATCCCGGCACCGTGGACACGAGCATGCTTAGTGGCCCTATTCCTCGATCCTTACCGAACTCAGCTAGGTCTCGAAGCTATACTGATCGGACACGACCCGGTAACCCTCGATCTTCGCCTGCAAACTAATGGCGGAAGTATAGTGCTTTGGGAACAACTGGATTCTCCGAATACTCATACACCAGCCGATGAAATCAAACTGCGGCGACTTCTGGAGTATGTTCATCACTGGAAATCTCTAGAATTACCAGCCGGCCCTTATCTTTTCGATAACCGTTTCCCCGATTCGTTACTCCGCCAACCTCTACCCCAAAGCCGTAACCAGTAACCGTCGCTGACGCTCTCCTAACCACTGGCCTTCCTATAGTACGCAACCTAATAGCCCAACCGCAGGAATTTCGTCCGACACAGTTAGTCCAGTTAGTGCTGTAACCGCTAAGAATTTTTAGATTCGCACCTTCCTTAGATCCGGAGGCATGAAACTCAAATAAAGAGAATTGCCAGCCGCATCTGCTAAGCTGCCGCTGGTCACAAAAATCCGCTGCCGTATCCAGATACCTTGAGGCGCACGGTCTTCCCGGCTGATTGTGTAATCAAACACCAATCGTGAAGTCCCACTACCCGTAATCAGATTGGCTCTCCTCGCTTGCCCTCCGATGATGATCTCTAGATACGGTTCCTGACCGCCACCACTCCAATAAACCGGCTCACTGGTAAACACAAAAAACCGCAACCGCTGCCCCGGACGGTAAAAGCCAGGCCTCGGCCCCTGAACGGACACAATTCGCGGAGCGACTCCATCCACTCGAACACTACTGGCTACAGGTGGCGTGAACGTCAATGATGCAGGCGTGTTTGCGGGGCCCAGTATGCTGCCGCCACGCAATAAAATCGGACTGCGAATCTCTATGCCATCCAGATCTAAATCATCCGATCGCACCACGTAGCGGAAGGTCAGTACATTAGTGCCACTGCCGTTCAGATAAGTTGCCAGGCGTACTCTCCCACCGATTTCCAGAGCAATTGCAGGTATGCCTCCCACAGTGTCCACGGTTACAACGTTGTTGAATATCACTCGAAAATCTAAAGCCAAGCCACGCTTATACAAAGCAGCGCTCGGTCGAATAAAACCTGTTATATTCGTAGGCCTGGTATCAAGAATGTACGGTTCAATATCACCAGAAACATCCTGTGCACGGAAAACAAGTTGCCCGTTGAGATTTGTGAATTCGGAAGGGCTACTGCTAATGGAACCGACTAGGACATCGTCGAGCAATTCCGTGTTTGCAGGGCTACCCAGGCTTCGCCAGATCTCAGTTCCCGTGTTACCATCATTTGCAGCAAACACCACCCCACCGTTAAACTCGCGCATTCCAGATGGATACGAGCTTAGACTACCAGGTCGGATATCCCTTAGCAAAATAGTGCCGCTGGATGTCCCATCCGATCGCCACACCTCGAATCCATTGCTGCCGTCATTAGCGACAAAGAATAACATTCCCCCCACATTAACCATTTGCTGAGGATAGGAGCTATAAGTCCCGGGATTAATGTCTCGAACCAGAAACGTGCCGGATGTTGTTCCGTCGCTGCGCCAGAGTTCTCGGCCCTCTTCAGGTCGGCTGGCCGCGAAAAACAACGTACCGTTAGCATTGACAAGGTTCGTCGGATAAGAACTGGCGGCGCCCGGAACAATATCCAGCACAAGCTGGGTGCCACTGCTTGTCCCATCGCTCTTCCAGAGTTCCCGACCATGAATACCATCATTGGCTGAAAAATATAGGACTCCACCCACGTTGACCAGGTACTGCGGATCTGAGTCAAGATTAGCCGAGCTAAGTGGCGGCACTGGCACGACCTGATTAATGTCGGCAACCTGGACAGTGCCAGCTTCAGTCCCGTCACTCTTCCACAACTCTCTGCCGCTATCCGGAGTCCACGCCGAAAAGAACAATGTGCCGCTGACATTGGTTAGCTGATTGGGTGCAGATGATGTGCTTCCAAGGGCTATATCCTTGACACGAACTGCGCCGGAAGAGGTGGCCATCCACAACTCTGTTCCAGCTACCCCATCCGTGGCAGCGAAAAATAGAGTATCGCCGACGGCAGTAAGAAAATGCGGATTTGAACTCGCTGTGCCAGGATAAAGATCCCCGACCAGTTGCACCGTCGTCCCATCAGTTCGCCACAATTCCATGCCGACATCGCTACGGAAAGCGGCGAAGTATAGCCAGGAACCTACAGGTGTTAGCCAGCCTGGGTTCGAACCGCTGCTCCCGGGGGATATGTCCGAAATCATAACCGTGCCGGTGCTAGTCCCATCTGTCCGCCACAACTCTCGACCGTGAATTCCGTCATCAGCAAAAAAATATACATGGCCGTTAAAAGTTACCAGCCCTTGCGGCAAGGAAGAACCAAGGGCATTAATGTCGGTAATGCGAACGGCACTGGGCACGCTCCTTTCTTCCAGTTGCTCCAGAATTAGCCCAGTCGAATTTCTCTTCCACTTCCGGCTCGGCTGCAGACCAGTAATTAGTTGGCCGATGCTCTTGACCACGGTTATACCTCCGCGGAGCGATAATCTATAAGCCGCCTGTATTCTACTCTCCGTTATCGTCTGCCAAATCGCCTGCAAACTTGAACCGAAAGTTCGATTTTTCCTCACTCACCTCGCCCTTTTGCTGTTATAGTCAATGCTAGCCTGTCGGCTAGAATTACTGCCGTCAGTTTTCATAAGCCCACCGGTTCTCGTCCCTGAACGCAGACTTGGCAAGAACAATTTGATTCTCGACAGCCAATCACTACGGCAATAATCATTACGCCTATAGCAAAAATTTTCGTGATAAATCAAGCACACATAGATAATCACCTTACGTTAGCAATTGTTGACAACGTCTTACGCTACCTTTCACCACTAGCAAAAATTTTACACACAGGCCATTCCAGTGTTCCAGCAAAAGAACGTCCTGTCCGAAGCTAATCAGATGTTCTAACCAAGCATCGGAAATTTTTTCTGGCTATCCAGAATTTGTTCACCGGCACAGCAATGTTTGGTTATTCGGCACACTCGTTGCAACATGCACAACACAACCCAATGCTCCTACTGGCTGGGAAGTCGAACATGCCAATCCTCACGGCTGAACCTGTTTGCTATCCAGACAATTTGTTCGAGGAACACCTGGCATCAACACAGGGGCGCTGGTGGGTTTTCTACACCCGTCCACGCTGTGAGAAAGCAATCGCGCGTTCGCTTCGAGCTAAGAAGGTTGCCTATTTCCTCCCAGTTTATAAGAAATACGTGCGTGTGCGTCGTCAGACCGTGACTTCCTGGCACGTACTGTTTCCAAACTATATATTCGTTCACGGCGACCGAGCAGCTCGCCTGGAGGCTTTGAAGACGAATCAAATCGTACATGAGCTCTCTGTCCCAGACCAGCTGCAACTCACCGACGACCTCGCAAACATCTTTCGTATCATCCAATCGGGCGCTAATCCACAACCTGAATCCCATCTCCAGCCTGGTACTCCGGTTGAGGTCATAGCTGGTCCCCTAATGGGCTTACGGGGAAAGGTGATTACCTGGGCATCACGCGTACGACTCATAGTCGAAGTGCGGCTACTGCAGCGGGCCGTTGCTGTCGAATTAGAGCCATGGATGGTGGCGACACTATAAGTCACTAATCTCCCCCTCTTAGGCAGGAAGCTCCCCGGCAGACTTACTGTATTTGTGAGCAATAGAGGGATTGCAACCCACAGGGACGGAGTCTGCCCAGATATAATCACAAACATTTAGGTTTCGTTTAACAATGGCTCCTTCTGAACATATACACCGTTCTCAGCCCCCAAACGGATATAATGGCCACCAGCATCAGCATCCTGGTACGGCCATAAGCCAAACCAAGGGCATTCCAGCGCTCACACAGGAACTAAGTCCGCCCCTTAGTGAAACAGCCTGGGGTCGCCTGATACGGTTGCTCTCCGAACACCCCGGTTTCGTCATCCTCGCAGCAATCTATCGCGCTATTCGTAAGCGGCCTCTAGTCGCGATTACAGGAGCTGTCTTGCTTAGTTTCCTGGCCTTCTGTACAGTGTGGTATCTGCTGCCACCTTCATTATTCGTTGCCCGAGCGCTTCTTCGCTATGACTTAGTCCCTTCAGGATTTCTCGATTCTCCACGTGACCAGTTTTACACGTCCAATTGGGCCACGTTTCAAAAGACCCAGCAGGCATTGATTCGCAGCCAACCTGTCCTATCGGCTACTCTTCGCGCTCATCAAGTCCGCGACCTCGCCCTGATCAGGTCAAAAAGCGATCCCTTAGCTTATCTCGAACGGGAAATCACTGCTGATTTTGCACTATCCCCTGAGATAATGCGAATATCCATGACCGGGCAGGATGCTCAGGCTCTGGAAACCATAGTGAACGCTGTAGTCCGCTGCTACCTCGAAGAGTTCATTGACAAGGAACATAAGCAACTACTTAACGAACTCTCCCGCACGGAGGAGCTAACATCGCGTTATGCCCAAAGAATAAGCGAGAAGCAAGCACGGCTACGCCAGCTAGAAGAAAAACTTACTTCCGGCAATTCTCACTCCCTCGATAGCTTGACACAAAATTACCTTGACCAACTTGAAAAATATCGCAAGGAACTAGCTTCTCAAATGCTCCAGCAACAGCAGCTAAGCGTGGAGTGTAATTCTTTAGTACAACGACTAAGCCTTATAAGAATGTTGCTCGATAAAGCCAATCATTTTCCTTGGTATCTGCGTCTCAGCTATTATCAATTGTTGAGCACAATTATCCCGGATTCTCAAGTCACCTCAGCCTTGCAACAGGAACCCCTGCTACAGGAAAGGCTTGCAGAACTTCATAAAGTCCAAGCCGAACTCGAGGCTGCTGAAAAACTCCTGGCTCCGAATATAGCACCAGCAATGAAAGAGCTTCTTCTCAAATCGAAGCGTGACTCCCTCATGGCAGCTCAGGCCGAACTTGATAGCACGATCGCTAATCTTCGTCCTGTTGTTCAGCGCCGCTTGCTTGAGAAAATCGCTTCCGAAAGCGAGCAACGACTCACAGAACTTCAGGACAAGTTATCCCACATCAGCAGCTACAGAAACCATATAAGCGAGGAAATTCAGACCCTGGAGAAAGCCCTAACTAACCTCCATTTGAACCGCACCGCCGTGCAGTCCCTCAAGGACGAAATAGAAACTGACTTGCAGACCTACAAAAAGCTACTTGCTCGTAAAGAGCAATTGGATATGGTATGTCGTACTCCTCCGCGCGTCACTGTATTAGAATCGGCCCACGCTGTGCCGGCTTATGAAAGTAAAAAACGCTGGTTATATCTTTTTATCGCAATGTCACTTAGCGCATTTCTATGGATTTGCGGCTTACTGGCTTGGGAATGGCGTACCCAGCATGTTTACCGGCCCCAGGAACTACTCGCAGGACTTCCCGTTCCAGTGATTGGATTACTACCAGACATCGGTCCAGTTGGTTCTAAGAAGAATGCACACGGCGAACACCCAACTATGCTCGATATCAATACTCCGCAATGTTTTGCTGAAGCAATTGACACTCTTCGAGTGCTTCTTACACACCATCTGGGTAGCGCAAGTCATTCCGTACTTATGGTTACGAGCGCTCTTCATGGTGAAGGTAAAACCATGCTTAGCTTCCACTTAGCTGCTTCGCTAGCACGCTGTGGAAATCGTGTCTTGCTAATGGACGCGGACTTTTCCCGGAGCAATACTCACCGCCTGATCAGCGCTAAGAGCATTCCAGGATTGGCTGAAATCCTTTGTGGTCAGCATTTATGGCGCGATGCGATACAACGTCTGGACATTCCTAACCTTGACTTTCTAGCAGCTGGGAAATACGACCACTTGACTTGCTATAAATTAGGCCAGGCCTTCACTAGAATTTTTCTCGACGACATCCGCCTCGCATACGACTTCATCATTATAGATACCTCGCCTGTCCTGTCAGTTGCAGATGTTCTTGGCCTGGCTAGCTTCTCGCATGGCGTACTACTTACGGTCAGCTACCGAAGAAGCAGTCTCGTCAATGTGCGTCTCGCTTATCAACGGCTAACCACATCCGGAGCTCGTGTCCTAGGAACGGTAATGAACCGCCTACCGGTCCGCCTATATTCTAAGTATAGCGGTGCTGCTTGGACTGCCTCTTATCTCGCTCATGAACAATACTCAGCAACTTCTTGTTGCGACAAACAAGGAGTGACGGTCACATGAGTGCAACCCCAAATAGTACGCACTTACGCCAGTTCTCATTTGAAGAAGCAGATAATCATAGCTCAACTGGCGAGTATCTTGAAAGATTCCTTGCCCTATTCATGCTCTTGATCCTTAGCCCCATAATTATCGTATGTATGATCCTCGTCAAAATAACTTCACAAGGTCCCGCAATCTATCGGCAACTAAGAGTTGGCAAGCACGGAAAAACATTCACGCTGCTCAAATTGCGCACCATGTATAACGACTGCGAGAAATACACTGGGCCGACCTGGTGCCGACCAGGTGACCCTCGCGTAACTACCTTGGGAAGGTTTCTGCGGTGGTCGCACCTCGACGAACTCCTGCAACTAGTTAATGTTATTCGTGGTGAGATGTCTCTGGTGGGGCCACGTCCTGAAAGGCCTGAGCTTATACCGATGCTAGCTCGAGCGTTTCCACGGTACTTGGAACGATTAGCCGTAAAGCCAGGGATTACAGGACTAGCGCAAATTCAACTCCCCCCGGATACGGACCTTGTTTCGGTCGAAAAAAAACTCGCATGTGACTTATACTATGTCCACCATCGTAATCTATGGCTCGATTTGCGTATCATTCTGGCTACCTTATTCCGGTTTCTGGGGCTTCCAGTCAAGTGGACGCTGAAATTTTTGGCTCTCCCCGAATGGCATAAGGTGTACAAGAAGCTCGAACAGAGAGGTGCTCACAGTCCAGATAGTATTATCCTCAACCGCGTACGGGAGCGATCGAAATGACCATCCCTGTTACAACAATTCAGAACGACACACAGTTATGCGCTGCAGCTAGAAGAGCTATCTTTTTCGGGGGCGCTGTTTACGAAGATGACTTAGAAACGTCATGCCCTGCACTGTCTCCTAATCTAGCTCACACCTCTTCTGATACTGAACTCGTCAACAACGATGCATAAAATACTATACATCACCCACCGAGTGCCGTATCCCTTGGACAAAGGTGACCGCATACGTTGCTGGCACATTCTACGTATGCTGAGTCGGTACGCTCAGGTAGATTTATTAGCCCTCGCCGATGAACCAGTGCATCCAGAGGCCTCAGCAGCACTTAGGCACTATGTTCGCAATTGCTATTTTGTCAACACAGGGGGACTGCGTCGGTACGCAAGAATGTTAGCAAGGTTGTTTATTGGTCAGGCCTTAACTGTCGGAGCTTTTTGCTCTCGTGAGGCCCGTCGCCTGACCCATCGGCTCCTCAGCTCCCACGATTACAGATTTGTACTTATTTCGAATAGCGCGCTTCTATATTTACTTCCGGAAACACGTGGAAACATTGAACTAATCGTTGATATGATGGATGTGGACAGCAGGAAATGGCGGATATACTCCGATATGAGACATGGATTAAGCTATCTCTATCGGCGCGAGAGTAAATTGATTGCCCAAGTAGAAAAACGCATTCTTCATCGGGCATCAGCTGTGCTCTTAACCACACAAGCCGAGGCCTCTTACCTACTCGGCTCCTTTCACCCTCAGAAGGTCATTGTTGTTGGCAACGGCGTAGATCCCGAGTATTATGGCTCTGGGGAACTCACTGCTGATAAAGTTTCTCCTAGCATAGTGTATTTCGGAGCCCTCGACTACTGGCCCAATATTGATGCCGTCAACTGGTTTGCGCACTCCGTTTGGCCGAAACTTCACAAGGTTATGCCAACCATGCAATTTCATGTTATCGGTCGCCGGCCGGTGAGAAAAATACGTATACTCGAACGAGTGCCGGGAATCGTGGTTCACGGTGACGTTCCGGATATCAGGCCACTCGTGTGCCAGGCAAGCGTTGCAATTTTTCCTCTCCGCGTAGTTATGGGCATACCTAACAAGGTGCTCGAGGGATTAGCGTTAGGGCGCGCGTGTATTGTGTCACCGCAAGTACACGATATTATCTCAGGAGATGACGGAGTGCACTATCTAATTGCCAACGATGCGAACGATTGGCTTGACAAAATCGTGTGGCTTGCTAACAACCCAGCCGCACTCGTCGCAATAGGTAGAAACGCACGTATGTTGGCCAGGACAAAGTTCAGTTGGGATGTTCAGTTAAGTCCGTTAGTTAATGTTCTTAGGCGCAGCATGTCACACATTACTTCCACTATAGCTCATCTTGAACAGGCACACCCATGTCTCAATTGACAGAGTGTAACGTTCACTCACACACTGAGCAAGAAAAAAACGTGGCTCCGGTAAACACGAGGAATTTAACCGAGAAATCTTATTTACTGATCACACCAACCACTCGCTCCAGCGTTTCGCACTACGTTCGTGAAATTATTGCCTTTCGAGAGCTACTTGGCTTCCTTCTCTGGCGCGACCTTCTGATCCGGTACCGGCAGACAGTGTTGGGCATCGCATGGGTCCTATTTCAACCTCTTACTCAAGCAACCGTGCTATGGTGGCTGATTGGCAGACGTCTATTTCCTGAACAACAAGATTCTCTATATCCGGTGCACGTTTTTGCTGGAACCGCCCTTTGGATTTATGCTGCCAACAGTATCATGGGCTCGATCCATCGGCTTAGCGGTAGCGGCAACCTAATTACTAAGGTATATTTTCCTCGAGCGATACTGGCTATTACCCCCTGCTTGGTGCACATTCTTGATTTGGGCTTATGCTCGTTCCTACTTCTTATTGGCCTCACCTACCATCACGCCATGAACTGGAACCTGATCTGGCTTCCCCTATGCTACCTGGGTATGGTAATTTTCACAATGGGTCCAGCTATGCTAATTGGCATAGTTGCTGCCCGGTACCGCGACGTTAAACACTTAGCCCCATATTTCGTCCAACTGTGGGTATTCGCAACACCGGCCATTTACATGCCCCATACCAGGGTAATTGGAAACACAGACTGGTTAATCGGCGCTATAAATCCATTGCACGCGTGGGTGCTGTGTACTGCTAGTATTATTAGGGGCTCTATACCTTCTCTGCAACTCTGGCTTCTAGCTGCATTATCCAGCGTTATGTACATCCTGATGGGCTTATTTTTCCTGGTGCGCATGGAACGCACCCTTTCGGATCATTTGTAATAGCAGCAACCACCATGCTTGGACTTATTGTGAGTTACCTCGCCTGTGCGATCGCTATGACCGTCGGGTGCATATACCCATACATTGCTTTCCTAGTATATGTGGCCTTTGCCATTATAAAGCCGTCTGAAATGTGGTTCTGGTCCCTATCTAACGCCAATCTAAGCGCAATAGCCTTCATCGGTATGTTCATTGGTTGGATTTTTAGGCTTCTAGGCAATTGGAAACTGGGTGCCGGAACTTTGCCACTACTATGCTTACTCGGCTTTTGGATTTGGACTGTAATGTCATGGTGCAATGCTACTGCGACTTATTACCCGAGTGTTGTAGATGAGTTACGGCACACTTACTCGATTCCTCGAGAGGATCTTGGGCTGAGCCTGATTATTGCTTTAGGCAAGATAATCTTTCCTTGTTTCATAGGTGCCACCTTGCTAGACACGCCTGCAAAGGTTTACGGTCTTCTATGGACGATGGTGTTATCGGCGGGCTATTTATGCTTGGAAATGAATTTAGCCTATTTGCTGGATGGATACAATCGCATATACGAAGAGGGATTCGGGGGCTTCGATAATAATTGCATAGCGGTATCATTTGTGAGCCTGACAGTCCCAACGTGGTTATTAGCATTTCGCTCACAGAACCTGTGGTTAAAGGCCTTGGCGCTTATTCTAGGATTGCTCAACCTGCACACCTTATTGCTGAGTTTCTCTCGCGGTGGTATGATAGCCCTGGTATTTTCGCTCTGCGTTGCTTTTTTGGTCGTTCAGGGAGGATGGAAAAAATATTTAGCTCTCCTACTATTTATTGCTCTTGCGTTGCGATTAGCTGGACCAGAGTTACGAGAACGCTTTATGACGATCTTCGAGGAATCTGAAAACCTAGACGCTTCTGCAAAAAGCAGACTCGAACTTTGGAAGGACTGCTTAGATGTAATCTCGAAGATGCCGTTGTTCGGAATCGGACCCGAAAATTGGCCTTTTGTCGCTCCCGCTTATGGTTGGCCCGAAGGTAAGGAAGCTCACAGTCTCTGGTTGCAGGTCGGAGCAGAAACGGGTGTTCCTGGTCTTATTCTTCTTCTTGGCTATTATATTAGCACAGGCTGGCGGCTTTATCGGCACCGTTTCAGCGATTCGCTTCTAATGACCATACGTGACGGCCTGTTGCCCGGACTAGCGGGATTCATGCTTGCTGCCCAGTTTGTTAGTATCGAACTGTTGGAAACACCCTATTATTTTGCGTTGTGCGGTGTTGGTGCTTTACGATTTGCACGGGAAAATTATTTTCACCTGGAGCATGCACATGTCCACGCTTAGAATTGGTTTAGCTGGCTTAGGCTACTGGGGTAAACACTATTTTCGCTTGGTCAATGAGTCGGACGAGTCATCACTTGTAGCGATATATGACATAGATAGTCACCGCTTAGCTTACTGGCATCGTCAGTGTCCTGAGGCCAGGGTCTATACAGAAGCCAAGGAGTTTTTGTCCTGCTCACTAGACGGAGTCATTATTGCAACACCGGCTTCTAGTCACTACTCGCTGGTAAAAAGTGCCCTGGAAATAGGCCTGCCCGTGTTGGTGGAAAAGCCGTTCACTTCTACCAGTCAGCAAGCAGAAGAGCTAGCAATTCTCGCCGAACAACGGGGACTGCCTCTACTTGTCGGGCATACCTATCTTTTCGCTGAGCCGATACGCTTTCTACGGCGATGCATTCAGCAAGGCAGCATAGGTCAACTTCATTACATAAATAGCTGGCGGCTTAATCTGGGAGCAGTTCGTCATGATTGCAGTGTACTATGGGATCTAGCAGTACACGACGTGGCCATATTACTCTACTTGCTCGAGGACCGGCCGACTTTCATCGCGGCACACCAAGCAAGCCGCCACCCAGGTGGTCAGGCAGATTATGCCATTGTTCGATTGGATTTTGAACAGGGCGTTTCCGCGGCTATCCAAGTAAGCTGGTTCTGGCCAGAAAAAGTGCGGTCTCTAACCTTGATTGGCTCGCTCGCAGCTGCTCACTACAATGACCTAAACGCTCAGTCTCCTGTTCGCTTATACGTTTGGAAACCATTATCAGAATCATCTTCAGTGATACCGGAAATCCCACCATGCGACTACACTGTTATAACTCCATCCCTGCCGACCTCGGAACCTCTTCGGAACCTTGTGAAACATTATTTCGAATGTATTCAAGGGCGAGCCAAGCCTATTAGCGATGCCTGGTTCGCGCTCGAAGTCATTCGCATATTAGAGGAAGCCGAACGTGCAGCCTTGCTCGCTATCGGACAGCGCCATGGACAACAATCACCCAATTATCTCCAGCCGGTCAACACTTTCTGAACTCACCGTGCCACACAAACCGGTATGCATCGCTGACGATGTTGTAATAGGTAAGGACGTGGTCATCTATGGATTTGCTAACCTTTACGGTTGCATTATAGGCGATGGCACTCGCATCGGTCCCTTCGTGGAGATACAGAAGAATGTGCGGATCGGCAGATTGTGTAAAATTCAGAGTCATTCTTTCATTTGCGAAGGTGTGACTATAGACGATGAGGTTTTCATTGGGCACGGCGTCATGTTCATCAACGATCGCTGGCCGAGGGCCACTATAGATGGGCGACTACAGGGACCTGGTGACTGGCAACTTCTAAAAACCTATGTTGGCCGAGGCGCCACTATTGGCAGCGGCGCCATTATTCTTGCTGGCATAAAAATAGGCGAAAAAGCCATGATTGGAGCGGGTGCCGTGGTTACTAAGGATGTTCCTCCCTATACCGTCGTAACAGGTGTTCCGGCCAGATTCCACGGTCTTATTTCCAGCCATGAACTACAGAGTGAGGTAGAAGGTAACCACGCATGAACCTAGTATCTCACCCACTGGCACTTTTGCCTCTCGTAGATGTTGTAGCCCAATATCAATCACTCAACGATGATTTAGACCGCATCGTGCTTGGGGTCCTTGCAAAAGGAAGGTATGTTTTTGGACAAGAGATGGAAGAATTCGAGGAGGCTTTTTCTCAATACACAGGTGCGCGCTACTGTATAACTTCGTCTTCGGGCACCTCAGCATTACATCTGGCACTGCTAGCATGTGGCGTCGGCCTAGGCGACGAAGTGATCGTCCCTGCAATGTCGTTTATAGCTAGTGCCTGGCCCATTACCTATGTGGGTGCGACGCCAATCTTCGCGGAAGTTGAATGGAATTCCGCATGTATAGACCCGGAGAAAATTGAGCCACTCATTACACCGAGAACAAAAGCTATTGTCCTCGTTCACTTGTATGGCCGGGTGGCTGCCATTGATGCAATAATAGATGTGGCTAAAAAACATAACCTCCTGCTTATTGAAGATTGTTGTCAGGCTCACGGGGCTCGCTTCCGTGGCAAGCATGTTGGGACATTTGGTCATGTCGGCTGCTTTAGTTTCTATCCTGGCAAAAATTTGGGAACTTGTGGGGAAGGCGGCGCTGTTATTACTAACGATGCAGAGATAGCGGCGCGATGCCGGCGCATCCGTGATCATGGGCAAACCCGACGCTATTATCACTATCAGCTTGGTTACAACTATCGCCTACCAACGCTAATGGCCGCGGTTCTTTGCACAAAATTAAGGTACCTTGATTATTGGAACCTCTGCCGCAAGCAACTGGTTCACCGTTATCACCAGGCATTGCGCAATCTTCCCCTGTGGCTTCCGCCCTTAGTTTGCGATGAAAGCCACGTCTGGCACCTTTACACAGTCAGAACCCCACGCCGAGCTGAGCTGGCACTATGGCTAAATCATCGAGGAATTGCTGCCGGACAGCATTACCCCTTACCCCTTCATCTGCAACCTGCCTTCCGACATCTTGGCTATAAACCTGGGGATTTCCCGATTGCCGAACGCATCGCCCGAGAGACACTATCCCTTCCACTGTTCCCGGAGATGACCGAACGACAGCAATTGGAAGTGATAAAAGCTGTGCACGGGTTTTTTGGGGGGGATTTATGACTGAGCCGATAGCGGGTAGCACTGTATTGATCACCGGTGGGGCCGGATTTATCGGTTCGCACTTAGCTGAACGTCTGCTACTTGAAAAGGCAAAGGAGATTCGCATCCTGGACGATTTCTCCAGAGGCCGATTGGATAATATACATGCTATTCTATCCCACCCAAATGTACAACTAGTCCGCGGTGATGTTCGCGACCGTGAATTAGTCCGCACACTTACGAATAAATGCGACTTCGTCTTCCACTTTGCGGCCTGGCGGATTCATCGGTGTGAGTCCGAGCCTTGCCAGGCTATCGAGGTTATGATTAACGGGACCTACAACGTGTTTGAAGCGGCCTCAATTGCGAAAGTAAAGAAAGTTATATTCGCGTCATCCGCATCGGTATATGGTCAAGCTACCGAGTTCCCCACATCGGAATCATGTCCGCCTTACAATAACAGCACACTTTATGGCTGGGCGAAATTATATGGGGAAGGACTTGCGCGCTGGTTCTATGAGAAGGGGCAGTTTTCAGCCATCTGTCTGCGGTTTTTCAATGTTTACGGCCCCAGAATGGACCGTGAAGGAAAATACACAGAAGTAATGATTCGCTGGCTGGAAGCTCTTTCCGAAGAGAGGTCACCTGTTATCTACGGAGATGGCTCAGCCAGTTATGACTTCGTGCACGTTAATGATGTAATCCAGGCTAACATTCTCGCGGCTGCCAGCGATATATCATGGGGTATTTATAACGTGGCTTCCGGCAGGGAAACAAGTTTAAACGAGCTGGCGTCGTTACTAATAAAGGCTGCTGGCAAGAACAGCATATCCCCACGCCATCAGCCGTCATCGTTGCCATCGGTGCACAGGCGATGGGCGTGCCTCCGGAAAATCCGGAATGAACTTGGTTATCAGCCTACCGTGAATCTCGAAACTGGACTGAAGCAATTAGTTGAATGGTACCGTTCCTGCAAACAGCAGCCTATGACAATCCAATTACAACCATGCAATTAGAGGTAGAATACACCATGGATAGCATTCCTCTCACTCGGCCAACCCTGGGGCTTTCAGAGTACCACGCTGTCCGTCGTGTCTTGAAATCCGGCTGGCTTACCCAGGGCCCGGAAGTTGAAGCTTTAGAACATGAATTTGCGCAGTTCGTTGGCGCACCCGGTGCGTGTGCAGTTTCGAGTGCCACCACAGCTCTTCACTTGGCCTTGCGAGCACTGGAAATTGGACCAGGTCAGGAAGTAATTGTACCCAGCCATACTTTTATCGCTACGGTTCATGCTATACTCTATTGCGGGGCAACACCACGGTTTATAGACATTGATGAGGCAACTTACTGCCTTGACCCTGCCTTGTTAGAAAGCTTAATCACCCCGCGCACGTCGTGTATCTTGCTTGTCCATCAAATGGGTTTCACTCCTAATCTAGAAAAAGTCCTGGCAACAGCAGAAAAGTATAAGTTGCCCGTCGTCGAAGATGCAGCATGTGCTCTGGGCACCGAGTATTTCTGGAGAGGTACCTGGACGAAGATTGGTAAACCTCACGGACTAATAGCCTGCTTCTCCTTTCATCCTAGAAAAGTCATCACCAGCGGAGAGGGTGGCATGGTTACTAGTCACGATGTGCAATTATTAGAGCGCATCCGTCGGCTTCGCCAGCATGGAATTACACAGGTTGTCAGTTCTCACAACCGGTTCAGCAATCATTACATTCCAATGGTTGAAGAATTAGGATACAACTACCGTCTCAGCGACGTCGCAGCCGCGATCCTGCGTTGCCAGTTACAAAGGCTACCTGCACTGGTGAGAAAACGACGACTCCTGGCTAGCATTTACGATCACGCATTCAAAACCCTGCCAGGTTGCCGCATATTAGAACCCCACCCTAACTGCCGGCCTAACTATCAAAGTTATCCTCTGCGTATTGAACCCGACGCAAGAGTCAGTCGAGATGAACTCCTGAGCACTCTTGCAAAGCATGGCATAGAAGCAAGACCCGGCATTATGAACGTACACAAGGTAGCGCGGTATATCACAGGTGCAACAACCGACTTGACCAGATCAGAGCGCGCTAACCGAAATACCATATTGCTGCCCCTTTACCCAGCTATGAGACCCAGCCAACAAGCGAGAGTAATAAGGGTTATTCAATCCAGTCTCTGCGGAGCGGAGCTACCATGCACGAACTGATTCTGATAGGTAATTGCGGTAACGCTAGCGACGTGATCTCCCTTGTTGAGGCACTAAAGTCTAGAGCTGAGTACTGGCAGATTCTCGGCTACCTCGATGATTCAGGGCCACAACGTGGCTGTTTGCGACATTTGCCGTGGCTCGGTACACTGAGCGATGCGACTCGATGGCAAGGTTGCAGATTCGTTATGGCGATTGGAAGCGAAAGAACTTATCTAATTCGCGAGGAATTATTTTGCACAACAGGCCTCACCTTACCTGACCTTGCTACACTTGTACACCCCTTAGCTCAAGTCTCGAATCATGCCCATATCTCAGATGGTGTTGTCATTCAGTATGGCTGCTTCATCGGCGACAATGTAAGAATAGGGATCGGAGTATATACAAGCCCATTATCCCATATAGGCCATGATAGTAGCATCGGTTCCTGGTCAGTGATTGCTCCTGGGGCAATCATCTGCGGGCATGTCGAGATCGGCTCTCATGTTTATGTGGGAGCTGGTAGTCGCATTCGGCCAGGCATTAAGATTGGACCACGCGCCCTCATTGGCATGGGCGCCGTAGTGACTAAAGATGTGCCGCCAGGAGCCGTGGTCGCAGGCAATCCCGCTCGCATCATCAGGTACGTGGAATCACACTCCTCTAACATCGCATTAACACCCATATGCCTCCACAAGTAGATATAATTGTTCCCAACTATAATTATGGTCATTTCTTAGATGCTTGCCTTGCTAGCATCGTGCAGCAGGACGTCGCTATCCGTGTACTTGTGCTGGATGACGGTTCGTTAGTAAAACGCTCGCTCAATAGCACCATAACTTTACCGCCTCATGTAACCCTTGAAACGCGAGCTTATAGATTCAATCGTGGACACATCTTCACATACAACGAAGGCATTCGCTGGGTTCAAGCACCATACTATATGCTTCTGTCACCGGACGATCAACTTCTGCCCGGTGGATTGGAGAGTTTATTGCAGGCCTTAGAGTCCTATAAGGATGCTGCTTTCTCATTTAGCCCTGCACTGGCTGGAAGTGATCCATATTCGGCTTCTAAAACTATAGGTATGATCGGAATGGAACCTTTCCTGCAAGATCGTCCTGTGCTAGTTCCCGGTCCTGACTTTCGCCGTCGTCTTAGTTCCCTTTGGTTTAATCCAGTTCCAACTCCTGCGACACTGATACGCACTAACATCCAACGCCGAGCAGGTGGATACCGCTACAATCATCCCAGCGCTGGCGATCTTGAAATGTGGTTGCGACTTAGCCGGTACGGACCGGTGGTTTACGTCCCCTGGCCAACCGCCTTCTACCGCCTGCATGGCTCTAACATGCAAACCAGCTATTTAAAAGTGCGCTATCGGGAGCCAGTGCACTTAGCTAAAGTTTATTTAGAATCTGATATACCAGCCGGAGCCCACACTATTGCCAGTACCCTTGTGCAGGTTGCCTTCTCCCTACCTTCCCAATTGCCCCGAATACAAGGTAATGGTAGTACGTTGACCGTTGACCGCTTCTTTTCATTCCGGCGCAACAAACACAAACCCGAAGAATGGCAACATCAGCACCTACTCCTCGCAACTGGTCGCTATCCCATGCTACAGCATGGATTAGGGGGGATTTCCCCTTCGCTCCGGCGCCTTTTATCACATACCGGATGGGCTGGTTGGAAGATTTTCCTTAAACGGGTCATACGTAGGCTAACTTTCTTGGCTTTGCGTTAGTGAGCTAGGTCAATGAATAACCGTGCCTTTTACAGCTGATGTGAGGCTTCTATGACTATGATCACCCTGGAGAATGTAGGGAAGTATTATATTCCCCAGTACACATCACACGATTCTCTCCGCGACCGGATCGGGCATTGGCTGAAATCGTTAATAGCATTTCCGGTATTTAGAAGGAAAGACTCACCGAGCAGAGAAAAATTATGGGCACTGCGGAATGTCAATGCGTCTATTCGCTCCGGCGAGTGTGTGGGCATAATAGGCCACAATGGAGCAGGCAAGTCCACGCTGCTCAAGCTGATCAGTCGTGTTACAGCTCCTAGTGAGGGTGTAATTCGCTTGGGTGGATCGGTAGCCAGTTTACTGGAGTTAGGTGTAGGCTTTCATCCTGATCTAACAGGAAGGGAGAATGTTTACTTAGCAGGTAGCCTATTGCACATGCGAAAACGAGAAATCCAGCGCCGTATCAACGACATTTGGGAATTTTCTGAGTTAGGAGAAGCTTTTGATCGGCCAGTCCGCACTTATTCCAGCGGAATGTACATGCGTTTAGGTTTTTCAGTAGCAGCCCATTTGAGCAGTGATATAGTTGTCCTCGACGAAGTATTAGCAGTAGGAGACCTTCGCTTTCAACAGAAATGCAGTCGCATCCTCGACGCACTACGCCGACGGAATGCGACAATTCTTCTGGTTTCCCATAACCTTTTCTTCATCAAAGCATTATGCAGTCGGGTCTTGTATTTTCGACATGGTCGCCTTTATTACGATGGCGATCCAACGACTGGTATGGCTCTCTACGAAAAACACTCGTATTTATGTACGCCGGAATGGGCCTTACCAGTTACGAGCCGTGAACACCTGGAAGCATTCCGCGTCGTGGACATACAAGTAGAGGATGCGACAGGTAAACCTACGACTTATTTCACTTACGGAAACTCTCTCACAATAAATGTGCACTTGCGTTGCAGAGAAACCCCTTCCCTAGCCAATGTCGTCATTAGTGTGATTCGCCAGGACGGTTTGCCATGTTGTGCTTATAGTTCCCGCCTTGACAATTTTTATCTTCCCACGGAAGGTGACGATATCCACGTCAGCCTGACCATTCCCCAAGTGCGATGGGTGGCTGATAGTTACCGTCTGGATGTGCTGATTTGGGATCACGATTTCAACAAACTCTATACCGCGGTTAAGGGCCCGCACATCTTAGTATCACATCCCCTGCTCAGTCGTGAATTTGGGGTCTTCCACGAATCTGCACACTGGCAGTGCATTTCCTCGAAAGCAGGCTCGCCAGCTTTCTCTGGATAAAATACATGAGTAGATTAGAGCATGACACCTAGGACAAGCGTGATTATTCCTGTGTATAATACCCAAGCTTATCTACATGAGGCACTGGAATCCGTAGCAGCTCAGACTCGCCCGGTAAGGGAAGTAATCATCATTGATGACGGTTCACGGGTTCCGGTTACACTGACGAGAAGCTATAAAGATTTAGAAATACGCATATATAGGACAGTAAACCGTGGCCTTCCTTCGGCACGTAACCTTGCCGCAGAACTATGCCGTGGTGAATTTTTTGCGTTGTTAGATTCTGACGATGTTTGGCATTCTGAGAAGATTGCTATTCAAGAGGATGCCCTTGATAAATACCCTCACGCTCCTCTCTGTTTCACACAAATCACCTATATCCCTCCACAGCAACGGGCCTATCACTACCCGGTAGGAACGAGAGTGGATTTGTTGCGGGAACTGTGGCAACGTAACTATATTTTTCCATCTACCGTGATGATCCGCCGCCAGGCCTGGTTTCGTGTTCGAGGAGAAGAGAGCCATCTCTGGGGTGCCGATGACTGGGAATTGTGGTGGCGACTAGCAGCATTGGGACCATTTGTCTATATTCCACAGCGGTTAACCTATTACCGACGACACCCTGATCAGATGACAAAAAACATCTCCAAGATGTGCCTGGATATCTGTCGTGCAAAACTTCTCGTGGCAAAAAGAGCTAGGTTACTGCTGGAACGCGTCGGATTGAGTGCCCGGTCCATTGCCTCCTCTATGCGGCAATTCGCAAATGGATTCTATGATTACATTACGTACCATGAACCCAGATCACGAGCGCTGCCGCATCTGCTCAAGGCGGTAATACGTAATCCCTCGGAGTTTCGTAATTGGCAGCTCCTCCTACGCTGCCTAATTCCAGATAAACTTGTCCGGCTCATAAAATCCGCTGCTTAAGTCCTAAAGTCGCTTAGAAGATTAGTCCTCAGTCAATGCTAAGTCTACCGATCTTCCTACTGCTATCTTAGGACCGCCAGAGCACGCAAGGAACCCACGCATTATTACATCAAGACCAGCACATTCCGGTTTATATTTTTGCATCTCAGCGCATGATACACATGACTTTACCGACCTCACTTATCCCTATAACTGTCCCACCTGCGGACCATGAAGAGTTTTTCCCTTGGTATGAGACGTGCGCTCTTCGGGATCCCATGTCGCTGTCGCCCTCAACACGCATCTTATTCGTGACTGAAGCGCCCTTTATTAGTGGTGCCGAAAAGTCACTACAAATCACGGTGTCATCCTTACAACGATTCGGAATTGATGTCATTGTCGCTACCCCTCGATACTCACCCATGGCGTCCTGGTGTAAGGAGAGTGGGATACGCTGGCTACCATGTGATTTGCTGCCAACTAATCGTTATGGCACACTAAGTGTTAAACTCAACTCCCGACAACTAGTCCGGATCGTTGAGAAATATGACATCCAGCTGATTCACGCGAATCAGATCTGGGTCAACCCCATTACTGCCGCTGCTGCTTACAAGGCGGGCATCCCTTCCGTATGCCATCTTCGCGATTGCTTTACCCGAAAGACCATTGAATGGTACCTGCGGCCAATGCCAACAGGCATTATTTGTGTAAGTAACTACCTGCGAGCATGCCTTCTCTCTCACACAGCCGCTCAGAATGTCCTGTCAATTACCCTCTATAACCCGGTACGAATACCGTCGCATGAGACCATGAATGGAAGAGACGCTTACCGGCGCGATCTGTGTCGCACATTGAGTGTGTCTCCTGGCGATAGATTGTTTTTGTTTGCTGGACAATTTACACCCCAGAAAGGTATAGCTACGCTTCTAAGCGCTGTAACCATGGTCAAGAAACATCCGATTCACGTATGCATCGTTGGTATCCGCAATGGTATGCATTCGACCTCGGACTACAAGACATATAAGCTATTGCGTGAGCTGCTGAGCGTGGGCAAGGTAACTTTTTTACCTCAACAAACCGACATGAGCTGGCTATACCGAGGTTTCGATGTCGTCATTGTTCCATCTTTAGAAGAACCACTGGGTCGGATTCCTCTTGAGGCAGCAAGCTACGGGGTCCCGGCGATCGTCTCTGATATAGATGGGCTTAGTGAGACAATAATTCCGGGAATCACAGGGTGGCGTGTCCGTCCCGGCGATCCTTTCGCTCTGGCCCATGCAATTATTGAAGCTTGCGAATATCCCCTTGACCGTATAAGACAAGCCGTTTGTGAATATGCCCACTATCACTATTCGGGCTCTTATTACACCGTCAAGCTAATGCGGTTTTATGCTTACGTTTTGGAAACACATAAGAAGCATGGCGCATAAGTACACCTCAGAAATTGTCCACTTGCACTCGACCATGCATTCTAGAATACTTCTGCTGACTGAGCATTTCCCCCCTCACGTCGGAGGTGTGCCTAGGTGGCTGTATAACGTATATAGTCGGCTAGAGGATTACTTTGTCACCATCTTGACAGGTGCGGATAATGTTATCCGCTGCCCACATCTCGAAGTTATTTCGATACACTGGCCGTTGCGTTCCTGGACTCTCTTGAGCTACCGGAATTGGCTTGCTTATTCTCGCTTACTCTATTTCACTTCACAAGTCTATTACCACACACACTCTTCGGTTATTCACGCCGGTCGCTGTATTCCTGAAGGATTCGTCTGTTGGACGCTTAACCGTATTTTTGGCATTCCCTACCTATGTTATGTTCACGGTGAGGATATCGAAATAGCCTGGAGATGCCGGGAATATTATCATCTGGTCAGACCAACCCTACGGCAAGCTGCGTTATTAGTAGCCAACAGCCGCTTTACCCGTGACCTGCTGGTGAACAAATGGCAAGTGCCATCGCGTCGTGTCCGGATTTTACATCCCGGAGTCGATACCCATTACTTTTGCCCGTCGCATCATAGATGTGAAAGACTAATGTTGACCATAGCATGCCCAGGTCGGTTTCAACGCCGCAAGGGGCAAGACATGTTGCTTCGAGCTATTGCCCTTGTGCGTAAAGACATTCCTAACATAAGGTGTATTCTGGCTGGTAACGGTGACGATGCTCATTACCTTCGCAAGTTAGCCAACGAACTGGCACTGGATGGTTCGATACGATGGATTTCCAATCCCACTGACGACCAGTTGCTTCAACTGTATCGAGAATCTGATTTAGTAGCATTGCCTAATCGCGAGATAGATGGCGACTGTGAGGGGTTCGGCATCGTGCTTCTCGAAGCTCAGGCCTGCAGCAAGCCTATACTGTGCGGAAATTCTGGAGGAACGAAGGAAACATTAGTACCCGGGAGGAGCGGATTGGTCGTAGATTGTACCGATCCGGTGAATATAGCCAAAGCGATTATTCGATTTTACAAGGATAAAACCCGCCTAGCGGGCATGGCTACTTTCGCACGTCGCTGGGTCGAGCGTTATTTCGACTGGAACGTTCTCATCCCTAAAGCTCGGGTTATTTTAAGGAGTCTTTTTAAAGACTATGACCACTAAGCTGATCCTGAAACGGCTTTTCAAAGCCATAATTGCCTCTCTGCTTCTGCCCCTCTGGTGTTGGAGCCGGGTCCTCTTAATCTTCTTTGACAAAGACCGAGCATTCAGAGAAACCTATGAGGTAGTTGCATTCTGGCCAGGTATTCTTGGCGCTGTGGCTCGCTACGTACTTTGTTCATGGAGCTTTGACTACACCGGAGAGAACCTCTATATAGGAGTGGGGACACTTTTTTCGCACGTCAGTAATGTTATAGGAGACAACGTGTATATCGGGCCTGGATGCAGTATTGGTAAGGTACATATTGGAAATGACGTTCTCATAGCCAGCCACGCATCCATCATTAATGGCGGTAGGCAACACGGTTTTGATGATACCAGCCGAAGGATTTGCGAGCAGCCGGGAATCTGGCCTACTATCCACATCGGACATGGTGCGTGGATAGGTGAAAGGGCCATCGTTATGGCCGATGTCGGAGAACATAGCATCGTGGGTGCCGGGGCCGTCGTGACTAAGCCAGTGCCTCCTTATTGCATAGTGGCTGGCAATCCTGCCAGAATCATACGACATCGCAAAAACACTTGCTCGCAGACTTCACAGCCGGCATCATAGTCTTAGTCGTCCAGCAGGATTACAGCTGAGGAGACGATGATGATCCCCTTAAAAGGTGTGCTACGCCGCCTAATAGCGCTTCTAGCTAATAGTCCTAAACAGAAAGACGTGCATCTTGCAAGGCTATTGGTGGAATTCCTAGAAGAACGCACACTCCTAGCTGTGAACCCTATAGTGTTGGAAAACCAGAAACTAGGAAGTCCTATGTCCGAATGGGGCATCGTCGGGTCCGGGGATCCAAGTATCCAGGGATATGCGACGGATATAAGTGTAAACAAAGGACAGACGATAGGTTTCAAAATAAACACCGATTCCACAAACTATACCATTGACATTTATCGTCTTGGCTATTATGGGGGTCTCGGGGCCAGAAAAATTGATTCTATTACGATGCGTCTAAGGCGGCCACAAACCCAACCTAATCCTCTTGTTGATACGACCACAGGGCTGGTAGATGCAGGAAACTGGCGAACGACCGTTACGTGGCAGGTTCCCAGCAACGCGGTCTCCGGTATTTACTTCGCAAAACTCACACGTTTGGACGGGAGTAGAGGAGCCAGCCACATTTATTTTGTCGTAAGAGATGACGATGGTCGTTCGGACATTCTCATGCAAACCTCTGATGCCACCTGGCAGGCATATAATTCCTGGGGCGGTAAGAGCCTCTATGACTACCTTTCAAGCGGAGGGCGTCGCGCTTATAAAGTGAGCTATAATCGTCCATTCGACACTCGCTCGCGCCGAGTTGGCGATGGCGAAGCTAATTTCGTGTTCTGGGCTGAATATCCTATGGTGCGATGGTTGGAAAAGAATGGTTATAATGTTAGCTACTTCACTAACGTTGACACCGCCCGGTTGGGTAATGAAATCAAGGAGCACAAGGTATTCATCTCCGTTGGCCACGATGAGTACTGGTCGGCAGAAATGTGGCAAAACGTGCAAGCTGCTCGCGATGCCGGTGTCCATATTATGTTTTTAGCTGGTAACAACATTTACTGGAAGACTCGCTGGGAGGCTTCCATTGATGGTTCGGGCACTCCTTACAGGACGCTCGTTTGTTATAAAGAATCCCTGGCTGATGCTAAAATCGATCCTTTACCTAACGTCTGGACCGGTCTGTGGAGAGACCCACGCTTTAGTCCTCCAGCGGACGGTGGTAAGCCCGAAAATATGTTGGGCGGAACAATCTTTACGGTTAACCGTGGGCCTAACGAAGTTGGCACGCCCATCGAAGTGCCCTATGAGTTTCGCCAACTGCGCGTCTGGCGCAATACTGATATTCAGAATCTTGGGCCAGGACAAATAGCTTACCTGGGCCAATATACACTCGGTTACGAATGGAACGAAGACCTGGACAATGGATTTCGACCTCCAGGTCAAATTCGATTGTCTTCAACTACTCAACAGGTTCCTCAAAAACTCATTGACTACGGAAGAACTGTGGCACCTGGGACGGCAACACATAGCCTGACCCTATATCGCGCCACAAGTGGTGCCCTGGTCTTCAGTGCGGGCACAGTCCAATGGGTGTGGGGATTAGATGATCAGCACGATGGCCCCTATAGTCCACCGGACCGACGTATTCAACAGGCAACGGTTAACTTACTCGCTGACATGGGCGTCCAACCTGCTACTTTGCAGCCCGATTTAGTGTTCGCTCTTCCTAGCACGGACCAACAGGCACCCGTTGCTAATATAGTTATGGATACAAACAGCAGTTTCCCACCAAACATCCCGGTTACTCTTTCTGGCACAGCAAGTGATTCCGGTGGAGGGGTTGTGGCAGGTGTCGAAGTCTCCTGGGACGGCGGTAATACCTGGCATCCCGCTCAAGGAACTAACAACTGGACTTATGTGTGGATGCCTCCAGGCCCAGGAACTTATCGCCTGATGGCCCGTGCTATAGACGACAGTGTCAACATCGGGCCAGCCAGTACTCCTGTCATTATCACCATAAGTGCCGAAGATACTCGTCCTCCCGTTATCAGCGATGTTCGCACAAATGTTGGAGCTCGCTCAGCCACAATTTTCTGGCGGACAGATGAAACTAGCGATGCAGTAGTCTTCTATGGGCCGGATCCGCAAAATCTACAGCAATCTGTAACACTAAACGATTTTGCAACCGACCATGCAATCTACCTACAGAACCTGATCCCGAACACCACCTACTATTATCGTCTGGCTTCCTCTGATCAGAGGGGCAACCGCAGTTGGTATCCTTCTGCTGGAGTAGCAACCTTCCGGACCGCTAGTTTCGCTGATGATAATGCTTTGGATTTCCAACAAGGTTCTCCCGATTCTGGTATAATGGTAGTTGCTCTAGAAAATGGTGAAGTTATCCCTAGACCAACATTCTCAGCTGACTTTTCCCGCGATCTACTGCCTTCCGGACTTAGGGTTACTACCTGGTCGCCCAGCGGCAGCACTATCATCCGCGACGGCGTTGTTCGATTAGATGCCGTTATGCTCAGCACAGATACGATATTTTCCGGTAATCTAACTTTACAATTTCGTGCTCGGTTCACCGCCAGTCCCTATCAGCACATAGGACTTGCAACTGACCTCAACTTCGGACCCTGGTTCATATTTAGCACCCGAGCAGGCGATGGCCTATATGCACGGTCTTACTCCGGCACCAGCCAGGAAACATTTTTAGGCCCTCAATGGCTTGGTTCTTACCATACTTTTCGCATTGAAATACGTTCTAGCCGCATAAAGTACTACATAGACGGCATATTAGTTGCTGAACATTCTTCACCAGGTACCACACGACTTGCGATAGTCGCCAGTGACTATACCAGCGACAATACAGCCCTGGAAATTGACTGGTTACAGCTTGGCCCTTATGCTGAGAGGGGTGAGTTTCTTTCCCGTATATTTGACGCGGGGCAGCGAGTGCTTTGGGAGCGTCTTGCTTGGGATGCGGAGACTCCTGGTAATACTTCCATAGCGGTTTATGTTCGAATGGGCAACACTCCCATCCCTGATGACACTTGGACAGATTTCATCCCTGTTCCCTATTCCGGATTTAACACACAAGCGACCTCACGCTACCTGCAGTATAAATTGGTCGTCACGGCGTCTAATCCGCAATCATTGCAAGAGGTACCGATTATTCGAGTCGTTGCCTTTGATGTGGGCCCCGCCAGCAACGATCGTTATGGTCCATTTATAGTGTCCCGAGAGCCAGGACCAGATGAAACCGTGACCACCACTCGTCCTCAGATTCGCGTTGCATTCAATGAACTGCTGGATGCTGCTTCTGTTAGTCCTACAAATATAGCACTGATAGACTCCGGCTCAGGTGTTCGTGTGAATGCCGTTTTAGCCGTAAGGGCAAATGTGGTTACATTAACTCCTCAGGAAGACCTTCGCCCAGGCGCCACCTATTTAGTCACTGTTCGTAGTGTTGCCGATCTTCAAGGTAACCAAATGTCAGCGGCTGAGAGTTGGGCGTTTTCATTGTCTTCGTCTGGAAACGAAAATGAGCTAACTCATACAACGGTAACCGACTTTGCCAATGGAACATTTGACAACGTTGTGACCGTTGGAGACGGTGACGGTGCTCTTAGTTTACGGCCATCAATTTCCGATGAATTCGATACAGGTAATCTAACATCAACGTGGAACACTAGAAGCTGGCAGCCAAACGGCCAGCTTGCGATTCAGCAGGGATCGTTGATTTTAGACGGCTCAGCTATTTTCAGTTCGCAAAGTGTATCAAGCGGGCAGTTTATTGAAGGCAAAGTTCTTTTCACAGGTGGACCTTATCAACACTTCGGTGTTGCCCAGGACCTTGTCACTTCCGGGTGGGCAATTTTTAGCACTGGCAATGGTGAATCGTTATTAGCAAGAACCGCGATTTCCAACCGAGCTATCAATACCACAATCCCCGGCAATTGGTTCGGCCAGTATCACGTCTATCGAATAGAGTGGCTGAGCAACCAGGTGCTCTATTATATTGATGGTACTCTTGTAGCAGCCCACAACATCAGCATTAGTGAGCCTCTCCGTGTGACTGCCAGTGATTATACTACTGAAAATAGTCCAATAATGGTGGATTGGATTCGCGCTGGCACATACGCAAATAGCGGAAGATATTTTTCGGCAATTTTAGATGCCGGCACGGATGCTTATTGGACGGCGGTTAGCTGGTTGGCTAATCTTCCGCAAAACACTAGCTTAGAGATATCCATCCGTGCGGGTCCGACACCTCATGTAGATTCTTCCTGGTCCGACTTTGTTGCTATAAACACGGTTGGGGCCAATCCCGGTTTGTTTGGCCGATATGCACAATACCGCATCGCCTTCAACACAACTAACCCAGTGCGTTCGCCTATTCTTCACGATATTAGTTTACGGTACCGCACTAGAGAAACACAAAGATTTCTTGATACCTCCTATACTGACTTTCTATCAGGCCAAGCAACACTTGTTACCGCTACGAAACGCGCTGATGGCGAACTTCAGTTAGCTGGCACCATAAATGATGACTTCGAGGAACCTATACTTAGCACCCGATGGACACATCATTCCTGGACGACTGTTGGCGGCGGCCCGGTTACCTTGAACTTGAATAACGGGAAGCTCATCCTTGGCGGCAGCGGCATTCTCTCCACTCAGCCTGTCAATCTGGTGGGCACTCAAGCTGCACTGACTTTCTCGCCGATTGGATACCAGCATTTCGGGTTGGCAACAGGGTTAGGTGACCCGCGCCAAAATGTGTGGATTTTGTTCGGAACAAGCCCGGATGGTGCCCGCTTACTTGCTCGACTCAACATATTCGGAAACATCCTAGAACAAGACCTGGGTAGCGTACCGACTGGCACGCACCAATACCGCATAATTCCTTCGACTGGGCGCATAGATTTTTACATTGACGGAAGTTTAGTCGCCTCGCTGGCCGCCCAGTTACCACCAAATGTCGCATATAAACTTGCCCTCTCAGACTTCTATGGAACCAATCCTCTGATTGCCGACTGGGTTGAGACGATGGACTACCCGGCCAGTGGCAGTTATCTCTCTCGGATCTTTGACGCAGGACAATTAGCAGCATGGCAGAAATTAGCCTGGTCAGGAAATAAACCCGTCGGTACTTCCGTCGTTATTGAAACACGCACTGGTAATTCACCCACGCCAGATGAATCCTGGTCTGCCTGGGCCAACGTAGCTCCAGACGGTACAATTCTGAATCCGCCGGCACGTTATTTGCAATATACACTGACTCTGCTTTCGACAGTCCCCAATACTACTCCCGTGGTGGACGCTATAAGCATCGAATGGAACCCGGCATAGAAGACGCCGCAATTTTGCGATCATTGTATGTGTGGTATTGCCGGCATCGTATCTCACCATCTCGGCCACCTTCCGAAGACGCGCATTGCTAAGGCATGTATCCGTGCGCTTAGCCACCGCGGCCCGGATGGTTGGGGGGTCTGGTCGGATGAATCTGCTTTATTAGTGCACACTCGCCTTGCAATATTGGACCCAGAAAATGGCCATCAACCTCTCGTCAATGAAGATGGAACTATCGTAGTCTCCTTCAACGGTGAAATATACAACAGCCCTCAATTGCGACACTACTTACAGAGCAAAGGACATATATTCAAGACTAAAACCGACACGGAGGTACTTGTTCACCTATACGAGGAACTTGGCCCAGAACTGGTGTCTGAATTGCGTGGCATGTTTGCATTTGCGATCTGGGACAGCCGTCGCAAATGCCTATTCTTAGCCCGCGATCGGTTAGGGATCAAGCCCCTCTATTACGCCATTACACATGACAAGTTACTGTTCGCATCACAGCCATCGGCTATATTTGCCACCGGATTGCTTCCGGTTATGATGGATATGGATAGCGTTCCTAGTTTTCTCTACTACGGCTGTTTTCCGCCATGGCGTTCTCCGTACATGCATATCCGAAAGCTGCAACCCGCGCATTGCCTGTCTTTTTGTGTAACCTCACGGACCTGGGAAATAAAACGGTATTGGAAACCTCCTACAAATACGCTAAATTATGCCCTGAAAGATGCTGCTAAACATGTTCGCGAGAGAATAGGAGAGGCAGTTGAGGCACACTTACTGTCAGACGTGCCCATCGGCGTCGCCCTGAGCGGTGGACTCGACTCTTCCATAATTGCGTACCACGCTTCATTTGTACAAAAAACGCCCCTTGTAGTATTTACTATCAACTGGGACCGCGACTATGGCCAGGATGGAGAATTTACTCGGGCACAATTGACCACACGCCATTTGAAGATAGAACACATCTCCCTAGATCCACCGAGGCCAAAAACCAATCCGCTCGATAACGTTATTTCTGCCTTAGACGAGCCATTGGGTGATAGCTCCATTTTACCGTTGCATGTTCTGACGGCCAATGCACGTGACTACGTCAAGGTTCTTCTTACGGGCGATGGTGGTGACGAGGTCTTCTGGGGTTATCGCAGATATACCATCAATCGCATTGAACACTTGTTGAGCAGAAGTTTTAGGAGAGCCATAAAGTTGCTAAAGCAATTCCAGCTATCTCGGTTAACATCGTACGATGGACTTAGATACCTGCGCAAGGCAGCCCGGGCAATCAATCGCCTCGACTTAGATGATGGTCTGGCTTATGCAATATCACTCGGGCAGACTTCACCTGACCTCTTACACACCTGGCTTACTCCTGAGTTGAACCAGGTATTACACGAGGACTTAAAACGGTTATCACAGCTATGGAATGATAGCCCACTGAAACACCCAGTTTCCCGAATGGCTCACGTAGATTTACAATTCCTTTTACCGGAAGCATTCCTTGTCAAAGCTGACCGGGCCAGTATGGCAATCGGCCTGGAAATCAGACCGCCGTTGTTAGACCATAAACTCGTTGAATGGGCCTGGGTTCTTCCTCCGGATCAAAAGCTTCATTACGCTACCACGAAACGATTATTGCGCCGGGCATATAGAGACGTCTTGCCCGCCAGTGTAATTGATGCTCCTAAACAAGGTTTCGAGTTGCGTGGATTGTTTCACCAGGTGAGAGCCGTCCTACCCTCGTTGTTAGATTACGTTCACTCAGCACCATGGAAGCACATCTTGAACACTGCTGCCATAAGAGAAACTGTGGGGCACTTTGATTGTGACTACAAAGAATTTGCGCAATCTCTCTGGAATCTTTACTGTTTGTTCCGGTGGCATGATTACTGGATGCGCGGCATCACTCTTTATGAACCATACGGAGCTTTGAGTAGTTCCAGGGCTCACTCTCATCTCAACGCTTTTGTCTCGGTCCACTCCCTTAACACACAGATTGGTGATCACTGGCCTGTGTGGGGATAAGGCGGGTCAGCTTCACGGATATCATGCCCGCTTATGGCACGCTGCATGCTAACCTATCTCTAACTCCTACGTACTTACAAAGCAGCCTGAGCCATCTATCTCATGCCTCGCAAGAAAATTTTAGTATTGCTGCATACGTTCCAGCTCGGTGGAGCCGAAATCTTAGCTTGCAAGCTGATAAGAGCATTATGCAGCTCCTACGATTTTATCATCGCATCCCTTGACGGAACCGGGCCTCTTCAAGACACCTTGACCAGGCTGGGTGTTCCAGTATATTCTTTGAGTCGTCAGCCTGGGATAGACCCGGTTCTCGTCATGCAGCTTGTTAGATTATTACGGCAACACAAGTGCAATCTAATCCACGCCCATCAATACACCCCGTTTGCCTATGCTTTGCTAGCCCGCTTGCAGTATAATTCCATTCCCATTCTCTTTACTGAACACGGCCGGTTTGTTCCCGACCAACGCCAGATGCGCCGGGTTTTGACAAACCGCCTGCTACTTAGCAGCGAAGACAGGATCACAGCAGTTAGCAATTCCGTTAGGGATGCGCTTATCAGATATGAGGGACTCCCTCGGCAGCGTATAGCTGTGGTTCCTAATGGCGTGGACACCGCTTTCTACTCGCCTGCCCATAACTCCGAGAAACTTAGCGTCCGCACCCGATTAGGTCTGCCGCCAGATTGCTTTGTAGTGGTACACGTAGCCCGACTCGATCCAGTCAAGGACCACTTCACAGCCATCTCCGCCTTCGGGCATTTGTATAAAACACATTCTAATTCACGTCTTTTGTTAGTTGGAGATGGTCCAGAGCGCTCCCGTATACTTGCATTTATTCATGAACGTGGCCTGCAATCGGTCGTGATTCCATTAGGTCAACAGGTTAATACGCTACCTTACTATCATGCCGCTGACTGTTTCCTACTAACCAGTCTCAGTGAAGGCATGCCGTTAACCGTACTGGAGGCAATGAGTTGTGCTTTGCCGGTTGTCAGCACAGCGTGCGGAGCTGTTCCCGAGATAGTGGAGCATGGCAAGACAGGTTTTGTGGCGCCGATTCGTGACAATGTTGCATTAGGTAAGTATCTAATCCACCTGGCACAGCATCCTGAACAACGCACTATTATGGGTAGTATGGGAAGACTCGTTTGCCTGAGCCGGCATAACTGGTCTAAAGTAGTAAACGCATACGCGGACATATACGACCGAATGCTAGGTACCTCACTAAGAACAGAAAGATATGACTACCTTCCTGTTTTTTGCTGATGATTGGGGACGGCATCCCTCGAGCGCGCAATATCTAGCCCGCGAGCTCGTCCGCAGTTATCAGGTTCTCTGGATAAACACCATAGGCATGCGCAAGCCAGCATTCGACCTTTATACATGCAGACGGGCTGTTGAAAAACTTAGAGACTGGTTTATCCAATCCCATAAAGCTACTCCCTCGCATTCGAAAATACGTGTTCTCAACCCATTCCTGATTCCGAACTGGCGTTCGCCGGTCATCCAACGATTAAACAGCAGGTCCATAAGTCTATCAATAAAGCGCTACATGCAATCTACAACGTCTCCACTAATCGGGGTAACCGCAATACCGCTTCCTGCGTACTGGCTGGACACTATCCCTGTGAACGCTTGGGTTTATTACTGCGTGGATAATTTCACCGACTGGCCGGGTCTTGACGGGCACACGCTTCGCAATTGCGAGTCAGCAACCATTACCCGCGCCCGACTGCTACTTGCAGCCAGCTCCACATTACAATGCCACATTCACACCTATGGTAGAACGGCCAGGCTGCTTACCCACGGTATAGACCTTGACACCTGGATGAGAAGCGCGCGCGATGAATATCCTCCTTGTCCCGTGCCTATAAAAAAACCAGCGGTGATGTGGTGGGGACTACTTGACAAACGGCTGGACTGGAGTTGGATCCTCTCAGCCGCTTCGCAATTGCCCGATGTCACATTTGTGTTAGTCGGTCCGATTCAATATAAGCCAGATTCCTTAAGCCGGTACAGGAATATAGTTGTTCACGGTCCCGTTCAGGTGCATTGCCTGCCAACAATTGCCAAGTACGCTGACGTTTTGATGATGCCGTACGCTGACAACGAGGTAACACGAGCCATGCAGCCACTCAAGTTGCTTGAATATTTAGCTACTGGGAAACCTATAGTGGCACGCCGTTTGCCAGCACTGGAGCGATGGGATTGTTTCCTTCATTTATGCGACACTGTCGAGGAATTTAGATCCTGCTTAGCATCAGCGATTCACCAGCCGCCGTCGCATGACCAATTGAAGGCGCGGCAGCACCTGCTAAGGCAGGAAAGTTGGCAAGCGAAAGCTAAATTGTTCCTCGAATGGCTCGATGATTTGGGATTACTCGCAACATCCAACTGAAAGATCTCCTGCCCATGCGTGTGGTCTTGGATGTAAGGGTGCTACGCGGAACTGGGGGAGGGCCTGAGAAAACATTAACCCTCTCCTATCATCACCTCAAACGCTACGACTACCACATGGTGTGCGCCTATCTCTGCGATCCTGCTGATACCGATGCCTATCGTCGCCTTCAAGAAATGCGGGAGCGAGGGGTCGAGGTGGCAGTGATTCCGGACTGCGGACCGTTTGACCTTCGCGTCGTCGCGCAGTTGAAAAAAATCATCAGGCATATTCGCCCCCACATTTACCACGCCCACGACTATAAGAGCCACGTCCTTGGAGCATTATTAGGACGCCTTTCTACTATGGTTAGGGCCGGCACCCTGCACGGCTGGGTTGACAGAAACAAGAAACTCGACATTTACTATTGTTTGGAAAAAGCTTCTCTCAGTGTGTATGATCGCATTTATTGTGTATCACCGCAACTATATCACGAAGCCAAGCGATGCAGAGTCTCACCGCAAGCACTGCGCTATCTACCTAACGGCATTGATGTTGGCATCTATAAGCGATCGCGCGAACCTTTCGATGCGCGAAAAGAATTAGGACTCGAAGCTCGTGGAATATGGATTGGTACCGTAGCTCGACTGGCTAAAGAAAAGAATCTGGATGTTGTACTTAAAACAGCGGCACAATTATTGTTGCAGGGCTATCCAATTTATTGTTTATTTGTAGGCGAAGGACCCTTGAGGGCTTCCCTGGAAAGTGAGGCCCGCCATCATGGCTTAACACAACGAGTCTATTTTGCCGGATACCAACATGATGTACGTCCGTGGCTCGAATGCATGGATGTTTATCTATGTACCAGCCTACGGGAGGGCATGCCCAATAGCATTCTAGAGGCAATGGCTATGGAGGTACCCGTAATAGCCACTAAGGTAGGAGCGATTCCTAACATGATAAGACATTGTGAAGATGGAATGTTAGTACCATGTAATGACGTTTCAGCTATTGTTCAGGCTGTACGTCAGATTCTTGACGACCGAACAATCCGAGACAAAATGGTTAAGTCGGCAAGAGCAAGAGTGGCACGGGAGTTTAGCTTTGACAGAAGGATGCAACTACTTGCGGCCGATTACGACAGGCTCATCGCCAAAGCCCGCGGTTAGCCTGCCTTGCGGGGATTTTGTATGTGCGCTGTGCGCTTATATCGGTACATTGATCAATGCGAGAGTTTAGTGGCACTTGAAAAGTATGAAAAAAGCAAAAGCGGTTGGCGGGTCACACAATCGCGCTATTGGTGTGATATTATAGCGCATTGTCTTGGGCATAGGTCTTATTACATCACGGTCTGGGAACATGAAAACCTGGTAGGTGTTTTGCCGCTGGTGAATATCCGGAGTTTTATGGGCAACTTCCTAATAAGCATGCCATACGTAAACTGGGGTGGCATTTACGCTTGCGATGTTAGTGCATCGCGTTGTTTAATCCAAGTAACTCTACAGCTATCCGAAGAGCTAGATGTTGAC
The DNA here is from genome assembly GCA_041640595.1 of Gemmatales bacterium. GTDB lineage: Bacteria > Planctomycetota > Planctomycetia > Gemmatales > HRBIN36 > HRBIN36. The sequence goes on along the minus strand of JBEPZY010000007.1, from coordinate 197,562 downwards.
TATCTGGAGCTACGCGGCGGTGGGGTAGGAGAAGATAGCGGCTTTGCTAAGCGGATAGGCCATAAGGTGCTCATGATACGTGAGTTGCCGCGTAGTGAAGAACAGCTATGGAAGCAGCTTAATTCCAAAGTGAGGAACCAGGTCCGGAAAGCACATAAGATGCAATTGTTTGTTCGCACAGGAGGGGAAGAGTTGATTCGCCCATTTTACAATGTATACGCTGTCAATATGCGACACTTAGGAACGCCGGTTTATCCGCTCAGTTTCCTCGAGGCTATGTGGCACTACTTTCGCGAGCGAATGGAGATTGTCTTAGTCTTGCGGGAGCGACAAGTGCTAGCTGGAGGGGTCCTTTTACATGGAAATGGGATTAGTGAGATTCCGTTGGCCGCGAGCCTACCTGATGCGCGTGATACTTGTGCTAACATGCTTCTGTACTGGCATCTCATGGTGAACAGCATCAAGCATGGTAGCCACATCTGCGATTTTGGACGTTGCACTCCGGGGAGTGGCTCTTATCGTTTCAAGAAGCAATGGGGCACATACGAGCAACCCCTGACGTGGTACTATTATGCCCGACGCAAGGAGCCTTCTCAGTGGGCAAAAGAGCACCCACGCTTTCAAAGCTTGATTAAATGGTGGCAGAGGCTTCCCTTACCGCTGACCAAGTGGCTAGGGCCATGGTTAGTACGAGGAATACCTGTATGACCGCTCGATTATCAGATTCACGAAGCGCACCACCTGGAAGGGTGATCCTTAGTTTCGACGTAGAAGCTATCTATCACATCCAGGCCGCGAGGCATGTACGGCTCACTGCTTCCGATTGCCTGGAGTTAGCGAAACGTTTGCTTTGCCAAGTCAAATGGCTGAGAAGGCTTTTAGGTCTATACGATGTACAGGCTACCTTTTTCTGGGTTGGTGAACTAGCCTGGCGGTTTCCTTATTTAGTACGGGCACTAAGACGCGATGGACATGAAATAGCCTGCCACAGTTGGTCCCATCGTTTGTTTACCGAGATGAGCCCGGAGGAAGCTTATCAAGATGTTGAACAAAACAAGAGGGTCTTAGAAGATGTTCTCGGAGAACCGGTATGGGGATTCCGAGCCCCGAGTTTCAGTATCTTACAAGAGACGAACTGGGTTATCGCCCTTTTGAGAGACCTGGGATTTTCTTACGATTCTTCGGTTTATCCAGTGATCCATGACCGATACGGGGTGGCGCGGGCGCCGCGAACTCCGTTTGTGGCTGTTTCAGGGAACGCGGAGCTGCTGGAGTTACCCCCAGCGACTTTGCAGTTAGGACCTATACGCTTAGCTATCGGAGGAGGCGGCCATTTTCGGTTTTGGCCGGAAACGGTTTGTGAGAGCGGGATCCGGCAGTTGTTGAATCAAGGGAGTTACGTCATGCTCTATTTTCATCCTTGGGAATTTGACACCGAGCAGCCAAGGTTACCCCTGGGTTGGTGGAAGAGCTGGCGTACCTATACTGGAATTGGAGGCATGCCACAGAAATTGGAGCGGCTTTTACGGAATTATAAATTTGTTACGGCACACGAAGCCGCGAAGGCCTTGGACAGCCGACGCGATCTCCTGCCACGGTTTACGCTGACTTCGTGAAGAAATGGAATTTTCAACGTGACTGCGCGGAAACCACTGAAATGCTACCGGTTTCGGAGATATAAATGTAGCAGTTGGTGTTCTCGTCATAATAAACTTCCAAGCCATAACGTTTGGTGCCGGGTCCGAAGTCGGCTTCTTTCTCGTTGCGAACCTTGAGCACCAGGCCGTGAGAAAAACGCGCGTCCTTGGGCTGGCGGGTCTGGAGACCGAAAAGCTCGGGAGAGACGCAGTGAGCTATAAGCCAGCCGCTCAAAAATGATGCGAAGGCGATACTAAGCATGGTGAATCGGCGCATGTTTCTTCTCCTGTTTGCCTGTGAGGCCAGCTTCGATTGTGTGGGCGTCATTGTATATAGGACGAAACAAGTGGGCGAACCTAACCACTCCCCCAAACCGCACGACCGATACATTCGATAAATTTCATTTGCCTGGCAGCGGAGTGCGAGCTATACTGCTAGTGGGAGACCATGTTGCTCAACGCCAATCTGCCTCCCTGGCAGGGAGGGAACAGCAATGGAGGTAAAACGAAGCGAAAACGACAGGTTGTGGGAGAAGTACCTGCCGCCACTTTGGCCACCGATATGGCCTCCTCTCTGGCCGCCCGTCTGGCGTCCGTTACCGACGGAAGCTAGCCGGGAAGCGGTATGGCACACACACCGGTTGCCCAGGGTTATGGAAAATCGAGCCACTGTCAGCGACACTCTGGAACTGAATTCCTCCGTTGACCAGGAAACAGAACTTGATGAGTCCGGGAAATACGTCGCCAGGCTTTCGCAGTCAGCTAGCCAAGCGCAGGAACCGGACACCGCCCTGGAGCGCTACAGTGCCGCCGTGCAATGGGAACAAAATAAAAGTACGGAATCTGCAGAAGGCTGAACTGCGGCTTCACTATCAAAATGGATGAACCAAGCGTCTTTGAATGTTTTGTCTTATCCCGATTGCCATTCTGCTGCATTGTTCGCTGCGTCCGGTCAGCGCACAAAACGCACGGCAGTACAGGTCCGACAACAGTAGTTACTGTAACAAGTGAATATCTGTGGTCATGGATGCACAAGGGCGGTATGCTAATTGATTAACGGTCGTGACAGCGTCGAGCCAATGCCTTCCGCAGAACTGCTGCGTAAAGTAAGCATAGGAGCGGTGCCTTGGACACGGCGGCAGTTATCGAATCCCAGACCCAAGTCGGGTTGAACGAAGTAGGCCGTAACGTGAATCAAGACCGTCGAGCCGATATAGACGCCAAGCACGAGCGTATAGCGAAATACCTGGAGGAACAGGGCTGGGAAGGGCTGCTACTTCTGGAACCTGCGAACGTTGCCTGGTTCACCAGTGGCGCTACGACCCGGGGATTATGTTCGGCAGAGGAACTCCCTGCGGTGTTCGTCACGCCCTCGCAGCGCTGGTTGCTGGCCAGCAACGCTGACTCGCAACGCTTGTTCGACGAAGAACTGGACGAAATGGGGTTTTTGTTGAAGGAATGGCCGTGGGACTGGCGTCGGGATTACTTGTTGCGGTCCTTGGCGCAGGCGAAGCGGCTGGCGTGTGATCGCCCCTGGGGAGAGCTGCCCAGTGCTGCGGACTGGTTAGCGGAACGCCGACGTTGTCTTACCCCTTACGAGCAAGCGTGCTGCCGACAACTGGCGGAAGTAGTAGTGCACGCGGTGGAGGCTTCCTGCCGTAACTTCCAACCGCGGGAATCGGAGCGTGAACTAGCGGGTCAGGTGGCGCATCGTTTACTGCGGCGAGGTGCCTGGCCGGTGCAAATTTCGGTCAGTGCCGATGGACGTTCCTCGCAGTACCGGCGGCATGGCTTTACGGCCCTCCCCATCGAGAAGTGGTGCGTGGTAAGCGCGACTGCTAAGAAATATGGCCTGCACGTGACTGCTACCCGTACCGTATGCTTCGGTGCTGCCGACCAGGTGCTGCGCCAGGCACATCACAGTGCCAGTAAAATCCTGGCGGCACTCACGGCAGCCACTTGGCCGGATGCCATTGTCCGCGAAGTATTCCAAGCAGCACGACGTATTTACACGCTGGTTGGAGCGGAACACGAATGGCACGCGGCTCCAATCGGATACGTTACAGGCCGAGAACCGGCAGAAACGGCTATCTATCCTGACAGTGAAGCGGCAATGCAAGTGGGCTGGACGCTGGTATGGATGCCGAGCGTCGGTCCCGCCTTGACCGGTGAGACGGTAACCATTACTTCCCAAGGTCCACAGCTTCTGACGCGCGTCGAGGCTTGGCCGGTGATCGTTGTTCGTGTCTCGGGCATGGAATTTCAGCTACCCGGAATTCTGGAGCGATGAAGAAGCATTCCTCCGAATTGTTTTGCAGCCCTGTTTACCAATGGCCCTCTGAACCGAACCTTTTGACCGCTTGAGGCACCATGATACTGATCGAGAAATTAGGTGGCTCACCATTGCTCAGTAGCACCAGCGCAGACACGTGAATCTTTGGAGCTAACCAGGGCGAACTTGCTCTCATGAGCCAGCAAAAGGGTTCCCAGCGTAAGGAAGACGGCATACGGAGCCTCGCCCGCTTACCGCGAGCGACCGTGTTGCGGCTGAGCTGGTACCTGCGCTATCTCCAGGGACTGGATAAAAGTCAGACAGAACGGGTGAGCAGTCAGGAGCTGGCGAACGCATTGGGCGTGAGTGCTGCTCAGGTTCGGAAAGACCTGGTGGCCATCGGCAGTCTTGGCCAGCCGGGCATTGGCTACCGTCCCGACGATCTGGCTAAAGTTATTCGCAGCGTGCTTGGACTGGATCGAACCTGGCCAGTCGTGCTGGTTGGTGTGGGCAACCTGGCGCGGGCCTTGCTTCGCTATGCCGGGTTTCGCCAGCAAGGGTTTCACTTTGTCGCCATTTTCGACAATGACCCGTCCAAAGTAGGGCAAACTATCGAGAACCTACGCGTGCTACCCATGGATCAACTAGCCGAAACAATACAAAAAACCCACGCACAGCTGGCCATCATTTCCGTGCCTGCTGACGCGGCCCAGAAAGTCGCCGATCAGCTTGTGGCTAGCGGGATATGTGGTATTCTGAATTTCGCCCCTGCCGTACTCCACGTTCCCCACCATGTCAGCCTGGTTTCCGTAGATTTGACAGTTCAGCTAGAGCAACTAACCTACTTGGTTTTACACAAAAACCAAGACGCAAGCCAGAAACCCCCTGGCTAAAGTTCTGCCCAGTATCGTGAAAATAATCGTCCAGAAGGGCCAATAGCCGGCTTTCCTGACCGTTTTGTAAGCGGGTTTGGCTGTTCACGTCAGCCTTGGCGTATCATAGTTCGCCCTGATGTGGTAATACAACGTAATACCGAAACTTTTGGATCGTTGGCACGCTGAAAGTCGCGGTGTTAATGAGTTATACCGAAGTCGGTTGCACCTCTCGACAGCGGTTCATGTCTGTAAAGCCGATTCTGTGTCGTTGGCCGTCAAACTACTGGGCGGAAAGCCAATCCAGGCAGGGTATCGTCCATCGAGACTGGCTGTTGGCGGTTTGTTCTGAGCAAAGGCTGAGCAGACCAGCTTATGCGGGAGCGTATTTGGCCCACATGGATTTGATAAAGGCCAGTCCTTGTTGATAGACTTCTTCCGGCGAACGGAACAAATCCCGCCAGATTTTCGTTGCCGCGGCCAGAGCCGGTAGTGCTCGACCGAAGGCTTCAATGGTAAGCCAGCCATCGTAACCGATTTGCCGTAACGTGCGGAACGTGTCGTCCCAGTGAACGTGACCACTACCGGGCACGCCACGGTCATTTTCGCTGATGTGAACGTGAATCATGACGTCGGATATGGAGCGAATAGTTTGGGGAATGTTCTTTTCCTCGATGTTGGCGTGGAATGTGTCGTACATCATGCGAAAGGCAGAATGATTGACACGCTGTACCAGCTGGCGAGCATCTGCTGCCGTCGTTAGAAAGTAACACTCGAAACGGTTCAGATATTCGATGGCCAGTCTGATTCCCGCCTGCGCCGCTATCTCGGCAGCCTGACGCAGAACATCGGCAGCACGCTGTTTTTCGTCTTCGGTAGGCCCGGTACCTGTGAATATACCGAGTGGCGAATGAAACGGGCCGCAAAGGATCTCGGCGCCACAGGCCTTAGCCATGCTGATTGCCCAGCGCAACCTCTCGACAGCAGCTTTTCGCACAGAGGCATCAGCACTGACAGGGCTGGCTTCCGGACCCACTACGGTTACCGCAGTGCATCCTAAACCCAAATGCTGCAACTCCTGACCGAGGCGACGATAATGCTTTTCGTCTCCCTCAAAGATCGGGATTTCTACTCCATCGAATCCTGCCGCCTTGAGGCGTTCCAGCGTAGGAAAGTGTTCCTCGGTTACATGAGTCGTCCACAGCAGCAAATTCATACCGGTGCGCACTGTGCTGTCCTCCTCGTGTCGATTCTCCACACGTAACCGGCTACACGTCTCCAATGAGAAAATGCGGTCGGTCAGGGCGCGGATCACCGCACCTTTTTCGGTGATTGTATGAGCAGAGTGCGATTTCGCCACATTGGCCCGCTCCCGAACAGCCCATTTCTCAATCCGACCCACTCGGCAACTTGCCAGTCCGGCGGATAAAGTAACCGGAAGGATGTACAGCGGGCCTCAAAAACGCTTCGATGCCGCCCATTGCAAACACGAACTGGATGGCGCCCCTGGGAACTGTTTGGTGAGACCCTTCGTCGTAAACTATAGGAAGGAGACCGGAGGAACACTCATGGGCCTATGCCAGGCGACCTGTCCGCATTGCCGAACTTTGCTGCTGTTTCCGCAGGAATGGCGTGGATTGCTACTGCGGTGCAAAACCTGTCTCCAGGTGTTCAGGGAAACCAATGTGCCGATTCCCACTGGCCAAGTCACCCCTGCCGCCGGTTCCCCGACGAACGGCGGAACTGTCCCTGGGGGTCCGGTTGAAGGAAGAAATAACCTGACGAACTGTTCACCGCCCAACGGCGGAGTCCCCGGCCCGCTATCATCGCCCATTCCCGCTGCCGACCAGGCAAGTACCAGCGCAGCGGGTATGCAAGGCCCAGTGGTAACCGGTGCGGCCACTGTGCCGGTAGCCGATCGGCCTCCGGTAGTTTCGACGCCAGCCCCGTCTTTCCCAGGAGCATTTCTGGGTGGCGCGTGGCCTCCGGCACCATTTCCGGCGACCGGGACGCAATATGCCCAGCCTGCAAACTCACCCTCACCATACCAAGCGCAGTCGCGGCCTGCTCCGCCGCCTCTTTCGACCTATGAAGAACTTTTATTGCACCGTCGTCGCGTGTTCTGGATCAAGTTCGGCGTAGTCTGTATGACTATCCTGCTGATGGGCCTCGTTTTGCTGGCATGCTGGCCCTACTTGCAACCCTGGGTTTCGACCTGGCGGGCACGGTTCGAACAGGCCCTGGCGGAGAAAAGGCCTGCCGATGACGAGCGCGACGATGGGCAAGCACCAGGTGGCCCAATCGAAAACACCGCGACCACCTCTGCTCCAGCTAATGGTTCCGGAGGCGGTGAACGCCGTCCCAAACCGGGCAAACCTGGAAAACGCGATTTCGATGGCCGGGCACTGCTCATTGGCATCCAGAATTACTTCTACCTCAACCCTGTCAACACCGGTGCTTTGATGCAAAAGGAGAATGAAAAAACCGATCGAGCAGAATACGACCCGCTCGGCTTTCGCACCTTCCGCCGGCGACTCATCAATATGGGATTCCGCGATGAATGCATTGGCGAGTTAAGCGACGTTGCGGAAAAGAATCCCAATCCTCCGCTCAAAGCCAGCATCGAAGAGACGCTCAAACTTTTCCTCGAAGAATCGCGACCCCAGGACAGCATTGTGATTGCTTATGTCGGGCATGTGCTGGTGCTTGACGACAAAGTGTTTCTCGCTCCGATTGACGCAAAACTCAATGGCCCACCGGAAAAACTCATTCCGCTGGACTGGGTGTATCAGCAATTGGGCCAGTGTAAGGCCCGGCACAAACTTCTGATTCTCGACGTGGCACATCTCGACCCGCAAGAAGGAGTGTTACGCGGAAAGGAAATGCCACTCGACCCTGCTGCCGAAAAAGCCATTGCTCAGCCACCGGAAGGAGTGCTCGTCTGGCTCAGCTGTTCAGCTAAACAATTTTCCTACAGCTTTGGCGGCTATGGACTGGTCGGAAGCGTTTTCTTCCACATGCTTACTGAGGCCACTTATACCGGTCCTGATCTGCAAGGACGGCGTAACCGCCAGGCCCTCGAAAAAGCTGAGCCGTTTCCGGAATGGGACTTGCCTCTGTTGCGGCTTACCAAGCGAATCAACGGTGATGTAGCTCACTACATTAAAAGCCTCGGCTACCCTGAACAGGAACCGAAATTGATTGGCAAGTTAGGTGTTGGACCTGCTCCGGCACCTAATGATCCGTTACCAGCAGCAGTTACCCTCAAATTCGCTCCGTTACCGGAAAAACCTGTTGAAGCCGCGTTCGTGGACTTGGTCCTTCAGGAAGTTGGTGCCACTCTGGCCAAAGGCAAGCCGTTACGTGCCACCATGCTGCCACCGTTCTGGGCAAAAGACGTCGCAAAATATAAGCCGGACTACCAGGATTTGGATTCTTTGAAGGCCACCCTCGCCGACAAACCGTTACGGAAAGCGGTCTTCGACGCCCTGGCACTTCTCGACAAGCACGAGCGCAGTCTGCGAATGAGTTTCGTCGCCAACCCTAACGTGGATGCTTTCCGCAAGGAGATTCTGCGCGAGCAGGAAAACCTGGCGACCGCGGATCAGGAATTGTTTGAGTTCAAGGAAAAGCTGGACAAGGTACGCGCGGAGTTTTACGAAAAGGAAACGCCACGCTGGCAGGCCAATTTCGACCTCGTATATGCCCGCTACCTGGGCCGTCTAGCTTTGTACCGCGAGTACAATTTTGTCCTCGGCAACAAACTTCGAAAAGACCCCACACTCCAGAATCCCGAAAAGAATAACGGCTGGAAAATCGTCCCTTCCGACAAGATGCAGCAGAAAGAAACGCGCGACCTGGCCCGCGAACGGGACAAAGTATTGGAGCGCATTCTGAAAGAGCATCCCGGAACACCCTGGGAATTCCTGGCCGAACGCGAACGCGCCACCAGCCTCGGTTTGAAAGTCGAGGAAGCCAGAGTTAACTAGCAGCACTGCCCGTTGACCGAACTAAACCCAAAGCCCGGAGCATTGATTCCCAGCTTCCCGGCCTTGGCTGCCACAAAAAGGCTAGCAAAGGGACAGCTCCGCTGACAGCTTCCGCGTTCTTACCGCCATCGCTCCAAAGGTGCCGCGCTGGCTGCAACTACCGCTGGTGCCTGGGAAGCTTACAACTGCATCGCTCAAAGGCAGCCAGCACCCCGGCTTCATACCCGAGCCGTGCCTTTTTCCAGTCGCCCCGGGGAAAATTGCGAAAAGCAAGACCTGCTGACAAGTGCTGGCGTGTTGCTCGGGTTACTTTTCTGGCGAAGCGTTACCCGTTTTGAGTTGTTGTTGTTGCCGGGCTTGAATTGCCAGGATTTGTCCCTGCCGAGCCAGATCGATAGCCTCCGCGAGGATACGAGCAGCTTCCTGAGGAGCATGAAATCCCGTTGAGTTTTCCGCCATCACGAAATCCAGTCTCCACTGCGCCTGGCGATGCCGACGACGGGCTTCCGTCAGGGCGCTGTCCGCCACACCGCTGGCCCGCACGTTGCGGATGGTGTCAATCAATTCCATCACCACATTTTCGGTTCGGTCAATCAGCGCGGCTGTGCGATCCTGGATGAGCGTAGCGCGAGCCAGCAATTCGCTTTCCGGCACCGGATGGCAGACCTGACAGGAGCGGGCAATGTTCAACAAAGGACTGCGAACATGATGGTCGCTGATTTTTACCGCACCATCGCGACGATAGGGCATGTGACAATCGGCACAGGCTACACCAGCCCGAGCGTGGGTTCCCTGCGACCAAAGCTCAAACTCCGGATGCTGGGCTTTGAGTAAATCCGCCTGCGTTTCCGGATGCGTCCAGTCCTTCCACTGGACGTCATCATAGTAGGCCTCGATTTGTTCCACCTTCAACCCGCGGTGCCAGGGATAGGTCAAGAGTTTTCTCGGCGGAGCAAAATAGTACTCCACATGGCATTGGGCACAAACAAACGTGCGCATTTCCTGCCGCGACGCTTCTACATTGGGGTCGTATTCTTTCTTGCGGTTACCGCGGCGCCATCGCTCGATACTGGGTAAATGGGGCACCGGATCTTCCGAACGCGCCAGCGCCTGGATTCCCTTGACAAATCCGGGCCGGGTGACTCGTAATCCCATCGTTCGCGGATCGTGGCAATCCACGCAACTTACCGGATGTTCCACCAGCTTGCGAGCTTCCTGATAGGGCATGGCGCAAACTTCCTCGAACCCTTTCATGATGGATTCCCAGCGATGGGATTCATCCGCTGGAACACCGGCTTTGAGGCCAGCCTGACGAAATGCCCCCAGACTGGCCGAATGGCAATGCAAACATGCCCCCGGTTGGGGAAATCGTTTCACCCGTTCGGACATGTCCTGGTCGCTGAGCATGTAGGCGTGGCCGCGTTCTTCCCGGTGATCCACGCCGAAAGGATAACCGAGAAACAGCGTCTTCAGGCGTGGGTCTTTTTCGAGTTTCTGGTATGCTTCCGAACCGCCGTGCTTCGTCCGTTCGATATCAACGGTTCGGCGGTAGGTGTCGTACTGGCGAGGGAAGTTCTTACCCCAAACCGACGGGTCAATCGTATCCTCGGTGATTTCCACGACGCGAAATACGGTCTCCCGCGCCTCCCATTTGCGCTCGGCTATGTTCTGATACAGCCAAAAAATAGCGAAAGTCGCACATGCCGTCAGTACGACGGTCAAGCCATAAGTCAACCATCTCCATCCCCGTCTCGCTTGCTGTCCCTGTTCCGACACGGTAGTGACCTCCTGCCTGCCGGCTGATAGGAGCAATTCCTTTCGTGGAATCCGACAGGTTACTCAAGCCTGCTTTGGCGGCTATTTATTCAGCGAATGCCCTACTCCTCTGTGGCAGTGAACACAGTCAAGCTGGCTGTTGGCAACCACATGGCTTACAAACTCGCGATGACACTCAACACAATTGCTTTGCACGATGCGTTCGTTCCAGCCATGAATCCGGATGGGCTCATGAAAATTTTGCAGCGTGAAGGCGGTCGAGTGAAATAGCCCATTGCGAATTTTTGCCTGCCACCTGCCCACAATATTGTGAGGGAGATGGCAATCGTTACACACTGCTGCGGTATGATGCCCCGACTTCTGCCAGGCATCGTAATGCTCACGCATGACGTGGCAATTCACGCAAGCCCTGGGATCATCCCGCAAGTACGAAGTAACCTCCGCAAAATACGCGGTAAACGAACCAGCACCGAGCACCACACCCACGAGGCACGATAACGCCACTCCAAAAACCGATAGACCAAGTCCCGCACTGAGTCCTTCCCAGAGTCGCTTCATTCTCGCAAGTCCGTTCACGGTCGGCCGTAGGTGCCCATTAACTCGGCTTGGTCAAGGATGTGTCCGTGCATGGCTTTCAACAGCATATCGCGGGTGGCACCGGGTGGCAAGCCGACAGCCGTATCCAGAGCGTACAGCCGGAAAAAATACCGGTGCGGTTTGCCACGCGGCGGTGAAGGCCCGCCATAACCGATCCGCCCAAAATCGTTGCGGCCCTGCCGTGAGCCGTCCGGCAAAGTGTCGTGCGGTGGGACACCTGGAGGTAGCGACTGCGTGCTGGCCGGTATGTTGAAAATAACCCAGTGCACCCACAAACCACGTGGAGCATCAGGGTCCTCGCACAACAGGGCAAACGTTTTCGTCCCCGCAGGGACCTCCGACCAGCTTAAAGGGGGCGAAATATCCCGACCGTCAGCCGTGTATTCCTTCGGAATAACCGCTCCATTTGCAAAAGCCGGGCTTGTCAGTTTCATCGCCATTTCCCTTGTCGTCGCTAAAGTTTTGCTAATACTTGCCAGTCCCCGTACCGATTCCTTCGGGACAATCTGCCTCACTGATGGTATAGTAAAGCGGATGCCTGCCGACGAATGTTCCCTTTTCAGCACTCCCGCTCAACCATGAGTACCGTCACACACGCTGCTACGCCAGACGAGAGCCTGGCCCTTGACTTCCCCGACCGATTACTTCGCCATAACCTGCTCATGGAAAGCCTCTTTTCGATCTTCAACGGCTTTTTCATGGGCATGATCCTTTTCGCCGCCCCTGCCATCGCCACCACCTGTTTCGACGCAGACCTGCCGACGCGGATGGCTTACGTCACCGTAATCACCTGTGCCTTCCCCTGTGGTGCGTTCCTGGGTCCGTTGTGGGCTGCCTGGGGTCGGCGTGTCGGCATGCACCAGCTGGTACTGCAGACTGCACTATTAGCCAACTTGCCGCTCTTCGCGCTCTACTGGGTGGACAACGGGGCTATTTTTACCGCCATCATCGCTATCGCACAGCTCTTCCATTCCGGCATGCGTATGGGACAGTCCAGCACTTACCACTGCACCTATCCCCGCAGTCTCTTCGGGCGCGTCCTTGGTCTGCTCATTTTTTGGAACTACCTGGGCATGGTAATTGCCGCCTTGCTTGCTGGACAGGTGTCCGACTACGACCCACGCAGTTACCAGTGGCTCTATCCATTGGCGGGCCTATCCGGCCTGGTCGGTTGCGTGTTTTACTCGCAATTGCGTTTACGGTATCGCTCGCCCCGTTCTCAACAGGCATCGTGGCGCTCGGCGTGGAACCGCGCACGCAGGGTCATGCTCCAGGATCGCCGCTTCCGTTATTTCGAGGTAGCGTTCTTCCTGTCCGGTTCCGCTTTCTTTATCAGCTGGGGAGTCAGCATCGTTTTGGCCCATGACCGACTGGGCTGGGACACCGGAGCAATCACTCTCTGGATGACGGTCGTGCCGCAGCTTGTGCTTGCCCTCACCTCTCCGCTATGGGGCTGGATACTGGATCGCATCGGCATCGTCCGAACCCGCCTGATCATCGCCATCGTGATGACCGCCTATCTGGCCTGTTACCTGGGCGGTCTCATCTGGCTGGTGCCGGCATTGATGTACCTAGGCAGTATCCTGCGCGGTGTCTCAGAAGGTGGCGGTCAAGTAACCTGGGCTTTGGCTTCAGTACAGTTCGCACCCGCGCCCGATGATATCCCGACCTATAACGGGATTCATTTCATCCTGAACGGCCTGCGTGGACTGCTCATGCCCTGGCTCGGCAAATGGCTGGCTCTGGGGGCGATTGCTTTGCCTCTGGGTTTATCAGTTGCCATATCCATGATTAGTGTTCTGGTCATCTGCTGGTCGCTCCGCTGGGAACCTCCGCCTTCGGCCAGAAACATGGACTAAGCTATTTAGAGCCACCTAACTTATGCGTTCCTCCCAGCCAGATTTTTCATTTTCTTGACAAAGGCGCACGGGCTAAGCTATTCCGAACCATCCAACTTAGGTTACTCGCGACGCAAGATAGCCAAAATAGGTAGTCGTAGCGCCTTACGAACTGCTAGTATGCCCGATACAATGCCGGTTGCCAACACGGTTACCATCAAGATCGCCAGCCGCATAACGAATGCTAATACGTCAACACCTGACGACAAATGAGGAACCAGGCCCAGCAACGCCGCCATTAGACCGATCCCCACGCCCATCAGGGTCACGGTTCCGTTTTCGATAAGCAGTAAGATTGCGAGCACCCGCCTCGGATAGCCCAGCGCCTGTAATAGTGCCAGTTCGCCGCTTCTTTCCCAGACGTTGCGCAACAACACCACTCCAAGTCCACAGGCCCCTAACATTAGTCCTATACCGCCTAACAACTGGAAACTTAGCAGATATAGATTTTCGATGCCGGCAAATTCAGCCAGCACATCAAGTGCAGGCCTAACGCCAAAACCATAGCGTTCTCCTAAGGCAGATTCGAGACATTCGCGGACAAGCTGTACCGGAACATCCTGCCTGGTTTCGATGAGAAAGAAACTATAACCATATCGGCCTGGAAAAAGCCGCGTGAACTGCCTTTCACTAACCAGCAGCACACCCTGAAAAATACTGTCGCGCAGCAAGCCGACCAGCCGAAGATTCACCGGTTCACCTGCTCCCACAGGGTATGTTAAAACGTCTCCCACCCTGGCGTGAAGCACCCATTCAGCGGTTTGTGCATCCGCAAATGCTGGTGTGCAAATTTCCTCTTTATACAAAGCAAGCCACGGATTCTTCCGCTCGTCGGGATTCGAGATAAGTATGTCGCTTAGCCAGAAACCGTCGCGTCGAATTAGTGAGTCCGGTAAACCAAGAATACGTGGACGATGCGGTCGGTAAAGATTGAGACAACTAACATCCTCCCCAGGCTGTACCCGGCAACCATAAATCCGCACATCCCAAGTTTCCAAAGTTCTGAGAAGCTGCTTGATTTGTTCAGGTGCCCAGTCCGGCAGCAGTGCTTGCCAATCCGACTCAGTTTCCGGAACAAATGGCAAAGGTATATCGCTTTCCGCGAGTAATGCAAAACCCCCTGTCCCAGAGGACACCATGTAAGGATCCGTCGGCGGCATCTTATAAAAGGCCTGCACGGCACTAATCAGGAAAACGGCAACCGCCAGCAGGGCAGCGGTAAGCATATTTCGCCGAGGTTGTCGCGAAACAAACCGTAAGCCCAACCATACCCAGTTGGGCCGATTAACTAAGTCGGGGCCTAGCCGTCGAAGCCCAGACTTGAGCAGCAACAATCCAAACAATAAGAGGGCTCCACCACCAGCGAAAAACCAGATGGGTGCCTCATAAGTCTCACGGAGAAATCCTGCCAGCATACACGCCAGAGCAGTTATGAGAAAACCACCGCCAACAGTGTAATCTAACCACGGTCGGAAAGCTGAGTACGACCTTGCCACTTCTTCCGAAACCTGCCCTGTCAAAAGAGCACGTGGCGACCACTGTCTAATTTCTCTAATCGCCAGGAGCGCTGCAACGATACCCGCCAGGCCACTTATGACCACACCAGGTAACATGGCGCGGTTTATCAAGATACTCCAGGCATGCCAGTCGGTAGCAAAGTACGATTGGAAAACCTCAGGCAGGGCCTCGCCAGGCCAGCGCCACCTAATCCATTGTAACAACATCGCTGCGTAACCCACGGATAGCGGCGTGGCTGCCAAACAACCTAGGATGATAGCGGGCGCTAATTCCAGTATTAGCATGAGCCGTATTACGCTTGGACGAAAGCCCAAGGCGGCTAATAGCCCAAACTCCTTAGATCGCTCCAGCAAATGTAGCCGCACTAATAAAACAATCAAGATGAGAGCAGAAACCGATAGAACCGCACTGAAGCTTAGAAAGATCATTCCAAACATGCTTGCTGGTCCTTGCTGGGTAGCAGCTTCCGCTTCGCTCCGGGATGCCAGTAATGTAAATCCGTATTGCTCCGGTGATAACGCTTCTAACAATGTGCGTTCCACGTTTTTCATCAATTCGTCGAGGGAAATACGCGGATCGGCCGACGCTATTCGCACAGAGGTCCATTTACCGTGTCGGCTAAACCAACCCAACTTTTCGGCAGTCTCGGCAGATACAAACGCTCTTGGCGCTGCCCTGTGTTTTTGCCAGTGCCGGTCGTCGGCACCGCGGATCCATTCCGGATGCCACTGCGTGCGGGGAAACGGAGGCTTCCAATCCCTGGGGCTGCTCCCACGTAACCCGGGAAATTCGGGAGTTAACACCGGATCAACGGTCGCTCCTTTCCAGGCAAGTATGCCAGCCAGTTTCAAAGACGCTTCTCGTTCCTTGAGCAGCCAACCTCCAGATTCGAGGAAATAGCGAACTCGAATAACCCGCTCGTCGCCTGGAACGTCGCCCCTAGCAACACCCCAGCTAAATGGCAATAGATCATAAGCAACCGGTTCCGTGAGCAAGATTTCTCCTGGGCGAAGTTTGCGCGTCCAGCGGCTGCCATCGAGGCACAAAAAAGGGCCCCATGGCTCATCTTCGCTGGGGTCTAATACCGTTACCGTCATATATGGCACATAATGATAACACCAGTGCCAGGCCAGCACCCGTTGTATAACATTGTCACCTATACACTGGCTTCCTATAGCGAAGCATAATCCTGGAAACCACTCCTCCGGGCACCAGGTTAGATTTACCAGATACGTCAATGTCGGTCTGGCAGTATAGCCGAGCTTCTCAGCAGCCTCGATTGCGGCCTGTGCCACGCGGTCTTCCAGTAGCAAGCGGTTCGACTCCACAGCTACATATCTTGCAGGCCCGGCAGCAAGTCGCAAACGCAATCCATAATCTTCCAGTCGTAAAGCCTGGCGTAAAGCACGTGCCACATCGGAAAGAGAGACTGGTCGCCCCATATTAGAATTGCCTATCAGCAGTACATTAGCCGGACTTTGCAGATTGAGCGGTTCGCGCAATCGGCGTTGCAAGTCGGTAAGTGGCAGGTACACAGTTAGTGGAGCGTGTGCTTGTGGATAGAGAGTAAATCGCCCACCCTCACGAGGGGAGACGATATAATTGACCGGCCGACTCTGTATATTGACCGTGGATTGCCAGGCGCTGCCCGATTCGTCGGTTGCACGGCCCACTAATGTTTCGGCCGGGATCGTACTGGGTCGCTGCAATCGCAATTCCAAGAGTGCTCCCGGTGTTATGTTGAGCCGATTTGCAAGCACGTCATTTACTGCTATAGCCGCGGTCAAGTCAGGGACTTGGGTTCCGAACAGACGCCAGAATTCATCTGGAACCCCGAGCACCTGTACCTGCCTGACATAACTAGCTAGCCGCCCATCTGCGTGCCGAACAATAACCGTCCCGGCTAATTGCAAGACGGGTACGACGCAAACTCCATGAGACCGAATGATTTCCTGCTGGGCCAGCCGTTCTGCCAATGCTGATTCGAAGAATTGGCTGCTCACAATCGCTTGCTGAATCAGGCCCAGGCGTTGCTGGTTGAGGCGTAGCAAACTTTCCTGTAATGACGCACCCACTAACAGGGCTCCGGTGAGCGTAGCACAAGTAATCATGCTGCCGAGAAAGATAACCAGATGGGCTCGGGCATGGAAGCGAAGATTTCTCCACCAGAGAGTTAGCAGCGTCATCCTCACAGGAGCGATTTCGTGGGTCATCAAGCTCGGTGTCTAGCTAATTGTCAGGGGAGACAATCGGCCATCAAGTAATTCGTAGCGACGTGGGAACCGACGCGCCACTTCTATACTGTGAGTGACCACGATAAGTATAACGCGGTGCAGTTGGGCTATTTCCAGCAGCAAGGAAGTAACTATCTGTGCGGAATGGCGGTCAAGGTTGCCCGTCGGTTCATCAGCAAGCACGAGGAGTGGGTTGTTTATTAGAGCGCGGGCTATAGCGACGCGCTGCCGTTCTCCTCCCGATAATTCCGCTGGTGAATGATGCAATCGGTGACTTAGTCCGACCTGTTCAAGGAGCTCGCGTGCGCGCTGCGGTGCTGCAGATCGTTGTCGTTCGTTGACCAGACTGGGAACTAAGACATTCTCCCAAACCGTGCATTGCGGCATTAGATAATGTTCTTGAAATACAAACCCGATCCGTTCATTGCGAAAGCGAGCCAATTCAGGCGGAGGACGCAAAAAAGGATTTTCGCCCTGCAGCAATACCGTACCGCTGGTTGGCCAGTCCAGGGTTCCGAGTATATAGAGCAGCGTACTTTTGCCGGACCCGCTAGGCCCCATGATAACGACGGCTTCACCAGGAAAGACATCAAGGTCTATACCTTTGAGAACCTCCAACACTCCTCCGGGCATTATATAGTTTTTGGTAAGTTCGCGTACCACAAGGCCAGGCTGTCGATCGGCTGCTGTCATTCAGGCATCCCGTAATAAGAACAGAAACAATGTCGGCAGGGAAATTCGCTATTGACAGCGTTTTCTTGCCAGTTTCAATATTAGATTCCAAATGGCTCTGGGCACCGGCATAACGGACAATCTGGGCAAGCGTACAAGCTCCCAGTCAGTGCACTGGGGCTGCGCCTTGATTTCCGCCAGCGAGACCGGGCGTGGCAGTTTTTCGACTGGCTCTACATCTACAACGTAGAGTTTCGTTTCCTTCCCTGGCAGATATGCGTCGGTGACAGCCCGCATAATGCCCACAACAGCCTTTTCGCTGCCGGTGTGGTAATAAAAAATTAGGTCGCCGCGGTGAACCTGAGAGAGATATTTGAGGGCCAGGGCATTAGTTACGCCATGCCAGGTAGTCCGACCTTCGCGTACAAGGTCGTCAAAAGAATAATGAGTCGGTTCCTCTTTGAAAAGCCACTCGGGCATGATGGTCTCCCGACTGAATTTCCGCCCCAGTCCGTTTATACCGGTGCAAGGTCGAGCAAGGAAGCAAAATTGGCTGGCCCGGCCACGGTATATTAGGGGTTTGTGTTTTAGAATAGTATGGGAACCGGGCATAGTCGCGTAGCTCCCGGTACCAAAATGGATAACCCCAGCCGGCCATGCAAGGGTCGGATGGTGGTGCAATTCTCATTAGTTGGCATACCGATCCAGGGGACGAAACTATGCCGGCCTATTTTGGTAAGCGTGTGGTGGTCGAAATTCCTCCGGCCCTGGAAGATGGCGACGACGACCAGCAACACAACCCTGTTCTGGCTGCACCGACTCTGGAGGAAAACCATCCGGATGGATTAGCCGGGCATCCGGAAATTCAATCGCTCCAGCAATGGCTGGATTTGCAGGGCTAACTATTTGCCGCAGATTCGTGCAGCCGTCGGCGATACCAGGTGCGCACCTGTTCCAGAAAATCCAAAACTAAGGGTTGGCGGTAATCGCGATAAGTCCACGGCCAGGGGCGAAATTGTTTTCCCTCGTAGTAAAGAGTAACCTCGGCAAAAATACCCTGGCGAAGGTAGATGCGGTGGGCATGGTCTTTGGTGGTAGCCAAAATGAACTTACCGGCGTCGAGATAGCCAGGGTCAAGATTGACAGGACGTGGTTCCGGATAGCGGCCAGATTGCGCCAGGGTGTTTTCCAGGTCGTTGGTGAGCAGTTTGATCTCGGGCAGGCTTTCGGGCAGGATGAGATTTTCAAAGGCCAGCAGTTGCTTGCGGAGGTTTTTTCCCATAGTGGCCGTGTAATAATCGGTATGGTCAAAGTCGAAAGGATCAGAAACCGCCAGAATGGGGCCGAATTTCTCTTGTAATTGTTCTGTTGCCCATTGCAG
Source organism: Gemmatales bacterium (assembly GCA_041640595.1). Classification (GTDB taxonomy): domain Bacteria; phylum Planctomycetota; class Planctomycetia; order Gemmatales; family HRBIN36; genus HRBIN36. The sequence goes on along the minus strand of JBEPZY010000007.1, from coordinate 178,716 downwards.
TGCATCAGGATAGCGACTGAATGCAGCGACGATAAGCACAACCGGCGGATGAACGCGAGGCTGGGCCATAGACCGACCTTCTTACGGAAACTCGACGGGCATGCTATTCCGCACGCATCAGTCAGTGCGGTACTCGCGAAGTATCTGGTCAATCCAGCGGGCGGTACTTTCCGGCACGAGTACGGGAGGTGGCTTGCCATAGTCCAGGTGAAAATCCAGGCGATCATAGGTGCGATCGAAAATCTCCTGCAAGTCCACCATCAAATCGTTATCGTCAGGCAATAGTGGCAGGCGAATCTTGGGAAGACGCCGGTCAATAGTGAATGTGTGCAGTTCGTAGCGATCGGGAGAGCGACTACGTACGATCCCCACCAGATAATCGAAAGCTGGCAGATGACTGCGATCCACGGGCAACGGAGACCGGCCTTGCAGGAGGAAATCGAGTTCGACGAGATTGACTCCTTGTTTGAGCGTGGCTTCGCGAAGGCGTTGATAAACCTCTCGACCCGTTGACAGCGTGCGGACGCCGATTCCAAGCAACTCGATCCGCGTCACCAAACGACCGCTACGGGTGCGAATTTCCAGAAATTTTTCGTGATGCTCCTCCTGGACAACGGAGGTAAACAAAGTCAGCGTGTGCGTGTAGGAGTATTCATCCAAACGCAGTGAATACTCGCTGCGAGCCTTCCGGCGAATGAAATCGGCCAGTCCAAGGAGAAATTCCTGCTGAAAAGCCGGCCAGATACAGGCTTCTTCGAGGTAAGGATCCATGCCGGGAAACGGACTGGGCATAAGGCACCTCCAGTTGCCGGATAGCCAAGCAGAAACGCGAGCACCTATCGCTTCGCCAATGATCTTACGCAAGGGAAACGGGTTTGTGGACTGGTTTCGTCTGCCCCGGAGCTATACCCTATGCGATGACCAGAACGGGTCTCCGGGTCAAAGAAGGCAAAGTATAACCGCTGAGCTGAGGCTGAAAGCATGAGCGAACCATTGCGGCTGCTGCTTATCGGAGCCCATCCTGATGATTGTGAGTATCATGCCGGAGGACTGGCGACGCTGTATCGGCAGTTCGGCCACGTGGTCAAAATGGTGAGCGTTACCAATGGTCAGGCAGGACATCATGAGCATCCCGGTCCAGCGCTGGCCGCAAGGCGCAGTCGAGAATTCGCAGCAGCTTGCAGTATCATCGGGGCGGAATACGAAATCGGCTCGCAGCCCGACGGCCATCTGGTGCCGACGTTGGAGAACCGATTGTGGATGATCCGACTGATCCGGCAGTTTCGCCCCGATCTGGTGCTCACGCACCGCCCCAATGACTATCATCCCGACCATCGTTACACGAGTCAGCTTGTGCAGGACTCCGCATATCTGCTGACGGTGCCGGCGATTGCGCCAGAAGTGCCGCACCTGCCACGCGACCCGGTAATTTGCTATTTCCCCGACGAATTTCAGAAACCGTATCCGTTTCAGCCGGAGGTTGCCATTGATGTGGGACCGGTGGTGAACACCATCCTGGACATGCTCCACTGCCATCAGTCGCAGTTCTACGAATGGCTGCCGTATAACACCGGGCGATTGCACGAGGTGCCTGGTACGCCGGAGGCCCGGCGCCAATGGCTCGCGGAGCAATTCTTGCCCAGGCTTCGCCGGCAAGCGGAGCGTTTCCGGGAGTTGCTCATGTCTGCCTACGGACCTACCCACGGGGTTCGTGTGGAGTTTGCTGAGGTCTTTGAGCCCTGTGAATACGGGGCAGCACTGGATCAGTCCGCCAAGCAGCGACTCTTCGGATTTATTTGGGACGCGACGCGAAGCCAGACCTGAAAGTCTGGCCGAGCAGGCCAAAGCCGGTCTTGCGAAAAAAGGAACCGCCGATGCACACACCCGAGCACATGCCCTCTTCTGAACGCCCAGCGTTCACCAACGGAATCCAGGGGCAGACCAGCCGACCCTGGTGGTCGGAATTGAATAGTTACCACTGGTTCGTGCTGATAGTGGCGGCGCTGGGCTGGCTGTTCGACACGATGGACCAGCAGCTATTCGTTTTGGTGCGACAACCGGCCATTGCCGAATTGCTGGGCCAGACACCGCAAAGTCCGGAAGTGGCGCGCTACGGTGGTTTTGCGACGAGCATCTTCATCATCGGGTGGGCGACCGGTGGGCTGGTATTCGGCATGTTTGGCGACCGCTGGGGTCGGGCACGCACCATGCTGTTGACCATTCTGATCTACTCAGTGTTTACTGGTCTGTCGGCTTTATCGGTAGGCTGGTGGGACTTTGCGGTGTATCGGTTTTTGACGGGGCTGGGAGTGGGCGGAGAATTTGCCGCTGGCGTAGCCCTGGTTGCTGAGGTTATGCCGACGCGGGCTCGACCTTTTGCGCTTGGTTTACTTCAGGCACTATCGGCCGTGGGCAACATGTTAGCGGCAGTTATCTACTGGGTCATATTCGGACTGGCGCCGGAAGAAGGTCTGGCCGGTCTGACCGCCTGGCGGTTGGTGTTTCTCGTTGGGATTCTGCCAGCGTTGCTCGTGGTCATCATTCGCCGTCGTTTACGCGAACCGGAAAGCTGGGTGCAGGCGCGAGAAGCTTTGGCGCGGGGAAAATCGGCCGACGCTGCCGCCCGGCAACTCGGCGACCTGCGGGAAATGTTTACCGATCGCCGCTGGCGCTACCACACGTTTATTGGCGTATCGCTGGCCTTCTGCGGTGTGGTGGGCCTCTGGGGTATTGGCTTCTGGACGCCGGAACTGGTGCGCTCTTTTGTCCCGAAAGAGCAACAGAGTCGGTATGTGTTTCTCACTTCCTTCCTGCAAAACCTGGGAGCATTTTTCGGCATCTATTTATTCAGCGTGCTGACGGCCTGGACAAATCGCCGCATGGCCTTTGCGATTGCTTACCTGGCCGCCTTTGCCGCGACGGTAATGGTGTTTGGCTTCCTGACCGAAACCGGCGAGATTTACTGGATGATCCCGATTCTTGGCTTCAGCACGCTGATGGTTTTTGGTGGATTTGCCATTTACTTCCCGGAGCTGTATCCGACGCGATTGCGGTCAACCGGCACTGGATTTTGCTACAACGTTGCTCGTTACATCGCCGCTTTAGGCCCCATGGGACTGGGGCTGATTACGGGGCTCTTCGCTGCCCCAGCGGATTCGGAGCGAGGCAAACTTGGCCTGTCCGAGCTGACCTGGCTGAGCAGTTGGGGCAGTATTGATACTCCATTGCGTTACGCGGCACTGACACTGTCGCTGATCTATCTTGTGCCGCTCGTGCTGCTCCCGTTCGCTCCGGAAACCAAAGGAAAACCACTTCCGGAGTAAGCATGCTGCCAGTGTTACCGGCGAAGATTCCAGGTAGGCTGGCGGTACTTACTTTCGGCTAGTCGCTGGGCCAACTCGAATTCCTGCTCCTGCCAGGGCGTTATTTGACCGGACCAGCCAAGCTCGGCCAGCCATAACTCGGCCAGTGTTTTCCATTCACAGGGCCAATGAGGCAAAAACATTGAACCGTGCTGCAACAGAGCTCCCTTTCGCAATCGCTGAGCGCTGCCGACAATTTTATGACATTGCCAGACAATATCTCCCGCAGCCGGTCGAGCGAAACACAGGAAGTCGCGCCCCGATAAGGAGGCAGGTTGTTTCTGGGCACTATCCGCCGCTTGAACCGATGAGACGTGAGCCTCCCCGCAGCTAATCTCTCCAGGCACCGGTTCCACCACTTCCGCAGCCACGCCCAATTGCTGCAAAACCCGACACAAAGCGCCATGAATAGCCAGATGCCAATGACAGGCTGCTTTCCCCGCCACCAGCACCGACGGTAAAGTCATGGCGTATGTCCAGTCGGTGAGCGTTACGCCTTCCGCTAAAGCAACCGCCCTGCCATGCACAATCGCACCGCCCCCGGTCATGCGCCGCACAAACGGCAAACCTGCCAGTGCCGGATCACGCAGCCGGTCACCCGCAGACTGAAAATAGCCGAGGCTGAGCGTCGGTTCGTTCCACAGGTAAATCCGAAAGGAAGGAATACCTCGCTCGGCCTGTTGGAGCAACACTTCATCGAGGGCCATTTGCAAAGGACCATCGGCGTTCAACACCGGCAAGATGCGAAAAATAGCCACCATGAACCGCTCGTATTCGCTCTGCCTCACGAAGCAGTCGCCGATGAAGGTGCGACAGATTTCGCCGGCTGCCACCGAAGGACAGGTTCCCGGGCAGCGCGAACCTCATCAGGTCGGCTAATCGGCAACGAATGCGGGGCTTGACGTAAATAAGCCGCATCTTCTTGCACGATTTGCCGCAGGGTATCTGCGAATGCGTCCAGGGTTTCTTTGTTCTCGGTCTCGGTTGGCTCAATCATCAGGGCTTCTGGGACAGTGAGCGGGAAATAGACCGTTGGGGCATGGAAGCCGAAATCGAGCAGGCGCTTGGCGATATCCATAGCGGTGATGCCCCGTTCACGTTTGAGTCGTCCAGCGCTGGCCACAAACTCGTGCATGCAACGTTGCCCGTGTGGCACATCCAGGAACGCAGCAACCCGATGCAGCAGGTAATTCGCGTTGAGCACCGCCTGTTCGCTCACCTGCCGCAAACCCTCCGGCCCCAGCGTTCGCAGGTAGCAATAGCCGCGAATCAAAATGCCCACGTTTCCGAAAAAGCTCCGTACCCGGCCAATCGAAAGCGGTCGATCCTCGTCCAGATAAAATCGCCCCGATTGGTCGCGAGCCACAATTGGTACCGGCAAAAACGGGGCAAGGAACTCCCGCACGGCAATCGGCCCGGCTCCCGGTCCGCCCGAACCATGCGGCCCGGTAAAGGTTTTGTGAACATTGTAATGCATCATGTCGGCCCCGAAATCACCGGGACGACAACGGCCCAGCAACGCATTCATATTCGCTCCATCGAGATAAACCAGACCGCCGTGATCGTGCACCCGCCGGCTGATTTCCAGAATGTTCGTTTCAAACAGGCCGAGCGTGTTGGGATTGGTGATCATGAACACCGCCACTCGGTCATTGAGTTTGGCGATAAAATCCTGCAAGTCCACCAGACCCTGGCTGTTGCTTCGGACGGTAACTACCTGGAAACCGGCGATGGCAGCGCTGGCCGGGTTGGTGCCATGAGCACTATCGGGTATCAGCACCAGATTACGCGATTCGTTCCGGTGTTTGAAATACGCCGCCGCAATCAGTAAGGCTGTTAATTCGCCCTGAGCGCCAGCCGCCGGTTGGAGCGAAACCGCAGGCAGTCCGGCGATCTCCGCCAGCAAGTTTTGCAAATGCCACAGCAATTCCAGCAAACCCTGGACGGTACTTTCGTCCTGCAACGGATGCACTTGCGTCAGTCCTGGCAAACTGGCCAACCGCTCGTGCCGCTTCGGATTGTATTTCATGGTGCAGGAACCGAGCGGATAAAAGTTCGTATCTACACTCATGTTACGAACGGATAGGTTGACGAAGTGTCGAACCACATCCAGTTCGCTGAGTTCCGGCAACGGCGGAGGAGCGTCGGCCAGGAAGCGCTTTGGTAATAGCTCTTCGCCGGTCGGCACATCACAGGCGGGCACACGATGACATCGTCGCCCAGGTCGGCTCAGCTCGAAAAGCAGAGCGGTTGACTGCGGTTTGTCCATATAAGGTCCCCAATGGAAACGCGTAGCTTATTGTGGCAGATAAGGCCGGCCTGCCTACCGACGCATGCAAGGGATTTCCGTTGCACCCCCAGTGGGTTACGGAAAGGGTCGCCCCGTTTTCCCTGATGTCTCGCGACACCGGTTGCAAGCTCGGCAGTAAAAAGATATGCGTTGGCTTACCCCGGTCAATCGGTGGGTAAGTCGCACTTTATTCGCGGAACCAGCAGCAAATCAGCCAACGCGACCAACCCAGCGAATGCCGTCGTTTCGACGCCGAAATGGCCAGCCAAAGCACGAGGCGCTCAGCACAATCCGGACTCACTTCGTCGAAGCCAATCGCTGACCTTCCTGAAAGTTGAACGGCGAGCCGTCTGGATCGGCCGCTTCCAGCTGGAACTGACGCCACACAACCGGTCGCGGGGCCATGGGTTCGATGTGCAGCACAATCTCTCCATCCTGAAATATTCGTACCACGCCGGTGGATTCGCTCACGGTAACCGCGATCGCATTGGTAACTTTAGAAATGGCTGCTGCTGTCCAATGCCGGGCACCCAGTCCTTTACCGAGGTTGACGCCCTCCGTTTTCACTTCAATGAAGCGTGCGGCTGCCTCAATGGTGCCATCTTTGTTGACGATGATCGCCCCGTCGAGCTTGGCGATTTCTTTGACGCTTTCGCGTACCCAACGGTCGCGGAGGTTACGCTCCTTGCGACTGTAACCGCGCACCGGGTCGAAACCGATCGGGCGCGAACGAGCCAGCACTTTGCGATGGTCACCTACGACAAACATAGTACCGATAGGCTTGCCTTCCCTACCTTCCCGACCGATTTCGGTTGCCAGGTCCACTACCGCCTTCAGGGTCTCAAGCGGTACTTTAGTGTGAAGCCGGCGTAATTCCCGTGCCGAGAGCCGTTCCAGGTGCTCGTCGAGGTGGATCAGGCTCATGCTGTCAATCTGGTCGGGTCGGTCTTCGACCTCGATACCGTTATACAGTGCCACGACATGGGCACCGAAGCGCAACTGTTCGGCAGCCACCGCTTCCAAGAGAGCCATGCTCAGGCGGTCGCGTACCGGTAACGGTCCCGGATGGCTGTCCAGCACGGTCAAACCGGGTTCGCGTTTGATGCGACTAGCAAGTTCCTCATCCTGAGCAGCCACCAGTAGCCGGCAACCTTCCAGGGCCGTGCGAACCTCATTCCAGTCGAGATTGGTTTCGGTGAGTAACAGGATGGCATCGGCCGATGTCTCCACCGCCAGCTGACGGGCCGATTTCAACAGTGCTATAGTTTGCCTGGGCAACGCCATAATCCACGCCCCGCTGTGTATCTGTCTGGCATTGTTGCAAGCCGGCACCCATTCCCGAAGTTCTGGAAAAGCCGGTCGGTTCAGAGCAATCCTCGGAAATGCCATTGCCATCCTAAGCGCCACACCTGTTCGGAGCAAGGAAACACGACGAAAAATCACAAAAACCTACTCGGTTGCCTTGCGAAAAAGCGGCAAATCGGGTAGCATGATAAAAGGCTGGCAGGATCGGTCGCCGATCTTTAGCCGGGACACTTGTCCGCACCGCAACCAATCCTGACTTCATAAGCAGTCGGTGGCTATTTAGACGGGTACGCAACGCCACAGCAGTAACATTACCCTACTGAGCCACCGCGAATGTGCTCGGTCAGGAATCGAATAGTCGAACACAGGTCGGTCAGTCGAATGTCGGCACCCGCAGGGGAACCAAGATGAGTTCTGAACCGCGCCAGAGCGTCGAAGAACAAGCACTGGAACAAACGCGGCAACGCATCCAGCGTTTTTTACAGGAGCTGTCGCAACTGGCAGAGTCGGCATTGTCGCCTCTGGAGTTTTTCGCGGAGTTTTTGCAAAGGATCGTTTCCAGCCTCAATGCTGTCGGTGCCGCTTTCTGGACGAAAACGCCGCAGGGTAACCTGCAACTCCAGTATCACATCAACTTCCCTTCCCTCCAACTTGAAAGCGGCGACCAGGTGCGTGCTGCCCATGATGAACTGATGCGGCAGGTGGCCACAACGGCACGTCCCCGTTTGCTTCCGCCGATGAGCGGTGCAGCAGGCCCGGCCAATCTCACGGGATATACTTTGCTGCTTTTGCCGGTACTGGTGGAGAAACAACTTGCGGCCATCCTCGAAGTCTGGATTGACCCGAATCGTCCGCCTTCCGTGCAGCGCGGCATGATGCAATTGCTGAGTGCCTGCGCCGAGCTGGTTGGGCGCTACCTTCACCATCAGCAATTGCGGCAGGTGCTAGGGCAGCAGCAAGTCTGGAGCCAGCTGGAAGCGTTTTCCCGCCAGGTGCACGCCAGCTTGAATCCGCGTGAGATTGCATACGTCGTGGCCAACGAAGGCCGGCGAATCATGGAATGTGATCGGGTCAGCGTGGCAACTCGCCTGGGGCAATCCACGCGGATCGAAGCCGTCAGTGGCGTAGATGTCGTTGAAAAGCGGAGCGTACTGGTTCGCACTATGCGCGAATTGTGTCATCATGTTCTCGATTGGGGCGAAACGCTCACCTACACCGGCAAGAAGGATGAATCGCTGCCACCCCAGGTTTTGAAAGCGCTGGACGCTTACCTAGCTGAAAGCCCCAGCAAACTGCTGGTTCTGTTGCCGCTGCGGGACGAACGGGAAAAGGAACGCAAAGATCGGCCGGCTCGCTCGGCCTTATTGGTCGAGTGCTTTGAACCGGCCATCTCGGCAGAAACCTTGCTGGCCCGCGCGGAAGTTGTCGGCCGACATGCTGCCCCTGCACTTTACAACGCCCTGGAATATCGCCGGTTACCGCTACGCTGGTTGCTCGTGCCTTTAGCCAACGTCAAGGATGCCCTGCGCGGGCGACGGCTGGCGATTGTTGGCGCAGTGGTGGGAGCGGTTCTGGCGTTGATACTGGCGCTCATCTTTGTGCCGTACCCATTACGGCTCGACGCTCGCGGTCAACTGATGCCCAAAGATCGGCAAACGGTTTACGCTCAGGTTACCGGACGGATTATCAAGGTCGAGCGTCAAAACGGTGATTTCGTTCGAGCCGGCGATCCCTTGCTCTTTATCGAAGACCGTGAGTTACTTCGCCGCATCAACGAACTCGAAACGCAAATGGAACTGGCCCGCGGACGAATCCCCGAGCTCAAACAGGCCTTACATCGGGCCACCGGTCAGGAAAAACAATCGCTGCTTCAGGAATTATGGCGGCAGGAGTTTAGCTACTGGTCAGCCAAAGCGCAGCTTCAGTTGCTATTGCAATTGACTGGCGGGGGCAAAGTGGTGGCTCCGAAAAGTGGCGAGGTAGTTACGCCGGAAACCGAACAACTCCTCGGCAAAGTCGTCAAACCCGGCGACCAGTTGTTGCAGATTGCCCGCCGCGAAGGAGAATGGCATATCGAGATGTACATCCCGGAGCGACACGTGGGCCACATTCGCGAAGCCCTGGTGAAGAATCGTGGTCAGCCACTGGAAGTCGATCTCCTCCTCGCTACTGATCCCAATCGCCGATATAAGGGCCTTTTGTACTTGCAAGGTCTGGGTGGTGCGGTAACCACGCACAATAACGAACCGGCCCTGTTTGCACGTGTCGAACTGGTGGACATTACTCGCCAGCAACTCGATCGCATGCCGGTCGGTGCCGAAGTACGAGCCAAAGTGCGTTGCGGCTACCGCTCGGTCGGCTACGTCTGGTTCTATGAGCTGTGGGAATTCCTCTACGAGCACCTCATTTTCTGATGCAAGGAGCTGAAAGCCATGCTGCGGTTCATTTTAGCCCTGCTGGCTGTGGTCGCGTTGACTTTGAGTGTTTTGTGGATGACCGGGCTATTGTCCTGGTCAACCGAACAGCCAGGCGGATCGAACACCGGTAGTGCCGAAAACCGGCCGCCTGCCATCGCTACACCCTACCAAACCCATCCCCCCGCTGCCCTGAGGATTAGCGGATCGGTATCGGCTATTTTGCCCGATCCGATCGTGGTAACCGACGCCACCCTGGCGCCGGTACAGGAAGCCGAGGTGCCCTCGCGCGTGGATGGCCAGTTAGTGCAACTGTATGTCCGTTTAGGAGACCGCCTGTCTGCCGGCAGTCTCATTGCTCAGCTCGATGATACGGTGGCCCGGCCGGAAATGGAGATTGCCCGCATTCGTGCGGAAAACACCGCTGAAGTAGAAGGCGCCAAACTCGTGTACGAAGTTTACAAACTGTACGTGGAAAAATCCCTGGAAGCCAACCGCCGTAATCCGGGTACCGTACCGCTCATCGAGTTGCGCATCCAGGAAGCTCAGCGTGATAAATACTATTTCGAGTGGGTGGCCAATAGTGAGAAACTGCGAGCGGCCCGGCAAGAATTCGAACAGAAACGCCGCTTGTGGGAATTGCACCAGGTTCGCAGCCCGATTCCTGGCGAAGTAACACGGATTTTCAAGAACACCGGCGAAGGCGTGAAAGCGGGCGAAACTATTGTTCACATCGCTAACTACGATCGCCTGTACGTGGAAGCTGCCATTCCGCTACCGATGCGTGCTCTTGTCAGGCCAGGCATGCGCGTGCTGGTGGAACCTGAGCGACCACAAGGCTGGTTGCGGGAATTACGTGGCCACACGGGTACGATAACCGGCATAACGACCACTCCCGATGGCCGATTCCTTTTATCCTGCGGCGAAGATGGGCGAGTGGTGTTATGGGACTGGCAATTTTCCGCACAACGCCCCATCGAGCTACGCGATCCCAAGTTTTCTCGGGAATTTGCCGGACTGGTCTGCAGCCCGGTCATTGGAAAAGCAGGACAGGATGTCACCTACACCGTTCTGGTCGGCGGGGCTGATGGGCGCATTCGCCGCTGGCAGCTGACCGTGTCATCTCAAGGACGGTTGCAGAAACAGACGCTGACAGTATTTGGCGAAGTCACCCCGCTGCACCGTGCGCCGATTCGGTGCCTGGCAATTAGCCCCGACAATGCTCTGCTCGCCAGCGGTTCGGAAGATGGCGAGATTGTGCTCACGAGTTTGGAAACCGCTCAACCAATCCTGAACCTGCGGGACGCCAAAGCGCATCGTGAACCGGCTCACCGGGCGGCGGTTACCAGTTTGAATTTCTTGCCCGAGGGCGACCTGGTTTCTGCCGGTCAGGATCGCACGCTGGCTCGGTGGCGCCTTGGGAAGGATGCCAACGGTCAGTGGGCCGGCGAACTGGTCTGGCGTGCAGAAGGGCGCACCGCCGATATTTCGCAACTGGGCATCAGTCGAGACGGCAAACGCGGCCTGTTTGAAACCGGCGAGGAGCTGCGCATTCTTGATTTAAACGATGCCCAAACCCTGGCCGTCATTTCCAGTCGTCGGCTGGGCCAGTTCCGTTCGGTAGCGTTGTTTTCCCCGGACAATCGCATGGTGTTGACAACCACTGCGAGTGGCCGACTGCACCTCTGGAATGTGCCCCCCACCCAGGAAGAGTCGGCCTGGCTACGTTTGGCGTATCAGCGCGGTTTCAAATACAACACAACCTTTGCATTCGGAGTTTTGTCCGCGGCTTTGACGCCTCATGGAGCGCAACAATTGCCGGGTTGGCTCGGCCCCGCTTTGCCAGATCCGCCTGCTACTGAAGGTGGTGCTCATCTTCTGGTCAGCGATCCGGCGACCCCTCCGCTGCCTGTCTGGCACGACGAACCGACGACACAGATCCCTGAACTGTGGCCCGTGGACTCCCGCGAGCTGCGGGTCTTCACCATGCCCGATCCATCTACGGTCACCTGCGCGGCATTTTCTCCCGATGGCCGATTCTGCTTTACCGGCGGAAGTGATAAAGTCATCCGCGTCTGGCCCACTCCGCCTGTGGAAGAATGCATCCGACCCCTCGAAGGCAGGCTCATTTTTGTCGGCCAGCAAGTCGAGAGCGGTGCAGGCCTGGTGCGAATCCGTGCCGAAATGCATAACCCCCAGCGACATGCTTCACGCCTGCTCCCCGGAACACGCGTGACCGTTACCATGTTTCCGGAATTCGTCCCGTAAGGCACCGATCGCCAGCTTTGGTGCCGAACCAGCGAGCCTTTTGTGATTATCGCAAGCCAGTCTAAACCGATATGAGCAGCACACCCGCAGCTGTCAACGAAGTCGAACGCCGCAAGCTGGTACGGGTCAAGCTCCGGCCGGACCTGGTGATCACCGAACAGCGTTACGAAGGCCGCATCTATTATGTCGTCAAAGACCCTGTGAGCCTGCGATATTACCGTTTCCGCGAGCCGGAATATTTCTTGATGCGGCTCATGGATGGCCAGCACACCCTGGAAGATGCTCGCCAGTTGTTTGAAGCCCGTTATCGCCCGCAGCGGTTGACCCTGGAAGAACTCGAACAGTTTGCCAGCCAGTTGATGGAGACCGGCCTGGCACTCAATGATATGCCCGGCTCCGGTCGCACCATGTTCACGCGCTACCGCAAACGTCGCCGGGCCACTTTACTGCGAATCCTTACGAACATCCTGTACATCCAAATACCGGTGATTGACCCGGATCGGCTTTTGGATCGGATGTTACCGTATGTGCGTTTTATTTTTACCACGCCGTTTTTTGTGTTCAGTGTTTTATTCGTCTTGTCGGCCATTTTGCTGGTGGCCTCGCACTGGGATACTTTTCTGAGCCGCCTGCCGGCTTACCACGAATTTTTCAGCTTCAAGACAGTCCTCTATGCCTGGGCGTCGCTTGGGGTGATTAAGGTCATTCACGAGTTCGGACACGGTTTGAGCTGCAAGCACTACGGAGGCGAAGTGCACGAAATGGGGTTTTTGTTCCTGTGTTTTTCCCCCTGCCTGTATTGCAACGTTACCGACGCGTGGTTGTTGCCGAACAAATGGCATCGCATGATCATCGGTGCGGCAGGCATCTACGTCGAAGTCATGATCGCCGCACTGTGTACCTACCTGTGGTGGTGGTCCGAACCAAACACATTTTTGAGTAACCTTTGCCTCACCATTATGGTGCTGTGCAGCATCAGCACCGTGGTTTTCAATGGCAATCCGCTGATGCGTTTCGACGGTTACTATGTGCTTGCTGACTGGCTGGAAATCCCGAATCTGCGCGAACGTTCCAACCGTTATTTGACCAACCTGGCGATGCAATATTGCCTCGGCATTGACGTGCCTCCTGAACCGTACCAGATGAATCTCGGCCGCAAAATCCTGTTCGTTACCTACGCCATCGTCAGCTACCTGTACCGCTGGTTCGTAACGTTCGTCATTCTCGTATTCATGTACACTTTCCTGAAGCCATATAAACTTGGGGTAATCAGCTTCATTCTGGGAACCGGAGCGCTGGCCAGTCTGGTAGGTTATCCAACCTACCGGCTGATTCGTGCCGTGAAACGGCGAGGGAGGTTGCCGGATATGAAACCACTGCGGGTAACTATCAGCGTTGCGGTCGCCGTAGCGGCTATCCTGGCCGTTTTCCTCATACCCTTTCCGTTGCGAGTGAAAGGGCTGGCCCTGGTTCAGGTTGAACCCCACGCCCGGGCGAAGGTTGTAGCTCCGGAAGAGGGAGCGTTTCTGGATGAGATTTGCGTGGAAGACGGCCAGCAGGTGCAGCGAGGCGACATCATCGCCCGACTGAAAAACCCTGAGTTACTCAGCAAACTCGCTCTCAACCAGGCTTCGCGGGAGGCCTACCGGCAACAATTGTACAGTGTGCTGGCTCAGCGGTTTATTCAACCGCTGCTGACCAACCTCCTGCAACAAGAGCAAGCACGCATCGAGGACGAACTGGCACAACTCGAACAGGAGAGAAAAGAACTGCAGATCCGCCTGGAACGTTTGGTTGTCCGGGCCCCGCGCGATGGCAAAATCGCTCAGCTTTTGCCCCGTTCGCAACTGGGCAAGTTGCTCGAACCAGGCACCTTGATTTGCGAAGTGATTAATGACCGTGCCCTGTCGGCAGTTCTCCTGGTCGAGCCACACGACCGGGCACTGGTCGTCGAAGGCCAGAAGGCCTGGATTCGCTTGCACGGTCTGGGGTACAACTACTGGCGTGGCACGGTCTCTGAAATTGCCGCCGTCGAAGCCAAGGACGTTCCACCACAACTGAGCAACAAAGCCGGCGGCGAAATCCCTACCCAGGAAGACCCGGAGGAAAAAGTGTTGCGACCGCAACGGCAACATTATCTGGTGAGTGTCCGGTTTGACGAGGTGGAGGATTGCATGCATCCCGGCGTCCTGGGGCGGGTCAAAATTGAGGTTGGCAATTACACCCTGTACTGGCGCATTCGCCGATACCTGGCCACCACTTTCAACGTCGGCTTGTAACAGCGTTCTCTCGAACTGAACTGGCTGGCGACTCTTTTGTCGGTTGCCTGCCGCGCAACAAATGCCCGCGAACCCGCTTGCGTAATCGAAGCGGAGATGCCGACCAGGTTCAGCGCTGCACGGGCAAAGAGGACTGCGCTATGCGTCGGTTCCCGAAGCTACTGCCCAGCTGCGGCATAGTTACAAGACCGTTACAGAACCGAAGGGGCTGCGCTATTCTCTGATTCACCAACGCAAAGCCGCGTCCGTCTGCCCACCGGGAACAGGTGCGCGGTTCGGCTGAGACCAGCATGCCCCCGCAAACCGACTTTGCTACGGCTAAACTCGCGTTGCCGCCTGGCTGCATTGGCAACCAGGATAGCAAAACGCGGGCCATCAACATCCGCAGCCGTGCCGCCTGTTCCAACTAGCGAAGATTTGGCGAAGGCCTGGCCCAGCGAAACCAACTCAACCGCAGCCACGCATCACCAGGCGGCAACTCAAAAACTCTTACTGGCCGTGCTCCGAATCGCAGCGGTGCCAAGAAAAAGATTCGGGCGAAGTTGGGCGTAAGTACGAATACAAACCTTGCAGGTCGCAGCGGTCCCAGTAAAAGGGTTCCCATGCCTTCCTGGAACATCCTACCGGGGTAGAGGAACATTACTACCACGCCCCGCATCTGACGCAGCAGTTCTGTGAGCATGTTTCAACCACGGCTAACGAGACGAAGTATGGCAGCCTTCAACCTGACTGGGCAGCGGCGAGGCGAAGTTTGCACTCATCGAGGATCGCTTTGGTCGCGGTCGCGCCGACACGCGTTACTCCTAAGGCACGCACTGCCAGAAGACGGTCCAGCGTACGGATTCCCCCCGCTGCTTTTACCTGCACATGCGGCGGGCTATGTTGACGCATCAGACGCAAATCTTCATCCGTAGCACCACCTTCGCCGTAACCGGTCGCAGTCTTGACAAAGTCCGCACCTACTTCGCCGCAAATTTCGCAAAGTCGAATCTTATGTTCGTCCTGAAGGAACGAATTTTCGAAGATCACCTTGACGATCGCCCCCAGCGCGTGGGCAGCCTCGACCACCGCCGCAATATCTCGGCGAACATAATCCCAGTCGCGGCTAAGGACTTTGCCGATATTGACGACCATGTCGAGTTCGCGGGCACCGTCACGGATGGCTGTCTCAGCTTCGACCACCTTGGTTAGAGTAGCGTGTCCGCCGTGAGGAAAGCCCACGGTGGTACCTACGGCGACAGACGAACCTGCCAAAATACGACTGGCCAGTGGCACAGCGTAAGGCTTGATACACACGGAAGCCACGCCATATTCGCGTGCCAGCAAACAACCAGCCTCCAGTTCGGCGTCCGTCAATTTTGGGTGTAACAGCGAGTGGTCAATCATCCTGGCTATGCTTTCGTAGGTGAAATCCAGCATCGCTGCTGCTCCGCTGCGGCGACCTGAAGCATTCGCGTAGGCCTCGTGGTCTTTGCACGGCTAATGTCAGCGATTATATGCACTCCAACACTAGTTGCCCAAACCGATCACCAGGCCAAATGCCGAATGAGAAATAGAAGGCACAGCTGAATGACAGTGGGAAAACCGTATGTGCAAACGGGTCGTCGCCACAATTCTGGTGCTAATCACGGCCAGCCCAGCATGGCCGCAAACCATCGGCACGGTGATTCGCCCTGTCCTGGTACAAAGCGGGCCCGGCAGCATCCCTCCTTTTTACCCTACCGCCAGTCTCGAGCCAGGCCAGACGGTAACCGTGCTGGCCGAAGAAGGAGACTTCTATGCCATTCGTCCCCCGGATGGCAGTTTCAGTTACGTTCCCTGTAAGGCTATTCGACCGGTGCCCGGGGAAACGTCCGTCGGCGTTGTGCAAGAGTCCGTGAGCACATTCATCGGAAGTCAGATGGAAGCCAAATGCAGCACGCAAGGGGTCCGGTTGGCACCGGGTACCCTGGTACGAATTCTCGGCCAGGAGCGGATTATCGCGGGGCAAGAAGAGTTGGCTGTTTATCGCATTGAACCAGTTGGCGAAAAACGCTATGTCCCCAGGTCAGCAATAGCATTATCACAACCCCTGGTCCACCAGGGAAACTCGAGTTCCCAGCCCCGAACTGTTACGGGCATCCCCCTTGCCGAACTTCGCCAGCAGGCTGAACAAGCCTATCGGCGTGGTTGTGAAACCGGCGACTTTCGCGAGGCCAAACGACTCTACGAGGCACTCAACGAAGTCGGCGATGCTTCCATGCGCTGGGAAGCCATGAATCGGCTGGAATTTATCCGTTTACGCGAACGGGAATGGGCTCCCGAAATAACCGTCCGGATATTCAGCACGTTCAACCCGCAGCGTTTCAAAGCCCATCGCCCGGCTTTACGTTGCCGGACAGGCCGACTCACACCGACAAACCAGGCAGCACGGCATCATCGGGAGTGAAAAACGATCAAATGGACGCATCTTATCGCGTATGCGGTATTCTTCGCCGGTCGGCCTACTTCGAGCATGGCCAACCACTCTACTACCTGGAAGATCATCTGGGCCGCTTGCGCTGCTACGTGTCTGGGCAGGATTCGGCAAAGTGGCAAGCCTTGATCCACAGAAGCGTAGAAGTGTACGGAACCCGGCCGGTTTATCGCGGTGACCTTCGGGCTGAAATCGTAACTGCGCGCGACATTCGTCCTTTACCCTGAGGTCTGGCCGTTGCGCTGTTCAGAAGGGGCTTCCAGAGTACGAGCGGTGAAGTCAAACCACCGCTGTTCCCCCAGCGGAAGGTCTGAAGCGCCAATCCATTCCAATACTCGCGGATCATCGTGTTCGATATCGAAGCAGACCTCAGTCGGGCTACCGTTGAAGAAGTAAACGCGAGCCAGGCCATTTTCCCGCATCAGGTAAAACCTGCGGCAACGGACACCGGGCGGCGTTGGGGTCAGGGGCGCTTCCAAACCTTCCGGCAGCGGATAGACTCCCATTTCGACGAGCTGCTCTTCCTTACCCTGCATGCGCTTACCCAGACCAAGCAAACGGCACCCCAGCTGGCAGAAACGCTCCAAACTGATGCTGGCTGGCTCGCCATCGGGCCAGCATATTTGATAACCCTCAAAGACACGGCGGTCTGTACGGGTGTCCTTGCTCGGGTCGCGGCGGAACAGCGCTACCAGAAAGCGAGGCGGGACTGGCGGTACCCATTTTGCCGCGTCCCAACCGTTTCCTGCATTGCTCGCGTGACCGTTGGTGATGCTCCGAGCCTGGCCATTCAGGGCGTCGCTCCCAGATGTTTTCAGGCTGCTTGGCATAGCTCTCATCCGTTCCTCATTCCTCTCCCAAAACAAAAAACCCTGTTCCGACCAATTCGAAACAGGGCTCGAATTTCGGCGCGCAAGGCAAGGAGCCCTAAGTTTGGCGTTCATTGTTATGGAAAAGGCCCGACCTCGTCAAGAAAAATTTTTCACGCTCTTGCTAAATTTTCAGCCAGGCCTGGTCATGAGCTATGAATTTGGTGCGATACTTGCAAATGGGAGTATCCGCGTTGCCCGACCCTGAACATCCCACGCCTGATTCCTGGACCCGTGCCCTCAGACTCAAGCAATCGCCCATCTATGGTGAAAACGGTGCTTAGTATTTGCACGGCGATTGAGAAACGCGCGAAAAATTCGGCCGGGACAGATGCCGGCCATTTTCGGCTTGCCAAACGCATCCTCGCCAGCGATACTAAAGACGTTTACGGCTCGTAAAAGAACATGGGCTGGCATACCGAATCGGGAACCTACAGGATGAGAACTGAAACGCTGTGCAATTATGGCGAACTAGCAAAGCAACACGTGCAGCAGCTTTGTTATCCCCGTCGAGTCGGCACTGAAGGCGAACGCCGGGCCGCGGATTACATCGAAGCGCAGATGCGGCAGGCCGGATTGCAGGTTCGCCGTGAGGAATTTCCGGTTTTCGCGAGCTTTCGGGAATGGCACCATCGGTTGTTATTTGCTGGCTGCGCAATCCTGGCCGTCGTCGGAGCTTTGGCTTTGGACATTTATCCGCTGGTTTCGCTTTTGGCCTGGGCGAGCGTAACGATGCTGGTCAACCAGCCCTGGCGCCTGACCACTCCATCGAGCCGCTCTAACTTGCCAACGAGCACCTGGAGCGAAAACGTCCTCGGCTATTTGCGAAACCGATCCACGGCCGCGGTGCGGGTGGTTTTCATGGCCCACTACGACACCAAGTCGCAGGTTTTGCCAACGGGTTTGCGGGTGGCGCTGGTAACCAGCGTGTGGATTTGTGCCTGGGCTTTGGTGGGATTGACGGCGTGGTGGTTGAGTCCGTTATGGCCGAGCTGGCTGCCGGAAACTCCCAATCCCTGGATCCTGACGGTGGTAATTGTTGTGTGTCTGGCCGGACTCGCGGCCAATTACACTGGTAATCGCAGCCCTGGGGCACTCGACAACGCTTCCGGTGTGGGTGCACTGCTTGCGCTGGCCCAACTCTGGCAGCAGCAGATTCGTCTGGAACACCCGTCACTTCGCCAGGTCGAGGCAATCTGGGTGGCCACCAGCGCGGAAGAAACCGACCTGGACGGAGCGCGTCATTTTCTGGCACACCATCTCAACTGGTTGAACGAAATGCCGACGTTACTGATCAACCTGGAAAGCGTCGGGGCCGGCTCTCGTTGCTATCTCTCAGGTGCACCAGCCACCCTCGATTGGGCGGAGAAACGGGCCCGCGAACTCGGTATGCATCCATCACGGTTACACGTGCTGGGGGCAGGAATGGACCATCAGCCTTTTGCTGGTCGCAAATTACCCAGCCTCAGCATCCTGGGTGATGTGGTGGGATACTCCTTTTATCTGCATACCTTGCGAGATGACCTGCGCTTGATCGAGGTGGATGCTCTGGAGCGAACCATCCGTCTCGCCTGCCATCTGGCAGCCAGCTGGGCGGAAGAACATGCGGCTGTGCCGGTGTGCGCGGTATCCGCGCGCGTCGAACAATCGGTAGCAATTCCGGCGGTCCGCCATGCCTAAAACAAACAGGCTACTATTCCGTTGCCGAGCAAAGACTCCGCACCACTTTTTGTCCGCCGCCTCGGTCTCCCGGTAAAGTCCTCGGATTGCTGAGGTGCGAACGTTCGAAGCATGCGAACACAACCTTGTTGGCTATATTCGCGCCGAAAAATGCACTAGACTTGATAGATTCCCCAGGGGATATTCGGACTGCGCCCGTAGAACGCCCGTGCAATTAGCGAAATGTCGGGCCAACGCAACCGGGACGCAAGCCATGGCCGACCTGCTTTACGAACGATTGCGAGCAAAACTTGCTCCGTTTGGACAGGAGCATGTCCTGCGCTGGTGGCCGGAGTTAACGGAACAGGAGCGCACAGAACTCGCGGCAGAAATCGAGAGTATTGACCTGGCGGAACTTCAGCGTTTGTTCCTCGAATGGCAAACCACGCCTACGCCAGCCCCGTTTGACTGGAATGAGGTCGAACCTCCCGAAGTGTTACGCCCGGCGACAACTTTTGCTGCCTGGGAAGAAGAACAACAAGCCAGCGCCATCGGTGAACGGGCCTTGCGGCAGGGTGAGGTGGCCATTTGCCTGGTGGCTGGCGGTCATGGCAGCCGGCTGGGTCATCCTGGCCCCAAAGGCACGTACCCGATCGGCCCGGTGAGCAATCGCAGTTTATTCCAGGTGCACGCCGAAAAAGTGCTTGCTTTGTCCCAGCGTTACGAGGTGCCACTGCGATTTTACATCATGACCAGTCCCGATAACGATGCCGCTACACGCAGCTGGTTTGCCGAGCATCGCTATTTCGGTCTTCCACCGGAACAGGTGGTCTTTTTCAGCCAGGGCACCCTGCCAGCTCTCGACAAAAATACGGGCCGATTGCTGATGCGGAGCAAGTTTCATTTGGCGCTGGGGCCAAACGGACATGGCGGATTCCTGGCTGCCCTGCGGGATGCCAGTGTCCTCGAAGAGATACAGCAGCGTGGCGTCAGGTGGTTGTTCTACTTTCAAGTGGACAATCCACTGGTAAAAATCGCGGACCCCCCGTTTCTGGGTCAGCACATCCGTGCCAATGCCGACGTTTCTGTGAAAGTAGTGCGGCGCCGGCACGCCCAGGAAAAACTCGGCCAGGTGATTCGGTACCGCGGCCGGTATCATCTGGTCGAATACACGGAGATCCCGCTCGAGTACCAAAGCAAACGAGATGCAACCGGCTCCTTCTGGCTGGACGCAGGCAATACGGCCATCCATGTGTTTAGTGTGGCTTTTTTGCAGCGGTTGATCGAGCAAAAGACGGTCTTACCGTATCATGGCGCGATCAAGAAAGTTCCGTTCCTCTCGGATACCGGCGAGCTTGTCGAACCAGAGGAGCCCAACGCCGTCAAGTGGGAGCAGTTTATCTTCGATGTTTTGCCTCTGGCCAGACGTGTTTTGATTGTGGAAACGAGCCGTCGTGAGGAGTTTGAGCCGCTTAAAAATGCCAGCGGAGAAAACTCTCCGGAGACGGTTCGCGCAGCCCTGAGCGAACTCTACGCCAGCTGGCTGGAGCAAGCCGGTGTAGCCGTACCCCGAACACCGCAAGGTCAGGTTCGCGTGCCCATTGAAATAAGTCCGCTCGTTGCACTGGATGCAGGAGACCTTCGAGGCCAGGTCGAAAATCTCGCTGCGATTGATAAGCCATTGGTTCTTGAACGAGCCAATCCACCAGAATGCTCCAGCAGTTCTATTCCTGAGCATTCATAACGTAATTGGGGAGAATCCATGCGTATTCTGGTGACCGGTGGGGCAGGTTATGTTGGTAGCCACACGGTGCGAGCTTTGCTCGAAGCCGGACACCAGGTTTGGGTGCTGGACAATCTCTCGCGCGGTCATCGAGAGGCGGTGCCCGAGGACGTTCTAATTCCCGGCGACATTCGCGACGTTGACCACCTCACACGGGTGTTACGAGAAAAACGGATTGAAGCGGTATTGCACTTCGCTGCCTTTGCCCTGGTCGGCGAATCCATGCAGCAACCACAACTTTACTACGAAAACAACCTACGCGGTGGACTGGCACTCCTGCAAGCGATGCTACAGGCAGATGTTCCGAAGATAGTTTTCTCAAGCACCTGCGCAGTGTACGGGGTGCCGACCACCATCCCGATTCCTGAAGACTCACCGACCCTTCCAGTCAACCCGTACGGACGAAGCAAGCTGGCTTTCGAGTGGGCCCTGGCTGACCTTTGCCGGGTTGGCAAACTCGGCTATGCGAGTCTGCGTTATTTCAATGCGGCTGGGGCACATCCAGACGCAAGCATTGGAGAAGATCACGAGCCGGAGACCCATCTAATTCCTCTGGTATTACAAACCGCGCTGGGCCTCAGGCCCTTCGTCGAAATTTTTGGCACCGACTATGATACCCCGGACGGTACCTGCATTCGCGATTATGTGCATGTGGACGACCTGGCCGATGCCCATGTGCGTGCTCTGGAACGAATCCGCGTTGGTGAAGGAATCGTTTGCAATCTGGGAATCGGTCGGGGATACAGTGTCCGCCAAGTCATCGCCGCGTGCAAGGAAGTTACGGGTAAACCGATCGCGGTGCGTGAAAGTCCCCGGCGACCGGGAGATCCCCCACACTTAGTTGCCGATAGCAGCCGAGCTCGCCAGCTATTAGGCTGGCAACCTCGTTATACTGACCTGCGCAGCATCGTTGAGACGGCCTGGCGCTGGCATCGGACGCATCCTCGGGGCTTTGCGAGTTCCAGGAGCCGATAAACCAACTCCCGGTCGGTCTTGCCTGACTCAGTTGGGCAGTTCCAACCCCGTCCGAACATTAGCGAAAACCTGGTTTGTAACCTATGTTACGCCATTCGTCTCCGAAACCCGGTATAGCGCCTTGTCGGAAGCATAAGCTCGCCTTATTGTTTCAATGGAAGGCAAAAACGGCAAGCGTCATCTGCTTGAGGAGAACCATCATGCCGAACAAAAAAGTTACGCCCGTGGCCAAAAAGGTTCCGCATCGTTCCCGAACTGCTGGTGCTGTAAGCGTCCGAGATACCGTCTCGTTGCCGTTAGGGCAGTACCTGATTCGTCGCCTTTATGATTTGGGTGCCCGGCATGTTTTCGGGATTCCGGGCGATTATGTGCTCGGTTTTTACAAGCTGTTGGAAAACAGTCCGCTGGAACTGGTGGGCACGACGACCGAGCTATCGGCGGGTTACGCGGCAGATGCTTATGCCCGCATCAAGGGGATCGGTGTCGCCTGCGTCACTTATGGCGTGGGAGGATTCAGCATTGTCAATGCTGTGGCCTGTGCCTATGCAGAAGAATCCCCGGTGGTCGTTATCAGCGGAGCGCCGGGTCTGCGGGAGCGCGGTCCCCACCAGTATTTGCACCACGTCGTTCGCAGTTTCGAGACCCAGCGTGAAGTGTTCCGCCATCTCACTGTGGCCAGTGCCGCTCTCGAAGACCCACTGACCGCGTTTCGAGAAATTGATCGGGTGTTATTCGCATGTATCCGCTACAAGCGGCCGGTCTATATCGAGCTGCCCCGCGACATTATCGAAACCCGGCCTCTCTACCAGCACTGTCCCTTCCTGGAAAAGCCTCGCAGCGATCCGAATGCCCTGCAGGAAGCGGTCTCGGAAGCCCTGGCGATGCTTCAGCAAAGCACCCGGCCAATTATCCTGGCTGGCGTTGAGGTACACCGCTTTGGTTTGCAGGATTTAGTGGTCCAACTGGCTGAGAAAGCCCACATTCCCATCACCTCGACACTGTTAGGAAAGTCGGCCATCAAGGAAAGCCATCCCCTTTATGTTGGCGTGTACGAGGCGGCATTGGGCCGTCCTGAGGTCACTAAGTTTGTAGAGGAATCCGACTGTCTGCTGGCCCTGGGCACTTACCTGACCGATATGGAGATGGGCATTTATACGCAAAAGTTTGACGAGAGCCGCATTATCCTCGCCACCGCGGAGTCGGTGCGAATTCGTTACCACCATTACCAGGGCATTCTGCTGGAAGATTTCCTTCGGGCTCTATATGAACAGAACCTGCCTCAATACGATCGCCCCCTGCCCGAAGCCCGAGATCCTATATACGCACCCTGGGAAGCCAAACCCGATACGCCTATCACCATTCGCCGACTTTTCCAGAAAATCAATTCCATTCTTGATGACAATATGGTGGTCGTGGCCGATATCGGCGATTCCCTGTTCGGGGCCTCTGATTTAGCCATCCATCAGAAAACCGAGTTTATTAGTCCCGCCTATTACACGAGTATGGGCTTTTCGGTACCGGCAGCCATCGGTGTGCAATGCGCTGATCGCAAGCTGCGACCATTAGTGCTGGTAGGCGATGGTGCCTTCCAGATGACCGGCATGGAACTTAGCACCGCGGTTCGACTCGGTTTCAATCCAATCGTGATCGTCATCAACAATGGCGGTTACCAGACGGAGCGATTCATTATGGAAGGCAAGTTTAACGACATTCTCAACTGGAATTATCATCGCCTGCCTGATATTCTGGGCTCTGGTTGGGGTTTCGAAGTTCGAACCGAAACCGATCTGGAAAAAGCCATGCACGCCGCGTTGAAGAATCGCGACACCTTTAGCTTGCTGAATGTCCATATCCCTCCAGGAGATGTAAGCCCGGCCTTACGACGGCTAGGCAAGCGCTTACAACGCCGTGTTTAGCCCGGCACCTGGTCTCAGCTGTGCTGCGGCTTGGGTAACAAACCAGCACGGTGTTACCGTTTGCATTTATCCCGTAGCCAGTAAGTCGTAGCAAGCATGGGTACCCGCCGCGATCCCAATACCTCGAAAGCGATAAACCAGGCCGAAATAAGTTCCTGCCAGGACCCGAAAAACAAAGAGTTCCC
Source organism: Gemmatales bacterium (assembly GCA_041640595.1). Taxonomy (GTDB): domain Bacteria; phylum Planctomycetota; class Planctomycetia; order Gemmatales; family HRBIN36; genus HRBIN36. The sequence goes on along the minus strand of JBEPZY010000007.1, from coordinate 154,956 downwards.
GACGGAAAGGTTCCTGAAATGGCGGAATGTGATGTGCCGCTGCGAAAAACACTCCGGACAGGACTACTGCCAGAAGAAGCCGCCATATCCGACCGAGGTCAAGTAGTCGGCCAATTGCAAGCAGAACCGGAATCAGGATCAGCCGAAATACGATTTCTTCGTAAACGCCGGCACCCAGACTGGCCAGGATGCTAGCCCCGCGCTGCGAAGTTAGTGCCGTACCAGGGAGAGTTGTATTACCCCACAGCGCTACTGCCCGAGCCAGTGCTAATAACGGCAACGCCAGGACAAAACTTTCCAGCACCATTCCGGCGAGGGTAGCCACAGGCTCGCTCGGTTTATCCTTCCACCGCCACAACGACCAGACGCCCAGGCTAAGAATGACACATCCCGCTGGTGCCCATTCGAGCCAGTACCAAGGCGTTTGTCGAATGTGATAACGCCAGCCCGCATCTATTCCAGTCCGCCAGGCGAGATCGTCCCCTTGCTGGCAATACCACACGCCAATCTCATAGCATAACAACATCGCCACTATATACAGGCCCGACACCCAGGGATGACATGTGGCTGCAAAATAACTGCGATCGAAAAACATAACGGGCACCACTTATCCAACAACGGGCAAAATTTGCACCCAGAATCCGCCGGGTTGCATTTCCAGTAACTCTTCAACGGGTATGTTCCGAACCAGATGCGGGCCCGACTTAGACGCCAGGTTGATGTATCGCGGCATTCCCAGCGGTTTACCTTCACCGTCCAAAAGCACGGCGACGATAGGCGTGGCTAATCGCTGATCGGAAGCAACTTGATTGAGGGCAATCACCTGGCCAATGCTGCCGTCAGACAATTCCACGATGGAACCGATCGGGTAGAGCGACAATTCCAGCAACAATTCGGCGGCGGTTACGTCTAATCGTCCTTGCTCGGATTCGGCCAGTACTTCCATAAGAGCCTGACGTGGCGAATAGGCCGGACGATAAGCGCGCCGAGTACAAAGTGCGGCATAGGTATCCGCTACAGCCAGCAGGCGCGCCAGGCTGTTTATTGCTTTACCCTGCGCCCCAAAGGGATAACCGCTCCCGTCTAAACGTTCGTGGTGGGCTCGCACACCCTCTACCAACCAGGTTTCATCAGGCCACAGCAAGCGCATTGCTTCCGCACTAACTCCTACATGAGCCTCCACCTCACGCCGCTGATCGTCGCTAAGCGGCGATGCCTGTTCAAAAATGTTGGCCGATAGACTGGCCATACCACAATCATGCAGAAGCGCTGCCACCACTGCAAACAAAGCACGACTACGGCATTCCGGATGCCGGTTCACTATTCGGGCCACGACCTGGGCGGTATTCCAGCCGTGTATTGCTGCCCATCGCTCCTGGGGCAGCACAGGTGTCAGCAGCTCGAGCGGTTGGTTAGCCAGATCGCTTTGCAATAGCTCCTCTGCGATCGCCAGTAAGGGACGTTGCAACACCGGTCGGCCCTGGGATAAGTTCGCTATAGCGTGGCCTAAGGCGTAAATGTGCTCGGCTAAGCGTTTATGCCGCTCGCGGAGCGAAACCAATGCGTTCACCTGCGCCCTCAGCCAGTTTAGCCATCCTGCCAGTCCCTGAGCCAGACGGTTTTGGTCCAAAGCACTTTCCGGTAAAGCCTGTAAGCCACGCAATAAACATTCGGTCATGTGAACGGTCAACTGGTAAGCGGCTAGCCAGCGCTGATTATCCAGGACTTCTTCAGACAAATCCTCACCCATGTTCCTAAGCGTTTGCAGGCACTCCCGACATTCGAGCAATAATCGCCGGGTTTGCCACGACAGTTGCCGGGGGCCCGCCAGGTGGTGCCCAGTATGAACCAGGGAGGAAACATTAGGAGCCAGCGTATCGAGCCGGTCTTGCACTTTGCCCAAATGCGTCTGCAAGACCTGGGCCTGGCGAGAAAGCTCCTGAAGTTGTTTTAGCTGAGGATAAAGTTCGCTTAGGGGTTGCGGATGACTCGGAGCAATCTCTTCCAGCCGTTTGCGTAACGCCGAAACACGTTCGACCACTTGCACCTGCGTCATTCCGTCTCTCCCGGTTCACCAGAGCAAAATTTAGCTTGTTCACTGCTTCGAGCAGCCTTGTGCCCCTCTAAACCGGGCAAAACCTAAGGGCCAAGTAAAGTCTCTCTAATCATCGGCTTTCCTGAAATTGATGCTTGAATCAGGTTCGTTCGCTTGGGAAAAACCGAAAATTTTAGTTTAGACACTTGCCACCTGACCGTTTCTTACTTAGATATAAGTTCAGATAAGCTCACGGGGAGCTTATGGTAACGCTATCCTGGGACTTACAAAGAAGGAGGTAAATCCCATGCCTAGAGGTCCCGCGATCAGTCAACTTAGCATCTCAGAGATTCAGAAACTGTTAAACAAGCGTCTGGAGCAATTACGCTCCTTGCAGGCCCAAATCGAACAAACCTTGGAGCAGCTGGGTTCCATCCAGGAAAAGGCCACGGAAGAAATTCGCCAGGAACTGAAAGCGGTTCAAGCCGGTGATGGTATGCGTCGGGCACCGAAAGCAGTAGCGCCTGCTGCCCCGGCTAAGCGTCGCGGTCGTGCTCCAGCCGAAGCCGGCTCTTTGCGGGAATACATCTTGAAGGTGCTCCGCGAAGCCGGCAAACCGATGCGTCCGAAAGACATTCAGCAGGCAGTCCTCGATGCCGGCTACAAGACCACCAGCCAGCGCTTTTCTGTTATCGTCAACCAGACCCTGACCAAATTAGTAGAACTTGGCCAGGTCAAGCGCGATCCTGCCAGCCGTACCTACACCCTGGCATAGTCCAAGCTGCGCCAGCTTCTTTGCGGTCGCTTCGGAAGCTTATTGCGCGAGCCGGAATTGATTGACCGCTGCTGGCGGCTCGCCCTGGCTTGCAAGCGGCAGCTGTCATTGTGCAATCCCTGCATGGGCCCGGTGCTGGAGCGCTGCTAGGTCCTCCAGCACCGGGTCTTGTGTATCTTCCGGCACTGGTTTGCGTGAATTGTCGCCAAACGTTGCGAGTTCTGGTACTGTCTAGGGCTATCGGCTCTGGCAGAGGTAGCCAGCAATTCGTACAATGACACCAACGATAGGAAAACAATCCTCGAACCAACGCCGGAGCTACGCTATGCGTGAATGGTTCCGCAATGTGCTGGTCGCCGTGGTGACCGTCGCCCAGGGAATGCTGGTAACCCTCCGGTATTTCTTCGACACGCTTCGTGGCAACCGCAAGCTGGGAGCCTACGAAGCTGACGGAACTTTCACCCACATTTTCGAATATCCGGAAAAGCCCGTGCCCGTAAAGCCGCGCTACCGCGGTTTTCACCGTTTCGATTTGACCACCTGCATCGGTTGCGATAAGTGCGCTCGCGCTTGTCCGGTGGATTGCATTTACATCGAAAAAACTCGCAATCCCAGAGGCAAAGGCTTCCTGGTCACCGGGTTCAAAATTGACTATTCCAAGTGCATGTTTTGCGCTTTGTGTGTTGATCCCTGTCCTGTGGATTGCATCTGGATGGGATGGAATTACGATATCAGCTGTTATTCACGAGACGGTCTGGTGGTAGATTTCGCCAAATTGCCGCTCGATGTTGCCTGGGGACAGGCAACCCTTAACCCGACAGCCATAGCCGCTTCAAAGGTGCGAACGGAACCGGTTTGGGTTAAGCCCCCAGATCAACCGCCTGCTAAGCCCCAGGCAGCAGCTAGCTCATCCTGAATAAACTTTTCTTCGCCCCACTAGCATATAGGCGCGTCATCCATGCCGCGACGGCCATTTCGATATGACCGGCATTTCACGGTCGAACAAGCCAACCGTATGCTGCCGCTGATCCGCGTCATCGTGCGCGATATCTGTTCGTTGGCTGCAGAAATTCAACAACGCCAGCAACGGTTAGGCGAACTCGAAGCCCGTTCGGGTTTCGGCCGTTACTACGATGAAGAGCGAACTCTCGTGATCGAAGAACTGCAGCAAGACATGAGCCGTCTGGAAGAATACCTGGAAGAGTTGCATCGGCTCGGCGTGGAATTCAAGGGCTGGGAAGGTCTGGTAGATTTTCCAGCCATCCTGCACGGACGCGAAGTATTCCTCTGCTGGAAACTGGGAGAACCGGAAGTACAACACTGGCATGAACTGGATGCCGGCTTTGCGGGCCGACAAAAGCTAGAGCTACCCAACGATACGCAAAGCCCCGCTAAATCCTGCTAAACAGCGAGCAGGTCTGGCCTGCTCGGACGATCCCGGGCTGGAGGGACAATAGCCATGGGCATAATCCTTGCCGCCGTGCTTATTTTTACAGTGGTCGGCGCTGGTTTCGTGCTGGTCAATTTACTGATCGGCAAACTGATTCGGCCGGAACGTCCGGAACCGGAAAAACTCACCGCATACGAGTGCGGTGAACCCAGTGTCGGCACGGCCTGGGTTCAGTTCGACGTTCGCTATTACGTGGTAGCTTTGCTGTTCGTCATTTTCGACGTCGAAGTAGCCTTCTTTTTCCCCTGGGCGGTAGTTTTCGGTAAATACGTAGCCCTGGCGGACAGTACACTTGCACCAGAGCACCGCCACGCTATTGAAGCGACACTCTTTTCGGAGCACACTTTTGCTAATTCCGGCGAGATGCGAACCAAGTTGGCGACAGACCCAGATAGCGCGGGTAGTCTTGTGTCGCCGGAACAAGCTCTCGTATGGGGTTGGTTGGCGTTCATAGATATCGCCGTGTTTTTTGGCGTACTCCTGCTCGGCTATGCTTATTTATGGCGACGCGGTGATATTGAATGGGTACGAACAACGCGGGGCAATCAGATTCTGCGAATCGAAGCCGCACCGCCTAAGGCTATCCTGGAAACCGAAGCCGCTTCGCTTTCCGCTTAGCATACGTAACCCAATGCACGCTCGTGCGTGAGGGGAATCGCTATGGGCTTACTGGAAGGAAAATTTGACCAGGGCGGCGTGGTCGTGACCACGCTGGAACAGGCGATTAACTGGGCGAGACAGGCAAGCGTCTGGCCGATGACTTTCGGGCTGGCCTGCTGTGCCATTGAAATGATGGCCACCGGCGCGTCCCGCTACGATATTGACCGCTTTGGCGCCGGAGCGTTTCGCGCCACGCCCCGGCAAGCTGATTTGATGATCGTCGCGGGAACCGTCAATTTCAAAATGGCCAGCCGCGTCCGCCGACTTTATAACCAGATGCCGGAACCGAAGTTTGTTATTGCTATGGGTGCCTGTACCTCCGGCGGCGGGCCGTACTATAAGTACGGTTATAACGTCGTCAAAGGCGTGGATTTAGTTGTACCGGTGGATGTTTATGTTGCCGGTTGTCCGCCACGACCGGAAGCGCTGTTGGAAGGCTTAATGCGTGTGCAAGATAAAATCCGGGCTATGCATGATCTCACCAAGCGTCAACCCCTGGACTACCTTGTCCCGACGCGCAGCGGCTACGTCAAGCTGCCCCCGGAAGTCGAGACCCTGGAAAAAGCCAACGAATATTGCCGCCGACGTAAGGAACTTAGCACACCGGCAAAGGTTTAGAACTTGTGAGCAATCTCCCTGGGAGATACCCATGCACGGTGCGGAGATCATTGCCATCCTCGAAGAAAAATTCGGTCCGCGAATTCGCCAGAAAAAACCAGATGCCATAGACCCCTATGTAGTTGTAGATGCTGGCGACATCGTCGAGGTCTGTCGTTTTTTGCGAGACGATCCACGCTTGCAATTTGACATGCTCAATTGCATCACCGGCGTGGATTACTGTGAACCCGACCCGGCCAAGGCGGCGAAGGCCGGTTTTGAGCCGCATCTGGAAGTGGTTTACCACATGTCCAGTTTCGTCAAGCGCCACCGGTTCGTGGTAAAAGTGATTTTGCCGCGCTGGAAGGATAATATCGAAGGTCAGCTGCCGGAAGTTCCATCCGTAACCAGCGTCTGGCCAGCAGCCGACTGGCATGAACGCGAAACTTATGACCTGGTAGGCATTCGCTTTATCGGTCATCCTGACTTGCGGCGCATCCTGTTAGCGGAAGACTGGGAAGGTCATCCGCTCCGCAAGGACTATATTTTCCCGCTCGAATATCACGGCATCCGCGGTCGTTGATTGAAACCGTAACGCGAAAACCTAGGTAACTTACTACAGCTATTCCGGGCGGCAGGACACTTAAGTCCTTGTCGCCGACGTAAGCACAGGAGCGAATTTAGATGTCCACGACTTTTGCCGGCGAGTCCGAGCAAATTATCGAAATGGACGTCCGTACCGACGAAATGCTGGTCAGCATGGGGCCGCAACATCCCAGTACCCACGGGGTTCTGCGCCTCGTGCTGCGTACCGACGGCGAAGTGGTATCCGAAGTTACGCCTCACCTAGGTTACTTACACCGCTGTGCAGAGAAAATCGGCGAAAACGTTACACCCATTCAGTTCATCCCTTACACCGATCGCATGGATTACCTGGCTGGGATGAACATGAATCTCGGTTACTCGCTGGCGGTGGAAAAGCTGTGCGGCCTGACCGACAAGATTCCCGAAAAGGCCCAGGTCATCCGTGTCATCGTTTGCGAACTGAACCGTATCGCCAGCCACTTAGTTGGCATCGGCGCCTATGGCTTAGACCTGGGCACGTTCAGCCCATTCCTCTACGCTTTCCGCGAACGCGAGATGATCCTTGACCTGTTCGAGGAAGTTTGCGGAGCACGCCTAACCTATAGTTACGTGACCATAGGCGGCGTTCATGACGATTTGCCCGAAGGCTGGATCGACCGCTGCCGTAAGTTCCTCGAATGGTTTGTGCCGCGGCTGGAAGAATATCACACGTTGCTGACACGCAATAGCATCTTTATCAAGCGGACGGCTGGGATCGGTGTTCTGCCGAAAGAGATGGCCATCGCGTACTGCTGCACCGGGCCGATGTTGCGCGGTTCGCTGAATCGCACAAAAGGCGACCCGCCCTGGGATTTGCGGAAGATCGAGCCGTATTGCGGCTACGAGCAGTATGACTTCGAGGTACCGATTCCGCCTTTCGACGACGCTCCGGTCGAGGCAGTTATTGGCGACGCCTGGCACCGTTTCTACGTCCGTATGAAAGAAATGGAGCAGAGTGCACGGATCGTCGAACAGGCATTGCGGAAATACGAAACCGCTAAAGGATCACATCGCATCGAGCCGCCGCGTCATTTGCCGCCTGGCGAAGCTTACGTGGAGACCGAATGCCCGCGTGGGCAGATGGGCTTTTATGTCGTGGGCAGGCCCACTAAAGAAAGTGTACCGCTACGAGTGCGGGCACGTTCATCCAGTTTCTGCAACCTCAGCGTAACCCACGAAATCTGTCGCGGATGCCTGATTGCGGATGTTCCCGCCATCGTCGGCAGCATTGATATAGTCATGGGAGAGGTGGATCGCTGAGCCACCTCCGCAAGGAGCTATGTATCCGTATGTTGCAAAATCCGGTTCGCCCATCGGCAAATTGGTTATGCTGGCAGCTAGTTCGTTGGCGTTTGGTGCTTTTTCTAGTAGGACTAATCCTGCTAGTGGTCGCGTACCGGTACTTATCCTCTCACCCGGTTTACTATAACCGTTCCATGGAGAGTTTCTTTCCGGAACACGACAGGCACTTGCAATTTTACCGCAAATCAAGGGAGTGGTTCGCTAGTGAGCACACGTTGTTAGTGGTTTATCGCGATCCTCAATTGTGGACTGCGGAAGGCATGGACCGGCAATTACGGTTAGCCCATCGCCTGGAAACTTGTCCCGGCGTACACCGGGTGGTCGCACTGGCTAATAGCCCCGCACCTACCAACCCAATGCTGACGATAGGAGAAGCTGTCAAACGAGCTGGCCACGATGGCGATGTGACTAAGTTGCGCGAAAAAGTTGAGAAGACGCGGTTATACGCTGGCGTAACGTTAGGCCCTGACGCGATCACGACGGCTCTGGTTGTCCAGTTGCATCGCGAGTTAGGTAAACCGGAAGAAGCCGGACAAAAACTGGAAACCATTCGCCGCACTGCCCAGGAGTTTATGCAAAGCGAAAACATTCCGCAACTGGAGGGGCCTTATACCGCTGGCACCCTGCTTATGATCCATGATGTTTACGAATACACGGCCCAGGATGGGCGGCGCTTGCAATTCTTCTCGGTGTTACTGATGGCCATCGTCATTACCGGTGCCTTTGTGGTTCCAGAGCTGCGTCAGGCATGGATTCGCTATCGGCTAGGTCAAGTCAGCTTGCTGCGCGGAATGGGCGATGTGCTGGCCAGCGCGCGCTGGCTCATTTTGCCGTTCCTGGTGATTTATAGCACCCTAACCTGGTCTGAAGCCATCTGGAGCCTGGTACGCGGAGAAATGACGATGGTAGGCTCCGCCATCAGTTCGCTGGTGGCTGTGATAGGTGTCACTTCTGTAGTTCATCTGGGCCTTCACTACAAGGAACTGAGACAGCGTATGGATTCTCAACTGGCCTTGCAACAAACGTTACGGTACTTAGGCCCGGCTCTCTTCTGGGTTATTTTGACTACGGCGGGTGGCTTCGCAGCATTGCTGGTATGTCAAATTAAACCCGTTTATGACTTTGGGATGATTATGGCATTGGCTACTGGTTTAGTTGGCGTGGCAACGCTGTTTTTCTTCCCCTTGACCGCGATGGGCTGGCAATCGCAACCGGCTTACACTGTGCAGATCCCATCGTGGATGCAAAACAGCTTGAACCGCCTGTTATTAGTGCTGGATAGCCGACCGTGGATGTGTGGCTGTGGTTTGCTGTTACCCATGGCCACACTTGCCTTAGGAATGACACGCTTACAGCCGCAAACGGATTTTACTAACAACTTTCGCTCTGAGACGGGCGTCTATCAATCCTACCGCTTCATTGAGGATTATTACGGTGGTGCCGGTCAGCTCGAGTTAATCCTTTCAACGCCGGATTTGTTCAGTCTTAGCAACGAGGAGTTGAGCAGTTATCTAAGACAGTTGCAAATGCTTCAAGACCGCCTGACGAGTATAGAAATTACATTGGAAAGCGGCGAAACGGTGAAAGGCATCACCAAGGCCATCAGCATTCCCGACTTCTATGATTTCATGGACAACATTCCTGTCGTGGCCAGCTGGCTGACACCGCGGGCGCGTTTGTTTATGTTAGCTGGTGACTTGCCAAATGCGAAAAAAGAACTCGGTGTGCGGGCCGCACTTGTACCGGCTGGTGTCTGGCAAAAGATCCAGGAAAACGCGGTTTTGTTTAGTTTCTGGAACCGGGAGGAGCGCAAGCTACGCATCTTACTGCAAGCCCGCGAACGACTTAGTGCCTGGGCCAAGCGAAAATTACTCGCCCAGATTGATGCATGCTGTCAGGAAACGCTTGGCGCGCAAGCCGAATATCAACTAACCGGTGTTTATCTGATGCTGGCTGGCCTTATCGAAAGCGTCCTGCGTGACCAGGCCTATACAACCCTGGTATCGCTGGCTTGTATGTTTCTCATGGCCGTCCTGGCGTTTCAGCGATGGAAACTGGCACTGATTGCCCTGGTGCCGACCGTGTTACCGGTGCTGGCGGTAGTCGGCACCATGGGCTGGATTGGTTTGCCGGTGAACATTGCCACGGCGATGCTGGCCAGTGTGGCTATGGGCATGACCATTGACAGCAGCTTGCTGTATCTGTATCGGCTGCGGGAGGAACAATTGGCCGGCCAAAGTTTTGCCGTTGCATTGATACGCACGCATCGCAGCACCGGTGCGGCATTGCTGGTAGCCAGTTTCGCCCTGGTGCTCGGTTTCAGTGTGCTTACGCAATCGCGGTTTATCCCGCTGGTCCATTTCGGGTTGCTGTCGGCCCTGGCTTTACTTGGAGGGGTCATCGGAAACCTGGTGTTGCTGCCGTTACTCTTGCGGCTGACACATCGCTCAGATTGGCGGGAACTTGTCAGCCTTCATGCACAGATGCCGCTGGAAAACGGTGCTGACGTCGGTTCGCCGGTTTTGCCATCGCAGCGGACCGGAGAGAGCGCGTCTGTATAAACTGCTGTTTTCGCCGACGATTGGTCGTCAGCGACTGGTTTCGAGAACAAGCTGGCGGCGGGTGGTTACCTCCTGGAAGACGTCCGCCAGGATGTTCAGGGCGATCTGCACCTGTTCGGCAGTAATGCAAAGAGGCGGGCAGAAGCGAACGGCAGCATCACCGCAACCGAGCAGCAGCAAGCCGCGGCGAAAGGCCAGCTGGACGATTTCATCGCGCAGCGCGGTGCTGAGTTCGCCCTCACGCAGAACATCGTGGGCCACCATCAAACCAAGCCCGCGCACCCGGCTTATCAGTTGCGGAAACCGGCTTTGTAACCGCAACAAACCTTCGCGCAATTGCCGGCCCCGTTCCGCCGCGTTGTCCATCAGACCGTTTTCGAGCAGATCAATGGTTGCCAGTGCCGCTCGGCAGCTTACCGGATTACCGCCAAACGTGGAGGCATGACTGCCGCTCGGCCAGTCCATAATCTCCGCACGGGCGATCATCGCACCCAGAGGCAGGCCGCTGGCGATCCCCTTGGCCAGGCAGATAATGTCGGGCACGACATTCCAGTGCTCGACGGCGAACATTTTCCCCGTGCGCCCCATGCCCGTTTGCACTTCGTCGGCCACCAGCAAAATGCCGTAGCGATCGCACAATTCGCGCAGGGCAGGCAAAAACCCCGCAGGCGGGACGTAATATCCACCTTCGCCCTGGATTGGCTCGACGAAGATCGCGGCCACCTCGTCCGGCGGAGCAATGCGCTTGAGAAGAGTCTCTTCGATCTGTTGCACACACTGACACTCTCCCGCCGACGGACAACCGAGACAATCGCGGGGGAACGGAGCATGGTGGATTTCCGGTACGAGTGGCGCGAAGCCCCGGCGATGCGTCAATTTCGAGCCGGAAAGCGACATAGCACCGTAGGTGCGGCCGTGAAACGCTCCTAAAAAAGCGATGGCCCGCGGCCGGCCGGTATGCCAGCGTGCCAGTTTCAGAGCCGCTTCCAGCGATTCCGCACCGCTATTGGTGAAAAAGACGCGTTTGGGTCCCGGCCCAGGAGCGAGTTCCGCCAGTCGTTCCGCCAGAGCAATTTCCGGCTCGTAATAAAAGTCGGTGCCGGACATGTGCAGCAATTTGTCGGCCTGGTCTTTGATGGCGGCGGTGACATAAGGATGGCAATGGCCGGTGCTGGTAACGGCAATGCCGGCGGTGAAGTCCAGGTACAGGTTACCGTCCACATCCTGTACCACGGCCCCACTGGCACGCTCCACGACCAGCGGATAGATGCGTGTGTACGAGGGCGACATCACTCGCTGGTCGCGTACCAGCAGCGCCTGGGCTTTCGGCCCTGGAGGTGGAATCCGGATGCACGGTACTTTTTCCCCGTCAAATAGCCACATCGTTTCACCAGATTCGCTGCCGCGATGTATCGCTCGCCACAAAGGGTAGCGATTAATCGAGGGTAGCCTTCAGTCCCTGGGCCATTTTGATTTCCAGGCCGTGGTTAACCGTCCAGGCCGCGCGATGGGTCACGGTTTCGATAAGCCCCGCAGCGGAGGGCCGACCATTTCCGCTTTTCTTGACGCCACCGAAGGGCAGATGCACTTCCGCACCGATGCAGGGCAGGTTAACGTAACCCATGCCGAAATCGCATTCCTCACGGAAATAGCGCATGGCGCGATAATCCTCAGTAATCACGGCCAGCGAAAGACCGTAGTCGGTATCGTTGTAAATGGCCGCGGCTTCCTCGTTGCTGGCGAAGGGAATGAGCGCCACGTGCGGGCCAAACACTTCCTCGCGAATGCAACGAATACCCGGACGATGATGGATGCGGTAAATGAACGGCGACATGTACCAGCCATCGCGGTGGGCTTCGTCGAGCATTCGGCCACCGTCGAGCAATACTTCTCCGCCCTCTTCGCGTGCCAGTTGGTTGTAGTAGCTGATTTTTCGCACGGCCGCTTCGTTGATGACCGGGCCGGTGAAATTCCGTTCATCCAGCGGGTCGCCGATATTCAGTCGGCGTGCCAGTTGCACAAACCGGTCGGCAAATTCCTCGAACCGTTTCTCATGCACGAGGATTCGCCCGGCGGAAACACAGCGCTGACCGCTGGTCTTGAAGGCACTCAGAATGCCCGCGGTCACCGCAATATCCATGCGAGCATCCTCGCAGACAATGACGGCACTCTTCGACCCCATTTCGCAGGCACAAATGCGATCGACGATGCCGGCGGAGAGTTGCTGGATTTTCGACCCAACTTCGTAGCTGCCGGTAAAGAGCACCAGATTCACGCGGGGGTCGCGCACCAGCAGTTCGCCGACCTCGCCCGCACCGTGAACCAGGTTGATCACCCCAGGCGGAAAACCGGCACGCTCGAATAATTCCACCAGTGCCTGTCCGATGGCCGGCGTGTCTTCGGAGGGTTTGAAAATCACCGTGTTGCCTTCGAGCAAACTCGGCCCCAGCATCCACAACGGCACAGCAAAGGGAAAGTTCCACGGCGTGATGATGGCGGCAACACCGCGAGGCTTGCGGCGAACGTAAGCATCTTTTTCGGCGATTTCCGACGCCAGAACCTCGCCCATCGGCATGCGGGCTGTGCCGAACACATATTGCACCATGTGCAACCCTTCAACGATTTCAGCGCGGCACTCGTTCAGCACTTTGCCGCACTCCCGAGCCATCAGAACTGCCAAGGATTCTGTTTCCGCCTTGATCAATTGCGCCAGGCGGTCGAACAGTTCGGCCCGGTAAATTCGGCTCATTCGCCGCCAGCTTGGGTACGCGTCGCGTGCCGCACGAATAGCTTCTTCAACCTCGTCCGCGGTAGCCTGAGGGAACACCCCAACCACTTCCGACCAGCGAGCTGGATTTCGGCTCTCGAACCGGGCTCCTTTCCCCTCCGTCCAGCGACCACGCAGGAAATGTTTGCCTACCAGAGGCACGTGAGTAACCGCTGTCATCGCCTCGCCCTCCATCGAAAAACTGTTCGCGTTGTTGCGCACGCGCCGACGTTTCAGCCGTCAGCAGTCCACAGACTCCCGACAATTAGCGGGCACACCGGGTCGGCGACCAGAAATGTGCTCACGGATTTACGCCGACGAACTGTCTTTCGTGTCCTTTCGCCCGAACAATTATAAGTCGCCCAGCGCTGCCGGACAACGTGAACCTGTCCTGCAAATTGCTCCGCTTGTGAATGCGGCCGGAAAAGCTGGCCAAGTGACCTCCACTGCAACGAGTCCAACTGGCATCGTCAAGACAAAAACAGCATCGGCAGGGATACCGCCGCCCGGCACCCCTGCCGCGCTGGTAATTGTGTGCTCCGAAATCACGCGGTTCTAATTTGCGGTAAAACCTGCAGGTAGCTCGCACCTACTCTACTTGAGACCAGTCGATCATGCCGCCATCGTCGCGGACTATGAGCGACATGAGCATAGGAACGTTAGTGAACGTATAGCGAATGCGCCGAACCGTGCGGTCGGCCATGACGGCGTTGAAGGAACCGGGGTGTGCTGAGCCGACCCGGTTAGCAGGCGCGGCAATTATCGTATCCTGCATAGGTTGATTGGAGGCCCACAGTGGGCCGGCATCATTATCCCAACCGTTGGCCCAACCCTCGTTGTCGTAGCCGGGATTGGTAAAATACTCGTTGGTGTTCATGTATTTCTCGGTCAAGAGCACGGTGTTCGACGTTCCATCGGGAACACCTGCGTCTAAGTCCACGACGCGGTTCCACAGGTTACCGCCCGACCGGATGATCAGCCCACCTGCCTGGTTCCGGTCCCCGTATGGGCCCATTCCGTTGGTGTACGTGAAATTCTGGCCCGGAGGCTGAAAGTCAACGTTGCACGCCGGCTGTGCGTAATCATTTTTGCCCGGGGCAAAAGCGGCTGAATAGCTAGACCCGGAAGCAGTACCCAAATCATAGGAGGGCCAGTTCACTGTTCGGTTTGGTCCCGGTGCCGGTCGGCGTCGGCTCGGACAGTAAAGTGTTGGAATCACCGTCTGGCCGATAAGATGTTCCTGTCCTTGCGGCCTGTTGAAGACATCTCCCAGTTCCAGGTAAGGCGTGATCTGATAAAAGAATCCCCAATTCTGAAACGGAGCCACTACTGGCACACCATTGCGGAACATGCGGGCACCGACGGCGAATGTGTGAGTCACGCCGTCTATCGTTGTGGTGACAGTGCCCGTGTTGTTGATCCAGCTGTAACCGCCGCTTGGTAAAATCCTGTAATCGTTGTGGAAATTGTGAGCGGCGATACACAGTTGCGACAGGTTATTCCCGCAACGCATACGGTTGCTGGCTTCGCGGACACGCTGGATGGCCGGTAAAAGTAAGGCCATCAACAGCCCGATAATCGCAATGACCACCAGCAGTTCAATGAGCGTAAATCCTCGCCGAGAAAGCAAAGACATTCTGCGACGCATAGAAAGGCCCTCCACGTGTGAAAAATACCTGGAAATGTAATCGAGCCTGGCCCCACACCAGACCCGCTTTTGACGCGCACAATCAGACCTTGTAAGTAACCTCACTGGCAAGCAGTTTAGCCGTGGCATGTTCATAGAAGCCTATCTCACCGCGCAGGCGATTTCTCCACTAACCCGACGCCTTACAGTACCCAGTTTACAGAAAATCCCGAGGCGACGTCAAGATGAAAAAGCGGAAAATCAGCACAAGAGCTTGCCGCTCCAGGACCTAATAGCGTGGCGGCGTGGAATCTACCTTGGGGAAAGAAAGAGCCGACCGGCGATAAGTTCAACCGGTCGGCTCGAGCTGATTTTTCTGGCCGAAACCTATTCCAGGTTCTGTAAGGAGAATTGCAGACCGTCGTCTCGCACGCAAGCCCGGGTCAGAATGCCAACATTGACGCTGTAGCGGATACGCCTGATGGAACGGTCGCCCATCACAGCATTAAAGCTGCCCGGATGAGCGGAACCAAAGGCGCCGTCCGGAGGGCTGTTCCAGGCTGTCCACGTCGCAATGTTATAATCCTGCATCGGTTGAAAGTTGCCATTTCGGCGAGTAATGCGATCCCAGCCACAGGTGTGGTCTGCCTGATCGCCCTGGCCCCAGCCCGTGTATTCGTTAGGGCGCATAAACTTTTCCGCGAACATAATCGTGTTCGTAGTACCATCTGGCACTCCGCCGTCTAAGCTGCACCAAATGTTTGTGTTAAACCCATAACCAGAACGAACAATAAGCCCAGTTGCAGTCCACTGCCCATAAGGCGGCTGATAAGTCGAGGTAAGAGCACTCGGATCGGTTGGGGCAATCATCTGGCCGGTGCGGGGCTCCGCCATGGCGAGGACGTAGTCCATGGCAGCGACATTCTGCCCGCCACTGGGAAGAGGCCCAACTGTACCGGTCGTGGATTCCTGCCATGTAAAGTGGTTTCCCCAGATGCCGATATTACTGCGCACGAAAGGCCTACGACGGCTGGGACAATAGTACACCGGGATCGGCGTGGCGATAATGGTTACCTCATTCGACGGCGCTGTCGCAAGCGGTGGAAGATTAAACAGGTTCCCGTACTCCAGATAAGGCAACAACTGGTAACCAAAGCCCCAGGCCTGGAGCGGAGCTTGTGCTGGCATCCCGTTGGTAACCGTGCGAGCACTCGACCACCCAACACCAGCGCTCGGGAACAGGTTATAGTCATTGTGGTAATTGTGTGCGGCAATGGCCATTTGCGACAGGTTGTTAGCGCAACGCATACGGTTACTGGCTTCGCGAACACGCTGGATGGCCGGTAAAAGTAAGGCCATCAATAGCCCGATAATCGCAATGACCACCAGCAGTTCAATGAGCGTAAATCCTCGCCGAGAAAGCAAAGACATTCTGCGACGCATAGAAAGGCCCTCCACGTGCAGAAAATACCTGAAAATGTAATCGAGCCTGGCCCCACACCAGACCCGCTTTTGACGCGCAAAAAGAATGCTCGGGCGAAGCACGCTTCGCCATGACTTAGCCGTTACAGTACCGATCGCGCCCGCCTCAGCCAATAGCCATTCCCCTTGCCTGCAGGCTGTCATCCTCCATTCTCACTCTCTGATGCCTGCTATTATGTTCAGGACCCATTGCTCAGTCAAGAAAAAATCCCGACCACTGATGCAGAGCGAGCTGGCACGGAGTGCCGCAAGGGACTGTAGGATAGCTGTGTCGGTTCGGTGCAGCTGCAGCGTGGACGGATCCTCACAGCTGTCCGGACGACCCCGGCCATTAGTTGCTTGCTACCCTAACGACACACGCGGACAACACTCAGCACATATTACAACCAAGGTTACCGGAAGACCAGCGCTTCCCTCGCTGAGATTGTCGAGGATCAGTAAGCGACACGCGTGCAAGGCTACCGTTACGAAAGCTAGTTACCAAAGCTAGCCCCTATAACCAGCGGCCTTGCATTCTTCGCCTTTGCACAAGTTTACTGCTGCAAGCCCATTCTAAGCAGCGGTTTGCTGTATCAGTTACTCGACCCCTGTCCAATCAACGATGGACAAGCCGTCCATTCGGTTTACCAAGGCTGCGAGCAAGTTGAGATCGATGGTGTAGCGAATCCGGCGAACGCTGCGGTCAGCGAAAACTGCGTTGAAAGAATTCGGATGTGCCGATCCAAAACGGTTTCCTTCCTGCCCATCTGGCCATTGTCCAATAGGCGGAAGGTCTGTGTCCTGAATAGGCCGAACCCTGGCCCAGCCATTGGTGTCCGTGGGGAAAACTACCAGCGGCCCGGTGTCGTTGTCCCAACCTCCTCCATAACCCTCATTGTCGTAGTAGCAGTTCGCCTGATAGCACGCAGGCCGCAAAAACTTCTCCGCTACCAAGATGGTATTGTTGGTACCATCCCGGACTCCGCCATCCAGGCTGACGGCGTATTCCAAGTTCTCCTGCCATGGCTGGCTACCATTAGCCCGGTTCAAATCGCCATAGCCCCCGAAGCAGAGAATGGGGGTGCGTTCATACCCCCACCAAACCCAGGGCCAGCAAGGATTGCACGTTACGCCACCCAGCGTTATAGGGCCATACGAGGATGGATTAGCGTAATCATTCTTCCCAGGCCGCCAAGACGATATCACAGTGGAACCCGATTGCATGGTGCCAATGTCAATCCAGTTCGCCTGGCCCCAGTTGCCAACCGGCGGACCCGGCTCAGGTGCGCGACGGCTTGGACAGTAATAGGTTGGAATGACCGTGCCGATTACTCTTCCCTCCTGGCCAGGCCCTAACGCCCAGACATCCTTGTACTCCATGTACGGCAGGATTTGAAAGAGAAAACTCCTGTTCTGATGGGGGGCGGCAGTTGGCACGCCATTGCGATATACCCACGGCCAATTCCACCAAATCCCTGCCGTCGGAAAGACCTTGTAATCATTGTGATGATTATGGCAGGCCAAGGCTATCTGGGTCAGATTGTTCTGACAGCGCATACGGTTAGCGGCTTCGCGGACACGCTGGATGGCCGGTAAAAGTAAGGCCATCAATAGCCCGATAATCGCAATGACCACCAGCAGTTCGATCAGCGTAAATCCCCGCCGGGAAAGCAAAGAGCTTCTGCGACGCATAGAGAGGCCCTCCACGTGTGAAAAATACCTGGAAATGTAATCGAGTCTGGCCCCACACCAGACCCGTTTTTCGCGCACAATGGGTTTATCCTGGCGAACCCCGCACATCAACGTTTTGACGCTCGAAAATGTCATGGCACCTGCTCCGATTGCGCAGGTATGTAGCGATTGGCCGCTGATTAACCGATTTCTAATAGTCTTTTTACAAAAGCGGGTACGAGTACGTCAAGGGGTGATGCAAAAAATTTTGCTGGACACCGGTTAAAGGCCCGAGCCGACCGGCTAAGTTTCTCTTGCCGTTGACGATGCAATTGCCGACAATAAAAGGTGGTCATGGGCGCCGAGCAGAGACGGCTGCAAAAAGCGAGGGAAATGTCATGTTGCAGGTGGGCAGCTTTTTAGCGCGAGACTGCGGTGGCATGAGCCGGCGAGCGTTTTTGCAAGCGGGCCTGGCCAGTCCTCTGGCGCTGGCGTTAGGTGGCGCCCTCGATGTGCAGGCAAGCGAGACGGCCAAAGCGCGCTCGGTGCTGCTGGTCTGGCTGTGGGGCGCGCCGAGCCATCTGGATACCTGCGATCCCAAACCGGACGCGCCGGCAGAATATCGCGGGCCGTTCGCCACCATTCCCACACGCACGCCGGGAGTTCGCTTCACCGAATTGCTGCCGCGTCTGGCCAACCATAGTCATCTTTTTACTCTGGTGCGCTCCAATAAGAACTTCCACAGTGGCCACCTGGAAGCGGGTACCTGTGCGCTGACCGGGAGTTTGGAAGGTGCGACCGGAGTGCAGCCGAACTTCGGCTCCATCGTGGCGCGGGCACGTGGGCCGCGACAGCTGCCACCGTTCATTGCCATTGGTCGTGGCAACCCCCGCGATGTTGTCGGCATCATGAAAGGTTACGGTGGCGGCAACTGGGGGCATGTGTACGATCCGTTCCTGGTGAACTGTTTCGAGACGGGCGAGGTGGATATTCCACACCTGCGTTTGCTGGAAGGTTTGACGCCGCAACATCTGGAGAATCGGCAACGTTTGCTGCGCGAACTCGACCAACTTCGTCGCCGGGTGGAAAGCGGGCCACTGGAGCAATGGGATGCGGTGTACCGACGGGCCTACGAGTTGCTCACCTCGCCAGCGGCGCGCAAAGCTCTCGATCTTTCGCAAGAACCCGCCCAGCTGCGAGAAGCTTACGGCTACACGGCGTTTGGTCAGAGCTGTCTGCTGGCCCGACGGCTCATCGAAGCGGGTGTGCCCTATGTCCAGGTCAACTGGAGCCAGTATGTCGAAGCCATGACGCCGAACTGCGATTTCGGCTGGGATACGCACATTTACAATTTTGAGCTATTAGCCGACCGTTTATGTCCGATTTTCGACCGGGCGTTTCCAACCCTGCTGGCGGATATGCAGGCCCGAGGTTTACTCCAGGAAACGCTGGTCATTTGCATGGGTGAGTTTGGCCGCACACCCAAAATCAACGCCCAGGCCAGCCGCGATCACTGGCCTAACGTTTATTTCTCCATCTGGGCCGGTGCCGGTATCCCCGGTGGTCGGGTGATCGGCGAAAGTGACAAACGCGGCGAAGAACCGATTACCGAGCCGATTACGCCGGCCATGATCGGCCTGACCATTCTGGAGACGCTGGGCATCAGCTCGCAGAAACGCAACGAACTGAACGTCCTGCTTCCCGGCGCTCGATTCCTCGAAGAGTTGTGGCAATAAATCGCCGAAACGGATAAGGCCGGGTGGCGCTCCGCGAATAGAACGGCGGCTTACTGGTTTCGCTTTTGAATCGCACAGTTGCCAGAGCTAGGTCGTGTTTCCGCGAAAAACTTTCATGGCCCGGCCATGTGCCATTCGTTGCGCACCGTTTCCGCGGACAAGTTTACACGGTTCAAACAATTGCCGCCCACTGCGTTCCTCGAACAAGGTTACATGGTTCGCCCACCGTCCACGACGATCACTTGTCCGGTGAGGTAACTGGTGCCGGTCGCCAGAAAACAGATGACCTCGGCCACATCGTCGGGAGTAGCGGCGCGTTGCATGGGCGTGAATGCGAGCTGACGCTCGACATGATCCATGTGATCCGCCAGCCAGCGAGTCAGCACCGGCCCGGGAGCGACAGCATTCACGCGAATTTTCGGAGCGAAGGCACGCGCCAGTGATTTGGTCATGGTGTTCAGCGCTCCCTTACTGGCTGCGTAGGGAATGGAACTGCCAATTCCGACAATACCGGCCACCGAACTGACGTTGACAATGGCGCCTCCGTCTTTGGCCAGCATGTGCGGGATGACGGCCCGGCAACAATAAAACGCTCCCTTGAGATTGACGCCAAGAATTTCGTCCCACACTTCCTCGGTCAAGGCGTCGAGCTGGCGATGGTCAATAAAGCGTGTGGTGCCGGCGTTGTTCACGAGCACGTCCACGCGACCCCATTCCTGGACGATACGTTCGACCATCTGCCGAACTTCGTCGTCGCGGGCGACGTTGGCACGAATCAACAGGCCAGGTACGCCGTGCTTTTGTACCTCGTGCAGTGTTTCTTCGGCTTCCTGAGCGGAGCGGGAGTAATTGACAGCCACGGCAAAACCCTGCTGGGCCAGGCGAATCGCCGATGCCCGACCAATTCCCGTTGCCGAGCCGGTTACCAGTGCAACTTTCGAGGTCATCTGCGTTCACTCCGGAATATTTGCTGGTTTCTGCCTGGTTACTAGCTCTGGCTTACAGTACAAAAACACGGACGGCCCTGCCAATGGTCGTGAAAAACCTTAGCGACTTTGGTGAAAATGCAAACAGGCGACGCCGATGGTGTTGAAACTGAACCCGCAGCGGCTGCTGGCCAATGCGGCACGTGCCGACACGCTGGAATTACTCGACCGTGTTACCGTGCTTCGCGACCACCTGGAACCGGAAGCGGTGGAAATCGCCGAAGCGGAATTGGCTCGCCGGGGGATCACCCCGGAAGAAATTGAAGCCCATCACCGCCGCTGGAAACATCGCGTGTTGCGCGATGCCAGCGGTATAGTTTGGAATTGCCATCTCTGCGGTCGGGCTGCCGTCGCCGAAGAGCTGGATTGGTATCGCTGGCTTGGCTTGATTCCGCTATTCCGCCGCCGCTACCGTTACTGCGAAACGCACTGGCGGCAACGACATCCCGAACAAGCCGACCAGGAATTCCCAGACTGAACAACACCCATTCATTCGCCGTCGGTGCGGAGACTGCGGCGCGGCTGTTTCCCAAAAAGCGACGAGTTCGCCGTTTGTCGTGGCTATCCATTTGCTCGTAAAATAGCAGCAGTAATGGGGGCCAGGCATGATCGGAATCTCGACGGTCTCGGCGAAACTGTGCGAAGGAATGACTCGTCGGGAGTGGCTGCGGGTTGGCGCGATTGGCAGCGCGTTGACACTGGCGGACCTTTTACGCGCTGAGGCAGAAAACGAAAATATCCCGGCGCGGGCCAAAGCTTGCATTCTGTTGTTTTTGCAAGGTGGGCAAAGCCAGCTGGACACTTTCGACATGAAACCGGCAGCGCCGGAGAACATTCGCGGTGAGTTTCGTCCGATACCGACAAGCGTTCCGGGACTGCAAATCTGCGAACATCTGCCGCAGCTGGCCAGACTGGCCCATCGCTTTACCCTGGTGCGTTCCATGACGCACCGAGTTACCAACCACAATCCCGCTGGGTATTATGCGTTGAGCGGCGTGGCCCCCGATCGGGATGTCGTCGCTTTCAAAGCCAGCGCGGAAGATTATCCCAATCCGGGTGCGGTACTGGCAAAATTCCGGCCGACACGCAGTGCCTTACCGGCATTCGTGCAGATTTCCGAAACGCTGGTGGGCGATGGCAACGTTCACCTGCCTGGCCAGAATGCGGGTTGGCTCGGGCCGCGTTACGACCCGTTTCTGTTCCATGAAAATCCGAACCAGGATCGACTCGATGTGCCGGAATTGAGTTTGCCTGCCGAACTCGACTGGCCACGTTTGCAACAGCGCCGCACTTTATTGCAGCAGGTGGATCGGCAGCTGGCACGGCTGACGGAATCCGAGCACGTCGCCCGCATGGATATTTATTACCGGCGGGCTTACGAGTTGCTCGGTTCGTCGCAGGCCCGGCGAGCATTTCATCTGCACGAAGAACCCCAGGCCGTGCGCGAGCGCTACGGTCGCCATCGCTGGGGACAGGCGTTATTGCTGGCACGGCGTCTGGTGGAAGCGGGCGTACGCATGGTCACCGTGTATTGGGGCGGCGCCCTCAATGCCCCCGATCCCTATTGGGACACGCACCGTCGCAATTTCGCTGAGCAGAAGGAAAAGCTCTTACCGCAATTCGACCAGTGTTTGTCGGCATTGCTGGAGGACTTGCATCAACGCGGTTTACTGGCGACGACGTTGGTGATCAGCATGGGAGAATTCGGGCGCACACCCCGATTGGGCCAAGTTACAGCCAACGCTGGCACCGACGCCACCGGTCGCGATCACTGGCCTTATTGCTACAGCATTCTGCTGGCTGGCGGCGGCATCGCAGGCGGAAAAGTGGTCGGGCAATCCGACAGGTTTGCCGCTTATCCAACCGAGAAGCCGATCAGCCCGCAGGATTTGATCGCCACATTGTACTACGCCATGGGCGTGCCCCTCGATATGCCGATCGTTGATCGCCAGGGTCGGCAACAGTTACTGACACACGGGCGGGTCGTGCACGAGTTGTTCGATTGAGACGCCAGTCCCGTCACTGCTGCGGCGAAGCGCTGCCGGATCGCTGAGATGGTGCAATGGCCGTGTAAGGCAAACCCAGCCAGCGTTTGACTAAAATCACCTCGCCGGGATCGTTACCTTCGAGAGCGTGGCCGATGAATTGCAAGACGTAGCCACCGACAAGAAGTGCCAGCGCCAGCCAGATCGCCCAGCCTGTCCACCACGCCAGCACCAGGCAAGGCAACGCCGCAACAGTCATGGGAATACCGATCAGGTGCAGGAGAAAGTTGATCGGCTGGCGGTGGCGCTCACGCCAGTTACGCCAGATGCGGCGAATCCAGCGCGGCTGGTGGACGGTACTGCTCATGGCGAGGTTGTGGCAGGAAGCAAACCGGCCTGACGGGCGTAGGCAAATAATCCACCCGCGGCCAGAATCGGAGCAATATCGCCCAGCGGCTTCAAGGCGTAAACCTGGCCGGTGCTGTGGTTGATCAGCCGTGCGTTCGACACATCCACTTCCACGTCGTCGCCGGTGCGGATTTTTTCCACCAAGCGTTCGGCGGATTCAAACGGAATCAGATATCCGCCATTGACCGCATTGCGGTAGAAGATACGCGCGAAGAATTCCGCAACCACAGCACGCACACCGGCCGCGTTCAGAGCGATCGGCGCATGTTCCCGCGAAGAGCCGCAACCGAAATTGCGACCCGCGACGATCACCCGATAGGGCGAGACAAACTCATCCTCCGGCGTGTGGAAAGGAACATGGCCGTGTGGCAAACCCGCCTGCGCTGCCGGGACGCCAGAAAGCGCATATTTGCCAAACATGCGGTACTCTTCCGGAATCGCGGGATTGTACATCAGGTACTGGGCGGGAATGATCTGGTCGGTGTCAATGTTGTCGCCCAGCACATAAGCAGGACCGCGAATGTTTTCGAGCATCGGACGCCTCGCATTGTTCTGCCGGACAGTTTAGCGGCGGCAGCGGTTTCGCCGGTGCGTTTTTCGCTTCTTGCACAAAATCATAGGCCGAGCCGGAATATGCTCCCGGCCCGGCTACACGGCTAGCGTTGCTGTTTGCTATGAAACTCTAGAACGGAGCACCATTCTACTTCTTGGCCGGACCCAGAATGGCGTCTTTGGCAGCCTTGAGGAACCGGAACTTGAGCACCTTTTTCTTGGGAATCGTGATTTCCTGACCAGCTTTGGGGCCGAACCGCATAACCATTTTGCGAGCGGGTCGTTCGCGCAGTTCGATTTTGCCCAGCCCCGGCAGGACGAAGCCATTCTTGGCCTGCTTGTAAATCAGTTGCACCAATTCCTCCAGGCATTGGGCCGCCTGCTTTTTGGTGATGCCGACACGTTCGGCTAAGTGGGCGGCGATCTGCGATTTGGTCATGCGACCGGCAGCGGCTGCTTTGGCCATGAGATGCACCTCCTGTTGGTCTGGGAAGACACGACCTCTCTGCCTCCAGGGGGAAAGTGCTATTTCCCAGCGCTAGCCCTTCACCCCGACCGCGTCTCACGCACGGCCTCACCGAGGCAGTGTGATTGCCAGACACAATAACGAAATTTGTGGGACTTTCAACAGGGAAAGGGAAAAATTTGCGATTTTTCCGGCCTATTTTTCGATAGCGCTGGCCTTTTTGCTCGCAGCTGGACTGAACAAAGCGTTCTTGCGGCTCTGATCGCTACCGATTTTCTCACTGCTCCGTCAGCCGCTGTACAGCTGCTTGCAAACCGCGCTGGCTGGTGATAAACCGTTCGGCCAGCTGCTCCAGCAATTTCAAAAACGCCAGCAGATTCTCGATGCGTTCCAGGCGCTGCCGGGCCTTCGGATCGTTGGCGGCTTGCCCGAGCATGGCGGGACTGAGCTGTTCGCGGCACTGCTGCAACGTGCGCAGCACTGGATCAATTTCGCGGCGTTTCCGCTGGGCGGCCAGCACCGTGAACATTTCCCACACATCAGCTACCGACTGGAAATATTCCCGGCGATCGCCTCGCTTACGAACGCGGCGAACCAGTCCCCATTCCACCAGAGTCCGGATATTCATGCTGACATTGCCCCTCGAGATGCCTAACCGCTTCTGAATTTCCTCAGCGCTCAACGCTTCGCCGGTGATATAAAGCAAACCGTGGATTTCCGCCATAGTCCGGCTGACACCCCACCACGAACTCATATCGCCCCACAACTCCACGAACTGATGTTCCACCTGTACCAGGAGTTGCGGCAAGTCTCCCTTCTCGACGTTCACAGTTTTCGCATTTTTCGCATCGTTTGCACTGTTCAACATCACCTGAATTATACCCGAACGGATGACTATCGGCGACCCCGCTCGCCTTCGTAGCGAATGTCTGTAGGGAATCCTGCCACGACGATTCCAACACCGTACTGCGTGCTTGGCGCTTTCGTAGCCAATGCCTGAACGGAATCCCGAAGGGTCCACGGCCGGGCTTTGCATTCAGCGAAACGGCGCCCTCGCCAGGGCCAAGAGGTTCCGCGAGTTTGCACGCGCTCTCCACTCACGTTCAGCGAAACCGCGACCTGCTCAGGAACGGAGGTTGACCCGGCGAACTTGTCCGGCCAGGCTCCGCACTCCACGAAACCGCAAGCTGCTAACAACGCAGCGGCATGTCGGCAGCAAAATCCAACCATGTTGCTTCCACCCGTGATGCTGACGCTGCGTGGGTGCACTTGTCGCGCAGCCAGGCATGTCGGGGCGATGTTCATCTATAATGCCAGAAACATGGCTGGTCGGCGCAAGGTACTGCTGCTGCAATTACCGATTCCGCCGCTGGGATCGCAAGCGATTCGCGGTAACGTTCCGCTGGCGGCCGGGTATCTGAGTTTGTATGCGCGACGTTGCGGGTTGGACCAGTGGTACGACATCGAAATCCTGCCGGCCTCGCTTACCAACCGCCTGGGTGATGTCGCTCTCGTCGAGGCCATTCTGTCGCGACAACCCTGGCTGGTCGGTTTCACCTGTTATCTCTGGAATGTAGAGCGCTCCCTGTGGTTGGCCGAGCGATTGAAGCTGCTGGAACCGGACCTTCGCGTTCTCGTCGGTGGACCGGAAATTACCCTGGACAATGCGTGGGTTTTGCAACACCCGGCCGTGGACTACGCGGTCATCGGCGAAGGTGAAGGTACCTTCGTCGAATTGCTGGCCCACCTCGCCCACCAGCGTGAAGTGCACCGACCGATTCCCGGATTGGTAGTCAACAGGCACAGCTGCGGTACCCAGAGCGGTTTCTTGCCCCGATCTCCCCTACCATCGCTCGACCTGGTTGCCTCGCCGTATGTGGAGGGCATTCTCGATCCGGCCGAAGACAGAATGTTGCTCTTGGAGACGCTGCGCGGTTGCGTATTCAA
This sequence comes from Gemmatales bacterium, assembly GCA_041640595.1. Lineage (GTDB taxonomy): Bacteria > Planctomycetota > Planctomycetia > Gemmatales > HRBIN36 > HRBIN36. The sequence continues at coordinate 129,346 of JBEPZY010000007.1, read as the reverse complement.
GTGCAAGTTCTGTTATTACCCGAAGAGCTACGACCGGCTTTACTTTCTATCGCTGGAATCGCTGCGAGCCATCCTGCGTGTTGCCAGGCAGAAGGGGGTTCAGGAAGTCGTGTTGCTTGACCCCACGCTGAACCAGCGGCGGGATTTAGCAGATTTGCTCCGCCTGCTGGCAGAAGCCAACCCAGACAGTCAATGGAAGTGCTTTGGTGAGTTGCGGGCAGAGGGGATTACCGACGAACTCGCACAACTGCTCCGCCAGGCCAATTTCACCGAGGTGGAGGTCGGCTTGCAGTCGGTCGAGCCTCGGACCATGCGCTTGATGGACCGCAATAACAACCTGCGGGCTTTTGAACGTGGCGTGGCTGCCCTTCGCCGGGCGGGAATTCGTGTCATTGTGGACTTGATTATCGGTTTGCCCGGCGACACTCCTGACTCGGTGCGGCGAAGCATGGAATACCTCAAACGCAGCGGCATGTATGACGATGTCCAGGTTTTTCATTTGATGGTGCTCCCTGGAACCGACTTCCGCCGCGAGGCAGAACTCCTCGGACTGAAGTTTCAATCCCGACCACCATACTACGTGACCCGCACGGCGCAACTGGAATTGACCGAGATGTTTCGCCTCTGGGAGGACGCCACAGCTATTTTCGAGCTGCAGTGGGACGACCTGCCCGATGCGAAACTTCCGCCAGCGCTACTAGCCTCGCGGCCAGAACAACTAGGCACCCTGGTCGTTTCGCCGCACCAACCGGCAGACTGGGCAGCGTTTTATTTACCGCTGCCGAATCACCTGGCCTGGCCACCGCAGGTGACGCAAGTATTCACGCTCTGGCTGCGCTCGCAAGACCCGGCTCGCGATACCCCAGACGCTTGCCACTGCATCAAACGTTTGCTCCAGCATAATCCGTTCCTGACACTGACGGTGGTCCTGGAGCCGATCAACGGCGCGACCACCGGGCTGGGTCATGCGTTGCAGCGTATCTGGGCCACTTGCCTCGAGCAGCCGAGCTACCTGGACCGCTACTATTCTGTTCAGCCGGGTAGCGCTGGCGGTGCGAAACGGCTGATTGTCTGCCTTCCACGAGACCGCGGCCTTGTAAACGAAGGTGAGCTGGCGGAAATCGAAGAACTCGCGGAAATCCTGTATCTGGAAGATTGTCAGCCGGCCGAGGGAGATGTGCTGTGTGGGAGATAACGCCGCACTTTCCGCAATGGCGATTGCGTCGGTTGCGGCGATTGGCCGCCTTGCGTGAACTGGTACGCGAAACCGAATTGACCCCAGGCGATATGATCCTGCCACTTTTTGTTCGGCATGGCCAGGGCGTTCGCCGTGAGATCGCCTCCATGCCTGGTCAGTACCAACTCAGTCCCGACACGCTGGTCGAGGTAGCCGGGCAGGCCTGGGAGCTTGGCATTCGTGCGGTAATCCTGTTTGGCATACCGGCACGCAAGGATGAGGTTGGCTCGGAAGCCCTCGACACTGAAGGCATAATCCCGCAGGCTATTCGCACTCTGAAGCGAGCCTTGCCGGATCTGCTCGTGATTACCGACGAATGTTTTTGCGAATACACCAGCCACGGTCATTGCGGCGTGCTGTCGGAACAGACCGGACGGCTGGATGTGGATAACGATCGCACTCTGGAAATGCTGGGTCGGCAGTGTGTGGTGCACGCCCAGGCGGGTGCCGACATCGTCGCCCCATCGGGAATGATGGATGGCATGGTAGCGGCAATCCGACAGGCCCTCGATGCCGCAGGCTTCAGCCACATTCCGATCCTCAGCTACGCGGCCAAATACGCCAGTGCCTTTTACGGCCCGTTTCGTGAAGCTGCAGAATCCCCGCCCCAATTCGGCGACCGCAGTACGTACCAGATGGACCCCGCCAACAGCGACGAAGCGTTGCGGGAGATTGCTCTCGATCTTGCCGAAGGAGCCGACCTGGTGATGGTCAAGCCGGCCCTGGCATATCTGGACATCATTCGCCGGGCGAAAGAGCGGTTCGCTGTGCCCCTGGCTGCTTACAACGTCAGCGGCGAATATGCCATGGTGAAAGCAGCGGCAGCACGTGGTTGGCTGGATGAACGTCGCGTCGTTCTCGAAATTCTCACCGCTATCAAACGTGCGGGTGCCGATCTCATCCTCACTTACCACGCACTGGACGCCGCCCGCTGGTTACGCGGTGGTTGATTCCACCTGCAAAGACGTGTAACCGCAATGCCATGCTCACCTATAACTTCCGCAACACTCGACAACGAGAGCGATACAATGCCCAATGAACAACCTAAGTCTTTTGTTTGCGGGCTTTTTGGGATTTTTACACAAATGATTCGCTGCAGGTGCGGTCAGGCATGATCGAGACACGCGATTTGACGAAGAAATACGGCGACCTGTATGCCTTGAATCGGCTCACGATCAAGTTAGAGCCGGGAGATGTGTACGGCTTCATCGGCCCGAACGGCGCGGGAAAGACGACGGCCATGCGTATTCTGGCCACCCTGCTGGCGCCGAGTTGGGGCGAGGCCACCATCTGCGGCTATTCCATTTACAACAAACCGCGGGAAATCCGCCGGCTCATCGGTTACATGCCGGACTTCTTCGGCGTGTACGACGACATGAAGGTGATTGAGTACCTGGAGTTTTTCGCAGCTGCGTACCGTATCAACGGCCCGGCTCGGCGGAAAAAGTGCGAAGAAGTGCTGGAACTGGTCAATCTCACATTCAAGCGCGACGCTCCGGCAACCAGTTTGTCGCGTGGCATGACGCAACGCCTGGGGCTGGCACGTGTCCTGCTTCATGACCCGCAGGTGTTGCTGCTGGATGAACCGGCCAGTGGCCTCGATCCGCGCGCCCGCATTGACATGCGCCAGTTATTGAAACGTTTGCGTCAACTGGGCAAAACCATCATGATCTCCAGCCACATCCTTCCGGAACTGGCCGACGTTTGCAACAAAGTCGGCATCATTGAACGTGGCGTATTGCTTTACGATGGCGACCTCCGGGAGTTGCTGGCAAAGGTGCAGCCGAACCTGGTTCTCCAGATTCGCGTCGCTGACCGTACGGAAAAAGCCGCCCAGTGCCTCGAAACCCACCCACACGTTCAGGCTGTGGAGGTGCGCGACGACGACATTCGCGTTCAGCTTGTCTCCGGCTGTACGGATTTCACCTTCATCCCCGATTTGCTCATCCACTCAGGTTTCAAACTCGTTTTGCTCAAGGAAGAAGAGGTGAATCTGGAAACCGCGTTCATGCGTCTTACCCGTGGCATGACCGCCTAGATGCTGAGTTTGCTGTGCAAGACGGTGAGCGATGGCGGCCGCTTTGGGCTTAGCGAACATTGTCCTGCCCGACCCTACGGCTTGCCCTGCCCCATCTGTGGTAAATCTGAGTTGCCAGGTTTGTCGGCTCGCCTCAGGGTATTGGCGGACAAACTTCGCCGTCGTTTGTACAATCTGCCCGACATAATCCAGGATTTTGTTAGCTTCCAATCAGCGCCGGAGTGCTCGCCTATGCCCAAGATAAAAATCATCAACGAGAAAAAGGAAATCGAGGTGCCGCAAGGAGCCAATTTGCGCCAGGAATTGCTCAAACACGGCATCGAGGTGTATCGCGGCTTTCTCGACCGCTGGTTCAACTGTCGCGGCTTCGGTATGTGCGGCACCTGCTGGGTACTGGTTAAACAGGGAATGGAGAACCTCAGTCCCAAGACCCTGCGTGAGCGGTTTCGATTGGCGTTGAGCCTGGCCACGATCGGCCATGAGAACGAAATTCGCCTGGCCTGTCAGTGCCGGGTGTTTGGCGATTGCCAGATCGAAGTCCGCACGCCTTTCAACATGGACGGCGAAAACTTCTGGTCCCGCCCTTATCCAAACAAATAGTGCGCCGCGCAACGGCGACGCACGTCAGAGCGCTGATTATGGCCAAGGGTTGCTAGTAGGGCGGTTGGCTATTGCGAGCGAAATGGGAGTACGCCGGCCTCATCACAGATCGAAACGTGATTCGACCCGCTTGGCTCCTGAACTGACGGATTTTTCAATCCTTCTTTCCAGGCTGTTGGTCTTTTTTTCGGGAGGATTCGGTTGCGGGGCCGGGACAGGTTTCACTGGAACTATTTGAATCCGTGCCGGGACTGGTTTTCCGTTGATGGTGATTATGACATCGCCAGGCTGAGCCGGTTGGATGGGCTCCGATTTCTTCCCGTCCTTCTTTCCAGGCTGTTGGTCTTTTTTCTCAGGAGGATTCGGTTGCGGGGCAGGGACAGGATTCGCTGGAACTATTTGAATCCGTGCCGGGACTGGTTTTCCGTTGATGGTGATTATGACATCGCCAGGCTGAGCCGGCTGTTGGTCTTTTTTCTCAGGAGGATTCGGTTGCGGGGCCGGGACAGGTTTCTTCCCGTTGTCCTTTTTCCGAGCCTGTTCCAGCGCCCGCCTAAAATCCCACCGCAGCGGGTCGCGATCGCGAGTAGCGTCCAGGATCTTGCCCGCCTTCTCCATCAGGTCGCGAAGTTTCTTGAGCTCTGTTTCATCAATCTTCGGAGTTGCCTGCTCTTTTTTCGGCGGCTCCTTTTTCGGCGGCTCCTTATCCTGTGCAAACAGGTAGGCGCTGAGACCCAAAAGCAAGCAGCTCACCATCAGCCATCGCAGCATGGTTTACCTCCTCTTCTGTGTGGCTACTTGATGCCACGTACCCCGAGCTTCACCAGTCAAGAACGCACACACCTGGGCCGCGACCTTGTTGTTGACCAGTCTGCAAAAATAGACGGCACATCGCTGGGTTCCTAACAAGCGGCTTCCCACCAGCGGGTTGTTCCACACACGTCCGGCTTTGAAAATTTCGGCCGAAACACCTGCGGGAAAACTTGAAGGGAAGTGCCGGCGGCTTGCTGGATGTTCGCGGATAACTACAATGCGAGCAACGCGCGACCAGCCATGGTGGCGGTCGCAAAAGGAAATGAAGGAGGTGCAACGATGCTGATTCGCCGAAGCTTACTGGCTGTGGTGGGCCTGGCCAGCATACTGACTCTGAGCCTGGTCTCGAACGCACCAACCGCCGAAGAAGGGTTCGTCAAACTCTTCAATGGCAAAGACATGACCGGCTTTGGCTTTGAACCGCCGCAACTCAACGAGGTGATCCGCGTCGAAGACGGTGTGATCATCGTGCCGGGCAAACCGAATGGCTACTTCTATACGGAGAAAAGCTATCGCAATTATGTGCTGCGGTTTGACTGGCGTTACAAGCGGCCAGCCGATCTTAAGCCCGGCGAGGATGAGAAATTCCCCGGTAACAGCGGCTGTCTTGTGCACATTCAGCTGCCACACCGTGTCTGGCCCCGCTGCGTCGAGGTGCAGGGCATGAATCGCGATCACGGCAACATCTTCGCCATCGGCGGCGCTAAAGGCAAATTCAAGAAAGATGCGGCCGCTCAGAAAAAAGCGATTAAACCGGTCGGCGAATGGAACACCACTGAGATTACGAGCAAAGACGGCCATCTCAGCTCCAAAGTCAATGGTATCCCCGTCAGCGAAGGCGAGAGCGAACTTCGTGAAGGCCCGATCGGCTGGCAGTCGGAAGGGGCAGAAATCCACTTCCGCAACATCGAGATCAAAGTCCTGCCATAACGTCCATTGGAACGCTGACCGTTTTTGCAGACGAGAGTCTCCGAAACTCTGGCGCGGTGGGTCCTGACCCACCGCGTTTCTTTTAAGCTCAGTTGGCTGGTAATGCCTGCTTCCCTAGCATTATCCTGCACCGCATGACCAGGCGGCCTTTCCGACCGATGCTTTGCCGGAGCGACAACATGCTAACTGACTACCGAGAACTCGCCATTTCACCGCCGAACCCTGTGCCGACAAAAGTGCATTCTCCTGGCAGCACCACCCGTGTGCCAGGCCACTGGCCACGCTGGGTGCTGGCTCTCTTGGTAGTGGGGATCGGTTGGTACGCGCTGGCTCAAACGGAGAAAGCCAAGCCCAAACCCAAACCGACTCCGCGACCGGTTACTTCTCCTAGTGGCGCTGCTTTTTGGATCTGGCACGATGAAGGCGAGCCTGCCCGCGAAGCACCCGTTGGCACACGTTATTTCCGCCGGGTTTGGGAGATCAACCGCCCTACGCAAATCGTCGTGGACGAGGCTACGCTGGATATTACGGCGGATAATGCGTTTACGGTCTGGATCAACGGCAAACGGATCGGCAGCGGCTCCAACTGGTCGCAGGTTTATCATTTTGACGTCAAGCCCTATCTGGTGCATGGTCGCAACGTCCTGGCTGTGGAAGCACGCAACGAGGACGGGCCAGCTGGTTTGCTCGTCCGTCTCTCCTACACGCCGAATGGTCAAACCCGGCTGGTTCTATACAGCGACGGGGAGTGGAAGTCCGCCGCGACTGTGACATCAGGCTGGCAAAATCTCGATTATGACGATTCCCGGTGGTCGCGGGTGAAGGTGCTCGGCGCGTATGGAAAAACGGATCCCTGGCGGCAGGTCGCGTGGGGAGCCAATGAACGCTTCCAGGTGCCTGAGGGTTTTCGCGTGGAAGAGATTGTGCCGCCACAACCACAGGTCTCCGGCATCGAAACCGTTGGCCTGGATCCCAAACTGCCGTTCTCGCTGATTAATTTGTGCTTCGATGACCGTGGCCGACTGCTGGTTTCTCAGGAACGCGGCCCGATCTTGTTGTGTACCAGTAACGACAACGGCCCGCCGAAGAGCCTGGCCGGCGGTATCGGCAACACCTCGGCAAACGAGCGCCCGATTTCGCGCATCCGTGTGTACTGCGACCAGGTGCGCAACTGTCAGGGCATGTGCTGGGCCGATGGCGCCTTGTGGCTGGTCGGCGATGGGCCGGACGGTACTGGATTGTACCGCTGCCGCGATACTGCCGGACAGGATCGTATCACCAGGGTGGAGCTGGTGCATCGTTTTGAAGGCGGTATGGGCGAACACGGGCCCCATGCTATCTTGCAGGGCCCCGACAACTACATGTATCTCGTAGTCGGCAACCATGCCTGGTGCCAAATCGGTCCGGACGTAGCCAAACGCTGGCCCAATCCAGACAAAATCGCTCCCAATTCACCTTTGCTACGCTGGCCTACTGGCCGACAGACCCCGCAGCAGTTTCAACCCGGACACACGGAAGATGTGCTCTTGCCCAGGCAAAACGATGCTCGTGGCCACGCTGCCAACATTCGCGCACCCGGAGGCACTATCTGGCGGCTGGACAGTAGCGGCAAACGTTTCGCTCTAATGGCAGCGGGCTTTCGCAATCAGTACGACATTGCCTTCGCTCCCAATGGAGAGATGTTTACCTTCGATAGCGATATGGAATGGGACGAAGGACTCCCGTGGTATCGCCCGGTACGCGTTTGCCAGGTGATACCGGGAGCCGAGTTCGGCTGGCGTACTGGCTCTTCCAAGCTGCCGCCGTACTACTACGACACCTTGCCGGCCATCATTAACGTCGGTCGCGGTTCCCCCGTAGGAGTCGAATGGTACGACCACAGCAATTTCCCAGAAAAATACCGGACGTTGTTCATCTCCGATTGGTCGCTCGGTATCATCTACGCGGTGCACCTGGAGAAAAACGGAGCTGCCTGCCGAGGTACGGTGGAGCGATTCTGCACGGGCGCTCCCATGAATGTGACCGACATTGCCGTTGGTCCGGACGGTGCACTGTATTTCACCCTCGGTGGTCGCGGCACGCAAGGAGGCGTTTACCGAATCGTGGCGATGTCGGAATCCGAATCTCGCCAGGCGATCGGCTCTGGGGCCAACGACGTAGCTAACCAGGCTGAGCGATTGCTCTCGCAACAACCCTACTCCGCTTTTGGCCGCAAGGCGATTGCCGATGCGCTGGCAAATCCGACGCTGGGCAAGTCCCTGCGTGAGCTATGGCTGGCACAGCTGTGCGACGAACAGCAGCCGGAACAAAAGCGCGTCAAGATCGCCTGGGTGCTCTGGCAGCACGGTTGGCGACCGGATGCGGCAACGCTGGGCCGACTGTTCACCGCTCGCTCTGCCGAGATACGCGGTTTGGCGATGAACTTGATCGGCGCGCTTGCCGACGATCCTTCCGGTCCACGCGGTGCCGACCCGCAATGGAAGCCCATTTTGTGCCGTGGACTGCGTGATCCCGACCCACATGTTCGCCGACTGGCCTGCGAAAACTGCCTTCGCAGCGGCTTGTTACCCGAAATTTCCGAACTCTGGCCCCTGCTCAATGAATCCGATCGCTTTGTACGCACTGCTGCCCGGCTGGTTTTGCAACGCCTGCCTGTGCAACAATGGTGGTCCGAATTGTTCCGTCAACCGCCCTTAGCTGTGCTGGAAGGAATTGCTGCGCTGGTCAAGACCAATCAACTCGACTCGCGCGCCCCGACAATTTTCGACTGGCTGGCCAGGCAACTGCAGACCGAAAGCACCTGGGATGATTCCACCCGGTTACTCGGCGTTCTCCGCGCGACGCAACTGGCGGCTCTGTACAGCACCAACCGACCGGATTCCGTAAAGCAGATCGCCAGGATATGCTGGCAGCACTTCCCACACCGCGACCCGTTCGTTAACCGAGAATTGGCCATTCTGCTGGTCTGGGCGGCACGCGAAGACCTCTTGAAGGAACCGGTGCAGTCCAAGCTGCTCGCCGAGATGACCCGACCGGAGACGGATCGCCCACAGCAAATCCACTATTACTACTGCCTGCGATTGCTTCACCAGGGCTGGACTCCGGAACAAAAGGAAACCATCCTCCGCTGGTATCAGAACACGCACAACTGGACCGGCGGCCACAGTTTCACACCGTACCTGGCCAATATCTTCCAGGACCTGCTGCCGGCATTTTCGCTGGAAGACAGAAAACAAATCCTTTTGCGAGCCGATCAGTTCTGGCTACCTGCCGAGGTGGTGTTGCGCCAGCTTCGCCCGGAAGAATTGCCTTCACCCTCGGAATTGGCCTCACTTTACCGCCGACTGCATGCTTCCCAGCAACTGCCAAAGTCGAGCGAACTGAAACCAACCATCGTTTCGGCTCTGAGTCGCTCGCTTTCGCCGGAAGCGCAGGCGGCTTTGCGACAAATTGCCGACCTCGATCCTGCACAACGTTTCGCTGTCGCTCGCGCCCTGGCACAAAGGCCTTCGCCGGAAAATGTGCCTTACCTCCTCCGCGGCTTGGATTCCCCGACTCCGAATGTGGTGCGGGAAATTCTCGTCGCGCTGCAAAAATGCGATTACAAGCCGCCGCTTCCTCAGGAACCTCGCAGCGAACATGCCGCACCTTTCCGCGCCGTCTTGCTTGCCGCCAGCCGACTTGATCCCAAAGACCGCTGGCAGGCCGTTCTCGTTCTCCGTCGCTGGACGGGACGCCAATTCACTATCGAAGATGGCGATTGGAAAACCGAACTTGACGCCTGGGCACGTTGGTTCTCCCAAACGTTCCCTAAAGAACCGCCTCTGCCCAACGTTACCGCTCTAACCGGCGAGAGCAAATGGAAACTCGACGAGTTGCTGGCACTGCTCGACAAAATCCCGCGGGATAAACTCGACCCGAAACGTGGTCGGGCTATCTTTGAAAAAGCCAATTGTGTCAAGTGTCACCGTTTCGGCAACTATGGTGAAGGCATCGGCCCGGACCTCAGCACTCTCAAAGGCCGATTCACTCGCCGTGATACCCTCGAAGCCATCCTCTTTCCCTCGAAAGTCATCAGCGACCAGTATCGTGGCAGCGTCATCCTGACCAAGAACGGCCAGACTTTCACTGGTCTGGCTGCTCCGCAAGGCGACACCGTTACCGTGCTGCAACAGGATGGCACTCGTGTGACACTCCGCAAAGAGGAAATCGAGCAAATCGTGGCCTCCACCGTTTCCCCGATGCCCGACCGCCTCCTCGATAATTTCACCGTCGAAGAGATTGCCGATCTCCTCGCTTTCCTCGAAAGCGAGCCGCCTAAATGACATCTGCCCCGATGGCTCCTTGTTACGCCCGGTCCTATGCTCACGCTGCTACCTGCGTTTAACCGTCCGGCGAACACGCTCTAGACTGAGCCTTCGTCATCTCAAGTTAGCAGCACAGACCATCTTCCGCCACTACTCGAAACTATTGAAACGAGTTCCACAGAAAGGGACACAGTTGCGGAATAGACACGTTCGAGGAATAGAGGCACCTTAGGAATACAGACACCTTTCCCACCTGTACCGCGCGGCTCTGAGCTGCCGTATAGGTGGTCATCTCCGACAAGCTCTACCTGGCAAGGCTAACGAAACCGACATATTCTGGACTTTAGCGACAACCCGTATGCCAAGTTTGCCAGAAGTGTTGGATCGTCGCGGCACTAGTTCCGTGTATTATTCTCTCTCAATTTCCATTAGGCCAACTTGCTGAAAGGAAGCCTTCAGCAAAACTGCCAAAAATTGTCTAAACAAGATTTGCCAATCGCGGCTATGCAGGTTGCGACCTTTGTGCCTAACCATGGCATGACGACTTCGGCCAGCTTCGACTAAATTTCGAGATACGGAAAGTTTAGCAGCAGCTAGCAACGGCTATCCGTTAGGCACAGTGATTAACTAAATCTCAGCGACAACTGATTGGATGCCGCGACTCCCTGGCAGCAAATACAGTATTACAAGTCCGAGAGACAGATTTACCGTGGCTGGGACTTAGAGGGGCGGTACCAATCGGGGGTGCCGAACCATTCGTGCATTTCGCGTTCCATAGCCTGGATAATATGAGGCGGCTCAGGTCGGTGACCAAGATCGTTCGTTTCGGCCATCCAGACTTCTAAAGCCGTTCGCAGCCGCAGTAAAACAGGCCGGTGTTGCGGGGAATCCGCTAAGTTGTGGATTTCATGGGGATCGTCAAGTGTATCATAGAGTTCCTCTTCCGGCAGCCGTTCAGCCATTAGCCGCAAGGCCGGGCCTGACAACAGACCCTGAGCATGCAATTGCCGCATAACTCCCATGATCGGAAAACATTTTTCCTTATAACGATTTAACGCGGTGAAAGATTGCTCTGGCATAAAGTTGCGTATGTAATGAAATCGCCCGTCGTGTACGGAGCGAATGCGATTGACGGTTTCGTCAATGCGATCCCGAGCGCTAAAGGCATACTGACGAGGGGGGTCAGCCTGATTACCGAGAAAAATACGGCTATGCATACCCAGCGGCCTCTCAATGCCGGCCATAGATAACGTCGTTGCGGTCAGGTCGAGCAAACTTATCACCTGATCGCTTACTGTTCCAGGCTTATACTGCGGAGGAGCCGGGAAGTTTTTTGGCCAACGAATAATCAAGGGGACACGGATTCCACAGTCGTAACACCAGTGAATGCCGCGAGGTTCTAAGCGTCCATTGTCTGCGAAAAAGACCACTATGGTGTCATCTGCTAATCCGTCTTCCTTGAGGGCTTCTAATATCCAGCCCACCCGCCGGTCAAGGCCGGACACAGAGTTGAGATATCGGGCCCATTCGGCGCGAACAATCGGATGGTCCGGATAATAAGGGGGTGGCGATACTTTATCGGGAGTCGCTATTTGAGGATGTTCGCGTTCACCGACCCATTCGACCCGCTGCTTGAAACGAGTTTTACGGTCATAAATGTCATATTCTACTTCGGGTGTGTTTATGTGCACGAAAAACGGCTGCCGTTTCTTAAGCAGCGACCAATCGTCGGATTGAAAGATAGGACCTTCATTTACGAAATTCAGGTCGAGCTTTCCGGTTCCCACTAACCGTTTACCTATATACTTAACATTCGCGGTAAAGTAACCAGCCTCGGCCAAACGGTGTGTTAGTGGCCGCACACCCGGAGGAAGACGATAATCATCATCGCGATGGCAGCGCATGTGGTGAACGTCTATCGTTGTTTGATACATACCGGTCATAAACGCGCTTCGGCTAGGAGCACAAACTGGAGAGGTGGCAAACACCCGCGTGTAACGCATGCCTTCCGCAGCCAGGCGATCTAAATTCGGCGTGTGCACCAGTTTCTCGCCGTAACAACCTAAATCGAGACTTATATTTTCCGCTGTGATCCAGATAATGTTAGGCCTTCGAGTTGGCTTAGATGCCTCAGCACATAGTGCGCTTTGCCACAAACTAAACAGCGCTAGCACGACCAGGAAACCAGTGGATTTCGCAGTTGGCATGTCAGGTCTCCTGCCGGGATGGTCAGTTGAATTCACCGTTATTATTGTTGTGAGGCGTGCATTCTCAATATCCATGGGGCGAAATTATGGGTGGCTATTGCTAATAATAGCCGGCCAGTGCGTGTGGAGGTACTCCCAGGAGGAATGCACAAGCCAGAAAACCGTTGCGGCAAAGTTGGTGCCAGAAGCCGTTCTGCTGCCAGCGTCGTGCCGAGACCAGGATGGTCGAACGGGCCAACGCCAGTTTGCCATGACGGCTTAGCTTTTGCCATAGTAACGCATCCTCAAAGATAGGAACGTCGGGAAAACCTCCGAGTTGCAGGAAAACATCGCGTCGCACAAAGAACCCCTGGTCACCATAAGCCAGACCCAATAGCCGAAGGCGTGCGCTGGCAGCGGCGTCAAGCCAGCGATACTGCCACGAAGAAATATCGTGTCGCTGGCGAAAGCAGCCACCTGCTATTTCGGAACGCTCTAATAGCCGAGCACTTTCCATCAAGGCATTGGGGCCGAGACAACAGTCGGCGTGGAGAAAGCAAAGAAATTCGCCCCGGGCATGCCTGGCACCGCAATTCATCTGCGAAGCACGCCCCCGCACCGTTACAAAGACGCGATCGGCCAACTCCCTGGCAATTTCCACGGTAGCATCGGTACTGCCGCCGTCAACCACCAGGATTTCACCAGCTCTGTTACGTCGAGCAGACGCAATGGCCCGGGGGAGATAGCCCGCTTCATTCCAGGTGGGGATGATAACGGAGAATTGAGCGGCCAGGTTGTTGTGAGGTGCTCGGCTAACAAAGGGAACCTCAAGCGGCGTCGGCCAAACCGCCTCGTGTCCCGCAGATGCCACGCCGTGAAGCGCGAACAAAGCGGATGAATTCCCGGACAACATCTATATGTCCTAATTCGGTTTCCACTCGCGCCAGGGCTGTTGGTACGCTTAGATTTTGCAGATATACGATATGATAGAGTCGGCGGATGGCATCAATTTGTTCCGAGCGGAAACCAGCGCGGCGCATTCCCACGACGTTAATACCGCGCACCTGATTGTGTCCCTGCTGGATGATAAAAGGCGGGACATCCTTCGATACCGCGGAACAACCCGAAATCAAACTCAGCCGCCCCAGGCGACAATGTTGATGGACTGCGGAGTTACCGGAGATATAGGCGAAGTCTTCCACGACGCAGTGCCCAGCCAGTAAGGCATTGTTGGCCAGGACACAATCGTTGCCCACCTGGCAGTCGTGGGCAACGTGGCAACCGACCATGAGAAAATTGCGATGACCGATGCGCGTCAACCGCGCCTGAGCAGTGCCGCGGTGAATGGTCACGTTTTCGCGGATAATGTTATCGTCACCAATTTCCACGCCGGTAGATTCGCCGCGATACTTCTGGTCTTGTGGTCGCCCGCCGATGACGACATTGCTGGCAATCATGTTGTTTTTGCCGATGGTGCACGGGCCGATAATGTGGCAGTGGGGACCGACCACGGTACCCCGACCCAGACGCACCGGCCCCTCGATAATGGTGTATGGGCCGATGCGAACTTCCGGCTCCAGTTCCGCTTCTGCGGAAATGATGGCTGTCGGATGAATAAAAAGGGATTTCGCACTCATTGGCCTGGCCTCAATTGCAGGCAATGTGCTCTGGCTTTCGGGCACGGCGAACAGCAGAGGCCTTGCAGGTAGTCGGATTGGGAAATGGTATCCATCCAGGTCGGCATTTCTAATCCTGTTGCAGTCCTGATTGGGTTTTTTTCCCATCGTTGCGACCGACGGCGATCCGGACCGCCTCAATTGTCGCAAACTATAACGTCTCTTGGACAGTTTGCAAGGGCGAACTTAGGCGGGGCAAGCGAATCGGCAAAGCCCTCTTGCAGCCATACACAGGCTTGCTAGAAAAAGGTTCTGCACTTTCGCTCAGAGAGCGGGTCGGCTATGGAACACATCTACTGGATCAATCCGGAAGCAGTGGGAGGCCGGTGCGGCCCTGCGTCGGCACCATGGGATTTGCAATCCTGGGTACGGGCGGGCATCGGTGGAATTGTTTCCCTGGACAGCAGCAACGTCTGTCCGGAGGAGATAACAGCGGCAGGTCTGGCGCATCTGCCCGCGTATCGGCCCATGATTTTGCTCACCACGCCGGAGCTGCAACAAGAGTTCTTGCGTAGCCTGCCGGCAGTGTTTGACTTTATCGAAGAGCACAGACGACAGGGCCGCAAGGTAGTAGTGCATTGCTATCACGGTATGGATCGCACGGGAGCAGTGCTGGCGTGTTATCTGGTTCAGCGATACCGTTGCACTGCCCGGGAGGCGATCGCTATGGTAAGACGGTTGCGTCCGCAAGCCATGAGTGCCGATGGTTACGAAGAAGCGGTTTATCGTTTTGCAGAAGACCTTGCCGCAGGCAGTTGCATTTTCTCCGCCGATCTGGGAAAATAAGTTCAGAACGGCGAAAGTTGGCGTTAGTGCAACGGGCACCAATATACGCAGGAGATAGAACATGCGGCGGGTCATAACTGCAGAATCAAGCATCGTTAGCCAGCGCGGTGGAGCCCAAGCAAGACGGGTGCAAAAACTATTCGGCTGGTTTTCTTTGCTGATCGTAGCGAGCTTGTTGACCGGACCGGCGTGGGCAGATTACCTGGTCTTTCGCATCAATGTCGGCGACACAAGTGGGCCGCCCCAGGTGGCCGGGCAACCGGGAGTGCCTAGCCAACCAGGAATTCCTGGTAAACCTGGCTTTGGCATTCCGGGCGCTGGACTCGGTGGTATCGGGGCAGGTGCTCCTGGGTTCCCAGGTGTTGGTGGGGTCGGCGAAGGCATACCCGGTCAACCGAATCAGCCAGGCACACCTCAGGAAACGCCAGGAGCTGCCGAATGGTTCCTCGCTGTCCTTCAGGGCGAAATCGTCGCACGCTCACCTCAGGGGCCGTATATTTTCCGCTATGACGGCGGGCAGTTTACATTTCAGCCCGGCATCGGTGTAGCCAACATGGCGGAAATCTACCCTATACCAGCGCCGAGCTTGAGCCGGGAATTCGATGAGTTGGCCAAAAAGAAAAACCTGGCGCAAAAATCTCCGGCGGAGCTGGCGCGTTGGATGCTCGAACACTGGACCTATCGGGCCGGAACCGGTTTCGATATGCTCAAGAGGTTTGAAGAGCAGTTAGCAGCGTGGGAAAAGACGGGCCTGGAAAAATTGCCCGAAGCGGATCGCAATATCATTCGCCGACTTCTGGAAACACGACAACACCTCAAAGAAGACCTGCCCGAGGCGGGAGACTTGTTGAACCGCCTGGCCTCGCTGACCGGTGGCAAATACGTGCTCACTACCCGCGGGCATTATGCGATCATTCACTTGCAACAGGATCAAAAGCAGGCGGAAGATACGCTCGAACGACTGGAGCGGCTCTATCACGGGTTTTATTACTGGTTTGCTTTTCGGGGCACACCTTTGCCCCAGCCACCACACCGCCTGGTAGTCTGGCTTGCCGAAAGCGTCCCAGCCTATCAGAAATTGCGACAAACTTTGGGAGAAACGCGGCCAACAACCGCGGACGGTTTCTATGCCGCGGCCGATAAAGTCCTGGTAATTTCTCCTCAGCGGGCCGATCCCGCTTATGTCCGACTCCAGGGTCGGTTGCAGGACATCAACGCGCTGCTGCTGGACGTTGGCAACAAGCTGCTTGGTCAGTTATTCGGTGGCCAACCGCTTCCTCAAGAACTCCAACTCACAATTGAGGCTCTCGCCAGGCCCAATCCGCAGCTCAAGAAGTTTCTTCCGATCATAGAACAAATGGCCACGCAGGATGCCAACGCTATGGCCACATTGAGTCTGGCGCGCATCGTCATCAATTCCTCGCCCGCTATCTACGAAGAAGGGATCGTGGCCACGATCACCAGCGAAGGCTCCCGACAGATTCTCGATGCCGTCGGCGTCTTACCAGCACGTGTGCATTTGCCCGAGTCCCTCAGCGACGGTTTCATTAGCCTTCTGGAAACGCCTAAGAGTAACGGCGAATTCCGTGCGGCCAGTTTTTACAGCGGTCTGGGAAATCCTCACTGGGTTTACCTGCCCGTGTTCAACTTTTTCACTCAGGAAGAGCGTTTGAAGGCGGGCGAGGTCGTCTTCAACGAAAAAACACAACGCGAGATCAAAATCCCCGTTAAGCCAGTGGTGTTGCGGGAAGTACTGACGGGAGCAGGTTACCGTCAGGCATGGCAAGCCCAACCGGAACAGCGCGACCTGCTTTTACTCAAAGCCCAGGCGGAGAGCTGGGCACTCATCTATTTCCTCGCCCAGACCCGCTGGCAGCAGCTCATGCTCTTTTACGATGAGCTGAGCCGGTTGCCGCGCGACATGACCATTCGCCCGGACGTGGTCGAGAGTATCTTCGCTCTTCACTTCGACCTGGCTGACCCGAAACAACCCGACAAGCTCGATGAGTCGAAGTGCCAGCGACTGCAGGAAGAATGGCTGGCGTTCATGCGAAAACAATCCCTGCCTATGCGACTACCTGCTTACGTCGGCGGTTCGCAGCCCGGTGCCGGAAATGCTCCTGGCAACCCTGGCTTCAAACCTCCCCAGCCGGGCGGTGGCTTTCCCATGCCCTAAGCTTCTCCTGGCTGCCAAATCGTTCCCTGCGAGTGCGGACGAAATAGCTCTTGCCATTAGAGGTTAGATTCTCGAGTGCCACCGATGCGTGTTAGACCTATCCGGGTCTGGCAGAACTTGCGATTTCGCTGCTAGTCGGTCAGCTTCGGAGTAGCCAATCCAGGTTACAAGCTATCCGGGTCAATCAGAGCTCTGATTTGCGCTGCTCGTCCGTACCAACGGCAAACTCGCTGCAATCGTTACCGTCAGCATTTTCGTTTCGCTCCCCGGCTCTGGTGTGCTACGGAAAACCGGTTGGATTGAATCCATCGCTATCTTGCCGACGAAAGTTAGGACAGATTCCGGCGGAACGGAGGGAAAAGCTCGTCAGTTGCCGGAATCGGCTCTCTCCGCAAAACGGCAATGCGGAAAAACTGACGAGCAGGAATGCCCTTTCGGGCAAGGAAGGAGACGATGCTACCCGCAAAATGGAACTGGCGGAAGTCGGCGGTGATGGGCTGGATCATCGGGCTTTTGGCGATCAGCCTGGGCTGCCATCATTACGTGTGCGATGGATGCGGGGGATGCGGCGGAAGTTGCGCCGGTGGAAACGTTTACGTGGTCCCCAGCGACCAAAAGTCATTGATTCAGCCGGCTCCCGAAACCATTCGCAAGCTGCCCACGCCGGCGGAGTAAGGTTCGCCCAGACATAAATTCGCTGCAAGATCGTATTGCGTCATGTAGGTGTATCGGGGAACCGTGGAATAGTTGCCACGGTTCCTTTTTTGCGCGGCGCGATCCGGAAACGCAGCTGCCACTAGAAGCCTGCCGAGTGTGCGAATATCACAGGCTCTCGGTGCCGGTCATTGACCACTGGTACTGGCCACGATAACAAACTAAGCCGCCTGGGACAGAGCAGTGAAGCGGTAGCGTGAGCCTTCGACGTAAGCGGCATTGATTTCGATGCTCACCCAGTGACGTTCGAGAATTTCCGCTGCGTAGCCAGTCACGTTACTTCCGGCGAATGGATCCAGCACAATCTGGCCTGGCTGGGTCAAGAAGCGGATAAAGAATTCCGGTAACCCGAACGGAAAACGAGCCGGATGGATCGGCAGACCGGCGCGCCGGCAGGCGTCTAAATAAGGGTCGCGTGATCGGGTGTTGGGCAGCATCAAAATGTTCGGCGGAATCGCCCCGCCGTTGTCCCGGCGAAAATGAGGAGAAATCGCATGCTGCGAAGGGCGCAGCTGCGGCCTGTAACCTTCGCGCAGCAACCGTTGCATGGAATCGCTGTATGGCTTCAGGACACGGCGATTATCCGCCTCCGGGAACGGACTTTTACTGAACCACCACACGAAATTTACGGCATCCTTGAGCCGGTTGCGACGAATCGTCACCCATTCCGCAGGAGTCGGTAACCTCGATGGGTTGTACCAGTAACAGTCCTGTGCTAGATAAAAACGCTCGGCCAGCCGCAGAACCAGGCGATACGGTAACAGTGAACGCGTGGGTTGCCCGCGATCCCATGCTCCTCCCAATTCCAGCACAAAGCTCCCATCAGGCCGCAGGATACGCCAGATCTCTTCCGCAAATGGCATGAACCATTCCAGATACTGTTCCGCCTCGACGTTGCCGTACTGTTTGCGCCGACGTAAGGCAAACGGTGGTGACGTCAACACTAACGAAACGGATTCGTCCGGTATCCGCCGCATCAATTGCAGCGAATCTCCCACGTAAGCCGCTCCCCAGCGAGTCGTGTATGCAGGCGGACATCCCAGCGATATGAAACCGGCATCCATGCTGCTCTTCCTCTCCTCCGCTTTCGGCATCCTTCGGCACCGTATGGGAAATGCCGTAAATTCGCCCCGCTGACAATGGCAAATCCTGTTTGTTGAGCGATAGGCTCTGGGGAAAGCGGAAAGTATTACGTTCGAAAGGCTCGGCTTGTAAATTTCGGAAGAGTTGGTAAAATCGGAATATGCGTCAACTAGAAAAAAGGAGACAACCCATGAGGCCTCGCCAAAGCGTATGTCTGAGCATCGAATGTCTCGAGCAGCGTTGTCAGCCCGCTGGAACAGTCAACGTGGTGCAATCGGGCGGTATCGTCCGATTGATTGGAGATGCTTTAGACAACGGCGTAACTTTGACAGCTACCGGCGCCAATTCGCTCACCATTGCGGGTGACGCCACAACTTCCATATCCGGCCCGACTTCCGTTAGCGGTGTAACACGGGTTTATCTGGACCTTGGTGGTGGCAATGATACGGTCTCCGTGTCGGCCAGTTCTCCTTTTGCCGGACAGGTGATTGTTTTGCCAAGCGATGGGAACGACGTGAGCAGCATTGGGGCAGGTCAATTCGACAATTCCATCGTGGTTCTCGATGACAGCGGCAACGATCAGATTGCATTGGCAAACGGGACTTTTAACGGGTCGGTAATCTTGCGAACCGGAGGAGGCAACGATACCGTTACTCTTTTCCAGAGCCAATTCTCCCGCGACTTTCAGCTGAGCACCGGCCGGGGTCAGGATTTGGTGCAGCTGCTACAGTCAACCTTCAATGGCCGGGTGGTTTTGCACACGGACGATGGCAATGATCAGCTCGACATAACCAACTCGGCGTTCGCGGTGTTCTCCCTGTTTGATCTGGGGACTGGTCACGACAAGGCCAACCTCAACAACGTCAGCTTTCCGTCGGGGAAGCCGGTCAGTGTACTGATTGGTGGCCTGGGCGTAGATCGCGTCACCCTGACCGGGGTTACCGGCACCCTTATCAAACTGGGTTTCTTTCCGTAAATGATACGCCAGTGTAAGCGGGAGACCGCAGACCTGAAAATGCATGCGGCTGATACCGGTTCTGGACATTTTGAATGGGCAGGCAGTCCATGCCGTGGCTGGTCAGCGGAATAGCTACCAACCGTTGACCAGTATCTGGACGCGATCCTGCCATGCTGTGGATGTGGTCAAAGCTTTGCGAGACGCCTACGGTTTTCGTGAGTTATACGTCGCAGACCTCGATGGCATCCTGCATGGACGACCAAACCGTCAGCTTATCCAGCGACTGGCGAACTTGCTGCCAGGTCTCTGGTTAGACGCGGGCTTTCGCAATATCGAAGCAGCTATAGAGTGGGCAAGCGAGTTCGGTTGCCGACCGGTTCTTGGCCTGGAAACGCTTGATTTTGGTGGTTCCGGTGAATCCGTGGGTCAAGCAAGCTGGCAAGTGCTAACAGCGGCAGGAGCTTTGCTCTCGCTGGATGCGTCTCAAGGGCAGTTACTGGTAGCAGAGGCGCGATGGCGATCCCGGTCGGTTACCGAACTGGTAGGATGGTGGCATCAGCGTGGTTGGCAACACTTTCTGGCTCTCGATCTGGCCTCGGTCGGAACAGGCCAGCTGCACTGGAGCTGGCAACTACTGCGAACAGCCCGGTCGGCGGCACCGCAAGCGCGATGGTACCTGGGAGGTGGTGTTCGTTGCGTGGACGACTTGCACCTGTTGGCCGCGGACAACGTAGAAGCTGTGCTGGTCGCTTCTGCATTACACGATGGTCGAATCCGGCCGGATCAGGTGCGATCTTTCGTCCAGGTATAGCTCGCGGTTTGTCCGGGGGCCTCCTCGACTTCGACGCGAAGCCAATCCGGTTTAAAACCTCGCCTTTGCAATGATGCCATGATGCGTTCCGCCAGGTACTTTGCGAGCATTTCAGCTGTGGTATTGCTCACGGGAAGCAGAGCACAATCGTCCCGCGGGAAACACCACTGTTTATTCCCGTAATGTAAAACGACCTCCCGCTCGCCGACTTCCAGCCGGAAACGCGGATGGTGCAACGGAATCAGCATGCGATGATCGAGTTGCTCGGTGAGTTCACGGACTAAATGTTTCAGGGCGATAAAATCGAACACGTAAGCGTTTTCATCGAGCCGTCCGGCCAGTTCCACGGCCACGCGGTAATTGTGTCCGTGCAAGCGCTCGCATTGCTCACCTTCGTAGGTGATAAAGTGTGCCGCACAAAAGGTGAATTGCTCTTTCTGCACGCGAACGGTGAAAGTTTCAGCCACGGTTTATCTCCAACCCATCGTCTCGCCATCTGGCAGCCACGCGGAGACGAGCAGTTTTCCGGGTCAGTATATAAACCACTTGGGCAGGCGAGAAAACCGCCCCCATTCGGGGGGACCAGCTCCGTCAGCATCGAGGCCAGCTGAGTAAGCACCCTGATCCGCTACGTTGCTTAGCTGACATACGCGATCACGCCCAGCGTACCGTGAACGGAACAGGGATTAAGCCATCCCGCAGGGCGACAAAAAGCGTGGCCACTACCAAATCGGCAGTCGTGCCCGGATTACGACGATGAGCATCGCCTCGCAGCCAGCGGTCGAGTTCGCTAAAGGCCTCCCGTCCCGCCAGCGTATCGGGCCAGCCAAGCGTCAGCACCTGACGGGCCCGCTCCGCTGCTTCCTGACTGATAGCGCATCCACATTTGCGGGCAATCAGTGAATCGCCGAACTCAGCCAGCCATTGCAGCTGACACCAGACCAGGGAGTCCGCCAGGCATCGGCCCTGCTCAAGTGCCTGCAACAGACAGGGCACGCCAAAGGCAAAAACGTCGCGGAACGCGCAGGCGTATTGCCGGGCTATTGCATCACGGTCAGCGGCTAGCTGCATGATCGTTCGCAGGGGCAGCGTCGGTTCGCCACCAATGTCCTGGTCTGGCACCTTGCCCAGACCGGCGGGGCTGGCCAGACGAATCGCGGTATAAACTGCCCGACTGTCCTCCACCGTCAAACTGTCCAGAACCGCGGCTACACCGTCAGCCAGCGAGCACTCGGCAGGAACAGCGGCCAGTGGAGCCAGGAGCAAAACTATGCCAAGATTCGTGTTGGTTTGCGCAACCAGCTGGGTACGGCGAACAGCTTCCAGCACGGTGGCACCCACCCCGCGTCTGGCCGTTTCATCCAGCAACGGTGCAAGCACGGCAGCGCTGGCTATATAGTCCAGCACCGTTGCATCGTCGAACGATTGGTGCACGTGTACGTTGCCTGCTTTGGGAGCCAGCACTTCCAGGGTGCAGGCCAGGTACGCTGCCACCGAAGCAGGTAACCGCTTGCCGCTGGGCCAGCGATCTGTCCTCTGGGCTGTATCAGGGTTTTTGCCTGTCCCTATCGGTTGTGGATACCCGAAAGGTGATTGCATAGCGCGTCCCCGAAACCCGACATGAATTCGTACAAGCGAGGAATTTATCGCGGAGGCGAAATAAGCAGCATGAACTAGAAGCACTCCACTCTGGCACAGCGATTCGTCCCGGACACCGGCCACTAGCTGCTGGCCAGTGTGGATGTCAGCATAGTCCCCTGGCAATCTCTTACGCCTGGCAGTTGACCCGCTAATGCTGAATCCGCCCACGAATGTATCGAAGCACCTCCGCTGCAATATCACAATGGCTGACCCTGGACAAAGCCCGCCAGCCTGGCACCGCGTTCACCTCCAGGACGAACAATTGACCATTACGAGCAGGTAATAAGTCCACCCCGGCGATTTCGGCACCCACACATGCAGCCGCCTGCAACGCGGCTCTGGTTTCAGCAGCGGTAAGGGAAACCGCTTCGGCCTGTCCGCCCTGAGCCACGTTAGTGCGGAAATCGTTGCGGGCGTAACGTCGCATCGCTGCCAGCACCGTTTCACCCAGCACGAAGACGCGGAGGTCATAGCCCTCGTGCTCCACGTAACGCTGCAAGTACAAAACCGCCCCCAGCCGTTCCAGCACACCAAACACTCGCCTGGCCAATTCCCGTTCCTGCACACGCAAAATGCCGCGCCCTTCCGAACCGAAAATGGGTTTGACAACCACGTCCCCGCCCAGTCGTTCCCATGCTACCAGTGCGGAATCAGCGTCCTGTCCAACCCAGGTTTCCGGTACGCACAAACCAGCAGCGGCCAGGCGAGCCGTGGTCAAATACTTATCAATGCACGTCTCCAGTGCACGGGGGCCATTGAAGACGGCAATGCCACTGGCCTGGCAGCGGTGCAGCACGTCCATACGGAAAATAATCTGCTCAAGGGTTCCTGGGGGCATGGTGCGTACGAGCACTGCATTTGTTGCCCAGCCAGGTTCTCCCAACAATTCCGGCTGATGCAGCGGCGTTTCCATCCCTGTGGCGACGCTTGCCGCGATACGGCGAAAGTCGCCAATGCGAAGCCGGCAGCCGACAATATCAGCCGCCCGCTGCAGGTCGCGCACATGCCAGCCGGGACCACTGGCCAGCACCATTACGTTGACCGACATGACTCTTCCGAAGTCAAAAATCCTTCCCCATGGCTTGTTCGAAGCAATGCGACACGATTCTGCGCACTTGCTTTACATTTCCTGCAAAATATCGGGTCGGCGTTGGCCGAAGCGGAAATGCCTGCCTGTCTGGAGATTGTAGAAGTGTACCTCGGCCGGGCTGAACAGCATCGGATCAATTCGGTAAAAATCGCCACCGTAACGCTGAAAGATTTCCTGAAAAGGTCGGCCGAAGTCCGGCGAAGCCGCAGAAGGTACCCGCGGCCCGATTTCCGCGATCCGTTCATCCTCGCTCCGCACCCATAGCCAGACCCGAGCGCCGTACAGGATCGCATCGTTGGAACGACCGATGGCCGCTATGGGATCTCGTGGCGGCGGCAATAATGGTGCCGTGCCGAAACCCGACACGATTTCCGACAACGGGTATCCCAATTCGTGCAATTTATGTAATGCCGTCTCCACCGACCGGGCAGCGATTTGCAGCATGCCGGCCTGGCTCGCGGTTGGTGCTACCAGCAAACGTAAAGCATGGGAGGACATCTGCAATTTTTCGCCCAGATAACTCACCACTTCCTCGGACGGCAGCTTGTTCGTTTCCAGTACGCCGACGGCAACAGCGGACCTTTCCCGGTAGCCGATTTCCTCGAAAATTTTTTCGCCAGCATAAATCGCCCGCATCGGGCCGGATGCCATGGCGAAATACTTTCCTTTCTGAATCTGCCAGCCTGCGTACTGACTGGCCAGGCAAGCAATCACGGGCTGGTCGCTGAAGACACTCACCATCGGCCAGGGCATTTCGCCCTCACCCGTAATCACTTCTACCTGAGCCAAATCGGCCAGACATACGCGGGCCAGTAATAAACCTACCTGCACACCGCCTTCGCATTGAATGCCGGCATCTATCACCATTGTCCCGTTCACCGTCTGCACAGTGATTCGTAGTGGGGCCGGATCCAGCAGTGCCCGTTGGAACAACTGCAAGGCCCGATCATTGAGTCGCCAATCGGTCATGGTGTTTCTCCGATCATCGCATGCAACTGCCCACCATCGTCGTGCTAGGCGTCTCTGGTGCCCAGTGGCTGGTGGCCAGTGTCCGGCCTTGCTCACCGGGGCACCATGGCGGGCATCTCCAGTAAATCCGCCGTCCACTAAACCAGAGCACTTTTGTTGTATCCGTGAAAACGCAGCTGTGTACATAAACGGCAAGATCATACGTTCCACACATTCAAAGAGGCAAGTGGCGAGCATTCAGGACGATCGAGTTGGCTGCCGTCCGTGGTGGCTATTGCGTAATGAGCTGTGGCACAGTGGAACGGACATGTGGAGGCGACCCTGTTCTTCTCGCTGAACATACGACGGTGCAGGCATACCAGCGCTCAGGAAGCATGCTGCGAACCGGCTTCGTGATTTCGCTCTTGACAGCGGGAGGGAATTGTTCAGACTAGCCAGGGCGACTGGCAGCCCGGCACGCGAACCAGCCAGCCCTGCATGAGCCAATTAGACGGATCGAGAACGGCAGAATAGCTGGACGCTTGATTAGCGGCTTGTCTCGCAATGATGGCTGCATGAGCCAATAAGACGGATTGAAAATGGCAGAATAGCTGGACGCTTGATTAGCGGCTTGTCTCACAATGATGGCTGCATGAGCCAATTAGACGGATCGAAAATGGCAGAGCTGTCCGAACCTCAATCCCCGAGCGGAGTGTCGCCGCTGGGTGCAGCGCCTGCAACGGCGGCAGAGGAGACCATGTCAGCGATAACGTCCGGCGATGGTTGCGGAGCTGCGAACGGTCTGGTGCAAGCGCTGCTGCGATCGGGAAACGACGTGGCCAGCGGAGCCCGGCCGATTCTGGAAGCGCGGCAGTTGTATAAGGCGTACCGGAAAGGTCGGCACGAAATTTCGGTGCTACGCGGCGTGGAGTTGCAAGTCAGGCAGGGTGAGTTTGTGGCGGTGGTCGGCGCTTCCGGTTCCGGCAAAAGCACGCTCTTGCATGTGCTCGGCACGCTGGACGCACCGGATCGGGGCGAGGTATGGTTTGAAGGGAGACGGCTCGACACGTTGTCGCCGCGGGAGAAAGACAAGGTGCGCAACGAGGCAATCGCGTTTATTTTCCAGTTTTATCACCTGCTGCCGGAGCTGACGCTGCTGGAAAACATCATGATGCCAGCGCTTATTCGCTGCTCGGTGCCAGTGTGGTTGTGGCAACGCTGGTCGGCGAGAAAGCGAGCCTGGCAACTGCTGGATCGTTTGGGGCTGGCGAGTCAGGCCAACCGCCGACCGGCAGAACTCAGCGGTGGTGAATTACAACGTGCCGCCATCGCCCGTGCCTTGTTCGCCCAGCCGAAACTCCTGCTCGCCGACGAACCGACGGGGAACCTCGACCCGGCCAACGCTTCCCAGATCGCTGCTCTGCTCCGCGACTTGAACCGAAACGAGCGAATGACTATCATCATGGTTACCCACAACTGGGAACTGGCACAGCAGGCCGACCGAGTCTTGCGGCTAGCCGATGGCCAATTGCATCCTGTGTGCAGAGAAATGCCAGGTGGCCAGTGGCCAGCGACTAGTGCTCCGGATGAACGCCCTGCCAGCTAACCGTCGTGCCCGGTGCCAGCACGATGGGCTGTGGCAGGATGGATTTGTGCCGGCTTACAACGAAGCGTTGGTGTCGGGAGACAAGCAACGATGAAGGTCTATATCAGCGGCCAGTTTTACGACAAAAACGAGGCCAAAATAAGCGTCTATGACCACGGCTTGCTGTACGGCGACGGAGTGTTTGAAGGCATCCGTTCTTATGGCGGGAAAATATTTCGTTTGCGGCAGCACCTGCAACGTTTGTACGATTCGGCCAAAGCGATCCGCCTGGAAATCCCGATGAGCCAGGAGCAACTGGCCCAGGCAATTCGCCAGACGCTCGATCTCAACGGGTTGAAAGACGCCTACATCCGCGTGGTGGTTACTCGCGGTGCCGGTTCACTCGGCCTGGATCCGCGAAAGACCAGCGACCCGCAGGTGATTATCATCACCGACCACATTCAGCTTTACCCGCCCGAATTGTACGAAAACGGACTGGAAATCGTTACCGTGGCCACTATCCGCAACCACCCCAATGCCGTCAATCCTCGCATCAAGTCGCTGAATTACCTGAACAACATCCTGGCCAAGCTCGAGGCTATCCAGGCCGGCTGCCTGGAAGCTCTCATGCTCAATCACAAAGGGGAAATCGCCGAGTGCACGGGCGATAACATTTTTGTGGTGACCCGCGGTGTGGTGCGCACCCCACCTCTGGACGCCGGGATTCTCGAAGGGATTACTCGCAATGCAGTGCTCGAACTGGCGCAGCGGGCCGGAATCCCGACCCGCGAAGAACCGCTGACACGCCATGATGTGTACACCGCGGACGAGTGTTTCCTGACTGGTACCGCAGCAGAAATTATCCCGGTCGTGAAGTGCGACGGTCGGGTAATCGGCAACGGCAAACCGGGCCCGATTACCCGGCAACTCCGCGAACGTTTCTTCGCCCTGGTACGCGAGGAAGAATAAACACCAGATCCGCAAACGGCCCAGGCACGAAAAATTTGGGCAGTTGCTCTCGTATCTCGGCTTGCGTTACCTGGATGGCCAGCTCGTGCGAACACCAGCATCGGTGAGTTTCGGCTAACTCTCCCGGCGATAATGTCAGCATAGTTGTTTGCTGTGTTCGACAGCCGATCGGCAACGTATCCGTCGGCTCCGTCAAACTGGGCCGTTCTCTGTCTTTATTCACCTGCATGATTGTGGCGATGCGGATAATCAGTCCCGTCTTGGTTCCGCCGGCCTGGGTTCTGACACCACGAGCTCCACAAATTCAGTCCTGGTTTCTGCTTCGTTTACGCCAGCGCATCGTCCACCCTGGCGGCTTATCCTTCGCCCGGTCGAAAGTGGCTAAGGTTATTTTCTGGACCGGCGTGCCCTTGCGAAAAAATGGTTCGCGCCGAACCGTTCCCCTTCGCCAGCCCCGCTTCCCTCCGCAAGCACGATCCAACCAGGAAATAAGGGCGTCATAGTCGCGCTGAATCGCGGTTCTTCGGTATTCGCAGTTACCCTCAAAACTCCGCGGAACACAGCGCACAGTACGATTGCCGGGTATGAACGCTTAGGCCAGCAACTCGGTCGCAGCCTCGCCCATTTCCTGCAGGCACGTTGAACAGCCAGGGTGCAAAATTGTCGGACGGTAACCGGTTCCCGACCAAAACGGTCAGGTATCCAAAACCGCCAGACCGGATACCAGTACCACCACTGGCGAGCGGTGGAGACGAAGCTGCCAGTTCAGTTTCAGCCACTGGCTCGGTGCCCGGTATCAGGCCGGAAAGCGGTTAAGACGAAGCGCCACTCGATATGAGTGCGGGTAATTACAGCCCATCGAACGAGCAGGAAGTAAAGGTTTCGGAGGACAGGGGCGGGAGAATTTGCCTGACCGCTGGCCGAGGAACGAGTTCTCGTCATAACCTTGCCATAGAGGGGCTTTGATTTTGGAGCCGGGGAATCTTGAAATTGGGCATGGAACAACCGATGCGACTAGGCCGATGCGAAACAGACCGGGAAGCACTCCAGGCGGTGCAGTTGCAAAAACTGCGTGCGATGCTGACCGAGGTCTTATCGCGTAACGCCTTCTATCGCCGCAAGCTTGGTTCGTGCGCGTTGCCGCGTTCGCTGGAAGACCTGGCGAGCTGGCCCTTTACTACGAAGCAGGAGTTACTCGCCGACCAGCAAACTGCACCGCCCTATGGCACGAACCTGACCTATCCCCTGGCGCGTTATGTGCGACTGCACCAAACTTCTGGCTCGACCGCTCAGCCACTTCGCTGGCTCGACACTCCTGAAAGCTGGCAATGGATATTGCAGTGCTGGCAACGGATATTTGCTATCGTCGGTTTGCGAGCCAGCGACCGCCTCTTTTTCCCGTTTTCGTTTGGCCCTTTTCTTGGTTTCTGGGCTGCCTGGGATGCTGCAAGTCGGTGCGGATGGTTTATGCTCCCGGGAGGCGGTATGAACACCCTCGCCCGTGTGCGGGCTGTTCTGGATCACGGCATCAGCGTGGTTTTTTGCACACCCACCTATGCGTTGCATTTGCTTGAAGTCGCCCGCAGGGAAGGAATTGACCTGGCAGATAGTGCGGTGCGTATGCTCATTGTGGCTGGGGAGCCAGGCGGTAGCTGGCCGCACGTTCGCCAACGCATTGAACAAGGCTGGCAGGCCCGCGTTTTCGATCACACAGGTATGACGGAAATCGGCCCACTGGGAATCGAATGTCCCGAGAATCCTCTCGGTGTTCATCTGCTGGAGACCGAATGCATCCCCGAAGTAATCGATCCCGAAACTGGCTGCCGCGTGCCTGCGGGAGTGGAAGGGGAACTGGTTCTGACCAACCTCGGCCGCTGGGGCAGTCCCCTTATTCGCTATCGCACCGGTGATCGCGTGATTGCTGATCCGGAACCATGCCCGTGCGGCCGTATCTGGCTGCGGCTGAAAGGAGGAATTCTTGGCCGCCAGGACGACCTGGTGGCTGTCCGTGGCGCCAAGATTTATCCCGCTGCTCTGGATGATGTCCTGAGAAAATTTGCCGAAGTCGGCGAATATCGGGTGACCGTAAGCGCTCAAGGCGAACTGAGCGAACTGCTGTTGGAAATCGAGCCTGCCGAAGCACGCTGTATGGACTCTCCGGAAGATCGCCAGCAACTGGCCGAGCGTATCTGCAAGGAAGTACAGGCAACTTTTCTCATCAAGCCCAGAATCGCTATCGTTCCTGTTGGGAGTTTGCCCCGCCACGAACTGAAAGCCCGCCGCTGGCGTAAGCAAATCTAGCTGACTGATTCCGTCCGGCTATACTAATATACTCCCACAACCGGGCTGGTTTCCGCCAGCCACCCGCCGACATAAAGTAACTTCGGAGACATCCATCCCCGTAGGCGAATCCTCTTTCCCCAGGAGAATCGGGCATGCGCTATCTGGCTGTGATGCTGACGTTGGGTGCGTTGTTGATCCCCGCATGGAGTGTAGATTGGGTGCATTGGCGCGGGCCGGAACAGAATGGTGCATCCCGCGATACCGGCTTGCCCACAGCCTGGTCGCCATCGGGACTCAACTTGCTCTGGAAACAGCCCTACGGTGGCCGCTCCACTCCGGTTGTCTGCCAGGGTCGCGTTTACATCATCAACGGAGCAGAACCCGGCAATATTCGCGAACAGGAACGGGTCATGTGCTTTGACGCCGACACGGGCAAGTTACTCTGGGAGTACCGCTTCAACATTTTCCATACGGACATCGTTACGAACCGAGTTGGCTGGGCAAATCTGGCCGCCGACGAAGAGACCGGTTATGTTTACGCGCACGGCATTCAGGGTTTGCTCTTCTGTCTTTCTCCGGACGGCAAAGTTGTCTGGTCGCGCTCATTGACGGAAGAGTTTGGCCGCATCTCTGGTTATGGTGGCCGCGTTACCACGCCCATTGTGGACGAAGACCGAGTGATTCTCCATTTCCTGAACGCCAGCTGGGGCGACCAGGGTCGCGGTGGCCATCGTTTTGTTGCATTCGACAAACGGACCGGCAAGGTCCTCTGGTGGTCCGAACCTGGTGGCCAACCCCTGGACACCCTGTATTCTGTCCCGGTCGTGGCGATCATCAACGGCGAACGGTTGGTCATTTGCGGCGGCGCGGATGGTGCGTTACACGCCCTGCAGTCCCGTACTGGCAAGCCGGTCTGGAGTTTCCCGTTCTCGAAACGTGGTGTCAATCCGTCCCCGGTGGTTACCGGTTCCCGCGTCTATATCACCCACGGCGATGAAAACCTCGACACCAACGAGATGGGAGGCGTTTACTGTCTGGATGCTTCTCAGGTCAGCAACGGCAGGCCGAAACTGCTGTGGCGACGACTGGGCATCCTGGCGGGTTTGGCGTCCCCTGCGTTATTCGACAACCGTCTCTACGTCGCCGACAATTCCGCTAAGCTGCATTGCCTTGACGCACTGACCGGAGAAACTTTGTGGGAACATAAGTACGGCACCATGGCCCGTGGTTCGCCTGTGTGGGCCGATGGCAGGATTTATATCATGGAAGTCGCCGGAAAGTTCCACATCCTGCAGCCTGATGACCGCAGTTGCAAAACGATTCACACGTTTACCAACCCGCTCGGCCCGCATGGGGAAGTGATTGAAAACAACGGTACGCCAGCCGTTTGGAAAGGACGTTTATATTTCACCACCGGCGATGCCTTGTACTGCCTGGCCACAAAGGAAAGCCGTGAAGGCAAGGTACCGTTGCCACCGCAAGAACCGAAGGTAAGTCCGGATGAGCCAGCCAGCTGGCTGCAACTGATTCCTGCAGATGTGGTGCTGGAACCAGGCGGCCAGGTAAAGTTCACCGCTCGCGTGTACAATGCTCGCGGCCAGTTCCTGCGCGAAGTGGAACCCGAAGAATGGACGCTACCGGCTCCCCAGGCACCGCCAACGACTCCGGAGGGGAAACCCGCGCCAGCACCGCCACCACTGCGAGGAACTTTACAATCAGGTCTGTTCCGCGCCGATCCGAACATTCCCGCCCAGCAAGGCTATGTTCAGGCTCGCTTCGGTCAACTGACCGCACGGGCACGTGTGCGGGTTGCCCCTCGTATCCCGCTCGTGCAAACTTTCGACGCTATGCCGGAAGGTGCTGTGCCAGGGGGATGGGTCAACGTCTCCGGAAAATTCCTCGTCGCCACCGATCCTACCAATCCGCAGAACAAGGTGCTCAAAAAACTGGCTAACAACCCGAATCCGCTTCTGGCCCGCGCTATTGCTTTTATAACGACGCCGCATGTTCAGAACTACACTATCGAAGCCGATCTCATGGCAACCGAACGTCGCCGCAACCTTCCTGATATGGGTGTGGTGAATTGTCGCTATAGCCTGACGCTGGACGGTAACAAACAACGGCTGCTTTTACGAACCTGGGAAGCGCGCCGGCCCGAAGACGCTCCTCCGGATGCCGTTCCGGGTCGTATCAATCAAAAGGTGGATTTTCCCTGGCAACCCAACGTCTGGTACCGCTTCAAACTGTGCGTGCGCGTGGTCAACGGTAAAGGCATTCTTCTGGGCAAAGTCTGGCCACGTGAGCAGCCCGAACCCAGGGAGTGGACCATCACCGCCGAAGACCCGATTCCCAATACCGAAGGGGCAGCCGGTCTTTACGCCTACGCCACGGGCATTACCGCGACTTCCCCCGGCGCTGAAGCGTACTTCGACAACGTAAAAATATATCCCAATCCATAACCGAGACGCCAAGGAGGACCGGACACCTATGCGGCCAAAAGCTTCTGGCTATCGCTGGCTACTGGCACTGTTGTCGGCCGGCTTTCTATTATTGCTCGGCTGGTTTTCGCAAACTACTCAACAGCCCTCGGCATTCTCCCCGCGAGCGGCGGCTCAGGTGCCAAAGGTGGACATCAGCAACGTGCCGCTCAGGGTCTGGCGCATGTTTGGCGGCACGCCCTTCCGCAATATGGTCAACACCGTGGAGAAAAGTCTTCCCGCCGAGTGGCACATTGGCGACCCCAAACGGAAAATCCCTCCCAAAAACATCAAGTGGGTCGCTAAGCTCGGTTCTCAATCGTATGGCAATCCGGTGGTTTACGGTGGCAAAATCTTTTTAGGTACTAATAACGGTGGCCTGCGCAATCCCCGCGATGCCGTCAAAAAAGGAGATGAGCTTATTCCCGTGGATAAGGGCATTCTCATCTGCTTCCGCGAATCGGACGGCCAGTTCCTCTGGCAAGCGGTTCACGATAAGCTGCCCTCCGGCCGCGTCAACGATTGGCCGGAACAGGGAATCTGCTCCTCTCCCTATGTCGAGGATAATCGCGTTTATTACGTGAGTAACCGATGTGAACTGGTTTGCGCGGACACGGAAGGATTCCACGATGGTAAGAACGACGGTGTGCAAGACGAGAAGTATAAGGACGAAAGCGACGCCGACATCATCTGGCGACTGGATATGATGGAAGAGTTAGGCGTTTTTCCTCATAACCTGGCGGTCTGCTCCCCGCTGGTAGTCGGCGATATTGTTTACGTTGTTACTGGCAACGGCCATGACGAATCGCATGAGAACATTCCCGCTCCCCGTGCTCCGAGTTTCCTGGCAGTAAACAAGTTTACGGGCAAAGTTCTATGGGAAAGCAATTTGCCCGGCGACAAAATCCTGCACGGCCAGTGGTCGAATCCCTGTTATGCCGAAATTAATGGCCAGCCGCAGGTCATTTTCCCGGGCGGCGACGGTTGGCTATATGCTTTTGAACCTCGTACCGGTAAGCTGCTCTGGAAGTTCGATTGCAATCCGAAGAACTCGAAATATATCCTAGGGGGTCGCGGAACTAAAAACGAAATCATCGCCACTCCTGTTGTCTATGAAGGTCGCGTCTATATTCAGGTTGGCCAGGACCCCGAACATGGTGAAGGCGTCGGTCACCTCTGGTGCATAGATCCCAGTAAAGCCAGCCCGACCAATATAGACCTTTCGCCAGTGAACGATAATTTTGACCCGAAGGCTCCGGAGAATAAGAATTCCGGCCTGGTCTGGCACGTCGGGGGTCAAGATAAAGATGGTAAATTGCTTTGGCGACGTGGCCTTTCCACCTGTGCGATTCACGATGGGCTTTGTTATATCGCCAACCTGAGCGGCTTTGTTGCCTGTTTCGACGCCCGCACCGGTGAAAAATACTGGGAGTACGACACCCTCTCCGCTATCTGGGGTTCACCTTACGTCGTGGATGGCAAGGTCTATATTGGCACGGATGAAGGAACCGTCTATGTTTTTGAGCACGGTAAAAAATTGCGACTGCTAGCGAAAAACGAAATGGAAGCCCCAGTGCTGAGCACGCCCATCGCGGTCAACGGTGTGCTCTATGTCATGACCCGCCAGAATCTCTACGCCATTGCGGAAACTAAATAACCTCCCGCTGACTCCAGGAGCTTTCGTTAACCATGACCACGGCACTTGCTTCATCCCTCCAGGAACGTGTCGCTGCAGCTCGCACAGCCCTGGATGCTCACGTGCGCGAAATCGTAGCGTGGCACTTCAGTCCCGAAACCGGAACGCCTTTCTGGCTCGATGCCCTGGCCGGTACTAACCCGCATATACAGCTAAACTTTGACCCCCGCAAAGAAATTCGCGGCTTTGCTGACCTGAGAAAATTCGGCTTTTTCCAGGATGAATGGCTGCGGGGAGGGCCAGTCCGCCGCTGGGTACCTCGAGCTTACCAAAATCGCCCGATCTACGTTTTCGAAACAGGCGGAACGACCGGCATCCCGAAAACGCGCATCAATATCGAGGACTTTCGCATTGATTACGAACAGTTCAGCGCAACGCTTCCCGACCAGTATTTCCCCAAAGGAGCTAATTGGCTGATGTTAGGCCCTTCCGGGCCACGTCGTTTGCGCCTGGCCGTGGAACACCTCTGCCAGTATCGTGGAGGCATTTGTTTTTGTATAGACCTTGATCCCCGCTGGGTCGTTAAGTGCCTCAAACGCGGATGGGTGGATGTGGCCAAGGCTTATATGGAACATTGCATCGAGCAGGCCATCACTATCCTGGAAGCGGGGCACGATATTAAGTGCATGTTTGCGACTCCGAAACTTTTAGAAGCGCTCGCCCTTGAACTGGAAAAACGCGGTACGAGCCTGCGCGAAATTGGCATTACCGGCATTTTCTGCGGTGGAACGGAAATGACCCCGCAATGGATGCGTTTTACCATTGAAGAGTTGCTCGGGCCTGGTATCTATATCGCCCCGACTTATGGAAATACACTGATGGGTTTAGCTGTCTCCGAAATGCCTCGCCCGGAAGACGGATATAAGATCACCTACTACGCACCACAACCTCGTGCCGTTATCGAGGTGGTAGATTTTGACGATCATAATCGGGTCGTGGATTACGGTCAGGAGGGCCGCGTCCTGCTTACCACCTTGACGAAAGAGTTCTTTATGCCGCGCTTTCCTGAGCGCGACGAAGGTGTACGCGAATTACCCTGTGAACGCTTTCCGTGGGATGGTGTGAGTGGCGTGAAGCCTTATCGCGGTTTCGCTGCTACTACCACCGTGGGTGTGTACTAATCGTGTATAGGTAGCGAACCAAATTGAGGAACCAAAAGCGAACAAGAGGGGAGAATCTAATATGTTGCATATACCAATATCGCGTTGGGGAGAACATTATCGCAGCATGGAAGTTGACCGAGTTGTGCATTTTGAGACCGGCGAAGTGTTAGCGGAAGTTAGTCGTGCTAATGCTGCGCTGGTCGAACGTGATATGCGCCACGCTCGCCGGGCACGCGAAGTGCTGCGCGAAATTCCCATCCGCGATTTGTTGGCTATGCTTCGTAAGGCAGCCGATCTTTACACCCGTGCCGAACTCCCGCTGGGAAATGGGACACAGACACCGGAGCAGTTCGTCCGCATGCAGTCAGCTACCACCGGCATGCCCGAACATATGTGCCGTTTCAATATGGAGAAAAACCATTTTGTCCTGACTAATATGGATAAAATTTTAGACTCGCTAACCCGTGGCCTGGACTTAGAGATTTTGTCGCGCGGCTATGGTGTGGAAAGCCGGGGCGTCCCGATAAGTTATCAATGCCAGTCGCCAGTGTTAGGTCTGGTTCTTCCAAGCAACTCCCCCGGAGTTCACACGCTCTGGTTGCCGATTATTCCGTTGCAGATTGGTCTGGTACTGAAGCCAGGCCCGCAGGAGCCGTGGACACCCTATCGTATGACCCAGGCTTTTATCGAAGCCGGAGTTCCAAAACAGGCAATAGCAATTTATCCTGGCCTGGGCGACGTTGGCGCTGCCGTGGTAAACTCTTGTCCGCGTACCTTGATTTTTGGAAGCACACAGACCGTGGAACAATATAAAGGCAATCCGCGAGTGCAGGTGCATGGCCCGGGTTTCAGTAAAATACTGTTTGGCGATGATAAGGTGGACGAATGGGAAAAATATCTGGACCTCATGGTGGATAGCGTCCTCGTCAATAGCGGCCGCGGGTGCATCAACTGCTCCGGCATTTGGGTGTCGCGGCATGGACGCAAGATCGCCGAGGCTCTCGCAGAACGTCTCGGCCCTATCGAGCCCAGGCCGCCAGATGATCCCCAGGCGCAACTGGCTGCTTTTACCGTGCCTGGTCAGGCAGAAGCTATATACGCCGACATCGAACGCGATCTCGCCCAACCTGGCGTTGAGGATATGACCGCCCGGTTCGGTCCACGTCTGGTGAAGCGCGAACGTTGTGCTTACTTACGGCCTATGGTGATTTATTGCTCCTCACCAGAAGTTGCCATCGCCAGGAAAGAATACATGTTCCCGTTTGTTACCGTTGTCGAATGCCCCCAGGAAAAAATGTTAGAAAAAATTGGGCCTACTTTGGTGTGCACTGCCATCACTGCCGACGCTAGGTTTCAACGGGCTCTTACCGACGCCGTGCATATAGACCGTCTTAACATCGGTCCGATCCCGACTATCAAGCTCAACTGGCTACAACCCCACGAGGGGAACATCGTGGACTTCCTATTCCGGGCCAGGGCTTTTCAATTCGACCGCGACTGGATTCGCATTTAGTGCCCAGCCCTGGAGCGAGCTTATGTACGATAAGACTATAGCCACGCTGCCGCTACTTACCTCGTTCGACTATGTTCCTAACACGCGGGTCTTTTTTGGCGCCGGAGCAATTGCTTGCCTGGGGGAATTAGCCCGTGAACTTGGTGCAAATCGCGTCCTTCTGGTCACCGATCCAGGCTTAGAAGCTGCCGGTCATCCGCAGAAAGCCATTGCTTCGTTGGTTGCGGCAGGTTTATGCGTGGAAGTATTCGATGGTGTGGAAGAAAATCCGACCACGCGACATGTCGAAGCGGGCACCAGTATAGCCCAGCGTTTCCAGCCGGATTGTATTGTCGCGGTCGGTGGTGGGAGCGCTATGGATTGCGCCAAGGGCATTAACTTCCTCTACACCAATGGCGGATGTATGCAGGATTATCGGGGTTACGGGAAAGCCGCCAGGCCTATGTTACCTTCGATAGGTATTCCTACCACCGCGGGAACAGGAAGCGAAGCACAATCGTATGCCCTGATCGCCGACCCGCAAACGCACATGAAAATGGCCTGCGGCGATCGAAAGGCGGCCTTTCGGATCGCTATCCTGGACCCCGTGGTAACTATCACGCAACCGCGACACGTAACGGCGGACACTGGCCTGGACGCTATCGCTCACGCCATCGAAAGTTATGTTTGCACTAAGCGCAATCCCTGGTCGCAGCTATTTAGCCGTGAGGCGTGGCGTTTATTAGAGCACCATTTTTGTCGGGTGCTGGACTCGCCAGAGGACTTAGAAGCGCGAGCAGCGATGCAGCTTGGTGCTCATTATGCCGGACAAGCCATTGAAATGTCTATGTTGGGAGCGGCTCACGCCCTGGCCAACCCACTCACCGCCCATTATGGCATCGTTCACGGTCTGGCTGTCTCGCTCATGTTGCCACATGTTATTCGTTTCAATGCCCCAGCTGTGAACAATCTTTATCTTGAACTTGCTCAAGTTGCGCGGTTGGAGTATCATGATTCCCCGGCAGAAGCAGTTGCGCAACGTATAGAGTCATTGCGAAAGTATGCGGGTTTGCCGGACTCCCTGCGTGACCTGGGTGTCAATCGCGATATTCTGCCCGTTCTAGCTGAAGAAGCCACGCAGCAGTGGACGGGCAAATTTAATCCTCGGCCGGTAATCTTTGAGGACTTTCTGGCTCTCTACCAGTCCGCCTACTAATGATGCGCGTGAACTAAGATGCTGGCGATTTAGTGAAACACTGAGGAGGCGGTAACGTTTGCAAATAGGCCAGATATTCCTCCGGACTAAGCAACTTCGGGAAACCGGCCGCTTGTACCTCTAATATCCATGTCCCATAGTTGTCAAAACTAATTGCATTGGGATCGCATAGGACATCCTGATTGATCGCATGAACACGACAGGGCATCGGACTATATAGGGAAACCACCGCTTTCTCCGTCTCGATGACCCCGAGCAGGTCGCCTTCCGCAATCTCCTGTCCGGGTAGAGCCAGATCTTCCACGAAGTACACCTCGATGCCTGGGCGACAAACATAAGCGGATAAACCAAAGCGGCAATAGCCCGGCTGTGGAGAATCGAATAAAATCCAATAATGGTCTCGATGATACCATCGGTCAGTGGCAATGCGAATGTCACCGGGAGCAAGCAAATCATGCGGCCCAGCCATGGCGACTATTTTCTAGGTGTCGAGAGGTCCGGAAGCAAGAGACCGAGCCCGCTGTGGCTTTCAGGAATGGCCCTGGTTGGGATGATAGTTGTAGTCGCAACTGCCGCACTGGCGGCCGACTGGCCAACCTGGCGAGGTGACCTTCGACAAACTGCGTTTCGCATGGACGGTTTAATCCCACCGTTGAAGCAATACTGGCGTGTTCAGCTCGGTGACAGTATCGAATCCGCCGCGGTTATCGTTCGTGATACTGTGTACGTTTCCTGCATGGACGAACATCTATATGCCCTGGAATTAGCCACGGGGAAACAGCGCTGGAAATACCATGCTGGTTCGCAATTGAAGGCGCCACCGGCCTGGCAAGATGGAATCATTTATGTTGGCGATATGCGTGGAACTTTGCACGCCGTCGAAGCAGCTAGTGGCAAGCAACTTTGGACATTCAAGACGGAAGCGGAAATCATCGCAGGAGCGGCTTTCTGGAAAGGTCGGCTCCTTGTCGGCTCCTACGATGAGAATTTTTACTGTCTGGAAGCCAAGACTGGCAAACTGATTTGGAAGCTGGCTACAGAAGGGCCAGTCAACGCAACGGCTGCTATTGCCGATGACCATGCTATCTTCGGGGGCTGCGATTCGCGCCTCCACGTGGTGGATTTAGCAACCGGTAAAGAAACGAGAAGCTTAGAATTAGGGGCGCAGGTTGGCGGTTCCCCAGCCGTGCTGAACGATATTCTATATGTGGGCAACATGGACAAAACCCTGCTGGCCGTGGATTGGAAACGAGGAAAGGTCGTCTGGCGTTTTGAACCAGAACGACCGTTTCCGTTTTACTCTTCCCCTGCGGTGTCCGGCGATCTGGTGGTAGTCGGTTGCCGCGACCGAGCCGTTTATGCTCTGGATGCTAAAACGGGTAAGCAACGGTGGCGAACGCCAACGCGCGGCAAAGTAGATAGTTCACCTGTCATTGCTGGGAGCCACGTTTATGTCGGCTCATCCGATGGCCAGCTTTATTGCCTAGAATTAGGCAGCGGTAAGGTGATCTGGTCGGCAGCTTTAGGCGGACCAATTACTGCTTCGCCGGCCATCACCGACCGCCATCTTGTGATCGGCACGCAGGACGGACTGCTCTATTGCTTTGGCCAAACAGCGGAACAATAACATGACCACTACATCGGCAACTGCCAGTCGGCTAAGCCTATCCAGCACCGATGAGAAAACCGGCCTCGGTAATTACTTTATCGCCAATTATCCTCCTTTTTCGCTCTGGAAACCTGATTATATTCCCGCGGCTGAAACCGCTCTATCGCAAACTCCAAAAAAAGAGATCCCTCTGGGATTGTATGTACACATTCCCTTTTGTCGCAAACGCTGCAAGTTTTGCTATTATCGCGTTTACACGGATAAAAATGCCCGTCAAATCGAAGAGTATCTGGAAGGTTTATTCAGAGAAATAGACCTTTACTCCCGGAAACCCGCACTCCAGGGACGGCCGTTGGATTTTGTTTACTTTGGTGGAGGTACGCCATCCTATCTAAGTGTGCGACAGCTTCGGGATTTATTCGGCGAATTGAAAAGATTTTTCTCCTGGGATAACATCCAGGAAGTTACTTTTGAATGCGAAC
Organism: Gemmatales bacterium; assembly: GCA_041640595.1. GTDB lineage: Bacteria > Planctomycetota > Planctomycetia > Gemmatales > HRBIN36 > HRBIN36. Next base: position 90,440 of record JBEPZY010000007.1, on the reverse strand, counting down.
CAGGCACTTTACAAAAACAGAAACTGGAAGCCCTGCGCGAGCTCGGTGTTACTCGACTAAGTATCGGTGTTGAGAACTTCAATGATGCCATTCTGGAAGAGAACGGGCGGGCCCACCATGCTGCAGAAATTTTTCGTGCTTATCATTGGGCGAAAGAACTTGCTTTCCCGCAAATTAATATAGACCTGATTGCCGGAATGGTGGGTGAAACGTGGGACAATTGGCGTACGTGTGTTCAGCAGGCACTGGCTTTGCAACCGGATAGCATTACCATTTATCAGATGGAATTACCTTATAACACAGAGTATTCCAAAGCGGCCCGATCAGGTCAGCCCCTGCCGTTTAACCTGGCCGATTGGCCGACTAAACGTGCCTGGGTGGACTATGCTTTTAACGAATTTATCACAGCTGGCTATGAAATTTCCAGTGCCTATACGGTAGTGCGTGACAAACAGCGAGTGCGTTTCTTATATCGCGATGCTCTCTGGCATGGAGCGGACTTAGTAGGCACAGGTGTGGCATCCTTTGGGCACATCGGTGGCGTACACGTACAAAACCAGACTGAGTGGGATAGCTACCTGGGCCCCTTACAAGAAGGACGTTTGCCGTTTTATCGAGCCTATCAGTGCACTCCCTTAGAGCTGTGCATACGCGAATTTATCCTGCAATTGAAAACGGGGAATGTTGCGCTTGATTATTTCCGCAATAAATTTGGTGAGAACTTAACTCTCCGGTTTGGAGAGGAACTTGCCTGGCTGCAATCAGAAGGATATTTAGATTACAATGACAAAGAAATCGTCCTGACACGGCGTGGCTTGCTGCAAGTAGATCGGCTCTTGCCGGTATTTTTCCTGCCGCAACACCGAACGTCTCGCTATACCTGACAAACATGGGAAGTAGTCGCCCTGTTTACCACTAAATTTTCAGCCTCGCTTATACTATGACCGATAAGCCATGAGCCAGGATTCGGGCACTGTTACCTTCTGGATGGGGAAATTCGCGGCCGTGTTGCCAGGCGATCGGCGTTATTGTCGCAATCACATGTGGTGTCAGCGACTGGGCGAGGTCTGGCGTTTTGGTTTCACTGCTTATGCCGTTCGACTCATGCAAGACGTGTATTTCCTGGACTGGTATGTAAACGTCGGCGACACGGTGACCTACTTGCAACCGATTGGCCATATCGAAACTTCCAAAGCCACCGCGGACCTCTTTGCACCTATGGCCGGACGTATCGTGCAATTCAATCAGGCATTGTTGCAAGACCCCTCGCCAATTAACCTTGATGGTTACGGCACGGGTTGGCTATTCGAACTGGCGGAAGCTCAGGGTGAAACCTGGAGCAGCGAGGAATATAAAGCATACCTGGAGGCCACCTGGGAAGAAACGCAACGCACCATCAAAGGGGATATCAACCGATGAGCGAAAAAGTAGTGCTGGCACCCTGCATGGGAGTTGGCAAGGTCGTTGCTAACGTGACCCGTCGAGCCGCTTACCTGACCCATGCCGCCTGCCCTGAAGACACGGAGATTCTTTCCATCCCGGCTCTGCTGGCTGGAAGTGAAGAGGAGAGGCGTTTAGCCCTGGAACATCCGGTAGTGGTCATTGAAGGCTGCGTTTTACGCTGTGCCAGTCATGTCATGAAACTGATTGGTGCGACCCCAGCAGCGAAAGTTGAAGTATCGCGGATCATCCGTGAAAAACGCCTCACGCCAGGCCGCACACGTAAGGAATTGGAAACTTCAGGCAAACAGCTCGCCGAGGCTGTCGCTGAGCGACTCCAGCTTGTGCTTGCAGATGCCCCCTGGCCGACGGATGTTGCGAGCGGCCAAATGCCAACTGGATGTCCCTTCGCCTGCCAGTGTCAGAACCATGTCCAGACCGACCATGAGCATTTCCCCGGTAGCGCTGACAATTCTTGCGCTACCAGCGTGGCACAAGCAGCGCAGGCTCAAAACTCCGATCCTGCTGCGACTGGGGAAACTGCTCCTGCTGCCCAAGGTTTGACGCTTTTACCTTGCCAGGGGATTAAGCGCAGCGGGGCCCGTATCGCTCAGCGAACTGCCTATCATCTGTGCGAGGATCAGGACAAGCTGCTGGGCAAGTCGCAACCGCTTTGCATTTCGGCTCTGGCTGCCGGAGTGCCTGAAGATGTGCACTATTACCGCGATTTTCCTACAGTCGCCCTGAACGGGTGTCCGCAAAATTGTGCCACCAAGGTCGCTGAACTATTTGGCATTCCGGCAGTGCGAAGCGTCAACCTGTACGAGGCATTTCCTGAATATCCTTGCGAAACCCGCTCGCTGACGCCTGATCTAACCGCGCAGGAAGCGGAAATTGCTCGCCGCTGGGCTGAACAGCTGTTGCCTGAGTTACAGCAGCTTCTGGCCCAGTTGCACTGGCAACCGCGCCCCCATACCACACATGGCATGGCCAACGACCCGTCCGGCATCGAACGATATTTCGCATATAGCACCACACCGCAGGGCTACGAGGTATCGCAAAAACTCAGGCGTGCCTCTGAGGCACTGGAAAATCCAACGGTAACCGAAACGGCCACTGTCTAATTTCGCCCCCACTTGGCGACGGAAATGCATGTTGATGCGGTGCGTTGTTGAAGTGCCTCCGCCTTGCCCATAAATTGCGGCAGCTTTCACAACAGGGTATGCGGGGAGGCATAACTGCAATTGATCTCAGGACCGTGGTAGGTTAGCATCCTGGCCAAGGAAGGAGCAAGGGATGCGGCGTTGGTGGTGGGCAGGCACACTGGTCAGTTCGCTGATTGTGGCGGCTCTGATAGCCGGCCTGGTAGTGCTGTTGCAGCACGAACCCGGTTACTATCGCCGGGCCGAAGTGCCGCCAGGTCCCCGCCGTACCCAACTTTCGGAAGAGTTTTACCGTCAGGTCAGCACCCTGTTGAGTTTGCTGAACGACCCCGAACCGGATAGGCCCTGGCAATTGCGGTTGACCCAGGAACAAGTGAACAGTTACCTGGCAGAAGGTTTCATCGAGGCACACCTCGACCGTACTGAGCTGCCTCGGCATATCCGCGAGTTGCGGGTGGCGTTTGATGCGGACACGGTGCTGGTCGGATTCCGCTATGGCCGGGGAAGCTGGAGTGTAGTGGTGTCGGTGGAGTTGCGGCTCTGGACAAGTGCCCACGAAAGCGACACCGTGATGGTGCAAGTCCGCCGTGTCCGCGTCGGAGCAATTCCGGTACCCGTGCGCTATGTCCAGGAATTGCTCGCCCAGGCTCTTCGTCGTCGCAATCTGGAAATTCAATGGTATCGCCATGAAGGTCTGCCGGTAGCCGTCGTGCGCTTTCAATCCAGTCGTCGAGCCCCCACGTTTCGCCTGGAAAATTTGCGAGTCGAACCTGGTCAATTTTTACTGCAGGGCCGAACCGTGGCTTCCTCGAACTGATAAGGGCGGTTCGTGAGTGTATAGGAAACACTCAGGCTGGGGTAGCTGATGTTGAAAATAGACTTGCATGCGGGTTCAAGCACATAGCATAGAGCAACTTCCGCCACTAAATCTTGCGAGCCAGGAAACATTGCCTATGCTTGAGCTGATATTGGGCATGCCATGCAACAACTTCTGCCGCTATGTCTTGGGAGGCCCGCCGAGGAATCGGATACGGTCTATCGGTTTCGTTGCTCGATCTCCGCCCTGCCTGAGCATACCGAACTTCTCGAGTAACTGTCGCACCACCGGCGACCGACCACAGCCAAATCACTTTCCGGCAACTGACCACCAGCCACTGACCACTGACCACTTGTAAAGCCACTAACCACCGGCCACTTCTGAGCCGACGAATTGCCGCGTACATCCTTCTCCGGCAACTGACCACCAGCCACTGACCACTGACCACTTGTAAGGCCGACTGATCACGGGCCACCTGAACCGTAACCTCATACCTGGGCAAGCAAGATGGTCGTCTCCGAACTACAATGACATTGCTTAGAGGAACAACACATGCTTCGTGCCGGTCTGGGCTATGACAGTCACCGCTTGTTGCCTGGCCGACCGCTAAAGCTGGGCGGAGTGGAAATTCCTTCGCCATTAGGCACGGTTGGGCATAGCGACGCAGACGTGGTCTTGCATGCAGTCGTGGATGCCATGCTCGGCGCGGCTGGGCTTGGCGATATTGGTGAGTGGTTCCCTGATACCGACCCGCACTGGCACGGTGCCGACTCTGCCATATTCGTGCGGGAAACCCTCAATCGTCTGAACGAAAAGGGCTACCAGGTTCACCAGGTGGATGTTATTATTCTGGCAGAAACACCCAGGCTAGGGCCGTATAAAGAGTCTATCCGACGACGGCTGGCAGAATTGCTGGGATTGCCCCTCGATCGAGTCAACATCAAAGCCAAAACCAGCGAGGGAATGGGCGCGATCGGGCGTAGCGAAGGCATCGCTTGCCAGGCTCTGGTCACGATTGTTTCCAGGACCTAGCCTGCCGGTCATAATGATCGGCAAATCGTGTACGTGCCCATCCCGCTTCTGCGGCAACTGGCCATCTGAGGACGCCGAACATATCCGCCAACCGTCGCACTACCGGCAACTAGCCACTTGAAATATCATTGACCACCGGTCATATATTTTCCCGGCAACCGACCACCGGCCATTTGTAACCCCACTGACCACTGCTGGCGCCGGGAGACAGCAAGGTGCAGCATCGGTAACCACTGGCCAAATACTTCCCCGGTAACTGGCCACTAACCACTGATCACTAGCCACTATTCAAATGCTTCTCCGGCAACCGGCCACTAGCCATTGGCCACTAACCACTATCCAGATGCTTCGCCGGCCACTGATCACTGGCCGCTAACCAATGGTCACTTGATAAGCCATGAGCTTGCGGATTTATAACACACTGACACGCCAGAAAGAACCGTTTGCTCCAGTCGAGCCAGGGAAGGTAAAAATGTACACGTGCGGGCCAACCGTTTATAAGCCCGCGCATATCGGCCACATGGTCGGACCGGTAATCTTTGATACCGTGCGGCGTTATTTTGAGTATCTGGGTTATGAAGTCATCTGGGTGTTGAATATTACCGATGTGGATGACAAACTCATTGCCCGGGCCCGTGAGGAACAAACCACTGTCCAGGAACTGGCGAAGCGTAACACGGAGGACTACCTGGCCTGTCTGCAAGCTCTGCACGTCAGCGGCATTCGTTACATGCCCAGGGCGACCGAGCATATTCCCGATATGATCCGCCTCATCGAAGGTCTGATTGCCAAAGGGCACGCCTATGTGGCTAACGGCGACGTTTATTTCGACGTGACCAGTGACCCGGACTATGGCAAACTCTGTCACCGCGACCCGGAGCAAATGGCCGCCGGTGCCCGCGTTGAAGTAAGCGAGAAGAAGCGCCATCCCGGCGACTTCGCGTTGTGGAAATCGGCCAAACCTGGCGAGCCAGCATGGGAAAGTCCCTGGGGTCCCGGCCGACCTGGCTGGCACATCGAATGTTCCGCCATGAGTATGCGTTATCTTGGCGAAACCCTCGACATTCACGGAGGCGGTCTCGATCTGCAATTCCCACATCACGAAAATGAACTGGCTCAGTCCGAATCGTACACCGGCAAACCGTTTGTCCGCTACTGGATGCATAACGGCTTATTGAAATTCGGTCAGACAAAGATGGCTGGCTCCGTGGGCAATGTCGTCAATGTCCACGACCTTCTGCAGCGTTATCCTGGTGAGACGCTTCGCTTCTTCCTGCTCAGTACGCATTACCGCAGCCCCATCGAATTTTCCGAGCAACGCCTGGAGGCACTGCACAAAAGCCTCGGAGCCTTTTACCGCTTTTTCGAGCGTTATCAGCGTATCACCGGGGAGTCTTTCTACGAACTTAGTGCACCGACTCGGCGACAGGAATTCAACATTCCGAATGGCACATTTGCTCAGGAAGTCTTGCAGTTGCGGCAGAAATTCCTGGACGAAATGGACGACGACTTCAACACACAGGGAGCAATCGGCCTGTTGTTCGAGTTGCTCTCGACACTGAACCGCTATGCTGATGAACACCATCTCGAAGACCCTGAACGTCGGTCGGCTAACGTTGTTGCCAGCTTTCGGCAGGCCGTCGTGGTATTGCGTGAGTTGACGCACATCCTGGGTTTGTTCCTCACGCCGCCGATTATCCCTGCTCAAACCGCTTCCGATCGGCTGGTAAGCAATCTTGTGCAGCTGCTCCTGGATGTGCGGGCGGAATGTCGCAAACAAAAACAATTCGCCCTGGCGGACTTGATTCGCAGTCGCCTCAAAGAACTGGGCATCGTTGTAGAAGACCGGCCCAGTGGCAGCACCTGGCGTCTGGAACCCTAGCCGCCGATCAGCCTATTTCCAACCTCACGAACTGAGAGCACATCCGTTTTCGCCTGGCCATACCAGGGTCGGCAGCCTGCTGAACTTACTCGGCAATGCAATGTGAACGGAAACGGGCTGCATGGCGTCAACGGTCGGCAGCATATCGAACTTATCCGCCAACCGTCGCTCCACCGGGAACTGGCCATCAGCCAAATGATTTTCCGGCAACTGGCACTACCCACTAACCACTCGCCACTTGCAAGGCCACTGAACAGTAGCCACACGCTTCACCGGCAACTGGCCATTAGCCAAATCATTTTCCGGCAACTGGCCACTAGCCACTAACTACTGGCCACTTGTAAAGCCACTAACCGCTGGACATTTGAGGAACGACCAGTGCGGATTCTCGGTATTGATCCCGGCTTGCACGTAACCGGCTACGGTGTGATTGCCTTTCGCCCGGAGAAGGTGCACCTGGTTGAGGCTGGCGTGCTTCGCACTCAGGGCAGCGATCTGCCGAAACGTTTGCAATCCTTATGGGCGAGTCTGGAAGAATTGCTCGTGGCCACCCGACCCAACGTACTGGCGGTAGAAGAGCTATACTCCCATTATGCTCATCCCCGCACGGCTGTGCTTATGGCCCATGCTCGCGGTGTCATTCTGGCCTGTGCCGCTTGCGCTGGCATTCCAGTGGCTTCTTACGAGGCTACACGCATCAAAAAAACCATTACAGGCAGCGGTCGTGCAAGCAAAGACCAGATCCAGCGGGTGATCCGCACGGAACTTGGACTGACCCGACTCCCGGAACCAGCAGATATTGCCGACGCACTTGCCTGTGCTTTGTGCCATGCTTTCGTTCATCGCGTGGCAGCAGGAGCTGGCTTGTAAGTGCCAGTTCCGGGGAGGACACGAGTTGGCAAAACCCTGAATGAGCGATGCAAAACTCCCGCGATAATTGGGCGAAAACTTCTTCCGGGGTTTGAGGCGTTCGCTGGCATATCCGTGAGCGATGCGAAACTCCCGCACCTGGTTTGCCTGCATCCCCTGGCAGATAAATGCTGGAACCCGGGAGGTTGCATATCATTGAAAGAGATCGCGTTCATGATTGGTCGAGCACCGATAGCAAACGAGGCTCACACGAATGACGACATATTTGGACAACGCAGCCACGACTTTTCCCAAACCTGAGTCGGTTTATAGGGCCATGGACGAATTTGCGCGAACGCGCCTGGCGAATCCTGGCCGGGCCGGGCATCGTCTGGCGGTGGCTTCGGAACGTATGCTCGACGAAGCCCGGCACGTGCTGAATCAGTTCTTCAATGGCGAAGGCCCAGAGCGGTTCATTTTCACGCTCAATTGCACCGACGGACTCAACATGGCCATCAAAGGCGTGCTCCGCGAAGGTGACCACGTAGTTACGACGAACCTCGAACACAACAGCGTCAGCCGACCTTTGCAAGCGCTCGCGGATGCGAAGGTGATCACTCTGACCCGCGTTCCGGCCGACAGCAGCGGGACGGTACACCCCGATGACATTCGCCGCGCTATCACATCGAAAACTCGCCTGATAGTTCTCACACATGCCAGCAACGTGCTGGGTACGGTTCAGCCAGCCGCAGAGATTGCCCGTATCGCTCGTGAACACGAAGTGCTGTTCCTGCTCGACGCTGCCCAGACAGCAGGGGTCATTCCCATTGATATCCGCGGATGGGGCATTGATCTGCTGGCTTTTCCCGGGCATAAGAGTTTACTCGGGCCGACAGGAACTGGAGGGTTATATGTTGGCAGTCGGGTGCAGTTACGCCCCTGGCGGGAAGGTGGCACAGGCGGCGACTCATCCAGTCCGACTCAGCCGCGGGAAATGCCGTATTACCTTGAAGGGGGCACCCCGAACGTCCTCGGCATCGCCGGACTCGTGGCCGGGATTCGTTTCGTTCAGGAGCGCGGCCTGGAAACGATCCATCGGCAGGAGTTGCAGTTAGTCGATCGGCTTCGTCAATGGCTGCTCGAGCGCGACGGTTTTGAAGTATATGGACACGGCGACCCGGACAGGCGTGTAGCGACCCTTAGTTTTCGCGTCCACGCCTGGCCAGCCAGTGAAGTAGCTGCCATTCTTGACGCTAGCTTCGACATTGCCGTTCGGCCCGGTTTACACTGCGCACCGTACATCCATAAAGCGCTGGGAACGTTCCCAGAAGGTACGGTGCGTGTAAGCCTCGGCCCATTCAACACCGAGCAGGACATAGAAACACTCTGCGCGGCGTTGAGCCAGATTGTCGCCGCTTAATCTCGCCAGACACAGAGGTCTGAACGCTGCCTTGTAAAAATCACGTTGCCGTGACCAGCGGGATTTCCGTCTGACTCACTTCGACAAACTCGTCCGTCGGCAACCAGTAGGCCCGTCGGGATAGGTGCAAACTTTTTTCCCCCCACTGGTGTTCGTAATAACTCCAGATGCCGCGTTGCGTAGCGCTGCCGCTGCAAATCAGCGCAAAGCCGCGTGCAAGTTGCGGCGGATGGAAATAAGGGGAATGCCGGTGGCCATGCAGCCAAGCCACGACACCATACCGGGCCAGCAACTCACCGAGCGCATCGGCATCGGTAAGCCGGCGGAAATAAGTTTCAAATGAGCCGTCGGCCCGAACGTAAGGATAGTGCGTCACCAGCAGCAACCGCTGGGATCGGCTGGCGGAGCGTTTGAGCAGTTCTTCCAGGAGCTTTAGCTGCGCGGGCCCGACCTGGCCTCGTGTATCCCAGGGCCAATAGGTTGCCTGGGCCGAGTTGACACCCACCAGCGTCGCTGAATCTAACGCCAGTGCGAACGGATAATGAGCGTTCTCCACACGTAAACCCTGCTGCCAGGCCGCGAAATGCCTTTCAAACGATCGTGACAGCACCGCCTCAGCACAATAATGGTCGTGATTGCCGGGCACCGCTAAACCGGGGAAGTTTTCCAGCAGTGGCCGCAATAATGCTGCTGCCTGCGCGAATTCTTCTTCAAAACCCAGACAAGCCACATCGCCGCACATTACTATCGCGTCGGGTCGTCTGGCCAGAATGTCGCGCACCAAGCTCGCGGCCACGGTCTCCGCCAGGGCGAACAGCTCGCTCCTCCGCAACCAGCGCATGTTGACCCAACCAGCCAACCGCTTCAGACTGCAATCCCTGGATCGCCAACGACCAGGCCAAAAAGGTAAATGCAGGTCGCTAATCTGGGCCAGGCGAAAGGTCATGCTGGCTCATCCGCTTGCTAGGACAGCTAAGCCTCGCAACGATTTGCATCTACCCAATCCAGGACTCGGTCAAGCTTGCTGATCGCTTCTTCGATGTGCGCAGGCTGGATAATAAGCGGTGGAGCCAGCAGGATCAGAGACGACCGAACAAAGATATGCAGCCCTTCTTGCCAGGCACGTCGGCGAATCTGCAGTGGTAAGAGTGAGTCGGTGTTCGGAGGAACCAGAGGCGTCCGGGAGCGGCGGTCCTTCACTAATTCCAGGCAGGCAAGCAGACCCTGGCAGCGTACATCGCCAACACACTCGTGTCGCCGTGCCAGTTCGGCCAAACGTCCGGCCAGGATTTCCCCCATTTCCCGGGCGTGTTCGATCAGCCGCTGTTCCTCATACTCCTGCAAACAAGCCAGTGCCGCTGCACACGCCAGCGGATGAGCGGCAAAAGTGCTTCCCAGGGGTAACATCCGCGACTCCCATTCCTTCGCCAGGCTTTCGCGTAAAGCCACGGCTCCCAACGGAGCGTAACCCGCGGTCAACCCTTTGGCCAGCACCATCATGTCCGGCACCACCTGATCGTGATCCACACCAAACCAGGTTCCGGTTCGGCCAAACCCCGTGATCACTTCGTCGGCGATCAGAAAGATGCCATAACGATCGCAAATTTCGCGCACCCGCTTCAGGTAACCCCGCGGCACCGGGAAACCGCCCGCTGCTCCGGTAAACGGTTCGATCACGATCGCCGCCACCGTTGCTGGGTTTTCCAACTGCAACTGCCGTTCCAGCGCATCGGCACAGAAAAGGTTGCATTCCGGATAAGTCTTGCCGAAATCGCAACGGTAGCAGTATGGATCATAGAACCGCACACAGCCAGGAGGTCCGGGTTCAATGGCCGCCCGGCGAGGATCACCCGCGACTCCCAGTGTGCTGTAGGTGGTACCGTGATAGCTGCGATACTTGGCAAAAATCTTAGGACGCCGGGTCATCAGTCGGGCCAGAGTAAACGCAACATCGTTGGCCTCACTGCCGCTATTGACGTAAAAAATGCGGTTGAGATCGCCCGGCAGTTTGGCAGCCAATCGCCGCGAAAGTTCCGCACGCTCTTCCGTCAACAGTACCGGCGAAAGACAGGCCAACCGTTCTGCCTGTTCCTGCAGGGCCCGCACCACGCGCGGGTGTCTGTGACCCAGATGGCAATGGAATAGCTGCGACAAGAAATCCAGGTAACACCGGCCTTCGCGGTCGTAAAAGTACACTCCTTCGGCCCGGCTCACTACCAGCACCGGATCTTCGCGTTCCTGAACCGTCCAGGGAATCACATAATGCCGTCGGTAGTCGTCCATGAAGTTGTCCTCAGCATTACCTAAGAAATGCACCTGCCGGAAATCTTACGACCGCCGCAGCCGGTCGTATAGCAGCAAGCCCACTATGGTTTTTGCGTCTCGGATTTCGCCACGCATTACCGACTGCACCGCCTCGTCAAAAGGCAGAATTTCCAGCTCGATACTTTCGCCCGGATCGAGTTTTTGTTGTGCCGGTTGCAATTCTTCCGCCAGAAACAGGTGCATACACTCCGAAAGCACGCCCGGCGAGGGATAAAACTCGGCCAGTTTCGTCAGCTTACCCGCACGATAACCGATCTCCTCTTCCAGTTCGCGTGCCGCACAGCTATCCGGGGCTTCCCCAGGCTCCAGTGTTCCCGCTGGTAACTCCAGCAACCTCTGGCCGATCGGATAGCGGTAGTTCCATACCAGGATCACACGTTGATCATCGAGTATGGGAAGCATCACCGCAGCTCCACGATGCAACACGATTTCCCGAACCTGTGGCTGACCGTCAGGTGATAAGACCGTGTCCAGCACCAGGTCAATTTTGCGTCCGTGGAAAACCAGTTGCCGCGCCATGACAGGTTTCCTCTGATTGCGTTTTTGCGGTTACGGTGATAAAATTCTCGCGGAAGCAGGCACTGAAAGCAAGCGGTCTGCCTTGAAAGGTAACTAGTCGGGACCCCGGGCTATGCGCGAACCACTGACCTGGTCGTTTCCGATTGGCCGCTGGGACGGCATCACCATTCGCGTGCATCTGTTGTTCGTTCTTTTCGCCGTCGGCATGGTGGCACGCGGTCTGGCGGGCGGATATGCTACTGCCGCCTTGCTCATGCAGGTTTTGCTTGCAGTTTCGGTAATCCTGCATGAACTCGGACACTGTTATGCCGGGCGGCGCATGGGTGGCGACGCCAGCGAAATTTTACTCTGGCCGCTCGGCGGTTTGGCTAGCGTTGACGTGCCGTTCACTCCTCGTGCCCAACTGATAACCACGCTGGGTGGCCCGCTGGTGAATCTCGCCCTGTGTGCGTTGACTGCCGGTTTGCTCATCAGCAGCGGTTGGCTGCCCCCATTTTCCCCAACCTGGGACTGGGCATTTTCCCCTTCGCTGGTACACTGGCAAACGGGGCGACCGATTTCGCTATATCAAGTGCCCGAAGCTCTGGAGGCACCAAACTGGTTCGCCCGTGTGCTGGGTGCGCCGGCGGTGGCCCTCTTTCTGGCCCGCTGGTTTTACGTCAACTGGATGCTGTTCTGGTTCAACATCCTCCTGGTCGGTTTTCCACTTGATGGAGGGCGTATCTTGCAGTGCGTACTCTGGCCACACCTGGGGTATCGTCGCGCCACTCAGGTCGCCATCTTCTCCGGTTGGATGGTCGCCCTGCTGCTGACTCTGTACGTCATGGTGACTTTCGAAGCCAGCCAGGGCGCGGACAACCTTTTGCTGTTCTTCCTCGCCCTGTTCATTTACCAGGCCTGCAAGAACGAACTGCTGGCTTTGGAAATGGGCGGTATCCGTGAAGAATTCGGTTACTCCGCCACAGAATACGACATCGAAGAACGCCCTGAGCCAACCCGCCGTAAAAAACCCGGACTCATCCAGCGCTGGTTACAGTGGCGAGCAGAACGCCGCCGACGACGTGAGGAACAGCAACGCCTCGAGGAAGAACGCCGCGTGGACGAAATCCTGGACAAGGTCCGCCTGCACGGTATGCAATCGCTCACCGAAGAAGAGCGTCGCTTTCTCAACCGCGTCAGCGCCAAACTCCGCAACCGCCACAGTTCTTCGCAATAATAAACGCTTTGGATACATCGGTTCCTAACATAACTCACGACGATTGCTACCGAGGAAATCATTTCTTCAGCACAGACCGCTAGCCCAACAAACTTAGCAACAGGGAGGGGTTTTATTGCCCCCTCCCTGTTAGCCAGGAATGTGTTGTAGTCATTCAGACCCTTTTGAGGTCTCGCAGACGTTCCGTGTTAGACAGGGACAGTAAACTTAGAAGTTGAATCCCACATATAGTCCGGTAGTCATGAAATCGCCCGAACTGGAGTTAGTGAAGTTAAAATTTAGATTGTAACGCCAATCAATGCCGATGCTAATGTCTTCGGTCAGGAGATAATCCACACCTATGCCAAAATGCAAGCCTAGGTCAAGGTAAGTCGTGTCGTTAGTTGGAGGACTGTTGACCAGGAAAGCCATACCCACGGGAATTACCCAGGGTCGAAGCTGACCCATGTCAATACGGTACTTGGGAGCGCCCACAATAGCTAGCTGGTTGACAGTAACATCCGAAAGAGTCGGAGTGCCTGCGAGTAGGCTGGTCGTTTGCCAAACCCTTTTGTGTGAAAACTGTCCATAATCTAAGAGTACCTCGCCCAGAATCGTGTTGCCGAACCATGGATCCTTCATTAGCGGTATGTCCAAACCAAAGCCAGCACTAAAGCCAACCGTTTCGTCGTTAGTCAGGCCGCCAAAGCCAGCAGCATCGGTAAATACCTCTCCACCCCGGCCGCCGCTTGTCAGGAAAGCAGCGCCGCCGCGGAAAATCACCTGACCGCCGAGTTTCCCGCTTACCGGCACGCTTTCCTGGGTCCAGTTTCTGGCTTGTCCCGCCAGTATTAGGACCGCTACGCTGAACAGCAGCTTCGCCCAGCTCATTTTTGTGCCTCCTTGCCTTGCTCCCTTGGGAGAATATAGAGGTTCCCCAGACCATCCTCATTGAGCGACGAACTTGGAATCTTGAACAAGAGTAGCATGAAATACTTTGGCCACCCAGCCACTTACTGGTAAGTACCGCTATTAATTGAACAACTTAATTTCCAGCCGACTAGCCTTCCCCGCAGCCAAACGACCAGGCATGTACCTAGTTTGGCGTCTCCGGTGAATAACTCCTGTGCTCTGAGCTAGTTGCGATCGTTTCCGCAGCCGCAAAAGAGCATCAGCACCAGCCAGATCACAAAGCCGACAGGACCGAAGCAAAGCAGCAAGCCGATCAGCAGCAGGATTGGGCCCATAGCCATCCCCCTTTATCCTTATTTCCCCTAACACTTAACGCCTGGAGGCCACTGGCAGTGACAGAAAAACCACCTGGGGCAAAGCGAACGTGCCCCCGGAGCTAAATGCCGCGGTCGGCTGCTGAAAAAACCTCGCTCAGCCTGCCGAGTATAGCCACTCGTTCAGTTTCGCAACCATCGCCAGTGCTTCGCTTTCATTGCGAGCCGTCGTTTCTACATAAAATCGAGCCGAGGAAGATCCATCCCGGAAAATGCCTTCGATCCGCCCTTTCCGCAAACGGAAACCTGTCCTTTCAGGGGATTCAGAAGCGGTAGATACGGTGGCGCACTGAATAACTTGGGGTACCTCGTCAGTCAGGCGTTGCAAAAAGTCCTTCAGCTTTTGGTTCTTGATACGTTGGGTGATCTTCGGTGGTCGTTTTTCTTCCGCTGGCGGGGGCAGTAAGCGATTGTGATAGCTCCGAAATCGGTGCTTCAAGGTCTCATGGAATATCTGGCCCACCGGCGAGAGGTCCAGATAGGTGCGACCATCTACCTCGATTCGTTCCACAAGGCTTTCGTAACGTTCATCCCAATCAGCAGTGTATAGTTCCGCTGGTACAGGTTCACTACTGGCTTCTAAGTCGAAAAGCATACCACTTGCACGCATCCAGACCTCGAAATCTAAAGCCACAGGAATCGGCGGAAATGAGATAATCTCACTAAACCGCTCATGCTTATAATAAACGGGCACTCCCAGAGCCTGGCCTAATAATACGGCAATAGCAATTTGTGCCTTATATCCAGCAGTTGCATTGATCGCACACGTATAGGTTGAATACTGGCGAATCACCCGGCAAATTTCGCGGGTCAGATTTCTAAGTCCCCGTACACGAAAACGCGCTGGGTCGCTATCCTGCAGGTCGGCAATTTTTATCGCTTGTACTGGAGCATGACCGCGCATCTGGTAATAATGCACCAGCACCCGGGCAATGTTTTCCCCATCGGCAGTATCCGAATGCATAAAGTACAGCCCACACTTGTCACTCACATAGTTCCGCTCCAGCAGATTCGCCGTGGAATTGATCTCCGCTCCGCAGACTTGCTCCTGAGGATCAAAAGCCAGCAAGGCCTCCGCAACTTTTTCCCAATTTTGACGTTGATACGCCTCGGCTAAATGACGCGAACGCTCGTCCAGTTTCGGATCCTCAAGTCGTTGCCGCAAAGCTTCTAAGTTCGGACGAAATAAACTAGTTCCCACGGTGCAAATAAGAATGTTAGCAGGTGCCATGTTACATTCCCCTTTCAATAGCCGCTCTCTCCAAATTATCTGAGCAAGCTCGCTTTACTTGACCCTTGCGAATTAACTTACACCTGCCAGGCGGTGCACAGTGTGCGATAGCCATGCTAATAAGGTTCTCGATAACCTATTTATTCGCGGGAAGCTTATACCAGTCGGCATTGCGCACGGTGTATTTTCCCATGCCCATGACAGTTCCTTTTCCTACATGGACATACTGTCCGAGAAGAAGCACCGGTAAAAATGGCAGCATAGCTTGCACGCAAGGAGCTTCGTAAGTAACATGGCCGACCAATCCACCCATAAGGATTTTTGTGCGTTGTCGTGTGGAGAACCGGCTTTGTTCCTGCCAGGTAAGCTCCGACGCAATGGTTTGAATTTCCCCTGCCTGGCGAATTAGCTCGTGATAATCAAGAGCCAGCTCGAAGCCACAATGGAAATAACACAGACTGGATAACCGACGAAGCAAGGCACGAATAAGGTCTGCGAAAGTAATTTGCTTGCATACCGTAGAATCGTTGCAGATCCGGGTAGGGCTTAGAAAATGGACGGTGATCCTGCGTGGCACCAGGTTCACCTGTTCCAGCAGGGTGCGGCCAAAAACGGTATGCAGATCCGTGCCGCACAGGTGTTTTTGCACACTGTAAATTTCCAGCTGGCGAGAAAATGGCTTGATTGCATTATTAGGGGACTGGCTGCGGGTCAGTTCCGAAACTGGGGGATCCGCCCGTACCTGCCAGAGCCGAAATCTACCGCGCTGACGTCCCAGTCCAACTCGGCCCAGTCGCTCGAAGGCGAAAATGAAAAAGGGAAGCGAAAGGACGGCTTTTCCCACCAGCACCAGCCGGCATTCCAGAAAGTCCCCGGCGGGAACACACGTGCGATTACATTCCGGTTCATCCACGCCGTCGTTATTTTCTGCTGCTTTTGCACGCTGAGGCTTGCCGATGGATGCCGTTTCCAATACGAACGGTCGGGGTATCTCCTTCAGTTTGCGTAATCGGTCGCTGCCGGGCGGTGGTGCTGTGTCAAACAGGTATGGATACGGACACACATAACGATGCGGGCAGGAATCACACTCGCCCGTGGGCCAGGTGCAGACCAACTCTTTCAAAACATATCCCAGGCCGCCACGCAACGTCGCCCCGACAAATTGAGGCAACGACAAATCCTGTTCAACGCGCAACAAAAACCGGTACCGTCCGAAAGAGAATCGTCCCAGAGGATGTCGAGCGTAACGTTCCGCACCGTGGATTCGCCAACCCTGTTCTGCAATGCTCATGTTCTTGGCTCCCTTTACTCAGGGCATATCACTATTATTAACGAGGGCAACTTTCCACCGGTGACAGAAATAATTACCAGCTAATCGGAAACGAGCCGTCGCGGTTACCGCCGCAAGGCGGCAGTGAGGATATTTTGCAAGCTACAAGGAGTGCAGTATCATGCGACTATTGCTCTGGGTTGGCATGCCGACGGTTTTGTTGATCGGCCTGTTAGCGGTATTGCTTTTTTCATCGCCCGGGCCGACGAACCAGGGAGTAAAGAACCCCGTCGTGCGAATCGAAACCTCCCTGGGCACCATCAAAGTCGAACTGTTCCCGGCGGAGGCTCCCGAAACCGTGAAGAATTTCCTGCAATACGTGGACGAACGCTTTTATGACGGTCTCATCTTCCATCGCGTTATCGAAGATTTTATGATTCAGGGCGGTGGCTATGAACCCGGCATGAAACCGAGGAAAACACGTTCACCCATCAAAAATGAATCAGCAAACGGCTTATCCAACCGCCGCGGGACCATTGCTATGGCTCGCACTTCTGAACCGGACAGTGCGACTTCACAGTTTTACATCAATGTCCGCGACAATACCTTTCTCGATCGCCGCGAAGCAAAAGATGGCGTTGGCTATTGTGTGTTCGGACGGGTCATCGAGGGCATGGATGTCGTGGACAAAATCAGCCTGGTGAAAACGACCACGCGTGACGGCCACCGTGATGTACCGGTAGAGGATGTCGTTATCAAGTCTATTCGTCGGGAGAATTAGGGCACGGACCAGGAGTTCTGTTGAACCAGTACCGCCGTATCGTAGTCGGCATCTGCTGCCAATATCGCTATTATTTCCAGTGATGTTCAAAGCCGCCTGAACACAGGCTGGTATTGTAATTCGCAGGTTTCAGCCAATCAGGTTAGAGTGTGCAGATTTTCTAAAAAAGGTGGCTTAGTACTTTGATGATTCACCGTTGGGCGGCTGGTGTTACCTTTCTGGCGTGAACACATGCCGCTGGCCATCTAAGTAACCTGGTCAATTATGCATTGCATAGAAGCATGCGGATGACTCAAGAGCCGCGTAATTCTCGAAGCTTAGCCACGGGGTCGGGAGCACGCATAAGGGTTTCTCCAATCAACACCGCCTTCACACCAACCTGTTCGAGTTGCAGCACATCTTCCCGGGTTCGGATACCACTTTCGCTGACCAGGCACACATGCGGCGGTATCCGGTCAGCTAATCCAAACGTGTGGCGAATGTCTGTTTGGAAAGTGCTCAGGTTTCGGTTATTGATACCGACCAGATCGGCTCCGCTGTCCAGCACACGAGGTAAATTTTCTGATTTGTGGAATTCCACCAGCGCATCCATGCCCCAACGGCGAATTTCCGCGAGCAAGGCACGCAGTTCTTTATCGCTGAGAATTTCCGCAATAAGCAACACCGCATCCGCACCAGCAGCCCTGGCCTCCACCACCTGGTATGCATCCACGACGAAATCCTTGCGCAAAACCGGCAAATTGACCGCTTGCCGGACTGCTTCTAAATCCTGCAACGAACCATGGAAAAACTTCTCATCGGTAAGCACACTCAAACAAGCAGCGCCGCCGGATGCGTACAACTGAGCCTGAGTAACTGCATCGGCGTGGGCCTTGATTAGTCCGGCAGATGGGGAAGCGCGTTTGATTTCGGCGATCATCTGAATGCCGGGCGGTTCGACCAAGGCTCGGCGAAACCCGCGCGGCACTGGTGCCTGCTCTGCTCGATGCAGCAGTTCCCGGAGCGGTAACAGCGACTGCCGCAGAGCCAATTCTCGCCGCTTCTGTTCAACGATCTGCCACAGCAAGTCCGACATGGCTTACAGGATTAGTATCAGCGATTTGAGCATTCGCCAGCAAAGCTTGCTTCTCCATCTGAAGCAACCGTCGTTTCAAGGCAACGCCGCCCGGAGCACTATAGCCACCCAGGTTACCATTTTTGCGTACCACACGATGACAGGGAATAACGATAGGCAAAGGATTCGTTGCCAGTGCACGCGCTACTGCACGCACCGCTCTGGGCCGACCGATTTGCTGTGCCAATTCCTGGTAGCTGACCGTTTTTCCGAAAGGAATACTCCGGCAGGCTTTCAAAACCAACCGCTGGAACGGTCGAAAACCCGACCAGTCAATAGGCGCCCGTCGGAAATGCACCACCCGGCCTTCGCAATACAAACGCAGCATAGCCACGGTTCGGTCGAGCCACGCGGGAAACGGAGTCGGACATGCGAACGCAGAAGCCGGGAGCCGCCGACACCAACGCAGGCAGTGTAGCCCACGCGGCGTCCAGCCAAGCTCCAGTAACCCCAGGCGGGTGAGCAGGTAATAGCGGCTAACGGGAACGCTATCGTGCTGCACAAGCGGCCTCGCTTTCTTCGTGCCGGCATCGCCCCATCGCTGATGGCACAGAATTAGTCTGTGGGGTAAATGCACGTTTCTTGCAGCCGGTTCTGGTATCATAGTATAGCGAAATCACTCCAACGGCGTTCCGCCGAGGCAAAAACATCTATGACCTGGAAAGAATTCTGCGGCGTAGTGAAGCAGGTACTGGACAATTTGCCCGAGGAAATAAGCCATCACCTCGGCAACGTGATTGTGGATGTCGAACAGGAGCCGAGCCCAGAAGTGCTGCGTGCCGTTGGGTTGACGGAAGAGGAAATCGCGACGGGACACACGATTTACGGTTTGTTCGAGCCGGTGATCAAGACATCGCCGTGGACGGAGGCAATTGACCCCCACACCATGCCATATCGCATCGTCATCTATAAAGGGCCTCTGGAGAGAGATTTTCCTGATCCTGAGCAGCTGCGGATCGAGATTCGGAAGACGGTGATCCACGAACTGGCCCATCATTTTGGCTGGACCGATCGCGACCTGGAGCGGTTCGACAACACTCCCGACCCGTTCGGCGACCACGAGGCTGACAACAAGCGATGGTCAACACCCGACCAGTCAGGGCACATTTCGTCGTGAATAACCCAACCTGCCAGGTGATTTACGAAGATTCGCATCTGCTGGTGGTCAATAAGCCCGCCGGATTGGCTGTCATGAGCGGAACGGCAACGCCTGCCAGTGTGCATCGCTGGGCCGCCAATTATCTCAAACAAAGGTACCATAAGCCAGGCAACGTCTATATCGGTATCGTTCACCGGCTGGACAAGCCCGTTACCGGGGTGCTGGTATTAGCTCGCACCAGCAAAGCAGCCAGCCGTCTGACCGAACAATTTCGGAGCAAATCGGTAGAAAAAATATACTGGGCGATTGTGGAGGGGATTTTTCCGGGTGTACGCGGAACCTTGCAAGACTGGCTATGCCGAGATGAACGAGCCCAGCGTGTCCGAGTCTCCAGGCAACGCTTGCCAGGTAGCCGTTTAGCTGTGCTGCACTATGAGCGGAAAAGCATAGGCCGGGGTTTGTCCTGGTTAGAGTTACGCCCAGAAACAGGCCGACGCCATCAACTTCGCGCTCAGCTCGCCGATCGCGGTTGCCCTATTTATGGGGACAGGAAATACGGATCGAGTTTTCGTCTTGACGACGCCATCGCTTTGCATGCTTACAAACTAAGTATTGTTCATCCCATCACTGGTGCCAAGATGACCTTTACGGCAAAACCGCCTGCCTTCTGGCAGACATTTGCGTTTCTGGGCGTTCCGATTGCTGCTTCCTGAACGTCCTCGTTTGTTATTGAGGCCCATTAGCTCCGGCCTTTGGTGCTATGGTGCGTGTTTGAACCGAACTGGGCTGTCAATAGCGGGCACAACGATGCCACTTCAAGCGGCCTGAGATAAAGGTTGCTGAGCCACAGGTTGCAGCAGGCAAACGGCTAGTTTCTCGATATCGGAAAGCAACGCCGCGTTTGTTGCCCAGAGATAATCCCGTTCAGCGTGTGCAATGTCGACCTTGGTCAAATTGTGCTGGCTTTCCGCCCAACGGCAATAAGCTTGCCACTGCTGGGCAAGCGTATCCAAATACAGTTTCTGCGAGCTTGCCTGTACTTCGCGTTCGCGCTGGTACAGATTGGAAAGCAAACGAGTCAAAGCGTGCCATTCGCCGGCCAGCTGGCGCTCACGCTGCTGTAATCGTTGTTCCCATCGAGCCAAATGTTCCGCCAATCGCTGCTGGCAGGCTTGCCAGTGTTCTTCTGCGGCAGCAGGATCGTCGGTTTGCATAGTCCAGGTTTGCACTGCCGCTTCCAGGGCCTGCTGTTTTTCCCAAAGCCGAAACCGTGCTACTTCTAGCTGCGCCAGGAATTCCTGGCATTGCTGACTGAGACGGGCATAGCGTTGGGCTTGCTCATAGGCCTGGCGATGGGCTTCCTGCCAGCGCTGGTAGGAGGTTTGTGAGCGAGTTCGCCATTCGTCGTAGAGCCATTGCAGGTGTAATTCGCGCCGGCGCAATGACCGAGTGGCCTGCCGCCAGCGAATCTTGAGCTGTTTGAATGCTAACTCCCAGGCACGCTGATGTGCAGCCAGGCGTGTCTCCGCCGCTTGCAATTGCAGTTGACGAGCCATTTGTTCGTGTGCCTGGCGAGAGAGATGCACTTCAGCTCGCTTCAAACCTGCGTGACGACGGTGCAGGTCCTGTTCCCAGTTGGCCAGAGTTCGAGCGCGGTTTTGCAGTTCCTCTATAGCAGCATCCCACTCGGTCAGCCATTGCTGACGGAGCTCGGCTAACCGGTTGGACAATTCATGCAGTTCAATCGCCCGATCCAGCAATTCGCCGACAAGCTGCTGCAGGCAAGCGATAGGCTCGGTTAACTTTTGCATAGCTACCGGTGGCCAGGGTAACGACTCGTTCTTTTCCGGAACAGATTTGCCATCCGTGGCGCCGATGTTCGCACTGGCTGGCGAGGAAAGGTCGTCCGGCAATGGTTGCGTATGTTGCGTCAGTGCGGAAATCTTGCTTCGTAAGCGGTCATATTCCTCGGCGAGAGTCAGCAAACGCCGCCGGGCATTTCGTATGCGCTGCTCCAATCCCTCCAGCTCTTGCTTCGAATTGTCCACAAGCGGAGAGACCAGCGCTTCCCGTTCCTGAAGTTCCAGCTCGCGGCGACGGAGCGCTTCCTCGCGGCGAATGAGTTCCGCTTCCCATTCCTGCAACTGACGAATCACGCTTTCCTGGTGGCTAATATCCGACATGTGCCGCCCTGGCTGAAGGTATCACCTCGCGTCCCTTCCATCGTCTTCAGCGGGCTACAAAGTTGACCGGCAACAGGTCATTCGTGTTGAAATTCTGGTTCAAAACGGAGAGACCATGCGGAATGTTACGGTCGCAAGTTATAGCACAGAAGGTAATCCTGTTCGCGCAGGTACAGTTTGCCGTTACAGATGACCGGATGCGACCAGCTTTGACGGGAACTGTGCGGGATTTTGAAGGTGCTGATTTCCCGATATTCGTGGGGCGAAGCTTCTACCAGAGCCAGGATGCCATTGTCATAGCGAATGTACAGTTTGCCGTCGGCGTAAAGGATCGCCGCCGAGCCTTCGCCTGGGCCACGTGTTTGTTTCGACCACATAATTTTGCCTGTGGAAAACTCAGCACACCAGGGAAAACCGCTATTGTCGCGGTCGCCGTAAAGATAACCGTTGACCAGAACAACACCACCATGACGATTGGTCAACCGGCGCTCGAAATACACTTCTTCCACATCGCAGCCGTTGGGGCGAGGAATGAGCCGCAACGATCCGCCACCTTTTCCGTACCCGACGGTCACGAAAACCTTGTCGCCTTCGACGATGGGCGTGGGAATGTTGGCGGTATTGGGAGCGATTTTTCCCTGGCCCCAACGCCAGAGCAACTGGCCATCGCTGGCCCGCACGCCAACCACGCCGTCCGCCGTCAGTTGAATGTACTGCCGGACCCCAACCTCCGCAATCACCATGGAAGCATGTCCAGCACGAACACCTCCGGGTATCTTGGCTTTCCAGATCACCTCCCCGGTCAGTTTGTTCAGAGCCACGATAGGTGCTTCTTCCCCGCCCGGCGTGCACAGGAGTTTTTCTCCATCAATGAGCACGGACTCGCTGTAATGCCAGCCGTCCCCTTTTCGGCCTTTGAAGTCGTTGGGCAAGCTTTTTCGCCACAATTCTTTGCCATCGGAAACGTTCAGGCAGACCAGGTCGCCAAACTGTCCCAGGGCATAAACGCGGTCGCCGTCAACTGTAGGCGTGGACCGCGGTCCGGGATAACTACCGCCAGTTTTACCCACCTTGGTAGCCCATTGCTCCTTTCCATTCTCAGCATCGAGGCAGATGACGTAACACGCATCCGATCGGTCGCCCATAGTGAAAAGCCGGCCACCAGCAATGGAAACACTGGAGTAGCCCCGACCTAATCCTTTCGCCTCCCAAAGCAAAGGGGGACCGTCTTTGGGCCACTTTGGCAACAAACCGGTTTCCCTGCAGATAGCATCACGGTAAGGCCCCCGCCATTGTGGCCAGCTGATCGCAGGGGCGTTCGTAGCAGCAGCCACAGCAGAACTGCTTGCCGGTCGGTTTGTGTGGGCACCACAGGCTGCTAGAGCCGCAACTAACCCTAAAAGCGCGATTCGCATCACTTGCATGGCCCAGTCCTCGCTGATAGGTCATTTCCCGGCAGGTTGGCCAAATAAGGCGGGTCAGCAGGAGCGTTTAATTGACGGGCAAAATGGCGACACATGCTACACTGCTGAGGGTAGGCACGCTTAAATGTATAAACACCACGTCGGCCAGACCAGCACCGCCCTTGCTCTCCATCGCCACCAGGAAAACCGGTTCGGCGGGCGATTTGCCATTGCTGACGGGCAGCGGGCTTTCATTTGAGGCGGGGACCGTGCTACCGTGGTGCTGGCCGATCGTTTCCGGCCGGTCAGTTACGGCTCGCCCGCCAGAACTGTCGAGCATCTTGCCATAAAGTGGAAAGTCGCGGCAGGAACATCCCTGTACGGAAGCGATAAGCATGGTATGCAGGGGCGTAGGAACTACGAAGGAAAGCCCTTTCCTCCTGCCAGGCCGCCAGCAGGTACAAACCGCCCATCCATGCCGTCGTGCCGAACAACCACCACTGGCCTGTGGCAATAGGCGGACTCAGCCAGGCAAAAAGATATGCCGCATACAACGGATGGCGTACATAGCGATATGGCCCTGTTGTGCAAAAGGAACAGGGAGCTGCCTCGGTAAAAACGAAAGCAGGTTTGGTTTGCCCGTGGGCCCGCAGTGCTGACCAGAATAATAAATTCGCCCAGCCGTAAATCGCCAGTGCCCCACCCGCATGCCACCAGCTCGGCGGGGGGAACCAGAACAGTGCGGTCAGCTGACCGAGGGTACAAATCCACCCACTTACCACGAGCAAAGTTTTCGCCGGAGTCCAGACGTCTGCGTATCGAAATGACCGCCGCATTCGTGAGCCAAACCCGTACCAGGTAATTGCCGCTACAGCCAGCACGAGCACTTGGCTAGTGGTCATCTTCTGCCTCGCAGTTCGGTCAAATCTCCCGGCGAAGACAAGATCGCAGCGCTGTCCAGCTGTATATCAGCAGCCGCGAGGCTTCGCAAGGCGAGACGCCAGCACCGCCTGATGGATGTAAAACAGGGCCCACCCGTTGGAATTCCCAGACACCTCCGAGCTTCGGTGCGGCTTGCATCTCGGCGTTTCGGCACACGTCGCCCCGCGCTGGTCTGATAAAACCCTGGCATCGCCTATTGCGGATGTCCGGTATCCGGATGTGTCGCCCGCGCTGGTCTGATAAAACCCCCGTATGTTGCGGCAGCCCAGGCATGGTTCAATAACGTGGCCCCGCGCTGGTGTGACAAAGGCCCTCACAGAGTTCTGGCCGACGCATGCCCTGAGGCATACAACTTGCGTCAGACTACGGGATAAAAGCCAGGGTAACCGCTATTCAAGGAGAGACCTCATGGCTGTGAACGCGCCCCTGAATCGCAAACTGCGTATGGGTCTGGTCGGTGGTGGTCAGGGAGCATTCATCGGACGTGTGCATGCAATGGCGGCGATTCTCGACAACCGCGCCGTCCTTGTGGCTGGTGCTCTGTCTTCCGATCCGCAACGTGCCAGGGCCTCGGCTCCCGATTACGACATTCCTCCCGAACGGGCCTATGGTTCCTACCAGGAGATGGTCGAAAAGGAGAGCAAGCTCCCGCCGGATCAGCGGATTGACTTCGTTACCATTGCCACACCCAATCACACCCATTTCCCAATCGCCAAAGCTTTCGCCGAAGCCGGCTTCAATGTCATTTGCGACAAACCCATGACTTTGACTCTCGAGGAAGCTGAAGAACTGGCGCGGATTGTTGAGCGCACGGGGATCGTGTTCGCCCTCACTCATAACTACACCGGTTATCCCCTGGTGCGACAGGCACGCGACATGGTGCTCAATGGCGAACTCGGCGAAATTCAGGCCATTCGTGCCTTCTACATTCAGGGCTGGCTGCGTACACGCCTGGAATTGCAGGGGCAAAAGCAGGCCAGCTGGCGCACCGATCCCGCTCGTAGCGGGGCGGCGGGATGTTTTGGTGACATCGGCACTCATGCCTATAATCTGGGCCGCTATATTACCGGTTTGCTCCCGGACAAGGTTTCCTGCACCCTCAAAATTTTCGAACCCGGTCGCCAGCTGGATGACTATGGCACCTGCATCATTCAGTACCAGAACGGAGCGCTGGGAACGGTAACCGCCTCACAAATTTCCCATGGCCGAGAAAACGATTTGTGGATCGAAATTGATGGCACTAAAGGTTCGCTCGAATGGCACCAGGAAGAGCCCAACAAAATGTGGTTTAAGGTGAACGGGCAACCCCATCGGCTTTACACGCGCGATCCCAATGCCCCGTTTACCACCGAAACGGCCAAACGCAGCAGCCGTCTTCCTTCGGGGCATCCGGAAGCATTCATCGAAGCCTTCGCCAACATCTACACGGCCGCTTACGACGACATTATCAAACGAGCGACAGGTCAAAAGGTTGACCCCAAAAACACCCTGTATCCAAACGTGTACGACGGTGTGGACGGCATGAACTTCATCCGGCAATGCGTGGCCAGTTCCAAGGAAGGCGGTGCGTGGCTGCCACTCAGACATCCGGCCTGCCGGTCCTGGAAGTAACAAAGGCCACAGTCCGAATCGCGCACTCGCCAGCCCGGCCAGGCACAATTGCGACAGACCGGGAAATTGAGCCCCTGACTGCTGCAAGTCTGGTCGGCGTATTCACGCTCTCGAAAAACGAAGACAACCAGCATTGCCTTCATTACCAGCCTTATCCGAGAACAGCGTTGGACTTTTTGCGCTATGGTTCAAAATCTCGGTCAGTAAGACCGACATTCAATTCGATTTGCACGTATGCGGACTCTTCAACCAGGGGACCCTCGCCGTCCGAACCATCGGCCGGCCAGTCATAACCTTTCAACTGCACTGGCAAACCGGCAGCCGGGCCATCCTTCGCAAAGTAAACGCTGGTGCGGTGAAACATAAAGCCTTCCCGCTGGAACACTTCGCGGTGTTGAGACGGATGCAGTGTTGTGATGCAAACACATGGTTGCCGAAACGTTTGCGTCCCGACCGCCACTTCCAGTTCTACATCCTGGCACTGTACCCTGGTCAGTCCTAACTGTTTTTCCCGCTCCCAGCGTTCCGACAACCGCTCCACCAGGTTTTTGATCCCAGCCTGTGCCACCGTGTACTTGCTTTCCTTCATGCGAACGCTGGTCTGCAAGTCCATTTGCCTCACTATTCCCAGCAGCGGCACCCGAACCAGCATCTTGTCCCCCATCTGTTCGTGGTAAGCAACCTTCCGACCACGTTTTGTCGCCTCATCCGATACCCACTCCATATAAACGCTAAAAGGCTGGTGGCGTATGCGGAGCAAGACATGATTCTTCTTCCACTCGCCATCAATCAATTCCTTGCGTAGATACTGACAACGATAGTCTCGCACGGTCGCCAACCGATTGGCGGCAACGTGGAGAAGCTCCAGCGCCTTGTCGAGACTCGTTTCGTTAGCTTCAGCCTGCGACGACTCCCTTTGCTCCACGTTTTGCCCAGAGAGCCCACCTCGATACTGATACATACACCAGGCAGTCAAACCGGCGGCTACGACTAACCCGCCGGCCAGAATCGTCTTCCATGGCATAAGTATTGGCCTCCGTAGCGTCCTAGGGGTTTCATCCGCACATTCCACGACTTCTCGTATAAAAAACGATATCCCTCTAGACAAGCCCATTGTCTGGTGACGACTCAGAACCCTGCAAAATGGAGACATCGCCCCACGATGACCTTGGAAATTCGCACAGTTGTTTCCGCACCTTTTGGCGAAAATAGCTACATTGTCTGGCAACCGGGCTGCCGGGAGTGTGTCGTTTTCGATCCCGGTCTGGAACCCGATGCCCTTTTACAAATCCTGGCGGAGGAACGTCTCGAACTTGTGGCCATACTCAACACTCACGGCCACGCAGACCACATCGCCGGCAACGCCGCGCTCAAGAAAGCATTTCCGAGCGCCAGACTTTACATTGGCCATGCCGATGCCGTCATGCTCACTGATGCCCATGCCAATCTCAGCGCCGACTTCGGTTTCCCGCTCGTCAGCCCCGCGGCGGATGTGTTACTGTACGAAGGAGACACAGTGCAGGCAGCAGGGATAAATTGGCACGTGCTGGAAGTTCCAGGGCACACACCAGGGCATGTCGTCTATCTGTGCCGCGACGCGATTCCCTGGTGCTTATGGGGCGGAGATGTCCTATTCCGCGGGAGCATCGGACGCTTTGATTTCCCAGGGGGAAATGGCCAGTTACTCATTCAGGGTATTCAGCAGAAACTTCTTACTCTGCCCGATGATACCGTGGTTTATCCAGGGCACGGACCCGTTACGACCATCGGGCATGAAAAGCGTACCAATCCGTTTCTGCGTCCCGGCGTAATCGTCGAGCCGTGGTGAAGGTCGGCAGCCTGACGAACTAAATCAGCTCCTGAATTGGCTTGCCGTTCTCCACCATGTAAACGGGACGGCCACTGGGATCACGGAACTGCACGTGCGGATCTATGCCGAGCACATGGAATATCGTTGCCATAAGGTCCTGCGGGGTAATGGGCGTGGATTTCGGCACTTCTGCCTTGGCGTTCGATTCGCCTACCACCTGACCCATTCGCAATCCCCCACCCGACAACGCCAGGGTGCTCAGAGGCGCCCAGTGGTCGCGGCCAGCGCTGCCGTTGATCCGCGGTGTGCGCCCGAACTCACCGGTAATGACGAGCAAAATCTGCCGGTCTAGCCCGCGGGCGTAGATGTCCTCGACAAACGTGGCAACTGCATGGTCGAGTTGCGGTGCCTGGCGTTCCAATTCCTGCTTGATATTCCCGTGATGATCCCACCCACCATAAGTCACGGTTACGAAACCCACCCCAGCCTCACACAGCCGGCGAGCTAGAAGTAGTTGCTGTCCCAACCCCGGGCCATAGCGATCCCGCACACGCGGATCTTCTTTGCTCAGGTCGAACACATCCTTGGCCCGTCCCAGTATCAGGTTGAACGCCTGCTGGTCGAAGCTATCCAGTCCCGCCATCAAACCGCTCTGATCAATCTCCCGATTGATGCGATCCAGGGAGCGCAACAACCTGCGGCGATCCTCCAGCTGCTGGAGCGTAACTTTCAAATTCATGTTGCTGCGGGCATTGCCAGTGGTATCGAACGGCGCATAGGCTGGTCCCAACCAGGCAGGCCCATCCGCATAAATGCCACCCAGTCGCACGTAAGTGGGCAATCCGGTTACCGGATGATTGGGCCCTCGCAGCCGCGCCACGATCGACCCAATGGATGGGCGAACTGGAGGTGCTCCGTTATCTGCCGGAATATGATCGTAGCCCGTCATAACAAAGTGCGTACCGCCGGCGTGGCCCGAGTTGGTGTGCGCAAACGACCGAACAAATGCCATTCGGTCAGCCACCTGGGCCATCTTGGGGAAAATCGCCCCTATCTCGATACCTGGCACGCAGGTCTTTATCGCGCCCACCACGCTTCGGTATTCTGCCGGCGCAGTCATTTTCGGGTCGAACGTTTCGATGTGCGTCGGGCCACCTGGCAACCAGAGCCAGACCACCGACGTATTACGAACCGGCTGACCTTGTTCCGCTGCCAAAGCCCTGGCTCGCAGCAAGTCTCCTAGCGTCAAACCGGTCAGCCCCAGAACCCCTGCTTTCAAGAAATCGCGGCGACGTATTCCCGCACAGTTACCATGCACCCGGTCGGACACTACTTTCAGCATGGCTTGCTCCTTTTTCCTGCGAAACCGGCTTCGGAAGGCCCGAATCAGGCAGGCGAGGGCTTGAAGCTCGGTGCAGGTCCCCCCTGGGATTGTTGGCAGCGTACTTTGTATGCTATCGTTCCGACCGGGCAACGTCAAGCACAAAATTTTTCCACCCGCTCCGGGATGGACGTACATCCTGTTATATAAAACGCAGGCCTCCCAGATGCTCAACTTGCGAGCTTCAGCTGCGGCTCGTCAACCCAATCGCTCGCCTCACACTTACGCAGTTGCCAAAAATCTTCTTCCATACGCGGCGCGATCCCGGATAGGCGTTCATGCAGCCATTGCCGCATAATTGTGCAATCGCGAATTTCGCCCTGCCAGTAATTCCGGGCCATCGGGACGGGGATTTTTCTCCGGCTCAGTTCCCAGATGCCGGCCACAATCCGCTCGATCGATAATCCGTCCAGCCGGCCATAGTACTCAGCATGACGACGGGCGTTCTTCTCCAACCTGGCGATGCGTGAGCTTTCGCCTGGCTTTGCTCGTCCAGCAAAGTAAACATCTATTTCTGCAAGCAACTGTTCAAACTCCAGGTGAGACTGCACCGTCAGACAGCCGTGTTCTTGGCGGAAGAAGCGGTAATTCAGGCAGTACACATCGTAGTTGATCACTGGAACACCGCAAGCCAGTGCCCAGGCAATGGTGCTTGACATGCTGGCAATGTAAACACTCGCTCTGGGTAAAATCTCTGTGAGCTGGCCCCGAACAAACGGAAATCCCCTGCGCGCTACCCAATCGCTCAACTCACTACCAGCACCGGGATGCAGCGACACCAGCACACTTAGATTCTTCACCCTCCGCAAGACCTCTAACCAGTGACATACTAACTCCAGGTAACTCTCGAACCTCCAGGCTTTCCGCTGAGGGTATAGGTTCGCTGGCAGTGCGCATAGCAATAACGGCTTGCTTAGATCTATTTCCAACTCATCCCAGACGTCAGATCGCTCTACATAGATTTGCCCTGTAATAATCTGCGCCAGCCGATCCAGATGCGGACTCCCGACTACCGATATATGTTTGCCTTCCACACCTTGCATCATATATATCTCAGCCAAAAACTCGCTTTCAAGCCACACACCGTTTAGTGGCTCACTATTGACGACCCAAGGGCGGGGCATAGCAATACCCCACCATTCCTGCGCTAATGCTTGTCCAGCGGGCAGCCGCACCAGCTCGTACCCATCATAATCTAACCGCCAGTGGGGAAAAAATTCCACCAGGACTTTATTTGCCGGGTGCAACATGGAATACTCGAATCGGCAAGCATAGGCGCCAACTGTACCTTGCCGGGCAGCAACATGTTGAGCCATTACAATCGCTGGGATGCCGTGCTCGGCTGCTGTTCTCAACCACATCCCACTATCTCGCTCCGCAACATGTTCCGCTAATACTATCACCGCCACTCGCAGTCTTTCTACCAGCTGGTGAGCAATCTCCATCTCCAGTTGATACGTTCCCAGCCACAGTGAAAATTCACTTATCGCTTGTTCACGAACCTCATCAGACCTGAGGTTCATCCATTTTTCCAGGACCTTCCTTACTTCCGCCCGCGCCTGACCGATCCGCTTGCGCTGTCGAGCTACGCTAGCCCACTGCGGATACCCAGGCGAGCCTTTTGCCCACTCACCCACCTCGCCCCTACATCCGGGCTCGATGGTCGCAACAGGCTGACTGTATCGCACGGCAAGTTTTTCGATGATCTCAGCCAGGTTGATGCGACCACCTAACGAGGTATGTGCTTGCAAATATTCGATCCCTGCCTGGCAGCATTGTTGCGCATATATCTCGGCTTTCGGTAGCGCGTATGGACAATAAACAATAGGGACGAAGCTAGTCCTCAGCCGGATGAACCTGGCGATTTCAATAAACAACTCGATCTGTGATGCCTCGTAGGCGACGAAAAGGACACTTTCCGGGAGCATCCTGCTGTAATTCCTTATAAAGAAAACACACTAGCGTTAGTTCCAGCGGCAATCTACACCGCGATCCACAAGGTACCTCTTCAATTCCGGCAACGTAGTATCTTGAATCCGGTTCCACTGTAATCGGCGGCGGATAAATTCTAAGTTGCCTTCTTCCTTGAACTCACTAGGATCAGGCGGAAAATGTTTCACATAATTATAGTGGAACATCGAGGCAATGCAGACCGCCTGGGCCCGTCCCTTCGTAATAACGTCATATACATGCTCTGGGTTACCAGCACCACCGCACGCAATTACGGGTATCGAAACTGCCTCAGCAATGCGGCGCGTCAACTCCAGGTCGAATCCTAAACCAGTACCCTCTCGATCCACCGAAGTTACCAGGATCTCTCCAGCACCTAACTCTGCAGCTCGCACTGCCCATTCAAAAGCATCTATACCGGTTTCTTGACGACCGCAGTCGGTGTAACATTTATAAGTGCCGTCTTTCTGCTTGATCGCCTCTATGGATACCACGATTGTTGAAGAACCGAATGCCTTGGCTGCTTCCCGAATCAGCTCCGGCCTGCGAATAGCCGCAGTGTTTAAAGATACCTTATCTGCACCGGCACGCAGCACGGCCCGGATATCCTCCACTGACCGTAATCCTCCACCCACAGTCAGTGGTATGAATACCTCCCGTGCTGTCCGCTCCACAATGTGCAAAAGGTTGTTCCGATTGTATAGACTGGCTACCGCATCCATGTATAGCAGCTCATCGGCTCCATTCTCATAATAATAGCGCGCGAAATGTTCCGGCTTTCCTAGCACTCGCAAACCTTCCAAGTGAATGCCTTTCACTAAGTTAGGTCCCTTAATGTCAAGGCGTGGAATAATACGGATCATCGCGTCCTCCTTCCTTGATCTCGCCATCTATCATCTTAGCGTCCTTGTTCTCCTACATCCTACGCTATCATCTTTAACTCACCGGACTCTCTCTTTTGCACATTTGAATCTGGAGCGATAGGCAAATCGTAAAATTTTTTCCGCAGTAACTTCTCATCCAGCGGTATTGAACTAAGCACATTGGCAATTCGTTCCCCTGCATAACCATCGCCGTAGGGATTTTCAAGCCCACGCAGTGATTCCCGAAATTCCCTGCTGAGAGCCCGTCGGATACCCTCGATAATCTCCCCCCTTGAATAGCCGACATCTATAACGTTGCGTGCCCTTATTCGTCCCTCCTGACGCCTGCCAATGTTTACCACGGGCATGCAAAAAGAAGGAGCCTCGATAATTCCGCTTGACGAATTTCCAACCATTGCTGCTGCATAATGCATCGCACTGTAATAAAGCTCCGGCCCGCAATGAGCTATGTATTTAGCCTTTCGGTGCGTCTTGCAGTACGATAGAATTTCGTCTCTGATTACATGGCTGCTGGTATCCGCGTTAGGCGCCGTAAACAGGATAGGCGTAGAAAATTGGTCCAAAGCGGTTAGCAACTCCCTGATTTGAAACCCTGCGTCCTTGAATTCCAAAGTTACTGGGTGATATGTCACTAACAAAAAACCAGCATTTGGATCAATCCCTGTGCGAGTCTGAAACTCTGATGCTGGCAGAGGAGTAAACATTCGAATAGCATCGAGGGCAGGCGCACCGCTTATAATAACTCGCCAGGGTTCTTCTCCAAGTTGTATGACTCGACGTGCATACTCCTGGCAAGCAACGAAATGAAGATGGCTAAGCTTAGTAAGGCTATGTCGAATGGCATCGTCTATAGCGCCCAGCGACAATTCTCCTCCGTGAATATGAGCCACGGGTATTTGGAACGGCAATGCAGCCAGAGCCGCGGCGTACATCTCATATCGATCCCCAAGCACGACCAGCAAGTCGGGCCGGCAGCTCTGAAAATGTTGGGCAAAACTAACAATTCCCAGACCTAATGACTTCGAAATCGCCTCGGGGGAATCGTCCGCGAGCAAGAAATTTATCGTCGCAGTGATTTCGAATCCAGAGTTTCTTACTTCGTCCACTGTCCTACCAAACTGGTGGACTAAGTGGGCCCCACCTACAATTATTAGCACTTGCACCCCCTTATGTTCGCGCAGGCATTGGAGCACTGGCAGATATATACCCCAATCCGACCTCGCCACTGTAACGACAGCAATTTTTCTCATGCGACCATGTCCAGCGTGATAGGCGTACCCGCTCGGATGTAGGTACGAGCTATACGACCGACTAAATAAGGCAAAAAAGTCGGAGGCAAACCCGTTCCAGGGCGACGCAATGTAATATGATGCTCTTCGATCTTAGTGCCTCGAGCAATGTCACAACTTGCGATGAGACTCTTTCGTGCTGCCAGCATAGTGTCACGCTCTCCCTGTGTAGGTCGTTTCCGCCCGTCGCCCAACGCACGTTCGATCGTACGAATGGAGCTTATCAATTCCCTAAGCTCCTCGGGCGTAGCGGAAGCCTTGTGATCTGGTCCCGGCAAACTGCGATCGATGGTAAAATGTTTTTCAATTACACACGCACCCAAAGCAACCGCAGCTAACGGCACTGCTATCCCGAGCGTATGATCCGAATATCCAACCGGTACACCGAAAGCGGCCCGTAGTGTGAGCATTGCTCGCAGATTTACTCCCTCTGCCTCGGCTGGATAATTACTGACGCAATGCAATAGCACGTATTCTTTGCAGCCGCTGGATTCCAGGGCTTCAATGGCCAGCTCCACATCCGCTAGGGTAGCCATGCCCGTCGAAATGATCAGCGGTTTCCCTTTTCTGGCTAAATACCTGAGAAACCTCAGGTTAGTCAACTCACCGGATGGCACCTTATAAGCAGAAACGCCAAGTTCCTCCAACAGGTCCGCACTAAGTTCATCAAACGGTGTCGACAGGAAAATCAGTCCCCTCTTCCTTGCATAATCGAATAAAATGCGGTGGGCTTCCTCTGACAACTCCAACTTGCGAAGCATATCCAATTGAGTTTGCTGCTCGCCTATATTTCTTGCCTGATACTTTGCGACACGCGCTGAGGGAGTCACTAACCTATCTGCGCAAAATGTCTGGAATTTGACCGCATCCGCTCCACAATTCGCAGCAATATCTATGAGCTTTCGAGCTAAATCTATATGCCCGTTATGATTAACACCGGCCTCTGCGATGATAAAGCATGGATGACCGTCTCCGATCAGGCGGCCGGCAACCTTGATTTCTTTTCCCATGACTCGGCCTCCAATAATGCACGAGCTATCAGCAAATCAAATGGTTCATCTATATCTAACGATCGCTCCCGCGGCATAATCAATGCTTTCGTCCCAGGAGGGATAAACGATTTGCATCGGCGAAGCACATCGGTCCAGATAAGATAAATAGCACCGTTGAGATAGTACGCGTCAGGTAAATCCTGTCGCCTCGCCTGGTTGATATCATAGTTCCAGAGTTGATCCAGACAGCCACGGTTGTTAACGCGAAATGCTAGGAAGGGGTGCGGATGGCTCGGCGTTACACTCACAACCGCTGGGCAGTTCTCAGTGCTAAGCAATCCGATCGCCTGCTTAATGTCAGCAGCCGTTCGGAATGGGCTAGTAGGTTGCAGTAAGAGCACAGCATCAGCGAAATAGGATTCGTTACTCTCCAACCAATCCAGCGCGTGAAACACAACATCAATTGTGGGCGTATCACTCTGCGCCAATTCCTTCGGACGCATAAACGGTACTTCAGCACCATATTTCTTAGCTGTTTCGGCGATTTCGACATCCTCAGTGCTGACTATTATTCGGTCCAATTCTGCCACGTGTTTTGCCTGAGCTATAGTCCAGGCAATCAAAGGCACACTGCCCAGGACCGCTAAATTTTTTCTGGGAATGGAAACCGAGCCACCACGGGCTGGGATCAATGCTAATATTTTCATTACAATCAGCTCCTAAGTTGGCACGAAGCCAGCTTGTTGCCCGAGATGATCTTCCTAACTCGGGATGCCTCGACTCCGCCCATTCCGTGATAATATTTAGGTTTAGTCGTGTATTGCTGGGTTAAGCGATCAATAAGTTCGAGTATGCGCTTCCCAGACCTACCATCAATCATGCCCCAATACCTGCTAACATTTAACTGAGCTTCTCGGAGCAAATCATAATAGTTCGAATCGGTTGTAATGCGCCTCAAGGCCAAAAGGAACTCTTCCTTGGTTTCAACGGTGATAACACCCGGAGCCGGTCTGAAATCCGGAAAGCGGAACCTGTACACATCGTAGTTGATCACCGGTTTCCCACACGCAATAGCCCAGCGTATCGTTGAAGATACCGAGGCGACATATATATCACACAGTGCGATCATCACAGCAGTGTCGGGCGGTGCCAAGCCCATTCCCCACCACCCAATCTCTTCTATCCACTTGAATTGTGTTCGATCCATTGTGGGATGCAGAGATATAAACACGTTGTATCCTTCTACCCGCTTCATACTGTCGATCCAAAAACGGATCATGTCGTCGTACGATTCGAATTCCTGCCGGAGGTTTGCCATGGCAGATGTAAGAGGAGGAACCGCACAAAGCAGCATAGGCCTATCTTCTTTCATCCCATATTGCCTGTAAAGCCTACAACGTTGACCCTCTAAGTCCTGCAAAGTGGTATAAAGAACATCATCGGATACTGCTCCCGTGGTCACCAGCTGCTTGGATGGGATGCCTTGTCGTTTATAAAAATTTCGCATAAACTCGCTTTCCACTGCAATTGCGTCCGCGTAACTCCCGTTCATTACCCACGGCAAGGGAGAACTGATATCCAACCACTCCATTGGTAGTGCTCGTTTAGCAGGAAGACGAACAAGCCGGCGACCTTGATATT
Source organism: Gemmatales bacterium (assembly GCA_041640595.1). Classification (GTDB taxonomy): domain Bacteria; phylum Planctomycetota; class Planctomycetia; order Gemmatales; family HRBIN36; genus HRBIN36. The sequence continues at coordinate 54,931 of JBEPZY010000007.1, read as the reverse complement.
CATAAACCCACTGAGGAAAACTCCGCGCCAACCTCTGATTTTCATCGCTATCCGCATCATGCTTCGGATGCTTCCAGTACACAGCCGCCGGTTCCTCAATACCTGCCAGGCAATATGGTACCACTAACACAGGCAGGCCCTGCTGATGAGCAGCCCTGACCCACACGCTGCTCAGGTATTCCACGTTATCTTCGGCAAGTATAACAATATCCGGCTGCAAAATTCGACAAATTCTCCGGGCAAAGCGCCACTCCTTGACCGCGCGTAAACCGTGCACCCATAAGTTGTCAGAGGATTTTATCAGCCCAAGAAGATGGTTAATCGCTGAATAAAGAAGGTCTTTAATAGCATCCCCAATCCGACGGCAATGCCGGGCTAAATATTGGTAAACCGATCGTAACGGCTTCCGTAGAAATCCTGGCACAATGGCATGAAGTAATATCCAAACAACGTTATAAACCGCACTCGGTATTAGTGCAATAGTCACCAGCCATCTGTGAGTTTTTTTTTGGAGCGATTGGCCACGGACGATGGCTCTAACGCCAAGGCTAATACATTGCTGATAATGCGCGCTAAGGCCGGGATAGGGACTAACGAATAGCAACACTGGCACATACGCTCCACTTTTAAGCAACAACTGTGCGAGACGCAATAACTCTCGGAAGTGAGCGGCATTGTATATAACGAGTAAAGCTCGCTTTTTCACGTCATCACATTCCATGGGTTTCAACGTCCTCCCCTTATTAGCAAGGCTATTGTCGACCTTAAGCTGCCGCCACGACTTGCTGTACGCATGTTTTCAGCTTACGAATCACTATATTCTGCTGTTCGCAGGTGAGGCTGACTGAACTCGGCAGACTAAGGGCTTGAGAGTATAGGCGATCTGCGACCGGACACGCTCTGGGTGGCAATTGTGAATAAGCTGGGCTGCGGTGAAGCGGTTGCCACAGAGGACGACATTGAATACCCCATTCTCTAAGCGTGTGAAGAATTTTGCGACTGGTACCATAGGTTCTGCTGTTAGATATGAGAATTGTATAGAGCCAATAAGTACTCCGCGCCCATGGTGCTTCTGCTGGCAGTCGAATGCCGGCTAAATCGGCCAGGTGTGCATGATAGTTAGCAGCTATGATTCGCTTTCTCCTAATAAATTCCTCCAATTTTTCCATTTGAGCGCAACCTAAAGCAGCCTGCAGATTAGTAAGTCGATAGTTGTATCCTATCTGGTGGTGGATGTATTCCAAAGGATCGTCTTTTGCCTGAGTAGTAAGATAACGAGCATAGCTGGCCCACTCAGCTCGATTGGTGACGATCATACCTCCGCCGCCACATGTGATGATTTTATTACCGTTAAAGCTCAGACAGGCAATATCTCCCCAGGAACCCACAGGCTTACCCTGATAGAAGGCACCTAACGCCTCGGCAGCATCCTCGATCACCAGCAGGTTATATTTACATGCCAGTTGCAGAATCGGCTCCAGGTGAACTGGGTGCCCCAAAATATGCACGGGCATGATGGCTCGGACTCTTCTGCCCGTCTTGCGATTATAAAGCACCCCATTACGCCACTGACACTCGCGCTCCAGAAAATGTGCCACCTGCTCGGGATCCATTTGCCAATAATATGGTTCGGCATCTATAAACACAGGCCAGGCACCTACATAACGAATAGCATTACCCGAAGCAATAAAAGTCAGCGTCGAGACAAGCACTTCATCATCAGGTGCAATTCCGGCCACTAAAAGCGCAATATGCAAAGCCGCGGTTCCGCTCGATGTCGCCACTGCATACCTAACGCCAAGAAAGTCGGCAACCATTTTTTCGAAACGTTCCACAAATGGCCCCGCGGACGAGACCCAATTACTCTCTAGGCACTCGCGAATATAGTCCCACGCTTTCCCTTCCAAGCACGGAACGCAAAGCGGGATCATGTCCTTAGGACATGCCCCCGGTTCAAATGCTGTGGTTGTCAAGGCGATACCTCCGACGATGTTCCCGCATCCAATCAATGGTGCGTATGAGCCCTTCCTCGAGAGACACGCGAGGTTCCCAGCCAAGCAAGCGTTTGGCCTTGCTATTATCCGCAAGCAGACGCTCAACCTCACTTTTTTCCGGGCGTCTGCGACGCTCATCCGTGATGATCTGGACCTGCTTTCCAAGCAGTCGCGCGATTAATAATGCTAGATTTCCTATACTTATTTCCCGACCAGAGCCGAGATTGATGGTCTGCCCCAGCACGTTGTCTGCAGTAGCGGCTCGTATAAAACCTTCGACCGTATCACTTACATAATTCAAGTCGCGTGTCGGATGTAGGTGCCCCAGACGGATCGTATCCCCGTTGAGACACTGACTAATGATTGTTGGGATGACTGCGCGGGTAGATTGACGCGGACCATAAGTGTTAAACGGTCGAACTATGACTACCGGAACACCGTAAGAGCAATGAAAGGCTTCCGCCAGCTTATCCGCAGCGATTTTCGTTGCAGAATAGGGAGATTGTCCTTGTAACGGGTGGTTCTCATCAATAGGAACATAGCGCGCAGTGCCATAGACCTCACTCGTTGAGGTGTGCACAAGTCGGGCGACCTTAAGATCGCGGGCTGCCAGCAAAATATTCAAGGTTCCCTCAATATTAGTTCTCACATAGGAACTAGGTGCCTGGTAGGAATAGGGAATTGCAATCAAGGCACCGAGGTGAAAAACGATCTCCACGTTACGAGCAGCTTGAAATACCAAATCTCGGTCAGTTAGGTCACCCATTATCACTTCAATACGTTCTCGATGCGGCGAATAGTCCAACCAACCCCATGAACCCAGCGCATTATAATGAATCAGTGCACGAACCGAGGCCCCAAGCTCTACAAGTCTCTCCACCAGATGGCTGCCTATAAATCCCCCGGCTCCGGTAACCAAGACTCGTTTATTTTGCCAGGTCATGCGGCGAACCTCCCCAGTCGGATGTCGGTTTCAGCTCGTTCGTAGTCGCCCGGCTGACCAATATCCAGCCAGTATTCCAGGATGGGAAAACTAACCACCGTCTTGTTTCGCTGGATAAGAGCGCTAATAAGGTCGGTCATATGAAAACGGCGACCGGTTGGAATGAGTAACAGCGCTTCCGGTTCCACCAGATATATGCCTGCATTCACAAAGAAACAAAATCCAGGTTTTTCTACGACCCGACGCACCTGGGTCTGCTCACTTTCAACGACACCATAAGGAACTTGAAATTCGTATTTCCGCACACCAACCGTTAACACTGCACGGTGTTCTAAATGATAAGCGAACATGTCCCGAAAATCCGTCTGGGTCAAGATGTCACCATTGATAACCAACAGCGTTTCCCTTGGAGAATCCAACAGTGCCAGCGCGCCAGCGGTACCGAGTGGCTCTTCTTCGTGAATATAGGAAATGTCAACGCCTAGATGCTTTCCGTCCCGAAAATGAGCACGGATCTTTTCGGCGTAATAGTGAGTCGTAATGACAATTCTTCGAATCCCATAGTGGTGAAGCTGGCGGATAATCCGTTGCAGTATAGGCTCACCTCCGACAGGCAACATAGGTTTAGGTGTTTCGGAAGTTAGCGGACGTAAGCGCGTACCGAACCCGCCAGCCATAATGACTGCCCGTATTGGCAGGATTTGGCCAGGCAATAAATCCTGCATGGTTACCAAACCGACAACACGTTCGTCCTCGTCGAGCAAGGGAATTTGTTGAACAGCAGTATCCTGCATGAGCCGAAGCAAGCTCTCGGGACTTGTTCCCCAGCGGGCGACAATGGGTTGGCGTTGAACGGGTTTACGCTCCACTAACTCTAACACAGGCGTGTCTAAATTGCAACCAGATAAAATTGCTCGCCGGATGTCGCCATCTGTAACTGTGCCCAGGAGACGGCGATCCCCATCACACACGAGCACTATGCCTTTACTATTCCGGTCTATATACTGCATCGCCAGACGCACAGGTGCGTCGGGAGCAATGCAGATATTCGTCAAATCACGAATTGAGTCAGGATTCACGGCTTCCTCTCTTTACCTGCAAGCACACACCAAGTTTTATCACGATGTCGGAGAATGTTGCAAGTATGTTTGTCCCATTAGCATAGATGATGAGAGCTCGCGCAATAGGTTGCCCTCGCTGAGATAAGTAGCTATCCAAACATCTAGCGAATTTCGCGATCGCTATTTATCAAGCCGCCTGGCGCTGGGCTTCTTCGACCTCCCAGATGGGATAACGAAGTTTCCATTCCCCGCCTTCCTTTTTCCATAAATGAGGCGACCGAAACTTGTCGCAAAGTTCCAGGAAATATTCTGGTTTCATCCCAATATAGTCCATGATTTCGTGGAAGTACTTGCTGGGAAATTCACCATCGAAACGCTTTACAAGAGCTATTCCCTCTTCACGCGTTAAGTGTTTATTGCGAATCTCCTGAGAGGCGTCGTAGCTAGCGCGACCGAGGCCGAACTTGATATAAGTAGTGTAGTAGTGGAAGCCATCAATCTTGTCATCAAGGCTATTATACTTGCTATAGGTTCCCTCAGTACGGAAGGGATTCGCTTGAAATCCACAATGCTCGGCAGCGTAATAATAACATTCCTGGGGGACCCATTTGAGATAGTATCCCAGATAGTGAACCTCTATGCCAGAAGCCTCTAATTCCTTGGCATCCGCTGGAAGGTATGCGAGCAAGTCGTTGAGGGAAAGATTGTAACGCTCCATTAACTCCGGCACTCGCACGCCGGCTAAGTATAGATTATCCAGGTTCTGATAGGTGTAATAGGACTTATCACGAAGCGACGTAGCGGTATCCGCAATCGGATTGCCGTATTCGGCTTCATTTTCTCCGTAGAAAATCAACTTGATGCCGAACTTCATAGCGATCTTCGGAGCCAGGTTTTTCTGACCGAGAATAAACGTTTGGAATGGATGCAGAAGATTTTCGATTGCCAGGCGGGTGAGCAGTTTCATCACCCGACCGTTTTGTTTGAAGGTAACATTATCAAAGCCGCCGATCTCGCACCAGTTGCGGTAGTTTTGCCAGCCAATATCAGTATACAGGATGGGTGGCCAGGTGCAAGTAAGTGGGTGCATTCCGTACTTATATTTGAGCACATGAGCAGCATAGCAACTATCTTTGCCACCACTGCCAGGAACCAGACAATCATAGCTACCGTCGTTGCGGCGGTACTTATCGAGCAGACGCAGCAACTCTTTTTCGCGTGCTTCCCAATCAATGCGTTCTTTCATTTCGGCGACGCGGCAGGCATCGCATACCCCTTCTTCGTCAATGTGTAAAGTGGGGGTCTTGCGATCCGGACGGTGCAGGTGTTCCGGATAAGAGCAGGGACGCTGATTCGACATAACGCAGCGTTTACAGTAGATGACCTTTTCAGGCAGGCCATAATAGGCGACGAGCTTCTCCTGTTTTTCACGCGGCACGGCGTATTTCCTCCTTCTGGCAGTGCTGAATGATCAGGCGAGCCAAGTTGTGATAGATCTGGATGCCCTGCGGTCCACTACGTTCCGGATGAAACTGGAAGGCCATCACGTTGCCTTTACGCAAGCTGGAACAGAATTCGATGTGTCCGTAGCGGGTAATAGAAAGGACTACGGATGGGTCGGCTGGCTTGACGTAATAAGAGTGCACGAAGTACATATACTCGCCATCGCGCAGTCCTTGTAAAGGTGAATCGTGCCAGCAATCCCCTGCGCAGCGTTGTTTGAGATATTCGGGGCGATAAATGCGATTCCAACCGACCTGAGGCACCTTGAGAGGGCCGTCAGGTCCCATGGGATTCTCAAACCGGATCACAGGCCCCTCAAAAATATTCAAACCGCGATGGCGTCCGAACTCGAAACTTTCGGTCATAAGCAATTGCTGACCGAGGCAAATGCCGATCAATGGTTTGCCGGACTCCGCAATGTCCTGGAGCGGTCGGATCAGGTCGCGCTGCCGCAAACACTCCATGGCATCACCGAAGGCGCCAACCCCCGGGAGGATCACCGCATCTGCAGCAAGAATCTCATGTTTGTCGGAGGAAATGAATGGTTGCAGACCAACCTTTTCGCAGGCATGCTTTACACTGAATAGATTGCCGAGACTGTAATCCACGATAGCAACACGGGGTGCTTGGCCGCCCTCCATAGCGTCGGCTCCTTCCCTGTTGTCGTCTGGCACCGTTTTCTTGCCAGGCGAATTGCCGCATTAGGTTTGCGTCAGCCTTGCGTCTTTTAACACAAGCGTGGCGGGAAATGCAATACCAGTTCTCGCTATAAAAAGCTGGGCGGGACAAATAATGACAGCGGAGACATCAAGGAATCAGACTTACGATGGCTGAGGACGTATGCTTCGTTAGCCGGACAACGCCAGAGCGAAGAGGTGCTGGTAGAAGCTAGTTGCTATAGACTAACAGTAGTCGTCCTGAGTAGGGGAGGGAGACTCGTGAACGAGCAGGTAGCTCTGGGCGGCACGGTGAAGGCGACACCAACTTCGAGCCTGTGGGCAAGATTGAACGATTGGCTGGCTTGCTGGGGACATCGAGTGGCCAGGGTTGTTGTCCGCGCGTTATTGTGGCCCGTGTACCGTCTCAGAACCTGCGGCGAAACATGGCTACCGCCGCACGGAGCGGGTATCATCGTGCACAACGCAGTCGGCTGGCCGGATATACTGATGCTGCCGTTGGCCAGCCGGCGACGCATACGGTGTCTGGTGCCTGCTTTACCTCATCACATGCGGCAGTTTTCCTGGTTAGCGAAATGCTTCGGGATTATCTTCATCGAACAAGATGGCGGCAAGGAAGCCTTGTGGGCAGCCGTCAAACAGGCACGGTTGGCCCTGAAGCGCGGTGAACTGGTAGCCGTACCAGCCGATGCTCCCTATCAGGTTGGCGACCAGCGTGTTCACCTGGGTTGGTGGCTTCGGCAATTGCTGGCCGAAGACAGCAACCGTGCCGTTGGTCCCACTGATCGGCAAACTGCAGCAATGGACGCTACAGTGCCCGTTATACCGGCCGCTCTGGATCGGGTTTGGGGTAACTTGTTTGGCGAACGTCGCGGCAGGCTTCGCTGGAAAAGGCCGCTGCGGATTCCACTGCCGTTGACGGTGGTCTTTGACGCCCCTCTGACGGCTCAGACAACTCCCGACGAGCTGGAGCGGCGAATCCAAATCCTACTTGGACAGGCTTTCGAAAAGCGACGGGATTGGGAATGGCCCGTCCATCGGCAGTTCATCCGTCAGGTTAGCCGACATCCGTTCCGCGTGTGTGTCATTGATGGGATGCAGAAGGGATTGCGGCTGAGTTATGCAGAGACACTCGCCGGAGCAATGGTCCTGCGCGAGTTGCTCCAGCCTATGTTCGATGCAGACGAGAAAATGGTCGGTCTTTTGCTGCCGACGTCCGTGGGAGCGGTCATTGCTAACCTTGGCGTTACGCTGACCGGCCGGATCGCCGTAAATCTCAACTACACTGCCTCCCAGGAAGCCCTTCTTTCCGCCATCCAGCAATGCAAGATTCGCCACGTCCTGACAACCCATAAATTGCGCGAACGCATTGCCTGGGATTGGAGCCAGAGCGTTAGCGTGCTTTACATGGAGGAACTTCGCGAGCAAATCTCGCGCTGGCGAAAACTTTTAGCGTGGGTGCAATGCTTGCTCCTGCCGGCCTGGTTGCTGGAACGGAAGCTGGGCCTTCATCGGCAAACCTGTGCAGATTTGCTGACAGTCATTTTCTCCAGCGGCACGACTGGTGATCCGAAAGGAGTTATGCTGTCGCATTTCAATATCCTGGCCAACATTCAGTCGGTTTGCCAGGCGATAGAGCCGATACCCCAGGACCGTGTGCTGGGTGTGTTACCACTCTTTCACAGCTTCGGCTACACAGTAACACTGTGGCTGCCGCTGGTGATCGGAGCCTCGGCAGTGTATTTCCCCGACCCACGCCAGGCCGATAAGATCGGCGAACTGTGCCGTCAGCATCGCTGCACGCTGTTTGTGACCACGCCTACGTTCCTGCGGCTGATCCATCGGCGCTGTGAACCTGCCCACTTTCGCAGCCTGCGCTTGCTGATCACCGGAGCAGAAAAGCTGCCCGGCTCTGTAGCACGTGCGTTTGTAGAGAAGTTCGGCATCTGGCCTTTAGAAGGCTATGGTTGCACCGAATTGAGTCCCGTCGTAGCCACCAACCTGCCCAACGAACGCCACGGTACCTGGGAACGCACTCGCCACAAGCTGGGCACCATCGGTCGGCCAATTCCAGCAGTGGCAGTGCAGGTTACCGATCTCGATACGGGTGAAGTGTTGCCGCCAGGTCGAACCGGTATGCTCCGCGTCAAGGGGCCCAACGTCATGCTCGGTTATCTAAACCGCGAGTCGGAAACTCAGCAGGCCATTCAGGACGGATGGTATGTTACAGGAGATCTGGCCGAACTCGACGAAGAGGGTTTCATCACCATCCGCGACCGCCTGGCCCGTTTCAGCAAGATCGGCGGAGAAATGGTGCCTCACCAGCGCGTTGAGGATGAAATTCAGCGAATCCTCGGAACGACCGAATTGGTCTGCGCTGTGGTGGGCGTGCCTGACGAACGCAAAGGCGAAAAGCTTGTAGTGGTGCATCGCCCCTGGCCTGACGGCCTGACGCCACAAGACATTGTCACTCGGCTCAAGAACAGTGGTCTTCCGAATCTCTGGCTCCCCGATCCCGACGCTTTTATCGAAGTAAGCGAACTGCCCGTTTTGGCCTCCGGAAAACTCGATTTACGCCGACTTAAGGCCTTCGCTTTGCAACAACTGCAACCGCAGCGAGCTTGACATGACCAGTCGTGCCTGGCTCCTGGTGATGCTCGCCTTACCCCTTGGTTTCTGGTGGAGACCCACCGAACGGGACTACCTCCGCGCCGCCGAATCAGCTTACCGACAGGGCAAGTATGAAGAAGCACTCCGCCATTACCAAGCCGCCGCCTTGATTACACGGGATCCAGGCTTCGTCGCCTTCAACCAGGCTGCCATGCTATCGCGCCTACGGCGCTGGCCTGAAGCTATCCAAGGCTACACCCAGGCACTCGAAGACGCCCACGGCAATCGCCGTCTTCTGAGCCTTTACGGTCGCGGCACAGCACGACTGGCACTTGCCCTGGAACCAGGCACCGTCAACCGCGCAGAACTTTTAGCTGATGCCATCGAAGATTTCCGCACCTGCTTGTCCGAGCAACCAGATTTCGAAAACGCCCAGGTGCACCTGGGCTTAGCTATGCAACTGTTGGCACATCTGCAAAAAGAATCCCAGCCTGCGAAAGCGCCTGACCACACGCACAAATCTTCCGCACGGGACAACGAATCAAGGCCTCCAGACAAGTCCCAAAGCGACAAGCCGCAACCAAAACCAGTAAAAGAACCCCTTACCGAGAAAGCTCCCAATAAGCCCATCGAAACAAGCGACTGGATTCGCCCTGGCCGGGGCCAGCTACCAGCTATCCCGAAAACCGTTACCGCTCCGCCACTGTCTGCCCAGGATGCCCAACGCTGGATCGATCATGAATGGCAGCGCATCACCCAGGCACGCGCGCTTCGATCCGTGTCCTTGCCACAAGGCATAGACATCCGGGACTGGTAAAGGCATGAGTTGTGCGTTAAGTAATCTGCTCTCCCCTTGCGTGCTAAGCCTGTTAGTAACCGCTTACGCGATTCCTGCTAGTTTTGCCAGTGAATCTACTAACGTTGATCCGCCCACGATTCGTTTGTGGACTAACACCGGCCCTACTGTCTATCGCGGACAACTGGTCGAACTAAACGTGGATATTAGTTTCCCCGAGACTTTACTGCTAGAGAGCAAAGCACTGTACCTCGATATCCCTTGGCTTGGACGGGAATTCGGCTTTAACTGGCGATTGCCGGCGGAACAATGGCTGTGCATGTTTAGTTCACCCAGACCCGATGCTTTAGCTTGCCGAATTAACCTGTCTGAAGACCAGGCTGATGCACTTGGCGTACAGCCGGGAGGGCGTGTCCTTTACATCCCCCGTCTGCATATGGAGTCGGCCACAGTCTATCGGCTTTCGTGGCAACTGATTATAGATAAGCCGTTGATCGGCGAGCAAATAATATTCGCACCCGTCTCACTACGTCTAAAAGATAGGGACACCTTGTACGCCAGTGGAAGCGTGTCGCTAACAGTTCGCGACCCGCCTCCGCCTCTTTCTTTGCAGTCCTCTATCTTATTACCCCCGGGCCAATACTCGGTTTCCCTCTTACCCGGTTGTGAAAGCGTAACAATTGGAGAATCCCTCGAATTGCGCTTATGCATTCGCGGTACCGGTACTCTGGAAAATATAGAGCCATCTACTCTTTCTCAAGGTCTTAGCGCACAAACCAGCCTGAATTTGATTTACCTGGGGGACACTTGGCCATCAGCCGAAGAGCGTTGTTTTCGGTGGCGCTGGCTACCAGAGTCGGTAGGCGTGTGGTCAATACCCCCTATACACTTTCTAAGTTTCGACCCCCGCAAGGAATCCCCAGGTTATGTCGAATTAGAAACCCGGACGATCCACATAACCGTTACCCCCGCAACCCAAGCGCGACGTCCGGAACCGATCGAAACAACGCTCCATTTACCCATCGAACAAGTTAATGACCTGAAACCACCCTGGTCATCGGGCACTAACGCTCCGAAGCAAGTGATCCTTGCTTGGACGGTTCCTCCTGTGATCTGGCTAACTTTGAGGCTTTGGTGCTATTACCGCGGACGGCCGTTCTATTTTCCTTACTACACGTCTGCGGCCAGAAACGCGCTGGCTGCACTGAAGCAAGAACTGCGCAAGGATTCGCCCGATGCGTTCCGTATTTGGACTGTAATTCAGACCCATCTTCGACAACGCTTCTATCTATCTGGCCCGGTGGACTCTCATCAGCTTGTCCAGATACTCGGCACGTGCGGACTGGATGATGAACAGATGGAGCGTTTTTATCATCTCTACGAAATCATCGAGCAAGCCACCTTCACCCCGTCTGGACTCCTTGCTAAGGAGCATGTTGAATCGCTAATTCGAATCATTCGCATACTTGATTTGCAGGTCGGGCAGTCACAAACACACAAAACGGAGCAACGCAGTTTATGAATCTTGCCACGATGTTGATCGCAGGGATAAATTTCTGCGTATTGCTTGATCCGTGGCCGTGGGTTCGCCAGGCGGACACTTATGCCGAACAGAAAGATTATGAGCGAGCCGCGAGTATATACAGACTCCTAATTACCCTGGGATATGCATCAGGCTCACTATACTACAACCTTGGAGTGTGCAGCCTGGCGTATAACGATATCGCAGAAGCGGTTTATTATTTTAGAAAAGCCTGCGAGCAGGAGCCCTGGCGATGGGCTTATCTTAAAGCGTTACAATTGGCGCGAAGTTATGTGCCTGACAGACCACCGGCGCTGCCACTTCGCGGACGTATAAGTCTCTTTATGCGCCGGCTCGAGCTCGTACTCTGGTGGTGCGGCTGGCTCGCGGCACTGGCTGCGCATTTTCGTTCTGGCAAAAAGATCGCAATAGCGGGACTTTTCTTAGTAGCTGCCTCCTTATTAGCTTTTGCCCTTGAACAATACTGGCATCATCAGGAGGAATTAACTCCCTGGGCAGTCGTGCGTGAGCGTTGCGTTATGCGCAGCGGTAATGGCGAAAGTTATCCGCCAGTTATGCATGATGGTAAACCAATCATCCTACACCCGGGAACCGAAATCTATGTGCTGGGAGAACGCGACAATTCATGGGTGTGCATATCTGTGCCCGGCAATATTACGGGCTGGCTACCTAAACGGCTATTGCTTTTGGCCTCCGAGCCAATAAGATGGCAATAGCACCGGTCTCTACCGACAGAGCACGGACGAGCTAATTGGGGAATCGTCATGGCTGAAAAACGCTATGGGGTTTTGCTGATCACCGGAGGACAAACGCATCAGGAGACTTATGCTCTGGCATTCGCAGCCGATCCGCGTGTGCGATTATTAGCTGTCAGCGATGAAACTAACATCAGTGCCAGACGCAGGACTCTGAACGAACGCTTAGCAAAACAGCTAAACATCCCTTACATTCCAGATATCCGCGAAGCTCTGGAGAAGAAAGAAGTGGCGGTCGTTAGTATTTGCGCAGAGCCAGAGCGTCGTGGACAAATTGCCGAACGGTGTGCTCAAGCAGGAAAACACCTGTATTTAGACAAATCGCTCTGTCCACGCCTGGAAGAAGCAGATAGGTTGGTAGCAGCAGTGGCTCACTCTAAAGTCAAGTCGCACATGTACACCTTTATGACCCAGCCCTGGTTGCAACGTTTACGCCAATTAGTCCGTAGTGGATTGCTTGGAGAAATACGCGCCATTCATGCCGACTGTTTTTTCGCAAAGGGGCATCCCGGTACAGCCCGACCAGAACGCCGACGCGAAGAGTTTCCTCCACAACGACACCAGCTTATCGAGGCCAAACGTGAACTGGACAATGTCGGTGTGTATCCCCTGGCCCACATTCACTGGTTGACAGGCAAAAAGTTTGTCCGCGTCTGGGCACGCACTGCTAACTATTTTTTCCGCGAGCACCAGAAACATAATATCGAGGATTTTGGCCTGGTCAGTGCTGAATTAGAGGACGGCATCACCGTTAGCGTTGCTGCTGGGCGATTTGGTTGGACTACACATCCTGGAGCAGCTATGCATCGGTACATAGTTATCGGAACACGAAGAACCTATCTGGCCGATGCCTGGCGCCCGCGAATTGAAGTATATACCAACGAACCTCCCTGGACTCCGCCCGTAGCACACCCCGAAGATCCGATGGCCTTCTGGCAAAGCACAATGGAAATCACCCATGCCCGACCCAAGACGGTCTGGTGGCCGTTAGCACCACTCGTGGAACGCGACGTTGCTTATTTTCTGGATTGCTTAGATGCTAACCGCGAAAGCGAAATGTCAGTACGTGAGGCTGCTCACATTGCTGAGGTCCTTTTAGCCGCTTATAAATCCGCCAGCACCGGACAGGTGGTTTCGTTGCCACTTCCACGTGGATAGCGGCCTTGTTTGTGTCCGTCCTTGCGGGCAATTATTCTTTCCTGGCTTTGTCATCGAGGGAAGCAGATACAGGTTTGAGCGTACCATCCGGTCGCAGACGAGAGAAAAATTCTCGGTATTCTTTTTCCAGCTCTGGCAAAGGTCTGCCTGTCCAGATTTCCAGCACTCTTGCCTGATCACCATCTGCTGCCGTTTTCTCTAACAGTTGAATGATCCGTTGCGGTGTAGAAGCGTTTCCGACTTCGCTCTCTTCAACGTGCACTCCGAATAGGAGAAAATAAGTCAGGGCCCAGGAAGCGACAAAATAGCGATTGGAAATATAGTCCTCAAAGCGATGATTAGCTAGAAAGTGCCTTGACTCGCTTTGCAACAACTCCGCTAGCGTTGGAAACTCTTTTTTGCGCAACAGTTGCTGCACCTGCTTAAGTCTTTCTGTGTCCACATGGCCAATGCGAATTTCACCAGTCTCCACGATAGCAGTTTCGAATATCTGAGCCAGTCCCTCGTTAAGCCAGCGAGGAACTGATTTTGCCTCACCCGCAAAAAGATAAAGGTCCAAATAAGCGTGAAATGCCTCGTGGTAACAAAGTTGCAGAAGCGGTTGCACCTGTCGATCTAAGATCGCTTCGTTTTCCCTATCGAAACGCAGTAACTGCGAGCGGAGGAGGTTGATTTTTTCCAGGATCGCACGAGGAGGCTGACCATGATAATGCTGGCGGATTTGCTTCTCATAACGTTCGAGGTCTCGCAACTGCGTTTCGTGCTTGACACGCAGTTTGTTGTATTCCTCCGCAAGACGCTCCCATTCGGCTAACACTAAAATCTCGGACCGCTCTGGCAGATAAACCGCTGGATTAGCCACGCTTAGATTACGCTCCTTCAACGCCAGCTGATATAGTTCTTTACTGCGGAAAAGGCGTATGACCAATGTTCGTGGACTGGTTCGCCGGGTGCCAAGGTACTCATGCATTGCCTCGAACATATCTTTCAAACGCACAATGACTCGCCTTACCAGTTCTTCGTTCGACAAATCCGCCATCAGGGTAAACCACCTATCCTTGTATTTCCATAACACCCTCCCGTCATTTGACTCCTCCTTCTCCAACGCTAGTTGGCGACGCCGGGCCTGGTCTTTCTCACCGCGCGGGTCTAATTTTTCGAGTTTTTTCAACCAGGCTGAACGATTCTCAGGACTGGTCCTCTCAATCGTGGCGATTTCATTCCGAAAGAAAACAACATCCAGGATGAATGTCGGTTTACCGGGCAAACGAACGATATGCCGAAAATGCACTGTATCCTCTTCTTCTTGCAAAATCACCCCTTTGAAACTGTGGCCGTTTTTCAAATAGATAACGTCCAGTGGAGCGTCAGTGCCTGCCCCCTGCGGTTGAGCCCAACTTTGTGTGTTCAGGACAGACCACGTGATAAGCGTCACTAAATAGGATGGCCTCGCAAACCGTCGAATGGTGGAGCTTAAAAACCGCATTAGACCGAAAGGAATTATCGCAGTCATAACCGCTCCCGTACTGGATTGCTAAGCGTAATCGCCTTTGTACACCATTCGACCACCCACGAAAGTATAGAGCACTTTCGTCGTTGGAATTTGTTGAGCATCGCAAGTCAACAGGTCGCGATCAATTATGATGAAATCGGCCAATTTGCCAACCTCCAATGTCCCCTTGATTTTTTCTTCGTGGGTCAGATAGGCATTATTGACGGTGTAAAGTTTCAGTGCCTCCTCACGACTCAATCGTTCATCCGGAAATAAAGTGTCGCCCCATTCCGTGAAACGCGTCACCGCAGTATAGATACCAAGCCACGGACTCCAGGGGTTCGTAGAAAGGAAGGGATCGAACTTCAACATGTGATCCGATCCGCCTCCGACGACCGTATAACGAAGCCAGCTTCTATATGGTTGAAACCAACGCATACGTTCCTTGCCTAGAAGGCGGAGCAAGGTAGAACCATCTTTCCAAAGCCAGGCTGGTTGCACATCGGCAACCACTCCGAGGCGCTGGCATCGTTCGAGATTGTACTGCGAAGGGAAATTAGCATGGGTGATGCAGAAACGCAGAGACTTAATAGGTACGACTCGATTCGTTAACTCATAAGCATCTAACAAAACGTCCATAGCAGCCTCACCGGCAGTGTGGGCGGTGAGTTGCCAGCCACGGCGTGCTGCTTCTTCCGCGAGCATAGCCAGAACCTGCGGGCGAATGAACAACAGACCTCGATAATCATCTTCCTGTATCTGATAGGCCGGACCTTTTGGCCAGGGCTGGCGCATATAGGCCGTGCCGTTGAGCATGCCACCATCTAAAAAGACCTTAATAGGCCCTACGCGCACCCAGGCATCGCCAACACCCGTCGGCCCACCGCGTTTGTCTTCGCCTGGCAAGTCTTCCAGCCGTCGCACCAAGTCTTCACGTAAGGACGGCGGAGAAAATTCACGTGCTACGTTGACACGAATGGTCAGCTCTCCGCGCTTGTAAAGATCGTAATACATGTCCAGTTCACTGCGACTGGCAGCACGATCGCAAATACTGGTGAGCCCGTGCTGGTTGTAAAGTTGCAGAAGCTTTTTCAGGGCTTCTCGACGCTGTTGCTGAGTTACAGGCTTGTCGCCAGTACGCACGCCTTTCAGGACGGAGGTAGCGTTCCGCAACATGCCTGTTGGTTCGCCGGTCGCCGGGTCCTTGACGATGACACCGTTCGGTGGGTTGGGTGTATCTTGCGTGATGCCCGAAACCTGCAAGGCTTTAGTGTTTACGACACTGGCGGGTCCGGCGTGGTAAAGCACGGGATGGTGGGGAGCAACCTTATCCAGTTCCTGACGGGTGGGAAATCGGCCTTCTTTGAGCCGGGTAGGAAACGCAAAACGAAGAATAATCCATTCGCCGGCCGGTTTGCGTTGGGCTTCACCCTGGATAAAACGAAACACATCTTCCAGTGAGCGAAGCACGGGCAGCTCACTCTGGATTTCGCTGCTTGCTGCGTCTATGGGATGGACATGACTGTCTATCAGCCCGGGCAGCACCATGCGGCCATCAGCGTCTAGAATCTGCGTTTTAGGCCCGGCCAGTTTGAGAATTTCATCGTCGTCCCCGATAGCAATAATCTTTTCGCCACGAACCGCCAGGGCCTCAGCACGGCGATTTTGGGCGTCCAAGGTAACTACATTGGCGTGGTGAATAATCAGGTCTGCGGCCTGTACCTGCGGCATGGTAATCGCTCCCGGCTATATGTTTCGCTGCTGACGCAAGCGATGGATGACTAGCAGCAGCCCGGCAATTTATGGTGACTAGGGGCTGCTTTCCTTCCCCGAATCTTAGTGCAAGCTCGCGCTGGTTACTTCTTTTTCGCCACTGCCGGTTTGGTTTGCGGCGACTTAATGCCGTAAAGCTGGGCGTATTTATTGCGAAGGTAGGTGAGGAACGAATCCGGAGAAAGCCCTCGGCCAGTGACCTTGCGGCATAATTCACCCGGACGGTAACGCTGTCCGTGCCGGTGGATGTTCTCCCGGAGCCAGTCGCGCAGGTCGAGGAATTTACCACGCCGCATTTGCTCTTCCAAATTGGGAAGGTCCTGGCGAGCTTTCTCCATGAACTGTGCGGCATACAAATTGCCAAGCGTATAGGTGGGAAAATACCCGAATAAGCCGGCACTCCAGTGAATGTCCTGCAAACAACCCTGGGCATCATCCGGAGGAGTCAGGCGAAGGTACTGCCGATACTTCTCGTTCCACGCACCTGGCAGGTCCGCAGGGAGCAAATCGCCGCTGAGCAAGGCCTGTTCCAGTTCAAAGCGGATAAGGATATGCAGATTGTAGGTAGCTTCATCCGCTTCAACACGGATCAAGGATGGCCGTACTTCGTTGATGGCGAATACGAATTCGTCGAGTGTTACGTCGCGCAAGCTCTCCACGAACATTTGTTGCGCCCGCGGAAAGAAATGCTCCCAGAAAGGCCGCGACCGACCCACCTGATTTTCCCACAACCGCGACTGGGATTCATGAATGCCCAGCGAACAGGGCGATCCCAGAGGCGTGCCAAAGTGCTCGGGTTCCAGACCCTGTTCATAGAGACCGTGGCCGGCTTCGTGCAATACGCCGAAGAATGCAGGGGCAAAATGTCGCGGATTGTAGCGAGTGGTAATGCGAACGTCTCGCGGCCCAACACTGCTACAGAACGGATGAGCCGTTACATCCAGGCGTCCCGCTTCGAAATCAAAACCGATAGCCACCGCTGCGCTTCGAGCAAGAACTTCCTGCAGATGAACGGGATAATCGCGCTCAAGAATGTGTCGGCGCGGCGTGCGGTTAGTGGCCTGCACCTCGCCGATAATCTCCGTCAGTTCCTGCCGTAAACCCGCGAACAGTTTTCGGAGATTTTCGCTCGTCTCGCCCGGCTCGTATTCATCGAGCAACGCATCGTAGGGACAAGTCTCATAACCGACAGCTTCGGCTTCCTGGCGTTTGAGCTGGATAATGCGTTCCAAATGTGGCCGAAAACTGGCGTAATCATTATTGCGACGAGCCTGTTCCCACGCTTGTTGTCCCAACGTAGTAGCCCGTGCCAGTTCTTCGACCAGACTGCGAGGCAGTTTCTTGGCCCGTTCATAGAGCCGGCGAATTTCCCGCAGAACCGCTGCTTCGGCGGAGTTCGCTTGCTGTGCCGCTGGAAGTTCACTGGCTTGGCTAAGAAGCTCACCAGTAATCGGGTCGGTTAACATCTCGTGCGCCAGCCGCGCCAGATATGCCAGTTGCTCGGCGCGATAGCTAGCACCTCCTCTGGGCATGCACGTTCGCTCATCCCAGGCCAATAGCGCAGCACTGCTGTTGATAAGTGCCCGCTCTTTTTCCCGTCGTAGCAACTCCGCATAAGCCTGCTGAGGAGTTCTGCTCATTCCTCTCTCCTAAAAGCTCCTGGCTGAAGGACGGTGTGCTGCGGTTTGCGGGTAAGCCGGCCAATGAAGGACGACCTCGAAAGTAATGTAATCCCTCGGCTGCCCGTTACGTATCTCCGCAGGGATATCCGTGAACCGACGTTTCGTGGTCGGAAGCGTGCGAGAACTACTTGGGCGTCCAATCAGGTCCGAGGCTGAGAATTCTATCAAATTCAAGCAGGGCCCTCGCTGCAGGGTTCACTCCAGGGCCGAATGTAGGCCCAGAATAGTTCGGCGTTGGCACGAGATACTTATCGCCTCCTGGTCCTAAAGGCCCGAAAATGCTGATATTGTGCCGCCTAAGCAACTTCCGAAACAATGCGTCGTTGAGGTTGTAGAGTTTTGTGCGAAGTTTTGCGTCCGGTTGAGGCAAATTCTTGGCCTCGTTAATCAGCGATAGCAACTCTTTATTGATCGGCTCCATGCGTTTGGCGAATTGCTCGGCTTGGTGAGGCAAAAGGGTTCCAACGCTGCTGCCGGGAAAATTTCCTCTGGCCTCGATAAAGGCTTCCCACATGCTGTCGGCCAGCTGCCAGATGCGCTCGACGATAGCTTCATGACGAGTCGCACCCGGTTGGCCTGAGGGGTTGGCATTGCTGGAAAGGTTTGGGGCGGACGACTGGACAGGAGATGAGCCAGCTGACGAAGCTGAATTTGCCGGACTGGTGTTCTCCGGCGAGCGTGCGACCGGTTGGCCTGGCCCGACAGCTGGAACGTTTGGTTTGCCAACAGGTGCAGCTTTTCCCGGTGCTATCAACCCTCCTTGTGCCTGACCGCCCTGCCGATTTTCCAGAACGTGCGCCACCACGAACGCCACCACCAGGGCGATAATTCCGAGACCTAGAACCGTGCCAGCCACGATGAGCAAGACTGCGCTCTGCGATGACTTCCGCCGTTTTTTGCGACGTGGTTTGTCCTCCGCGCCGTCGAATTCTTCCTCTTCATCTTCCATGTCGGAAGCGGACGCTCGGCCGCGTAACCGGAAATGTTGGCCGCAGTTCGGACAGACAATCTCCTGCCCTGGACTGGCATTGCGAATTCGCAGGCGCTTGTCGCAACCCGGACAGCCAATCACCTGCTCGGACATAAGTTGACCCCCCTTCTTGTGATTGCTGCCGAAAATGACCTCGCTTTTAGCATACCGGAAACGGCATGGTCTCGCAACGGATTAGCGACAACCATTGCAACCAGCGACTCTTTGTTTTATGCTGAAAGAAACAGCCCCGGAGTGCCGCCGGTGTGCTGCACCGGGGAAAATTCTTGTTTGTGGCAATGCGGTCACAGGTGATACAAGGTCATTCCATAGCACGGGCTTTCGTCTTCTCTTTTCTCAGTACAGGAGGTCGGCTATGGCAGAGCGCATTGGAGAATTTCAGGTGCTCGGCTCGTTAGGCAAGGGAGCAAACAGCACGATTCTGCACATTCGCCGCTCCGCTGACAGCAAGCAGTATGCATTGAAAATCGTTCCTATTTCCGGCCCGGAAGACCGTAAATATCTGGAGCAGGCAGAACACGAATATCGCATTGCTCAGAAATTGCACCACCCGAACCTCATTCGCATTTACGTCCTGGAAAAAGTGCCACGCTGGTTGCTGTTCGGCGTAAAAGAGGTGCGGCTGCTCATTGAATATGTCCCTGGCTCGACGCTGGATAAGCAGCGGATACTTTCGTTCCCCAAACTGGTGCAGGTTTTCGAACAAGTCGCCTCAGGGCTAGCCCACATGCATCGTCGCGACGTTTACCACGCCGATCTCAAGCCGGGCAACATCATGCTCTCGCGCAGCGGCGTGGTGAAAATCATTGATTACGGGCTTGCCTGGACTAAAGATTGTCCCAAACACCGTATCCAGGGTACTCCGGAATACATGGCTCCCGAACAGGTCAAGCAGCGGGTGGTCAACGAACAAACCGACATCTTCAATTTCGGGGCGACCATGTATCGGCTGTGCACTTGGAAGACCATTCCCAAGGTGATGGATGATTCCGGGCAGGTCATTCCGCAGGGCATCTGGGAGCGGCAGCTGCAACCGGTACGGCAAGCTAATCCGGCCTGCCCTGGCCCGCTGGCCGACCTGATCCACGCCTGCTTAGCCTACAAACCCCACCAGCGCCCAGAAAGCATGAGCGATGTTCACGAGCGGTTACAGGAACTGGTAGAACAACTGGTAACTGATCCTTCGCAGCGCCTGGAAGCAATGGAATGGTCGGACGATATGTCCGGGTAGTGATCGCAGCGACCATCCTGCATAACCATTGCCTGCCGGGCTAGCGGGGACGGTAACGGAGCTCCGGTGATGGCCCGGTACTCTGACCGCGAACACGCCATCCCGTTACGCAAACCTGAACTGGTGCGGTTACTGCTTCGCCACCTGGATAGTGAAAATCCGGCCGAGTTAACTCATTTTCGGGAGCTTTGCCGGCTGATTGAGGCAATCCTGCATTTTGAGTTCCACGAGCGGCTGGAATCCGTCAAAGAGTTATACGCCCCTTTCGATCCCGACACCGTAGCTGTGTATCCGGTCTCCGGAATAGGGCTGTCCCCCGCTTCGTCGGCGAGTGCTGCGATAGACACCAGTCAAACCTCCAGCCAGGCCCCAGGGACAACCAGAACTGAAAGTCATGCTGCAACCTTGCCGTCTTGCCCAGCCAGAAGGGAGTTCGCTGCCGAGTCCTCGATCGAGGCGACGTCGCCTGGCAAACTTCTGGAACAGGTGCGCTACCTGCTGGAGCGAGGAAACTTCAGGCGTTTAGACCGCGCCGTGTTGGAAGAGGCAATGCGACGACCCGGACGTTGGGGGCTGAATTTTGAGGTAAACTTCGATTTGTTTGAAATTCTCGAACTGTACGCTCGCGGGGACACCGTCGAGAAAGAAAAACGGCCAGCGCGTTTGTTCGGCCTGATTCCGGAAAAGGAAATGGATGTAGCAGTTTACGAACGACTGGTCTTAATTGTGCGTTTTCGTGCCGATGCCCAAGTGCCACCTTTCGTGGACAAAAACTGTCTCTACATCAAGCTCTTCAAAGACGTGCCCAAAGACGACCTGGAAATGCTGATTCCGGGCACGGAAATCCGCATCCGTCCTCTGGACGGTTTGAAGATTGGTATGCCCTTGCTGCTGGGCATACTCACCTGTTTGTGGAAACTGGTCATGGGAGCGGCAATCACTATTGCCAGCGGCGCTGCCGGCATTCTGGCCTGGCTCGGAATTATTGGCGCACCACTCAGTTACGGGGTGCGGTCTTACTTCGGTTACGTCAGCACGCGACAAAAATACCAGCTTACTGTTACCCAGTGCCTGTTCTTCCAGAACCTGGACAATAACCTCGGTGCTATCACCCACCTCATAGACGAAGCTGAGGAACAGGAGTTTCGTGAAATTTTGCTGAGCTGGTTTTTCCTGTGGCGGTTTGCCGGCCCACAAGGATGGACCGCCGAAGCTCTTGACGACCACATAGAACAATACCTCGAACGCGAAGCCCAACTTCGAGTGGATTTTGAGATCGAAGATGCCCTGGCTAAACTGGTACGTTACGGCCTGGCTGAGCAAGATGAACAGGGACGGTGGCGAGCAATACCATTGCTAACGGCTTGTGAACGGCTCGATGCCCGCTGGGACAATTTCTTCCGCTACAATCGCACTTTACTGGAACCGGAGCTTGGTGCCCCCGGCAAAAGCGAAAACTAAGCCCGCTGGAGGCGAAGCTGTGTTTTCCTGCACCAAATCTTGGCCGAAAAGTGCAACAGCTCATTTCCAGGCGAATTGCTTTTGCTCGCTCAACTGCAAATCGAGTGGTTCGGGTTTAATACCGACAGGCCTCTTGAAACTGAATCCGCCTGCAACCACCGGAAGCTCCTAACCAACAAATTAACGGAGGGACAATGACAGCCGCTACTTCAGAGATCCTGGTCGGCGTGGTAATGGGAAGCAAATCGGACTGGGATGTGATGAAGTCCGCTGCCGACACGCTGAGCCGTTTCGGCATTCCCCACGAGTGCCGTGTGCTCTCCGCGCATCGCACGCCGGAAGCCCTGGTGCAATATATCCGGGAAGCAGAACGGCGAGGTGTGCAAGTCTGGATTGCCGCTGCCGGCGGCGCAGCTCACCTGGCTGGTGTGGTAGCCGCTCACACGGTGTTACCCGTTCTGGGAGTTCCTATGCCTACGGCAACGCTGGGTGGCCTCGATTCGCTACTGAGCATGGTGCAGATGCCGGCGGGCATTCCCGTGGGCACACTGGCCATTGGGAAAGCAGGGGCGACCAATGCCGCGTTGTTAGCGGTTGCCATTCTCGCCACAAGCCGCCCAGAATTACGCCAAAAGCTTCAGGAATACCGGGCCGAGCAAGCCCAGAAAATCCTTGGCGAAACGCTTGCTTAATTTCCCCGACGACCTGGCGGTCGGCGTAAAAGTTCCCGTAATTCTTTTTCGACTTCGGCGTATTCTGGTCGCCCGGCCAGATTGGTCAACTCAGCTGGGTCTTTTTCGTAATCGAATAGCTGAACACCGGCCTTACCTTCGATCCATTCCGTATAACGGTAGCGTTCGGTGCGCACGGTACGCCCCATGCCTTTGCCTCGCGTGACCTGGGTGTAGGCTGCCTTGTCCCATTTAGCGTTCGGATCGTCCAGGAGTGGCCGTAAACTCCTGCCTTCAAGATGGTCGGGCAAGGGTAAGCCACACAGGTCGGCCAGCGTGGGGTAAAGGTCAACAAGCTCCACGGTACGCGGACAGCGTTGTCCTTTCCCTTTCCCACCGGGCACGACAATGATCAAAGGTACCCGGGCGGAGTTTTCAAACAGGCTCATTTTCTGCCATAGCCCATGTTCGCCCAGGTGGTAACCATGGTCGCTGGTAAACACAATGATGGTGCGGTCGCGCAGACCTAAACGGTCCAGCGCATCCACAACGTGTCCAACCTGCGCGTCCATAAAACTGACGGCGGCATAATACGCCTGAATCGCTTCCTTGCGGAGATCATCGGACATTTTATCCTGTTCAAGGCGGGCACTGGCAAACGCTGCTGCCGGACCTTGCTCGCGATGCTTTGGCGGAACATTTGGCAAGACGATTTTTTCCACCGGATACAGGTCAAAATACTTTTTCGGGGCCACGTATGGCGTGTGCGGACGATAGAACCCAACGGCCAGGAAAAATGGCTTATCGCGGTGTTTTTCGAGCAAGCGAACAGCCTCCCGTGCTCCAATGCCATCGGTTTGTTCCTCGTCCGAACCCTCCGCTTTCATCCAGCTCAACACGCCGCCAAATTGTCCAGGAATCAGACTGAAAATTTTCTTCTCCTCAGACTTGTCTATGTCTCGGCCTTTAGGGTTGACCACGTGATCCCAGGATTCCTTGTCATCCAGGCCACGGGTGCCGATCTGGGTGGGCACACCGTAATGGTAAAGCTTACCGACACGCCCGACCCAGTAGCCATGCTTGCGGAAGAGCTGTGGCAGCGTAACCACATCGGGATGATTCTTCCGAAAATGAACGGCGTTGTCGAGCACACCTGTGGTGTCCGGCCGCATTCCAGTCAGAAATGATGCCCGTGAAGGATTGCACAACGGAAACTGACAATAGGCCCGGTCGAAAATAACTCCCGACTGTGCGAGCCGGTCGATATTGGGGGACTTCACCAGGGAATGGCCATAACAACCCAGAGAGTTGTTCAGGTCGTCGGAAACAATGAATAACACGTTGTAGCGCTCGCCGGCCCTGGCAGGAACCGGAAAGATAAACCAGACCGCGACGATCCACGCCAGCCATAATAGGCCGGGCATTCCGTACTGTGCAAGGAGCCAGAATCGAACCCTGGGAAGTACCGGACGGATGGTGACTGTGTCATGCGTCGTCATGCGAAGTCTCCTCTGGAAATAGCGTCGGTATCCTGCAAACCGCCACGCATGAGCGCTAGTTTAGGCGGTAAACGTTGACGGGCCAATAGCTTACCCGGCCAGCGCGAATTTCCGACAAACGGACGCCCCGTGGGATTACTTCAACGACAATTGCCACATCAAAACGAACCGGTCGGCCTGGCGATTCCAAAGGCGGTTTTGGTACCACATGAGTCAAGAGGTTCCCGCCGAACCTGGCAAAGTGGCTGGGTTAATCTTCGCTAATGCCGACCGGTTTTTGCAATCCGTAGGCGTGAATCTTGCGGTCGAGGGTGGAGCGTTCGATGCCGAGGATTCGGGCGGCCTGACTTTTGTTCCAGCGAGTGTGTTCCAGTGTCGCAAGGATATGGCGTTTTTCCAGCTCTTCCAGTGGAATTGGCTCATACCCTTGCTGCTGGCTTTCCGCCGATGAAGTTTCTCGACCCAGAGGTGCCAGCCAGATGTCATCCGCATCAATCACCGGCCCGGTGGCCAGCACTACAGCCCGTTCAATCGTGTTCCGCAGCTCGCGGACATTCCCTGGCCAGGTGTGTTCCTGAAGCTTCTTCATGGCTGCCGACGTAAATCCGCGGATCTTGCGACCGGTCTGGGCAACAAACTGCCGCAGAAAGAATTCCGCCAGCAAGGGAATATCCTGACGGCGTTCCCGCAACGGCGGCACCAGGATTTCCACGACCTGCAGCCGGTAGTACAGATCACGACGAAATTGCCCTGAGCGAACCGCTTCCTCCAGGGGCCGGTTCGTCGCTGCGATCACCCTTACGTTGACGCGGATCGGCTCGGAACCACCGACACGTTCGTAAGGATGGCCTTCGATGATCCGCAACAATTTGGCCTGCGCTGTCGGCGAGAGTTCGCCTATTTCATCCAGGAAAATGGTACCGCCATTGGCCGCCTCAAACTTACCTATCTTGCGTTCGGTGGCTCCCGTAAACGCCCCTTTTTCGTGCCCGAAAAGTTCACTTTCGAGTAAGGACTCTGCCAGCGCGGCGCAATTCAAGCAAACAAACGGTTTGGCGGCCCTTGCGCTGCATAAATGCAAGGCGCGAGCGACCAATTCCTTGCCGACGCCGCTCTCACCCCGAATGAGCACGGTTGCATTGGTTGGAGCCACGCGATGTATGGTTTCCTTGATTTGCTGCATTGCCGGGCTTTCGCCCACCAATTGCACTTCCTGCAAAACCTGAGCCCGCAGCCGCTGATTTTCCTCGCTCAACTCCTGATGCCGCCGTACCGCCTGCCAGGCTACCGCCAGTTGTCGGGCCACGGCAACGGTCAGTTCCAGGTCTTCGCTGCTCAGGGCCTTGAGCGGATCCACACAGCATACTTGCAATACCAACTCGACACGCTCATGCACAATCACCGGTGCGCAGATCAAAGCCGTAATCGTGTTCGCGGTCGTCTGGGCAGTAGCAAATTCAGCGTTTTCCTCCCAGACGCGCAGGCGCTGGGGATGCTCGGCAAAAATGGCCTCGCGGCTCTGCAACACTTCCCGCAGAACAAATTCGGGAAGTTTAGGACAGTTGAGGGCGGCACTGCGCTCCTGGTGAGCCAGCACATTAGCTCGCTGGCCTTGTATCTGCAACAAAGCAGCAGCATCAGCAACCGTCGCCTCCAGCAAACCGTTCAGCACCACCCGCGCCAACTCCTCATGCGTGGTCGCCGATCCCATCTCCAGAGCCAAACGATACAGCAGCGACAAATCGCGGCTCATTCGGTGACGGTTAATGGGCGGCAACTTGAATTCCGTCAGCTGCTGATCCTCCATTTCCGGCAACTCTGTGAGCTCGTAACGGGTTTGCCCGAGGCGTTTGCGAATGGCCAGCCGGTCATCCGGAGTGTCGCTTGCAGGCTCCCCACTGGCCGAAACCTGACCCAGCCGCTCGACGAATACCAGCTGGGTACGCCCCATTTGCAACTCATCCGCAGGTTCGAGAACACGTTCCCCTGTGATCAATTCACCGTTCACCCGAGTCCCGTTCAAACTGCCACAATCACGGATTCGCCAACGCCCATCGCGGAAAAAAACCTCAGCATGCTGGCGGCTGCAAAGGTCATCCGCCAGTACAATTTCGCTGGTTCTGGCACGCCCGATCAAATACCGCCGGCCTGGTTGGAGCAAATAAACATTGCCCAGGCCATCGTTGCGACGTACCACCAGATAGGCTGTTCCCTCTACTGCCATAGCTGCATCGGCCTGGAGTGGCTTGTCCTGATAACATTTTACTGCGCACTGGCATCGTTGGTTTTGAGCAAGCGTTGATGCTCCTGCATAATGCAACGGTTCTGGACAACGTGCATCCCAGCCTGTCGCGCTGTCTGAGCGGCGGCGTTGTGGACAATGCCCCGCTGCAACCAGAGCACTTTCGCACCAATTTGCTTTGCCTGTTCAACGATGGCCGGCACGGCTTCCGGTCGGCGAAACACCACTACCGCATCCGGTTTGACCGGCAAACTGACCAAATCCCCGTATGCCTTTTCCCCGAGCACTTCCCGAACATTCGGATTAACCGGCAGGATTCGCAAACCCTGCTTCTGCAAATAGGCAGCTACGCGATAGCTATCTCGCTCTGGCTTATCAGAAAGGCCGACGATAGCGACCGTGCGAATCTCCCCTAAAAGCCTGCGAACTTCGGAATCCGGAGGATTACCCTGCGGCAATTCGCACGCCGATTCTGCCTCGGGTTCTCTTCTCTCCGCGTGCTCTGCCATGTTTCGCCTCTTAATCAGTCAGCCATAACCAAAGCCAGTATTCCGCTGTCGGGCCCGGCTGCTCGCAGGTATTTTAGTGCGCTGTGCTTGCTGTGCATGGCCTGTCGTCTTATGCATCGCCTTGACCGGGGAAAACAGCGCTGGCAGGCTAGGCCCGCTGCCATAATCTGAACGTTGACCGCAGCCACAACCTTAGCAGCTAGGAGGAACGTGAGCATGACCGGGAAACTGCTGGCGTTCGATCTGGGAGCTGAGAGTGGTCGGGCCCTGGTGGCAGAATGGGATGGTCGGACGCTCCGCCTGCATCCCGTACACCGTTTTCCCAACGGCCCGGTTCGCTTACCGGATGGGCTGTACTGGGATGCGTTGCGGCTGTTCGACGAAATCCTCTGTGGCATGCGCAAAGCGCAGGAGCAATTCCGCAGCCCTGCCAGCGTGGGAATTGATACCTGGGGAGTGGATTTTGCTCTGCTCGGGCGAGGCGATGTTTTGCTGGGCAATCCCCGGCACTACCGCGATCCACATACCGAAGGCATTTTCGAATACGCTTTCTCCCGTGCCAGCCGCGAAGAAATCTTCCACACCACAGGCATCCAGTTCATGCGAATCAATACCCTGTTTCAGCTACTGGCTCTCCAGCGTCATCGCTCACCCTTGCTGGCAGCGGCAGAAACGATGCTGCTGATGGCTGACCTATTCCATTTCTGGCTTACCGGCCGCAAAAGTGTGGAGCTGACCAACGCCAGCACCACGCAAATGTATGACCCAGTAGCACGCGACTGGGCGAAACCCCTTCTGGACAAGCTAAGCCTGCCCTCCAGCATTTTGCCGCCCATAACGGCTCCCGGCACTGTGCTGGGAAATTTGTTGCCGCATGTTGTCGAGGCAACCGGCTGCAAAGATACCCGGGTGGTGTTACCCGCGACTCATGATACGGCGTCGGCTGTGGTAGCGGTCCCGGCTCAGGGCGAAAGCTGGTGCTATATCAGCTCCGGCACCTGGTCGCTGGTCGGTGTCGAAACTCCTCAGCCTGTCATTGACGCTCGCACACTCAACTACAACTTCACCAACGAAATCGGTTACGGACATCGGGTGCGCTTGTTGAAGAACGTTATGGGGTTGTGGCTGGTTCAGGAGTGCCGCCGCAGCTGGGAACGAGCCGGGCAAAGCTACAGTTATGACGAGTTGACACGGTTAGCGGAAAACGCTCCGGGCCGGCAAGCTTTCGTGGATCCCGATGATCCCGGCTTTCTGCTGCCGGTCAGTATGCCGTCGGCTATCGCTGATTATTGTCGTAAAACCGGTCAGGTGGTTCCTCAAACACCCGGTGAGTTCATTCGGCTGTGCCTGGAAAGCCTGGCCCTGAAATATCGCTGGGTAGTGGAACGGCTTGAAGCAATTCTGGGTCAGCGCTTGCAGGTAATTCACATTGTCGGTGGGGGTAGCCAGAATCGTCTCCTGAACCAATTGACCGCCGACTGCTGCAATCGGCAAGTGCTGGCCGGGCCAGTAGAGGCTACCAGCATCGGCAATGTACTGGTGCAAATGCTCGGTCTGGGCTGGCTTTCTTCCCTGGAAGAAGCCCGTGCCGTGGTGCGGCAATCGTTCAGCGTCGAATCTTATGAACCACGCGAGCCCGCCGTCTGGGACGAGGCCTACGCACGCTTCCAAAAATTGCTGGCAACGGCGCCTACCGCCGTCTGACCTCCGCACCGAAGAGCACCGAGGGAGTTCCATGCAAAGCCTGGCTGGCTCTATTCCGCTTGACCGATCTGCCGATTAACGGTATTAGCGGGACGGAGGAAGGACGGGTATTACGCCCTTGCAACCGGCACCGTGCCAGATTCCGAAGCGTGCCCAGTGTACCTCCGTTTGCCAAAACACGGAGGCAAAACCGTGTCCGCAAGGCTGTGTAATCGCGTACCGCTGAACAAAATCCGCCACCTCGTCCTGCTGAGTGTGGCGGTCGGGGTCTGCGGTTGCGCTACCCATACGGGAAACGGAGCGGCCGTCGGCGGATTGTTAGGAACGATGGCCGGTCTGGCAGTCGGTTCGGCCACCGGACATCCGGAAGGAGGTGCGCTCATCGGTGGGGCATTGGGAGCGGCGACCGGAGCTGCTGTCGGTGCCAGTATGGACGAACAGGAACGGCGTACGGAAGCGCGAATTGCAGCAGCTGAAGCTCGCATGCAAGCCCAGCTGACCTCCCAGCAATCGCTGCTCATGGACGTGGTTAATATGACCCGCAACGGCGTTGCCGATGATACCATCATCGCCCATGTGCGCAACGTGGGCCTACCGGCACGCTTAACTTCCGACGAAATCATTTACCTGAAAAACCAGGGAGTTTCCGAGCGTGTGATCCAGGCGATGTTAAGCATGAACCCCCGTCCGGTAACGGTGGTCACCCCGCGCACCGTTATCTACGAGCGACCTGCGGTCATTTATGATCCCGGCCCGGTATATGTCGTCGAACCAGTGCCGCCACCAGTGCGATTCAGTTTCGGTTACTATTACATCGGTGGCCGACGCCATTGTTGTCCGTAACTGTCCGACGTTGCCGCTGCCAGGTATCACCTCGACCGCCGAATGCAAGGTATCCTGGGTAAACCCCAGCTGCACTGGCACGTCAAACCAGGTAACCTGGCATTAGTTTACGCACTAAGACGGGCATTGCAGTTACAACGACTGGGCTTCCGTGGCCGCGAAGTTATCCATTGCCCTTTACAGGTTTGTTTGGGGAATTATCGAAAAAGCAACCGAGGTAAAAAATTGCCGGTGAAACCTGACACAGGGCGACCGCGGGAGGAAATCGCGTGTGCAAGCGAAGTGACGAAAACACCCTGTGGCCGCAAGTTGTCGTCTGGGCGACCTGGTTACTGGTCGCATGTGCTGATGTTTTAGCAGAGCCGCCAGTTACTCTGGGCATCCCTCGCGGTGGGCGAGTGGTAGAATCTGCGGCCATGAGCGATCCCGACACGCAGGCGCCATTTCGCAATTCCCTTGTTTCCGATAGCGGAATACGCCCGATGGTAACGTTGGGGACGCCGCGGAAATCTTCGCCAGCTTCTCATGCCGCCGCCACGACGCCCGAGGGGATTGTGCCAAATGCTGACACCCCCTGGCCGGCAACACCTCTCCCGATACGACTAGCAGCCGACCATTTCCCATCGCCTGCCCCACCAAACCAAGTCGCAGTCGTTCGAGGCTCGGTGGATGAAAATTATCTTCGCGGGGTGGCTACCAGCACGACCGAGCCCAGGGTTCGCGGTGACCTCGGAACCGCCCCATGGGATTGGCTGAGCCGCACCGTCCAGAATTCCGGCATGGAACAGTATTGCCAGTGGTTCCACATCAACACGACCTTCCAGAGCGACCACGCTTTTGATGAGTTCATTTCTCCGGTAACCAATCCCTTCTTCTTCGAGGATCCACGCGCACTGACGGAATTGCGTCCGGTGTTTTTGTTGCAGAATACACCCAAGAGCAACCCGCTGTTTGCCGGGGGCAACATTGAAATGTTCGCCCTGCAGGCACGCCTCGCCCTGAACGACCGGCTCTCGCTTGTTCTGTCCAAACTTGGCTTTATCGCTTTCCAGCCGGACGCCCCTTCGCCGCTGGGAGATGAAATCGGCTTCGCGGAAATCGTCGTTGGCCCGAAGCTGACTTTCTGGCGAGACGATGCAGCCAATATAATTGCAGCTTTCGGCGTCAACTTTGAAATCGCAGCAGGTGGAGGCAACGTTTTTCAGAGCACCGGTAGCGGTTCGGTCGTACCCTACCTCACCGTTGCCAAGGAAGTGCTGGACAACCTGCATCTCATGGGCACAATCGGCTATCGCGCGGGTTTGGACTCCGACCGCAGCGACTCATTCTTCGTCAGTCTCCACGCCGATTACGAGTTTTATCGGCGCATTTATCCCTTCGTTGAAGTCAACTGGTTCCATTACACCGGCAGCGGCAAAGTTTTAGTCGCCAATTTTGAAGGAGGCGATCTGTTCAACTTCGGCAGCACCGGCGCCAGCGGAGAAGACATCGTCACCCTCGGCGTCGGTGTTCGTTACAAATTTTTCGGCTCCGAACGTTACCAGATCGGCACCGCTTTCGAGTTCCCGCTCACTAAAGGTAAGGACATCCTCGACTGGCGCTGGACCATTGATTTCATCTGGCGTTATTGATCTGGCGACCAGCAATGCAACGCCGACCGGCATGAGCTTTCCTCAGCTTCGCATGAAGGTCATCAGGCGCAGCAACGCGAACCCGCTATTAGCCCTTAATTTCCGTTTTCAGCTTACCATGAAGGTCATGGAGCCTTATGTCGAACGTTGCCCCGGGACTGGTATCAACTGTTGTCAGCAGAACCAGGTTGCGAATTAGCGGACTGGCTCGCCTCGATCGGATCGGTTGATTGAACCGGTTGGGCACCTTCTATGGATGCAAATGATTCGTTTCCTTTCGCCTGCAATGTGGCGGTGCTCCTGACCTTGTCGCTTACGGTTGGAGCGATCTGTAAGGAACTGCCGGAACTCGATCCGGTGCCGCTATCGCCGAAAATGGATTCTCCACTTTGTTCGCCAGCACCGGAGAGCGGGGCCGGAGTCGTATCCCCGCCAGTTTTATCCGCCGTCGAGGAACTGGCTGCTGCAACAGGTACCCCAGGAGTTCGAGGTCTGGAACGAACATGCTGGGCGATACGTCGCAAAATCTCCATCGGATCTTTCCGACGTGGAGGCATTTCCTCTTCACTGGGTGGCGGAATCGGTAGCCAGGTCCACGCCGATAAGGCACCAATAACTTCCTTCGGCGTCTGGTAGCGGTCGCTGGGAGCTTTCGCCAGCATCTTGTCCACCACCGCTTCCATTTCCGGAGGCACGTCCGGTCGCAGGCTGCGAATGGGAGGCGGCTTGCGTACCTGGTGCCATAACAGCTTCTGTGCCACCGAGCCTTCTTCAAACGGTGCTCGGCCGGTCAGCAGATAGTAAAAGGTCGCACCCAAACTGTAGATGTCCGAACGAATGTCCACCTCGTGCGGTGCCGTCGCTTGTTCCGGAGAAATATAGTCTGCCGTGCCGATCACCGCATTTTCGTCATACTGCCTGGTGAGCTCGTACCGGTCCTGGAAAAAGCGGGCCAATCCCATGTCCAGGATTTTGACAACTCCCTGCCGATTCAGGAGCAAATTACCGGGCTTAATGTCCCGATGCACCCAGCCACAAGAATGAGCATGCTCCAGACCGGCCGCGGTCTGCGATATATAGTGTGCGGCACGGCGAATATCCAGCGGCCCCCGCTTCTTGACCAGCTGATGCAAACTGATGCCGTCCACGTATTCCATCACCAGAAAATGGACTTTGTCATTCCGATCTACGTCGTAAGCGCGAACAATGTTGGGATGATCCAGGGCAGCCACGGCACGGGCTTCGCGGTAAAAGCGCTCCACTGCCGCCGGGTCTTGAGAATTGATAGGTAAAATCTTCAGGGCCACTAACCGACCCATATACACATGTTCGCACAGCAACACACTTCCCATGCCTCCCGAACCGAGTAACTCCAAAAGTTTATACTTCCCCGCCACCAGAAAGCCACGATACTTGCCGAGCAATAATTGGCTGGCTTGCAGTCGCGTCAACACACCATCCTGAACCATCCGCTCCGCCAGAGCGCGAGCTGAGTCCGGAACCGCCTGTTTGGCCGACAGATATTCCCAGTAGGCATCGAGCAGATCGTTATCGATCAACCCGCTTTTGCGGACGAGCGTCAGCAGATCGGCGCTGGTAATCGGCGGCGACATGGTTTCGTTCCGTTTTGCAAGAAGTGTGCCGCACTCTTCATCCGGTGACATCCTTCCCTATCAGTATAAGAAATTGCCAGCGCAACTGCGATACCTGACCATGTGGCGGCAACAACTGGAGTCTGTCCTCTTCTTGCATTGGCCTGCTCCAGCAGCTTTTCTTCGGCGTCACGTCCCGCCGGTTCTGGCTATTGACCAGTTCGACGGCCAAGCCTGGGTCAGTCTCGTTGTTATGCGTATGCACGTTATGAACACCGCGTTGCCTTTCCCTACCCTGCGTTTCAACCAGGTGAATCTCCGCACCTACGTTCGCTATGGCGAGCAAAGCGGCATCTGGTTTTTCAGTGTTCACGCCAATCATCACCTCGCAGTCACCACTGCCAGACTGGCTACCCCCATTCCCTACCAGGTCGCATTTATTCAGTACGGTTTTGCCACATCAGAAAAGTTTGCTCATGCAAAATGCAACCGTTCCTGTCGGCTCCAATTGGCTCTGCGCTTTTCGGTAAATGCTGAATTGGCCGTTTCCGATCCACTACACACCTGGTTGCTGGAACGTTACCATTTGTTCACACTGGGGCAACAAGGGCGTTTGCTGCTCGGCACCTTCAGGCATCCACCGTGGTTGACCCAGACGGTGCAGATCGCCAGATGCCACCTCCAGGCCGCGCCGATAGATCAGGCGCTCTTTTCCGAGCCACCAGCACTGGCGCATTTTTCGCCGGGAACCGAAGGGGAGTTCGGCACATTTCAGCAGCTTTGCCCTGCTCACCACAGCGATAACACCTAAGTTGACGGGCATAACGGCCTATCCAGTTCCTACAGCCCCGTGCCGAGCTTGTTCCCCTGAAAGCAGACATTAGCCTCGCCGATACAAAGTACAACCCAGTTGGCCATCAGTCCGCCGGGAGCTCTGCTGCAGAAAGGAGGCTTCAATGC
>JBEPZY010000007.1:0-21510 GCA_041640595.1 Gemmatales bacterium | reverse complement strand
GAGCTCTGCTGCAGAAAGGAGGCTTCAATGCTGACCACGGACGGGCAAAAACTGGTTGTGCCTCGCATCTGGACGGACTTCGCCTGCTACCTGTTATCGTTGCTTTTACTCTCCCTCTGGTGCCGACCGCTCAGCGCACAAAGTTACGAGGAATTGCTGCGGGAAAATGCCCGCTTGAAAGAACGGATACGCCAGCTCGAACAGCAACTGGCAGGTACTACGGACGCTGCACCCAAAACCGCGTCGGCTAATCACGACGCCGACAACCACGCTCATCACGGACCTGCCGACCGTCTTCATCGCGACCCCTGGGACGAGACCCCACCCACCAGCTACCGCTACGTAGATCCTTATCCACCGCATTGGTGGAAACCCGCGGACGATTACCGTCCATATTCCTGGCTGCCCCCACCCAGCGAAGGTTTTTTACGCGATTTGCTTTTCGGCCCCGTGATTGACACGCACCGCAGCCCACGCGGTACGCCCTGGGTTCACCCCTTCACTATCGAACCCGCCCAGATCCACCGTGACGTGTTCTTCATTTACAAGCTTACCAAGAACGCCGAGGGAACACCGATTGATGAGCATGAATTAGAGTTCCATCTGGACTGGGGCCTCACACGACGATTCGGCTTCGTCCTGGCCGTGCCCTTCCTCGGTCTCGAAGATCCTGCCGGCCATCAGACCGGGTTTGGCGATCTGGAATTTGCCCCACGCATCGTCTGGGTCGAAAGCGATAATTTCTTCCTCGCTAGCAACATCGTATTTACCTTTCCCACCGGGAGCGAAGCACGAGGACTCGGTCGGGGCGAAACTACCATCGCTCCGTTCCTGACCACTTGGCACGATATCGGAAGCTGGCGTTTTCTTCCCTGGCGTAACTGGAATCAGCTGCAACTCAACTTTGGCCCGGAAATTGGCCTTGAATCCGGCGACACGAGCTTACTTTATACAGTTGTCTATGCCCATTCCTTGCTCGGGCCGCGACTTCTCCCCCCGCATTTTCACCATGAGCATAACCACAACGGTCACAATCACGGCCATGCCCACAACGACGAAGGAGTCATTTCCCCGGTAGGCCCAGCTTATCCCATCGGCCTGGTGAGCTTACTTTTGGAATTCAACGGCCAGAGCGAATTGCAAGGTGACCGCCTCACGCTGCTTCAACTCCTCACCGGTATCAATTACGCCCTGACTGAAAGCGCCGAACTGCGTTTTGGTGTCAATTTCCCCCTCAATCATTTCGATCGCCAGATGGACGTGCAATATATCGTGGCCTTCACCTGGGTTTATTAGAACTTCGCGACTATTTCGATTCGGCACATCTGACTCCGACACCACCGAAATCATCCGCCTCGACTAAATTCAGGCAGCCTGTTCGGGCTGCCTTCTTTTTGCGCTATAATATTCCACGTCAAATTTCGTATGGAAAACTCACCAGCCAACGCGGAGGTAATTTAGCGGCAAGCAAACTGAAGCCGCTAGCGAACGGAGGATGCACGTGAGCCGACAAAACTGCCACTGGCTGATAGTCGTTGGCGTAATAAGTCTGGGGAGCTGGAACCTGGCCGGTTCCAGCGTCGTACCTCCGGCGGGTCCGTTACAATTCGTCCAGGGTTTTCCCGGTTCAGACGTCAAGGAGCCGCCACAGCTCGCCCTATTCGCACGGGTAACGCGACTGGTGGAAGAATGTTATGTTCGCGAACTTAACGACGACCAGCGCCAGGATTACTTCGAACATGCTATTCAGTCCGCCCTGCGTTCACTTGACGAACATAGCACTTATATTCCCCCCGACGAATTTCGTCGCTTCACCGAGGTGGAACAAGGCCATTTCGGCGGCGTCGGCATCCAGGTCGGTCTTCACCCCTTGACACAACAACTTATCGTCCAGACCCCCATTCCAGACACTCCCGCTTTTCGTGCGGGTTTGCGAAGGGGTGACATTATCCTGGCCGTTGACGGTGAGCAATTTAGTAACCTGGAAGATGCCGTACGCCGTATCAAAGGCCCTCCCGGCACCACTGTAAAGCTGACCATTCGCCCCTGGGGCAGCTCCGAAGTTCGCGTTGTCGAATTGCAACGTGCCGAAATTCCCATTGAAACTGTCTCCGGGCTCTATCGTCAAAAGAATGGCCAGTGGTGGTTCTGGTTAGATGAACGGATGCGCCTGGCTTACGTAGCCTTAGAAGCTTTCCATCCCAGCTCCGCCCTGGAACTTTATCAGACTTTGCAACGTTTGCAGCAGCAAGGTTTACGTGGCCTGGTTCTTGACATCCGTGGTAATCCGGGAGGCCGACTGGAGACGGCCGTGGAAATTGCTGAACTGTTCTTGCCGACTCACGCTCCTATAGTCACCGTCCGCGGACGGCGGCGCATTGAGGAGAGCTACCATGCCGGTCTATTACGTTCCAGCATCTGGCGACACCAAGGCGTCACCCTACCGGCATTTCCGAATTTGCCGCTGGTAGTGCTTATAGACGCCCACAGCGCCAGCGCCAGTGAAATCCTTGCCAGCGCCCTCCAGGATAATCGTCGTGCACGACTTATCGGTAACCGTACTTTCGGCAAAGCTAGCGTGCAAACTATCATTCCCTTACCCTATAAGCCACATGCCTTGAAACTAACCACCGCAGAATATCTGCGTCCTTCCGGCCTTAACATTCATCGTTACCCTAATGCAAAGGACTCCGATCCGTGGGGAGTAATTCCCGACGTACCCGTAAAGCAAACAAAGGAAGAACAGGAGCAAGTTCTCCTCGCCCATCGAATTCGGACTATGCTCTGGCAGGAAGAACTGCTTCAGCTAATTCAGGAGCGCTATGACCTGAGCGTCGCGCTCTTTGGTGCTGCTGCCATCATTGATCCGGACAACGCCTTGTCCCTTCGTACCCGTTTATTAGATAAACAAACCGACCCAGTCCTGGAAAGGGCTAAGTCGGAGCTGGCTAAGCTAATTGCTCGTTGACACCGTATGAAAATTTCGCCCATGTGCTCGCAAACCGCAACCTAAGCCACCACCGCTGGGGTGCAAAATCTGCTTCTACCACTGCGCATTTGGCATAAAGTTGTGCAAATTTTGCCTTACCATAGCGGTGTAAGTTAGTTTCTCCTAACCAGGGATTTGCCGTATTCCTTTTACTCAGTGGGATAGCGCGTTTTCCGCCGCCTCATTCAGTTTTCGGCGCACCAATTGCATATAAACCGTAGCGATTCCTGACAGAGCATCCTCATGATTCCAGCAGCACCCAGTCTGACTGAATCAGCTGTCCCTCTCAACCCCTTACTCTTGTTGCAAGATACTACGAGGGGGATGACGCAAGAATTAGATGATTCCCTAAAACCGGCTTTCCTGGCATTGCTGGCGCAATTGTTAGTTACAACCAACGTCTCCACTGGCAGCCAAATAGACCTTCACACCGCCGCTAATCAAGAAAGTTCTCCGGGTTCTATTTCCGGCAACGCCTCCGCGCAACTTTCTTCAACACCCGTATCATTGCCTCATGCTCCCATCCCGGGCCAAATAGAGCAGATCCTGATAAACGCAAAATCTGCTCCACAATTTCTGATATCCCTCTCAGAAACTAACGCGCCAGGTCCTGGCTCGAAAGATGGTGAAATTCCACCAACAAACTCCCAGCAACCGCAACCCTCTAATCCAAGTGCATTCCCAGATGTGTCGCCACTTCTATTAGCCGATCATGTCGCCTCTGTGGCGAAAAAGCCAGCCGATGGTTCGCCTCTACCTCAGCAGTTACCTGATGCCCGTTCCATACAGCCTGCATTACCGGAACATCCGATTTTCACAGACACTAAGCAACAGGCACCTACTGATGCGGCCATCCCAACGGAACAACACCTTAGTGTCCATCTAAGTTCCATTAGTCTATCCAAGTTGATAACGCGCACGTCTTTACCGCACACTGTTGAACACGTCTTGCAACCGCAACCTGCCTTGACAAGCCCAGCATTCCACGATTTTATCGTTCCTACCTTCTCCGCTTATAAGCTGGCGAGTCTCCATGTTCAGGAGCCCGACATTCGTTTTCAGCGATCCACCTTTGAAAGAGTTAGCTTTGCCGAAGCTCCTTTGCCCGCCAATATATCAAGTCCGATCGCCAGTCCTCATACGACTATACCGGCTGATAGACCCGGCAAACCCAGTTCCGAAGTCGAAGCACACCTGGTCGCTTCCCAGGTAACATCAACCATCCTACGACACGTTGGAACTGGCGAACATACTCGGGTGCTAACCATCCACCTCAGCCTCGAGCCGCCAGACCTGGGTGCCGTCCAGATTCATCTGAATTTCCAGGGAAGCACCTTGGAAGCACGCTTAGAGGTTGAAAATCCCAATACTCTTACTATGCTTAGTCAGCAAAGAGAACATCTCCACAACACGCTTGAACAATCAGGCATAAACGTCAGGACACTCGTAATTAGTTTCCAGGGTGGCGAAACTGGCCGTCACCCTTATCGTGAGGAGAACGAACAGCTGCCGATAAAAAAACCGAATCGTCCGCGCTCTGTAGAGAACATTGATTCGAACGCCTCGCTAGCCATTGAGGCAGTGAACCTGATCGCTTGAGACAGCTGGGGAAATATATGCCATGACCGTCGGCCAACTTGTAGGTGCTAATAATCTCGCCAGCATCAACAATCCCACTGCGAAAAAGCCGATGGGCAGAGATGAATTTTTGCAGTTATTAGTAGCCCAGTTGAAAAATCAAAACCCGATGGATCCGGTCAACGGAGCCGATTTTGCGGTTCAATTGGCGCAATTTTCCCAATTGGAAAATCTTATGCAACTCAACGACACTATGCGCCAAATCGTTCAGTTACAGCAACTTGCCCAAGCGGCTAGCCTGGTGGGTCGCCGCGTTCAATATCAATCCTTGAACGATGACTCGCTGCGCACTGGTGTTATTAGTAGCGTGCAGTTGACCAGCAATGGACTGGTCTTGCAAGTAGATGGTCACACTATATCGCCTATGCAAATTCGAGCTTTCCTCGCCTGAATAGAACAGCTAACTCCAGCTGCGGAATAACAACGGGGAGCGATTTATGTCTCGGGCATTACTTGCTGGCGTATCTGGTCTTCGCGTCCACCAGCAAATGCTTGACGTTGTAGGAAACAACCTGGCGAATGTAAACACAACGGGGTTCAAAGCGCAACGAATCCGTTTCAATGAACTGTTGTACCAAACACTGAAACGGGCCACGGGCGTGGTGTCCCAGGCGGTGGGCGGTACAAACCCAATCCAAATCGGTTTAGGCGTAGGCGTTGCCGCCATTGACACTAACCTGGAACAGGGAAGCTTAGAGGCCACCGGTCGCTCTCTCGACCTGGCGATTCAAGGTGATGGATTTTTCGTCGTGCACGATGGTGTGCAGCAACTGTACACCCGGGCGGGAGCATTTAGTATAGACAAGGACAATTATCTCGTGGATTCTGCGACTGGTTACCGAGTTCAGAGGTTCGGCACTGCGGGGGAAGGCGACGCTCAGTTACCGCAGTTTCAAACACCTGGAGATAATAACATTCGCATACCTTTCGGAACGACCGTACCCGGTCGAGCTACCACGCAAATAGATTTTCGTGGAAACCTTAGCGCAGCAGCGAGTGGACCGGTCAATGAGGTTCTTACATCGGCTACGCCTTTTCGGGACACGCAATTTCTAACATCGCAGCCATTTCTCACTACAGCACCTGGAAATCCTCCAGCCACTACCAGTACCTTGTTAGCAGACCTGCAGGGATTTAGTTACGGTGGGCCAGCCACTATTACAATCAACGGCACTCGCGCGGACGGCACCGCGATTCCTACACAAACACTTCTTGTCAATCCCATGATCACGACCGTCGGCGACTTAGTAACCGCCATACAAACTGCATTCGGCAGTTCGGCTGAGGTCACTTTCGATAATACCACGGGACAGCTTACGGTCCGCACGGAACAAAATGGAGCATCAAACGGCCTGAGCCTGGACATTACCGACAATGCTGGCAACAATGCAGCATGGATCAGCCATGTCGGCGCCGGTGCTGCTATTTTGGGCGGTGGTAATCCGGCTACTATGACTACGCCCCTGAACCATCTGGCCTCCAACACAGCTAATTATGTCCCTGGCGACACCATCAAGATTCAAGGCACCGACGCTAATGGCGCTGTCATTAGCGCTTTATTCGTCTATGGAACCGATGGCACCACGCTGGGAGACTTAGTTAACAAAATCAGTACCGCTTATCCCGGTGCTACCGCGACCATCGTCGGTGGTAACCTGGTACTGACAGCCGACAATCCGGGCCCGGCATCCCTGAGCCTCAACCTATCCGACGGACCGACTAACGTAGGATCAACCAACTTTGCTACGCACGGCATGAATCTCACGACCGACGGCAAGGACGGTGATACTGTGCGTAGCGCCATTCAATTTTACGATCTGCAAGGTCGCGCTCACACTGTTACTTTCACATTTCAGAAGAAAGGCGCCAACCTCTGGGATATGGTAGCGACTATTGATCCTTCTTCAGGCACCTTGCTGGATGATCGTGTAACGGGCATTCGCTTCAATAATGATGGTTCATTTCAGCAGGTTACTGGCTCCGGTAATGGGGACTCTAAGTTGGTGGTGCTCATCAATGGTATCAGTGTGCCGCAGGAGATACGCATTAATCTAGGCGAATCGAATTCCTTTACGGGCGTCACTCAATTTGGTGGCAGTTCTTCCGCATCCGCTATTCAACAGGATGGATACGGAGCAGGCTTCCTATCAGGACTTTCGGTATCGCAGAATGGTACAATCGAAGGTGTATTCACCAATGGCCGAACCTTGCCCATCGCCCAGTTAGCCATCGCTAACTTCACAAATCCTGGCGGCCTGAACCGTGAAGGGAAAAACTATTATAGTCTTAGCAACAACTCGGATTTGCCCATGATCGGGCCTGCTGGTAGCGGTGGCCGAGGCATCATCACTCAGGGAACTCTCGAAAATTCTAATGTGGATGTCGCCTTTGAGTTTACGCGACTAATCCTGGCACAACGGGGATTTCAGGTCAATGCCCGGACGATTAGCGTGAGCGATCAGATGCTCCAGGAACTGGCGAATATCATTCGGTAATCGAGCTATCTTAATCGCCTAAGCCCTGCAATCACGATACCGGTGTAATTCGGGGATTGCGTTGCCAGTTGAAAAATAAGTACGGTTTCCGAACCCCGTAAAGAGGCTGACCCTCTAAACGCGACTACGATGTTTATATGGCTAACACAGACCTAACCTAATTACGGGATGGAATGTTGTGCCACGGAAGTATCCAGCTCGGGTCGCCTGTCGGTGGCCGATACGCTGGCGCGGGATTGGTTGTCTCTTTCCCTTATAATGGCTAGAATGGCTATTGAGATTCGAGAGGTACGCGATGCTGGTGATAAAAATTCTTGTGATTTATGCTGCTCTTGCCGGAACGCTCTGGCTACTTTCTCTGTTCCTGTACAACTATCTCTACACAGAATCCAGCACAGGGCTGTCGTGGCGTGTGCCCTTGGCCAGTGGTATCGTTGTTCTCGCATGTTTAGGAATACCTCTTATATGGCGATCCGGCACGGAAAGGTCGCTTCCCATAACATGGCAAGAGTTCCTCCTGGACACCAAGCCCGGAGAGACGCTGGAGTTTGATCGAATTCGAATCCCGGAAGGTAACCGATGGACAGAATATCGCCGTCGTCCTGGGTCTGGACCAGGCTGGATGAATTTTGTCGCAGCCGATGGGAGGCGTTTTCCTCCCGAAGCATTAGAATTTATAGCGGTAACCAGGGATAAACGCGAAATCAAGTTTCAAGCATTGCGTGACAAGGATGGATACCTGATGCGAGGAACCGGCGGGGTCGTGTATGTCTCCAACGAGGGTTATAAGTTGGAGCAGGGGCAGTTAGGTCGCGTCGAAATCAACCAACCCAGAACACGGCTTCTTAGTTTTGTGGCTCTTTTTCTGGGAATAATTGCCTGGGTTGGGGCCTTTCTGGTATTACAATTCAACGTGGGACACGCTATCGGCTTAGGTCTGGGACTGTACCTGGCCTGGTTATTTGTTATGGGGTTTATTTTCTAATAGTATGGGCATGTGTATGGGCATGTAAGTATCGGAAAAGGGCGTCCTGGCAAAACCAAAACTGAGCGTATGCTGAACCGAATTGGTATGTCTGCAAACTGTGGGTAGTGCTCATGGAGCAGGCTACGCGGATTTACGCAGAGTGGATGGTGGATGGCGAGACGAAGGCGCCGGTTCAGGATGTCCTCTTGACCGTTCAGGGCGAGGTTATTACTGCTATCCAGATTGGTGCTCAGCCAAACCAAGCCGATGAGGCGTTTTCGGGATGTACTCTGCTACCGGGTCTGATAGATGCCCACGTGCATCTTTGTTTCAGCGCTGCCAGTACGCACGCAGAAGTGGTATCTCGATTGATCTCGGAAAGTGAAGAAGAGTTACTCCGCCGGGCATTAGCCAACGCACAACAGGCACTCTCCTGGGGCATCACTACCCTGCGCGACTGTGGCGGCCCTGGGCGTGTGCCTTTTCTGGTGCGTGAACGCATTCGCAGCGGCCAATGTGCAGGCCCCGATGTTCTTGTCAGCGGCCCGCCTATAACGACGCCGCGTGGGCACTTGCATTACATCAGCGCCCAGGCTGTAACCGCGACGGAACTGGAAAATCAGGCCAAAGATTTACTGGAACAGGGAGCGGACTTCATCAAGGTCATCGTTACGGGCGGGAATATGACCCCGGAGTCCGATCGGCTGGGGTGTCAGTTCGACGTGGCTGAGATTCGGACCGCCGTGCGTTGCGCGGAACAAGCGGGGCGCTATGTGGCTGGGCACGTGCTCAATCGCGAGGGACTTCGACGAGCTATTTTGGCCGGGGTGAAAACGCTCGAACATTGCAGCTGGCGAATCGGTGCCCAAGAGCATGCCTTCGATCCCAGGCTGGCTAAGTGGATGCGAGAACAGGGCCAGGTGGCATCGTTGACCATGAGCGCGCCAACCTGGCGCAAGGTAGTGCCGGAGGTGGCCGGGATCGACCCGCATTTGTTCGCGGACCTGGACGACCGTTTCGCCAGCGAACGTGCCATGCTGGATAGCGGCGTGGACTTTATTCTGCACACGGACGCTGGGGTGCGGCAAACGCCGTTCGGTGTTTCTTTGATTTACGGCTTACGTTCGGCCCAGCTCGAGCTGGGGCTAAGCCCGCTGGATTGCTTACGGGCTGTGACGTCGCGAGCAGCGGCAGCTTTGGGCCTGACCGATCGTGGCCGAATACGGATTGGCCAGCGGGCCGACTTGCTGGTGGTAGCTGGCCAACCCTGGCACGACCTGGCGGCATTGCATGATGTTCGTGCCGTCTGGTGTGCCGGTCGTCGGTGTCGCTAATCAACGAGGTTTGCTGCGGCGAATGCGTGGCGTATCGGATGGCGGTGATAATTTCGCGCTGGGACAACATTTCTGTAAGAGGCACTCTCCGCAATCGGGAAGTTCGCCGCAATGACGGTGCGCCAGTGCCGACAGAATTTCGTACAAAGGTTGTGCCTGCGCTTTGCTTAGCTGATGCGTCAAGCCAGCCTGCACGGTCGCGGTGGATTGCCCATCCTGCACCAGACCCAGACGAACGACGACCCGACGAACCGGCTCGTCCACGGGGATAGCATGACCTCCCAGGGCGTACTGCATTGTCCAGGCCTGGACAAATGCGTCGGCAAATTGCAAGCGTTGCAATTGCTTTTCAGCCTGGCGAAGTGGTTTCTTTTTGAGGCCTTCGAGATCGAAGCTGTAGTTGGCTTCGAAGACTTCCTGCAACAATCCGAGCAATTGCTCGGCCCGGTCAAAGGCTTGCGGCAACGGAGCGAGCACGTCCGCTACTTCGCGCAAGGCTGAGACACGAACTTCATTCCAGTCGTAAAACGCCTGCTGCAAACGAGCGAAAGCAGCATCGGCTTGAGCACGGGATACATCACGACGACAAATCGCATAGAGCATCTGCTCCAGGACGGGGCGAGTTTGTGGTAAACGCACCTGCAATGCTTTGCGGACAGTCCCCAGCAGGCGCTGGATGATCCGCGAGCGGTTGACAAGAGCTGGCATGATTCTCCTCACAGCGAGGAGGAAGTCGGCGAGGTTCCTTCCTCCGGTTCCGATCCTTCTGAGACGTTCGTGGCCGCGTCCCCCGCCGTCGGTTGCTGCTGGTCAGCCGGCTTCGCTTGAGCTTCCTGCTCTTTGCGAAGAATAGCGGCCACTTGCAGGCTATTCTTGACGCCCTTGTCCAGGATGAAGGTCAAACTCGGCAGATAGCGAGTCACCAGTTGCTGCCCCAGCTTCTTCTGAATATAGCCGCGGGCGTGGCGAAGTGCTTCTAAACATTCGCGTTGTTCCTGCGGGCTACCCATAATGGAAACGTACACTTTGGCATGCTGAAGATCGGCACTGACTTCGGCACGAGTAACGGTAACGTTGCGGATGCGCGGGTCGTTGAGCTCGAACAGGATGGTCTGGCTGACCACCCGCCGTACTACTTCGGCCACGCGTTCGAGGCGATACGGTTTCATGTCAGACTTCCAGTTCGTAATCCAGGAGCCGAGCAACCGGATGACAACGCACGGCCTCGACTACCTGGCTAAGGGCCTTACGCAGGTGCTGTGACTCGTTGCTGACCATGGCGACACCCAGCACAGCCATCTGCCGATGATCCTGGGCCTCAACTTCGGCAATGGAGACATTGAAATGATTCCGTAGCCGATCCTTGATGCTGGAGACCACCTGGCGTTTGTCCTTCAGGCTACGCGATTCGGGGATCATCAGCCGAATGCGTA
This sequence comes from Gemmatales bacterium, assembly GCA_041640595.1. Lineage (GTDB taxonomy): Bacteria > Planctomycetota > Planctomycetia > Gemmatales > HRBIN36 > HRBIN36. The sequence goes on along the minus strand of JBEPZY010000007.1, from coordinate 10,654 downwards.
AGGTTCCAATCAGCATGCGCGACCTCCGCCCGGGCAAGCGGTGAGGAAGTGGCTCACGAAGTGGCTCGCGCCGTTGTGCCATCTAACGTTCGCTGCACCTGGACGATACGGTAAACCTCCAGGACGTCGTCCACTTTGACGTCATCGAAATTGCTGATTTTGATACCGCACTCGAAACCTTCCCGTACCTCGCGGACATCTTCCTTGAATCTGCGGAGCGACTCAATGGTGGCAGTACGGTCCGGCGGTGGGTAAATGATCCGCCCTTCGCGAATCACGCGCACCATAGCCCCGCGCTCCACCACTCCCTGGGTCACATAGCAACCAGCAATGGTTCCGACTTTGCTGATCTTGAATACCTCGCGGACAACCGCACGACCGAGCGGAACGATCTCCTCGCGCGGTTTGAGCCGCCCTTCCAGGGCTGCTTTCAGATCGTCGGTAAGCTGGTAAATGATGTTGTACAGTCGAATCGGTACCTGACGCTGCTCGGCCAGGGTTTGAGCGCGATGGTCCGGCACCACATTGAAGCCGACGATAAGCGTATCTTCTGGAGAAGCCAGGGCGAGTTGAACATCTCCTTCGGTGATCGCTCCTACGCCCGCATGAATGACATTGAGCCGAATCTCGTCGCTTTGCAGCTTTTCCAGCTCCTTCTTGATAGCCTCAATAGAACCGCGAACATCGGCTTTGAGGATCAGTTTCAACTCCTGCAGTTTCGTCTTGTCCAAGTCTTCCAATCGCAAAGTGGCGGTGCGAACCGGTGCGGCAAGACGGCGGCGCTCGCGGCGACGTTCGGCGATTTCCCGAGCCGTCGCCAGATCCGGCACCACAAAGAACTTGTCATCTGCCTCCGGTATGTCGTCCAGACCCGTCACCGCCACCGGTGTAGCCGGTCCGGCTTCCTGAAGCGGTTTTCCATTGGCGTCGAACATAGCACGCACCCGGCCGTAACTGCATCCGCAAACAATGGCATCGCCCACGTGCAGCGTGCCGTTCTGCACCAGCAACGTCGCCACTACTCCCTGCCCTTCAGTTACTTTTGCCTCCAGGCAGGTACCCATGGCCGGCTTCCTCGGATTCGCTTTCAACTCGCGCAACTCCGCCACCAGCAGGATCATGTCCAGCAATTCCTGAATGCCGCGGGGACGTTCTTTCGCAGCAACCGTTTCCACGAAGGGCGTATCTCCGCCCATGGTATCAGGAATGAGTCCGAGGCTATAAAGCTGGTTGCGTGTGCGCTGCACGTTGGCGTTGGGCAAATCCACCTTGTTGATGGCGACGATGATCGGCACGTTGGCGGCGCGGGCATGGCTGATGGCTTCCTCGGTCTGAGGCATAACGCCATCGTCTGCGGCCACCACCAGCACCACGATATCGGTGACCTGGGCACCGCGTGCACGCATTGCCGTAAACGCTTCGTGGCCCGGCGTATCCAGGAAGGTGATGCGTTTGCCAGCGCGTTCCACCTGCCAGGCGCGAAGATGCTGGGTAATTCCGCCGGCTTCGGTGCTGGCGACATCGCTCTCGCGGATCCGATCCAGCAAACTGGTCTTTCCGTGGTCCACATGCCCCATGACCGTAACGACAGGCGGACGTGGAACCAGGTCCTCTGGCCGATCCGGTGCCTGCAACTGCTTGAGAATTTCTTCTTCGGGATCGGCTGGCTTTTTGATTTCCAGTTCGAGGTTATACTCCAGGGCAAGCTCTTCCGCTAACTCGGGGGTGAGCGTCGCGTTGATGTTCAGCATCTGGCCGCGCTGTACCAGCTTGCGAATCAACTCCTGGGCGCTTACACCCAGAGCCTCCGAGAGCGAGCGTACCGTAATCGGCGGTTCGATGGGCACCTTCCCTTTACGCGGCTGAGTGACGGGGCGAGGCGCTGGCGGCTTGGCTTCCGGTCTGGGCCGGCGTATTATCGGCCGGGCTATCTCGGTTTCCTGGTCCTGCTCAGCGAGCGTTTCCGCCTTCGTAGTAGCGGCACGCAGGCGAGCTTCTTCCCGGCGGCGTTGCCGACGTTCTTCGCGGCCAATTACCTGTCCGGGCCGGCGTTTCCCGATGGGCCGACCCTCTTCTTCCTCTTCGTCCGTGGTAATCTTGACTTTGCCCAGGTCGAGCGGCAGCTTGACGGTGGGCTGGGTCTTCTCCGGAGCCTTCAGAGCGGTGGGCGCTGCTGGCGACGGTGGTTGGATCGGAGGCTGCACACGCTGTTGCTGTTGCTGCTGTTGCCACTCTTCAAGCGTCGCCAGCGGTTTCTGGGCTTGTTCCTTCTTGGGTTGCTTCTCTTTCTTCTTTTCGGGGATAGGCTGTCGGCGAATTATGAAACCTGGGGTAGCGGACGGCGGAGTTTTTGGCGATGTTGTTCCCTGATCTGGGGTCGAATCGGCTGGCCCTTTCGGTTTGGGCTTTTGCAGAACCGGAATCGGTCCACCGGTCGCCTTGACCACGGGAGGAGCAGCCGGTGACGTTGGCGGAGGAACTGGAGCACCGCCGGATGGTGCTGACGGTGCTGCAGGAGAAGTCGGCGCTGCAGGTGTGGTGGTGGTTGCTGGCGGTGTGGTTGGTGGCCGCGATTGTTGCTGCTTCAACTCCTGCTGCCGCTTGCGAAGCTGGTCGAGGTTCACCAGATGTTTCACGGGCTTAGAGGCGGCTGGCGCAGCAGCAGGCGAGGTAGGTTTCTGTGCAGTGTCGGGCGAAGGTGGAGGCACAGCTGGTTTGGGCGGAGAAACTGCTGGCGAAGCAACACGCGGCGAGGCAGGCGGAGCACCTGGCGATGCCGATACGGCGGTTCCTGTCGCCGATGCTGACGGCCCAGACGGTGAAGGTGCCGGCGGCGTTGTTGGCCGGGCGCGGGTCATCTCCGCTGGTCCGGTTACCACGCCGGTTGCAGCGACAGGTTTGCTTATACCCGTGGGCCTGGCTTCGGCAGGGGGAGTCGCAGTAACTGTTGGCCCGGTTGGGGCAGAGACCTGATCGGCTGGTTGCACTCTCTCGACAGACGGTTCCGAAACAGCGCCGGACTTGCCATCGCGAACCTCGGCCGGCGATATTTCTTCTCCGGATGGTGCAACCGTCGGGGTTGGCTCAACGGTTGGCTCAACGGGGACTTCAACTTTTGTTTCAACCTCGGGGCTAACTTCTGCAGGCGGTCGTTGTTTATGTTTGCTTGCGTGATACTCGCGCAGTTGCGCAATCTGCTCCTCGTCCAGGCCGTTGAGCTGGTTCTTGATTTCGATGCCAATCTCCGCGGCCAGAGCCTGCAGGTCGCGCCAATCGGTGCCTAACTGGCGCGCCAGCTCGTAAGCGCGAACCTTGGTTCGCTTGCGTTGCTGCGTTGCCGTACTCAACCCTGTACTCCTCGGGCAAATCGCATCTATCTCGGACACGATTTGCCTTCTCCCACACCGTCCAGAAGCCAATCACATATATTGCCCTCCCCCGGGGACACTCCTGGCCAATTATGGTTTACTGTCCGCCTGGCCCCGAACCAGGCGACAGCGGGGGTAGGCCAAGCCTGTTTTGCACACTACATTTTACGCCTTCGCTGGATTCTGAAAAGCCCGATTTTGTCCGCCGTCTTGCCACACCAAGCATACCACACCCACCTGCCGCTCCACCCGAAAAGACCATTCCTGCGGTGGCCTTGCCTATTTGGACGGTTTTGGCATAAACCCACCGCCTGGGCTTTGCATAACCGCCGCTGTCAACCGACCGGCCTGGCGTGGTGAAAAACCGCTTCGGAACGGGGGCCGTCTGACCATGCGGGGAGAAAGAAAAACTGGCACAATCCATACTGGCGGAGCGTCCCGATCGGGCAAGTTCTGGCACCGTTCAGAACCCATGCGCACACTGACACTGAGCGGGTTGGTAACTGTTCTGGCGGGTTGCCTGGCCAGTCCCTCGCCAAACTGGCCCACTCTGATCGTGCCGGAAATGACTGTAGAAAATCCCCTCTTCATCGCACAAGCCCAGATGCCCGACGCCTACGAACTGGTCTTTCGTAAGACCACCCAGGCGGTCGCCAGTTACTTCCCGATCGCGTATTCCAACCGCTACGATGGCAGAATCGAAAGCGACTACCTCGTTTCCGCCGGCTGGTTAGAACCCTGGAACCCGGTTCCCTACGATTCCTACGAATCCACGGAGACGACTTTGCAGAGCATCCGCCGACGCTGTGTGGCCACCATTATTCCAGCCGAAGCCGGCGGGTTTTACGTCGAAGTCAAGGTGTTCAAGGAACTGGAGGATGTTCCCCAACCCAGCCATGCCAGCGCCGGTGCCGTGATCCAGCGATTGGAAGAAACTCCGGGGCGTGTTTACGTAGTTCCACCCAGCAAGCCAACCACCACACAATGGATTCCCATGGGCCGGGATCACGCTCTCGAACGGGCTATCCTGCTCCAGTTGAAACGCTGCCTGTAGTTACCCCGCTGCTTATCAATTCCGGCCAGGTAGCGGACATCCCACGACTCTCTGCAACGGTTTTACCTCCGCGAACCTCCCATTCGGCGGGCAGCCTGCCATTCGCACCGGAGCACACCGTGCCTTGCTCAGAACCCGTTAGCTCCCAGCAAACCACCGACCAACCTGGTAGGTCACCAGCGCTCCCAAATACGCCAGCCCGGTCATGTAAACGAAGGTAAAGATAGGCCAGCGCCAGCTGTTGGTTTCGCGGCGGATAACGGCAAGGGTCGAAACGCACTGACTGCACAAGGCAAAAAATACCATCAGCGACAGCGCCACCGGCACCGTGAACAACCGCCGACCGGTTCCATCTTCCCACTCCGCTTGCTGCAATTGCTCTCGTAGCAACCGCGACTCTGCCTCATCTTCGACCTGTTCGCCGACGTCGAAAATGATACCGAGGGTTCCGACCACGACTTCCCGTGCCGGGAAACTTGCCAGCGCCGCCATGCCAATCCGCCAGTCCCAACCGAGCGGTCGCACCAACGGTTCCAGCCATCGGCCAGCCCGACCCAACCAGCTTTGCCGTCGCCATTGACCCTGCAATTCCAGCCACCGGCTTTGCAACTCCGCTTTCGTTGTCTCGTCTTCGGCCCGATCCATTTCCCGCAGCAATCGGCTACATTCCGCTTCGTAATCAATTTCCCGACCGTCAGCCGTTGTGCCGGTGCGAGGAAAATAGAGCAACGCCCACACGATCACCATACTCGCCAGGATCAAGGTTCCGGCACGGCGAAGGAAAGCCCAGCCGCGATCCACCATCCGATATATCACCAGCGATAACGCCGGCACTTTGTAAGGAGGCAACTCCAGCATAAAAACCGGCGTCTCTCCGCGTAACACCGTTCTTTTCAGCGCCCAGGCCACCACCGGTGCCAGGATAATGCCGATCAAATACATGCTCAGCAGCACCAGAGCCGGTAACCAGTGCCCCAACGCCGTACTGGTTGCGATAAACGTTGCGATCATCAGGTTATAGACCGGTAACCTGGCTGAACAACTCATCAGCGGAGCAATGAGAATCGTTGCCAGCCGGTCTCGCCGATCCTCGATGACCCGCGTGGCCATAATGCCAGGGATAGCACATGCAAACGAACTCAACAAGGGAATAAACGATTTTCCGCTCAGACCGCACTTGGCCATCAGCTTGTCCATCAAAAAAGCTGCGCGGGCCATGTAGCCACAATCCTCCAGCACCGCGATGAACCCGAAAAGAATCATGATTTGCGGCAAAAACACCACCACGCTTCCCACTCCTTTGACGATACCATCCAGGAACAAACTCCGAAGCATGCCTGGTTCCGGCAACAACCAGTCCGCCAGATGCTCACCGATGGTACTGATGCTCCATTCCAGCAGATGCATGAGTGGCTCGGCCCCGCTGAAAATGGACCAGAACACCGCCAGCATCAGCGCCAGAAAAATCAGAGTTCCCCAGAGTTTATGCGTCAGCAACCGGTCGAGCCGATCCGTCCAGCTGATTGCCGGAGGTCGCACTTGCCGAACGCAGTCACGTAATCGCTGCCGCAACCACGCATAACGCACCCGCGGTTCCAGACCGGCGAGGTTTATCCCCTGCTCGGCTAGACGGCTGCGCGCTTCTTCGACTTGATGCAGGAGCTCGTTTCCATACCGCTCACCGAAGTATTTTTCTACCGACCCACTCCGATCCAGCAGAAGCCGATACAGCAAAAACCTCGGCCAAACTTCCGCATCCGTTTCCGAGTTCTGTGAACCTGCCCGTCCGCCGTCGGCTCTTGTTGCCTCGGTACCTGTTTCGCCGGCTTGCCGCAAGCCAGCGTGTTCACCCAACCATCGAGCTATATTGTTCACCTCCATCTCAAAGGCTTCAGGAAAAACCGTCGGCCGGGGTGGAGGCCCATTCTGCACCGATTCCAATAGCGTTTGCTTGAGCCTCTCCAGTCCCAGCTTTTTGTTGGCCTGGATCGGCACGACCGGGATACCCAGCCTTTCTTGCAGCAACGCCGTATCAATTTCTCTTCCCTGTCGGGCCACCAGGTCCATCATGTTCAACGCCAGTACCACAGGCCGACCCAGTTCCAGCAACTGCGCCGTGAGATACAGATTCCGTTCCAGATTGGACGCATCCGCGATGCACACCAGCACATCCGGAGCCGGTTCATCCTGCCGCAACCCCAGCACCAGTTCCACCGCCAGCATTTCATCCGGACTGCGAGGCGACAGGCTATAAGTACCGGGCAAATCAACGAGTTCCACCTGCCGGTTGCCGACCGTGAATTGCCCCTTCTTGATCTCCACCGTAACCCCAGGATAATTCCCCGTCCGCTGCCGCAACCCGCACAGGGCATTGAAAAGCGTCGTCTTACCTGTGTTCGGATTGCCGACCAACGCCGCACGCATCACGCCAGGCCGCGGCAAAACAGATGCAGTCTCAACAGGCTTAGCGTCCTGCGCTAACGGCGAAGCTTTCTCACCGGGCTTGCAATCGGCACTGGTGTAGTCTTGAGGAGCTCTCATGCAAAAGGGATAGTCTTGATAGTTGTGGCCTAACGGCTTGGGTGGTTCCCACTAATCGCCCCGAAGGACACGATCGCAGTTACTCCACCGCTTATTGCGACCTCCTTTCGTCAGCACCGGACAGGTCGCTGACAATCACTCGCTGAGCTTCCCTTTTTCGGATACTTAGCCGCGAATCGCCAACGCGGACCTCCATGGGATCCCCTAGTGGAGCCAGGGCTAACACTTCTATCGTATCTCCCTCCAGCAGGCCCATTTCCTGCAATCTCCGTGCAACATGGTCACTGCCTTCAATCATCAGAATCCGGCCTCGCTGACCGGGCAGCAACTCGTGCAGGCGAGTCATGGCTCCAGGCCATCGTGAGCTCGGCGTACCCAAATGCGACCGCTGCCATTCAAACGCAACATCAGTCGGCTGCCACCCAAACTCACCAGACAGGGCGAACCCGGCTGCAGCATTTGAATCGTTTCCCCATGGCGCAGCCCCAGTTCCTCCAAGCGTTGCACCCAGCTGAGCTCCCCCTGAATCAAATCCACTTCCGCCCACTCTCCGCGTTCCAGTTCTTCCAGCGGTACGCTACGCGGCATTGATGTTCCACTCCCGAATCTTTTTGAGAAAAGGTCTCATTTATAGCATACGACCTCGTTCCGTACCGTCAAGGGGGAAGTTTTCTACTGCCGCACTCCCAGGCAACACTGTCCCGTTGTTCCGCCGCAATGGCACGCGGGATTCCCATTCGGCCACTCTGAGGCAACACAGCGGTTCCGGACCCACGCCCAACCAGCTCAATTCCGCCCAAAAATTTTCACAGATTTTTTGTTGACAGCGAAGTTCCCCGCTGCAAAATGAATTTCATATCTGACGTCCAGGATAGAGAAAATCGGCGACTGTCGTTTTATGACGGCTAGCACGGGGATGGAACCATGTCGTTCTGGATCTGGCAACTTTTTCGCCGGTGGTTTCGGGGCTGGATGCGTTTCTTACGTCTCCCTGGCGAGTGCTTTCCGCGATGGTCGAGACGCCTGGGGCTAACACGAAAAGTCTCCTTTCGCACCACATGCCGGCAAAGGCGATGCCTGCTGGTTTCACTGGGCTTCGATTGGTTGGAAGCACGCACCGCACCTGCGCTCACTTACCGCTTGATCGCCGACATCAACCCTGGTGCCGGTGCCAGTCAACCCCAAAATTTGACCAACGTTTCCGGCACGGTCTTCTTCGTGGCTATGGATGGCACCAACTCCTGGCATTTGTGGCGCAGCGATGGTACGTCGAGTGGAACCTTTCTGGTTCGCCAGATCGGTTCGGGAGCATTCACCAGTCGGCCCAGATACCTGACCAACGTGAATGGAACCCTCTTTTTCGTAGCCAACGACGGCACCGGCGATAAAATCTGGCGATCCAACGGCGATGCTGCCTCCACTCAGCGCCTCGACTCACTGACGACCGGTTTGAGCGCCCCGCGTTTCCTGGCTAACCTGAACAACACGCTCTTTTTCACCGCCAATTCCCCGACCTACGGCCGCGAGTTGTTCCGCAGCAACGCCAATTTCACCGCAGCTACTTTGGTGGCCGACATCAATTCCGGCACTGCCTCTTCCAATCCATCCTTTCTTTTCCCGTTCGGCAACAAACTTCTCTTCGCTGCCAACGATGGCACTTCCGGAACCGAGCTCTGGGCACACGATACAGTTTCTTCCCAAACTTTTCGCGTTCTTGATATCAATCCGGGTTCGGGTCATTCTTACCCGGCTGAATTTGCAGAAGTGGACGGAGTGGTTTATTTCTCGGCAATCCAGGCCGGGCTCGGGCGCGAACTCTGGAAGACCGATGGTTCTTCCGCCAACACTTCGCTTGTTGCCGACATTAATCCTGGCCCTGGCGACAGCCAGCCACGTTCTCTTACCAACATCAACGGTCGGCTCGCTTTCTCCGCTAACACGCCCTCGGTAGGTCGGGAGCTTTTCCTTTTCGACCCGGCCACCGGTACGCCTCAGCTGGTCAAAGACATCCATCCTTCCGGTTCTTCCGTTCCGCGATCACTCACTAACGTCAACGGTACCCTTTTCTTCGCCGCCAACGATGGGCAGCACGGCTACGAGTTGTGGCAGAGCGACCTGACCGCTGCCGGTACGATCCTCGCTATTGATTTTGCTCAACCCGGCAACGGTCTGGGTCTGGGCGATACGCCTGGACAGCTGGTCAACGCTAACGGCATGCTATTCCTTGGCGCCAACAATGGCAGCACTGGTTTGGAACTCTGGCTCGCCTATGAACCCGCGTACATCCAGTCGGTTTCCCCACCGCCTTCGGGAACCTACGGCCTGGGTTCAACCCTCACCTTTTCCATTCGCTTCAGTCGGCCAGTCCTGGTAAGCGGCACTCCCATCCTTCGCTTCACATTCGATACCGGCTCCGGCGTGCAGTCCCGCGATGCCGTTTACACTGCCGGCAGTGCCACCGACACCCTTACCTTCAGCTACACCGTGCAAGCCGGCGACAACGCTCCCAGCGGCATCACTGTCACCTCGCCAATACGACTGCCGACTGGCGCAAGCATCACCGACACTGCTGGTAACTCCGTCTCCCTTTCCTTTACCGATACCACATTACCCAACGTCAAACTGGACGGTGTGGCTCCGACGATTACCAGCGTGACGGGGCCGGCTGCCGGCACCTACATCGTCGGGCAGAACCTCGATTTCACGGTGGTGTTCAGCGAAGCGGTGGCAGTTACCGGCACGCCGCGGCTGGTGCTGACTATCGGCAGCACGACTCAATACGCCACGTACCTGAGCGGCACGGGCACGAGCACACTGACCTTCCGTTACACGGTGCAATCGGGCGATCTGGACAGCGATGGCATTGCCGTTGCTTCGCCGATTGACCTCAACGGCGGGACGATCAAAGACGTTCCGGGCAACAACGCGGTGCTGACTTTCACGCCGCCGGATACCAGTGGCGTGCTGGTGGACGGTGTGGCTCCGACGATTACCAGCGTGACGGGGCCGGGTGCCGCCACGTACATCGTCGGGCAGCACCTCGATTTCACGGTGGTGTTCAGCGAGGTGGTGGCAGTTACCGGCACGCCGCGGCTGGTGCTGACCATCGGCAGCACGACCCGCTACGCCACCTACCTGAGCGGCACCGGCAGCACACTGACCTTCCGCTACACGGTGCAATCGGGCGACCTGGACACCGATGGCATTGCCTTTGCTTCTACATCGATTGACCTCAACGGCGGCACCATCACAGACGTTCCGGGTAACAATGCGGGGCTGACTTTCACGCCGCCGAACACCAGTGGCGTGCTGGTGGACGGTGTGGCTCCGACGATTACCAGTGTAAGCGGGCCGGCTGCCGGCACCTACATCGTCGGGCAGCACCTCGATTTCACGGTGCTATTCAGCGACGTGGTGGCAGTTACCGGCACGCCGCGGCTGGTGCTGACCATCGGCAGCACGACCCGCTATGCCACCTACGTCTCCGGCAGCGGCTCGGCAAGTCTGCTCTTCCGCTACACGGTGCAGGTGGGCGACCTGGACAGCGATGGCATTGCCGTTGCCTCGCCGATTGACCTCAACGGCGGGACGCTCACAGACGTTCCGGGCAACAACGCGGTGCTGACTTTCACGCCGCCGAACACCAGTGGCGTGCTGGTGGACGGTGTGGCTCCGACGATTACCAGTGTAA
>JBEPZY010000006.1:0-255606 GCA_041640595.1 Gemmatales bacterium | reverse complement strand
CGGCCACCAGTTGCTCATAAAGTTGCAAGGCTTGGCGAACGGCTTTTTCCGCCTCGTCCGCTCGACCGGTGGCTTGCAGCAACACGCCCAGGTTGTTGTGCGTGGTGGCCAGTTCCTGGCGGTATTCAGGCACCTGGGGATGCTCAGCCACCAGTCGCTCGCGCAGTTGCAGGGCCTGGCGATAGGCTTTTTCCGCCTCGTCCGCTCGACCGGTGGCTTGCAGCAACACGCCCAGGTTGGTGTGCGTGCTGGCCAAGTCCTGGCGGTACTGGGGCACCTGGGGATGCTCGGCCACCAGTCGCTCGCGCAGTTGCAGGGCCTGGCGATGGGCTTTTTCCGCCTCGGCCACTCGACCGGTGGCTTGCAGCAAGTTGCCCAGGTTGTTGTGCGTGATGGCCAGTTGCTGGCGGTATTCGGGCACCTGGGGATGCTCAGCCACCAGTCGCTCATACAATTGCAAGGCTTGGCGATAGGCTTTTTCCGCCTCGGCCCCTCGACCGGTGGCTTGCAGCAAGTTGCCCAGGTTGGTGTGCGTCCTGGCCTGGTCCTGGCGGTACTGGGGCACCTGGGGATGCTCGGCCACCAGTTGCTCTTGGAGCTGCAAGGCCTGGCGATAGGCTTTTTCCGCCTCGTCCGCTCGACCGGTGGCTTGCAGCAAGTTGCCCAGGTTGTTGTGCGTCACGGCCAATTCCTGGCGGTACTGGGGCACCTGGGGATGCTCGGCCACCAGTTGCTCATAAAGTTGCAAGGCCTGACGAACGGCTTTTTCCGCGTCGGCCCCTCGACCGGTGGCTTGCAGCAAGTTGCCCAGGTTGGTGTGCGTCCCGGCCAATTCCTGGCGGTACTCGGGCACCTGGGGATGCTCGGCCACCAGCCGCTCGTAAAGTTGGCAGGCCTGGCGATAGGCTTTTTCCGCCGGCTCGTGCCTGCCGAGAAGGTCCAAAACACGACCCAGGCGAAAATACGCACGAGCCTGGCGCTCCTGTTCCGTCTGCCCCAAACCCAACTCGCGGGCATATTCCTCGTAATACGGTACCAGCGCTTCCAGCAGCTTCTTTTCTTCGGCGGTAAGCTCCTTCTTGCGGCTGAGCTGGTCGAACGCTTCGTCGGAAGCCACCAGTTCGATCACACTGCGGGCACGGTCGGCGGCTCGTGCCGCCTGCTGCCGACGCTGGTCGGCCAGCTCCCGGGCTTCTTCGGCCTCCGCCCGGCGTTGTTCGGCAAGCTGACGAGCCTGTTCCGCTTGTCGGCGCTGGTCTTCCTCGCGGGCGAGGGCTGATTCCAGGTCGCGATTGGTCTGCGACAGTTCCTGGTTCTTGGCCGCTACCAGCAGGCTGAAACCAATCGTCAACGGCACAACCACCAGCATGACGACGCCAGCCACCCCCGCCAGCGTCCGGTGCCGACGCAACCATCGCGCCAACCGCTGCCCCAGCGGCTCACGATAAACCGCCACCGGCTCATCCGCCAGCCAGCGTTTTACATCCGCTGCCAGATGTTCAGCGGTAGGATAACGCGCCTGCGGGTCGTCCGCCATCGCCTTGCGGCAAATCGCTTGCAGTGCCGCCGGTATCCACGGCTTCAGCTGCCGTGGCGGTTTAGCCGGCCGGCCCAGATAAAATGGAGGCTGTCCGGTTAGCAGGTGATACAGTGTTGCTCCCAGGAGAAACACATCGGTACGCTCGTCCGCCGGCTTACCATCCGCCTGCTCCGGAGCCATATATTCTGGCGTGCCCAGTTTCGCTCCGGGTCGGGTGTGGTGATCGTCCGCACCGTCCGGCGGCCTGGCCGAATCCGGAGAACCAGCATCGCCGTCCACCGATTTCCGCCGTGCTAATCCCCAATCGAGCACAATCGTTTCGCCGAACCGGCCCAGGAGGATGTTGTTCGGTTTCAAGTCGCGATGGATGATCCCCCTGCTGTGGGCATACGCCACCGTCTGGCACACCGCCACAAACCGCTGCAACAGTTCACGAAATTGCAGTTGCACTTTCGTCCGGCGGAAGTCGCGGGCACTCTGGCAGCTTTTGTGCCAGGCGTGGATGGCCTGGTCGAACCTTTCGCCTTCGACATACCGCATCACGTAGTAGAGCCGGCCATCCTGCTGCCCCCGCATCAACACTGGCACCACGCCGGGATGTTCCAGCAACGCGGTGATTTCCGCTTCCCGCTGGAAACGGGCTTGCAGAGTGGGTGTATGGGCAAACTTGATGGCCACCTTGCGATTGAGCACCAAGTCGTCGGCCAGGTACACCACTCCCATGCCGCCTTTGCCGATTTTTTCCACGGGGCGATACTGAGCCACCTGCATAACCTTTTCCGGCGGTGGCACCTCAGGCGGAGGCTCTCTCCCGGCTCCCGGCGGTTGCAGGGAATCTTCCTCGAGCGACGTAAGCGTGTCTTCTTTTTCGGAAGGCGTGGCGGCCTGGCGTGACGCCTCCGACTGCTCATTGGGTGGGTGCCCTCCTGGTAACTTTTGCGACTCCGCAGGTGGCTGCGTGGATTGCTGGTCCTGGGGCTTGTGAAACTCACCCTGGGCTCCCGGTTGCGTAGCCATGGTTCAGCCTCCGATGGAGATAACCTCGGCTGATGACCCGTCGCCTGCTACGTTTCGACTGGATTTTTATATACGGGCCACCCTTCGGTGCCAGCTTATTGTCCACGGCGGGCTGACGCCCACCACTCCTGGTTGTGTGTTCGCCAGTCGCCGAACAGCCCTTGATTTTCACCGCGCAGGGACGGTTTCACACACCACGGTGGGCTGACGCCCGCCGCTCCTGGTTGTGTGTTCGCCAGTCGCCGAACGGCCCTTGATTTTCACCGCGCAGGGACGGTTTCGCACACCACGGTGGGCTGACGCCCACCGCTCCTGGTTGTGTGTTCGCCAGTCGCCGAACGGCCCTTGATTTTCACCGCGCAGGGACGGTTTCGCACACCACGGTGGGCTGACGCCCACCGCTCCTGGTTGTGTGTTCGCCAGTCGCAATTTGCAATCTGGCGTTCACACCTGTGGCACTTAGCACAACTGGGTCAGGTCGAGTCCGGCATTGCGTAATTTTTCCTTCGCCTGGTGCCAGTAGCGTTTGACGGTGCGGACGCTTACCTGCAACTTGTCCGCTATTTCCTCCTGCGACAAACCGTGATACCAGCGCAGGGACAATGTCTGACGTTCCTCCTCGGTCAGCAGGCCCGGCTGGTCAATCAATTCGTGAAACTTTGTCCAGAGCTCCAGCTGTTCCGGGGTGGTGCGGGCAGGAGCGGGTGGTTCATAATGCGGCTGACTCTCATCGGGATTGACTAAGCTCTCCAGATGCCGGTGTTTCGGATCGCGCAGCAAATCCAGCAGCGCCCAGCGCAGGTGCTTCGCCGACATCACCAGGAAGCCTCGGGCATCCGCGAACAATTCACTTTTTCCGTTTCGCAACCTTTCCAGCAAACGCAGACACCCTTCCTGAGTGACGTCCGAACGGCTGACATCAGCCCGAGCAGGCAAGCGGTAGATGTGCGTCACGATGACCTTGAACCGCTTCGAAACGTAGTCGAACAGCTCATTCTCGGCTTCACTGTCCCCGTTCCGTGCTCGAGCCAGCATTTCTTCCAGGTGCGGCAAATGCTGCCCCGTCGCCATGATGAACTCCTTGCTGCTAATTCAGTGAACGCCCCACTGCCCATATTGTAGCGGCAACCAGCCAGCGCGGGCAGCAATAGACTCGCCATACCCGATGGCTCACAGCGCTTATTCGAAACCGCCATATTCCGCATACAAACACCGCGTCGCATGCTAAGGCTTGGATTAGTACGGGTGGTTTGCGCCGATGGCCGTTACGAACAAGTCCGACGGAGGTTTCGCACGAATTGCGGAAAATTCGCCGCTCGGCTGACCATCGGCACCGACTACCGCCGGAAGGATAGCTGCGCGAACAGGTTAGCCATTTCTATAGCGGTGAGGGCGGCGTCGCTTCCCTTATTCCCCGATTTGCCACCGGCGCGGTGGAATGCCTGGTCGAGCGTGTCGCAGGTCAGGACACCGAAAATCACCGGTACGCCGGTCGCCAGCGACGCCTGCATGATTCCGGCAGCGGTTTGCGTGGCCACGTGCTGGTAATGGTCGGTCTCGCCGCGGAGGATGCAACCGAGGCAGACCACGGCGAGGTAGCGACCTGTAGCGGCCAGATTTTTTGCGGTGACCGGCATTTCCAGCGAGCCAGGAACCCAGACCACGTCCAGGCGATCGTCGCCGACGTCGTGTCTGCGGAAGGTTTCCAGAGCACCGGCCAACAGCCGTTCTACAACCACGGCGTTGAAGCGTGAGGCCACAACGGCAAAGCGTCCCTGCGGCGGTGCTTGAGGCTTAGGCTCGAATATCGGCATAGTGCGATCCGCCAGGAATTGGGCTGGGGATTGGTCGGCCAGGTCGGTTCCTGGGCGACGCCATGATCGCCCGGATACACGGACCTATTGACCAGATACGGGTCGGCTGGACATCATCGGGCCTACTGACATTTTAGCAGATACGCAAGGAAACTTGCCTGCGAAAGCCCTGAGTTTTGCCCACTGGTCGGACGCCAGAGTGGCGCAGGAGTTTACCTGGAGAAGCGCAACTGTCACCCAAACCCTGGTCGGGCAAAGCGCGCTGTGAGTTATGGACACAGCAATGGCGAACTCGTAATGGAACATTCAGACCAGCAGAGCCTGGATGGCGGCAAGCAGGATAAATCCTGGAAATGTGCAGGAGACAGCTCATGCAAGGGGAACTGCACGAACGGGCGGCGGAGAGGACGCGATGTGGTCGGCATCGCCAAAAATCCGATGGGCTTGCGGCCGGGCAATCCTTCGTAACGTTGCTCAGCCGCAGATTGTTCCTGCAGGCTAGCGTCGGCCTGGTGCCGAGTGGATGGCTTCTGAATAGCCTGGCAGGTGAAGAATCATCCTTGCCGCCAGATGCCGAGCCCGTTGAAGCCGTGCGTGCGTTTACGCCTGGGCCGGCCAAACGCTACGTGTTCTGGACAGGGCAAATGCGCGACTTTCGCATGTTTCGTTACTGGCGGGATCGGTACACCTGCGACGATTTCGCGTTTGTCTTTTCGAGTCCGCAGCATGGCGAGTGGCTTGTGATCTCGCGGGAACCGACGCCGTGGTACTCCTGGCGTCTGGGCCCAACTTATGTCGAGGCAGTAGATGGATTGCTTCTGGGAAGCCGGCCTCAGGTTCGTATCGTGGGCCTGCGTCAGGCTATTGACCGGTTGCCGCCGGTCTTTCCAAAGCTGCGCTTAGACCCGCAACGGCTCATCAGTGCGCTGATTGTCGAGGTCTGGGTAGAAAAAAACGGTCGGGGGCGATGGCTTCCCTGGTACATCAACAACTGGTTCCATTCGTGGGGAAGCAAGGAGGATGATGCGTGGATAGCCCGTCATTACGTTGGGAAACCGGCTCCGTGGTATGTGATATTCTCCAACGATGCTGCCAATGCGATTCAACATGCCGGCTTCACTCCGCAGACTGAGGCACTGTTATCGAAACTGGCAGACATACCGAGGCCGGGACGGGGTTTCCTTTTTGTACCCGCACCGGAAAAGACACCGCCGTGGCAATTGCAACTGGTGCTGGCGGCCAGTCCGCGTGGGCAATTCGTGTTTGGCCAGAACCAGGGAATTCCCTGTCCACTGCCGCAAACCGCCTTGCCCGAAATTCGCCGTTGTGGCGGCTGGGAGATGATCGGCAAAACCGCGGATCACCAGGCCATCGCAGAGGGACCGCTGGCACCCCCGCTGCGGTTGCGCTGGCGCTTCCCGGCCAGGGAAAAGCCGAAACCGCGCGAAGATGGCTTTGTCGGCAATCCCAGTATCAGTGCCGGTCGGCTCTACATTGGCAACAACAATGGCCAGCTGTATTGCCTGGACGCTGAGCGCGGCAAACTTTTCTGGACTTTCCAGTGTCAATCCTATGTCGAATGCACGCCAGCCATCCGCGACAACCGTGTCGTTTTCGGCAGCTTCGATGGAAATGTGTATTGCCTGGACGCTGTGAATGGCAAACTGCTCTGGAAATTGGCAACCGGGCCACGATTGCCTGGCACCAAGGGATACGGCGACGTAACCCGTGGCGTAGATTCCAGTCCTGCCATCGTGAAAGGACGGGTTTATTTCGGCTCGTGGGATGGGCACCTGTATTGTGCGGACCTGGACAGTGGCCAGGTGATATGGAAGCAGCTATTGGGAGGATTGGTGCATCGCAGCGGCCCGGCCGTAGATGAAGCCCACGACCGCGTCTATATCGGCGCCACCGACGGTTTCCTGCACTGTTTCGACGCCATTAAAGGGGAGTTGCTCTGGCGGCGACAACTGGCGGAGCGGCACATGGATCATTGCCTCAGCGATCCGGTACTGGATGCTGGCCGGGTCTATATGGGTGCAGACCGCGGCAGCGTTTACTGCCTGGATGCGGCCAGTGGTGAGATCGTCTGGCACTATCGGCAAGCCAAACACCTCATCGCCGGTGCCGTCAATGTCTATGGCGGTCGGGTTTACGGCTTCGCGGATGGCTCAGGACACCTGTTTTGTCTCGACGCAGCCACGGGTAAAGAACTGTGGAGCGTGCGCTTCGGCAACGGCTGGGGTGGTTGTCAGCCGCTTGTTTGTCCAGAGCAAGGCAGTCAGGCGGCCACTATCTGGGTCACCATGCGTGATGGCCAGCACGACAACCAACCTATCACCCTCGCCGCCGTTAGCTGGACTGGAAAAGTGCTGTGGACGTTTATTGCGGGACCTGTCTGGGGCTCACCTGTGCTGGTCAACCGACGTTTATATTTCGGCTCGGATGACGGCTTCCTGTACGCCCTGGAGCCAGCCTGAACCTTTGCGATTCAGAATCGCGGTAGGCGAACATCTGTTGGCTCTGCCACCGCGAAGTAGCTGCGCCTCCGGCTCGTGCTTCAACCCAGATTCATCGAGGCTAAAAATTCCTCGTTGCTCCTGGTTTTGGCCAGCCGGCTGATAAGCAGTTCCATAGCCTCGACCGGATTCATGTCGGCCAGGACTTTGCGGAGCAGATAGATACGGCGAAGCTCTTCCGGCTCCAGCAGCAATTCTTCCTTACGGGTACCGGAGCGGTTGATGTCAATAGCCGGCCAAACCCGTTTATCCACTAATCGTCGGTCGAGGTGAAGCTCCATGTTGCCGGTGCCTTTGAACTCTTCAAAGATCACTTCGTCCATGCGACTGCCGGTTTCCACCAGAGCCGTCGCCAGAATGGTCAAACTTCCGCCTTCCTCGATATTCCGTGCAGCGCCGAAGAACCGCTTCGGTTTGTGCAGGGCAGTAGCTTCGATGCCGCCGGTCAAAATTTTGCCGGAATGCGGGGCCAGAGTGTTGTACGCCCGTGCCAACCGCGTGATCGAATCCAGCAGAATCACGACATCCCGGCCATATTCCACCAGCCGCTTGGCTTTTTCCAGCACGATCTCTGCCACCTGGGTGTGTCGCTCAGCGGGTTCGTCAAAAGTGGAATGGATAATTTCGCACTGGCGTCCTTTGATGATGTTTCGCTCCATGTCGGTAACTTCTTCCGGACGCTCGTCAATGAGCAACACAATGACGTAGCATTCCGGATGGTTGGTGAGCAAGGCGTTGGCAATCTTTTGCAGCAGAATCGTTTTGCCGGTACGTGGTGGAGCAACGATCAGACCACGCTGGCCCTTGCCGATCGGCGTCACCAGGTCCACGACCCGCATGCTGATTTCTTCCGGCGTGGTTTCCAGGCGCAGGCGCTGTGTCGGATGCAGTGGTGTCAAGTCGTCGAAATAGACCTTCTGCGCCAGCACTTCCGGGTCTTCGTAGTTGATCGCATCCACCCGCAGCAATGCGAAATAGCGTTCCGCTTCCTTGGGCGGGCGGATGTGCCCGGAAACGATCGCCCCTGTCCGCAGACCGAAGCGGCGAATCTGACTCGGCGAAACATAGATGTCATCCGGTCCGGGCAAATAGTTGCATTCACTGCTGCGTAAAAATCCAAAACCATCCGGCAGGATTTCCAGCGTTCCCTCGCCGAACATTAGCCCGTTGACTTCGCAGCGATGCCGCAGGATACGGAAAATCAAATCCTGCTTCTTTAGCCCTACGAAGTCGGGAACACCTTCTTCTTTGGCCAGCTTGAGCAACTGCTGCATGGTCATTTTTTGCAGGTCGGCCAGCCGGCTCTCGTTACGTTTGATCTGCTCATAGCGGGCCTTGGTTTCCGGGTCATAGGGGGAGTAATCATCATCGTCTTCCTCGTCCACAACATCGCCGGTCGCCGACGAAACGGCATCTTTCTGGCTATCGGCGGTGCCTTCCAATTCGAGTGTTTCCGTTGAAACTCCTGAAGCCGAATTGGTGGGGTTATCCGGTTCCTGATGTTCAGATGGAGCTTCGAGCGGGGGAGAGGTTTCCTGGCTCAACGGTGGCGCGCCGGGAGTTTCATGGCCGAGCGAACCCGGCGGCGTCACGGAAACTGCAGTTTCGCTCGATATTTTCGCTTCCGGCTCGGCGGGGCCAGAGGCTGCACATTCCGGTGATGCTTCCACCTGCTGGGAAGCTGGCGAGGGAACCTCAGCCTGCAAGGTGGCCGAAGTGCTTTCTTGTCCGGCAGCAAGTTTGCTACGACTGCTTCGCGGTCGGGTAGCTTCCTTACGACTGCGGGATTCTGGCATAATCAGACTCCTTAAGCACGGCAGACCGCGGATGATTTCCAGCGCAGACGGTAAGCAGCGGTGCGACGCCATTCGCTTCCGTTACTGGCCGCCATGGGGTCAGCGGAGGTGCTCCTGGAAGTGCGCTAGGGGCAGCGGGTCAACCGCCAGTTTACCATGCGGCCGCCGGTTATCAGACCGACGCCCCATAGGGCTGGAAGAATGCTTACCCTGATGATTATACCATTTACCCGGCCTCAGTTGGCAAGGTGTCTCCAGGCGAACGGTTCCCAAGCCACGCTTGGAGCAGACTTTCCAGTTGTTGGTGAAGATGCCTGTCATCGCCGCGGTTTTCGATCACGGCATCCGCACGATGGCGTTTTTCTGCAAGCGGCCATTGTGCTGATTCGCGCGCCTGCCATTCTGATGCTGACCAACCCCGACTTTGCGTCGCTCGCGCTTGCCGCAAATCGTCCGGAGCTTCCACAAAGACCAGGTAGTCGCAGAGCTGATGCCAGCCTGTCTCCAAAAGCAAAGCTGCATCTATTACGATGAACCGCACGGTTGGGTTGTCTCGGGCGCGGGCGATTTCTTCCTGCAATCGCCGGGCTATGTACGGATGTACTATCGCCTCCAGCGCACGGCGTTGCTCTGCATCAGCAAAAACAATGTCGGCGAGTCGGCGGCGGTTGATCTCTCCGTCCTCGTTGAGAACGCCTCGTCCCCAGCGGTGCACGATTGCGGCACGTATGTCCGGTTGTCGCAAGGCTTCGTGGCCAAGCCGATCGGCTTCCACCACATAGCCGCCGTACTGAGCAAGCAAACGGGCTACATAACTTTTCCCGCTACCGATGCCGCCTATCAAACCGATCACCGGTTTATTTACCGACCGCGTTGTAGTAGTTGGCCGTTCCAAGGAGTGGCTCCGGTTTGGGGCAGCTTCGAGTGAGTATATCTGTACTCGCCAGCTAGATTAGGACGTACCTGGCGTGGACAGCGTGGGCTAGCCTTTCCGCAAGGCCGCCCGAGTAGCACTATGGTGCCGTCATTGCGACACCGCGTCAAGCGTTTTCCCAGCGTATTCTTTAGTAGGATAACCTCCCCAGGCATGGTACTTGCTTGTCTCATGGGAATTTACCATGGTGCCCAGACAACCGGTGCGCGTGGCGATCATTGGCGCCGGGCCGATTGGTCTGGAAACGGCATTGCGCCTGCAACAGCAGGGACTGGACGTGCAGGTTTATGAGCGTGGCCGGGTCGCCGAGCATGTTCGTCAATGGGGCCATGTTACCATGTTCAGTCCCTTTGGTATGAACGTAACGCAGGCGGGAATGCGGGCTATTCGGGAACAAAATCCGCAGCACAGTTTTCCCGACGCGAAGCAATTGATCACCGGCCAGCAATTTGTGGAATGTTACCTGGAACCATTAGCGGCGACGCATTGGTTGCGGCAGCGCATTCACACGCAGACGGAGGTGGTGCAGATCGGCCGAGGGCTGTATTTGAAAGAGGATTTGCCTGGTAGCAAGCAGCGAGCTAATTCCCCTTTCCGCTTACTTCTCCGCCATAATCAGCAAGAACGCGTTGAGGAAGCCGATGTGGTCGTGGATTGCTCCGGGACGTATCGGCATCACCGCTGGTTGGGAGAAGGCGGTATCCCGGCCGTAGGCGAATTGGCTGCGGAGCCTCACATCCGTTACCATCTCGATGACCTTCTCGGTCAGCGTTCTGGGCACTATCGCGGTCGCAGTGTGCTGGTAGTAGGCTCCGGATATAGTGCAGCCACGGCTATTTGTGAACTTGCTCAGCTGGCGGAGCAAGATGCCGCGACCTGGACCATCTGGCTCACGCGACGCGACGGTCCTCCGATTCGCCGATTTCCCAACGACCCACTTTCCGAACGCGACCGATTAGCACAATCAGCAAACCGACTGGCAACACGCGGTGAAGGAAATATCGAACTGGTTTCCCAGGCCTACCTGCAATCCGTAGAGTTCCTCGGCCAGGATAAAGGTTTTCGGGTCCGTGCGCGGGTTCAGGGGAAAATGCGAACCTGGGAGGTGGATCGCATCTTGGCTCATGTTGGTTTCAGTCCTGATTACACCCTCTATCGCGAATTGCAGGTGCACGAATGCTATGCCACTCTCGGGCCGATGCGTCTGGCTGCTGCTTTGATACAACACAGCGGTGACTGCCTGGCGCTTCCGAGCACCGGCCCGGAAACATTACGCAACCCGGAACCAAATTTCTTCATACTGGGTGCCAAAAGCTTCGGCCGTCAGTCAGCCTTTTTGCTCCAGGCCGGTTTTGCGCAAATCGAGGCTTTGCTGGCTCTGTTACGGCAAGACGGCTTGCTGCACCGACCTTGAACCAGGAGCGCGACGCACGCTGAATCCGTGAACAAGGCTGCGAATGGATTTCACCAGCAGATACTGTTCAACCCATAACCGGATGAGCATAACGCCGGTGGCGACGTGACGGCCATGCATAACAGGTGATGGCTCAGGAGGTGAGCGATGAGTGTGGTGTTAGAGAAGCCGAAGGTAACGCCGGAGGAATTGTTGCGCTTGCCCAAGGATCGCCGCTACGAACTGGTGGACGGCGAACTGGTGGAGAAACCCATGTCGGCTATTTCGGCTGTGATTGGTGCGAGAATTCTGTCCCGGATAAGCGGATTCGCGGAAGAGCGAAACCTCGGAGCGGTGTTGAACGCTGATGCTAGTTATTGCTGCTTCCCTCATGCTCCGGATCGCGTCCGCCGGCCGGATGTATCTTTCATCCGTCGGGAGCGCTTGGGCCCTGAGGTTTGGTCCAAAGGACATATTCCGATAACCCCGGACTTGGTGGTGGAAATCGCATCGCCGAGCGATCTGGTGGAGGTACTTGAGGCTCGCGTGGAAGATTATTTGGAAGCAGGGACGCCCCTGGTGTGGGTGGTTTATCCTGCTACTCGCACGGTGCGGGTGCAACGAGGCGATAGGACCGGACTCAGCTTGAAACTGGATGGCGAGCTGGACGGTGAGCAGGTGTTGCCGGGCTTTCGGTTACCGGTGCGTGAGATTTTCCGGCCGCTGGAACAGTTGCCGCAGAAGACCGCCGAGAAAGCGTAATTGGGACGACTCGCGGAGGAGGCACATGGACTTGGTGAGGAACAGCGTGGGTATTTGTGATAGGCGAATGTGTAAGCCAGGCGATTGGTGGCAAAAGGGTACGCTGGCGGAAGGCGACGTATTATTCTGGCTGCGAGTGATGCGGACAGGAGGTGAGCGATGAGTGCGGTGTTAGAGAAGCCGAAGGTAACGCCGGAGGAATTGTTGCGATTACCCAAGGATCGCCGCTACGAACTGGTGGACGGCGAACTGGTGGAGAAACCCATGTCCTGGATTTCCGGAGCACTGATGGTGCAACTGGGGCGGTATTTGAGTGTCTATTGTGAGCAGCACGGGGCGGGCAGTGTTTCCGGTTCGGATGCACGATTTCGTTGTTTCCCCGATGATCCGGACAAGGTGCGTTTGCCAGACCTCGTCTTCATACGCAAGGAACGGCTGACTCCGGAACTCGGCACAGCGGGGTTCATCAGTGTGCCGCCGGATTTGGTGGTGGAGGTGCTTTCGCCGAGTGATGTCAGCTACGAAGTGGATCGGCGGGTGCAGGATTATTTGAGTGCTGGGGTGAAGTTGGTGTGGGTGGTGCATCCGCAGTCGCGGAGTGTGCATGTGTATCGGTCTGGAGGGCAAGGGGTGATTTTGAGCGAGCGGGATGAGTTAGACGGTGAGCAGGTGTTGCCGGGCTTTCGGTTACCGGTGCGTGAGATTTTCCGGCCGCTGGAACAGTTGCCGCAGAAGACCGCCGAGAAAGCGTAATTGGGACGACTACCGGAGGGGCACATAGACTTGGTGGGGAACAGCGTGGGTATTTGTGATAGACGAATTTGCAAGCGAGGCGATTGGTGGCAGAAGGGTACGCTGGGCGAAGGCGACGTATTATTCTGGCTGCGAGTGAAGCGGACAGGAGGTGAGCGATGAATGTGGTGTTGGAGAAGCCGAAGGTGACGCCGGAGGAATTGTTGCGCTTGCCCAAGGATCGCCGCTACGAACTGGTGGACGGCGAACTGGTGGAGAAACCCATGTCGGCTACATCGGGTGCTGTCGGTGGCGAACTTATGACCTTGTTAGGACAACACATTCGTGCCCAGGGATTAGGGGCGTTGTTCAACGCGGAGACAGGGTACCGTTGTTTTGCGGATGATCCGGACAAAGTACGCAAGCCCGACATTTCATTTATCGGGCGGGACAAAATCTCCGCGGAGTTGTGGGAGACCGGATTTATTCGCACGGTACCGGATTTGGTGGTGGAGGTGCTTTCGCCGAGTGATGTCAGCTACGAAGTGGACCGGCGGGTGCAGGACTATTTGAATGCGGGAGTGAAGTTGGTGTGGGTGGTGCATCCGCAGTCGCGGAGTGTGCATGTGTATCGGCCTGGAGGGCAAGGGGTGATTTTGAGCGAGCGGGATGAGTTAGACGGTGAGCAGGTGTTGCCGGGCTTTCGCTTGCCGGTGCGTGAGATTTTCCGGCCGCTGGAACAATTGCCGCAAACTGGTAGCGGACCATCCAAAGGCATGTCAGGCTAACGGCACGATTCAGACGGCGTGCGCAGGGAAAAGCGATGGCCTTACTCCCGATACTCGAAAGCGACGCACCGACGGTGCACTTGGCCCATCTGGACGATCTCTGGTTCCAGATCACGGGAACGCTGTGCAATCTCGCCTGCCGACACTGCTTCATCTCCTGCTCGCCCCGTAATGACCGGTTCGGCTTCATCAGCCGCAAGGATGTCGAACGGGCATTGGCCGAATCGGTGCGCCTTGGTGTCAAGGAGTATTACTTCACCGGTGGCGAACCATTCTTACACCCCGAACTGGTGCCGATCGTCTGTCGCACACTCGAACTTGGCCCGGTAACCATTCTGACCAACGCCACCCTGCTCCGCGATGACTGGTTACGCGAATTGGCCTATGGGGAGGCGAACTCTCCTTACAGCCTGGAATTCCGCGTTTCCCTCGACAGTTTCGACCCCGCCAGCAACGATGCCATCCGTGGTCAGGGAGTTTTCGCACGCACCTTGCGGGGCATACGGCAATTGTTGGAGCATGGCTTTTTGCCAATTATCACCGTCGCTCACGTGGACGAATCCATCTCGCCGCACGAATTGTTTTTCCGGTTTGTCGAGATGTTAAAAGCCCACGGGTACAGTCGGCCTCGTGTCAAAATCTTACCGCTATTACGCATTGGCGCCGAAGCCGTGCGCGGTCGCCCTTATCAGCATGACGAGCGGGTGACTCCTGAAATGCTGCACGATTTCGACCTTGACCAACTCCTGTGCCGTCGTGCTCGCGTGGTCACCGACCGAGGCGTCTATGTCTGCCCGATCTTGCTGGAAGCCGAGGATGCCCGACTCGGTGAAGACCTGAGTTCCGGCCTGGGGGGCTTCGCACTGCGCTACCAGGCTTGCTACACCTGTTACCTCCACGGTGCCATCTGCGCCAATGCTTCCGAGCAGCAACGCGACTGGTAAGCGTTGCAACAATCGCCACATTTCGGGAACGCAGCATAATGGCCGAACGTATAGCTCTCTTCGGTGGCATTTACAGTAACTACCTCGCCCTGGAGTCGGCTCTGCGAGATATTCGGCGACGCGGGGTAGATGCCATTTACTGTCTCGGCGATTTCGGCGCCTTCGGTCCGCATCCCGATCGCGTTTTCCCGCTCATCTGGGATTACAGCGTACAGTGCATTCAAGGCAACTACGACCAGTCGCTGGCCCTGGACCTACCCGATTGCCAGTGCGGATACACCGATCCGCGGGACAATTATTTCGCGCGCATCTCGTATCAGTACACTTATGAGCACACTAGCCCGGAGAATCGCCGCTGGTTGGGAACCCTGCCTATGTACCGGCGGTTGGAACTAGGCCGGTATCGGTTGCTCTTATGCCATGGCAGCCCACGCAAAATCAACGAATTCCTGTGGGAATCCACCACCTCGACGGCGTTCCTGTGCTGGCTATGCGACAACTACCAGGCGGATGTCATCTGCGCCACGCATACCGGTTTGAAATGGCATCGAGTCCTGCCGGGCAACGCAGAACTCGGCAGTACCGCGGAGCGGCATTTTGTCAATGTCGGTGTGCTCGGCCGACCGGAGAACGATGGTACAACTCGGGTCTGGTACACCATTCTGGAAGCGGCTCCGCAGCTGCGCATTGAGTTTGTGCCGGTGGAGTACGACCATCACCGACTGGCCGCCGAAATGCGGCAGGAGAGGCTGCCTGAAGAGTTCATCGCCACCATATTGACCGGCTGGTGGACTACCTGTCTGGAAATTCTGCCGGCCAAGGAACGGAGACGTGGTCGCTTTTAGCTGACCATCCCCGCATGGGGTTATGATTCCCAGGTCCCCATGTGGTTGTTGCTACTATAGCCTCGTTTTGTGCGGCAGGAAGTAACGTGGAAAAAATTTTCCAAATTTTTGCGCGGCAACCATCGCCACAACTCTTTGCCGGATAGCCGGTTACGGAGTTGACCAAGAGAAACTTTGGCAGGACCTCTTGCCACCTTTGCCCGCAATCGCTACACCTACACTAAAAGCGACTGAGTCTCAGTAACATATTGGCCCCTCGGCTGAGTCAACGAAAGCCGGGTCGCCAGAACACAAAAAGGAGCCGCCAATGCAACCCATCCGCATTTTCCGAGTGCTTACCGGACTCTGGCAAAAGCCCCTGCGCGAGGCTGGTGAGGCGCAGGCGGTTGCAACCGAATTGCGAGGTTTTCACCCGATTTGCTGGCCATATCCCCGGGCATTCACCCTCATCGAACTGCTCGTGGTCATCGCCATCATTGGGCTGCTGATGGCGTTGTTACTGCCCGCTATCCAGCGTGTTCGTGAGGCGGCTAATCGGGCTCGCTGTCTCAACAACCTCAAACAAATCGGCATCGCATTGCATAACCATCACGCTCAGCTGGATTTTTTCCCGCCAGCCATGATCATCCGCCCCGCTAGCAGTTTTACCGACGATTGGTCGCTGCAAGCCCGACTGTTGCCTTACGTAGAGCAGGATAATCTGCATCGGCGAATTGATTTTTCGAGGCTTTATTCGGACCCATCTCATTGGCAAGTAACGGAAGTTCCCGTAGCCATCTATGTGTGCCCTTCCGAGGTCAGGAAAAACCAGCAGCACGTGGAAAGCTCCGGACAACGCCACTACGTTGTCAACTACGGAGCAAATCTGGGTGTTTGGTTTGTCTATGATTCTCCTAGCGGACTGAGCGGGGACGGTGTCTTTTCCCATACTTACCCGCGGCAAATTTCGGAGATTGTGGACGGCACAAGCAATACCGTCGGATTCGCCGAGGTCAAAGCATGGACGCCTTATTTACGCGATACCGGTAATCCCAACACGCTCAATGTCCCGCCACCAGCGGATCTTAGTGCTGCCATGAGCTATGTCAGCGGGGGTTCCCTGCGCGCTAACGCCCATACAGAATGGGTGGACGGTAGAGTGCATCAGACCGGCGTAACTTTCACTTTGCCACCGAACACGCGGGTTCTTTTTAGCGGTCAGGACGTAGATGTCACTTCGGCAAGAGAAGGGCATGCTCAGACAAACCCCACTTACGCGATCATTACCTCTCGCAGTTATCATCCCGGCGGAGTGAATGTGATGCTGATGGATGGCTCGACGCGGCAAATCCGTAACGCCATCAGCATCAGCGTTTGGCGAGCGCTGGGCACACGTGCCGGCGGGGAAATGGTCAACTGGAATGAACTTCAGTAAGTCGCTCCTGCAACCTTGCATCCGCTCCTGGCTGCTATTGTCCATCGCAACTGAGAGCCGAGCCGCGCGGAGGTTTTCCCTTCTCGACCCTTTTCCCGATCCTGGTGCGGGCAACCTCCCTCTCGTATGCCTCCGCGCGGCTTATTTATCGCGGTTTGTGCCATGTCGTGTCTGACACTGTAGTGCCCTTATTGCGGATGGCCAGACCTCGCCAGACGCCGCTTTTGCAAAAGTTCTGCCTGTTGTTGGCCACCAGATAGGGGCAGGGGGAAACACGAACTATCGCACGACCAAGGCTGTCTCCGCAGCGCCAGGAATCTACGGAATGAAGAACGAGGCTGGGCCCCATGCCGGTTGAGCGATTCCACGTGGTTTGATGTTCGCTTTGATGTCAGCGTAAACTTTTGCCTGACCTTAATCGCACGTCTAACTTGTGCCGATGAGTTTGACTTTATCGGTTTTGTGAGCCACGCTGGTAGTAGTAAGTGTGCGCAATGTGCGTCCGCTTATGGATCATTGAGGGACTAGGGCTATGACAGGACAGCAATTGGGAGCCTGCGAGTGGTTCGTTTGGGACCTGCGTCGCAGTGAGGTTCTGGATCGGCATCTCGTGGACAAAGTAACCTGGGACTATCTGCAAAAGCATCCACAGGCAGAACCACCTGAGCTCGCCGAGTATCTGGTTTCTCAGGGGCTGCTAACGCGGTTTCAGGCGGAAAGCCTGTTGAACGGTCGCGGTAATGCACTGGTAGTAGGGCCTTATGTTCTGCACGAGCCTGTCGGTACCGGGAGCATGGGAACAGTATATCGTGCCAAGTCCCGCCGCCACCCAGACCAGTGGTTCGCCGTGAAGATTCTACCTCGTCGCAGTATGTGGAACATTCGCCTGGCCAAACGCCAGGTGCGTGAATTTGAATCGTTCAGTCATCCGGCTGTGGTACCGTTCGCGGACATCGGCACCAGTGGTGGCTCCCACTATTTAGTCTGGCCGTTTGTTGAAGGGGAAACTCTCGATAAACTCGTGGCACGTCAGGGCAAATTGCCGATGGGACAGGCGGTGGGTTATATTTTGCAGGCAGCAGAAGGCCTGGCGGTGTGCCACGAACGCGGTCTGATTCACGGCCTGATCAAACCGTCGAACTTGCTTCGTACTCCGCAGGACCAAATCTGCGTGCTCGATTTCGGCGTAGGTTCGCTGCTGATGGAAGTGGAAGGAGAATCCGTTGTGGACACGATGTCCAGTGCCAATGTGTTGCAAAATAACCTGGACTGCGCCAGCCCGGAAAGCATTGCCGATCCGACCCAGGTCGGGCCAGCATCCGATCAGTATAGCCTGGGTTGTGTCCTTTATTTCCTGCTGACGGGTCAGTATCCGTTCCCCGGAGAAAATGCCATCGAGAAGATGATGGCCCACCAGACTAAACCTCCAACACCACCACGCCAGCTAGTACCCGAGCTGCCGGAACAGTTGGAAGCAGTTGTCCTGAAAATGCTAGCGAAAGAACCGGCGGAGCGTTTTGCGAGCCTGATTCACGTGATGCAGGCTCTGGGGCCGTTTTTGCAGGGATCGGCTGGTCTATATGCACCCTGGAGTCATTCACGCACGGCTCCACCGGCCTCAGTGTATTCGCCAGCCCACGCACCGAACCGTCCCGTTGCTTCGACCGATAAACCCACGCCTTTGCCGAGCTATACACTGGCCGATGCAGTGGCTCGACGCACTCCTCTGCCAGAATCGGCACGCCCTGGGCAGGCCAATCGTGTCGGCGGTTCGCTCAACGCTCCCGTTCGAGAAACGGATGAGCGAGCAAATCCTGCTGGCGGGTTATTACGACCGCCATCGGGGCTAATCGCAGCTAAGGGGGAAACGTATTCAGGAAATTCCCATTCACCAGCAAGCAAGCTGGGCAGTGCTAGCTACTGGCACAACTCCGCCCCCGCAGACCAGGAGTCGCCCAATGGCAGAACGGTGGTCGCTCCTGGTTTGTCCTGTGCTAATCCTTCGCAGGAGAAAGTGCCTCGTCGTCCGCTGTTACTGAATCCAACCGCAAAATCCGAACCGGAGGGTAAAAACGAAGAACGCACCAGTCCCCTGGTGCTCGTGCTAGTCGCGGTTCTTTCAGCAGCCATCGCCTGGTACCTGTCCCATCTCTTTCTGTAAACCCGCTCCCTTTTCGAAAAAACATCTGCCCAAATGCTCTCGGCAAGGCTAACGCTGCTCTGCCGGTGCCAGTTTACCAGTGGGTTCGGTAATTGCGAACGTGGAGGGCTTTGTGCTGGAAAGCCCCGGTTTGTTTGGGTATACGTTTTCCGATCACTTAGCGAAGCCCGGGATAGGCGACGATTTGTGCGAAAACCTCTGTTGGCAACTGCGAAATTCTGTCAGGCAGGTGTCGAACTACGAACTGCCCTGCGTTGGGGAAAGAATCATGCGCAGAAGGTGTGTCGCCCGGAAGCAGATACGGCATGGGTAGCGCGAAGACGACCGGCTTCCGCCGGTTCGAGCTTCTCGAACAGCTTAGCTCAAAGGGCGTTTGACCACCAGCACCGGGCAGGTTGCTTTGCGAACTACCTGTTCGGCAACGCTACCGAGCAGGAGCCTGGCCAAACCGGTTCGGCCATGACTGCCGAGAACGATCAGGTCTGCCGGTAGTTTGGCAGCCGTTCGGAGAATCACCTCAACGGGATCGCCGGTTTCCAGGATGCGTTCTACTTTGATGCCGGGCTCGGTGGGTTGCAGTTGTTCCAGCGCTTGGCGAGCGCTGCTGATTTGCTGTTCGACGACCTCGGTGGAGACCACTTCACCGTAAGCGACAGTCGCTGGGAAAACGACATGGAGAGCCACGAGTCGGGCCTGATACGTTTGCGCCAACGCACAGGCCACCTGCCAGGCAGCGTGAGACGGCTCGGAGAAATCCGTGGGGTGCAGAATGGTTTGCACATTGCGCATGCTGCTCTCCTTTTAGGTGCTGCTGCCTGGGGATTCGGGTATCTCCCGTCGCAAATGCCGGAGAATATCCATCGTCGTAATTACCCCGACCAGCACTCCGGAAGCGTCGGTAACGAACAGGCGATGCACATGGCGTTGCAGCATTTCGCGAATGACCTGGCTTGCCGGCGTGTCTGGCGAAACCGCATAGATGACCGGAGTCATGATTTCGCGTACCGTGGTGGCGTCGGGGTATTCCACGTGAAAACCGAAGGGAACCTGTTTGCCGGTGGCGACATCGGTGGTGTCTTCCGCGAAGTATTCGGCGGCGGGTGGCAAATGTTCGCTTTTTTCGCGTTCGAATAGGACAATGTCGGAGCGACTAATCACGCCGACGGGCCGCCCCGCTTCATTGATCACCGGTGCTGCACTGATACCGCGGTCCAGCAAAATCGCTGCCGCCTCCTTGATGGTTGCATTTTCGCTGATCGAGATTGGATTCTCGTGCATCAAGTCGGCCGCTCGCTCTGCCGCCAAGTAAAGCCGTTCCGCCGGTCGTTGGTGCAGTGGCATGTCCTTCTCCCTGAGAAGAGAGCGGGCTGTTCGGAGTGCCTGCTTCTTTACTCTCATCCTACGCAAGCACCATGCCAATTGCCACCGTGAACCGGTGTTTTACTCGATGTGAAACCAGCCGGGCAACGCTATCGGTTACTGCCCATTCCAGTTCGGCAAGAACACTTCCGAGCGACGTTGTTGCCGGCGAACCGCTTCTGCCAGCAACGCTACTCCCTGGAGTTGCACCTGAAAAGCCTCGGCCGACTTTCCGCTTCGTAACAGGTCTTGACGCTGGCGGTTGAGTGCATGGTACGCCTCGGCTGGATAAGGCCATTGGGATCTCTGCAGCAAATTGAGCAAATCCTGCTGTACCTGCGTCATGCGTCCGAGCAGATTCCCGTCCACTGCACAGGACGCGCGCCGATAGACCTGAGGTGGATTGACCCGCACCTCTTCGCGGGCTTCTGGTTCCGACTCTCCGGAATGCCGTTCCATTTTTTGCAAAAGATAGAGGCCTCTTGCCAGCAACGCCGAAGCTGTTACGAACGACACAATGGAAGAGCCAAGCAAAACCCGTCGCCACAGTGCCGGCAACTCAGTCCAGGATGCAAGCACCGGGATCAACGTGGCCAGTGTGAGCACCGCCAGGGGGACGGCAAGACGCGCACATTGTGCAGGTGTGGCAGTCGCAAGCCATCGCCATAAGCTTTGACCGATTCGCTTCCACCAGGGCAAGCGGGGACAGGTGGGCGCAGGAGCAAATTCCTGAACGCGGACGAGAATCACGGTAATGTTATCCGGGCCGCCACGCAGATTGGCGAGCGCTACCAGGAAATTGGCCGCCTCTTTGAGCGGCAGAGTAGAAGCAATGGCTCCCATCTCGGCATCGCTTACCAATCCGCTCAGGCCATCGCTGCAAAGTAGAAAGACGTCGCCCGCTTGAACGGAATGGGGCCCTTCCAGGTCCACTTCAACCGTAGTTTCTGGCCCAAGCGAGCGGACAATGGCATTGCTGGCAATATCAGTAACCTTGTCCGGGTCTTCATGTCGTCGGCGGGCCACTTCCCAGCGCAGGCTGTGATCAAAGGTGAGTTGTTCGATCGTACCCTGACGGATGCGATAGACGCGCGTATCGCCGACATGGCCAATCCACGCCCCGCTCGGATGTAACGCCAGCACGGTCGCAGTGGTACCCATTCCCGAGAAATCGAGGTTTTGCTGGCCCCTCTCGTAGATGGCGCGGTTAGCCTCTTGGAAGGCTCGGTGAAGAGCAACAGGAACGCCAGCTTCCAGGTGTTTGAAGTAGGTATGGGCAATGATGTCCGCGGCCAGTTTGCTGGCCATCTCTCCTACAGCATGGGCGCCCATACCATCGGCCACGAGAAACAAATGTCCTCGTTCACACCAACCCAGGTCGCTTTCTGCCACGACCACGGCGTAACTGTCCTGGTTATGGCTGCGGCGCACGCCGACGTCGGTCAAACAGGCATACTCGACGCGGCAGCATCCCGTCGTTCTGCTCATGGCTATTACCGCTTCGGCTGTCCTGCCTGCGAGTCGTCCCCTCTATCAAGTATGCTACCAGAAGTTTTGTTTGCAGGCGAGTCCCTATCCACCGAAAAACCGGCGACCAGAAATCAGCGCAAAATTTGCTCCAGCACACCGATAAGGATAGCACAGCCCCAGAGCAAAATGGCTTCCCTCGGGTGGGTCGCAACTACCGTGCTCGCGTTGCCGGCTGACCGAGTTCATCATCAAATTCCCGAACAGCAATGTGCTGGACTTGGCTTTTTGCCAACGCAAGTTCTTTCCGACCTTACTATCAAATGCCTGAACAGCGAGCCGCAAACATTCCGGTATATTTCAGAAACAAGCCCATAGTGAAGCAGGGCGAGTAGCCATCTGATCGGGGCAAGCCCGGAAGTGAAGGATAGTGTCGCGGCGGAGGTAATCAGGCCTGTGCAGCTTATTGGCGATACATACCAGGCGGCCGGGAGGAGGCGACTCAGCTATTTCACGGGGAAAATTGAGTGGGCTGGAACGGGCCTTCGGCCAGGTGCTGCAGGCGGCGACGAGCCAGTTCGGCATAGCGCGTGTCGGGAAACATGATCAGCACTTTACGAAACGTTTCGATGGCCAGTTGCGGTTCGCCTTGCCGTAACCAGGACTCCGCCAGTGCCAGTTGAAGTTCACCGAGGCGCTCAGTTACTCGCTCACAGGCAGTGTGCATGCGTTCAGTTTGGCTTTTGAGTTGTTCGAGGAGGCGTTGGGCGTCCTGAGCCTGAGGAAGGTCGGCAAACTCGCGGAGCAGGCGATCGCAACGTTCCAGACAGGCGAGCCAGTTCTGCTGTTCGTAGTCCAGCCGGGCGCTGGCTAAAAGCGCGTTGGCCAATTGGAGACGTTGTTGTTCAGTTTGTTGCCGTTGGGCTTTCAAATCGGACAACGCGCGCTGAGCTTCCTGGCTTGCCACGGTGCCTGCGAAACGCTGGCTGAGGTCTTGATAGAGCAGTTCCCGCTCTTGCGGAGTTAGTTCTGTTTCCAGGCTGGCAAGTTTTTGCTGTTCTTGCCGTGCGAGTGCTTCGAGTTCATTGAGAGCCATGCGGGCACGCTGGTGCACGGACAGGGCTTGTGGATCGGCGAGAAGCTTTTTCAGCGCGGCAATCGCTTGGGCATAATGGCCTGCCTGTTGGTCTCGAAGCGCGCTTTCCAGAGCCTGAGCGTAGGCATCACGCTCGCCAAGGGCTGCCAGGGTGGCATCGAGATAGTGCTTGAGCTGGCCGGCATCTATGTAGCCCTCGAGCGTGTGGAGAATTCGGCCGTCGGGCAATGCCAGAACCAGCGTCGGATAGCCGCGAATTCGCAACATCTCGACCAGTGCTTGTTCCCGGCTGGCATCAATTTTTGCCGGGACAAAACGCGAATTGACCAGGGCAACAATGGTCGGGTCCTGGAAAGTGGTGGCGTCCATTCGCCGACAGTGCACGCACCATTCCGTAGTAAAATCCAGCAGTAACGGCAGGTGTTTCTCACGCGCTTCTCGCCGCGCCTGGGCATACTGCGTTCGCCAGGCGATCCCGTCGGCTTGCTGGGAAAACGCTGCCGCATCAATTATCCAGCATACAAACAGCCAGCAGACAACGTGGCCCAAAGCCAACCGTTGCCAGACGCCAGACAGGTCGCATTTACCGCTATCGGACGCGGAAATACCCGCATTCCCCGCCAGAGCTTGTAACCGCAGTTTCATGAGCCGATCCCTTTGCCAGGCGCTTTCAGGCTCGCGGGTGTGCCGCACGATATTTGTCTTGTAATCGGCGAGTGGTAACGTGGGTGTAAAGCTGCGTGGTGGACAGGCTGGCGTGTCCGAGCAATTCCTGCACGGCACGGATGCCAGCGCCGCGATCCAGCAGGTGCGTAGCGAAGGTATGCCGTAAGGTGTGCGGAGTGACTCGACCGCTCAGTCCTGCCAGCAAAGTGTATTTGCGTACCAGGTCGCGGACGGCACGCGTGCTGAGCCGGGTGCCGTTCTTGTTGATGAACACAGCAGGCGAATCGCGTCCGAGATGGCGCAGCAGCTCCTGGCGTTGTTGCAGCCATTCTAAAAGCGAGCGCCGTGCCGGTTTGCCGAGTAAAGCCAGCCGCTCTTTCTTTCCCTTGCCGCGGACCAGAAGCGTACCGCCATCCAGGTCTAGATCCTCCAGGTTGACTCCGACGACTTCGCTGACCCGCAATCCTGCCGAGTAAAGGACTTCCAGCAGTGCACGGTCGCGTACCGCCAGGCGTGCTGCTGAGCCGGACTTCCGCTGCCTACCGTTCCGCCCACGGTGAGCTACTTCCAGGAGCTTTTCCGTATCGCTTTCGGTCAGGAAGTGCGGCAACTTGAGTTCGCGGCGTGGGCTGCGGATACTTTCAGCAGGATTTTCGTCCAGGATTTGTTGACGGCAGAGAAATCGGAAAAAGGCTCGCAAGGCAGCGAGACGGCGAGCAATGGTGCTACGCGAGTAATTTTGCTGATGCAACCAGGCCAGAAAAGCTCGCACGTGCCGCGTACTGATCTCCGATGGAGTCGGTAAATGGCCCAGGGTGTTACGCCAGAACTGCAGGGCTTGCTCCAGGTCCTCACGGTAGGATTTGCGCGTATGCGGCGAAGCGTCGCGTTCATCTTCCAGGTAACAAAGAAAATCACGCACCGCCTGCGCCAGGGCTGGCGGGGCAGACAAAGAATTGTTGCGCTGGAGCATAATTGAATCCCCGGGCCGAATGCGGAGTTGCGGTGGTCGGCGGCGAAAGGGCGGGGTAGTCGGCTGGTTCGACTTCGTTGGAGCGTGGTCACTGACGACGCTGAGCGGAAGAAGCACGACATCCGTCATCGAGACTTTGCAATCGCGCCGTCAGCACTGCCGCGTCGAACCAGGAAAAACTCAACCGCGGATCTGCTGCCCATTCTCGCAGTGTCTGGATCAATTCGCTTTTGGCCTCTTCCTCGTAAAGGAAGACGTAGTGCTCTTCTCCCTTGACCAGCGCTAGGAGGTGAAGGTCCTGGGGCACAAGCCTCTCCTGCAGCGAGTTTCCGCGACTTCCGACGATGGAAATATCGTCCGGGCTGGGATAATCGTTTCGCTGCGAGCAAGCCCGGCGTACCTGCTCCTGGCCAGACACCGCCTCAGAATCAGCACAACCGTCGCGATTGGACATTTCGTTCTCGTTGACACGTAAGCACACGTTTCTGCGAGAGGCTACAATAAAGAAGTGCCGCCACCGGATTTGTCCCGCCTGCCCAGGCCTACCTCGGGAGCCATGTATGTCTGATGAACGAAAGAAACGCAAAATCCGTATCGAACTCCGAAAGAACCGCGATAAGCTGGCCCGGGAACGGGACTGGACACGCCAGTATCTGGAAGGCGAGGTTGAAGAAACTGAAGGGACAGTTCGAGCCGAACGCGTCAAAGCCAAGGGAGAGTTATCTCGTCGGCGCACCATTGTGGCGGAAGTTGCCGAGGAAAAGGGCGACCTTCCGGTGCTGCCGGCTGTGGATTTGAGTCATTGCTTACCGGGCCGGGTGTTGCGAGTTCAGGGTTTGTACAGCACTGTGTTAACTGACGACGGTCGCACCTTTCGCTGCGTGGTACGCAAGCTATTGCGCAGTTTGCAGATTGACGAACGCAACATTGTGGTAACTGGCGACCGGGTATGGATCCGCCCCGCCACTTCGCAAGAAGGGGTTATCGAACGAGTGGAACCACGTCATGGTCTGCTCACCCGCAGTGTCCGCGGTAAAGAACACATTATCGCTGCCAACGTGGACCAGGTGGT
Source organism: Gemmatales bacterium (assembly GCA_041640595.1). Classification (GTDB taxonomy): domain Bacteria; phylum Planctomycetota; class Planctomycetia; order Gemmatales; family HRBIN36; genus HRBIN36. Next base: position 230,314 of record JBEPZY010000006.1, on the reverse strand, counting down.
GATCGTCGCTTCCCTGGCGGAGCCGGTCCTCAAACCCCATCTGGTGGACAGGTATCTCGTGAGTGCCGAAAAGGGACATTTGCGACCCATCATCTGCTTCAACAAGGCCGATCTGGTGGATTTGGTCAATTACCAGTGGCTGATAGGCATGTACAGCCAGCTCGGCATCCCGGTAATTCCGACCAGTGCCCGTACCGGGATGGGAATCGATCGGCTACGGCAACTTCTCAAAGACCGACAAACCGTTTTTGCCGGACAGAGCGGCGTCGGCAAAAGTTCCTTGCTCAATGCCATTCAGCCCGGCCTGCAATTGAAAGTTCGTGAGGTCAGCGAAGCCACACAGAAGGGCCGCCATACGACCACCACCGCTGAATTGATTGGCCTCGATTTCGGAGCCTGGGTTGTGGACACCCCAGGCATCCGCCAATTCGCATTGTGGGAAATTGCCCTCGAGGAACTCGACGGCTACTTTCCGGAATTTCGCCCCTTTGTAGCCCATTGTCAATTTCCCGGTTGCTCGCATACGCACGAGGCTGGCTGCGCTGTGAAGGAAGCGGTGCGGCTCAGGCAGATTCCCATGCAGCGTTATGAGACTTACCTGGGTCTGCGTCAGGGCGAAACTTACGAGTAACGTATGGCCTGGAAACTCGCTTTCAGCAGCAACGCCTATCTGCGCTACAGTTTTCCCGAGGCAGCACGGCGGATTCGTGCCGCTGGCTATCAGGGTGTGGAATTGCTTGCCGACGTGCCTCATGCCTGGCCGGTTTTCTTACTGGAAGAACAAAAACAGGCCATTCGACATGCCCTGGCAGAAACCGGGCTGGCGCTGGCCAATATCAATGCCTTCATGATGAATGCCGTTGCCGACCCCCGCCAGCCATACTGGCATCCTTCCTGGATCGAACCAGATCGCCACTACCGTCAGGTGCGCATTGAGCACACTTTACGAGCCTTGCAGCTGGCACAGGAGCTGGGCGCTCCAAGCATCAGCACCGAACCTGGCGGTCCTCTCGAACCAGGCCAGAGCTGGCATCAGGCACTGGACATTTTTCTTGAAAGCCTGGCTCCCGTGGCCGAACGGGCTGAACGACTCGGTGTGCAGTTGCTGGTCGAGCCAGAGCCAGGCTTGCTGATCGAAAACGCTGACCAGTTCGAGGAATTCATGGATCGTGTTGCGTCTCCGGCAGTGGGTCTCAACTGCGATATTGGTCATTTTTACTGTGTCGGTGAAGAGCCTGCGCAGGTCATTCGACGCCTGGCCCGGTACATCCGCCACGTCCATCTCGAAGACATCCCCGCGAACCGTCGCCACCAACATCTCATTCCTGGAGACGGCGCGATTGATTTTGCCTCGGTTTTTGTGGCTTTAGCCGAGATCGGCTATCAGGGTTGGATCACCGTGGAGCTTTATCCGTATCTCGATGACCCCGATCGGGCTGCGCGTACTGCCTATGAGCGATTGCTACCACTGCTGGAGGCATTCGCCCGGCAGCCAGCATAGTTGCCGTAGTACGCTCCGGATTGCCGCCGTTGGGGCAACGCGCTTTCGACTGGTCCACCGATACTCCAAAAATGGACGACACTGCCTTCGCCCGACGAATACTGCGAGCGAGAGCGTCCCTTTTTGCCGGACCGTTACAAATCTTCCGCAACTGTGGCAATCAGTGCTCACTCAACAACCGTTGTTTGGTGCATTCAAAATCAGGACTGTTCGGCGATTGTTGCACCTGGGCTTCCAGACGGGCAATTTCTTGCTGTAGTTGTTCGACTTCCTCCAATTTTGCGGCCAGCAATTCCCGCAATCGGCGGAGACGTTTCTGCGGTGTTTGGCCGGTCAGCCGTTGCACCAGTTCGAGCAGTAAGAATGCCCGCCACATGCGAGTCAACAGCGCACGCAGCCGGTACACCCGCCCAAAGCGTCCCAGTTGCTGTAGCCGCAAAATCCGAAGTAACCGCAGTGCTGGTACGAGATCCGTCAACAACACTGGCAACAATTCAGCCAGAGGCAGAACTACGATCAGCAATTCAATCCAGTGCCGAACACAGAATTGCAGTTTATTTTCGCTCAGGCTAATCAGCAGGATAAATTCCAGCGCGAATGCCGACCAGATCACCGCCGAGCAAACATCCAGGGTCAGGCCAAACCAGGGGTAGATTTTCCGCCATTCCTCCCAGCCAAACTCCAGCACCAGAATCGGCAAGACCAGCAGGGCCAGCACGATCATCGGCACACTAAAGGCCCGTTCCAATCGCCGGTACAGCTCTTTGTCAGCCCGTTGCCAGCCGAGAAACGGGATCCAGAGTTCTTCTCGCCGGAAGTAACCCCGAAATCCCAGTCGTAATGGTGGCAGGACAGCAACGAGTAAAGCCGGCAGCAGCCCTTGCTTCCATTGACCACGGATGCAGGCCAGGTGCAATCGCACCGCTGCCTCTAACCAGAACGCTGGCCATACGACAATCAACGTTCCAGCCATCAGCCGAATCTCTATCAGTGCAACGTCTTCGCGGGTGTAACGGTGAGAGAACCCGGCCAGGGCAGCCAAATGTACCAACGCCAGCGTGAAATAGATTGCCGAAAGGAGTGTCTCCGCGTTCGGCCTCGCAAGCGAATTGATTACGCCAGCTGGTGTTTTTTCGGTCTCTGTTTGGGACATGGCATCTAATCAACCTCTTGTACCCGGCGTCGTGTATGCTAGGATCATACCCATAAGACGGCAAACCAGGCATTTTGCCTTCCCTGGTAAGCACCGGGTTCTGTCAAGCAGGGGAAGTTTCATGGCCCAATTGGCAACCTGTCCTCATTGCGGACAGCAGATCGCTCTTCCAGCGGGATTGACCGGACTAAAGCGAGGCATGTGCCCGATCTGTCAGCGTCAGTTTATCATTGAAGCAAACGAAAACACCGTTCGGATATTAGCCGGCGTTCCAACAGAAACAGGACCTGCCGAAACCACTCAGGTTCCTTCGCCACGCCTTCGGCCCTGGGAATACCAGTTTGATTTCGGGGTTATCTTTAGCAAGACCTTTTCTTATTATGGCTCGGCTTTTCTGGCCGCTATCGTGTTAGCCCTGGTGGGTTTGTTTCTAAATCTCGCCGGTCGGCTAAGCATGAGAGCGCTCGCCTTCGTGCTGGGGCAGTTCGGCTTTATTGGGTTAGTGATACTGATTCTGATCGGTTTAGCAGTTTCGGTGGCGGCTTTTCCCTTCTTATTTGGTTACTTATCTGCGTGCCTGTCTATCGCTCGCCGTAAGGGATGGGACCTGTCCAACTTTTTCGATCCGTATCGCAATTTCAGCGGGTTTCTCATGATGCTCCTGACACTGCTGGGCTGCATGATTGTGCTGGCTGTAGTTATTTTTGGGACGTACTTACTTTTCGCGATTTTAGTCCCTCCCAACAAGGGTCCGGCTCCATGGATGGGCATGGTATTCGCTCTTCCGGCTATAATCCTCGAAGTTTTGGTTTTCCTCTTCATCTTGCTCCGTTATTTTTCCCTCGCACCGTATTTCCTGCTGGACGGTTATGACATCAACAGAGCAGTGCGCATGACTGGCCAGGTAACTTCCCACTGGAAATGGTTGTACTGGTTAGTGCTGGTCTTCTATAACCTGGCGTTGGGACTTATCCAGCTTGCGATAGCACTGGCGGCTGCAATCGCACTAAGTCAATTGGGGAGATTGGTCGGTGGCTTGCTAAATGCGGTGACCAACGCCATCATCTCGGCGATCTTTTCTCCGCTTATGTTGCTTCCGTGGGCAGTTGCGTATGTTGAAATGATGAAGCAGATTCGTGGAAAAGCTGTCAGCCGAGTATAGTCGCCGCCAACTGCGGTGCTTAGTCGTCATCTTTGTCCTTGATATGTGGGAAGACAAATGCGGCACGGACTGGCGGAGGCATGGGACTATCAGGGCCTTTGATCGAACGCCAGATTATTTCGTTGAACAGGATGTCGTCAATGGCGTCCTCTTTGGTCAAGTCCATTTTCTCGGATAAATCCGCTCCCCAGGCGGTTGGTTTGTTGCGCTCATTCAAATCTACCTGCGGTTTAACCGCTTCGTAGGGAGTAAAATCGGGTTTGCTGGTAAAGGAGTTATACATCGGTCGGGCAGCCGCATCAAACTGACTCATAGGTTGCAAGCCTAGGATCAATTCCATCGTGCGAAGCATGCTGCTCGTCGAGTAGAGTGTAGAATCCACAAAACGGCGTTTGGTATAAGGACTGATTACTAAAGCCACTGTGCGATGCGCATCAACATGATCCGGGCCGTTTTGAGCATCATCCTCGACGACGAATATAGCCGTTTCTTTCCAGAAACGGCTCTTAGAAATCGCTTCCACCACCATACCTAAAGCTAAGTCATTATCGGCTACCATGGCTCGCGGTGTCCAGGCACCAACCCGGGTGCCGGCGGTATGATCGTTCGGCAGACGCATGATAATAAAGCGAGGCATGTCGCCCTTTTGTTCCCAGGCACGCAGTAGCTCGATAAAGCGTTCAGCCCGCTTGACGTCGGGATAATCAAGGTCCCAACCGCGATACCAGGGATCGAAATGACCCTCTAATGACTTGACTCGTGCCCGGCCTGGGTCTTTCAGAGTCTTGCCGGTCTCAATAAACTCACCCAGACTATAGTAACTTACACCAGCTTCGCGACAGCGCTCCCATATATAGCCCCCGGCTGGACGTGCCAAATGTTCCTTTTCTCCTTCCGAGGGATAAAAACTAAGTTTTTTCTTCGGACTGCCGCGATAAGTTAGAGGCCAGATACGTTCGACGAAATCGGTGCAGTAGGCAGCTGTGCTCCATTCATGTCCATCCGCGGAAACCTCGCTTTCTACATAGAAGTTATCGAGTAACACAAACTCCCGGGCAAGTTTGTGATGATTAGGAGTGACTGGTTCGGGGAACAGGCATAGATTCGGATCGCCGTTACCTTCAGGCATATCTCCGAAAACCTGGTCATAAGTGCGATTCTCTTTGATGATATAAATGCAGTATTTGATAGGAGACGGGTCACCGACTTTGGCGGGGATAGGATTGTCGGGTTCCCGTTCTGCAGTAACGCCAAGGTCGCGACGGAGCGGGCTGCATTCATAAGCCTGCCGTGTGTAGTGGGCCATTTGTTTAGGGTCGGGGAGATTGATTATGGAAAGCGTTCCGCGAAACAGGCGGGCAATATACTGCCGGGTCGTTCCACCCGTGGGGACACCTGGTTGCGGACCCTGAGGATTAGCCAAGGGCGTGACGCCCTTGCCGTTCGTAACATAAATCTGCTTGGTTTGCGGATTATAACGAACGCAAGTGGGATACCAGCCGACTGGAATAAAACCCAGTGGCTTCGCTTTGCCACGTTCGGCCACACTGAACAGGGCGAGATTATTGTTATCTGCATTGGCGACAAACAGCATTTTGCCATCCGGTGTTAGTGCGATACTGTTCGGGGTGTTGCCGACCGGAGCCGTCGGGTATAAGGCGCAATGTAACGTCTCTATACCGCGTCCGGTTTCAACATCTATAACGCTAACTTTCGTCGAATTGGCACAGGCCACATAGAGGGTCTTCCCGTCGGGTGCCAGGAGCATTTCGGTCGGATGCTTTTCCGTCGGCCAGGTAGCAACAATTTGCTTAGTATCTAAGTTTAGAACAGCGACGGCTTCCTTGGCCCAGAGACTGATATAGAGTCGGCGCCGCGTTGGGTCGGGGAGCACGGTATAAGGATGGCTTTGTTCGGGCAATCGGATAACTTCATAAGTGGCTTGTTCGCGTAAAGGGCGAATGCTTATAGCGTCTCCAAAGACGCCTGCCGCATAGAGGGTGGTTGCTTCCTGGTCGAGTGCAATTCCGGCCACAACAAAGGTGGATTTTTCATCGGCAACAGGCCAAGTGTGGTGGCGAAAGAGCAATCCGTCATCGAATTGCCATTCGTGCACAAGTTCAAACTCGCCGCCGCTTGCAAATAGCCGATCGCCTTTAGGCGAGAAGCACAGTCCATAAAAGGTCTGTTCGATCGGGATGCGGCAGGTAATTCGCCTGCGTTGGGTATCCACGACAATGACTTCATGCTCGCTATGGCCGGCATGGAGTATCGCCAGCCACCGGCCGGAAGGATGTAATGCCATATTCACAGGGAAGTCGCCGAGTTCAACCTGAGCACCAGCAGGGCGCAGCGACCATTGATTGGGAAGTTGAACTCGGCCGTCTGGTTGGGGGCCAGGAAGAACAGGTTTGGCTTTCGTCGGTTTTTGTTCTCCCGGCACCATCTGCCCGGAAAGTAACCACACACTTAAGGTGCTCACCAGTACCGCCGCAAGATAGTGCAGCCGAGCAAGTAGGGCCTTCTTCATAGCTGGCATAGTCGGGCTCCTAATGGCTCCAGTCGCCTACGTTGTTCTTCGCGCGCAGAACATTGCCTGCGTTAAGTTACGAGGCGGAAATTATTCCGGCAGCAGTACGAGACGCTGTGGCGGTGCCGAGAGGAACACGGTCTGACCGGTGCTCAGCTCTGACCATTGGCCAGCAGGCACACGCCAATCCAGGCTCAAATCGCCGGCTACAAGCTCTACGGCAAAGCTATCGCCGTGAAATTGAATGCGCTTGACGGTTGCTTCGAAGCTATTTTCAACCGACAGCGGGCCAGGTTGCCAGTGTTCAGCTCGCACAAGACAGTAAACGGTCTGACCGTCGGCGAGTGCGGCGGGCGGAGGAGTAACGGTACGCCAGCGTCCCAGCGGCGTCTCCACCAGATGGCCATCGTGGGTTCGCCCCAGATAACGACCTGGCAGGATGTTACCTCCGCCGAGAAAGGTTGCGACAAATCGAGTCGTGGGCAGTTCGTACACCTGCCGCGGTGAGCCGACCTGGAAAACGCGACCCTGATGCAAAACCGCCAGCCTGTCTGCCAGGGCGAGGGCTTCTTCCTGGTCGTGGGTTACGTAAACGGTGGTAATGCCCAGGGTGCGTTGCACACGGCGGATTTCCTCTCGCAATTCCTGACGCAGGGCTGCATCCAGATTGGATAGCGGTTCATCGAGAAGCAATAGCTGCGGTCGAACGACTAACGCACGGGCCATGGCGACTCTTTGTTGCTGGCCTCCCGACAATTGCGATGGGTATCGGTCGCGGCACTCCTCCAGGCGCATGAGGCGTAACATCTCTTGCACCCGGCGTTCAATTTCCGATGCTGAGAAGCGACGGACTTGCAGACCGTAGGCGATATTTTCAAAAACGCTGCGGTGTGGCCAGAGGGCATAATGCTGGAACACAATGCCTAAATTGCGTTTCTGTACGGGCACGTGTCGCATCGGCTGGCCGTCGAAATAGATTTCGCCGCTATCCGGTTCCAGAAAACCCGCTATGAGCCGTAACAGGGTGGTTTTCCCACAACCAGATGGCCCGAGGAGAAAGAATAACTCGCCCGAGGCGATCTCCAGACTCACCTCATCCACGGCCACAGTCTGCCCGAAACGTTTGCTTACCCGGTCAATGCGTACCGTGGTCATAGGTATCCCTTTCGCCGGCGATCTTTTGATTCTCGCGACGGCTAGCTGTACCTGCTCAACGTTTTACCTTGCCACGGGGCAAATGGAAACTTACGCTGTCATAGGAACACCAATTTCGGAAAGCTTGTGCGGCGGGGATGGGGGCCCTGCATCTGAGTGGAGGAACAAACATGTGGTGGCGAATCTTCGCAGCGATGGCACTGAGTGCACTATTCGGCTCGGTTGTACCGGGGCCGGGACTGGCACAGGAACCGCCGGAGAAATCCGGTTCGGCAAACCCAACCGGGTCGTCTGCCCCTGGTGAAAAACCGGCTCCTGCCAAACCGGCGAATCCGGATGAAGCGAACCTGGCCAGTCGCCTGGATAAATTACAGCAGGAGCTAATGCAGCTGAGCAAGGCCGTCGGCGAGCTGAAGCAGGAAATAACCGTGTTGCGCCAGGGTGTGGCGACGGTGGATAAGAGCGTTGACGAACTGAAAAAAGACGTGGCGGCCGTCAACACTGTTCTGCAGCAACAAATGCTGGCTAAACGGCTCGACCTGCTCGAACAGGAACTGGCTCGCCTTCGCGACACGTTCAAACAGGAAATGGACCGGTTGCAATCCTCGATCGCTCAACGCTCCGCACCGGAAGTGCGTAAAGCATTTGCGGCTCCGATCGCCACCGGTCAGGTGATCATCCGTAATGATTGGAGCTTGCCAGTCACGGTAAGCGTGGATGGCATTGCCTACACCGTGTCTCCCGGCCAGGAACAGCGAGTCGTCCGTACTCCCGGAACGTTTACCTACGAAGTGCACGGCTGGCAGGCACCTCGCAGTCGAACGCTGGAAGCAGGCGAACAATTCCTCATTCGCATCGCCCATCCGTAAGAGGCGATGTGCCAGGACGGCATCACCAGAACAGGGACGGTTTCCATGATCATCACGCTGGACGGTCCGGCTGGGGCAGGGAAAAGCACAGTAGCGCGAAAGTTGGCTGAACGCCTCGGATTCACCTATCTGGACACAGGTGCGATGTATCGAGCAGTCGCCCTGGCAGTTCGCCAACGCGGAATCGCGCCGGATAATGAACAGGCCCTGGCCGAGCTCCTGCCGCAACTGCGTCTGGAATGGAAGCAGGGGCGGATTTACCTGGCTGGTGAAGATGTCAGTGAGCAAATCCGCCAGCCGGAGATTACCGAGTTGTCGCGACGCATAGCCGATAGCCCCACGGTGCGGCGATTTTTGAGCGACTGGCAACGCCGAATCGCCCACAATACCAACCTCGTTACCGAAGGCCGCGACCAGGGTACGGTCGTTTTCCCGCACGCGGAGTGCAAATTCTTCCTCACCGCCTCACCGGAAGTCCGAGCCCGCCGTCGCTGGGAAGAGTTACGCAAACGAGGCATTGCTCTCACGCTGGAGGAAGTTTTAGAGCAGCAACAGCAGCGCGACCTTCAGGATGCCACGCGAGCCTTGGCCCCGATGGTCCCCGCTCCGGATGCGGTGGTCGTGGACACTACCGGTCTTTCGGTGGACGAGGTGGTCGCCTTGCTCGAACAGCACATTCGTCCCCGGATGTCTGAGCAATTTGCCTCGCTACAACCCGCCGACAAAGAAGTCCCCTGATTAAGTGCCGAAACTCCAACCAGGGAGACGACACTGACTGCGTCGCGATGGGTTCGCTTGCGTGCGAGTGTGCTGCTCATCGCCAGCGTTATCAAGCGCCTGCGGAGGCGGTGAATGAGAGGCGGCGCTGGGCCAGCTGCAAAGCACACTGTGCGATGCCGTGAGCGTCGAGACCAAGGTCGGTCAGTAACTCAGCGCGTTCGCCGTGTTCGATAAAGCGGTCGGGGATGCCGAGGCGATGAATATGGCGGGTGTCGAGACCGGCATCGTTAGCGGCTTCCAGAACAGCGCTCCCGAATCCACCTTCCAATGTGCCTTCTTCCACGGTGATGACAAAAGGCAACTCGCGGACAGCGGTCAGTATGGTCTGGCGGTCGAGTGGTTTGGCGAAGCGTGCATTGATCACGGTCAGTTCCAGGCCATGCTGCGTGCGGAGCTGTTCGGCGGCCTGGCAGCCCTGAGCCAGCAAGCTACCGTAAACGATCAGTGCACCGTCGTGTCCCCGGCGAAGCACTTCTGCCTGGCCCAGACGAACCGGTGCCACCTGTCGAGGCACGCGGTCGAGATTGGCTTTGGGATAGCGCAGGGCGGTGGGATGCTTTTGTTCCAGGGCAAACTGAAGCATAGGGGCGATGTCGAGTTCATCCCCGGGAGCCATGACGATGAAGTTTGGGAACAATCGTAGATACACCGTGTCGAAAACGCCGTGATGCGTGGGGCCATCGGGGCCGGTCAGGCCGGCGCGATCCAGGCAGAAGACCACAGGCAAATCCTGCAGGGCTATTTCCTGGAACAGTTGGTCAAAAGCCCGCTGCAGGAAAGTCGAATAAATAGCGACAATGGGTCGGATGCCTGCCTTAGCCAGCCCCGCAGCAAAGGCAACCGCGTGAGCTTCGCAGATTCCTACGTCAAAAAAGCGGTCGGGAAAATCGCTGCGAACCTTTTCCAGTTTGTTGCCCTGGCACATGGCCGCGGTGATCGCCACAACGCGACGGTTCTCGGACATGAGTTGGTAGATGGTGCGGCTGACGGCATCGGTATAGGAAAGCTGGCCGGCCCGCTTCAGTTTCAGGATGTTGCGCTGGGCATCTACCTCCTCAATGACCGGCGGAGCATGGAACGTGACCGGGTCCTGCTCGGCTTGAGGAACGCCCCGACCCTTCTGGGTCAGCACGTGCAATAGGATAGGGCCGTCCTGTTGCTTGAGATCGTGCAGCCAGCGACGCAGCCCGAACAGATCGTGACCGTCCACGGGACCGAAATAGCGCAGGCCCAGTTCTTCAAAAAGCATGCCGCCGGTGAAAAATGCTTTGAGAGCATCGCGGGCATGCTCGAAATAATGCGTGGCCACAGCCCCCACCAGCGGTAGTCGCGCCAGCAAATTCTGCAGAGCGGCTTTGCTGTCCTGGTACAAATGCGTCAGCCGCGCACGATCGAGCATCTGCGCCAGCCCACCGACCCGCGGACAAATGGACATTTTGTTGTCGTTGAGAATGATGATCAGCTTCTTTTTCAGCCCGCCGGCATTGTTCATCGCCTCGTAGGCAATACCGCTGGGCAACGCACCATCACCGATGACAACAACCGTGTGGCGGTCGGCTTCGCCGAGCAATTCGTCGCCGACTCGCAAACCCAGACCGCAGGAAATGCTGCAACCGGCGTGTCCCGTGAGAAACAAATCGTAAGGACTTTCCGCTGGGTTGGGATAACCCATCAGGCCGCCTTTGCTGCGAATGGTGTCGAACAAATGGTAACGACCGGTGATGAGTTTGTGCGGATAAATCTGATGCCCTGTGTCCCAGATCAACCGATCGCGGCTGAAATCAAAGGTCAAATGCAGTGCCAGGCACAACTCCACGACACCGAGGTTGCTGGCAAAATGTGCAGAGCGCAGGCGCAACACCCGCACCAGTTCGTCGCGGATTTCCTGGGCGAGCTCCAGCAATTCGGCATCAGAAAGGCGGTGCAAATCCGCGGGTGTGCGAATTTGCGGGAGAAGCTTTGCTGAAGTCATGCCGCGGTAACTTTTTCCCGTCCGTAGCTCTTCGACCGGAGCCATCCTGCTCCTGGGATGTTGACCCCGGAACATTATAGAAAACATCAGCGACTGCGACGCACGACCAGTTGCGCCAATAGCCGCAATTTGTCGCCCGAATTGCCGAAAATGCCCAAAGCCTCCTCCGCTTGCTGTCGGGCCAGTTCCATTTGCCGACGGGCTTCTTCGACACCACAAAGGCCGGGGAACGTTAATTTACCCCGACGCGCATCTTTGCCGACGCGCTTGCCGGTCTGCTGTTCGTGGCCTTCGACATCGAGCAAATCGTCAGCGATTTGAAAAGCCAGTCCCAGAGCCGCCGCATATTTGTCCAGCGCGAACAACTGCTGCCAGGCCAGGGAATCAGACGAGGCATTCGGCGGCAGTGTCTGGCTGGATAGTAACAGTTCGGGTTGCTGCAAGCGGTGCCAGTTGGCGATGCAACCACCGAGTCGTGCAGCGGCTCGAAAGAGGGCAGCGGTTTTTCGGGCGTGGATGCTGGACAGAACAGTCAAGTCCTGGGGTAACGCGTGCCGTTCCGCCAGCAAATCATCCATTTGCCCGCCAACCATTCCAGCCATCCCCGCTGCCCGGGCCAGAGTTTGCACGCATACGCTGGCCAGAGCCGGCGGCGAAATGGTGCAGAGTACCTCGAAAGCCAAAGTCAACAAAGCATCGCCGGCCAGGATAGCGGTTGCCTCGTCGAATTGGCGATGGCATGTCGGACGACCGCGACGCAGGTCATCATCGTCCATGGCTGGCAAATCGTCGTGAATCAGCGAATAAGCGTGAACCATTTCAACCGCACAGGCAGCGGGCAATGCCGAGCGATAATCGGCACCGCAAGCCTCAGCGCTGAGCAGCGTCAAGATGGGTCGCAAACGTTTGCCGGGCCCGAGTAACCCATAGTGCATGGCTTGCCGTAACCGCTCCGGCACATGGGCTTGCGGTCGGAGATAGGCTTCCAGCGCTTCTTCAATAACCTGCCGCAGTTCGGCAAATGGCCAGTCGTTCATAAGCAGCGCCAGATCAAGTGGTCTTGGACTGGGCAGCGGAAGCACTGTTGGCGGCCCGGCCGGGAGTAGCTTCCTCTTCCGGCAACGAGAAAGGTCGAACCACGGCCTCTCCGCGTTCCGATAAGCCGACCAGTTCCTGCACGCGCTGCTCGGCACGTTCCAGCAACTGATAGCATCGCCGCAGCAGCTTCACTCCTCGCTCGAAACAAGCCAGCGCGTCTTCCAGCCCCAACTGGCCGTGCTCGAGCGCATCCACTTGTTTTTCCAACTCCGTCAACGCCTGTTCAAAGCTCAGTTGCACAAGCGTCTGGTCGAATTCATCTGCGGTCATGAGTGAGCATCTCCCGGAGATTGTACGCTTTCGACACGACTGCGCAGGCAGCCCCGAGCCAGCTGGGTAATCAAACAATCCCCTACCGCTACCTCATCGCTACTGCGGAGCAACGCTTTTTCCCCTTCTTTCCACGTCAAGCTGTAACCTCGCTGCAGGACCTGCAGGGGACTGAGAGCGTGCAGCCGACTGCTCAGCAAAGCCAGTTGCTGTTTTCGCTCCGACAGGAAATGCTGCATAGCCTGGTGCAACTGGGAACCCAGATCGTCCACCAGCTGCACTTTTTCCTTGATACGCTGGAGGGGGCGGCGAAAAACCGGATGCCGCAGAAAACTTTCGAGATGCCGTCGAGCATTTTGCACTCGGCTCCGCAACGCCTGTTCGAGTCGCCGTTTCCACGTTTGCAGCAGCTGCCGCATTTCCTGTTGGTCGGGAACGACCATTTCAGCGGCCTCACTGGGCGTGGCGGCGCGTTTGTCGGCGGCATAATCAGCAATCGTCCAGTCCACTTCGTGGCCAACCGCAGAGATCACAGGTACGCCATTTTCACTGCAAGCACGAATAGCAAAAGCAACGCATTCTTCGTTGAAGGCCCACAGGTCTTCGGCACTTCCTCCGCCTCGGGCCACAATCACCACGTCCACTACTCCGCTCAACCGACCAAACCAGCGCAGGGCTTCCGTGATCTCCGCCGGAGCCGTTTCGCCCTGTACGGTTACGGGACGAATCCAGATCTCTGCGAGTGGCCAGCGGCGTCCCAGAATGCGCAACATATCGCGGATTACCGCGCCGCGTGGACTGGTGACGATGCCGATACGTCGCGGCACACGGGGTAATGGCCGTTTTCGTTCCGGGGCAAACAAGCCAAGTTTTTGCAACTTTTCGTACAGCTGCCGAAAAGCCAGCTCCAGCGGGCCCAGACCACGCGGTTGCATCTCGCGGACGTACAGCTGGTAATCGCCCCGTGGCGGAAAAACGCTTACCCGTCCACGCACGAGAACCTGCAAGCCGTCGTGAACCCGAAACCGCAACCGTTTCGCTGCATCCCGCCACATAACACAGCGTATTTGCGCTGTCTCGTCCTTGAGGGTGAAATACACGTGTCCAGACATGTGCTCCTTATGGTTGGAAATCTCGCCACAGACCCAAACGTCGTCGAACGCTTCTTCGAGCAGTTCCCGGATAAGCGCGGTCAACTGCGAGACGGTCAGTGCCGACACCGCTTTCGCACCGGGTGGAGATGGCGGCGTGTCAAAAGGTAGCATGGCTGAGGACTGGCTCACGGTTGAAACTCGCTTTCTGCGGGCATGATGAAATCGGCCAGGAAAATCTGCGACCCGGCCATTCGTCCATCCCGTGTTGAAGTCCACATCAGTTTCTTGCCGTCCGGGCTGAATACCGGCAGGACATCGGCTCCCGGTGCATAAGTTATTCTAACTTTCCGACGGGTGGCGACATGCATCAGCCACAAATCATAATTCGGCCGAACTGCCGGATTGGAATGATCGGCAGCTGCGTAAATGATATGTTGACCGTTCGGGTGCCAGTAAGGGCCCCAGTTGACGCCTTCAGTGTCGGTCAATTGTTCCTCACCAGTACCGTCGCTGTTGATGACGAAAATCTGAAGGTAATCTTTTTTCCTGCGGTCGGCACGGAAGATGACGCGCTTACCATCGGGCGAAAAGAATGGCCCACCGTTGTAACAACCGGGAGCATTCGTCAATTTGCGAACGTTGCGACCATCGCTGTCCATAATGTACAGTTCCAGGTTGCCATCGCGTGCCGAGCAAAACACAATCTGCTTGCCGTCCGGCGAGTAACTTCCTTCAGCATCGTATCCCGGCGTATCGGTTAAACGCCGCAGGCTCGTACCGTCCAATCGGCATTCGAAAATGTCGAAGGCCGGGTCGAAAACCCATTCGTAGCGGCGAGGCTTGCCTTGTTTCGCTTCCGCAGCCCGCCGTTCCAGCTCCTCCCGTTGTTTCCGCGGGGCTTCCGGATCGAGATGGGTGCTCGCAAAAATCAATTTTTCTCCGCTCGGATGAAAATAGGCGCACGTGCAACGCCCCACACCGGGACTGACGCGCCAGGTTCGACCGCTAGCAAGTTCCATCACGTATATCTGGTAAAACGGATTCGCTCCCTTCTCTTCCGCCTGGAAAACGATGTGCCTCATGTCCGGCGAAAAATACGCCTCGCCCGCTCGCTCAAAGCCAAACGTCAGCTGACGGATGTTGCGTAGATATTTCGCCTCGGCTTTTGTCCAATCCAGCTCACTCTGGTTCACGGCAGGTCCCAGACTCACTCCGAGCAGCACCATCATCGCCAGACTGCGTTGCATGAGGATCTCCTTCAATCGGTTCGACGTAACTTCCGTTCCGGTGCCATTATATAGCTTTGGCCATGTGCAACGGCGCGCTGCCTTTCGCTTCGTTAACCGCAAGCAATCGTGCATTCCGCCAGTTTTTCGCGGTTCCTTCGCCGAATCTTCACACTCGATTGCTATAATCCCGGCGAACCTTGATAAGAAACTAAGTCTCCAGGTCAGCATCGCAGCTAATCAGGGGTGGAGGCAATTAGCAACTAAGCTCTGAACAGTCTAAGCCGGTCAGGCTCCATCAATGGAGACGAAGCTTATGCTGGCTAACCTAAATCCAGGAGGAAGCTTAGATGTCGGCACGAATCTCCGACGAAGAGGCAAGATGCAACCCATGCGGCAAATGTGGGCATGTGGCTCTAAACATTAGGAGCGAGCCGATGGATGTGAAGAGCACTAAGCAGAGCCTTGCTAAGCATTGGAGGATTACCATCATGCGAGAGAGAAACAATGTCAAGGGGGATTCCCGCTTCAACCGCAAAGATGGGAGGATGACCATGCTGCGAGAAGGAAGGAAAAGCCATGCCTTTACGCTGGTCGAGCTGCTGGTGGTAATCGCGATCATTGCCTTGCTGGTATCGCTATTGCTGCCGGCGATCCAGAAAGCTCGGGAAGCAGCGAACCGTGCCCGCTGCATGAATAACATGCGGCAACAGGGTATTGCAATCCACAATTACCACAGTGACCGCAATAAGTTTCCTCGCAGTGGTGAGCATCTGGTCACGTGGACGGACGGCAACGTGTATAAAACCCAGTGCTTTCATAGTCCCTGGACAATACTTTTGCCTTACCTGGACGAAGAAGTTGCCTATACGGACATGGATTTGACTTTACGCTACAACGAGGGAATTAATGCCACCCTAGCCAGTCAGGGCCGGGGACCAGGAAAGGTGATCAAGACCCTGCTCTGCCCGACTAATCCTCTACGCAGCTCGCCGCGCGACTCGGAAGGATATGCTGCTTCGGATTACGCTGTGCTTCCTTATGTTGAGATTAGCAGTGCCAATGCTGCAGCCACCGGCTTGCCCGCTGGCAGGTTTGCTTCGGCATTCACTTCTGACCCGTATCCGCTTTCTTACTACAAAAAGTATTCGGTCAATAGCGGAGCTCCGTGCTTCGTAAGTGATAAAAAGAGCGTGCAGTTGCTGGAAAGTTCGGCGATCAAGGCTATGGGTGGTATCGATCTTAGTTATGGCGCATCGAATATAACACAAATTGCTGACGGCACTTCTTATACCATCCTCGTTTACGAAGATGTTGGTAGGAATTCCACGATGATCGGGGATCCTGGTTCCTCCGGCTTGCCCGTAAACAACTATCACGATCCGGTAACCGGCTGTGGTCGTGCTCACTGGCGCTGGGCGGAACCTGATAATACCTCAGGCTGTTCACAACCATTGAATAACAATCCCCGACCTTTTGGAGGGCCTCCAACCTGCCCGTGGACGTATCACGATTGCGGTCCGAACAATGAATGGTTTAGTTTCCATGTCGGCGGTGCCTACGCATTATTCGCGGATGGAAGTGTGCGCTTCGTATCGGAAGGTATCACTCTAAGAGTGGTCTTCGCTCTCGGTACGCGGGCCGGTCGGGAAACGGTCCACCTGGAAGATTAGTCGTGGTAAGTTAAGGTACGCGCGATTCTTCGAGATGACACCACATCCCCACATTTAGAGTCCTATAGTCCCCCGAGCCTCTAAGGTAAGGGGGACGTCCCTTTATTAGAAACCCAACTTTACGACTAATACACGGGAATGGCTGGCAGAATCTTCCTAATCGGATGGCATAGATAGAACACCGACATAGGCGGTGTGTAAGCAAGCTGTACAGAAAGGAGGAACTAAGCATGACGAAAGGTGTCCGCGCAAGTGTGCTGTGGCTGGGTGCTTTGATAATGGTCGGGGGTTTAATGTGCGGCTGCGGAGGAGCGAAACATCCGGTGGTGCGGGTGAAAGGGCGGGTGGTCTTTGAGGATGGCAGACCTTTGCCGGTGGGCACGCGAATCATTCTGGAACCGGTGGACCCGGATCGGAAACCGGCAACCGGCGAAGTCAAGGACGATGGATCGTTCGAACTCAAGCATAGTGGTGGTGCTAATGGTGCGGAGATCGGCAAATACCGGGTGCGGATCGCCGCTCCGGCCAATGATAGTCAAAACTTCTTCCAGATGGTACCGGAAAGTTATGCCGAGGGCAATGAGCTGATGCTGGAGGTCAAGCCAGACTCCACTGAAGTAACTTTGAAAGTGAGGCGAAAGAACCCTTCCTAAATTATGCCGGCACATTTGCTAAAATCCGTGCGGTCTGTCTGCTGAGCAAAGTTTTTCTGGACTCCCGCGTCGCTATTGCCGATACAAGCGTTAGATTTTCGCCCGGTGCCGCAAGGTGATTGCGCCGGAGCTGGATGTCGGTATTCCGGCGTCCGGTCGGGTGCAATTCGGGGAGGCTTGTACAGACGGAGCTGCTGGGCGTGCGGCGAGGAGAGATTATGAGGCAGACCCACAGCGGAGGAGCTGCGGTGGTGTTGTTGCTGGCTGTGTTTATGGGATGCCAGCAACACAACCTGATTAACGGCCCGGCTTTGCGATACTCGGCGCTTCTGACCTCTCAAAACGACTTGATGCCCGAACGTAGCACTACGCTGCCGGCTGAACCGGCCTTGGTCGCGGACGTTCGTACCGTGCTCAATCCCGACGCCCCCAAACGTTACATTACCCTGGCCGAATGCATTGCCCTGGCCCTGGAAAACGGGCGGGTGTCGCAGGGTGGCAGCATTGCTCCTGTGCCTATTCGCGTTCAAGCGGGCGGTTTCAGCGACCCGGCATTCCTAAGCGATCAGATTCGGGTTCTAGCGTATGACCCTGCGGAGCTTGCGAATGAGATCGAAACGTCGTTAGCCAAATTTGACGCAGTATGGCAAACGGCAATGGTCTGGCAAAAGCAGGACCGGCCCGTAGGTACGGCACTGGAACAGTTCCAGGCTGGTTTTCAAAACGTTATCGAACGCGACATTGCCCAGTTTCAAACCCGGTTGGTCAAACCGCTGCCGACCGGCGGCGTGGCGGGCATTACCTTCCGCACCGATTATGAGTTCTCCAACCTGCCGGCGCGTGTGAACCCGGCCTATCGCCCAGTACTGGAATTCTCGTTTGAACAACCGCTATTGCAGGGAGCGGGGGTTGGCATCAACCAGTTACGAAGCACGCATCCGGGCAGTCTTTTGTTTAACATACCGGTTGGGGGACGTGCCCAGGGAATTCTGCTGGCACGCTTGACTTACAACGCCAGTCAGTTTGAGTTTCAACGCCGCGTTCAGGATCTGTTATTAGGAGTGGAAAGGGCGTACTGGGATCTGTATTCGGCGTATTGGGAGCTTTTTAGTGCGGAAGTGGGCATGCGGCAGGCGTTGCGGGCTTGGCAACGGGCGAAAGCGCGATTCGATGCTGGCCAGGAGCCGATTTACAACGTCGCTCAGATCGAGGAGCAATATCAAGTTTTCCGTGCCCAGCGGTTGCAAGCTCTGGGACGCGGTGGTGCCAGGCCAGGCGTGCTGGAAGCGGAGCGGCGGTTGCGTTATGTGATCGGCTTGCCCGCGGAGGACGGAACACGGCTGGTGCCTGCGGATGCCCCCACCACAGCGCCGTACCAGCCGAATTTCGAAGAAGCGTTCCGCGAAGCCCTGGTGAATCGCCCGGAGTTGACCTCAACCCGACTGGCGTTGCAGCATGCCCAATTGCAATTACTGGCGGCTCGTGACCGGTTGCTTCCGGATTTGCGCACCTTTGCTACTTACAACGTCAACGCGCTGGGGCGCAAACTCGATGGCGACGATCCCAGTTCCGCTATCCATAACCTTTTCGAGGGACGATTCAACGACTGGCAGGTCGGCCTGATTCTGCAAATGCCGTTAGGCTTCCGCGAAGCCTATTCGGAATTTCGTCAGGCTCAAATCCAGGTGGCCAAATGGACGGTCTTTTTGCGGAATCAGGAAGAGGCAACGAAGTTTCAGTTGCAGGACAGCTACCGGCGGATTATCCAGCTAGTGCAGGAGATTTCCATTCAGCGTGCTCGCCGCGAGGCAGCCCGGCAGGAACTGGAAGCATTCCAGAGCCTTTACGAAGCAGGACAGGCACAAACTCGTGAAGGCCGCGATGTTCTCACCGCTTTGCTCAACGCTCAGCGTGCATTTGCCGAAGCCCTGCGCGATGAATATGTGGCCATTTCTGAGTATAACGTTGCCCTGGCCGAATTCGAGCGCGACAAGGGAACACTACTGCGGCACAACAACGTGACCATTGTGGAAGGGCCATTGCCGGATTGTGCCCGCGCCCGTGCCAGCGAACATATCCGCGAACGCAGCCGTAGCCTGATCTTGCAAGCGGCACCCGACCGTCCACATGCTCCCGCGAGCCCGAATTCCGGCGACGAGTCGCCTTTACCGATCCCAGCCGACGAAGACGGAGTGTTGCCCTTACCACGATTGTTGCAGCAACAGCGAACGTTGCCGCCCCTGCCGGAAACACTTTCGGGTACGTCCAGGCCGATGCGCCAGCCGCTGTCTATACCGTCGGAGCCGCCCGAGGAGAAGCGTTTACCGTTTGCTCCTCCTGCTGGCTCATCGCCCGGGCGAACTCGGCCGCCGTACTTCAGCGGCGAGCAAGTTCCATCAGTTCGTCCCGAGAGTGTGCCGGATCGGTTGCCAGAATTGCCTGCACCCACGCCACTTCCCACCGAGCCACGACCCTGATTGGTCTGGCAAACTAAAAAGTTGCGTCCTCAGGCACACCGCAAGTCATAGCGGTGAGGGCAAGACGACCTTGACTGGTTGAGCAAATCGAAAAGTTGCATGTGTACTGCCAGGAGGCAGTTGGTGTCAGCCGGCGGCCGAAAGTTTTGTATAATGACCCATAGATGCCGACGCATAAAAGGATTGGGCCGATCGCTCAGGCGCAAGTGGCCAGTCCCGATTGGGTCGGTATTGTGAATTTGCTGGCCCCTGGCGATCCGCAGCCGCAATCCTCTGCCGGAATTTGGCCCGGTTGCTCTGGCTTAATTGCGCCTCACCTGAGCCAGCTGACGCGCTAATTACCTGCCCCGATATTCGCGGTAGATCAGCCCATTACGCCTGCCATCCAAAATTCCCGCCCGAATGGAGGCCTACCCATGCCAAAACGAACGCAGTTGCTTCTGGTACTGGGCATCACTCCGTTTATCACCGTGCTGGCAAGCCTGCTCAGTCCCCACCATTTCCAGGCCCAGGAAAAGCCGAACCTTCCTGCTTCGGAGTCGCTGCAACGGCTCAGTGTCCAGCCGGCGGAAGTACATTTGCTACACGGTCGCGACCGACAACAACTGGTGGTAACCGGCGAATATGCCGATGGTGCATTGCGGGACTTGACCCATTCGGTTCGCTATCGGGTCGAACCGCCGCATTTGGCTCAAAGCACCGAGTCCGGCGTGATTACACCACTGGCCGGTGGTTCTGGCTCGGTTGTCGTCGAGTTTGGCAGCAAGCGGGTTGCCGTTCCGCTGCGCGTCGAACACGCCGGCGTGAAACCACCCATCAGTTTCCGCAACGAGGTCATCGCGGCATTCAACGTGGCCGGTTGCAATATGGGAGCCTGCCACGGTACGCCTAACGGCAAAAATGGCTTCAAACTCAGCCTGCGCGGCTATGATCCGGATGCGGACTTCCTCCAGCTGACCCGCGATATGAACGGTCGGCGCACCAATTTGTTGCAACCCGACCTGAGCCTGATTCTGCTGAAAGGTGCTGGCCGCGTTCCTCACGAGGGTGGGCAGCGTTTTGCGGTCGGGTCATTCTGGTACGAAGTGGTTCGGCAATGGATCGCTGAGGGTATGCAGCTGGAAGACAGCCAGCGTGCTGCCCGATTAGAACGGTTGGAAGTTCTGCCCGGGTCGCGGACGCTTATCTGGCCAGGGCAAACGCAGCAGCTGACCGTGCTTGGTTATTTCAGCGATGGCAGCCGGCGCGATGTGACCTTGTTAAGCGTGTTCACTTCCAGCGATGAAACCGTAGCGATGGTAGATCGGCAGGGACTGGTACGCTTCCGCGCTCCGGGCGAGGTAGCCATCCTGGTGCGCTACCTGGAAACCATGGTCACCGTCCGTCTGGCCTTGCTTCGGCCGGATCCGCAATTCGCCTGGCCCAACGTGCCGGAAAACAATTTCATTGACCGGCTGGTATTTGCCAAACTGAAGCGGTTGCAGATTCCGCCTTCGGAGCTTTGCACCGATGCTGAATTCATCCGTCGTGTGTATCTCGATGTTTGCGGCATCCTGCCAACTGCTGACGAAGTGCGGGCCTTTCTGGACGACAAATCTGCGGATAAGCGGCAGAAGCTCATTGACCGTGTTCTCGAACGGCCGGAGTATGCGGACTTCTGGACTCTCAAATGGGCAGATGTGCTCCGCGCCAACCGCAAGACCATGCAGATTGATGGCGTGCATAAATTCCAGGCCTGGCTTCGCAGTCAGATTGCTGCCAACAGACCCTGGAACGAGTTATTGAAAGAGTTACTCACCGCTTCCGGAAGCACCTACGCGAATCCGGCGGCGAACTATTACCGTGTCGCACGCGACCCGGCCAGTCTGGCTGAAACCACGGCCCAGTTATTCCTGGGCATAAGATTGCAGTGCGCGAAATGCCATAACCATCCCTTTGAGCGCTGGACGCAGGACGATTATTACGGCCTGGCGGCGTTTTTCGCTCGCGTCAAACTCAAGAACGACCCGCTCAACGAGCGTCGCCCGGACAAACCTGCTCCTGCTGCGGAGCATGTGTACGTTGACCGCAGCGGTGAGGTGATTCACCCCCGCACGAACCAGCCAGTGCGGCCCAAGTTCCTCGGTGGGGAAGCCATCCGGCAGGAAAATGGAGATCGCCGGATGGCACTGGCGAACTGGCTTGCCAGTCCGGACAATCCATTTGTCGCGCGAGCCCTGGTCAATCGCATCTGGTTCCATTTGTTTGGCCGCGGTATTGTCGATCCACCCGATGATTTCCGCGACTCCAACCCTGCCAGTAACGATGAGTTGCTCGATGCTCTGGCTCGTGAGTTTGTCGCTCACGGCTACGATGCCAAACACATCATTCGTCTCATCCTCAACTCCCGTACCTATCAGCTCAGTGCTCAAACCAACGATCGCAACCAGGAAGATAACAAGTATTTCTCGCACTGTTATCCGAAGCTGTTGCCGGCGGAAGTCTTACTTGACGCTATCAGCCAGGCGACAGGCGTGCCCGAGAGATTTGCCGGTTTACCGTCTGGCACCCGCGCAGTGCAGCTACCCGATGGCGAGGTAAATCACGTTTTCCTCAAAACCTTCGGTCAGCCCGCCCGTGAGCTGGCTTGTGAATGCGAGCGCGAAAGCGAAAGCAACCTCGCCCAGGCTTTGCAATTAATCAACGGCCCCACGATCCATCAGAAGCTCCGCGAACCGAACAATCGTATCGGTCAGCTGCTGGCTAAGAATCTCTCCCCGCAGCAGATTGTCGAGGAGTTGTATCTGAGCACGTTATCCCGCCGACCGGAACCTTCAGAGGTCCAGGCTGCTCTCCAGCATGTCCAGAACAGCTCCGACAAACGTCGAGCCTGGGAAGATGTGCACTGGGCCTTGCTCAACGCCAAGGAATTCCTCTTCCGGCATTGATTGAACTGGCCCCGGACGCTGAAATTCCGCGGCTCACGACTGGATTTGATTGGCGCTGCTGGTCGGTTTCATGGCAGCTAGAAGACGGTCCATCAGGGCCTCGGCCTGGGTTTCCACGACAAACAGGTCGCGGTATTTGGGCGAAATGAAATCCTCTTCAAAAGCGTGCTCGATCCAGGCAAGCAAGTTGTCGAAGTAGCCACATACATTGAGCAACCCGATCGGTTTGCGATGCAGGCGCAGTAACCGCCAGGTAACCATTTCGAAAAACTCTTCGGCTGTGCCATAACCGCCGGGCAGGGCCACAAAAGCATCGGCCTTTTCCGCCATCAACGCTTTGCGTGCATGCATGCTTGGCACAATGTGTAACTCCTTCAAGCCGGTGTGCGCCAGTTCGCTTTCGACCATGCTTTCCGGGATTACACCGATCACCTGGCCACCCAGGGCGAGCATGGCGTCAGCGAGCGCGCCCATCAATCCGACGTGTCCACCGCCATAAATGAGCGTTATTTGCCGCTGGATTAGTGCACGGGCCAGTTGCCGAGCTGCCTCTGCGTATTCTGGTCTGCGACCGAATCGCGAACCGCAAAAGACCGTCACATGGATGCCTTTTGTCACGGTCGTTTTTTCTCCTGATACACCGCCTGGGGGAATGCACAGGCAAATTGGAGCCTTGGCCGATAGTCAGCACCGATGCTATCGAGCCATTCTGCATGACATGGCCAGTTCAGCCCCGCCGTCTTTCAGCGACGCTGCATTTGGCGAGGCCAGTCAGTATCGCCGCGGCGATTGATAGCATGTGTACTATAAGTTATCCGTTGCGCCACGCCAGGTGGACACCGACCAGCGCTGATAGCTCGCAGTGAGCCACAGGAATTGTCGGTTCCGATCCGGTGTCGGGCTGCACCGGGGTTGACCAACACTTTGGCCGCTTCGCAAACGTTAGCTGGTTAATCCCACAACCGCGAGGCGTTATTGCGTCGAAGGGTGCGACCGCTGCAACGCTTGCAGCAGGTCGAGGGCCTTTCCGGAATCCACGGTTTCCGCGGCGATGCGCACGCCGTCGGTCAGGCGGGATACGCGACCGGCCAGTAAAAGCGCCGCTGCTGTATTTGCCAGAACCAGATCTCGAGCCGGGCATTTCGCACCCGACAAAACCGCCACGATCAGTTCGGCACTTTCTTCCGGCCCGCTCACCTGAAAGGCTTCGACAGGATAGCGCGGTAAACCGAAACTTTCGGGATACCACACGGTTGCTTCGACGTTCCCGCCGACTACCTTGCGAACATGGGTCGGTCCGCTGAGCGTAATTTCATCCAGCCCGTCACTGCCGTGCACCACCAGAGCTTCTACCCCACCCAGGCGTGCTAACGTCTGTGCCAGCAAATCAAGAAGCTCCGGTCGGCCAACACCCAGCAACTGCCGCTTCGCACTTGCCGGGTTCAGAAGTGGCCCGAGCAGATTGAAGATGGTGCGAAAACCGAGCCGGCGTCGCACTTCCGCTACCTGGGCCAGCACCGGATGAAACCGCGGAGCAAAACAAAACGCAAACCCGTGATCTCGCAAACACGCCGCCACGTCCGGTGCTGTCAACTCTACCGGCACACCCAACCGCTCCAGGACATCAGCGCTGCCGCTTCTGCTGGAAACACTGCGGTTACCGTGCTTGACCACCGGCACGCCGCACGCCGCTGTTACCAGTGCTGCTGCCGTACTCACGTTGAATGTGCCCAGTTCATCGCCGCCTGTACCACAGGTGTCCAGCACTTCTAACCCACCCGTGGCCACCGGAACCATACGTTGCCGTAACCATTGACACGCCGCTGACAGTTCATTCGGCGTCTCTCCTTTGGCACGCCAGGCTGTCAACAACGCCGCCACCGCGATTTTGTCGCTGGTTTCTTCGGTCATGGCGTGCAGAGCTGCCCACACTTGCTCTGCGCTCAATTCCTGTTTGGCCAGCAGCTGTCGCGTTAAGCTGTGCAAATCCATACAGATACCGACACCCGTTCAACCTGGTTTCAGACCGTCAATATTCGAGTCCATTATGCGTTTGCACTCTCAGTCACTTCCTGGGCACCTGGACATATTTCGCGTTGCCGGTATGCCTGCCTCGTTCTAGGCAGTTCTTGTGTTATACGGGTCAACGCTCAATCTGCCCAGCACCGTGAGCCACACGGTTGACCTCACGCCTGATAAATCGTAGCATTAGTTGTCGCTGCCGGAACAGGGCCTCCGGGCACTTCTGGCCATTCTGAATGCTGCATTCCAAAGCCTGCTTGGCGAACAATGACCCGGCCGGGCGAATGATCACAGCAAGCATTCTGAATGCGACCTGCTGGAACCTGCCTGACGAACGGTGATATGCCAAAGGCTCGACGGACTGCGCGAACGGTCAGCCAGCCTCAGCGACCCTGTCCAGTCCAGCATCGAGGGCGTAGCTCAGCAGGTAGAGCAACGGACTTTTAATCCGTAGGTCGCGGGTTCGAATCCCGCCGCCCTCACTGTCAGTCGCATGACACTGCCTCCTGGGCAGCGCTCGGCTTTTACCTGTTGACCTGCGCCAGGGCCTATGGATTGTGAATAGCCCGACCTCGACAGCAAAGCTGGTTTTGCCGCAGGCTTTGCAGGTTATGTCAGCTCCATATTGCAGGCGATCTGCTGCCGGGACGGTGCGTTGCCACACCGAAAGCAGACGCAAACAACAATGTTTCCCCGGCGGCGTCTTCAAGGTTAGCAGGGGCGAAGTCTTAGATGCGAGAATGGAACCGCAATGGTCCGTTTTGGTCGGTTCGTTGAAGTTGAGCACTGTTTACTGGGCTGGCCAATACAGGATGCGCGAATAGCATCCGCTGCCAGCAAACCACGCCTCGCTGCATTTTGAGCACAACAGAAACGCAGCGCTGGAGAGTCTGCATTTACGCACCGGAACAATAGCATCCAATCACGACGCTGGTGCGGATGTTGATTGCGCCTGTCCGAAGAATTTACTTACTTCTTCGGTAAAAATTGCATCAGCCAGGCGATGAAGCCGCGAGGATTGCGTGTCTGGATTAATATCCGTCCTGGTCCGCGAAATCGGCAAACCAGTCCTTCGCCGGAGGTGAACGAAGAGATCCAGCCACTGGAAGCTTTCTGGATTTCGTAATCGAGCGTCTCGGGCCAGGCAACTAAATGGCCGTTATCAATGATGA
Organism: Gemmatales bacterium; assembly: GCA_041640595.1. GTDB lineage: Bacteria > Planctomycetota > Planctomycetia > Gemmatales > HRBIN36 > HRBIN36. Next base: position 204,580 of record JBEPZY010000006.1, on the reverse strand, counting down.
TTTCCTGTCCATCCGCGAGATCAATCGGATGAATAGCACCATAGGAGCTGACGAACAGCGTCCCCATGCCGCTGGCCTTGAGCACGAAGAAACCTTCTCCCGAAAACAGTCCCTTGACGAGATTCTGCACTTTCGTGCTGATCTCGACGTCCCGGCTGGCAGCGAAAAAGCCATCCTTTTGAAGGATGTAACCTGTATTACCGTCGAGCTGAAGGGCATAAATCTCGCCTGGTAATTCATGGGCTAACAGGGCGACTCCTGGCCCACGCCGAGCCGTCAATGTCTGGAAGAAAAACGATTCCCCTGCCAGCCACCGTCCCAGACCTTTCAGGATGCCTCCTTCCGCCTTACCCTCGACGTCCAGCGTATCGCTCATGGCGACCATGGCACCCGCCTCGGCCTTGAGCGACTCGCCAATGTCCAGATGAACTTTCAACATCATAAACGGGCCAGAATGGACGAATTCGTGGCGCATGTCCACCTCCTGGTGGTTGGAAATGCGGTTTCCAGACGGCTCCAGCTACGTTATAGGAAAATCGGACGGGAGACAACAATACGGACGAAAGCCGGGATGAGTTTCGCGAATGACAAACGAACCAGGGTGCTGAAGCGGAACCTAGTCCACGTAAGGATCGGCGCCGATATTTTTGAGAATTTCCTGGCGTTCACGCTCATAAACCATCAAGTCCACACGCTGGAGATAATGGCGACGTTCAGTACGACGCTGGGCTTTGAGGAACAGCGGTAGTAGGTGATCCAGCCGGGCGTCGGGATTTCGCCTGGCCAAAGCAAGGAGCTTGTTGCGGCGTTTCCAGCCCAGCGATTCCAGCAGCTCATCTTCAAGGGAGAGGAAAAATTGTGCACTGCCAGGATCGCCCTGACGTCCAGCGCGGCCAATCAGCTGGCGGTCAATGCGAGCGGCATCGTGACGTTCGGTGCCGATCACATGTAATCCGCCGGCGGCAACAACTTGCTGATGCAACTCAGCGATATTTTCTCGTTCAGCTATTTCACGCACTTTTTGTCGCCAGATTTCGGGCGGGACATCCAGGCGAGAGCGATACGATGAGCGTAATTCCTGCCAGGCCAGATATTCGGGGTTACCGCCCAGGAGGATATCGGTACCACGTCCGGCCATGTTCGTGGCAATGGTAACGGTTCCAGGTCGGCCAGCTTGTGCAACAATTTCCGCTTCGCGTTCGTGCTGGCGAGCATGGAGGACCTGGTGAGGGATACCAGCTTCGTCCAGAAGTCGGCTTAAGGTTTCCGCTTTTTTTACCGTGCGGGTGCCGATCAGCACCGGACGTCCCAGTTGCCGCAAGCGCTGCACTTCTTCAACGACGGCTCGGAATTTGGCACGTTCGGTCGCATAAACGCGGTCAGGCAGTGTCTGACGAATGACGGGACGATTGGTCGGAACCCGCACCGTCACCAGCTTGTAAACCTTGCGAAGCTCGCGGCGATTTTCGTAAGCTGTACCGGTCATTCCCGCTAGTTTCTGGTAAAGCCGGAAGTAGCTCTGATAGGTGATTTGTGCGGCATGCTCAGTAGGCTTGGTGATGGGCAGTCCTTCCTTGGCTTCGACGGCCTGATGCATTCCTTCCCGCCAGTGGCGATCGGGCATGCGTCGGCCAGTATATTCGTCAATGATGATGACTTTGTTATCCTCGACGAGATAGTGCTGATCGCGACGATAGCGATGATGGGCCCACAGAGCACGCTCGACGTGTTCGAAGAGCTTGTCCAGGCCGGGAATTTTCGGCCCGGACGGAAAGCCGGCCCAGCGAATGTACTGGCGACCTTCTTCGGTCAGTTCGATTTTTTGTTTGCGAATGTCGAAGGTAAAATGTGCCTCCCATTGCAACTGCCGGGCGATGTGATCGGCCCACTGGAAGACTGCGGTTTCCTCAGGACTGGCCAGTTGGGTGCCGGTGCTGATGATGAGCGGGGTACGGGCTTCGTCAATCAGGATGCTATCGGCTTCGTCCACGATGGCGTAGTGATGCTCCCGTTGCACGCGCGGGTCAGGCGGCCGTGCACTCTGTCCATCGCCAAGCCAGGCTTGCCAGAACGGTGTTCCGCCGGTGCGTGCCTGATCCCGAAGCCGTAAACGATCGCGAAGAAAATCAAACCCGAATTCCGAAGCCGTGCCGTAGGTAATATCGCAGCGGTAAATGGTGCGGCGTTCCTCATCCGACATCTGCATTTGCAGAGCACCGACGGTCAATCCGAGCAAACGGTAAATGGCTCCCATCCACTCAGCATCGCGGCGAGCCAGATAATCATTGACCGTGGTTACGTGCACTCCCTTGCCGGTCAGGGCGTTCAGATATGCGGGCATGGCGGCGATGAGGGTCTTGCCTTCACCGGTGACCACTTCTGCCAAGCCACCATCGTGCAAGACTACCGCGGCTGCCAGCTGGACATCGAACGGTCGCAATCCCAGGGTTCGCCACGCGGCAACGCATACCAGTCCAAACGCTTCCGGTAACAGATGGTCGAGTTTTTCGCCACCGCGTGCCCGACCGCGTAATCTCATACTCACCTGCCGTAACTCTTCATTGCTCAGCCGCCAGTATTGCCGTTCCCAGTGGCGAATTTGCGGAATAAACAATGCTGCTCGTGCCAGCCGGCGTTGCTCTGGCGAACCGAAAATACGGTAAAACCGATTCCGCCAAATTGAACCAAGTCGCCCCGGCACGTTGCCGCCGGTTGTCGGATCGGGAAGTTTTTCCAGAAATTCCGCGGTGGTTGTTGCTGTTGTGGTCATACGCGGCCCGAGACCTGGTGAATGGCTCCACTATGACGCAGACCCTGGCCGTGCTCTTGAGCAAGGCAGGGTCAAGCTTCGTGACATGTAGTTTGCAGTATTCGGGCTACGGTTTCCTGCTGCACGGGCTGGACGATGCCTTTCTCAGTAATAATACCCGTAATCAGATCGGCTGGCGTCACGTCGAAAGCCGGATTTTCGGCACGGATTCCTGCGGGGGCAATCGTCAAGCCGAACGGTTGTGTCACTTCTTGCGGCGAACGTTGTTCGATAGGAATACTTTCACCGTCGGGCAAAGTTGGATCGAAAGTGCTGGTGGGTGCGGCAACGTAAAACGGGATGCCATGCCTGCGTGCCAGAGCTGCCAAAGTGTAAGTACCAACTTTATTCGCCGTATCGCCGTTGGCTGCAATGCGGTCAGCACCGACCAACACCAGGTGGATTTTCCCCTGCCGCATCAGCCAGCCGGCAGCATTATCGCAGATCAGCACCGTCTCGATGCCACGCTGTTGTAACTCCAGGGTGGTGAGTCGCGCTCCCTGCCATAACGGTCTGGTTTCGGTGGCGTACACAGTAAAGCATCGCCCCAATTCGTGGGCCACAAACAACACCCCCAACGCCGTGCCGTAATCCGAAGCCGCCAGTGCACCGGTGTTGCAATGAGTCAGCACATTCATTCCGTCGCGGATCAGGCCAACGCCCTGTTCGGCCAGTTTGCGACACTGGTTACGGTCTTCGTCCCATATCGCTTTCGCTTCTGCCAGTAACCGTGGTACCAGGTCATTTACCGCCGGGTTGAACGCTGGATCCTTGATCACCGACTGCCCAATTCGCTCCATGCGCTGTAAAGCGTGAAAAAGATTCACCGCGGTTGGCCGACTTTCACGAAGCATTTCTACCACTCGCTGCAAATGGGCAAGGGCATCCGCTGCCGTTGTGTAACGCGCCCGGCGCATTCCCAACACGACACCGAATGCAGCGGCCACGCCAATTGCGGGTGCCCCGCGTATCCTCAATTGCACAATCGCCTCGCAGACTTCTTCCGCCGTTTCCAGTCGCAAATAACGTATTTCTCCCGGCAACCTGGTCTGGTCAACGATCCGCAAAAAGCCGTCTCGTTCGCCCACCCATTCCAGAGCTCGCAATCCTCTTGGCATAAGCAGCTCCTCTCACGCTCCGTGCCAATTGCGCACAGCCGATCCCTGAACAAGAGTTGCCTGGGCCAGCATCGTTCCCTTGACTATAAGCCTACCGCTACTGCTTCGCCAGGGCACCAGTGTTCTTACCTCGTTTCGGATGTTGTACTATCTGCGTAACAGCGGCGAAGCATCTCAACCAGGGAATTTCCATACTGTCGCGCTCTGTATGTGTTTGCGTGTGCGACACGCGGTGAAACATCTCAATCAGGAAATTTCGGTGCCACTACACCAGCACGAACTGCTGGCAATTTACTCACAACGAGAACAACCGATTTTCTGCGGAAAAAGCAGAACGCCAACAGCGATGTTCGGAATAGCAGGTACATTGGCGGCTAGCCCCGCACTTCGGCTCATAAATCACCCAGGATCGGGACTTGCCTTCACGGATATATCGCCATCGGGCAAACAGGAGCTTCACCTCTACGATTCTGGGCAAATCCATCTTTCGGGTGGCACGCAGAAGCAAGACGAGGCGACCGAAGAGGCCATCCGCCATCGGCCATCGAGCGTTAGAGGAAATTGCCGGTCGCTACAGGCCAGGAGCCGTCTAAACGATCACCCGCATTTGCACCGTGCCGATCTGAATCACGTCGCCGGGTTTGAGCGGCTGTTTTTGGCCGGGATAAACCCGCTGGCGGTTGACGTAGGTGCCGTTGGCACTGTTCAGGTCTTCGATATGCATCTGGCCGTTTTCGAAAATGATCACCGCGTGCTGACGTGACGTCCAGATGCGGTCAGGGGGTTCCTGATATTCGAGGTCTATATCTACGGGTTTTTCGTCAGCTCGGCCGATGAAATTTTCGCCTTCGTAAATCGGAAATTCGTCCCCGATTTTCATGCCGCGAATCACCTTGAGGCGCGGCTGGCTTCCCGGAGGAAAGACTGCTGCCGCGGGCGGAGCGGTTGGACTTGGTGCCGCGGATGGAGTGGCCGTGGGCGTGGTTGTGGGGGCTGGCGGGACCGTCGCGGCGGGTGTAACCCCTGGCGTTTCCGCTGCCGGCGCTGCAGGAGAAGCAGCCGGGGCAACCGGCGCCGCAGTTGGGACTGCTTCTGCAACCGGAGGAGCCGCCGCCACCGGTACAGCTTCAGCAACTGGTGCGGCTGGTGGTACCGGCACGGCTTCGGCAACCGGTGCAGCCGGCGATACGGGTACGGCCTCTGCTATGGGCATTGCCGGAGCAGTCGGTTCGGCCGTTGGCACACCTGCAGGTGAAATTTGAGCGGCAGGAACGGCCTCTGCGATCGCGACACCCGGCAATGGTTCCGCAGCCGGGATCGCTTCAGCTGCCGGTGTGGCAAAACCGATTGGCGGGCCGGAAGATACAGGCTTTTCGACAGGGGAGCCCGCAGCCAGAGTTTCGGGTAACTCCGACTTACACTGCTCGCAGAAGAGCGAGCCATCTTCATTGTTGTAACCGCAGAACGGACACTGGATCATGGATGCTGTCCTCCCGAGTGATGCTGTTCGCTAGCCAATGGATGCACGGCCTGGGTATTGCAAGCCTACCGGTTCAGCTGGTGGGCATTTCCTCCGCCAGTCGCATGGAATCTTCCAGAGCGAGCATGGTTTTCTTGGAGACGCGCCCACCGGCGTTAATTTCCTGCAACGCCTGTTTGGCGAGCATAGTTTTCTTGGCCGCGCGCGGGCCAAGCATAGTGGCCTTGCGTTCGATAGCCTGAGCCAGACGCTTGACTTCCTCAACCTTATTCTGTTGGATCGCCTGCTGCAAGTTGGCATTCATCTCATAAATTTGCACATCGTCAATGTGCTTCATGACCTCGGCGTTGACATAGCTGGGCTGCGTAGCCGAGTAACGCACCTTCAGCGGTACCGCGCCAGTGGTGCCAGGCACCGCTCCGAGTTTGTAGGTAACTTCCACCTGGCAAATCACGTAATCACCGTCCGGTCGTGGCGGCAAACTGAAATCGAGGATGTAGCGGGTGGACTTGTCCTTTTCCAATGTGCCGAGGTCCGCGACCAGATGCCGCTCTTCTACTTCCCGCAAGGGTAATTCGCGGATTTCCGGCACCACTAACCGGCAGCGTTTCACGCGGACATCCTTGAGTGGACGCAGATGCATCTCCACCTCAGTAAACGCTGTGCTCGCCAGATGAGTAAATTCCTGAACGAAAATGCGTTCGGCTTCCTCGCGTTTCTCGGCTTCGATGTAAAACCATTTGCCGTTGCTCAGTTTGGCCAACTCTTTCACCAGGTTGGCATTCCACTCCGTGCCGATCCCCATGATGGTGAGATGCATCTTTTGCTGGGGCAAGGAAGCGGCGATTTGTTTGCACAGGGATTCACCGGAAGTCTCGCCATCGGTGAGGATAACCAGGTGAGATAGAATGCCCTCGCCGTGATTTTTCTGGAGCTCTGCCACGGCCAGTTGCATGCCCTGATCCATAGAAGTGCCGCCGGGGTCCACGTTGAACTGATCCACGGCCAGCAGGTGATCCTCAATCTTCTGCCGCTCGGACAAAGGTGTGGGCGGCAAAATGACGCGGGCATCGTGGCCAAACGCGACAATGCTGATGAGGTCGTGCGGCTGCAACTGCTGTAACGCGCGACGAGCAGCTTCCTGGACACGGTGCAAGCGACTCAAACCCGTACCGTCTTCTTCGTACATCGAGCCGCTGACATCCAGAGCCAGGGCTACGTTTAGCCGCATGGGCACGGCATTGAAATCCCCGGCCGGTATCAACTTGATCAAGGCGTAGCTGGCTACGGACTCGCCGGCTACTTTGATAACGTCACGATGCATCATTCGTTCGAGGTGAATTTTTGGAGTCATGGATTCCTGATCCCTGGTGCGTTTGGCGCGCCATTGGCCTGATTGGCAGTCCGGTTGCTGACAATAACGTGTTGTCCGGCAGCTTCCGTCACCACAATATTTTGTGTCCGGGCGTTGGTAACGTCAACTGACCGGGTCAGGCCGGCACTTGCGTAAAGCTTGTGGGAATTGCCAGGGTAGTTTTCGCGGGGGTGCCGCTATCAGGAAGACTGAGCGGCTCCGGTCGTGTATTGCTGATTTATGTGGAGTGTGGGCGTGGGCTGAGTTGCCGCTATCGAGAAGTTTGAACGGCTCCGTTCGCGGTCGCGTTGGATCAATCCTGTGAAACGTCAGGTTGCGGGTTTCCGGAAGGCGGCATATCCTACAATGTTCCTGAGCTGATTGGCTGGAATGCTGCTGGTCTCGGGACAGTAACTCCGTTATTTCGGGAAGATCGGCTCGTGAAAACAGCTTTTCAAGCCATTTCCTGGATCGCCTGGGTGATAGGAACATGAAGTGCATCTGGATAGTCGTCAATCGGCTGCAACCGGCATACCTGAGCTGTTACGGCAGCGAATGGCTGGATACTTTTACGCTCGATCGTGTAGCCACGGAAGGCATTGTGTTTGACCAGTGCTATGTGGATCGGGCATCGCCGATCGCAGTGCGGCGGAGCTGGTTTACGGGCCGACATGGTTTCGGTGGTCCCAGCCGTACTCCAGGCCTTTTGCGGTTACTGTGGGAACAAGGAGTTCGCACGGTCTTCATCGGTGATGAACGCAGTCCGAGTATTCGTGGGGTCTGGGCCAGCGGTTGGGAAATGGTGCAGGTAGTCCGGCGAAATCGTCTGGCGGAACTCGAGCAAGAAAGTCTCACGGCTGGTTGTATCCAAGCCGCCACCGATTGGCTCAGCCGGTATGCCGCCAGCGATCCGTGGTTGTTATGGCTGGAGTTAGGTGCCCTGCAGCCGCCGTGGGAGTCGGCTCTATATGACCATGACGCCGTTCGATCTCTCGAAGGGGCACCGGAGCAACCCATCCTCGAACCGAAGATCGGACGGGTCGGCGTGGATTTGACTGAAGAGGAGCGCGAGGTTTTGCTTTACAGTTACGCCGGGGTAGTCAGCGGCGTGGATCAATGGCTGGGCATGCTCTTGGACTTTCTGCGGAGCAAAGGGCTGTACGACGAGGTGCTCCTGGTGGTCACCAGCGATTGCGGGCTGCCTCTGGGCGAGCATGGACTGGTTGGCGATGTCGGGGTTTGTTTACACGAAGAGATGGTGCACCTGCCGCTATTGCTCCGCTGGCCAGGCGGCAAAGAAGCAGGCCGACGCATTCAGCAGCTGGTGCAACCGGTGGACTTTTTCCCGACTTTGCTCGAATATTTCGCCGCTCCCGTTCCCCAGGAAATTCACGGCAAGAGCATTCTGGGACTGGCACGCGGCGAGTATGTGCAACTGCGCGAATACGCCTGTGCCATTGGCCGATCGGAGTTCGATGAGTGCTGGTCGCTCCGCACGCATCAATGGTACCTGATTCTGCCGGTGCGAAGCCTGCCGGATCGCCCTATCCCACCGCCTCAGTTGTACATCAAGCCGGATGACCGCTGGGAGGTCAACGACGTCCGAGAAGATTATCCGGATGCGGCAGAGCATCTGGAACTTACGTTGCGTCGGTTCCGCGAAGCCGCCCGGCAAAATCGTCTGGCGGAATTGCCGGAACTGCGAGACGACCTGCTTCGCATCACCGTGGAGTGATCACTCTTTGACAGCGCTGGTCTTGTCGGCGGTGGGGAAATTGTCCGGGACAGGAATGGTCACTTTGCCGGTGGCTGCCCATTCCGTACCACGCCGTAACACTGTAATAAAGCCGATGCAACGCATGCCGTTTAGGTCATGCCCCAGCGGCGTGTGGAAAACGCGGCCCTTACCGTAACTGACCGTCCAGAGCATGGGTTCATGAGCCCGGGTACCTTTGGAGTAGGCGGTGGCCAGTAGGTGCATATTCTCCCCGGGGCCTCGCAGATTGTCGTACAGTTCATCGCGAGTATGCCGCCATTCCCGAGGCAGTCCTTTTGTGATGGGATGCTCAGGGTCGCGGATGACGACAGTAAATTCACCGGTATAGCGATGCCCGGAACCATCACCTTGCCCGGCGGGCACGCGCACCAGCTGACCGTTGTCGTCCAGGTAAATGCGTTCGCCGCCTTTGGGGTTACGCCAGCCCAAACCGATCATGCGGTTGTACTCGGCCCAGTTACCGAAAGCGTTATTGGCGGCGTGCACGATGACTAAACCAATCTTGCCTTCCCGCAGACGGGTCTCCAGTTCTTTCTGAAACTCGCTCGGCCAGGGAGCACCGTTGTAATTGCTCAGCACCACATCATACTTGCTCAAATCGGGCGGGAATGGCACGGTGGGTACACGGCCGGGTTTGTCGCCGGGCCGCAAATTTGATGACACGTCCACGGTAAATTTCCCACTCTCTTCGAGCACTCGCTTCATGAACGGCGTAGTGCTGCGCCAATCGTGGTTGTTCTGGCCGTCAATGATCACCACGCGGATTTTGCCGGCACCATCCTGAGCGATTGTCGGTTCAGGGGCGGCATTCACCATCAGCACGAGCATTCCAGCAACGCAAAAGCATACACGCATCGTCGCTCTCCTTTATGGGTTCAGTGGTACGGCCATCGTCCACAATTCGGAGGCAATCATTGGGGAAGGCAGGGTACAGGAGGGTTGCCTATTTAGGTATGAAACGCTCGGCTGCGGGCAAGGTTGATGCGATCAATTTCCGGGAAGCAAATATGTCCGCACCGGCCTGCTGGACACGCTGGCCAGTGCGGTGATACAATCAGTAGGGAAAACTGGCGCGAGCGAAACGCCCAGGAACAATTTGCGTGAACCTTGTCCTGGCGTAGCTCGATAAATGGTGCGGTGCCGATGGCACCTTGCCTTTTGCCGCAAACCTCAAGAGTGGCGGCGTAGCTCAGTGGTCAGAGCAGCGGCTTCATAAGCCGTGGGTCGGTGGTTCGAATCCACCCGCCGCTAATCGGCGATTTTCAGACATGCCCGGAAGGAAATCGGGCCACCGTAGCCAAACGTGCCGGTGTCCGCAAAAAGGGGCCACGACCACCGGCCTGGACCGTTCCGCGTGCCAGGCTAGTTTGCGCTGCTGATTACGGAAAGTTTATCGCGGTTAAGCCAGGCGGTGGCGGTGGAGTCCACGGTATGGTGTCGCCATTGACGTGTGGGCCTCCATCTATGACCGAGCCAGGCGCAACGCTGACACTGGCAGTGCCCCAGTTGTTCATAACCTGATCGTCGCCGTTGCCGAGCTGAACGGTAAGTAGTGGAAACTGTACACGCGAGGCAAAGATTTTGTCATTGTGGTTGCCAGTATTGATGTTGACTGTGTTATTGGCAGTCGCTCCGAGCTTGGCGCTCGGGCCGGTGCCGGTACCAAAACCAAATCGAACCAAGTCCGCTCCATTTCCTGTAACAATGGTCGTGTTTCCGTCAACCTGCAGCGTTGGAGGAGCGGTGGGACTGGTGGCCCACTCAATCAGCACCGCGTCACCACCATCGCCAACACTGGAAGTGGTGTTGATAAGGAGATCGCCCTGGATAAGCGAGGTGCCCGGAACGAACCGGACGATATCGCTTCCAGCCCCCATGAAAATCTTCAAATCGTTAGCGAAGATAGTACCGCTGCCTGCAATGAGCAGGAAATCGTTGCCCGCTCCGAAAAAGATTGTAGATGGGTCTTGGGCTGTGACGGCATCGAGAATAGCTCTATTGCTCCCGAAACTGTCGCGAATTAACAGGGCTCTGCCAGCATGGTCTGCGCCCAGGCGATAGACATCGTTGTCGCTACCGGTGTTACCGCTGGAAGCCGCGATCAAATTGCCCGCCGTAGTGACCCCATTGATGCTGAGGGTATCATTACCAGCCCTGAGGTCCACGAAGAGTTGATTGATGACCAGGCTGACAGAAGACAAGTCCAGGTCCACTTGGGTAAAGGGCGGCGTGGAGGGGACTGTGCTAGAAACCCAGGAAGCGGGGATGGTTCCAAGAGCCAGAGTAGTGCCGCTGAGACCTGTAATCCTCAGTGTAGCTGGGCCGCCAGGCTGGGTGATTTCGATTTGGTTGTCCTGGGGGTCACCGATGACATTGATGTTGCCGGTTCCCCATCCGGAAATGGTTACGGTACCGGCTGGCACAGAGCGATCTTCCAGTGCTTCCACCCGCAATGCTGCACTTCGCTTCATGTAAAGGCTCCTAGGGGCGCGAGTCCCAGTGAATTAGCTCGATTATAACTCACCGCTGGCAACTGAGTCAAGCATTTTCCCTTGTTCTTGGCAGAAATGGGCATAGGTCAGCACTGTGGGTGGAAAGGTGTTTAGAGCCGATGTGGCTTTTGCTGGGTCCTCGGCGAGGTTCGCGGAACAGTGCTTTGGCAGGGCAGGGAACTGACGCGCGGCGCTGCACAATCGCTTTGTGTGGAAAACGACGTAATTACCCGGCAGGGCAGCGAGCTAAAGGGGGCTGTCAAACAGTCGCTTTTTGTGGGAAACGATGCGGTTGTTTGGCACGGCAGGGAGCTGGTGAGTTGTCGTTGCCAGCATACGGACCCATCAGCACTGCGCTTGCTTGACAGGGCAGGGAGGTAAGGGCTACAATCGCCAAAAAGCAACCATCCTTGCGCACGGGTACTTATTTGGACAAACCAGAACCTGGTTGGGGAACGGGAAAGAAGCCATGGCGGCCCTGGTAGTAGTTCGAGGTCCCAATGCTGGCTCACGCTATGAATTGCAAGAGGAGTCGTTCATCATTGGTCGCAATCCAAGCTGCCATCTGGTCATTCCCAGCCCGGCAGTGAGCCGGGAACATGCGGAAATCTTTCGCCGAGGCCCGGACGAATATTACATCAAAGACCTGGATAGTCGCAATAAGACGATCGTCAATGGCCACACCCTGGAACCCAGGGTGCCGGTGCGGCTACGGGATCAGGATGAGATTCGCATTTGCGAATTTCGATTTCAATTTTTGCAGGGAGCCCGACCAAAGCCGCTTCCGCCCGAGTTTCGTCCCGAAGAAGAGGACGAAGGGGAGGAAATCGGTGGTTCGACAGTGATGAGTCGGCTGGCGGTGAAGGACGAGTCGAGTTATCTGCTGTTGCAGGCTCAGCCGGCCGATAAGTTGCGCATGTTACTGGAGATCAGCAACACGCTGAGCCGGACCCTCGAAGTGGAAAAGCTGCTGCCCCAGGTGCTGGAAGGTTTATTCCAGATATTCCGCCAGGCCGACCGAGCATTTCTGGTGTTGCCCGATGAGTCGCGCAAACGCTGGCTGGTGCGGGCCCGGAAGTGCCGCCGGGAAAAAGACGAGGAAACGGCTCGTCCATCGCGTACCATCATTGAAGAATGTGTGCGGAGCGGGGAAGCATTTTTGTGTGAGGATGCCAGCTCTGCCTCGCAATTTCGCGCCAGCGAAAGTATTGCCGACTTCCTGATTCGTTCGGTGATCTGCGCACCGTTGCGTAACCAGGACGGCAAGATTCTCGGGGTCATTCAGCTCGACACCCAGGATCGCAATCGGCAATTCAACAAAGAGGATTTGGAACTGTTAGTGGCGGTATGCAATCAGGCAGCACTGGCCCTGGAGAATGCACGCCTGCATGAAGAGCGGGTTACTCGTGAGCGACTCGAACGGGAAATGGAGTTCGCCCGTCAGGTGCAGGCAGTGTTGTTGCCTTCGGAATTGCCGCGGCTACCGGAGTACGAGTTTCACGCCTTCTACAAAGCAGCGCGTTATGTGGGGGGCGATTTTTACACGGTCTTGCCGCTGGGAGATGGGCGATGGGTGCTGGCAGTTGGCGATGTCGCCGGGAAAGGTGTGGCTGCTGCATTGCTGATGGCCCGCATGACTGCCGACGTTCGCTATTGCGTGTTGACGCAACCGGCACCGCATCTGGCTGTGGCCATGCTGAATCAATCTTTGCACCAGGCCGGCCTGGCCGACCGGTTTGTCACTCTCGCCCTGGGCGTGCTCGATACCCAGTCGCACAAACTGGTGCTGGTCAACGCCGGACACCTGCCTCCTATTCTCCGCCGAAACCAGAACGATCGCGTCGAGGAGATCGCCACGGGTGATGACATCGGTTTGCCCATCGGCATCGTTACCGATGCCACCTACCGGGCATGCGAGGTGTCGCTTATGCCGGGAGATGTTGTTTACTTGTTCAGCGACGGTGTGCTGGATGCTACTAGCGCTCAGGGGGAACATTTCGGTCGGGATCGCATTCTCCAGGCAATCAAGACCGCTCCCCCAGCCTCGCCAGCCCAGGGTGCCCGACACCTGATCAAAGCGCTGGAACAACATTGCGCGGGTAACCCCCATCAACACGACGATATCACCCTGCTTGTTTTGGGTCGCCGCGTTGCCAGCCAGACGTGATTACGCTGGCCGAATTCGCTTGGCCTGGCCAAGAACATTCGCGGCATACGTGCGCCGGCCGGACGGTAAAACAGCCACCGCCAGTTTCCTGGCTCACTGTGTCGAATTTTTCGCCTCGCAATGGAAAGTGGTTCGACAAGAAACCCGTCCCGTGTCGCCGATACCGCAGGGTGGTAAACTGATCATCGAGGAAAAAACCCGGGCTTGAGGAAACCCGATTATGCCACTGTTTGAATTTCAACGCTTTGATCCCCGTCATGCCTTTCAACCCCTGGCCGTGGAGCGAGTGTTTGATCAACTCAGCGAGGCCTTGCTGGAGCACGGCGAGTGGTTGCTACGGCAACTCCAGCGCTTGCCCGAAGAAGATCGCTGGCTGGTCGAACAACTCATCCGGGAAGGTTACCTCAGCGAAGAAGAGCGAGGCCGGCTCGTTGTCACCGTCAAGGGATTGCGACGCATCGCCCAGAAGGCACTGCATGATCTGTTCATCATCCAGCGGCGCGACGCTTCCGGTCGCCACGAGACTGGCTGGCGGGGCACTGGAGAGGTAACACCCGAGGAAACACGGCCCTACCAGTTTGGCGACCCACTGTCGCTGGTCGCGGTTCACGAGACCCTGAAAAACGCCTTACACCGGCAAGCAGAGCAGTTTCGCCAGTTCGGTCCCCAACCCCATCTGCGTTTGCAGGAAGAAGATTTTGTCGTTCAGGAGACCTTGCAAACCAGCCGCTGTGCCACCGTAGTGCTATTGGACATGAGCGGTTCGATGGGACGTTTCGGCAAATTCCTGCAGGCGAAGCGGGTCGCTCTGGCATTGCGGGAACTGGTGCGGCAGAGGTATCCGGAAGATTTCCTGGAAATCATCGGTTTTTACACGTTCACCACGCCCTTGCCAGAGCGCGCCTTGCTGCTGGCAGCACCGAAAGAGGTGAGCATTTTCGACAGTCGGGTTTATTTGCGTTTTTCCCTGGAAAATCCGCCGCCACGTGTCCCCGAACATTTCACCAATTTGCAGGCCGGTCTGCGAGTTGCCCGCGAACGATTACGCCGACAGCCTTGCGCGAACAGGCAGATTTTGTGCATCACCGACGGCGAACCCACTGCCCATATCGAAGGCACCGAGGTGGTGCTGCTGTATCCGCCCTCGGAGAAAACTGCTCGCCTGACCATTCAGGAGGCCGTTCAATGTCGCCGCGAGGGGATTCAGATCAGCACGGTGGCGTTGGTGGACGATCCGTTCTATTTCGGCCTGACGCGGTTCGTACAGCGGCTGGCAGCGGCGTGCCAAGGGCTGGCCGTGTATTGTTCCGCGGATAACCTGGCGAGCGGCGTGCTGGAAAGTTTCCTCGCCGGTCGTCGTTTCCGCCGCCCCTGGGGAAGGTAAGTTTCGGTGCTTCCGCACTCCGCGTAACGGCAGGCTCAGCTGGGCCGAAATTCCTACTTGTTCGCTGCTGATAGCTGGTGCCAGCGTCCTTGGAAACTTAACTGGGGGGAAACTCGAGTATCGCTCACCTTGCTTGGTGGCTTACTATGGGGCACGATTAATCGGCCCAGCCCCATTCGGTGTCAGGATGTTGTCCTTAGCAATCTTCGGTCTGGCCGAATCGCCAATATGAATGCCGTACTGATGATTGCCCACACATCGGTTAGCCGCTATTGTCGGGCTGCATTGGCCGATACATGCAATCCCGGATACACCATTTCCCAAACATGAATTCTTCTCGATGATCGGGGTGGCAGACTCCCGGACCCAGATGCCATGTATCTTGTTTTGCTTGCAAACGTTGTTTTGTACCCGGGCTGTGGTTCGCATGCCCAGGCCAATGCCAACGCGGTTTTGGGTACACGTGTTGTCTCTGCATAGTCCTTTCGCATCAATGTGATACTCGATGCCGAAGTGACCGTTGCCAGTACACACGTTGCCTTCCATATGTACATCAGCTTCGTCGTAAACAGCAAGGCCATGCAAGGCATTAGCGATGGCTTGGTTCTTGTGCAGACCAGCGCGGGCACGGTCGCATACCTCCACCCCATGGCTGCCATTTCCACGAACTATGGAACCTTCCACTTGCCCTGTTGTTGATTCTCCGCGTATCAGGATACCGACGTTCCGACACTTTTCCACGGTAGATTTGGTAATCTGGAACTTGCCGGAACTTATTACAATACCCCGCTCGCAATTCTCAACCGAGCAAGAAGTGATGGTGTACTGCCCCCGTTCCTGGCCGACAATTAGAATACCGATGAAATCAACGCCTTTCACAACACAATTGTTCACAGAGATGGCGTCAGCTTGCTGGACGTTCAAGCCATGGCCTCGGTTAGGGCTGGTTTCGTCTTTTTTGCCCCCGGTTATACCACATTCATTCATGGCGAGTGCACCCGAGGAGACGAGCAGCACGTCGGCCGGGGCGTTTCCGGTATGCGTAAACTGGATATTTTCGACCGTCCACGGCCCTTGACCGGTGAATTGGATTCCAAAATTCGCGGCGGTGGAAATGACGTGCGTCTTATCGCGGCCAGCGCCACGCAGTGTCAATGCCTTGTCAATGACCAGTTCGCGGGCGAGCACGAATTTCCCCTCGGGCAGTAAGACAATATCTCCGGCTTGCGCTTTCTGCACTGCTTCTTCCAAAGTCGCCGCATCTTTTCCCACCTGCCAGGTGCGAATTACCCTGGGCTTGCCGGGTTGCTCCTCCTGGGTTGGCTTAGATGAAGGCGGCTCCGAGGAAGCAACTGGTGGACGGGCCGGCGATTGCGGCGGCTCAGCCAACTGCAAGATACCCCGGGGAAAAACGTCCCCGCTCTTATTGCCGGAGAAGATATTGTTCGGCTCTATGTTCGGAACGACGCCCTCGCAATAGATCCCGTATGCGCCGTTGTTTTGAATAATGTTGCGCCGCAGGGTCGGTTTGTTCGGTCCCCCGATGACGAACCCGTGCAGCTTGTTATCAGAAACATCGTTACCGTCCAGGATCGCGACGGAGTCGCGAACAAAGATTCCCTGGGCGTTTCCAGCACAAGTGTTGCGAGTGACAAATAGTTGCCCACCAGTTTCTTCAATGGCGATTCCGGAAGCACTACAATCCTCGCAGCGATTGTTTTCGAGTAGCCCCTCTCCGGCCTTGAAAAAAAGCACGCCATCAAAGCAGCGTGCGAAGGTATTAGCTGTTATCTGAGCCTTAGCAGCATTTATAACTGCAACCCCAGCCCTTTCATTGTTCCGAAAAGAACAATTATTTATCGAGGCCGAGGCGCCGTCGGTTATCCTGACGCCCGCGCCATGGGTCACCGGGGGTATTCCTGATGTTCTGACTGCTCGCGCCCCGCGAAAGCCGCATTCGGATATAGTGCAGTCTTGGCCAGTAACCGCGACAATATTCGCGGGCTGGTCGCCGGTATATTCCAGGGTCAGGTTCTGAATCTGCACGCCGGACGCTGTTACGCGCACACACTCTCCGGGGACCTTCGAATACACCACCGTTCGGTCCTGCCCATCCCCTCGCAGAGTAATTCGCTTGTTCAACACCAGCGTTGCGGAAAGTGCGTACTGCCCTGCAGGGAGCTGAATCGTATCGCCATCCAGGGCGCTGGATAAAGCTTCCTCGATGGAAGAGATATTGCGTCCAATAATCCAGGTTACCGGCTTACGCTGGCCGGGGGGCGATGTGGGTTTAGTACCGGGGGCGGGCATATTTACCGTCTGGGCAGATGTCGGCGAGGTTTTAGCTGGCGGCCGAACTGATTCCTCTTCCGGTGCGCGACGACCCCGCAGTAGGAAAAAAGCGGTCAGCAACACCAGTAACACGGTCCCGGCTCCGAGCACGCCGGCTACGACCACCCAGGACGGAACATTGCGGCGACGGCGACGGCCGATTAATTCGCGTAAACCCACGCCTTCGGTTGTCACCGGGCTAGCCGATAGCGTCTGCGTACCTGGGACCGGTGTGGGCGGCGCCACGGCAACGGGAGCGGCTGGACTGCGCTGGGGCAGTTTTCCGTCCAGAAGCGGCGCGAGGTCAGCGCCAGCACAGAACGGTTCGAGTGCCGCTACCACTTCCTGCGGCGTGCTGAAGCGAGCGTTGGGGTCTTTGGCCATCATCCGTTCGATTACCAGGGCCAGCTCATACGGAACATCAGCTCGCAGGGTCTGAATGGGAGGCGGTTCTTCTATTGCCAACGCCCGCAGTTTGCTGATGAGACTGTCGTATTGCGGGCCGGAAAAGGGCGGTTTGCCCGTGAGCAGTGTGTAGAGGGTCGCTCCTAAGCTGTAGATATCAGCACGAATATCCACGGCCTGGTGAGAAGCCTGTTCCGGAGCCATGTAATCGAGCGTGCCGACAATAACGTTGCTGGCGGTCAGACTTTCGATGCCGCCGGCCTCGCCGCAGTGCATGTCCGATAACCGTGCCAGACCCAGGTCGAGGATTTTGACAATCGGTGGACCAACGGGCTGGCGCGCCAGCATCAGGTTACCTGGTTTGATGTCGCGGTGGACCAGTCCGTGGGCATGAATAGCAGTGAGGCCAAGCGCGGCCTGTCGGATGATTTCGCACGCTTCTGGCACAGGCAACGGCCCGGTCTTACGCACGATCTTGGCCACGTCCAGGCCGTCCACGTATTCCATGGCCAGATAATGAGCATTGCCGACCTGCCCAGCATCCAGGGCCCGCACGATATTGGGGTGTTCGACACGGCCAACGGCCTTCATTTCCCGCTGGAAACGGGCCAACAATTCCTGATTCTGCAAACGATTGGGCGGCAGAATTTTCAACGCTACCGTCTTATCCAGATGCACGTGCACCGCCCGATACACAGCGCCCATGCCGCCTTCGCCAATCTTGGCAAGCACACGGTACTGGCCAAACATCTGCCCTTTCTGGGCTGTCAGCCCAGGACCAGCAGGAGGTGAGTTGGAGGACGCTGGAGATGCCGATGGGGAACCGGCCTGGGGATTGTTCGAACCAGACACTGGTAATGCGGTAACTCGTTTCCCAGGCGGACGACCGGCCGGCTGGCTCATCGCCAGGTCTCCTCGGTTAGCGTGTTAGGACTACTCGGCTTCGCTGCCCAGGCTTAATCTACAGTTACTCATATTGTACCGGCTCGGTCTGCGTGTCGCAACCATGTCGCGGCCAGTCCCATACCCGCTTTTCGACCGACTACACTGACTTGCCACCTCGTAAGGCTAAACCACCAAGAGAGCAAAGCACGGGAGTTCACGGCATAGTCGTCTCGTGGCTCCTGCGTGCTATTGGTAGCGTGAAACCGATCCCTCGTTGCCTACGAGGCTCTCACCGATTCGGCCGGCGGTTCTATGCGCGGCTTGCATCCCATGGACTGAATATCCCGCTTCCCTAGACCCCAGGTTACCGAATGCGGCAGCGTTAGCGAACAGGACACTTGCTCGTTGACGGCGGCTGCCTACAACAAGCGCCAACGCCGACCGATGGGCCTCGGGAGTACTGGCCATGTGGACGGATTTGTGGCGATTGTTGACGGATTGGCTCCGGCAGAATCCGGAAATCGTCGCCGCGTTCCTGCTCGGCATCCTGGCGACGGTAACGCTGCTGATTTACTCCTGGTTCTGGTTACGCAAACCGAGTTCGCGGGACACCGAATTGGCGTTACGCTTCCGCAACGAAGAACTGGAACGGGAAACTTCTCAGTTACGCCAGCAGAATGCCGACCTGCGACTGGAATTACGCCAGCTTCAGCAAAGCTATACGCAGGCGCGCAGCGAAACCGCTTCCTTGCGGGAGCGTTTACAAGCATCGCTGCGCGAAGTGCAGCAGTTGCATCAGCAACTGGTCTGTGCCCAGACGGCGCTGGAACAGAGTCGCCAGCGCGAACTGCAAGACCGTGAGATTATCCAGGCACTCAGCGAAGAACTCGAAGGAGCCAGGGAAAGCCAGCAGCAATATCTCGATGCGTTGCACCAGGTGAAGACGGAGCGGGACAGCCTGCGACAGCGTCTGGAAGCGCGACAGAGCCTGGAGCAGTTCGATGGGCGTATCTGGCAGCGGCAGCCAGTGGAGAATTCGCCCGCCTTTGTCCCGCTGACTCGCCGACGCATGCGCATCCTGGCTATGGTCAACCTCAAAGGTGGCGTCGGCAAGACTACGCTCGCGGCTTATCTCGGTGCGGCGTTGTGCGAAATGGGACTGCGCGTGCTGCTGGTGGACTTGGATTATCAGGGGTCGCTCTCGGCGTTGTGTTTGGGGACACGCTATGAAGAGGCGTGGCGAAGTCGCTTGCTGGTGGACAATTTTTTACGGTTGCAGGAGCCGTGTTTTGAGGAGCTTCGTCGCCGCGTGCTCGTTCCTGACAATTGGTGCGATCAGTCCGGTGCCTATCACGTCGTCGCTGCCGAGGATACGCTGCAGCCAACAGAAGAGCTGTTGCTCACCCGCTGGCTCGAAGGCCGATCCGACATGGATGTCCGCCTGATCCTGCGGCGCGCTCTGCATGATCCGGCGGCCTGGCCAAAGTACGATTTCGTATTGCTCGATTGCCCGCCGCGTCTGAGCACGGCCTGCATCAACGCCTTGTGCTGCTGCGATTACGTGCTGATTCCAACGCGGCTCGACAAGCTCTCCGCCAACGGGGTAATCCGGGTGCTACGCACCCTGAAGATTCTGGCCCGCGGCAGTGATGCAACATTTCCTGAAGGCGACCACACTCCCGAAGCCGTACCCGCGATTTGTCCGCACCTGGAGGTGCTGGCCGTCGTGCCCAATTTCGTCATACGCCGCAATAACGCCCCTATCCGGGCTCAGGCGGCCATCCTGAACAGTTTGCCTAAGCAATGTCAGGACAGCTGGGTCGGCCCGGTCTTTGTCTGGCCGGACGGTATCCCCGAAAGCGCCCAGTTTTCGACAGCAGAATTGCGTACCTTTTTCACGCGCTCCCGGCAAGGGCTGGGCGATTACTTCCGCGACCTGGCCCAAGGACTCTTGCTACGAATGAAGGATATCGAAAATGCACGTAGCGGCATTGCAGCAATATGTGCAGGCACTCGCTGAAGCCGTCCGTGCTGCAGGGAGCAAAACCGCTGCCGACGACCTGCAACGCGCTGCCACCGCTCTGGCCCCCTTCGCCGGCTGGACCATCGCCCAGTGGGCCGATTTCCTGCACCAGGCGGAGACCTATCAGCGCACGGGCGTCCTGCCCACCGGTCGTTCCCGCAGCCGCGCTGCCAAACCTCTCGACGAGAGCAAACTTGCCGCTGCCCAGCAAGCCTTGCAACAACTCGAAGAACAAATTACCCAACCGCAGTTCTCCTTCGCCCAACTCGACAGTGTCCTGCGGCAACTGGACAAACAGCTCTCTCGCGATGAAGCGTTGGCCCTGGCACAACGCCTGCAACTGGTCGGCTGCAGGACCAAAAAAGCCGCACTCGAAAAAATCGCCGAACAACTCCGCGAACGCCGACTACAGTTCCAACGGGCCGCACTCATTCAGACTACCTAACCATAACTATCGCCAAATACCTCACCGGCAACCATCTCAAGTTCCAACGCGCTGCACTCATCTTGAGCAGATGATTTTCTCATACGAGCATATTCCTCAGCCTAAAACCAGCACGCATTCCTGTCCCGATGTGGTGTTACTTCGGGGAACGTAACGTACAAAAACAACGCCACATTCTGGCTCACCCTGGGGCTAGAAGCTACACCATGACGAAATCTAAATGCCGCTTTAGCTCAACCGGTCGAAGCCAATCCATTCGTTCGCCTGCTCGCAATACGCCCGGAGGGATTCGAACCCCCAACCTGCGGATCCGTAGTCCGCTGCTCTATCCAGTTGAGCTACGGGCGCCTGGATGTTGGAAGCTGAAATCAGCAGCAATCCCCGACTGGGAAATCTTCCTTGCCCGAAGCAGGCAGCACGTTTACCGCGCAGAAAAGTTTAATCACACCCGCCCAACCCGTCAACGGCCGTGCTCCAGCAAACTCACCTGGTGCCGTGAAGAAAAGTCGGCGGGCAAAGCAGTTGACGGCAAGCGGTGCAGCGCTAAAATATGGTCGCTTGACGCGGCCAAGACTGCCGCGGGAAGAATCCGCCTGAGGGCACAGGTGGCCAGTATGGTTCGCCTCTGGTCACGTGTGTAGCCCGAGAATGAGCAGCTGGTGGCCCCGTCGTCTAGAGGCCTAGGACACGGCCCTTTCAAGGCCGTAACACGGGTTCGAATCCCGTCGGGGTCACTCTGAAGAACCGGCATGCAGTAAGCAAGGACGGAGGCATGACGCAACAGTTCGCTCATCCTTGATTTTGGCATGGGTTTGGCATTCCGGACCGAAAAAGGCTGGTGAAAGCTGTACGTGGTTTCAAGCGTTGTTCCGGTGATGTCCAGAACCGGCGTGGAAAGCCATTGGTAGCCCCCGCAGCCTTCCGGTGGCGCATAGGAGTAGCACGGATGTCTCAGATTTCCGCTTAGTGTTGGCGATTCCGTTGGTTGGGCTTCAGCTTGCTGCCCTCAAAGTGATAATGAATCACGGACGCGTAGTTCAATCAACGCTTCCGGCGAAACTGATTTTCTGCACGCATGGGAGCTTGCAATGAAGTTCGCACGCATTACAGTCAACCCGGACCAGATGGGAGGAACTCCCTGCATTCGAGGCCTGCGAATGCCAGTGGCGACGGTCGTGGCAATGGTGGCGGACGGGGTGGCCGTGGACGAGATCCGGGCCGCTTATCCCGACCTGGAAGCGGAAGACATCCGCGAAGCACTGCACTATGCAGCAGAGGCAGTGCAAGAACGTGAATTGCCTCTAACAACGCCATGAAATTCCTGGTAGATAATGCTCTTTCGCCTCCAGTGGCGGAGGGGCTACGCCAAGCCGGACACGACACAGTCCACGTTCGCGAATACGGACTGCAAGCGGCTGAAGACGCGGAAGCATTCGACCGTGCGGCCTCCGAAGAACGTGTCCCGTTTCGGCAGACACGGATTTTAGCGTGATCCTGGCTCACCGAAACAGCAACAAGCCGTCGGTAATTCTGTTCCGGCGGCTGTTTGGACGCAGACCGAACGAGCAGCTTCGCTTGCTTCTTACTAATCTGCCGAGGTTCACGGACGCTCTCGAGCAAGGAAGTGTTGTTGTTCTTGAGGACACTCGCATTCACATCCGCCGATTACCGATCGAGTAATCCCCATAAACAACAATGACACGTATCGGCGTGCAGCGGCAATGCCTCTATATCGGCCGTTCGGAATAACTGGTTCGTAATTGGGATACCCTTGCTGTGATTGACGCAAGAACAACGCCTCGGAGATGGCCGTTTGGAAGGATAGACCGCAGCGGAGACAGACCAGGCTGCAATTACGTTGCACCATCCATTTCGTTCGCTGCTGTCCTGACGACATGAGAGCAACTCATTCACCCTGTGGTGAGCCAGATTGGCTGGGAGGTTGGTCGTTACGCTGGAGAGTCTGCGCACGATGACGGTTGGAATTAGCCAGGGATGCGATTTTTCCTGTAGCAGTTACCCGCTCACGGCGTTATGATGGAACCAAATCAGGGGTTGCCGCTGAGAGGTCCCACGACGAACACGGTTAGCGGCTTGTGGCGGTGAGATGGTGTTGCAGCCAGCGATACGCTTCCTGGCGGGCGTCATCAGGGAAGTCGTGTCCCGCATCGGGATACAAAGCGCGGAGACGGTCACCAGCGTTCAGAAGTTTATAGACCGGTTCCGCGGCACGAATACACTCTCGAACGCCTTCGACATCAAAATTCGAGTCCTTGAGCGGAGCAACAGCCAGGAACGGACGCGGAGCCAGTGCAGCAATCACTTCGGTAAACTCGGAGGGCATCTTCTTGGGGTCGGCGTCGTAATTCTTGAGGATGAGCGGCATATATCCGGCATGACTCCAGCCGCGAAGATTGCCCATCATATAGGTGCGAAAACTGCAAAAACCGCAGCTGGAAACCACGCAGCGGACGCGTTCATCAAAGACAGCCAGAAAAATACTGTTATGCCCACCGAGGGAGTGCCCGATAGCGCCAATCCGAGCCGCATCCACTTCCGCCAAACTTTGCAACACGTCCACTGCGCGGCGGTGGTTAACGATGCCTTTCATGGTGGCGCTGATGTAGCCACGCTGGTAGGGATCGCATTTGTACTCGCCCATGTTGACATAGTCCGGGGCGATGGTCACGAAGCCGAGTTCGGCCAATTCGACGGCATACTGGCGATGCGGTAAACCGCCCAGACCGCAAACCACGCCTTTACCCAGTTCGCGATTGGTGGGATGCAGACAAACGACGCCTGGCACTTTGCCGGTGCGTTGTCGCGGTATCAGCAGGTAGGCGGGGACCCGGTCGCCTTTCTCGGACTGGTACGTGATTTTGCGACGAACATATTTGGGCGTGGCCACCTCCTCCACGATTTGAATTTCCAGCGGCAAATCGGGATCGTGTTTCGGCAAGGGTCCCATGACTTTCTGCATGTTGGCCAGGATATGCTGACGGCGAATGTCCCACTCTTGCGGCGTCGTTACGGGGCGAAGCTCTCCCTTGGCATCGTAGTAGAAAAGCAGGTTCTGGCGGTCCGCATAAACCGGAGCGGTTTTATCCGCATTGGCCGGCAGCGATACCGACACACCAGCCAGCAAAGCCAGCGTGGCGGTGATCAGCATAACCGGTGCATGACGAGTGGAAATCATGGAGCGCACTCCTCATGAGCTGGGAACGTTCACTGTCCGAGAATCGGTCGCGCTGTGCCTGGCCGCTAGCGAAAGCCATACAGCATCGCATAGACCACAATACCGGTTAGACAAACGTACAGCCAGATCGGCAAGGTACACCGGGCCAAAATTCGGTGTCCGCCCCAGCGCTGACGTATTGCCAGGAATAAGACCATCGGCACCAGGACGACCAGGCTGGCAGCAAGGATGATATGTGAGGCGAGAATAACGAGGTACACAGTTCTGTCCCAACCTTCGCCCGGATAGCGCGTGTGGCCGACGCGCCAGTGGTAGTAAACATACGAAGCCAGAAACAGAGCCGACACCACAGCCGCCGCGATCATGCATCGCCGGTGCCATGCAATTCGGCGGAAGCGAATGGCCGTGAACCCGCATAGTAACAGCACTAGGCTGGTGGCGTTGAGCGAAACGTTGACCGTCGGCAGCCAGCGGAGAGATAACCAGGAACTGCCAGCAAGGCGACGGGCTTTTTCGGCGAGGCTCTGCACAGCTTCGTCATCTACAACGAACAGCGGGGAGTTTTCTCCTTCCAGCCGCACGACTAGTTCACTGTCGCGGATGCGCCCCTGTCGATCCAGCAAAAAAAGTCGGTTGCTGTGGGCGATGTCCCAACCGCGTGGTGCGGCGTGATACCAGCTCAGGTGCTTTGGCTTAGCGGCTGGTCCGAACCCTTCTTCGATCCAGGCGTACAACCTTTCCGAATCTGGTTCCGGCTGCGTCAGGAACCACCAGCGTTCGGGGTCGGCCTGCAAACTGTCCGCGACCTGGCGCAATCGGTCGGCGCGATCGGTTTCCGGGTCCACGCTGATCAGCACCAGCCGAACATCCGTGCCGCGAAGCTGCCATTGCAAATCCTGCATGGCCTGGCAGATTTTCGGACACGACGCCTGACAGCAGGAGAAGAAGAAACCGACAATGGTAACCTGCCCCTGGAGATCGCGGGTGCTGACTGTGCGACCGCTACGTTCCAGGAACACGGCTGGCGGCAGGCGGAGGTACTCGTCGGTTGCGGTTTCCCGCTCCGAACCTGTCCGGAACCTGCCCCACTGCGCGAAAAGCGCATATCCAATGGAACCGGCGATGGCAATGCTCAGCAAACTCCACCATAGCCAGGAACGGCATTGCATCGCCAATCGGCACCAGTGTAGGCAGTTAATCCGCAACAATCGGCGGGGGCACGCCCAGCAAGTTGCGGTATTGCGAGAACGTGGCGTCCGGCATCAGCGTCAATACCAGCACGATGCCGACAATGAGCGTCGGAACCACCATGAAGTACACCTTGAACCAATCGTACTTCAGGTGCATGAAGAACATAGCCACCAGCACGGCCTTACATACCGCCACCAGCACGTTGACCACGTGGGCTGCGCCGGCTCCGAGAAAGTACTCCGAACTGACCGAGATGCCGGTCAGCACTACCAGAGCGGCAAAAACGGCCAGGTAATTCGGATGGGCGTGGGTTTCATGAGTCGCAGTCATGTGGATTTCTCCCTCGTTCTCCTATCCAATCAGGTATAGCAGCGGGAAGAGGAAAATCCAGACGATGTCCACAAAGTGCCAGTAAAGACCGGCGTTTTCGACCCAGATGGCCTTATCCGGGCCAAGCCGACCCAGCAGGTAAAACACCAGGAGCACGGCGAAGATCACCATGCCGCCGAGCACGTGCAGCGCGTGGATGCCCGTCAGCGTGAAATAAAACGATGACCACGTGTTTCCGTACAGCCGCAACTCGGGCAGATGCGCTTCCCGGTATTTCTGCTCCGATAAGTAGTGGTAGTGAACGGCTTGCTGCCGTCTGCTCATGGGAATACCGTGAGCGGCCAACGACAAGGCTTCGAGTTCCTCCAGAAGGGGGTCGTGAGCAGTACGCTTTTCTTTCAGTTCGGCGCGACGGGTCTGAACAAGTCTTCCCACCGTCTCGGCCACTTCTTCACCACGTGTGATGTCTGGTAGCCCGGCTTGGGGAAATGCGTTGCGAACGTCATTGTACCACTTGAGCGCTTGCGCAGGTTGCAAGCGAGCATTCCCTATGTTGTAACGGTAGAAACGATCCAAAGCGACAAAAACGGCGTCCTCTTCGGGCTTTTTCTTTTGCTGCTGGGCAACCTGCCGCCGCTCTGCCAGTGCTTCCTGCACCAGGGCCGGTACGCTTTCGATTACCTGTCCCGGCAGGAGGTGATGCCGCCATTTGTCGGTGTATTCGATAGCTTTGACCACCATGAACACGCCGCCGAGCAGGAATGTCGCCAGCAAAAACATCGCGGCCTGCTGCGTCTTCTCTTCATGCAACGCCTTCAGCGCCAGCACTACCGTAACCGAACTGCAGATTAGCACGAAAGTATTGAAGGCTCCCAGGGCCACGACCAGATGCATTTCCTCCGGCCTGGGCCAGTGTGGCGCTCCGAACCGTTGCACGATGTAGGCCCCAATCAGGCCCGAAAAGAACATGATTTCCGTTGCCAGAAACAGCCACATCGCGAGTTTGGAGTTGGGTAAAGGCAACCCCATCGCTCGCGGTTCTTCCCCATGCAAGGCATGTTCTAGAGCTGCCATGGCTATCTATCTCCTCTTGTCTCAGCTGGCTATTGCGTTTCGGGAATGCTGTGTCGTCCTTGCCTCCAGAAAATGATGCAGTCAGGCAGTGCCGTCTATCAGCAAAATGGTGAAAAGGACTGGAAGATAGACCAGCGATGTCCAGAGCACCAAGCGAGCACGAGCGCGATTCGGCGACAACAAAAACCACCATGCCGAAAGCACGAAAGCTGCGCCAAGCACAACAGCAGCTACCAGATAGCGCGTCCCGCTCAGTCCGGTAAGCACGGGACTGAAACTCGCGGCTGCCAACACCAGACAATGGTTGACCAGCAATCGCCCGGTCATGCGCCCATTCGGGTCCAGCACCGGTACCATTTTCATGCCGGCACGAGCGTAATCCTCACGATATAGCCACACGATCGCCCAGAAATGGGGGAATTGCCACAAGAACTGCATCAAAAATAACGACCAGGCTGGCCATTCCAGTTCGCCGCGGGCCGCACTCCAACCGATCAGCGGGGGCAGTGCACCAGCTATAGCACCCGCCACCGTGTTCAGCGTGGAGCGGGTCTTCAGTGGCGTGTAAACGCCCAGATACAGCGCCAGCGTGGTAGCACCAAGCAGAGCCGTAATCGGCGGAGTAGCGGCGACCAGCACGACCAGGCCCGCACATGCAAGCAGCACTCCGCCTCGCAATGCCGACTCCGGTCGCACCCTGCCGGCAGGAAGCGGTCGCCGCTGCGTTCGCACCATGCGAGCATCCAAATCCCGTTCCACATACTGATTGAGCACGGATGCACCAAACGCCAATAATGCCGTTCCCAGCAACGTCCACAACAAACCCGCTCCTGTCCAGCCGCCCTGCCAGGCGGAACCGCTCACATATCCAACCACTACCGTGTACAGCACCAGGCTGTTCAAGCGGACCTTGCACAATTCGGCCCAATCGCTCCACCAGCTGCTACGAATCTCCCGGCGGGTTTCTTCTGCACCGGAAACCTGTACGCCACCAACCTGAAGCGAAACACCATCAGGCACCGTTACCCTGTCTCCGGCTGATTCTTTCGCCGGGACTAATGGCACAAGGATCTCACCAGACCAGGTGCCAGACGAAGCGGGCACCACTTTCATGGCTGCCCTCCCAGGGCCAGGGGAGATGGAATCGCAACGGTCGAAACGCTTTCCCTCAGGTGGTGCGCTATGCGCAGTGCCATCGTAGCCGATGCCGCCAGCAACAGTGCCCCGATCAGCATGTGCCCCGTCGCCACCAGAGCACGTTCTGGGGAGATTTCCCGGCTTAAGCCTCCATCACCGCCGCCCAGCATCCAGCTCCCCATGCCGAACAGGACCTGGATTCCCGCCAGCACTCCTAACCAGAAACCAGGCCAGCGAAGATAGCGATATGCGCCTGGCTCCAGCGACTGACTTTTCACGTATAGCAATACTGCGTGGAACAAAATTCCTGCTGCCAGCACCAAATGCACGACGATCGGCCAGCTGGTTCGGCCACCAGCTTGCCTAAGCCATACTCCCACTACCAGCTGGGCCATGAGCAGCCCCAGGGTCAATCCAGCCAGACGCAGCATCTTGTTGCGGCCAGACACGGGCACCGTTTCACCGGCTAGCCAGCTCGGCGAAAGGACTGTTGCCATAGCCACCAGGAGCGTGAAGACAACCTGCCCGATGATGCCATGCAGCATGGCCAGTTCCCGGCCGATGGGCACCTCGTAAAGCACACGCAGACCGCCGAGAAGCCCCTGCAAGGCGACACCGAGCA
The DNA here is from genome assembly GCA_041640595.1 of Gemmatales bacterium. GTDB lineage: Bacteria > Planctomycetota > Planctomycetia > Gemmatales > HRBIN36 > HRBIN36. The sequence continues at coordinate 176,360 of JBEPZY010000006.1, read as the reverse complement.
AGCACGCCAATGCCAGCCAGTTATGCAAACGCGTGTGCCGTTGTTTGGCCGTCAACCACGTCCAGCCAGTTAACACAAGCGTCAGACCGCCCACCAGCCAACCGAGTTGCCGATGACCGTGTTCTGCAACAAACGCCAGTCCCCGCGCCAGCGCTTCCGACCAGTTAGCCAGCAAGTACCAGGGCGAAGTCGGCCAGGTATCGTCCACCATACCCCAGCGCATGGTGGTTACTGTGCCGCCAGCCAGCAACAGCGGAATAGTTGCCAGCGCTGTCAGCAGGCTCCACAAATGCAAGCCGAAACAATAACCGGTGCCTTGACCAGTCACGCTACTCCGACTCCGGCAGGGGACTTTGGTACGGTCAATGGCCGGTGTGCTCCTCTTCACCCGGAATGGGTGGGTGAGTCTGCGGCAAGTAGTCCTGCTCCGCGGCAGGATGGCTGTATTCGTAAGGGCCGCGATAAACCACCGGGGTACGCTCGAAATTGCCATGCGGCGGGGGCGAAGGGGCTTCCCATTCCAGCGAGTTCGATCGCCACGGGTTGCGGTCAACCTTCTCGCCAAAGAACATGCTGTAGAACAGGTTGAACGCGAAAATTACCTGCGCTGCCGCAAACACGAATATGCTGTGCGTGCTGATCTTATTCATCAGGATGATGGCATAACCGGCTTCCGTGTCCAGCATCGGTCGGATGTCGGCATAACGACGCGGTTGCCCCAGCAGACCCACCTGGTGCATCAGATAGAAGCCGATGAAGATCGGGATGAACGAGAACACAAAGTGCAACTTGCCCAGCGTCTCGTTCATCTTGCGGCCGAACATCTTCGGGAACCAGTGATAGGTGGCGGCAAAGATCGCAAACATACCGCCCAGCATGATGACAAAGTGGAAGTGGGCCACGATGAAGTACGTGTCGTGAATGTGAATGTCGGTCGGTGTGGAGGCCATGAAAATGCCGCTCAACCCACCGATGATGAAGAAGGCGACGAATGCCAGTGCAAACAACAGTGCCGTGCTCCAGTCCGGTTTACTTCCCCAGAGGGTGAAAATCCAGTTGAAGACCTTCACCGAGGAAGGCAGGGCGATCATGATGGTGGCGACCATGAACGCCGTGCCCAGGGTCGGATTCATACCGCTGACGAACATATGATGTCCCCACACGATAAATCCCAACCCGGCGATGCCGAGAATCGAATAAACCATTGGCTTATAGCCGAACAAAGGTTTGCGGACATGGGTGGCGATAATATCCGAGGCCATGCCCATCGTCGGCAACACCATGATGTAAACGGCCGGGTGCGAGTAGAACCAGAACAGGTGCTGGAACAACAGCGGCTGGCCACCCGCCGATCGTCGGGCAAAGTTGTTGACAATCCAGTTGCCGTCGAAGTTCTGCGGCACGAAAAACGAGGTGAAGCCCAGGTTATCCAGCAGCCCGAGGATCAGGGCTACCGTGAGCACTGGCAAAGCAAACGCCTGCAAAATGGCCGTTACGAACAGCGACCAGGTCGTCATTGGCAAACGGAAGAAAGTCATGCCCGGCGCTCGGCAATTGATGATCGTGGTCAGGTAGTTGACCGAACCCATCATCGAGGACACGCCGACAAAGAGCAGGCCGAGATACCACAGTGTTTGCCCAGTCCCAGAACCCGGAGCCGCCTGCTGAATCACACTCAACGTCGGATAGGCCGTCCATCCTGAGCCGGCCGGGCCGCTGGCACTGAAGAAGCTGGCGATAAAACAGGCTAGTGCCGGCCAGATAAACCAGTACGAAAGCATATTCAGCGTCGGAAACGCCATGTCCCGAAAGCCGATCTGCAACGGGATCAGGTAGTTGCCGAAAGCGGCCGTGGTCATCGGAATCACGACTGCAAATATCATGATGGAACCGTGCATGGTAACAGCGGAAACATAGGCTTCGGGAGTCATTTTGCCGGCGTTGTGCGGCCAGAGCCAGCGGCCAATCAACGGCACCTCGGCATCGGGATACGCCAGCTGCCAGCGGATGAGCAATGCCAGCAACCCGCCCACGATCATCATGACCCAGGCGGTGAAAAAGAATTGCAACCCGATGATTTTGTGGTCGGTGGAAAAGATATAGCGGCGAATGAAGCTCAGTTCGTGGCCATGATGGCCTTCATGGTGCTCCGTATTCGTGGCTTGCATGTTTAGCTACCCTCGGTTAGGCGGGACGCCGTTCCTTACAAAGATACATTGGCAAAATTGATGCGTTGTGCTCCAGCAGCCTGAGCGGGGCACTACTTGCCGGCCAGAGAAAGCGACTCGGTCGGTGTGGAGGAAGCGGCAACTTGCGGCGGAGGCGTCGGTGCCCGCAATCGCTCCGTCTGCTCGCGCAACCATTGCTCGTATTCCTTACGCGATTCGTGCACCACCACGCGGGCGCGCATCATGTAATGTCCAGGGCCACAGAGTTCCGCGCAGTAAAATTCGTAGTTGCCTGGTCGGGCGGCATCAAACCAGACCGGAATGAGCAGGCCAGGCACAGCATCCTGTTTGACACGCATCTTTGGCACGTAGAAGGAATGAATGACGTCTCTGGAAGTCACGTAAATAAGCACAGTTTCCTTAGCGGGAATGTGCAGCTCGTTAACCAGCTCGAAAGTTTCCGAGAGGGCAGGCTGGACAACATCGAGTTTCCTCGGAGCTTGGGCTTTTTCATCCCAGAGCGGATAACGCACCTGCCACATCCACATACTGGCGGTGATATGGGCGTCGGCCGGCTTCTTCGGTTTCTGCACCTTGACTTCTGTCCAGGTGGGAATCTGATAAAACGCCACGAAAATCAGGATCGCCGCTGCCATGAGCGTCCAGCCGATTTCCATCGTGCGGTTACCGTGAACGAAATCGGCTTTCTCCTGGGAGTCCTGATCTTTGCTGGTGAACATGGCGTAAACGAGGAGCAATTCCGTGCCCACGAAAAAGATGCCGGTGATCCACATGATCACGTCAAAGAGGTGGTCAATCTTGCGGCCATAAATCTCGGAGACATTAGCGGGCCACAAAGCCTGGTACCGGTCGCAGACCCAGAACGAGACCACGCCGAATATCGGCACACTCAAAAATAGCAGCGTCCAGAGCAGTTTTTGCAGCCGCACGGACAATTCTCCCTTCCGGCAGTTTTACTCAGCGAGTTTGCTGGGCGGTTGAATCCGCGCCATATCAAGTACGTAGTTGACCAGGAGCCAGACTTCCTCGTCAGAGAGTTGCTTTTCCTCGGTGGCGGGCATATCCGTACCAGCGATGCCCAAGCGAATTCGCCAGAATAAATCCTGGGGCCGACTGCCACCGCGGAACACACCCTGAGTCAAATCCCGCGGCGGAAGCGGATTGCCCCAGAAATCGCGTCGGTTTGCGTTATCAGGCACCTCGCGCGGATCGCCACGCCCGTCAATGCCGTGGCATTGCACGCAGGCACCTTTGTTGGCGAACAGATCACGTGCACGTTGCATCAACTCCGCCGCTTCCGTGGGTGTGCTGGCAGTTTCAATTATCGGCCAGCGCGGGGCCGGCGGCACTGGTTTAACTTTCTTTCTCTGCGTTGTCCAGCTGGACACAATGGCTTGCAAGCTCTCCGGCAGAACTTCCCTTGCCTCCGCTTCACCGGCACTCGGCGAAGGGCTCTCCAGCAGAATCCTGCCCAGAGCGTGCTCGGTTCGGCCCCGAATGTTGAGGTGAATGACGTAGCTGACCAGGGCCTCGAGCTCATCTTCCGACAACAGCGCGAACGAAGGCATGCTCGCCCCGGGGATTCCCTGCCGGATGGTCCGCTTCAGGTCTTCTCGCGAAGGCAGTGCCAGTGCCCCACTCGGATCGTAGGTGGAGCGGAACTTGAACCAGATGGTGCGGAAATCCCGCGGTGGTGGATTGAGCCAGCGACCCGTGCTGCCACGTCCGTCACCAACGATGCCGTGACAGTGAATGCAGAAGCGGCGATACAATCGGCTACCTTCCGCCAGGGTGGTTTCGTCGAGCCCGGCCAATTCGGGATCATCGGGCAAATCCAAACCAGCTTGGCTTACGTTCACTTTCGGATGGGCGGGTGTGCCGAAAATGGGCTTGAGCAACCCGGCTAACACCTGGAGCTTTTCGGGTGTGAGCTGGGCTTGTGTTAGTTGCTCCGGACTGGGCTGTTTGGTGGCCGGGTCGGCCCGACGGGTATGATCGCTGAAGTAGTATTCCAAATCCTCCGGGTAACGGTCATCACAGCCGACGAAAAATAATGCGAGGCCGGCCAGGGTACCAATCAGCCAGTATGCAGGACGGGACATCCCCACAAGCCTCCTGAAAGCTATTCGGCCAGTTTAGCTGGCCGCGTGTCAGCAGCATTGACCAATTGTTTTAGGTGGCGATGATTCGATGTCAAGCAACCTCTGGCTGGCAGGTGCCGGGGTTGCTGAGCAGTGGAATGCACACTAGCAAAAGCCGTGCCGGTGATTTTTGCCCGTTCCATCACACAACTGGCGTCCCTGCAAGGACTTTCTTTTGTATGGCTGGGCGGACGTGAATGAGTTTCCCAGATTTCGGATGTTCGCTCGCGTCTTTTCCTGAACACTGGACTGGAACCCTTGGCTAATAGCGCAAGGTTTCCCAGAATACGAAAGGCTGGGAACAGGGCGAGCGTGAACCAGAGCACGGCACTCGGGTCTCACTATTGCTTGGAAAGCCAACGGCTCCACAGGGTGAACGCGAACGAGAGTGTGGCGCTGGCAAGGAAGGCCAGCTTACCAATTGCCGTGGGAGGAACATTCGGATGCATCGAGGGACGTAGCAGCACCGGAAGGTCCTGGTAAAGGGGATGACTATGCCGATAACTGTGCTGGCGGTTTTCGCGCATCCCGACGACGCGGAATTTCTGTGTGCAGGTACGCTGATTCGACTCGCCAACGAACACCAGGCGGTTGTGCATATCGCCAGCATGACGCCGGGCGATTGTGGTTCGGCGGAGTTGCCGCCAGAAGAAATCAGTGCCATTCGCCGCACGGAAGGCGAACGTTCTGCCGCTCTCATCGGGGGCCGGTATCATTGCCTGGAAGAGCGGGACCTGCTGATTTTCTACCAGGAACGCACCCTGGTCAAGGTGACAAGGCTGTTGCGCGAAGTACGCCCGCAAATGGTGTTCACGCATTGTCCTACGGACTACCTCCTCGACCACGAGGTGACCAGCCAGATAGTCCGGGCTGCCTGTTTTGCGGCACCGGTGCCGAACTTCGCTCCCGATCCGGCACTGGCTCCTTTAGACCACATCCCCCACCTGTATTACTGCGATCCGATCGAGGGGAAGGATTTATTCGGCCGACCAGTGCCCGCTCAGTTTTACGTGGATATAAGCAGCGTCATAGACCGCAAGACACAAATGCTGGCCTGCCACGCCAGCCAGCGGCAATGGCTCTTGAAACACCACGGTATGGACGAATATCTGGAAGCGATGCGGCGTTGGGGTAGGCAGCAAGGCGAACGTGTCGGCGTGGCTTATGCCGAGGGTTTCCGTCAGCATTTGGGCCACAGTTACCCTCAGGACAACCGTCTGGCCCAGCTTGTAGGCGCCTTGCAACCGCCGTCCGACTAAGACTTGCGTCGGCTTGACGCTTGGATGTTCGCCGACCGTGGCCTGCTGAAAAGCGCATGACAAGCAGCGACCGAACCCGCATGGAGCAAAACTGCCCCTGGCCATGCCCAATTTCGGAAGAAGCGAAGCGAAGAGACTCTGCAATCCCGAGAAGAAAAACAGCTTCCCGATACGGACGGGTGATTATCGCCGGAATACTAAATCGCTGCGGAACAACGCACCCAAAAAGTTCGGCCCAGGCAAGCGTAAACTTCGCCAAGGGCTGGCGAATTGCGAAAAACCACCCGTCTATGAATGGAGCCCCTATGCAGGTCATTTGCCCCAGCTGCGGGGAGATGCTACGCAGCGAGGACATGAATCTCGACCAGATGGTCGGGAAGTGTCGGCGTTGCCATGCGTTGGTTAACCTTCGCGATTTCGTTCCGCAACAAGGTTCCGCGGAAAGTGCGGGCCTGGCAAATCGCCCACGGCCAGTCGCTCCGCAACCGCATCAACTCACCGTCGAAGACAGCGGAACGCAATTACGCATATTATGGCCCTGGTTTAGCTGGTCGGCCGTATTCCTGATTTTCTTCTGCATTGCGTGGGATAGCTTTCTGATCTTCTGGTACTACCAAGTCCTGGCTTGGCCCGGTAATAATTGGCTCATGATCGTTTTTCCCATCGCACACGTGGCTGTTGGTGTCTGGCTCACTTACTTTACCCTGGCGAGTCTGGTTAACCGCACGGAAATCGTCGTGGATCATGAAACGTTGCGCGTGCGGCACCGACCGTTTCCCTGGCCCGGCAGCGTGGTGCTACCGGTTGAGCAGATCGCCCAGCTCTACGTGGGTGCCCGGTGTGTGCGTCAGCCTTCAAAACCTGATGATCAGTCCTCGGAACAGGAGTCCGAATCGGAATCTTGCGAGGCGGAGCCGGATTCAGGGTATGATTTGAACGCGCTGCTTCACGACGGTACAGCGCGGAAACTGCTCTCGCTGAGCGAACCGGAAATGGCGATGTTTATTGAACAAGCGATCGAGAAGTTCCTGGGTCTTGGCGACCAGCCTGTGGCCGGTGAATTGCCACGGTAGGTGCGAAGCGGATAATTCTCGCCAATCGGCTCGCTGAGCGATTAAGCTGCGGAAGTCGTTTAGAGGCAGCCTCTTGGGTCTATAAAATTTGGCCGGACTCGGTGAGTTTGGAAAAATTTTCCGGGTACCGGTTGACTTTCGCGGGAGCAGTTCCAGAATAGCTTTCCACACGCCACGAATACCGGCCAGGCAAACAGCTAGCCAGGCCGGGGACGCACGCGGCAGCTGGTATTGCTTGCCCCAGCGTGAAAGAAGCCGACTGGCATGGGGATTAGCCACTGGAGCGAATTGCCCAAGACGGGGAAGATGGCGGAGCAACTCAGTGAGAAGGAGCGACGTCGGTCCTCGGGAACTGGGACGCTACTTCGCCCTGGGCCAGATCGGGTTGGAGATGGTCATACCCATTGCGCTGGGGGCCTGGCTCGATTATCGCTGGGGAACAAGCCCGTGGATGGTGATCCTCGGAGTAATCGTGGGCTTTGCTGTAGGAATGACCCATCTGTGGTTGCTCCTGAGGGAACCTCCGGGCGGCTCGTCGCGATAGGCGAACTGCTCGAAATCGGCTTGCTTGCTGCGGTATCTATAGCCGCGGCGATGATCGGTGGTCTGGCAGTTGGGGCCAGCGCAAGCGATTCCTCTGTGCCGGTAATCGCTGCCCTGGCTCTGGTGCTCATTCCTGCGCTGACCGCTCACATTTTCACCGCCAGGGCCGCTCGAGTATCGGGCGGGAACTTTCCTTTGCTGGCGCTGATGGGCACGGGGATTCGCCTGGTATTGACTCTCGGCGGTGCCCTGGTGCTGGCCTTTACAGCTTCGTGGGGCGATGGACTGGCTTTCTGGGTGCCCCTGGCGGCTGCATATTTGGCAACGCTGGGTGTCGAACTAGTCTTCACCATCCGCAAAATTCCAAACCGGTGAGCGATTGCTTCGAGAATCGGTACTAAACTTGCTAGCGTCCCGCTTTCTCAGCGCGGCTACGCTCAGCATGCACCTAAAAGAACTTGAACCGGTATGGCTCACAGCCCTCTTGAACATTCGAAAGACAGTGCCGTCTGGACATTTTTCGACAACAGCCTGACCGGCAAAGTGGAAATTCACCTGCCGGCCATTCCGCTTCCGTTTCGGGAAAAGCCGCTCCAGATCACCAAATTCATGGTGATCGAGTTGCTGGCGGCGCTATTGCTTGTGGCGATTTACGTGCCGATCGCCCGGCGTGCTCGCAGCGGTGGGCCACCCCGAGGGTTCTTCTGGAATTGTTTTGAGGCGATCCTGACCTTCCTGCGTGATGAGGTGGCCAAACCGTATATTGGTGAGCGGGACGCCGACCGCTTTGTTCCGTACATCTGGACTGTTTTCCTGTTCATATTGTTTTGCAATCTGCTGGGCATGATACCGTTTCTGGGGTCGCCCACCGGTGATTTGAGCGTAACCGGAGCGCTGGCCTTTTGCAGTTTCCTGCTGATTCACGGTGCGGCAATCCAATACCAGCTCCAACACGGTGGGCATCATGGCCACGATGAACATTCCGACCACCATGAGCATCCCATGCACGAAGAACGCCCAGCAGAATCTCCAGCGGCAACTCACCACCCGGTCGGGCACGCGGAGCATGGCCATCGGGGATCGTCCCAACCGGATTCCGCGTCGTCCCGGGTTCCCTGGTTACTGGCTCCGATCGTGGGATTGTGGCGATACATCCGCGCCCATGTTCCGGACACGGGAATTCCATTGATCTTCGGCTTTCCGCTGATTGTGATGATCGTCGCCATTGAGTTCCTCGGACATTTCATCAAGGCCACCGTTCTGGCTGTGCGACTCTTCGCTAACATTTTCGCCGGCCACACCGTGCTGGCGTTTATCATGGCGTTCATTGTCATGGCCAAAAACGCCGGGCCAGTCGTCTGGGGGATCGTTACCCTGGGAAGTGTGTTCGGCGTCGTGGCATTAAGTTTGCTGGAAATCTTTGTTGCGTTTTTGCAGGCGTTCATTTTCACCTTCCTGACTGCGCTTTTCCTCGGCTTCCAGCTGCACATGGAACATTAGGCGAAAGGTGCAGGGACATCCTCTTGCCAATCGGTGGGCCTGCCGCCACCGCTGGCGACCATCTCTGGCTGCGATTCTCTTGCTTGCTAAACGAATGGGATACTGCATTCCCATTTCTGGGAATTGGCGGAGCACGCGATAGACTGGCACTAGAAGCGGTGCCACAAGACATTGATGCACAGAAAGGAGGAACGATGAAGCAGATGCTCGCAAGCGTGGGTCTGGTGATGATTGCGCTGCTGGTGCTGGCCATGCCCGCACTGGCGGTAGATCAGGGGGCCCATCAGTTTTACGGGAACGCTGTCGGTGCTGGCTTTGGCACAGCGCTGGTGCTGATCGGTGCTGGCTGGGGATTCGGTCGAATTGGCCAGGCCGCTCTGGAAAGCATGGCCCGGCAGCCGGAAATCGCACCCCGCATTCAGACCGGTATGCTGATCATTGCCGCGCTGCTGGAAGGTGCGACTTTCTTCGCCCTGATCGTGTGCATCATCATGGCGGTCAAGGCCTAATCAGCGGCTGGCCAGGGTACAGCCCGACAGAAGAAAACGCCGCCTTCGGCCGGCTTGGTGCTTATCTGCCTTGTAAAGTGGAGGAAAGATTCGATGGTTTCGGGCCTACAGCGCTGGTGGGGTCGAGCCGACTGGCTGGCCCGTGGGGTTGTGGTGCTGGCCTGGTGCGCGACCTGGTGGTTGCTGATGCCGGACTGCACTGGTGCCGCGGAAGCCGGGCATGGCCATGCTGAGGGCGAGGAAGGACCTTTATCCTTCTCGCTCGACCTGGCGGTGTGGAGCCTGGTCGTGTTCGGCCTGCTGCTGGTGGTGCTGCGCAAACTGGCCTGGCGACCGATGCTCGAAGGCCTGCGCAAGCGCGAAGAAAGCATCCGCCGGGCTCTGCAGGAGGCTGAACAAGCCCGTGCGGAAGCCGAACGTATCCGATCCCAGTTGCAGCAGGAAATGCAACGAGCCGGCGAGAAGGTGCGGGAAATTCTCGACGAAGCCCGCCGCGATGCCGAGCGCACTGCCGAGGAGATTCGCGCACGCGGTTTGGCCGAAGTCCAGGCCGAGCGCGAACGACTGCTGCGTGAACTGGCGCGAGCTCGCGACCAGGCTTTGCAGGAACTCTGGCAATCTGCGGTACGCCTGGCCGTGTTGGTTTCGGAAAAGGCTATCCGCAGGTCGCTGAGCGAAGAGGATCATCGTCGGCTTCTGGATGAGGCACTCGCAGAGTTACGGCAACACGGCGAGGCTTACGAACGCGAACACATGGCACTGGTGGGCAATTACCAGCCCTGATTTGCTGGCAGTGCTGCTTGCCTCGATTTTTCCCTCCTTGGAATTCAGATGACCAGCTCACATGACTGAAGAGCACCAGCATACTTATCCCAAGCCACAGGTCGCGGATCGACCTGTCTATCCGACCGTGCTGGACATTCGCGGCCAGCAGATCGCCCGCGTGTATGCCGAGGCATTGCTTCGCGCTGCTCGTGCCCAGCAGGCCGAAGAACAGGTTCTGGAAGAACTGGATTCCCTGGTGGATGACGTGTTCACCAGTGCTCCGGAACTGGAACTTTTTCTTACAAGCGGCATCATTTCCCGTCGGCGGAAGGCGGAAACCATTTCCCGGTTGTTTACCGGTCGGGCACATCCGCTGGTATTAAACTTCCTGCTGGTGCTCAACGACCACGACCGCTTGCCGTTATTGCGAACCATCGTGCGTGCCTATCGGCAACTGCGTGACCGGGAAGCACGCCGGGTCCGCGTGGAAGTGCAGTCCGCCGTCCCTCTGGGGGAAGCTTACCTCGAGCGGATCGCTGGTCAACTCCGCGACATCTTCCGGCTCGAACCACTGGTGACCAATCGCGTCGAGCCTGAATTGCTTGGTGGACTGGTGGTACGGATCGGCGATTGGGTCTTCGACGGCTCGGTCCGCAGCCGACTGAGCAAACTCGAAAAAGAACTTCTGGCGAGGGCTTCCTATGCGATTCAAACCCAACGAGATCGTTTCTGTTCTGCAAGCGGAGATTGAACAATATCGCGCGGAATTGGAAGCGCGGGAAATCGGCCGGGTTCTGGAAGTCGGTGATGGCATTGCCCGCGTCTATGGTTTGGGCGGGGTGATGTCCGGCGAAATGGTCGAGTTCACTCGTACCGGCGTCATGGGCTTGGCCTTCAACCTCGAGGAAACTTCGGTCGGTGTGATCATCCTCGGTGATTACCTGGAGATTCGTGAAGGCGATGAGGTGCGGGCTACTGGGCAATTGTTGCGAGTGCCGGTCGGCGATGCTATGATCGGCCGGGTGGTCGACCCGCTCGGCAATCCCCTCGACGGTAAAGGACCGATTGTTACCCCGTACACACGTCTGGTGGAATCGCCGGCTCCCGGTGTTGCCGAAAGGCAACCCGTCAACGTGCCCTTGCAGACGGGCATCAAAGCCATTGATTCGATGACGCCGATCGGTCGCGGCCAGCGGGAACTCATTATCGGCGACCGCAAAACGGGCAAAACTGCCATCGCCGTGGACACCATCATCAACCAGAAGGATGAGGACGTTATTTGCGTGTATGTCGCCATCGGCCAGAAGGAATCCACCGTTGCCCAGGTGATCGAGGCTTTGCGGCAACACGGGGCAATGGATTACACCATTGTCGTGGTTGCGTCGTCGTCGGCCCCGGCAGCGTTGCAGTATATCGCTCCTTACGCCGGCTGCGCTATGGCCGAGTATTACATGTACGAACAGGGCCGCGATACTCTTTGCGTGTACGATGACCTGAGCAAACAGGCGGCGGCTTATCGGCAACTGTCGCTCTTGATGCGTCGTCCACCAGGGCGCGAGGCATATCCTGGCGACATTTTCTATTGCCACTCCCGCTTGCTCGAGCGCTCGGCCAAGTTAGCTGAACACTGGGTGATCGTTCCCGAATCCGTCCCGGATAAAGAGGTGACGGCGGAACATTCGGCGGTGCGTAACCCCGATGGCTCGCCTCGCGTTTTCAAAGGCCCCCTGGAAAAGAAGCACGCTCAGGAGGTGGTCCTCCCCGAGTATCCGGGGCATAAGCTGGCTAAGCTGCCGAAATCCGGTGGCTCACTGACAGCGTTGCCGATCATCGAAACGCTCGAAGGCGAGGTCTCCGCGTACATTCCCACCAACGTCATTTCGATCACCGACGGCCAGATTTATTTGCAACCGAGCCTTTTCTTTGCCGGCGTGCGACCAGCGATTGACGTGGGTATTTCGGTCTCGCGTGTCGGCGGAAAAGCACAGATCCCCGCTATGAAACAGGTGGCCGGGAGCCTGCGACTGGACCTGGCGGCCTTCCGTGAACTGGAAGCGTTTGCCCAGCTCGGCACCGAACTCGATAAAGCGACGCAGGCGCAGCTTGACCGCGGTTACCGCATGGTGGAAATTCTCAAGCAACCGCAATACAAACCGATGCACGTCGCCGATCAGGTGATGATCATCTTCGCCGGCACACGCGGTTACCTGGATTCCGTGCCTATCCGCCACGTCGCCGCCTGGGAAGAACAATTTTTACGCTTCATGCGCGAACAGGTGCCGGAGGTCCGCAACGCTCTCATCCGCGAAAAGAAGATCACGCCGGAAATCGAAGCCGGTCTGGTCAAGGCGATCGAATTCTTCCAGACGCAATTCAAGCCGCCGGCCTAAACGCAACCAATCTTGCTGTGCGCTGAGGATCGGGAGAGGCAAACTTATGCCGAAGCTCCGCCATCTGGTTTTGCGGCGTAAAGCGATTCAGAATATCCGCAAAATCACGCGGACGATGGAGCTGATCGCTACGGCCCGTTTCAAGCGGGCTCTCGATCGCGCTGTGGAAGCGGAAGCCTATACCCGCAAAATTGCCGAACTGGCTGCCGACCTGAGCACCGCTGCGCTGCCCGCTTCCTCTGGCGCTGCTCCCGCCGCACTGCGTCATCCCCTGCTGGAGAAGCGCGACCCGATCCGCAGCAGTCTGCTGCTGGTGATTTGCTCCAATCGCGGTTTGTGCGGCGGCTACAACACCAGTATCCTTCGCGTCGCTGACCAGCGCTTGCAACAGTACCGGCAATCGGGAATTGACCTCCATCTGGAACTTTCCGGCAAACGAGCCATCGCGTATTATCGCTACCACGGCGTACCTTTCGAGGCCAGCTATACCCATTTTGAAGATAAGCCGCGCTTCGAGGAAGTCGAGGTGCTGGCTAATCGCTACCTGGAAGGTTACCTGGGCCGGCGTTACGATCAGGTCGAAGTGGCGTACATGAAGTTCCTCAGCGCTTCCCGGCAAACGCCGGTAGTTGAGACGCTTCTGCCGTTGAGCACGATTGCACCGCCGCTGCGCCGCCCGGCAACTCCAGGGGCGACCGCTTCCGCCGGTACCGCTTCAGAAAGTGGCACCGCTCATGCGACTGGGCCGGCAACTCCAGCGGCGACCGTCGAGTACGAGTTTCTGCCCGACCCGCGCAGCATTCTTGAGGAGTTGCTGCCGATGTCGCTGAAGGTGCGGCTGTTCAAATGCTTCCTCGATGCAGCTGTCAGTGAACAGATCGCTCGCCGCATCGCCATGAAACAGGCCACCGATAACGCCAGCGAGATGATTCGCCAGATCACACGCCAGTACAATCGCGCCCGCCAGGCCAACATTACCAAGGAAATCCTCGAAGTCCTCAGCGGCGCGGAGGCGTTGAAATGAGCCGTCGCGGCGCACTGGGCCGGGACCAGCGAAACGCTCTAGTCAACAATCGCACACGCTGAGACAGGAGGCAGCTATGGCAACGCTCACCGATGGACAACCCAACGGTAAACATATCGGTCGCATCGTGCAGGTGATCGGTTCGGTCTTCGACGTGGAATTCGACGAAGGCCACCTGCCCGAAATCTACAACGCTCTGAAAATTGATACCGAGTACAAAGGGGTGAAGATTCACCTGGTCGGCGAAGTGCAGCAGCATCTGGGTGGTAATCGCGTCCGCTGTGTCGCTCTGGGTTCGACCGACGGACTGGTACGTGGTATGCCGGTCGTGGATACCGGCGGCCCGGTGAAAGTGCCCGTCGGCAAGGAAACGCTGGGCCGCGTCTTCAATTTGCTCGGCGAGCCGATTGACGGTCGGGGCCCGGTAGAGGCAAAGGAATGGTGGCCGATCCATCGTGAACCGCCGCCGCTTTCGGAAATCGTGCCCAAGACGGAGGTGTTTGAAACGGGCATCAAGGTCATTGACCTCTTGACACCGCTGGTGCGTGGCGGCAAGGCCGGTCTTTTCGGCGGGGCAGGTCTCGGCAAGACGGTGATCCTCACCGAGCTTATCGCCCGCATCGCCACACAGCATGGTGGCTATTCCGTGTTTGCCGGTGTCGGTGAACGCACCCGCGAGGGAAACGACCTGTGGCTGGAGATGCAGGAGACCAAAATCGGCAACACAGGTCGGCCGGTGCTTTCGCAAACTGCACTGGTGTTCGGTCAGATGAACGAGCCGCCCGGGGCACGGTTGCGTGTCGGCCTATCGGCACTGACTATGGCGGAATGGTTCCGCGATGCTACCGGCGCTGATACGCTGCTGTTCATTGACAACATCTTCCGTTTCTCGCAGGCCGGTTCCGAAGTCAGCGCTTTGCTTGGCCGGATGCCCAGTGCTGTCGGTTACCAGCCTACTTTGGCCACGGAAATGGGCGAACTGCAGGAACGCATCACCAGCACCGTCCGCGGCGCCATTACGTCTGTGCAAGCCATCTACGTTCCTGCGGATGACCCGACTGATCCAGCTCCGGCCAATGCATTCCAGCACCTCGACGCCTTCATTTATCTCGAACGCCGCATCGCAGAGAAAGGCATTTACCCGGCCATTGACCCGCTGGCTTCCAATAGCCGTATCCTCGACCCGCAGTATGTCGGCGAGGAACATTATCAGGTAGCCCGGCAGGTACAACGCTATCTGCAACGCTACCGCGAACTGCAGGACATCATCGCCATTCTCGGTGTCGAGGAATTGAGCGAGGAAGATAAACTGGTCGTGCATCGCGCTCGACGCATCGAAAAGTTTCTCTCCCAGCCATTCATCGTGGCGGAAGCTTTTACCAATCGCCCCGGCAAATTCACACCATTGCGCGACACCATCCGCTCATTCAAAGAGCTTTGCGAGGGAAAATGGGATCATCTTCCCGAAGCGGCTTTCCTCTATGTCGGCGCTATCGAGGAAGCGGAGGAACAGGCTCGCCGCATGTCCACAGCGGCATGAGATGGTCTTCCGAAAAGCATTGGGCCTCACCAGGCCCTGGTACGTCTCAGCGAGATTTGCAGCATGGCCGCGGAACGATTGCACTGTCTGGTGATTACCCCGGAACGCACTGTGGTGGATGAATCAGCCGATTTCGTGGCCGTGCCACTTTATGATGGCGAACTCGGCGTGTTACCCGGTCGCGCTCCGCTGGTGGGACGGTTAGGATTCGGCGAATTGCGTTTGCGGCGGGGCGAAGAAGTACGGCAGTATTTCGTGGACGGCGGCTTTGTGCAGATCAAGCGCAACACGGTAACGCTCCTGACCGCGCGAGCCATTCCCGCCAGCGAACTGGACGCCGCTGCTCTGGAATCCGAACTGGCGCAACCAGTGCCGGCCACGGTTTCGCCTCAGGAGCGACGGCGTCTGATGCAACAACGGGAACGCTGCCGCGCCATGCTCCGCCTCGCCCGTAAAGTCCGCGCCTGAGTGCTTGTCCTTCTACGCAGGCACTACATAGTGACGGCATCAGGCCAGGATAACTCAGCGGCTGTGTCTCGCGCACAATCCAGTGTAAGAGAGGGTTTGAACAGGGGCCGCCACCTGTCCGATTTAGGGCCGTGCGGGTAATGGCAGCGGTTGGCCGCGTTTGCCTTCGGGACGCCAAGGGAATGGCGTGACAATTTCGACCGGCTTGGTGGAAATTTTTTCGCCCAGGATGTTCTCGAAGACGGTGCCGTAGAGTTTGTCAATCGGCTGCAGGGCATGGGCAGCCAGCAACCGATGCGCTTGCGCGAGCGGTCCCAGTGCCCAGCGACGCCCATCAATACCGGGAACTGTCTGCGCCAGCGGATGGGCGGCTTCTTTGGCTTGCCGTTGTTGCAACAGATCCTGGCCGAATGTCACATCCGGCCCGTGCAGAGGCGGCGGCAGCAACACCGGAGCAAGGGGCCGACCGGTGGGATCGCGGTAACTGAGTGCCCCCGGCGCTTCCGTATCCACATCAAAGCGTGCCGGCTCCACCACCAGGCCATACTGGTTGCGTAACCGCTCGGCATGGTATTCGCGGAACAGCACTTTGAACAGCTTACCTGTCTTTTTGCTTTCCTGGAGTCCGCGCCGCACGCTGTCAACCACCCAGCGGGCTTCCGCTAGAAATTGCTCCGCTCCAACCGGGCCCGGAATGACGTGCAAGACCCGGCCATCGGGAGCGCAGAAATACGTGGCCACGTTCCCGCCCTGTTTCTGCCCGCCGACAATGCGAAACGTCCCGACTTTCTGGAAGGAACACACAAAATGCTCCCGCACAAACTCGCCCACGCGGGGATCAGCCAGGGCGCTCACCCGGAGTGCCTCGGCATTGTTTCAGGTCAGCCCGGGGTCTTCGAAATGGCCCGAAACATGCAAGACCATGACCAGTTTTTCCTCGGCAGCAGCTCGGCGAGCGGCGTCTTTCGGCGTGGGCTCGAACTCGATAGCCGTACCATAATCGCCGCACGGAGCCTTATGGGGTTTCCTTGCTGCGGTCGGTGGGCTTGCCCAGACCCAGGATACCGTTGCCAGGAGCAACGCTGCCACGATCAGCTTCCGCCCGCTACGCCGGGCATGGTTGGACACGATTGCCATGGCCGTCATGGGTACCGCCTCCGATTTGTGAACCGCTTGCGTCAGCGCTCTGGTCAAAAATATGACGAACGACCAGCCGCCAGGGATCGCTACTTGCTCCATAATCCGTCACCGGGATTGTCGGTTATTCATTCTGGAACGATGTGCCGGGACACCGTGCTGGGTCGTGCTCTGGAGTTAGCCGCTCGCTAGTTATGCATAGTTGAACGATGCTTACCTTGCAATCGCGGAAAGGCGTTTTTCCTGCAAACACGCTAAAGCGTTTTAGTAGTTCGAGGAGCCAGGGACTTAGGTTATTTCCAGCGGCTACGTCAACGAACTGTTTCTGCTACGGCGGCTGGGTAGCGCCAAGAGTTTGCGTCGTTGAGCGGAAGCGCAGTGAATGCGACGGTCGCCGCTAGTTGGCGGATTCACATCGGTCTTCGCATCTTGCCACTGCGTTCTATGGTTTTCCGCGAAATTCTTTCGAGAGAGATGAACGCTGAAGGTGGAAGTTAGAGCGGGTGCCCTGTCATTGCGGCAGTCTTCGACTTGACATCGAGCGACTGACCAGACGGTGGTGGAAGTCAGCGCTGTAAGCTGTCATTGTGGCAGAGTGAAAAGTTCGCCGCCGGCTCGGGTACCCAGGGCTCGCCAGGTGGAAAGATCGATCGTGCTGCGAACGACACGCACCGAGCCGTCCATCATACCCACGTTCACCACACCGCCAATATGGTAGCTGCGAGCGGTAACCGCAGCGCAGGTACGAATGAGAGTGTGGCTTCCTTCCTGGCGGGAATTGAAATCGCAGTCGTGGAAAGTGATGCCGTTGTAATTAACCACCACGTCGGTGTTGGGAGGCAAAAGTGTGGTGAAGCCGCTGTGGTGCACGCGACCGTCAGGCCATTCGGTGTGGCCGGTGTTGGAGTTGCGATCCGCTCCCATTTTCTTGTCGGGAGCGGTAAGCACGAGAGTAGCGACCTCGCCAGCCGTGGTCGGAACAGTGCCGCACGGATCGGAATTCATGTTGCGAGCATACGGCGTAAATGCCTTGACCTCGGCCAGCATGAGAGTGTTGCTGGTGCCGTCGAAGATGTGGTTCAAGGATAACTGAGCATTGGGGAAAAAGACCCCGTCGCCGCCCTCGCCAGTCTGTGGATTCCAGACCAGCCAGGTGCCAAAGTTGAACCCGTAATTCAGCGGATAAACATACGGTTGCGGGACACCGTTCACCATGCGCGTACGTACCGTGTCATTTCGTTCACTGGGACACAGAAAAACGGGAATACGAGTTTGTGGCACTCCGGTATTCAGTTGCTGATCCCAGGCCAATTCGAGATTGACCTTGACTCCGGCATTACCCTGCTCGATAAAGTCGAGAATGCGGCCATGCACCGACCAGGAACCGTTGTTCGTGCCGAAAGTGGCTCCGACGGGAGCCAGCATACTCGGTGGCAGGACACCATAATGCGATTCATAATTGTGAACGGCAATGGCCAGCTGGCGGATATTGTTCTGGCAGCGGATGCGGTTAGCAGCTTCTCGGACTCTCTGAATGGCCGGTAACAAGAGAGCCATCAGCAGGCCAATGATCGCAATCACCACCAGCAGTTCGATCAGCGTGAAAGCTCGCCCGCTTGGTCTCCCCGCAGATCGCTCCTGTCGGACAGCCTGTCGTTGACTACTCTGCTTCATGGTTTCACCTCCCTCCACGTTTGGCCGTCTCTCGGTGTCTGGCGGTGTCCCTGTGCAACCGCCGCTGGCTATCCACATGTCTCCAGGTCCTGCCAATTGTCAGACGCCAGGATCAAAGCTGGCTAACAGGAAATCGGAGAAGCTGCAAATTTCCGCATACCGAGAGTTTGACGGGAGAAGGGAGAGAAAAGTTCGCGGCTGCTTCCAGAGAATGGCAAACCTGTCGTGCTCGATTCGCAATTTTCGGAATCCCGCGGGTGTCGTCGCACGGCAATAAACGGGCGCAATTTACCTGCCCGAATGCAGACGGGCCAGAAGTTCGCAAGGGCTGCATACAGGACGTTTGCGGGAATGCAAGCTGAACTGAAGGCGGCATCGTTTTTGCTAATGCTTATTTTTATGGATTGACGTTTGCCCGCGTGCCACTAAAACATTGCGAACGATTGCAGGAAAGCTATTTCCAGTCTTCCGCACGCTCCGCCAGGCTACACGCACTTCCCTGGCCGATCTGGCTGGTCCAAGCCTGATGGTATCTGGCGGGCAACGAATTAAGACTCAGCAAGTCCTTCGCTTCGAGACCCTGCCGGACGGCGTGCGTGAGTGTAGCGGGCCGAGGAGGAAAACATGAGCCAGTCAGCGCCGAGCCAAGCGGCGACTGCTACTAAACAACCGACCACCACGGGACAACCGACACGACGCTGGTTTCTGCTGAGCTGGTTCCAGACCGCCTGGATTGCCTTCACCGCCACCATGACCGCCTGGTTCCTGTGGACGTTGCGGTTTCTGTTTCCCAATGCCTCCATGGAACCGCCCATGAGCTTCAAAGCAGGCTACCCCGATCAGTACGAAGACGACAAAGTGGTGGAACGGTTTAAGGAAGAATACGGGGTGTGGATCGTGCGATTGCGCACGCCCAAAGGCGTAGAAATCTTCGCGCTCAGTACCGTATGTACGCACCTCGGATGTACTCCCAACTGGTTAGAGAACGAGCAGAAATTCAAATGTCCCTGCCACGGTAGCGGCTTCATGAAAGATGGCACGAACTTCGAGGGGCCCGCACCACGGCCATTGGAACGCTACCGCATTGTTCTGGCCGACGATGGACAAATCCTGGTGGACAAAAGCCGCAAATTCCAGAAGGAACTCGGGCAGTGGGACGATCCGGAAGCAGCCATTCGGTTCTCGTAAGCCACAGCCTGCTCGGATAATCACTGGCGCCCCTTGCGACTGGAGCAACTATGGCTATCGGTGAATATATCCGCAATACGCAAATCTGGAAAAGCATCTTCCGTCATCCAGCACCGCGCGACCGGCGTAACCGCGTCGTGGTGGTGCTGACCAATTTCTTCCTGCACCTGCATCCGGTCTCGATTCGCAAACAGGGAATCGCTCTAAGCTACACCTGGTGCATGGGCGGGATTACGTTCTTCCTGTTCCTGGTGGAGACGGTGACCGGTGTGCTGCTGATGTTCTACTACCGCCCGACGCTGGAACATGCCTACAACGACATTGTTTCGCTGGGCCAGGTGGTAACACTGGGCGTGTTGCGGGAAATGCACCGCTGGGGTGCGCACGCAATGGTCATCACCATCTGGCTGCACATGTACCGCGTGTTCCTGACAGGAAGTTACAAACCGCCGCGGGAATTTAACTGGGTTGTGGGCGTGATCCTGCTGGTGCTCACTTTACTTCTGAGCTTCACGGGGTACCTCTTGCCCTGGGATCAGCTGGCGATCTGGGCGATCACGGTCGGCAGCAACATGGCGCGAGCCACGCCGTTCCTCGGCCACGAAGGGCCGGGCGCGAAATTGCTCTACGTCGGCACTTACCTGATTCATTCGGGAAGCGATGCCCGTTATTTACTTCTGGGCCAACGCTTTGTCGGCGAGATGACTCTGCTGCGTTTCTACGTTTTGCACTGCATCGCGTTTCCACTGGTGGTGGCGACTCTGATTGCCATTCACTTCTGGCGTGTCCGTAAAGATGGCGGTATCAGCGGGCCGCTGTAAGTGTTCACCGCGCCATCGCACCTGACCGATGTAGCTGGCTAATTCCATGCGAGCAACGAGACGACGGCAGAGCGGGGAATACGAGCCATGATTCTGGCGGCGATGGCCCATTCGGGGCCGGATATTACTGCGTCTGTCCAGACTGGACTGGGCTGGTTTTATGCCATCCTGGCTGTGTGCAATGCCGGCTTCGCCTGGTACTGGCAAAAGCGATCACGGCAAGCCTCGCCTGATCTGGCCAGCGACGAAGCGATGGATGCCTTGCCGGGGGAGCGCTCGCCAGAGTTGGCCCGGCGAGCAGCACGCTTGTGGTGGGCGGTCAGCGGTCTGCTCGCTGTGTTGGCGTTGATTTATTTCGTCGGTCTGGGCCCGACTCTGCCCTTGTGGATTCGTAACACTGTGGACGCTGGATTGCGGCGCGGCCTGGAAACTCTCGGCCTGGTGGGCACGGTTAACCTGGCCATTCGTCTGCCGCTGATCGTGGTGTACTGGGTGGCGTTAGTGGCGTTGATTCTCGATGCGGTTCTGGTTGCGGCTGGCAGTCAGACGCAAGCCCTGGCAAACCGTTTCTTTGGAGCGGTGCTGTTCGGCATGGATGCACTGCGGCGGCTGACGACCTGGTTGCTGCTGGTGAGCTTTTCGTCGCTCATTCTCGACGGGTTGGGACCGGTCAATTACTTCTTCCTGTCCGTCGGTATTTTCGGGGCGTTTTACTTATGGCGAGAGAAGCTGACACGGCTCAATGTCGGGTGGGCGTTGCTCATAGCCTCGCTGGTGCTCGGTGGCCTGGGCATGACCGACTACGATTTTCGCCAGATCATTATCAAGCCCGACAACGTGCCCATTGTCGGCATGGTGTACCTGGTGGGATTTTTCAGCTGGTTTGCGTTGCGCCGCGCGGTCATCAACGATCAGCGTACCGCTCAGGGATTGCCCACGCTGGAAAAGCTGGAAGAGGAAAAAGTGCTGGTTTGGCCGGACCTGGTTTACACCGAGCTCATCTGCATGGTGATCGTGACGGTAGTGCTGATCATCTGGTCGGTGGGTTTGCCAGCTCCCCTGGAACAGCCGGCTGCCAGTGCAAAAACGCCGAACCCGTCCAAGGCACCGTGGTATTTCCTTGGTTTGCAGGAGATGCTGGTTTACTACGATCCGTGGTTAGCCGGGGTGGTTTTTCCATCGCTGATCATCTTTGGGTTGATGGCTATTCCGTACATTGATTTCAACCAGAAGGGGAACGGCTATTTCACGTTTGCTGAGCGGCCGTTTGCCATCGTAACATTTGGTTTCGGATTTATCGTGCTGTGGGTAACCCTGATTTTCCTGGGCACTTTCCTGCGTGGGCCGAACTGGAACTTCTTTGGCCCGTTCGAAACCTGGACAAAAAGCAAGCTCGTCCCGCTCAACAACGTGGATTTGTCGGAGTACTTCTGGGTGCGGATGCTGAACATTGTTTGGCCGAGCCCGGCAAGCGGTGGCGTGATTCTCATGCGAGAATTGCCCGGCATCGTGCTGGTGCTGTTATACTTCCTGGTATTACCCCCGCTTTTGGCGAAAACGATCTTCCGACAGTTCTTCATACGGATGGGGTTCGCCCGTTACTTCGTGATGGTGAATCTGCTTCTGGTGATGGCAGCGTTGCCGATCAAGATGATCCTGCGCTGGGCTTTCAACCTGAAATACATCATCGGCATTCCCGAATACTTCTTCAACATCTGAGCGTATTGTCGGGGGAACGGAGAAATTCATCCCGCTGCGGAAACCCGATACGCTCTGCACCTGCGGCAAACGCAAGTCTGCCGCGCATCGGACTGGCTGCCAGCTGGCCTGATTCACTCTACCAGCGAAAGCGGGTCGCTGGCAGTCCCGTGAGGGAACACTATGGCTGCCCTGGATCAAACTTACCGCGATTTGCGGAAACTCGACATTATCTTCGGCCTGTCGTGTTTGGGATTGCTGATCGCGACGCTGGTCATGCTAGCCGTGGACCATCGCCGCGAGTGGAAGCACTGGCAACGTCGCAGCCGCCAGATCGAAGTCGAACTGCTTGAGCAGCAGGCCAAGGCGGACTTCCAGCGCAATCAGCAGGAGTATGAACGTTTGAAGGAGCAGTTTTTAGACAAAGCCCGGGAGTTTTACGGCGTTGCCATCAGCGGTGAGTTGCCGCCCAAAGATTTTCTCGCTCAGGCCAAGCAGATTGTGAACACGGCCGAAAACGATCGCATCCGTGAGATTCGCCGTAAACTCGAACAGGAAGGCGTGCGGGAAAGAGCTTTCCGACTGCGTATCACTATCAATGAGCAAAAGGCTATCCGCGACTCCATCATCAGCCAGCGTGATGCCGCTTACGCTCAGGGTTTATCTACGGCAGTTGTGGAGGAGCTGGAACAGCGCGTCCGCGACAAACAGGCGGAAATCACCCGAATGGAAGAGGAACTCGACCGCCTGCAGCGCCAGATCGAACAGGCGGAGGCGGAAATCGCTCAACAGCGCGAACCCTTGCAACGGGTGTACAGTCAGCTGGAGGCCAATCTCCGCGAATATGACCGTCTCACTCGACTGCAGGAACAGCGGCAACTGGATGTCTATGCCCGTATCCGTGCCTTGCCGATTCTGGATGCCTTTGCTTCGCCGTTCAAGATTCGTCAGGACGTGCCGGACGGCTTGCTGATTGATTACAACTTCAAGCAGGTGCAGCGGGTTGATCGCTGTGCCAGCTGCCACACCAACATAGATCGACTGGGTTTCGAGAAATCCCGGTTGGCCTCGCTCACCGAGTCCAAATTGTCGGCGGCAGAGATCGCCGTGCTCTGCAATCATCCGCGGCTGGATTTATTTGTCGGCTCGAATAGTCCGCATCCGGTGGAGAAGTTCGGCTGCACCATTTGCCATTCTGGCCAGGGCGGCTCAACTTCGTTCAACTTCGCGTATCACTTTCCCGATGCCGGCAAAACCGATGGCAATCGCCAGGAAACTTACGCTGACAAATTCCGCCGCTGGGAGGAGGATTATCACTGGCATCCGAGCCTGCATCCGAATTTTCTCTGGGATTATCCCATGGTGCCCATGCGGTTCATTGAGGCGAGTTGCCTGAAGTGTCATCATGAGGTCATGTCATTGAAGCGTAGCGATGGCCGCGAGGAAGCTCCGAAACTGCTGCAGGGATATCGCCTGGTGCGTGAGCTGGGTTGTTTTGGTTGCCATGAAATTAGCGGCTACAAGTCCGGTCGCCGTGTCGGTCCCGATTTGCGTCTGGAGCCATATCCGCCGCTGGAAGAATTGCCTGCCGCGGAGCGAAGCTATCTGCTCAGCACCCTGAGCGAACCGCCGGGAACCTTGCGCAAAGTTGGGCCGGGATTGCGACTCATCCATACCAAATTGTCGCCCGACTGGGTCGCCCGCTGGATTCGCTCGCCGCGTTCTTTCCGGTATGACACGCGCATGCCCCATTTCTTCGGCCAGCATAACAACACACCGACCGGCCTTTCTGATTACCAGCCGAACGATGAGAGCCTGTTACCGGAAAAGGAACGTGGTTATCCGGACGCGGAAATCGAGGCGATGACGTTTTACCTGTTTTTCGAGAGCCGCCGTTACGAAAGTTTGCTCTTACAGGCGCATCAGGCTGGCCACCAGGAAGCCAAGTTGCGTGAACTGCAACGTGCCCTGGCTGGTGTCGCCGATGGTGCAGACCGTTATGATCCGGAACTTCCCGAAGCGTTACCGGCAAAGGAACTGGTAAACCGATTGCTGGCCAGCAACGATCCTGGGCTTTACAAGCGTCTGCACAGGAAACAGGTCCGGCCAGTTTACCTGGAAGTGCAGGAACGTTTGCGGCTGCTGGAGCACAGTCGGCAATACCTGGAAAAGATGCCGTATCCTCTGGGCGAAGCCGGACACAAGAAACCTTATCCACCGCCTGAACTGGGCAACTACAAGCCCGACGCCGCCAATGGTGAGAAACTCTTCGCCTTGCGTGGCTGTCTGGCCTGCCATACGCACGACAAGCCCAGCCTGCGGGTCTATAACGAAGATGGCCGACTCGTCACCGACAGCGATTACGGACCAAATCTGACCCAGTTGAAAGCCAAATTTGCCGGCAATCCGGAAGCAGCAAAATGGTTGTATAACTGGCTCACCGATCCCAAGGCGTATTCGCCCCGGACACGTATGCCCAAACCGCAATTCCGCAGCGATCCCAAAGACCCGCTGGCGGAGGCTAAGGAGAAGGTGGACATCATCGCCTGGTTGTTGAGCGATGACACTCGGCCGGCACTGCACGCCGACGGGGCTTTGTTGTGGGACCACGTTACGGTTCAGGCCGACGAAAAGGCCTTGCAAAGCCTGGTCCGCATGTATCTGGAGGGCAACAAATCGTTGGCGCGAGCCAGTGTGGAACGCGGCCTGAAAGCTGCCTTCCAGCGGGACGATCTGGCGGGATTACGCCCCGACGCGGACGAATGGGCCCTGCTGAGCGATGCGGAGCTTCCTAAGGATTCCCCGTGGCGTGGGGCCGATCCGAAATCCAGGTTGCAATGGTATCTCGGTCGCAAGACGATCGCTCGCTATGGGTGCTACGGTTGCCACGACATTCCGGGTTTCGAGCAAGCCAAACCCATCGGCACGCCACTTAATGACTGGGGCAAGAAAGACCCGGAACAGCTCGCCTTCGAGCAAATCGCCTCCTATTTGCACAAGCATTTCCACCTGACGCGGAGCCAGGCTCATGCCGCGAACAGCACGCATGGCTCTGCAAAAGCGGATAACATGACTCCGAAAAACCCCGAATTCTTCCATTATGACCCGTTCTATGAAGACGCCGTGATGATGGGGCGGCGTGAAGGTTTCCTCTACCAGAAACTGCGTGAGCCGCGCAGTTACGATTACGGTCGGCTCAAAGATCGGCCCTATGAAGAGCGCCTGCGCATGCCGCAATTCCGATTCTCCGTGGCCCGGCCCACGCAACAGGAAATGGAAGCCTTGCAAAATCCAGACGACCCGGAAAATGCGAAAATCATCGAGGCCTACCGAAAACGCGCCTTTCGTGAAGAAGAGCAGGCTATCGAGGCGGTCATGACCTTCATCCTGGGCCTGACCGCCGAACCTATCCCCCAAAAATTCGTGCATCACCCCAGTCAGGATCGCTACAACGAAATTCGTGGCACGGAATTGATGGAGCGCTATAACTGCATTGGCTGCCACATCGCCAAACCGGGTCGTTTTGTAATTCGACCCGAGGCGACTGTCGGAGGAGAATCGGTTCTGGAGGCGCTCCGCAAAACCTGGACGCCGCAACATGCCAATCTCCGTGCCGATTTCTCCTTCCTCGAGCATAATGCCTGGGCCAAGTCGAACGGACCGGTTTATTCGGAGACGAGACCCGGCATAGCTTTTGGCTTACCCATCTGGCTCGAGGAGAAGATTACCGAGGACAATCAAACGCTGGTGGGCCTGGAGCTGTACGAGGCGTTTCGATTCCGACAGGCAGATGGCAGTGTCATGACCATACCGGCAGGGGAGAGGTTGGAAATACCCATCGGCGCAGATTCGCATCAGGACATCGTACCGGTGTACGGTGGTCAGTTCGCCGAAATCCTGGCACGCTTGCAGACACGACCGGCACTGGTCGGCACACCGCAGCAGTTGCGCCTGAGCAGCGACCGCACGCGGATTCTCAGCAGTGTTCCACCGCCTCTGTTGCGGGAAGGGCAAAAAGTGCAACCGGACTGGTTGCTGGAATTCCTGCGGCAACCGTATCCGATGCGGCCGCCGGTGGCCCATTTCGTCCGGATGCCGGTTTTCGATTTGAGTTTGGAAGAACGCCAGGCACTGGTCAATTACTTCATTGCGGTGGACCGAATTAACAACCCGCAGCTTGGTCTGGATTATGTCGCTGCCTTACCGCCGCAACGCGACCCGTCGGAACAAGCACAGTTGCGCCAACATTACCGCCGACTGCTGGAACGGGCACTGTCGGCGAAAGGTTCCCCAGCAGGGCAGAGCGATCGCTTGCCGGCCGAGCGTCAGGATTATTTCGCCACTGGCTGGCAGTTGTTGACACATCGCAGCCTATGCTTGAACTGCCACAATATCGGGCGCATCCCCACCACGAACACTAATCCGGAAAGCATGGGCCCCGATTTGTCGCTGGCACCGTATCGGTTACGGCCGGACTATGTGGAACGCTGGGTGGCCAATCCGCGGCGATTTTTGCCCTATACAAGCATGCCGGCCTATTTCCCCAACGATCCCGCCTATCCCATAGCAGAAGCGCTGGTTCGCGATGGCGAAAACCGCCAGGCACTGGATGCCCTCGGAAGCGGTCTGGGATACAATGCCCTGGAATCGTGGCTGCTCTCGCCTATCGGTCGAGTGCGTGCCGTGCGCGATGCCGTGATGAGCTGGGGATTTTTGGAGCAGCCACCTCCGCGTGCCATCGAAGCTGGCCCGCCACGATTTACTCTCCGCAATGGCTCCCCACCGCAAAAACCGTGACCCTGTAAAACTTGGGATTTCGCTCAGCACGCGACGGAGGAAAACTATGAATCATTACGGCCGAATATACTGGCAGATACTTTTTGCCGCAGCTGCATCCGCAGTTTCAGCCGCGATGTATTTGGGCCAATCCTTGCCCTTGGCCAGTGCAAACCTGCAAGAGGGTTGGGGTAACGTCACCGGGCAAGTCGTTTACGGCGGCGAACCGATACCCCAACGTCAGCCCATTCCTGATGTCAAAGAGCCTGCCTGCCTGGCGAAAGGCAATCCGTTGACCGAGCAGTGGGTTGTTGATCCGAAAACTCGCGGCGTCCGTTGGGCGGTGATTTTTCTCAAACCGGCCAAGGGGCAAACAATACCGGTGCATCCGGCTCTGCAAAAACCGGCCAGCGATACCGTTATCCTCGATCAGCCAACCTGCGCGTTTGATCCGCATGTGGTTACCATGAGGGCGGGACAGAAGCTTGTGGCCAACAATCCCATGACCATCGCCCACAATGTGGTGATCACGGGATTCCGCAACAACTTCAATATTCAGATTCCGCCAGGGCAGCGTCACGTTTTTGAACTGCAGCCGGAGACTTACCGTCCATTGCCTATAAGCTGTGGCGCACATCCCTGGATGCGGGCTTATCTGTGGATGTTCGACCATCCGTACTTCGCTGTAACTGATGAAACTGGCCATTTCACGATCAAGAATGCCCCGGCCGGTACCTGGAACCTGGTCATCTGGCATGAAGCGATCGGCTACCTCGGCGGGGCGGCTGGCCGCGATGGTAAACCCATTGACATCAAAGCTGGCCAGACTACCGACCTGGGTAAGATTGAAATCAAGCCTGCGCAATAATCGCACACTGGGACATATCGCAACGCCATCCGAAGGAGTGAATGCTCATGACTCGAACATCCGCAACGATGCTGGCTCGTGTGACCGGCTTACTGGCACTTGGTGTCATTCTGGCCGGATGTGGCGGGGGAAGCAAACCCGGTGCGAAAACAGAGGCACCGGCTGGCACCTCGGATAAACCGCAACCACCTAAAGTCACTACCATTGAGCCCGCGGGCTATGCCAAGGCGATCGTTGGTCGCGTCACCTACACCGGGCCGGAAGCGGAAGCAAAAGTGGTTTTTGTTCCCACAAAGCTGGAGGACAAGGGCGATTGCCCTAAAGAGGTGCCGGGCGAAGGCTGGTATGTGGATGAATCCAGCGACAAGAAAGGCGTCCGGTATGCGGTAGTCTACGTGCGACCGGCCACCGGTTACCGCATGCCTCCGCTCGAAAAATTGGAACGTCCCGAGAAGGGGCCGGAATTTGTTGATTTACGTCAGCCGAGCTGTCAGTTTGAGCCGCGTGTCCTACTATTGCCTCCGGATTCCAAACTCCGCGTCTGGAATGACAGTGACAAGGGGCACAAGCCTATTGACCATGACTCGAACATTTCCGGACTGCAACCCGTGCGGCTCAAACCCGGGGAAAACCGAGAGCTGGATGTTCCTGCCAATGACCGTGAACCACGCACGGTTACCTGCGGCATTCACAGCGGATTTATGAAAGCCTATATCTGGAAATTCAGTCATCCTTACGCAGCGGTAAGTGATAAGGATGGGCAGTACCGCATTCCTCACGTCATCGTACCGAAAGACGGCAAACTGGAACTCTGGGTCTGGCACGAGAAACTTGGAAAATCCAAGAAAGTGCAGGACCTGACGCTCAAAGCGGACGAAGAAGTCAAAGTGGACATTACCCTGCCGTAAGTTTGGGGCGTCTCTTCCAGGCTCAACGGACGGCATTCGCCCTGTCCAGAACCATGACCTAACGCACAAGTACAGCCGACCAAAGTAGAGCGTGGCTGCTCCATCAAGGCCAGGCTGACCGGTAATGAACAACCGGTGGCCTGGCCGGACAGTAGTCGTTTTATCGGAAGGTGCGCTTCATCAGCGGACAATTAGGCAATCGGGGCGCGTGTGGTGCTGGCAAATGGGAATGCTAGACAGTTGTACGGGAGTTTTGCCGGAGAGGTAACCACGTCGGCCCAGTTCACGCCAGCAGTGAAACTTCTATGCCGATGTGCGAGAGCCGGTATTCGAGAGGCACCCAGCCGGCTGGTTAGTCCTTTTTATGGACGATCTGGGGCCAGTACTTGCTGAAATCGAAATGGGGATCGTTTTCTGAATCGTGGCAGGACCGGCAGGCGTTGACGAAGTTGCTGGCAGTACGGCGGAGCGGTTGCCAGTATTTCGAATCCTGCGGAAACTGGACATGCAGGCTGGCTGGCCCGTGGCAATTCTCGCAGCCGTTGGCCAGCAAGTGCGACGTTTCCTGCTCATTACGGAAACCGCTCTTGTATTCAAAGCCGGTGGTGTGGCAGATAACGCACTCCGGGTCGTACTGCCGGCCGACCATCTTGCCGGATCGCTGGTCGGTTGTTTTCGGCTCACCGTATTTGACCAGGGCGGCGTAGGCTTGACTGTGCTTGGACTGATTCCAGACCCGGCAAGCGTTACGATGACACTCGGCACAGCGCTCCGTACCTGCAAAGACCGCACCGGGCTGGTCTAACTGTTGCGGGTGTGTCGCCTGCCGCTGTTCCACCCAACGTCGCAATAGGTCGCGGGCGTAAACCTGATACACATATTCGCGCATGGCCTCCCGAACCGGGTTGGTCTGGTCGGGCGGCAGTTCGAGTGGCTCGGTCAATTCGACCATGCGGTAGTCTAACCGATAGGCAAATGCTGCACCGGAATGGGATGGTTCGCGGCTGGATGATTCGGCAGTGGTTTTCACCGGTCGCACGCCCACCAGTCCGATAGCTTTTCCCTTGTGCCCGACTCGCACCAGCAAACGATTATTGATGGCAGGCGTACGCGGGAAGGTTGCCGTTTGGCTGGGTGGCAGCGATACAGCTATCGAAGAAGCCACATCGGCGGTATCCCGGCTAAGCACGATATCTATCCCACCGAACTGCTCTGCCAGTGCACGTGCCTCATAATCGGTGCCGTGATGGAGAAGCACCACGAGATTGGGTTGGCATTTACTTACTTCCGGCCAGAGCCGAGCCAGGGCATGCTCGGCCGGCTGAAGGCGCTTGAAAATTTCCGCATCCTGAGGCAACTCTTTTTTCAACTCCGATACTACGCTTTCATTAATCACAGCCAGGCAAACGATTCGCCAGCGAGGCGATGCTGACCGCGAATTTGACGCTGAGCCTTCAGGCGGTACGGCGGTTTCGGTCGGGGGGCGAGTTTGATTGCTTCTGGTGCTGTGGTCGGCAAGCGGCACTTCGTACACGTGCCATTGCCGATAGGCTCCAGTATCCCGCCAGTCCGGCCAGTCGAGGTTGCTGCAAACCAAAACCGGGGGCCGATCGTTCAACGCCCAGCCGAAAACATCTTCGAGCGGGAAACGAATTTCTTCCGGCCCGATGCCGACCACCTGCCAGCCACATTCCTTGAGCATTTTCCAGGCGGTTTCGTATTTGAGGCGGGCTTGTTCAGCCAGAGCGAAGACGCCTTGTTTGAGCTCGTAGCGAATTCGGGCCAGGTCGCCCAGGTCGAAACCAACGACCGGCCAGCCGGATTGGCGTAACCGTTGCAATAATTGGTAACGCCGTTCCAGCCCTCCCACCTGGGGTCGCGCACACCCGCACGGTTGCAGATAACCGTACATCTGCCCGGAAAAAGCCAGCACCAGTCCCGGTTCAGGATCACGCCAGGCTTGTAACACTTGCTCAGCCGGATCAGGTAGTTTCTGCGAGACCGGACGCGGTAAGATTTTGGGCGGATCATTTTCGGGGATTAGGTAGGAAAGATAAACTGCTGGCGCGAGGAAAATGGCCACCGGTAAGGCCAGCAGAACCAGCACGATTGCTATACGTTCCGCAAAGGCGGGCATACTTCCCCTCCTGGTAATGAATCACGGCAGCCTTGCCGTTAGCGGACAACGTGCGTTGCAATTTCCACGCGGAAGACAGGTGCCTCCGGATCGTTGGTGACGAATTCTACGGCAAACCGACGGTCGCGATCCGGTTCTGCCAGACCGCGAGAATACTTCCACACCACCGCCAGCTGTTTCTGGCTACCCGGGTCCAACGTGAACGGAAATCCCTCGGGCATAGGAGCATCGTCTAAAAAGACCTGCTGCACGCAACCGCACGTTTTCCGCACCAGCCTCAAATGCAGTTGTCCCTCACCGCGATTGGCAACCGAGATGGTCATGCGATATTCCTTGTCCAATTCGGACTTGTCGTGCTGCAGTGCGACGGTTTTCGGGTCGCCGACCACCTCGTGATTGGGGAACTCTACCCGGGGTAGGGCACCGCTTTCGGATTGCAATTGAATGGCCGGACGCGGTGCCGCTTCCATTCGCAAATAAAGCCAGGTCAATGAAGCACTAACCACTACCGTTCCCAGGATCAGCGTCATCCAGAAGCGCATGACAGTTTTGCTCCCTGACAGTGCTGCCGCGAATGGACAAGGCCCGGATCAGGCGACCGCTGGTGTTAGCCACGCAAGCCGGTTCACGGTAATTTTTAGCGACTGACCACGAATTGTCGAATGGCCGTAGTACCAACACGCCGCAATGGATCGCATTCGTCCTGGTGGTTAGCGCGCCGGTATAGTAACCGGAGCGGGAATTTCCAGCAACTCGACCGCCGGTTGATGATCGCAATGGATGATGGCGAGCCGGCCGTAAGTTTCCCGAGGTTCTGCCAGCCCGAACCAGCCGCACATAGCGGGGTCGGGTACCACCCGCAGAAACGCTACCGGCTCGATGTACCGCAGCACGTTGTGCCGGATGAGGATATGTCCCAGGGGCGTATCCTCGCGCAGAATGGCAGCACGTACCTCTTCCGCACACAGGCTGAGATGGATTCGCACGATTCCGAACTGCACTACCTGGCTTTGCCGTAGCAGCAGAATCTTTCGAGCGTACCAGTCGTCGGTGCGTCGGCGTGCCAGGACGTGCAACGTGACGAGACCGCCGTAAAACGCTTCCATGGTCACAGTCATGTGCTCGTGGTGAACAAGCAGGCGATCATAGGGCGGCGGAACTTCATTCGCCGGCACAGGAACATAGCCCGGCCACGATTCATCGCCGAACAAGCGATAAAGCCCTTCCAGACTCGGTACAGCAAAAGCATCCGGCGGCAAGGCGGGATTCCCAGGCGGGAAATAGCGGTTTCACGGCCAGCTGGAATGTAAGACGGCTGTCGGTTCTTGTGAATTGTACGTCGCAGTTGCGTTCACGGTTCAGACTTTCAGCGGTCGTGTGGTTTGCAGCGAGGAATTCGGCCTTTCTGCGGCCAGAAAGCGCGATACACTGCCAGTGTGTAAAATCTTCGATTGGCTCTGCAACCCGGCCATGCACTCTCGCAAAAAATACCCAGGCTGGTAGCAAGTCGGCCAGACCTGGGGCAGGTGCATCGGCGCGAATCATTGGCCAAAATTACGCTCGGTACAAAATCAAAATCGTCCCCGCTGACGGTAAAATTGGCGCGAACTAAAGCGAAGCCACCGGTCATGGGAGGAAGCTAACCTTGCGCTGGTCGCAGACATTTATTCCCACACTCAAGGAAGACCCTGCAGAAGCCCAGGTGCCCAGCCATCGTTTGATGGTGCGGGCGGGATTGATCCGGCAACTGGTTGCCGGGGCGTACACCTATCTGCCGCTGGGTTTCCGTGCTTTGCAAAAAGCTATTCGTATTGTCCGTGAGGAAATGGATCGCAGCGGCGCCCTGGAAGTGTTGATGCCTGCGATTCATCCGGCAGAACTCTGGCAGGAGACGGGCCGATTCGCAGATTATGGCGACACCCTGATGAAAGTGCGCGATCGCAAAGGGGCGCTTTTGGTGCTCGGCCCTACTCATGAGGAGGTTATTACCGACCTGGTTCGCAACCATATCAATTCTTACCGTCAGTTGCCCGTCATTTTTTATCAAATCCAGACCAAATTCCGCGACGAACCCCGGCCGCGGTTTGGAGTGCTGCGAACCCGCGAATTTCTGATGAAGGATGCCTACAGTTTCGACGTAGATGTGCCGCATCTCAATCAAAGTTACGAAAAAATGTACCAGGCTTATTGCCGCATTTTCGACCGATGCGGTCTGAAATATGTGGTGGTCGAAGCGGAAAGCGGCCCGATTGGCGGCGAGGCTTCCCACGAGTTCATGGTGCTGGCCGAGACCGGCGAAGATGCCCTGGTGGAATGCGAACAGTGCCGCTATGCTGCCAACCTGGAACGTGCGGAGATCGGCGATCGCGAGGTGGCTGCTGCACCGTTATTCGCAAAGGAACTCCGCAAAGTCCACACGCCGGGACGCAGCACCATCGAGCAAGTCAGCGGTTTTTTGCAGTGCCTGCCGCAGCAAATGATCAAGACGCTGATCTACCTGGCCGATGGTGAACCGGTGGCGGTGCTGGTTCGCGGCGACCATGAGGTAAACGAAAACAAGTTGCGCCGCACACTTGGAGTCAGTCGCGTCGAACTCGCTGACCCGGAAACCATCGAACGAGTTACCGGTGCTCCGGTGGGCTTTGCCGGGCCCATCGGCTTGAAAGTACGCCTCCTTGCTGATCGAGCCGTCTTGCTCGTGGCAGGCGGAGTTACTGGTGCTAACGAAATGGACTACCATCTGGTAGGCGTTCAGCCGGGCCGCGATTTTCAGCCCAGCCTGGTCGCCGATCTGCGGATCGCTGGAGATGGCGATCCGTGTCCGCGTTGTTCCGGCGTACTACGCTTGCGCCGGGGTATCGAAATCGGACACGTTTTCAAACTCGGTACCAAATACTCCGCCAAGCTCGGTGCTCAATACCTGGACGAAAAAGGCCAGGCACATCCGATTATCATGGGTTGTTACGGGATTGGTATCAACCGCATTCTGGCGGCACTCATCGAAACCAGTCACGATGAAAACGGGATCATCTGGTCGGTAAGCCTGGCTCCGTATCAGGTGCTGGTGTTACCGCTCAACGTCGCCCAACCGGAAGTCCAGCAGACTGCCGAACGCATTTACCGCCAGCTAAGCGAGCAGGGCATCGAAGTATTGCTCGACGACCGGGATGCTCGTGCCGGTTTCAAATTCAAAGACGCCGATCTCATCGGGCTACCGTTGCGGATTGTCATCGGCGAAAAAACCCTGCAACGGGGCGAGGTGGAAATGAAATGGCGGCACCAGAGCGAGAGCTTTACCGTCCCCGTCGAGCAGGCTGCTCATCGCGCTGCGAGTGAAATCCGTAACGCTTTGCAGCGATTGTCGTGACATAGCGCTGGCAATGCCTGGCTGCTGGGGCCACTTTCTCCGTCCCACTTCTGCTCAAAAAACGGTCGCCGCCAGCAAAGATCGTAATACTGGCTCGGAAGCATGCCCGCGAAAACTTCCTTACCGGTCGTGCAGATACAGAACCTGCATGAGGCCCGCTTTGAGTGTACTTTCGGTCGAGGTTGTGAGGGCCTGTGCTGTCGAAATGGCCGGCCTGGTCTGGTGGAATCGGAAATCGAGCTTTTGAACAAGCATCTGCCACGAGTGCTGCCAATGTTGCGACCGGAAGCTCGCCGCCATGTGGAGCGGCGAGGGTATTTGACGCGGCGTCGGCGTGCAGGTTTGCCGCTGGTTGCTGTAGTCAAGGGCTGGTGCGTGTTCTTCAACCAAGGCTGCGTCTTGCACAAACTCGGCGCCGCTGAAGGTGATAAATACCGTTACAAGCCGTATCAATGTGTCGTCTTTCCGTTGTTGCAGGATGACGATGGCACCTGGTATGTGCGTCAGTGGGGCTACAAAAACGAGCCCTGGGACCTGTTTTGTCTCCATCCGGACAATACCACCGTCCCTGCCGCGGAATCTCTCCGCGAGGAGATCGAATACATCGCCCGGCTGCAAGCAGAAGCCGATTCGTGCGAGGAATGAACATACGAGACTGCCGAAGTCGGGCGGGACGAATTCGGCGGTGCTGCAGTTTGCATGTGCACCCGGCGAAAGGTCGGAATGTGCGGGTTGTTTGCGACGGAATAGATTCTTCTTCGCCAAACGGGTCGGGATTTTCACTCCAGGCAAACAAAACGCCGTTGCTCAGCCTGATGGAAAAGGTCGAGCAAAACCTGATGCAATCGTGCGAGAATGGCCTCGTTCGGAAGGTTCTCGAAGTCGGCAAAGGGAATGGGCTGGCCTACCACAACAGCAATCCCCCGACGACCCGGCTGGTGCGACTGCGTTGCTGAGGAAACCGATTTGGCAATCGACGGGTGGGCTCCAGTTTGCCGGCAACGTCGCCGGGACCACAGCGGACAAAGTATCGGCAGGGGAGAATGGCGGGGCCAGATTTCGTAGGCACCAGCAATGGCAACAGGCAAGACCGGCACCTGACCTCGCCGAATCAGTAACGCCACTCCTGGTTTCAGCGGTTGCATCTGCCCGTGCGGCGTGCGTTCCCCTTCGGGAAACAGCACGACAGCCTCTTGCCGACGTAGCAACTCCAGAGCCGTGCGTATGCCCTCCAGGCTCGGTTTTTCCTGGTCAATAGGGATCGCTCCGAAACTGCGTATCAACCAGCTGAACAGCGGGTTGCGAAAAAGAGTTTTACGGGCCAGATAGCACAACCGACGCCGCACGGCCATGCCGACCAGTACCGGATCGAAAAAACTCTGATGGTTGGCAACCACGAGCAGGCCACCGTTCATCGGCACACGTTGCCTGCCCCAGGTGCGCACACTGAAGAGCACGTTCATGGCCGTGCTCACCGGCGGGTACCACAAGCGGTGCATCAGCGTCTGATACCAGAGCGGATACATTGCCGATGCTTCCTCGCTTAGTGGATTAACCGCCCGGTTCGCGGAACGGATCAGCCGGTGCTGGGGCGGATGCTTGCTGCACCAGTGCCACTGGAGCGGTAAGCCAGACCGTCACCCAGCGCACCACCGCATTCAGCAACAGCACCACGACGCAGAGCATGACGAACAACGTCAGGCCGATGTTCAAATACCCGGCCAGCGCACGGCTGCCCCCCTGGGCGATCATCGCCGGGAATTGCCGGGTGATCATCTGTACTCCCGCCGTCATCGTCGTGCTGATGACAAACAGCATCGGCAGCAAAGTCACCCAGGCGTACCGACCGCGGCCAGAGTTAATAAGCAGCGTCGTAACCAGGGCCAGAGCAACGACCGCCAGCAGTTGATTGGCGATGCCGAACATCGGCCAGATGGTACTGATCGAACCCGTCCAGATCAACGCTCCCCAGGCCATCGTTACCACAGCCGTTGCCAGCACCGCTCCCGGCAGCCAGTCCGTTCTCTCAAACGGGCGATAAACTTTGCCCAGCGCTTCCTGCAAAAGGAAGCGAGCAATGCGCGTCCCGGTGTCAATTGTCGTGAGAATGAACAGGGCCTCGAACATGATCGCGAAATGGTACCAGTATTTCATGACCTGTTCGATAGCCAGACCGGTCCAGCGCAGGGCATCGGTGAAAATCAGGGCCATGCCCACGGCAAGCGTCACCGCTCCACCGGTGCGTCCGCGTAAGGCCTCGCCGCCGACCATCCGTTCGACCTCGGCCAGGTCGTGCGTCGGCACTGCTAATTGATGCAAATCCTGCACTCCAGCCTGGTGCAGTGGGTCTTTTGCTTCGCGTGATTGACTCAAACGGCGGTAGAGTTCGTCGAGCTGCTGCTGATACTGGGCAACCTCACTGAGGTCGGTGTTCATGTCGAAATAGAGTTTTGGGTCGAGGGAAGCAGCAGCAATCAGGGCCACCACACCGACTAAGCCTTCCATCAGCATCGCTCCGTAACCGACCGGGCGAATGTCGCTTTCCTTGTCCACCATCTTCGGAGTGGTACCTGACGATACCAGAGAGTGAAAACCACTGATCGCCCCGCACATGATGCAGATAAACACAAACGGAAATACGCTGCCTTTGAAGGTCGGGCCGCCGGCGAGGAATACCTCGTTGATCGGCGGATGTCGAAGCGGCGGGTTGGCCACCAGGACTCCCACTACCAGCAGCAGAATCGTTCCAATTTTCAGGAAACTGGACAGGTAATCCCGCGGCGCCAACAGCAGCCAGACCGGTAACACCGAAGCGATGAAACCATAGGTGCACATCGCCAGAATGGTTTGCTCACGGGTCAGCGAAAAGTAAGGTTCGAGCGGCGAACCAGGAATCCAGCTACCCAGAATCGTGGCCGCTATCACACCAACCGCTCCTACCAGCGAAGCTTCTACCACTTTTCCCGGACGGAGACGGTACATCCAGAAACCAACCAGCAGCGCGATGGGAATGGTGCAGGCAATGGTGAACGTGCCCCACGAACTGCCCGGGACAATTTGCCGACAACCGGCGGGGAGCGTGATCAGGCCGTTCTCGACAGCGAGTGGTTGATCCCTGGGCACCCGCAGAAGAAAACTCTCCGGCCTTGTCCGCCAGGGATCCTGCGGTGTATAACGCAAAGCGCAGTTTTCCGGAAAACGGTAGCGCAAGGCATCGCCATTGGCGGATTCCTGGACGAGCTCGGCGTTTTCTGGAAGACGGATTTGCATCCCGGCAGACAGAGGTACTTCTTCTCCGCCTAACGCTTTGACCACGACCATTCCCAGTCCAGCCAGAGCAATGACCACGATGAACAAAATGGCTGCACTCACCACCACCGTTGCCCAGGGGCCTAACTCGGTGCGAGCAATTTCCGCTAGCGATTTGCCTCCACGCCGAACCGACGCCGCCAGAACGAGCATGTCCTGCACCGCACCCGCCAGACATACGCCAATCACCAGCCATAACAACCCTGGGAGATAACCAAACTGCATAGCCAGCACCGGACCAATCAGCGGGCCTGCTCCGGAAATCGCGGCAAACTGTACCCCAAACAGCACCCAGCGACTGGTCGGATGGTAATTCTGGCCATCGTAAAGGCGATGAGCCGGCGTGGGATTACGGTCGTCCAGGACTGCCACTTTCGCTGCCAGAAATGCACTGTAATAGCGATAGGCAATGGCGAAAATTGCCAGCACCGCCAGCAACACGGGCATGGCATGCAATACCAGCCGACCCGCTATTTCCTGGTAAAGGATTCCCTCCATTGCGACGACTCCGAAGGCGTATGACCAGGGGCACAACCGTAACAACGCCGCTTTCGAGCCATTTTATCCGGCCAGATTGCCGCGGGAATCGTTCAGCTCGGCAGAAGCTGAGCAGTCGCCATAATGGCCTGGCAGACTTTGCCGCAGTCAGGACAAGGCTGAGCAGTTGTCACGCGGGCGCTAGCAATGGCCCGTCGTATTCAGTACGAATGAGTCAGGGTCGCCGGAGGTTTGGAGCAGCGGATCAAACGCGCAAAGTTTCGTCGTGGCGAGAGCGACTGGGCGGGTGATCGGCACGACGCACATTAGCCAGAGCATAGCGAGCACCGGCACGTTTTTCCACGTCGTTATCTTCCCACTCGATATTGATGGCGCCGTCATAACCAGCGCGATTGAGTTCGATAATGATCTCCTCGACGGAGTTGGCATCGCGAGCGGAGCCGGCGGTTACGAAGTTCCAGCCGTTGAATTTGTGCCCCATGGGACGGTGACCGCCGAGCCGACCGGCACGAGTATGTTCTTTGGCGACCCAGACTCCCTTGATGTGGGCGCAATGGATACGGTCGCCGTACTCGCGGATGAACTCGATCACCGACACGCCCTGCCATTCCATGTGGGAGCCATCCAGGTTGAAACCGACCACACTGCTGTAACCGGCCTTGTCCATGGCGCGGAGATAATCACCGGCACTTTCGAGGTCGCCCATAGCCCGTTCGCTGGGATGGCATTCCAGGTCAAACGTCACGCCATACCGCTTGCATACATCCAGAAACGGCGCAAACCGCTCCACCAGCAGCTCCAGGCTCACCTCGCGCACATCGGGAATCGGATACCCACCAAGGCTGCGTGGCAACGGTGGAAACTCAAACCAGTGGCTCCAGCAATGGGCAGGCGAACCGGTAAAGCCGGGCAGACACACGCGGCGATTCTGCAACTTGCCCAGATAATGCGCATAACGAGCGGCATTGCACAACGCTTCCAGAGCCTGCTTATGAATCAGTCGGCCGACATCCTCGGGAACGTAGTAAGGATCGGTGCGTGGTGGATTGTTGCCGGCGGCACGCCAGCGTTTGTAAGCCTCCAGCGCTTCTCCGCCGACGAATTGCAAAGTCTTGGCGCTGGGTTCATCGCCGAGGGCCTGTCCCTGCAGGTGCACAGCGACGGTGAAAATTTCCAGACCGTATTTGCGTGCCTTCTCAACGCGCTCGCGGGCATAAGCTTCCGCCCCGGCATCGGTTGCACAGCGCGACAAATCCAGCTCCCACGACGCTTCCTCCCAGCCATCAAAACCGACCTCCGCAATGAATTTCAACCATTCATCCTCCGGAATATCGCCGAACTGCCCTCGCACCAACCCGATCTGGTGATACGAACCTTTACCACTGCGATGTTCATCGGTTTGTTTGAAGCCCATGCGGTGCTCCTTTCTAATAGCTTTTCGGCCCGTGGTACGGCGTCGGGCGAGAAATGAGTGGTTCGCCGATCATTGCACTTTCATCGTTCCTAAACAATATCGAACTTTCGACCGCCGGCGTCAATGGTGGCAGATAGACAACGGTGAATATGGATTGTCACCGGTGGCTGTGCATACGCTTTTTGTGGTTCGTCCTGGCTCGCATTATCTGATCGCTCCACGCATCGGGCACCGTGCTCGGGCTTGCTTATCGTTCGGCACCGGTGTGTTGCAGGCAAATGAAAGTATTCTGGCCCGGAGCCGGTTGGCCTGTTCCATCGGCCGGTCAGGATGGTGTTGTCAATGTGAACTCTGCCTCGCTCGAGCGCAGTTGCACAGCTCCAGGGCCAAATGGAAATGGCCGAAGGATTTTGTTAGCTGCGAGCGAGAAACCATCGGCTTGCGCGTCTGGCCAGGATAGTGGCGGACCGTGGGTTTTTGCAAGCGAAAGCGATTTTACTCGGGTTTCATTGCGCAGCTGCCCTGACGAACTTTCGTCGCAGGCATATACAGGTTAGTCCGGCGCAGTAAGATATCAAGTAGGTCAGCGATTAAATCAACGGGAGCAAAGAAGCTCCGGTCAGTTCGGGAGGAGACAGATGAATCAGCGCGGATGGAGCGGGGTCTCGGAAACAGCGTTTCTGGTGGTGGCGGTCCTGGTAGTCGGTGCGATTTGTTTGCCGCTGTGGCAATACGGCTCGGCCGGCGGGGAAAGTATGTTATTCACTCCGCAACGCCTGGGCCGCATGCTCCTGGGTTGGGAACAGTCGGCCTGTTACGTTTGTTTTGTCTGGGCAGGGCTGATTCTATTGCAACATTACTGGCAAAGCGGAAGCCAATTGCGAGCCCTGCATCTGTCCTGGCTTCCCGATGATCCGACGCTGCGAATTCTGCCGGAAGACGCTCCGCAACTGCAACGCAGGGTGGAACAGCTCGACGAACGGGGTCGCTATTTGTTAGGGCGATTGTTGCGAATGGCCCTGGAAAAATTTGCCGTCAGTCGCTCGGCACAGCAAGCCGCGGAACTGGTGCGTGCTCAGGCAGAAATTGAAGCGGAAAGGCGGGCGGTGGCTCTGAGTACTGTGCATTACCTGGCCTGGGCGATCCCCGCTTTAGGTTTTGTCGGGACAGTGCGCGGGATCAGCATGGCCCTGGTCGGCGCACCTTCCCTGGCCAGCGATCCCAGCCAGGTCGAACAGGGTCTGCGGGATTTTCTAACGCACACCAGTTACTCGCTGGCTATTGCTTTCGACACGACGTTCGTCGCGCTCCTGCTGAGCTTGGTTTTACTTTTCCTGTTGCATGCTGTGCAACGCCGCGACGATGACCTGGTTCTGCAGTGCCAGGAATATGTTCTGCACCGGTTGATCGCCCGGCTCTATCGGCTGGAGCTGGTAACGGAAGAACCATCCGCAGATGGTGAAGCGCTCGAGGAGACTCTCAGGCCAGGGCGTGTCGTCAAGGGCTGAGCACAGGGAGATGGAGCGGTGGCAAAAGTGTTGCTGGTGGAGTTGACGGCAAGGTGGCTACGGGTGTGGTTCGCCTCGGGCGCGAGTGCTGCGCAACCGGTTTGCCTGCAGGAAAACAGTTTTCGCGTCCCGCTGGCCATCACACGGGCTGGCCGGCTGTGGCAACTGGGCTGGCCTGCCTGGAAGCGACACCGACAGGAACCTCGACAGATACTCTACGACTTTTTGCCGGAACTGTACCCTCGCCAGGTCTGGTATTCAGGAGGAAAACGTCTCACCGCCCGGCAACTGGTGCAGCTAATAGCGGAGATGTTGCGACCGCATGGGCAGCAGGCGGGTCGTACTATTCTGCTGGTTCCCGCTTATTTGCAGAGTGAGCAGGCAGCTTTTCTCGTGCGGGAATTGCAGGCTGCGGGCCTGCCGTCTCCGATCGCGCTCTGGCAGGACCTGGTCTGGTTGGTTGCCGGATTGGTAGAAGGCGTCCCGGCCGGGGTGCTCTGTCTGGTGGATGTGGACGATTGGGCCTGCGTGATTACGTCAGGGCAAATTCAATCCGGGGAAGTCTATGTCGGCCAACGTCTGCGGTTGCGCGAACTGGGCAGGCGAGTTTGGCTGGAACGGGTGATGCTGGCGGCCAGCGAACTGGCAATTCGGGATTTCCGCCGCGACCCACGACGCACTCCCGAAGCCGATCAGTGCTTGTATGAGCAAATTGAGGCCCACTGGGCTGGACTGACCCAGCACCGGCATACGCTGAACATCACCACCCCGGATTTCCATTGCCGGTTAACTCTGACACCCGAACTGGTGCAGCGGAGCTGCTTGACGCTAGCGCAGCAGTCGGCGCGTGCGGTTGCGAATTTCCTTGCTACGTTACGCCAGCAAGCAATGCCGGAGGTCTGGCTCACAGCACGCGCTGGCGAATTACCCGCGTTTTTCCGTCAGGTCTATGAGGCACTGGGATTTTCACAGGTGGTACGGGACTTGCCTGAGGAAAGTTACCTCACTGCCGCTCTCTGGCTGGCAGAAAATCCGGCCCTTTCTGAGATTTGCCCGCACCAGCTGCCTGTGCCTGACGGCGATTGGTCACGGCTGCCGCACATGCAGGTCAAAGCCGGCTCACCTTAAGCTATCCCTGCTGACAGCGG
The DNA here is from genome assembly GCA_041640595.1 of Gemmatales bacterium. Lineage (GTDB taxonomy): Bacteria > Planctomycetota > Planctomycetia > Gemmatales > HRBIN36 > HRBIN36. The sequence continues at coordinate 134,508 of JBEPZY010000006.1, read as the reverse complement.
TCAGCACTGATCGCCAACTGGGGCATTGCCTCCTGACCGATCGGAATGAGCTAATTTCTGCGGAGGTAAGCCATGCGAAACCGCTATCGCCATCGCTATCCGCCCTTTTTCAACCTGTCGCTTGTGGACGTGATCTGTAACGCCCTGGGTGCCGTGATTTTCCTGATGTTTCTGAGCTACTGGCAGGCCAGCCGCGTTTCTTCCCATCTGCAGGCTGCCCATAGCCGTCTGAATGAAACGCAGAGCCAGCTGGAGCAGTTACTTGGTCAACTCAACCTGGCGCAACAAAACTTGCAACAAAAAGAACAGCAGCTCGCCCAGACGCAGGAAACGTTAGCGAAAACAGAACAGGCCCGGCAGCAAACGCTGGAACAAAAAGAATTACTGCAACAGCAGCTTCGCGGGGAACGAGCCATGCGGCAGTTGCTGGAGATGGTGAGCGAGGATTTGGCTGAGCAACTGCATCGCAGCCAGCAGCAGGCCCAGCAACTCGCTGTCAAGCTCCAGCAAGCCGAGCACCGCCTCCAGAGCACTGATCGCCAGTTGCAACAGATGCAACAGCAGTTGGCCGAAGAACGTCGCCTGGCCGAGAAGTTACGCCACACCCTGGCCAGTTTGCATGCAGAATCGGCACTGCTGGCCACTCGCGCCAATGATCTGGACAAACAAGTGCGAACGCTGAACGAGCACCTGGCCACGCTCGAAAAGGAACGCCGGGATTTGCAAAGCCAGGCCACTCAACTAAGCACTAGCCGCGACCAGGCGGAACAAAAAGTCCAGCAACTCCAGGCGGAGCTTGCCCGGCTGCGGTCGGAGCTGGCAATGCGTGAGAAGCAGTTCGCCACGCTCACCGAGACCGGCCATCAGCTCCGTAAGGAAAACGATGACTTGCAGCAGCGCTTGAAACTGCAACGGCAAGAGAATCAGCGCTTGTCAGATTTACTGGTGCTGGCGCATCATCAGGTAGCAGCGGGTCGAAAGGAAGCCGAAACACTCCGCGCCCAACTTCGCCAGGCCGAAGCTCGATTCGCCGGCGTCGATTTGAGCGGTCGCCGGGCCATTTTCCTGGTGGATACTTCCGGCAGCATGGGCAAACGCGATCCGCAGACGGATGACCCAACCAAGTGGCCAATGGTTTGCGAGACGGTGCGCCATGTGCTTGCCAGCATGCCACACCTGGAGAGCTTTCAGGTCATCACCTTTTCCAGCCAGGTGCATTATCCGCTGGGCAAAGCAGGGGCATGGCTGCCTTTTGACCGGGATAAATCACCGCAACAGGTATTGCAAGCGCTTCAGACCATTCAGCCCGCTGGCGGGACGAATCTGCATGCGGCTTTTGCGGAAGCCTTTCGGCATCGCCCGCTGGGTCTGGACACGATTATTTTGTTTTCCGACGGACTGCCAACCGAAGCTCCTGATCTGACGCCGCAAGAACTGGCTCTGAGCAACGTCGAGCGGGAGCGATTGCTGGCACCGCGGCTGTTAGTGGCCATCCGCAAGTGGAATACGCCACAAGCTCCAGCAGCTCAGGCAGACGGGGCAGTGCGGCGAGTGCGCATCCACGCCGTGGGCTTCTATTATGATAGTCCCAACCTCGGCAACTTCCTCTGGTCGCTGGTACGCGAGAATGAGGGTAGCTTTGTGGGAATGAATCGCCCCTGACCACGCCTATTGCTGGAGCTGAACTGCATGCCCGAGATACAACCTTTTCGCGCCTGGCGATACGACCTGGGACACGTCGGCACTCTCAGCGCGGTAACCGCACCACCTTATGACGTGATTGATGCAACGCTGCAGGAAAAACTTTACCAGCGGCATCCATACAACGTGGTGCGCTTGATTCTGAATCGCGTCGAACCAACCGATAATGAGGCTGACAATCGCTACACTCGTGCCGCGACTTTGTTGCGAGAATGGCAACGGCAGGGCATCCTCCGGCAAGATTCGGAACCGGCATTGTACGTTTATCACCAGCAATTCAGCTGGAAAAATCGCACCTACATCCGCCGGAGTTTTCTCGCGGCGGTGCGGCTGGAACCGTTCGGCCAGGGGAAAATATTTCCCCATGAAGAAACGCTGCCCGGCCCGAAAGAAGATCGCCTCCGCTTGCTGCGAGCGACGGGGATGAATTTGTGCCCTTTGTTCGGACTTTATCCCGATGACAGCGGTCAGGCGCAGGAGTTGCTCGACAGTGCGGTGCAGCGCTTACCACCACTGGAAGCCAGCGACGAAGCAGGAACAGTGCACCGACTCTGGCGCATCATGGATCCGCAGCGTATCACACAGGTGCAGAGATTGCTTTATCCGCTACCCGTGTACATAGCCGACGGGCATCACCGTTACGAGACGGCCTTGCGTTATCGCGAGGAGCTGCGAGCTGCGGGCTTGCTTACCGGTGATACAGCGCCGGCCAATTATGTGCTCATGGCATTGGTGGGCATGAGCGATCCTGGTTTGCTGATTCTGCCCACGCATCGGCTGGTGTCCGGATTGCAACGATTGGACGCCGACACTCTGACCCGGGCTTTGCGCGATGAGTTTGACCTGGAACATTTCGGCCAGGGAGAATCCGCTGGCTATGAACTCGGCGAACTCATCGAGAGCGACACGGATCAGAGTCTTTTAGGATTGGGTACCTCCGACGGAGTCTGGCAGCTGGCGCGGCTACGGCGCGGTGAGCGGTTGGCAGAACTGTTACCGCAGCGTAGTCCAGCCTGGCGGAGTTTGGCGGTGAGTATCCTGCACGAATTGGTGCTGGGGGCGTTGCTGCGACCATATAGCCAGAACCAGCTTCGCTTTGAGTACGTTCATCAGGCCGAACTGGCCGTCAACTCGCTTCACCGCGGCGAGTGCGATCTGGTAGCACTGGTGCCGCCGGTGAGCATGGCAGAGGTAGTTCGCCTGGCCGGGCACGGAGAACGCATGCCGCCGAAGAGTACGTATTTCTATCCAAAATTGCTGAGTGGTCTCGTTTTCTACGCCGTGCGGTGAACCGAAAGCTCATTCATACCATGGTTCGTCGCCGCGAAGAAAGAGATGTTCCCTGACCACACTGCGCGATAACGCCGCAGATTCGCTCGCTTCAGGCTCAATTTCATGGAGCAGGCATGGGGGGAACCCGTCAGGTTGCCCGTAATGGAATGGCCCAGCAAATCGGTCAGGCGGGCGTGGTCTGTTCCGGCAGCTGTTCGGCAATACTTTCCAGTACCTGGCGAGCGCGGCGGTCAGGGAGTTCAGAAAGGTGGGCTTCCGGGTTAGGACAATCCACCGTTGTATCCAGCTGGGGCCAGGTAACCACAAACGAGTGCCGGGCCACTCGGAGCAGGGAGTTGGGCAGTAACAACGCCCGTTGCACCGCCTCGTCATTGACGTAGGTGCCGTTCAAACTGCCCAGGTCTTCGACGTACCACTGTCCGGACTCGAACACCAGCCGGCAATGACGGCGGCTGACGTCGCGGCAGGGAATACGAATATCGGCCCGAGAGTGCCGGCCAATGATCACCTCCGGCTGGTAAAGCTCAATAACGCGACTTCCGTCCATTGCCGACAGGCGTAAGATGACGAATCCTCGGTCAGGCACATCAGTGCCGATCCGTTCGATGACTCGCTGGGAAGGTTCCGCGCACTCCAGGCTTTCGGGCGACATAGGCACAAATACCATCTCCTCTGCTCCTGTAAAGCCATCCGGTGAAATTGCTGCAGGATAGGGTTCGGGATACCAGGCGGTGTGCAATTAGCAAAGCCCATCTGCCGGGCCGATGCAACGTGTTCATCAACCTCGTAGGGCGCTCGGGAAGCGTGGTCAGTGGGCGATGACCGAAAGAGGGCTTGGCCTCAGAAGTTAGCAAGTAAATTACAACTCAGCCGGAGGAAGGGCTGGCCATTGCTGACGGGCTGGACAAAGCCGCGCGGAGATTGGCCGGTAATTGCTGCTGTAAAAAGTCGAGGGGATAGAGGGGGCTGAGTTTTTTAATTTTGGCGATGATAGCACGAGCCTGTTCCACGTCCTTGCATTGGGCCAGTTTAGCACGGAGCTTGCGTATCTTCCAGCGACGATGCCGACGCCGCTTGAGTTCATTTTTCCGTTCTATGTACGCCATACTTGCCTCTCCGGTTCATTCCTGGCAAAAAGCACCTCGAGCCGCAATCAAATATATCAGTCGTCGTCCAGTCCGCATCCTACATGATACGCCCGTCTGGCAAAAAAGGGAATCCAAATAACGAGACGCCTTGCTAGAATAAGTCAAGAGCAAGGTGGTTCTGGTACCTGGTACCTACTTAGGCAGGGGATCCCGACCATGCGTCGTGCTGTGGTAGCTGCTATCGTGCTGGGGTGGTTGACGCTGAGCCTGGGACAGCAAAAGCCGGTTGACACAGAAAGTGCTCTGAAGCCCCAGATAGACCGTGCGGTGGCTCGAGCGGTGCAATTCTTGAGGCAAACGCAAGCGGCGAATGGTTCCTGGGATCAAATGCCAGGCGGTCAGGGACAGAGCGGCCACACGGTAGGATGTACAGCTCTGGCAGCGCTGGCGCTCATGGAAGCCGGCGTGCCAGTTCGAGACCCAGCCGTGGAACGGGCCATTGAGTTTCTCCGCCGCTCTATTCAGGACCAGTCTTTGCACGGTCGCACTTATGATGTGTCGGCTACAGTGTGGGCTCTGAATCGCTTTGGCGATCCGGACGACCAGGACCTCATCCGTCAGCTGGTCTGTCGGTTAGTCAAGGCCCAACTGGCAAACGGACTGTGGACTTACCGATGTCCCGGTGTTTCGGCCCAAGAAGTTCCGCAGCTGATAGAGGAGTTGCGACAGTTGCGTGCAGCAGGGCAGATGTACAACGCGAGCAACTACACTCTGAGTTACGGCCAGGAGGGGGATCTCTCCAACACCCAGTTCGCCATTATGGCCTTATGGATTGGACGCCGTTACGGCGTCCCTACCGACCCTGCTTTGTGGAAAACGGCGGAGACCATGCGTCGGATGCAGAACCCGGATGGAGGCTGGCCCTACATGTATGTGGCCAACGACGCTTCCAGGTATTCCATGACTGCTGCGGGTCTGATGGGGCTTTCCACCGGATACGGTGCATTGCGCGAGACGCTTTTATCCACCACTGGCAAAGGAACGGGCACTTCGGTAAAACTGCGAGATCCTCCCGACCCGACCAAGGACCCAGCGATTATCCGTGGAAATTTTTATCTGGCCAGAGCGCTGGGAACCCCGTTTGAATCCCTGATTCGACCCGGGGCCGGTTCGATTCCTTACACGCTCTGGAGTATCGAGCGGGTTGCTATGGTTTACGACTGGCAAAGCCTGAGCGGTCGGGACTGGCATGCGTGGGGCGCCGGTTATTTTCTGCGCACTCAGGCTGCGAATGGCTCCTGGGATGACAAAGACCTATGTGGGCCGATTCCCTGCACGGCTTTTGGAATACTGTTTTTGAAGCGAAGCAACCTGGCCACGGACTTGACGGCGCATTTCCGTGGTGAAGCGGTGCTGCGTGTTGGAGACGACAAGGCACTGACCAAACCAAGTAAACCTGGTCAGGGCGGGGATGATGGTTCCGCTACAGATAGCCCCGCAAAACCTCGCCGACCGGTAACCGTGGCTGAGTGGACGGAAAGCCTCATTACCGGCTCTGACGCGGAGAAGCGCGCTGCACTGGAAGAGGTAACGCGCAGTGCGGGTGGCATGTACACCCTGGCACTAGCTGAGGCTATTTCGCGGACAAATCAACCGACTAAGCAACTCGAGTTCCGCCGGGCGCTGGTTCAGCGAATGACACGGCTGAGCGTGGAAAGCCTGAGGACCTATTTGCAACATGCCAATCCAGAACTGCGTCGCGCTGCTGCCTGGGCAGTGGCGTTGCGGGACGAACAAAGTCTGGGACCGGATCTGGTGCGTTTGCTTGAGGACAAAGATGCCGAAGTAGCTGCCACCGCCTACCTGGCACTTAGGACGTTGACGGGGAAAGACTTTGGCCGATCTGCGTCGGCCTGGAAAAAATACTTCGCCCAGCTTGCACCGCCCTGAACTGTAGCGGGAGCAATGTTATGAAGGGTAACGGCTTTTATGTACCACCGCCACCATTTGACGGTCGTGATCGCTGGTTGTTAGTCATGCTGAATGCTTCGCTGGCGCTGGGGCTGGTGGTTTTCCTCATCGTCAGCACTCAGGGCTGGGCGCTTTGGTTTTTCGCCGTGGTGGGCGGTTTAGCGTTACTCGGCGTGCTCCACTACTTCCTCTGGGGCCGGGCCATGGAACAGGCTACTCGTGCGGAACGGGAACGCCTTTTGCTTGAGGAGTCCGAACGGCATCCCCCTGCACACCAAGCAAATCCGGGTTCCCAGTGGAATCGGCGGTTCTAAACGGGTAAAGCAAACCGGTGCCGAATTCTTCCGGGTTGCTCACCTGTGTTCGCCCAGATGACCGGGGTGCTAAACTGCTAAGCGGCCCCGTTCCGGTCAAAATGGGGGCTTTTGCAACGATCTGATTGAGCGGAAAGGATTGTTGTTGTAAGTCATTGCCGGAGAAGGGCTAAGGATCGTTGTTTGCCTTTCGGCAAGCACGTATGCTGGCCGGTGCCAGGAAATCCAATATAACGTCTGCGATAAATCCCTGACGCCACCCGAAATTGTCATGAATTCAGCGACGGATGTTGCACGCTCTGTTTCGGCGTGCTGCGTGAAAAAGGAAACCGGTACCGCTGATGAAAATTCCCTTTTAGCCTTGAGGGGACCTGTGAGCACGGAAATCCTTGTCGCCATTGCTGCTATTCTTGCCATTGCTGCTCTGTATTACCTGTTCGTGCGTAAACGAGAGTAAAGGCGAATGCCGCAAAGAGCTTGTTAGCCTCTGGGACAGCTCATCTGGACGAATTGGTGACCGCTGCCAGCGGTGGCATTTCGTGGTGCACACCTTGCCACATTCCTGAACCGGGCCTGCATCCGTATTACGGACAGGGTTGACCGGGGAGGTAGGGGCGACAATAATGCCTTTGAGTGCAGTGGTCAGGCAGCCGGTGAATGCAGGGCAAACCGTCTGCCTGACGGCTGCGGGGACCCTCTGCAAGGTGAGGTGTTTTCTCCCGCTCATTGCTCCTGCAGCCGTCAACCGCGCCCTGAGAACGGAGTGCGGCGGATGATGGCTTCGGTGTTGAAATAGCTGCTACGGTGAACCAGCCTCAAGGGCATGGAGCCTGTTAGCGGCTAGGAGAAGGCACCTCGTTTGCAGCCACGGGAAAGTATTGTCCAGGCACGCAGCGATAGCGCTTAGCCCTGCCGGTAGGCTTGCCGGGAGCGCTACCATAACACTAATTTGCCATGGCAGACGAAACACCGCTGGCTGATGCGACGGGCGTCCAGAGCGAGTTTTTAGAGCAGTGCCAGGAGGTGATCGGTTACCGTTTCCGCCAGCCGGAGTTGTTGCAGGCAGCCTTGACCCATGCGTCAGGCGCAACCGACCGGCTCGCCTCGAACGAACGGCTGGAATTCCTTGGCGACGCGGTACTCGGCTTGGTGGTTTGTGAACAATTGTTTCACAGATACCCGCAGTACATGGTGGGGGAACTGACCAAGCTGAAATCGGTTGTGGTAAGTCGGCAAACGTGTGCTCAGCTGGCACAGCAACTCGGTCTGGATCGGTTTTTGCGTGTTGGGCCCGGTATTGGTCGGGCTGGTCCGTTACCCAGGAATCTGCTGGGCGATGTTTTCGAGTCGCTGATCGGAGCAATTTACCTGGACGGTGGGCTGGAGGTAGCACGTTCGTGGGTGCTGCAACATGTCGGGCCATTCCTGGAACGCCTGGCCAGCACTGCACAGTATGAGAATGCCAAATCGCTCTTGCAGCAATTAGCACAAAAACAATTTGGCGTGACGCCCGTGTACCAGGTCCTGGACGAAAAAGGCCCGGACCATTGCAAATGTTTCCAGGTAGTGGCTGTGGTGGGGAAGGAGCGTTTCGCTCCTGCCTGGGGGCGCAGCAAGAAAGATGCGGAACAGAAAGCCGCCGCTAATGCACTCGCCCAATTACGCAAAGAACCGTTACCCTATCCTGACCAGGGTTCTGGTGGATGTCCGCCTGAAAAGCCCTGAATGGGTAGGGCAGGGATAGCATCGGCAACCAACCTGGCAACTTTTTACCGATCAGGGCGCACGCAAATCGTGCTTAGTCTCCCACTCTGCGAGTAATCGCACGGGCATCGGCCCGGTGAAACGCGACCAGTGCCAACTTCGTCTTGAACCCGTCCCCATACCTGACCACTGGCCACTGATCACTGACCCCTGACGACCGGCCACCTGATAAGGCATCTTGTCGCCGGAATGGCGATTCCATTGCATAAATAGCAGGCGGGGAATATCGCGATGACTGACCACTGGTCGCTGGTCACTACCCACCCGATGCGGTATCCGGTGCTTTGCTACCAACCCGGTTGCGGTCAACCGGCGGTGTATAAGATCGCCGCCGAGTGGAGCGATGGAATAACCCACGAACTCAAAACCTACGGACTGACCTGCGCAGAGCACTTGCGTGTCTGGTACCAGCGGGCATTGCAGAGCCAGAAGCGATGCCGCCTCGCTCCTGGGGAATACCTCGGCGAGCCGGCGGTTTATCGGTTTGAACCTAACGTTCGTGATGTTCAACTGGTACGATTGCGCGACCTGGAGACTCAACTCCGCCGGGAGCTAGGTGGGGCTGCGAATCCATGAACCGGGCGTTCCGATCAGGGTGTCTGCAAGTAAACGGCTGCTTATTCCGTAAGCAGGGACCGCCACTGTGCGAACCACGGACTGTGAGCCAGTTCGGTGACTTGCCGAACCAGATCGGCAACGTTTTTGGCCTGGAGCTTATGCATAATTTTCATTCGGTGCGACTCCACGGTTTTACTCTGGATACGCAACCGCTGGGCGATTTCCCGGCTGGATAATCCGGCGACGATCAGTCGAAGCACCTCCAGTTCCCGCCGACTGAGGGTTTCAAGCCGACTGGCGATGGCCTGTAGCCGGGTTCGCTCTTGCCGAGACTTCAGATCGTAGCGGAGGGCTTTGTTGACGGCATCGAGCAGTTGCTGGTCGCTGCAGGGTTTTTGCAGGACTTCGGAGGCCCCGTTTTTGAAAGCGCGTGCGACTGCTGGCACGTCCCCATGAGCGGTCAGGATCACGATAGGCAAAATCCAGCCGCGACGCTGCAATTCTTCCTGCAACTCCAGCCCACTCATTCCTGGCATACGAACGTCCAGAACCAGGCATCCGCTCCGCTCCGGATCGTAATGAGCGAGGAACTGCTCAGCACTGGCAAATACATCTGCCTCGAGTCCCACAGATTTGAGCAAAAATCGCAAAGAGTCTCCGACTGCCGGATCGTCGTCCACAACATAGACCTTAGCAGTTGGTGCCATGGCGAAAAACCTCCCGTTTACTCCCGCGTCGGCAATTCCGTACCGGCGAACGGTACACAATTTCAGAGAGAAATTATCTGAATTGCTTGCTCACCTGGCAAGCCCTGCTGGCCGATTCTTGCTCATGCTCGCGTTGCCAAATCCCTGTCAGCGTAAGGCAGACGCCGTCTGACCCAGATACAGGATTGCTTGCCGGCTGGAGAGCTACGCACCTGGAGCCTGACTGGTCGGCACAGGCAAGCGCACACGAAAGCAGGTGCCTTCAGGAGCGTTTTCTGCCAGCAACTGTCCGCCATGCGCCTCTACCAGCGAACGCGAAATAGCTAGTCCCAGGCCAAGCCCCTCTGGCTTGGTTGTGAAGAACGGTTCGAACAGGTGGGATTGCACCTCGGCGGGCAATCCGGGGCCGTTGTCGCTCACGCACAATTCCACTGCCTTAGTCAGTCTTCGCGTGGCAATAGTTATTTGCTTGCGGGGCTGGTCAGCCAACGCTTCCAGCGCATTGCGCAGCAAGTTCGCCAGCACCTGGCTCAATTGCACTGCATCGCCAGGAATATCAGGCAAACCGGGCTCAAGGTGCAACCGCAGCTCAACGCCCAGTTCTTCAATTTCTGGTGCCATAAGCGACAGGGTTTCGTGAACGACAGTATTGAGGTTTACTGGTGCGAAAGGCACATCCTGGCCTCGCAGAAAACGCCGGACACGTTCTAATATCTGCAAAGCACGTTCTGCCTGCTGAACGATCTGCTGAATAGCATGTCGGAACTCACCGGCATCAAAAGTGCCAGATTCCAGTCGCCGCAAACAACCCTGACCATAATGGCGAATGGCCGTCATGGGCTGGTTGAGCTCGTGGGCCAATCCCGCGATTGATTCGCCCAGCCGCATCAGGCGATTCGAGCGCTGAAGTTGTTGCAAAGCCTCCGGCGAACGATGTCCCGAACCAGACCGGACAGGGGACTCGATGCGGCGAATCAAAGCCAGAGTGCCCCTGCCCGGATCGTAAGCTAGCCGCCATTCGTAAGTTCCGCGAACATCATCGCCGAGCCCCTTATGATTGAAGACCAGCGACCGTTTTTCCGTGCGTACACGCTCCAGTATCGGGCGGAGCGATTCGTAAGCAGTTGGCGGAAGCAAGGCAGAAATCGGCCGCCCCACAAGTTGAGCAGGTTGCCAGCGTTGTTGCCATTCGCCCGCCAACTCGGCCTCTACGATTACATCATTTTCGCCAAGTATCAGCAATGCCCCGGAGAACGCCTCTAACATTATCTCGTGGAGCTTGCGCGATCGCTCCAGAGTCTGCTCGAGCTCCTGTACGCGGTTATGAAGCGTTTGTAACTCAGCCTGCAATTGAGCTTTGGTCAGTCGGGGCATATACGCGGGGCAGTAAGGTGTTTTCCGTATGAGGCTGCGTATTTTCTACCAAACAGTTGCAGCTAGTCGGAGACCTTAATTATAGCAAATAGAGTCGCTAATTCCTTGCCTCGGGCTAAGGGTGAGTTCCAAGAGCACATTAGCGCTTGCCGCTAAACGATTGCGTCATAAATGAGCCGACCGATGTGCGCCCGTGGTAGTTAGTCACGAAAGCGGACGTGATCTCATAGATACCCATTGATGGTTTCAGCCGGTCAGCTCACTATCAGGTCCGCCATTGTGAGGGGGTGTCCCCGACCTACGGGAATACGGTACGTCCGGCCAGTTTTTCTCTCCCGAATAACCCTCCTTGCTTTTAGCATATACAGGACGGCAATCGTTGTCCGCCGAGGTGATCGGGAAAATTAACCTGGCGCTCTGGAAACTACAGTCGGCTGCGCAGCACTTTCCAGGCTTGCCGTAGGAGGGAACCCGTTTGCCGCCATAAGTGTCGCCATTTTTGCTGCTGCGCTTCCTGGGTTAACGCTGCCAGCACGGCCAAGCCCTGAGCCTGTGGCAGTCGAGCTGCCAGTTCCGCTACCAGTTCGTCAATTCCCCACAACCGTTCGCTGGCTGTGCAAACCGGCAGGACGGTCTCCAGTCCCAATTGCTCGCGTATTGCTTGCACCAGCTCGGCGATTGTTTGTTCTTTTCGACGTGTCGGCTGCCGCCATTGATACGGCGGTTGCCATTCCTGCACAGGCGGCAGCAGGTCCACATGGGTAACCACGCCCAGGATCAAGGGCAAACCCTGCGTCGCGTTCCGCTTTTGCAGGCGTTGCTGACAAGCTTCCAGCCATTCGCGATCCGGGCGCCTGCCAGCTTCCCGGGCATGGACGACTAGCAAAATCACCTGGGCACGCTCTGCTTCCTGTAAAGTGGCTTCCAGAATCGCCTCATGCTTGTCCGGCTGAGCATAACCTGGCGTATCCACCAGCACGAGTTGAGCCGCTTGCTCCGTCGCAGCGCTGCTGGTGGACGGAGATGATTCCGCCGAAGCTCCGGCATCTGTCGGCACGGATTGCGGCAGTCTTAGCCGATACTCCGCGAAGCCTTGAGTGGTCGGCACGACATCGGTCTCGGCCAGACGTTCACCGAGCAGGGCGTTAATCAGGCTGGATTTGCCTGCTTTCGTCTGGCCCACGACCAGGATTCGCACCTGAAGCGGCGGAATTGGCTCGGTACGGGATACAGAGATGGCGTCGGCGGTCGGGACGGCAGGTTCCCAGGACCACGGAGTGGGGATGCGGCCCTGAGCCAGTGCCTGCCGATAGCGATCCGCACCTAACTGAAGCCGGCCGCTGTTCAATTCGATGAGATACCAGCCCAAACGATAAACGTAAGCCTGGGCAAACCATCCCAGCAATTGTTGCAGTAACTGCTCCTGTATCGGTGCCAGACCGAATCGGCTGGCCAGATACCGGGCCGCGGTTTGCACGGGCGAAAACAATGCGGACACTCCCCAATAGACCCTGGACAGCCGTCCGTACCATTGCACCGCTTCCGCTGCCCGTCGCCAGTGCTGTATGGTCAACAGGTGGCTTCCCGGTACATAGTTGATGACCAGGTGGTACAGGTCGTGAGCGGCCAGCTCAATAGCCGTCAAAATTTCGGGTACACGCAGTGCCGCTATAGGGTCATCGGTTTCCGGATGGTAAACGCGAGCCACCTCCTGAGCAAGTTGCCGGCCGGTTTCGTAATACCACTGAAGCGACTTGAGTTCCTGCGGCGAGGTTCGCTCCACTGCTTCGGCATAGCGACGCACCACTTCCCAGGCCTGGTGATCCACTTTCTGCCAGTAGGTGGGAAGCGTTTGCGGCTGCGGAGAACCGAGCAGCAACTTTCGTCGTTGCCAGTGCCACGCCAGCACATAACCCAGAGCCAACAAGGCAAAGAGTCCCCAGGTCAGGTAACTACCCCAGGGTTGCTGCCATAGCCAGATTGCCCCAAGCACAGCCAGCACCAGAACCGGCCCGGCAAAGCAGAGTGCCAATACCAGCCATCGCCAGCGCGTCATGGTGCGGATTCCGACAGCAAGCTCTGAAAACGCATCGCATCTTCGAGCATGTGCGTATTGTTGAACATGCAATAGGTCCGGCGACCCCCGCACCAGCTGAGTAGCTGCTGCAGGTCAGTGTCGCGGTATGCATAATCATATCCGCCAATCCCGTGCAGGCGAAAGTATCGAAGTGTTCTGGTTACCGTTGGGCGAACAAACGGGTCAACGACATGCAGTAGATCGAGTTCCCGGCACAGAAGGCGAAGCAGATCGTCGTTCCAGTCGGCATGACGAACTTCCAGGCCGAAACGCAGATGGTCTCGTTCGGCCCAGCGGAAAAACCAGCGGAGGTTGGCCAGATGTTCCGGACGTGGATCGAACCTGGGCGGGCACTGAAAGACGACAATGCTGGCCCGCAAGATGGCTGCCAGTCGGCGCGTCGTTTCCCACGCCTGACGTACCACAGGCGTGTCGCGGAAAAATCCCGCCTCGGCTCGCTGGTCAGCGGGGAAGCGACTCCGCCGCCAGGTCGGACTGCTGGCCGGGTGGGTGATCGCTTGAAAGGCCTTCAGGGTAAATTCAAACCCAGCCGGTGCCAGTTCCCGCCACCGCGCAACAATGCGCTCTTCCGGTGGCTGATAAAAAATCTGCTGGATTTCGATCACCGGAAACGTCTCAAAATATCGTTTCTGACTGCAACAAAATCCACAGGTTCCCACCAGGATTTTGCTGGCCATGAGCAGAAGCCGATTCGAGGCCATCAAAGCCTTCTGGCAGCGAAGCAAATGCGGCGATCCGACTCGCTGGCTGAGCGAGGAAATGGGTGACGTCCCTGGCAGCTATTGCCTGTCTATAGACGGTCTCACCCGCGGCAAAAGGGCAAGTTTCTGTTGGCCCGGTTGGGAAGGTTCAGGACGCACTCGCGGCAATCATCGTGCAGTGAAGCCGCCGTCCACGACGAGGATGTGGCCCGTGATATAACTGCCGGCATCGCTTGCCAGCAGCAATACCGGTCCAATCAACTCGTCGGGATCGCCCCAGCGTCCCAGACTGGTTCGCTCAGTAAACTTGCGTTTTTGTTCTTCCGTCAACAACCGGGCTGGCAGTTCTGTCAGAAACGGTCCCGGAGCGATGCAATTGACGGTAATCCCGAATGTTCCGAGTTCAGCCGCCTGAGCCCGGCACAAACCATGTAGTGCAAACTTCGTCGAAGAGTAAGCGCTTCGTCCAGGCAGCGAGATCAGACCGAGAATGCTCGAGATATGAATGATGCGTCCCCAGCGGCGCTGTTTCATTTGCGGCACCAGAGCCCGTGTCAAACGCATGATCGAGGTGAGGTTGAGTTCCAGCAGATAATCCCAGTCAGCATCGCGGATTTCTTCCACCGGCTGGGGAATGTTGGAACCGGCATTGTTGATGAGGATATCCACATGCCCCATTTCCTGAAGGGCGCGCGCTGCCAGCCGGTCCACATCTTCGCGGCGAGTCATGTCCGCGACCACGGCCAGTCCGCGATTACCTTTCCCAGCCAGGATTTCGTCCAGGGCACGACGCAATTCGTCTTCGTGCCGACTGCTGATGATGATATCGGCGCCGGCATCGGCGAGGCCCTTGGCCATCGCTTTACCCAGGCCCTTGCTGCCACCGGTTACCAGTGCCACCTTGCCACGCAAATCGAAAAGCCGATTCACCAGGTTCATGGCAATTTCTCCGCGAATGCGTTTTTCCAAGCAGTTTTGAGTTCGTCCAGGGAAGCGTCCACCAGGCGATAACGGCGTTGGCTGTCGAAGATGGTCAGGCGCGGGGCGTCGCAGACCGTGCCCAAGATTTGCCAGGGTAACCCTGCGAATACCTCACGCAGTTCCGGCTCGGCCTCCGGTGGCACTTCCAGGAGAAAACGAGTGTTACTTTCGGAAAATAAGGCCACCAGGGGAGGCAAGTCTTCCGGTAAAGCGATTTCCGCACCATAACCACCCGCAAAAGCCATTTCCGCCAGAGCTACTGCCAGGCCACCCTCACTCAAGTCATGACACGCCCGCACTAAACCTCGCCGGATGGATGCATGCACGGCACGCAATAATTGAGGAGCGCGGGCAAAATCAACCCGCGGCACTTGTTCCCAGGCAGATTCGGACAAACCGACCGTAGCCGAGTCCAGAACCATTTGCCTTACCGTGTCATCGAGTACATTGCTTTCGTACAGGGCCCATTGCAGATGGGAGCCAGCCAGTTCCGGCCGTGTGGTGCCCACCAGCACAATCAGATTCCACGGTCGCTTGAAATCCATGCTCACGCATTGCCGCACATCAGGCACCCGTCCAAGCGCACTGACCAGCAGCGTACCAGGAATGACCAGGTGCGTGTTTCCGGAATGGAATTCATTGTGCAGACTGTCTTTGCCGCTGATGAACGGCACGGTAAAAGCGACGGCAGCATCCCGACATCCTTCCGCAGCACGCACCAGGGCACCAAGCACTTCCGGACGATTAGTGTTGCCCCAGCAAAAATTGTCGAGCAAAGCCACACGACTCGGATCGGCCCCGACAGCTACGACGTTGCGCAACGCTTCGTCCACTGCGCTGGCGGCCATCCAGTAGGTGTCGTAATCACTGTACCGCGGGTTGATCCCGCATGCGACAGCCAGGCCGTGATACGAACCCGGCACCGGCGCAATTACCGCTGCATCGCCCGGCCCATCATTGGCCACGCCGACCAGGGGTTTGAGCACACTGGTTCCCTGCACTTCGTGGTCATACTGGCGGATGATCCATTCCTTGCTGGCAACGTTGTAGTTACTGAGGATGGCCAGGAGAACAGGCGTGTAATCAGGTCCGGCTGACGAAACGCGGGTGGACGTTGAGCGCTGGCCGGGCCGCGGTCCGAGAAACGGAGATTTCTTTGCCGGGTCTTGCCAGACCGCTTCCCGCACGAAACGCGGTCTGCCTTCGTGGAGAAAATGGAGATCGAGGTCGCCGACCGGCTGGCCTTGATAATAAAGTCGGAGCCGACCCGTTCGTTCAAACTGGCCCAGCACTGCCGCTTCCACGCCTTCCGATGCACACAGTTGCTCCAGGTCCGGCCAGGACTGAGGCGGTACGGCCAGGATCATCCGTTCCTGGGACTCGCTGATCCAGATTTCCGTGTAACTCAGTCCCTGGTATTTGAGCGGCGCCTGGTCGAGATAAACGATGGCTCCGAGCCCGGCAGCCATTTCCCCGATCGCGCTGGAGAACCCGCCCGCCCCGCAATCCGTGATAGCGTGGTAAAGTCCGCGGTCTCGCGCGGCCAGCAACACGTCCAGCATTTTCTTCTGGGTGATGGCGTTGCCGATCTGCACGGCGCTGGCCGAGACCGTTTCCGATTCTTCCGTCAGATGCAAAGAGGAAAAGGTGGCTCCGTGGATGCCATCGCGACCGGTCCGGCCGCCCACGACCACGATGTAATCGCCGGCTTGAGGCTGCTTATGTTCCTTGCCGACCGGGATCAATCCAACCGTACCGCAAAACACCAGCGGATTAGCCAGGTAACGGGGGTCGAAACACACAGCACCGGCCACAGTGGGAATGCCCATGCGGTTTCCGTAGTCGCGCACACCGGCTACCACTCCGCGCATCACCCGCCGCGGATGAAAAACCCCCGGGGGTAAATCTTCCTCCGGCCAGTCAGGGGGAGCGAAACAGAAAACGTCGGTATTACAGATAGGCTTGCCGCCCAGCCCTGTGCCGAGCACATCGCGAATCACTCCACCCAGGCCCGTGTTCGCTCCGCCATACGGTTCAATCGCTGAGGGATGGTTATGCGTTTCAACCTTGAAGCAAACATGGTAGCGGTCATCGAAACGGACAATGCCGGCGTTGTCGCGGAAGACACTCACGCACCAATCCTCATTGCCGAGTCGTTGCCGAACCGTCTCGGTAGCTGCAAAAATCGTTTCTCGCAGCAGATTGTCGTAACGACGTTCACCGTCCGGCCCACGGTAAACGACCGGGCTTTTGAAAGTTTTGTGCGAGCAGTGTTCCGACCAGGTCTGGGCGATGGTTTCCAGTTCGATGTCTGTGGGTTCGCGGCCCAGGTCGCGGTAATGCTTCTGAATCGCCAGCATTTCTTCCAGCGACAGGGCCAGTTGCCGCTCTTGACTGAGTCGCACCAGCTCATCAGGGCTGGCATTCCGGAGAGGGATCTCAATCCGGCGGAACTGATACGTTCGACCCAGGGCACGCCAGCAGGAAACCGGCAACGTCCCGATGTGGACTTCTTCTATCACCTCATTGGCGAGAGCCTTCCGGGCGAGTTGCTGCAAGAAGCCGGGCGACATTTCCTCCGCGAACAAATATCGGCGACCTGTTCGAAGCACCTCCAGGTTATGCAAACCGAGGTCGCGGGCAGCCAGCGTTACGCTCTCGATTACCGGGTCCATTACCTCGGGTCGAGGCAGCACCGTTACGATAGTGCCTGCTGATTGATTCGTGTGGAGATTCAACCGGGCCACCAGTTCCGACATCGGCGGCATACGCCCGGCGGCAAACACAGCATAGCGTTCAC
Source organism: Gemmatales bacterium (assembly GCA_041640595.1). GTDB lineage: Bacteria > Planctomycetota > Planctomycetia > Gemmatales > HRBIN36 > HRBIN36. The sequence goes on along the minus strand of JBEPZY010000006.1, from coordinate 117,158 downwards.
ACACCGCATCCGTCAGCAGGGCCAGTGCCAATCGTTCCATGTCGGCCGCGGATACGTTGCCGGCCACCAGATACACTCGTGCCGTCCGTAACAGCGTCGCATTCAGTTTGCGTTCACGCAATTCCTGGACAATGCGGCGATGTTCAGCGTCTTCGGCGACCGGAAAAATATCAATTTCCCAGAGCATGAGCTGATGTAGATTGCGGGAGCCTGTCGTCGGATAGTTATCCGCAAGGTGCAAAGCTGGTAGTACATGGGGCCAGCGCTGGCCACTAACCAGAAACCACTCCATTTTGTAGCACGGCCTGGCAACGCCGCCAAGGAGCCAGAGAATCCCGAAACATGCACGGCGGCTCTGGCTAGCGCGACGACTTGGGAACTTGCAAGGCCCACTCCAGGAACATCGCCAACTGCTCGTTTGACTCGGCCGTCGGCTGGTGGGTCGGGCGATTGGTCATGGCCACGCGGTTCCTGTATCCCAGGAGGCGATTGACAGCCACGGTATGGTGCAGCGCCGACCAGCGTTGCGGTGGATCTTCCGAACCGCCGGAGACCAGAAATGGTCGTGGCGCCATCAAGGCGTGCAGTTCGTGCAGGTCGCGTTGTTGTTCGATGAGGAGCTTGTAAGGCCCGGTGCGGGGATTTTTTGCATTCGGCACACCACGAGGACGTTGCTCCTTCCGACCCGGCTCGAAGCCGAGATACCAGGGCTCCCAGTAATTGACGTTGGGCCGGCTCTCGTCGAAAACGATTCCGGGATCCGACCAGACCGCGGCGGCGAAGCAATCGTACAGGCACGACGCGAACATCGCCCACTTGCCTCCGTAAGAATGGCCGACAATCCCGATTCGTTTCCCGTCCACCTTTTCCAGCCGACTCAGGGCGCGATGGGCATTGGCTGCTTCGTAGGCGTGGAACGCTAAAGGCTGCAATCGGCATTGCTCTGGATTCGGATAGTACGTGTACGGACTGCTACCCAGCGAAAGGGTAACAAATCCCCGTTGCACCAGGAGCCGGGCGAAATCCAGATGCGGCCCCTTGCCTTCGCCGATACCCGTTTTGCCATCGTAGAAGACAACGAGCACCGCTGGAAATGGCCCGTTACCATCCGGCACCAGCAGGTAGGCGTCCTCTGTTCGCCGATCAGGTGCCGTCTGCAAACGCAGCTGGTATTGCACATAACCTTGCTTCTTGTCGTGTCGAAGGTACTCGACTTCGGGCCGATCCAGCAGCGGCGGAGTTTCGCCGAGCAGCTTCCACCAATAGCGAAGAATTTCCTCACGGCGTCTGGCCCAATCCATGGCATTTCGTACAGGCGTGCCGTCGTCAAATAACAATGGCGAGCGATACTTCTGGGGTGTGAGTGAAACATCCGGTGGGGGACGGAAAAACTGAGCCAGCTTTGCCGGTGGCGGACCCAGAGGATCCTCTTTTTCGCCTTCAGTATCCTGGCTCTGCGCCAGAATCGGACCGGAAACTCCCGAAAATATGCTCTGCGATAGGACTGCCATAGCCAGAACCAGCACGCTGGCCACGCAAATCACACCCACCTTGCTCCATTCGGATGCCTTCGCCGGGATCGTCATACGTGCGACTCCTTTTGCTGCCCGGTTTAGTGCCGGAGGCTGAAGTTGCGACCGCACTCCCCCTTAGTGCGTGCGTTGACCGGGATCGCCAGCACAGACGCTGCATTCCCGAGGATACTTTTGCCAGGCGGACAGTGATTCCTGTCGCTCCTGCTATTTGCAATTCCTGGCTGCTATTCACAATAAGACCGAATCGGTGCTGAGCTTCAGGCTAAGGAATCGCGGCGGGATTTGCCCTGGGTGAGCAGTGCAGAGAGCATTTCGGCATTTTCGGTTTCCAACGCCTGACGGAATCGGTGCAGTTGTTGCTCAAACTGTCCCAGCGCTTCGAGGAGAGCGGAACGGTTGTGAAGGAAGATAGGCGTCCAGATTTCGGAGGGACCGGCGGCGATGCGTGTAGTGTCACGGAATCCCGAGGCGGCGAGGTCAGCCCATTTGGGCGGGAGGATTCCCGCTAACGCCGAAGCCACCAGGTGCGGCAAATGGCTCGTCAAAGCCAGGGCCCGGTCGTGATCTTCGGGAGCCATGAGGCATACGCGGGCGCCCAGTGCTTGCCAGAAAGCGACGGTACGTTCCGTGGCCTGGGCATCACTCCGAGCCGTAGGCGTTACCACTACCCAGCGTCCGGCCAGCAATTGCGGATCGGCATATTGGTAGCCGCTTTTTTCCGATCCAGCCAGGGGATGACTTCCCACGAACCGGCAAGGTGGACTGTCCGACGCTGCGGCTGCCTGCGTCCGGCTGTGCAATTCGACCCAGCCCGACTCGACTTCCGCTACAATGCGTCCTTTGGTGCTCCCGGCGTCCGTGATCACTGCGTGCTCTGGACACCATCGAGCCGCTTCCAGCACGTATCGGGAAATGCTGTCCACTGGCGTGCAGACAACGATAAACTCGGCGGCAGAGACTCCCGACGACAGATCAGTCGTGGCGTCGGTTACCACGCCTCGTTGCAGGAGGTCATCCACGGATTCCCGTCGGCGAACTATACCCACAATGCGCCGTGCCAGACCGCGCTGGCGCAGAGCCAGAGCGATCGAGCCGCCTATCAGTCCCACGCCAATGATCGCTACGTTTTCGCAAACCATACATCCTCGCCTTGAGCGGCGCTTCCTCAGTATAGGGAAACAACCTGGTGTTGCCGAGCGGGGGAGGAAATGGCGCGCGTCGGACCCATGTGCGGAGAGTTTTGCTGGTCAGTCGGTAGCCAGTGCAGCGTGGTTACGGTCTGGCCATGGATTAGCCCCGTCGGCGGCGTTTTTTCTTGCGTTCTTTGGCACGCTCTTTGGCAGTCTTGCGGTGTCCTGTGCCGATTTTCGGTTTTTGCAACGCCGCCGGATTCAAGGCAGCCACGTTGGTCAGTCCCATCAGGGCTTTGAGGCGATCCCACAGACTCATCTTGCTCAGTTGCCGCATCATCTGCCGCATGAAGTCGAACTGTTCGAGGAACTTTTTCACCTCATGCGGTTCGGTGCCGGAACCGAGTGCGATACGGCGCCGGCGGCTGAGATCGATGATTTCCGGTTTGCGGCGTTCCTCGGGGGTCATGGAGTCAATCATGCCGCGCACTCGCCGCAGCGCTTGTTCCGGGTCTTCTCCCACCTCGTGCAACAACTCTTCCATGCCTGGCAACATGCTGACCATCTTGCGAATACCGAGGCGTTCCAGTTGCACCATTTGCTTGCGGAAATCGTCGAGGGTGAAGTCGCCCTGCGCCAGTTTTTCCTGCTGCTTGCGTATCTCTTCCTGGTCGAGCTGTTGCTGGGCCCGGGCCACCATCTCCACCAGCGACATCAGGTCGCCCTGACCAAGAATTCGCTGAGCCATGCGGTCAGGATAAAAGGGTTCGAGTGGCTCGATTTTTTCGCCCATGCCGACCCATTTGATCGGCACCTGGGTTACTTCTTTGATGGAGAGGGCGGCTCCGCCTCGGGCGTCTCCGTCCAGCTTGGTCAGAATCACGCCGTTCAGTTCCAGAGCCTCGTGGAACGCTTTAGCGCTGTTGACGGCATCCTGGCCGGTCAGGGCGTCGCAAACCAGGTAAATCTGGTCTGGTTTGACGGCGCGATCGATTTGCCGCAACTCTTCCATAGGCATTTCGGCGATGTGCAACCGACCTGCCGTGTCCAGGATCACAGTGTCCAGGCCATTCTTACGTGCGTAATCTACCGCGTGCTGGCAAACTTTCAGAGGCTGGCCGTTCTGCTCATGGTAAACAGGCACGCCGATCTGCTGGCCCAGCTGCACCAGTTGTTCCACGGCTGCCGGTCGTTGCAGGTCCGCAGCTACCAGTAAGGGACGGCGCTGCCATTGCTCCCGGAGCATCAGGGCCAGTTTCGCAGCCGTTGTTGTCTTTCCGCTTCCCTGTAAGCCACACAGCATAATCACCGTGGGCCGATCTTTGGCGAACGGGATACGGTGGTCCACCGGCCCCATCAACTGCACCAGCTCGTCATAGACGATCTTGACGATTTGATGGCTGGGATTGATGCTGCGAATGATCTGCTGACCGACGGCCTTCTGGGTGACACGCTCGATGAAGGCCTGGGCAACGTGGTAGTTGACGTCGGCCTCCAGAAGCGCACGGCGTACCTCTTCCAGACCTTCGCGGATATTGGCTTCTGTCAGCCGACCGCGAGTGGTTAACTTCTGCAAAGCATTGCCTAGAGCTTTTTGAATCGTTTCGAACATAACCTGCCTCGTTCCATCCATGCCCGCCGGTGCCATTGGCGGCTTTTTATTAGCATTGTACAATCCTCTTGCTTTCCGAGTGGCGGGGAACCTAGATTAATTGGGAAGTCCTTTTCACTTCATTTTCCGCAAAGCGAAGGAGGCCCTGGTCATGGCAGCCAATGTCAAGGGGAAGTTGATACCGCTGGGCGGTGGGGACGAGATTCCGTTGGTGCGCGACCGCATGATCATTGGTCGCCGCGATTCGTGCGACATCTGCTTGAAGTTTCCCAATGTTTCGGCCATGCACGCCGAGTTGACGTACAAGGAAGGTTACTGGTGGGTGAAAGACCTCAACAGCACCAACGGCACCAAGATCAACGGCCACAGGATCATCGGCCAGAAAATCCTCCGACCCGGGGATGAGCTGGAAATCGCCAAGCGGAAATTCCGTATCGAATACGAGATAGTTGGTCCGCGTCGGGCTATGGAAGAAGTCGAGGAAGAGGAGATTTTCTCTCAGTCGCTCCTGGAACGAGCCGGGCTTACTCGCACCCCCGAAGAGGAAGAAGCCTGGTGGGAGGATGAGGACCAGCAGAAGAAACCAAGGAAAGATCTGGCCGATTATGAATCCTGGTAGCTCGCTCACGGTTCAGGCAGGTCGCACCACGAAAAGGTGAGCCGGTTCCTGCTGCGGGTCGAGTCGAACGTAATTTTCGGCACCATGCCAGTGCCAGACGGAACCTGTCAGGGCGTCTTCCACCAGAAAATGCGCGCCGTGGGGTAAACCAAGCTCGGCCAACTGCAATCGCGTTACACCCTCCTGCGGTCGGTGTGGGTCGAGGTTGACGACCACCAGCACCACATCCCGAAAATCGGCGGTTGCCTTGCTGTAGCAGAGCAACTGGTCGTTGGTGGTCTCGTGGAAACGTAGATTGCGTAGCTGTTGCAGGGCGGGGTGTTGTCGGCGAAAGTGATTGATCCGGCGAATGAAATCCTTGATGTTGCCTGGAGCGTTGCGATCGCGATGTTTGATTTCGTATTTTTCGGAGTGGAGATATTCCTCACTGCCCGGGCGAAGCGGAACGTTTTCACAGAACTCGTAGCCACTATAGATTCCGTAGAGCGGCGAAAGAGTAGCCGCCAGCACCAGCCGAATCTTGAAGGCCGGCCGACCTCCGGTTTGCAAATACTCCGTCAGAATGTCCGGGGTATTCGGCCAGAAGGAGGGGCGGAAGTATTCGGCCATTTCCGTCTGCGTGAGCTCGGTGAGGTACTCGACCAGCTCGCGGCGAGTGTTGCGCCAGGCGAAATAGGTGTAGGACTGCGTAAACCCTGCTTTCGCCAGGGCCTTCATGATTTTCGGTCGAGTGAAGGCTTCCGAGAGGAAAATTACCTCCGGAAACTCCCGCTTGATCTCGCGCAGCAACCATTCCCAGAAACGGATGGGCTTGGTGTGAGGATTGTCCACGCGGAAAATCCGGACGCCCTGCATAATCCAGAACCGTAACACTCGCCGCCACTCATACCACAACTCCGCCCAGGCAGGGCTATCGAAATCCAGAGGGTAAATGTCCTGGTATTTCTTGGGCGGGTTTTCCGCATATTTGATGGTGCCATCCGGACGGTGGCGGAACCATTCCGGATGCTGGCGAACGTAGGGATGGTCGGGAGAACATTGAATGGCGAAATCCAGGGCGATCTCAATGCCGTAACTGGCGGCTGCACGAACTAGTTCTCGAAAATCGTCCAGCGTACCCAGCTGGGGTTCGATAGCCGTGTGCCCGCCGTACTCGTTTCCAATTGCCCAGGGTGAACCGGGATCGTCTGGACCGGCAACGGGGCTATTATTCTTACCCTTGCGGTGGGTCCGACCAATGGGGTGAATGGGCGGAAAATACAGGACGTCGAAACCCAGGTCATGCAGTTCCGGCAGCAACGCCTGCACATCCCGGAACGTTCCGTGCCGACCAGGTACTGGCGAGGCGGAGCGAGGAAATAATTCGTACCAGGCAGCAAAACACGCCAGCCGACGATCCACAATGACCCGCAACGCAGGCTCATGCACGCAGTAATGCAAACGCGGCTGCCAGCGCTGTAGCCAGTCCAACAGCTGCGGTTGTTGCACCAGCGCCATCGCTTCTTCCTGAGGCAGACGCTCCAGCTCATCGGCGATTCGCTGCAATTCCCGAGCAGCATCGGCAGGTGCAGTGGTAGTGATTTCGTTCGCCAGGGCGGTGGAAAACAAGGGAAACGTGTGCACAGACGGTGCTGCCTGGGTACCGTCCTGTGTCATATTGCCGGGGACATGGGAAGGGGAAGTTGACTGGTTCGCCGACAGTACAGCCGCCGTTTGCCGTAACCACGCCGCTCCTTCTAACAGGTCGCTCCGAACGTCCTGACCATCAGCGACTTTTCGCCGTACACCGTCGAGCCAGGATGCAAAGGTATCGGTCCAGGCAGCCAGGGTGTAATAGTATTCGCCGAGCTTCTCCAGCCGAAATTCGCCTGTCCAGCGGTCGTTACCCAGAGGGCGCATGGGCACCTCGTGCCAGACGCGGTCATGTTCGTGGCGGTAAAGCAGGCGTACCGAAAGCACATCGTGCCCTTCGCGGAATACATCCGCTTCGACCGTCAACACCTCGCCGAGTTCACGCTTGATAGGATATCGCCCCTGATCAACAGCAGGGCGGATGGCCTCAAACAGGATTCGCGCCCGGTGCAGGTGTCGCATCAGCGGCGTGGGCAGGGCTTGCCCGAAAACCTCGCGGGCCGGTTTGGGGTGGTAACCGAGCTCCTCGGACACGGTGGCGCTGGGTCGTGACGCGTCGGGAGTGGAAACGGTCGAGGCCATGTTTCCCGCGCCGGCAGCGGCGTGCGACAGGCAATCAGGATTGCGCGACGTCATGGGTCAATTGCAACGAAGCGAGAATGTCCCGCAGTGCGGATTCTGCCTCATCCATTTCCATGTCCGTCGCCTGGCACATGATCAGCACGGTGCGCTCAGGAATGCGGAAACTGCGGATCCAGCAGGTGTTGGTGAAGTCCATGCTGACGAACTGGACGTCGTAGCCCTTGGCCTGGCGACGACAAATCTTTTGCCGCACCGGTTCGCATTCGAGGTCGCGGTAATCGTCGCGCAAAGCCGCCAGCGTTGCCTCGAGCACGTCATCCACACTCAATTCCGGCGGATGCATGCTCAATAGCATAAACGCTGTATTCGGACTCTGGACGGAGACCATCCAGCCCGGTTCCATTTCCGTTTCTTCCAGTTCCCAGTCGTCGGGGTACTGGAAGCGGATGCCGTGTCCTTCAAAAGTGCGTGGCATGGAAACCTCTCCTGAAATCACTCTGCGATCTTCCTGTTCCATCATACGGCGCAAACCGCTTCCGTGCCTGCTCAGGGAGCTGGTTGGGATCGGGAAAGCACAAAACTGGCATCATCTAAAGCCACGCTGCGAGGTCGAAACCAGCGTAGCAACCGCCAGATGACCGCACAGCCGGCCAGGATAGCAGCCGGCCAGGAAGGTTTAAGGAACACCCACCAGTAAACCGCTGCCAGCAGCAGCAACTCTGGAGCCAGTCGGCGGGCATAACGAGAAAGCGTGTGCGATCGCGCGATCAAACTCACCGCCACCCAGACCAGTGCGAGAATAGCAGTGGCCAGCCAGGCAGCAGGGTTAACCGGGAGCGTGCCAGATGAAGAAGCGGGCACTACCAAAGGCTGGCGAGCCGGCCAGGGTTGCCAGACCGGTTCGCCGGCGACGAATGGTCTGGCGTTGCCTTGGGGCGGAAACGTCGTCCTGCTGCTCTCCGACAGGCCTGAAGGTGCCAATTGTGGTGATTCCGCCACACGTACCCGCCTTTGCAGCATGGCTTTCACTTCCTGCGATAGCTGTTCCGGAGCGGGCTGTTGTTTCAGGGCAGTCAGCAATTGGTCGGCGACACTTGCCCACCTTTGCTGCATGGTTTTCACTTTCTGCGATAGCTGTTCCGGAACAGGCTGTTGTTCCAAGGTAGTCAGCAATTGTCCGGCGACCTGAACGACCCTGGCTAAAGTTGGAAGCAAATCGCTCTTTGCTGCTGGCAACGTGCGTTTCAGCCAATCGAGACAGTCTTCGACTTGGGCCAGTTTTATCTGCACCGGCTCCGAACCGGTAATCAGTGCTGGCGATGGACCGGCTGGATTGGCTGCAGCAATCGCATCTGCGTAGGCCGGCCGAATTAACCGCACCCAGATGTCTTTTTCCGACGAACTATCCACTGCCAGCACCGGCCAGGTAGATTCATTCTGCGAGACGAAGAACATTTGTACTTGCGAAATCCCGGAAGGAGAATGGAGAGCGACACAGAGCCAGTCTTGCTGTTGCCACCACGGTACCGGCAGGTCGTTGACATAAACTTGAACAAGCTGGACGGTCGTCGGGGGCCGAAAGCACAGCGTCGCTCGCGACGGATGTACCAGCCAGCAGGAGTAACGCATATAAACTCGGCCAGCCTGGCCATACCAGCAGTCAGCAGCTTGATGCAGTAGATCGATATGCTTGGCCCGCCTGGCTCGCAAGCGAACGGTGGGCGGTTTTTCTCGCGGTTCGATCGGTAAAAGCCGGGCGTCTTTTTCGGGAGTGGCGCCTGCAATCTCGGCATGGCGTGGCCAGGTCGTTAAGAGATGCCGCACGTTCGCCGCTTCGGACACTTTCACTGTCGGCAGGATTACGGCACCTTCGCTGGTGAGCGGTGGGCGCCCGGCGAGCAGAAAGCGAACGGTTTTGTCGAATAACGATGCCGTATCGGGAAACTCCAGATGAATACGATAACCGCGACCATCCGGTAGCGGGACGACTTCGGTTCGATGTAACTCCTCGCTGATGACCAGCGGGGCAGAACCCGACCAGGGTTCGATAGTCAGTTCGATTTTCCGCATCGAGCCGCTGCTGGTGCGGCACTCCACGAGGTTTTCCCACCAGAGCGGCTCCGCCAGTAACGTTGCGTTCATTTGCACCTGCAAACTGCCAGCAAGCGGCAGGATTTCCACGATGCCAGCGAATTTCGCACCCTGAGCTTCATAGACAGCCCAAGACGGTGACTGTGTCCGCGCTTTCAAACCCTGCGCTTTGTTGACCCGGAACTCCAATCCGCTGGCGGCATTGATCTCAAAGACGGTAACTGTTTGCTGAAAACCGATCATCTGCAGATTGGGCAAGGCTAACCAGCGGCGACCAGCTTCTGCGGACGGCAGGATGATGCCGCGAATTTGCACTAACGTGCCAGGCAAACGCTGCCGCCACCACAGCCGCAACGTGTTTCCTTCCTGCTGCCAGCCACTCAGCTGGTCTCCGGATACTTCCTGAATACGCAGGCCACTGGGTAATTGACATACGGCTGACACGGGCAAATTCTGATGCGAATTATGTAGTTTCAGCCGGAACGTTGCCGTCGGCTGGAACCAGTCCAGTTCCAGGACCACGCTGGACTCTACCACAGGTTCCGCCGGTTTGCGATAGACAGTGATCCAGAAGCGCGGATTGATGCCGGTGATCCGAAACAACCGCTGGCGAGAATCCGTGCTTGCACCTTTGTCCGACCCTGGCTGGGGCAGAAGAATTGACCAGCCCTGAGCGACGGCGGTATCCCAGTTGGTGAGAGTTGCCTGAGAGGTTGCCGTAACCTCAACGGTCAGACCATCGTCGGCCTGACAGGCGAGCAATGCCCGACGAGTAGCGCCTGGGGCCAGTGCACGAGGCAGGCTTAGCTCCAGCGCGAGCCGACGGTGTGTCCAGGTTTCCAGACCTTCCAATTGCGCCAGCGCTAATCGTAAAGGGAATTGCGGGGTAACAATGTAGCCAGCCAGGAAAGCGGTTTGCCATTTCCTCCACACCGAAGCACTGGCTGGGACGATCGCGGTGTCAATAGTTATCTGCCAGCTGCCACCAATTGGCCGCTGCGGTTGCACTATCAGGATGCGCCCCGTCGGGCTGGAAACAGTTCGCCAGCTAATCGAAACGGGAGTTGTCTGCCCAAGCGGCCGCATTTCAACCGATTGCACGTCGCAAAACTCCGGCACCGACCATCGCAGTTCGTTGACCAAACCCTGGGAAATGTCATAACGGGCCTGCGTTTGCAGACGCATTTCTCTGGTTCCGAATCGCAGCAGATGGGCTTCATCCACCTTCCAGGTGCGTTTACTATCGTCGGGGATTTGCCAGCTGAGGAGAATCTGCGAGGCCGATCCGAGTTCCGCTTGCAGGGATACGGGGATATTCGCCGGGGGCATTGGTTTGGCGTCAGAATGGAGTCGCCGCCAACCACGAGCCGTCGGGCAATCGGCATACAGAACGCCGGCTGGAAATTCCGCCAACACTTGAGTCGTCGGAATGGGAGGTACTTCCCAGGCAAGTCGGGATTCCTGCCCGTTGCGCTGAATCTCCACTTGCCCGGTTAGTTCGAGACGATGTTCGCCCGGCTCGGGCAAACGAATCAGCAAGCCACCTGGCTGATCGAGCGGGGTAACTTCAACGGTTCGCTTCTGGCCCGAGTGAATTCCCTCAATCTGTTGCCAGCGCACCCCGGCTACAGCGAGTTTAAGTCGGGCCTCCTTGTCGAGCACATGCACTTCCAGCTCCCAAACCACCTGAGCAACGCTGTCCTGCTCTGGCCGAGAAGCACGGCTTCCCTCCGGAAGGCTGTTCGCATGACCAGTAGGAGAAGCCGGTATTCGAATCTTCCAGCGACTGGCAGTAATGCACCAGGCCGGTTGCGGTGTGGATGCTCGCAACGTTTTCTGCCAGCCTTGCCACACTGGTTCCGGCACCAGCACCCATTCTCGCAAACTTGCTCCCTCGCTTTCACGGTAGTGCAGTAAAACCACCACCGACTTGGCCTTGTTCTCGGGGGGAGGAGCGGCAGCGATGTCGCTGGTGGATTCCGCATTTTCCTGGGCCAGCGTCAACCCTGCCCAGCACGAAATCATCATACCCAGCACGACAGCGCTGCTCACTCCCTGGAACCAGTCGGTGGTGCCAGCTGCTTCTGCGGTCGCAGTTTCCTGCACGTGCTGCCTGCGTAGCCAGAGGACGCCCACAAAAGCACATGCCACGCAAGGCCACAAAATCACCGGGGTCAACCCTTCTGGTAACCAGATAAGCGCCAACAGACACACGAAGAGCACCGCCATGGACACCGTAATGGTCGTTCGCGGTATCCAGCGTAATGCAACCGTGCCCAGAACCATCAGGGCAGCCGTTATCGCTGCCGATAACGCCTGGGCACGCTCGGTATCCACCCAGAAGCTGGTCGAAGTAGCTGACGGAAAGATTTCCCAGATGGCCCACGAGCCGGGCACAGGGAAACCGGGCGAGTGCGAAACGAGAGAATCGTTTGGCGCGGGGGATTCACCAAGCCATAGTCGCCAGACGAGCTTAGCCTCTTCACCGGCCTCTTCGATACTGGCGACTAAGGCGGATTGGCGGTCGGCAGCGTAACATAACTTTTCAGCCTGCGTCAACGGATGCCAGCTGGCCGGCAACCGAACCAGGATACGTTCTCCCAGACAAACCGTTGGAGTCTGCCACTCGGGGGCCGCAAAAGACAATCGCCTGACACCTAGCCGACCAGTTGCCGGAAGTGTGTAGCGAAGGTGGTATAAGACCGTGCCACCGGATAATACAGGCAATGTAAGCATGCCGGTCTGTGCTTCGGCAAGAGCTTTGCTGAGCGTCTCAGCCGGAATCGCCTGACCGTTGCGGACACGGAATATCCGAACGAACCGAAGGTCTGCATTGGTCGGTAAGCGCAATTGCAATTCAGCTGCGGGTGCAACCTGGGGAGCCGCCCTGAGCCAGGCGTAATAGTCGCAGATAAGTTCCCGGCTGCCGTCCCAGGAAATCCCAAGCAACGCTCCCTGGATGACTGGTTGGGGTGGCGATAGCGGTCGGGCTCCGACGACTACGAGGGCGGGTTGGTAGTACCTTTCGGGCGGATGAAGCCTGCGCTCCTGCAGGCCTTCGTTATTTGCATCAACCAACCCGGCAGGCAACTGGGATTCAGTAGCCACGGGTAGCACCATCAAATCCAGGTTGGCCGGAAACGAGTCACCAACCGTAATTATTCCTTCCCACCACTGTTTCGCCAAGCCGCATACCAGGGGAATTCGCCACAGCGGGCGATGGATCGGTGGACGTCCCATGTCTTGACGGGAAGATTCTGCGGTAACGGTGCCCGCCTCGGTCAAACAGGGAAAGAGCCAGTCTGCTTCCAGGCGGATCGGTGCGAGTGACGGTCGGTCAAATGTCCATTCGTAGATGGTCCAGGTTGCTTCTTGAGTCTGGTTGTCTGCAAGCTCATCAGAGCCGGCCGAGAGGGAAGATTTTTCCTTGATCAGGCGCTTCTGAGTGCTCTGAACCCGATTCTCTCCGGTGACGACTTTCCATGTCAAATCGGGTACCTCACCTGGAAAACGCACCTGGGCCGAGCGGACTAAGCCTGAGGCGGGTTTGATCAGTACGGACCACCGCACATAGAGCTGCCCCGGCCAATCCTGAGCCGGTCTTGAACTGGCATCCGACGACGGTCGCAAATCGCTGGCAATTTCGAGATGAGTCTCCACCGAAGTGCGATAGTCGGCAGTCAGCGGCTCGATTCGCATCCTGCTTCCGCTGGGCAATGGGCCCAGAAAAACGTAGTCCGGAGGTGATTTTCCACCCTGACCAGGGCCGGGGTCTTCGGGACGCATGGACCAGGCCGGTCCTGGAAGGAGCACTCCCGCCAGTCTCCGTCTTTCGGTCTCAGTCTCATAGCGGATGCGTTCCAGCCAGATGTACCATTTGGCCTGGGCCCAACCGACTTGTTCCGGCACAATTTCGGGCAAGGGCCATTCCTGACGTCGAGTGAAATCTGGTTGGGCAGAGGTTGCACGCATCCGGAGTAACATGCGGACAGTAGCGGGAGCAGTCAGCACACCTTTTTGTAATTCCGCAATCAACCGCTGACCTTGCTGTCGCACCAGCCAGTTTGCTTCCTCCTGGCTTGCTTTCTCGTGGTCGGCGAGCAGGTGCACATCGGTCACCTGCCAGCCTTCAGGCAATCGCACCGGAAAACTGAAAGCCGAACCGGAGCGCACGGACCAAATCAGCTGGGCCCGAAGTTCGCTCTCGGTGACACCAAGGTGGCACTGAAATTCGGCTTGCACAGAAAGGTCAGCCGTATGACGTGCCACCTGAGCGCGGGGCAGGGAAACAATCGGCAGCAGGGGCAAAGTGGCTTGCTCGAGAGTCAGTTGCCAGACTTTTTCCTGTACTAATTGCGGCGGGTGTTGCGGCTGAAAGTCGCCGAATTGCCAGGCTCGCAACGTGAGCTCGGGACTCCAGCGGATGCTGATGACGCTGGTCATCGAAGCCGACCCATTGACCCGCGCCAGCGGAAACGCTAGCGATTGCCCTGGCCGCAACGGCACAGGCCGACAAAGGATATCCAGTTCCACACGCCGTTCACCCAGTGCGGGGAGAATCACTTCCAGCAAACATGCTTGCGGCGTAACTTGTTGTTTCCAGCTTTCCGCAGACAAACCCCGCAATCGCTCCTGCACGCTTAGCACCTCGGTTCCGGCGGGGAGATGAATCATCACCCGATCGAGGCGTTCTTGAGAGCTTTCCAGTGCGAGCTGGTAACGCGCTTGCCAGTGGTCAGCAGTCAGCGAATGTTCGACTTGCTGGTGGACATGTAATAGAGCCGCGCCGGGCTTGCTCACGTGGCGACGAAAATTCAATGCCAGTCGCGTTTGACCCGGAGACAAGGCCCAGGAATAACGCCGCCATTGGGGACGATTGGCTACAGGAGTTACGCTCCATAGTGCGGTTTCCTTATCGCGTAAAACAGGCCGGATGTGGGCGGGCAATTCCACGTGAAAGTTTGCCAGCGGCGCTGGTGGAAATTCCAGAACGACGAACTCTTCCTCGCCCCTTGCCTCCAGACGCGCGGACCAGCTGAAAGCCACGTCATAATAGCGACCAAGGGAATTAGATGGAGCAAATGCCGCAGCGACCGGGTTGGCGTTATCCTGACGGGAATCTGTGCCAGCAGGCGTAGCGTTTGGCTTATCGGGCAGCCAGATGCCTACCTCCCCGCTACCCGTGCCACCAGCGAGTGTGGGTTGACCGTTGACCCGGACCGGCAAGCGAAGGGCCAGCGAAAACGGTTGCCACTGCCACCAGACGGGGCGTGTACTGGTATCGTCGCGGGAAGGCTCCACCTGGTTCGGCGAGGCAGTTTTTTCCGCCTCAGCTACCCACACCTGCCACCGTGTTTCGCCGACTAACGCTCGGTCTTCCCATCGCGCTTGATATTCGGCATGAACGATCTGCGGAGTGACCGTCTGCTGACGCTGACGGATCGCCGCCAGAGTTCGTTCCAGTTCGTCGCGACTGATCCGCACCCAACCGGGCTGGCGGCGCAATTGTGCTTCTGCCGCTTTCGCGTCCAGTTCCACATGGCGAATTTCCGGCTCCTGCCCGTAGCCAGGACTGAAAAACAGTCCGGCCACCAGGGCCGAGCAGATTGCGACAGCGTGGTAAGCCCAATGGATTCGCGGCATAGCGACGGTAAAAAGCGGCGCCGAAGATCACGATGCCGGTGCGGGCGACTGTTTGCTTCCGGTTTGACCGGTGCTGGTGGGGAGAGGTTGCGGCAGCTGACCAGCCGGAGCTTCCACGGTAGAGCGCGGTTGAGCGGGTGGCGGGCTTTTCGAGCCAATTGGAATCGGTTGTATCGTGGAACCGAACGGTGCCGGTGCAAACCCGGCCTGCCATTCCAGTCGTTTCTCCCACCACCAGCGTTGCAGTTCAATACCGGCAATCAAAACCGTTGCCACGAGGATTCCCGGTAAAGCCCCCGCCAGTACGGCAACCAAACTCCAGGTGCTGTGCCAGGCCAGAATGAGCAATGCGAGCAGACTCACCGTCAGCATCGGGAGACGAAGCCAGCCCGGGCCATAGATCCAAATCGCGCTCAGGATCACCACCAATACCGAGCAGCCGAGAGTCCAGGCGTGGCTGCTCACCAGCCATACCTGCATCTCGTCCGCAGCTCCGTATTGCCTCCAGAGATAAACCGGCGTGCCGGCATCTTGTGCTGCGTCCTGTCCCGAGGTGAGCCACTGGTCTAAATTCTGCAACGTCTGTGTGCTGGCAGGAAATTGCAGCCAATTCCAGATGGCCCACGTGTCGAAACGCCACCGCCAGTTTTCTTCAGGCCAGGCGGAGGTGGCTATGAAGGCCGGTCGCAACGATGGCTCTGCTGCCAGTCCCCAGCGTACCAGACCGGGTTCGATCGGTGGCTCGCTTACAGGCATACGACACCGCGTCGGCCAGCGTATCAAACCGCCCAGCCATGACCAGCCCTGCGCTCGTGATGGATTGAGGCGATAGTCAAGCTCGAGCAGCACAGGGCGGGACAGGAATTGCGGCTCCAGCTCCAGTCGCAGACGCGATGTTCCCGCATCAACACTTTCCAGACTCGCGGAAAGTTGCATGCCATTGCATAGCACCTTTGTCAAAGCAGCGTCCGGTGGAAGTTGCAGCGTCAAGTTCCCACTGCCCAGCTGACTCAACCAGTACTTGACCTGAACGTCAAGCTGGCCGGTTCGATCGTGCACCGGTCGAAGCAGTACCAGCATACGATCGGCCAAAAAGGGGCGGGCTTGCACTGGATCAAGGCGCAGCACCAGCGGGGCATCCGTGCTCGTAGTAGTCACCGACAGGTTGGGAGGAAGCTCGCTCACCTGACGGGGCGACACGTCGGGTTGCCAGAGTGAACCTGGCAAAGGGGCGACGCTCAGGTCGGTGGTATGCCAGCACCGCAACCGCAGCCGTTGTAACTCCGCCTCGGTTGGAACCGGTAGCACCATCGGTACTGACAGGGTGGAACCGGCACCTTCACCCAAAGCGAGCGTCGCCGTATGACTCACGGAAATCTCACAGGCGGACAATCCGCGCCAGCCGCTTTTGTCATCACCAGCCACCAGGGATTGTGGCAGAACCACGCGGCGGAGAGCGGCTTCTTCCTCAGATTGGTTGCTCACTTCCTCCAGCCGTAACTTTTCTTCTTGCCAGCGGGTAGTCTTGCCATCGGTGACCGCCACGCGAACTTCCACCTGCTTCAAGGCCTTAAGTTCCGGCGGAACTTGCAAACTCAAGGTCGTCGGAATGTTTTTCCCTTGCCAGCGCAAAACCTGCTCGAGATGCCAGCTCTGGCGGGTTACGCACAGTTTTCCTTCCCATTGCACGATGGGTAGTTGCCGTCGCCAAACAAGGTCCAGCACGATTTTCTCTTCCTGATTATGACGATCCCACTGCAACTCGGCCGGCAAATCGACGGGCAACTGTGTGTAAAACCGCCTCCCTGACCCCGCCAGCAAACCGCGTGTTTCGGGTCCAAGTGCCAGCTGGTACGGAACCAGACGGTGCGGACCTTCAGGCTCGGGAAAACGTACTTTTGCTTCCAGTAGCTGCACCTGGGTCTGGACAGTGCGACCGTACTGTTCGCCGTGTGCGCGAGCCAGCCAGGGCAGGGCGAATGGTTTTCTTACCACTAAAGGCAACCCGTTCCCGGTCGGCAAGTGGGAAGCGACGTCTGTCTGTCCACGGCGATTGCTGCCCGGAACTGCGTCCGCGTTTTCCAGTGGGTACCATCCTTCTAGCGATACGTGATTGGGCAGGGCTTGATCATTGGTGAAGCGAATGTGCACTTTTTGCGGCTGAGGCTGCTCGATGATCCAGCTGGCTGGTAAACCACGCCGATCCAGCTCAAATCCTTCTGGCCAATCTATTTCCAATTGGCGTAGAGTCAGGCGAACCACTCTGGTGATCTGCCAGTCGCTGCGGACATGGATCACTTTCGGGGTAACGCTCACGCGATATTGTGCCTGGACTTCGACGAGAGGCGGCAAAGCGCTGCTTTCGTCCAGACGTAGCTCAAGCTGGGCGGGCTGAGCCAAATAACGGAAGCGATTTGCCTCGATGGCCTGAAGCTGGCCAATGACGCTCAGGGGACGGTTTTCCGGGTTAGACACCTCGATGGTGCCAGTCTGCTCATATCCCGCGGGATCAACCAGTTCCAACCGACCGATAGGGATTCGCATCGGTCCTTTCTCCGGAACTTGTTGCTGCCAGCGAAGCAGCCACGACCGCGAAGGATTGGCCGGGTTCAACGCCGTCGGAAAACGAATCGTCACGATTGCCTGGCTGTCTGGCTCAAGGGGATTCCAGAGATTGCCGCTTTCTTCAGTCCAGGAAACCTGCGTGCTCCTTAGCGGCAGCCGTAACCGAATCTGGTTCACCTGCCCCTGGCGCACGGTCATGGTCATACGCGCTTCGGTTTCTACCACTCCTCCCCGCAAGGTTACCTGCAAGCTGCCGGTAAGTGTCCCGGCCGGGCCTGAAGGCTGGCCTTCTGACACACGCCAGCCCAATTCCAGGCGGCTAATGGGGCCCAGAGCATCGCTGCGTAACCGTGTGCCTGTGATTTTGCTGACTGCGGTTTCGCGATGGTTCAGCGCGGGCCAATCGCCAAATTCAAGTCGCAGTCCCCCGCCGTTTCTCACTGCGGCAGTTTCCACCTTGCCGGGGATGATCACGTCCAGAGTGGTAACCACCGCAGCAGGCGTGTCATCGAGTACGGCCGTGTATTGCCGTTGGCCCGCATCATACGAGACCGGCAACGCAGTCTCCAGCAGCAATTCATGCCGACCCGCCGACGGCACAAGCGCGGCTAGACGCCCATCGCTTGCGACCCAGCGCACCGCTGCCCCGTCTAACTCCGCTCGTGTTAACCGTGCTCCCTTGAGACCGACCATCACCTGCTGCTCGGAACGAGTCGTGGCAAACACCAGCCGCATTTGCAAGAGCAATACCGCTCGGCCAACGCTGCCTTCCGGTTGAACAACCTGTCCCCGGTAGTGGCATTCCGCCAGCATGACGGATGGTTCGGTGGTAGCCCGGCCAGCTTGCATTTGTTGCAAAAGCTTCTGATACGCTTCCGGCGAAAGCAACACCCAGCGCACCGGGCTGCGCTCTAACGCCTGCTTTAAGTCCTCCACGACCACCACAATCTGATCTTTCGGGAGCGGTAACTCCGGTAAGGTAACGGCAGGTTTTGGCGCCACCGGCAGAGCTTCCGGTTTGGACGCGTTTTCCTGCGCCCAAACACAAAGCCCCGCGCTTACCAGCAGCGCCCAGCCCGCCAGCAGTCTCACGGCCTGGCTGTTCATCTTCGCCCCCGGAAATGGCTACGTGTTACCTCGCTTCCCACTAGATAGGATAGCTTTTTTACCAGCATCGCACACCGTGGATGTATCTGGCAACGGGCGGGCACCTTGCCGCTGCGAGACGATTCCCAGGACTTGGCCATTTGCTGAATTATAAGCCGCTTCAGAGAAACGACTTAGGCGACGAAATCAAATTCCAGCCGGCGCATTCCGCCCACTTGCGCTTGCCACGGCCTATCAGCTAACCGTGACCCAGGCGACGTGGACAAGCCGTCATTGCAATTGCTATTGTAATAAGCCATGACCGCTGATTGGAAACTTTACCTGGAGGCAGCCAGAGAAGCGGCTCAGCAGGCCGCGGATGTGCTGGAACAGTGGCGGCTTCGCTTTTCGGTGCGGGAAAAAGGGTGTAATGACCTGGTCACCGAAGCCGACCTGGCCGCGCAGGAGACTATTCGTCGCACTTTGCATAACCGCTGGCCCGGCGTTGCTTTTCTTGGAGAAGAATCGGCAGGCGAGGTAGCGGAAGCGGTTGACCTATGCTGGGTGGTTGACCCCCTGGATGGCACCACAAACTACGTGCATGGTTTACCCTGCTACGCGATTTCCATCGGTCTGGTTGCTCAGCGGGTGCCGGTAGCAGGTGTCGTGTACGATCCGCTGCGGCGAGAAATGTTTTGTGCCGCGCGTGGACAGGGAGCCTGGCTCAATGACACACCCATTCGTGTCAGCACCTGCCAGCACTTGCAGGAGGCGTTGTTAGTAACCGGCTTTCCGACGGATTGTCGCGGCAAGGAGTACGTATTCGCTGCCTGGCGAGCTTTCGCTCTGCGCAGCCAGGCCGTTCGGCGAGTCGGTTGTACCAGCCTTAACCTCGCCTGGCTCGCTGCTGGTCGCGCCGATGGTTGCTGGAGCTATGAGATTCACCCCTGGGACGTCTGTGCCGGTATCTGTTTAGTGGAAGAGGCCGGCGGTCGAGTTTCAGCTCCCGACGGCCGGCCTTATACTTTAGAGCACTGCGATTTCGTGGCGAGCAATGGCTGGATTCACCACGCAATGTTAGAGGTTTTACGTCAATGTGGCGGTTGGCACAGTCCTGTTACTTAGATTGAGACGCCGCACCGACCTCTACCAGCGGAAGCTATACATGAGATAGAATAGTTCCGGCGATTGTCCCGGCCCGGTCGCCTTGATAAAGTCGCCAGCATAGAGTTTCGACCAACCTACCAAAATGTCAGAATGATTGCTGAGGTGGAAGTTGAAAACTAAATCCAGCTCATGTCCGACATCGTTGCCAGCGGCACCGGTGAGGTCGGCGCGGATTGGTACGCCAGCCGCATTGTACAGGGCATCCTTTGGACTCACCAGCCAGAAACGATGGTATTGCACCCAGATGGTGATCCATTTCATCGGGTAAAGGAATAGGTGCATGTTGAAGTCGTGAATGTTCTGGCGACCTACTAAGTCTAGCCAACCTAAGTAGTAATGTCCGAATGGGAATAGCTGATTGAACGTATTGAAATCGCCACTGTTCGGAGTTCGATCGCCTGAGGCAAAATCATAATAAATCCAGAAGGTCGGACTCCAGAACCAGTCGGTGCGGGCATAACCGAGTCCGACGGTAGCCATCCCGGCTACAATATCCTGGTTGCCACGTTCTCCCAACTGCAAAGCCGCCTCGAAATCCCAGAGCCAGCGATTTTGGATGTCACCAGCATAGCGTGTGCCCAGGGTATGTACGTTATAAGGGGCCAGGTTGAGTCCACGCAGGGTCGTATTATTAGTGTTATCAAGGAACAGATAATACATATCCCAAAAAGTGCCGCGACGAGGACGGTAAGTCGTCCAGATACCGGCGAAGTTCTGGTTATTATCTTTCGAGTCCAGCCGCGATGGATCGGGTATAACCGGCTGTAACCAGAAGATATCTACATCCCATTTCTCTCCCTGCCGATAGGCCCGGATACCGTCAAAGGTACGGCGGGTATTAGCCCAATCCAGTGTCGAAATGAGTCGCTGCGAGCCGAGCAACATTTCCTGCCGACCCAGCCGTATATAAATGGGATAGTCCTCCCATTCCCCCGCCTTGATTTCCACGAAAGCGTTCAGAAAATCAGAACGGTTGACGTCTATACGTAGCGGTGGCAAATCAGGGTCTAAAGAATGAGCATCGAGAAACTCTGCATAGACACGTACTAAGTCTCGATACCACAGGTCAGCCCAAACACGTGTGCGAATCAAGGTATAATCATTGTTAAATCCGCTGAGCCGGCTGTTTACTTCGTGCATATAGCGGCTCCAGAATTGACCGCCCGTGGCAAACAGCCAGTTATCTCCAATATAGATGCGGTGGAGAAAATCCGACCAGTCGTAATCCGTGTTATTCGGATCGTCTAAATAGCGGAAATCAGCATCAAAAAACGAAGGTGGCATCAGAGCAAATCGAAAATAGGGGAACCTCGGTGGAGCCTGACGATAGTTGCCAGTCAACCAGTCGGAAAGGGAATAATAGCCTGGCCCGGTCGGGGGCACAGGGAAATCTCCAGTACGTGGATAGACACGCACGGGAGGAACTCGGCTCCAGTCCACGGGCAGGTCGGAGTAAAGCAAGCGGCTGAGCAAGCCGTTACCGGTGCCATCGAAGCAGACCTCTTCCAGTGCATTAGGTCTGGGGCCCAGGATATCAGACGAGAGTGCCGGCTGAGTCGAAGGCTTTTCTTCAGCGAAACTAACATCGGGTTGGCTTGCGGCATGTGCGAGCACAAGCATCCCGGCCACGAGAACTGACCAGTTCGGCAGCCCTTTCCCGGTAGCGGTGGACATGATTCGCGTCTCCTATGCTCCTGGCGAGAGAGAAGCTCGTCAGCCGAAACATCGGCACACGCGGTCGGAACGCTATCTTCATATTGCTTGCGGCGGTTCTCTAAACGGAAAGTGCACAGAGGAAATCCCGCTACCTGCGCTAAAGTTTTTCATCCACTTGACGCTGGCCGCTGGCTTAGTAAAGTCGAACCTTATGATGGAACGCAAGCCGTCTGCGATCATTTCCCAGTTGCTCAACCTCGATATGCCCGTGAAACCAGGGACGGGCTTTACCTGAGTTGGGGCCGGTTAGGCCGGCGTGTCCGTTGCGCGCAGCGAGAGCTGGTGGCGAACCGTCATCTCCACGGAATTTCTGCCGTGCTAGCCGAACCACGTGGATAGAGCCTTACGCTGTTCCCCCGAATCTGCTTTGCAGTGGCAGAATCAGAAAGAAGGGAGGGTAGAACTATGAAGCGAGGACTGTGGATTCTGGCGGGTGTGCTGGCATTACCCATAGTTACGCCAGCACAGGCTCCGGTGGAAAAACTTCCCAAGCCGGGAACGGTGGTGATCGACCGGCTGCGAGGCGAAGTGATTCTCTCGGCGCGTGTGCAACACCCGAAAGGCAAACCCTGCATTGACGAATTTGGCGAGCGGGTGCAGGCCTTCGTCGGGTGTGCTCGTGCTGCGGGAGGCGAAGCGAAGATGGCCGAGTATTTCGTGTTTCTGGTGGATGTCCCAACCGAAGAGGTGTACGAGGCGCTCATACAACTCGGTTGCAAACCGCGTGTGCATTACAGTATCCAGGAAGGCCGCAAACGCAGCGGCTTGAAGCCGACCACAACTCCCGAGGATTATTTGCAGGGCGACCCGGTGCAGATTTCCATTTTCTGGCAGGAAGGAGAGCGTTGGGTCGAGCGTCCTTATCAGGATTTCGTAACTGAGCGGGTCTTGGTGGAGGGCAAGCCAACGGAGAAACCCTGGACGCCACACTTCGTCTTTCACGGCTCCGGCGTGATTCATAAATCGGGCACGGGGTGCATCGCCTGTCCGTGCGATTGTGCCGGCGGGATCATTGCTGACAATCGCTATCCCGTATATGATCCAAAACCCCTGGTCAAGTTTGATCTCAGCAAGGCTCCCAAAGAGGGGACACAGGTTTACGTGCGAATTCGGCCGCTGGTGAGCCGGTAGGTTTTCCTTATTACCCGGGGGATAGCGGCAGATTACTCGCCGACGACGAGCCAGCGTTCATCCAGTCGCTGGCCGGAGAGATGGCGAAATTCTTCGACGGAGATCGGCCGAAAGCGAACACGGTCGCCGACTTGCAAGGGGAAAAACTCGCCCTCCAGGTCGGCAATGACGAGTGGTGTGCGGCCAATCAAATGCCAGCCACCGGGCACCGCTGAGGGATAAATTCCGGTTTGCCGACCAGCAACGCCTACGCTTCCGGGTTCTACTCGTGGGCGTGGTGAGGCCAACCGTGGCACTCCGGCTATGCGCTCTGGCAAATAGCCCAGGTAAGGGAAGCCCGGCACAAAGCCTATCGCATAAACCGTGTAGATCGGGCCGCTATGCAGAGCCACGAATTCGCTGACACTGCGCTGACATAATTCCGCGACCCGTGCCAGGTCCGGCCCGAGGTCATAACAGCACGGAATTTCGTACAGCCGACCGCGAGTTTCTGCGGATTCGGCGGGCCAGAAGCGCAATGTATCGGCAACGGTTTGGTAACTGACTTTTTCCAGATTGTAGAACACGGCGACGCTGTGATAAGCCACGACCAGGTCGGTCAACCAATCCGGGCGGCGTTGAAGTAACGTGCGAGCAAATCCTTGAGCGTGCCCTTCGGCAGCGAAAACTAAAAGCACGCCCTGGTCGCCAAGCGGTTCCACAGTAAGCGGGGCTGGCATAGCATTAGCCCGGACCGACTCGTCAGTTCGTAAGGGTAGTCATAAAACAAGCGGAGCTTCTTGCGAGCACCGGTCAGGATATCGGAAAAGCTGCCTGCCGTCAGGTCGCTACCAGGAGAGGAAGGATCATGCGCATCAGCCAGATGCAGGTGTGGGTCATGGGCAGCGCCTGGAGAAACCTCACTTTCCTGCAACTAACCACCGACGAGGGGTTGGTGGGGGTGAGCGAAGCTCGAATTTCTAACCGTACCCAGGCGCTGCTGGGCTACTTGGAGGAAGCAAAGAATCGTTACATTCTCGGCAACGATCCGTTTCGCATCGAACAGACCGTGCTGCGGATGTTTCGCGATGATTATGGCCGCGTCGGGCAAATAGTGGCGACGGCCATTGCGCTGGTAGAAATTGCCTGTTGGGACATCATCGGCAAAGCGACGAATCGAGCCGTTTACGAATTGCTCGGTGGTGCCGTGCGCGACCGCATCAAAGCCTACGCCAATGGCTGGTATCAGGTGCCGCGTACTCCCGACGCTTTTGCCGAAGCTGCGAAAGCTGCGGTTGCTAAAGGATATCGCGCACTGAAATTCGATCCGTTTGGTCCGGGCTGGTACGAACTGGAGCGGAAAGAGAGGTTACTGAGCATCAGCCTGGTGGAAGCAGTACGGGCCGCGGTTGGGCCAGACGTTGAATTGCTGATCGAAATGCATGGGCGATTTAGCCCGGCGACAGCGATCCGCATCGCTCGGGAGCTGGAACCTTTCGATCCAACCTGGATCGAAGAACCGGTGCCTGCGGATAACATCGCTGCCCTGGCCAAAGTCGCTCAGCAGGTTCGCATTCCGGTGGCCACGGGAGAACGACTGCATCATAAGTATGAATTCCGCGAACTGTTCGAACGCCAGGCCTGCGATATTATTCAGCCGGACATCACCGAATGCTGCGGCTTGCTGGAAACGAAAAAGATCGCGGCTATGGCTGATATGTATTACATGACCGTCGCCCCTCATAACGTGGCCGGCCCGGTTGCAACAGCGACCGCTCTGCATTTCGCTGCCTGCACCACCAACTTCAAGATTCAGGAACACTTCAACGATTTCACCGAACCGCACACGCGGCAATGTGCCAGCGGTTGTCCGCCAGTCGTGGATGGTTATTTCCCGTTACCGAATGGGCCCGGTCTGGGCGTGACCCTGAACCTGGACGTCATCCAGGCTCATCCGCCGAACTATGGCCATTTCAATCTCTTTGTCGAGGACTGGCAAAAACGCCAGGCCAGTCGGCCAGCGTGATTTTCAAAGGTCGAACCACGGCAAAAGCGTCTAAAATAGCAACGAGTGGCTTGCTGGAGCGGGTTTCCCAAATCTTAGAGGAGAAAAACTATGCAAGCGGGATATTGGCGTGGACACTTTCTGGCGGCAGTCGTTGCGATCATTGCCTTGGGCACGTCCGGCTGCATGGAAGGGAAGCCGGCCGTCTCCGCAGGGCATGGACAAAATGCTGGAACAGTCGTCGAACTGGACGGCTTGCAATCCCGCACCCCCGCCGACTGGAAAGAGGTGCCTACTAATCAGCAATTCCGTTACAAGGTGTTTCGCCTGCCAGGCGAGAAACCTGATTTAGAGGCTGAACTGGTCATTTTTTATTTCGGAGAAGGCGGCGGTGGGGGCGTGGACGAAAATATCAAGCGCTGGAAAAACATGTTTCAGCCTCCGGAAGGCAAAACTATAGACGAGGTTACTAAGGTCACGGAATTTAAAGTCGGTGAAGTGCCGGTGGTGTATGTGGACATCCGTGGTACGTATTTGTTCCGTCCTTTCCCGGCTGCGCCTAAAGCCGAGCCACGCAAAGACCATCGCATGATTAGTGTCATTTTCCGCTCGCCAAAAGGGCCTTATTTTATTCGCCTGGTCGGGCCAGAAGTAACCGTAACGAAGCATCAAAAGGGGTTCGACGAATGGTTGAAGGGTTTCAAGTAACGGCGGCTGAGTCGCGCTCAGCCTTTACCGATCGCTCCGAATCAGGGGAAAGCCTGCCTCTGGAGTGGTTCGATTACGATTTGCCACAGGAACTAATCGCTCAGGAGCCATTACCTGAGCGCGACCAGGCTCGCTTGCTGGTGCTGGATCGTCGAACCGGTACCTGGGAACATCGCCATGTTTATGAACTGCCGAACATTTTACGTCCGGGAGATTTATTAGTGTTGAACAACACCAAAGTGATCCCGGCTCGCCTGTACGGTGTTCGGGGCAAGACCGGCGGGCGTTGGGAGGGACTATTCCTGCGTCGCTATCCGGATGGCCGATGGGAACTCTTAGCACAAACCCGTGGCAAACCACAAGTTGGCGAGCAATTCGTGATCGCGCCCTGCTTAGCCGAAGACAAGCGTGAACCCTTGATTCTGACATTAGAGGGTCGCACTCCAGACGGGCACTGGCTCTGCCGACCGAACTTAGATGCTCCGCCTGAAGAATTGCTGGCCATCTATGGGCATGTCCCTTTGCCTCCATATATTCGCCAGGGGCGTGATCGCCCGGAAGACCGTGAGCGTTATCAAACCATCTACGCTCAGCAGCCTGGTTCAGTGGCAGCGCCGACGGCGGGATTGCATTTTACCCCACGCTTATTCGATCGCCTGAAGGAACGGGGTATTGACATTGCTTATGTGACCCTTCATGTTGGTGTTGGCACCTTTCAACCGATCACAGTCACCGATGCAGCCCGCCACCAGATGCACGCGGAATGGTGTCAGATAAGCGAAGAGACAGCCCAGCAAATACAACAATGCCGGCAACGCGGCGGACGGGTAGTAGCAGTGGGTACCACCACGGTGCGAACCTTAGAAACCGTAGCCCAAACCGGGCCGATCCGCGCCTGGTGCGGCGAAACCCACCTCTATATTCGCCCACCTTTCACTTTCCGTGCGGTAGATGTCCTGATGACCAATTTCCATCTACCACGCAGCTCGTTATTAGTTCTGGTCAGCGCTTTCGCAGGCTTAGAGCTGATCCAGCGAGCTTATCAAGAGGCCATCCGCCAGCGCTATCGCTTTTATAGTTACGGCGACGCTATGCTTATCATTTAGGAGAAAGAGTATCAAGTGCTGAGCCCTACAAATCAGCCACTGGCGCGATAAACGCTTTAGGGAGATTCGCCATGTTCATCCCTTTGCGCGACGAAAACCGTCCCGGTGCTTTATTTCCGGTGGTAAACTGGTCGCTAATTATTATCAACGTTTTGATGTTCCTGCTGCAACTTACTTCCTCCGCAATTACCTATAGTCTAAGCATGGTACCGCATGAGATTCTAACCGGTAAGGATTTAGTTCATCCTGTCGTAGTTTCTGAAAGAGGCGGTCCTTGGGGCGAGCGGATCACCATTCCGCATGAGCCTGGACCGAAGCCCATTTACCTTACGCTCTTGACAAGTATGTTCCTGCACGGCAACTGGCTGCATCTATTAGGGAATATGCTCTTTTTGTGGATATTCGGTGATAACTTGGAAGATGCCATGGGGCGGGTAAGGTATCTGTTCTACTATCTAACTTGTGGCATTCTTGCTGATGTGGTCCACATACTTTTGAATACCGAGGCTCCGTATCGCTATATACCGACTCTAGGTGCCAGCGGGGCGATATCGGGCGTGCTGGGAGGGTATATGGTATTGTTTCCGAATAGCCAGGTTACAGGAATCCTTTTCCGGGCAGTGGTAACACTACCGGCCTGGGTGGCGTTAGGAGTGTGGTTTATTTATCAGCTCATCATGGCCGGGATCGATATGGGCGGCGGTGTGGCATACGGTGCCCATATCGGTGGTTTTCTGGCAGGTGCGGGATTGGTTTTTGTGTTCGGCCAGCGTTCGGATTATCGCTCTTACTACCGACGGGCGAACTCCTGGTAGCCGAGCGAACTGCTGGCAACCTGTTGCGAACCTGGAATTGTTCGGCAAGCCGGTCTTCGGTTGTTCTGCTACATTGAATGTGCCAGCAATGTCGGGCGACCGAGAGCGGTCGCCCGTGCTTTTTCCTGAGCCTGAGTACCGAGGGAGACTATGGCTACCTGGCATCTGCACTGGCGTGAGGAAATTCCGACCGCGGTGCATGATAGCATCATCAGCATCGGAAACTTTGACGGTGTCCATCGAGGTCATCAGAGTCTGTTGCGACGATTGCGGGCACATGCACAGCGGCAGCGGGTTCCCGCCACGGTGATTACATTCGATCCCCATCCGCGGACCTTGCTTCGGCCACAAACAGCAGAACCGCTACTGACCACGGTGGCCGAGCGTGTCAGGCGGATGATCGCGCTGGAGATTGACCATGTCGTGGTGCTCCAGACCGACTGGTCGCTGCTGGAGTTAGAGCCGGAGCAATTCTTGCAGGAAGTGGTGCGGAACCGCTTCGCCGCACGGGGCCTGGTGGAGGGTCCGAGTTTCACTTTTGGGCGAGGTCGCCGGGGCAATGCGGAACTGCTGGTTCGCTGGTGTGTTCGGCACAGTTTGCTGGCCGACGTGGTACCTCCCGTGGTTGACGATGGGGAAATAGTCTGTAGCAGTCGTATCCGCCGGGCTCTGTTATCGGGAGATGTGGTCGGTGCTCGACGCTGGCTGGGCAGGCCATACGCCGTCTCCGGTAAAGTGGGTTCGGGTGCCGGTCGTGGTCGCGATCTGGGGTTTCCCACCGCCAATCTGATGGAAGTGAGCACACTGATACCGGGCGAAGGCGTGTATGCTGGGGCGGTTTGCTGGCGTGGTCAGCGTTACCCGGCCGCTGTCCACGTTGGTCCTAATCCTACCTTCGACACGCAGGAACGCAAGCTGGAGGTGTTCCTGGTCGGTTTCCGCGGCGAATTGTACGGTGCTTCGTTAACGGTACAATTTCTGCAACGCCTTCGCGATGTGCAACGCTTTGACTCCGCGGAAGCACTTTGCCACCAGATTGCTCGCGATCTGGAACTGGTGCGAGGCGTCTTTGAGACCGAGAACGCCGTTTGAGGCGGCAACGATCGAGCGATTCGCTATCACTGATGGGGAGCCCGGCATGGCAGATACGCAACGCTGGTTGCTGACGGATGTCTCGGCCGATTTGTGGACGGAGCGCTTTCATGTGAGTTCGGGCGATTTTCCCACGACGCCGTTCCCGGCTTCGTGGTTTGTGAACAAACGCACGTTGCGTGGCGGTCGGCGCGATGGCGTGGAACTTGTTGAGGTACACAATGGCGCTTTGACGGTGTGCATCTTACCGACACGCGGAATGGGTCTGTGGCGGGGTGAGTATCGCGGTCTGCGTTTGGGCTGGCAGGCTCCCATTCGCGGACCAGTACATCCGCAGTGGGTGAACTTACTCGACCGGGGTGGTCTGGGCTGGCTGGACGGTTTCGATGAATGGATTTGTCGCTGCGGACTGCATTCGAATGGCCCACCAGGACACGATCCGCAGACCGGGGAGTTTCTCCCGTTGCACGGACGGATCGCCAACCAGCCCGCCCATTATCTTGCGGTACAGGTGAGTTCCCAGCCACCGTACTGGCTGGAAGTGCATGGTCGGGTTCAGGAGGCGACATTATTTTTCACGCATCTGGAGTTACGCAGCACCATTCGCACTGCGGTGGCCGCCAACTGGTTGGAAATTGAGGACGAAATAGTCAACCTGAGCCCCAAACCAGCCGAACTGGAGTTGTTATACCATTGCAATTTTGGCCCGCCTTTTTTGGAGAACGGTAGTCGGATTATTGCCCCCGTGCGGGAACTCGCCCCGCGCAATGTTCGTGCTGCGGAGGGCATCGCCAGCTGGGATAGCTATACCGGGCCAACCGCTGGTTTTGTTGAGCAGGTTTACTTCACTGAGCTGTTTGCCGATTCCGACGGCGGCACACTCGCATTATTGCACAATTGCAGCGAGGAGCGGGGAGTGGTCTTACGGTTTCGTATCGCCCAGCTGCCTCGCTTCATTGTCTGGAAAAACACAGCGGCGGTCGAAGATGGCTATGTCACGGGGCTGGAACCGGCGACGAATTTTCCCAATTTCAAAAGTTTTGAACGCCAGCACGGTCGCGTGATCCAGCTACCACCGCATGGTCGGTATCGCACCTGGTTGCGTATCGAGGTTCTCGAAAATCGCGATGCTATCCGTTCGGTGCTGACGGAAATTCATCGGCTGCAATCATCCCCACCTACGATCCACTCCCAGCCCCATCCGGATTGGTGTCAGATGTGAGCGGCCTTTTCGAGTGTGAACCTGTCGCGGTTTTGTTGGCCACACCTGAGTCAGTCGTCTTTCCACTAAGATACAATGCCTGCGTCCTGGAGCACCGGTTGCCTGTTTCCAGCGGCAACGGTAGCCCGGCAGTAAACGCGCGGCCCTGACAAATTGGCAAGCTAATTTCCCAAACTTCCGGAGGCGCCTATGCGAGAGGAAACTAAACGACCCGGCCGTATCTGGCAACTGAGCATGGCTGCACTGGCAGTGTTGTGCTGGCTGGCGCTGGTATCAGGACGGGATGCTGCGACGGTCGAAAGTCGCATTCTCGCCGACCTGAAATTCCTGGCCGGGGACGAATGTGAAGGCCGCGGCATTTTCACCAAGGGCATTAATCGCGCTGCGGATTATCTTGCCGCCGAACTGCAACGCCTGGGACTGAAACCGATCAGCCAGGAGACCGGCTACTTCCAACCCTTCCGCGTGGTTGGTCAGGCAAAGCTTGGGCCGACGCAACGTTTGCTTTTGCACGGGCCGCAAGGTCAGCGGTTTATCCTGGAACGTGGCAAGCATTATCAGGTTGTCGGTTTCGGCAGTTCCGGGCATGTAAAAGGTGAAGTCGTGTTTGCGGGATTCGGCGTGGTTTCGAATCAGCCAGCCTGGGACGATTTCGCAGGAGTGGACGTGACTGGCAAAGTGGTCGTTATCCTGCGCCGGTTGCCTCGTGTTGACCACGGGGAAGCGGCTATCTTCCCAGGCGGAAACAATCACCCGGCAGCAGCATTGCAGACGAAAGCAGCCAACGCAGCGCTGCGAAAAGCGGCTGCGGTACTGTTTGTCAACGACGCACCTCTGGCAGCGCAGAACAAGGATGAGCTGATGCCTTTTGAATACACCTCCCAGAGCCGCGAACCTGCCTCGTTGCCCGTACTCCATGTCAAACGTGAGGTGGTAGATCGACTGCTCGCCAGTGTCGGTCACCGTCTTGGCGACCTCGAAGCGGCCATGAGCCGCGAAGCACGACCGCAGTCGTTTCCTATCCGCGGTTGGCAGGTGGAATTGCAAACGGAAGTGGAACGCGAATACATCACTTTGAAAAACGTCATTGGCGTTCTGGAAGGCAAAGGGCCACTCGCCGACGAAACGGTGGTCATCGGGGCCCATTACGATCACCTCGGTTACGGAGAGCGTGCCAGTCTGGCCCGCGGAGTCAAAGCGATTCACTATGGCGCTGACGACAATGCCTCCGGAACAGTAGCGGTTCTGGAGCTGGCCCGCCGATTTGCCGAGATGCGCGACCGACAGGGCCGACGGCTGGTCTTCATTTTCTTTTCCGGCGAGGAGCAGGGATTGCTCGGCTCACGCCACTACTGCAACAATCCCATCTTCCCGCTCGAAAAGACCGCGGTCATGGTTAATTTCGACATGGTAGGCCGATTGCGCGACGACAAGTTGACAGTGTACGGTACCGGCACTGCCAAGGGTTTCGATAAGCTGATTGATGAGCTGGGGAAAAAGCACGGTTTCCAGATCGGCAAGGTACCAAGCGGCTTCGGGCCGAGCGACCACGCTTCCTTTTACAGTCGCAAAATTCCGGTATTCCATTTCTTCACCGGGACACATGCCCAGTACCATCGTCCCACCGATACCGTGGATACGATCAACGTAGCTGGCATTCGTCGCATTGTGGATATGGGGGAAGAATTGATTGCCACGCTGAGCACTATGCAGCCCCGTCCGGAATATGTTGCCGTGGCAGCCCCGGCGAAGCCGGGTGCTACGCCGTTACGCGGGCCACGTCTGGGAATCATGCCCAATTACGACGACAATAAACCGGGCGTGCTCGTTGAAGATGTTGTGCCGGATACGCCGGCAGCCAAAGCAGGCTTGCAGCGCGGCGATCGTATCGTGGAAATTGCTGGCAAACCGGTGCCGAACCTGACCGCGTACATGGCGGTGATGGCCAGTTTCAAAGCCGGCGACAAAATCGAGATCACGGTGGAACGCGGCGAAAAGAAAGTCAAGTTGCAGGCCGAACTTCGATAAATTCGTGCTTGTTCAGCGGCCGATGTCAGCTCGCCGTGGCAATGAAAACACGCGAGCCAGGCAATTGAGTGGCAACGCGCGGACCATGTGATTTAGGCCGATAAACGAATCGCATCAGCCGTTGCCCATCAGCCCGCTACTGGTATCGGCTAGGGCTCTGGCGCGGTGAGGCCGCGACTTATTGCGAGGGCGACCAGCCGATCGCTGTTACACAAGCCCTTTCCAAGCTGTTGGTCGAATCACTGACTTTTGAGGTCAAAATTGGCGCTCTGGGTACCTCCCGGCGGAACCTCGAATTCCACGGTTTGCGGCTGCTGCGCTGGGGGCAAGGCGTTGTAATAACCGGCGTCGGAACTGGTTACCGCGGATTCCTTGGGCGTAATGGTGACCCGATGTTTGCCGACCATCGCTCCCGACTGCCCCGAATCCATCAGACTCAGCGTGAAATAGCCATTGCTGTCCGTTACGCCATAGGAAGCCGGGCCGGGGTACGGGTTCTGCCAATCGCCGATAGGCTGGAATGTCACGCGTGCCTCGGCGAGCGGTTGGCCGTCCATAGTGACGCGACCGGAAACCGGCACAATGTTGGATGCCTTGCCGCAACCGGCCAGGATGAGCGCCGCGCCACCAGCCAGCAATATCACTGCCCTGCGCATGACTTGTTCTCCCCAAAGCAGCCGTATAATCCGCGACGCACTGCGTCCGCTGGTTTAGAGTCCGCCCAGGTTGATCATTTCCCCGTTCTGGATGGTGGCCAGGGCGAACAGCAAGTTGATGTCCACTGTGGTGCGGATGGGCAAGACGCGACCGTCGCCGAACAGGAAATTGATGACTCCACCCGCGTGCATGCTGGCAAAACCGCGCTTGCAGGGATTGTCACCGCCGGTGCCGCCTACCGCAGCGCAACGGTTATATTCGTTCATCAACATGCGAGATTGATTCTGGGTGATGGAAGATTGATTGTACGAAGTGTAGGTGTAAGCCCAGAAAGTGCGGCGACGAGGGCGATCGCGGTTGGTATATTCGCCCACAATGATGGTGTTCGATGTCCCATCCTGGATATCGTCGAGCCGTTCGGTAGTCAGATTGCGCATCTGGCAGGTAGAGTGCATCGCACCGCGCCAATTCACCGGCAGGTTGTTGCAGCAATCGTCGAACCAGGCCAATCCATCGCTACCTCCGGAAACTGCACGGTACGAACCCCGACGATAAAGTAACCCGGAACCTGGCCCGCTTTCCGGAAAGTCCAGCCGGTCGGTTTCGATATCGGAGGGGCAGGTGTAATACGGTTTGACCAGCGCCTGCACTACTGGTGCATTAACAGTGTCCTCATTGAACGCGTTTTGATTGTACTGCTTGTACAGGGCATCCTGTTCCATGTAGGGTAGGATGGCTATTGTCCAGGTGATACCACTCCGGGTGCTGCAACAACATCCTTCGGTTACACCACCCGGCGGGAAGGAGTTGTAATCGTTGTGGTAATTGTGCAGGGCGATGCCGATTTGCTTGAGATTGTTACTGCAGCGCATTCGGTTGGCTGCCTCGCGGACACGCTGAATTGCCGGTAGCAATAGCGCCATCAGCAGCCCAATAATGGCGATGACCACCAGCAACTCGATCAGCGTGAAGCCGTGCATGCCCCGGTGCCGTCGAACCCTGTGCATGGTTGACCTCCTTTCGGAACAAGGCCCGTGGATTCGGTGAAGTTTCCCCGCTTGCAGTTACACTAGCCGCGGGGCACAGGGTGGCAAGTCCAGGCGGGTTTCGCGCAAGTCAGTGGGATAAGGCGACGCAGGAAGTGTTTGTCGAGCCAGTCCAGACAAGCCCGATTTCGCCATATCTTGCGGTTGGCTGCGCCAACAGCAGACTCGTTTTCAAACCGGTTCGGCCACTTGCTTTTTCTGGTCGGAGGTGCATCATAAATAGC
The DNA here is from genome assembly GCA_041640595.1 of Gemmatales bacterium. Taxonomy (GTDB): domain Bacteria; phylum Planctomycetota; class Planctomycetia; order Gemmatales; family HRBIN36; genus HRBIN36. The sequence goes on along the minus strand of JBEPZY010000006.1, from coordinate 83,767 downwards.
AGGCTGAGCTGTCAGGGAGAGCCCGCATGAATCTGCAAGAACTGGTACGCCTGGAATATCTGAAGTATCGGACGCGTCGGCAGTTTTTCCGGGATTGTGGCGTGGGATTAGGGACGTTGGCCCTGGCGTCGTTACTGTGTCCGGAGGCGTTTGCCCAGAGCGAGCGGGGTGCAGCAGCCGATCCGCTGGCAGCCAAACCGCCCCATTTTCGTCCACGTGCCCGCAGCGTGATTTATCTGCACATGGCTGGCGCTCCTTCCCAGCTCGATTTGTTCGATTACAAACCGAAACTGCTGGAACTGAATGGCCAGCCGTGCCCGGAATCGTATTACAAGGGGCAGCAGTTTGCGTTTATCCGTGGCGTACCGAAATTGCTGGGCACGCCGCACAAGTTTGCCCCGCGCGGGAAGTGCGGGCAGATGATGTCCGACATTCTGCCGCATCTGGCCACGGTTGCCGACGAACTGTGCGTGGTTCGTTCGATGAAAACGGATCAATTCAACCACGCGCCGGCCCAGTTGTTTGTGCACACCGGTTTTCCGCGGCCCGGTCGGCCGAGTATGGGTTCGTGGGTATCGTATGGCCTGGGGACGGAGAATCGCAATCTACCGAGCTTCGTGGTGTTGATTTCTGGGACGGCTGCACCGGATGGCGGGGCGGCGCTGTGGAGCAGCGGTTGCCTGCCCACTGTTCATCAGGGCGTTCGTCTGCGTTCCGATGGCGAACCGGTGTTGTTCCTCAATAACCCGCCTGGTCTGGATCGTGACCTGCGGCGCCAGTCGCTAGATGCATTGCGTCGGCTCAACGAATTGCAGTTACAGGCGGTCGGCGATCCGGAGATTCTGACCCGGATCAATCAGTACGAGATGGCCTACCGTATGCAGACCAGCGTGCCGGAGGTCATGGACATCTCCAGGGAGCCCGAGTACATCCACCGGCTTTACGGCACCACGCCCGGTCAGCGTTCGTTCGCCAACAATTGTTTACTGGCTCGGCGACTGGTGGAGGCAGGTGTGCGGTTTGTGCAACTGTATCACTGGGGGTGGGATCAGCACGGCGACCACATGGGCAACGATCTGCGCTATGGGCTGGTGCAGCGGTGCCGGGAAACTGACCAGGCCTGCGCTGCTCTTATCCGCGACCTCAAACAGCGGGGCTTGCTCGACACCACGCTGGTGATCTGGGGCGGCGAGTTTGGCCGAACCCCGATGAACGAGGAACGCAACGGCTCCAAGTGGCTGGGCCGTGACCACCATCAGCACGCCTTCACTATCTGGCTGGCCGGTGGCGGTGTCAAAGCCGGTTTCAGCTACGGTGCCACCGACGAACTCGGCTACTTCGCGGTCGAAAATCCTGTTCACGTGCACGACCTTCAGGCAACCATCCTGCACCTGCTTGGGCTCGACCACGAAAAGCTAACTTTCCGCTTTGAAGGCCGCGACGTTCGTCTCACCGATGTGCACGGCCGGGTGGTGTACGACATCCTCGCTTGAACTGGCTACCTGTAACGGAAGGAACCGGAACACGCCCCATTGGGGACCCATGCAGATACCAGGACGGTAAAGGGGTTTGCAGGGAGTTCGGCTCAACTCGGCTCCGGCGGTTGTTTATCGGCTGAAGTGTGCTGGGTTGCGGAATTTTCGGAAGCAGAGCCGCCCGCTTGCTCCCGTTCACGCAGCCGAGTCAGCAACAACCGTCGGGCCCGCGTAAGTACGGGACCGATGCTGTTGACGGGAATGTTCAGGGCGGTGCTGATCTCTTCGTAGCTGCGACCTTCGAGGTAGTACATGCGCACAATCTGGCGAAGGCGGCGAGGCAAGCGGCGAAGCAGTTCGTGTATTTCCTCGATAATCTCCGGGCGAGTGCTCTGGCGTCGCCAATCCTGGCCTTCATCGCCAAGGGCCTGGCCATCTGGCAAAGGTTTAACCACCGGACCGGTCAGCTTTTTTCGCAACTGACGCAGGACCAGTCGGCGGGCGATCACCACCAGATAGGTGCTCAAGCGCGACTTCCCCTCAAACTGCCGTAAAGCGCGAAAATTATCCTGAATAAGCTGCGTCAGCACATCCGCAGCTAAATCCTCGGTTTCTTCGGGCGATACAGGCACACTCAACTGCGTGGAAGTGTGCTGGATGACGTAGTACAACAGCGGCAGATACCGGTCAACAAACTCGCGCCATGCCGCCGGTTCCCGTCGCAGGCAGCGTGCAACTAACTCGCGATCCCGTTCGCCTGCGGTCACCTGCCTTCTCCGCTTATGCCATTATGAGACCTGGGCCGATCGAGAATGCCCCTTACCCGGAAAAGCTTTTGCGGGCTGGATTTGTCCTGACTCTGCCTGCTATATTTTACCCGCGTTACGGCAGCGATGCCAGGCAAGGTGAAACTGTTCGGATCGTACTCTGGCAGTCCGGTTCCTGCGGCATTATGCTGATACATTATGAAAGGCGAGGTGGTTTACCTGTACGCATTCGACGTGGCCGACGAAATCGCCCTCGGACTGGTCACCGAGATACTTTCCAAAAAGGCGGTGCCTTTCGTTGTCCGCTTGTCCAGCCAGATTCCGCGCGAATTGCCGCTGTATCAGCCGCTGGCAGTGGAACCTCTGGTCACCGCCACGATTGGCGAGCGTCCGGTTGGAGTGCTGGTGCGGGTTTACGGTGTGGGGGTGATTTCGGTTACCTTTCGCGTCCCCTGGGAAGGGGACAGTCTGCGTTCGTTGATGGCTCTGCATGACCCACGACTGGATTCCGGCGATACGCTGGATCGTTTTGCCCGGCGGATTTGCGATGAGGTGTACGAGGGTTTGCGACCTGTGCTGATACGCAGCTCCCGGATCATCGAACCGGAAGCCTATACCGTTTTCTGCATTACCGACCTGGGTGCGGAGGGCGACGCTTCGGAGTGGTTCGTGAAGAATCGCCGCGAAATTGCCGGCTTGCTCACGCAAACTTCGCCCGAAACCCTGAGCGAAGACCAGATTCAGGAGACTTTGCGCATTCGCCGGGCCTACGAAAGAACCGATCTGGTCGTCATTGACTGGGATGCTGCATTGGTGGTGGACACCAAAGGGTACATGGAAGATGTGCTCTACGTGCTGGAGCTGGCCAATTTGCAGCTGGAAGAGTTTCGCATGATGGATCACCGGCTCGATAAGTATCTCGACCGTGCCTACGAAGACCTGGAGCGAATGCGCTGGGCGTTCCTGTTCGGGTTACGGCGAACTTTATCGAAGCTGCGACGTTTCCGCGTGGATGTGACCCGCATTGCCGATGAGGTAACGCACATTACCAAATTCCTCGGCGACTGGTATCTGGCCCGGGTTTATCTTGGCGCTAAAGAACGCTTCCATCTGGACGACTGGCGGCAAAGTGTGCAGCAACGTCTGAGCCAGCTCGACCACCTGTACCAGATTTTCCAGAGCGAGATTTATGAGCGGCGCATGCTCTGGATGGAAGCGGCCATCGTACTGCTGTTTATCATTGACCTGGTGGCGCTATTTTTGTTCCGGCATTGATCGTAAAACCTTCGATCTGCCTGTGTCTGATTTTGCAGGTGCTCCTGGTGCCTGGGTTGCGTCTATTCCGGCTCAGAGGCCCAGCCATGCGTCAAAAAGGGGCTGCAAAACGGGCCAGAATTCATGCACGAAACGCCAGAGGTAATACAGAGCCGGAATTACCACCAGCACATTAATCAAACGCAGCTGGCTCGCCTGAAACTGATTCTGCAAGTCGGCAATACGATGATGCAGCTCGGTTACCTGTTGCTGTAAACCGGCGACCAGTTCCGGGACGTGATAACGGTGCAGCAAGGCACGAAAGACTGTCTGCTGGTGGCCGACCTGGCGGGTCGCACAGAAGGCTTGCTCATCTAATTGCCGAAGTAGCTGGGAAGCGAGGCTGGCATAGCTGAATGTTTCCCGCAGGACACGTCGCAGTCGCCGTCCGCGTAATCGTTCCTGCAGCCATTTGTGGAGCCGGTCGTTCAATTCCTTCCGGAATAGCAGTAAGCATGCCCGAACGGCGCGAATCAGGGCGTTGCTATCCACCAGGGCCTGTTGCACGTAACCGAAACCGTCGCGGCTACAGAATCGCTCATGAGCCACGTAGATGAGGCCGGTATTGTAATGCAATAGCTGCAACTCTTCGGTCGTATAGGCCAGGTTGCTGCGCAGTAATTCTTGCATGGCACGGTCGGTGTAAATATGGGAATCTTCGGAGCGAACCCGGAGCAAGTCGGTGAGCGAACGGCGATATTGCTGCAGTGCCTGGTCAGTCCAAACCACGCGCGGCGTGAGATCGAGAGCCAGCGTCCACAGGAACGGTTTATCGTCAAGTCGCACCGAAGGAAACTCGGCGGCTGTTTCGGTAATTGCCTGCCCCAACAGCCGGTCAAGCCAGCGGGCGAACCGTTTATACTGCTCCAGCCGCCAGAGACACCCCTGACCCTGCTGGAGATGCTCGGCTTCCAGAATCAGCTCACAAACTCCGCACCAGCTCAAGTTGGTCTGAGGCGCTTGCAGAGACCAATCCAGCCAGCGCACAGTAGGAGTGCCAAAGTTACCTCGTTCCGGTTGCGGGAAATCCGAGGACTGTTCGACCAGTTGGAGCAGCCGCTGATAAACCGCCTCGACTCGAGCTTTAGCAGATTCGCTATCCGGAGCAATGCAGTAGAAACTGAAAACCATACGCCCCACATCCACGTGGCTCAGCTGGGCTTCCGAAAAGGAGTGGGGTTCCGTTTCGGAATCAGTGCGATTGCGAGCAGGAACGACGCGGTTCGTATTCGCGGTATCAGAAGCGGGCGACAGATTCCTGCTTTCTGAGTCCGAAGTCGCGGAATCAGGACTGGCCTCTTTGTCAGCGCTCGCTTCAGGTTGCAGGCGCTCAGCTTCGGGCACAAAATCGCTCAGCCATTCGCCAATTAGTTGATCGGGTGGTAGGTCCTTGTTCATGGTTTGCCCTCTTGAGTCGGTCAAAGTTTAGCGACCTCCGAGGCTAACCGGCTTACGGGGCGATACATGCCGTTGAAGTAGTGATGCACCACGACCTCCGGGCCGTTATCCAGTAAGGCTCCCAAACAGATGCCCATGGCGACAGGGACGTTGGTGAACAACAAAATTCGTGTCGGCCCATGCTGGCGTAGATTTTGCGCTTCCCTGCGTACGGATTCGATAAATCCGTGCCATTCGGTCTCGTCATCGCTGAATAGCTCCGGGCGATGAACGTGGAACGTGGGTAAGTGCGGTTTTTGCTGTTCCCGCAAGTAACGTTCCACACTGGGGCGGATATCCTCGCGGTTGGAAACAATGAGAACCGCTTCTGCGCATCCGCGTTCACGGCTCAATTCATCCAGGCGTTTGCGCATGACATGCAGACGGTATTTGTTCCGCCATTCGTTGAGTAGCCATCCTGCGACCACACCTACCCCGCCAGTGACAGCACTCCAGGCGATTTGCCCAAGCCACTCCAGCATGGCATCTCCCTGCAACAGGGAAATTGTCCTGGCGATGCGCTGCCTTACACCGCCATTTCCCCTGATGGATTAACGAAAGCCTCCCGCTATTAGTGACACAAAATCGCCTGGTTAGCAGTCCCGCCGGTATTTCGGTGAGACAAGGTGCCTGGCTAGCAGTCCTTAGTAGCCGCTTCCAGGCGGGTCAAACATTGCGAAACCCCAGCCCGCTTGCGTATTTGATGATCAGGCACCCCTTTGCTATCCGCGTTCAGTCGTTTGCTACAGTTTCAGCCCCTCCTCACCGCTAAGGCGTTCACGGGTTGGAACCCGTCCCGAGACGCGTTCTGACGAGGATGAGGCGAGAAAAACAAAAGGGGTGACACGTTTGAAACCGTTCCGAGGTGCGTTCTGACAGTGCGACTGCTTTCGCGCTATGCAGGGCGGAGCAGGGCATGGGCGGAAGCGTTTAGTGTTCGGTATGGGGGAATCTGTAAGCTGGTAAGTACCCCGCTTACCACATGTTTGTGCTGAAACAACACGGGTAGTGGTCGGTGGGCGGCCTGGCTCTGGTGGTAGTCAAACGGTCAACGGCAGATGGGAAAACGATTACACGATGACCAGTTCCGAGGTATTGGAACCCGGAATAGCCAGGAAAACGCCTAACGGCCTCGTGGTTCGTGGCGTTTATCCAGGTCGGCGACGCGGAAATCCAGTTCGTGGCGGTATTGGTCCACGTGGACGACTTTGACCCGGACGCGATCACCGAGACGGAAGCGCCGTTTCGTCCGGCGACCGATCAGGCTGTGCGTAGTTTCGTCGTGGTAGTAGTAATCGTCGGTCAGGCTGCTCACATGAACCAGACCATCCACCGGGAGCAAAGGGGACTGAGCAAAGAACCCAAATGGCTCAACTCCAGTAATAACCGCCTCCAGCTCCATGCCGACTCGTTCGCTCAAGTAAGCGAGGAGTTTCATGCGGATGAGCTGACGTTCGGCTTCATCAGCGCGGCGCTCCGTGAAACTGCAATGCGCTCCCAGAGCCAGCAGTTCCTGTTCGTCAGCGCTGACTTTGCCGGTGTGCAGCCAGCGGCTGAGCAAGCGATGCACTGTCAAATCGGGATACCGGCGAATGGGAGAAGTGAAGTGGCAGTAATGCTCGCTGGCCAGGGCGTAATGGCCTTCTTCCACGGGGCTGTATTCGGCCTGTTTGAGGCTGCGTAGTAAGGCGTAATGAACAGCGTGAACCTCCGGGCGATGCCGCGATTGTTCAAGCACGCGCTGCAACTGGAAGCGATCGGTAGCATAGCGGGGGTCAATGTCATATCCGAGCTCCCGTGCGAATTCCGCGAACTCCCGGAGTTTGTGCGGTGTTGGAGGAGCGTGGATGCGGCGTAAAAAGGGCACACCGAGCGATTGCAGATGTTCGGCAACCGCTTCATTCGCTGCCAGCATGAATTCCTCGATAATCTGATGGCTGATGTCATGGGGAACGTAATGCGCACCGCAAACCCGGCCCTCGGCATCGTATTCCAGTTCGACTTCCGGTATGTAAAGCTCCAGAGCGCCTCGTTTTTTGCGCCGCTCGCGCAGAATCATGGCGAAGTCGCGCATACGGAACAAGAGGTCCAACAATTGCGGCGATAGTTGCAGGCTTTGCTGGAGCTTGGCGAGCTGGTGCTGGTCACCGGCAGCATCGAGAATTTGCTGGACCTGGGTGTAAGTAAATCGCCGAGCCACACGAATGGCTGCTTCGGTAAAGCGTGTGTGCACCCGCTGGCCGTGCTGGGTGAACTCCATCAGCACGCTCTTGACATAGCGCACGCGGCCCTGTTGCAAACTGGCCAGGTGATTTGACAGCACCTCGGGCAGCATGGGCAGAACCCGTTGCGGCAGGTAAACGCTGTTGCCTCGCTCGCGTGCCTCACGATCCAGGGCACTGCCCGGCGGAACGAAATGCGACACGTCGGCAATATGCACGCCCAGATGCCAGTGGCGGCGATGGGAATCATAACTGAGCGAAACGGCGTCATCGAAATCGCGGGCATCTTCCGGGTCAATAGTAATAGTGAGCCAGGAAGTAAAATCCTCGCGTCCCTGGAGATCGTCTTCGCGGAATCGTTCGGCTTGCTGGCGAGCTTCTGCGAGCGCTTCTGCGGAAAAAGCCACCGGCAAATTGAAGGCACGGATAACCGAAAGGGTGTCCACACCTGGGGCGCCGCGCGGTCCCAGAACCTCTGTAATGACACCCTCGCCAGGTAAACCAGGGGAGGGAAAACGCACAATTTCCACGACCACTTTGTCCTGCGGGCGAACGTCTTTGGCGCCGGCGTCACCGACCCAGATCGGTTCGTTGAATTGTGTGCCGTCCACGATGACAAAACCTTCCCCACCGCGTTCCACGTAGGTGCCAACGAAATGGTGGGAGGCACGCTCCACGACACGGACGATGCGACCAACTGGCCCACGGTCACTGCCTGTGGGTCGCCGTGTCAGTCGCACCAGCACTTCATCGCCGGTGGCGGCGTCTCCGACTGCATGAGCGGGGACGAAGATTTCGCGGGGGCTATATTTTTCCACGCCGTGGGGGCGAACGAAACCAAAGCCGCCCGCGGTCTTGTGAAAGATACCCACAACGGTGCTACCCTCGCTGGCCTGCTGGTCGGCCGGGCGCACAACGTGATTGCGGCCCCAGCTGAGTTGTCCCTGCCGAATCAGGTTTTTCACCGTGCGACGAAACTCGGCATAATCTTCGGCAGCGATTCCCAAACGCCGGGCCAACGCCTTGACCTTTACGGGCTGATAATTGGGACGTCGGACGTATTGCAGAATCGTTTCTGTCAAATCCTTCATTTCGCTCCAATTATACGCTGGCAGGAACCGCATTTCACGAGGGCAAAGCTGCGAGCTTTCATAGTGGTGCGGGCAAGAGATTGACGCAGCGTCCGTGCAAGCCGATTCGGATTGTAACGATTTGCAGGGTCAATTCGTCAACTCACGGTGGTGGGAAAATGCAGGTCGAAAGGAACAGGGTTGTGCAGAAGAATCTGCCCGGTTGGTCGGATGGCGTGTAAAATGGGATTGGTCGCGTGGTGGAACGACCTATTCCGCGACTGTACGAGTGAGCCTGGGAGAGGTGGCCGAGTGGCCGAAGGCGCGGCACTGGAAATGCCGTGTATCCCCAAAAGGGATACCGCGGGTTCGAATCCCGCCCTCTCCGCTAAAACAACGGTGCAGGGAAGTGGAAGCACCAGCGTCAGGTTTTTCTGCACAAACCCCGCTCTAAGGGTGGGCAACATATTTCGGCCTGGGGAGGGCCGGAAAAGCTCGTGAAGACTCTGAAGGGCTCAACTCAGCCTGAAAGTTGCCCATCTTGCAGAGTCGCAGGTTGGTCGGTAAAATATCTGTTGCCCTGTATTATCAGGCGAACAACTGCAAACTTTTGTCCTGCGGGACTGGACGTTCTGGCTGAGTGCTGCGAAAATATTTTGCTCGCCTGACTACACTTGGACATGATGCACCAGGGCAGGTGCCCGAGTGGCTAAAGGGGCCAGACTGTAAATCTGGTGGCCTTACGGCCTACGGGGGTTCGAATCCCTCCCTGCCCATTACCGCTAGGACGTACGATAGACGAGGGGAGCAGCCTCGGCTCAGGTGCGAAAATGCGGGTGTAGCTCAATGGCAGAGCCCCGGCCTTCCAAGCCGGTGATGTGGGTTCGATTCCCATCACCCGCTCTCGAACTTGCTGCTGTAGCTCAGCTGGTAGAGCACGTCCTTGGTAAGGACGAGGTCATGGGTTCGAGTCCCATCAGCAGCTCTGCTGGCTGGCGGAAACAGCTGAGAGCAAAACTGGCTGTGGTCTGCCAGCCGTACGCGTGGGCCTACCGATTCCGCGAGCGAATGGCTAACCAGCGGCGGATCGGTACAATGGATATGGCCAGGTGCAGGTAGCAGGCCCGGCCATTTGTGCTTTCCGCGACGAGGCAGGGGCGTTGCTACCTAGAAGAAAGTGGGTCAGCCAACTGGGGCGGCCCGGAGCATCAAGGATCGGGGCAAATTGGCTTTGCCCCTAACGGGAAAGGAACGGGAGTCATCATGGCAAAAGGAGTTTTTGTCCGCACGAAACCGCACGTGAACGTCGGAACGATCGGCCACATTGACCACGGCAAGACCACTTTGACCGCTGCGATAGTGGCCCGCCAGAACCATAAGTTCCATTTCGCCGAAAAAGTGAAGTCCTACAAGGAAATCGCAAAGGGCGGTACAGAACGCGATGAACTCAAGACGGTTACCATTGCGGTGGCCCACGTGGAGTACGAGACTCCGAAGCGGCATTACGCCCACATAGATTGCCCGGGACACGCCGACTACATCAAGAACATGATTACCGGCGCCGCCCAGATGGACGGAGCGATTCTGGTAGTGGCTGCCGATGACGGGCCGATGCCACAGACCCGCGAACACGTCCTGCTCGCCCGCCAGGTGAACGTTCCGTACATCGTCGTTTTCCTGAACAAGATCGACAAGGTGGATGATCCTGAATTGCTCGACCTGGTTGAGCTGGAAGTGCGCGACTTGCTTAAGAAGTATGGTTTCCCCGGTGACGAAACGCCGGTTATCCGCGGGAATGCCCTGGCGGCTATGCTTTCGGGCGGCACCGACGACAACGCTTGCAAATGTATCGATGAGCTTATGGATGCACTCGACAATTTCATTCCCGACCCGGTGCGTGAGGAGGATAAGCCGTTCCTGATGAGCATTGAAGACGTGTTCTCCATCGAAGGTCGCGGCACTGTAGGCACTGGGCGAATTGAACGCGGCATCATTAAGCCGGGCGATGAAGTCGAGATCGTGGGGCTGCGGAAGGAGACGCGAAAGACCGTCGCCACCAGCATCGAAATGTTCAACAAGACCCTGGACATGGGCAAAGCCGGTGACAATGTTGGCGTGCTCCTTCGTGGTATCAAACGAGAAGAGCTCGAACGCGGAATGGTGCTGGCCAAACCTGGCTCGATTACGCCGCACACCAAATTCGAGGCAGAAGTTTACGTGCTGACCAAGGAAGAAGGCGGCCGGCATACGCCATTCGTCAGCGGGTACAAACCGCAATTCTACTTCCGCACTACGGACGTGACCGGCACGGTCCGCCTGCCCGAAGGCGTCGAGATGGTCCAGCCGGGCGATAACGTCAAGATGATTGTCGAACTCCTGCCGGACAAGCCGATCGCTATGGACGAAGGACTGCGTTTCGCCATCCGTGAAGGTGGCAAAACGGTGGGAGCCGGCGTGGTGACCAAGATTCTGGAATAAACAGAATCGCCAGCGGTATCTGTGAATAAATGGAGCAACAGCAACGGGGAGTGTCCGCTCCCCGTGACCTTTTTCGTGAGTGTAAGCTAGCCAGCATTCGAGGCTGACAATGGCGGAAAAGAAACGCGATTACGTCTGGCTGGAGTGTACCAGCTGCGGTGAGAGAAATTATCGTACCGAGAAAAACCTCCGCAGCACTGATAAGCTGGAACTGCGAAAATTCTGCCCACGCGAGCGCAAGCACACTGTGCATAAAGAGTCGCGGAAGAAATAGTCCCTGCGCAGCTACGCCGTGACCAGTACCGTCGGCGAAACAAACTCGTTCGCCCAGGGGCATAGCTCAACTGGTAGAGCAGCGGTCTCCAAAACCGCAGGTTGGGGGTTCGAATCCCTCTGCCCCTGCTGACATCGGAAGCTATTCCTCAGGGATTTTGGCCCATATACTGTTCCTCTGCCGCGAGGAACTGCGAAGCCGGGCGTAAGTTTTGCGATAGTCTATTTCTCTTCGTCTATCAACCAGGACCACGCATCTGCTCTGGCACAATGGGGGTGTAAGGGTCAATTGCTTTCTGCTACAATAAGACTCGCTGCTGGTCGCCACTAACCGCAAAGCCGATCGGCTGGCAAACGCCGCGAAGGATTTTCCCTATGGCCTATGCCGTCCAGAACAAAGTCGAAAGCAAAGCCGAAACCAAGAAACCGTCCGTCTGGACCTGGACGTTCCCGCTCGCCAGTTTGATCGGGGGTCTATATGTCTGGATGGGCGTTGTGTTAGTCCATCACTTGTTGCCTGAGTTGTGGAATATCTACGTGGCGCAGTGGTTTGAAGGAAACATGTTTCTTGGCGGCACTTTGAAATTGGGGGTTCTGGCGCTGGTGACTGCTGGGCTGGTGTATGCCTGGCCGAAAGTATTTCCCCGCATGGACGGCTTATCGGGCGGTGTAACGTTAATGACCGCGGGCTGGCTCGCGGCTGGCGCGATCTGGTGGGTCAGCGGCCGGTTGCTGGAATGGCTGTTCAGCTGGTGGCACTTGGGCCAGACCGGGCAATACCTGGGGCTGGGATTATTGGCGGCGCTGGCCGTCGGGGAAATCGTCTGGCTTTACCGCTGGGCCAAATCGCCGCGTTTCCGGGATTGGAGTTTGGCTATAGAAGAGCAGGGCTGGGTGTCGTTTCGGCTGTATAAGAAGGGACAGGGCATCTGGCTCCGGCGAGGCACCATGATCGGCGTGATTCTGATATTTGTCGCCGGGATATGGTATTACACGCATTTTCATCTGGGCGGTAGCGGCGAATGGACTCTCGTTCTGCCGTTTACCGGTACGGCCTTTACGGTAGTGCGCATGCCGAGGCTGACGCTGAGTCTGGTCGTGCTGGGGTTGGGAAGCTGGTTTGCCTGGCGGTTGGTGAACTATCCTCGTTTCACCGACTTTCTGGTTTCTGCTGAGAATGAAATGGTGAAAGTGTACTGGCCAAGTTGGCGGAGTTTATGGCGTGATACTGCGGTGGTTCTGGTGAGTATGGTGTTGCTGGCGATTTTCCTGTACCTGATGGACATCTTGTGGACGCTGATTTTGGGTCGCTTTTTGGGAGTTTTGGGAGGATAATGGGAGGATTTCCTGGAATCAGGCACCAAGAAGCGACACGGTAAGCGGACGACATTCAATGGGGAGAGCTGGCGAGGCCAGCTGTAGAAAATCTGGTTGCCGAAGCACTGTGGAGACTCAGCTATGAGCCTGCCGGACGGGGCGGAAAGCCAAACAGAAGCTGGTGGCAGCGCCAACCAACCCGCCGCCGCATCGGCGACGACGGGGGGCAAGAAGTGGTACACGGTCAAGGTTACCGCGGGCCAGGAAGAGACCATCAAAAAGGCCATTGAACGCCGTGTCAAAATCGAGGGTCTCGAGCAGTCGTTCGGCCAGGTGGTTATCCCCATGGAGAAGGTCACGGAGATGGTGCGGGGAAAACGCGTCACACGCAAAACCAAGCTGTACCCCGGCTACATTTTTGTCGAGCTGGAGTTCAACGACAAGTTGCACTATTTGATTCGCAGCACCCCGGGGGTCATTGATTTTGTCGGGGCTGGGCCGGGCCGACCACCGCAGCCACTGCCCGAACATGAAGTGCAACAGATTCTCGGTTTGCGTCCGGAAACGATAGACCAGCGGGCACCGACGACGCGGATTCGCTTCAGCAAAGGCGACCTCGTCAAAATCCGGGAAGGTTCTTTTGCAGGCATGGAAGGGGAGGTCGCGGAAATTCTCGAACAGAAGGGCACCGTCCGCGTCATGCTCAAAATATTCGGTCGCGATGTGCCTGTGGAAGTCGAATCCTGGCAGCTGGAAGCGGTCTAAATAACCTTGCCCCTTGTCGGTGCCTTGACGTAATTGCTACAATCCTACATTCCCATTCCCACGTGGGTAAATCTGCGGCGCTGATGGGATTTCAACACCGGGCGGATATTGCCTTGCGGTGTGCTAGGGAGTGATGTCACCATGCCACCTCCGGCTAAGGGAAAAAAAGAAGTAAAAGCGAAAATCAAACTGCAGTGTCCTGGCGGTATGGCGACACCGGCGCCCCCTGTAGGGCCAGCGCTGGGCCAGCATGGTGTCAATATCGGTAAGTTCGTTCAGGAATTCAACGAACGCACCAAGGATCAGCGTGGCCTGATGCTGCCGGTGGAGATCACGGTCTATAGCGATCGCAGCTTCGAATTTGTGGTCAAAAGCCCACCGGCGGCCGTGCTGTTGAAGCAGGCAGCCGGCATCCCCATCGAAAAGAAGAAAGGCGGCGAAGTCCTGCCGCCAGAGGAAAAAGCCAAACGCACGGGTAAATATTCGAATTTTTCCGTGACCCGCGACCAGCTGCGGCAGATCGCCGAGCGGAAAATGGCCGACCTCAACGCTCGCGATTTGGAACACGCTATTCGCATCATTGAAGGCACCGCTCGCAGTATGGGGCTACGCATCGTCTAATCCGATTCGATTTCGGACAGGAATCCGCTTATCTGGCCCGATTGGTTTTTAATTTCTGAGCACTTACGCCATCAAACGCAGCTACTGTGCTGAAGCTGCGGGAAAGGCAAAAACGGAAGCGACTCTTTACCAGAAGCGAGACCACCAATGGGAAGAAAGAAAACCGCTGAAGCAGCCACGCCAGCACCGGCGGAAGAAAAAACTACTGCTGAAAAAAAAGAAGCGCCGGCTAAAGCTAAAGCAGCTGTGAAAGAGCAAGCGAAGCCGGAACCCGCACCGCCACCCAAACCGCCTGAGGTTGCAAAGGAGGCCGAGAGCAAAACTGCCGTTCAGGCACCGGCTAAAGAAAAGAAGCGTAAGCCCGGTCAGGCGCCATCGCTGGGCAGGAAGAAACGCAACGAGCTCAAGCAACTCAAGGAAAAAATCCGCCAGCTGGAGCCGATGTCTCTGCGGCAGGCAATTGACTTCCTCAAACAACACCGCCGTGCTGAATTCGATGAAACCGTAGAGATTCACATGCACCTGAACGTGGACCCGAAACAGAGCGACCAGGTAGTGCGGGGAGCGGTAGCTTTGCCGCACGGTATCGGTAAACCGGTACGGGTGCTGGTTTTCGCGGCCGGCGAGAATGCCACGCGGGCTAAAGAAGCCGGAGCGGATTACGTCGGCGCAGATGATCTGGCTAAAAAGATTCAGGGGGGCTGGTTTGATTTTGATGTTGCCCTGGCCACTCCGGATATGATGGGTATTGTCGGTCGGCTTGGAAAACTGCTCGGCCCGCGGGGATTGATGCCTTCGCCCAAGGCCGGTACGGTGATCACAGGCGACATTGGGCAAGCCGTCCGCGAATTCAAGATGGGCAAGGTGGAGTATCGCGTTGACCAGACTGGCAATGTCCACGCTCCCATTGGCAAGCTCAGTTTCGAAACCGACAAACTGGTGGAAAATGCCCAGGCATTTATCGAAGCCGTGCGAGCAGCTCGGCCTGCGGCAGTCAAAGGGCAATACATCAAATCCGTTACTTTGAGCTCCACCATGGGCCCGGGTATTCGCATCGCCGTCTAATTGAGGACCGATGAAACCGCGAAAAAATTTCGCAGCCCTTGCCACTGGCCGATGATTCGCGTACAAATTTCTGTTCCCCGGACGGGACTGGTGAAGGCGCGGCAGTCGCAATAGGAATTATTGCAAGGGATAGATTTCAGGATTGGGCCATGAGCAAGCTGGTCAAGCAACTGCAGATGGAAGCACTGCGGCGGACGTTCAGCGGCGTGCAGGATATGGTGCTGCTGAATGTGCAGCGGTTGGACGCCCGCACAACCACGCAGATGCGCCTCGATTTGCGTAAGAAAAACATTCGCTTGCACATGGTCAAAAACACTCTGGCCTCGCGTGTGTTCAAGGAACTGGGGCTGGAAGTGCCTGAGCAATGCTGGGTAGGGCCGACCATCGTTGCCTGGGGTTCAACCAGTATCGCTCAATTAGCTCGCGAAATCGAACAATGGGCCGAGCGAATCAAAAGCGAAAAGCCTCAGGTAATTTTTGAACCCAAGGTGGCCATCGTTGAGAAACGGAGCGTTTCGTTCGAAGAGGCGAAGCGGTTCCCGACTCGGGAAGAAGCCTTGGGTCGCTTGGTCAGCTTGATTCTGGGGCCGGCGGCCAATTTGGTAGCCCAACTTCGAGGTCCTGGCGCCCGACTGGCTGGCCAGATCAAGGCACGCCCCGAACAATCACCTTCTTCACCTCCTGCCTAAAAATCCATCGTGCAGCTGCTGGCGGCGACATGGGGCCAGCTAGCAGCCGTGATCGGGCTTGACACAGCAAGATTTGCTGAAAACAATCATCCAGGGAAGAAAGGAACAGCGCTATGGCAGAAGGCAACGGTCAAGTCTGGGCACCAGAAATTCGTGAACTCGGCGACCGCATTGTCGCGCTCACCGTCGCTCAGTGCGTGCAGCTTTCGGAATACCTCGAAAAAGTGCATGGCATCAAGGCGGCGGCTGCGGCAGCAGTTATGCCGGTTGCTGGCGTAGCGGCACCGGGTGCTGCCCCCGCGGAAAAGAAGGCCGAGAAAACGGAGTTCAACGTCATTCTCAAGAGCTTTGGTGCCCAGAAGGTTCAGGTCATCAAGGAGGTCCGGGAAATTACCGGTCTGGGGCTGAAAGAAGCCAAAGACCTTGTCGAGGGAGCCCCCAAGCCGATCAAGCAGGGCGTTTCCAAGGAAGAAGCAGAAAAAATCAAGGAGCGCCTGGAAAAGGTCGGTGCGGAAGTCGTCCTGGAATAATTGCAGGGAGCAGGGCTTGTCAACCCGGCGGCGATCGGACGGTTGGACTGGAACCGTCCGGTCCGCGGAATCTCTCCGGGTACGGTGCTGGCATGCTCATGGTGCGCTTGCCGATCATCTTACTCGGAGCAGTTCGGCGTCCCAGGTCGTGGTGAGGCAAGAAAGTCTGGTGTCCTGGCAGTTGAGCAGGGAAATTTTGCTTTTTGGCCGAGGAATACTCGGTGGCGTACTAGCTGTTTGCGCCGGTGTTGCTGGACCGGTGGCGGAGAATCTTTGTTACCTGGGGAACGCAATTTCCACACAGCTCAGGTCGCGACCGTCCTGGACGGTCTGACCTTTGCACGGCTTTGCCTAACGAGGAGCCTGTCGTATGCCGATTCCAACCCAGCGGACAATCATCCCAAAACAGACCCGCAATTTTGGCCGCTATGGCGATGCCATTCCTGTACCCAACCTGGTAGAAGTGCAAATTCGCTCTTACGAGCAATTCCTGCAGGCGGATGTTCCGCCGAAAGAGCGCAAGAACATTGGACTGGAGGCCATTCTTCGTGAGACATTTCCTATCGAAAATTACGACAAAAGCGTGCGCCTGGAGTACCTTTACTACGAGCTGGGCAAACCGCGCTTTGATCCCGATATATGCCGACAGTTGAAGTTGACGTATGGGCGACCGTTCCGCGTTTTCCTGAGGCTGCACCGCGGGGACGAGGTGATAGATGAAGACGTTTATCTCGGCGACATCCCCATCATGACTGGGGGTGGAGAGTTTATCATCAACGGTGCCGAGCGGGTTGTGGTTAGCCAACTACATCGGAGTCCCGGCGTAGATTTCACGGTGGAAACAGAGGGTGATCGTAAGTTTCACGGCTGCCGTATCATTCCTGAGCGCGGCAGCTGGATCGAGATGAATGTTACCAAGAAAGACGTGCTGGCGGTCCGCATTGACCAGAGCGGCAAGTTCACGGCCACGACGCTGCTGCGGGCTATGTCGCCCAAGTATTCCACCGACGCTGATATTCTGCGGACCTTTTACCCCACGGAGCGAATCAAAGTTACTCCGCAAAGTGCCAACAAACTGGTGGGTCGGCGTGTGGTTGGCGATGTTGTGGATCCCAAGACGGGAGAAATTTTCCTGGAATCTGGCAGCGAGTTGACGGCCAAGCATGTGGATCAAATCATCGTCAGCAATTTGCAAGAAATCGAAGTGCTGGGGGATGTTCGCGATCCGCTTATCCTGAACACGCTCGCTGAAGACAAGGCGAAAACGCACGAGGAAGCTTTATTGCGAATTTACGGGCGCTTGCGTCCTGGCAATCCGCCGCAACTGGATAAAGCCATCGAGCTGTTCCGGGAACGTTTTTTCGATCCCGCCCGCTATCGCCTGGGGCGTGTCGGCCGATTCCGCATGAATCGCAAGTTCGGCCTGAACGTCCCCGAAGATGAAATGACCTTAAGGGCCGAGGATCTGGTGGAGTGCATCCGTTACATCTTGCGGTTGCGCGATCCGGACGGTCAGGCACAGGTGGACGATATTGACCATCTCGGCAATCGCCGTGTTCGCACCATAGACGAGCTGGCTGCCGACGAAATTCGCAAGGGTTTGCTCAAGTTGCAACGCACCGTTCGGGAACGCATGCAGATGAAAGACCCGTCGGAGATGACTCCGCGAACCCTGATCAACCCGAAGCATGTGTCGGCGGCGGTCGAATACTTCTTTGGTCGTGGCGAACTGAGCCAGGTCGTGGACCAGACCAATCCGCTGTCGCAGCTGACGCATGAGCGTCGGCTCAGTGCGCTGGGTCCCGGCGGATTGAATCGGAAGCGTGCTGGCTTCGAAGCTCGCGACGTGCACATCTCCCACTATGGTCGCATCTGCCCGATAGAAACGCCTGAAGGAACCAACATTGGTTTGATTTCCAGCATGGGCATCTACGCCCGCGTGAATGAACACGGCTTCCTGATCACGCCGTACCGCCGGGTCAAGGATGGCAAAGTTACCGACGAGGTGGTCTGGTTGCGGGCCGATGAAGAGGCGGAACATGCCCTGGCGCCTGCCGATACACCCCGCCAGGACGGTAAGTTGCTGGGCGACCGCATTCAAGTCCGTCGCGGCGGTGAACTGGTGCAGGTTTCCCCGAAGGAAGTGGAATTTATTGACGTTTCGCCGAAACAAATCGTCGGCGTTTCGGCCGGGCTGATTCCGTTCCTCGAACACGACGACGCTAACCGTGCCTTGATGGGCGCCAACATGCAGCGCCAGGCCGTACCGTTGCTGGAAACCGAACCACCTCTGGTGGCGACCGGCATGGAAACCGAGGTGCCAAAGTACTCCGGCATGGTGTTGCGTGCCGCCAAGGACGGCTATGTCCTGTATGTGGACGGGGAGCGCATTATCACGGGCGACGCGCCGCTCAGCCAGGAGGAGATGGACAAAGCCCGCGGTCCGCAGGCGCTATTGAAACTGGCACGTTCCCAACCAGGGGCTCGCGAATACGTCTTGCGAAAGTTCCTCGGGCTCAACGAGAAAACCTGTCTCAACCAGAAACCCATAGTTCGTATCGGCCAGCGGGTCAAAAAAGGACAGGTGATCGCCGACGGCCCAGCCACGTACAAGGGGGAACTGGCTCTGGGTCGCAATGTCCTGGTCGCCTTCATGTCCTGGGAAGGTTATAACTTCGAGGACGCCATCATCATCAGCGAGCGACTGGTGCAGGAGGATATTTACACTTCCATTCACATCGAGGAGTTCGAAACGGAAATCCGGGAAACCAAGCTGGGCAAAGAGGAGTTTACCAACGATATCCCCAACGTAAGCACCAAGCAGCTGGCCAACCTGGATCAGCACGGTGTAGTCCGTGTCGGGACTTATGTGAGGCCCGGCGATATCCTGGTGGGCAAGATTGCTCCGAAATCGAAAGCGGAACTCACGCCCGAAGAGAAGCTGCTGCACGCGATCTTTGGCCGGGCTGGTGAGGATGTAAAGAACGTAAGCCTCGAAGTGCCTCCGGGTGTGGAAGGCATTGTCATCCATGCCGAGAGGTACAGCCGTCGGGCCAGTCTCAGCGAGGAGGAGCGGAAGGAACTCGACCGCCAGGAAAAGGAAATTGAACAGCAAGCGACCAGGGCGGTCGTTCAAGAATATCGCCAGTTCGTCGAAAACCTGCAACGCATTCTCGAAAAGAAGGACATTCGCGGGCCGGACGATAAAATTCTCGGCCGCGAAGGCAGCGAAAAGTTGCAATACGAGCAGGCGGTCAAGCTAGCTACTGCTGATCCCGAGGAAAAATTCCTGCAGGCACTGCTGGAACCGTTGCGCAGTCCGGAGCGCAAGAAGCAGGTGGAGGATGCTTACCGGTACGCAGTCGAGCGCATTCGCCAGATCCTGGACGAGAAAGAGCGGCAGATCAATTACCTGAAACGGGGCGACGAACTGCAACCCGGCGTGCAGCAAATGGTGAAAGTGTGGGTGGCCACGAAACGGCGTATTTCTGTGGGCGATAAAATGGCAGGCCGGCACGGCAATAAGGGGGTTATCGCCAAAATCCTGCCTATCGAGGATATGCCGTTTCTGGAAGACGGAACACCGGTAGATATCATCCTCAACCCTCTGGGCGTGCCGTCGCGTATGAACGTTGGGCAGATTCTGGAGACGCACCTGGGCTGGGCGGCGGCGAAATTGGGATTCCGTGCTATCAGCCCGGTTTTCGACGGTGCCAGCGAAGAGGAGATACGTGCGTGCTTGCGAGAAGCAGGCCTTCCGGAACACGGCAAGGTTCGCCTTTACGATGGCCGCACGGGAGAGCCTTTCGACCAGGAGGTCACGGTCGGTTACCTCTACATGATGAAATTGCATCATTTGGTGGATGACAAGATTCACGCACGGGCCACCGGGCCGTATTCGCTGATCACTCAGCAGCCGCTGGGAGGCAAGGCACGCTCCGGCGGGCAGCGTTTCGGCGAAATGGAAGTTTGGGCCCTGGAAGCTTACGGTGCGGCCTACCTGTTGCAGGAATTGCTGACGGTTAAATCGGACGACGTGGATGGCCGCTCGAAAATTTACGAGTCCATCGTCAAGGGGCTGCCAAAATTAGAAGCTGGCACTCCCGCAAGCTTCGAAGTCCTCACGCATGAAATCAAAGGGCTGGGGCTGAACCTCCAGCTCATCCGCAAGCAGCAACAGTTGCTGCCGGTGGAAGGAAGAGGGTTGTGATCCCCACGAACATTGCCTGTACCGCAAACAGGGCCCAGCGGGGAACTCTTATTTCGATCCCCACCGCGGACCAGCGGGGTGCAGGTCGCGGTCTGCGGTTAACCGGTACACGCCGCAATCAACCGCCATTTCGGCTAGCCATTTTCCCAGGCTAGCTCGGTAGCTTTTCAGCAGGGGATTTTCCCAGGGCAAGGAGAACAACCGTGAGCAAGGCCATGCAGGAAACCGGCTTTGAACGGGTGGATGATCTGGTGGCAGTGCGGATCAGCCTGGCCAGTCCGCAGGAGATCCGCAGCTGGTCGTTTGGCGAGGTCAAAAAGCCGGAGACCATCAATTACCGCACTTACAAGCCCGAACGCGATGGCTTGTTCTGCGAACGAATTTTTGGCCCCGAAAAAGATTGGGAATGTTCCTGCGGTAAGTACAAGGGAATGAAATATAAAGGGATGATCTGCGACCGCTGCGGCGTCAAGGTAGCGCATAGCCGACTCCGCCGCAAACGCATGGGGCACATCGAACTGGCTGCTCCTGTTGTCCACATCTGGTTCTTGAAAGCCACGCCCAGTCGTCTGGGTGCTTTGCTGGACATGAAAACCAGCGACCTGGAAAAGGTCATTTACTACCAGGAATACGTGGTCATCGATCCCGGCAAAGTGGCCAACCAGCCGGTGCCTAATTCCGAGAAAGTGATTCGGGAACGTGAGTTGTTGACCGAGGAAGAATATCGCCGCGCTCGAGAAGCCTACGGCCGCAACTTTGAAGCTGAAATGGGCGCGGAAGCCATCAAAAAGTTATTGCAACGCCTCGATCTGGTCAAACTCTCCCGCGAACTAAGACAGGAACTGGCAGAATTGGAGAAAGCCGGCGTTCGCAACCGCGACGAATCCGCTGCCGAGACCCAGCGCTACAAGGACGTGGTCAAGCGTTTGAAGGTTGTCGAAGCTCTGCGCGACAGCGATAACAAGCCGGAATGGATGGTGCTCGAGGTTATTCCTGTAATTCCACCGGACCTTCGGCCGCTGGTTCTGCTGGAAAGCGGCAACTTTGCCACCAGCGACCTCAATGACCTGTATCGGCGTATCATCAATCGCAACAACCGGCTTAAGAAACTGGTGGACCTCAATGCGCCGGAGGTGATCATTCGTAACGAAAAGCGGATGCTGCAACAGGCAGTTGATGCCCTGTTCGATAATGCCCGCTGCAAACGTCCGGTGGTCGGTTCCTCGAATCGTGCCCTGAAATCGCTGACCGACATGATCAAGGGCAAACAGGGCCGTTTCCGCGAGAACCTGCTGGGCAAGCGCGTGGATTATTCGGCGCGCTCCGTAATTGTGGTCGGCCCAGAACTGAAGCTGCACCAGTGCGGTCTGCCCAAACGCATCGCCCTGGAACTTTTCCAGCCGTTCATCATTCAGCGACTGCGTCAGCGTGGTATTGCCGACACGGTGAAATCGGCCAAGCGGGTTATCGAACGCCGCGACGATGTGATCTGGGACATTTTGGAGGAAGTTACTCGCAACCATCCGGTATTGCTCAACCGTGCCCCGACTTTGCACCGCATGGGCATCCAGGCCTTCGAGCCGGTGCTCATCGAGGGTAACGCCATTCGCATTCACCCGCTGGTGTGCCAGGGGTACAACGCCGACTTCGACGGCGACCAGATGGCCGTGCACCTGCCGCTTTCCATCGAAGCCCAGGTGGAAGCGATGGTGCTGATGATGTCCACAAACAACATCTTCAGCCCGGCACACGGCAACCCAATCATCAGCCCCAGTCAGGACATCGTGATGGGTTGCTACTACCTGACGGCGGAATTGCGGGGCGAGCCTGGCGAAGGACGCATTTTCGCCAGCACCGACGAAGTCCATCTGGCTTACGCTCTAAAGAAAGTCGGTACGCATGCTCGTATCCAGGTACGGTTACCTCGCGGCAAGAAACTGGTAGTAACGCAGTCCAGCAAAGGCTTGCATTACAGTCCGCCGCCGCC
Source organism: Gemmatales bacterium (assembly GCA_041640595.1). Classification (GTDB taxonomy): domain Bacteria; phylum Planctomycetota; class Planctomycetia; order Gemmatales; family HRBIN36; genus HRBIN36. The sequence continues at coordinate 61,547 of JBEPZY010000006.1, read as the reverse complement.
CAACGGCGTGATCAGCACCACGGTGGGCCGGGTGATTTTCAACGAAATTCTTGATCCGCGGATGCCGTTCTACGATCTCACGCTGGACAAAAAAGCACTGTCTCGCATCATCGCGGACTGCTACGAAATGCTCGGACGCAAAGCCACCATTGAATTGCTCGACCGCATGAAAGAGATCGGGTTCCAGGAAGCCACCCGCAGTGGACTGAGTTTCTCAACGGACGACCTGCGCATTCCTAAGGCCAAGGAGCAAATCATCCGCCAGGCAGAAGCGAAAGTGGCCGATCTTTACAAGCGATGGCAAGCCGGCGTGGTTACCGACCAGGAGCGTTACAAGGAAACCGTGGATATTTGGCTGGACGCTACCGACAAGGTCAAGAAAGAAGTAATGGAAACGCTGAAGCGGGACGAGCGCGACGGGCGGCCTTATCTCAATCCGATTTATCTGATGGCCAATTCGGGAGCACGCGGTAACGTGGACCAGGTGGCCCAGCTGGCAGGGATGCGTGGCTTGATGAGCAAGCCGAATCGCCAGATCATCGAGACACCAATCAAATCAAACTTCCGCGAAGGATTGACGGTTCTGGAATATTTCACCTCCACGCACGGAGCGCGTAAGGGATTGGCCGATACCGCCTTGAAGACAGCAGATTCTGGTTATCTAACGCGGAAACTGGCCGACGTTGCCCAGAATGTGGTGGTCACCATGCACGATTGCGGTACCACGCAGGGGATCACCAAGGGAGCCGTTTACGAAGGCCAGCGTCTGGAGCGGCGTCTCAGTGAAGTAATTCGCGGGCGGGTCAGTCGCAGTAATATCGTCCATCCGGTCACCGATGAGATTATTGTCCGGGAAAACGAAATGATTACACCGGAAATCGCCCGCCGCATCGAAGAGGAACTGGGCATTGATAAAATCATGGTGCGTAGCCCGATGACCTGCGAGGCTCCGTTGGGAGTGTGCCAGTTATGTTACGGTATGGATTTGTCCACGGGCGACCTGGTGGAACTGGGAATGGCCGTCGGTATTATTGCTGCCCAGTCCATCGGCGAACCGGGCACCCAGTTGACCATGCGTACCTTCCACATCGGCGGTGTGGCCAAAGTTGGAGCTGAGGAGACGCGGATCGTTGCTACCCGTTCGGGCACGGTAAAATTTGAGATGCTCAACTATGCGGTCAACAACGAAGGCCAACGCGTCGTTTTGAACCGCAATGGTCAGATTCGAATTCTCGATCCGCGGGGCCGTGAACTTGCTAAATATCTCGTCCCAACCGTGGGCGCCCGCTTGCTGGTGGAGGATGGTCAGCAGGTCAACGAAGGGACGATCTTGTGTGAGTGGGACCCCAACAGCACGCTTATCATCGCTCGCGCTAGCGGTGTTGTCGAGTTTGAAGATATTATCGAAGGCGACACGTTGGTAATCGAACGGGATAACGTGGGTCGGCCACGCGCGCGTATTCGCCAGCACAAAGGTGACCGCCATCCCACCATCCTTATCAAGGGCGAAAATGGCGTCACTCTGGACGCCCAGTATATTCCCGAAGGTGCTTACCTGGAAGTCAACGAAGGGCAGCAGGTAGTCGCGGGGACGACGCTGGCGAAGAAGTTGCGAGAAGCTACCGGTACGCAGGACATCACTGGAGGTTTGCCGCGGGTTACCGAATTGTTCGAGGCGCGGAAGCCGAAAGAAATGGCAGTGGTGGCCCAGATTGACGGTATCGTCGAACTGCAAACCGAACGCGGTAAACGCAGACGCAAGATTCTGATTTACCCGGTGGACGATCGCGGGCAGCGCATACCGGGTGCTCAGCCAGTCGAAGTACAGGTGCCGCCTGGGAAACAGCTGCTTGTCCACACGGGTGACATGGTCAGGACGGGCGATCAGCTCACCGAAGGCGCTCTCAACCCTCAAGACCTGTTGCGAGTCAAGGGTCCAGAGGCGGTGCAGGAGTACCTGCTGCGTGAAATCCAGGCGGTTTACCGCAGCCAGAAAGTGGAAATTGACGACAAGCATATCGAAATCATCATCGCCCAGATGATGCGCAAAATGGAAGTGGAATCCGCCGGAGATACACGCCTGCTGCCAGGCACGCTCATTGACAAGTTCGCCCTGCGCCGAATCAATGAGGAATTACGGCGCTGCTGCAAGATCAAAGACCCCGGCGATTCGGACTTCAAGGTCGGTGAAATTGTGCCGCGCGACATTTACGAGCAGGAGGTAGCCCGGCTGCAAAAAGAAAAGAAGAAGCTGCCTATCTGGACAACGCCACAACCAGCTACGGGCCGGCTCAAACTGCTCGGAATCAGTAAGGCCGCCGTTCAGTCCGATAGCTTCATTTCCGCCGCCAGCTTCCAGGAAACGACGAAAGTGCTGGTGGAAGCGGCCATTGCCGGAAAGACGGATTACCTCATCGGCCTCAAAGAGAATGTCATCCTGGGTCATCTTATCCCGGCTGGGACTGGTTTCCGCGCCTACGTAGATGCAGAACTGCGTATCTCGCAGGAAGCGCTCCAGAAAATGGGCGAAACACTTATGGCCGTGACCGGTAGTCCTGCTTCTTCCAGTCGCAGCGAGGAAGAGACGGAAGTCCACCTGGAATAACTTTCCTGCCGATCGGCTAACGGAACGAGCAAATCCGCAAATTACCGAATAGCTTGACACGCCTGACAGCCTACCGGTTCTGTGAAGCTTGCCCCAAAATGTAAATGTAACCGCGCTGGTCAGCCACTCACTTGACTGGTGGTAGCCTTCTTCATAGCATGAAGTACTCGCTGGCCACGGCAATGCCGAATGGAAGCCCAGCATCCGAAAGACAAGCTGATCCGATCAACGTGGAAATACTGGCTGGGAGTGTCCACTCTCTTTTCCGCGTCCGTGGCTAGCGCCGCGAAGACAATTTTGTACTTTTACGAAAAGAAGCCATGCCGACCATCAATCAACTCGTCCGACGCCCCCGTGTCGTGCAGCATCGGCGGACTAAACGACCTGCTTTGCAGGCGTGTCCGTTCAAGCGAGGGGTCTGCACGCAAGTAAAAATCATGACGCCCAAGAAGCCGAACTCCGCCTTACGTAAGGTGGCTCGTGTTCGGCTGTCCAACGGGATCGAGGTTACCGCCTACATCCCCGGCGAAGGGCATAATTTGCAGGAACACTCTGTGGTTCTGGTGCGTGGCGGGCGTGTCCGTGATTTACCAGGTGTCCGCTACCATATCGTTCGTGGTGTTTATGACTGCGCGCCCGTGCAGGATCGCAAACAGGCACGTTCCAAATATGGTGCCAAGAAACAGGCTAAATAAGCCCGTTTCTACGAGGGGCCTAGAAGCAGAGCCGGCCCTGGCTTGGGCTTCATCCGACAGGTCTTGCGCTGAAAATGGCACAGTGATGCCTTACCGAATGCTGCGGGCTCATGCCTGCTGATTGTAGCTTGACTATGAGTGGGTGCATTCGCCATGAGACGGAAAAAGAAGACGGCTAGCGAAGAAACATTGCGACCCGACCCGGTATATAACTCGCTTCTGGTGAGCAAATTCATTAACTGCTTGATGCAGCGAGGCAAAAAAGCTACGGCGGCACGCATCTTTTATAAAGCCCTGGAGCAGATCCAGAAGCGAATGGGCGAAAACGTAAATGCCCTGGAAGTTTTCGAGCAAGCTGTGGAGAATGTCAAGCCGACGCTGGAAGTGCGGTCGCGGCGAGTTGGTGGCGCTACTTACCAGGTACCCATGCAGGTCGAACCGAAACGCCAGCAAAGCCTGGCCATCCGCTGGATTATTCAGGCCGCCCGCGCCAAGAAGGGCCGACCTATGTTCCTCAAGCTTGCCGACGAACTCATGGCCGCCTATCGCCGCGAAGGCGACGCCATGACCAAACGCGAAAATACCATCAAAATGGCCGAAGCCAACAAGGCTTTCGCTCATTTTGCCTGGTAAATACGGCCAGGAAATTCGGCCTGGGCACAGCGTCGAAGCGGGCTGGTATAAACACGGTTGCCGATGCGCCGGTTGGCACGGCTGCGGATTTGCCTAAGTTGACCAAGACGGGACTCGTACCGGTATGCCTGCCGGACTCCGATGAAGCATCGCGTTTCTCAGGGCGGCGACTATGGAATTGAAGCATCTGATCGCGGAACTGTCCAGGCCTAGTGCGTATCCGTTTGCGGTGAAGGACGTGGAGGTGCGGCAAACGCACATTTCCGTAGTATTTCTGGCCGGTCCCTGGGCTTACAAGATCAAAAAGCCCATTGCTTTCAGTTTCGTGGACTTTAGCACGCTGGAAAAAAGGCGGTACTATTGCGAGCGGGAGCTATTGCTGAATCGGCGACTGGCGCCGCAAGTTTATCAAGCAGTGGTGCCTGTTGCACAAACAGACACCGGTCTGGCCTTCGAGCAACCGGGGCCCGTGTGTGAATGGGCAGTGAAAATGGTTCGGTTGCCAGAAGAAGCGACGCTGGAATGGCAGGTGCAACACTCCGAACTCGACCTGGAAACGTTACGGCGGCTGGCAGAGCGAATCGCAAAATTTCACAGGGAGGCGGAACGCAGCCCGGAGATTGCCTGCTATGCCCGCACAGAAGTCCTTGCGCGACTATGCCGGGAGAACCTTGAGGTCGGCCAGCAACAGGTGGGCCGGACTATCACCGCTTCAGTTTGGCAGCGTTTACAGCAACTTGCTGAGCAGTGGCTGGAAAAGTTGCGCCCCAGGTTTGAGGAACGAGTGGCACGAGGCGTACCCTGTGATACGCATGGCGACCTGAGGCTGGAACACATTTATCTTTTCCCCGACAAACCGCCTCCCTATGACATTGCCATTATTGATTGCGTGGAGTTCAATGATAGCTTCCGTTACGCAGACCCGGTGGCAGACATGGCATTTGTGGTGATGGATCTGCTGTACGAAGATCGCCCCAACTGGGCCCGGTTTTTCGCGGAGAGTTATTTTCAAGCCAGCGGTGATGAAACCGGTCGGGAGTTGCTGACGTGGTATGTAAGTTATCGTGCAGCGGTGCGGGGCAAAGTCAGAAGCTTGCTCGCGCAAGAACCGGAAGTACCCGCCGAGTCGCAACAGCGAGCCTGGCAGGAAGCACGACGGTACTGGATGCTGGCCTGGCAAGTGTTGGAAAGTCCGGACTATCGTCCGGTGCTGGTACTGGTCAGCGGTCTGCCTGGGGTAGGTAAGTCGCGTCTTGCTCAGGCCCTGGCTCAGCGATTGCACGCCGTCTGGTTGCGGAGCGATGCTATTCGCAAAGAATTGGCCGGGTTGCCTGCGGGTGGTGCTGCGGCAACATCGTTTGGCCAGGGCATTTATACGCCGCAGTGGACAGAGCGGACTTACACGGAGATGCTCCGTCGCACAGAATCGTTACTGGCTGATGGTCGGCGTGTGATAGTGGATGCGACGTTCGCCCAGGAGCAACACCGCCAGCAGTTTTTAAACCTGGCAAAGCAATGGGCAGTGCCGGCACTGTTGTTGCTTTGCCAGGCCGATCCGAGCGTCGTACGCCGACGTTTAGCCGAACGCCAGGGGGACATTTCCGATGCTACCTGGTCGGTTTATGAAGGAATGGCGCAGCACTGGGAATTGCCTGGACCGTCAACGCAGTTGCATACTCGCCCGCTGCATACTGACCGTGATTTCGACACCGTTCTTGCCGAAGCGGTGGCACTGGTACAGCGAACCCTCGAAGAGTCCTGGTTGCCTGCGTGATCCTTTCGCGGACGGCAATTTTGGGCTAAACTTGAATACGTGGAGGTTGGTTCAGGCGTGACCATATTCCGCTGAGCAATCAACTGCGCTGAGTAAATGTCCGCCACCAAGATGGAACTCAAGGAAATCGGGCCATACGAAATCCTTGCCCTGATCGCCGAGGGGGGCATGGGGACGGTATATCGTGCCCGCCATCGAGAAAATGGGGAACTGGTGGCGCTGAAAGTTCTGCCGGCGGCGATGGCGAACAATCCCGTGTTGTTGCAGCGATTCGAGCAGGAATTTCGTGCGGCCAGCCGGCTCGTGCATCCGAACATTGTGCGGGCGATCGAACTGGGACGCCACGGCAAAGTGCCGTATATCGTCATGGAGTTAGTGGACGGAGAATCGCTGGGTCAGCGTGTGGAACGATTGGGCCGGCTCCCTGAAGCTGAAGCGGTGGATTACATCGTTCAGGTAGCCCAGGGACTGTATCGGGCGCATCAGCTGGGTATCATCCACCGCGACGTCAAACCGGACAATATTCTGGTAGATGGTCAAGGCCGAGCCAAACTGGCGGATTTGGGGTTAGTGAAAGACCTCGATGCCGACCTCAATCTTACTCGCACCGGTCGCGGACTGGGCACACCTCACTTCATGGCTCCCGAACAGTTTCGCAATGCTAAGAATGCCGATGTGCGTTGCGACATCTATTCGCTGGGGGCTACCCTGTACATGCTGGTGACCGGTCAGTTGCCGTTTCGTTCCTGTTCACCGCTGGACGCCTGGATTCGCAAAATCAACAATGATTTGCCAGCACCGCGACAGCTGCGACCGGATCTGAGCTCCCGCGTGGACTGGGCAATTCGGCGGGCCATGAGTGCCGATCCGGATCGCAGGCCAGCAGACGTCCGCGAGTTTGTCGAAGATTTGCTGGGGCAGCAGGTAGAGGAGGCGGACGATCGGTTTCGTGTAGTAGCCCGGCCAGCGGAAGATTGGTATGTTTTTTACGCAACCCTGGAAGGACACGTGGTCACGCGGAAAGGCTCGTTAGCAGCGATCCGCCGGGCTTTGTTGGAGGGAAAATGCGGCCCGCTGGATAAGGTACAGGTTGGTTTTTGTGCGGAAGGCCCGTTCCGACCGCTGCGTGAATTTGCCGAATTGCGGGACCTGGTCATGCAGCCGGGAGCCTTATCCTTGCCGCGTGCCAGCCAGCAAGCGTTGAAGCAAAGCACGTACATTCCTGCTGCTACGGATAAACGGTTCGCGTCACCTGAGCCAGGGGCAGCGCACCCAGCACCATCGGCCAGGAAAGAGATAGCCGGGCAGACGCCTGAAACCGAAACCGGACACGCTCCAGCAGGTTGCTCGGAAGCAAGGCAAGGTGTCCCTGCCGTGCCACAATCCGCACAACCGTCCGCGGCAAAGGCATCTATCCCGGCCAGCAAGACCCCAGGTCGTAGCGCTGCTGATCTCGCCACCTGGTTGTTGCTTCTGCTGTTCGCCCTGGTCGGCTTCGTAGTTGGCCTGTTGCTACTACGGTGAGCTAATTGGTTGCCTGAGGCGAGAGGCCATGCAGCTTGTTGACATCCGAGGCTGGCGAAACATTTACGCCTTGCTGTCTTGCTCCGGCAATTCTTCTTCCTCGCGCAGATGAACCGGAAGCAGAGCCCGTCGAACCACTTTGCGCATCAGGTCGAGAGGCGGCTCTTTGCCAGTGAATAGACGGAATTGTAAAGCTGCCTGCCGGACAAACATTTCCACGCCCGTAATCACCTCGCAACCGCGCTCTCGCGCTTCTCGAATCAGCAGCGTTGTTTCTGGGTTGTAAACGGTGTCAAACACGATTTGTCCCGGTTGCAGCGCACTGTGATGCATCGGTGTTTCGTCGAGGTTGGGAAACATACCAACAGAGGTGCAATTCACGAGTAAGTCGTACTTGACGTTGTACCGTGCATTCCAATCCACAAAGCGGCAGCCAGAATCCTGAGCGAGTTTTTCAGCGCGAGCCAGTGTGCGATTGGCCACCACTACCTGAGCACCGGCCCGCACCAGCGCAAACACAATTGCGCGAGCCACTCCGCCTGCACCGAGCACCAGCACATGCAGGTTCTGTAAGTTCGGCTTGCCCGGTAAGGTGGCAAGCTTATCCTGCAGAGCGGCCAGTGCTGCGGGAGCGTCGGTGTTGTACGCGCGAAAACCACCTTGCGGCAACCGCACCAGCGTATTGGTGCTGCCAGTTAGGGCCGTCAATTCGTCCTTATCGCGGGCCAGTTGAGCTGCCGTTTCTTTATGTGGTAGCGTAACGCTATAACCCTGCACAGGTACCTGTTCAAAGGCTTGCAGCGTGGCTGGCAATTCACCCGGCGGAACACGGATAGGAATGTACACAGCATCCAGACCCAGCGCTTGCAGAGCGGCGTTATGCACTAACGGACTGAGGCTGTGCTCAATCGGATCGCCCACCACTGCAAACACCTGCGTGTTTTTGCTAATCCGGTCATAAGCGTAAACTTTTTGCATTTCCTCCATGGAAAGTATCCCGGGTGCAATTCCCCGTTCTTTGTTAAACGCGCAATAAGTAAACGGCGCACCAAACTTGCCAGCCAGAATCCGGCTGGGAACGCCAAGATCGCCGAGGCAGAGCGACACCAGCGGTTTGGGCGACTTGGCAATCAGCGAGAGCACGCGAATATTGTCGGCCGGACGCTCGGCCCGCACAGCGATCTTCAAAACGTCGGCATCCTGTTTGGCCATTTTCTGAAGGATCGCCTCCAAATCTTTGGGAAACTCGCGGGGATTATGATAGCTGACGATCCGCTTGACCTTGCCGAAACGGGGAATCTTGTCGGCGATGTCGGTCTCCAGGTCCACCCAATCGAAATGGCCGGAGGCGATGCACAAACGCAGCAGCGTCTGCCGCTCTTGTTCGCTGCGGTTCCATCGTCCGCCGTCTTCCTGACGCCGGATGGTCGCCACGAACGGGCACGGTTTATAGCCAAACAAACGGTTGAAATCGGGGGCCTTCGCCAGAAAATCCAGCCGCAATTCGATAAATTGCGCGCCCCGACGTGCGGCTTCGTGAATCTCCGTAATCATCATCTTGTGTCGGGTGCGCCCGATGCTGACGCAAAGCATGGCAAATTCTGAGCCGATAAGTCCCTCATGCTGCTGCCGTTGCTCGCCCAGCCATTTACAGCTGATTTTGTGTCTCCGTGGTCGGGAGCTTGTCGCGCTGCGCTAGTTGGACAGGCTATCCGATATCCAGCGCTGAAACGCGCAACAATGGCTTGCGGTTGCGTCTGGCCTAAGGCGATGCCCGGCTGAGCACCAGGACCGTCAGAGTGTGCGAGTCACTTAGTTCCGCGAAGTATTTGTTGATGCCTGTTACCGAGTATGACCGAGTGTGCGAGTCGCTTGGGTCGGCGGTTTTATTCTCTCCGACCCTGGGTGCGACAGACCGCGTGTCGCCTTGTCCCTCCCCACGAGCACCCAGCTTCGCCGCCTGCGAGAGTGCTGCTCTTTACATTGTACCATGCCATCAGGGACTCGGTGTACCAAGCCGTCATGGACTCGGTTGGCCCGAACTTGCTGGAAGACTCAGCCTGGCGAGCGTTTGCTCTTACTTGGCACTGGACCAGGGGGGTGGATGTTACCGGTTCGCTTCTGAACTACCAGCCAGCGTTGTTATCGTCCCATAACTGGGATGGAGTCACATTTTCCCCTACGGCTCCTACGGTTCCTTCTTCGCCCATGCCAGCCTATCCATTTGCAGCTATAATCACGCCAGCATTGGTGAGTGGAATAGAGGATTGGAGAAACGGGAGTCAGGTATGCTTCGGCATGGGACTTGGGTGGCTGGGATTGCAGCGTGCTGGTTAGCGGTTGTTGCCACGGAACCGACGCAAAGTCAGGCCCAACCTGCGGTCAAAATCGAAAAAGTGGCCTACGGCGGTTGGGCGAATAATCTGCGTATCACCAACGGCCAGGTTGAATTAATCGCCACGCTCGACATCGGCCCCCGCGTGATCCGTTACGGGTTTGTCGGCGGTGAAAACGTTTTCAAAGAATACACCGACCAGCTGGGGAAATCCGGTGAGAAGGATTGGCAGATTCGCGGCGGTCATCGGCTGTGGGTCGCTCCCGAGGATGAGAAGCGTACTTATTTCCCGGATAACGCAGGGGTGGCCTACGAAGAACGGGCTGGTCGAGTGGTTCTGACCCCGTCGCCGGAGTCTCCGTGGGGCCTGCAAAAACAGATAGAACTGTTCCTTAGCCCGCAGGGAAGCCGGGTGGAAGTGTTACATCGCATTCGCAATGTGGGCAAAACGTCAACGGAACTTGCACCGTGGGCGATCAGCGTGATGGCTCCGGGTGGTGTAGAGATTATTCCCTTGCCGCCCAAGCGACCGCATCCGCAAGCCCTGCTGCCCAATCAGGTCTTAGTGCTGTGGCCGTACTTTGATTTCACCGACCCGCGATATACCTTCGGCCGGCAAGTAATTCTTTTGCGCCAGGATGCCAAGCGCGGCCCAACCAAGATCGGGTTGCGCCACACACTCGGCTGGGCTGCTTATGCGAATCGCGGAGCACTTTTCATCAAACGGTTCAACCACTTTCCCGACCGCACGTATCCCGATTTCGGCGTTAATTACGAGACCTTTACCAACGAGGACATGCTGGAGATGGAAACGCTCGGGCCGCTGGTTACGCTCAAGCCAGGCGAAGAAGTTTTGCACACCGAAACCTGGGAACTCAGGCCGTTCCGGGAAAAAATAGCCAGCGAGGAGGATGCGATCCAACATGTGCTGTCGCTTTTCCCACGTTAGCATGGTGGAGGACGAACATGGCCAGGAAAATTCTGATGCTGGTGGGCGATTATGTGGAAGATTATGAAGCGATGGTGCCGTTTCAGGCTCTGAGCATGCTTGGCCACACCGTCCACGCGGTCTGTCCGGGCAAACGTGCGGGTCAGACCGTCCGTACCGCTGTCCATGATTTTGAAGGCGACCAGACGTATAGCGAAAAGCCCGGCCACAACTTTCGCCTCAACGCCAGCTTCGATGAGATTCGCCCGGAAGATTACGACGCTCTGGTCGTGCCGGGCGGTCGAGCGCCAGAATATCTGCGACTCCATTCGCGTGTCATACAAATGGTGCAGCATTTTGCCCAGGCGGGCAAACCGATCGCCGCCATTTGTCATGGCTTGCAATTACTGGCAGCGGCGGGTATTTTGAAAGGAAGAAAAGTGACCGCCTATCCAGCTGTCGGACCAGAAGTGCGAGCGGCAGGTGGCGAATATATCGAGGTTCCCGTGGACCAGGCCATTACGGACGGGAATCTCGTCACTGCTCCGGCCTGGCCAGCACATCCAGCCTGGCTGGCGCAATTCCTGAAAGTTCTTTCTTCCTGAACTGGTAACTGGAGCGCTCTATGATTGCCGCCGTGAGTCCACTGCGCCTGGAGTTAGAAATCTGGGACGCGGAAGTGATTGAGGAACTGACCAGGCTCCCCGAGGGTCAGGAACGCGACGAGTTGGCCCGTACAGCGTTACGCATTGGTATTCTCGCCCTGAAACAGGCTCGCGGCGACCTGGATATTCAGGGTTTGCGTAATGAAGCCAATCGTCTGCTGGAGAGTCTGGAGCAGGTCCTCGATACGCATCAACGGGAATTGCAAAATCGGCTGGAAAGCGCCTTGCGCGAGTATTTCGATCCCAATAGCGGCAAGCTGCCGGAACGGATTCAGCGTTTGCTCGGGAATGGGGGCGAACTGGAGGGATTTCTCCGACGTTATATCGGCAAGGAAGATTCCGAGATGTCCAAAACCTTGCTGGCTCATGTAGGGGAAAATAGCCCGCTGATGCAATACCTTTCTCCCCAGCAGCGATCCGGGTTTTTCGCGTTTCTGGAAGAGAAACTCATCGAGCAACGAGAACAGTTGCTGCGGCAATTCTCGCTGGATAATTCCGACGGTGCACTGTGTCGGTTCCTGCAACAATTGCGGGAACACCATGACCAGGTTTCAGGTGACTTGCAGACCAAAATGGCACGGGTCTTTGAAGAATTTTCGCTGGATCGGCCGGATTCCGCATTGAGTCGCCTGGTTCGCAATGTTGAGGAGGCACAAAAGAAAATCACTGCGGAATTCTCCCTCGATAAGGGCGACTCTGCATTGTCGCGGTTACGCCAGGAATTGATCAACCGTCTGGCCGAATCCCGTAAGGAGCTGGTCGAGTTGCTGGAGAAGTCGCAACGTCAGCAGCAGGAGTTTCACGCGAAAGTTCGCGAGGAACTGGCGAAATTGCAAGCGCGCCGCGAGGAAATGCAAAAGTCGGTGGCCCACGGTATCGAATTCCAGGATGTCCTCGCGGATCATTTGAAGCGTCTTTTAACACCGCGGCAGCATCTGGTGGAGTTTGTCGGGGACACGCCGGGCAAAAAGCCACGCTCCAAGGTCGGCGATATTGTGATTACGCTGGGCGAAACCTCTGCTGCCGAAGGAGCGCGTATCGTTATCGAAGCCAAGGAAGAGGAAGGATACACCCTGCAAAAGGCGTTGAAGGAAATCGCTGAAGCCTGTGAAAACCGCGAGGCACAAATCGGTATCTTCGTTTTTTCCAGGAAAGTGGCTCCTGCTAACTTGGTTCCACTGTTTCGGTGGGGCAATAACTATCTGGTCACCGTCTGGGATAGCGACGACCCGTACACAAACGTTTATCTGGATGCCGCTATCCTGGTTGCCGAGGCTTTGTGTGTCCGCGAGGCGCGGCAGCGTTCCAGTGCAGAGGCGGACATCGGCAAAATGGAGAAATCCATCGAAGCTATCGAGAAAGGCTTGCAGGTGCTGGATCAACTCCAGACCTGGACCCAGACCATCCACAACAACAGCAAAAACATTCTAGACCGCCTGGAAAAGTGGCGGAAGGATTTGCAGCGCCAGCTGGAGCAATTGCGCGAATGTTTGGACTCATTCAGGGAACTTTGCACACCCCAGGGAAGCTGAGTTAATCGCGGGTCAGCACTTCGACACCGTGTTCGGTGATGGCGACGGTATGCTCGACGTGAGCGCTGGGCAAACGGTCGCGGGTCACGATCGTCCATTTGTCGGGGAGAGTAACCACGTCTTTATGCCCCATATTCACCATCGGTTCGACGGCTACCACAATACCGGGCTCTAATCGCCAATCCGAGCGGCGAAGCTCCCAGTTGGTGTAATTGGGAACCTGAGGCGGTTCGTGCATAGTACGCCCGATGCCGTGGCCAACGTATTTCTCGACGACCGAGTACCCGTGTTCCTTGACGTACTTTTCCATCAGCGCGGCCACTTCCGACCACCACTGACGCCGGCCCATTTCCCGGATCGCCAGTTCCAGGGTTTCCTGAGCCACCTGAACGAGTCGGCGAATGGCGGGACTACCTTCCCCGACGATAATGCTGATGGCGGCATCCGCACACCAACCGTCTTTTTTGCAAGCGGTATCTATCTTCAGCAAGTCTCCTTCCCGTAAGACACGGGGGCCGGGAATGCCGTGTACCACCTGTTCATTGACGGTAATACAGCAGCAGGCCGGAAACGGTACCCGCCCTGGATGCCCTTTGAAAAGCGGTTCGACCCCCTGCTGGCGGTAGAACTCTTCGACGGCCTGGTCAATATCCAGAGTGCGAACGCCAGGCCGGGCCATCTCGCGTGCCAGACGCAGAGCGGCGGCTACGATTTTGCCCGCCTCCCGCATTTTGGCGATGTCTTCCGGCCGTTTATATTCGATTTTCTGTTGCTGCACTTTCTTGAGCATAGGTGAATTCCCATCCGGTAGGACTGAGCATGGCCACTTAGGAATCAGTCGGACATAACCGCAGGGCGTGGCAAATTCGGCGAGTCACTTCCTGAGGCTCACCCAGGCCACTAATTTCTAGGAGTTTGTTCTGCTGGCGGTAATGGCTTGCCACGGCCGGTAGCGTCGCGTGATAGACTCGCAAACGTTCGCGGACCGCCTCCTCACGGTCATCTGACCGCTGAACCAGCGGCGTGCCGCAACGGTCGCAAAGCTCGTCGCGCTGAGGTGGCCGACTTAGCAGATGGTAAATAGCGGCGCACTTCGGGCAACTGCGTCGGCCACTGATGCGGCGGACGATTTCCTCGTCAGGAACGTCCAGCCAGATGGCCCAATTCAGAGGCAAGCCGATCTCAGCCAGCACGGCGTCGAGTGCCTCGGCCTGAACCCGTGTGCGGGGATAGCCGTCCAGAACAAAATGTTCCGGTCGGTCAGGCCGGCGAAAGCGCTCCGCCACCACGCTGTTGACCAGCTCATCCGGCACGTAAAGCCCCTGTTCCATGTACGGCCGGACTGCCTGGCCCAGCGGTGTGCCGAGACGTACCGCTTCCCGCAGGATGTCGCCGGTAGCGATATGCGACCATCCGAAGCGCTCGTGCAACCACTCAGCTTGCGTTCCCTTGCCACTGCCCGGTGGGCCTAAAAGGACTATCCGCATCCGTGGACTCTTCTTAGAGGAAGTACTGGATCGTGCGGTGCATCTCCATTTTAGAACGCTAACAATCACCGCGACAGTCTGGCCGATTTTCCTGTCCAGCCGGGGATAATTTGCACTTGCACGGACAGCGTAAAATGGCATAGGAGGCAAGAGCATCGGGCTTCGTTGACAATGACACTTCCAGGAAACGATGGGTTACGTGCCTTGCTGAGCTGAAACGGGAACCGACGGGAGCGGAGAAGCGTGCTATGGCTGTTCAAACCGAGGAACGCCGTGCGAAAATTCGTCAGGCCGAGGAAGTGCTGGGTTTGGAAGCGCGGCGGTTAGGATTTGCCCGAAGCCTATTTTTTGGCCGGTTTCGCTCGGATTTGATGTTTCCGTGGCCGGAATTGCCACCGGCGGAGCAACAGGCTGTGCAGAACCTGGTGCACGAGTTTCGCGCTTTTTCCGACGCGGAGATCGATCCGTTCGAAATTGACCGTCTGGCGGACATCCCGGCATCCGTGATGCGCGGATTGGCCCGATTGGGCATGTTCGGCCTGACCGTGCCGCGTGAGTTTGGCGGTTTGGGATTATCGCAATCGGCGGCGTGTCAGGTGATGGAGGCAGTGGGCAGTGTGGATGCCAGCATCGCCGTCATGCTTAACGCCCATCACAGTATTGGTCTGCGGGTCATCTTGCTGGCCGGGACGGATGAACAGAAGCAGCGCTGGCTGCCACCCCTGGCTCGCGGCGAAATCCTGGCTGCATTCGCCCTCACCGAACCCAACGCCGGTTCGGATGCTGCCGCCGTTCAGACCATGGCCACGCCTTCCCCGGATGGGCAGGTCTATTATCTCGATGGCGAGAAACGCTATATCACCAACGGTTCCATCGCTGGTGTGCTCACTGTGCTGGCGCGGGCACCTGTGCCAGGACGTGAAGGTACTCACGTAACGGCCTTTCTGGTTACCCCCGACTTGCCCGGCTTTGAAATCGTGGAGGCACGGATGCCAAAGTGTGGCATTCGCGGCACCGTTACCAGCCGGCTTGCTTTCCATCACATGCCCGTGCCCGCGGCGAATGTGCTCGGCAAACTTGGCGAAGGATTGAAACTAGCGCTAACGGCCCTGGATTACGGTCGGATCACGTTCGGAGCGACTTGTACGGGAGCCGCTAAGGTTTGCTTGCAGGCGGCGGTTCGGCATGCGGCTACCCGCTATCAGTTTGGCCAACCGCTGGCCGGGTTCGAAATGGTCAAGGAAAAGCTCGCCCGGATGGCCGCCGACATTTTCGCTATGGAATCAGCCACGCAACACGCCGCTTCGTTACTCGATGCCCAGACCGGCGATTACATGCTCGAAACCGCCATGGTCAAGGTATTCGCTTCGGAAGCGTTGTGGCGAATCGTCAACGACACAATTCAGATTTTCGGCGGCCAGGCTTACTTCAGCGACGAACCTTACGAACGCATGATGCGCGATGCTCGCATCAACCTGATCGGCGAAGGGGCTAATGATGTACTGCGGGCGTTTGTCGCGCTGGTGGGTTTGCGCGAGGTCGGCCAACAATTGCGGTTGCTTTCCGAAGCGTTGTGGCGACCATGGGAGCAATGGCAAGCCTTACTTCGCTTTGCCGGTCGCCGCATTTACTTCAGCCCTCCGCACATCCCGATTCGCCATGCCGAATTAGCCGAGGCCGCGACACGCTTGGCCAGCGATATTGCCACTTTTGGCAAAGCAGTGGAATCGGTCCTGCTGCAATATCGTGAGGAGATTGTCGAGAAACAGCATATCCAGAAACGACTGGCTGATGCCGCGACGGATCTGTATCTGGCTTCCTGTGTCCTGAGCCGATTGGATACGCTGCTTGAGCGAAATAGGGATACGACGGCTGCGAGTCTAATGAAGCGCGGCCAGTTGTTCCTGGCCCAGGCTTCGCGGCGAGTGCGACGCAACCTCCAGGCCCTCCGCGACAACGACGACCCCCTCACCAACCAACTCGCCGAGGAACTGGTACAAACCCTACCGTAGCCGCTCGACAGAAAGCTTAGCTCTTACAAGCGGCCAACCGGTACTCAGCCCGTATAAGTTCTATAAACCCCAGCAAGTTACCAAAACACGTTGGGCAGGTCAGAGCGTACGCAAGGTGGCACGTTGGTATTGAGCTTAGTGCAGAACATCGGTGTTAGTCAGCGAGCGTTCAACCCTGCGATTGTCGAATCAGCGTTTAGATTAGTGCAGAACACTGCTTTCATTCACCGATAGATGAGTAGCTTAGGTCAAGCTCCAGCGATTAACTCTCGGCTCTTTTGCTGTAATGAGTCCCAGCTGCCGGCAAACAGCGCTAGCCCTAAGTATCGATCAACCGAAATCACCGAGCGGCGCCGCCTTCACTGTCTAGTGTTGCCTGGCTCGGTAGCACACTCTCCCGCTTATTCGCTTTTTATAAAACCGTATGCAACTGAGTCGAACACAGTAGCCGCCCGCGGTTCAATCGTCCGTTCAGCCAAGACCCACTCTCCTTAACCGCCGGCGACGAAGCTGGCTTTATCCGAATCGTAACGCACATCAGTTTCGACGAGGTGCTGTTCGGCCTGCCCGGCCCCAACGAGAAAATCAAGGTGGCTATTGTTACCGGCGACCCGGAACCACTGGGAGAAGTCATCGGCCCTTACGGCGGGCTGTTGCCCTTGTGTACGCTGGTCGCTATGCTGGTCGGTGCATTCGCCGCGTTCTTACCCGTAGCGGACCAGGAATCCCGACGCAGCGGACAGTTTGGCCCAGCACGCCAGAGGAGATGGACAGATTGTTAGGCATCGAAGGTAAGCGCATTCCCGACAGCCCCGTGACCCCCGGCAGAAATAAGGTCGTCTGGCAGCCTTCTGATAGAATAACAATCACATTTGAAGCCCATCCTTATGATACGACAGCCCGCCAAAGCATAGGGATCCGCATTGGCATATACACTATCACGGAGTTAGGCGCGACACATTCGTCCCCGGAGACCCGATGCCGGGTTTCCAGAAGTGAGCCTTCCACAAGGAGATTGATATGAGTATACAACCCTTTTGGTCGCATACGACCACCGACCAATTAGAAGGCCAGGAGCTCTATATTGGGGTTTACCTTATCGAGGGCAAGTACGTCAGGCTAGTGCTGAACGTTCTCGGAATCAATGACATTGAAGTGGACCTGCGTCCTGAGGATGCGGAGAAACTAGCTGCAGCGCTTAGTGAAGCGGCATATCGTGCAAGACTAGGTGCGTAACCATACGACAAAACATACATGGAAATAGAGCGAAAAAGTGGCGAAATGCCATAACTCACGCGATGGCGGGCCTAAGCATAAAACGGAACATGCATGACAATAGGCCTGCGCTCCGCAGTCGCGTCGCATACCAAAGTGGCATCCGCTAGTCGGCTGCTTGTTATAGTTTCATGAGCAGCAGGGTCGCTTGCTCCGCGAGAACCCGCTGTCGTTCACCGCCGGCGATACGAATTTGTACCGCTATGTGTTCAATAATCCGGTTGTATTAAGAGACCCTTCGGGGCTACTTACGATCGGATTGGGCGTTAGTGGAGAGTTATACCTGGGTATATTGCATTTTCAGGTGAATGTAGACATAACGTTCGGTTGGAGTTGGCAAAAAGGCTTTAGTGGCGGCATGACATTCACCGGAGGCGCGCAGTTTGGAGTAGGGCTCGGAGGAGGCGTATCCCCATATGTGACCGTCACTACTGCTGAATCTGTTGCAGACCTCTCCGGCTGGACCACGTACATAGGTTTCAGTTCTCGGTATTGCGGGTTTGACTATCTCATCGAAGATCCACAGCCGCCCCGGCAGGCTCCTCCACCGTATGAAGGTTTCAGCATAACACTTCCCAGTCCGTTCACTGTAGGTGGCGGGATACATGTGGGGGACTTAAGAACCTGGGTGTGGCAATGGTTCTGAGCTAGCGTAGACTGTTGGTCAATGGCGGAGATAGTCACAAGCAGTAGTGAGGTTGTTTCTGACTGTGGAATGTACCCCGACAGTGTGTATAAAGAAAATGCTCGGCTTCACGGAGACTGGCTACTATGAAAGAGTGGAACGTTTATCGAAGGCGAAGACGTGCTGCTCGTATTTGGTTTGTAATTATGATACCTATGCTGTTCGGTCTAATGTTTGTCTCGGCTTGGCTGGAGCTTCCTTTCTGGGCATCCGGTGCACTGTTCATTGCTATATGCATGGTTTGGGGAGTGCTGAATCTGCGCTGGGTTTATTTCCCTTGCCCACGGTGTGGCAGGCCTCTGCATGGCACATGGTGCTATGTTAACACGGTGGCTGGAAGATGCATCCACTGCGGCCTCCGATTATATGAGGAAATCCAAAGCACACGGTCCGGCGGAGCCTAGGGCAGTGGCTTGCTGGTCTTCTATGCCAAAAGAATGCTCGGCATCACCGGTCGGGTAATAACGGACTGATTTGCATAGATGCTTAGGCGAATCACGTCTAGGCTAGGGGTGTGAGGAACCAATTTCAAGAAGATGACACGACCCACGGTGCGCCGTTAGCTGAGTCTGCATCCCGTTCACCGCGTATCTGTGATGTATGAAAGCAGTAGCTAAGCGGTGGTCTAGGCTACGCCAGTTTTCTCGCTCTGTTGAACGAACCAAGTCCACCAGCGGGCGACCGGTTCAGGTTCACCGCCCGCGAACTCGACGCCGCCCTAAGTCTGTATTATTAGCGTGCCGGCAGAACCTGTATTACTACCGTGCCCGCTGGTACGATCCGCAAGCGGGTCGCTTCCTGCGCGAGGACCGGCTGTCGCTTACCGCCGGCGATACGAACGTGTACAAGGCAAGTATGTGCTCAATAAGCCACCTATGTCGACCTCACGGGATCGCCGTGGTGGGATAAACTCAAGCGCTTTGGGCGCGGTTTCTGGAACCGGTTTACTGGGTTCTTCTACGAAGCGATTTTGGTGCCCGTGGGTTTGTTTAGCACAAGGATAGAGATTTTGTTGAGCTTGTTTCAAGGCCTGGTTTTTGCAGGAAGTTTGGCTCATGATGCGATGTCCTAGGCGTGTTGCTGCCGGCTCTGGCTATTCTTCCGGCTGGTGGAGGGGGTTGGGAGGCGGTTCGGCGATTTCCGGTTGGCCGAGGCTTTGGATTACGTCAATCTGGCCGCGGACTTCTCCTTCCAGCAAGCGGAGTCGCATCTCCAGCTCACGGATTTTGTTTTCCAGCATTTGTAACACACCGCGCTCTTCCGCTGCTGGCCGCAACCGTGGCACCTCGGGATAGCCGAGCTGACGTTGTAATGCCGCAAACAGATAGAGCGGATCGCGTCCGTGACTGGCTTTGGCGATGCGGCCTTCTTTGAGACCGAAAAGGGGAGTTGGCCAGGGGCCCTCACGACCCAGCCGCTGCTGGTCCTGGATGTACTGTTCGGAATGCAGATAAATCAGGTCGGCGAACTCGACTTCACCCATGCTTCGCCGCAGGGTTTCGAAGAACCGTCGCCAATCCTCGTTGAAGAAACTGTCCTGCTCCATGCAATCGAGGCCCTCCTGATAACCGAGCTGGCAGCGGGCCAACACTTCAAACTCGTACACAAAGAGCCCGGCTGGCGTCGGTTTTTCCGAGCGATAACGCGCTTCTCCTTCGAGCACTTTGAGGGCGTGGTCGAAGCTGAAGCGCAGGCCTTCCTCTTCCGCCTTACACACGACAAAGGCCTGGAAAGGCGTGAAATAGTGCGGCAAGCGCTTCATTCCGACTCCTAATAAGCCGGAGTGTTTCAGTTCCGTGGCCAGGTAATCGAGGGCGAGGGGCAATTTCGTTGTGGTCAGCAATTCATCGCGGATTTGCGTCAGGGCGATTTGTGCGGGGACACCTTCGCGCAGGCGCTCGGCAAAGGTGCGGAAGAAGTAGGCTTGTTCGACATATTCCTCGCGATCCAAGACCGGCGCCAGCACCGGGACAGACATGGTTGGCCTCCTCGACGGCATTACCAGGAATTGGCCAGGTCATGGTGGAATTGGGAAACCGACGGCGTGGGCTGCATCGGGGTTTATGCTTGCCCATGGTGCGGTGGTGATAATCGGCAAACTTTCCCGCGGCATGGCAGGAGCCGAAAGCGATTGCGGGCAATCCAGGCATAGATTCTTTCCCCGACCCAGGCGGCTCCCGGTAAGTAAAGCAGTGGAAGGATTGGCCAGCAAGCCGGCAAATACCAGGCTAAGGTGCGGAAGGCGTAGAAACCTCCGTAACAACGCCGCCGTGTCGTTCCCGGCGTGACCACGTGCATCTGCACCAGTAACTTGTCCGGGTCGAGTGCCGGTGAGGTCAGAGGAACAGCGAAAGGTTGTCGGGCATCGTGATAGGCCAGCCGGCCAAACACATCCAGCCGTTTCAAAACAGCAACACTGCGCAGGCACAGTGGACATTGACCGTCGTATATGACCACCGGGCGATCGGTGGGTAATTCTGCTAATGCTTTTCCGGCGGTTTCGGCTGACAATACAGTCTGGGTTGCGTTCACGGGATGTTTCCGGTTTTGCTTCTGGCTGACTTACATCTGACACAACGACGGCGTAAGGCCGTGCGCTGCTATGGTTCAGCCAGGATATCGTCCTCAAAAACTATTCTACACGCTGCCAGCTTGAACCAGCGAAATAGCCGTATCGCGATGCGAAATGGCAACGACTGTGCTGGTAACTCGGTGCTGCCCATCCGTGCCACGCTGAGTTAACTCCGCATCAGCCAGGGTAGTTGTGCGGTTCGCTGTGATTGCCAGGAGTTACTGCTGAATGAAGGAAACGGCTGAGCGTGACGGCACATCCCAACTGCAACGGAGCAATCCTGGAATACGCTGGCAAGGCTGCCCCGATTGGTCAGTGCACGGGAGGAGGTGGTGGTGAGCTTGGAAACACGGGTTCCGCATTGCCGCTGCTGTTTGGAACAGGCGGTGGAGGCACGGCCAGGCTTTCGGAAGGATTATTTGACGCGCGAGATGACGAGCCGGAGGGAGATTGCGAGCCAGGACTTTCGGCGCCACCAACATGGGGAGCTGTGCCGGCACTGGCAGGCGGCGGAGGAACCATCGGGATTGTTGTGCGCACGTATTTATCGGGCATTTGCGTGTCGCCGTTCGGTTTCGTCATGCCCGGCGAGAAGGTTCCGTTGCCAGACGTTCCCGGCAGTGGCGGTAAAGGAACAGTATCGGCGTGCTGGCTGGCGGAAAACGATCCGCTGCTTGGGCGATTTCCGTTAACCGTCTCGGTGCCTGATTTGCCTGCTGTGTCAGGACTGGAAAAGCTCCTGGCGTTCGAGGCCGAACTAGGAAACATGGAAGCGTCGGACCTGGGAAAATTCGCGCCAGGAGCAGAGCCGGTCGGCTGATTGTAATTCGACCGTTGAATAGGAGTTCCACCGGGGGCGGGATAAGAACTGGGATTGCCAGGGACTGGCGGATAAATACCGGGATTAACTGGAGCAGCCGGATTGTTTGGATTAGGCGGTAAAGTGCCCGGGACGCTGGTAGGCTGCGCTGTATAGCCAGGCAGGCGGTCATTCCACCCGGAAGTAGTCGGGTAGGCATTGCCGTTACGGGGAACGCTCGTGCTGGGGGATGGATTGGGGTTGGCGGACAGGTTCGGGGCCGGCGGATTCGCACGCCGCGACCCGCTGCTGTTTTGGCAACCCAGCACCACACTGACAGCCATCATGGCCAGCCACCAGGGCTTCCTGCCCATAACCATCTCCTTGCGTGAGTTTGCACCGTACTACTCGGGAGGTTTGCGGTCCTGCCTTTTGACGAGCCGCTGACCTCGCCGCCTAGACCCGGTTGCATAACCGCGCTCACAAAAGTAGGCAAGAGCAATCGGTCCCGGAATCAGATACAGGATCTTCAGGGTGGGCCGAGAAATCTATCGAGCTGTGTTCCCTGTTCGCCCCGCCAGCAATTCCCGGTGAGCGTAACGGTGTGCGATTGATTTGCTCATACCCATTTAAGAATTGCTGGCGTACACTACCTTGGGGGATGCCCAAGAGTCGGTTTCAGTGGACCAAGGCGGTGAGTGCTGACCATGCGGATTCTCATCGTCGAAGATAATAAAACCTTAGCGGGAGCGCTCAAGCAAGGTTTAGAGGAAGAGCGGTTTGCCGTAGATGTGGCTTACGATGGTGAGGAAGCCGACTACAAAGCGCGGGTCAACGAGTACGACGTCATCGTGCTCGATCTCATGTTGCCGAAAGTGGACGGATGGACGCTGTTGAAGCGCTGGCGGGAACGGGGATTGACTACCCATGTCCTGGTTTTGACTGCTCGCGGGAGCACGGAAGAAAAGGTACACGGCTTGAATTTGGGAGCGGATGATTACTTGGCCAAGCCGTTCCAGTTTGAGGAACTGCTCGCCCGCATCCGTGCGCTGGTTCGTCGCAAACATCAGGTGAAAAATCCCATCATACGCATTTACGACCTGGAAATTGACACCGCCGCTCGAAAAGTCAAACGGGGTGGCAAAGTCATTCATCTCACCCCGCGCGAATACGCGCTCTTGGAATTTCTCGCCTTCCACCGTGGTCGGGTGGTCACTCGTCCCATGATCTGGGAGCATCTCTACGACGAACATGACGAAAATACTTCCAATGTCGTGGACGTGTACATTCGCTATCTGCGGCAAAAGATTGACAAAGGGTTCGAACCGCCGCTCATCCTGACCCGCTGGGGCGAAGGTTACATGCTGCGAAGCGAGGAAGATGAAGTATGATGGCAGCAATGCGTGGATTCAAACTGGCAATGCCCAATCGTAGAAGTGCCTGGGTCCGCGACCATCCAGGCACTCGCCGATAATCGTACGGACGGTAACCGCAATTGAGAGTGTCGGAGAACGATGAGGGATGCGATGCGTTCGATACGATTACGCTTGCTGTTAAGCTTGCTGGTGGTTCTTGGGCTGGTCCTGGGATGGGTGTCGTGGTCAGCGTACGCGCTGGCTCGTTATTCGCTGGAAGTGCGCCAGAACGGCATTCGGGAAATGTTGCAGGCTCGATATGAAAGCGCGGAACGGGAGGAAAGAGAGCGTTTCGATGAAAGTTTGCTTCACCAGGCACACGCTCTGGCGGGGATTGCCCGATTGCAATGGCGTTGGCCGCGGTTGCGGTTTTTCGCCCTGGGGTGTTTGACGGCTGTGCTCGACGCCAACGCCTTTGCGACCGTGCCGATTTGGCTCGGACAGGATGCTTATACGCCACTGGCCCTGCGTTTGCACTGGCTGGTGGCTCCCAATCTGGAAATTTCTGAGGAATTTTTTGTCGAAGGCGAAGAGGAGCTCTATTATCAGTTCACGTTTCCCAACGGGGAGGTGCTGCACTATTCACCCAACCTATCCGAGCCGTGGCGACTGCCGACGACATGGCGGGAGCAGTTGCGATTATTGGAGCCGTACTATGACGAAATTCAAAGCCCCAAAGGTGAACCCATGCGGCGAGTCACGGTGCGTGTGCCGGTAAGCCGCTGGCGGTTTTTCCTGTGGAGAGGCTGGCCAGCAGAACGAAGCGGACCTTCCGGACGCGGGCGACCTTCAGAGTTTCCCGGACGCACTCTTCGCCCGCCGACGCCAGGCAAGCCGCCAGTCGGAAACTTGCCTCCCTTTGTGGACCAATCAGCTCCGCAACTGTTTATCTCCGTCGCCAGAAGTACGGCTCCGCTGGCCGAAAAACTGGAACGACTCGCCCAGCGCCGCGATGAAGGCTGGCGGCAAAGCGAAGCCGACACCCGTTCGGCGTTGCGATCTTTCGGGCTGCTTTTGTTGTTGACCAATCTTGCCACCTTTGCTGGGGCCGGGATCGGAGGTTGGGCGTTGATTCGGAACAACTTAAAACCGCTGGCCCGAATCGCTGATGCAGTCAGTCAGGTGAATGAAAAGACTTTTTCGCTGCCATTGGATGGCCAGCCCGTGCCGCGAGAACTGGTGCCGATTGTGGAAAAATTGCAGCAAACTCTTCGCTCCTTACAACAGGCATTCGAGCGAGAAAAGCAGGCCATCGCCGACATCTCGCACGATCTTCGCACGCCTATCGCGGCTTTGCTGACTACCCTGGAAGTGTCTTTACGGCGACCTCGCAGCGCTGAGGAATACCGTGCCACTCTGGAGAACTGTCAGCGGATTGGCCGGCAGCTTCGCCACCTCGCCGAACGTGTGCTTGCTTTGGCGCGACTGGACGCGGGAGTGGACCAGGTACGTCGGCACTGGTTTGATCTGGCCGCGCTGGTGGAGGACTGCATTCGCACGGTCGAACCGCTGGCAAAACAACAGCAGGTTGCCCTCAGTGCATCGGTGCCATCGGTGCTGTGCTACACGGATGCGGCTAAGCTCCGCGACATCCTCATCAACCTGCTCGATAACGCTGTGCAATACAATCGGCCTGGCGGTTCCGTCCAGGTTTCCGCTGAACAAAACAATGGTTCGCTTTACATCGAAGTCCAGGACACCGGTGTCGGCATGACCGAGGAAGTGCGGGCACGTATTTTCCAGCGCTTCTATCGAGCCGACACGTCTCGTGGGGAAAGTGACGGACACGCTGGTCTGGGACTGGCCATTGTTCAGGGCTATGTGAATATGCTTGGTGGCCGTATCGAAGTGGAAAGCCAGCCAGGTCGCGGAAGCACATTTCGCATTTACCTGCCTGCGCGGGAAACATGTCCGTCGAGTGCTGCCGAACCGGTGTGAGCATCCGAGTCAGGCAATCGGCAAGATTCCAGCCATTGCTGTGGTGCAACGGAAGCTGCCGTGAACACGGAGGGCCGCCCGAGTTTTGGCGGTATGTTCTATCTCGATTACGCCTGGACACGGGTAGTATATTTAGCGTCAACTGGTAATCCCTGACAGATAGAACAGCGCTGGCACTTACCGAAGTCTCGACATAGAGAGGATTGTTGCCTCGACCTGGGTTTGTGGAAAGTGGTGGGAAGTGCCAGACTTACCGACGTCTGGACATGGAGGAAGTTGCCACCTCCCTGCAAGCGAGGCACTTCCTTTCTAGAAAAACGCTTGCGCCAGTAATTTGGCGACCTCGTTCCGACAGCTGGCGAGCTGGTTCGGACCGCTGGCGAGCTTGTTCGGGCAGCTTGCGGGCGAAGCTATTGCGGTTTCTCCTTACGCATGGAGGGGCGCCAGGAGAAATCGGATTTTTTCCAGCCGTAAGACAGTAGCAGAGTTGTTTTACAGGTTTGCGTGCCGCGCTTATATAGCAACGGCAGTTCGCCTTGCTGTGGAGCAACATGTAAAGCGTACATGCAGTCGGCTTGCGAACGAATCGGAATAGTACCGATCCTGATGAGCACATCACCGGCTTGCAGCCCGGCACGATCGGCAGCGCTACCGGGAAGGATACGCTGAATGCGGTTGCCAGCATCTATGTCAAGTGTCAGGCCGATGTTTTCCGGCAAGGGATAGACCCAGAGCATTTCCGAACGAAAGGTTCCCTGACGCCGCGCTTCTTTGCGTAAGCCTTCGTAAACCTGGTGGCAGTGCAGGCACCCTTTGCCTTTGACAGGAAACGCTTTTTCGACAGGTAACACCTCGCGTTTTTGTCCGGCTGGTGCAGTTTCCCCTTGCTGATGTGCTTCGAGCACCAGCCGCATGGTATATTTCAGCCCCGCCACGGACATCCGCCCTTCGGCATCCTCGGCATCGCGGCCACCGTAGCGGCTGTAGATGTGCTCATCGGCGTTCAGGAAAAACGCTGCCCAGGTCAGGTCGAAATCGAACTGGAACAGGCCGATATCCACTCCGTTCATCTGCAGGATGCGAACGCAGATGAATTGCTGCATCAGGTGAATCAGTTCGGGGTCAGCAGGACGAACCACCTGTTCGTCAAATGCGGTGCAATCCGCTCACCGCTCTCACCGGAAAACCACGAAAATCGGCTTGCCTGTCTGCCTGGCCAGCTGCCGGGCCGCTGGATAATCGGTTAGCCAGTTCACGGCCGACGAAGCGCCCGGCTTGGGCTTTTTCTTGGGCTTTTCGGCAGCCTTTTTATCTTTGGCAGAGCTGGCGGACTTTGCCTGCCCAGAATTTACCTCGCTGGCTCCGTCCGAATTCGCCCTTGCCGTCCTGTCCTCGAATGAATGAGTGCCAGATTTTGTTTCGGTTTGTCCTGCCGAGGGAGTCGGCTTTTCCATGCTGGTACCCGGGCTTCCCTGGCAACCGGCCAGCATCAGGGCAGTGCACAGACTCAGGCATTTCACCGTACCAAATCCAGCACCATAGGCGTGCATCATCTTCTCCCAGGGCGGTGGTATCGCACGAGTAAGTGGCGTCCGTCGGATTGACGCTCCTGCTTGCACAAACAAGGACCAGCGCGGCTGCAATGTATCCGCATTGGTGTCAGGCTAATCCAGGTCGGCCAAGCTTCAGCTCCTGGCCAAATTTTTCTCCAGGCTTCTGGCCACAGGGAAGGTTGTCCTATAAAGTAACGGCCAATCCTGGCAACTCGTTGGCGCACGCTCTAATTTTCCGGATTAAACCCATATCCGGCAGAAGACGCATTTTCCTGGGCAGGGCTTGCCCCTGCGGCAAAGCGATCTGGGACCTCAGCTGTGGGCTGGACACTACTGATATTGACCTTAGCGGCGATTGTGCTGGTCACTTTCGTCGCACTGTCGGCGATATTCTTCATCTGGCTGGAGCGCAAGGTCGCGGGTCGAATTCAAGACCGCCTTGGCCCCACACGAGCCGGCGGTAAATTCGGCTGGCTGCAAACCATCGCCGACGGCATCAAATTGCTGGCGAAGGAAGACCTTATACCGGCCAACGCTGATCAATTTCTATTCCGACTGGGGCCGTATCTGGCGTTTACCGGTTCGTTTCTGGCGTACCTGGCGTTGCCGTTCAGTCGGGACGTGGTGGCGTTGCAAATGAACATTGCCCTTTTTTTCATGCTTGCGGTGATGGCGACGGAAGTGTTCGGCGTGATCCTGGCTGGGTACAGCTCGGGGAGTAAATGGGCTTTGTTCGGCGGGATGCGCGAAGCTGCCCAAGTGGTCAGTTACGAGGTGCCGATGGCCATCTGCGTGCTTATACCGGTCCTGGTGGCCGGCACGCTCAACCTCAACGTTATCTCCCAGCAGCAGGCCGGGCTGTTCTGGAACTGGTATGTCTTCCACGACCCGTTCACTTTTCTGGCGTTCTGGACGTATTTCACCTGTGCCACAGCTAGCTGCAAGCGTGCTCCTTTCGATTTAGCCGAAGCCGAGAGCGAATTGGTGGCGGGATTCCATACTGAATATAGCGGACTGCGCTGGTCGTTTTTCTTCATGGCGGAGTATGGCTCAATGTTTGCGGTAAGCGGTATTGCCACGACGTTGTTTTTAGGCGGCTGGCACACCGGGGTAGTACCCGCGAGCTTGAGCGATTGGGTGTTTGAAAACGCCTGGTTGCTTTACGTAGTGCTTAGCGTGCTGGTTTTTATCGCCAAATGCTGGATACTGGTTTTCGTGATGATGTGGGTTCGCTGGACCTTGCCGCGGCTGCGGATTGACCAGGTGATGACCACCTGTTTGAAATATCTGCTCCCCATCGCCTGCTTTTTGTTGCTGGGCGCCAGTCTGCTGCCGTTGGTATGGCACAGTGTCTTTCCTAGCTGGGTGAAATTACCATTCCGCAATCCTCCAGCATTTCCAGCAGCTCCTCGGTAACACTATGGATGCCTGGCTGGACAAATCAGACGATTATCGGCTTCGGCTCGGGACATAAAAGCATGAACGCCAGCGAAATACTCTTCTGGATTGTCGCTCTCGGCACCGCTGTATGTGCGGTGATGGTGGTGATTACGCAACACATCGTGCGCTGCGCGATCTGGTTGCTCTTTACGCTCGCGGGAACGGCTGGATTGTTTTTCTTGCTCGGACTCGATTTTCTGGGGGCTACACAGCTGTTTGTGTACGTTGGCGGGACGCTGGTACTGGTGATTTTCGGCGTGATGCTGACCGCGACCGGGCCCTTCATTCAGTTGCGGGCGGGAGCAGGCGAATGGGCTATGGCGATTATCGTCGGCTTATTGCTATATGGATTGATAGCCGCCAGCTGGTTTTTCGCTGACTGGTCGAAGCTTCCGGAAGCGGCTATGCCCGACGACCCGAAGCAGATGTACCACACGGAGCAATTGGGGAGGGCGCTGCTCGGCGATGTTTCCGTGCAGCCGCGATCTGCTTTGCCCAACGTAAGTGCCAAACCGACTGCTGAAGCTCCAGGTCCTGAAAAAGGCAAAAAAGCATCAGTCCAACGCAGCGCATCGGCTTATTTGCTACCGTTTGAAATTGTCTCGGTGCATTTACTGGTGGTGCTGATCGGTGCGGCCTATCTGGCTCGGCCACGGCGAAAACGCGCGGCTTCCATGGCGTCAGCCGAAAGATGAAAGGCTTTGATTACGCCCGCCTCGGTGCGTGGATTGTTACACCTATCGGCCCGAAGCGCGGCTCAGCGAGGTGAGCAATCATTGCCTAACTCAGCAAGGATATCCACATGACTGGCATTGGACTAACGCACTATCTGCTGATTGGTGCAGTGTTATTCGTCTGCGGTGTAGTGTGTATGGCCATCAAACGCAATGCCATCGGCGTGCTGATGGGTGTCGAACTGGTGCTTAACGGAGCCACGGTGAACTTTGCTGCTTTCGCCCGGTTCCACGAGGCTTTCCGGGTGGAAGGCCAGATTTTTGCACTCTTTACCATTGTGCTCGCAGCTGCCGAAGCGGCCATCGCTCTGGCCATTGTCTTGAACTTTTACAACAACTATCTCACCGTGGACGTGGATACCGCTGAGGAACTGAAGGGATAAAAGGCTATGATGGAAAATCCCGGTTGGCTGCTGGTCACTGCCACACTCCTGCCACTGGTTTCGTTTTTGCTCCTGCTCATTGGGGGCCGATACTGGGGTCGAATGGCAGGCTGGGTGGCCACTGCGGCCATCGGAGGTGCTTTTGTTCTCAGCGTGATAGCCTTTGCCTATTATTTGCCTTACAGTGGTTTGCTCACTCATGACCACGAGCACGGTTCTGCCAGCCACCACGATAAACACGGCCATGGGCACGAACACAAGCCGGCTCAGGGAGGCATGTCTGATCGCCATGACCGCAGCCACGACCATATTCCAGCCAGGAAGCGTGATCCCGCGATACCGCCCTGGCAGGGAGGCGTAGTCTGGGCGCAAACCAGTAGCGGCGAAGTGGGCCAGGCGTCGGCATTTCGACTGGGCTTTTATGTGGATGGTTTAACCGTCGCCATGTTCGTCATGATCACGTTGGTGGCCACGCTGATTCACATTTTCTCCACCGGCTACATGGCTGAGGAGTTGCAAGCGGAGGTGGAGGACCACCAGGCCCACGTCGTTCGTCGCGGTCGCTATCCGCGATTTTTCACCTACATGTCGCTGTTTTGCTTTTCGATGCTCAACCTGGTGCTGGCCGATAACCTTTTTCAGATTTTCATCAGCTGGGAGCTGGTGGGCATTTGTTCCTATTTGCTCATCGGATACTACTACGAGCGACAGAGTGCTTCCAACGCGGCCAACAAAGCTTTCATCACCAACCGTATCGGGGATGCCGGATTCATCGTGGGCCTGGCCATTTTGTGGACCTATACCGGTACCCTGACCCTTCACGATACGGTGCAGGAACGAAAGACCGCCAAGGGTGAGGTTCGCCAGGAATTGGAACCGGGGGTGTTCAGCCGCGTGCGTATGCCGGATAAAGACGCGCACGGTGATCCGTTGCCCGGCGAACTGGACAAATGGTTTGGCAATTTCGTTCGGGTACAACCCATTGAGACGGCAGCCGTCAGCGGTGCGGAAGTGCGTTACCGCCTCCATCCGCAAGGAGATTTCGTTCTGCTGTTCACCGGACATTTTCACGGCGACGATTTGACCAGTCCGGAAGGAATTTCCGCCAGCACCTTTCCGACGAACGAAGGTTTGGCAGTGATCCCATACTGGGCACTGGTAGCGGCTGGGATTGGCATCTTCCTGGGGTGTGTAGGTAAATCGGCTCAATTTCCGCTGCACGTCTGGTTGCCGGATGCTATGGAAGGGCCGACCCCGGTGAGTGCGTTGATACATGCGGCGACAATGGTAGCCGCTGGCGTTTACCTGGTCGGACGGGCATTTCCGCTCTTCACCCCAGAGGTGTTGCTGATCATTGCCTACGTAGGTGCGGCGACGCTATTCATCGCGGCCACCATTGCCCTGGTGCAAACCGACATCAAGAAAGTGCTGGCGTATTCCACGGTCAGCCAGCTCGGGTTCATGATGCTGGCTCTCGGAGTGGGGGGTTGGATCGCCGGACTGTTCCATCTGTTGACGCATGCCTTTTTCAAGGCGTTGCTGTTTCTGGGTTCGGGCAGCGTCATTCACGGCTGCCATCACGAGCAGGACATGATGAAAATGGGCGGACTATACGACAAGATGAAAATCACGGCGTGCACGATGCTGGTCGGAGTGCTTGCCATTGCTGGGGCGCCTCTTTTCAGCGGCTGGTACAGCAAGGATGCGATTATGGTCAGCGCCCTGGCTTTCGTTACGCATTATCCCCAGCACATACTGCTGTTCCTGCTGCCGCTGGTGACCGTGGCGATGACTGCGTTCTATATGTTCCGGCTATGGTATTTGACCTTTACCGGTGAGCCGCGCGACGAGCACCTCTACCAGCACGCCCACGAGTCGCCGTGGGTGATGACCCTGCCGCTGGTGGTGCTGGCGTTTTTCAGCGTAACCGTGGCTTGGGGGTTACCGCCCTGGGATCCGCATGCCAGTGCACTGGAGCACTACCTCGACCACGAAATGCCCATTTATCTGCATCCGGACTCGGAAAACAAGCTGCAAGATGCTTTCCTGGCGCCCGTGCGCAAATACGTGGAGCAACCGGAAGCTTTTCCGAATATTCACCTGCCTGAGCCCGGGACACTGGCCGGGTTGCTCGCCCTGTTATCGGCGGGTATCGGTTTCTTGCTCGCCACCACCATCTATTACTGGGGTTACCTGGATCCCGAGGCAACCCGCGAACAGTTTGCGCGGGTGTATGCTTTCCTGTGGGAAAAGTGGCATTTCGACGAGCTGTATCGCTGGGTGGTGGTTCGGCCGGCGCTGGTACTGGCACGGGTCTGCCGCTGGTTTGATCTGCAGGTTATTGACGGACTGGTGGACGGCAGTGCCCGGGCTACCGTCAAAATCTCGCAATGGGATGGCCGATTTGACCTCGGCATCATTGACGGGCTGGTGAATCTCACCGCCAATATCATCTACGCCATCGGTGCCTGGCTTCGCAATGTCCAGACCGGATTGCTCCGCAACTACGTGCTGTTTCTAGCTTTGGCGGCCATCGGCATCTTTGCCGTGGTCTCCTATATCCTGGCGCTGATCGGCTAGCCATGACCGATGGCGTGATGCCGGTCGCCAACAAACGGCTCTCTCCAGACACTTTCCAACAGGGATGCTGGCTATGCCATACTTCGAATACGACCTCTGGCTGATGACTGGGATTATTTTCGTCCCTTCGCTCTTTGCTCTTTTGCTATTGCTGATTCCTCGCGGCCAGGAGAACCTGATGCGGATAGTGGCCCTGGCAGGCACCGTGCTGACGTTGCTGTTGAGCGTGTTTTTGCTTGTGGACTGGTATCAGTTGCTCGACAGCTATCGGCACACCGGCCAGGACGGACATACGCTGGCAGCACGCGCCGATCAGGCACGGATCAACGAAGCTGGTCGGGGACACAACGACGCTGACCTGGTGGCTCGCCGGTCCTGGATTGGTCGCTTCAATATTGATTACTTCCTCGGTGCTGATGGCATCAGTGTATCGCTGGTGGTGTTGACGGCGCTGATTTGCGTGCTGGCCATTGGAGCCAGCTGGAACATCGAAAACGCCGTTCGGGGGTACCTGATTCTGTTCCTGATCCTGGAAACTGGCATGATGGGAACGTTTCTGGCCCTGGACTTTTTCCTGTTCTACGTCTTTTGGGAAGTGATGCTGCTGCCGATGTATTTCCTGATCGGTTTGTGGGGCGGACCACGCCGGGAATATGCCGCTATCAAGTTTTTCCTGTACACCTTGCTCGGCAGTGTGCTCATCCTGATTGCGATGATCGCGTTTTACTTTGCCGATCTGCGTCCACTCGTAAATTGGTTGCAACATCGAGCGGGACAAGCATCCGACGCGGATCGCACGCAACTTCAGCGGGAAGCCCGCGCTCTGGAAGAGGCGTTGCGGCAACGACAGGCACGCGGCGAAGCCACGCTCAACACCTTCGACATCCTGCTTTTGCACAAAGTAGGTCGGGAATCCGCACGGCTCGAAGCCGAATGGCAGCGCGTCGAACAGCAGTACGAACAGGCCCTGGCCAGCCGCGACACGCAGCGAATCGAACAGGCCCGCCAACTGCGCAATCAGGTGGCTGCTCAGAAGGAACGTTTCCAGATTTTCTCGCCCACTTTCCAGCTAATCATGTTCGTGCTGCTATTTATCGGCTTCGCAATCAAATTACCCATGGTGCCTTTCCACACCTGGTTGCCCGATGCTCACGTCGAGGCACCGACTCCGATCAGCATGATCCTGGCTGGCATCCTGCTGAAAATGGGCGGATATGGTTTGCTGCGTATTGCTTACCCCATCTGCCCGTGGGCGGCGTATGCGTTGGCCTGGTGGGTAGCCTTGTTCGGAGTAATCAGCATTGTTTACGGGGCGTTTGCTGCTATGGCCCAGACCGATTTCAAAAAACTCGTCGCCTACAGTTCCATCAGCCACATGGGTTATGTGCTGCTGGGCATTGCCATCTGGACGTCGCTGGAACGGTCGCAGTTCTGGAACTGGGGAATGAACGGTGCCATGTTCCAAATGCTCGCCCATGGGCTGAGTTCGCCGGGCATGTTCTTTATGGTCGGAGTCATCTATGACCGGTTGCATCACCGCGACCTGGATCGCATGGGTGGTCTGGCCAATGCTATGCCGCTTTATGCCGGGCTGAGTTTCATCATCTTTTTCGCGGCTATGGGCTTGCCGGGACTTTGCGGTTTTCCGGGAGAATTCTTCACCGTGCTCGGCACCTGGAACTTTACGCCGCCCGGCAGTGAATGGGCGGGTAAAGTGTTTGCCGTCCTGGCTGCCGCTACCGTCGTCATTACCGCGGGCTATATTCTGTGGACTCTGCAGCGGGTGTATCTGGGCCATCGTCCGCCCAGCCCGGATTTGCCGGAGATTACCTTCCGCGAATTCTTATGTGCTTTGCCGATCGTCGTGCTGGCCATCCTGCTGGGTGTTTGGCCTCGTTCGGTGCTCGACTGGGTCGAACCTTCCCTGGCTGCTTTGCTCCGCGACCTGGCCAGCATCCACGGTGGTTAGACGTTTTTCGGCCGCAACCGCTGAGTGGGAGATCGGAAATTTCAGCGGTGGTGCCGATGCAGATCATGGCCGTGCGCGGTTATGGTGTGTGCGAAAGGGACTAATCTCGGCAGGCGAAAGCAGGTTCTAAAGGGTTGCTAAGTAACCTGGCGAACCTGAATCGTTTAGCTCAGCACGGCACCGAGAGGCGCGCTCTAACGTGTTGCCAAGTAACGCTGGGCAGCAGTACGGATCGACTGATAGCGGTTGCGGGCCTGACGGAGCCAGTCGGTGACAATCGCAATCCTCCGGCGGGGGTCGGCTAAGTCCGATCGCAAAGCGAAAAGAACCGACTCCTCACAGGGCGGGGCGAAAAGGTCTTTTTCAAGCGGAGCGCGTTGATGGCGAGGCAAAGTACGTATCGCTTCCCAGGCAGCGCGCAATTCGCTATGTGAATCAAGTATCCATGCGCCCACTAAGTCGTCCAGAGCACGACGCCGGGCCTCAGCCAGACGATTGTTATAGCGGGGAACAGGTCGGTCTGGCGGAGCCTCACGGAGCATCTGGAACGGATTAATCTGTACCGACCGCACCTCCAGCGGATATTTAGCGGGGTCGTAAAGTTTTTCCGCAATGCTCAGGCGACAAATGCGGTAGCGCACCGGAGCACCTGGATAGCGCTGCCGTAACGTGTGGGGCGATATTTCACTGGCCGACTTGTGCGATTCGGCAACAGCATCGGCAGGAATCGGCTCTAACATCCAGGTCTGCTGGCCGACCTCGCTCAAACACCAGGTGATAAACAGCCGAGCCAGCTCAACATGCGGGGCTCCTTTGAGTATGGCAATGCTGTCCGGATTGAGGATAGTTTCGCCGACCGGGAAAACCAAACCGAGCTCCACTGAATCGGCCCAACCGCGGCGAACCTGCTCGTGTTCGCGAGCCATTGCTGTCAGGGCATAAAAATCCAGAGTGCCCGTGCAGGCCGCTTTTCCAATTACTACATCCCGACTCACGCTGTCGCTGGAACGGCCAAACGCACGCGTGTTAGCGCCCAAACGCAAAAGCAGCTCCATACCCTGTTGCCAACCGTAAACCTGCAGAATCCACTCATACAACAAGTGCACGCTACCGCTGAAGCGTGGGTCGCCGGCAGAAATGTACCCGGCCAGGCGTTCGTCGGTGAAATCCCACCAGCGTTGCGGTTGCCAGTCGGCTAAACCAAGCCGGGCCAGCACTCCTCGATGGTAAAAAATCCCCAGAGTCGTCAGCATGCAACCATACCAGTAGCCATCAGGGTCGCGCAGCTCGATACCTGCAAATTCGCCCGGACCGAGAAAATCCAGCACGTCCTCGGGCAATGGGCAACGTTCCAGCAGACCTTTGCTTTTCAGATCGAGATAAATGTCGGTACCGCCACCCCAGAGAATATCAATGCCGCAAGTAGCGGGATTAGTCTGGTACTGGGCGTCTAAATAACGGATGATCTGCGAGGTACCGCCACCGATATCCCGCCAGACAAATTGAACGCGAGCGTGTTCCCAGTCGGGCTGTTGTGCAAGCCAGCGAGAAAAACCGTGTTCCGCTTCGTAACGGATTTCATCCCGGTGAGGCGAAATGAAGACCAGCGTGTGAGTATAGTTGTCCGGGCCAGCGCAACCGAAAACCAGAACCGCCAAGTAGAGCGGTATCTCACGAGAGCAACCATTCCAGGCTCGAGCAAAAATCTTGCAGCAAAACAAAAGCAGCGAGAGGCCGAAGACCGCGTCGCTAATCTTCGGCGATGGATAGCGATTTGCCCTGCAGGTTGCGCGGGCCAGCGAATTGAGCGCGACTTGCATAGTTTGCCTGTGTGCCGATGACATAGTTGCCTCGGATGAATGTTGTAACCGTGCCGGCAGGTCTGGGGCAAGTTGAACTGCTGGGCTGATTCCAAATTGCAAACGGTTACGAAACCCGGTCGAGATTACGCACTCTCCGGTTTCGTCCCCCAGCGATACAGAGCCAGCCACAATCCGCACGCTGCAACCAGCAGACCGATACTCACTAACTGTGAGAAGGTCATGCCACAATAAATGCGGGGGGTGTCGCTACGGAGCTGTTCGATGAAAAACCTGCTGAAAGCGTAAGCGGCGAGAAAGATGGCGAAAATTTCCCCATAGCGTCGCCGGAGCGGATACAGCAAACTCAAAAACCCCCACAACAGCAGGCCATCAGCAGCACTCAGCAACTGGGTCGGGTAGAGTGGCAAACTCCAAGGCGGCGTAAAAGTAGCCACGCCCGTTTCACTGTCAGGTCGCAAAACTTGTCCGCCGCGAAGCACGCTCACGGAAAGGTGCAGTTCCGTGAGTGTTGCACGAGGACCGCCAGCCTGGCTGATTAGTTCGAAGAGCCGTTTCATTAATTGTTCGCCGGATTCCACGGCTTGTTCGTTCAATTCCACGATGACATCGCCAGGTTTAAGCCCGGCCTGGGCTGCTGGTGTGTCGGGCTCCACAAACATGACGGTACGGCTGTCCTGGTCGGGTGAATCGTGTCCGAGGACACCGAAGCCCAACAGCGTTTGATATCCCTGTTCTGCCAGCGCACGGTGAGGAATACTCAGTGGCGGAAAACGAACTGTCAACCAACCGGGCACCGATGGATCCGCGACGTTACCGAAGCAACAACCATTGAGGAAACACCCAATCCTTCCGAAAAAAATTCCCAGGGCGATGGAAGGAGCGATAATGTCGGCGATTTGCCAGGTGCGCAGGCCGAGTCGGCGGATGACGAAAAGGTAGGCGAGAACGAATCCGAGTAGCCCGCCGGCAAGCGACCCGTAGAAGACCAGACCACCTTCCCAGATTTTCACAAAACGAAGTAATTGCTCCCAGACATTGCCCCGTTGCGGAAAGAGAATGAAATGCAATACTCGAGCACCAATGATACCCGCGAAAAACACGTACAAAGCAATGTCCCACAAAGCCTCCGTGGGGACGTTTTCCCGACGGGCGCGACGCGAGGCAAGCCAGGTGCCGGTCAGAAACGCTACCAGCAACATCATGCCAAAGGAGAAAATCGGCAGCTGCCCAAAAGGCGTGGGAATCCGGATCAGCACCTGACGCATCTGCAGTATGCTCCCAATTTGCTCGCCAATCGCAGCATCATATCCTGGAAGTTACAAATTGCCAGAGCAACAGCCAGCCACCCGGCATCGTAGTCGTGGGTTCTGTGCCTTTGTCCTCATTGGTGGTGATCGCAAAGCGCAAGGAGACCATCACTTTGTCGCGCACCTTTGGCTTAGTTGGTTTCGGTCGAATCCGAACCGTGCGTACAGGGTGACCGCCAAAGGGATTGCCACAGCGGAACGTCTCGTCGGCTAAAAACGCGTGGCTTTCGATTCCAGAATGAGCCAGCAACGGCACTCAATAATGGGCAAAGTTGAGCATGACACGCTGGCTGGTGTAAACAGGACCTTAGCCCTGAAGGTGGTCTTGCGCATGAGTGTTGGTTCTGCCGTCTGTAATCATCGGTGCTGGAGGGTTGGCGTGAACAGTGTGGTCGAATAACACGCATACCGTTTTCGACGGCCAGCTCGCCCGGCTGATTCAGCAAGTAACCGTGTAAGTAAAGTTTTGCGAACGGAGCGAATTCGGAGTTGCAGCGGACTACTCGCGGCCATCTAGTTGCGGTGGCGCCAGAGATGGCGCATGAGACGCAGCCAGTTGGTTGGACGGATTAAGGCTCCGAGTATTCGCAACCATCCTCCTGGCTGTCGAAGTAATCGGCGGACTCGCTCACGCTGGGGCAGAAAAGGTTGCGGCGAGCCGAAGTGCATCGGTTCGGCCAGGCGGGGTGCGGGCGGCTCTCGGTACTGGCGGTAGTAGGCATCACGGACGCCTTCCACCAAAAGCACTGCCAGGGCCCGAGTGCTCATCCGCGTGGGAAAAGCCGACCAATCGCTCCAGGCGCGATCAGCCAGTTCCGTTGCCCGCTGCAAAAGTCGGCTGCGAAGCGGTTCCGGGGCGTGACGTGCTGCCAGACGCAGGACATTGGCCTTGCGCAGCTCCTGCGCCGGCCAGGCTTCGGTGACATACTCCAGTTGTTCCGCCCGGTCGAGGTAGGGTTGTTCATGCTCGGCCATCCAGGCGGCGTAGTGCACCAGAGCAGCCTGGGCATAGTGATACATGTCATCCAGTTGCTCATGGCGTATTTTCAAGTCCAGATATCGAGCCAGGGCGACCAGGTACATCGTGTACGACCAGCGTTCCTCGGCATTTAGCAGCTGGCGTTCTTCAACACGGTCTGCCGGATGAATGGTCCGACGAATCAGGTCTTCCGCTTTCTCCAGATACCGTTGTTGGCCAGTGGCTAGCCAGGCGTCGAGGCAAGTCTGGATGGAGTTACCAGCCCCGCGACCGGGGCCGTGGTAATCCGGGCTTCGTGTAGCACTGGCTAATCCGGTCGGGCCTGTGTCGAAAATGGCCCACGGGGTCTGGCTACCATCATCCATAGCCAGCACCCAGTCGGCCAGCTGGCACACTGCTTCCAGGGCGTCGCGTTCTCCGGTGAGCCAGTAGTAATAGAGCAGGCCGGTCGCATAATTATGTTCTGGGCTCGGACCGCCGCCGTAGGGCTTTCCGTTCGGCGGTAGGTTGGCGCGGCTATAGGTGCGGTGTGTAGCCGTCTGGGCGCTGAGATAATGATCCGTTGGCCAGAACAGGCCACCGTTATACGCAGGCCGATCCTCCTCGGTGTGGTACAGGTCAATGTCCATGACGTGGCGGGCAAGTGGATCGTAAACAGTTCGCCAAAGCGGATTGCCCGTGCGTGCCTCTTGCAAAATGGCTCCGTAAATCACGTCGAATTGATTGTTGTAATGGGAGACGACCGGCTCAGGGCCAGGATAGTGGGCGTTTTCGTGGTCGGCGTAAAGATCGCCGTAATTCCGCCAGCCGTACTCGTCGGGAATCTCCCGCCGTTGCAGGAGACTGTCCGGCCCGGTAATGGCTTCGGTGAGAATCTTGTCCAGACGGCGAGCCGAGTCCGTGCCCGCCGGGATGAAATGCGGTAATACGCCAGCCTCGGCCCACACTGATGGAGGCAGCACGATCAGGATTGGCTCATGTACCCAGGCCAGTTGATTGACTGGCCCAACCAAATCGTCCAAACATCGAGAAGCCTCCTGGTTGTCGCCGGGAGTGATGCACTCGAAGTTGAACCACACGGTATGCGTCTTTCGTTCCCCACCCTGCAACTCATGCAGGTCGTCCCACTCCTCAGGCCAGAGGCCGACCCGCAAGTAATTGGCAGTGATTTCGAGTGT
The DNA here is from genome assembly GCA_041640595.1 of Gemmatales bacterium. Classification (GTDB taxonomy): domain Bacteria; phylum Planctomycetota; class Planctomycetia; order Gemmatales; family HRBIN36; genus HRBIN36. The sequence continues at coordinate 22,727 of JBEPZY010000006.1, read as the reverse complement.
CTTGGGGAACTGTTGCCAGAACTCCGGCACTGTTACCGCGGCACAAAACTCATCGGTTTTCACCGCTGCCGTCGGCGATGCTCGGCGACCTTGTTCCAGCATCATCGCAGCTGAATGGCCTGACTCGCGTCGGAATATCCGTTCCGTAAAGGAAGCCTTCGACGAATGGGTTGGTAACACGCGAATTTCGTATCCTGGCACGCGGCAAGGTACTCGGCCATGACGGTTCAGGTGATTGCGGCTTTGCCAGTTGGGGCCTCCACTGGAGTTCTGATGCAATTGCCAGATACCGCGCTGCAGATGCGGAGAAATGTCGGCCAAGCCGCCATCGCTCTGGACTTTAACGGAGGCTCTCCGAATCGGCTTATCCCATCGCAGCAAGACGGAAAGGTCCTTCACCAGCACGGAACCAGGATCGCCCAGATCCCACAAGCCACCTCGGTGTCTGGCCCGTCTCGAATTGTGCACAGTCAGGCGGTAGCAAACCAGTCCGGTGCCGGCAAAAAAGCTCAAACGCGCACGCACCCGCAAACCTTGACAACCGCGAACCCGGCCGTCAGCCCGCAGAGTAAGCCGTACTGCCCCGCCATATTCGACCTGCCAACCATCAGTGACGATTTCCCGTGATCGTCCGCGTTCAAGCTTCAATCGAGTCTGCAGTTCAGCCAGCGACGCTGTGCCACACAGACCCTTGGCCTGGCTTTCTGTTTCAGTAGATGCTGCGCCGACAGTGCTGGGCCGTAGCAAGCGGATCGGTCCGAGGCGACCCTGGTCCAGGCTGAATTGTACTGCTCCAGTATCAACCCACAGGCTTGAACCGAACTGAGAGACGCGGATCGCTGCTCCCGGTGTCGGCACCATTGTTTGCTGGCCTGATAAGGGAGCATGAGCGAATTGCTCGGACGCAGGCTTATACCCAGCAACAGATTCGGCGAGCGAAAATTGTTCCACCGATGGCGTCTCGCCCCTTGGCTCGAGAAGCCCGGTCGTGCTGCGTGCTACTTCCGGCAAACGGTTAGGCGGTCCAGGAACGGAGCAGGTCTGATTCGGAAAGGGAGCTCGACCGACGTGCAAATGCCATGTCTGACGCTCCAATCCATTTTTGTAGGCCCAGAAATCCAGCAGAAGCCATTGGATACTTTTGTCCGGCCAATAAGCCAGAACTTCGGTTTGCAGGGGAACGAACCGTCCTTCTGAGTCCATCAACCAGACGGCTTCTTTCGAGTCGAGTACTCCTCGCGGAAACGGTACACCTATCTTCACCGGATGCCCATGCGGATAGCTGGGCCCTTCTAACCACAGCGGAATACTAGTTCCTGTTCGGTCTGGCATGTAAGTGCAAAAAGTCCCAGTCTGTGCAGCGGGATGATAGCTCATCGGTGGGCGACCTCATTCTGGACCCCTCATTCCGAACCTTTCGCCTCTGATGGCTCACCGCCAACCCTTTATTTCCAATTCCTAGTCCCCCAATTCCCGAGCCTAATGCCAATCCCTAACTTCTCGGCAAAATCTACCGGTCGCCGATAGTAACGCGCTACGCTGCCGGGCTAATGCTGAAGGCAGGTTTGTTTCTCAAGTAAAAATTGGCATGGCCGGTATGCGTCTTTGTGTTCCGGTCACGCCAGGTTGAAGGATAACCCGCTTCAAGTTTGCCGTAGCAGCACCCAGCGAAGCTACAGGTCAGTGCATCCACGAAACGGAAAGGTTTATTCCTCGCAGGGAGCACTAAAGCGGTGAAAGTCGCCTGTGCAAGTGTCAATGGCAAACGTGCGGCCGTGGTCCTTGAAGCACGAACCACCGACGCTTGCGCAACACCCACGGGCACTGCCGACATGATAAGTCTGGTTCAGCGCACCGATGGCATTGGCGACATCTTCGAATTCGTTGAGCACCGCTTGCTGGACAGCCTTCAGGCCGACTACCATTGCCAGCACCAGAATGGTAGCCAGCAAAATCCACTCGAAAGAGAGCAGGGCACCGCTGTCGTCGTTCCACAGTCGTTGTGCAAGTTGACACATGGGCAATTCCTCCTTTTTGCTTTGAGACACCTGATGTTGGACACGCACCACCAGCCATCCGAGGGGAGAGGGGCTCGCACGAGCGGTTTTGTGCATGGACGATTGCGTAAACGCACCCGCCATGCCAAAGCTGAGGTCAACCAGAGCAAAATTCGCATAGCGCGGTGCAGTCAGATACGGCGGGGAAAATAGGGCACAAAATTCTGCTGCCGCGTGGAAATTCGAGAATGCACGAACCAGCCTTCTCGTCGCCCTGCGCTGAGGTAAAATCACCATGTTAGCGCTGCCGAATAGCCGTTAGCTTGCAGCGCTTCCAGAGGGTATCAGAGCAGGCTCCGAAAATCGTGTCCGCAAGCGCTAACCGGAGGAGACGCCCAGACCGTGAGCCAGCAGAATTTTGCGGATTTTCGCATAACCCGGCTCGGCCCGGCGAAATATCCTTCGCCATTCCGCGACCGATTGCGGAAGCGAATGTGTCGCTTTTTTGTCACGCACGAGGACCGGGTGCTTTACGACATTGTGCATGCGCCCTGGGAATTGCCCGCGGAGTCGCAACCCGATCAGGAACCTCAGTATCTGGAACTGGCTGGCCCGCGAGAGTGGTTGTTTTTCAATCCGCCGGAGACGGTGGCAGCGATCGTAACCTGCGGCGGATTGTGTCCTGGTATCAACAATGTTATCCGTGCCTTGACGATGCAACTGGTCTGGCAATACGGAGTGCGACAGGTGCTGGGCATCCGTTACGGCCTGGCTGGCATGGTTCCAGGTGGGCCGGAACCCATGACCCTCACGCCAGACCTGGTCCGCGACATTCACGAACGGGGTGGTTCATTGCTGGGCACGTCGCGCGGACCGCAAGATGTGAGTGCGATGGTGGATTTTCTGGTCGGGCATCATGTGCAGGTTCTTTTCATGATTGGCGGCGACGGTACTGCCCGTGCCGCGCTGGCGATTGCTCAGGAAATACAAAGGCGCGGTTTAGCCATTGCCGTCATTGCCCTACCGAAAACCATTGACAACGACCTGCTCTATGTCGAGAAGACCTTTGGCTTTGAAACTGCTTTCTCGTTAGCCACGCAAGCGATACGGGCAGCCCACGAAGAGGCCCTCAGCGTTCCCAATGGCGTAGGACTGGTCAAGTTAATGGGGCGACATTCCGGATACATAACCACGCTCGCCGCCCTGGCGGAAGGGAATGCCAATTTCGTCCTTATCCCGGAAGTGCCCTTCGATGTGGAAGGCCCGAATGGACTGTTATGCCATCTAGATCGGCGATTGCGAGCTCGTCGCCATGCCGTTATTGTGGTGGCGGAAGGTGCAGGACAGCATTTACCGGCGATGCAGCAGGAACAGCAGCGCCTCGGTCGGGATGAATCAGGAAACCAGCGCTTGGCTGACATCGGCCGGTACTTGCGCCAGCTTATCGAGACACACCTGGGCGTGCGCGTTCGCTATCTCGATCCGAGTTACCTGATTCGCGCCGCTCCGGCTGTTCCGAGTGACGCCGTGTTCTGTTTACAGCTCGCGCAGCATGCAGTTCATGCCGGTATGAGTGGCCGGACGGCGATGCTGGTCGGTTTGTGGAATAACCATTTTGTGCATGTTCCCTTAACCGCGGTTACCCGGGGGATCAAGCGCGTTGATCCGTGTGGCCCCCTGTGGCTTTCCTTGTTGCAAGCCACGGGGCAACCCGAAGATTTGTGCAATCCTCCCACGGCAGCGAATTGACTCCAACTGTTCGCGGCAATCGCAATTGACAAGGCAGTGTCAACGTGTTATATCGCAGCCGCTCTGGAAACGGGGAACTGGTTCGACAACGTGCCTATAGCGAACGCCATTGGCTCTACTGTGTGCCGGATTCTGCGGGACACCGGCACTGCCCGTCCCTCCTGGGTAGAAGCAAGCGAACTCACTGGGAACGTGGTATGGGTCGGCCACGCCAGTGAGCGCTTCACAGTAGAGCTGCTTGACCGGAGGGTAGGGCGGTCCTCCCTCCGGGGATATACCGGCGGGGCCTTTTCCTGAAGCATCTAAACGAACCTCAATGTTTCTTTGTCGGTCCCAAACTTCGGGAAAAGGCCCCTGTTATCCTGGATCAAGGTGCTGGCTGATCGGTTTCCACTACCGGCGGTATCGGCGGTACACTTGGAACATTCTCCGGGGGTGACATTCCCACTACCTCTGGCCCTCCCGGGGGTAGCGGGGAACTGGGAGGCCCGTCATCAATAACGGAATCCTCTTTTTCGGCTGCCTGGAGCAACTGTTCCAGCTCCTGGCGAGACATCTGCTCGGTCCGAACCCAGGACTCCGAGGGCGTCGGTGGCGCGGCATCGTCTGGCAAAAACTGGACGTGAAACCGCAACCGGGCAATTTCCAGCACATCGTTCGGCAACAGAAAGCCACGTTTCACGGTCAGGTCCTTCACCCGTGTCCCGTTAGTGCTCCCTAAGTCGCGCACTAAAACCAGGCTGTCTGTCTTGACCAGCACGCAATGGAGTTTGGAAACCGATTTGTCGAGCAATTGAATGTCGCAAATGCGACTGCGACCGACCAGGGTTATGTCTTTTACCAGTTCATACGGCCGGGAACCGTCCTCGGGAACCAGGTAAATCTTCATGGCAGATGCTCACTGTCTCTTTCGGGGCAGAACCGTTCGTACCTCGATTGCTGAGGGTTTCAGTCTCGCATTCCCGTGCTGTCGTGGATTTGTCAGCCCCATCAATATGCAATTATAGCCAAAGAATCGCAGTTTGCAGCGACTACACCTGCCCGCATAACTTGCCGCTTGCCAGACGCGGCGTCCCGCAAAACCGTGTACCGGTCGGTTTCGGTTTAGTAAAATGCCAGTAAACCAGCACAGTTGCTGAAAATGATGGCGACGGATGAAATAGCTATGTCGGAAAACGCAGCACTCATTGTAACCGATGGCGGCAAGCTTGGCCGCGCTGCCCCTTCGTATCCCGTCCGGAAACAGTCGCCGGCACGAATTAACGGCAGATTGTTCCTGCGAAATTCCCGGGCAATAGCTGCAGTTGGAATCGGCGTAGTCAGCGCAGCCGTTCTAGTGTTTGCCTGGGGACTGGTGTACGGTAAGGGCTCTGCTTCCGGTCAAGGCCAATCCACGACGCCTGACTTCAATCGGGATATTCGTCCCATTCTGTCCAACCGATGCTTCAAGTGCCACGGTTTCGATGTGAAAAAGGGCGAACTGGATTTGCAAAGTCGTGAATCAGCCTTACGAGGGGGCCAATCGGGGCAACCAGCTATAGTTCCCGGAAACAGTGCTGCCAGCGAGTTAATCCGCCGGGTCATCTCTTCGGACAAGTCTTTCCGGATGCCTCGCGGTGCTGAACCTCTGTCGGCAGAGGAAATTGCCAAGCTCCGTGCCTGGATTGATGCGGGAGCCATTTATGAGGAGCATTGGGCTTTCGTTCCACCGAAGCGTCCACCGTTGCCGCCGGTGAGCAATCCGGGCTGGGTGCGTAATCCAATTGATCAGTTCGTCCTGGCACGGATGGAATCGACCGGGTTGCGACCTTCCCCGGAAGCAGAACCGGCAGTCCTGGCGCGACGGGTTGCCCTCGATCTGGCCGGATTACCTCCGACTCTGGAAGAAGTCGAGGCTTTTCTGAACGATCGGCAGCCGGATGCTTATGAACGATACGTCGAGCGATTGCTGGCTTCTCCGCATTACGGCGAACATCAGGCACGTTACTGGCTGGATCTGGCTCGTTATGCCGACACCAACGGTTACGAAGCCGATTATCGCCGCTCCATCTGGCCATACCGCGACTGGGTGATCCAGGCTTTCAACCGGAACCTTCCGTTTGACCAGTTCACGACGGAACAGCTGGCCGGTGACCTATTGCCGAATCCCACACTGGAACAGCGCATTGCCACCGGCTTCCATCGCAATACCCTCGTCAACACCGAAGGCGGGACGGATGACGAAGAATTCCGCGTGGCCGCGATCGTGGACCGCGTGAACACCACGATGACCGTCTGGATGGGCCTGACTTTCGGTTGCGCGCAATGTCATAACCACAAGTACGATCCTTTCACCACCCGCGAGTACTATCAGCTCTTTGCCTTTTTCAACAGCACAGCCGATCGAGGACGCAGTAATGATCCGCAGCTGGCATATTGGCCACCGGAAGTCGCGCGAGAGCGGCAGGAACTTCTGAACCGTTTAGCCATAGCATTTGCGCCAGCGGTGTGTCCGTCCCCTTTGATGTCCGCCGTGCTCGTGCGGCAGGCACTCAAGCAAACCGAGGCAGAGCGGCGACGGCTGGCCAGTCTGCAACCAGCCGTGACCCTGGTCATGCAGGAGTTACCGCAGCCGCGAGAAACCCGCATCATGATTCGCGGAGAGTTCCGGAATCTCGGAGAACGGGTTCAACCCGACACGCCAGCAAAATTGCACCCATTTCCCGCCGACGCTCCCCGCAACCGTCTCGGTCTGGCCCGCTGGCTGACAGACCGCCGCAATCCGCTCACAGCACGGGTGGTGGTTAATCGCCTTTGGGCACAGTACTGGGGACGCGGTCTGGTAGAAACTTCCAACGATTTTGGTTACCAGGGAGACCTGCCCAGTCATCCGGAGTTGCTCGACTGGCTCGCTGTCGAGTTTATGGAAAGCGGCTGGAACCTGAAGCACATCCATCGCCTTATCGTTACCTCCAGCACCTACCGACAATCCTCCCGCGTAACCGAACAGCTGCGTGAACGCGACCCGGATAATCGTTTGTTCACTCGTGGCCCACGTTTTCGACTCGATGCAGAAACGCTCCGCGATAACGCCCTGGCAATCAGCGGGCTTTTGGTTCGCAAGATTGGCGGACCGAGCGTATTTCCTTACCAGCCGGAGGGAATTTGGCTCAACCCGTATAGCTCGGATAAATGGGTCATGAGCACGGGCGGTGATCAGTATCGGCGTGGCATCTACACATTCTGGCGGCGAACCGCACATTATCCGAGTTTTGCCATTTTCGATGCCCCGAGCCGCGAGGTCTGTTGCGACCGACGGCCACGTACCAATACACCTTTGCAGGCTCTGGTTACGTTGAACGATCCGGCTTTCTTCCATGCCGCGATCGGTTTGGGACGACGTATGCTTCGGGAACACACCGGCAGCGTTCGGGAACGTGTAGAGTACGGTTTTCGTTTATGCGTGGCTCGCCGACCTGGTTCGGCAGAGATTCAACCGCTGGTGGAACTGTACCAGTCGGCCCGCATCAAATACCAGCAGCAACCCGATGCTGCTCGCAGGCTAATTCAGCCCCTGGAGCCGCAGCCAGCTTCTTCTGAAGCCGCCGTTGAACTTGCTGCCTGGACGGTGGTCGCCAATGTCCTCCTGAATTTGGACGAAACTCTTTGCAAACCATAAAGGCGTCTGGCGCTGGCAGGGTGCCCGAATTTCGGAGGGTGTGCCATGCTGACACTGGGAGTTCAACGGCAACGAACCTGCCGGGGTTGGTCGCGGCGGGAGATAGTTCAGGTAGGTTTGTGCACAGCCCTGGGTTTGAACCTGGCCGATTGGCTCCGCGTTCAGCAAGCGCGTGCAGCTTCGCCGCTTCGGGCTCGGTCGGTCATTATGCTCTGGTTGTGGGGTGGGCCCAGCCATCTGGACACTTTCGATCCAAAGCCGCAAGCGCCTCTGGAATACCGTGGACCATTCGGCACCATTCCGACCAGCATTCCCGGCCTGCGCTTTTGCGAGCTGTTTCCGCAGTTGGCACGCCTGGCAAATCGTTGTACCCTCATTCGTTCCCTGCAGACTCGCTCCAACGATCACGGTGTTGCAGGAACGATCGGATTGACCGGAAGCATGAATGGAGCGGTGAACCTCGGCGGACAAACTCTAAACGGTAATCTCCGACCCGCACTGGGAGCCGTTGTCGCTCGGGTTAGGGGACAAGCTGCCGGCAACTGGCCTGCCTATTTCATCGTGGGCGGTCGGCTTCATCAGGGCAAGAAACCCGTTGTCGGCGAAGGGGGCGGCACACTTGGACACCGTTACGATCCGTTTCGTCTCGAATATCGCCCTGACGGTGTGCACATCGAAGCATTGCAACTTGGACCGGACTTGACGCCAGAGCGCTTACTGCATCGCCAGCACCTCTGGAAACAGCTCGACCAGGCCCGCCGGTGGTATGAAACTTTTTCGACTACTGCCGCCTTTGATACGTACCAGCGACAGGCATTCAATATGCTTCTTTCTCCTCAGGTTATATCGCTATTCGACCTTAGTAAAGAGACAGAAGCAGTGCGCCAGCGTTATGGCCTGACCCGTTTTGGACAATCCTGCTTGCTTGCTCGCCGTCTGGTCGAAAAGCATATTCCTTTCGTGCAGGTGAATTGGAGCAATCATGTTGAGGCGGAAGAAGATGCGGGCGATGGCGGTTGGGATATGCACTATCGCAACTTTGAAATTATGCAGAATCGGCATGCTCCTATACTGGACCAGGCACTCAGCGCTTTATTAGAAGATTTAGAGCAGCGGGGTTTATTAGCGAGCACCCTTGTAGTGGCTATGGGGGAGTTCGGACGCACTCCCAAGGTCAATAACAAAACCGGTCGCGATCACTGGGAACATTGCTATTGTGCCCTGCTGGCCGGTGGGGGTATCCGTCGCGGTATGGTCTATGGGGAAAGCGATGATCGTGGTGAGCGTCCTCGTGCTCACCCGTGCACACCGGCTGATCTCCATGCGACTATACTCGCTGCACTAGGTATCTCGCCTGAGGTAGCACGAAACCTGAATTTACCCAGCGACGGTCAGGTACTCGATGCTATACTCGCCTGATGGGGCTGGCATTGCGTTGCTCGCTAAGTGTGATGAATGACAGGCCGGTGGCTTATGTGGATGATAATGTCGCGAAAGGCAACTAATAAATCTTGGCATATTCGAGTTGTGCTGAGTTTGGCCGTTCTCGGTGCACTTTCTATACTGGTATCGCTGCCTGTGGCAGGGTTGCAAAACAAAGATGCGATTCGTCGCCTGACCACCGATGGGGATTATAAAGCTCACCTGAGTTGGTCGCCTGACGGTTCGCGGATAGTTTTCACTCGCATTCACCAGGGCAAAATGGGGCTATGGTCGCTGCGTCTGGCGGACACGGCTCTAACGAAACTGAGCCGGCGTGAAGATGGCCCTGACTTCGACGCCTCCTGGTTTCCCGATGGCAAGCGTCTGGTTTATGTCCATGACCAGTTGCAGGGCACGGATGGGAAGCTAAATATCTATACGATTGACCCAGACGGCAGTAACCCGGTGATGCTAATACCTAATCAGGCGCTTGAAGAATGCCCGCGTGTTTCGCCGGATGGCCGGCAGATGTTATTCGTCAGTGCGCGGGATGGCAACCAGGAGATCTACATTGCGGATATTTCCGGTAAGAATGTGCGACGGCTGACTCACGACCCCGCGCCCGACACGCACCCCAGTTGGTCCCCCGATGGCAAACAGATTGCTTTCGCCAGCGCGCGGAGTGGCAACTGGGATATCTGGATTATGCGGGCCGATGGTTCCCAGCCACGTCGTCTTACCGATCACCCGGCCCTGGACTGCTGGCCAGTCTGGTCGCCAGACGGTCGGTTTCTGGCCTTTACTTCCAACCGCGACGGCAATTACGAAATATACCTGGTCCGACCGGATGGCACTTGCTTGCGGAACCTAACGCAATCGCCGGCCTGGGAACATTTCGCTACCTGGTCACCGGACTCCCGTCAAATCGGTTTCGTCTCGACTCGTTGCGGTGGGTATGATATTTATGTCCTGAACGTGGATTAGGGTCGCAGAGGTGTTGCGGCGGCTTAGCTTCTCAGCAAGTCTCGCGCACACCTTCTTTGTGTGAGTGAGCTAGACCTATGCCAGAACGCATAGAGCCAGTATCTATTGTCGTCGAAACGGAGCGACGCTACCTCAACTATGCCCAATCGGTAATCATGGCGCGGGCTTTGCCCGACGTTCGTGACGGGCTCAAGCCCGTGCAGCGGCGCATCCTTTATAACATGTTTCACGATCTCCACTTGTACCACGATCAACGCCCTATCAAATGCGCCAAGGTAGTCGGTGAAGTCTTGGGAAAATATCACCCTCACGGCGACATGTCCGTCTATGACGCCCTGGTGCGAATGGCTCAGCCGTTTAGTTTTCGCTATCCCCTGGTTCACGGCGAGGGAAACTTCGGTTCTGTAGATGGGAACGAAGCTGCTGCCTATCGTTACACCGAATGCAAGCTAACACCTATTGCTGAGGAGTTAATGACGGAGTTGCGGCAACGCACGGTAGATATGCGCCCCACTTTCGATGCCGTGGACGAAGAGCCCACGGTGTTGCCTGCACGCTTTCCGAACCTGTTGGTCAATGGCGCTTCCGGGATCGCTGTGGGTATGGCGACCAACATCCCGCCGCACAACTTACAGGAGGTCATTGACGCCGCTGTCTTTATGATCGAAAATCCAGATGCCAGTGTTGCTCAGCTATTAAAATTTATCAAGGGGCCGGATTTTCCGCTAGGCGGCAAGGTCTTGGCCAATAAAAAAACCTTGCGGCAAATCTATGAACAGGGCCACGGTACTATCAAGGTACAGGCAGAATGGAAAATAGAGCAGGTGGGACGACGCCGACAAATTGTCATCACCTCCATCCCATACGGCGTGAACAAGATGTCGTTGGAAGAACACATCGGCAGGCTAATCGCCGAGCGCAAAATACCTCAGGTTCTCAACATTGTCAACGAAACCAATGCTAAGGATGGCATTCGCGTTGTTCTGGAGTTGCGACACGACGCCGACCCGGAAGTAGTCATGGCGTACCTGTATAAGCACACTGCCTTGCAAGAGAACTATACCTACGACATGACCTGTCTTGTTCCAGTCACGCTCCGCGAGGGTGCTGCCGACCGGTCGGCTTCCTCGGTAACCGCGCTTAGACCGAGACGGCTCGGACTGGTGGAAATGTTGCGCCATTTCTTGGATTTCCGTCTGCAAACCGTCCGGCGGCGTTTTCAATTTCAGCTCGAACAACTGCGTCAGCGTATCCATATCCTGGAGGGGTTTCGCATCCTTTTCCAGGACCTGGACCGAGCTATTCGCATTATTCGTAGTAGCCAGAATAAAGAAGATGCAGCGGCGAAACTTCTGCGGCAATTCCCTCTCGATCAGGTTCAGGTAGATGCGATATTAGAGCTGTTACTATATAAACTGGCACGCCTGGAAATTCAGCGTATCCTTGACGAGTTACAGGAGAAACGCGCTGAATCCCAGCGCATCGAGGCGATTCTTCGCTCGGAGAAAAAGCTCTGGGAAGTGGTGCGACGAGAATTAGAAGAGATCGCCCAGAAGTATGGTGACCGACGCCGGACTAAGATCGTAGATGAGGAAGAGTTACCGCAGTACGATCCCCAGGCCTTTATTGTGCGGGAAAATACCCATGTGGTGGTTAGTCGGGATGGCTGGATCAAGCGTGTAACCCGCCTTAGTTCGCTGGAGAACACACGGATTCGCGAAGGTGACGAAATTTTAGCGGTAGTGCCAGGGAGCACGCTGGATCGGGTAGTCTTTTTTGCCGACGATGGAATAGCCTATACGCTGCCAATTCATGAAATCCCGGCGAGCTCTGGTTACGGCGAGCCAATTAGTAAATTTGTTCGTTTAGGTGAAGGTGCGCGTCTGGTCGCGGCATTGCCTACGGATTTACGCTTTATCCCCGCTCCTGGTCAACCGGTTAATGGGGAGCCACTGGGTCCGCACCTGGTAGTCGTTACTCAGAGCGGACAGGTATTCCGTTTACCTTTCGGGCTATATTTAGAGGAGTCCACAGTTCGCGGCCGAACTTATGCCCGTCTGCAAGACGGCGACCGAGTGGTGTATGTGGGTCTAATACGGGAGGAAAAGTCGCTCCTGTTAGTAGCTTCGGATGGGCATATCTTACATTTTCCGCTAGAACAGATTCCGATTTTTGCCGGGCCGAGTAAAGGCGTCATCGGTATCCGTCTCGAAGAAGGAGCACGCTGCCTGGCCGCCTTATTGATTAGCTCACCGGAAGACAAGCTTATACTGCAGACATCCGGTGGTAAGGAGCTAATCGTGAATGGTGAGCGCGAACTGGCCAGCCGGGCGGGCAAAGGTGTCGAGCTGATCAAACGGGGTGAAATAGTCCGAGTTATTCCGCCACCGCCCCGATTGGTCAATTGGGAGGTCGTTGAACCGTCCTCCCCTTCCGAAACGACGGAACAGGGAAGCTTATATAGTGAGAACTCGGACTCGGAGGATTAGGCATGGCGGCTTCCTATACGGCAAAAGATATCACAGTGTTAGAGGGATTGGAGCCGGTGCGGCGTCGCCCGGCGATGTATATTGGTAGCACCGATAGCCGCGGTTTGCATCACTTGTTATGGGAAATCGTGGACAACGCAGTAGATGAATACCTGAACAATTACGCCGACACCATCAAGGTTATCTTGCACAAAAGTGGCGAAGCGGTCACAGTGCAGGACAATGGTCGGGGCATTCCCGTAGATATCCATCCCAAATATAAGAAGCCGGCACTGGAATTAATTCTTACGACCCTCCATAGTGGCGCTAAGTTCGGCGATTCTGGCAGTTATTTCCATTCGGGTGGATTGCATGGTGTTGGCTCTTCGGTGGTCAACGCCCTGTCGCAAAAACTGGTAGCCACGGTACGACGAGACGGTTACGAATGGACACAAACCTTCCGCCGTGGCAAGGCGGTTACAGAGCTGAAACGAGTAGGTCCAGCTCGGGGGCATGGAACGACTATATATTTCGAACCGGACCCGGAGATATTCCGCAGCGTTCGTTTTGATCCGGAAGTGATCCGCGAACATTTAGATGCGATTGGTTATATCCACCGTGGGTTAAAACTTATTTTTGTGAACGAGGTCACTGGCGAGCAATTCGATTTGTCGCACCCTGGGGGGATTCCTGATTACTTGCAGAATGTGATTCGACAGCAGAATAAGCAGCCTGTAGTTGAGAACTTTTTCCATGCGGTGCGTAACGACGGTGACACCATGGAGGTAGCCCTGGCGTGGACGGAGAGCACAGAAGAGACGGTGCGCAGTTTTGTCAACGGCATACGGACAATCAGCGGTGGCACGCATGAGTACGGTCTTAGACAAGCAATCGTTCGTGCAGTGCGTAACTACATTGATACGCATGATATTAAAATCAAGGGCCTGACTATAACAGCCGAGGATATTCGCGAAGGAATTGTGGCCATCCTTTCCGTTTTCTGCCGGGACCCAATGTTTCAAGGGCAAACTAAGGAACGACTAAATAATCCTGAGATGACCGGACTGGTGGAAGGTTTCGTTCGACCAGCGCTGGAGAACTGGCTCAATCAGAATAAGCAAACCGCGGATCGCATCGTCGGCCGTATTGTTCTGGCGGCGCGAGCACGGGAAGCGTCGCGGGCTGCGGCTAACGAAGTCAAGCGAAAATCTGTAACACAGAGGCGGCTAAACCTGCCCGGTAAACTGGCCGACTGTACTTCCACCAATTTAGAGGAATCGGAGTTGTTTATTGTGGAAGGGGATTCAGCTGGCGGCTCGGCTATCGAGGGCCGCAATCGCAAGACCCAGGCTGTTCTGCCATTGCGCGGTAAAATCCTGAATTCCGAGGGACTTCCTACCAGCAAGGTTCTGGCAAATCAGGAATTGTCAGACTTAGTTGCTGCTATCGGCACCGGTATCGGAGATAAATTCGATATCAACAAGTTGCGTTATGGCAAAATCATATTGCTTATGGACGCCGATCATGACGGTAACCACATCACCACTTTATTGCTGGCGTTCTTCTTCCGACACATGCCTGAGCTGATTCGTCGCGGCCATGTATATATCGCTCAGCCACCTCTGTACCGTATCAACGCTGGTAAGGAAACTTATTGGGCACGCGACGATGAGCACAAGGAGGAAATCCTGAAGAAGCTACCAAAAAATGTCAAGGTGGAGATCCAGCGGTTCAAAGGATTGGGTGAAATGCGTCCCAGTGTGCTGGGCGAAACGACTCTTGATCCCAAAAACCGCACACTGTTACAGGTGCAGATTGATAATGATTTAGAAGCGGATCAGGTGTTCGTGCGTTTGCTGGGTAAGGATCCGTCGCAGCGTTATGAATTCATCATGAACGCGACGGCTCTGGCTGAAGAGCTTGATATTTAGAATCAGGAGTGCTACTCTGGTAAACATGAAACCGGCGGCCGGGTGTAAGAAAGGTTAAGTGCATGGATGCAGCGCTGGTGCATTTATTACGATTAATTGGCGAAGCTCCCAACTGGTTACGTTATGCGTTGGCGGGAGGAGCGGGGATATTGATCGTGACCGGTTGGCGGTGGCACCGATTCTGGTTTTCGTGGGCGGTCACGTTATTGGGAGGTTTATGGGGCCTAGTTCATGCGGAGCAGTATCATCTGTCGCCGTTAGTGGCGGGAGTGTTGACGGCCATCGGGACAGGCTGCGTAGCGCTGGCCCTGACACGATTGCTTGTGTTCGTCGCGGCGGGCTGGCTTTGCTGGCAAACAGTGCGTCTGGTCAGCGTGGAGTGGGCCAACGGCCTGGTTTGTTTCATGATCGGGGGAATTGTCAGCACGATGCTGTTTCGAGTGGTAGTGCGGCTGGTGACGGCAGGAGGGGGCGTGTGGGTATTGGCAGCGGCTTTGGGCTGGCTTGGCGTGCGTGGAGAGACCATTGTCTGGCAGATGGTTGGTTCTGGTATGCAGGGTAACGACCTGGGCTGGTTGTGGTTGGGTGCAACTCTGGCTGGGGCATTTCTTCAGGGGCTAGGCGATACCGCGGTGGATGCCTGGCTGGCACGACGGAAACAAGCTAAGGAAAAGGCGGCCAAAGAAAAACAAACAGCGGCCCAGGCAGCTTAGTACGGTCGGCTGGGATGCGTTGGTGCCCTGGTTTTCTGTATGCTAATGGCGTGTCCCGTTGGGAAAATTTCTGGCTGGCAAAAGGAGAAGACAATGCGCTGGGGAGAGATGACCTGGCCGGAGTTACAGGCAGTGCCGCGCGATCAGGTCGTAGTGGTGGCCCCGATTGCTGCGTGTGAACAACATGGGCCTCACTTACCGACGCTGACCGATACGCTTCTGTGCACAGCGGTGGCGGAAGGAGTGGAAAGTCGGCTTCAGGACCGCGTGCTTCTGTTGCCAACACTCTGGCTGGGAGCCAGTCATCACCATCTGCCGTTTGGTGCAACGCTGTCACTGGATGCACTGGATCACGCCGCATTGCTGGCGAATCTGTTGCGGCCTGTGCTGCGGGAAGGTTTCCAGCGACTGCTGGTGCTGAACGGGCATGGTGGCAATATAGACACCATGCAGGTGGCTTTGCGTCGCTTGCAGCCAGAGTTTCCCGACCGATTGCTAGCAGCGGCTTGCTACTGGGACATTGCCGAAGCTGAGTTAGCTGCTATCGCAGAGGGGGCTCGCAAACGGATGGGACATGCTTGTGAATTTGAAACGTCCATGATGCTGGCATTGCGTCCAGAACTGGTGCGGCGAGAATTGGCCCGTGATGATTGCCGCGGAGAAATGCCGGAGTTGCGAGGGGTCGTAGTGGTGGAGGATTTTCGGCAGCGGACACAACGGGGTTCGTTCGGATACCCGCAACTGGCCAGTGCCGAAAAGGGCAAACGAATGCTGGAAGCCGTGATTGGCCGATGTGTGGAGGTGGTGCAGGCTTTGCTTCGCCGACCGCTCCCCAGCCATGCGACTCTTTCCGAAGGGAGCAGGCGTGCGTAAAATCAGTTGTTCCATGAAAACCGATGATGGCTGCACGAGCCACAGCCGAAAGGAGCATGGAAATGTCGGTCGGTTTGCTGGGCAGAAAAATCGGGATGACGCAGATATACGATGCCTCGGGTCTAGCCGTGCCGGTGACCGTGCTGGAAGTCGGGCCGTGCACTGTCCTGCAAGTGCGCGAACCACAGCGGGACGGCTATGCGGCGGTCCAGCTGGGTTTCGACGATAAACCCCGTCGCAAAGCCAGTCGTGCCGAACGCGGACACGTAGCAGAACTTGATTCCAAACGTCGGCGAGCCTTACTGGCAGCCGGTGTGCGGATTCCCCCGAAAGCCAATTGCGAACCGAAACGCTTTATCAAAGAGTTTCGTCTGGACACCACGGCGGTGCAGACGGAGAACGGCCTGGTAGCGGCCAAGCTGCGAGACGACCTCGCCGTGAAGGTCGGCGACCAGCTGACGGTGAAGGTGTTCGAAGGTGTTCAGGCTGTAGATGTAACCGGCTGGACGAAAGGGCGAGGTTTTTCGGGGGTCATGAAGCGCTGGGGATTTTCTGGTTTGGGAGCATCCCACGGTGTCAAACGTCACCACCGGGCTCCTGGTAGCTTGAGCGGTCATGCTACAGACCGTGGTAACAGTGGGCGGATGAAAAAAGGCAAACGCATGGCCGGTCGGTATGGTAACGAGCGAGTCACCATTCGCAACCTGGCCATCGTGAGGTTGGATGAAGCCAACAATCTGTTGCTCGTCAAGGGAGCGGTGCCCGGGCCGAACAACGGTTATGTCATTGTTCGCCCCACGAAGAAACGCAAGCATATCGCTCACACATACGAAGTGGATTGACCCCTGAGTCCCGTTAAAGTACCGAAGCGATCAGACGCCGAACCTGTGTTCGGTAAACGATCCCCATTTCGCACCAGCTACTGGTAACATCGTGCTGCTGGGCGAGTCGTTCAAACCATCGAGATTCGCTCAGCTACTCAGTTGGGCCAGTTGCTGACAGTATCGCGCCAGATCGAGCAACGGTGCTTGTTGCCAATCGCCCCGTTGTACGTGCCGGTGAAACCGTCGCAGGCTTATTCGCCAGGGCGAGCGCTGATGGGGACACGTTTCCAGGGTTCGTCCGCGACTGGTACGCCATTCGAGATAGCCTGGCCCGTGAATGACCAGCTCGCCATTCTCCCCAATGAGCCGCAATTGCCAGGCACGGGCCCGTTGGATCGCGGCATCCCGGCTGGAACGATCAGCGAACCGCGGAATATCGGCGTCCGGTGTTTCCACCACGCGAATTTGGGCAGGGGTTTGATGCTCGCTCGTCTTTAGTGTCAGGTGGACGATTCCCACGCCGGTTTCGTGATCGAAGCGGTAAACGTGTGTTTGCAACAACTCGGCGGTGCTTCCGGTCAGCTGCGTCAGCATGTTCAGTCCGCTCAACCACCAGGTGTGCCATCGCTGACTGGCGGAAGACTGGGACAGGCTCGGATAACCCAATGCGTTGGGGCGAGCGAAACATTCCGCGCTGGCCCAGAGAAGCCGTCCCAACCGGTGTCGCACACGTTTTTTTAGCGTCGCCAGAGGCAGGGTGTGCCACTCCGGCCAGTCGAAGAAAATGGGGAATCCGACCTCCGCCAGCCGGGTCAGAATACGCTGGTCGGCTGCGTCAAGAACACTGGGAGGCACATAGCAAAGCCAGGGACGATAATGAGTTGCAGGCGTTCGGGACTCATTTGTTGTGTGCTCGACTTGCAGTCCCATGCGGCTACTTGCCCCACTTTCTTCCGCATGTTGCGGTATCTGCAGGGCAACTTCCAGAGGCCATAGACCGAACCATTGACTGTCGCAGTAGATGAAAGCGTCCACGCCCGACCAGGAAAGGAATTGCCATACGCTCTCGGCAACTTTCGCACCAAGTGGCAGGGCTGCCTGCGTGGCCAGATGATGCACCTGGTCAAAAACGATGGCCACCGTCCAAAGTTTGCTCCGCCGTAAGGCATTTCGCAGCGATTGCCAGTTTCGCCCCAATCCTAAAATGCCCAAGCGCACGGTGTTACCCTTTGCCAGCCTGATCTCGCAGAAGCTCGCGGCGTGGCGTCTGGATTTTTCGCCTGGTCGGGAAAGGTGGCATTAGCTGCCGGACGGTTATACAATACTTTTGCCTGCCCGAAAGGATTTTATGATTGCGGCAATCCGGTGCCGACACAACCTGGTAATTCGTAGCCACCGCAGAAGGGATTGCTGGACGCGTCCATGAACGGCCGAATTGGTTTTGCTACCCGAACCCTGCTGATTTTGCTCGCACTGGTCCTGGTAGTGCTGGTCAGGAAATGGATTCCCTACGGGATTGCGGATGCAGCTCGGGCCGCGAATCCTGCGGAGAAAACTTCCGCGACACCTCAACAGCCAGAAGGGAAAACCGCCTTTAGCCGCGAAGTACCGCCACTTTTGCTGGAATATTGTGTGACCTGTCATGGCGGAGCCAAGCCGCGTGGCCAGTTACCGCTCGACCAACTCGCCCAAAAGCCGGACTTTGCGAAAAACATCGTTGCCTGGGAAAAAGTGCTGACTGTTTTACGAGGTGGTGACATGCCACCTCCCGGTCGAAAGCGACCAGAACCGGCTGTGTTTCAGCGAGCCGCTGCTGCTATTGATGCGGAACTGGAACGCACTTACGCCCGCCTGCCTCGCGATCCGGGGCGAGTAACCATTCGTCGGCTCAACCGCGTCGAGTACCGTAATACCATCCGCGATTTGATGGGCGTGGATTATCCGGCCACGGAAGAATTGCCCAGCGATGATGTCGGTTATGGTTTCGACAACATTGCCGACGTACTTTCTCTAGCACCGGTGCATCTGGAGAAATACCTGGCGGCTGCGGAAAAAATCGTTTCTGAGGTGTTCCTCGACGTCAAGCGGCGCGAGCGTTTCCTATCCTGGCGGGGCGACGCACGCAATCCGCGGGAAGCTGCCCGACGTATTCTCACCGAATTCGCCCGCCGGGCTTACCGTCGCCCGGTCTCGCCGCAGGAAGTCGAACGCCTGTTGCAACTGGTGGATAAGGCTCGGCAGGATGGCGACGGGCCCGAAGAAGCCTTGCAGGTTGCCTTCAAAGCTGTGCTGGTCTCGCCGCATTTTCTTTTCCGCATCGAACGCGACCCGGCTCCCGATGAAAAACGTCCATTACCGCTTCCCGCCGAACGCTACGTGCCGGGCGTTTATCCAATCAGCGAATACGAACTAGCGACACGGCTGGCGTACTTCCTGTGGAGTTCCATGCCCGATGAAGAATTGTTCCAGCTAGCAGACAAGGGACAGCTCCGCCAGAACCTGGATGCCCAGGTCAAGCGCATGCTGCAGTCGCCAAAATCGCGTGCTCTCGTGGAAAACTTCGCCGGGCAGTGGTTGCAGCTGCGCAATCTCAGCAGCATCATGATTGATCCCAAACTTTTCCCCCGTTATGACGCCTTCATGCGGGAATCCATGCAACGCGAAACCGAGATGTACTTCGAATATATCCTGCGTGAGGATCGAAGCATCCTGGAATTTCTCGACTCGGATTACACGTTTTTGAACGAGCGTTTAGCCCGACATTACGGCATCGAAGGCGTACAGGGGTTGGAAATGCGGCTGGTCAAGTTGCCAGACCGCCGTCGTGGGGGCATTTTGACCCATGCCAGTATTTTGACGGTCACTTCCAACCCAACACGCACCTCACCAGTCAAGCGAGGCAAATTCATTTTGGAGAACATTCTCGGCACACCACCGCCGCCACCGCCGCCCGATGTGCCAGAACTCGATAACGATAAAAACGCCGTGCTGACCGGTTCATTGCGGCAGCGCATGGAAAAACATCGCGAAAACCCCGGCTGTGCTGTGTGTCACGTCAAAATGGACGCACTCGGTTTTGGTTTGGAAAATTTCGACGCCATCGGTGCCTGGCGAACTAAGGATGGCTCGTTCGAGATCGATCCTTCCGGCACATTACCCGACGGCACCACCTTCCGTAACCCGGCTGAGTTGCGCCAGGCCCTTCTGAAACAGTCTGATCAGTTTCGCCGCTGTCTGGCGGAGAAGCTGCTCACTTACGCCCTGGGACGAGGCCTCGAGCCCACCGATAACGTCTTCCTCCGCGAAATCGTTGCCCAAACCAAGCAGGGTGGCGATCGGTTCTCCGCTCTGATATTGGCTATCGTCCACTCCGACCCGTTCCAACTCCGCCGATCGACTGTGCCTTTGAATCGCTAGCTAGCCAGCAATTTTATTTACGATCCCAATCTTACCCTGATTCCTCAGTATCCTTTACCCCCAGATAATTGAGCTCAGGTTTATCCTTACTAGCATAGTAGTATTGGAGCGCGCCAATTTCGACGCTTTTCAAACCTGAACAGTATCTTATGTCTAGATCGCCTGGTCGTCGGCACAAGGCGGCAATCCGCTCTTTTGTCTCCATGAGTTTTGCTATCGTTGTCGCCAAGTTGCGTGCTTGTCCCACATAAACAGAGAACGGACTATCGTTCTTCCCCAAACGTTGCCACAGGTAGAAGATCCCAGGTGCACTGGGCAAATTCTTTTTCATGTCCGCTTCCAAAGGTAGTATGCGGAATTCGCAATGATTAATATTTCCCATCGAACATCGCCTTCGCAGCGTTTTCGCTTTTTTCCGCAACATTAGAGCAGCCCACCTGTAGTAGAAGCTTTCATACCCTGTGGCTATGCGGCGCGCGTACTCATCAAACCGGAGGGCAGCTATTGGGTCCGCTAGCACGTAATCCAGACTCGGATAGCCCTGGTCTAATAACTTCCGCAACGCTATTTCGGCAGCATATAAAATGCTGTCGTCAAGGTCATCCCAACTTATCCGGCCTTTACTAGTAGTGCGGACAGTCAACCTCTTATTTTTGCGAAGCTTAAGCAAAGTGAGATTCCAATCTCTAGGGCCGCCGGGCAGTCTATGCCTGCTACACGCATCAATAAATTGCGCTTGCAACACTGGATCTGCGAGGAGCCTGTCTAATGAATAGCCCTGGTGCGCCTCTCTGAAGCAGGCCACAATTTTCTCTTCTAACTCTTCCCGTTCCTCTTGGCTAAGACATACCCCTGGGAAGTACATTGGAGTCGGGGGACTACTTGTCAACGGGTCTTCTGGACCTTCGAGGGGATCACCGGGTTTACAAAGTCTAATTCGTTGCTCAGCAAAATTCGCGTAATTAGGAGATATTTCGCAACCGAACCAGCGCCGTCCCAACTTCTTTGCAACAACTAGCGTGCTGCCGGACCCGACAAAGGGGTCGAACACTAAGTCCTCCGGATCTGAACAAGCAACAATTATGCGCCCCAGGAGTCTTTCTGGCAACTGGCAGGGCACAAGGTGGGCACGCTCCTTGAAAGTCCCCGCCACCCTTGGGAAATACCAAGTATCGTGCAGGGGTCTGAAACCCTGCGGAACATCCTGTGGCCGCAAAAACCATACGTTCTCCTGGAAACCTAGTCTGCCGTCTAAATCTAAAGATGATTCATTTTCGACGTGAGGCCGGAAAATCCACGTATTTTCAGCCGTGCGGCCCACGGGATTGGTCCGGCGATCCTTGTAAACCAGACGCCGGGCAGATGGAACGCGGATGCGATCCGCATAAAACTTGCACATTTTCGGGTCTTTGACGAAATACAGCAAATGCGTGTGCGACCGGCTAAATTTATTGCCACATAACACACCAAATGTGTAATACCAGACCACCCAACTGCGCAGATGAAGCCCTAACTTTCTTGTGGCTAACCACTTGACTTCTGCAGCGTATTCGTCTCCGATCGCAACCCACAAGGCCCCGGTCGGCTTCAAGAGACTTGCTGCAGCATTCAGCCAAGCTTCTGTCCAACTTAGATATTCTTCATCAGGACGATTGTCCTGATATATGTCATATGTGTACCCGATGTTATAGGGTGGATCGGCGATTATTAGATCAATAAACTCTTTGGGAAGACGGGACATGAAGGCCACGCAGTCAGCGCAGTAAACACGGTTCAGTTCCGGGCACACGTGACTTACGTTTACGTCGCTCACCTCTACGGGCCCTCCCATTTAAGGTCAGGAAGGTTACGTCACTTGTTGTTGTAGAAAGGTTTGGTATTCTTCTAAACTCCTGTCCCCTTTTTCGCTATTGTGAAAACGGCACGCGAGCACGAGGTTATCAGGATTATCATTTCCTCCTTTTGATATCGGAGTGAGGTGATCGACGTGCACCTTACTCAAGTGATTGCATTTTTGCGACGTGGACGGACGAGGATCGTATTTCCTGTAAAAACAGATGTATTGTTGGCGATCGAGTGCCACTTCAATAATACGCGACGATCCAACTTCCCCTGACTTTCGATAATTAAGCCAAGCTTTTATCACCTCGGAAATTGGAAGTATAAGTAAACTGAAATAGGGAGAGCTTCCAGCTGTACCCAAGAAGATTAGCTGATTAGCACGATCGATACTAATGTTGTGACTGGGTTGGGCTGCAGAAAGTTGCTCTGTTAACCAATAGACCATCTCTCTAACCACCTTTTCATACAGCTCCAGTACGCGAGGGGGAAGCACCCACTCGTCTGCACCGGGCTTCTGCCCATCGCTTGCTAGTTGCTGCCACACTTTATTAATTGCCACGTACCATGGGAGCTCGCAAAAACGCATTCTTGTCTCTCCATCTGCTCAAAGGTATCCCATAGCATCTGTGCATATTATTTTTGTACACCGTCAAGTGCGGCGGTGGTAGGGTAGGCGGCGGGGCACGGGACGATCGTGCTCGTCCTCAATATCTCCGACGATTTCCTCCACGATGTCCTCCAGGGTAATAAGGCCGAGTACCTGGCCGTCCTCATCGCGGACTATCGCCATGGGCCGTCGGGCTCGCTTAAATAGCCGCAGGGCATCGGCGATGGGCTGATCCGGTTTGA
>JBEPZY010000005.1:0-337159 GCA_041640595.1 Gemmatales bacterium | reverse complement strand
TGGCTCCGACGATTACCAGCGTTACCGGCCCGGCTGCCAGCACCTACATTGTCGGCCAGAACCTCGATTTCACGGTGCAGTTCGACGACATCGTGAACGTTACCGGCACGCCGCGGCTGGTGCTGACCATCGGCAGCGCGACCCGCTATGCCACCTACGTCTCCGGCAGCGGTTCGGCAAGCCTGCTCTTCCGCTACACAGTGCAATCGGGCGACCTGGACAGCGATGGCATTGCCGTCGCTTCGCCGATTGACCTCAACGGCGGGACGATCAAAGACGTTCCGGGCAACGATGCGGTGCTGACTTTCACGCCGCCGGATACCACTACCGTGCTGGTGGACGGTGTCGCTCCAACGATTACCAGCGTTACGGGCCCGACTGCCGGTACCTACATCGTCGGCCAGAACCTCGATTTCACCGTGGTGTTCAGCGAGGCGGTGGCAGTTACCGGCACGCCGCGGCTGGTGCTGACCATCGGCAGCGCGACCCGCTATGCCACGTATCTGAGCGGCTCGGGCACGAGCACACTGACCTTCCGCTACACGGTGCAATCGGGCGACCTGGACACCGATGGCATTGCCGTTGCTTCGCCGGTTGACCTCGACGGCGGGACGATCAAGGATACCAGCGGCAACGATGCGGGGCTGACTTTCACGGCGCCGGATACCAGTGGCGTGCTGGTGGACGGTGTGGCTCCGACGATTACCAGCGTTACGGGCCCGGCTGCCGGCACCTACATCGTCGGCCAGAACCTCGATTTCACCGTGCAGTTCGACGACACGGTGAACGTTACCGGCACGCCGCGGCTGGTGCTGACCATCGGCAGCACGACTCGCTTTGCCACGTATGTTTCCGGCAGCGGTTCGGCAAGCCTGCTCTTCCGCTACACAGTGCAATCGGGCGACCTGGACAGCGATGGCATTGCCGTTGCATCGCCGATTGACCTCAACGGCGGGACGATCAAAGACGTTCCGGGCAACGATGCGGTGCTGAGTTTCACGCCGCCGAACACCAGTGGCGTGCTGGTGGACGGTGTGGCTCCGACGATTACCAGCGTGACGGGGCCGGCTCCCGGCACCTACATCGTTGGCCAGAACCTCGATTTCACCGTGCAGTTCGACGACACGGTGAACGTTACCGGCACGCCGCGGCTGGTGCTGACCATCGGCAGCACGACCCGCTATGCCGCCTACGTCTCCGGCAGCGGTTCGGCAAGTCTGCTCTTCCGCTACACGGTACAGGCGGGCGATTACGCAGCAACGGGAATTAGACTGCATGGCCCGGTGCTGGTAGGCGACGGGACAAGGATTGCGGATTCGTCAGGAAACATGGCCGACCTCGCTTTGGAAGAGACGGTCCTGGAACTGGTACGGATTGACGGCATAACAGCGCGAATCCTTAGCGTTCGTCGGCCGGAGGAAGGTTACCGATATTATGGAGCAGGGCAGGCGATCGTTGTGCAAGTAGAATTTGATTTGCCGGTGGTCAATGTGTCGAGCGGGAGGTTGAGTCTGCCCATCTGGCTGGATGATCGTCTCCGCTGGGCCGATTATGTGAGCGGGCTGGGTACGAGACAGATGGTGTTCCGGTATGTGGTGCCGGCGGGGGAACCGAAGGCTCGCCAGCTACAGCTAGGCAGCGAATTGAGTGGCCAGCTGCAGAGCATCTATGGCGGCGAGGTACAAAGGACTTTGCCCCGAGTGAGATGGACGAATTTGCTGGTAGATGGTCAGCCTCCGAAGGTGCTATGGTTCTTGCCGCCGACCCGGAAACTTTATCGGCCCGGCGATTGGGTCATTTTCCGAGTCGTGTTTGACGAAAATGTCTATCTGACTGGCAGAAATCAGCCGAGGCCCCAACTGGAATTTGTCTTTCGCGGGCAGCGGCGTGAAGCAACGTACTTGCGAGGTGCCGGGACGAATTCGCTCTATTTCGGTTACCGATTACGGGCCGGCGAGGTATGGGATGCCAGAGCCTATAACTTCGGTAGTTTCGTTCTCGTGAACGGCTCATCCATTCGTGACGTGGCAGGTAATGCTTTCCGCTAAAGACAGCGCAAGGGTCCGCGAAAAATGCGTTTATTCTTGCAGCTAGGCCCGAGCGGCGAAAAACTTGCCCCAGGGGCAGCACGGTGGAACAGATATGCCGAGTGCGGGTGCTATTAGTGCGGCCGCTGTCACTTGACAAAAACCCGGGCATAGCCGAGAATAAAGCGAGACCGATAGGGGAGTTGAAGAGCCAGTCTGGTTCGATCCGATTGCGGGCTAAGGAGACCACGCTATGAGCGCATCACATCTGCCGGGATTGCTGAGAATTGGCTTAGCGGGCAGTTTGCTGGCCATCGGCTGGTTGGCACTGTCAGAAGAAGCCGCGGGTCAAAATCCAGCCCAGTTCACAGTAGCACGGGTTTTACAGCAGGGAGGGTTGCGCCCTGGGTTGCCGACCACGCCGCCGGATCGCTCCATACCCAGGAATGGTTTGCCGCCGGTAGGATTGGCGTTTGGCACGGTAATGGGTGGCGGCGGCCAGAACACTGGTGGTGGACAAACTGGTGGCGGACAAAACGTGGGACAGAACTTTGGTGGTCAGAATGTGGGACAGAACTTCGGCGGCGGGTTCAATCGCGGTGGCGGCTTCAATTTCGGTGGTAATTTCGGCGGCGGGTTGAACGTTGGTGGATTCAATTTCGGCGGCGGGTTCAACCGTGGCGGCGGGTTTAACTTCGGTGGTGGCGGCTTCAACTTCGGCGGCGGATTCAATTTCGGTGGCGGCGGATTCAATTTCGGTGGCGGCGGGTTTAACTTCGGTGGCGGCTTCAATTTCGGTGGTGGCGGGTTCAACTTCGGTGGGTTTAACTTCGGCGGTGGCGGATTCAACTTCGGTGGATTCAACTTCGGCGGCGGGTTTAACTTTGGCGGCGGATTCAATTTCGGTGGCGGCGGGTTCAACTTCGGCGGCGGGTTCAACTTCGGCGGCGGATTCAATTTCGGTGGTGGCGGGTTTAACTTCGGCGGCGGATTCAACTTCGGTGGAAAAGGCTTTGGTTTCGCTGGCGGTGACTTGCTACCGCAAGCTGGTTACGACCGGCGCACCGGCGTTGGCGTCTTCGGTGGAGGAATCGTGGGTCTCGCCAGTCCGGTCGGTATGGATTCCGTCGCCAGTTACTATCACAAACGGCAAAGTCACTAGCCGCGATGGCTTGGAACACGGAGCTGTGGAGCGGTGGGCGGTCGAGACTAGGCCGCCCTTTCTTTTTGGCCATTTCACCGCATGAGCACATCTGTCGCTGAAGTCCTATAGTCAAGCAAAGCACCGGCATCGGCCTGCGAGAATAATCCAGTGGTTGCGGGCCTAATGGCCAGTTGCCTGTACTGGTTGGTTTAACGTGCAAGGGTAGAAAACGCTGGCAGTCAGAGCGTTGGTTTTGTGCGCGTGAGAAGCGGAGAAACACTAAGCCATCTGCGAACTATTCCCTCGATGGGAAACCAAGACGGGCGAGAACCCGCGCACATTATCCCGGTTTTCGGCACGCAGAAGCCTGGCTCGTCAGAAAGAAGGTCAGAGGTTGTCCAGCACCTCCAGGGCGGGCAGTTGGCCGTGGTTGGCGATGTAATCGAGGAAAGCACCGCCACCGGTGGAAACGTGGGTCATACGCTGGTCGAGTCCGAGTGCCTCGACGGCTTCCGCGGTTTCACCGCCACCGACAATGGTGACAGCTCCCTGCGACGTGATCTCAGCCAGAGTCTGCGCCAGTTGCCGGGTACCCTGACTGAATGGCTCGATCTCGAACCAGCCGACGGGACCGTTCCAGACGACGGTAGCGGCACGACGCAATTCGGAACTGTAAAGCGCGATGGTCTGGGGCCCGATGTCCACTCCGAACCAGCCTTCCGGAATTGCTCCTTCGACCACACGGGTGGCAGCCGAGGCATCGCCCTTATCAGCAACGAGATGGTCTTTGGGCAGTACGATCTTGCCGTGTGCCTCCTGCCAGAGCGCGCGGGCGAGTTCGAGTTTGTCGTTTTCGCAACGCGAATTGCCCACGTTTTGGCCGAGCGATTTCATGAACGTGTATGTCATCGCTCCGCCAATGAGCAGCCGATCCACACGCGGCAACAGAGCCCGAATAAAGTCTATCTTGTCCGAAACCTTGGCCCCGCCCAGAAGCGCGACGACTGGCCGGCT
This sequence comes from Gemmatales bacterium, assembly GCA_041640595.1. Taxonomy (GTDB): domain Bacteria; phylum Planctomycetota; class Planctomycetia; order Gemmatales; family HRBIN36; genus HRBIN36. The sequence goes on along the minus strand of JBEPZY010000005.1, from coordinate 332,974 downwards.
TGGATTTTCCAGCAACTGGCCCAGCACCTGCAATTCCTTTTCCAGTAAGAAACCGGCCACTTTCGGTTTGCCGGTCATGGCCTGCGGCAAGGCGTACATGGACATGTGCTTCCGATGGCATGTTCCGAACGCATCGTTGACATAGACATCGCCGATCAATGCCAGCTGGGCTGCCGCTTCGGGATCGTTTTTTTCCTCGCCAGGATGGAAGCGCAAATTTTCCAGAACAAGAACTTCGCCGGGCTTGAGCACATTGACCGCCGCCACCACTGCCGGGCCCACGACCTGATCGGTCTTTCGCACTGGCCGGTCGAGGAGTTCCGATAACCGCCTCGCCACGTTATCCATGCGGTAAATCGCATCGGCTTTGGGATCCCCCTTGGGCCGGCCCAGGTGACTCATGACGATGGCCTTACCACCTTTGTCCAGCACGTATTGAATCGTCGGCAAAGCGGCCCGGATGCGGCGATCGTTGGTAATCTGCCCATCTTTGTCCAGGGGGACGTTGAAATCCACGCGGATGAGGAATCGCTTGCCGTAAAAGTCGCTGATATGTCGCAAGCTCTTTTTACCGGTCATCATTTACCCTCACCCAGTCAGCTCCGTGAATCCAGTAGCAGGCTTGGCCCTAATAAGTCCTCCTGCAACTGACCACCGGCCATTGTCTCCTCCTGCAACTGACCACTGGTCACCGGTCACTGACCACTGACCACGATAGCCACCGTTCGTGGCCGGCGGTCGGACTTCATGCGAGTTGAGCCACGCGGGCCACCAGATCGGCAGTGCGGCAGCTATAGCCCCACTCGTTGTCGTACCAGCCGAAAACTTTCCAGTACCGACTGGCCGCCTCTTCGGGACGCGGCGGGATTTTCACCGTCGCACGGGCGTCGAAAATGCAGCTGTGCGAGTTGCCCACGATGTCCGAGGAGACGATCGGGTCCTCGGTGTATTGCAAAATACCCCGTAGTTTCCCTTCCGCGGCATTCCGGAAAGCGGCCAGAATATCGTTGAGCGTTACCTCTTTTTCCAGCTCAACGGTCAAATCCGTAATGCTGCCGTCGGGAACGGGTACGCGCAAAGCTACGCCGTGCAGTTTGCCATCCAGTTCGGGTATCACTTTGCCGATGGCCGCCGCTGCTCCGGTACGGGTCGGAATGATGTTGACGGCCGCAGCACGAGCCCGACGAGGTTCATCGGGGTGAATCAGGTCGGCAACGCGCTGATCGTTGGTGTACGCGTGCACGGTCGTCATCAGCCCCCACTTGACGCGGAAGTTGTCGTGCAGCACCTTCACCATTGGAGCCAGGCAGTTGGTCGTGCAGCTGGCGTTGGAAATGCAGCGGTGCTCCGCCTTGAGCAGATGATCGTTGACGCCCAGGACGATGGTGATGTCTTCCCCCTTGGAAGGTGCCGAAATCACCACCCGTTTGGCCCCAGCTTTCAGGTGATCGGCAAAACCGCCTTTGTCTCCTTCCCGATCGGTGAAAAAGCCGGTAGATTCCACGACCACTTCCACACCAAGGTCTTTCCAAGGGAGTTTGGCTGGTTCACGAACGCTGAGCACCTTCAGCGCCTTTCCGTCCACCAGAATTTCGCCTTCTCTGGCCTCGACCTTTTTGTCAAAGATGCCATGGACACTGTCGTATTTGAGCAAGTAGGCCAGCTGGTCGGGCTTGGCGAGATCGTTGACGGCGACGACGTCGAAAATCTCCGGCCGAGCTGACATCGCTCGATACACCAGCCGACCAATTCTGCCAAATCCGTTAATCGCCACGCGTACTGGCATAGTTGCATCTCCCATTGTTTCAGCAAATCTGGCCACCGACCACCGATCGCTGGCCACGGATCACCGCCCACTGATTGCTGGGCACCGATCACTGGCCACTGGCCACCATTGTGCGTATCGCCAGCAGCCACTGGCCGCTGACCATCCCGCCAGCAGCTCAGCAATCCGCATTTCCCAGCGGCCTGTCCCGTCTTCCCACTGGTCACTGGCCACCGGTCACTGACCACGGATCACTGTCCACTGATTGCTGGCCACTGACCACTATATCGTCTGGCGACGGCGGTGGAAAGTCTGGCACCGATCATGCCGATCCGCATCCGGCTTGCTATTTATGCATTTATGCACCCATGATAACGCATTAGAGTACGGCACAGCAACCAATTTCTGGCCACTGATCACCAAGCACCACAAACGTGGAGAGCACGATGACAACAACTGTACGAGTGGCTGTCACAGGAGCAGCGGGACAGGTGGCTTACGCTTTGCTACCCCGGCTGGCATCGGGAGAAGTGTTTGGCCCACAAACGCGGGTCATTCTCCAGTTGCTGGAAATACCGCAGGCTATGCAGGCGCTGGAAGGGGTGGCCATGGAATTGTGGGATTGCAGTTTCCCCACCCTGGCCGACATCATCCTCACCGATGACCCGAACCGTGCCTTCCGCGATTGCAATTGGGCTTTGCTCGTCGGAGCTTTTCCACGGAAAGCCGGGATGGAGCGGAAGGATTTGCTCAGCATCAATGGCCAGATTTTCGTAACTCAGGGTCGCGCACTCGCCGCTCATGCTGCTTCGGACGTGCGGATTGTGGTCGTGGGCAATCCCTGCAACACCAATTGCCTGGTCGCTTACCGTAACGGGCGAGACATTCCGGCCGAGCGATGGTCGGCGTTGACCCGACTCGACCACAATCGGGCTCGCAGTGCACTGGCCCGGAAAGCCGGTGTTCGCGACGATGAAGTGACGCGTGTCGCTATCTGGGGCAATCACAGTAACACCCAGTTTGTGGACTTCCAGCATGCCCTGATTCGTGGCCGACCCGCGGAAGAAGTGATCGGCGACCGGCAATGGCTGGAACAGGTGTTTGTACCACAATGTCAGAATCGCGGCGCGGAAGTCATAAAAAAACGCGGTGCCAGTTCTGCCCTTTCCGCCGCCAATGCCACCATTCAACACGTCAAGAGCTTGCTTGAACCCACGCCGCCAGGTGACTGGGTCAGCGCCGCAGTTGTTTCGCAAGGGCAGTATGGCGTGCCCCAGGGATTGGTATTCAGCTACCCCTGCACGAACAATCAGGGGCGTTATCAACCGGTGGAAGGCCTTTCCTTCGACGCCTTCGGGCAGCGGCTGTTCCAGATCACTCTGCAGGAACTCCTCGAAGAACGCGCTGCCGTCGAATCTCTGCTGCCTTCCTGACACCGGTGCGGTCCGGGCAAGGTTCGGCAGTGCGATTGGTGATCGCAGATTCCCTTGCGTTCACCGCTGGTGAGCGGGCGCCATTTTGTATGCCGGTAAATAGCAGCGGCACTGGGCAGGTTACAGCATGGCCGCCCGCACCTGCGCAGCCAGCACCATTTGCATGCCAGTAAAAAACAGCACCACTGGTGTAAAGCGACCCGTCAGGTCTCGGCAAAGCAACTGCGCTGACCCTACCCCTGGTTCTACCGTTGCAGACGCTCCACGTATTCGCTGAAGAACTCGTACTTGCTGTCCGGTGCACCCTCGAGGCCTTCCACGGTGCCACCGGCCTGGACACGCAAGAGGGTTACGCGCCCCGTCATCCGATCCAGCACCGCCACGCCACGGGTTATCTTCTGCAATAACGGGATTTTCTCCGCAGGATCGGTGGGAGGATTTTTGAGTTGGGTCACGAAAGTGATCTCTGCTTGCTCGGCAGCAAGCGTCCGGACTTCGTAATGTTGTTCGGCGTCGTATTTTTGGCCCGTACCCAGTGGCGGTTCCAGCACAATCTGAAACGAGCGCTGCCAGCGCTGGCCGGCTTGCAGTGCGGATTCGGGCAATACGATGCCGAACGGCGGTTCGCTTCCAGTGCCGATGCCAGGAATGGGAAGCAGCGGTTTTGTTTCCAGCACCTGCCCGCGCGAGTCCACTTTCAACTGCACCGTGGGTTTACCGACGAACTGTTCCATTTGCTCGCGCAGAGCTGCATGCGATTGCTGCGGCTGGGTGGAATCATAAACGATGCTCTGGCCGCTCGGCAGCTTTTGCTTCAATTTCAGTTCCGGTATGCTCAGCTGCAACCAGGCGGAGCCGTCCGGCAACACTTCCTTAACTTCCCAGCGTTTCACCAGCTCCGTGCTGGACTCCAGCAGATTCGTTTCTCCCTGGAACGTCTGGGTGACCCGCGTGGTTTGCTGGACGCGGTATTGCCAACTTTCGCCGGGTCGAAAGCGGAATCGAACGGCATCCTCCCCAAAAGCCTGGCCCAGCAATGCCAGTGCCGCGATGCTCAGCCATACTTTTCGCGTCACCATGTCTTCGCTCCTGCCTGACTCTGCGGGTTTTGTGTCGGCATCATTTCGGGCCGATGCTATAACGCAGGATCATGGCCGCGCCTAGAGCAAATCGCGTCTTGTCGCTGCAGTTTCGGTTCAGCACAATGGTAGTCGGTTAGCCAAAGTGTCGAATCGCCCGGCACCAGATTCACCATCCAGAGCTATCGGAGGAATAGCGCATGCCGCTGAAAATTGGCAATCCTGGGAGCGTCCTGGGTATGGCAGGATTGCTCATCCTGTGGAACCTGAGTTGGCCACCAGACGTCAGCGGCAGTCAGACGCGAAAACCGAATTTTTTGTGGCTCATCGCCGAGGATATGGGCCCGCACCTGGGCTGCTTCGGGACAAAAGAGGTCTGGACGCCGAATCTCGATCGCCTGGCCCAGCAGGGGATGTTGTTTACGCGATGTTTCACCACAGCCCCGGTTTGTTCGCCGAGCCGATCGGCTTTTATGACCGGCATGTATCAAACGACCATTGCCGCACACCATCACCGCAGTCATCGCGATGATGGGTTTACCCTGCCGCCCGGTGTGCGTCTGGCTACGGACTGGATGCGGGACCTGGGTTACTTCACGGCCAATCTGCGTCAGTTTCCGGCCGGAGTGGATTTAGGGCCTTCCGTGCTCAATGTCGGCACTGGCAAGACCGACTGGAACTTCACTTATTACGGCAAGCCCTTCGACAGCGACCGCTGGGAAGACCTCAAATCGCACCAGCCGTTTTTTGCCCAGATCAACTTTTACGAATCGCATCGGCCATTTCGCTCACCCCCGCGAGCAGACCCGTCCAAAGTCGAAATCCCGCCCTATTATCCCGACCATCCGGTTACGCGACAGGATTGGGCGAAATATCTGGACGCGATCAGCGAACTCGACACCAAAATCGGTGCCGTTCTCAACCTGCTGCAACGCGATGGTCTGGCCGACAACACGGTGATTTTCTTCTTCGCCGACAATGGTCAGGCACACGTGCGGGGCAAGCAGTTTTGTTACGACAGCGGCCTGCATGTGCCGCTCATCATTTACTGGCCCAAAGGCATACCCATGCCGCCGCAATTTCGTCCAGGGACACGCTCGCAGCAATTGATCAGCGCGATTGACTTTCTGCCGACCATGATCAGCCTGGCAGGCGGTCGCAAACCGTTGCTGATGCAGGGACGCGTTTTCCTCGGCGAACAGGCAGACCCACCGCGGCAATATGTCTTCGGTGCCCGCGACCGCTGCGACGAAACCGTCTTCCGATTCCGCACCGTCCGAGACTCCCGTTACCGCTACATCCGCAATTACACGCCCGAGCGACCGTTTTTGCAGCCAAACGGGTATAAGGAGAAACAGTATCCGGTTTGGAACCTTTTGAAGGAACTCGATCGGGAAGGGCGATTGACGCCTGTGCAAAAATTCCTCACCGCCCCCACCATGCCCGCGGAAGAACTTTATGATACCCTGACCGATCCGCATGAAACGAAAAACCTTGTGGAGTCGCCGTTACCGGAACACCGCGAGGCATTGTTGCGTCTGCGGACGGCCCTGGATGTGTGGCTGGCGGAAACCGACGACCAGGGGCGTTTCCCGGAACCAGAGGCCATCGCTCGCGCTCGCGGTGCCACCCAACCGCAAACCAATCCCAACCGACCGGCGATTTTCGATAAACCGCCTCCCAAAAATCCCTGAAGCCAGCGCTAACTCCGGACACCTGCCACGCTAACCAGGATTCCGGAACGCGGCCGTCCAGAAAAAATTTATCCCAGCCGGGACCAGGGTATAAAGCGACCACGATGCGAGGCTGGTTCATTACCGGAACCGATACGGGTGTTGGGAAAACGATCGTCGCTGCCGCGCTGGCGCGGTGGTGCCGCGATCGCGGTTACCGTGTTGGTGTCTGCAAACCCGTGGCTACGGGTGTCCCACCCGGTCAGCCAGGCGACGATACTCGCCTGTTGATGCAAGCCGCGGGACTCTGCGACAGCCATTTCGCGTCCACAAGCGAACGGGGTTCATCTGTTGTTAGCTCCGTGGATTGGGCTCGACGGGTTACGCCGTGGTCATTTCCAGAACCAGCGGCACCGACGGTGGCAGCCCGATTGGTCGGTCAGCGCCTCGATTTTGATGCCATTGTCTCGGCGGTGCGGTCTTGGCAGGACTGGGCGGATTGGCTGGTAGTTGAAGGCATTGGCGGTTTGCTTTGTCCCCTGACCGAAGGGAAAGCGGTGGCCGACCTGGCTGCGGTTGTGAATCTTCCGCTGGTAATTGTGTCCCGAACGGCTCTCGGAACTCTCAATCACACCTTGTTGACAGTAGAGGCCGCTCAGCGCCGCGGTTTGGCTGTGGCTGGCATTGTGCTCAACGAATCTACAGTCCCGACTGGTAGCTGGGCGGAACGGACTTGCGAGGATGAACTCCGCCGCTGGCTAACAGTGCCGATCCTGGCCCGCGTTCCCCACGCGGCCGATCCGATTGCTTCCGCCTGGCAGGCTTTGTGCAAAATACCCTGGGACGAATTTGCCGGACCCATCTCGTGAAATGGCGAACCGGCGGAGATGCACATACCAATCCCGCCATGAGCACAGGTATCGGTTCTGGCCTGACCGGCCTGATGGTAAATCGGCGGAGATGCGAGAGCCAATCTCGTCCTGGCTTACCCGACCTGGCATCGGCTTCCGGGGAGTGCAGGAAGTATAATTTGGCATGTGAAGCGCTTGAGTGACATCAGCGGGGCAAAAGATGACGATACTGGCATTTCGCTGCGGTGGTTGCGGTTGTGTGATCGGAATTGCCGTCTGGCAGCGCAATGGCAAGGTACGCTGCGGCAGCTGTGGCCAAACTTTGAAAATCCCGGCCGAAGCTCCGCAACTGATCTTGCCTGATTCGATCGTGCAAACGAGTTCTCCGGCATCTCCGAGCGTTACCGGCCAGGCAGGAGAAATTCCCGGCCCTATCCCTGGGTCGGCTCAGCCAGCGACGACGCAGGAAATTCTGCTGCCTGTTTCCGAAACACCCGAATCCGGGCTTACGGCAGGCCCAACCGAATCGCCAGCAAATGCAGTTGGGGCAGGTACGCCAGCTGGCCCTGAACCTGATGCCTGGCAACAATGGAATCGGCTGACCGGAAACGATGCAGGTACACGGGCATTACCGGACGCCCAAGCCGGAAGCGACGTCGCAGCCGAACCGGCATCCGCTACCGTCGGCATAGAAACCTGGGCGGAAACCTCGTTACCCGGCTCCCTGCAGGAAACACGCCGACCTCGACCGATTGCCCCTGAAGCGCCCCGCAGAATCCCGTTTTCGTTCTGGGTTCTGGCAGTGCTGATCCCGACCACGGTAACCTTCCTGGCACTCTCCATCATTTTGTTTCGCCTCTGGCTGGACGAGCGCGACAAGAAAGCCCGCCATCCTCTGGAAGATTTGCCGGAGACGGTAGAAGCAACCAGCGACGTAGGCGGTCGGCCTCGGTTTGTGATCAATCCCATTCAACAACCCCCGGAAGCAAGCGCAGTCTCCCTGCAAGAGACGAAACGGTACGATGGCATCGAAGTAACGCCGCTTCGCGTTCGGCTGGAGCGAGTCACTTACGCGCGCACTCAGGATGGCCGCACGGCCGTATCGCATCCGGATTTGATGCTGGTGCTGTACCTCCGCATCCGCAACGTCAGCGATCATGTATTCCAGCCGTTTGATCCAATTTTCAACGTGGCCTGGCGCGAGGGTCGAGCAGTGTACACTTTCTTGACTATCGGCGAGGAACGATTTTATGGCCCCGTTCAGGACGCCGCCCTGGAACGCATTGCTGGACAGGACTTCTCCGAAATTTGGCCAGCCCCAAAAAACGCCGACGAGGGCTCCGACATGCCGACCGCTCGGCAGGTGCTGGAAACGAAGGTGCTGGCGTATCAATCCCCGTCCAAACGCCGCGTCCGCGAAGCGCTGGAGGGCCTGCCTCCGGATACCACATTACGCTGGCATGTGCAGCTCCGTAAGGGCAGGCAGGATCGCATCATCAAACAAAAGCCGCAACGCCTCTGGCTGACTACCGTCGTGCCGGTGGAATTCCGCGTCAGCCAGATTGAGCGAGGCGACCCGCCTGCCAATGGTCAGCCATAGTGCCAGCCAAGCAATGAGTCCCCGGCATCACCGATCCAGCAGGTGCACTGAGTCGGCAGAATGCCCGTTGCTCGAAGCAACATGAACCCGAAGAGGCGGCGTAGCGGCTGGCGGAGTTGTTGCCGATGCTGAAAAAATTGCTGGCAAGGACAAGGGAAACAGGCCCCTGGGATCGCACCTGGCTAGGCCAGGCTCGCGTGATTATTACGGGCGCTTCCAGTGGCATTGGCGAAGCCCTGGCGCGACGCCTTTCATTTTTCGGTGCACATTTGAGCCTGGCGGCACGTTCTGCCGAAAAAGTGCACCGTCTGGCTCAGGAATTGCGCACTTACGGTCGCAGCCAGATCATTGCCCTGGGCATGGATGTAACCAACCCTGAGGATCGCAAGCTCCTGATAGACGGCACGGTTCACTATCTGGGTGGGCTGGACATCCTGATTAACAACGCCGGTGTGGGTGCCAGTGGCCTGTTTGAAGAAGCCCGTCCGGAAGAGCTGCGGCAGATCATGGAAACCAATTTTTTTGCCGCCGCTGAACTGACGCGCTTGGCGATTCCCCACCTGGCCGAGAGCAAACTGGGGGGCATGGTCGTCAACATCTCCTCGGTGCTGGGCCGTCGCGGTGTTCCTGGTTACGCCCATTACTGTGCCAGCAAATTCGCTCTGACCGGCTTATCCGAAGCGCTGCGGGCGGAATTGATTCGGCAAGGCATTCACGTGCTGACCGTGCTGCCCGGCCTGATTGACACGCCGTTCAATCAACACATGTTATCGAAAGGATTTCGTGCACCGTGGCGTGAAGTCTCCCGTATGTCGGCCAGCCAGTGCGCCCGTGAAATCGTTACCGCTATCGTGAAGCGCAAAAACGAAGTCGTGATCACAGCTCCCGGCAAGCTGCTGGTCTGGGCCAACCGACTCGTGCCGGGGCTGGTGGACTGGGTGTTTGCGAAACTGATGCAGCGCTACCGGCCATGACGCTGACCCTGCGCGACTGGGCTACCGGCAATTCTCCCCTGCACCGCATGGACAGCCGCTGGAAACTCGCCGCCATACTCACCGGGGCAGTAGCGATAGTGCTGGCGGACAACTGGCGGATTCCCGTTCTGGCCTGTGTCAGCACTGGGCTGTGGCTGCGCTATGCTGGCCTGCCCTGGAACTGGATAGGAAGTCGGCTGGGAAGCCTGGCAACGTTCCTGGCCCTGCTGGTTACGGTGTTACCGCTCAGTGTGCCAGGACCTGGCTGGACATTCGGCCCCATTCACTTCTCGTTTCGCGGCATGGAATTGGCAGCCCTGATCGCAGCGCGGGCAGTTACGGTCAGCGGACTGGCTTTGCTCCTTCTAGCCACCACGCCGTTAGACCGGTTGCTGCGTGGCCTGGTGGCTTTGCGTGTACCCGGTCTGGCGGTGCAACTCCTGAGCATGAGCCTGCGCTACGTATATTTGCTGGGCGACGAATTTTCCCGCGTCCGTTTGGCTTTGCGTAGCCGCGGCTATCGGCATCAGTTTTCCGCTCATAGCTACCGCACCACCGCCAATGTGGTCGGAAGCCTGGTCGTGCGTAGCCAGGAACGCGCCGAACGGGTAGCCCAGGCCATGCTGTGTCGCGGCTTTACCGGGAAATGGCGCTGGCTTCCCGGCCAGCGTGCCCGGTTGAGCGATACCATCCTGGCCTCGATGGTCGTGTGCACTGTCTGGCTGGTGCCCTGGTTTCTGAGTGCGTTGTGCTTCGGAAATTAGCCGGGTCATGCCGCGGCTGATACCGTTACCTGCACCGCCTCAGAAAGTCGGCTCTGATGCTTTACCTGGTTCCGTCGAGCTTCCAGGCCAGGGAAGGAACAGTAAGCAGGAACCAGTATGTTGATTCCGTCCCCAGTAGTATGATCACCTCCATGAACGGTAACACGCCTGCTGTACCTGGCAACAACTGGGCGATAGAAGTGGAAAACATGAGTTTTCGCTGGCCGGAAGGCTCTCCGGCTCTGGAAGCGATCCGTTTGCGCATTGCCGCGGGCGAGAGCGTGGCGGTGGTCGGTCCCAATGGGGCAGGGAAAACCACGTTGTTTTTGTGCCTGGCCGGCGTGCTCGTGCCGCAACAGGGGCGAATCCGCGTCGCTGGTTTCGACCCGCGAGACCCGGTGCAACGGCGACGAATGCCCGAGAAGCTCGGTCTGGTCTTTGCCGACAGCGATGATCAGCTTATCCACTGGAGCGTCGCCGATGATGTAGCTTTCGGCCCGCTCAATCTGGGGCTGCCCGAAGCGGAAGTGAGACGGCGTGTGGACAAGGCACTGCGGGCCGTTGGGCTGGAACAAGCCCGCGACCGAGTGCCTTTCCATTTGTCGAGCGGCGAGAAAAAACGTGCCGCACTGGCAGGTGTTTTGGCTATGGAGCCAGAAATCCTGCTCCTGGATGAACCGACCATTCACCTCGACCCGCGTGGTCGCCGTGACCTGATCGCTGTTCTCAACCGCTTGCAGGTCACGCGGTTGATTGCCTCGCACGATCTGGAATTTCAATTGCAGGTCTGCCAGCGTGTGCTTTTGCTCGACCAGGGCCGCATTGTTGCCGACGGTCCCATTCGCGAAATCCTATCCGACGCGGAACTTATGGAAGCCCACGGTCTGGAAGTGCCGCACAGCCTGACCCATCCGCACCCCCATGTGCCCATTTCGTCTTCGCAACCTGAGCCTCCGCGGTTATAGTGACGGCTTGCAATCACGTTTTTCCTGACACCCGCCAGCTCCGGGAGGGGTAATATCTGACGGCTACCTAAGAACAACCCTGGCTCAGGAGGTAACGACATGCGCAGAGTGTGGCCCGTGGCGCTGATGGTGGGAGTTGCTTTATGGCTGACGGCTCGTCCAGTCGCAGCCCAGGTGGTGGTTGCTTCGGTGCGCTCCACCGATGCGGTACTGGAAAGCGTAGCTTATTTCGCCACTTTGTTCGGTCGGGACGACATTGCCAAACAGCTCGAGTCCTTCATTGACACCCTGACCGGCAACAAGGGGCTGGTCGGGCTCGATCGGCGTAATCCTGTCGTTTTTTATGTACCGACTGTGCCCGCGCCAGGCCAGCAAACGACAGCGGTAATTGCCCTTCCGCTGAGCGACGAAAAAGATTTCCTGCAACTGCTGCTGGCTCTGAATTTCCAGGTGCAGGAACCGGATGCCAACCAGGTTCGGGCCATAACGTTGCCGACCGGTCAGAGCGCGTATCTCCGCTTTGCACACCGCTATGCGTTCATCTGCAATGACCGCTCCCATCTGGCAGGGAAGCTGCCGGATCCAGCACAACTCCTCAAGCCGGAGCAGAAACAGCACCATCTAACGGTTTCCCTCCGAATCGGTGAAATTCCGCCAGCGGTTCGCAAGAAACTCTACGCTCTTCTGCGGGCAGTTGCAGACAAACCCATCGAGCGCAAACCCAATGAGACGCAGGCGCAATATCAGCTTCGGCAACAGCTAACCCAGCTCGTGCGCGAGGTTCTCCTTCAGGCTATCGAAGACCTGGAGGAGGTGATGCTGGTTGCCGACCTGCACACCAAGACCAATCAGTTGACGGTGGACCTTGACCTGGTCTTTCGGCGGGGCAGCAATACGGCAGCCCTGGTCAGTCGCCTCCAGCAAACCGCCAGCCGATTCCGCGTTTTGCAGTCGGGCTCCGGCTCGTCTCTGGTGCTCTCGTACCCCGTGTATGGTGCGTTGCGGCAACAGATGGACAAGCTGGCAGCCATGCTGGAGAAAGGCATCGCTGAAAAACCCCAGGACCAGCAGGCGATTTTGCGCCAGCTCTATGAGGCCATTGCCCCGACGCTCAAAGCCGACCTGCATGAACTGGCAGTCGTTGTTCACGGCCCAAGCAAGGATGGTAAACTCACACCCATCATCGCCATCCGCCTTCGGGAAGGCCGTAAACTCGAAGCCGCTCTTCGCCAGCTTGTCAAAGTGTTGCCTGAAGATGCCCGCAGTCGAGTGCATCTTGACTCCGCCAAAGTCGCCGGTCACAATGTGCACGAACTGGAAATTTCCCCCGATGACCCGAATTTCTCCCGCGTTTTCGGAGAGGAAAAACTCGCCCTGTTGGTAACCGACGACTACCTGCTGCTGAGTGCCGGCACCCATCGCGTTGCTACATTACAACAAGCCGTTGCCACGCTAAGCGAGGAAAAAGCCGGAGCAGTCGGCAGTGTGGAATTGTCCCTGCGGCAATTCGCGGAACTGATCCGGCACAATCCCGATAGCCAGAATTTTGCGAGAGCCATCCTGGAGACATTCTCCGGCCCATCTGCACAGCAGGATCAAATTCGCCTGGTGCTGGAGGGCAAAGACAATCGCCTGCACGTTCATCTGGAGTTACCCACCCTGCTGGCGCGCGCAATATACATAAGCAGCCGTCAGTGAGAGCTTGTCTTTCGCGGACTGCGGGCGCAGGACGCTCCGCATGGTCGAAGCAAGGAGGCTGAGCATGAGCGAAAATCTCACAAGCGTTGCGGGAACAATTCCGGAACAAAGCCGAGCTGGGCTTCGCTCCCCTCAGGAAGTGATCATCGGGGCCCCGGCGAGTGCTATCGGAGCCGAAGAAGAACACCAAACGCGGCCGTCAGATAAATCTGAACTACCCGTGCTTTGTGTCGGATACGACGCCAAGCATCTGCTGCCTGGTTTCGTGCTGGGTGTGGCGCTGACGCTGGCAGCTATTGCAGCATCTGTGAAAGTTCGGGCATTCCTCCCGGCCTGGTTAGCTCCGCTGGTGACCAGTCTGTTGTGGGCAGGGCTGGCGGGGCTATGGACGTTTCTTCTTTTCCGTTGGGCCTATCGGGTTCTGTTCTGGCGAGTGGAAGTAACCGAGCGGGAAGTGGTTTATCGTCGTGGCTGGCTCTGGCCCAAATGCAGCGTGCCGTTGACGGGGCTGGCAAGAGTGGAGGTACGGCAAAGCTGGTGGCAACGATTGCTTGGTTTCGGCCACCTGGCTCTGATTCCGGAATCGCCCGGCGCTGAGGCAACGGTGTTGCTTGCCCTGACCGAGCCCCACACCTGGGCCGAACTGCTCACCAAACGCATCCAGCAAGCCCGCGAGGCCGGAGTGCAGGAGTCTCACCTCCGTATCGGCGTTGCCCAGGGGATGGCGAGCCTGATCACCTAAAATGCCTGTACCACACGATTCCCCGGCCAGATATGAGGGAAGCGGATGGCTCGCATTTTGATGTGCCGGCCCGATTACTATGGCATCGAATACGAAATCAATCCCTGGATGAGCCGGTCGCGTGGTGCGGTTCGGGAGCGTGCCCAGCAGCAATGGCAAACCCTTTACGAAACTTTGCTGCGACTCCAGGTTACCGTGGAATTGCTCGACCCGCAGCCCGGTTTGCCAGACCTGGTTTTCACCGCCAACGCTGGACTGGTTTTCCGCGACACGGTCATCCTGTCGCATTTCCGTTATCCGCAGCGCCAGCGGGAAGAGCCGGTATTTGAAAACTGGTTCCGGCAACACGGGTTCAAAATCGCCCGACTGGCGCCGAATCTGTTTTTTGAGGGAGCAGGCGACGCGCTTTTTTGTGGCCGAACTTTGTTTGCCGGATATCGCATTCGCAGCGACTGCCTGGCACATCAGGAAGTTGCCCGCCTCATTCAGCGCGAGGTATTGCCGCTGGAGTTGGTCAACCCGCACTTCTATCATCTGGACACTTGTTTTTGCCCTCTGACACCCGACCAGGCCATCTATTACCCACCCGCGTTCGACAGCTATGCGCAACGGGTTCTGCACGAACGCATACCGCACCTCATCGCATGTCCCGAACGCGACGCCTACCGCTTCGGCTGCAACGCCGTCGTCGTGGGCAAATATGTCGTTCTCAACGCTGGCTGCGATGCCCTGGCAGAAATGTTACAGCACCACGGTTTTGAGCCGATTCTTGTTCCTCTGGATGAGTTCCTCAAGGCCGGCGGTAGTGCCAAGTGTTTGACACTGCGGTTAGATGGCGAAGACGCGGCCATCTGGAACGACTGAATCGCCTGTCGTTTGCCGTCTCGATCCACGTCGCTATGACCGGCGACATAGGTCGGATTCTCGACCTTCCTGCTAAGACGCTAATTGCCGCCAGGAAAAACAACAGGCCAGGAACACTGCGGCGGTTTCGACTCGCAGGATGCGTGAACCTAACGCTACCAATTGCCAGCCCGCCTGCCGTGCCTGCGCGATCTCGTGCTCCGTGAAACCTCCCTCCGGACCGACAATCACCACGGTGGCCTGCCGCACTGGAAAATGCTCCCACCGCAACGGTTCGCCGCGGACATCTGCCATCAGACGGTGCTCAGGAACTTCCCGGCTCGACAGTAAGGTCGGGAGTTCCAGCGGAGACGCGATTTCCATCAAGCGGTTCCGGCCACACTGCTTGCAAGCCTCGATGACATACCGGCGGAGCTTTTCTAACCGCATACTTGCCGGCGTGATGACACTTCGCTGCGTCGAGAGCGGAATATAGCGAGCCGTGCCCAGTTCCGTAAGTTTCTCAATGAGAAATTGCTGGCGGTCGCCTTTGGGAAGCGGTGCAGCCAGCCAGAGAGGAGCTGGTAACTCTCGAGACACTTCCTGCACCGATTCGACAACCAGTTCGGCGTAGCGGCGGGTTACATTCCGGATCACCGCCAGGTATTCGCGTCCGTCTCCGTTGAACAAAACGACCCGGTCTCCCACATGATACCGGCACACGTGGGTCAGGTGGTGGAATTCTTCGCCTTCCAATCGCACCGTTCCGGTCGAGATGGGCTCCGGGTAGAAAAATCGCTCCGCCATACGCCAAGCCACACCGACAGCAAGCCCATGACGCCCGGCACTAACAGGCACGCCAGCAGGCCGCCAGAGCGCGGGCCAATCGCCTTACTCCTTCTCGCAATTCCTCAAGCCGGGCCAACCCGAACGACAACCGCATTTCATTTCGCGGTACCCCAGCCATGCCGGGAGGATAACAGAATTCCCCGGGCACATAGAGGACGCCTTCCTGAATAGCACGCTGAAGTAACGGGCCATTGGGGCCGGTATCAAGTCCGGGCGGGCAAATCAGCCAGACATACAGCCCACCTTTCGGATGCCACCAGCGAATTCCCCACGCACCAGGTAAAAATTCGGATAGCGCCTGCAGGAGCACGTCCCGCTTGCGACGGTAGTGCTGCACGAGTTCACGGACGTGCTCGGCGTAGGCTCCCGTGCGCAGGCTGTGAAGCAACGCATGCTGCACCAGGTTGGCCGAACCGAAATCGTGATTCCCTTTGATACGCAAAACCGGTTGTACCAGGTCGCCAGGCAAAAAGCCGTAACCGGTCTTGATGCCTGGGGCCCAGGGCTTGGAAAAGGTCATGGCCAGAACAACAAACCGATTTTCGCGGTCAAGCGATTTGATGCTCGGCACATCGTCCCCTTCGTACCGCAACTCACGGTAGGCAGCATCCTCCAGGATCAGGATGCGATGCTCGCGGGAGTAATGCTGCACCAGACGGAAAAGGTGTTGCCGACGCGGCCACGAAAGCGTGGCCCCGGTGGGATTTTCAAAATAGCTGACGACGTAAATAAGCTTCAACCGCCGCAACTGTTCCAACGACAAACCCGCCAGTAACCTTTCCAGCGCCTCCGTATCCATTCCGTCCTGGTCGCCGGGCACCGCCAGCACCTGCGCTCCCAGGGACTGTAACACACCGTGGTACACAAAATAGGATGGCGCTGCTGTAACCACGAGGTCGCCCGGATCCAGCAGGGCTTCGCTGACCAGATAAAGGAGCTGCTGCGAGCCTGTGGTTACCAGGACGTGATCAGCCGAGAGGTTCAAATCTTGTGGCCGCAAGTTTTCCAGCCGGCAGAAATGCTCCAGCAACGCCTGCCGCAATGGTGCCCATCCCGGAGTTGTGCCATACTGCAAAGCTGCCTGAGCCGAATCTGCTTCTTTCAGGACAGCCAGCAAAGCCTCCCGCATCTGCTCGACTGGTAACGTTTCCATATCCACCAGACCGGCGGCGAGACTGATGAGGTTACGATTTTCCACCGCCTGTTGCATGAAATAGGAGATGGGCGGATCGCCTGTGCGCTGACTCAATTGAGAAAATCGAATCGGAGGTGTCATTGCTGTTCGATGCTCCCACGAAGACGGTAAGTGCGATGGCAGCGACTACACAGCTCCAATTAGTCTAACACGCTCCTGACCAACTTCGGTAATCGCCGAGCGGTAGTTCGACCGGCGCATTTCAGGCCCCCGCACCACGGGCCAGTTGCTGCAAATGCGCTTCGACACACTCGGCCAGGCGGTCCAGGTGATAACCACCTTCCAGGCAACTCACCATCCTACCCTCCGCGTGAACGCTGGCCACTTCCTGCACCCGGCGGGTCAGTTCGACGAAATCCTCGGTCTCCAGCCCCAGCGAGCCGATCGGGTCTTCTCGATGAGCATCAAAGCCGGCGCTGATTAAAACCAGTTGCGGTCGGCATACAGCGGCGGCCCGTTCCAGACCCTGCAGGAAAAGGCGATGGTATTCATGGCGAGGCGTGCCAAATCGCACCGGCACATTGAGCGTGTAGCCCAGGCCCCGACCTGTGCCTGTTTCGTCCGCTGAACCTGTGCCCGGATAGAACGGGTATCGGTGAATGCTGAAGAAAAAGACGCCCGCATCGTCGTAGAAAATGTCCTGCGTGCCGTTACCGTGATGCACGTCCCAATCCACGATGAGAATCCGTTCCAGACCGAACTGGCGTCGGGCAGTTTCGGCAGCCAGGGCTACGTTATTGAACAAACAAAAGCCCATGCTCTCACGACGGGTGGCATGATGCCCCGGAGGACGAATCAGGCACAGCGCTGTCTTATCCCGACCCGTCAAGACTGCCTGCACCGCGGCGCAAGCCGCTCCCGCAGCCGCTAATGCGACTCGGTACGAAGCCCGCGACACCACAGTGTCCGGATCCAGGTAACCGCCTCCCGCTTCCGACATTTCCTGAACCCGCCGAATCATGGCCGGCTCGTGAATCCACTCCAGCGACTCCACCGTCGCCGGTTGGTAGTCACCCCGTAAACAGCGGTTCAGCCAACCGTTTTGCTGTAAGCGGTTTTCAATCCGAGCCAGACGTTCCGGCTGTTCGGGATGATGTCGGCCTGTGAAATGTTCGCGGAAGAGCAAATCGTAATACAAAATCGTCATCGCGTGCTTCCCGAAGCCCCCAGGAAATCGGAGACCCTTACCATGAGCATTCTCGAACGATTCCGCCTCGACGGCAAGCGGGCGGTAGTCACAGGTGGCAGTCGTGGTCTGGGTTATGCAATCGCTCAAGCACTTGCTGAAGCCGGAGCTGATCTCGTTCTCGTCGCTCGTGATCCGGAGAACTTACAGCAGGCTCGATCGCAATTGCTCACCACCGGTCGCCAGGTGGATGTGATAACCGGCGACCTGTCCAGCCCCGACGGCACTACCGCGGCTTGTCAGACCATCCTCGAAACATTCCCGCGCATTGACATTCTTGTCAACAATGTCGGTGGCCGGCGCATCAACATTGCCACGGAGCAGTTGGAGCTTGCCGACTGGCAGCGCATCCTGGATTTGAACCTGACCAGTGCTTTCCTCTGCTGCAAGCTGATTGGCGGCAGGATGGTCGAACGCCGTCACGGCTGCATTATCAATGTCGCCTCCATTTGCGGAATAATTGTCAGTCGCGGCATCTATGGCCGAGCTTACGAAACAGCGAAAGCGGCATTACTGCAATTTACGCGGGCGCTGGCGGTGGACTGGGCACCTTACGGCGTGCGGGTCAACGCTATCGCTCCTGGTACTTTCCTGACCGACGCCAACCGTCGCTGGTTCCGCGAGATGCCCGATCTGCGCAGCCGCATTGAAAGCCAGATTCCCTTAGGACGATTGGGTGAACCGTCGGAGATTGGTGCTGCCGCTGTTTATCTGGCCAGCGAGGCTTCCAGTTACATGACCGGAGCAGTGCTGGTAATAGACGGCGGTTATACACTCTGGTGAGCGGGTGGCGCTGCCGGTGCCGGCGATATGGCGGCCTGGTTATTCCTGGACGCTAAAAACAACCGATGCCGCACCGCAAAAGGTTCCTCCGCACCACGCGTGATCACGGCGACATGTTCCACTGCAAACTCCAGCGGTTGCCATTGAGCTTGCAGTCGTCCAGCAAACGCTTCAACCCCTGGCGTTGCTGTCTGGCCAATGCTGAGGTGCGGGGTGTACCCTTGTGGAAAGCGCGATAGCTCATCGCACTGCGGAACAACTTCCTGCAGGATTGCTTGCAGCCCACGCACCGCTTCGCATGGTTCCGGTTCCAGCCAGACTGTGGCTCGCCCGGTGGGATGACAAAACCAGCGGAACTTACCCAGTCGGAGCCGAAAGGCGGGTACCTTCGCCACAACAGACTGCAGTAAGGGCATTACCTCCTGGAAATGCTGCTCGGCTACAAACGGGTAGAGCAAATTAATATGCGGCATCCAGCGGTGAATCTGGCGGTCGTATTTTCGTCGCAAAGCCTGGATCGGCTCCCAAACTTCTTCGGGCGGAATAATCACCACGGCGCTGTGATGGCTCTTGGCCCAGTTGCCCGCTGCCATGGTCGTTTTCCTTGCTTCATTTGACGAGCAGCACCGGACATTGCGCCAAAATGCCGATCTTGTAACTTATCGTGGCCCAGCCCGCTGGCGGTTTGTCCAGGTCAATTTTGTGCGAACTCAGGACAATCAAATCCATCCCGCTTTCGGTGGCATACGTGATAATCTCATCGGCGCGGTTACCATACAGGATGACAATGTGCCAGGGAATACGCCGCTCTTCCAGCCGACGGGCCATCTCCTGCAAATGCTTACGCGCTTCCTGCTCCAGATGCTCGTAAAAGTCTGGCTGTTCCTCGCGCGGCAGGTCTGGGATGAGCTCAATGACGTGCACAAGCGTGATCTCGCCGCCGCTTTGCTGTGCCAGATTCGCCGCAATTTCCAGAGTTTTGCCGTGCTTATCCGTCAAATCGAGCGGCAGCAGAATCTTCCGGAACACCGTCCTCGCCTCCTTGATCCTCATCAATTTCCTGTGGAATTATCCTACGACTCCTGGCAATGTTCTCCCAGGGACATAGTGCAAGCAGCGAAATTTACGTCATAATAAGCACAACACTCGTGCCCCAAGCAGCACAGTTCGCGGAAGCTAGCCCTAAGCAATTTTCCACAGCTAAGCAAAAACACTAAGACCGCAAAAGGCCGGACGGGACAAGGTTTGAACATTTGCTTGTGCAGCAGAATAGGCCGAATACAAAAACAGCAAGCCTGTTTCCGAGTTACCAGTGGGATTGAAACCCGCTCGCAGAGGATGCTCGTTTCTGTAAAGCACGAATCTGTCGCCGATGACCAAATTCGAGCGGCATAATACACGTGGCTCAAAATAGACAAGCCGGGGCGTGCGCTCTGCTTATCGCATACTTGGTTCAGGTGAAGTCGAACGTCTTCGGCTCCACCTGTCTGAGGCACTTAGCTAATCCACGGCAGAGCACAGCCCCGGCAATGCAAAAGCGAATTTCTCAATCCTGGTGCAGGCAGTTGCGAGACCCGCTTATCCGGTAGCACTGGTACCTGGGGTTGCAGGTGTGCCACCACCAGGCGCCGGAGGTGGTGGTTTGCCACTGTCACCACCGCATCCGACCAAAGCCCAGCACATCAGCACAACTAAAATTGCCGTTAGCCAATATTTCATAGCACACTCCCTCCTGGGAAATCATCTTTCGGAGCAGTCGGAAGGACCAGTTTGCGGCACCACTATTGCAAGGAGTGGCCATCCAGTGCCCACGAGTTCAGCACCTTCCGATGGCCACATCGGGAGACCGAGACGAATCGAGCACAATTCCGGCTACGGTTTGGGATAACTCGGAGTGATGCCCGGCGGGCCTGTATTCTCCGTGCCGGCAGCAGTACCACCTCCACCAGTAGGAGCAGGTGGCTTGCTTCCACCGCCGCAGCCCAAGCCAGCAATCGTCAATGTTGCGAGTAGCACTGCAGTAATAATCGTGCGCATGGCTTTGAGCTCCATTCGGCCAAAAGTTTGCTCGGTCGTTCAGGCATGACCACTCACAAGGCAGGAATTAGACTAGGCAACTGTCACTTCCCGGCCGGTTTAGCGCCGGGGGTGCCGCCACCACCGCCGCCACCGCCACCACCGGCTGGCTTGCTTTCACCGCCACCGCAGCCAATGATGGCCAAGCCCAGCAATGCCACCAGCAAAGCGCTCAGCAGTTTCTTCATGGTCTGCTCCTTTCGTTTTTGATGGTTCCCAATCTATGTGTTGCCTGCGGAACCACTCCGCCGGCAAATGTCCTGCGAAAGTCAGCAATTGCGCGAAGCCCGTTTGTGCAGCTTTGCACAGGTTCGCATTATGTGAGGTCAGTCCTACTTCTTTTCTCCGTTAGCCTTCTTTTCATCGCCAGGCTTCTTCTCGCCTTCGGGCTTCTTCTCTGGAGGCTTCTTGTCCTCGGACTTAGGTTCTGGTTGCTTCTTAGGCTCTGGTTCCTTCTTAGGTTCCGGTTCTTTCTTGTCCGGAGACTTCGGTTCTTCTTTCGGCTTCGTTTGCGTTGGCGTAGGCTTGGGTTCGGTCTTGGGCGGTTCTGGTTTGCCTGGTGTGCCTTTGTCCTTAGCGGGCGACGGCTTAGTAGCTTCGCCACTGCGGCAGCCGAGTCCGAATACCAGCACTCCCGCGATCAAGCATGCCAGCAGTTTCTTCATGGTTGCACCTGTCCTTTCGCGTGTTGCCCTGGGATACTCCAGACACGCTACCCGGGCCGGGTTTGCGCGTCCATAGACTAGATGCCTGATGCGTATCTTTTATTCCCCAACAAAGCTAATGTCCACCAAAAAACGGCAAAAATTTTTCTTGCCGGTCTGCGTCCGCTCAACCAGCGCGAGCCCGAAACAGCTCAGGCAGCGCGAGCCCGACTGCTCGGAACCGTTGCTATGTTGATTGTCCGCCGCACGCGGTAAGCGGTTTTTCCCTGGCTTTCGAAATAAGTGCGTGTCAGCACTTCGCCGATCAGCCCCAGCGAGATAAATTGCACTCCCACTACCACGAGCAATACACTCAGCAGAACGAGCGGGTTGCGGTTGAGCCGTTCTGCCCAGACGAGCTTCTGCAATAACGCCACGCTCAGGCTGACGAAGCTCCCGACCATGCACAGCATGCCACTGAGCCCAAACACGTGCATCGGTCGGGTCAGATACGCTTGCAGAAACCGCACGGTGATCAAGTCCAGCAGCACGCGCACGGTCCGTGTCAGAGAATATTTGGTCTGCCCGAATCGGCGAGGATGATGGCGAACCGGAACCTGCAGGATGCGGTAGCCACTATTTTGCAGCAGCACAGAAATAAATCGGTGCATCTCGCCGTATTGAGGCAACTCCAGGGCAATTTCACGACGCATAGCCCGGAGGGTGCAACCCAGGTCACGAACGCTGGAATGGGTTACCCGCCGAATCAGCCAATTGGCGATCCAGCTGGGAATTTTGCGGACCAGCAGGGCATCCTGCCGCTCTTTCCGCCAGCCTAAAACCACGTCATAACCTTCCCGAAGATAGCCAACCAGCACAGGAATGTCTGCAGGATCGTTCTGCAGGTCGCCGTCCATAGTAACCACAATCTCGCCCAGAGCATGATCGATCCCGGCCCGCATAGCAGGTGTCTGGCCAAAGTTTCTGGTCAACTGCACCACTTTGACTCGGGCATCCTGTAACGCCAGCTGTTCCAGAACTTCGCTCGAGCCGTCGGTACTGCCGTCGTCCACAAAAATCAGCTCAAATTGCCAGCCGGTCGGTTCCAGGGCGCGCAGCAATTGGTCATGCAGCAACGGCAGATTGTCCTTCTCGTCCTTGATGGGAATCACCACCGAGACGTCCATGAGTGAATTCTCCGTGCCTGAATGCCCGACTGCCCTGGGAATGTTCGCCAGAAGGGCTTGTCTGGGAGGATAGCGATGCGGTTTCCGGCAGGGTGAGCCAGAGTGGTAGGCCGACCAGACTGGTTACCCCTTGCATGGCCAGCCAGCCCAGACCCAGGGAAACCGCTTCCGTCGCCGACACACCCAGCGGCCCTAACAATAGCATCAAAGTCCCTTCTCGCAATCCCAGTCCGGCAATGCTGACCGGGATCAGACTGGCTACGGTCACCAGGGGCACTACAACCGCCAACACCGCCAGCGATATATGCAGGTGCAAAGCGTTAGCCACCAGCCAAACCTGAACGACCGCCGCCAGCTGCACCAGCAGCGATACCAGAAACGCCCGCCACCAGACCGGCAGTTGTTGGGCGGAGATGCTCAGGGCCTGGGCCAGACTGGCCAGGCGAACCAACCGTTTCCCCAGGATCGGCAAGAGAACCAGCAGCAGAATGCTGCTAAGTACCAGGCTCCACATGACTGCTACCTGCCAGAGTGGTAAGCGACCGACCACCGACAAACTGGCCAGGCATCCCAGTACCAATAGCGCGATGAGTCCGTTGAGCCGCTCGCTCAGGACACTCAGCACCGCATGACGCAGTTCATGCCGCTGAGTCCGACGGGCTAAGAGCCAGCTGCGCACAAAATCGCCGCCCATGGATGTCGGCAAAAACAGATTGAAAAACATGCCGACAAAATACAGCCGCACTAACCAGCTCAAGCGTGCCTCGATCGTCACCGTGCGGGCCAACCACTGCCACCGCCAGCTACTCAGCACCTGCGCCAGACCGTAAAGCAAGCAGGCCGTCAAAAACGGGACAGTTTGCAGCTGCGCCAGCATCTGCCAGACCTGATACCCGCGCTGGCCCGATAAAAGCCAGCCCAATAGACCCAACGCCACCAGACAGCGACCGAGCAACTTGATCCACCGGCTCAGCGATATCGATTCCTTATGCGACATTGACATATTCGCACCCGCCTGGCCCAGGAATGTGCGCAATCATTTGTGGGCATTACTCCACAGTTACCCAGCGACGAAAAGTGGGCGAGCCATAAACGCCAAAAGGCCCATCGTGTGCATCCACCAAATCCACAAGCAGCACGAACTTTCCGGCCCGATCGGAACGCGGTAGCGGTAACGTTATCTCCAGGCTTTCCCCCGGAGCGACGGTCGTGTTGAAGAACCCCGCCGCATCGCTGGGCAAACCAGCCAACTCCGCCGGGTCACGCACTTCTATGTCCCCCGGTAACAGCCAGGCTCGCAGATGCACACCGACACGCGGCGTAATGCGGAACCGCCAGCAAAAATCACTGCGATTGTGTACTCGGAATCGCGCCGCTACCGTCTCCCCTACTCGCCAGCGATCGGGAACGGAAAGTGGTTCAAGTTCGGCCCAGAGATGTCCCGGTTTATAGTGTTCCTCAACCCAGAGAGCAAAAACTTCGCGGCTTGACGCAAGCTGCAATTTTTTCAGCCAGTCCGCGTACCAGTCGAGCACCTCGGCCAATCGCTCGGGGCCACCTGCAGGAAACCAGCCATAAAAAGGCGACAATTGTTTCCGAGCAACCTCCAAACTCTCGTTTTCGCATATCAGTGCGATGGCCGAAGCTAGTCCCGTTCGGTCAGCACCGCGTCGGCAATGGAGCAGCACCGGTCTTTCGCAGTCCGATAACACCCGAACTAAATTTCTAAGTTCCGGCACCGGTGGCGGAGCTCGGTAAGAAAAGCGGATGTCGTACTGCCGCACGTTCAAGCTTTGCAGGGTCTGGCGTTCCTGCTGGTACCAGTCAAACTCCGGGCAGCACCCGCGGAGGTTGATGACGCTACGCAGACCATAACGTCGAACGATCTCCGCTAAAGTTTCCGCCTCCAGCTGGGCACTCCGGTAAATCTTGCCCGGCACAACTGCGTGGAAATTAGTGCCGAGAAAAGTGTGATGCACCCACAAACCGCAACATGCCGTCAGCGCCAGCATCACCAGGACGCCGAGCCACTTCAGCCAGTACAGCGGCAAATGCGACGTGGCAGGCTCGCGGTCTGCGCTTCCGTTCGGAAAAGTCTGTCGCTCGGCCGGCATCTATTTCACCATGAAAAGTCGGATACGTTAGCCTCGGCAAGTGATCGGAAGCCTTCCAATCGCCCCGAAGTTGCGCGATGGGTCGGAAATTGTCCTCGCAGGAGCATGCATCAGGCGCAGTGCTACCAGGCAACTGGAAGTCAAAAATCGCGCGGAGCGTAAGTTGGAGCCCACAACTGGTTGTATGCCAGGATTTGAGCGGGACGCCTAGGCCAGTTTGGCGAGCGATTGGTCGTGGTGGCATTATTCTCAGCAACGCTGTCAGCTCCGGCTGGGGGAAGCACGAACTGCCCAGCTTATTTCAGGATTGGAAATGCCGCAAGAACCAATCACGCGACAGTTCGGCTACTTTTTCCAGCGCCCCCGGTTCGGGAAACAGGTGGGTTGCTCCAGGAACGACGTATATCTCATAGGGGCAACGCAAGCGCTGAGCCGCCTGTTTATTGAGTTCGAGCACGACCTCATCCCGTTCGCCCACGATGAGCAAAGTTGGTGCCTGCACCAGAGGCAGGTAATCGCTGGCCAGGTCAGGTCGGCCACCACGCGAAACTATCGCTCGCACACCGGTCGGTTCCTGGGCAGCGGCAATCAGTGCAGCAGCCGCTCCGGTGCTGGCACCGAAATAACCGCAGGCCAGCTGATTGGTCTGCGGTTGCTCCGCCAGCCAGGCTTTTGCAGCCCGTAATCGCCGCGCCAGTAAGACCACGTCAAAAACCTTTTGCCGATCCTGCGCTTCCATTTCGGTCAGCAGATCGAGCAACAGTGTAGCCAGTCCCGCAGTTTGCAATACTCCAGCGACGTACTGATTGCGCGGGCTGAAGCGGCTGCTCCCACTGCCATGGGCGAAAACTACCACGCCCGCTGCCGCTTCGGGCACGGTAATTTCTCCCGCCACCCGGACATTATCGCAGTGAATCTCGACTTCCCGCCGAAACATAATCCGCTCCTGAATCAGGAACCTTGGTGGCTTGACCATTTACCTGTCCAACGGGCCAGCACCAGATGCCCGGAATCGCCTGACCACACTCAGGACAATGACCGCGATCTGTGAGCCGATTCTCCAGCACACGAAAACCATATCGGCGAATCAAGGTGGTGCGGCACTGCGGACAGCGTGTGTCTTCCCAGGGATCAACCTGGCCGGGTAGATTACCCGCATAGACAAATCGCAGGCCCGCCTCGACGCCAATTTCGGCCGCTTGACGCAGTTGTACCACCGTGGTTCCATCCCGGTCCTGCATCTTGTAATCGGGATGAAACGCGGTCACATGCCAGGGTATGCTCGGATTCAGCGTGACCAGAAACCGGGCGATATCCCGCAGTTCCTCCCGGGAATCATTGAAGCCAGGCACGAGCAGCGTCACCACCTCCACCCAGAAACCTCGGGTGACCAACCCCCGCAGCGTTTCCAGGACACGTTCCAGTGTGCCGCCAAGTTGGCGATAATGGCGATCCTGAAAGGTCTTCAGGTCAACTTTGTAAGCGGCGACATAGGGACGCAGATAATCCAGGACCTCCGGTGTAGCGTTGCCGTTGGATACATACGCACACAAAAATCCCCGCGCCGTGCCGAGACGAAATACTGCCGACGCCCATTCGGAGGTGATCAGCGGCTCGTTGTAGCTGGAGACGATCAATCGGGCCCGGCATTCTTCAGCGAGATCCACCAATTGCTCCGCGGAAACAGGGTGAATGGGTGTTCCCGCAGCCGGGTCGCGCAGGGCCTGACTGGTGAGCCAGTTTTGACAGTATGCACAATGCAGGTCACAGCCGAGCATGCCGAAAGTCAGGGCCCGGCTGCCGGGAAGAACATGGAAAAAGGGCTTTTTCTCCACCGGATCGCATTGCAAGGCTGCCACGTAGCCAAACGGTACCTGCAATTTTCCGTCGCGAACGAAGCGCACCCGGCAGATACCGCGCTTGCTTTCACCAATCAGGCAGCGATGACCACAGGCTAGACAGCGAACTCGCCCTTGCTCTATTCGCCACAACTCGCCAATTGCACTATGGCGATCGAGCACTTCCTGCAAGCTCTCCTGCGCTACGGGCATAACTCGGTTAACCTCCATGATCGTCGCGTCATACTTCCACAGCATATCGCCTTTTGCATTGGCATTATATGCGTCCAACGGGATATAAGCCGACCGCTACACTTTTCCAACCCGCCAGCTTCCTAACCGCATCTAATAATTAGATAACAGACGCACCTGGCTGAGCCGCCAAGGCTTCTGCCAATCGCTAACACGGTGCCCTCAAGGCCAGCGTTGGCTGCACGGCAAACGTGGCAATTCGCAACCTGGTAGAACTGAGGTTATCCCCTTTCGGACAGCGTTGCTGCACTACGTACCTTCACAGCGCCTTGCCCAGACAGTGCCAGCCTCGCGGGTTGCCTTTATCGCTTACTGAGCATGCGCTCATAGTGCTGCGCCCGGCGCCGTACGTCAAGCCTCTGCAAAGAACAGTAAAACTTCACGGCCCAATCGCCTGCGGTCCTCGCTCGCCCGTGCGGATGCGCACGCAGTCTTCCAGAGGCAATACGAAAATCTTGCCGTCGCCGATCGCTCCAGTTTCGCCCGTGCGGCCCGCCTGAACGATGGCTTCAATCGTGGCCTCGACGAATGCATCGTTGACCGCAATTTCGAGTTTCAATTTCGGCAGCAGCCGTATTTGCATCTCCGTACCGCGATAAACTTCGGTGTAGCCCCGTTGCCGGCCACAACCGCGTACGTCGCTGACCGTCATGAGGTAAACATCCCGCTCATTCAAAGCTCGCTGCACTTCGTCCAGCTTTTCCGGTCGGATGATTGCGACAATAAGTTTCATCTTCGGCTCCCTTGCGAGGACTAAATTTCCGCTAGCTCTACCGCTGCTAATGAGTTAGAGGTTATTCAAAACACCTACGCTTCGACGCGGACCCGAATCTGACCGTCGCCGAGTTTCGAGCGGAGCAGGCGTTCCAGGTTTTCGCGCACGGTTTCGGGATTGCCGCCACGAAAACGGAAGCGATTGGCCTGCATGGTCGTGAAGAACGGATAGACACGTTTGAATTCCGGAGAAGGAACCGTGCCGGTCTGACAAAGTTCCGACCAGGCATCAGCCAGCCGCTGCGGTTCAACTCCCTCTACCACCAGAGAAAACCGCCCCACACCGTCAGGAGGCTGGGTAGCCGGGCGAGGTTCTTTAGCACCCGTCAGCGGAAGCTCTTCCAGGGCCGAGGTGAGATAGAATCCCACTTCGCCGTGTTCCGTGCGGTCTAAGCCGACCACTTCCGATTCGGGATCGGTGGTCAAGCCTATGAGGTCCACGATTTTCACTAAGACCAGGCTGACAACGAAGGAGTAAGCTGCTGCCACTGCCGCCGCCTCCAACTGGATGCCAACCTGAGTAAAGCCACCACCGAGGAACAAGCCTTCGTTTTGGACGCTCGCATTGACAAGCTTGGTGCACAAGCAGCCGGTGAGCAGTGCCCCGAGAAATCCGCCGACGCCGTGCACGCCGAATGCGTCCAGCGAATCATCATACCCGAACATGGGCTTGAGCGAGACGGCGATGTAGCAAATCACTCCCGCCAGAAGGCCGATAATCAAGCCTCCCGACATGGTGACGAATCCCGAAGCTGGCGTAACTGCCACCAGACCGGCCACGATGCCGGACGATAAACCCAGGGCGGTGGCTTTTCCTTTGTGAATCCACTCGGCCAGCATCCAGCTGAGTCCGGCCGCAGCAGCGGCGGCTTGTGTAGCGCTAAAAGCAGAGCCAGCCAGGCTGCCGCTGGCTAAACCACTGCCGCCATTGAATCCGAACCATCCAAACCACAATAGACCGGCCCCAAAAAGCGTCAGCACCATGCTGCTCGGATGCATGGCCAGTTCGGGATAGCCGATCCGCTTGCGAAGCACTAAAGCGGCAGCCAGACCAGAGAAACCCGCAGCGATATGGACCACGGTGCCACCGGCGAAGTCCAAAGCCCCCATTTTTCCGAGCCAACCCACCGCATCTTTTCCACTTTCCCGCAGCGTCGGCTCAGGGCCAAACCAGTTCATCCCCCACACCCAATGCGCCAGCGGGCAGTAAACAAACGTGCTCCATAACACCAAAAACAAGCAGTACGGCCAGAAGCGCACCCGTTCAGCTATGGCTCCGCTGATAAGTGCCGGTGTAATAATGGCAAACATTCCCTGGAACATCACGTGAACATAAATCGGAATGGTGCCGTTGGGCAGAACTTCGTCCGGCTTGATTCCCGCCAGGCAGATCAAATCACGGCTAAATCCAATAAGCCCGCCCTTGCTGTGTCCAAAAGCCAAACAGTAGCCCAGGCAAATCCAGTACACACCAACGACGGCCAAAGCGGCCATGCTTTGCATCATGGTTCCCAGGATGTTTTTGCTTCGAGCCATACCACCATAAAAAAGGGCCAGTCCCGGCACCATCAACATGACAAACGCGGAGGCAGTAATCATCCAGGCAGTATCCCCGGCATCAATTTTCGGAGCCTCGCTGGTTGCAGACTCAGCGGTCGAAGGAATTTCCTGAGCCGGTTTCTCGGACGAGCCTGGCTGAGCTTGCTCCGCCAGTAACGGAGCCCACGAAAACAAAGCCGCCAGGGCACATAACCCAATTAGCCGCAAGGGAGAGGACTGCCAGCCAATCAATTTCATCACCTCCTCGACTTGGGCCCAGCACGAGCCGGTTCGGTTTTCACTTGTACCCGTTGTTCGCCTTTTCACTCTTTTGGCGACGAAATTCGCTACCTTTGTGCCGCCAAAGGAAATAACACATCCCCTTCCATTCACAAGTCTGTTTCATTTTGGACGTTACGTTGAAGTGCTAGCTCGGGTGGGGGCCACCAAACGTCCTCGGCAAGCGAATGAGAACGCCCAAGATACGGGCGATATTGCATAGCATGCAAGCAGCAGCTTTGACGGACTTCTACTCCCGCGCCTATGGTTTCTTCTTTGGGCCGTTCACCCATACAGGAATTACCTTCACCGTGTATCTTGGCGACACCTTGCAGTTGATGAACGGCATCGTGCGGGGCTGGGATGTGGTGTTCGAAGATAACAATGACAGCCCCTCCTGGCATGGTTCGCTGAAATATACTTCTTGCGACCAGCGAACCACCGCTTACATTAGCTGGATGGTTGGTCCGGAGCTGCCCAACAATAACCACGATCTTCGAACCTATATCACCTACGATTTGATTCGCAAATTCGGCACCTACGATCAGTGGAAAGTCGGGCTGAATTTCGGCACAGCCTGGGAATCCCATGCGGCTCCCGGTGGTGGCACGGCCCGTTGGCAAGAAGGTGCCGTGTACCTCTTTTACACCATCGATCCTCGACTGATTCTGGGCTTCCGCGCAGAAATCTACAACGACGAAGACGGCGTCCGTACTGGCTTTGCCGACCGCTTTCACGAGATTACCCTGGGGCTGACCTACAAACCGTATAAAAACTTGCGAATCCGCCCAGAAATCCGCTTTGATTGGAGCGACAAAACCAGGCCGTTCAACGACCTTCAGGAGAAATCCCAGCAAACAGCCGCCTTTGACATTATCTGGGAGTTCTGATTCCTCGCGCTGGTCATTCGCCAGGCAGGGCGGGGTTATTCCCCGCCCTGTTTGCTTTTATTCAATCTAACTGTCCGAGCTTCCAGACGGCTTTTGCTTGCCCATGCCACCTGCGACTCGCCGTCCTGGTGAAGACATGTTCACTGTCCTGAAGCTCGTCGGGGATCGGCGTCTTCACCAGCCAACCGCCAGGAGACGCCACGAGCAATCAGTTTCAACGGCCTACTTGCCGCGAGTGGCAGCGTCGAAGCGCTTGGCAACCTCGTCCCAGTTGACCACGTTCCACCAGGCCTTCAGATAGTCGCCGCGACGATTGCGGTAGTCAATGTAATAAGCGTGTTCCCACACATCTACACCCAGCACGGGATACTGGTTGTTCATCAGCGGGCAATCCTGATTGGGCGTGCTGATCACCTTGAGATGTCCACCATCCACAACCAGCCAGGCCCAGCCACTTCCGAACCGCTTCAAGCCCGCATCATTGACCATCTGCTTGACCTGCTCCAGACCGCCCAGAGCCTTGATGGCATCTGCCAGAGCACCTTTCGGCTCTTTGCTTCCGCCGGGCTTCATGATTTCCCAGAACATGGTGTGGTTGTAATGCCCACCACCATTGTTGATCACCGCCTGGCGAATCGCTTCCGGCACCTTGCTGATCTGCCGCAGGAGCTCGTCTATCTCCAGCTTGTGCAGGTCGGGGTAATCCTTCAAGGCAGCGTTCAGGTTATCCACGTAAGCCTGGTGGTGCTTATCGTGATGGTATTCCATCGTCTCCTTGCTGATGTACGGCTGCAGGGCATCGTAGGGATATGGCAAAGGCGGCAAGGTAAAGGGATACGGCATAGCGAGCCTCCTGTGTTTTGCGGTTACCGCGGTTGTTGACCGCCTGTATTACCGAGCCACGTTCTGTGTCGCTAATATAGCGATGGTGTCGGCACTGTCCACCCTTGGACAGGGAAAACCACCTGGCGCTATTGCTCGCCTGGCTTAGTGGCCGGAGATGGCTCGGTGAGCGTAAACGTTTCGCCCGGCGTCAGCCAGACCACTCTTCCCTGTTGCCGTAAGGGCTGTTCCACAACTTCCGCTGACAGACGCAACCAGATTTCCTGACCTTCCGCTCGCTGCTGGCTGATTCCCGGTGGGGCCGTACTGGTCGGCGGATTGCCTCGCAAACGCACCGCATATCGTTCCGGCATCTTACCTGTGCGGAATTGCAGTCGCAGTTCGTAGATCGCATAGCGCGAGTGGTTCTCCACGCGCTCCGGCAATCCCTCTGACCGGGCCACGATGGTGTACAGGTCCTGGGGTAACGCAGCATCACTGCCGACGAGTGGCTGCAATACCTCCACTACCATCGGGGTCAGCGGTTTTCTGTAAAAGTCTTCCTCAGCGTTGGCCCAGCGGGGATCGTGAGCCTCCCGCCACTGCACGACGAGCTGAATCGTCGCCTGGGGTGGCAAACCTGCGGAAGCGACCCGCGCGGGCATCGTTGCGCCCTTGCCTTGTTCAGGCCAAGCTTGCCAACCTAGCCAGTTCAGTTCCGCCGATACGTTCCGCGGCCAGACATTGGCACGCCGGTAGGGCCAGTCCTCCGGCCTGAGCTCAACATAGCGAGGCAGGTCCAGGTTCCGAAATTCCATAACACCGTTGTTATTTCGATCGCGCCACCAGCCCCACCATTCGCCCTCGCTCTGTTCGGGCACCACCTGGATATAGGAGACATGCTTAGACCTAAGTTCGGGCAACCATCGCAACCCGGGCCGCACATCCGGCGAAGTGGGATAGCCGTCACGCCACCAGGGAACAACTACCACAGTATTAGCCCTCATCAACCGGCGTTCCAGGTCAAGAAACTCGCTGACACGATAGACTAACTCGCTATGCCGTCTTTTCCGGGCCTGCCAATGCTTCTCCATCTGTAAAAACTCGTCGCGTTTTTTCCAGTATGCAGGATCGTCTAAGCGCAAATCAAACAATAGTCGCTGTTTGCTCAGGCGTAGTTTGCGTTCTTCCTCAGCGAGTACACTGGCCTGTAATGATATGTCCGCCAGACGCTGTCGTATAAGAACCGGCATCTCGGGTACACCATCTATACGTCGCAACACCTCCGCCACTTGATAGGGAGCAGTCTCGCGGATACGCACTAAATAAAGCTCCTGCACAGAGGCAATCCTCGAGATCTCCTCAGCGATCGCTAGTCCTGCATCTGAGACTAAAGGAGCAGGAGCTGGTTCTAAATCTGGCGAGAACCAGCGTGTATAGTCCACCAGGTAAGTCTCCGCCGGCAATGTTCGCCCTCGACGATTTTCCCAGCCGCGGAAATCGGTACCCAGAATGGCAACGCGCAAAGGCTCCCGATAACGTAACAAAGGTGCAGGTGAGTTGTGAATAGGGCGAAACTCACCCAGCCTGACATAGTGCAAGCGGCGCTGACCTTGAGTTCCCTGCCCAATATCTAAAGGCGGTTGGGGCAGGCGTATGCTGGAGATTTCGGGTAATTCCGCCAGTTTCGGTATATCACCCACTGGCAGGCGAACCCAGAGTATAGGCCCTAAACTGCCTTCTAATTCTGCCGACTCAACCAGCGATCGTACACGACCGAAAAGTTCGTATGCGTTACTAATATCGCGGAAAATTAGTTCGACCCGATGAAGCTTTTTGTTCCCTCCAGCCTGGCCAATTAGAGACAGGATTTCGGGACTAAGTTTAAGTTCCGGCGTTACCTTTTCTGGCCATCCAGGTGTAGGCTGACTAACTTTTGGAGGCTGAAGTTTCCCCGGCTGAGTCAACACCTCGGCTAAGTGGAAAAGCGAAATATAGTTTGGGGCACGCAGCAAAGGCAATTCTGCATAATTTGGCTCTTCCAGCTCATGAGCTGGCTCTAATAAAGCAAAAACCCGATTAGCTGGCAGCCACCCGAACAATCGCATGCCGAACTCACTATCATGAGCGATCGCTTGCACAAACCCGAGTTTATCCAATCTCTCCCGGGCCAGTCGGCGTATTCTTTGCTGACGGTCATAATCGAAGCCGTTTGTCAGCCAGATTTCTACCAGTACCGGCTCGGTACTTTCAAGGGTGGCACCCCAGCCAGATGGTATCAATACTATCGTGCGAACATGACTAATGTTAAGCAAGGTGGGAACGGCTTTAGCTGGCAGTTTGCCACGGAGAATATCGTTATAACGCCATTCTTCCGCTTTCAGCGGCTCTTGCTCAAACCCGACCTGCTGAAGATGTTTGATTAGCTCCTGGTATTGAATCCACCGCTGCGTAGGTGCCCGTGAGTCAGCATCCAGTTTGACGCGGAAGCGTACATGATAATGGTCGGGGCTTGTCCGATTGGGCGCGCTTGACTGCAATGTAACCATATAAACACCCGGCAACTGTCCAGCACGCCCTATGTTTTCCTGCGGAAGGTATCCGAACCAAACACGGGGAGCCATTTGCATTTCACCCCGCAAACCCAGGACGCGCAGCTGCTTAATCGTCTCTTCGTGGTTCGCCTGAGGACGCAGAATTATCTGAACCGATGGAGACGGTGTCTGGGTCTGAGTAAAGATCGCACTAATGCATGCAAATAAGCCGACGGCTGCACTCAGCCAACCGCTTACACCATATCGCCAGCGCATGAGACCGCTCCCTGGATTCTGCAATCGGGTTGAATATATTTTGGCTCTGGGAATGTCAAATTCAAGCCGTCGCCATCTAAACTTTGCCGCGAGATACTGCTATGTTCGTTCGCTACTTGAATTACTGTACCAGCGAAAGCGGCCAGGTTGTACGGATTATAGCGGGTGTATTAGTCTGGCTGGCCGTACTGATTATGCGATTGCCCGAACCGACCGGCCGACAATGGGGAGAAATGTTACTTCTATTAGCAACGCTCTTGCTCGTGCCACTAAGTTTCCGCTGGTTCGTGCCTCTTGCTTACGGCTGGCATGGCTGGCTATGGCGAGGCTTGCATGGATTGCAGTTGCCGGCCGCGCTTAGTCTCGTAGTTGCCTATAAGTGTTTTGCTTCAGGGATCTGGGCCTTGGTGACCGCAATACCGTGGTGCCTGGAGCTGGTATTGTTAGCTTCCTTCAGCTTAGGAACCCTGGCGAATCCTGGTTGCCGCACCTGGTTGAACTGGTGCCTGGCGATCGGGGCCAGTTTTAGCGTCATTGGCGGCGTGTGGATGTTATGCGACCGCATCGGTTATCGGCCAATGGATTTCGAGGCAGACATTGTTCTGCTGACAGCTATCCACTTCCATTACGCGGGATATCTGTTGCCAACTATCGCAGGTCTGATGGTCAGCGATAAGCCCGCCTTATGGACGAAGTTTTCAGCGATCGGGACGCTCACAGGCGTGCCTTTAGTCGCGGCTGGAATAACCACCACACACTTGCTTGGTCATGCCTGGCTGGAGAGTATAGCGGCTGTGTTTCTGAGCCTGGTCGGCTTATTGATGGCGATGGGGCACTTGCTGGCGGCTTATCGTCATCGGCAAGAACGGTGGGCAGCTGCTTTGTTAGGCTTCGCCGGTCTTGCTCTTGCACCCGCTATGGTACTTGCCGCCTTATATGGAGTGCGCTTCCATGCTACAGTGCACACACTGGACATCCCGCAAATGCGAAAGTGGCACGGCACATTTGCAGCACTAGGTTTCGCAGCACCGGCATTGCTGGGCTGGCGGAAGCTTAGAGCTTCCAGGGAGCGCGAAGATGCGGATGTAAATACTTGTTAGCCTCAGCATCGTTCGTTTGCTCTAAAACCGGGTCCCATTTCAATTTTCTGCCCAAACGCATAGCGATGTTATTGAGATGACAGATAGTGGCGGTGCGATGGCCGACTTCGGCAGGGGCAACCGGCTCTTTGCGGGATTTGACCGCATCGAGGAAGTTACGCACGTGGCCAGGACTGCGACCCAGGGAAATTTTCAGTTTGGAGGCGTCGGTCTTCAGCAGAGAAGCAGGCTCGGCTTCCAGTTTGCCGCCGTGAATGTGGATAAAAATCCACCCATCGGTTCCCTCGAATTTCAAACCGCGAGGTGTCGCTGTCGAACCGATCATCCGCACGCCATTCGCGTAAACATTGGTGAATTCGTAATCCCAGAACGCATCGTAGAGGCTGCCTTTATTCTGCATGCCCCGAGCCTCGATCTCCACCGGGCCGGTATCATCCGTTCCCAATCCCAGCTGGGCCAGGTCAATGATATGAGCGCCGCGATCCGTCATTTCTCCACCACCGTAGGCGAGAATGAAACGCCACCAGAAATGTGTGCGTAACGGCGTATATGGGGCTTTCGGAGCTGGGCCCAGCCAGAAATCGTAATCGAATCCCTCCGGCACCGGTTCTTCCGGGGGAATTGAGGTCAGGGAACGGGCCTTTTGATGATGGCCGTCGCTGCACGGCAGATGGATGCGCACGGTGTGCACCTTGCCGATCAACCCGTTGCGCACCAGTTCACAGGCAAACCGCACACTCGGCGTCGAACGTTCGTGGCTGCCGGTCTGCAAAATGCGTTTGTTTTCTGAGACCGCCTTGCACAAAGCCCGTCCTTCGACCACGGAATTGACCAGCGGTTTTTCGCAGTAAATATCCTTGCCCGCACGGGCAGCGGCAATGCTAATCAGCCCATGCCAGTGATCCGGAGTCGCTACCACCACCGCATCTATGTCTTTGCGTTCTAACAGCTGGCGAAAATCTTTATAAGCGTCGCATTTCTTGCCCGTGCGTTTCTGAACGGCTTGTAAACCATTTTGCAGCTGGCGGGCATCCACGTCGCAAACGGCCAGGATTTCCACATCCTTTTCGTTCAGGAACATGTTGATAAGAGCGACGCCCCGACCACCCGTGCCAATGACCCCGACCGTGATCCGTTCGCTGGGTGCAACCTTATCCTGCAGCCCCAGGGACCGCGCTGGGACAAAGAATGGAACGCTAATCGCAGCGGCACCGCTTGCCAGGAATTGCCGGCGACTCAGGATGGATGCGTTTCGGCTCATGGCTGGACTCCTGTACTGGCTGGTATGCGTGTTCACCCCTTGTATTTACCATGCTATAAGAGAAAGGGCGAACAGGCCAATGAGCCAGTATCTCGTCCACGTTACCGCAGTTCGTAACCAAACCGAGGTGGGCCGGGAATTGTTCCCAGCAAGCCGACGAGCATGATCCGACCCGTTTCTGGCTCCTACGATGTTCCGCAGTGTCTCAACAGCCTTCGCAGAAGAATTCAAGCTCAGACCCGTAGCTGGCCATCATTACGTCCCCGATGGGAAAAACTGGGCGGACAAAACCGAGTTTGACGAGGCGAAACCACCCCCCGAGATGGCTGCATTTCGCGCGGCAATAGCCCGGCGGGAAAATGGCAGCGCAGAATGGAACAAAGAACCTGCAACCGCTTCGGTCTTCCGATGATGCCAGCGGCAAAGCCAGCCTCAAAACGGCACAATAAACGCAGCCTGGACTGAACCCCGACACGCGATAGCCTCAAGACCAAATGGCCAGACAGAACCAGATAAGGCCACCCTGACACCCCATCGGAGTGGAAGCATGCTGAGCAGAGCCACGCGAACCTGGAGAATTTCCCCTGCAGTCTGGGTGATGAGCGGTGTGCTCCTCTTCAGCTGGGCGAACCCATTATCTTCCGACCCACCGACGCCCGGCACTGGACAACCGTCGGCAGGGGCGAGCCTGACCGTTACCGATCTGGTGAGCATTGCAGAACGGTTTCAACTGGTGGCACGAAAAGTGTGTCCCAGCGTGGTATATGTCGAAGCGAAGCGACCAGGTGGTGAACGTGGCAGCGAAGACGAATCCGGTTCGGGAGTACTGGCACGCCTGCCGGGTCGGCCGGATGTATTCGTGCTGACCAATTACCATGTCATTGCCGATGCCGGACCGGAGCGGATCGTCGTTCACCTGGCAGATCGGCGTGTGTTGCGACCGTTGCGGGTCTGGGGAGATGCCGAATCCGATGTCGCGTTGCTTTCGCTGGGCGAACGGCAAGATTTACCCGTAGCAGTCCTCGGCGATAGTGACCGCATGGAGGTTGGCATGTGGGTGCTGGCTATCGGCAGTCCGTTCGGGCTGAACCAGACGGTAACCCACGGAATCATCTCCGCACGCAATCGTGGTCAGGTGAGTTTGGGCCAGGGAATCCGCATCAAAGAGTTCCTCCAGACCGATGCTTCCATAAATCCTGGTTCGAGTGGGGGGCCACTGGTGAATCTGAACGCAGAAGTGATCGGCATCAACACGGCGATCGCCTCGCCGAGCGGCTCGAGCAGCGGCATCGCCTTCAGTATTCCCAGCAATTTCTTTCGCCGCATCGCCTTGGAATTGCTTGAGAAAGGGCGGATAATTCGAGGAGCATTGGGCGTGCAGGTAGCCAGTGCCATCGAACCTGCCGAGGCATTACGCATCGGTCTGGAACGCACCGATGGCGCTCTGGTAGAAGCAATACTGCCAGGAACGCCAGCCGAGAAAGCTGGTTTGCGACCAGGCGACATCATCCTGGAACTCAATGGCCAGGTCATCGAACACGGCAATCATTTTATCAACCTGATCAGCGATACACCGCCGGGCACGACCGTGCGTCTGACGGTCTGGCGTGCCGGGCAACGAAAGCATGTGCAAGCAACCGTGGCCGACTGGGACGAAATGAAGCAGCAATTGAAAACACGCCGACCGGCTTTTCGATAGCAGGACGCTCGCAAACAGTTGCCGTGCGGTCCTGCAGGACGCTGTCCAAGAGCACGATTTCCTGGGCCAGCCAGAACTGAGAAGACCGACATAGTCGAAAAGCTGACGACCGCTCAGAATGGACTGCTAACAGATGCGGCCTGCGTCACAATTGCGCGTGCATCCTTCCCGTTTAGCTGCGGCGAGGTTCAGATGCGGGCATCAGCATTCAACCGCCAGCGGTCGGGCAAATCTCTCCTTGCGGGCACAACCTCAGCTTGCGAGCACAAAAAAGACAGGCAGAGCGAGTCCGGGTCGTCCTCGCTCCGCCTGGCCGAATTGCTCGTGGTCGCAACGAGGGCTTACTCTTCTTCCTGTTGCTTACGCAGATAGATAAGCAGCCCGATGAGGGCGACTAAGAGGACGAGGACCACGAAGAAGAAGATCCAGAAGTTGTCCTGCACCCAGCGTGGCACCAGTCTGTCGAGCAGGTCGAACATAGCGATTCTCCTTTTGCATTGGGCTCGCGAAAAGCACAAGACCGGAGAAGCCGCCCGCGCTTCCACCGGATTTGGTGTTACCCCTGGCTTGATTTGTAGTTATTGCCTGGCCTCTTTTCAAGCAAAATTTTGGAAAAAACTTCACGGAATTGCCGCACGGGCGATAGCCAGGAAGTCCCGCGCTTGCAG
The DNA here is from genome assembly GCA_041640595.1 of Gemmatales bacterium. Lineage (GTDB taxonomy): Bacteria > Planctomycetota > Planctomycetia > Gemmatales > HRBIN36 > HRBIN36. The sequence goes on along the minus strand of JBEPZY010000005.1, from coordinate 294,621 downwards.
ACTCGCTCCACCGACCAGCACGCCGTCAATATCCGATTGGCTAAGCAGCGAAGGCGCATTCGCAGGCGTAACGCTGCCGCCATACAAAATCCGCAGTGTTTGCGAGATTTCCGAACCGCAATGCCTGGCGAGCCAGTCGCGGATATAGCTATGCACCTCCTGAGCCTGCTCGGGAGTGGCATTGATCCCCGTGCCGATGGCCCAAACCGGTTCGTAAGCAATGACCACAGCTGCAAGCTGCGCCGACGAAAGAGCCGGCAAACTTTCCTGCAGCTGCGCTGAGACGACAGCGAAAGTTTGCCCGGCTTGTCGTTCTTCCTTGGTTTCGCCAATACAGAGAATGACCTGCAGCCCGTGTTGCACAGCGGCAATGAGCTTACGGCGGATAAATTCGTTGGATTCGCCGAGCACTCGACGGCGTTCGCTGTGGCCGACAATTACCCATTGACAGCCACAGTCGGTGAGCATGACCGGACTCACCTCGCCGGTAAACGCCCCTTTGGCCTCCGGAAACACATTCTGTGCCCCCAGCGCGATACGACTACCCGCCAGGACTTCGCGTACCGGCAGAAGGTACGGGAACGGCGGGCAGACGACGACGTCGAGCCGTGTTTCCTGGCCGATTTCGGCAACCAGTTCGCGCACCAACGTCGTCGCCGTTTGCCGGGTGGTGTTCATCTTCCAATTGCCGGCCACCAGTTTTTTTCGCATCGCGCTATTGCTCCTGCTAACGATCCCCTGTTCGCTCCCCGTAATGCCAGTCGCCAGTCACCGGCTCCTGATCACTGGCCACTATTGACCGGTGCCGCCGACCGCGGCCACGCGCCATCGTTCCCGAATCGCTGGTTACTGGCCACCGTCGAAAGAGATTTCGCCGGCATCGTTGGGGCCAATGTATTTGCCGAACAACTCGGCCAGGCGACGCAGGTCCCGCATCAGTTCCGCATATTGAGAAGGCAGAAGTGCTTGCTGGCCATCGGACAGGGCTTTTTCCGGGGCACAATGCACCTCGATATGCACACCGTCAGCCCCGGCAGCGACGGCCGCGCGAGCCATAGCCGGGATCAAATCGGGTCGGCCAGTTGCATGGCTGGGATCCACGATGATGGGAAGGTGGCTTTGCCCCTTGACATTGGGCACAGCACTCAAGTCGAGCGTATTGCGAGTTGAATCCTCGAAGGTGCGTACACCGCGTTCGCACAATACGACCTGATGGTTCCCTTCCGACAAAATGTACTCTGCCGACAGAAGCAAATCCTTGACGGTAGCGCTCATGCCCCGCTTGAGCAGGACGGGTTTGTTGGTGCGGCCCACTTCCCGCAGGAGATCGAAATTCTGCATATTGCGAGCGCCAATCTGAAACATATCGGCGTAACGATTCACCAGTTCTACCTGACGCGGATCCATGACCTCGGTAACCACGGGCATATCGTATTTTTTGCCGATATCGTGGAGGATGCGAAGTCCGGTCTCGCCTAATCCCTGGAAACTGTAGGGACTGGTGCGGGGCTTGAAGGCACCGCCTCGCAGGATGTTGGCTCCGGCTGCTTTGACCGCAGCGGCAATGGTATCGAGAACCTCGTAATTCTCCACAGCACACGGCCCGGCAATCATCGCCAGCCAGCCCCCACCTATTCGCACCTTGCCCACTTGCACCACTGTGTCGGTCTTTTTGAACTCCCGACTGGCGAGCTTGAACGGTTTGAGAATGGGCAATACCTGTTCCACCCCGGGCAGTGCCGTCAGGGGTCGGCCTTGCAGTTTCTGTTCGTCCCCGATGACACCGATGATGGTGCGGTGTTCCCCCCGGCTGATATGTGACCGCAAGCCCCATTCTTCGATTCGCTTCAGGATGTAATCGAGGTCGGCCTGGGTGGCCTCCGGTTTAAGCACGATGATCATGACACCAAAGCCTCACTCCCGTTTGCATGAGCATGACTCCAAAAGTGTACGCACATGCGGTACAAGCGGGCTAGAGTTGCCGCCACGCAAAGCTAGCGCACGCAGTCTGTCATACGCTTATCGCAGGAATGCGTCGTCAGAAAAAATATGGCGCGGACGCATCATGTCAACTGTAGCGGCCGTTCCAGAACACGGACAAACTGGATGTTGCGCGCGACCTATAAGACCGACGGCGAACGTTATTTGAGTTTTTCGCACCTGGAAAAACACCTCTCGCGCATCAACTGCAAGACCGATGGCCGGTAACATGGCCTGGTTTGCAGCTAAAATGGCCCCCTCGCCCAACCAAACGCCGTTCGCCGAAATGTGCGTTCACCAGCATTTGCGGCCGTTCCGAGCAGAAGCGGTGCAGATTGCATCCGAAGACAGTGCTGCTTGGGTCATGTCTGCAAAGAAACTTGGCGGTAACTGTTAGCCACTTCTAGGAGATTGTCGCTCGCGCTGGGTCGTGTTTTCCTCAGAAACGCGAGCATGAGCGTAAGCGCTACCGCTGAACAAGCGGAGGCGCAGCAATCGCAATCACGGCCCGCGGTGCTGATGTCTATGGACCCACAGTGGAGATGTGGGGGTGCAACCCGATTGTATTTTCTCACTACATTGTATCCGCCAGGCAATCGGCAAAACCCAGGAGAGGATTTCGTATTTTTCTTGTACGTCGCCCTTGCCGTTTTACAAAATAATTGGTATTATTATTGTGGCCGGGGGAGGTGGATACCTCTGGGGCTGCCTGGGCGACCGGTCTCAGATCCGCCGAACCCGGCCTTTTCCGTTAAAAAGCCGGTTGCTCGGAGCGGGAATCTCCGAGTGCGGTCCGGTTCTACGGTCTGTCCAGGGGACAAGATAGACCAGGTCTTCAAGCACATCGCAGCGGCTGTAGTCTGGGTAGCATTCGGTATGAAAATCAAACAACAACCGCAGGATTTTTGCGTCGAAGAGTTGACTTCCGTACAGCCGGGTCAGGAAGGGCCTTACGCTTTCTATCGTCTCGATAAAGAATCCCTCGGCACGCCGGAAGCCATTGATGCCATTTGTCGAAAATGGCAAATTGCTCGACGGCGCATTGGTTACGGCGGGCTTAAAGATCGCCACGCCCAGACGGTCCAGTATCTGACCATCCTGCACGGCCCCAAACGCGGCTTGCGGCAGACGCATCTCCATTTGCATTACCTGGGGCAGGTGGCTGCGCCGTATGGGCCGAAAGCGGTCGTCGGGAACCGTTTCCGCATTGTGATCCGCGACCTGTCCAGTAGTGAAGCCCGGCAGGCGTTGGATGCTCTCGACGAAGTGCGGCAGGAAGGCGTCCCCAATTATTTCGATGACCAGCGTTTTGGTTCGGTAACCCCAGAGCGGCGCTTCATCGCACGGTACCTGATTGCCGAAGATTACGAGGAAGCCCTGAAGTTAGCACTGGCCGCACCTTATGAACATGACCGCAGCGAGATAAAACGTCTGAAGGCATTGTTGCGAAAAGAATGGGGCAACTGGCAGATGCTCAAAGAGCAGATGCCGCGGGGCAATGTTCGCAGCGTCATTACCTATTTGTGCGACCATCCGCAGGATTTTCGAGGTGCCTTTGCCTGTTTGCATCGGGAACTGAAGACCCTGTATCTGGCTGCTTACCAGAGCTACTTGTGGAATCGCTGCTTATCACGCTGGCTGGAACTGCATTGCCGACCGGAGCAACTGATCGAAGTCTCGCTGCGAATCGGGCCGGTCTGGTTTTATCGCGGTTTAAATGAGCAGCAGCAGGAGGCCTTGCGAACCCTGTCTATTCCGTATCTGAGTGCGCGACTTAAACTGGCCGAGGACCATCCCCTGAAGCCGATCATCACCGATGTGCTCGCCGCGGAAAAAATCGTGCTCCGCCAGCTCAAGCTCCGCCACTTCCGTAAGCCCTTCTTCTCACGGGGTGAGCGACCGGCCATTTATCAACCGCAGGACCTGCTTCATCGCCTCGACGATGATGAGTTGAACGCTGGCCGAAGGAAACTCTATCTCGAGTTCGTTCTGCCTCGCGGTTCGTATGCCACGATTTTGATCAAGCGACTCACCCGCGGCAGTAACCTCGACGATTGAAACCGGGTGGCCGTATCCCAGCCACCTTGCAGTAAGCCATTGCCGACAAGAAAAGCGCCCAAGAAAGCGCGGCGTATCGGAGCCAGCGTGCAGTGGGTCCATACGGACCAGCGTTGCAGAATCCGCCAATGCTTCGGACGGCCGAACTAACGCTTCCCACGGTTTGCACAGGGTAAAAATGCTCCCAGCTATAGCAATTCGCACCATGCAAGTTCGGCCCTGAATTTCGGCACTCTTCGTACACCAACGCAACGATCACCATACCCATACCGCAGTTGCATCCGTGCCGTGGAATCTCGTCCATGCTCCGTGTGTGGCAGGATTCGAACGGCCACGAGCCGAACCTTATGCGATCTGTGCCCGGCATCTGGCTAGAGGCTGTTGATGTAGTGGAACACCTACGAGCTGAACCGTTAAGCAAGCGATCCGTGCTCCGGTCGAGACAAATTTACCCGACACACTTGCCATTTGCAACCATTTCCGTAGCCTGCGGGGGGACAATTCTTTTTTCGATGGATGGAAAAAGGAGGCCAAACCATGTTCCGACGTATTGCGGGGGTGATTGGCGCCTGGTTGCTGGTTTGGGCGGTGATTCGAGCAGCACCGCTGCCTGCGGGCACCGCGGCACCGGAGGCCTTTCTGGATGCCCGTTGTGCTGTGTACGTTCGTTACGACGGTTGGGAAAAGCACCGCGAAACGTGGGAGAAAACTGCTTTTGCCGAGGTCCTGCGTAACGGTTTACAGCCGGCGATGCAGAAAATAGGCGATCAAATCCTGCAGAGCCTGCAATCTTTGCCAGAGACGTCTGAGATATTGCAACAGTTGCAGAAACATCTGCCGCCGGTTTTGGAACATCTGAACGCTCACGGCCTGGTGTTCGGTTTGCAGCTGGTGGAACCGCAAGACGGCCGAGTGCAGCTCACCCTGGTCCTGCCAGAACAGGCAAAGCAGGAACCGCATCTGGCTGCGTTGATTCGCATGGTGGCTGAATCGAACAACTGGAAAATCACCGCTGTGCAACTCCGCGAGCGGAAAATCCAGCAGGTGCAAATCGCGGATAGCTCCTGGAAAATCTCCTGGTGGTCGGAAGCCAATCATCTCCTCCTGCTGATCGGCACCGAGTCGCCGGAGCTTACTCTCGACGTCGCGGAAGGCAAAAAACCAAGCCTGCTGCAAAGCGAATGGTTTAAACGGGTCAGTCTCCCGCCCGGCTACGCCTCGTGCTTGCGTGGCTATGTGGACGGTCAGCCATTGCTAGAGGCATTGCGCCAGTTGGGGCCTGGCTGGCGCAAGGTCATCGAGGTCACCGGATTGGAAGACATCCCCGCGATCTCGTTTCACGTCGGCGCCCAGGATCGGGCATTACGGAGCACACTGACCGTTCACCTCAAACCAGGTTCGCGTAAAGGCCTGGCGGCGCTATTCCCCACTGTTGAACAAGGAATCGAACCGTATCTGCGCGGCCAGAAGGCATTGCCGCCACTATCGCCCCGAGGCGATGTTACGGTACAGCGATTTGATCTGGCGCAGGGCATAAGCCAGCTGCGGCCGATCGTCCAGACGGTTGCCGATGTAATAGATGAGCAAGAGTCCGGCAAAAGCGTCCGAGACTTTTTCGACAAAGCCGGTCAGATGCCCGAACTGGAATGGCTCCGGGAACTCCTCCCGCACCTGGACAGCCTCTGGGTGTACACCGACGCTTCCGCCGACGGACTGCTTTCCACGGGGATTCTTTTAGGTGTGCACCTACAGAATGTAGCGGGTGCACGGAAAGCTTTGGCCAAGATAAAATCATTCCAGAACAACGGCTTCACGCTGCAGGTCCATCGCAGCAAGTATCGCGGCGTGGAGCTGATTTGCCTGAAGGTGCAACCGCCTACGGGCTTCGGTCTGCCATTGATACCGACACTGGCTATCGTGGATGATTGGCTGTTCGTGGCGTTGTATCCGCAACCGATTCAGGGAGTCATTGCCCGACGCGAGTTGGCCCAGCTAAGCCGTTGGAAACCGTCACCGGAAGCAGAGAAAATCCTGGCGTCGTTGCCATCGGGGAAAGCGCGACTCGTGGGCTTTTCAGAATCCGACCCGCGCGGCACGGTGGAGTTCCTGATGTCGGTGATGCCGATGGTCGGCGGACTCATCAGTGCCTTCAGTGGTGGCGATTTCGACGTCACCGTCATTCCCCCGGCTCAGTTGATCGCCGAACCGCTGTTCCCGAATGTTACACTCTATCTGGCTGAGCCGGATGCTTTCCGCATCGAAAGTTACGACTCGCTGCCACTGAACAGTTTCTTCGCGTTGAACTGGAATGGGGGATTGATACTGCTCAGCCTTTGGGTTCAATTCTCCAGCTTGGCGGGGAATTAGCATCCAGAAACCAACTAGGCTCGCGCTGTCGGTGATTTCCAAACCGCCTGCGCCACCGAAAAAGACGGACCACCATCCGAGAGAGCCAATACCCGTTTTGACAGGCTATTGTTTCAGCACAGGCGACGGTCTGCCCGCACATAGCTGATTCCGGGGAAGGTCCAGCGCTGCCGGTCTTGGTATGCAATTAAGCGTCCCCGGAGTCAATGCCACAAGAGGGTAACGGCGACTCGACAGATGCCAGTCGAAACCAATGTTTGGGCAAATCCTTATCCCTGCGGATACCACCTCCGTCTGGGCGGTTCATCGATCGCTTTCTTCGATGCCGCGAAACAGTTCGTCGGAAGGTGGGTTGCCGGACGGTTCGCTGGTCGAAGTTTCTTGCTGTTGCTCGGCCATCAATGGCGGTAAGTCATCGGCCAATTCCGGAAACAGTGGCACATCCTGCAAGCTCGCCGATTCCTCGGAAGGTGCCGGAGATTCCGAAACCGTAAATTCGCCCGCAGCCTGGCCCGAATCGGGCACTTCGCTGCCCGAAATGCTTTCCAGCGTTTCGCCAGGCGATTCCGACGGCATCTCACCGCCGGGTTCACCAGGTTGCTCCGCAGACAAAGGCTGCTCGGCCAGCACCTCCGGCTCACTGGTCGGTAAATGTACGGGCGTTTCCGGTTCCTGCGACTCTTGTGGTGCTGGAAGGAAATCGAATTCGGCCAGCTTTTCCAGGTCCACCGCAGAAGTTTCCGAGCCGGGAACCTCCTGCTGTGGCGCTGAGAAAATTTCTTCAGCCTCAGCCGGCGTGGGTGCAGTTACTTCCGGGGACGGTGCGGCTTCTTCAGGCAATGGCTCGGCCGATTGCTCAACCGCCTCCGAGACCGGTTCTTGCGACACCGCACCAGTTTCGGCAACAGCGGGGGCCACGTCTTCCGGAGGCTTGGCAGCTTCGCCGACAGGAGCCGGTTCGGAACCGGGTATCGGCGAGGGCGTCGGGGTGCCCACCAGTTCCGAGATGATCCCGCTGGGTGACGGTGAGGATTGCAGCGACGTCAGCAGCACAGCGCTGGGCGATTCCGAGACTTCTCCGCGTTCCAGCACCCGACTGGAGGTATCGCCGATACGCTCGATGTCAATTTCCGCTGGTATCACAGCCGACGGGGTCGCGGGCGCTTCGAGAATATCGCTGGTTGGGCCGGTTATTCCGGTCAGGGTTGTGGTGGCTGGTTCGGCCCGCACCAACCGTTCCTCGTCCAGTTCCGCACGCAGGATACGCTGTTCATCGAGCTCAGCGCGGATAATTTCGCCCGCTTCGGTATCCAGTTCGGCCCGCACCAGCAAACTTTCGTCCAGTTCGGCGCGAATCACCTCACCAGGTACGCTCACCGGCGGGGCAGCACTGGTTCCGGTCGGTAACTCACCCAGGGATCGTTCCAGGTCTTCCTCGCTGACAGGAGCGACTTCCTCCTCCTCTGCCACTTCGACCGGCACTTCGGCTGGGGCTTCTTCCGGCGGATAGAAGAATTGCTGAACGGCCTCGACTGTGGTCAGCGACCAGGTTAACCCGCCCAGAAACACGGGAAATAGTCCGAGCACCGTCAACAAGCTCCCAGCCAGAATCGGCGTGGGCCCCAGCTTGAATTGGCCCTGAATGATCATCACCAGCACCGCAAGATTCAAAAGCAAACCCACGACCAGCACCAGAACTGCTACGATCTTGGTGAGCTTCAGTCCCCGTGGTTGCGCTTTCACTGACGACAAACTGGCCAGACCGGCTAAAACGGCCACCAGTAAAACGATCACTCCCGCGCCCAGCCAGCCCAGCATATCGCCCCAACCGTTCAGCCATTCCAGAAGGCCGCTGGTTGACCAGTCGTAAACGATCATCGGGAGCAAAGCCGCCAGAGCTAATCCAAGCGACGCAACTCCGGACCACAACGCGGTCAGCACATTGTTGACTTCCGCAGGCAACGCCTGACGAACCTGTAACTGCTCATCTGCCAGTTCCACGATCTGCGCCATGAGTTGCCCTCTTCAAAAGCGGAGCCGATCCCGATCTCCGAGCGCCCCCAAGCCTCATTCTTTCTCTCTGTCCGGTTTTATTGTAACTTCCATTCGGCCCGTTCGCTACCGCCTGGACTGATTGTCATAACCAGCCCGTAATCGGCAAAACCGATACGCTCCGTTCCACCGCTTGTTCCACGGATGGCCAGTCCATAGCATGACAGCAATAGCGCATAATCCGGCCAATCGGGAGGAACCTCGCTATGCCAGCCACTAAACGTTCCAGCCACGAGGTAAGTCACCGTCCATTGTCGCGTGTGGCCAACGGCGCCACTGAATGCGACAAGTGCGGCTCATGGTCGGGGTCAACGCGACGGCAGTTTCTGCAAACTGGTGCTGCCCTCGCCACCGCTTTGACCGTCGAGCGCTTCGCTCATGCCGCGGGCAGCGACTTGTTGAAGGTCGGCCTGATCGGTTGCGGTGGTCGTGGTACCGGTGCTGCTTCGCAAGCCCTGCGTGCTGATAAGAACGTCCAGCTCTTCGCCATGGGCGATGTTTTCGAGGATCGCCTGCAGCAGAGCCTGGCCAGACTGCAGAAAGATGAGGAAATCGCAGGCAAAATCAAGGTGCCCAAAGAGCTGCAATTCGTCGGCTGGGATGCGTATCAGAAAGTCATTGCCTGCTGCGATGTGGTGCTGCTGTGCACGCCGCCACATTTCCGTCCGATGCATGCGCGGGCCGCAATCGAAGCTGGTCGGCATGTTTTCGCCGAGAAACCGATCGCTGTGGACGCGCCTGGCGTTCGCTCGTTCTTGCAAACCGCTGAACTGGCGCGGCAAAAACGTCTTTCCCTGGTGGCTGGATTGCAGCTACGCTATTCCTATCCACACCAGGAAGCCGTCCGCCGTATCCGAGACGGCCAGATCGGCGATGTGGTGGCGTTGCAGGCGAACGATTTTCGCGGCCCGATCTGGGTGCATCCGCGCCAGCCTGGCTGGTCGGATATGTACTGGCAGATGCGAAACTGGTACTACTTCGTCTGGCTGTCGGGCGATTTCAACGTCGAGCAGCACGTGCATATGCTCGATTTGGCCAGCTGGGTCAAAGGCGAATATCCGGTTCGGGCCATTGGCAGCGGCGGACGTATCGTTCGCACCGGGCCGGAATACGGCAACATCTACGACCATTTCGCCATCATTTACGAATACGCCGACGGTTCGCGGTTGTTTGCCCAGTGTCGGCAGATGGCCGGGTGCGCCAACGATGTGGCCGTCTATGTCACCGGTACCCGCGGACGCGGTGAATTGCGTGCGGAACGGGTCAGCCTACACTTCGGTAATGAAGCCTGGCGTTACGGCGGCAAGGCGAACGTTGCCGTTCAGACCGAGCATGACGAACTCTTTGCCAGCATCCGCAAAGGCGAACCGATCAACAACGGCGAGTACGTGGCCAAAAGCACACTGCTGGCCATCATGGGCCGCATGGCCGCCTATACCGGGCAAGTGATCACCTGGGACATGGCTTTCAACTCGAAGGAAGACCTTTCGCCGCCCCGCTACGATTGGGACGTACCGCTACCGGTAGCCCCGGTCGCCCAGCCCGGCAGAACCAAATTCGTCTAACGTCAACCGGGCCGCAACGGTGGCGATTTCGCCATATTAGTGGCAATTGAGCATGGCCGATCGCTATCTGGCTCTCAAGACGGTGATGATGCCGCGAGATACTAACCCGCACGGGACGATCTTTGGCGGCGTGTTGTTGAGCCAGATGGATCAGGCAGGGGCGATCGGAGCACAATGGGAGATCAGTCGTCGGACTCACCATGTTCCGGTACTGGTCACCGTGGCCATGAACCGCGTTGAGTTCCACCATCCCGTCCTGGTGGGTGACGTCGTCAACTACTGGACACAACTGCTCAAGATTGGCCGTACTTCCATCACCATGCATGTGGATGTCGAAGTGGAACGCGACGGACGCATGATTAAGGTCACCGAAGCCGACGTGGTCTATGTCGCCATAGCCGAGACACCCTCCGGACGACAACCTGTGCCGATTTTCCCCGAAGGTTGCAACCGCTAACTGCGAAAGAGTGCCCCCCATGAAAACGACCCTGCTACTGACCGCAGCGACGCTCGCTGTAACGGTACTATTGGCGGCAGAACGAGCAGCAATTCCCGCCGGGAAATCCGGACGTTCGGTAGCGGTAGCCAAAAACGGCATGGTGGCCACCAGCCATCCGCTCGCCGTGCAGATTGGCCTCGACATCCTCAAAAGTGGCGGGAACGCTGTAGATGCCGCAATAGCCACCAGCGCCGCCATGGGATTGATGGAGCCGATGTCGTGCGGCATTGGTGGTGATCTGTTTGCGATCGTCTGGGATGCAAAAACGCAGAAACTCTACGGCTTGAATGCCAGCGGTCGTGCACCGGCCCGCGCCACTATTACCTGGTTCAAACAGCACGGTTACCAGGAAATTCCGACAACAGGACCGCTTTCCTGGTCGGTGCCCGGTTGCGTGGATGGCTGGGAGGAATTGCGCAAACGATTCGGCACTAAGACGCTCGCCGAACTCCTCGAACCGAGCATTCGCTACGCCGAACAGGGTTTCCCCGTGCCGGAGGTAATTGCCGGTTACTGGCGGGCCGCGGAGCCGTTGTTACAGCGTTCACCGGAAGCGAGCAAAACTTTCCTGCCCCATGGTCGAGCGCCACGCACAGGGGAGCTGTTCCGCAATCCCTACCTGGCGCAAACCTACCGCGAACTGGCTGAAAAAGGTCGGGACGCTTTTTATCGTGGTCGCATTGCTCGAGAGATCGTCGCCTATTCGGATCGGGTCGGCGGACTGTTTACGCTGCAGGATTTTGCCGAACATACGTCCACATGGGTGGAACCCGTCAGCACCACGTATCGCGGTTATCAGGTTTGGGAGTTGCCTCCGCCGGGCCAGGGGATTGCTGTACTGCAAATGCTGAACATTCTGGAGGGTTACGATCTGAAATCGCTGGGACCGAACAGTGCCGACTGGTGGCACCTGTTCATCGAGGCGAAGAAACTGGCCTACGCCGACCGTGCCCGATATTACGCCGATCCGGAATTCGCCAGGATCCCGCTGGCGGAGTTGATCTCCAAACCCTACGCCGATGCCCGCCGCAAGTTGATTCGTCGGGATCGCGCTCTGACTGAGATTCCCGCTGGTGATGCCAAACTTCGTTCGGGCGACACTATATACCTGTGCGTCGTGGATAAAGACCGCAATTGCGTCTCGCTGATTCAGAGCAATTATTACGGTTTTGGTTCGGGATTGGTGCCCGGAGAACTGGGGTTCGCCTTGCAGAATCGTGGTGCCTTATTTGCGCTGGACGAACATCATGCCAATCGGCTCGAACCGCGCAAACGTCCGTTTCACACGATCATTCCTGCCCTGGTAACGCGAGATGGAAAACCGTGGTTCGTCTTTGGCGTGATGGGTGGCGATATGCAACCGCAAGGGCAGGTGCAGATACTGGTGAATCTGATTGATTTCGGCATGGACGTGCAGGCGGCCGGCGAGGCACCCCGAATCGAGCATGTTGGTTCGGCGACGCCGACCGGTCGGCCTGGCGATCCGCAAGGCGGTACCGTACTGGCCGAACCAGGGATTCCTGAGACCGTCGTGGCAGAACTGCAGCGGCGCGGTCACCGAGTGCGGCGAGTTGCCAGAAATGGTGGCGGTTATCAGGGCATCCTTATTGATTGGGAACACGGTACGCTCCTGGGCGGCAGTGAATATCGCAAGGACGGTTACGCCGCCGGTTACTGAATAACGCCCCGCGCTATCCTGAAGCGAGGGTGTCAGGTGCGTCATTTCCCGGCCAACGTTACGCCTTCGAAGTCGCCGGCCAGGAAGCGGCAATCCTGTCGGCCGGGCGGTATAATGACACCAAGAAGAGCGTACGGGGTAAAAGGCTCTCTGCCAGGTCGGACGAGCGAATCGGCCAGAACTGGCGATTGCTACGGAGTTTGGTTATGGATGATCAGGTCGAGCAGAATTCCTCTCCGGATGGAGTTAATCGCCCAGATGTTCGTCCGGATTCGATTCCAGGTGAAAACAGTGCGAGTCCACCGTCAACGTGGCCCGGTTGTCGCAACATTCGCGGTTTCTCCGCAGTAGTGGATACGTTGCGGCAGCAGTATGGCTGGAAGCTCAACGAAGAAATCGGCCGAGGCGGATTTGCTGTCGTTTACCGCGAAGAAGTAGATGGCATTCCGCGTGCGGTCAAAATCAATCTCGACCCCGTGGATGGCGACGGCACCGTGGCTGCTCGGCAACTGGAAGCTGTGCAACTGCTGCTGCGTTTGGGCGGTCATCCACATTTGCTGACGCTGATCGCCTATGAACTGGTGCTGGGGCACCTGGTGACCATCTGGGAGCTGGCCGAAGAAGGCACGCTCGCCGATCGTCTGCGTGCGTATCAGCAGGCAGGTCAGCAGGGTTTGCCTCTGGACGAACTGCTCAGTTACCTGGAACAGGCAGCCGAGGGAATTGATTTTCTCAACACTCGCGGCATCTATCACCGCGACATCAAACCACACAATCTGTTCCTGGTCGGCGGGCAAGTGAAAGTGGGCGACCTGGAACTATTGAAACTCGCCGGACTCAGTGTTGTTTCTCACAGCGGTGCTGGCACATTCGGTTACACACCGCCGGAAGCATTTGCCCAGCCGCGGCAGTTACATCCGACTATAGACGTGTACGGTCTGGCAGCGACCTATGTCCACCTGCGCACCGGGAGACCTCCATTCGGAGATGATCCCCACGAAATCGCGCAGCGGCAACAGCGAGGCGATTTTCATGTCGAAGGACTTTTGCCATGCGAACACGACTGGCTCCGCCTCGCTCTCTCGCCCAACCCCGAAGCGCGACCCATGTCGGCAGGCGCGTTTGTCCGCGAACTGGTAGCCCGGCTCAGCGTGGCTCCGGTCGTGGAACTCGTCCAGGAAAATGATTTTCCGGGCGAGAGTGACATATCTTTGCCAGCAGTGTCCCGCGATTACGCTCCGGATGCTGATTTGCCGAACTTACCGGAGAAACTGGCGAGTTTGCAGAAACAATATCTGGCGATCAGCGAAGCGATTTTGCAGGTCCGTCGTGGAACGCATCCGCAATTGCGCACCTGTCTGGAGCGGTTGCAGCAAGCGGAAGCGCATGCCGACTCCCTGCGTCAGGAAGTCGAAAATGCCCCTTTGCCTGCTGGGATTACGCCGCGAATACGTGATGTGATCTGGAATCGGCTCTTGCACAATCCCGACCAGGCACCGAGCGCTCTGCTCAAAGTGCTGCCCGACGGCGAGCCGACCTGGGAACGCATGCAGTGGCTGGCGCGGGTCAAACAAGCAGCCAGCGCCTTCCGTCCGGTGGCCGAAGCTCGCCGAAGGCTGCACGAAACGCGACGACAACTGTTGACCCGCTTGCGCTGCCTCCAGAGCCGGATGTGGGAAAAACTCTCCGCCGCCCAGTTGCGCGATTTGCAATGGCTGCTGTCTCGCTTGCGCAAGGAGCGAGGCTTGCAGACACCTCAATTGCCGGTGGAACTGTGGGCCGAACTCGGTCCGTCATTGCAACGCCGTTACCTGGGATGGGAATCCCGGCAACTGTTGATGCTGGCGGAATGGGCCTGGCAACGGCCGATCCGGTGGGTGAACCTTGGCTGGTCGGCAATCCTGGCACCGGTTGTCGCGGCGTTGTTGGGCGCCGCGTGTGGTGCTGCACGATCTGCTTTTCTCGGCCCTTTCACGAGAAGCACGACTACAGACGCGATTGTGGGGGCTCTGTTCGGTGCGTTGCTGGCAATTCTTTTTGTCTTTTACATAATCTCCGGAACGAGCACCTGGCCGGGCCATATTTCCCCACACAACACACCTGGTCCGAAAATGCGTCGGCTTGCCAGAAGCAAATTCAATGAGCCGACGTAGCAGGAACGGACCTGCTATAACTGACCGATGCGAAAAGATGCAGTCTCGGCGACGCTTTAACACGCCAGAACTGCCGCTGTCGTGTCGCTACGGTCAACTGGTTTTGTTGCCTGCGAGCATCTTCTCGAGCAACTGCTTGAGCAGCCAGCGGTGGCACCGTTGTTCATGGACGCACGCCGACGAACACAAAAGCGTTATCGTTTCCCCGTGTCGCAACCGTTCGACCAGCTGGTTTAAGCGATCGGTCTGCTTCTTCATTTCGGCGAGATAGCGGCGGCGGTACTCAGCCCAGGAAATAGGCTGGCCCTGTTTGCCCCAGTAGGCAGCGTGCAATTCGCGGCTGGGCCCTAATTCGGGCCACCAGGCATCCCACGTCTCCTCCTGTTTGGAAACGCCACGCGGTCGGTAACGGCAGATGAGCAAGCGGAAGCCGTCATCCGGTTCCACGGGATCGTTCCAGCGTTTGGTCTTGATGGGCATGGAGTCATCCTCGCACAATAAGGTTGCTCGCCCAAAAATGCTGCCATGGTCAGCGTAAAGACTCGCAAAGGCACGATTATGAACCTGCAAGCCGATGGCCAGGATTCCCCCGCGACGAAGCCAGACTCGGCATTATCGGACTCCGATTTCCCCGAACACTCGGCATCCGCACAATCCAGTACCAGCTTGGCTGTGCTCCAGCGTAGTCTCTGGCGCTGGACGCTGGCACTGGCCTTGCCAGTCATGGTGCAGCAATTCCTGACCCTGGCCGTATCGCTGTCGGATCGGCTGATTGCCGGCAGGTTTCTGGGCATGTCGGAATCGCACTGGGCGGAGTATCAGGCCCGCTACGGCCGGGCGCTGGCATTGCAAGCACACCCTGATTTGAGTTCGCGACTGGTGGCGGCCTGGCTTATCCGCGAAGCTGAGCAGCAGCGGTTACGCGTGGTCGCTTACCAATCGGCACAAACCACGGCCGGTTATCTGAGCTGGTTCCTGAGCAGTTTCACTGTGTTGGTATCGGTCGGTGCAACGGCTGTGGTGGCACGGCATGTTGGCGCGGGAGAATGGGAGCAAGCCAATCGCGCCACACACCAGGCGATCTTGCTGGGTTTGGCCTTTGGGCTGGCCGGGAGCGTGGCCGGACTGCTCATTACAGACTGGCTGGTACAGGTTTTGCGACTGCAAGGGGAGGCTGCGATTTATGCAGCAACGTATCTTCGGCCGATCTTTCTGGCGCTCACGTGGCAGATGGTGGAATCCGTGGGTCTAGCCTGCCTGGCAGGCGCTGGCGACACCATAACCGGAATGTGGGTTTTGTCGGGCGTGGCGATTATCAACTTACCACTCAGCTGGGCATTTTGCCTCGGCTGGGGACCGTTTCCGGAATTGGGATTCGTTGGCATCGCAGTCGGCACCGCGTGCAGTCAGGTGCTTGGTTCACTGGCAGTATTGCTGGTACTGAAACACGGGCGGGCTGGCTTGCGTTTGCGGCGTCGTTATTTCCGCATCGAGGCCGAACTGATGGTTCGCATTCTCCGAGTCAGTATCCCTGCCGGCGTGGACAGCCTTTCGGTAGTAGTGTGGCAACTATGGTTTTTGAGCATCGTGAACCGGCTGGGAATGGTCGCCAGTGCCGCTCACGGAATCGCCATTCAGTGGGAAGCGCTGGGCTATCTGTCCGGAGGGGCATTTGCTGCCGCGGCCATGACCATGGTAGGACAGTCGCTCGGTGCCGGTAGTCCGCAGCGTGCCGCGAAAAGTGGCTGGACAGCGTTCGGAATCGGCTGCGGGGTGATGTGCGTTATGGGCCTGGTTTTCTACCTCCTGGCCGAACCGATGTTTCGTCTCTTCTGCCCTTATCCGGAGCAAGAACCGATCGTTCACACGGGCGTGCCTGTGTTGCGGCTCATTGCTTACGCTATGCCGGTGCTGGCTTCGTGCATTATCTTCACGGGTGCGCTGCGTGGTGCCGGCGACACGCGGGTACCCGTGCTGTTTACCTGGGTCGGCTTTCTGGGAATACGGATTCCTCTGGCTTACTGGTTGACCGGACCGGACTGGCAACTGGGGTTGCTGGGTGCCTGGCTGGCGATGGTGAGCGACCTTGTCGTTCGCGGCCTGGCCTTTTTGATCCGTTTTGCACACGGTTCGTGGCAAGGCTACCGCGTTTAGGGCTTCTTCGGAGCCGGGGTCGGCAGGCTGTGCAGACCTGCAATCACGGTCTCCAGAAACTCGCGTGCTCGACGAGCCAGGTCGTCCACACCTTCAGGAGTTTTCGGTCGCGGCAACAGTGGGGCAGAGATGTTTTCGCAACACAGGGGCATCACCCGACCAGTCCAGGCCACCTCGTAAAGCAGCTTGTAGTGATCGATCTCGCCGAACCCCGGGCCGCAATCTTCGTCCTTCGGGAAATTGCGGTGATCCTTGATGCAAAAACTCCGCACTTCCTCAGCGCATTTACGCAGGTCGGGAATCGGATCAATGTTCAGGTAGTCCATTACGTTGCCTGCGTCGTAATTGATTTTGATCCAGTCCTGGCCGACTTCACGAATAATGCCCAGACAGAGCTCGCCCGACGCTGTCAGTCCGCCATGTTGCTTGACCACGATCAGGACGTTGTGGTCGCGGCAAATCGGCCCGAGCTTCTTCAAGGTTTCGATGAAGGCTGGACGATTTCCGCCACTGGTGCTGCTGAAAGTCAGCACCTGTGGAATGCCTGCTGCCGCGGCTTGTTCGACTCGCCGGGCCAGAACTTCGTAGGCTTTCGGATTATCGGGATAAATGCCAGAAAACATCATCACCGGTTCCAATCCGAGATCGCGGCAACGCTGAGCCAATTCGCGTGCGCGTTGCGGCGGAGCATCCGCAGGCATCACCGGAACACTTTTGCCGTTTTCGTTGTGCGAGGTGCCCCAGGCGACATAGCGATACCCGGCTGCCTTAATTCCCTGCAACGCTCGCGCTAACGGAAAGGCACTGTAAGGCAAAGTCATGCACGCAATCTGAAATTGCGTTGGTTTTCTGGGCGGCGATTGTTCCTGACCGAACCCAGGTTGGGCGGATCGCGAGGCGAGCATTGTCGCTGTCGCCGCTACGGCTCGCAGAAATTCTCGCCGGGCCATTCGGGGTGTGCACTCGGCCATGACCTGCTCCTTCGACCACCAGGTGGATACTTTCCATCTCAGCACGCGCAATCAGTTTATTGTAAACCAGCCTGAGCAGCCCATTGGCGCTGCAAAAATCACCAGCAAGGTAGATTTTCAGCAGGGCATATTGAAGGCAAGCGGCGCATTGGCTATGTTAGGAACTAATGCGGCATGGGGCCGCAGAGTCGTGGCAACCAAACAAGGGAGGTGCTTCCATGCGACGGACGATGCAACGCGGGATGTCTGGTCTGGCAATTGCCGGCCTGACAGTCACCTTAGCGGCTCTGCTCAGTTGCGGTTCGGCACAGGAGCGGCGGCCGGATGTGATTTTCGTGCCCACTCCCCAGCCGGTAGTCGAGAAGATGCTCGAACTGGCTAAGGTAACCAAGGCGGACGTGGTTTACGATCTCGGCTGTGGTGACGGGCGAATTGTGGTCACCGCTGCCAAGCAATACGGCTGCCGCGGTGTGGGCGTGGACATTGACCCACAACGCGTCAAAGAGTCCCTCGATAACGTCAAGAAAAACGGTGTGGAAAACCTCGTCACCATCGTCCAGAAAGACATCTTCACACTGGACCTGGCCAAAGGCATCGACGATAAAATTCCGCCGCCCACGGTAGTTACCCTTTACCTGCTCACTTCGCTCAACGAAAAGCTGGTGCCGCAGTTGCAGAAAATGAAGCCCGGTACGCGCGTAGTATCGCATTCCTTTGAGATTCCGGGCTATGAACCGGACAAGGTCGAACGCGTCAATGCCGATGGCTTCGAACGCACCATTTACCTGTACACCATCCCGCTCAAGCCGAAAAACAAGAGCAACTAGCACGGGGCAACGTGGCGCAAGCCCCCAACTTTCGCATCTGAGCTTGCCTGACACACATTGCAACCAGAAGAGCGCGGGCAAACTATTACGGCTCAGCTAACCGCTGGGCGTCAGTGAGCGCTGGAATCTGCTCGACAAAAAGTGCGACCGTGGGCCCAAGCCCACGGTTCTTTTTTGCGCGCGTGGCAGGCGAACAAACTGGCCGACAGGGCTTCCACAAGCGCATACGGCGGCCCTTTGGTTTAGCGGTGCGGCCACGATACTGAGATGCTGGAATGTATTGGTGTCAACAATTTGACAAACCTGGGCTGCTGTTCTGCGGTCTAGCGGTGGGCCAGGATGTAAATGACATCGCCATCCTGTACAGTGTAGGTTTTTCCTTCCAACCGCACCAACCCGTGAGCTTTCGCTTCTTTGAGCGAACCTGACTTACGCAATTCCGGAAACGGGATGACCTCAGCGCGAATAAAACCGGCCTCAAAATCGCTGTGGATAGTGCCTGCGGCTTGCACGACCGGTGTGCCAGCGCGAATGGGCCAGGCCCGACATTCTTCCTCATTCATCGTGAAAAAGACAATCTGTCCCAGACCGTAAAAAATCCGCCTGAGCACCTCATCCGGCCCAAGACGTTCCAGTCCCAACTCCCGAGCAAACGATTCACGCTCCGCTTCCGGCAACTGACTGAGTTCCCACTCCAGTTGCACCGGCACCGCGAGGGGTGGCGGGTTGAGACGAAGCAACTCCGCAGGCAAGCGGCTTTCGGGTAAACTCTCGCTGGTGTTGAGCAGAACCATTTGCGGTTTCAGCGAGAACAACTGGAAGGCGCGAACCAATTTGCTTTCTTCCGGCGTAAGCGTCACCTGGTTCTGCTGCTCCAGCGCCTGCTGTAACCGCAACAACAGTCCGCGTTCTCGTTCGTCTGCCTCGCGTTCAGCGGCGGAGCGCCCCTTCCGACTCAGGGCTTCCAACCGTTGCAGGCGATTGCTCACGATTTCCAGATCGGCCAGAGTGAGTTCGGCCTGCAACCGGCGATACTCGGCAAGCGGTTCTTCGCGAAACGTGGCCAGCACCAGCAGCAATGCATCGGCTTCTCGCAATGTGGCCAGACGACGGGCATTGTCTCTGGTATCCTCACTGACCAGTCCGGGCACGTCGAGAAACTCCAGAGTCGCAGGGGTAACTTTCCGGGAATGGGCCTGTGCCGCCAGCCATTGCAAGCGCTCATCGTGCAGGCGAGCTACACCGAGTTGGCCACGTACACCCGCTGCCGTATCAGGCTGGACCCCGGTGAGCCACCTGAACAGGGTGGTTTTTCCGCTTCCCGCAAATCCTGTCAAAGCCACTCGCATGGCTGTTCTCGTTGTGCCGACCTGATTCGTTTGTTTCGGCCCAGATGCACCAGGCCCGTTTTCCGCAAGCCTTTGATGGCGTTGTTATCAGCACCCAGTCGTTTGGTGGTGTTGGTGCCGGTCGTGGTCGCCGTTTCTGGCCGAAGCTGGCACGAAAGTTTCGCTGGCGACAAGGACTACAATCACCAGCATCGCCACTGTTATGCTATGCGCAAACCGCTGCCTGGTCGTCCGACCGCAAGGCACTGCATCGCGATACACCACCCACAACGAAGCACATTGCCGGAGTATTTGTGCGGTCGCCCGATTTGTGCAATCGTGAAACCGCCGCGATCACCAACTGCGACCGTACTGGCAACGAATCGCCCTCGTTGAGTTTCCGGCGTCTGAGCTAATGACTAATCCGGAAAATACCGGCGAACCAGCTCCGGATCGGGTCGGGTCAGTAAGCTGCCCAGCACCCCGCCCACCATCGAACAGAGCAGTCCGCATACGAGCGGGTCGAATCCGAACGGATACAGTGGCGTGAAGCGATCCACGCGAGGCCGACCCCAGCCGGGCAGCCACGAAAGATAGGTCTGAATGTATTCGGCCCAAAGTGGTGGCGGCGGTACGACACCGACATCGTGCTGAGCATGCGCCAGGGTCTCGGCATAGTGTTTCAGAGCCGATTGTGCGTGCCCTTCGAGCCAGCCGGCCAGGTACCAGAAGAACACTCCGCCGAAACCGCCAAGCATGGCGAGCAACACGCCGACTTTCGTTGCCCGCCGCCAGTACAGCGTCATCAGCATGGGCACCAGAAAAGTGCAGCCCAGTCCCGAACCGGTAAAAACGATGATGTATTGCAGGAACTCCGGCGGATTGAGAGCCCCGATAAACACCACCACGCCTATCAAGGCCGTCGTCGTATAGCTGATGCTGCGCAGGACGCCACGCGAGATTTCGCGACCCAGGCTTCGCTGCAGCAGGTCGCGCACCAGACTGGAGGAGATGGTCAGCAAGTAAGCAGCCACGGTGGACATGATGGCCGCATACGGTGCCGCCAGCAACAATCCGCCCAGCCAGGGGCGATCGGCGGTGAGATAGCGAATCATCGCCGGCATGATGCTATCCGCAGAACCACGGCTACCGATGCGGTTGACGTATTCTGTCGGAAAAATGGCCCGAGCACAAACAAAGATGATCGGAAGACAAACGTACACAATGCTGAAGTAAATGGCCATCAGGAACAGGGCTCGCCGCCAGCTTACAGTGTCGCGAAAGGACATCAGCCGCACCATCGTGCTCGGCTGAGCAGGCCCCATCAGCGACCACATCAGGAAAAACGACACGGCCAGAGTTCCAGGGAGAAATTGCCCCGGTCCGGGTGCCTGGGTCAATTGGGAATCCAACGTTTGCAAGCGTGCGGTGGCGGCTGCCAATCCCGTCAGGGTACCGGTCGCAGTTTCCAAGGGTGGAACGGCACGCAAAGCCAGCATCGCCATGACCACAACTCCTATCAACATGACCAATCCTTCGAGCACGTCCGTCCAGGTAACTGCCCAGAATCCACCATAGGCAGTGTAGCCGACCACCGTCACCGCAAAGATGATCAAACCGATCAGGTAGCCGGCGTCCATTCCCTCTTTGAACCCTGGCAGACGCCAGCGCGGTGCGGGAAAATCTATGGCAAAGACGTGTTCCTGCACGCCGTCATGCCATACAGCCAATACCCGGCGTGCCTGAGGGTCGGCATGCGTTTTGTCCAGGAGCCAGTGCCCGTTTGCGACTGGCGGAGCAACCTTCTGTTTTAGCTCCAGACCGTTGCTGAGCCGGAAACTCAGGATCAAATGCTGTCGCTCATCCACCTTCTGGCCGAGCCATTCGCCGCTACTTGGACGGGGTTGCATGGCCTCCCGCATGACCAACGCACCAGCTTTAAATTGTGCCACCAGATTGAACGGCAAAAAGAGCAGGATAATCAAGCCGGCTGTTATTCCCAGAGCGGGACAATTGAAGCGATCCCGCAGCAGGTCCGGCACAGTCACCGCACCGGTCAGGCGTCCGAGCTGGTTGATACGTCGGCCCAGCAGAAGCATCGTGGTCAACGGCACAACCATGTAACTGGCGATCCAGAGCATGAGCACCCAGCCGTGCGAGTAAACGAGTGCGGGAAATCCCATGAACGTGCCGCCACTGATTGCCGTTGCCGCTACCGACAACGCCAGCACCCACGGACCCAAACCGCGATTGCCGAGAAAATACTCCTGCAGGAACTCCCCGCGTCGCAGGTAGCGGTGAGAAAAAACCCCCAACGCCGCCACTCCGACCAGGTAAAGGGCAAAAGCCACCAGCACCTGTCCGCTATTACTTCCGAGTTCGAGCATGAGGATGCCCAGCGCCCGTTTCGCTCACGTACCTCAGTTGCCGACACTGTCAACAGGAGTTTTGCACTGGTCGAGTGGATCATCGGGCAGGAGGAAAGAGAGCACCATGGTAAAACAGCTACACAACATCCAGGGCAAAACTACCCCCCAGAAAACCCAGTTGGGCATGCCGAGATGCAGAGGGTGAACTTCTGCGTCGGTCGTTGCCAGACCGAGCTTCACCCACAGCGAGTCCGGTTCATGAGCATAACCGCGCAGCCAGCAGTAACCGACTGTCCAAACCAGCGCCACCGCCCAGACCCATACCGTCAGCAGCATATCCCTGCGAGCGTGGGTGTAGATTCGGCGAGCGGTCTCACTGGCCGGATTCGATGGATTGCCCCCTGGGGTCATGGCTTACTGTCACCTAGCTGAGCCAAGCCGGGAACGGGTGTTTCCCAGGCGGTTTCCGCTTTCGCTTCTCAAAAAGCCTGGAGCCGGGATCAGGCATGCGGTTTTCGCGGCTGGCGACGTTATCTTTTCTAGCAGAGCCAATGGTGCCTGTCAGCAGATGCAGCGCTACAGGCAAGCAGGAACACATTTGGAGTGGCAGGACACGGTTAAAAGCACCGGGAGGCATCATCGTGCCGGCCTGGCATAATCGAGTTCCTCGCGCATCTGCATCAGCCCTTCATGAACCAGGCAGGCGATGTCGAGGTCGTCAGCATCGGCCAGGCGATCGAGCTCCGGCCAGAGCAAGGTGATATGCTCCACGACAATAGTCTGAATCGCCTCCAGGACGCGCGAGGTGTCGCGGCTACGAAGTGCCTGGCTGAACCAGTCTAATGCCTGCCGTTCTCCCAGCCGGGCCAAACTCGCACGCGCTGCCTGACGCACCTCCGGATGGGGATCCAGTCGGGCCTGGCGTAACCGCAACAACACAGCTTCAGGCTGGTAAAGGCTTTGCCAGCCCAGACTGCTTAGCGCCAGCGCACGCAGCTTCGGTTCCGGATGACCTGCTGCGGTCAGCAGGAAAGATTCCACCTCTGGAGAATCGTGACCACGCAGGGCAAACAAAATGGCCGCGGCTTGTAAACGGTCTGACTCCAGCTGACGCGGTTTCATGAAACGATAGCGGGTCATAACCCGGCTCAAGCGCTGTAGCAGCAGGTTCCCTTCCTCCAGCAATAACACCGGCACCTGGCTGTGCCGCGACCACCGCATCGCCTGAATAATCAGGTCTCGATGGGCTGGGCTATGCCGGTACAGAGAAATCAGTTCCTCGCCTGCCTCCAGACGCAAATCGTAAACCGCCCAGAGAGCATCTCGTAAATGCCGATCAACGAACTCGCCCAGCCGACGCACCAGTGCCGGGCCCTGCTCGGCCAGATATTCGAGCATAACCGGCTGCAGACTTTCGAGCACACCTACTTGCAAACGAACCATTTCCAATTCCGGCGAGTCGTTTTCCAGCCAGCGCTCCAGCAAACCGCGTCGGCGTATCAGCCGCTGGCATTCACGGAACAGCCGCAGGATCAGCGGGTCTGGTTTGTCCGGCAACTGCTCACAAAGCGAGGCTAAGGTGTCCCCCAGGCGTGCTTCCACCAGCACCTGAGGGGGAACACCAAAACGCAGTCCTTCCAGGGCCCGCAACAACCACCGTAATGCCGCCCTGCCACGCTCCTCGTCCAGGTCGCGCAGATACTGATCAAAGCTCGTGAAACTTACAATCTCCGCCGCCAGATACTGCACCAGGGGAAACTCATCAGCCTGGTGCAAACAATCGAGCAACAGTGGCAGACTCTGTTCGCGTTGCAAATGGCGGAGACTGTTGGCCAGATCGAGCCAGTACCAGCTCTGGTCGAGCGGGTCATCGCACAGCCGCTGGGAAAGCTGGCTTTCGAGAATGCGGCAAGCATCTTCGGTTCCGATTTCCATCAGCGCCCGTACCGATACCAGGAAACCCGTGCCGGGCTGCATCTCCCGCAACACCCGTTCCACATGACCATGCGCTAACCAGCGTTCAAAGCGACGTTTGGTTCGCTCCACCGCTTCCAGGTCCAGTTGCCCGGCCTGATAAAGAGCCAGGTGCTGCAATGTAACCGGCGACACGGAACTGGTGGGCGAACTCTGTCGCCGCAACAGCCAACCCAGAGCCACGCCCAGTAGCGCCAGCGTCACCGCTGCCAGTACCGTTGTTATCTCCCACATGTCCGGACTCCTCGTGGTGCCACTGGCGCTCTCCCGGTTGCGCCGCAATCGCTCTGCTGCTAATTCAGGATACGAGCTGGAGCCGGAAGCGTCATTCGCGTATCTGCCCCGTACCCATCACCACCCACTTATAGCTGGTCAATTCCACCAGCCCACACGGGCCTCGGGCGTGAAACTTGTCGGTGCTGATGCCGATTTCCGCCCCCAGGCCAAATTCGTAACCATCGTGGAAACGTGTGCTGGCGTTGACCATGACGGCCGCGGAATCCACTCCGGCCACGAAACGCCGCGCTGCTTCCAGGTCGCGGGTGACGATGGCATCGGTATGGCCCGAACCGTAACGGTTGATGTGCGCGATAGCCTCTTCCAGATCGCGCACCACTTTCACCGACATTATCAAATCCAGATATTCGGCAGCGAAATCCTCTTCGGTGGCCGGCCGGATGTGCGGCAAATGACGCCGTGTCTGTTCGCAACCGCGCAACTCCACGCCCCGCTCTTCCAGAGCACGGCCAATACGCGGCAGGAAGGTGGCAGCAATCGCCTGGTGCACCAGTAAACTCTCGGCCGCATTGCACACACCGGGACGCTGACACTTGGCATTGATGACAATCCGTTCCGCCATCTCCAGGTCTGCTGCGGCATCCACGTACACATGACAGTTGCCTTTATAGTGTTTGAGCACAGGCATCTGAGCGTGTTGGGCTACCGTGCGAATCAAACTCTCGCCACCACGTGGAATCACCAGGTCTATGTACTGAGGTAATCGCAAAAACTGCTGCACCACCGATCGTTCCGGTCGGTCCACCAGTTGCACCGCGTGTTCCGGCAAACCAGCACCGTGAAAACAATCCCGCAGCACGCGAAAAATGGCCAGGTTCGACGCCAGCGCTTCTTTGCCGCCACGCAAAATGATCGCGTTGCCACTCTTGACGGCCAATGCAGCAGCATCTGCGGTCACGTTGGGGCGGGATTCGTAAATGAAAAATAGCACTCCCAGCGGCACTCGCACGCGCCGCACCTCCAGACCGTTCGGACGCACCGAACCTTCAATAATCTGGCCGACCGGGTCCGGAAGCGCTGCCACTGCTTCCAGACCCGCAGCCATGGCTTCCAGGCGTTTGGGCGTTAGCTGTAACCGGTCTATCTGAGCCGACGTCAGACCGAACTCCTCGGCCCGCTGCAAATCCTGACGGTTCGCTTCGAGAATTTCTTCCTGGCGAGCTCGCAAGTGGGCGGCTGCCAGGCGCAAGGCGGCATCCTTTGCCTGTCCGCGAACCTGAGCCAGTTGCCGCGAGGCTTCCTTAGCCTGGCGTGCGAGCGTCTCGCAATAGGCTCGGATTTCTGCAGTGATTTCACCTTCGTTGTGGTGCAATTCCAAACCGGCGCTCATATTCCACCCCACGACTGCCCTGAGACGACCGGTGAAATTGTATAAAACCTTCGCCGCTTGCCACGCCGCTCAATTCGCCCCACCACCGCAAAGCAACGCTTACCCACTTGCCCTTCGGCAACTCCCAGTACATTCAGATACGAACGATTACACCTCACGCGCGGGAACGCTTATCGCCAATCCGACGTTTTGCACATAGCGATGTGCAGCGGGCGTCAGGCGGCGTGGGAGGTTGGGGTGGAAGTTTGGGCGAGCGGCAGTTCCTGGGCCTGGCGTAACACCTCCTGACACAAGGCACTGTAATCCTCGGCCCCGTGGCTTTTCGGCTCATACTGGAAGATGGTCAGGCCATGCCCGGGACATTCAGCCAATTTGATGTTGCGACGGATGCGTGTCTGGAAAATGCGGGCACCTGACCAGGGAACCGGTTGTGACCGCGACTTTTCCAGGTACGCTTCGAGATCGCTGATAACCTCATTGGCCAAACGAGTGCTGGCATCGTACATGCAGATCACTATGCCAGTTACGCGCAGTCCTGGGTTGACTCGCCGCGCCACCAGTCCGCAGGTCTCCAGAAGTTTCCCTAAACCGTGCAGGGCCAGAAAATGCGGTTGCAAGGGGATGAAAACCTCGGAAGCCGCTGCAAGTGCGTTGAGCGTCAACACCCCCAGCGACGGGGCACAGTCCATCAAGATGTAATCGAAAGTTTCCTTGTCCTGCTCCAGGGCATCGCGGAGAATGACCTCACGTCCCACCACACCCGCCAATTCGACTTCCGCAGCTGCCAAGTCAATATCGGAAGGGCATAGCCATAATCCTGGGCCGACCTCTCGCCGCACTTCCGCCAACGGCCGGGATTCGACCAGAACATCGTACATAGAGGGTATCTGCCCATCGGCAGCGATGCCGAAATGAGCCGTCGCATGCGCCTGGGGATCGAGATCGAGCACGCACACACGCTGGCCGCTCAGCGCCAGGGCTGCCGACAGGTTCACCGCAGTCGTCGTCTTGCCCACGCCGCCTTTCTGATTGATGATGGCAATTCGCCGCATCGCTGACACCTGCTATCGGGAAAGGGGAGACCACACTTCCAGGCCGCCAATTATAACGTTTCTCCCCCCGGCGCTAATGCCGATTCTTCGCCCGAATGAAGCTTCCCATTCGTCCGATTGCTTCCGCCGTTTGGCTTGTATTCTATTTCCTCACGACAGCCCTGTGGCTATAACCTACAATAAAGAATAAAGCTACCGAATACGTCAACAGAGCTAGTATATTTGCCTATAGGCTTAGGCCGTTGGCTGAACTTGGGAAAGATTCCCGGCGTGTCCTCAAGTCACCGCCGATGGAAGACTCAGCTCCAAGTCACCGCGTCTTCGGTAATCGGTGGCAAACTACTGGCTGAGCGAGGAATACGGTCGCGCATTCACAAGTCACGCATGCCTAGCGAGCATTTCGGACTTGGCAAAGGGAGCGAGCCATGCTGAGGAAGACGGCAAAGCAAGGACAAGCGGGAACACGCCAGGAGGTGTTGAACGCAGAGCTGGCGCGCCTACTCAATCAGCAGGGGCTGATTGCTTTGCCCGAGCAACGACTTCCACAGGGCGCGATGCCCGACTTGCTGCTGCCCTTTCGCGGGCTGTATCTGATGATTGAAGGCGAGGTCGACGACCAAC
Source organism: Gemmatales bacterium (assembly GCA_041640595.1). GTDB lineage: Bacteria > Planctomycetota > Planctomycetia > Gemmatales > HRBIN36 > HRBIN36. Next base: position 267,346 of record JBEPZY010000005.1, on the reverse strand, counting down.
CGCAGGCAGATAAACGGGCGTGGGAGAAAGCAGTGGAGCGCGTGCAGCAAGGGCTGGCGCATATCGCGCTCGCACTGGTGTATCCGGCTCGCTTGCGCTCACTGATGCCTGCCCAACTCACGGACGCGCTGCGCCAGGCTTCCTTGCGCTTCAGCCTCTGCACACCCCCTATTCCTGATGAACCTGGTTGGCGCACGGGTGACCTGAACGCGCTCACCGCCGCGCTCCAGCAGGCCTATCAAACGCTCATCTCCGAAGATGAAGTACGCCGAGCCGTCCAACAGATGCAACAGGCCATCAAGACGCTTGACCGAAGCCTCGACGTGTTGAAAGTCCCCGATGCCCGCCTGGCTGAACCGCTCGGCATCGATGCCCGCGCCATCGACCCCAATCAGGTGAAGCAGACGACGGCCGTCCGACGAATCGCCGCGCTGGTGCTGTTGAACGCTATGCTGTTCCACGAGGAGCTGACCCGTGTCGACGCACGCGTGCGCACGCTCCAAGAGTGCCGCGAAACGGGTTCCCTTCACGAGACACTCCTGCAGCAATGGGAACTCATCCTGAAGCAAATCAACTATCATGCGGTCTTCGATCTGGCGCGCCGCCTGCTACGGAACCTGTCACCTGACCGCACGCTCGATCAGGCGTTGACCCAGTGCGTGCCTATCATCCAGGGGCTGACACGCCAGCGCGTGATGCTGCGCCACGATTTGGCAGGGCGTATCTACCACCTCCTGCTGGGCGATATAGCCAAGCCCCTGGGCACCTTCTACACTTCCGTGGCGTCGGCGACACTGCTGCTGCGCCTCGCGCTCGATCCGCATCGCTGGCAGCTGGATTGGAGCGACCCCGAAGCAGTAGGGCGACTACGCTTGGCAGATTTGGCATGTGGCACCGGCACGCTGCTGATGGCGGCGTTGCAGGCGATTGTGGACAACTACCTGCGCATGGGGACTCCGCCAAGCCCTGAACAGCGCAAGCAGCTGCTAAGGAATCTTCTGGAGGAGGGCGTGTATGGTCTCGATGTGTTGCAGTCGGCGGTGCATCTGACGGCGTCGACGCTCGCGTTGCCCATCCCCGAAGTGATGGTACGCGGGATGCGCCTCTACACCATGCCGCTGGGCTTCGTGCGCGAGAACGGGGGCGAGATTCCGCGCTTTGGGAGCCTAGACCTGCTGGGCGGCGCGCCTGTCGCCCCCCAACTCTCCCTCTACCCTGAGTTCAGGCAGACCGCCGAACGCGCCACCGACGCCCATCGCCAGCCCGAACCGCTGCGCCTGCCCGCACTCGATCTGGTCTGCATGAACCCGCCCTTCACGCGCACCTGCGGCGACAACCTGCTGTTCGGCTCGCTGCCCGAACCCGAACGCACCCGCATGCAAAAAGCATTCCAAGACTGGTGCGAGCGAAACGGCGCGGAGGCGTCCATCACAGCGGGGCTGGGCGCCGTTTTTATCGCCCTCGCCGACCGCTACCTGAAACCGAGCGGACGGCTCGCCTTCGTGCTGCCAAAAACACTGCTTTCGGGACCCGCGTGGCAGAAGTCGCGCGACCTGCTGACCAACAACTACGCGCTCGAGTACCTCATCGTCAGCCATGACCCCACACGCTGGAACTTCAGCGAGAACACCAACCTGAGCGAGTCGCTCCTCATCGCACGCAAGGCGTCCGACGGCGGCGGCACGCTCTGCCTCAACCTCTGGCGCAACCCCGACAATCCCTTCGACGCGCTGCTACTCGCCGAAGAGGTGCGCAAACTCGCCCCTGCGGGCAATCAGATGCAGACCTTCGACCTGTGGCTGGGCCACTCCAAATGGGGCGAGGCGCTCTACCTGCCCGACCCGCAGTTCAAAAGCCTGCCCCACTGGATGCTGCCCTGCGCCTTCGCCCAAAGAGAGTTGAGGGATGCCCTGCTGACACTTCAGACGGAGCACGCGTACGCGGGGGTCAAGATCCCCCTCGCGCTCCTACGCGAACTGGGCGAGTTGGGACCCGACAGACGAGGCGTGCATACGGCGTTCGATGTGCTTCACGGCGCTAGCACGGCAACGCAGTATCCCGCCTTCTGGGGACACGACGCTGAAAAGGTTACCACGCTGCAACAACTGCCTAACGCTCATCTCTCTCCGAAGTCAGGACTGTCCGAACAAGCAAAGAACCTGTGGAATCACGCGGGCGATATCCTACTAGCGGAACGAATGCGGCTAAACACACAGCGGTTGGCAGCGCTCTACATAGAGCGGCCCGTCCTTGCAAATGTGTGGTGGCCTTTTAAATTGAACGAGTTGGACGAAACGCTAAGAAATCAGTACGCCAAGTCACTGATACTCTGGCTTAACAGCACCTTGGGACTGCTCTTGCTTCTTGGCAATCGTCAAGAAACGGAAGGTGCGTGGGTAGATTTCAAAAAGGAATCGCTGAACGAATTGCCGGTTCTGGACGTAAGGAAGCTTTCGCGTAAAAAAATAAACCAACTAGATAGGACTTTCAACAACCTTTGTCACCAGCTGTTGCAGCCGTTGCCGCAGATGGCGAGCGACCCTGTGCGGAAGCAGATAGATCAGGCGATTGCTGCTGCGCTGGGATTGCCCGACCTGACGCCGCTGCGCGAATGCCTTGCACGCGAGCCGGTCATTTGCTTGCAGCCTTTGTGCCACCGAAAGCTGCCCTAAAAGACGTTGCGATTCCAGTCCATGCCGGAGACGAGACAAGGATATGCACCTCATAGCTACCTCACACGGTTTGCTCTACCGGCGTTGCCCAGCCAGCGTTCTCGCCTGCTCATGCCGAATCTAACGGTGGTGCGGTGGATGCGGGCAGAAAAAGCTAGTTTTTCCCGTCCGATGCGAGGCGAAGGACTGGTCGAGGAACCAGGATGTCGGCATATTGCTTTGGGAGGGATTTCCAGCGGACCGAAAGGGAGCGGTACCCAGACGGTTTCGACTGGTGCAGCCGATTGACGCCCATTTTCAGCAGACCGAAAGGGAGCGGTACCCTACGAGGCGCGACGTTTGCACAGGCTTATCTGAATAGCCGCACTTGTCCGACTCTTGGGGGACCGAATGAGGAGCAACGCGGCGCCTGCGTAGTCTCGGTCATAATCGAGGCGGACACGGGATTAGCTAAGCGACACTCGAGAAGGAGCGATGCGACGCTTGCGTAGGCCGACCAAAACGGGCGCAATTTCGGCACGGCATGATGCCGACGCTTTCTGGCCTGCCCTCGAACGAAACCGGATGCCGCAGGACTCCTGTAATTCAAGACAGGCCAGCCTGATCTTGTCGCTTCCCAGTCGGCGCAGAGGGACCTAAGGGAACAGAATTCTTGCATCACCTGTGCCGGGCGGGTTCAAACGCAATAGGCCGAGGAGCGCTGGCTCGCCGAAGCATGGACATTTCCCGTAACACTGGCGGCTAGCTGACGAGGCCGGTGCAGATCGCGATTGTACGTCTCGCAGTGGGGAAAGCTTCCGCAAGCACCTAAACCTTGAGCGGCGAGATTGGGCTGACCACATCCGCCGCGAACGGTCACAAGCTCTGCCAATAGCACCTGGGATGAGCTCACCATGATCGGTCGCAAGCTGTCTGGATTATCGCGGTTGCTGGCGGTGGCTGCCGCAGCGAGTTGCACGATCCCGGCAAGCCTGGCCCAGAATCATCTGCCCGGTGATGCAACCAGCGCAGCGCCACATGCAGCACACGACCAGAACCGATCGGCACTTTCTGGCGGCGATCTTCTGGACGATTGGGACCTGATGGGGCGAGTGCGTGCCGCTCTTTTTGCAGACCCGGAATTGTCCCGGCACAATTTGATAGTGGTGGTACGTGGCGGGGTGGTCGAATTAGATGGGCCGGTTCCCAGTGCCAGTTTGCGTGATCGGGTGCTGCAGGTAGTTCGCTCGGTGCCAGGTGTCCGTCAGCTGCGAGAACGGTTGCGAATCCAGGCCGACAGCTGGTCGGGACGAGCCTTTCGCCGACAATTGCCGCCTGTGGATGAACCGTGGAAAACCGACGGCAGCGGGATTGCTCCGCCTCCCATGGGATTGCCCGCAGTAACCTTCTCCTCGCTGCATTCAGAAAGGTCTGCAACGAACTCCACACCGCCGGAAGCGATCTTCCGTTTGCCCACCCTGCTGCCACCGCAAGCGGAGACGACCGCCGGCATGTTAGGCGTCTGGCCCACTCCGAACTCGAACCAGACTTCTACGAAGCTGCTCCTCGAACAGTATCTGCGCAAGCAATGGCGGTACCGCCAGGTGCAATTCGTTTTGCAGGGCACGACGCTGGTGCTGACCGGCACAGTCGAGTCCGTTGAAGATCGGCGGGAGTTGCTGCAATTCGTGTCGCAGCTGCCGGGGATTCGCGCCATCCGCGCCGACGGTCTCAGAGTAGAACCTGCGTCACCCGCTCAGTAAAGACCAGGGCGTGCTTACGAGCTGCTTTGCTTACTGGTTTGCGATTCTGGAAGCTCCTACCTGTCCGCACGGCCGAAAACAAACAACTGTATGGCAAACACGCTGTCTAATCGCATCTTTTGCCGCAAGCGCGAAATGTACAGCAAACGCGAGTGGAATCTTCCTGGCTAGCGTAGTAAATGCCACACCAGCCAGCGCGAAGCTAATCGGTCATTGGCCATTCCTCGTTTCACACTTCACCACTAACCACCAGGCCGACCACTACATCCATCCGCTCGGGGAAGGGACAACCCTCATCCATCGTTGCAGACTTCAGCACTGAACGACTGGCCAGCTGCTACTCCCCAATTCGCAAAAACTTAAAGCCTGCACCTATAATGAGGAAAACCTCATTCGCCAGTTCGCCATTAGCCACACGGAGGCTCGCCATGTGGGAACGCATTGCCTATCACGGCATCACCTTTGACGACGTATTGCTGGAACCCGGTTATAGCGACGTGTTGCCGCGGGAGGTAGATGTCCGCACCTGGCTTACTCGCAACATTCGCATCAATATCCCGCTTGTCTCGTCGCCCATGGACACGGTGACCGAGAGCGACCTGGCTATCGCCCTGGCCCAGGAAGGCGGCATGGGCATCATCCATAAGAACATGTCCATCGAAGACCAGACCCGTGAAGTGGAAAAAGTCAAACGCTCAGAAAACGGCATCATCACCGATCCGGTTACCCTGCCACCCGACGCGACCGTCGGCCAGGCACGCCGATTGATGGAACAATACAAGGTGAGCGGCATTCCGATTACCGAGAACGGTTATCTTCGCGGTATCATCACCCGCCGGGACTTGCGTTTCCTGACCGACAACAACCAGCGGGTAAGCGAAGTTATGACGAAAGAAAACCTTGTAACGGCTCCGGAAGATACAACGCTGGAATCGGCCAGTCGGATTTTGACGGCAAATAAGGTCGAGAAACTTTTGCTGGTGGACGAAAATAACAGACTGAAGGGACTGATCACCATCAAAGACATTGACAAAATGATGAATTATCCCAACGCCTGCAAGGACAAACGTGGCCGACTGCGTGTAGGAGCAGCCATAGGGGTGTACGATTTCGAGCGAGCCGAGTCGCTTGTCAAAGCGGAAGTGGATGTGCTAGTAGTGGACTCTGCGCATGGCCATTCCGCAAATGTGCTGGAGACAGTGCGCAAAATCAAGAAAATGTTCAATATAGATGTGATAGCGGGGAATGTGGCGACTGAAGAAGGTGCGAAGGCTCTTGCGGATGCCGGTGCCGACGCGGTTAAGGTGGGTATCGGGCCAGGCTCGATCTGCACCACACGAGTTATTTCCGGTGTGGGCGTTCCGCAAATTACGGCCATTGCCAACGCGGTCAAGGCCCTGGAAGGGACAGGCATACCAGTCATAGCCGACGGCGGCATCCGTTACTCAGGCGACATTACCAAGGCGATTGCTGCTGGTGCCCACAGCGTGATGATCGGTGGACTGTTTGCGGGCGTCGCCGAAAGTCCCGGTCAGGTCATCATTTACAAGGGCCGAACTTTCAAAGCCTATCGCGGCATGGGTTCGCTGGGAGCGATGATGTCCGGCTCCAGTGAACGCTATCGCCAGGCTGGCAAAGATCAAGATGCCACGCCGGGTAAGTTAGTCCCGGAAGGCGTGGAAGGCCGCGTGCCTTATAAGGGGCCGCTGTCTCCCTTCGTGTATCAACTGGTAGGCGGTCTGCGAGCGGGGATGGGCTACTGTGGCTGTCGCAACATCGAAGAACTGCGCACGCGCACTCGCTTTATCCTGGTGACCCCGGCGTCAGTAAGGGAGAGCCATCCCCATGACATTACCATTACCCAGGAAGCGCCGAATTACAGCACCAGTTACGAATACGCCGACGCCACGGTCGAGTAAGTTTCCACTGACGACACGCTGGCTGGCCTGCGGTTGTCTTCAAACTGTGGGCGGCCTGCTAATAGTCCTGGGAGCAACCGCGTCTGCAATATACGCACAGCAACCTGTTCCTACCGGCAAAACCAACGCCCCTGCTTATCGCCTGGTTTTGCCCAGTGACCAGGAAAAAAATCGCACCACCGAGCGGGAACATGCCCCAGTTTACCGCCTGGTCCTGCCGGAAGACCCACCCTCCAGGCCGTCTGAAATCCAAGCGTCATCGCCAACCATAACTCAACCAGGCGACCGGTTAGACAGCCGACCTGGTTCTACTTCCGGCAACACCAACCGCCGACAGATTCCGGAGATACGTTTAGAAGCGCCTGCTCGTGCACCTGCTCAGCCGGAAATTCACCCTGCCGGTTTGCCAGCGGAAGCCTCGCCGTCGTTAGCTCCCTTGCCGGCAACGCTAATCCCAGGCCCGAGGCCGGCCACTTTGCAAGCGGGCAAAGACGAAACTGCCAGGCCGCCTCTTCCATCCGCATACGTTGAACCGCTCGAAGTACCGGGACCGGAACGCCTGTTCCGGCTTGAATCGGAACAGCAGTTACGCGAACGTATCCGCCAGGAGCAGCGCGACCACAGTTCCCGAGCCGTCTTTCCCGCGGATGTGCCGATTGCAGCTCCCGGCACGACCTACCAGGGGCGTGACTGGCCGCGGTTGGTAAGTACCATCCCGGCCCCTGTTACCCGTTATCAGCCTCTCTACTTCGAGGACAAGAACGTGGAAAGGTACGGTTGGGATGCCGGGATTTTCCAACCGTTTTTGTCGGCGGGCAAATTCTACCTCGACCTGGCCCTGCTGCCGTACAACCTGGGCGCTCAACCGCCCTGGTCGCTGGAATACAACGCCGGTTACTGTTTGCCCGGCGACCCTGAACCTTACCGCCTGTATTTACCGCGTTGCTCGGTTACCGGCGCATCACTGGAATCCCTCGCCGTCCTTGGAATCATTGCGCTACCGTAAAATTGGACCGGCGTGTGCTGCGCCCGATGTACTACAGATTCGCAGGTCAATGGAATTCGGCCTGGCGCTGTCCCTAAGAGAATAGCCACCTGAGAAAGGCTCCGAAAGCTCCTCCGACAGCCGCACCTATAGCTGTTCCGATGGGGCCGAACACCGTGCCCAGTACAGCACCAGCTGCCATTCCCACCGTGCCGGCGACTAAAGCTTTCCGTACCCGTTGACGTTGCGCTTCCTCTAAAACAATGCGTGGCTGGGGCTGGTTGATTTCGTTCCATCCGTGGGTCGGATCGTCCGAAGGCCGTACCGGCACTAGCTCCTGTGATCGACGGTCGTGATTTTTAGTGGCCTTTCCTCCGTTTGCGCCGCCTACTTCCTGGCTCATTGCGCTTAGGAAAAAACATCGGCCACTACGGCTGGAGCGTTCTACTATTGCCGTGAACAGTTCACCCAGCCATTCCCGTCCATCAGGTGTTTTCCTGCCAGTGTTGGATACCGGGACTGCTGGGATTTTCTGAGCAGTTTTGCCGGCGTACTTTTCGATCTCCTTCTGGATCAGTTCCTTGCGGCGGTTCAAACGATTCATAAAGTCGGCAGGACTAACCTTGTCCGCAAACGTAAAGACGATGACCGCATGCTTCCAAAATTCTCTGCGCAGTTTCTCGCTCAGGCACTTGCTCAGGAATTTGATGGCGTATTGCTCATCCGCTCGCACCCGCGTTTCGTCAAGTGGGGTTACGTAGAGGACACAATCGACATCTCGCTGCTTGGATTTAAGTTTATCGGCAATCTTTCGCATGTACTTGCGGTCATGCTTGAAGCTAGGCAGTGCGTCGCACAAACCTGGTGTGTCAATCAGGACGAAGCTGTGGCCATTATGCTCGAAAGTATATTCGTCAACGGTAACTGTTTTGGGCTCAAACTCGTCCGTGGGAGCGACTTGCTCGCCCATGAGCGAATTGATGATGCTCGACTTGCCTACACCGGTTCTCCCTATCAACAAAAATGTGAACTGCCGCTTTTTCCTGAACATATCGAGGAGTTTCTCGACGAAGGTTCTGACAACCTCGGCAGGGGTGTACCTGCTAAGCGCTGCATCACCCTCCAAGTTGCTGGACTGCAAGCAATCAGAGTCGGCAGATGGGTAATCAGATTCGGCAGATGGGTTTGGTGCGTCGGAGTCGGTCAATTGCTTTGCCGATGCTGCATCTTTTTGTAAATCATCCATACCATTCTCCTTTTCCTGTGCTTCCGTCTTGACCGGAACCAACCCCGCGTTCATCTGTTGGCCGAGCCTGGAGACCAAGTCCTGGTTATCCAGACCGCTTGTCATTGACTCCGTTTTCATCTTTTGACCCTCGTTCTGATCGCCCTGGACGCCTTCCGCAGATGGCGATTGCTGGGCTGGTGTCTGGCCTTCAGTGGCGACGTGTTCGCAGCGACCTTCGCTTTGCCCTTTCTCAATTACCTCGGCAGCTTGCGCTTGGCTCGCGTTCGTGGTTTCTCGGTGCTGGATTTGGCCTTGCGCCGCCTGGCCTTCGGAGTGCGGAAATTGCGGTTGACTTGCGTTCATAGGTTCTCCTTCCTGAGTGGGATGCTCGCCAGATGCTCGACGCTGGGCGGCACCCGTGTAGTAGCTTTCAAAGCTGGGCAGATAGCCAAATTCCGATTGACTCATTGCAAAAACTCCTTTTTAGCGCTCACCGCATGAGTAAGTTTTTGTGAGCGTCCAAAGTAATAACGTGCGAGGGTTTATGCATGTGACAACTTTTCGCAGTGAATCGAAGAAATTTGATGGACAGAATGCGTGCCCGTCGGTGTCGGGAAGCTGCTTGGGGCTATTGCAGAAAATGGACTAAGCCCGCAGTGTTGTGGGCGACCCGGTTGGACAGACTACCGGGGCCTAAAACCGGCACTATCGGCAAATTCGACGTAGTCCGATCAATCCGCAGCTTCGTTACGGATGTTTTCCCGTGCGACCAGGCGGGCAGTGGAACACTCAGCAGTCGGCTATGACCTGGGCGATACTAAGCCAGAGCAGGTGCGTCTCGGACCTAGAAAGCAGCGAGCCAGAACATCGCCAGGCTCGCTTTCCAAACCAACGGGCCAGCCATCCCACTTGCTTATGACCTACCGAGACGGCCTGTGCGGTAAACGGAGGATTTATGAGTCGCGGCTCAAGTAAGATGGTGGCAGTCGCGGTTCTGGTCGCCCTTGCTTCGCAGAGTTGGTCGCAGGTCACAGACACGCGACCGCTGGTTACCTCCACCACGAAAGATTTTGGTTCAGTGCCACGCGGTGTGCTCTGTCGGCACCAGTTCACGATCCAGAATCCCTTCGACCGGCCGATGAAAATCGCCAGTGTCCGCACCTCTTGCGTTTGTGCAACTGCCAGTGTGGACAAACGCGAAGTTCCGCCTGGCCAATCGGCCAGCTTGAACGTGACCGTGGATACGGGCAAGTACGTCGGCCATCGCGTTTTCACCATCTTCGTGCTGCTGGAAGAGCCGGTAGTTCAGGAGTTGCAGTTCGTGGTCCAGGCCCTCAGCCGGGAAGACGTGTCCTTCTCGCCCAGTCAACTGGCCTTTGGTCGCATTACGCGGGGGCAAGCGGCAGAGGCTAGCGTGGTCATAACCCGTTACGGCTCGCCAGATTGGCAGATTGTCAGCGTCGAAAACGACAATGCCTACCTGCAACCATCCCTGCAAGAAATTCGCCGCGATACTTCCCAGGTGCAATACCGGTTGACGACGAAACTGCGGCCCGATGTTCCTGTCGGTTCCTGGTACGCCGAACTGTGGCTGCGCTCGAACGATGGCAATCGCATACTGGTGCCGGTTACCGTTGAAGTAGAACCGGCCCTGGTAGTTACGCCGAAAGAAGTGCATCTGGGCCGCGTTGCTGCTGGAGTCACAATAGAGCGACGAGTCATTGTCCGGGCAAGCTCTGCTTTCCGTATCCTCAAAATTTCCGCAGACGATCCGAACCTGGAATTTGTCTGGCAGCCCGATGAGAACAAAACCGTCCATCTGGTGACCATTCGCTATCGCACGCCTGCCAGTGCCGGCGAGGTGAGGCAAACCATCCGCATTGTAACTGACCTGCCGGCCGAGCGCGAAGTCGAACTGCCTTTCCTGGCTCAAGTGCAATAGCAGCCGAGCAGCAAACGGGGACATAGCGACGGCCGAGGGACGAAACTGAGAAGCACTCGGCTGTGCGTTCTATAGCCCGCCTAGTGGCACCCCGGGAGACAGTGAGCGAAGGTGCTGATGCTTGCGGGGCTGATTTGCATAGTCAATCTTGCCCTGCGTCGTTACAACGGGCTGTGAAGAAACGACCGCCATCATATCGGATGGGCACAGTACAACCCGCCCGGCGGCGGTGTTCGTCTTTCCGCACCGTTGGCTTGTCTATTCTCGTCGGCGGAGCACGAAGACCGCATCGGTAAGCCGGTCATCCAGCTGCCGAGGATGACGCCAATCGTACCAGAAATCGAACACGCTCACCAGCTGCCAGGCAGGCACACTTTGCAACAAACGAAGGAATTGTTCGCGGGTGTAGATTCGAAAAGCAAAACGGGACTCTAAACGCAAGCGCTTCCTGGGGCCGCGCACGGTCATTACCAGTCGCAACCATTCGCGGCGCTTTCGGCGATCCATTCGCTCGACTCGCAGCCGTGCGTGCAAACGCAGCCAACCCAGTCGTGCTGACCAGCGCTCTTCATCCTCTTCCGCTACGTCCAGAGGCAACAGATGGAAGCCGAGAATGTACAGGCCACCCGGCCTTACATATTCGGCCAGCAACGTCAGATGTCTGCGGGCAGCTTGTTCTCTGAGCAGATGGCGGAAGGTATTGAAGGTACAAACGGCCAGTTCCACCGATTCCGGCAAGGTGAAATTGGCCAGGTCGCCCAGTACCGGATACGCGGTCAGGCCTTGCCGTTCGGCTCGTTGTTGAAACCAGGCCAGTGCCCGAGGGTTGCAATCCACCCCGTACACTCGATAACCGCGTCGCGCCAGCGCCAGCGAAAGTCGGCCACCTCCGCAGCCCAGCTCCACCAGCGTCTTGACCGGAATGGTAGCCAACTGCTCGAGCACTTTTTCGATAAATTGCACCTCTCGGGCAGTTTCCTTGCGGAAAAAGCTTTCGTAATACTGCGGAAAATCGTACCAGTTACCCTGAAGCTGTCGCTCCATGCCGGCCTAATTGGGGCTGAAATAGGGAGGAAAGGGAGGTGCTTCGCGCGGCATGGGCAAAGTTTCCAGTAACTTCAATTGCCGCACCGCCCGCAGTAAACCTTGAGCCCGCTGCTCCACATCGAAGGTTTCGAGGAGATGTTGCTTGACCCGCGTCGCCAAAGGCAACACGAAGGCCAGCATGTCGCAGGTAACGGCCAAGGGCACCGGTAGCTCCGTCAGAGTTTCCAGCATTTCCCACAACGGATGCTCCTGCGTCAATCGCAAACGGAGTTCCCGCAGTATTTCACGCTTCAGTAACATCTGTGGGCTGAGATTATCGGCAGGCTGCAGGCACTCCACACCAATATCGGGATCAGGCATCGCCCAGCCCTTGGCCTGGCGATAGGGCGTAGTCGCCGCGATCTCGCTCTCGATGCGAAATCGGCATAAACCCTGCAAGACCAGATTGTAGCGACCATTGGGCAAACGCTCGTGTTCACGAATACGGCCGACGCATCCAACATCGTAAATCGGCGGGCGTCCCCAGTAATTAGCTTCCCAGCCGGGCTTGAGCAACACCAATGTGATCAGACCGTCGTCAGCCAGGGTGTCTTCCGTCAATCGAATGTAACGCGGCTCGAAGATGTGCAAGGGTTGCATCGCATGGGGAAACAAGACCACGTTCGGCAATGGAAAAAGCCGCACCACCCCGTCCGGATTTCGCAGCGAACCTTCGTTCATCGCTCAACCCTCGCACCCTGGATGCGAAAGTATTCTATTTGCTGCAACTGCTCCTGGCTCACTCTGAATCCGGAAGCAGATCTTCCGGTTCGGGCCAGTGCTCCGGTTCCGGTCGCAATTGGATCTGGGGGTAACTGCCAGGTTCGTCTCGCGGGGGATTGGGTGTGTTCAGATAGGCTCGACAGGTTTGCTCCATCTGCTGCCAGAACTCGTCAATGTCCAGGCCGAGATAAACGGGACGATACGGCATCATATAACTCCGTGCGGACTCAAACAGCCGGGCCGCACCTCGGTAATTGCGATTGCTCAAATGCAACAGGCAAACCGCTGCCTGGATCAAACCCTGGTAAAAGCGTTTGGCCTCCCCGCTACTTTCCAGCCACAAACTTTCCCATACTTCATGGGCCTCGAAAAATGCACCGTCGTTGAACAAAAGCACCCCTGCCAGGTATCGCGGTTCGTAATTGCTCACTGCCAGGCTCCGTAGCTATCGCTTCGATGCCGATTCGGTTGCACTGTCGGGTTGGTTGATTTCCCCGGAAGATAGCCTGAGGGTTGCCGAGACGGGTGCGGATGCTGGCTCGCGTTGCAAATCCGCAGCCAGCAGGCGATGGAAATGGTAAATGCCATTTTCCCGACGAACACTGTATCGGCCGGTTTGATAGATGCCACTGGTCAGACCGCGTTGTACTTCTTCGCAGATCTCCGCGTCTTCCTGCTGCACCCGGTCAGCTACCGCAATACTTTCCGCGTACCACCGTTCCGCCTGGGAGGGGTCTTGCGGCTCGGCAAAATAAAAATCAAAAATAACCCGACAACGCTCCACGCTTAGTGGCAAGACCAGATTGGTGTCCATGTAGCCCTCGTAGGCGTTGAGCATGAAGTTGGGATAAAGCCACCAGTAAGCCGCCAGCTCTCCTTTTCGCACTGCTGCAGCGCTGGTATCTTCCCGCTGAGCATCCGGCTGTCGCATCGGACTGCTCTGCAGGCTGCAGTAAGCGAAAGTCTCGGTTACGTAATGCTGGTAATCCAGCAGCGGGGCCAGCGACCGATGCAAGGTCGGCACGTGGTAGCCGCCATCGAGGTAGTTATCAACAAAGACCTTCCAGTTGCACGCCAAATCATACACGCGGCGGGCTACAAAGCGGAGTTTTTCGAGATGGAAAATGCGCAAACGTTCTGGCATCGGGGCCAGGTACTCCTGCAAAGAGATGTGAGGCTGACCGAAATGGACAAAGACCAGCGGCGGCCATTCTGCTACCTGAATGGGCACCAGCCCGTTTTCTTCACGACAGAAGTTCTCCACGCCCGCAAATTCGGGCACGCCACGCAGCTGGCCAGCCAGGTCATAGGTCCAGCCGTGATAGCGGCAACGAAAACGGTCTGCGACTCCCTGCTCGCCGACGGCCACACGAGCGGCACGGTGTCGGCAAACGTTATAAAAGGCTCGCAACACTCCATCCTCCCCCCGTACCACTACAACAGGCCGGCCCGCAATTTCCGCAGTGAAATAAGCGCCAGCTTTGGCTACCTGATCCGACCGACCAGCTACCAGCCAGTGCCGGGCAAACACCGTATCCCGTTCCCAGTTCGCTAACTCGGTATCGGTGTACCAGCTGGCGGGAATACTCTCCGCTTGCTCAATCGGAAGGTCTGCCCGGAAGCCTTGCAGCAATCGGTAAACGTGTGGCGTCATAGCCATTCCTCCGTGCCAGGGAACGACAGGCGGCAAGCGGTGGGCCAGAGGGTCATCATACACCAGGCAAGCAGCACTTGGCCAGCTGGCGGGCGGTCAGGCTACTGGCTCCCGCATCGAAGACCAGTCAGACTAAAGCCGACGCATAGCTCTTTTGGGCAGCGGCGAGGCCTGCCCCAGGCGTTACCGGAAAGCCCATGTCGCGCAGTACCAGCTCGATGGCGGCGATGGCAGCGAGCACGTCAAAAAAGTCTATGTATCCCATGTGAGCGATGCGGAAGATTTTGCCCTTGAGCTGGTCCTGTCCCCCGGCCAGCTTGACGCCGTACTCTTTTTCCAATCGCCGCAACAATTCCTGTCCGTCCACCTGAGCTGGGACTTTGACGGCAGTCAGCCCCTCTGCCGGTACCCGCGCGAACAGTTCCAGTCCCAACGCTTGCACCGCGGCACGGCAGGCCTGAGCAACGCGGCGATGTCGCTGCCAGATATTCTCGATCCCTTCCGCGCGGATGCGCTGTAAACTTTTACGCAACGCCCGCAAAAGCGTATGGGCTGGCGTGAACGGCGTATCGTTTTCCCGGATTTTCTCCCGTGCCTTGCGGAGATCAAAGTAAAATACCGGCGGTTGATGCCGGTTAACAGCACGCCAGCCTTTTTCGCTGACGGCGACAAAAGCCAGTCCCGGCGGCAGCATCAACGCTTTTTGCGAACCGGTGGCCAGAAAATCAATGTGCCAATCGTCCATCCGCAACTCCAGTGCCCCGGCTGAGCTGACCGCGTCCACGATGAACACCGCCTCGGTTCTGGCCACCAACGCACCCAGCGCCGCCAGATCGTGTTTCACACCGGTGCTGGTTTCGCTGTGAACCGCGCAAACTGCCACCGCGTCCGGATGAGCTCGTAACGCCTGTTCTAGCTGTTCCGGTGTAACCACTTCGCCCGGCGGAACGGTCACCGCTACCGATTCCACACCAAACGCCTGCCATAATTTGTGCCAGCGTTCACCAAATTTCCCGGCCACCAGGCAAATGGCTTTCGCTCCGCGAGGAGCCGCGTGCACGAGTGCCGCCTCCATAGCACCGGTTCCGGAGCAGGTCAGCGGTAGCACGTCGTTCCTGGTCTGAAACACATATTGCAATCCCGAGACCACCTCGGCGAGAATCTGCCGCGCTTCCGGTGTGCGGTGATGCGGTACCGGTCGCGCCAGCTCCAGCAATGTGTCTTCCGGCACCGGTGTCGGTCCAGGCGTCAGTAAGCGATACTTGAACATCGCAGGCGCACCTCTGTGTTCCGATTCGCTTGAATGATTTCGCGTGCCTGGCAAGCTCGGTCAGCTTGCTCCTGGCCCTTTACGCCGGCAGCGTCGGGCATCGAAGCGTGCAAGCCAGGCAGTGTGGCATTATAGTCCGGAACGGGGCCAGTGTTGCCGCAAATAATCGCGAGCCCGGCGAGCCATAGCCAGACCTTCATGGCTGTGGCGACTCAGCTCCACGTGGACTCCCCCGCGATACCCGACTTCCGCCAGCAGTTGCAACACCTGCGGCACCGGTACCTCACCTTCACCAAACGGCAAGTGTTCGTGCACACCGTAACGCATATCCTCGAGGTGAACGTTCCATAACACATCCCGCCAGCGACGAATCGTATCGGAAATGGATTCGCCCTGACAAACCAGGTGCCCGATATCCAGGGTCAGTCCGAAATTCGGATGGCCCACCGCTCGCCATAACCGTTCGAATCGCGGCATCGTGTCCACCCACATACCAGGTTCCGGCTCGAAAGCCAGCCGCACGTTATGCCGCTCAGCAGCCTCACACAGTTCCTGGCAAGCCGAAACCAACCGCGAATACAGCACCTCCTCCGGCTCTTCGGAGTCGGCTACACCCGACCAGAAACTGACGGCATCTGCCCGCAGAATGGCTGCCAGGCGGATGGCTCGCTCCAGCAAACACCACCGTCGCTTTCTCTGCTCAGCTTCCGCGTCCAGTAAGGTTGGGCGATGCTTGTGGGCTGGGTCGAGCAGGAACCGCGACCCCGTCTCCACCACACACCGCAACCCCAACCGATCCAGGCAAATCCTGATACGCCCGGCCTGACTCTGCCAGGTGGTTCGGTCAAACGGATCCAGAGCCTTATAATCCAGCGTAATTGCCACGCTCTGATAGCCAAAGTCCGCCAACAGGCGCAGAGCATCCTCCAGTGGGATTCCCGTTAGCCCGTTGGTGTTGTAGCCAAGAAGCATGAGTCCCTCAGGTTCGGGCGTCATCCTCCGCATCGCCGTTCATCACCAGCTTGCTTTCCGAAAGTTCAGTTTATGCTCCGATGCGCACCGGCAAGGATATTGGCTTCGGGAACCCGCTGGAGATACCGGCTCCCGTAAAATGCTGTCTCGCTGGCGCGCAACGGCGGGGATACTGGCTTCGGGAACAGTCCGCGAGCAGATGTTTTTCAGTTTGTTCCGATGACGATCCCTGAAAAAGGTAGCAGCCAGCAGCGGGCGATCGGGTCGGGAGTGTTTTTCAGGAGATAGCTCAGTGTTCCGGCAACGTTCGGTGCCCCAAACGTGTCCTCCGAAATAAGACGCTATAATCCCACCAGTAGGGCAAGTCATGTGCACGATGCAACAATCCGGTGGTTATCGGGAACTATTACTGTACAGGCAGACATATCGGTCGGCGATACGATGCACTCGGACACTCTGGATTTGCTGAACGTCTTGCTGCAAGCGGAGACCCAGAACGGTGGCGAGAGTGTGAGCGACCGGGAGTTAATCCGCCGGTTTCAGGAACAGGCCGATCAGTTCGCGTTTGCGTTACTGGTGAAGCGGTATGCCCGGCTGGTCTGGCGGGTGTGCAGCGGTATGCTTCGTCATTCGCAGGATGCCGAAGACGCTTTCCAGGCGACTTTTCTGGTTCTGGCGCAAAAGCTCGGCACCATCCGTAACCGCGAGCTAGGAAGCTGGCTATACGGTGTCGCCCAACGTATCTGCTGGAAGATTCGCCGCAGCCAGGCACGACGAAAACGCTGCGAAACCCAGTATTCGCTCAACGAAAGCAACGGGGATAATGGTTCGCTCGACCAGGACGAGCTGGAGTTGCTCTACCGCGAGTTAGCGAAGCTGCCTGAACACTATCGCACACCGCTCATCCTGTGCGACCTGCAGGAAATGACCCGTCAGGAGGCGGCGAAAGCGTTACAGCTACCGGAAGGCACAGTGGCCAGCAGAGTGCATCGCGGTCGGCAATTGCTGGCCCAACGCCTCCGCCGGTACGGACGGGATCTGGGTGCGGGTGTCTCTGGCACCATTCCTCACGCGGTGGCGGAAGTGCCGGCCAATCTGGTGGCGAATACGTCCCGACTAGCGCTGCAAATGCTCGCTGGACGAATCTCGGAATCGGCTGTACCTGCCAGCTATGCCCTGGCACAGCAAATCCTAAGGAGCATGACCATGACACGCATTGCCTTTTGGACAACCTGCGCTGCTGCGACGGCACTATTTTTCGGAGCCGGACTGATGGGCTGGTCCGTCCTGTCCGCAGGGAAACAACCGTCGCCGCATGATGTCCCCATTTTCGCCGGGCAAGCGCCGAAAGGTGGCACGCAAGCCCAGGAAAATGACCAGCCGTCAGCCGATGGGCAGGAGCTACAGGCTCAGGCACAGCTGCCTCGGAAACCCACGCCGCGACCCAAACCGCAAGCCAAAGCCGACCAGCCGAAAGCTCAACCCGGTGGGGGCATTCGCTGGCGTCAGTTGGCCGCCTGGGAAAATGTGGAAGTGCCGATTGCCCTGGCACTCTCGCCGGATCAGGAGCATTTGGCCGTGGGTAACGCCTACGGCTACGTCCAGCTGTATTCACTCCGCAAAGATGCGAAGGAAACGCCAATCACCATCCGGGAACCCAGGAATCCGCCCCGCGAATTACCGCAAGCCATACCTGCACCTGGTGGCGCTCCAGGAGCAGGTGCGTTCGGCGGAGGTGCTGGATTTCAGGGGGCAGGTCTGATAGGAGGTCCGGGTATTGGTGGCGGACCGGGTGGCGGGGCGTTTGGTGGTCTGGGCAAGCCCTTTGGACCGGGCGTGCCCTACAAAGTCGTCTCCCGTGAAGAGCGAATCTGGGACATGGAATTCTCCCCAGACGGTAAACATCTCGCCATCGCTATCGGTGCACGCAATCAGGTGCCTCGCCTCGAACTGTATTCGCTATCCCAACCAGGTGAAAAGCCCGATTGGAAACTCCAGCGAACGATTGAACTGAAGAAAGAATACGAACCTCGCCTGGTTCGTTTCACGCCCGACGGGAAACAGCTCGTTATTGCTGGTATGGGTCGCCAGCTGGCCAGCTACGATGCTGCAACCGGCGAATTAAAACAGGACTGGGCGAACCTTCTCGGCAAAAAAGAATTGTTTGAGGTGCGCGACCTGGCTGTTTCTGCGAGTGGCAAATACCTGGCGGCAACCATCCTCTGGCAGCCAGCTGTTCAGAATCAAGGTAATCGAAAACCAGGCGCACCGGGCAATCAACCGCTACAGGGGTTTGTTGGTGGTGGACAGGGAGCCGGATTCGATGGCCCGCGGTTCCGTGCTTCGCTGGTCGTGTTTGATATGGAGCAAGGCAAACGTCTCTGGTCTCAGGAAAGTGCTGACGCGGTTCGGCCGTTTGCTTCGCCGGCCCTCTACGAACGAGTTGCCATTCACCCGGACGGGTCGCTGGTAGCCGCTTCTTGGAGCGATGGCTACGTCACGACGCACAAGATAGCCGATGGAGCCAGGATCCAGCGCTTTTTTGCCGGCGAAACCAATGCAGACCCTGGACCTGGTGGCAACAATGTCGGTATCGGTATCGGTATCGGGCCGGGTGCCCCCAATAATCCACGCCTGGCGTCTATAGGTAGCTACGTCGGATTGGATTACTGGTATTTATCCCGGACAGCCCCAATGATCGCCTTCGACCCGCACACTCAGCAGCTCGTTAGCTGGGATTATTTACTTCCCAACCTCCAAGCATCACCCCGTCTATGGGATGCCAAAGCGGGTAAGTTCCTGGGAGAATGGTCAGATTTGTCCTTGCGGCTATCCAGTGCGGTTACTTCAGGCGTGTTCACCATTCAACCACTGGCCTGCTTCGATGCCAGGGATGGCAGGGTTGTCGTCGCTGAGCTGGCCCTTCCAGGTGCGCTATTTGGCGGAATGGCTGGCGGCGGTCAGGGCAACGCGCAAACTCAAGAAGATCAAGTCCCCGCTTACAAGTTTGCAGTCCGAGTTTACAAACGACAGGACGAGAGCCTCAAGGACGAGAGCCAGAAGTAAACGCCGCTGCCGGCAGTAAACCGTCTTATCCGCATACACCTCTCGTCACCGCAGGGGTGCCGCAGCGAAACTCCGACTCGCCGATACAAAAAATCAGGGGCACGGCCAACCGTGCCCCTGGTGCTTGGCGTAAACGTCCGGCCATTTGGCGATTAGATTTCGATGTGTTCCTGTTCGAGCATGGCCCGGAGCTTACTCATGCCGCGAGCCTCGAGCTGACGAACGCGCTCTTTGGTGATGCCGAGTTCGCGTCCGACTTCCTCGAGCGTCATGCCGCGGGTTTCACCGAGACCGATTCGCAGCTGGATAATCCGCCGCTCGCGCTCGTCGAGTCGGTCAAGCAGCTTCATGACGTTCTCGCGAGCCCGATTGGCGCGGTTCAGCTGGCCGAATTCATCGCTCCGCGTATCCTCGGCCGTCTCGAACATTTCCTCGCGGCCGGTGATGAAGCGGTCGTGGTGCACCTGTTCAGCCGGGATACTCCGCGTGAAGTTCTTGCGGATGGCCCAGGTGGCGTAGGTGCTGAACTTGTTGCCGCGCATGTAGTCAAATTTCTCCACCGCTCGAATCAGCGAGACATTCCCATCGCTGAATAGCTCAAAGAATGCTCCTGGATAGCCGAGTCGTTCGGCATAGCGCTTGGCGATGGAGGCCACCAACCGCATATTAGCCGTGATAAGCAGTTCACGGACGGCCTGAGCACGCTTCAGCAAATCTTCCAATTCGTCCAGCTCGGCCGTTTTCGCCTTGCTCGGATCAATCCGCTCAGCAAGTCGCGCTGCCTTGAACTTCAGGTAGTTCATCTGCCGGAACAGATGCCGTTCCTGTTCGGGCTTGAGCAGCGGCACCTGATAGAGCGAAGCCAGCTCCGGAGGCAGATCCCGAGGCACATTGCGCTGCATTTTGGCACGGGCTGCCTCGTATTCCTCGGCACCCGGCATCGGCGCAAGAATTGCCGCCTCGAGTTTCGGGTCCTCGAATTCAGGGCTGGGAATGTAGTCAATCGGCTTGGCCAGCAAGGCACGGGCACGTTGTTCGTTCAGCACACGCTGAATTGTCGTCCGCGTGCGGTGGTATGCCTTGGCCAGACGGTCAATAGAAATTCCCTGCGTGTAGGAGGTGTAAATGGCTCGCTTGGCGTGTTCGTCGAGTGGCCCATGCAGACCCGGGAAGATTGCCTGGTCGGGATGAGCCTCATCGTGAGCCCGAATCAGCGCACGGATAGCCTGCACACGCCGGCCGAATCGCCGCGCCAGACGGCGAAAGATCTCTTCTGCTCGGTCCGGGGCGACTCGAGCCATGCAGCGGGCCCAGCGCAAAATCCGTTCGCGTTCCTGCGGCTCAAACTGACCCAGCTTGAGCACCTCCGCAGTCGGCTTGCCGTGCTGTTCCAGATAGTGATCCAACACCGACTGACGGATTACCACCCGCTGCCGACCCTTGCAGATTACTTTCCGGCTAACCAGACCGTGTTCGCGCAGCTGGCTGAGCGTCCGTGCCGAGACACGCAGCCGCTTCTTGACCTGTTCCAGATGCAAAACAGGTTCCGGCATTTGCTCAATCGGCACTGCCGGCACGTGTTCCGACAGCGTGGCAATAAATAGCGACAAATCGTGCTCGAGGTCTTCACCGCTAATCATGTCCTCGGCATGAGTATCCGGACGAAAACCGGTAATGCGATAGCAAACGTACTGGTAGGGATAAGTGCGCTGGTGCACCACTTCGGTGAGCAAGCGTTCAGCTCGGCTGAGCTGCTCCAGCTTGCGATCCACCGGTGCATAGCGCACCACCTGGTCGCAAAGTTCCCGCATCAACTGGTTACGAAACTCGTTCCGCATGGCTGCTCCTTTCGCCGCCGGGATCGGCGGCCTATCTGGGGCCAGTTATTCCTACCTTCGCGGTTCCGCTTGGGGGACCTGGGCGAGGCGAAGGCAGGTTCCTGGACCGATTCCATCCCCCTTTCCTAATCCTTTCTCTTGCCAGGACTTGTTTCTCTATCGTTGCCATCAAGACCGTTTATTGTCGGCAGATTCGACAGTCCCGGCAAGATTAATACGCCCGATATCAAAAATTGTTTTTGATAATTTCCCAAGCAAAAGGCGTACCTATTATGCCGTGTATTAATAGACGACGCAAGCCGTCAAAATGTTTCACTCCCTCACCGAATTTTCCCGGTGGAATAGGTATTACGCCGTTTAGACGAAAACTTGCGCTGGTTCCGGCAGGTCATCCGTTTTGCGGCCCACTCAAGTTTACAGCAATTCCCAGGCCAGGCACACAATTCCAGTGAAAATCTAGCGTTTCGCCGTAAGAGGTTCCCAAACAATACGTTGCGCCGTCATCCTTCTTGCATTGGGAAAAGCTTACCGGTTCCGCCTGGTGTATCCAGACGCCAAGTGAAGCAAAAATTACCATCACCTTGCCCGATTATACAAATGTTCACATCCCAGGCCAGTCCAACCGCCGGTCTTCATCCATCTTTCACTTCCTGTGCCGGGGATATAATCTACGATCTGCGCACGCACACTGTTTGGCAGCTTGCTGGTGATTCGACGGAAGCCGTGAGGTAGCGATCATGCCCAAGTACAATCCCCAGGTGATCGAGCCAAAGTGGCAAAAATACTGGCTGACGCACAAGACCTTTCGTACGCCCGATTTTCCCGACAAGCCTAAGTTTTACGTCCTGGACATGTTTCCCTATCCGAGCGGGGCCGGCTTACACGTCGGACACCCGGAAGGTTACACGGCAACCGACATCGTGGCCCGTTACAAGAGGATGCGGGGTTACTGCGTTTTACACCCGATGGGTTGGGACGCCTTCGGGCTTCCTGCCGAGCAGTATGCCATTGAAACGGGCACACACCCTCGCATCACCACGCAACAGAACATCGCCACCTTCCGCCGCCAAATTCAAATGCTCGGGTTCAGTTACGATTGGGACCGCGAAATTGATACCACTGACCCGGCATACTATCGGTGGACACAATGGATTTTCCTGGTGCTTTTCGACACTTGGTACGACGAGCAACAACAGCGTGGTCGCCCTATAGCCGAGTTGCCGATCCCTCCCGAAGTGCAAGCACAGGGCGAGTTGGCAGTCCGCCAGTACCGCGATAGTAAACGCCTGGCCTATCTGGCCGACGCGCCCGTCAACTGGTGTCCGGCTCTCGGCACGGTGCTGGCTAACGAAGAAGTGGTGGATGGCAAGTCGGAACGCGGCGGTCATCCCGTTATTCGCATTCCGCTGCGGCAATGGATGCTGCGAATCACGGCTTATGCGGAACGGCTCCTGCGCGACCTCGATTTAGTCGACTGGCCCGAACCCATCAAGGAAATGCAACGCAATTGGATTGGACGCAGCGAAGGTGCCGAGGTGGACTTTCCTCTCGACCGTCCAGAGCAGGCTTACCAGGAGTGGCGGGCCAGTCGCCAGGTTCACGGCTTCCCCGAACGACCGGAACCGGACGTTATCCGCATTTACACGACGCGTCCAGACACGCTTTTCGGCGCTACCTACATGGTGCTGGCTCCGGAACACCCACTGGTCTCGCGTATCACCACACCCCAACAGCGAGCGGCAGTCGAAGCCTATTGCGCAGAAGCAGCCCGCAAAAGCGAACTGGAGCGCACGGAACTGGCTCGCCGCAAAACCGGTGTGTTTACGGGGGCCTATGCCATCAATCCCGTCAATAACGAACGCATCCCTATCTGGATTGCTGACTATGTACTCATCAGTTACGGCACGGGGGCCATCATGGCCGTGCCTGCCCATGACGAACGCGACTTCGAGTTCGCCAAACAGTTTGGCCTACCTATTCGCACTGTGGTTCGACCACCACAAGAGTGGCTGCAGAAAACCAATAGCACTGTTGACCACCTGTCCTGTGCCTATGTCGAGGACGGCGTGGCTATTCATAGCGGCGAGTTCGACGGGCTGACCACCGCGGAATTCAAACAGCGCATCACCTCCTGGCTGAGCGAACGCGGTCTGGGACGTCATAAGGTCAATTACAAGCTCCGCGATTGGCTTTTCAGCCGCCAGCGCTATTGGGGTGAGCCGTTTCCGATCCTTTTTGAGTTGGATGAGCAAGGTAATCCTACCGGTGTCATCGAGCCCGTGCCGGTCAACGAATTGCCTGTCACTCTCCCGGAATTGGAAGATTTCAAGCCTACAGGTAAGCCTGAGCCACCACTCGAAAAAGCTAAGGACTGGGTTTACGTCACGCGCAATGGCAAACGTTACAAACGCGAAACTAATACCATGCCGCAATGGGCTGGTTCCTGCTGGTATTATCTCCGCTATATAGACCCGCATAACGACCGAAGCTTTTGCGACCGGGCTAAAGAAAAAGCCTGGATGCCCGTGGACTTATACGTAGGCGGTGCCGAGCATGCTGTTCTGCATCTGCTTTACTCACGCTTCTGGCATAAAGTGCTCTACGACCGCGGCTACGTCTCCACCCCCGAACCGTTCCAGAAACTGGTCAATCAGGGAATGATCCTCGGCGAGCTGGAATACACAGCTTTTCAGAATTCACGGGGCGAATGGGTTTCCGCTGAATATGTCCTGGAAGAAACTGCCGAGGATAAACGCACCGGCGAACGTTACCAGCGCATACGCCTTAGCGAAGACCAGGTCGAGAAGCGTGGCGACTTCTTTGTCCTCAAAGAGCACCCGCACATCCGCATAGATGCTCGCGCTTATAAGATGTCTAAAAGCCGCGGCAACGTTATTAACCCGGACGAAGTGGTAGCCGAATACGGAGCTGATAGTCTTCGCCTGTATGAAATGTTTATGGGGCCTCTGGAAGCGACTAAGCCCTGGAGTATGCGCGGTGTCGAAGGCGTTTACCGTTTCTTACACCGCGTTTGGCGCCTGGTCGTTGACGAAGAAGCTGATTCCATGAAACTAAGCCCGGCCGTCCAGGACATAGAGCCTGATCGCGAAACGCTTAGACGATTACACCTCACTATTAAGAAGGTTACCGAGGATATCGAGGCTATGCGTTTCAACACAGCTATTGCCGCTATGATGGAATTTACCAATTACTTGAGCCGATCAGAGGTGCGTCCTAGAGGAGTTCTTGAAACTTTTATTCTCCTGTTGTCACCTTTCGCTCCGCATATTAGTGAGGAACTCTGGCAGGCGCTGGGGCATAATGAGTCGCTTGCCTATCATCCCTGGCCGGAGTACGACCCCCAGCTAATTCGCGCTGAGGAAATCGAAATGCCTGTCCAAATCAATGGGAAAGTGCGCACCCGCATCACCGTACCCGTAGATGCTGATGAAAATGCGGTCAAACAAGCCGCTCTCGCCGATCCCCGTGTCCGCGATTGGCTCGCTGGCAAAACGATTCGCAAAACCATCGTTGTCCCCAATAAGCTTATCAACCTGGTTGTCGCTTAGTTCACTACAACCGGCTCCACTTGCAACCAATTCGGTCCCGCCGCCAGGTCAACACGGAGCGGCACACTTAAGCTTAGAGCGCCGGTCATCGCTTCCTGCGTCAGTCGCGCTACCTCCGGCAATTCGTTGCGAGGAACCTCTAACACCAATTCGTCGTGAATCTGCAAAATTAGTCGCGCCTTGAATCCCCCTTGCTTCAACCATTGCCAGAGTCGCACCATCGCCACCTTGATTAAATCTGCAGCTGATCCTTGAATGACAGTGTTGAGCGCTTCCCGTTCCGGGGCATTGCGTTGACGGTAACTGGACACGGCGCGCACTCCGCTAATAGCACGCCGACGTCCTAGTATCGTACTCACGTAACCTTTCTCCCGACACTCAGCCAGCACCTGTTCCTGAAACGCCAGCACTCCCGGATAGCGACCGAAATAAGCGTCTATAAACTGCCCTGCTTCCTCCTGCGAAATTCCGAGGCGCCGGGCCAGACCGTATGGGCTTAGACCGTAAATAATTCCGAAATTAATCGTTTTCGCTACACGGCGCTGCTCTTTAGTCACCTGTTCAATGGGCACGCCAAATACCTGAGCCGCCACACTCGCGTGAATATCCTGGTCTCGAGCGAATGCTTCGGCTAGATTCACGTCCCGGGAATAGTGCGCTAATATACGCAACTCGATCTGGGAATAATCCGCCGTCAACAGCAACCAATCTTCAGCAGGTGCTATAAATGCTTGCCGGATTTGCTCACCCAGCTCGCTACGAACCGGAATGTTCTGGAGATTGGGATTACTCGAGCTTAGTCGCCCTGTGGCGGTTACCGTCTGGTTGAAAGAAGCGTGAATCCGACCGGTTTGGGGATTAACTAAACGTGGCAAGGCGTCTAAATAGGTGCTTCGCAGCTTGGCCAACTGCCGGTATTCCAGTACACGTCGCGGTAATTCATACCCGGCCGCCGCCAATTCTTCCAGCACATCCTGAGCGGTGCTTTCCTCACCGGTAATGGCTGTTTTTCGCAGCGAAGGCAATCTTAGTTCATCGAATAACACTTGCCGAAGCTGCTCAAGGGAGTTTATAGCGAAACGCCGACCCGCTAAACGATAAATTTCTGCCTCCAGTTCCGACATGCGTTGAGCATATTCCAGGCTTAGTCGCCGCAACATCCCTACGTCCACAGCGACACCTGCATATTCCATATCTCCCAGCACTGGAATAAGAGGGATTTCAACCTCTCGATACAACCGCTCCAAATTCTGCTCGGCTAATTTTTGTTCCAATAGCGCGCAGAGCCGCCAGGCCAGATCTGCGTCTTCTGCAGCGTAGTCCGCTACACGCTGAGTATCAACATCTGCCATGCTTTTCTGGGCACGTCCCCGCTTACCTATCAGCTCTGTTATCGCTATCGGAGTGTGTTCTAAATAACGGCGTGACAGGTCTTCCAGGTTATGACGGCGGTGCCCGGCTTCAAGGAGATAATCCGCGATCATCGGGTCCCCTTGAATCCCTGCCAATTCAATGCCGGCTCGTTTCAACACCACATAGTCATACTTGATATTTTGATTGACCTTACCGACTTCGGAACTTTGCAAGATCGGGGCGAGATCCTTCCATACACCATCGGGAGACAATACTGACTGGCCTAGTGGCCCACGCAGAGGAAGGTAATATGCCTCACCCTCCTGCCAGCAGAATGCCAGACCGACAATATCAGCACGCATTGGATTCAGTCCAGTCGTTTCCAGGTCAAGGGCGAATTTAGTAGCTTGCGATAATCTTCCCATAAATGCCTGGAATTTTTCTTCCGTATCCACTAGTTCGTAACGAGCTTGCCAGCTTTTTTCGGGTTCCAGTGAGAAAAGTAATCCTGTCTCCCCAGGCGGATCCTCCCTGGCAAGGGCCTCCAGCTCGCTATCATAACGCTTGATGCCAGCATCATGAAAAAGTTTCCGTAACTGTTCTATATGCGGCTTCGCTAGCCGCCACTCTTCCCAACGAAAGTCAATAGGCACATCGCGCCTTAGCCGTACCAGACTACGGGCTGTTCGCACTTCCTCAGCATGTTGCTGCAAAGCTTGCTGTAACCGCGGCGGTTTGACCTCCTGAATATGAGCTAACAAATTGTCTAAGGTTCGAAATTGCTGCAATAACTTAGCTGCCGTTTTTGGTCCGACACCAGGCACACCCGGAACATTATCCACACTGTCGCCGATTAGTGCCAAAAAATCAACCACTTGCTCGGGCGTGATCCCCCATTCACGCTGCAAAGCTTCCCGGTCATAAATAAGGTCCTTTCGCACATTATAGATGCGAACATGATCAGTGATGAGTTGTCGGCAATCTTTGTCGTTGGTGCAAATGAAAACCTCCTTACCCTCCGCTTCTGCACGGTGGGCAATGGTGGCCAGCACATCATCGGCTTCATAACCAGGCACCTCTAATAATGGTAGGTTTAGCGCGTGGACAAGATCCCGAATCACGGGCATCTGCTGCTGCAGGTCCTCCGGCATGGGCGGACGCTGAGCCTTATAGTCGGCATAGATCTGTTCGCGGAACGTTTTGCCGGGGGCATCTAGAACGACGATCATGTAATCCGGTTTCTTTCGCCGCAGGCGCAACAAATCACCGCCAAAACCGAAAATGGCATTGGTCGGCATCCCTTGCGGACTGGTCATCCTCGGCAAAGCGTGAAATACCTGAAATATCAGCGAATAAGCGTCCACTAAATAGACAGTTTCTCGAGGTCGCACGCGTTGTGCCATATTGGATTCCTTGCGTTTCGGCATCCTGGACGGCCATGCTAAACCTGTTACATTTTAGGCAGTAACGACAAGGTTTCGCCATGTGCAGTACGATTTCGCACACACCACTAAAACCGCGAATTGTTGAGCCAGAGTGCACATCACGTTCACAGCCAGCGGCTTGACAATCCACGGTGCAGGCCACTTGACGGAATTTGATCAGCCACTACTATGAGCCAGCACGACGTGACCACTTCCGGTCAGGGAAAGAAATTTTGGCAACGGCAAAATTTTCGCTCATCGGGACATCAACCATGGCGCTCGACAAAAACCTCCGCTCACTAGTCTTTTATATGGCATATCCAGGCCCGGGAAATCTTGATGGCGCGTCGCGCAGCTTGATTGATGGAGACTATCTCTTGCGGCACCTGGATCGGGTGCTGCAGGACAAGCGTTTTGCCTGTATCGAAGTGACCTCGTTGAAGTCAAAAACCCTGCGTAAGCAGGTGGCCGACCGTCTGCGAAACAGCGGAAAACAGGTGGCCTTTCACTGCGAACCTGTGCAATGGACGAACGAGGAAAACTTAGTGGATCCGGCAGACTTATCTAGTCTCAGTCAGGTCCACCGTCAGCGAGCAGTAGATCGCATACTTCGGCTCATGGATGAAGCTGTGGAATATGGAGCGGGAACCCTATTCGTTGCCAGCGGTCGCAATCCTGCTTCGGGGCAACCTTACGATGCTCAAAGCGCCATTACCGAACAACAAGCTGAGCAAGCTTTGATAGTCTCCCTGCGTTGCCTGGCCGCAGAAGCACGGTCCAGGAAATTGCGGCTCGTTTTGAGTGTATGCGATCGTGGCTCACCCGAACCAGGACTGTGGCGGCATCAGTTAGTTGGACCAATCGCTCGCGCCGTCGCTATCACCGAGACACTTCGCGGCGAAGGATACGACAATTTAGGTCTAAGTATCGATAGTGGTCGGCTACGGTTAAATCAGGAGAATTATCAATCCATCGCCCATGCTGCACCATTTTTGTTCTGGGTACACGTTGCCAACGCGGTTGGAGCAGACGGTGAACCTCACCGGCGTGGTGACACTCATCCGCGTTTCGGCGTTCCAGGAAGTCTGGTTCAATCTTCAGAACTGACCGAATTCCTCCGCATCCTCAGCGAGGTCGGTTACACAGGTCCCATCGGCATTGCCGTTCGCCCGATAGGTACCGAAATACCGAATCACGTGGTTAGCGTGGCCTACGAATTATTAGAGGAGGCAGCTAATAGCCTGGAGGTTGTTAGTGCCCTGCCTGTGGGCTATGCCTTCCGGGCCCGGGATTTTCTGACCGAAGAAGTTTTTGCTGAAATCACCAGGCTTCGCGTGGAAAAACCTGAATTGATCCTCGAAGAGCTGAAAAACCGCAAAAGACGTAACGTCCTTGCACCGGACGGAAGATTAGTAATTCTCGCAGCCGATCATCCAGCACGGGGAGTAACCCGGGTCGGCCAGCATCCTACCGCCATGGGACACCGACTCGACTATCTGAGCCGCATTGCGCGTTGTTTACTGGCCAGCGACATTGACGGGCTCATGGCAACCAGCGACGTGATAGATGACGTTGCCTTGCTAAATTATCTGGTGCGAGAACGTACTGGCCGTAGTTTCCTTGATAATAAGGTATTAATCGGGAGCATGAATCGAACCGGCCTAGCCGGAACAGAACACGAAATGATGGATAGGCCTTCCAGTTATATGACCGGCAAACGAATCAAGGAGATGAATTTAGATGGCGGAAAGTTGCTATGGCGCTGGGTTCCGCAAGGCGAGAAAAATGATCGTTATGCCCTGGAAACCCTGGAACGAGTTGCCCGCGCTGTGGAAGAACTGGCCGATCTCGGCCTGCCAGCTTTCGTCGAACCCTTGCCCGTACAGAAAACCGAGAGTGGATACAGAACTGACCTGAACCCGGACAATATCATAAAAGCTGTCGGTATCGCCAGCGCTTTGGGTTATTATTCTGGCCGGATCTGGCTGAAAATTCCCTATTGCGAGGATTTCGCACGCGTTGCCAAAGCGACCACACTGCCGGTGCTTTTATTAGGTGGAGAAGCGACCGGCAAACCGGTGCTAACTGTGTTAGATATGGAGCGAGGGCTGGGAGCAGGCCCTAACATTCGAGGATGCCTTATCGGCCGTAATGTCCTCTTTTGCGGTGAAGACGATCCTGCTGTTATCGCCCAGGCTATTCACCTGATTGTGCACCAACGCCTCTCCACGCAGGAGGCTGTTGCCACTGCTGCTCACTTACGAGGCCGGCGCCTTACTGTTTTCGATTAGCGGACAGCCGATCACTATCATGGTATGCCGATCGTCGCCGGTGTACCAATAACAGCGGTCGGAATGGATAGTGTGTCGTTACCGTTGCCGCCATCCAAAACGCCGGGTTGGCCAAAGAAACAATTCGAAAGCGTAATCGTATCATTCCCGTCTCCTAACAATCCCAAAAAGCTACCGTCGAAGTTAGTACCCGTAAAGGTAACAGTATCGACACCGTTACCAGTGTTGAGCAAGAAAGGTCCGCGGAAATTCGACTGCACCACTGTAATCCTGTCGTCGCTCGAACCGGTGAGTATTGCAGATGAATTTCGAACAGTCGTTACCGTGATTGCCACCTCTGTCGTACCAAGAGGGTCGGTGATCGTGAGTTTATTGCCGATGGTCGTGTAACCGAGAATCACACGGTCGCTACCCTGACCCATGTCCATACTGATACTGCCGGCGATATTACCGTTCCAGATAAGAACCAGGTCGTTACCACCCTGCATATTAATGCGAATGTCGCGGACACCATTACCGAAGTTAGGGCCAGCAATAACCGTGTTATCGAGGCCAATGACACTAAGTGTTCTGCCAGTGCTACCGAACTGCAGACGGACGCTGTTATTGAGATTGTCGCCAGTTAAGGTGAATAAACCCCGCACAAAGCTCGTGCGTACCACCCCGGCGGGAACGCAACGATCCTCCAAAGTCTCTACCCCGAGGTGCATGTGCCCATCCTTCATGGCGCTTCCTCCGTCAGTGTAGTAGCTCATCGTGGGCATCAACGTTCTAATCAGGCTCTCCTCGCCTTATAGGCA
Organism: Gemmatales bacterium; assembly: GCA_041640595.1. GTDB lineage: Bacteria > Planctomycetota > Planctomycetia > Gemmatales > HRBIN36 > HRBIN36. Next base: position 236,812 of record JBEPZY010000005.1, on the reverse strand, counting down.
CGAGATTAGCTTTCTTATTTTATCTTGGCCGATGGCCGCGTGATTGTCAAGCATGGCATGAAATGTCAACCTGGAACTTAACTCGATGGGAACGCCATTTATTAGTATTGGGCCAGAAACACTGCCTGCAACAATTTCTGCGATCATTCGGATTAGCGCTTCTTTTCGCGGTCTAAGGCCAGATTGAAAATCTGGCGGGTGCGTGTCGTGCGCTGTTCCATTTCACGAAGGAATTGTTCTCCGGCGGAAGCAGCACCGTGTGATTCATAACCGAGCCGGCGAGCAAGTTTTTCGATATCCTCCGCACGGGCAGGTAACTCATCCTGAGATAAGTCGTGTACGATCCGCAGCCGACTTTCTACACGACGGAGAAAGTCATAATGTTCCCGCAGTTCACTCACCTCACTCAGCGGAACCAACCCCGAAGATTCCAGGGCATACAGCGACTGGCGAACGTTCGGGGTCTGCAAAGCAGGATACTGCCGACCGTAGCGGATTTGATAAAGTTGCACGTAGAATTCGATATCCACAATGCCACCGAAGCCACGCTTGAAATCGCGCTGGGGCCGACTTTCCTGCAAACGTCGTCGCATGGATCGCATTTCCTCGATATATTCCGGTTTCCAGGGCCAGGCATAAACTGCCTGGTGAATCACGCGCATCACCTCACTGGCCAATGTCGGGTCGCCGTAAACTACGCGAGCTCGCGTCAGCGCTTGCCGTTCCCAGAGTTGGGCCGCTGCGCTTTCATAGTAACGGCGAAATTCGTCCAGCGGTACCACTAAGCTTCCCGAACGTCCCGTCGGGCGTAGCCGCATATCCACCGTATATAGCTTTCCATAAGGGCCATGCTGACCAAGAATGCGAATCAGGCGTTGTGCCATCTCACTAAAGAAGTGGAAATTATCGGTAGGTTCACACCTATCCGCCGACCTGGGCAGTGCCCGGCCAAGTGTGGATTTTTCTAATAACACTTCTCTGTCGTCAGCGGTTAGAGGTCGGGTATGGCCATCGCTTTCATAAACCAGAATCACATCGAGGTCGCTGTTATAACTCATCTCCCGTCCACCCAGCTTGCCTAAACCAAGTAGAACAAACGCTGCTATCTGACCAGCGCGGGGCCCTGCCTGGACAATGGGCACACCGAAACGCTGTATCCGATCATGCCAGGCCAGTTCTGCCGCCTTACTCAGGATGACTTCTGCCAGGATGCTCAGGGCTTGGAGAGTAGCGGGCACCGGCTCCTTACCGAGAATATCGTAAACTCCGATCCGCAACAGTTCTTTATCACGGAAACTATGCAAGATTAGCTCCGGGTCCTCGGCGTTACGGCAGAGATCGTCCAATTCTGCTTTCAGTTGGTCGTAGGTTCGCGGCTGATTGAGAACCAGTGTGTCTAATAATTCGTCAATCATGCCGGGGTTATTGATCAGGATATTCGAGAGAAACTGGCTCCAGGCGCAGAGCTCGACATACAACCGTAAAGTGGGAGGATTGTAACTAAACAATTCCCAGAGCACGCCTTTGGCACCGAGGGAAGCGGTCACTTTTTCGAGGTTCACCAGAGCCATGTCCGGGTCGGGGGCTTCGGATAACGCCTGCAACAGAGGTGCTGCAATCCGCGCCAGGAAATAGCGGCAACGCCTGGATGAAATGAACGGCACCGGTTCCTGCGCCAGTAATTGCAAGTTCTTATAAGCGGCTTCCCAGTCGCGGAAGGGATATCTACTTAGAACCTGTCGTATCACTTCCGGTTCGGGATCGGGATCGAGAATCAAGTCCGCTTCAGGGCCACTAACAACTTCCGGACTTTGAAATGCGTCCTGTAGCAAATGGTTAAGGACAGTGCGATTCAATTCGGTCTTTTCACGATAATCGCGTAAAAAATGCAACAGTGCCTGGCCACCGGGCCCATCGTCGTAACCCATACGCAAGGCTAACCTGTGTAATTCATCCTGGTTTTGCGGTAAACGATGCGTTTGCAAATCAAACATGAGTTGCAAGCGGTGCTCCAGCTTACGAAGGAAGCGATAATTATCTGCCAGGCATCGGCTTTCCTGATCGGTGAGACATCCGGCTTGTTCGAGGGCCTCGATGGCCTTGAGAGTGTTTCGTTGCCGAATAGCAGGTAAATCGCCCCCGTTTGCTAATTGCAGGAACTGAATGACAAACTCAATATCACGAATACCGCCTTTGCCGGTTTTGACGTCCAGGTCTTCGGCACCGGCCAGGCTTGTCTTGCGGTCTATGCGGCGCTTAATCGCCTTGATCTCATTGATCTCGGAAAAAGAGAGATATTTGCGGTACACGAATGGTTCTATATTCTGGAGGAACTGCTGGCCGAGGATCATGTCGCCAGCAATGGGTCGGATTTTAATAAGGGCCTGACGTTCCCAGGTTCGGCCGAGCGTATCGTAATAAGTCAGGGTGCTGGCCAGCGAACGCGCCAACGGTCCATGATGGCCTTCCGGTCGCAAACGCAGATCCACGCGATAGGCGGGAGGATGGGCGGTTAAGAGGCGCACCAGCTCGGTCACCACGCGGCTGTAAAATTCGCTCAAGGTAATCGGAGCACGGCTACGGGTTTGTCCCTCCTCGCTGTAAATCAACATAATGTCAATGTCGCTGCTATAGTTGAGTTCCTCGCCGCCGAGTTTACCGAACGCCAGCACCACGCAGCGACCTGGATTGCCGTAGAGATCCACCGGTTCGCCGAAACGCTGCTGGATGTGTCGCAGGGCGGTTTGCAGGGCGACTTCGACGGCGACTTCTGCCACCGTGGAAATGTCGAGGGTGATTTCTTCGAGTGGCCGATCGCGGATAATGTCGTTGGTGCCGATACGCAGAAGCTGCCGCTGCCGGTACCGGCGAAAGGCGCGTAAGACCGCTGAATCTTCAAACGCGGCGTCCACTTCGGCTTGCAACTGGGCACGCAGTTCCTCGCGCTGGGGGGTTCGCCGTAACGGCACCCAGAGCATTTCCAGGTCTTCCGGATGGCTGGTCAACAGGTCGCTAAAATACTGGCTAGTGCTAAAAAGTTGCAGCACCGTCTCCAACCGCCTGGCCATGCCATCCAGAAGTGTTTCCAGCTGGGCAGCACCACGTGGCTGAGCAAGGAACCGATCCAGGTTATTCAAAGCCATATCCGGGTCCGGACAGCGCGGCAAAAAACGAAAAAGCGGCTCGATTAACTCCTGAAATCGCTCAGTTCCTAAGTTACGTTGCAAGCTGCCAAGGTTTTGCCAGGCGCGCACGGGTTGCCGGATGCGACATCGCTCCAACCATTCGCGTGCGTCTTCCAGAGACTGCATTTGGACGCCGGCCATTGTTCCAGACGCCGAATTTTAGCTCCCCGTACTCATTCTCAGTGATTTTACGCCGGGGCAAAACATTTCGGCAGAAATTCCAGCAAGGCAGCGGTGACCAATTCCGGTCGTTCGAGCATGGTCCAGTGGCCGGTGTGAGGCAGGATGCGCAATTGTGCCTGCGGTAAAACGGCCAGAATCTCCTGGCAGGTGGTCAGCGGCGTAACTGTGTCCTGATCGCCCTCCAGAATAAGTAACGGGCAACGGATTTGCGGCAGTGCAGCGCGAGCCGATCCTTCCACCAGTGCGCGACACTGAGCCGCATAATGCACGGGGTCGTTTGCCAGCAGCATTTCCCGCACCAACCCGGGCAAGGGCGAGGCACTTTCGCGTGTGGCCGCCGTCAACGCCCCTGTAACCACTCCATCGGCAACCGCCAGCATTCCCTCACGCAAGACCGCTTCGATGCGTTTGCGGAAAAGCTCTTTGCGGGTCTCCGAGAGCTCGATTATCGGCCCGCACAACACCAGGCCGGCAACGCGTTGCGGGTAAGTTGCGGCGAAAAGCTGCACCAGCACTGTTCCCATCGAATGCCCAACCAGCACCAGGCGAGGTAATTGCAGATGCTCGGCCAGTTCGTGGAGCTGGCTACACCACGACGGGAACGTGTAATGCGGCTGACGCTTTTCGGATCGGCCTGAACCAGGCAAGTCGAGCACAACCACACGAAATTGTCGTTTGAGTACGTTGCGAATGCCGTACCAGACGTTGCTGGTGGCCCCCAGACCATGTACGAGCACAATAGGCTGGCCTTCTCCTTCCACTTCACAGTAAATGCGTCCACCGGTCGTTTCGACGTACACGGCTATCTCCTGTTCGGACTCAAGAAGCTGGCTGCTCGGAATAATTTTCGCCCTTTCGTTGCGATTGTAGTCGAACCAGGGCAAATGGTCTTGCACCTGGCGAGGAACCTGTTATGCGAAATCAGCCACCCCCCTGAAGACAAACCAGCGCGGCAGAGAAACGAGGGCCAGCCATGGCCGATGCGACTCGCTCTTGCTGGCGGTCAACGCTTATTTTCTGGTCGCTGTATCTCATTATGGCCTGCGGCATTTGCCTGGCGAGCTGGTTGCTGACTGCGTCCGCCTTGCGAGGTGAATTGGTTCCCGACACCAGCACGGTAGATTTTGGGCAGGTCTCCAGCCTCGATACGCCGCAACGCGAAGTCGTGCTCCACTCGGTAGGCCCGGTGGAAGCGGAGTTGCTTCAGGCCCAGGCAAGCTGCGGATGCGTGCAGGTCGAAATTCTTTCCGGACGCGCGACTTCTGATCGTCCGGCACGTCTGCGGCTCACACTGCATCCGCTTCGTGCACCGCCAGGCCGCAACGTTTGGGAAATATGCCTGCGCTATCGTGTCGGAGAAACCATGCGGGAAACTCGACTGGCCGCTGTGGCCACCGTGGTTCGGGAAATTACTGTTCATCCACCGCAACTGGAGCTGAGCCTTTCAAGCGCGAGCGAGTGTGATCTGCTCATCACCGATCATCGCGCCAAACCGCTGCGAATTCTCGGCTGCGAAACCAATGCTCCGCAACTCCGGGCCAGGGTAATCGAAGAACCTCGCGGCAGCGGGCCTCCTTACCAGTGGCGCATTCGGCTCCAGGTTTGTCCCGAAATAGAAGGCTCCGTACTGGACGGGCAGGTGGTTTTGCTGACCGACGATGCCAGATGTCCACGCATTACTGTGCCGGTGCGAGTGCGGCGACTGCTGGCCTCACGGATTCTTGTTTCTCCGCCGGAGAGCAATTTCGTACTGACGGGCAACACGCCAGTCAGTCGGCTCTTCACCTTCCGCGATCGAAACGGCCAGGCTTGCCGCATCGCTCACGCTGAGGCCCCTCATCCAGCCCTCAACTGTCGGTGGGCCGAGGGGACTTTTCCTATCACCACGCTACAGGTAACCGTGGACCCCAACCATCTACCGCCTGGCGAAACCAACCTGGAGATAAAAGTCCATTTCGCGGAGCCTGGTCAGACGGTTGTTTCCATTCCCATCCGTCTGCAACGACGTTAGCGTTGTTCCGTCGGTCTCCATAAAAGGTTACCGGCAACTGGAACATTTCTCCCGGCCGTGCGCAGTGACGTCCGCATCGTTTCGTGTGCCTCACTATACGTGGAAGAGGTTGCTATGAAGGAGCAAGCTAATCCGGGATTATCTGCCAAGGCGTTTGTTTGCCATCGAGTGAGTTTGAGCCAAGCAACGCCTGGATCGTGGGATCGGTTGGCTGAAATTGCTACAATGGCATACAAAACATGCTGGGAAATAGTGCAAACTGTGCTAACGGAGTATCGCCATGCAATCGCGAAACATGCTGGTTGGTCTGCTTGCCGCCCTGATGCTTCTTGTCGGGCAACGTGCCTTAGTGGCGGAAGCAAAAAAGGTCACCACTGTCGAGGGGATCACCGAATATGAACTCGAAAATGGCCTGAAAGTGCTGCTGTTTCCCGATCCCTCCAGGCCCACGGTAACCGTGAATCTTACCGTTTTCGTCGGCTCGCGGCACGAAGGTTATGGCGAAACCGGAATGGCCCATTTGCTGGAGCACATGCTTTTCAAGGGAACGCCCACCCACCCGAACATTCCCAAGGCACTCGCTGAACGTGGTGCTCGCTTCAACGGCACAACCTGGGTGGATCGCACCAATTATTGGGAAACCCTGCCCGCTTCCGATGACAACCTGGAATTCGCCATCCGCCTCGAGGCTGACCGACTGGTTAACAGCTTAATTCGCCGGGAAGACTTGGCTTCCGAAATGACCGTAGTTCGCAACGAATTCGAAATGGGCGAGAATAATCCGCATTATATCCTCAGCCAGCGGATGACTGCCGTCGCTTATGAATGGCACAATTATGGCAAGGCGACCATTGGCAATCGCAGTGATATTGAACGTGTGCCGGTCGAGAATCTCCGCGAGTTCTATCGTAAATACTACCAGCCGGATAATGCCTTGTTGATCGTGGCCGGGCATTTCGACGAGCAAAAGGCGCTGCGGTGGATTGAAAAATACTTCGGAGCAATTCCGCGGCCCCAACGCCGACTTCCGGATACTTACACCGAAGAACCGCCGCAGGATGGAGAGCGTTGCGTGGTGTTAAGGCGCGTCGGGAACGTCCAGCTTGTCGGCTTAGTCTATCACATCTGTGCAGGGGCCCACCCGGATTTCGCTGCTATTGATGTGCTCAATCAAGTGCTTAGCGCCACACCTTCTGGCCGGCTTTATAAGGCACTTGTCGAGACTAGAAAAGCCGCCAGTGTATCCGGCAATGCTTATGCCTTCCGCGAACCGGGGATTATTGAATTCATGGTCGAGGTGCCGCAGACCGGGAACTTAGAAGAAGTCAAGGAGATACTGCTGCGCGAAGTGGAAGAGTTTACCAGCAAACCGCCCACCGATGAGGAAGTGGAACGTGCTAAGCAGCAACTGCTCAAGGATTGGGAACTTGCCTGGACCAATAGCCAGCGAATCGCCATTCAACTGAGCGAATGGGCAGCGCAAGGAGACTGGCGGTTGTTTTTCCTTTACCGCGACCGTGTCGAAAAAGTAACCCCTAAAGATGTCCGTGAGGTAGCCGCGAAATATCTCCGTCGCAACAATCGCACCCTGGGGATGTATATTCCTACAACCCAGCCGGAACGGGTGGCTATTCCGCCCACGCCCGATGTTACGGCGATGGTCAAGGACTATAAAGGCCGCGACACTATAACTGCTGGCGAGGTATTTGATGTTAGTCCGGCGAATATCGAGCAACGTGTTCAGCGCACACAATTCGGCGGGGTTCAGGCAGTTTTGTTACCTAAAAAGACCCGCGGTCAGACAGTAAATCTTACCTTGACACTGCGGTACGGCACTGCCGATAGTCTGAAACCTTACGCGACGGCAGCTGAGTTTCTTGGCGACCTGATGCGGCGAGGTACACGTAAACTAAGCTACCAGCAGTTGCAGGATGAACTTGACAAGGCACGCACCCGTCTGCGCGTCTCCAGCGAAGTTGGCCAGGTCAGCTTCCATTTGCAAACCACGCGCACACACTTACCGCGGGCTCTGGAATTGCTGCAGGGCATTTTGCGTGAACCCGCCCTGGCCGATTCCGAGCTGGAAATTCTCAAGCAGCAATCCATCGCCGGTTTAGAACAGCAGCTCAAAGACCCGCAAGCCCTGGCACTACGCCGATTGCGACGCGAGCTCAACGCCTATCCGCCGGATGATGTTCGCTATATTCCGACCATCGAGGAAGAAATTGCCCGCATCCGCGCTTTGCAGGTGAATCAAGTACGCCAGCTTTACGAAAATTTCCTCAGCGGCCAAGCCGGTGAATTGGCCATCGTCGGCGACTTCGATCTCGAATCTACTAAACCTCTGCTCTCCGCATTGGTCAGTGATTGGAAAGCCTCCCAACCTTATGCACGCATTCCTCGTCCAGCCACCGAGTATAAACCCGGACGCGAGGTGATAGTAACCCCAGACAAAGCGAACGCCATTTATGTCGCCGGTCTGGTGTTTCCTCTTAGTGACACTGACCCGGAATTTCCGGCTCTCGTTTTGGGCGACTATATTCTCGGCAACAACACCTTATCTTCGCGACTTGGCGATCGTATTCGGGAAAAAGAGGGTCTATCTTACGGTGTCGGCTCCCGATTTGCGGCTTCGGCTCTGGATAAGCGAGCCAGCTTCCTGATTTATGCGATCTATAATCCGCAGAACCGTGATCGTGTTGAGAAACTTATCCGTGAAGAAATCGAGAAGATTCGCCGTGATGGCGTTACTGAAGAAGAGGTAGCCCGTGCGAAAAAAGGCTGGCTGGAACAACAGCGTGTCGCCCGCACTAACGACGCTACTCTCGCCTCTCTCCTTGCCGAGCTGGCTTATGAAGGAAGAACCATGGCATATTATCAAGACCTGGAAACCCGAATCCGCAATTTACAGCCGCGGGAAATCCACCAGGCCTTGCGGCAATATGTAGTTCCGGAAAAACTCTTTATTGTGGTAGCGGGTGATTTTCCGAAAGCAAACCAAGCGACCCCACGCTGACCATGCGGCTCGGCAACTTAGAGACCAGTGCCTTGATTGTCGTAGATGCGCAGTGCGGCTTCAGCGAATTGTGTCCGCAGGAATTACCGGTACCTGGTGGCCTGGCCATTGTCCCCGCCATTAATCGCCTGCTTGAGCTGAACTGGGCGCGGATAGACGCCAGCCAGGATTGGCATCCGCCTGATCATTGCAGTTTTTTCGGACAGCGCGATAACCTTTATCCCCCGCATTGCGTTCAAGGTACGCGCGGAGCGGACTTCTTACCTGGCCTGCGTAGCGAACGGTTCCATACGATTTGGCGTAAAGGTTTCTTTCGCGACCGCGACGCTTATGCGATTACTGCCCAGCATCCGGCCTTCATTGCCTTACTGCGTTCCACTAATATCGAAAGCGTGGTTGTGTGCGGTCTGGCTAAGAATATATGCGTTTTCTATACCGCTCGCGACTTGCGAAAAGCAGGTTTTCAAGTGATTATTGCCGATGACGCCAGCGCTGGCATAGATATCCCGGCAGCTGGTCTCTTTCAAGATCATGCTCGCCGTGAGGCTGAACAACTCGGCATCCTCTATCTAAACACGGCAGAAATCGTTTCTCATTTCAGTGACGGTTCCTAAGCATTAGACAAGGAAAAGGCCTTAACTAGTGCTCAAAAAGCTATCCCTAAGCAAGGTCCACGGCGCTGGGTTCGACGGCAAAAGTCGCCGTAGCACTAAGAGCGATGTTCCCGCGCGGAGATCTGAAAAGTGATGGAAGCGAACCACTCTCCGCCATCGGAAGTTTGAATTTGCCAGTGCGGAAGGACCGCTGAGCTTTGATATACCAGCTCGAATCCACCTTCGGACTGACTTACCGTCTGAATTGGAAAGGCCCAGAAGGCTGCCGCCGGCTCACAACGTATCGCGATCCGTAAGCCGAGCCAATCATCCGCCAGTCCGAAAAGTGTCGTTGGCTCCAGCTCCAGGGATTCGCCTAAGCGTGCGAGTTTTCCGCCGTTGTTACCCCAGTAGTAGCGATCCTCGGCATCCGGGGCCAGACCTGCGAAATTCCATTCGGAGGCGAAAATATATGTGCCCGCGGGAAGATTCTCACAGCGATACTGAACTTCCAGCACTGGACGGCGCCGAGGAACAATCAAGGTCTTTATCAGGCGTATAGGTCTATCGAGCAAACTAGCCTCATGTAGCAGAATAAGTCGCAGCACTTGTTTCGTCTGCTCAATTTGCCAGCTCCAGCGGCCGTGAACAGCCTGGATTAAATCGCGCTCTTCCAAACGGATGAGATGTTGCAGCGTAGTTTCTGCTGGGTAAATATGTTCCAGGAGACTCTTGCGGTGATAGCGATCGTAATAAAGGAGCTTATGCAATTCCGGGTGTTTGAACTTGATTTGCTCATGCAAAGCACCCAACGAGCCGGTCTGGGACACGCCAGCAGCTTCCAGGATAGTCCAGTGGTAACTTTCCGGCCGGCGATTCAGGGTTGCTAATAAGTTATGGCAAAGAGGATAAATGTCCCATTCGTAAATGCTGCCGCCCTGCTCTGGAGCGATATAAAGACGCATATACTGGTTTATGAGACTTAGCTCCTGCTGGCCGTCGCAATTCCAGTCACCTGTGCGGACTTCTGCTTCGGTTGAAGTGCGGAGTCGGGTCTCGGCTCGTATCAGGTGGTGATAAACCGCCTGGCGCAAATGGGGCAAATAGAGTCCCCCGAATGCTCCGTGCCAGTAGGGACAATTAACCTGACCGCGATATAGGTCTAACCGCGCCTGTTCGATTTCTGGATGGGCCTGGGCTTCTGCCTGGGCTACCAGTTCGCTCACCTCACGCATACGCCCGTACATTTCCCGGACTTCAGGATAGCGGGCCAGGAAATTTCGCCAGAATCCACCGCGTAAGAAGGTGCGAAGCTGCGGCCAGCGAGGATCCTGCTCGAATTGTCGCTTCAACTCCAATAAGGTTCGCTGCGCCTGAGGCGGTAACGCCCACTCGGTCATCTCCCGATAACTGCAATCCGGTAAATAAACCAGGCCCACAGGCGGTTGCGTTTCCAGAACATGTCGAAAACTGGTTAGCTGCAACCAGTCCCGATTTTGCATCAGCAACTCGAACCAGCGGTGCAGCCAGCCGCGCCGGTAACAATGTTCATGCGTCTCCGGCCAGACGCCGAATTTCTCTCCGTCATCAGCACACACGGCGACAGCGTTCGGCTTGCGGGCGTGCAATTGCCGGAGGTATTCGATGCTTTCTTGCGGCTCTTTCCAGGGAACCAGATAGCGCAACGGTTCGCTGATCGGGAAAATGCGCAGCAACCTTCCCTGATCTTCCGTCAGGAAATAACCGCATAAATCCTGCTCGGGAACTCCGGCCTGGCGAAAATGGAAGTCGTCGAGGAGCGTGAAGGTGATCCCGGCCTGAGCGAGATCCGATGCCAGTTCCTGCTCCCAGACACGCTCCGCCAGCCAGGCGCCCTGAATGGTGGTGTCGAAGAGTTGCTGCAAATGCTCGCGATAACGGGCCACCTGTCCGAGTCGGTCTCGCCGCGGCAACATAGCAAGGATCGGTTCGTAATAAGCGCCTCCGAGTAACTCCACCTGACCGCGGCTGATTAAGTTCCGCAACCGTTGCACGTACTGCGGCCGCTCGGCCTGCAGCCATTCCAAAAGCGATCCGCTGAGATGCAACGAAAATTGCAGGTCAGGAAAATTCTCGACCAAATCCAGGAATGGCTCATAGCCGTCGCGGTAGGCCTGTTCGAAGACGAAGCCGAAATTGCCGACCGGTTGGTGATTGTGCAGCGCGAAAATCAGGTACATGGTCACATCCTATTGGTGCATTGCCGGCTCCGCCGGACGATCGTATCTCCATTGTCGCAGCTGAAAGGCGAAAGGAAAGATGGCCACCGGCGTGGTTTGGCGAGTTGTGGCGACAATCCGTAGAGTCTGTTTGAGGCGGAGGGGGAAGGATTATAAAGAACCAGAGCCACGCATCCGCGAACTGAACGAAGAAGTTGACAAGCTCCGGGGGAAGGATTATAAAGAACCAGAGCCACCCCGTAGGGCTGACGTTGAAAATGCCAAAAGCGGCGCAGGATATACGTACAGCGCTACCGATGACCAGCGCGGCATCAGCTTCGCAAATGGCCAGGGAGGAGGACAATGGCACACGCACCGAAAAAGCCCGGCCTATTCGAGAGAGAGTTAACCGCTAGCAATACGTTCGCGGTCATTGTTGCAATGAGCCTGTCCGGATTGCTTTGTCTTTCGCAGATGAAGTGCGAAGTCCGCAGCGAAAGCAGTCGCTTTCACGTACTGCAGCCAATGCAGCGCATTGAGCTGACGCCTGATGGCCGGGGATTCCGTTTCGCTGACTCCGGAGATCGGTTTATTCCCTGGGGATTCAATTACGATCACGACGAGACCGGCCGGCTGATCGAGGACTACTGGAACAGCGAATGGGACAAAGTAGTCGCCGACTTTCGTGAAATGAAACAACTCGGTGCCTGTGTAGTGCGGATTCATCTGCAAGTGGGGCGATTCTTACCGGTTCCGGATCGGCCCTGCCCGCAAGCGCTCGGTACCTTGCGACGCCTGCTGGATCTGGCAGCCGAGACCGGATTGTATCTCGATCTGACAGGCCTGGGCTGTTATCATCGCCGGGATACACCAGCCTGGTATGATGCGCTACCCGAAGCGCAGCGCTGGGCTATCCACGTGCGTTTCTGGGAAGCGGTCGCCCAGACCTGCGCCGGTCATCCCGCGGTCTGGTGTTACGATCTGATGAACGAACCCGTCATTCCGGGTTCAAGAAGGTTACCGGGAGAATGGTTAGGGCCTGAGTTCGGCGGAAAGTGTTTTGTTCAGTTCCTCACACTTGATCCTGCTGGCCGAGCACGAGAAGAAATTGGCGAGCAATGGCTGCGAACGCTGGTGTCAGCGATTCGACGCTACGATGCGCGAACGCTGATCACCGTCGGTTTGCTCGACGGCAACATAGAACGCCGCAAATTCCATTCCGGTTTCGACCCGAAAATCCTGGCTCGCTATCTGGATTTTTTGAGCTTGCACATTTACCCAAAGAGCGGTGAAATCGAAGCGGCTGTCCAACGGCTGGAAGAATACGCCCTCGGTAAACCACTGGTCATCGAGGAAACTTTTCCGCTCCACTGCTCGGCGGCGGAGCTGGAAAGATTCATTTTGGGTTCGCGCAAGTACGCCTCTGGCTGGCTTGGTTTTTACTGGGGTAAAACCCCCGAAGAATGTCGCCAGTCCACATCGCTGGCAGACCGGATAACTCTTTCCTGGCTCGAATTATTCCAGAAATTGCGACCAAATGACTCCCGGCCCATCCCCCAGCGCCAACCCTGAACGATGGGCATGCTGAGCTGGACATCCCGACCTAGTCTGGTTATCAAACTCGAAAACAGAAGGTTGAGTGGCTGCTATGTCCGACTCGATTAGCCAGGCGGCAGACGCTTTAGTAGCCGAAGTGGAAAGAGTGATGCAAGCGGATCTGGCGGCGTTAGAACAGCGGGAGTCCGCATTCCTCGAACATTGCGCCCAACACGCCAACTTAGCTGAACCGAACTGCAGTCTTCCGGAATTTCCCGATCTCAAAGAGGACTGGTATCGGCAACTGTTAGGAGAATGCAAATTGCTGGAAAATGCCCTGCGTGGCTGGCTTCAAAAGGTGGAATCGTTCCTCTCCCATGTGGGTCAGGAACTTCCGAGTGCTCAGGAACAACGCGAGGTTTCCAACTAACCGAGCCAATAAAGGCAAAGTACGCCGGTCTCCAGAGTCGTTGCAGTTATCCGGAAACGGGCCGAGTCCCTCACATGGATGGCGTTGTTTGACGATTCTACAGGGCACTGTTGCCGCGCTGGCCTGAGCAGTTGTGGCAATTCTGCTGCATGTCCGGCCAATCAGGGATAGCAATGAAGGCACCCACGGAGATCTCGCTATCCGACAGCCTCGCACCACAGGGCGGCAGCAAACAGTGCCGATTCCGCGAAGGGTCGGCCCACTAACTGCACCGCCAGCGGTTCTTTGGCGGCCGTGTAAGCAATCGGGAAACTGATCGTCGGATAGCCGAGCAGAGACCAGGGGGCGTTGCAGCATGGATCGCCGGTCGTTTCCGCGCCAGGCGGTGGTCCCGGGGCAGCGGGTGTTATGAGCGCGTCCACTTCAGCAAAACGGGCAACCATTTCCCGGCGAAAACGCTCCTGTTCGCGGCGAGCACGGACATATTCGACGGCGGCCGTACGTACACCTTCTTCGATCAAGCTGGCGATTTTCGGAGGATAACGGTCGGGATGATGCCGATAGGTTTTTTCGTGGAAAGTGGCAGCCTCCACTGCCATAATCACACGATGCCAGCGCAATACTTCCTGCCAGCCGTCGGGCGGTTGCACTTGCTGAAACGAAGCGCCCCGATTACGCCAGGCAGCCATACGCCAGGCGAAATGTTCGTGCCACACCGACGCCACGCGTTCTTCCCACGGTCCTGAGATCAGGCCCAACCGTGGCGGATGCTCGAACTGTTGCAGTAACACCTCACACGCTGGCACAGGCAAATTGACACTCTGCGGGTCATTCGGGTCAAAACCTGCTAAAGACGAAAACACAACTGCCAAGTCGGCTACCTTGCAAGCGATGGCTCCGACGTGATCCAGAGAAGGGGCAAACGGCAGAACACCGTGCAGGCTGATCCGACCATAAGTAGGTTTCAGGCCGGCCACACCGCAATAAGCGGCCGGGCGGGTAATGGAACCTCCGGTCTGTGTCGCCAACGCCGCCAGACACATGCCTCGCGCAACCGCTACCGCGGAACCGCTCGATGAACCTCCGGGTGTGCGGTCCGGCAACCAGGGATGGCGGGTGGGCGGCGGATCGAACGCCGCGTACGGCGTGGTAACGGTTTTGCCCAGGATGACCGCACCGGCCTGACGTAGGCGTCGCACTACGAAAGCGTCCTCGTGGGCCGGTAACGCATCGGGCGAAGGTACGCCACAACGTGTCGGCCAGCCAGCCACGTCTATGATGTCCTTCACTCCTACCGGAATGCCATGCAACCAGCCGCGATCATAACCGCTACGCCGTTCCTGGTCGCAACGTCGCGCCTGTTCCAGGGCCGATTGTTCATCTACCAGCACCCATGCCTGCAGCTGGCCATCCTCCTGGCGGATACGCTCCAGACAAGCACGGGTGAGTTCTTCGGAAGTGAGCGTACCCGCTCGTAAAGCGCGAGCAGCCGCTACAAGAGAAAGCGATTCGGATAGCATGGTCAGTCCGTTGAGCCAAGGGGCAGGCGTTTACGGAAATTCCAAGCTCCGGCCAGCCCGGAGCAATTGTTGCATATCATAGAGAACGTGGCAGGAAGACAATGCTGACCGCGGCTTCTTTGGCCGGGCGACAGCAGATAGCTTCCGGCTACGCGCTATTGTGCTCGATGGCACCAGAATACAAGGCTTCCAGGAGACCCACCATGAGCACCACCGCTGGCAAAACCGCAACACGCACCGAAACTGACACTATGGGGCCGATCGAAGTGCCCGCCGATCGCTATTGGGGAGCCCAGACGCAACGCTCGCTCATCCATTTCGCCATCGGCGAGGAACGGATGCCCCGGGCCGTGATCTGGGCATTCGGGATCATCAAAAAAGCGTCAGCGATCGTCAACCGCGACCTGGGCTTGTTGCCGGAAGACAAAGCGCGGTTGATTATCCAGGCCGCCGACGAAGTCATCGCGGGCAAGCTGGACGACCATTTTCCGGTGCGTGTCTGGCAAACCGGCAGCGGTACGCAGACCAACATGAACGTCAACGAGGTGATCGCCAACCGCGCCATTGAACTGGCGGGAGGCCAGCTTGGCAGCAAGAAACCGATTCACCCCAACGACCACGTCAACATGTCGCAATCCTCGAACGATACTTTCCCGACGGCGATGCACATCGCGGCTGTGGAAGAAGTGCGCAAACGTTTGCAGCCAGCCGTGCGACAGCTACGGGAAGCCCTGGCCGCTAAGGCTGAGGAGTTCGCCGGTCTCATCAAAATCGGCCGCACTCACCTCATGGACGCGGTGCCGTTAACTCTCGGCCAGGAACTTTCCGGTTACGTCGCTCAACTCGATGACGCCCTGGAAGCCGTGGAAAAAACTCTGCCGTTTCTGTATCGGCTGGCATTAGGCGGTACCGCCGTCGGCACGGGATTGAACACGCACCCGGAATTTGCCGAGCGTGTGGCACGGGAGATCGCACGACTAACCGGGTATCCGTTTGTCTCCGCTGCCAACAAATTCGCCGCGCTGGCCAGTCACGAACCGCTGGTGGCACTCAGTGGTGCCTGTGCCACACTGGCGGCGGCTCTGATGAAAATTGCCAACGACATTCGCTGGATGGGTTCGGGGCCACGCTGTGGTCTGGCGGAACTGTTCTTGCCCGAAAATGAGCCGGGTTCCTCCATCATGCCCGGCAAAGTCAATCCTACACAGTGTGAAGCGATGACAATGGTCTGTGTGCAGGTGTTCGGCAATCATGCCACGGTGACTTTTGCCGACTCGCAGGGCAATTTCGAGCTCAATGTTTTCAAGCCGGTGATTATCTATAACGTGCTCCAGTCGCTGCGACTGTTAGCGGATGCGTGCCGCAGTTTCACCGAGCATTGCGTAGTCGGCATCCGCCCCAATGTGGCCCAGTTGCAAAGCTATGTCGAACGCTCGCTCATGCTGGTAACGGCACTGAGTCCGCGGATTGGTTACGACAACGCCGCCCGTGTGGCCAAGAAGGCTTTTGCTGAGAACAAGACCCTCAAGCAGGTGTGTGTGGAACTGGGTCTGCTCAGTGCCGAGGAATTCGACCGCATTGTTCGGCCGGAAAAAATGCTCGGCCCTTCGCTTGAATAACCGTCGGACTCTGCTTTGTCCTCGATTCGGAAAATTGCCTTGTGCCCATCGTTCGGCCGACGAGCCTGGGCTATACCGTCGGTGCGAATTTGCGCATACGCACGAGGATGTGCACACAAAAGCGGCAGGCGTTAGCCGGCCGGGAGAACTGGGATACACGCCTGCAATAACGGAGCCGCGATTGTTAAAGCGGGAAGGCGCATCCGGTTACCCTTACTCAAACGCTGTCCGATTCCTTCGGGTTGTGAATGACAGCATGTGTATTTTCAACGGCGTCGCGTCCGGTTAGCAGAGAAAAGCGTATAATACCGGCTTGCTTTTTCTCGCTTCGTGCTGTTCCTTCAGGAGCCGAACATCTGCTGGGTTTGCTGCGTAGCTTCGAGCAGGATTTGCTGTAGCATCTGGCTGGAGGAGGGCATGCCGCACCGATCGCTTCCTGGCATGATTTCTCCGATCTCGCCTGTATCTTCGCCGAAATAACGCCGCAACCATTCCCGAGTCTGTGAACCAGGCTCGTAAAAAGTGCCGTGGCTGGCGGCGTAGCAGTAGTTGCCCAGGTCTTCTGCGACGCTGATCAACTGCACTAACTCCCGGTGCTGCGTGGCCCGCTCGGGGCGATGGTGATATTCCGCGACGTCGGCCAGGAAGGCCGGCAGCCGGTTCATTTGCAAAAACCATGCACCGATGGCACCATGTTCGGTGCCGAGTTGTTCGCGTTCCAAACGGAGAATGGTGGAGGTCTCCAGAAATGCGTCGTCACAACGTGCCAGCGGTGCTGGGCAATGCTCGAAAGCCAGCACCATACGACCGAGATCGTGAGCCAGTCCGGCCGGCACCTCTTCACCCTGAAACGGCAACCGCAAGCGATAACTCAATCGCTCGGCGATATGGGCTACTAACAGGGAATGATACCAGAGGAACTGGGCCCAGCGAGGCTGGAGTCGGCGCGTCCCTTCACGCCAGATGCTACGCATACCCACCGTGAGAATGGCATGACGACAGCGAACAATTCCCAGGCGAACTACCGCCTGTTCGACGGTGGTAGCTTCGCGGCCTGTGCAGTATAAGGAGCTGTTGGCGAGTTTCAAAATCCCCGCTGTCAAGACGATGTCGCGCTGAATCACGCGGGCCAGGTCCCGTAGCGACGCATCCGGCTGATTGGCAACTTCCAGCGCTTCCACCGCCCAGGTGGGAAACATGGGCAGGTCTTCCAGTCGGCTCAGCTCCAGCTTCCAGGATTCCGGACGGTTTGTCGCGAAGGCAGAAACGTTGCTTTTTCCGAAGAGCATGGCTTTTCTCCCTTTGAAATTTAGCTCACGACTCGCTGGTGATGCGGATCAGGCATAAAATGGCCCCCATCCTTGCCGGTCTCGTAATCAGCAGACGAAGGAACCGGCATAACTTCGCAGGAATCAGGCAACTGATAAATTCCGCGTCCACCGGAATATTCTGGTCCATCGGTGCCACGCGGCGGAAACAACCCGACCGACGTGCATTCGGAAACCAGGAATTTCCGTCAACTGGAGTCGAACCATGGCTGATTTTGACCCCCGTCACCGTAGCCGCATCCTTCTGGATGGCCCCGAGCGGGCACCCGCACGGGCGATGCTGAAAGCCATCGGCTTTACAGACGAAGACCTGTCGCGTCCGCTGGTTGGCATTGCCAATACCTGGGTGGAAACGATGCCGTGTAATTATCATCTACGCGATTTAGCGCAGGCATTGAAAGAAGGAATCCGTGCTGCCGGCGGGACCCCTATGGAGTTCAACACCATCGCCATCAGCGACGGTGTGACCATGGGCACAGAAGGGATGAAAGCCAGTCTCATCAGCCGCGAGGTCATTGCCGATTCCATCGAACTGGTGGGGCGTGGACATTTCTTCGATGCCCTGGTGTGTTTAGTGGCCTGCGACAAAACCATTCCGGGCGGGGCGATGGGATTGTTGCGCTGCGATGTGCCCGGCTTTGTTCTGTACGGGGGCTCGATTGCACCAGGACGCTGGCGGGATCGCTCTCTGACCATTCAAGATGTGTTTGAAGCGGTGGGTGCTTTCGCCCGTGGCAAACTTAGCGAGCAGGAATTCCGCGAAATTGAAAACTGTGCCTGTCCAGGAGCAGGAGCCTGCGGCGGACAGTTCACTGCCAACACGATGGCACTGGCCCTGGAGTTTCTCGGACTGTCGCCAATGGGCAGCGCCAGTCCCCCTGCCCTCGATCCGCGGAAAAAACAGGTCGCCTACGAATGTGGCCGACTGGTCATGGAAATGCTGCGGCGAGGCCAGAAACCGCGGGATTACCTGACCCGTGGCTCGTTTGAAAACGCCATCGCCGGCGTAGCCGCCACTGGTGGTTCCACCAATGCGGTGCTCCATCTGCTGGCCATTGCCCACGAGGCCGGTGTTGAGCTGACCATTGACGATTTCGACACCGTGAGCAGTCGCACGCCAATTATCGCCGATCTCAAGCCTTGGGGAAGATACGTCGCTGCCGACCTCGATCGCGCTGGGGGTACACGGTTGGTGGCAAAACATCTGCTGGAGCATGGCAAACTGGACGGCCGGCAAATGACGCCTTCCGGCAAGACCCTCGCGGAAGAAGCTGCGCTGGCCGTCGAAACCCCCGGACAGGATGTGGTTACAACCTGCGATCGGCCTTTGAAACCAAACGGTGGGCTGGTGATCCTCAAAGGGAATCTGGCCCCGGAAGGAGCGGTACTCAAAATTGCTGGCCATGAGCGAACGTATCACCGTGGTCCGGCCCGCGTCTTCGACCGTGAGGAAGACGCCATGCGTGCGGTTACCGCTGGAGAAATCCGTCCCGGTGATGTGGTGGTGATCCGCTACGAAGGGCCGAAAGGGGGACCGGGGATGCGCGAAATGCTGGGCGTAACCAGTGCCATCGTAGGCGCTGGATTGGGCGAAAGCGTCGCCCTGCTCACCGACGGTCGCTTCAGTGGCGCCACCCATGGTTTGATGGCCGGTCATGTTGCACCGGAAGCAGCAGTCGGCGGGCCCATTGCCCTGGTGCGTGATGGCGACATGATCGTTTTCGACATTCCCCGACGGCAGCTCAATCTGGAAATTTCAGCGGCGGAGTTGCAGTCTCGCCGGGCTTCCTGGAAGCCTCCAACTCCACGCTATACCCACGGTGTCTTCGCTAAATATGCCGCCCTCGTTTCCAGTGCCGCACGCGGAGCGATCACGATAGTTCCTAAAGCCGGCTAGCAAGCACGTGGACCGACGGAGCACACTCCCGGCTGTGCGATGCTGCTTAGCTGCGTAAACTCTATCAATAACGTGGCCAGTCATGGCGAGCATGAATAGCTCCGTCGCGCTGGAACTAGCCTGACGCCAGGAAATGTCGGCAGTGCATGCTGATGCCTGGAGATGATCCATGCCGGGCTGCTGATTGGGAATGGCAGCCGAATGAGCGAAGCTCCGTTGCTTTCTATCTGCCACTTGCGATCGCCTGCTCACACTGAACTTATGCGGCCCGCTGATGCTCCTGGTTTCCGCAATACCGGGCCACATACAACGGGAGATGCACCGATGCCACGATTCACCCGTGAACAATGTCTGGAACGTCTGCGTTCGCAAATACGAGCCGGCAAACCGATCATCGGCGGTGGTGCCGGTATCGGTCTCAGCGCCAAATGTGCGGAAGCCGGCGGCATTGACCTGATCATCATCTACAACTCCGGTCGCTACCGCATGGCCGGCCGCGGCAGTCTGGCAGGCATGATGCCCTACGGCGACGCCAATCAAATTGTTGTGGAAATGGCCCGCGAGGTGTTGCCCATCGTCAAAAACACGCCGGTCCTGGCCGGGGTGTGCGGCACCGATCCTTTTCGCATTATGCCGCTTTTCCTCCGCGAACTGATGGAGATCGGATTCAGCGGCGTGCAAAACTTCCCCACCGTCGGCCTGATTGACCGCGACAGTTTGTTCCGGCAAAACCTGGAAGAAACCGGCATGGGTTTCGGTCTGGAAGTGGACATGATCCGGCAAGCGCACGAACTGGGGCTGCTCACCTGCCCGTATGTGTTTAACGAAGACGAAGCCCGCGACATGGCCCGCGCCGGTGCCGACGTAATTATCCCGCACATGGGTCTGACCACCAAAGGGATGATCGGCGCCAAAACCGCCATGACGCTCGAAGAAGCCGCCCGCCGAGTACAGGCCATGCACGATGCCGCCAAGAAAGTTAATCCGGACATCCTGGTGCTCTGTCATGGCGGACCGATTTCCGAACCCGAAGATGCCCAGTACATCCTCGACCATACCGAAGGCGTGGTCGGTTTCTTCGGCGCTTCCAGCATTGAGCGCTTACCGGCGGAAACCGCGATTACCGATTGCGTCCGCCGATTCAAGGCATTACGCATTCGCACAACAAAGTAGTTTCGCCACGACACGGCCTCGGATTAATCGGCATTTGTCCACTGCCTGAGTTCCTGCATCTGGCATCCCTGGCGACCATGACACATTTGCTCGAACTGGATGGCTCTTTCGGGGAAGGTGGTGGGCAGATTCTGCGCACCAGCCTGACGCTGGCATTGTTGACAGGCAAGGCATTTCGATTAGTGCGGATACGTGCGAATCGGCCCAAGCCCGGTTTACAACCGCAGCATCTCAGCTGCGTGCGTGCCGCCGCTCAAATCAGTCAGGCAGAAGTCCACGGCGACACCCTCGGCAGCGGCGAGTTGACGTTCATTCCCGGTCGGGTGCAACCAGGGCAATACCATTTCAGCATCGGTACGGCGGGCGCTACCAGCCTGGTTCTGCAAACCGTCTATTATCCCCTCGCCCTGGCGGCCAACGAACCCAGCGAAGTGGTGATCAGCGGTGGCACGCATGTCCCGAAAAGTCCCTGCTTCCACTTCCTGGAGACAACGTGGCGGACTTGGCTGGAAAAGCTGGGATTGCGAGTGCGGCTGAAGATGCGTCGGCCTGGTTTCTATCCGCGAGGAGGTGGCGTGGTCGAAGCGCAGATCAGCCCAAGCTCAGCCGTGCAGCCGCTGGTACTGGTAGCTGACCAGGCCGCACATCCACCCATTCCACGCTGGGGCCGTCAACTCGCCGTCACTGGATTCAGTGCTGTCGCCGGACTTCCACTCAGTATTGCTGAGCGCCAAGCCCACCGTGCGGAAAAACGCTTGCGTCAGGCCGGCTTGGATGCCGAAATCGAAATCCAGTCCTGGGAAGATGGGCCGGGCACCGTGCTGGCACTCGTCTGGCAACTGGGACCCGTCCCTACACTGTTCGCAGCTTTGGGCGAACGTGGCAAACCAGCCGAACGTGTCGCCGACGATGCTGTGGATGAGTTACTGCATCACGCTGAACATGGCCCGCAGGCTGTTGACCCCCACAGTGCCGACCAGTTGCTCCTGCCCTTGGCCCTGGCGGCAGGTCGTTCCTCTTTTCCGGTCAGCACCATCACTTCCCACCTCATCACCAACGCCGAAGTCGTTTCCCGCTTCCTTCCTCGCCGCATCACCATTGCCGGCAAGGAAGGCGAACCCGGCAGCGTTCTCGTCGAATAACTAACCCACCGAAGTTTCGCTATCCCTCGGTCTGCGTAAGCGTTCACGCGAAGAGTGCGGGGCCTGCAGCGGTGAGGGGCGCAGGCCCCAGGCACAGCTACCTATCTAAGGCCGGTACGCCATCCAGGCAATTACTTCGAGGCCTGCAGCGGACAACATTGCGGGCACGGCAGCGCCTCGCCGGTCAGCGGGCAAACGTACTGTTCCGCAAGGGGACAGCATTGCGGGCAGGGCAAGGTTTCTCCCGTAAGCGGGCAAATATAGCCCTGTCGCGCTGTGCCCAATTCCATCTGCCGCCAGCCAGCATAACCCAGTGCTGCGGTCAGCACCAGAACGCTACCGCTCAGCACGTACCACAGCCAATTTCTTCGGGACATTGTTACACCTCCTTACTGTGGTGGAGAGCAGCGTCCCATTCGGTTGGGAGCAGCATCCCGACTCGGTGAGCAGATTCACGGGCCGAGCTTTTACGCAGGCGTGCACGCCGTCATCTGTATTATGACTCTCTACCTTGGTATCGGGTTCAACGGTGGTTGCGGAAAATCAGCGACAAACCAAACTCAGCGTGCACCTGGAAGACGGCAAAGGTTATAAGCCTTTCTGCCAGGTGGCGGCCTTATGCTCTGCCAGCCGAAGTGCTGTCGTCTGGGGCCAGTGTTCGCAAAATCGTACAATCCGCCAGCGGCCCACGGCCGGGGCAGTGCTCAAGAAGTTGTGACAGCATACGACGGCTCTCTTGCAGCTCGTGAATCCTGGCTTCGATTTGCTCGAGCTTCCGTGCAACAAAGGCACATATATCCGCACACGTGGCCCAACTTCGCCGTTGCAGCCCCAACAGTTCTCTGATTTCGTGCAGCGAGAAGCCAAACGTCTTGGCCGTCCGAATGAACCGCACCAGCTTCTCCGCCTCTGGCGGATAGTCGCGATAGCCGGACAGCCGCCGCGGTGGCTCGGGTAAGAGGCCTTTCCGCTCGTAAAAGCGAAGCGTCTGCACACTCACGCCGCATCGTTTCGCCAGTTCGCCAATTCGCATGCGTGACTCCCCCTTGCTCGTCATGCTCGCTGTCAGTCATATCGAAACACGGCCTGCATGGCCTCGGAACCACAATTGCAACTTCGGCCCTTTACAATCTGCAGGATCACTCCCCGCCCAATACGGGCGATGCCGACCGTGCCGTCGCCGGGAATCGCCTGTTGCGGTTATTTGTCACCAACATCCTCGTCGGGGGATAGAATGCGAACCGTGCTATGGCTGCCAATTACCGATTGCTGCGCTTCGAGCAGTGCCTTTGCTGCTTTGGGACAGAGACCGAGGACAACCGCTAGCTTCTTCGCTTGGGCATTACCAAGTGCCCCCTGCAGGACTCGAACCTGCAACCCACTGATTAAGAGTCAGTTGCTCTACCAGTTGAGCTAAGGGGGCGTGTTCTTCTTCACCGCTGGCAGATGTTTTCCGCCACGCAGTTTCCCGGGCCGAAGCGTTGCATTCTCGCAAGCCAGGCTCGTTTATCAGCGGCTTAATTATATCCCAGCAAGCCAGACGGCTGGCAATACCACCCTGTGCCGAACACGCAGGCCAGTGTACATGAGTAAGCGGCGATCGCTCGCACTAACTGGTGGACGCCAGGTACCAACTGCGAAGGTCAACGTAACGGTGAGCGACAAAACCAAAGTCGCCCAATTAGCTGCTTGTCGGGTGCAAAAGGCAGGCCAGCCTATCCACACACCGGATTTAAGTAGCCGGCACGCTATTCCGTCTGAGGTACAGATACCGGCAACGTGCTGTAACGCACCAGCGCAATTGGTTCGGCTGTGTGGCAATCGTCGCGGCAACAGTCGGCTGGAGAAATCAGGATCCCGCCAATCGGCGCCATGGAAAGCATCCCAGCTTGCTATCACCTCCGCGGGCGGTTCGCAAACCGTCTCCATTTTCTCAACTGCACTTGACAGCGTGCTGGATAAGCATAGAATGCAGATGTATAGGATTCCTATATAACAGCGTAGGAGTCCTAATAGAACGAGGTCGCCTGAGGAGGACCATACATGAGTACCACGACCAGTATCCCCGGCTACACCTACGGCCAACCGACGGTAGCTCGCTCGCCGCTCACACTGGCGGAGCTGGAAGACATCAAAAAGGCACTGCTTTTCACCGACGAGGATGTTCGCTATTTACGCCTGGCTGGACAGGTGCTCGCCGATCAGGTCGAGCAGATCCTCGACCTGTGGTATGGTTTTGTCGGTTCTCAACCGCATCTGGTGAAGTACTTTCTCGACAAGAACGGGCAACCGATCGGCGAGTATCTGGCGGCCGTGCGACGTCGCTTCGGGCAGTGGATTCTCGATACCTGTAACCGCCCGCACGACCAGGACTGGCTGAATTACCAGCATGAGATCGGCCTGAGGCACCATCGCACCAAGAAGAACCAAACCGACCACGTAGCCGCTGCCACGGACATTGTTCCCCTACGGTATCTCATCGCCTTCATCGTGCCGATCACAGTTACCATCCGTGACTTCCTGGCTAAAAAGGGCCATTCGCCGCAAGAAGTGGATAAAATGTATCACGCGTGGTTTAAAGCGGTAACCTTGCAGGTGATTCTCTGGAGCCAACCCTATGCCAGGGAAGGCGATTTCTAAGCCAACCCACCAGGCTTGAACAACCGTATTTCTGCGGCTGAAGCTGAAGGCGAGCAGAACTTAGACGCCAAGATTGTGGCAGCGCTGGAGCGTCTGGCGCAAGCGTTGCATACGTCTTTGTGGCATACGGCCTGGAAGAAGCGTCTCAGCGCCACGCAAGCGCAGATCCTCATCTATCTACTCGCGGCTCCGGAGTCGCGTACCACCGTCAGCGAACTGGCGCGGCGTTTCTCGCTGAAACAATCCACCCTCAGCGACGCGGTGAGTGCTTTAGTGCGCAAAGGGTTGCTTCAACGCGCCACCGATGCCCATGACAGGCGGGTAGTATGGCTAAGGTTGTCCCCACGTGGTCGGGCTCTGGCTCGCAGAATGGGAGAGTGGGTCACCCCCCTTCGCAGGCAATTGGGTAGCTTGCCGCAATCGCAAAAGGGGCTGTTTCTGGAGACCCTGCTGCAGCTCATCGCTGGCTTACAGCGAGCTGGCGTAATCGAGGTAGCACGAATGTGTACCACATGCGTGTTTTTTGAGCCACACCGCTACTCAGACCCACAAGCTCCACATCATTGCCGACTATTGAATCAGCCCCTGCGATTGGCCGAATTGCGTGTGGAGTGCCCCGATCATCAACCGGTACCCTCGGCCCAATAAAGCATACGCCAGCGACACCCGAAGGGCTGATTTTTCCGCAGACGCCTAAACGTTCCAGCATGGGTAGCGCATCTATTGACCACGAGAAAAGGGAATCGCCTGGTAGCGCGGCGGCATAGAAACGGCAGATAAAGCGGTTTTCTGTTCCGGCTGCCGGGGAGCGAGCCTGTAAGGATCTGCCGCCGAAAACGCACCCGGAAGCCATATTTGTTCCGGCCCATAAATTAGCCGGGAAGGTCGGGAACGCCTTTGGCTGCGTGTATTGCGGTCAATCATAGTTTCTCGTACAACAACTTTCAGTGGCGTGGAATAACAGGAGGCAAGTCATGGGGCGAATGACACGGCGGCAGTTTGGTAAGCGACTGGCGATAGCGGGTGCGCTTTCGGCACTGGCGAGCTCGCAAGTGCTCGGTGCCAACGAGCGGATTCGCGTCGGCTTTATCGGTGTCGGCAATCGCGGCGATCAGGTGCTGGATGCTTTTTTGAAACAAAAGGATTGCCAGGTGGTCGCGGTGTGCGATTTGTATGCGCCGTACCGCGACTTTGCCTGCCGCAAAATTGCTCAGGCTGACGCGGCCGCCAGTCAGGTGAGCCAGTTCGAGGACTATCGGCAGCTGCTGGATCGCAAGGATGTGGATGCGGTAGTGATTTGCACGCCCGATCACTGGCACGCTTTGCAAACCATCCATGCGTTTCAGGCCGGCAAGGATGTTTTCGTAGAAAAGCCCTTATCGCTGTGCGTTGTTGAAGGGCGGAAAATGGTCGAGGCCTGCCAGCGTTATCGGCGGGTGTGTCAGGTGGGATTGCATCGGCGGTCGTCGCCGTTTTGCCAGGAAGTCGCACAGTTCTTGCGGGAAGGTGGGATTGGTCAGATCACACGGGTTCGCGCTTTCCACATCCGCAATGAATGGCCCAAAGGCATTGGCCGACCGCCAGACGAACCGCCTCCGAAAGACCTGAACTGGGACGCCTGGCTCGGCCCGGCACCAGTCAAACCATACAACCGCAACCGTGCCTTCTACCGCTTCCGCTGGTTCTACGACTACTCCGGCGGACAACTGACAAACTTCGGCGTTCACTACCTCGACATGATCCACTGGTGTCTGGGCGTGGATAAGCCGCTGGCAGTTACGGCCATGGGCGGCAAGTTTGCTGACTTCGACAACCGTGAGGTACCCGACACCCTGGAAGTGCTCTGGACTTATCCCGGCAGCAAAAACAGTGCCCGGCAACTGCCAGGAGAACCCGGAAGCGGGCTGGTACTGGTGAGTTTTTCCCAGATAGACGCCAATGCTGCTCCCGGAGGAGCACGACCATGCGAGATCGAATTCCGCGGCACCAAAGGCACACTCTATCTGTTTTCCAACGGTTACGAAGTTGTGCCGGAGACGATTACGCCGAACGAAGTTCCGGCCCGCACGCCGCTGGATCGCACGCGGGAACGCGAATACCGCAAGGGTGCACACACGGTGATTGCCGGCAAAAAGCAGAGTGGTTCTGCCGACACAGAATTTCATGTCCGCAACTTCCTCGACTGTGTTCGCAGCCGACAGCGATGCAATTCCGACATTGAATCCGGTCACCGCAGCACATCGGCCCCTCTGATCGGCAACATCGCCCATCGCTTGCAGCGTTATCTACAATGGGACGCAGACCGGGAACGCTTCCTCAACTGTCCCGAAGCGGATCGCCTGCTCAGTTACGAATACCGTCCGCCTTATAAGCTGCCGGATTAGCCACGACACCCGGCAAGTTTGATGAAGGAGACTTTTTACCTGGCCGGTCTATAAGCTGCCGGACTAATTGCGCTACACAGCCAGGACGTTCGCATCGCCTGGGATTTGCCGGACCCATAGCGGGGACCCTTTTGCGTAGCTTGTCTGCTGGCACAATTTATCTGCCCAAATGCAAACCAGCCGATTGGTCTGGTGGCCAATCGCGGCACTGTATAATAGTGATGCTGAACTATTCCGCAACGCAAGCGAAGCCGAGTGCTGGTTTGGTGCCCGAAGCCGCATTATTCGGGGGATATTATCGCCCTGCTGAGAGATTCACGGTCGCAGTTGGAGGAATCCATGAGCATGGACCGGATACCGATGACTCGGGAAGGCTACGAAAAACTCCGTGCAGAACTCGACCACCTGGAAAACGTCCAGATGCCGGAAGTGCGGCAACGGATCGCTAACGCGCGGGTTCTGGGCGATTTGCGGGAAAATGCGGATTACCATGCCGCACGCGAACTCCAGGGCATCCTCCAGGCCAAAATCAACGACCTGCGCGACAAACTGGCACGGGCCTATATTGTGGACAAATCCGAGCTACCCCAGGGTGAAGTTGTCTTCGGTGCGCGGGTGCGGTTCCGTAACTTAGATACCGGCGAGGAAGATTTTGTGCACATCGTCGGCCCAGGCGAACAAGATTACAACGCGAACAAGATTTTGTACACCAGCCCCCTGGCCCAGGGTTTGCTGGGCAAAAAGGTCGGGGAAATAGCCGAGATTCGCGTTCCTGCCGGTTTGCGCCGCCTGGAAATCCTCGAAATTACCATCCCGTAGCCCACACACGCACCACTGCGGCAATTACAGTGGCCCGAAGAAGGCGACTGGCGATTTGAAACTCGGCGCAGCTACTTCTTCTTTTCGGAGTCAGCGGGTGCGGCGGCGGGAGTGGCGGTTTGTGTGGCTGCTGGTTTTTCTTCCTTGGCGGAGCGCTTCGATTTCTTCAGCTTGATGACGCGGACTTTCGGCAAGCCGAACGGACTCATGCCCTCCTTCCACCGTTCCTCCTGCATCAGTTGCTTGATCCGTTCTGCCCGGGTAAGGACGTTGCGGCTTCGCACGATGCCACCTTTGCGGCGCAGACTTTTATCCAGCGACATGGTTCCTCAGCTCCTCGTATGAAGCAAGCAGCGAGAGAAATATCGTTACGCCTAAGCTCGGAACGTAACGAGCGGTAAGTTATCCTAATGGCCGATGGACGAATCGGCCAGCCTGCCCGGAAGGAAAAAGAAACGGGAACTGGCGCAACTCATTGTTGCGGCCGAACTACCGAAGGCTGATTGGGCTGCGATGGTTGCTGGATCGGCTTGAGCTGCCAGCCCGAGGGAACTTGTGGGGCGGCGAAATCGCGGCGTTCGACCTGGGTCGCCGACTCGTTTTGCAGCAACTGTACCATGTCCCAGGTCACCTCGACTTTTTGCGGTTCGACCCAGTAAATCTGCCGCGGATAGTATTGCGGAATTGCCCTGGTCGGCTTATTGAGCACGGCCAGGCGAGCGTAGAGGAAGTCCACCTGATCCTTGGGGAAGAGTGGCTCGATTTGCACATAGGTGTACCACTCATCCTGCTGAGTGATCTGCATTTTGTAACGCTTTTTCGCTTCGTCGGCGCTGATGCCAAACAGGAAAGACATCGGCCCCTGATCGGGCACTTCATTGGCTTTGCGAGGCGGCAGCGTGTGGAAATACACGGTCTTCTCTTCCGGACGGAATATGTAAAAATGGGTGCCAGTGCACAGGTAACGCTCATAGCGCTGGGGCTGGTCTTTTTCAACGAGCTGAATCAGCAGGCCATAAGCATTGTCCGGCAAGCGCATGAACTTGGCCAGGCCCTGGTAACTCTTGACGACGCCGCCGAAATTGTTGAATTTTCGCGTGGCCTCAAACTGAGCCTGAAGTTTGACGGTGCGGGCAGCCTCACGTTGCCAGTATTGCAACAGGCGATCCAGCCAGACCTGCCGATCGACCTGCCCGGTGGATGCCGGCGTATTCTGTGCGGGCAACGAACCAGGTTGCCATCCCGCGAGCAGGCCGAGAAAAACCACCACGCCGAAACCTGTCCCCTTGCCCAGCAGATACCCGGAGCGTCGCTGTATCGCACGCCACTGGCCAGCACACATTTTCCTTTCTCCGCGAACTGAGCCCTTCGCCAGTTCCTCGCCGCGTTGTTCACGCCAGGCGCTTGCATGACCTGCGTTGCAGCATCTCTCGCGCAACTATACCACGATGGTGGCCGGCAATAAAGACCATTTACCGCTCCGACCGCGATCCATCATTGCGGTCACACCGCAGCAACGGTAAACTTGCCGTCACTTCGCCAGAGCTACTAACCGCCGGCGGGCAGGGATTTCCCAGCGCCCACTGATTCGGCCGTTTTCGACCACATAGGCAAAATCGTGCAGAGCACAGGTCGGGCACACATGGGCAGGAATTGCGAGTAACACATCACCGGGCTGATAACGCTGAGCCAGCGGCGTTTCCAGCACCAGATGTTCCTCGTTATGCAAGACCTGGCGGGAATCGGGCAAATCCGGAAAAACACACCGCTGGCCTGCCGGAGGATCCGCGCAGATTGCTTTGTAACCCAGGTCGAGCGTGATGCGATCAGTTGCTGGTCGGCTCACGACTCGGGTCAACACCAGCGCCGCGGGGGTGAATCCCAGATCGGGAAACTTCCGGGCGTAGTTGGCGTCGTGCAGCACGCAGGTTCCGGGCGAGCATTGCAGATTCGGTAAATGCTGCGCGGCCCAGCAGGGGAAGGTCGGTGTGCCACCGACAACAATGCGCGGCACGGGCAACCGGCGCTTCTGGAGCTGTTCGAGCAGGCCTTGCAATTCGCAGACGATTGCCGCTACTGCTCGACGACGCTCTTCGGGCTCTGGCTGCTGGTTGTGCCCATCGTAGCCATGCAGGCCGCCGGGAACCAAGCTGGGTAACCGCGTGATTTTCTCATACAGACTCACCGCCGTTTCCCCGCAAGGCACGCCGGTGCGGTGCTGCCCGACGTCGAGGTCGAGCAATACTTCCACCTGGACGCCCAGCGAGACTGCCGCGGCCGAGAGTGCTTCCAGACCAGCCGGATGATCCGCGATCACAGCGAAGCGCGTTTTGGGAAAATGCCGAACCATCTCGGCGAACAGTCGGCAATTCGGGCCGACAAGAGGATAGGCAACCAGTACACTGGCCGCCCCCGCTTCCGCCAGCATAAGCGCTTCGGCCAAAGTCGCACATTTGTGATGGCGAATTCCCCGTGCCAGTTCCAGTTGCACAATATTCGGACATTTGTGGGTTTTTACGTGCGGGCAGAGCCGATCTGGCGAACCTGCGATGTTGATCATCCGCTCCAGATTCGATTCGATCCGGTCGCGGAAAAACAGGAGAGCCGGACTGGTGATCTTTTCCACATCCCGCACGGCATATTGCGGCTGGCTCATCGTCGCTCTCCTTCAGGGTTGCGGGAGCAGCAGACAACGGATCTCTTTTTCATCCCGCACCACGAGCAGATTTTCCGACAGGGCCGGATGCGCCCAGGTGTTGCCGCAAACACGAGCACGCGCCAGTTCTTTGAAATTCTCCGCACGGGCCTCGATAAGCAACAGCTCGCCGTCTTCTTTCAGCACCAGCACTTTGTCCTCGGCACGCAGCAAAGTACCGTGATATTTGCCAAGGATGCGGCTGTTTTCCGGCTGTTTCCATATCAACTGACCGTCCGCGAGCTTCAGGCAATTCAACCGCGCCAGCGGCGGCAGCAACTGATTCTGCACTACGAACAAATGCTCGCCGACGATTACCGGTGTGGCGAAGTAGCAATTGAGCTGAGGATTTTTCCACAGTTCCTGCCACTGGAGCTGACCATCTTGCTCGCGCAACCGCAGCAACACACTGCCGGCAGTGATGGAACTGATAAAGACCCGATCACCAATGACGACCGGAGTAATTGCGGTCTCGTTGAGTTTGTCGGCAAAGGGATACGTTGCCAGCCAGCGTCCGGTGGGAACGTCCATGGCCACCAGATGCCGGGCCGTCAGGGCAACGATCAATTTGCGACCGCCAAACTCCATCAACACCGGGGAAGAATAGCTGGCGGGATCGTTTCCGCATTTCCAGAGTGTCTGACCATTGGCAGGGTCCAGCGCAACCAGAGTGGCATCGGCGCCTCCCACCATCAGCACCAACCATTTCCGCTCCTGCTCGGTCACCAGTAACGGCGAACTGGAAACGCCGAAGAACAGATTTTTCGCAGAAAACTCGGCCAAGAGGTTTTTTCGCCAGAAGAGTTTGCCTGTCCGGGCATCCCAGCAACAAAGGATTCCCGACGCCCCGAGCGTGAACAGTTGCCCATCAGGGGTCACCAGCGGTGTAGCCCGCGGTCCGTTACCGAACGGGTTTTCAAACTTCGGTCGGTCGTAGGCCTGCCGCCACACGACCTGGCCGGTTTTCAGTTGCAGCGCCAGGACTTCTTCCTGCTCCCGATCAGCCACACGGGCATGCACATAAACCAGTCCACCGGCAACGACGGGGCCGCTATGACCCTCGCCGACGGGCTGCCGCCATAGCACAGGCAAACCGCCCTGCCAGACGCCAATCCGAACCGTGGCGGTGCCATCGCGTTTCGGTCCGAGCCATTGCGGCCATTCGGCAAGGGCTACGCCAACCGTAGCGGTCAGCCAGACTGTCGCCAGCAGTCTCCTATCAGGCATGGTGGCTCTCCATTTCACATCGCGGTTCTCGCGACCACCAGACCAGTCCGGGCGGGATTTTTTCACCGACGGGCTGGAGCAGCTGCAATCGGCTACGGATTCTTTGCTGCTGCGGGAGTGAGTAAGCCGTGGATGCGGAGCCAGTCGGCGAGGCGGTCAGGCCAGGTGCGAAGCACGGGGTCTTTCTGGGCCAATCCCACACCGTGCGGGCCTTTTTCGTAGATGTGCAGCTCCGCAGGAACGCCCGCTCGCCGCAATGCCAGGTAATAGACGACGCTGTTCTCCGGCGGTACGCCCTTATCCTCGTTCGTGTGGAACAAAAACGTGGGCGGGGTTTGCGGCGTAACTCGCTTTTCATTGGACAGGTCTTCGAGCAACTTCGGGTCCGGGTTGGGCCCAAGCAGGTTGTTGCGGGAGCCTTTGTGGGTAAACGGCTCGGTGAACGAAATGACCGGATAGGCGAGGATGCAGAAATCGGGTCGGCAACTGACCCGCTCCACCGGATCGGGACTGTCCGGATTACCGTGATCGAAATGCGTAGCGGCGGTCGCTGCCAGATGTCCTCCCGCGGAAAAGCCCCAGACACCGATTCGCTGCGGATTCACTTGCCATTGTTCGGCCCGGCTACGCACCAATCGAATCGCCCGCTGAACATCCTGCAAGGGTGCGGGGTGACGATAGCGTGGCGCGATGCGGTAACGCAAAACAAATGCAGCCACGCCACGTTCATTGAGCCAGCGTGCCACTTCCTCTCCCTCATGGCCGACGGCCAGGAAGCCATAGCCGCCTCCGGGGCAAACAATCACCGCCGTGCCTGTCGCCTTTTCTTTCGGTGGCAGATAAACCGTCAGAGTGGGACGATCTTCGGGTTTTTCGCCGACAGCTCCGGGAGCTTTGTCCGGCCAGAGTGGGATGACCGTCGGCTCAACGGCCAGCGACCCGACCAATGCCAGCCAGATGGCACTGTACGACAGCATACCTCCTCCTCATCGCTGTAAGATAGTATCCTCGGCCTCGTGTTCTTCAGCCTCCTCGACCCCGGCAGCCAGACCAAAAACTTCACCGCTCGTTTCCGCTTCGACCCGAAGCTTTTGCGTGAGAGTGGTCTCGCCCAGGCGTAAGCGGACGACATAGTCGCCGGGCGGCACGCGGGGGCCAAATGCTGGTACGCCTGGTTTTGCTGGTTTGCCAGGGCGTCGGAGATTCCAGTTGAGGTAATGTATGCCGGGTTTGGCCGAAATGCGAGTTTCGTGAACCAGCTCACCCAGCGGATCGGTTATCTGCAACAAAGCCTCGCCACTGACCCCTTGCCGGAAGTAAACCGCCAGAGTTGCCCCGTAGGGCGGGTTATTGCCGACAAAATGTTTTGCCCCGTTGAGTCCTTGCAACAGTCGCGGGGTGTAGGCAATCGTCGCCGCTGGTCGGAATAGCCAGAAAGGCTTGGCGAGAACGTCCGGTGTGCATTGTTGCAGAGCGTGAACGTCGAGAATGTAAATGCCGCGACCATGCGTAGCGATCACCAGTTCGGGATCGCGCGGATGAACGACGAGATCGTGAACAGCCACGGGTGGCAGTTGCCGGACAGGTAGCCAATTTTTGCCAGCGTTCAGCGATACGAATAACCCGAATTCCGTGCCCACGTAAAGCAATTGTGGGTTGCGCGGGTCCTGGCGTACGACGTGCACCGGGCCCTCCTGCGGCAAGGTTTCGTGCAACGCTTTCCACGTCTCACCGAAATCGCTGGTTACGTACAGATAAGGGCGATAATCCTCCTGCCGATGGCGATCCACGCTGAGAAAAGCGGTAGCGGCGTCGAAGGGCGATGCCTCGATGCGCGTCACATGACCTGCAGGAGGCAATCCCGGAATCCGTGCGGTGAAATCCGTCCAGGTTCGGCCACCGTCCCGGGAAAGGCAGACGCGGCCATCATCGCTTCCCGTCCACAAAACACCGGCCCGGCGTGGTGATTCGGCGATTGTGGTCAACGAACCCCGCGAAGTTGCCGTCAGCTCCGGACTGATTATTTCCCAGTTCTCCCCGCGATTCAGCGAGCGGAACAAGTAGTTGCCGCCGTAATAGACAATCCGCGGATTGTGCGGAGAAAGCAGCAGCGGCGTGTTCCAGTTGAAGCGATAAGGCGGCTGCCCTTTCGGAGCAGCAGGCGAGATGCTGGTCACCGCACCATTCGCCAGATTGACTCGCTGCAATCGGCCATATTGCATTTCCACAAACAGCGTGGTGGGATCACTGGGGTCTGGCTGGCAATAGAATCCGTCCCCGCCACCGACGCGAATCCAATCGTTGATGGTGATGCCGCGAATATCCCGGGTGGCGCTGGGAACGCCCCAGGAACCGTTGTCCTGCAAACCGCCGTAAATCCAGTAGGGCTTTCGCATGTCCACACCGATGGCGTAGAACTGCGCGATCGGCAGATTGGGCAGGAATTCCCAGTTGGCCCCGCGATCGTAACTGATGTACACCCCGCCATCATTGCCCAGAATCAAATGGTCGGAATTGTGGGGATTGATCCACAAAGCGTGATGGTCAACATGCACGCGCGGCACACCGGTGCGGAAAGTCTTGCCGCCATCGTCGGAAACATACAGCGGAATGCCCAGAACGTAGAGCCGTTGATCGTTATTGGGATCCACGCGGATTTGGCCGAAATAGAATGGCCGCGGGCATAAATCGTTGACCTTGTTCCAACTTTCCCCGCCGTCGCGGGAAACGAAAATGCCACCGGTTTCGGGATCGTGATTGGCGCGGGGAGGTTGACCGGCCACCTGACGGATATTGGTTTTCTCGGTCGGGATGACGGCGTAGAGGACACGCGGGTCGCGCGGATAAATGGTCAGCCCGACGCGTCCGATGGCCGATTTCGGCAATCCCTGAGTGAGTCGATTCCAGGTTCGGCCAGCGTCGGTGCTTTTGTAAATGCCCGCTTTGGGCCCGAACATGATCTCCGGATTGCCTCCACCGAACGCATCGCGACGGACTCGGTAAGCCGCCGCATAGACTGTGTCGGGATTTTTCGGGTCGAGGACGACATCAATGACGCCCGTTTCGTCATCGAGGGCCAGGACATGCTGCCAGGTTTTGCCGCCATCGGCAGTTTTGAATAAACCTCGCTCGCGATTGCTGCCCCAGAATCGTCCTACTGCCGCTACGTAAGCCGTGAACGGATCGCGCGGGTCAACGACAATCCGCCCGATGTGCCGCGTCTCCACCAGGCCGCAATGCCGCCAGCTCTTGCCGCCATCGGTACTCAGAAAGACCCCGTTACCCCAGGAAACGCTGTTGCGGGCATTGGCTTCGCCGGTGCCTACCCAGACCACCTCGGGATTACTCGGTGCAACCGCCACCGCACCAATGGAGGGATGCGGCTGCCCGGCAAAAACACAACTAAACGTGATGCCGTTGTTGACCGTCTTCCACAACCCACCGCTGGCACTGGCGACATAAAACGTGCTCGGTTTGCTTTCGACCACCGCCAGGTCCGTCACGCGACCGCTCATGGCGGTCGGGCCGAGATGGCGTAGCGGTGTGGTCGCTAGCCAATCGGCCGGGAAACCGGAAGCGACCTGCTCGGGTGGAGGCTTTGCAGGTTGGGCAAGCGAACCGGCCAGGCAGACCAGGACCCAGCAAAACACCGTGGCAGCGTTCCGCATGGTGCAGCTCCGTGGTAGGCTGTTCCAGGAAGCAAGAAGACCAACTGACTCCGGCCAGGTCTTCTTTAGGAACTGGCCTGGTCAACGCCTAGAATAGCAGCAGACCCCCGACTGATTCAAGAGCAATTACCATCTCGCCATCCCAAACCGAAATCTGCTGCAAGACTATGGAGACCAGCGTGGCGCGTCGCCCCATCATTCCGCTGGGACTGGACGGACTGATCCAGTGGATGCAGGAACGCAACTGGCCGCGTTTCCATGCTCGACAGGTCTGGCACTGGTTGCTGAAGCGGCGATGCCGGGATTTCGCGCAAATGACCGACCTGCCCAAGCGGTTGCGGCAGGAATTGGCGGAGCACTTTTGCATATACGGCACGCGGATTTTGCACCAGCAGCAAGCCCGAGATGGCACCTGCAAACTTCTCATCGGTTTGCCCGATGGCGAGGCCATTGAATGTGTGCTCATCCCCGAACAGGATCGCCGCACCGCTTGTTTGAGTACGCAGGTAGGTTGCGGTATGGGCTGCGTCTTCTGTGCCAGTGGGCTGAACGGCGTGGCACGGAATCTCGAATGGTGGGAAATTCTCGAACAATTGCTCCATCTGTCCGACCAATTGCCGTCGCAGGAACGTCTGACCCATATCGTGGTGATGGGTATGGGCGAACCGCTGGCCAATCTGGAAAACCTGCTGGCCGCTCTTCGCTGGGCCACTGACCGAAACGGGTTGGGTCTGAGTCAGCGACACGTAACCATCTCCACCGTCGGCTTACCGGCGAAGATTCTTCAGCTGGCGGATTTACAGCATTCGTACCACCTGGCCGTCTCACTGCACGCGCCGGATGATGAATTGCGGACACGGATTGTACCTACCAACAGCAAAATCGGCATCGCCGCTATCCTGGAAGCCGCCGATTACTACTTCCAGAAGACCGGTCGGCAGGTGACGTTTGAATACGTGCTCCTGCGCGGCGTCAATGATAGCCGACAGCACGCAGCCGCACTCGGACAATTGCTGCAGGGACGACAGGCTCACGTGAACCTGATCCCGTTCAATGAAGTGCCCGGCTTACCTTACCGTCGGCCCAGCGATGCTGCGCTGGCCGAATTTCAAAGCCTTCTGCGATCATCAGGGGTCAGCGTCACCGTGCGGAAACGAAAGGGATCGCAAATTGAAGCAGCGTGTGGCCAACTGCGGCGACGGCAATTGGCGAACTCCGACAAGGACGCATCCGGCCGCTTGCCGCTGACACATGCCACGCCGGCGACGGTGAGTCCGTAACTTGCTCCGAACGCATGCCACGCCGCAAGCGGGAGCGGCGAGTCCCTGAGCTGTCCTGCCATGAACTGTCCAGACCGGCGTCTCCAAAAAGCTCCGCCTTGCCGGTTTTCGGTTGACCCCTCCGTGTCGGCGACGACTGATTCGCCGCCATTCGGTCGCCCCTTGGATTAGCACCATGCCTGCCCAGGGCCAGACCAGTATCCAGCTGGCACTGCGAGACCCGGACGTCGCCCTGATGATCCGCGTGCGCGACGATGACCCTGCGGCATTCGAGGAACTGGTGCGGCGTTACCAGGACCGGTTGCTGACGGTGATGTACCATCTGGTCGGCAATCGTGAGGAAGCGGAAGACCTGGCGCAGGAGGTCTTCCTGCGAGTGTATCGCCATCGCAAGGAATATCATCCGCAGGCCAAGTTTTCGACCTGGTTGTTTACCATCGCGCACCATCTGGCGCAGAATGTGTATCGCCGTCGGCAACGCAAACCGGAAGCGCAATTCGACCTGACCGACTCCGCCGCACTGGCCCACCAACCGTCCGAAAACTGGCATGCTTCAGTGATGCCCTCACCGGACCACCGTCTCCGCCAGGAGGAACTCAGCCAGGTCGTCCAGCAGGCTTTGAACCACTTGAACGAGCGTCAGCGGCTGGCGGTGGTGTTAAATAAGTTCGAGGACATGAGCTATCAGGAGATTGCCGACGTCATGGGCATATCCGTCAAGGCGGTCAAGTCGCTGCTGAGCCGTGCTCGCTCTCAGCTGCGCGAGCTCCTGGCCCCGTATGTGCAGATGGAAATGCGTTCCGGGCCAATGCCCCAACTCCTTCCGGACACGAAAGGCACCGCGGCAAGTCCAGGCCGTGCTGCTTCGGCACCACCTCCGAAGGTTCATCGCCATGACTGAACCAGACGCCCTTTCCGAACAGGAACGCGAGGAACTGATCGCCTACCTGGACGGCGAACTGGATCCGGAAGCCGCACGCGCTGTCGAAGAGAAGCTGCAACGTGATCCGAGGTGGCAACGCGAGGCGGAAGGGTTGAAGACTGCCTGGGACATGCTGGATTACCTGCCCCAGGCGCAAGCGACTGCCACTTTCACCGAACAAACCCTGACCCTCTTCGCCGCGAGCCGTTCCCGACAATTACGCTGGCGGCGCTGGCGACGGTGGCTGGGCTTCACTTCCTGGGCTGCCGCAGTTGTGGTTGCGGTCTTTTTCGGTTGGCACGCAGGCAAACGCCCTTTATCGGACGCGAGCCCCACTCCGTTACCAGCACCATCCGAAGAAATCGTGCAGTTGCTCGAACATCACGACTACTGGCCCTATTACGAGAAGGTAGGCACGTTTTCATTCCTTCGGGAACTGGATCGGTGGGGCCTGTTCGAGGAGTGAAGCTGCCATGGCCAACGGCGCATCCACCAACGGCAAGCGATGTCCGCGCTGGTGCAGGCATATCGTGCAGGCGGGTCTGCTGCTGATCCTGGCGGTTGTCACGGGCGAGCTGTTGCTCCGCGCTCAGCCGGAACCGACCTCGGCCAGCTCGTCCGTCGTGCCTGCAGAATTGCCCGCTTCTCTGCGGCACGCCTACCAGCAGTTTTTGCGGCTTCCTGCGGAACAGCAGCAACGGCTTCTGGCACTGGACCAGGCATTGCGAGAAGAGGATGCGACCACGCAGGCTCGCTTGCTGCATTTGATGGTGCGCTATGGGGAATGGCTGGAAAGACTGCCCCCCGAAGATCGTGCCTGGATCGAACAGGCCGAAAACGAATCGCAGAAACTCGAACGCATCCGTGTGGTGAAAGAAAGGCAATGGATTCAAACTTTGCCCCTGGCCGACCGGGAAGCTCTCGCCAAGGCTCACGGGCGTCCGGAATTGTACAGGCGGTTGCTGGAGCAACTCCGCGACCGCGAGAAACAACTCGCACTGGAGTGGAATCTCGCGGCTCCCCCTGCCGAGGATCAGGAAAAAGTACGAGCGCTGGTTGCTCGCTGGTATAAACAGCTTCGCCCGTATTTGTCTCCCTCGGAACAACAACTCCTGGCCGAGGTGCAAAAGCGCAATCGCCCAATTTATTTGTACCTGCTTGCAGAGTTTTCGGAAAAATACCGTCAACCAGTGCCACCGGAACTGCATCGTCTGCGTTTAATCTACCCCCCGGTACCGCAGACGCGATTGTGGCAATTCCTCCGAACCGAACTGGATGCCAGCACCCGGCAGGAGTTCGAACGGCGTTTGCGTGACCCAACGGAACGCGACCTGGCACTGGCGGATCTCGTCCGCGCTT
Source organism: Gemmatales bacterium (assembly GCA_041640595.1). GTDB lineage: Bacteria > Planctomycetota > Planctomycetia > Gemmatales > HRBIN36 > HRBIN36. The sequence goes on along the minus strand of JBEPZY010000005.1, from coordinate 197,987 downwards.
ACTGGCAGGCACACCAGCAGGAATACCAGCAATTGCGGCAGCGAGAAATCGAACGCCTCCGCCTCAAACCGTGATGGGTATCGTGCGACGGTCTCGGAGCCTGGCGGCGGTTTGAGGCATGTTGACGGTAGCGGTTTTGCCAGGCCACACGCTTTCGGACTTCGATAGCCCGGCTGGCTTACATCCGCCGCTCCTCGAAGGCGAGCGTGAGTTACGCTTCTTCGCAGAATCGTCAACGGCGTGTGAGACTTTACATTGTTTTGTTGCTCTCGGAAGGCCAGCATGGGTCAGGTTTCTTCGCAGAATTTTCAACGGCGTGTGCAACTTACGCTGTTTTTGCTCCTGAAACGCGAGTATTGGTTATGTTTCTTCGCAGAGGCGTAACAGATAATCGCGGTAGCTATTGTCGCCGAGCTGATGAGCGAGCTGGCGCAGTTGCTCGCGGCTGATATAACCCATGCGGTAGGCGATTTCCTCGGGGCAGGCGACCATGACCCCTTGGCGCTCCTGGACAGCGTGCACGAATTGGGCCGCCTGCAACAGTGCTTCCGGTGTGCCGGCGTCGAGCCAGGCGATACCCCGACCGAGAATGCGCACCTGTAACTGGCCGCGTTCCAGATACAGACGATTCAGGTCGGTGATCTCCAGTTCCCCCCGGGCCGACGGTTTCAACGTCGCCGCGAACTCGGGTGCCCGGCCATCGTAAAAGTACAGGCCCGGCACGGCGTAGCGCGATTTCGGTTGAATCGGCTTTTCCTCGATGCTGACTGGCCGGCCCGATACATCCAGTTCGACCACACCGTAGCGCTGGGGTTCCTTGACCTGATAAGCGAAAATCAATGCTCCCTGCCGCAACCCGGCCGATTGCCGTAACAGGTCCGGCAAACCGTGTCCGTAAAACAGATTGTCGCCGAGAATCAAACAACTCGGTTCGCCAGCCAGGTATTCCGCTGCCACGATCAATGCATGTGCCAGACCACGCGGCTGATCCTGCTCGGCGTAAGCGAAGCGCAGGCCCCATTGCTCTCCGCTGCCGAGTAGCCGACGAAACTGCGGCAAATCTTCCGGCGTACTGATCACCAGAATCTCACGCAAACCCGCCAGCATCAGCAACGACAGTGGATAATAAACCAGCGGCTTATCGTACACCGGCAACAACTGTTTGCTCACGACCCGCGTCATCGGATACAACCGCGTCCCCTTCCCACCCGCCAGGATGATGCCTTTCATGGCTCAGGATCGCTCATTTTCTTGACACGCACCCGATCTGCCTTTCGTGTCTGACGACAATGCCAGTGCTGGCAGGCAGGCCGTGCAACTGCTGGCAAAGCACGCGGCTAGAATTGCGGCTCGTCAAGGAATCGTCACTTCGCAAGAGATCGCCATTCCCATCACTGGTGCGTATATCCCGCCGATTTAGTGTCCCAGTCCTCCACCAGCAGCGACACCAACCAGGATAGCCCACAGGATGCCGAAAAGACAACCAATAACCGTGAGGATAGTGGCAATGATACCGAGGATATAGCCGGCCTGGGTAACACCGTAACCGGATTTGTCCATCACCCCACGACGCATTTTATCCAGATCCTCCGCCCCCATGTACCAGGCAACAGGGCCGAGAAAACCGCACAGAACCAGGCCGAGAATGCCCAAAGTTAAGACGAGACCGCCGCGATGGGGTTCGACGCTTTGAACAGAATATGCACTGCTCGCAATTTCGTTGCCGCCGGCCGTGAACGCCTGCCCACATAATGGACACCGTACCAATCGGCCCAGCATTTCGTCAGGAATTCGCACCTGTTGACCACAATGGGGGCAATTGTTGACGCTGGACATGGACGACTCCTCGTCGCAAGTCAGTCGAAGCCGAAAGTCGTCGCTTTGGCGCGATGCCTATAGCGTAGCCGTCTTCGCCCAATTTGCAAGTAAAAAGCTGGCGATTCGCACGGCCGGGAATTGTTATACCGATGCGCGAGCGTTGCTGCACGCATCGGGAAAGAAAGTCCGGCAGTACGGAGAACCGTCAGCGAGCGCGCATCGGGGGCGTTCGATCCCTTCTCCAGAGCGTGGCAGCATGCGGATGAGCTAACCGCGCATCAGGGCAATTGGCGCCAAACCGCTTTCCGAACGTTTCCGCATTGGAGTTGCACCATTTGGCCGCGATACCCAAACGCCAGGCCGGTAACCTGTCGCATGCGGTATGTAGCGAAAACGAGAGACGAAACGCCGGCTCTGGAGGTCTTAGAGGAATCTGGCAAATAGCACCATGCCCAACACGGTAAGTTCCATAAGGGTGCGGGCGATGCCAACCAGGCCGAGCACGTAGGCCGTCTCAGTGTGTTGACGGCCGGATGGATCCATTTCGCCGCGATTCATACGTTTCAGGTCAGCATCTGCCAGACGCCAGGCGATGGTGCCACAAATACCCAGTCCAATGATGCCGATGATGCCGAGGGTGAGCAGGAAACCGGCACGATGCGGTCGAATTGCGGAGACCGTCTTCCTCCCCGCTATTGCTGCATCAGGCGTTACCTGAGCCGGGAGTGCCTCGGTCGCCAGCGAAGCCTGCCAGTTGCCTTGGGCCTGGGAGTCATTCGAGGACCAGGCCATGCCAGCCTGGAAGTCGTTTTCACCCCGGGCAACTCTCTCTGACGCGAGGAAATCGTCGGCAGGAAGCGCCGCCTGGACCCATTCCGCAATCGCTACCCGCGACAGCAACCGTGTCCTCGCAACCGTAGCATCACGGCGAAACGTTGCATTATCCCATTCCGCAATCGGTGGTGGCCAGAATTCGGCTTCCCGAAAATCAGAGAGTCCTTCTGCCAAACCACGGCCCTTGTTAGTTACAGGCCCCATGCTGGCATTTTCCCGCACGGCAGGGCGAAACTGCGTGTCACAGGCCGGGCACTGCACTAAAAGACCCGCCAGGTGCGTGGGGATCGCTAAGGTGCTGCCACAACCCGGGCAATTGTGCAAATCCTGCATCGGAAGATTCCCGCCTTCAGCACTTATCCACCGCAGGTTAAGATAACCGTCTGCACCGAGCTGAGCAAGGAGCCAGTCGCGGCAGGGTTGCGAAAGGACGGTGGTGACGGGTTCAGGGGATAAGAACGGCGGCACCGGTCAGGCGACCCGCACGCAGATCGGCAAGCGCTTCGTTGGCCTGTTCGAGAGGATAAGTGCGAACGTGCGTGCGAACCGGGACTTTCGGGGCCAGCGTCAAGAATTCCTGAGCATCGCGGCGGGTGAGATTCGCTACGGAACGCACCATGCGCTCGCCCCACAACAAACGATACGGAAACGACGGAATGTCGCTCATGTGAATGCCGCCACACACCACGACCCCGCCTTTGCGCACCGCTTGCAAGGCCTGCGGCACCAGAGCTCCGACAGGTGCGAAGATGATAGCGGCATCGAGCGGTTCTGGCGGCAGTTTATCAGAATCGCCCGCCCAGACTGCACCCAGTCGCAGGGCAAATTCCTGACCCGCTCGGTCGCCCGGTCGGGTAAACGCAAAAACCTGTCGGCCTTGGTAGCGAGCCAGTTGCACCAGCAAATGTGCCGCCGCTCCAAAACCGTAAATTCCCAGCCGTCGGGCCTCGCCGGCGAATCGGTAACTGCGATAGCCAATAAGTCCGGCACACATCAACGGTGCCGCCTCCGCAGGCGTGTAGCTTTCCGGTACTGCGAAAATGTAGCGCGGATCGGCATAAACGTATTCGGCATAGCCTCCGTCGCGGGTATATCCGGTAAACTGCGCCAGTTCGCACAGGTTCTCGCGACCATTGCGGCAGCAATCACACTGACCGCATGTCCACCCCAGCCAGGGAACTCCAACAAGTTGACCGACCTTCCACTCAGCCGAACCGGTAGCGGCAAGCGTGCCCGAATATGGTGGTTCAGCGGTCCGCGTCTCCAACGACCCAACGGCATCTACGACGCCGATGATTTCGTGGCCGGGAACCAGCGGCAGCTTCGGTTGAGGTAATTCGCCATCCACCACGTGCAAATCGGTGCGACACACCGCACAGGCGAGCACGCGGATACGCACCTCATTGGTGCCCGGTGCACGTAGCGGCCAGTGCTGCAATTGCAACGGCTGGCCTGGTTGTTCCAGCACCATCGCGCGATAAGCAAGTTTACCTTCGGCTGGCTGGGACATGGCTTTTGGCAGGTTTTCGCTTACAATCACCGTTAGTGTCGCACAGACCGGCAGCGAATGCAGGAACTAAGGATGGAATCACGAGATTGCCTCGGCTCAAATTCCCGTTGGCGTCTGGTAAACAAGATACATAGGCAATAGCGGTAGCCAAGTATGTTCCAGGATCGCATTGACGCAGGTAAGCAATTGGCGGCGGAACTGAAGAAGCGAAGCTGGCGCGATCCGGTTGTGCTGGCCATTCCGCGGGGTGGACTCGAGGTGGGTGCCGTGCTTGCTCAGGAGTTGCCCGCCGAACTGGATGTGGTTCTGGCGCGAAAGATTCCTGCACCGGGACAACCGGAACTGGCCATCGGAGCAGTTGGTGAAGATGGCGAGGTGATCCTCAATTCCGCCCTGGTCGCACGCCTGGAAATTGACCAGGGGTACATTCAACACGAAGCGGAGCGTCAACTCGCTGAGATACGCCGTCGGCAACAACTTTACCGGCAGGTGCGCCCGCCTGCGCTATTGACGGGGCGCAGTGTGGTGTTGACCGATGACGGGATTGCGACCGGCTCGACGATGATCGCAGCCTGCCATGTGGTTCGCGCCAAACAGCCGGCCGAACTGGTTGTCGCTGTGCCCGTAGGCTCCCCCGACCGCTTACACCAAGTGGGCAGATACTGCGATTTCCTGGTTTGCCTGCTGGCACCGGAAGATTTTTGGGCAGTGGGTCAATTTTACCATCATTTCCCCCAGCTGGACGACGACCAGGCTATTGCCTTGCTCGACCGGGCCTGGCAGGATTACCGTCGGCGTACTTCTTCGTCCCCGCCCGAACAGCAGAAAAACTAAAAATGAGGTCTCTTGATTTTCCTGGCCAGCTTTCTATAATCGCTATGGAAAATGCGGGTGTAGCTCAGTTGGTAGAGCACCACGTTGCCAACGTGGTTGTCGCGGGTTCGAATCCCGTCACCCGCTTTTCTTTTTGCGCCTGGCGTGCCCGGACTACTTCGCCGATGCCGGGAGTGTCGGCACTTCCCATAATGAAAGAAGCCGGCATTCCCGGCATGGCTTGTTAATACGGCCGGGTCAGGCCGGCTGAGAGGAGTAAAGCCAATGGCCGAGACGGAAACTCCAACAACCAGTGCTTCCACCACACCCACTGCGACCGGCGACGACCTCCAGCTGGAACAACAGGTCGAAATCACCGATAAAGGCCCGTGCTTGAAGCACATCAAGGTTACTGTGCCTCGCGAGATCATCAACCGGTTGCTGGACCAGAAACTGGGCGAACTGGGGCGAACCGTGCCGGTGCCTGGCTTTCGCCCTGGCAAAGCCCCTGCGCAACTGGTGCGGCGGTATCTGGAACCGCAAGCGCTGGAAGAAATCCGTCCGACTTTGCTTCTGGCCAGTTTGCAACAAATCCTCGAACAGCACAACCTGAACCCGATTACCACGCCTAACTTCGACCCGCTTGCCGTCTCCATTCCCAAAGAAGGACCACTGGTTTACGAATTCGACCTCGAAGTCTGGCCGGACTTCCCGTTGCCCACTTACAAGGGCATGAAACTCAAGCGGCCTGTTTTCCAGATCACCGACGAAATCCTGCGCAATGAACGCGAAATCTTCATTCGCCGTCGGGCAGGACGCCTGGTGAAAAAGGAAGCCGCCGAACCCGGGGATGTGATCGTCGGAACGCTGAGTGTTTACCGGGATGGTCGCAAGGTGGGCGACTTCGAGGTCAACCTTCGAGTCTCCGACGAAGTGCGATTCCACGACGGTGTAGTCAGAAACTTCATTCCGATAATTGCTGGCGCCAAACCGAAAGAAGAACGTTCCTTCACGATCGAACTGTTCCGCTCCAACCGTCCTCAGGAAATCACGGGAACAGCGCAGGGCACATTGCTGATCAAAGAAATTTACACCGTGCAAGTGCCCGAATCGCTGGAAGAAATTTTGCAGGAAGTCGGCTGTGACAGCGAAGAAGAGCTCATGGAGCGGGTTCGAGAAGCGCTCCAGGCACGCATTGACTCGACCCAGCGGGAGTGGCTCCGTTCACAAATTGTCACTGCCTGGCTGCAAGAGGTGCAGCCGCAACTCCCCGCATCGGTTTTGGCCCAGGAATATCGCCGGGCGTTATCGCGACGAATCCTGGAATTACAACGGGCCGGTTACACTCCAGAAGAAATTCAACGCTGGCAGATCGCCATCGGCCAACAAACCATCGCCGAAGTGGCCGGCGACCTTTACTTCCAGATGATCGTTCAGAAAATCGCCGACACCGAAAAGATCGAGGTCGATCCCGAAGAGGTGGACAAGGTAGTGGAGTTGCTGGCCCGGGTGGAGCTCGAGTCGCCACGTCGTGTTCGAGCACGCCTGGAGCGGGAAGGAGAACTCGAAAACCTCGCGGCCCTGCTTCTGCAAAACAAGGTGCTCGATTTCATCATTCAGCATGCCGAAATCGAAGACGTGTCCGCGGAATTTAGCACCGAGGTGCCATCGGCTGCCGCCGAAATCGCGGAAGACATCCAGATTACCGAACCAGAAAGACTCGGAGCCGAGCCGACATCGCAGGAACAAAGCGCTCAGCAACCTGCCAGTGCAGAAGCGACCTCGTCGGTCTCAACAGGCTCCACGGAACAAGCCTCTTCCACCGAATCACCAACGACCAGTGCTCCGGAAGCGACCTAGTGCTGCCCGACACGATCCGGTCGGCGGCACCGCGACCAGGCTCGACTTGCCCTGGCCCGACGATTGTTTTGCAAAACTGCCAGTACCGTAACCGAGCCGAATATCCGCGCCGTCGTTTCGTATAGAATCTATACGCACCAGAGCAAAAACCACGCTAACGGGGCGAAGCCTATGGAAGTGCTTACCGGAAACGATTTCCTGCCACGTCATCTCCCGCCGCGAGTACAGCGCTGGCGCGATTACATGCGGCAACGGCAAATGACGCTGGGCGATCTCTTGCTGGAGAACCGCATCATCTTCCTGGCCGGCGTCATCAACGACCTCAGCGCGATCGAAATCGTCATGAAGATGCTCTATCTCCAGTATGAGAACAAACAGCAGGACATCCATTTTTACATCAGCAGCCCCGGGGGCTCGGTAACGGCTACGTTGAGCATTTACGACACCATGCAGTTTCTCGATTGTCCGGTGGCGACATATTGCATTGGACTGGCGGCGAGTGGCGGAGCGATCCTGCTGGCCGGTGGTACCAAAGGCAAACGCTACGCCCTGCCTCATTCCAAAGTCATGATCCATCAGCCCTGGGGACAGGTCGGCGGACAGGTTTCCGATATCGAAATTCAGGCCCAGGAAATCATCCGCGACCGACAGCGGATCAACGAGATTCTGGCCAAACATACCGGTCGCAGTGTCGAAGAGATCGCCCGTGAAACCGAACGCGACCGTTATTTCACCGCCATGGAAGCCAAGGAATACGGGCTGGTGGACGAAGTGCTCATCAAGACGCCAGCTTCGTGATCGCTGAGCGAGGCGTTGTTTTTCACGGTGAACCATTGCCACAGAACACAGGTGCAGCCATGTGGGATTTTCGGTGGGAATTACCTGATGCACTGGCCAGCGATTCGCCGAAAGTACGGAATCGGGTCCTGGCGACGCTGGTGCCATTTGTTATTGAACGTAGCGGTCGGGAAGAGCGGGCAATGGATATATTCAGCCGCCTGCTCAAGGACCGCATTGTGTTTCTGCAAGGCCCGATTGATGACACGACAGCAAATCTGGTGGTAGCGCAAATTCTGTTTTTGCAGTTTGACGACCCCAAAGCGGATATTCACCTTTACATCAATTCGCCCGGTGGTTCGGTGACGGCAGGGTTGGGCATTTACGACACCATGCAGTACGTAACCTGTCCGGTGGCGACGTACTGCATTGGCCAGGCAGCCAGTATGGCTGCGGTGTTGCTGGCGGCTGGCACGCGAGGCAAACGCAACTGTTTGCCCCACGCCCGCGTCATGATCCATCAGCCGATGGCAGGCAGTGAGGGCACCGCCACCGACATCATGATCCACGCCAAAGAATTCATCCGCTTGCGCAAAGTGCTCAACGAGATACTGTTGAAACATACGGGACAATCGTTGCAAAAGATCGAACAGGATACCGACCGCGATAAATTCATGTCGGCCGAGGAAGCGCGGGACTATGGTTTGGTCGATAACATTCTGGAGCGGGTGCAATATCAACCGGTGCATACACCGGAAAGTTGAGCCGCTCATCTCACCACGACAAGGATGGAAACAGCATGGCAGCGGCTCCCGCGCGCTGCCTCCGGAGTGGGCAGCCCAGGCGTTCACCAGGCTCATCAGCGGCTAGCTGCTGCGCCGCCGAACATCGCCGGCGCCAGACCGGGATTATAGCGCAATCCACCCGCCGCAGTTACACGCCTGTTGTCGCGGTATCCGGCATTAGCAGGAGCCAGTTGCTTGTCCCGCTCTTGCTGTCGGCGGTTGGCTTACTATGGAGTCTAGCCGGATGTCGTACCGGCGCCGAACTCGTCGAGGCCGAGTTACGCCGCAAGGAACGCGAAAACGAACAGCTCAGCCAGAAATTGCGCGACTGCGAGTGCGAAGTGCGGCTCCTGGAAGCCGAATACGAAAGGCTCCTGCACGAACTCCGGACTACTGGCAAGGCAGAACTCCGCGGATTGGCGTACTTGAAAGGGATCACTCTGGGTCGGCTCACCGGTGGCCTGGATGATGATCCGGACTGTCCCGGCGACGATGCGCTGGTGGTGGTGCTCGAACCCCGCGACCTGGACGATCAGGTCGTGAAAGTGCCCGGCCATGTGCACGTGGATGTCTATGAAATCACCCCCCAGGGTCTCAAACAGCCTCTCAGCAGTTGGGATATACCGGCACGGGAATTGCGCGGAAAATGGGAGACACCGCTGCTGGGAAGCCCGGCCTATCGGCTGATCTTGCGGTGGAAGGTAATACCGCACTACGAACGGCTGCGAGTAGTCGTGCGGTTCACGACTCTGGATGGCCAGATGTTTGAGACCGATCGGGATGTGACCATTCGCCCGCCGAGACGTGAACCAGACCGCTGCCGCACGCACGCACCGCAAACCACACCGACGAGCCAGGGCCGAATGTTTCCGGCCTGGATTGGCATACCGCAACGGAGCGTCCGTCCGCAAAACCTTGTGCCGACGACACCATCGCAGCCACAACCTGAACCAGCTCCGGTCCGGCAGGAAAACAACGGCCTGCCGCCCTCGCAAGCTTCGCCGTCCCCGCAGAATTTGCCGCCTCCACCGTCCGGACCGATTCTGCTCCCCGTGAATTGAACCGTCGCACCCACGCAGGAAATGTTCACTGACCGAACCGGACAATGTCCGGCCTGCCCTGACAGGTTAGCGTTCTCAGCCAGCGGGCCTCAGGCAATCAATGCACTGGCGCTGGCATGAAGTGGAAAATGAAGCACCAGGCGACGGGATTGTAACTCTTACAACGGCCCAAGCCGATTGCGGTTTGGCTGTCCCGGTACAGAAAAGTGGCAGTTCGATGTAAGTTTCGCCGATGCAGTTACTAAGGGTCTGGTCGAAAACGTGATACCGGTCGAAACAGCGGCTGGCCCGCCTTTTGCTACCACACTTCCGGTCGCGGCACACCAGGAAGGAACCGACCGTGCGGGCTGGCTGCCGCACATTTTCCACCAGACCGGGAGGGAACCCGATGCAACAGATGCGCTGGGCTATCGCGATCGCCTCGCTGGCGGTATGGTGCACCGCAGCGACCTATCGCACTGCGAATTTTGTCGTGCACGCCCCCACTTCCGAAATCGCCCAGCGCGTCGGTCAACTGGCCGAGCATTATCGGCGTGAAAAAGCGCTGCAATGGCTCGGCTACGAATTGCCGACCTGGAACGTTCCGGTTCCCATTCGCGTAGTGGTGTTGCCCAGCGGACCGGGAGGAGCAACCAGTTACCAGCCGGTAGATGGCCAGATTTTTGACATGCAGATGACCGTGCAGGGGCCGCTGGAACGCATTTACAACAGCGTCCTGCCCCACGAAATTACGCACACGGTGCTGGTATCACACTTCCGTTGTCCGTTGCCGCGCTGGGCCGACGAAGGCAGTGCCGTGCTTTCCGAGGATGAACCGGAACGTCGGCGACACGATCAGATGGTTCGGCAAGCCCTGGCGCAGGGGCGAGCCTTTCGCCTGCGGGTACTGTTCAACCTTCGCGATTACCCGGCCAACGGGATGGACATCCTCACGCTGTATGCCCAGGGCTATTCGGTGGTGCGTTTTCTGGTGGAAAGCAATGGTCGGCAGGCATTTCTGACCTTTCTGGCGGAAGGAATGCAGCGAGGCTGGGATGTCGCCGTGCGAAAGGTTTACGGATACAGCAACATCGAAGAACTCGAAGACCGCTGGCTGTCCTGGATGCGGGGACAATACGCTGTGCAACCCCCGGCACTGGCGGGGCAACCATCTTCCCCGCGGCTGACGCAAACCGAAGCCGCATCGGGTCGGGTAACTTCTGCCGCTCGCCCCAGCTCCTGGCCGCCGGCGTCCGCATCCATTCATCAAGACAGCACCGCTGCCAGAGACCCGTTAGCAAATCATTCCGTTCCCTCCCCCAGGGGAAGCCGCGAACCTGACGTTACGCTCATACCCCAGACGCCACCGATTCAAATAAATCCCTGCCCTGGTAATCTCTGTCCCGGGGATCGTTCAAGCCCAGCGCGCAATCAACCGACGGCTCCCGCAGCCAACGTACACCTGATGCCGCCGGTACCACTCCCGCGCACCGAAGATGGCTGGACTCCGGTGCCGGCGTTTCCGTCGCAGCGTGGCTTCTAATGACCAAACCGCAGCACCAACCGGGCGAACCTCCACCAGAAACCAGCGTTGATGAAAAACTCCCTCACGCTCGGGTTGTCCGGTTCCCCCAGCATCCGGAAAATCGGCATGAAACCTACTGACCGTGCCAGAACACGCACACCAAATCCTGGCCCCGGTCCGATGATCCAGAACTTGGTCGCCGAACAGACGCCGGCAGCAGTCCGCCGCTCGCGTTTGCACACCTGGTCGCTCATCCTGACCGGGTGGGCGATTGCGACGGTATGCGTGGCAATGCTCGCGTCGGCGACAGTTTTCGTGCGTTATAACTTCCACGTGGTTCGTCCCGGTCAGCTGTATCGCTGCGCTCAGCTACCGGACCATGCCTGGCCGGAGGTACTCGACCATTACGGCATTCGTTCGGTCATTAACCTCCGCGGGAAACACCCCGAGCGACACTGGTATCAGGCCGAAAAACAGGCCGCTGAGCAACGCAACGTGGTACACGTTGATCTCAGCTTGAACCGGCACAATTTGCCCGATCCGGCTGCGGTGGAGCAATTGCTGGCCTGGCACGCCTCCTTGCCGCGACCTGTGCTCATTCATTGCGAATCCGGTGCGGATCGAACGAGCATGGCCACGGTTTTGTGGTTGCTCCTCGAAGAAGACGCCAGCCTCACGGAAGCGCAGCAACAAATGGGCTGGCGTTATTTGCAACTTCCCTGGCGTGATGGGACTCGGCAAGTGCGGCGCTTGCTAAGGCATTATGAAGCCTGGCTGACGCAAAACCGCACGTCTCACCAGCCGCAACTCTTTCGCCGCTGGTTAGCAGAGGAGTACCGGGCCATATATGAATCGGGCCAACTGAATCGACCTTCTCCGCCGATCATCCCGATGGTGCAGGATTGAGAGCTTGGCTATGGTACCTATTGACGCCAACGGCAAGCGTGTTATGTTGCCAACCCTGGCAGTGGGCGGTGTTGTCCAAACCGAGGGTGCGTCCATCTGTCCAACGGTGCGTCGAATGGCCAGGAATAGATTTGCCAGTATGACGAAGGCCTTTTCGCGGCCCGGCCACTGGTCGAAGCAAGTTCGCCTCCTCGGGGCCGCGTTGCTCCTGTTGAGTTTGCCGGCCTGCAGTCCGCTGCTGTCCTGGCGAAACAGTGTGGTGCCCGGCTGCGAAACTGCCATGCCCGCGGTCTGTTTCCAGGCCTCCGGTTCACCAGCAACGGATCAGGCTTCCACCGGCGTGCAGGTTACCGTCTCCGATCCAGGTATCGAACCAACCAAAGGAACGGCACAACCAACGCAAAGGGATGGGGATTCTCCGGCTCCACAAACTGTGCAGGTCTCCGGGCCAAGCGAACAGGACACACAATTCCCGCCCCTGTTACCAATGCCTAGACGTCCAGCTTCCGTTCCTCCCGATACCCTGCCCCGAGAATTGCTCGCTGAACCGGAACCCGCACCTGCACCGCGAAACTTGTCGCCCCCACCTCCCGAAGCGAACGCACCGGTACTGGCGGCTTTGCAAGCCTACCTGGAAGGACACACCGAACAGGCAATCCAGCTCCTTTCCCACTACGGTGACCGCGATCAGCAGTTTTTGCTCCGACTTTTTCCCATTCTCGAACAACTGGAACGAGGCGGATTACATACGGCAGCACTGACGGCACGGGACCGCGAAGTCCTATTGCAAGCACTCCAGGGACTCACCACCGATCTCCGCCGGCAAGCTCCGCTACGAATGCGGCAGTTAACCTTTTGCCGACGTGTGCAAAGTTTTGGCAAATTCGAACCGATCTCCGCCAATCGCTTCCTTCCAGGCCAGGCCGTCGGTGTTTATTGCGAACTGGAAAATCTCGAAGACCAGCCGCTCGACACAGAGCGTTATTGTCTGACCCTGACCGGCGAGATCGCCATCCATAATGTTCACGGTGAACCTTGCTGGCAACAAACCATTCACTTCGAGCCTGATATTTCCCGCTCGCCGCGTCAGGATCACTTCCTGTTCATCCGTTTCCGCATCCCCGCGGAGTTACAGGAAGGTGCGTACCGACTCCTCATCCAACTGCGTCATGAACCCACGCAGCGCCAATGTCAGGGCGAGTTACCGTTCCAGATCGTCTCCAGCACCAGGGCGAATCCATAGCAAACGTTGTCCGTGCCGCACATTTCCCAGGGCCCGATCGCTCTGTTTTCGAGCCCGTCGGTGAAAGCGAAGGGAATTACTTCTTACGATGGCGTATCTTACTGCGCATCCGCCGCTTTTTTCGGCCCACTTTGCGTCGGCCTTTCCCGCGTCTTCGGCTTCCCATTTCCGGATCAAATCGCAGCATCGCTCCTCCGTCACGCTTTTCCGCCAGCAAGGGATTTCCGCTCCCTTATTCGAGTACACCGATACCAATTTTCGCCATTTGCGATAGCAAGTTGGCCAACATCATATCGGAAACCCGTACACCCGGCAACCGCCCCCGGAAAAACCAATGGCCAGAACGGATGCAAACCCTCAACCGTTTCCTTTCTGGCCAGCAGACGACCAGCGCACACGCTTGGCGGTGTAATACAAACTCCAGCACAAGAGCACTGCCAGCACGGCCAGAAAAAGCAAGCCCATCTGCGACCAGGACCAGCGATTCCAAAACCAGAACCGCGGGGGTTCTACGTAATTTTCATTCACAACTTGCTCGCCCAGTCTGGCGAGTTTCGGCACCAGGCCATGCCGCAACGCCTCCTCAATGGCAAAAGCATCATAGCGAGGCCGTTCTTCCATCCGCCCGCCGTAATAAAGGCGGTAACTTTTTCCCGGCTCGGCGATGAAAAATAAGCGGTGCACGTTTCCCAGTGCCCGCACTCCCTTAACTTTCAAGGGCGGACTGCCCTCATTCTCTATGATGATCCGATATTGAGCACAGCGCTGCTCGGGAAAGCTTAGCTCCATCTGTTCCTTTCTAATACCTCCGAGATGCAGACAACTAAGCTCGCCTTTGACCAGGATTCTTCGCCCACTGCCCACGGCTTCCACGCGAGCTGAACGCCGAAAGTTACACTCACCTACCTCCAGGATCAGTGCCGTCCACGGTTCCCGCCGGCTTTGCACGAGTACCTGCATTTCCCGCCCGTTTTGCGATTGCACTACCTCGAATCCTGCCACGTTATAATGTCGTCCCGTATATAGGTGCTTTTCCGGCAAGTTCGCTCCAGATTGGAAATCCAACGGGTCTAATAAATAAGCCACCTCCACGCCGTCTTCATCTACGATCCGTACATCCGCATAGTTTTCCTGTGTTACCTCATAAATGTCGCTGTCCAGTGCGACAGCGACCAGGGTTGGTTCCTGTAGCGAATCCAAGTCGATCACTTTGCAAAATCGGTACGGTAACTGCGCCCACACCAGTACAGGCAAAATCAGCATTGTGCACAGTCCTATAGTTCCATTTTTCATTCGCTCTGCTCCACGGTGTCTCTTTCCGATGCCGGCACAGATGAACGCGAAAGCATGTGCTGGGCACGTTGATAAGCATAGGAACCCGCCAGTGCTACCATGCCTATTAAGACGAGAGCTATAAAGCGATAATATAACTCCAGGTGAGACAAATCCGACAGGAATATCTTACCAGCAACAACAGCAAATAACAACAACCCGCTTACACGCAGCATCTTACTGTCCCACACCAGACCGCCGACAATGAACCCCAGCGCAAAAAGGCCCCAGAGAAGCGAGATCCCGCCAGCATGAAATTCAGGAAGAAAATTGCCTAAGAACACGCTCGTTTCCAGCGTAGCGAAGAAAAAGATCAGAATAAGCGCAGTGCCCACGAACAGCCCGCGCAGGTTTGTCTGAGCTTGGGCTTGCGTGGGTAGTACCCGAGCCGCTAATCCGAAAAGCATGATTACACCGAGGAAATCCAGCAGTCGCGGCAATATATCCTCAGGCCGGTAGGGCGGCGCTAAAGTTGGATCGCTAACCAAATCAACTAACCACGGCCAGGTGGCCAGGTCTATCAAGAACTTGACCAGAACCACCAGGCTGAGAATCACAAAAACAGGCAGAAACCACGTGGCCAAACCAATCGCTATATAAATCCAGAGCGCCATGCCGGCCAGGGCAATATAGAGCCAGGTAAGGATCGGTAGCCGTAACGGTTCGTAGAAATACCCGACAGTCCGCCAAACCTCGAAATGCAACCACACAAATACCGCTAGGGCGGCACTTATAAATAAATACACCACACCGCCATTCACTCGCATGATTGCTTCAGGATGCTGACGGAGCTGCTGCGAACTAAGCTCGGGTGGCCATAACTTGATCGCTCCCACTATTAAGCACCCTAAGGGGATGCCGAATATCAATAGACGCCTGCCGAGCTCGTCGCGTAAATACTCGCTGACGGGCATATATTCAATAGGGCTGGCATCGGTATAATACTGAGGCAAATCGTAGGCAAGCTTGATAAGGACAATGGCAAACACCAGGTAGGCAACACGACGCAGGAAATTCGCGGATAACCGGTTGCTTAGCCACAACATAACGAGTGCCTGGATAGCCCAGGCGGAAGTCCACCATTCGTTGCTCAGGATCAGTGGAAAAGTAACGCCGAGGAAAAATGCCGCCAGCGCCAGAAAACCGACCTGTAATTCCTCGTCCTGGTGCCGACTAAATACCAGGAACCACACGTGTCCGATATAAAACGCGCACAGAGCAAGGGTAACTAAGCCGGCCATGTACCTCGCGTCCTGCGTTTCGTAAACGTGAAATAACAGACCCACCGTAATGGCAAAGTAAATCAGGGCATTTACAAGTAACACAAACCAGTCCAGCAGATTCGAGGGAACGCGCTTACGGAAATTGTGGACCCAGACCAGCGTGGAAAATGTCAGGAACATCCCGCTGAGGAAAGGCAACAATCTCCAGAACTCCCCAGGGGTATAAGTGCGACTCATCAGGTCACTAAGCAAGGCAGTGATCGTGATGGTATAGTTAGCCAGGAAACTTGCCAGATTGACTATCGGCCAGTTTCTCCAGAGACTAATCGTAATCAATCCGGCACCCAGGATGATCAGGTAAGCATATAGGCCCGGGAGATTGGCTGTTTCCGTGGGTAACAAAATCGGCGTCGCATAACCACCTAATAAAGCGAGGAACGCTACGTAAAGCGAATCGAATCCCACCGCGATACCGGCTGTGGTCAGGGTAATCAGGCACATCAGGCCGAATGCCACGGATTGGTTGATTAGATGGTACCAATGATGAGCAGCATAAACGGAGATATAGAGTGTCGTCAGGCCAATAGCTTGAATGGCCATGCCCAGAAGGCGTAAACGTCCGGGCAACATCCAGGTTCCCGCGACCAGAAGACTAAGACCCGTACAGGCCGCGATGACCACTCGGCCTTCCGGTGGAATCCAACCCCGTTCGACACTGTAGCGCAAAAAGAAAGCCATGCCAACCACAATCAGGGCCACGCCAAGCCGTAATAACCAGTGCACTGCTACGGCAAACTCATAGGACATGCCCGCAGGGATATATTCCTCGCCCACGATAATCCAGTTCCAGATGCGGCGGAGCATTTCCGCAGCGGCTCGTTCAAACCGACCCGGTTGTCGAGGAGGGGAAACTGGACTCGGCCCCGGTTGCTCTGAATCCACTAGCGTAACCCGAGGAACAGGCTCTTCGGCTGTGCCAGCCGCGGATGTTGCTGCCTGCGACGCGGAAGCAGATGGTTCAGCGGCACCAGTCACCGAATCCAAATCAGGGAGCGACGCGGATAACTCGGCAACAACGGCCTCTAGCTCTTCGGGCGGCGTTGCTTCTGGCCGTAAGGCAGTTGCGCCGGGCGGCGTAGTGGAGGTTGCAGGAACCGCCTCGCCGGTAACCGGCGTCGAAGGTTCCGAGACGCTGGCAAGTTGGCTGGCAAGACGCTGCACTTTCTCGGAAACGGCTTGCGCTGTGGGCAATGTTTCCGGAATCGGCTGATGTCCTGGTACTGGTTGCGTTTCTACAGTCCGCTGCCAGGACGTTGTCGGTTCCACCTGGGCTTGAGGAATCGGTGCCGTTTTTCGTTCTGCGAGCAGCCTGGTCATGGTTTCCTGGAATTCCAGCTGCTCTCGTTGCAACCGGATTAGCAACCGCAGGATTTCTCTTAGACGCGACAGCACCATCAACGGATGCACGAGAAACCAGACGACCAGCAACAAAAGTAAAAAGGCCAAACACGTCAACCCGCCTATGAATCCGTCGTCAAACGCCCCCACTATCCATAGGGGAAAGCAGCAAGGTTTGGATGCCCCACTGGTCGGTTCGGCTACGCTCGAAAGAACCGGATGCCAGCAGGTCTGGATCAGTGACACAGCAGGCGCGCGAAAGCTCATGGCCGGTCTCCTTCGATACCCATGACCAAATAGACGCAATTCGTGGCAAAGTATTTCGCATAATGCAGCCACGGTGCGGCACCGGTCGGTTCCCAGGGTTCCCGCAGACCGGAGTGGAGCATGTTCGTTAGCTGCCTTAGCCTCCACCGGTGGGTTTCCATGGTTCACGCAGCCACCCCTTCGAGATGCAAGCTGTTGCAAGACTCTGTCCAGGCCAGGAATGGCACCGGACACCGGTCGTGCACCAGGAGCGGTTGGCGTAAGCCAGCACTGCGGAAAGTAGCGCGCTCGCAGGTGGAAAACGCATTTCCACGTCGGCATTCGCGCGTCCAACCAAGAGCGGCTGGCGTAAGCCAGCCGTGGTTTGGGGAGCCGAACGTGCGGTCGGGACGTTAATCAGTCCGCAAAAGCCGGTCGCCGTTGCAAGTGTGAATTCGAACCACGGCGGGCTGACACACCCGCCACCCGTCATCGTATTCATCCCCCTCAAAGTAGTTGCAAGTGCGAATCCGAACCACGGCGGGCTCACGCCCGCCGCTCTTCGTTGTACGTTCGCTAGCCACTGGACAATGTTCGTTTCTCACGATACAGCGGTCGTACCACGAACCACGGCGGGCTGACGCCCGCCGCTCTTGCGAACGTGCGTGTCGCCATTGCAAAATGGGCATTTCGAAGCGAACTCTGGCGTGTATCAGGAGGGGGCTGTGCACCCCGTGAATGCCGGGTCGGCCCGGCTTAGAATTGCACTAAAGTGTGTCGCTATTTCGGAGGTTCGGTCGCCGGCTAGAATTCCGCCAGAGTGTGTCGCTGTTGCTTGAACGGCTCTTCGAATGAACCTGGGCTAGCCTGGCGGTGGTCTGCGGCTGCCAGCTTAGCTGTCTTTTCGCTTGAATGGCCCCTCGGTGAAACCTGGACTCCCCCATTGCGGAAAGCGAACCGAACATGGACGGCATGATTCCACTCGTGATAGATGACCAGCCAGTGCAAGCGCGGCCCGGCGCGACGATCCTGGAGGCTGCTCGCCAGATCGGCCGGACGATTCCCACTTTGTGCTACCATCCCGACCTGAGTCCGGTGGGTTCGTGTCGGTTATGCCTGGTGGAGGTGGAAAACCTGCGTAACCTGGTGCCGGCATGCGTTACCAGAGTCTGCTGGGACATGCGTGTCCGGACGGATACCCCACGGCTACAGTCAACGCGGCGATTCATCCTGCGGTTGCTGTCGCTGCGTTACGTGGATAGCGGCTACGCATCCGGGGATCACGAGGAAACGGAGTTCGAGCACTGGCTGCGTCATTTCGGTGTGCAGCCTGGTCAGGATGGCGAGCGTGTGGCCCGGTTCCCGATCAACAGCGACCCGAATCCGTTTGTGTGGGTGGACTGGAACAAATGTATCTTGTGTACGCGGTGTGTACGGGCGTGTGCAGAAGTGCAGGGACGTTTCGTCTGGGGCGTAGCCGGTCGCGGCGCAGATGCCCGAATTGTCGCCGGAACCGACGGCACGATGCTGGAAGCTGGCTGCGAATCGTGCGGTGCCTGTGCCGCTTACTGCCCTACCGGAGCACTCGCTGACAAGATGTCGGTGGGTCGGGGCAAAGCCGATAACCTGGTGCCGACTGTGTGCAGTTACTGCGGCGTTGGTTGTGGCATCATCCTGCACGTGAAAGACAACCGCATCATTCGCGTTAGCGGAAATCCCGACTCCCCTGTGAACGGTCTGCATTTGTGCGTTAAAGGACGTTACGGTTACGACTACGTCCATCACGGGGATCGGCTCGTGCGACCTCTGGTACGGCGTTACCTGCTGGAAGGCATACCGAAACGGCAAGCCCAATCGCAAGCCCGACAATGGGTGGCTGTGGATTGGGAAACGGCTCTGAACCTGGTCGCGGACAAACTCGCGGAAGTTTGGCGGCACAATGGAGGAAATGCGCTTGGCTTTCTCTCCTCGGCCAAGTGCACCAACGAAGAAAACTACCTGATGCAAAAGCTGGCCCGGCAGGTGTTCGGCACGCACAACGTGGATCACTGTGCGCGGTTGTGCCACTCCTCAACGGTAGCCGGGTTGACGATGGCGTTTGGCTCCGGTGCCATGAGCAACACCATGGCCGATATTGCCGAGCACGCGGCGGGCGTGTTTCTGATTGGGTCGAACGTCACCGAACAGCATCCTGTGTTCGGGACAAAGTTACGGCAGGCGATCTTGCGGCGTGGCTTGGTGCTGGTCGTGGCAGATCCTCGCCGCATTGACATCACCAGTCTGGCCAGGCTGCATTTGCAACATCTGCCTGGCACCGACGTCGCCCTGCTCAATGGCCTGATGCACATCATCGTGGCCAACGGCTGGCACGACCACGATTTCATAGCCCAGCGGTGTGAGAATTTCGAAGCGTTTGCAGCCTCGCTGGCTGCCTATCCGCCAGAACGAGTCTCGCAAATCACCCGTGTGCCGGTGGAACAGTTAAGGCAAGCAGCCGAGTTGCTGGCCAGAACCAAACCGCTGGCGGCGATCTGGGCCATGGGGATTACGCAACATACCACGGGCGTGCTCAACGTACTGGCACTGGCCAACCTGCAGATGCTTCTGGGTAATCTCGGTATCCCGGGCGGCGGAGTAAATCCCCTGCGCGGGCAGAACAATGTTCAAGGAGCCTGCGACGTGGGAGCTCTACCCAACGTATTTCCAGGATACCAACCGGTCAGCGATGCCCGGATCGTGCGAAAGTTCGATGATGCCTGGGCGCTTGCTCCAGCGGTCAACGCCGTTTCGCACAGCCCGACGCTGGGGCTGGAAAACAAACCCGGCCTGACGGTAACGGAAATGGTACAGCAGTTCGGCGCTGGCAAGTTACGAGCGCTGTATGTTCTGGGCGAGGATTTGGCGCTGACGGAACCGCATCTGACACATACCCGAGAGTGTCTGGCGCGAGGCGAGTTCCTCGTGCTTCAGGAGATTTTCCCCTCCGAAACCTCCCATTTTGCTGACGTGTTGCTGCCGGGTGTCTCTTTCGCCGAAAAGTCCGGCACATTCACCAACACGGAAAGGCGTGTCCAGCCAGTTCGATCGGCACTGTCGCCACCAGGAGAAGCGCGTGCCGATTGGGCGATCCTGGCCGAGCTCGCCAGGCGCATATTAGCACGGCAACTACGTCAGCCAGCAGGCCCGTGGGCTGCCTGGAATTACCAGACCCCCGGCGATATTTTCCAGGAACTGTCCGCCCTGACACCGATTTACTCCGGCATCAGCTACGCGCGGCTGGAGCGGGGCGAGCAACTCCACTGGCCTGTTCCCGAAAGCACGCACCCGGGCACGCCGATTCTGTTCACCGAAAGTTTTCCGCGTGGTCGTGGGCGATTCCATGTCGTGGAGCACCTGCCGCCAGCCGAATGGCCGGATGAACAATTTCCTTTCGTGCTCACCACCGGCCGCGTGCTTTACCACTGGCACGGTGGGGAACTGACGCGGCGAAGCAGCGGTCTGGCGCAGATTTATCCGGAACCGCTGGTGGAAATTCATCCGGATGACGCCTCGGTTTTAGGGCTGCGCGACGGCATGCCCGTCCGTTTGCGATCGCGAAGGGGACAGATGGTGGCACGAACCTGGATCACGGAACGAACGGCACCGGGCGTAGTATTCGCCAACTTCCATTTTCCCGCCGACCGCAATGCCAACACTCTCACCAACCCGGCCACGGATCCGGTCGCCAAGATTCCCGAATATAAAGTCGCCGCAGTGGCTGTCGAAGCCATCAGCACGGTTAGTCAGGGCAACGCCGATGTAAGCCCACCGCGGCAATAGCAACGCGCAGCGATGGGCGAATGGCAAATGGCGAATGAAGCCAGCAAGCGGCGCAGGAAACGCATTCGCTGTGCGCCTTGTTCACCGTGTCCGCCGGCTCGCGGGATTCGGTTTGTAAAATAGGTTCCATGCAGCGGCCGGTGATTTATCGGCGAATCTGGGGAGAAGCGACTGCTCTGCTGCAACGGGCACGTCAGCTGACTGGCGTGGATCTGTTGATTGTGCTCGGACTGGCCGGTTTACTCTACGGCCTGCTCGATCTGGCCAAAGAGTGGGCAGGGCCCCATCGCCCGGTTGTGGAGATCACACTGTCCCCGACGGCTCTGCCGAAATACACCTTCTACTCTCTGATGCGCGGACTGCTGGCCTACATGCTCTCGTTGGGATTTACTTTGCTGTATGGTTACTGGGCGGCGAAAGACCGCGTGGCGGAACGAGTACTCATCCCCTTGCTCGACATTCTGCAGAGCATTCCCGTTCTTGGTTTTCTGCCCGGCCTGGTACTCGGTCTGACGGCGGCATTTCCGTACAGCAATGTCGGCCTGGAATTGGCGGCCATCGTGATGATTTTCACCGGTCAGGTCTGGAACATGACGTTCAGTTTCTATCAATCGTTGCGCTCGCTGCCGCAAGACATGCAGGAAGTGGCGGCAGCGTTTCGCCTGAACTGGTGGCAGCGGTTACGCTGGCTGGAGTTGCCCGGCGCTACTATGGGTCTGGTCTGGAACTCCATGATGAGTATGGCCGGCGGATGGTTCTTCCTGATGATCAACGAGACATACCATCTCGGCGACAGAGATTTCCGATTGCCGGGGCTGGGTTCGTACATGAGTGTTGCCGTGGAACAAGGACGTGTGGACGCCATGCTCTGGGCGATTCTGGCGATGACGCTGCTCATTGTCGCCTTAGACCAATTGCTATGGCGGCCCCTGGTTGTCTGGGCACAGAAGTTTCGCATTGAGGAAACTGGGACTGCCTTGCCCGCATCGTCGTGGTTTCTGACCTGGCTACGTCGTTCTACGCTGATAGCCGGCCTGCGCCGCTGGTTGCGCGATCGGCAAGCGAAACACGCAACCGTTAGCTCCCCGCTTCCCCTTGCAAAACCGTACCAGACAGGTTCGCCCCGCTGGACAGTGGTATGCTCCTGGGCGTTGGTTCTGGCCCTGGTGCTGACACTGGGTTGGGGTGCCTGGCAACTCTCCCGACTCCTACGCTCACTTGCCTGGTCGGCGTGGCCCGAACTTGTGCTCGCGGCCATGGCAACCCTGGCGCGGGTCCTGATTTCCACCCTGATTGGCACCCTCTGGGCCGTGCCCGTCGGTCTGGCCATCGGTCTCCAACCGACTCTGGCACGCTGGCTCCAACCGGTGGTGCAGGTGGCGGCATCGTTTCCGGCGCCGATGTTGTTCCCGCTGGTAATTGCCGGACTGCGACTGGCTGGGATTTCCCTCGACTGGGGCAGCCTGGCTCTGATGTTGCTGGGCACGCAGTGGTACATCCTTTTCAATGTTGTCGCTGGCGCCATGAGTGTCCCGGCCGACCTGCGTGAGGTGGCTCACAGCTATCGGCTAAATATCCGGCAGCGACTGCGGATCCTGTACTTACCAGCAATCTTTCCTCACCTGGTGACTGGATGGGTAACGGCAGCAGGCGGTGCCTGGAACGCCAGTATCGTGGCTGAGTACATCAGTGCTGGCGGAGAGACATTGCAGGCATACGGATTGGGCGCCAAAATCAGCTGGGCCGCCGAACACGCCGATTTTCCGCTGCTAGCCGCTGGCGTGCTGGTGATGGCCGGCGTGGTGGTGCTGTTCAACCGCCTGATCTGGCGCAGACTTTACCAACTCGCCGAGACCAGGTTCTCGCTGAGCAAATAACGCGGTGCAGGAGATGACTACAGAACTTACGGCCGTCGCTGAGAGCCTGTGTGAACTGCGGGACGTATCGCACGTCTTCACGCTGCCCAACGGCAGGCCGTTGCGGGTACTGGCCAACATCAACCTGGCCATTCGGCCGAGGGAAATCCTCGCCCTGTTGGGGCCATCAGGTTGTGGCAAGTCCACCCTGATACGCATCCTGGCCGGACTCATTCGACCCATCGCTGGCCAGGTGCTTTACCACAATCACGAATTGCAGGGGCTGAATCCGGGCACGGCGATTGTCTTTCAAACCTTCGCTTTGTACCCGTGGCTGACGGCACGGGAGAACATCGAGATAGTTCTGCGGGCGGCTGATTTATCTGCCGACGAGGTGCAAGCCCGCACGGAGCGAGTACTGCACCTGGTGGGTTTGGCCGGCTTCGAAGACAGTTATCCGCGGGAATTGTCCGGGGGCATGAAACAGCGTGTCGGCATCGCGCGAGCATTGGCTCTCGAACCGGAAATCCTGCTCATGGACGAACCGTTCAGCCAGGTGGACGCATTGACGGCTCAGAGTCTGCGAGCCGAGCTGCTGGACATCTGGTCTAGCGAACGCCATCCTTCCTCCGTTCTCCTCGTCAGCCACGACATACAGGAAGCGGTATATCTGGCCGACCGCATCGTCATTCTGAGCGCCAACCCGGGCCGCATCCGCACCATTTTACCGAACCATTTGCCACGGCCGCGCGATTATCGTGCACCCGCATTCCTCGCCATGGTCGAACAGTTGCACGACGTCATTGCCGGGCACGAACTGCCGGATGAACCGCGACCGCCGACCGCCCCAGCGGCGCGCGGATTGGAGCCGTTACCAGAAGCCACTCCCAGCGAAATTCTCGGCCTGCTGGAATACCTGGATGCCCGTGGCGGTAGCGAAGACGTGTTCCGCATTGCCATAGACACGCGCCGCCCTTTCGACCATGTGCTGCGCGTGGTGGCAGCGGCGGAACTGCTCGGTTTCGTGGACACGCCCAAGCGTTTGGTGGTTCTCAACCCGCTGGGGCGTCGCTTCCTCAATGCCCCCACTGCCGAACGCAAGGCCCTCTGGCGCGAACAACTGCTCCGGATTGGGCTGTTTCGCTTGGTCTATACCGCACTGCAACAGCAACCCGACCGCAGTCTGGACAAGGATTTCGTCCTCGAAACCATTATCCTGCACTTGCCCGAAGAAAATCACCAGCGAGTCTTTCACACCTTTGTGCAGTGGGCACGGTTCGGCGAGTTGTTTAGTTACGACGAAGCTCGTGGCACACTCGAACTGGTCTGACGCGATGCCATCCCCGGCTTCAATTCGGCGGCCCGAAGATTCAGTCCCCGACTGTCTAAAAGTATCGCGGCGTATTGGAGCGACGAACACCGTGGCTTGCCGCCCGGAAAACTTCAGGCCGTTGGGAGCTATCGTTGCGCTATTGGAGCGACGAACGCCCACCGTCTTCGTTCGCTCTAAGTCCGTGGCTGTGTGAAAGAATCACTGAGCAGCGGGACACGCGAAACTTGCCGTAATGGATAACGCCGGGAATCACCCTTGCGGAAAAATTTGGGCCTTCGCAATGCCGGCGCGCAGCTGGTGTTCGATTTTGATGCAATGCAGGGTCAAGATAAATGGCAATGTCCGTGTTGCACTCGCGCTGCCCAGAGCCAACAATTTCAAAGCCCGTTGCAGCACTTTTACGAGCCTCTTGAGAATGTCTCCGACCGGTGGCAATTGAGGTGGCGACGTGGTTGCCTGCAATAAACGCTCACCAATCTCCACCATGATCAACACGATGCTGGCTCCGGGAAGGACGCCCAGCAACTTTGCCAGTTTTTCTACTGCTGGAGCAAACTTGATCAGCTTATGATTTTGCAGCTCCTGAACTGCCTTTGCAGCGATCGCTCCCTGTTGCGCAGCGTGTTCTGCACGGGTTTTGGGGTCATTGAGGTTGAGTCCGTTCAGCAAAGCATTTTGCTGCTCCTCGCTGAGTAAGTCCCACAGCCGAAGCAAAACCCGCACCAGCAACTCGTGCTCCAGAACAAAGGTGGGAAGTTCAGCGTCAACTTTCGATATCCCCAAAACCGGCCGCAGCACGTCAGCGCACCAGACTACTACGTCCCGATGGTAGGCGATGCTCCATTCGTCCCGGAACCAGTAGCAGCACACGTGGCTGGTATGCCACAGCAGTTCTTCGAGAATGTCGTCAATGTCGGCGGCATGGCCCCGCAATCGGCCTTTGGTTTTGTTGCCTTCCAGACCCAGGCTTAGTTTGAGTGCCCAGCGGTCCTGGTCGGAAATGAGGTCGAGGAACTGATTGAGGTGCCAGGCTTGCCAGTGTGCATCGCGGTATTGCAGGGCGAACTGGGCGGCATTTTGCCGGTTTTGCTGGGCGAGCAGAAGCGACGGCGCGGCGACAAGTCCAGAAAGCGTTGCGCCAGCCTTCCACAGAAACCTGCGTCGGGATAGCGTTGCAGTTACCATGGATGTCCTCTCCTCTACTTGCCGAAGATGTCCTTTTCCTTGTAGCCGGCGTTTTTCATGTGTTCGGCTTTGATGCAATGCAGGGTCACCACGAAAGGAACCGTTTTCTGAACGTTAGCGCGACCGATCAATGCCAGTCCGATCGCTGCCAGAATCGCCGCTAAGACCCAGCCTACGGGGCCAGCAAGCAGCGCAACAGTGGAGCTGGCTGTCGTGTACACACCGAACGGCAGCGTGATGCCGAAAAATCCCGCAACAGCACAGATCAAGCTGGACATAGTCGTGTAAAACGCGAACCCGCTCAGGATTACCGTCGTGGATAAAGCCGTCAGTGCAGCAGCACCGCTCAACGCCGCGATTGCCGCCTTGTCCTGGATGCAACCATTTTTATCGAGCTGGCACAGAAGTTTTTCGCGTTCCTTCGGCGGCAACTTGTCCCACATCTGGATGAACAGTTGCTCCAGAATTTTGCGTTCCAGGGCGAACGTGGGCAGCGTCTGGATGTCTTGCTTTGGCAGTTTCAGCTTGCCTGCACACCAGCACACGGTGCCGTGATAATCAATGCTCCACTCATCTCGCCACAAATAGGGCAGCCAGTGGCTGGAAACCCATAACAGCTGCGTCAGAATGTCGTTGATGTCAGCGTTTTTGCCGCGCAACTGACTCACGGTCGCCTCCGGTTTGAGCAGCTGCAAACTCTTCTTCAAATTCAGGCGGTCTTCGTCCGTGATCAGTTCCAGGAACCGGTTCAGTCGTTCGGGGCCCCAGCGTTCTTGCAGCGTGTCGAAAGCAAACTTGCCCGGTGAAACCTGTTCCTCTGCCATTGAGGTCAAATACGAGAAGGGAGACACGATGAGACCAGCTCCTGCATAGGCTGCCAGCCGGAGAAAGTCTCGACGGTGCATGAGAAACCGTGCCCACTCCGCATCTCGGTTGACAAAGTTCCGGAAGTCGGCCATGCTTGGCTTCCCGTTTTGGGCGGGCAAGCACCATCCTTAGCGTTTGCCGTTCGCCCGGACCTTGATCTCGTCCTCCGAACGGATATACGACGCAACCCGCGCACTAATGACAAAAATTTTGGGGCATGGAACGGGCTATGCAACGCCAATAGCGATGCAAGGTCTTTGGCAGCCAAGCCTTACGGTCGGAAACTCACAACTAAAAGAAAACCGGCCTCCAAAGCGGAGGCCGGTTCCCAAATTCGAGTACCCGGCGATAACCTACTTTCGCGGCAGTAGCCACTATCATCGGCCCTGGGGGCTTAACGGCCGTGTTCGGAATGGGAACGGGTGTTTCCCCCCAGGTATGGTCACCGGGTAGGCTGCTTTTACCGATCACCCGACTCGATTCACCTCTTCCAGGCCACGAATAGAAGCACGTGCCTGGGTTCGGCTGGTTGCGAGATCGGGTATCGGGTAGTTATCACGATCCCGACAATCCGAAGGAAAGCAGACAGCCGCCCTGACGGCTCAGGGCACAAGGGTTGCGCAGCCGATGTGTACGAACGCGTCGGCTCTGACAACCGTCGCCTCGCTGTCTGACGGATGGTCCGTCCGAGGACGTACTCCTAGCGTCAGACAAGCAGAGAGCAAGACGGATGCGGCCAAGCGCTCGGCCATTAGTACCGGTTAGCTCAGCGCATTGCTGCGCTTACACACCCGGCCTATCAACCTCGTAGTCTACGAGGGGCCTTCAGGGCTTGCGCCCAAGGAGACCTCATCTTGGGGTGGGCTTCACGCTTATATGCTTTCAGCGTTTATCCCTGCCGCACGTGGCTACCCTGCCGTGCCGCTAGCGCGACAACAGGCACACCAGAGGTGCGTCCCTCCCAATCCTCTCGTACTAGGGAGAGCTCCCCTCAAGTCTCCTCCGCCCGCAGCAGATAGGGACCGACCTGTCTCACGACGGTCTAAACCCAGCTCACGTACCGCTTTCATCGGCGAACAGCCGAACCCTTGGGAGCTTCTCCACCCCCAGGATGCGATGCACGTTCCTCCACGGTTTCCCGTGGCGTAGACTATATCATCATCCGCCCCCTGACCAAGAGCGGAGTTCGGCGTCTGATAGGCAGCCGGAGCCAAGCCCGTTTGCCTATCTCAGGCCTACTCGGCCATCATCCCACCTTTCGGCCATCAGTCGTTACGGGGTCAAAGGAGCTTGTATTGCAGTTCCGGTATCACGTAAGCGCGAATCATGGTGCACAGCGTGCGAAAGTCATCGCCTGCTACGTAGATTCGCGGCCGACCGGCAGCCCAATGGATTCGTGTGTTGAATCCGAAATTCCTGGCCAGACACTCCTGCAAACGGCTGACTTCTCCCAGGGCGAACCCTTGAGTGTTGAAGTAGCCGCCGCAGCAATCTGACCTTCGGCTGCCATCATCCATGTACCAGACTGCAATACTGAGGGCAGAGGTGAGATACGAGGCGACCTGGGACGGCACCTGCTTGACGCCATTGCTGTAGAATGCGTGGTAGTACTCTTCCAGCTCTGGCGTAGTGCATGTCTCGAACCGGTAATGGACGTAGGTTTTACCCGTCCGCTGATCGAGCACGGTTACGCGACGAATCGGCGTTGGTGATAATTCCGCAAGCTGTTTATGCTTCCATTCCACCAGGGCCTTCTGTCGCTCGCCGTGGTCAATGCGGAGGCGGACAAAGCGTCCATTACGTTCGAGACAGCCGTCGCCGAGGATCGCACCCGCGATGATGCCTCTGCAGCGATCGGTCAGCCTCATGAGCTCCTCGACTTCCCACGGTGTTACCCGCCTGCGAGCTGGGCGCAGGGGAGGGCTTCACCGTTATAAGCCGAATTTTACCTGGCCGGTTACCCGTGCCAGGGGCCCGCAGTTGAGCCGACATCGAGGTGCCAAACCTCCCCGCCGCTGTGGACGCTCAGGGGAGATAAGCCTGTTATCCCCGGAGTACCTTTTATCCGTTGGGCGACGGCCCTTCCATCCGGGACCGCCGGATCACTAGGCCCGACTTTCGTCCCTGCTCGACTTGTAGGTCTCGCAGTCAAGCCCGCTTCTACCCTTGCGCTCACCACCCGATTGCCAACCGGGTTGAGCGGACCTTTGGACTCCTCCGTTACCTTTTAGGAGGAGACCGCCCCAGTCAAACTGCCCACCTAGCACTGTCCTCCGCCCGGCTGACGGCACGGAGTTAGAACTCAAGCACAGCAAGGGTGGTGTTTCAGTGACGGCTCCCCGGCTACCGGAGTAGCCGGTTCAACGCCTCCCACCTACGCTACGCATGCTGGGCCTAAGCCCAATACTAGGCTGCAGTAAAGGTTCACGGGGTCTTTCCGTCTAGCTGCGGGTACGAAGCATCTTCACTTCGACTACAGTTTCACCGAGTCGCTCGTGGAGACAGTGCTCCCGTCGTTACGCCATTCATGCAGGTCGGAACTTACCCGACAAGGAACTTCGCTCACCTTCTTCCCGCTGTTTCCAGCAGGGGTGGACCATCTCTTCATCCGCCAAACTTCACCGGCAGGCTCGCCTCTGGTGACTTTGCTGGCCACCACGAGGCTGGGACGTTTTTACCGGCTCATTCCTTTCCGCGAGATAACGAGCTTTGCAGTTCCTGCCGAATTTGCCGAAGCGCCGGGCGATCCTGTGTGTTCATGGTTTCCGCCAAACGAATAATGCGGAGCAAACCCGAACGCGACAGGTGTTCGCCCTGCTGCATGAGGAAGACAATGCGGCGAAACTTGCGAAAATCCACGTTCTTTCTGGTCTTCAGCGGATGCCGAAGGAAGAAATCGCAGATTTTCGCCAGACCGTCGAGGTCGCGGACTCGATAGGCGTATCGCTCACCGTGATTGGGACGCACCACGCCATGCCCGAAAAACCGTTTCAAGGCATGCAGGACGGCTACGTCGCGTTTATGTTGAACGACGACGAATTCCGCCAGTACCTGGTAGCCCGCGGTCATTTCGGGATGCCGGGTCAGGCTGACATGGAAGCAGCCCTCTCCGTCCACGAATCCGACGACCCAATCAGGGGTCAGTTTCACCGCAATCCTCGCTCAGGTTGGGCAATTCGGCGAGTTTACCGCTCGTTTTCCTCACGGACAGGCTCTCGGCGGATGCCTGGCGTATGGCCTCTGAGGAACCCTCTCGCAGTCCGCCTGGGCAGGTAAGGCTTTCATTTCCTATCCGACCATGACTGGCTGCGCCAGCCAGGTTCGGCTTTGAAATGGTTTTGCCCCACCCGGCGATGCGACAGGTTTCCTGCGGGTTACCCCGTCCGCAGCATTGTTACGCCAGTCTGGGATAACTGGAGACGTAGCTGACGGCTGTAGCAGGGCGTCCCCGCATATAGCCAGGTATTGCCCCACCGGTTACCCGGTGGGCAGGCAGCAGAAGCTACCTTAGGACCGTTATAGTTACGGCCGCCGTTTACCGGAGCTTCGGTCGCGAGCTTCGCCCCTTTCGAGGCTAACCCGCTTCCTTGACTGACCGGCACCGGGCAGGCGTCAGTCGCTATACGTCCTCTTACGAGTTCGCAGCGACCTGTGTTTTTAGTAAACAGTCGCGAGAGCCTATTCTCTGCGGCCCCCTCGGCCTTCGGCTTTTGGCCTACAACCTACCGGGGCACCCCTTCTCCCGAAGTTACGGGGTCAACTTGCAGAGTTCCTTCACGAGCGTTCTCTCGAGCGCCTGAGAATCCTCATCCCGCCTACCTGTGTCGGTTTTAGTACGGTCACTCCAGGTTCAACCGCCCCCAGGTTTTTCTTGGCTGCGGTTCCAGGGAGTTCGGCATCCAGGGCCTCCGCCGCCGAAGCGGCCCGCACGCTCTAGCTGTGCGTACCCCTTCCCCACAGCGTCGCTGGGTTTGTCCCCTGGAGTGGCGCAGGAATATTAACCTGCTGTCCATCGGCTACGCCTTTCGGCCTCGCCTTAGGGGCCGGCTAACCCTGGGCGGAATTACCTTCCCCAGGAAACCTTAGGCTTTCGGCGAACGGGATTCTCACCCGTTTTATCGTTACTCGTTCCGGCATAGTCACTCGCACGACCTCCAGGAGTCGTTATCCGTCTCCCTTCGCAGGCACGTGCGACGCTCCCCTACCGAGTCGGCTAACGCCGACTCCCGCTGCTTCGGCGCCATGCTTAGTCCCGTTCATTATCGGCGCAGGACTCCTCGACCAGTAAGCTATTACGCACTTTTTAAATGGTGGCTGCTTCTAAGCCAACATCCTGGCTGTCATCGGAGTCCCACTTCCTTTCGCACTGAGCATGGACTTGGGGGCCTTAGCAGGCGGTCTGGGTTCTTCCCCTCTCGACCGTGAAGCTTATCCCCCACGGACTCACTGCCGTTGCTGGTACACGGTATTCGGAGTTTGGTTTCGAAGGGTAGCCTGGTGGGCCCCCTATCGAATTCAGTGGCTCTACCCCCGTGTACCACTTGGCGACGCTGCCCCTAAAGGCATTTCGGGGAGAACGAGCTATCTCCGGGTTCGATTAGTTTTTTGCTCCTCCGCACAGCTCATCCCCCAGGTTTTCAACCCTGGTGGGTTCGGCCCTCCATGGGGTGTTACCCCCACTTCAGCCTGGCCGTGCGTAGATCACCCGGTTTCGCGTCTACCGCCGCCGACTTAGCGCCCTATTCAGACTCGCTTTCGCTCCGGCTCCGCCGCTGAGCGGCTTAGCCTTGCCGACGACGGTAACTCGCCGGACCATTATGCAAAAGGTACGCCGTCAGGCCTTCCTCCGGTTGCCCGGAGGCATAGCCCTCCGACCGCTTGTAGGCCGCGTGGTTTCAGGTTCAATGCCTCCCCTCATAGGGGTTCTTTCCACCGTTCGCTCGCGCTACTGGTTCACTATCGGTCGCCAGGGAGTATTTAGCCTTACGGGATGGGCCCCGCAGATTCACGCCCGCTTTCACGTGACGGGCGCTACTCAGGTACCGGACGGGAGACCAACTCCTTTTGCGTACGGGACTATCACCCTCTGTGGTCCTGCTTTCCAGCAGTGTTCTGCTAGGAGTTGGTTTGGTAACTCCCTGCCATTGAAGGCAGCCCGGCCCTACAACCCCACCAGGACGAATCCTGATGGTTTGGGCTGTTCCCCTTTCGCTCGCCGCTACTCAGGGAATCGCTTTTGCTTTCTTTTCCTCCAGGTACTGAGATGTTTCAGTTCCCTGGGTTGGTTAGGGAATCCCGGGATCAAAGCCTGCTTGGCGGCTCCCCCGGGCTTATCGCAGCCTGCCACGCCCTTGCTCCTGGCGCCTAGGCATCCCCCACGCGCCCTTAGTAGCTTGGCCGCATCCGTCCCACTCTCGGCTTGCCAACGCATTTTCACGGCCGAATTATCGACCGCTTCGCTCTGCGCTGGCCTCACCGGCGAGGACGACCATCCTTGCGGATGGTTGCCAGCTACCCGACGTTGCCTGCACGGGTTACAGGCAACTTCCGAGTAACGACCCAGACGCGCTCGAGACACTCGGCTGCTACTTCACGCAGATACTCCGCCGGCACACGCCGACCGGAGCCGTCTCCGTGAAGATGCAACCCTCTTTCGCTGCCGCTTTCTCCGGATTGTCAAAGAGCTAGCCCGCTTCCCGATGGCAGGCAGTTAGCCATCTATCAGGCCTCCTGCCCTCGGTCGCGTTCTGCCCAGTGGGCAGGAATCGAGGCGACATTGCCGCCGCGATTCGTGCTCACTGTCATCGCCAACCGTTATTATACCATCACGACTACGTTCAGGTGACAGCCGTTGATGATGGCTTCTTCAGTCGCCTCCCTGCTTTCGTTGTCCGGCACGCTCATTATATAGGCAGGCTGTCAAGTGGCCAGCACCCCGCAGGCACCTTTCCTGTTGCCGGTCGTCCGCCCCAGCGGGGATAGTATGTTATGCGAAAAAATTTGCTGCCGTCAAGCCCCCCCCCCATTCAAAATTTTTCCAGCGGCCAGCACCGAGCTCTGCTCATGCTCCCACGCCGCTCTTACGCTCGGCAATTATATAGTTTCGGCAGCGTCGCCACGAAACATGAGGTAACCCGAAGCCAACGAGCTCATTTCCGCACATCGCTATCGGTCAACCAACGAGAATCCTATCACCGACTCCGGAAAATTCGCCTCCAATTCGTCCACCACTGTCCTAATTGGTCAGCTGTTTCACCGGCCCCGGAGTCTTGCACGGTGCATTACCAATCGCCATAATACCAACTGGTGGCGCAAGCTCGCCACGGCAAACAAACGGGAGGCAGTTCCGAGACCGTCCTGGGTCGGAAAGGGGCAACGCGTGGGCCAGGTTTCACCAGCCAGCCTGATGCAGGTTTGTCGGAGTTTACGGCATTTGCTGGAAGCTGGCGTGCCGTCGGCAAAAGCCTGGCAACAACTGGCGGACAAAGGCCCCACGCCTTTTCGTACTCTGGCCGCTAATGTTGCCGATCAGCTCAAGCAGGGGGAAAGTCTTGAAACCGCCCTCCAGTCGTGGACATCGCGGCTACCGGCATTTTTCACCGCCGCGGTGATCGTCGGCGAACGCACCGGCCGACTTCCGGAAGTGTTGCTTGAGCTCGAGCAGGCTTTCGCTTTGCAGCTGGAACTACGCCGCCAGTTCTGGTCGCGGATTACTTGGCCGCTGTTTCAGTTCATCGCCGCCGTTTTAGTGCTCGCACTATTCATCTGGCTATTAGGAATCGTTGAGTCCGTAGGCGGAAAAAGTCCCATGTCGGTCTTTGGTCTCAAAGGCGAAACCGGGGCCGTGATTTTCCTGGCCAGTGTCGCGGCATTCACTATCGGCCCGTATCTGGCACTGCGGTATTTTTTCCATCGCGGTCGGCACAGCGTCGCCGTGCATCGGCTCCTTTTGCGTGTTCCCATCTTGGGTGCCGCTTTACAAGCCCTCGCCGAAGCACGCCTGGCGCAGGCACTGGCAGTTGCCCTCGATGCGGGACTGGTCGTTCACGAAGCCGCGGAACTGGCCCTGGAAGCTACGGGCAATCCCGCCTACGCGCACTGGGCCAAACCCATCCGCAAACAAACCCGTCGCGGCCGAACACTCTCCGAAGCCCTGACCGAGACCCATTTGCTCAGCGACGAATTCCTCGCTGTTCTCGCCACCGCAGAAACCGCTGGCGCTGAACCGGAAGCACTGCGTCGCCACGCTCGACACCGCTACGAACAGGCCGCCGACCGACTCCGCCTGTGTGCCGGCATTGCCGCCGGAGCGGTCTGGCTCCTGGTCGTCATCTTCATCGCCTCGCTGGTCATCCGCCTCTTCAGCCAATATGTCCAGGTGCTGAACGAATTCAGCATGTGATAACTCGCACTCCGAAAATCATCGCCTATGGCCAGTTGTCACCGCGCACGAAAAGGGAAGATGATTTTCCTCGCAGTCCGTACGACGACGCGAAAAACCCCCTTCTATTGTTTTCAACTCTTCTGGCAGGGAACTACGCCAACCTTATAATTTTCTCTTCAAGTAGCCGCGGAGCCGGCGGCCTGGAAATCGCGAGCTCTTGATCGCACCTAACGCTCTCGTGGCTGCTTATCTTGGGAGATGCACTCGTGAGCCGATCCATCCGATATAGCCTGCTTCTTCTCGGTCTCCTGCCGGCACTAAGCTGGTCGCAGAGAGAGTTCGGTTTCGATAACCGCAAGCCCACCGGACAAGCCTATCTCGAGGCCGAGGAAACCGTCCGGCGGTTTCGCCTCGCCCCCGAATGGGAGGTTACCTTATTCGCAGCCGAACCGGACGTCATCAATCCTATCGCCTTCACTATAGATGAGCGTGGCCGCGTCTGGGTGCTCGAATGTTACGAATATCCCAAGCGTACACCCCCTGGCAGAATGCCGCGCGACCGTATCAAGATCTTAGAAGACACCGATGGCGACGGTCGGGCAGACAAAGTCACCATCTGGGCGGAGGGTAAAGATTTCCCAGTGCGCTTTGATCTGGCCAGCGGTTTAGAAGTCGGCTATGGCGGGGTGTTTCTCGGCGCACCACCTTATCTTTTCTTCCTGCAGGATCGGAATCAAGATGGCCGGTGCGATCACTATGAAATCCTCTTGCGGGGCTTTGGCAGCCAGGACACACACGAAACACTCAATACGTTTCAATGGGGGCCGGACGGCCGGCTATACGGTCTGCATGGCGTCTTTACTACGTCCGAAGTACAGGGCCAGCGCTTAGATGCTGCCGTCTGGCGTTATGATGTCCGCAGCAAACGCTTCGAGGTTTTCGCCGAAGGTACCAGCAACCCCTGGGGCATGGATTTTGATTCCGAAGGCAACTGTTTCTTAGTTTGCTGCGTAATTCCCCATCTATTTCATATAGTGCCCGGTGGTATATATATCAAACAAAGCCATAAACCCAGCTATCATCCTTATGCTTATGGTCAGTTGCGGGAGATTAGCGATCATCTCCACCATCAGGAAAGCGGCTGGGCCCATGCCGGTTTGCTTTATTTAGATGGGCCCACAGTGCCCCAAAATTACCGAGGCAGTCTGCTTATGGGAAGCATCCACGGTTCGAGTATTAAACGCGACATCCTGCGTCGCAACGGCTCGACGTTTATAGCTTCCCATGCCCCCGACCTGGTTGTCTCGGGCGACCGGAATGTCAGGCCTATCAATCTACGCTGGGCTCCCGATGGGAGTATTTACTGGATTGACTGGCACGATCAGAACCCCTGCCATCAGGCTCACCCGGACAGCTGGGACTATAGTCGCGGCCGCATTTACCGTCTCGCACCAAAGGGACTCAAGCCACGACGCGCTAAAGACCTATCTACACTTCCAGTACGCCAGCTGGCCGAAATCGCTGTTTATGATGATTATCCCTATCGTTACCGAACCGCCCTGCGATTGTTAGCCGAACGCGCACCACTGAGCGATTCGCAAACCCTAAGTTTTCTCCGCCAGCAAGCCCTGCAGACTAATAACGGCACGCATAGTTTACGGGCGCTGTGGGCACTTTATCAGATCGGCTCACTGGATTCCTCTACCAAGCACCGGTTGTCCGCGCATCCCTATGCGGCAGTCCGCGCCTGGGCGGTGCGATTTCTAGGCGAACAATCCGAATGGACGGACGCGGACCTCAAGGTGCTCGCCGATTTAGCTAATCATGAGCCTGATGCTCGTGTACGCCTGGAAATTGCCTGCGCACTGCGACGCATTCGCCATCCTGCGAGTCTATCCGCTTTGCAATCGCTGTGCTTACGTAAAGAAGATGCAACCGACTCCGTGATCCCATTTCTGCTCTGGTTAGCCTGGGAAGCACGCCTCAGCGAAATCCTACGGGCATCAGAGCAAAAATTACCCTCCGACTTAGATGCTTTATTAGCCTGGCTCGGCCAGTATGCGAAAGGCAGTCCTATATTGGTGCGCGATATAGTACCTCGCACTATGCGACGATTGCTGGCGGAAGATATAGGCAAATGGTTACCGGTATGCTTTGACTTTGCAATGCAGTGTTCCTCACTGGAAGTGCGGCGGGCAGCGCTGGCCGGGGTCCTGGAGGGTATTCGCAACCGCAACATTCAGCCGCCAAAGAACTGGCCAGCGTTAGCTGCCGAGCTTACCAGGTCCGGCGACAGTGAACTTATGCGAATCCGACGCGAAATTGGTATCACCTTCCGCGATCCGGCAAGTATAGCGGCCGCCTTGAAAGTCCTGGGTAACCCACAAGCCAGCACCGAAGAACTGCTGCGAGCACTGGAAGATATATCGCTAACTTGTCCACCCGAAGCGTTAGCGCTGCTTAAGCAACACTGGGAAAAAGCTGCATCTGACGTTATGCGCCTGGCACTATTGCGTACACTGGGCAACTATGAGCAACCGGAAATCGCCTCCTGGTTACTGGCTTCCTGGAAGCAACTCTCGCCGGCAGTCCGCAGCGAGATAATCAAGACCTTGCAAAGACGGAAAGTCTGGGCACAGGCATTATTAGAGGCAATCGCTCGCAAAGAGATCCCCGCGACGGAACTTAACAGCAACACGGTGCTGGCTATTCGTGCTTTCAACGATAAGGAGCTAAACCAGTTGCTGGAAAAAGTATGGGGGCGAGTCCAGGAAACACCCGCGGAGATTCAGAAGAAGATCGAAAAATATCGGCTGGCGATGTATAGTGGTCGGGGAAACCCTGAACGTGGGCGACAGGTTTACGAAAAGCAGTGCGCGCAATGTCACCGTTTTCGCGGACAGGGACACGAGGTAGGACCAGACCTAGATGGGGCCGAGCGCAGCCTGGACTATTTGTTGACTAACATCCTGGATCCCAATCGGGTAGTCGGTCAGCCATATTTCACCAGACTTATTCTGACTAAAGATGGCAAAGTGCTGACCGGATTGCTGGCAGCCGAAGATAATCAATCTGTTACCATCCGTCGGGAAAATAACGTCCTGGAAACCGTGCCGCGGACTAACATCGAGGAAATGAAAATCGAAATGCGCTCCTTGATGCCTGAAAACTTAGACCAGAATATAAGCGAACAGGAATTCCGCGACTTGATTAGTTACCTGCTGGCTCAACCGCATCTTACCGAGGTACTTTTGTGTGGCCCGGTGCGACCTGATCCAGAACGGTTAGAGAACTGGCTGCGGTCGGAAACGAGTCCCATTAAGACCCCTAAGCTTTCCTGGCAAGCTCCCGCTATCGGACCGGGTGGACGTATCGTAATTCCGCCTGCTAAATACGATCTGGCCGGTCATGATGTGACCTACATCTATAGCGAGCTGGAAACGGCCGATAAGGTTTCGACGGAGTTACGCCTGATTAGTGACTTGGGGTTGCGTATCTGGCTTGACGGTAAACTAATCCTGCACAAGGATAAACCGACGGGGCAGTTGACTCAGGATGAGTCCAGCGTGACCGTAACGTTAGAACCGGGACGCCATCGCGTTCTACTCGAAGCGGTTTGCCGCGATCGGCCGGGCGAAGTTTACCTGCGATTCCACGATCCCGAAAGGCGAATCCGCCAGGTTCCGGCGGATCGGATAGGAGGACGCTAAGTGCGGTTACTCAGTCCTGACGTCCTGGTGTGCAGCGATGTGCGAGCCCGGCACAACGATTTTCAGTCGAGGCCACCCTTGAGCGGTCGGCGTCGAGTTGAGGTGGCTGGGCCCCGTCGGCTTTCTGCCCAGCGTGGAGCCAGCTCTTCTTCCTCGGCCACCTGCACCGCTTTCAAAGAGAGGGAAATCCGTCGAGCCACCCGGTCCACCTTGATCACCTGAGCGCGGACCTCATCGCCGATCTTGACCACGTCTTCTACCCGCCGTACCCGCTGCGGCGATAATTCGGAGATGTGCACCAGACCTTCCACTCCCGGTTCCAGTTCAACGAAGGCACCGTATTCGGCCAGGCGCACCACTTTGCCCGTAACCACCGTCCCGACCGGATACTTATCCTCGACCGTGTCCCAGGGGCTACCCTGCACTTGCTTGAGACTCAGGCCGATTTTTTTGTTCTGGCGGTCGAGTTTGATGATGGCGACGCGAACTTCCTGTCCGGGTTGCAGCAATTCCGACGGTTGTACCCGCCGCGACCAGCTCATTTCCGATACATGCAGCAGACCTTCGACGCCGTGTCCCAGATCCACAAACGCTCCGTAATCCTGCACACTACGCACAATGCCGGTACGAATCTGGCCTTCCGCAAGCTCCTGCCAGAGCTGCTCCTGCGCTTGCTGACGCTCTTTATCCAGAACCGCCCGACGCGACAGGACAAGCGTATCCTCTTCCGGATTCGCTTCGATCACTTCACAAAGGAACCGCTGGCCGACATACGGAGATAAATCCTCGACACGGTGCACGTCCACTTGACTGGCCGGGATAAATCCACGAATCCCTCCGACATCCACTTCCAGGCCACTTTTCACGACACCGGTCACGCGAGCCTCAACAACCGCCCCGACTTTAATGGCGGCCCAACTCGCTTTAGCCAGCGCGACTCCGGGACGTTCCAGCAAGACCAGACCGTTCTCCTGATCGTAGCCGCAGATCGCGACTTCGATTTCCTGTCCGGGTCGAGGCGGGGCGTCACGAAATTGCTCCAGAGGCAAAACTCCCTGAGTTCGGCCGCCGATATCCACAAACACGTCGGACCCGACGACGGCCAGGATCACGCCCTTGCGAGTGGCAGGCTCTTGCTGGGCCCGTTTCGGTTTCGGCTGAACCGGAGGAGCCGCTTCGGCGGTTTGTACTTTTTCTACCTCGGCCAGAGCTGCCTGCAGTTCCGCTTCAATTTCCTCGTCCAGCGCTTCCAACTCGGCTCTTTTGAGGGCTTCGCGTTCTTCTGCGGTAGCGGCTGCCGCGGCTAAGCTGCGTTGCGGTGGCCGACTCACCTGAGCCACGGGCGACTCCGTAACCGTAGATTCCTGGCTCGCGACGGGTGTGCCTTCCGCACTGGTGGCTGGTATGGACGCTGGCGATTCGGCAGCCGTTGTCGTTACGGCCTGTTCTCCCGGCGTGACACCCTGTTGCCCTGACGCAGAGGCAGGCGGTGATGGTGGGAGTGTTTCTTGCGCCACGCTCGGTGGTGGTTGCTGGTGGGTAAGCTCGGCTGGGGCTTGTTTGGAAGCGGTCAATTCTTCGGGTGTTTTCGGGGGCTGGATATTTTGCGGCGTTTCGATTCGCGCTTCATCCGACATAGCAATTACCTCGGCAGATTCGAGATTTTTCCATCAGCCTGCTCAGCCAATCCGCGACCGCGATGTCGGGCACCGCTCGGGGATTGACTGATTCGGGCGTCACTTGTCCGCACAGCGTCCGAACATTCTATTGGCCATCGGCTGGCTTGGCTGGGATTTCGCGTATCTGAACCCGTCGAAACTCAACCGTGCCGGTATGGCTTTGCAAGCAGATGTATCCCCGCAAAGGTTTGTCTTTGGGAGCCGGCGCACCACGCGGTTTATCCGTCGTATCGGGAACCTCACGCTGGTCGGCCTCAACGATAACCTGACCGTTGAGCGCGATGGTGATATTCGGCCCGCGACAGGTCACTTCCAGAATGTTCCATTCCGGAGCCGGTTTAGCAGGATTACTCCGCGGGGCTACGTAACGGTACAGGGAGCCGGTGCCGTGTTTGCTTGGAGGACGACCCGCGTCGTCCAGTAATTGAATTTCATAGGCGGCGTAAGAAGGGCGTGTCAGGAGCGACCGTTTGGGATCGTATGGCACGGTGCGAATCCCAATGCCGCTATTGCCACGCGGACGTTTTCCGTCGGGCGGCAGAAACCGATATTCCACACGCAACGTGAAATCGCCAAACTCCTGCCGGGCGTACCGCAGAAAACCATAGCCCTGATTGCCGGCCGTGCAGATGATTTTCCCGTCCGACACCTGCCACACCGGCGTGCCGTCAGCCAGTTTCGTTGCCCCTTCAATCACCCATCCGTCCAGGTCTTTGCCATTGAACAGATCACGAAAACCCTGGTTCGGTTCGCTGAAAGCTGGAACGGCCAGCACTAGCAATACTATGCTCGCCAGGCTTAGCCCCGCCCGGCTCCCACACAGTTCTGGCCCCGTCGCACGCACAGGCTGGCAGCGTTTGCAAGACATTGGCATTCTCCATTCAGGAAGTTCTGCTTACCGTTCCTGACGCGGTCGCAGAGGAACGGCGTGAACGCAGTTGCTTATTGTAAGGCACTGGTGAGCGTTCCAGCGGCTCAGACTCTTCATCTGCCCCGCGAAGGCAGTTGCTTATTGTAAGGGATTTACCCACCTCAGCGACGCCATTTGTTCTCTGCCCGTCGGCGACCGTGCGGGAAGCTGAAGCTGGCCGATATTACCGTTTCGCACCACCCCAGCGCTTGTCGCACTGCCGGGCGATACGGAAAACGTCACGCCGATCGCAGGGTCACTCGCTTCGCGCGATACCAGACGCTGGCGAGATTAGCATTATGATATGCTGACAGCCTGACTGCTGTCGCGGTTTTTGCGCGCAGCACGAACATGGATTCCGCCAGCCACGAAGCCTGCTGGTATCAGGAAGCCGCCCAATGCGCATCAGCGTCGAATTTTTAACTCACGACGAAGTAGAGCTGCCGTGGGACTATCTCGATCATTTGCGAGGCCTGTTTTATCAGACGATGGCTCTCGGCCGACCGAAACTGGCCCAGCAGGTTCACGAACAGGGATTCGGCACTGCCAGCAAACACTACAAGTTGGCGACCTTTTCGCTGCTGTATCCCGACAAGTATCGGAAAATGAAGCACGGTATGCGTGTGCGTGGGCGACTGCGCTGGTGGATTGCCTCGCCGCTGGAACCGGTTATCGAAGCTATCGCCCTGGGTTTCTTCACTCGTCCGGAAGTACGCCTGGGCAAATGTTTGTTGCAGGTGGGACAAATCGGCGTGGTTGTGCCACCTGCGTTTCAACCGACGATGACGCTGGTAACCCTGTCTCCCCTGGTGGTCTCAACGGGTCAGCGCGACGATTCTGGCAAGTTTCGTAAAGAGTTTCTCGCTCCGCACCAGCCGGATTTCAGCCGCATCCTGGTCGAGAACTTGAAACGCAAGTCAGTTGCTCTCCGTGGCACTGCCCTCGACGGCGAACTTCAGTTCGAATGGCTCAGCCCACCTCAATCGAAGTTATTTACGGTCAACGGTACCCACGTGCGTGGCTGGATGATGAAGTTTCGCGTTAGCGGTTCGACCGAACTGATCCAGGTCGGCTACGATGCCGGTTTCGGTGAACGCAACGCCCAGGGTTTCGGCATGGTCCGCCTCGCCGACGAACCTAGCCGATGAACCTTCCCCCTCCCCCACCGCCCCTCCACCGTCTTCCGCACCAAGATTTCACCCCCGCGCTCCCCACCGCGGCACCACGCCTCGCCTTCGGCTGTAGCGTCTGGTTCGGGATTTTGTTCTAACTGCACCGACTCCACAAGAGGTACAGCAAGGCAGCAACCGCTGCTACTCGAAGGGCGATACGAAACCACGAATAGCCCAGTTTTGCCGTCTCCCACCGCACGGGGAAAGGTAGTTCTCCTGCCCAGAACTTTCCGGAGTTCAGGCCGAATTAATAGTGGCGTCCGCGCGACCTGACGTACAGCACGTACCACGGGATGAACCACTGCCGCGTCCGAAACAAGATCGCCTCGTCTATCTCACTGTAAGGAATCACCCCGTCGCCGCATTCAAGCCGATCTGTGGAAACCTTCAGGAAGCCACGCCGCGGAAGACCCACTTGAGGGAGTGCCGGACATGCTCACCCTCGCCAGCCTTTCCCTGGGGAACGCTGCGTGGGTTCCCTCTTCCCAGTGGCGCGAGTCGCGGATAATAGTCCCCCTCGCCAGCTTTTTCCTCGGGAACCCTCCGTGGTTTTCCACTCTCCACTGCCGCGGATGGCGGATAATGGTCATCCTCGGCAGCCTCTTGTTCGCAGACCCCGCGTGGGCCCCCCTTTCCGCTGGTGCAAGTGGCGGATAATAGTCGCCCTCGGCGATCTCTTGTTCGTAAACCCCGCGTGAGTTCCCGTCTCCACTGGCGGCAGTGGCGGATAATGGTCGCCCTCGGCGATCTCTTGTTCGTAAACCCCGCCTGAGTCCCCTCTCTCTAACGGCGAGAGTGGCGGATAATGGCCGCCCTCGCCAGCCTCTTGTTCGCAAACCCCGCGTGGGTTCCCCCCTCTCTAACGGCGAGAGTGGCGGATAATGGCCGCCCTCGGCGGTCTCTTGTTCGCAGACCTCGCGTGGGTTCCCCCTCTCTATTGGCGGAAGTGGCGGATAATGGTCATCCTCGGCGATCGTTGCTTTCGTCATGCAGCAGTAAAGCAAGCCCCCCCACGAGCTACCCCAGCTGCCAAACGCCTCCCGTTATCAGCGCACTTCCCACCAGATATTTCAAGCACTTGTCTGTTTTTATTGGGGAGTTTATGCAATGCCTCACTTCGTCAGCCCACCTCGGCCAAACAGCCACTTTGCATCAAACAGTGCGTTGCCTATGGCTGTTAGCCCGCCTGATACAGCGACCTGATTTCGCTCTCCTTTCTGCTAGCTCCGTCATACCCAACGATGTGAACCTCACAATACTCTCGTTCAAGTCCTGGTTTCGATTTCCTCTCTGCTAGCTCCGCGATGCCTAATGATGTGAACCTCGCAATGCTCTCGTTCAAGCCCTGGTTTCGGTTTCCTCTCTGCCAAGCTCCGCGATGCCCAATGATGCAAACTTGGCAATATTCTCGTTTAAGCACCGGTTTCGGTTTCTTTTTACTGGCTCCGCGATACTGAGTCGGCCTAGCCCGCAGGAGTCTCAGCAGCGGCGAAGGAGACGCGAAACTCGACTCCGCTACTGCGGACGTAAAGAAGCCGCCCGCTTTCTACCCATTCAAGCTCAGCTGATCGTTCACCATCGCCGATATTGGCACGCAGTCGCCATCGCAAGTTTCCGGCAATCACCTCAGGCCCAACGACCTGAACCTGCTCTGGGTCAGCACGCATAAACGGCTGGCCGCCTGCTTGTATTGGCGGACGAAAACGCACCTGATACTCGTCGGGCATAAACTTGATAAGCGCTTCTGCCCTGTTGTCCATGCTTTTCACTTCAAGAAAACCATGACCCTTTGTCTTACCATCAGGTTTCACATCGATGACCGTTATTCCCTCGGTGACCGTTATTCCTTCGCGTTGTCCTCGCGCCTCTTCTCGCTCGTCTTCCTCACGGATGCGCCGCTCTTCCTTCCAGCGATTATACCTCTCGTCGTATGCTTGTAGCCTCTGGCGAATTTCACCTTGGCGTTCCGGAGACCAACCAAACCGCTCCGATAAGTTGAGTAAATCGCGGTAAAAGTCTCGGGCCCGTCGGCGAAACGGTGCCTGCTCGATGAACCTGCCCACCAACATCCACCACTCGTAAGGCGCAACATCCGCTTCGCTTCGTGCCCTCTCCAAGGTAAGCCGCAGATTTTCGTACAGATCGTAGGCGAGCGCATTTGTCCATTCCATTAGAGACCTCCAAGGTTGCTGATCCCTTTGGCCATCGGCACCCGGGATCCAATCTTGGGGCAAATCGGCAATGCAAGCGATTGCTTCCTGCACAATGGTTCGCATCTCCGGACTAATTTGCTCCAGATAATTGACGGTGCTTTGAACCTCAGTTTGGGGCAAGGTAACGTAAACGTATTCCACCAAACGACTTTGCAGGCCCGGCGGAAAATCGTCACGTTCCCTTCCCTCCAATCTTTCGTCGAACCGCCACAAAACGCCTAAAACAAGCCTGCATAATCGCGCGACCTGTCGTCGCGCGTTACCATCCCGGGTGCTGGCACGTTGGTTGGTCCCTTCATGGACAGCGTGAATGATTTGCTGCAAGTAGTTTCGGAACCTCGGCCAATTGGTATTCGGAGACACTCGGGTCTGCCAGCTTTCACGAAAACCATCGCGCAGTGCCTCTGGCTCAGAATCCAGTGCAAACGCTTCCACTACCAAGCCGCGGATGATCTGGCCAAAAGTGCTTTCACGCGCTAGCTCGGAAACCAAGCGGGCCAATTCGCTCTCAGAGCTAATAAGCAAATCTAGTATCCAGTGAGTCCAATCTCTTTGAAACCTGGGCAAGTCAAGGTTTTTATCATCATACAGCCCGCGGAGTTCGCGATGGGCCTCGCGGATTACGTAGCTCAATGACTCCTGAAGGTTCTGGCCAGCCTGGATAGCTCCCCGCATAGCCTGCTCGATTTTCGGCTTCGAGATTTCCCGTAGCGCTCGAGCCACCCGCTGGGCGTTGTCGCGAGCAAGAGAAACGCCCGAATGGTCGCGATACTCTTTCAAAATGCGCTCGTAATCCCCAGCAGTTTCCCAGTATTGCAAGCACTGGGGATATTCGGTACTTTCGGCCTTGGCAATATGGTAATCGCGCTCGCGCGTTCGCCCAGCCTTTTGCCAATGCTCGGCAGCTTCGCTGTAATACGACCTTCCCATACCGATGGCATCACAGCGCTGTGCGAGCGTGAATGCGAGCCTGCCGAGTTGATAGAAGTACTCGTGCAAAGTCCG
Source organism: Gemmatales bacterium (assembly GCA_041640595.1). Taxonomy (GTDB): domain Bacteria; phylum Planctomycetota; class Planctomycetia; order Gemmatales; family HRBIN36; genus HRBIN36. The sequence goes on along the minus strand of JBEPZY010000005.1, from coordinate 153,544 downwards.
CCGGCTCGTCGGTGTCCATCTTAGTGCCACATCATAAGCCTGTTGTTGAACCGCGAAAGAGTCCGGGGACAGATGGTTTGCTGACTGTACCAACTGGATATAGACCTTTTCCCACGTGGTCCAGTGTTCTGGCTTCAGTTCATTGCGTTGTGGAGTGCGACGCTGGAGAAGCTCAGCCAGCAGAGCGACGAAGGTCGCGTCAACAGTCCGCTCCAGCATCAATGCGACCATGCACTCGGCAATTTCACGGCGCCAGGAAGGAGCAATGCGCTCATCCTCGCTTATTTCACGCCAGGCTAGCTCTGTTTGATTATCCTCTCCCGCCGCCTCCCAGTACCAATCGGAACCCAACTGACGACAACGATCATCCACGATGCCGATCATCCTGCGGGCCGCTTGCAGAACTTCTCCATCGTAATACAAGCAGTATGCCAGCATCTTGTGCTGGTTGACTGTATCGCCGGCGAGCGAGTAATAATATGCCGCCGACTCCGCGAGATTCGGATTCCGCCCATCGTGCGCAGCCCTCTCAAAGTCCTCCGCAAGTCGCCGCAAATTCTCCTGATTCCCCTCGAAAACTGTGCTCAGTTGGCGCAAATCCCCCTTGCTATATACGAAAGCGTATGGGCGATCCACCACGTCAGTCGGAGGGTCAGCCGATCGAGTTATTGCCCACTGCCGCAGCTGCTCGTCATCCGCAGGTCCGATTCCCGCTTCCCCAGCTGCGCCCGTCCCTGCGTTTGCTACTTGTTGTCCCCACTGCTCATCAACCCAGTCTTCAAGCCTGGACCAAAAGGCATTCCAGCCTTGCTCGGTCTCAATAATCCACAGTTCCTCGCGTGCCCGACTGACAGCCACGTAAAGCCGATTCAGGAAATATTCCACAAGAAAACGCAGGTCTTCAGAGATTTCTCCATTGTCTGCAGCATTCTGCCAGTTCCAGAACTCGGCCAGTTGCCGGTACTGCGGTTGTTGTAACCACAGATGCCAGAGGACGCCAAACCCAACCACCGCGACACAGTCCAGTTCGAGGCCTTTGATGTCTGCCGGTCGGCGTGGTTTATTTTTCAACTCTCCCGGCTCATTGTTGACATTTTCGGGTGGACGTGGAAAACCCAGTGCTTCCCAGAACGGTCGCGTGTGTTCCAGATTAGGATCATCATCTTCGGGCACGACGATAAGCACGCCTGTTTTCAACAATTCTTCCAGCTGCCTTGGCGCAATGATCAGCTGGCGGACTCGCTGATTAGGCTGCGTGTCGGGCAACTTCCAGAGCAATTGCAGCCGGCTTTGTTGTCCCAAGGTTCGTTGACGGAGGTGTTGTAAGGCATTACAAAGCTGGCCAATGCTGCGGGCATTACGATAATTGTACTGAAGCTGCAACCGTTCAACCCTTGGTTCGGGGAGCGTCGGTAGGTGTGCGACCAACGCTTTTGCCAAATCCGCACTCACGCGCTCCCAGCGGAATACAGCCGGGTTGATTGTCTGGTGTGCGTCCCCCGCCAGAATGATCGGTAAGCGCAGTTCACGCTGGCCCCAGCCCCGGTTTGGCGCCAGATCACGCAGGTCATAACGCGCCCACTGGAGGCTACCGAGCAGAGCCGCTAGCTCCACCCGCGTCAAATCCTGCACTTCGTCGCAAATCAGAATGGCGTAAGTGGGGGCGTCGCTGCTGCGATGTTCTAGCACTTCCCAGGCCAGGTCGAGATCGTCCCAATAACGCGGTTCGTAGCCGTTCTCTTCGCACGGAACGGTCAGCTTCTTATACCACGGCCAAATGTGTTTCCAAACCTTCTCATAAAGATCGGCCGAAACCTGGCGATCCTTTGCCGGAATTTCTTCGCTATCTCTGTATTCATCAAAGCTAATCCAGCGGTCTTCGCCTCGGTCGGTGATTTTATACCCCTTAATGTAGCTCCGCAGAATAAACCAAACAGCTTCCGGATTACATTCTCGATTTCGGGCAAAAGGAGATGGACACCTATCTTGTTGCTGGTTATCCTGCCCCCGCAACAAGCTGACGAAGCGATCGAAATCGATCCATCCACCTTCACGTTGCCGGCTGCGACGCCGGAATCGTTCTTTACGCTCGTCAGGCAATTGACTGAGAGCGAAGTCGTGATAGGTCCGATATTCGCCCTTGATTCTATCGGCGTTCCCTCCTCTATCTTGAATAAGCAGATCCACAATTTGCTCAATAAGTGGTTCAGCCTTTTCCAGCAAGCTTTTGTTCTGTGTTAGATACAGAACCCGCGCACCGGCTGGAAGTGGATGGCTAAGGCGTTCGGCCGTGTAATAAATAAGCAGCGTAGTTTTGCCGCTGCCAGCACGTCCCTCGATTACAGCTGGGAGCTTCTCCCCTGCCAGCAGCGACTGCAGGATGCTAATTTCTTCAGTAGTGAGCGGCAAAAAGACCTCGCGCATGTCACCCATGTTCAGGTTCTCCTCCAGAGGTTTTGCCAGAGTTGCTCGTCGGCGAGTATGTAGGCGGGAAAGGCTCGCTCGGCAAATTGACATATCGCATCATGGTAGTGGTCTGCAGGAGTGTCCGGGGGTAGAGCCAAGATTCGTTGTTGCACCGCCTGCCAAATTTCTGAGATTCTTTGGCTCTCGTTCTGGCGGGTTGCTAGGTCCCAGGTCTCCGAAACCAGTCCGAGCACGAGGACATGCTTGAACCCAGCTCGCGGTTCCTGCAGTCTCACGTAGGAAACAACGACCCTGCCGTCTTGGAGGTCCAACAGCTGGTCATACGGTTCCCAATGTTCCCTGTTTTCGATTTCTACCATAGCCCTGTAAACGCTTGCCTTTTCGGTGTCCAAGGTCAGGCGTTCGTACGCCCGGCAGAAATCTGCATGCAAAAAGAAAGCATCTACCTGACCACGGGGTCGCACTGGGTCAAGCACCGGAAGCAGATCGTCCGGTGGTTTTGGCGGTGGCTGCCAGGCGGCTGCGTCCTGCTGCTGTTGCAACCATTCCCTGGCCGCCTGATGGATGTCGTTACCATGCCCTTCCAAACGCTGGGCGTAACGTGATTCAAATTCGTCGGCCGTGCCATTACCATGGGCAAAATCATCTCGATTCAGAAAGGCCACGAACACCACGACAGGGACCTGGAAGTTGTCAACCCTAACACGTCTAAGGTTGGCGATTAAGCGGTACTTGCCGTACCGCTTTTTGTACCAACCCCGACCAATGGGTTGAAGACCGGGCAACCGTTCGCCGCACTGCTTTGGGTCTGCTTCATGCAACTGTTCGATGAGTTTCTCAATAACTCCTGCTAAATCGCGGTGCTCCCTGAAGAGCTCCCCAAACCCTCGGAATGCGGGATAGACGCAATAACCCATGGTGAATCCTCCTGGTCTGGGCTTCCCTAAGGGTAATACGCAGGTCAACCCCGTTTTGTGACTACCCCTGGTTTGTGGTAGTCCGCTCTGCCGCTTATCTTACCGATTGCCCGCTTGCCTGGCAACAAAAATTTCCCCAAGCGTTGTTGGCCCCGTAAGGCCAAAAAACCGGAAGAATTGTCACAAGACGCCGGACTGCTCCGTATTTATAAGTGTATAGCGGATTGCAGAGCTCCCAGGACGGGCAAACGGACTGGGTCGCATCTGCATGGAAAAAAGGCCGTGCCCCTGTGATACGAATAGCTTTCAGATTTGGATAAAGGGCCTATAAACGCGTCTTTTCACGCTAGACATTATGTGGCCAAGCCCACTGGAAACGTTTATAGGACAAATAATGCGAAATGAGCTGGTACAATCACATACAGGCGGTAACAACCTGCAATGGCTACAAGCTTCACGGTCGAAGGAGGTAAAAGCAATGCGCAATCACGAGAACCCGGTTGATGCACTTGTTAGGATCATCAAACATTCAGCGAAGAACAACCGTGTTAATCAACTTGGCAGTCTAGCAGTTCTGTTCACTGTACCATTAGCTATTCTTGGTCTTTTCTACATTTTTACAAGCTGGTTTGGCTACAGTTCGACGGATATTTTCTGGCTGTTATCTTTTGTGCTTGTTTTCGTTGTCATAGTCAACCACATACTTTTCGGCAAGGTTGGGATTATGGTAAATATCTTCGTTACGAGGGGTGAGCATGGTGACGACGATGACGATGGTGGTGACGATGGCGATGATGGCGATGATCATTCTGGCGATGGTAACGGCAATGGCAACTTTGTCGAATGCCGGCCATATAACGGCAACAATCGCATAGCATCATACTGCAATCGTGGTTTAGCTGGCCGAGTAAATGATTTCAACTAATTAAGGGCTTGCAATTATCATCAGCCTGATGCAATAGATGCATTGTGCTTTTGTTGATATAGACACAACCAAGTCTTACTGTCGAATTTATCTTGTATGCAAAACTATCCGTTGCCAAAAAGCAGCAAAACCTTCTAATAAGACCTACGCAATACCAAAAAGGCGAAGGCGAGGTATGACCCGACTGGTGTCTTTTGGTGAATGCGATAATCGGCTCTGGATGCAAGCATGCGGCGACTGTGTCGTCAATATTTACAGTCGCCTTTACAGGGAGAAAAGGCTATGTCCAGCGACTTGGACAATTTCGCGGGTAATCGGGGCCAATTCGTGCAAACGTGAGGGGACTTGCCTATGAGCAAAACAGAGTCGGGAATGACTAATTTAGAAAGGCTAATCAGTCGCTATGAGCATCTTCGTGATCAACCCATCCTCGATTCGTCGCGTGAAACGCTGAGTTGGTCGCAGGCTTTGCAACAGGCGGGTTGCAAAGGGTTGCTCGTCGAGATGGACAAAGCGGTAGCAATTGCCAAGACACGTCTGCAAATAGCGAAAATTCCGATCATCGGCGTAGTTGGCCAACTCAACGCGGGTAAATCGAGTGTTGTGGCCATGTTTCTCAGTGAAGCGGGTCGCCGGCGCGTGCCACGCGGTTACGAATCTAAGTATGGTACTCATCGCTTCGTTTACTGGTTTCCAGAGCGTTGCCGTCAAGACCCGCACCAGGAACAGCTTATTCGGAAAATTCTTTATGATGCTCACAACCAGCGGCCAGAAATGTTAAGCGAAGACACTAAACAGGCATTCGAGCAATATAGCAGCGGTCGCGACCGTCCTGAGAAAATTCCAGTACCATTAGTCGCCTATGATCCAGGGCTAACAGAATTCGCTTTTCTGGATTGCATGGATATTCAGACTAAGGATGAGCCGGGGTCGAAGCTGCCTTCACACGAGCCAGGTAGGCGACGGAATGAGCGATTAGAATTCGTGGCGCAAGCGGCACGGGTATGCTCGGCGTTTTTCGTAGTTTGGGAACGTGCCCAGTTGCGGGATCGATTGCTTTATGAGCTGCTTGATGAGTTGCGGCAGCGGATGGCGGATGTGCCTATGTACCTGCTGGTCAATAAAGTTCGCCCAACCCAGCCAAGCCTTCTCCGCAGCATTCTCCAGGACGACCCGGATGTTAGTGCCTTGAAATCTAAGTTTCAGCTGAACGGTGTGTACGTCGCTATGGATTATGAAGTCAATGGTTGGGAGGACTATACACCGCGGGGTCTGTGGCAGGACAGTGCAAGCAATAAGCTCCGCCAGACTAACAGCACCGACTCCGGCAAATCTACTGAGCGTTTTCCGATGTTCTATACCGCGGAACCCCGGCATTTTGATTCGCCGCAGGACATACCCCGTGAGTACTGGCTGGTCGAGCTCTATCGGCGACTGGAGCCTGGCCAGTTGCAGCAGCAAGCAGCCCAATCGCACGCACAAGAGGTTCGGCGGGTGGTTCGGGAGGCGCTGGATTCTCTGGAACGTTGGCGAGCGGACTGCGAAGAAAACACGCGCCAGGCCTATAAAGGTCTGCTGACGTTCTGTAGCAAACTGTTCACGGACGAAAGAAACGAACCGAAACAGGTTGCGAATCAACAGTTCATGTCCGACCTACACCAGGCGATGATCCGCAATGCTCCCAGGCTGGTCCGTGCCGGGGAGTGGATAGGGCAGAAATCGCTTCGCGCAGCAGCAACGGTAAAAGACTGGATTAGTGGCCTTGTATCATTGCCAGGTGTCGGCAAAGCCAGGCAAGCTTGGTCGAACATTTGCACCGATTTGTTCCCATCCCAAACGGAACAGCCCTCCCTGCCTTTCAAGACAGCCGAAGAATTGGCAGAAGAATTGCAATATCAGCGCTGGATCCCGAAAACCTGCACTAAGCACGAACTCCAGGCGCTGATTAGTGAGGTACTTCTAACCTTTCTCAAGAGGGTGGAACTCAAGACCGACCCGCAAGAATTAGATCGGATGGCCCAGGATTTCTGGAACAATTTGCCGGGCTGGGAAAAGTTCAAGATATTGGGCAAGAGCGTAGTGGTCGTTGTCGGGGCAGCGGTAGGCTTAGCCGCGGGAGTAGCCGCCCTGGTAGATGGCGGCGCGACGCTCCTGAGCACATTTTCACTAACCGCCTGGCTCGCTACCAACATTGCTGGCTTAAAAGCTCTAACGGTTGCGGTCATCGGCACCGGATCGGCCTTTGGGGTGTACTATGGCGGTCTGGTGAAACATAATACGCTGCCGGCACTGGCTGCCTTGTTTTACCTCTTCTGCGATGCGTTCGGCTTGCCGAGAGAATTGAGCCCTGGTGGGCGGCTGTGTGTAAAGTTTGGCCGAGGTAATAACCAACGCGAGTTCGTCCTGCCAAAAGTCGCCGTACCAGCCTTGCGCCAAATACTTCCTTTACCTAACACCGGTATCTGGAATTGGACGAAAGAAATTGGGGAGTGGAAGGAGTTGGCCTATGAGCGCAGCTAAGCAGAACTATGCCCTGGACACGGGTACTAAACATCAAGATATAAGCACGCCAATCAGCCGAGCTAAGCAAAACGACGCCGCTAATGCTTTGCTAACGGAAACGCAAGCACGCTGTCAGCGACTGCAGGAGACCATCAAGATCATCTATGGTAATACTCCTCGGCAGGAAGAAATATCTAAGCTGGTGCAGGAGTTTCTCTCTTCGTGTCAGCGTCTGATTGAACGCGGAACAGCCAGCACAGTGCCCATCGTTCTGCTCGGCCGCACCGGTGAAGGAAAAGGCTGGCTGGCCCGATGTTTTCTCAATGACGAGGCGTATCGAAAGCAGATTCCCTCAGGACCGGATGCACGCGATCGTTCCCAGCAATTGCTGTGGATCGGGCCTTGTCCGCCCGGCAACATGCAACAAGGGGCAGAGAGATTTATCCAGGTACCAGAGTCTGCAATGCTGGATCTAGGTTCACCTTATATAGTCGGGGACGCTCCGGGATTTTCGACTTTAGGAGAGGCTATAAACATTATCAATGACTTAGCACGGACGTCGGGGGCTATCAAGCTGATAGTGCTTCGGTTTGAGCAACTACGCGATGGAGAGACGGAAGAACTGTTTCGCCAGTCAGGCGGGGGCATTCCTGTAATCCGGTTTCGCAATCGCGGTCAGGCGAATCCATCCGCCGAACAGCGCGCGGATGTGGAAAAGTATCTGGCGAGATGGCGCGATAATAATTCCGACGGTCAGGTTATGGACCCCATCTTTATCCCCGACGCCGACTTATACGGTGATGGAGCGATAGAGCTGGTTCGGCAACGGTTGCAGAAAACGCTCCAGCCGATCCTGGCCGATCGTTCGCGGGTGTACGGTAACGTCGAGAGCGAGATCCGCGTTCGCCGCAAGGCGCTGGCCCAAAGAATCGGCGAACTGACCAGCGAGCTGCGACAACAAGTAAAGGAAAAATGGGAACTACTAAACAGCACCACGTCGGACCTGGCTGACAGGTTAGCGAGCCGCTTGCTGGGCAATGACGAAGAACAACGTGTGCTGGTGCGGCGACACTTGCGAGGCTGGTGGTTAGAGCGCACCCCGGTGTGGGCCTTTCCCTATCGCACCATTCTTCGCCTGTTGATGCTTACGGAAAACGCCTGGGATCGGCTTGTTCTGTCCTTTATGGGGAGTAAGCCCTCGGCCGTGCTGACGTTCTGGCAAATGCTGCGTAACCTCGGTGAAACGTGGAAGAGTGAGCGGCGCTGGCGTATCAGCTTTGCCGATCGGTTCCGGGCCGAGGTAGAAAGCCAGTTGCAGCCGGTAGTCCATGCGATTCATCGCATCGTGAACCAGTACCGGCAGGAAGAGTATCGTCCGGCGGAGAAACTGGGCGTGCGCGTGGTGGGTATCGAAGATTTCCAGAACCGTTGCTACGAAACGGTGCAAAAAGTAGTGGCGGCGCATGCAGAAACGCGCCGATGGGGCCCCTTCGTCTGGGCCAGCATGGCTACGGCAGTGTTCGCGTTCTTCATGGCTGGGCCGATTCTGACCGTCTATCGACGGTACCTCAGTGCCGATTACTCCGCCCTGACAGGCCAACCCACCGAACTGCACGACTTCCTCCCGGCAGGGTTGGGCCAGTTTCTATACTGTTTGGTGCTCAGTGCCATTCCCGTTTTCATTCTCGCCATGTTTGCCGCCAGCATAATCACATCCAGCCGCACGACAAACCGCCTTGTCGAGAAAGTGCAAGCGGACATCCAGAAACTAATCAAGGAATGGCAGGACAACGCCATGCTGCGGATCGAATACGATGACCCGCTGGTGAAAGCCCTGGAGACACTGGAGCAGGAATTGCATGCATAAACCCGTTTCCCCTTGGGGTTCTCTCACGAATTCAAGGCCAGAAGGCAATGTTTCCTTGTCCGCGTCGTCAGGAACGTATCAGCGGCATCTTGGCGTTGGCAAGAGAGACGCGCTCCGGTTCAGCGCTTGCAATCTAATAACCAGCACAGGAAAGCAACGAAGGAACAGGAACGAGTAGCGAGAGACAGGGCGTAGCGGCACAGCCTGCGATGCTTGAATCCCCGAAATGCTGACCACGAAGACACCAGGACACCTGGAAAACACTAAGCTCTAAGTCAGTGCGTCGTAGTGCCTTCGTGGTACACAAAATCGAAAGCGAGCAGTGCATTGCGGATGCCGACCTGATAACGGCGTTTGCTACAGCCGAGCGGGGCGAGCATTTAGCGGATTGAGCGGAACCAGTTGCCAGGGTCTGCGTGGCAGAAGTGCTTAGTGGAGCCGACCGCCTTCCACTCGCTGCGAATCAAGCCCCCATTGCCGCGCGTCATGCCGATGCTTAGTGGAGCCGACCGGGCTCGAACCGGCAACCTCCGGCTTGCAAAGCCGGCGCTCTCCCAGTTGAGCTACGGCCCCACAAAGTTAGTCCATTCAGTGCTGAAGCTTGCCACAATTGTGATTTTAGTGTTTATGACGATCGGCTGGTGTCTCCATCCAGTCAGTCAATTCAGTATAGCTGGTGGTTGATCGCACCACCAGATTGTAAGATAGCCGAATTTGCGGTTCCTCAAGTCGTTCCGGTATCGTACCGCAAGGCCCCTGCCATTAAGCACAACACGCCGAAGAGGAATTGTGGTTCCCAATTCTTTCAGGCCACGTACCGCGAGTCTAGATGTCAGCGTGTTGGCTGGAGCAGGAAAGCTTCCTGGCTCGATTGAGTCGGCGTTATTATACGGAGATAGTCGGGAACGTTGGCTTGGCCGTCCGTTCAAGTTTCACCTGTCATGTCGCTGGTGCGGGTCGGGCTGACCATCATCGTTGGCCTGACCGCCTGTTCAAGTTTCACCCAATCCCAGTTTCTACCCTGGACAGAGATCGGCGCCTGTTTACGTAACCGCCTGTTTCAGTTTCACTGTTAGTGGCGTTGCTCGCTCACCGATTGTCGCCAGGTCATTTGTCCAGGGCGAGCGTATCTCGATGACGCTCGACACCATACTCACCGCATCGAGCGAAATCCACCGAAGGAGACCAAGCAATTCTCGCGGAAGGCCGACAACCGGCGTAACACTCACCGCATCGAGCAAAGCGAGAGAGGCGATACCGCGGACGTCAGCGCGAGGATACCTCTCAGATGTGAATCGAGCAAAGTCCACGCAGAGAGGCGATGCCGCCAAACTGATACCCAGCCGAATTCGGAGTCGCAATACGATCCGCCTGGTAAACGTGAATGACTCGACGGCTGCCATTGTCCAGTATTTGCACCGGCCCACCGATGACGACGGATGCTATTTACGCTCGCAGGCTTGGGGTCTTAGCCAGGCCGATCGGCGAGCACGGCGACCAGCTGATGCCGACGGACGCTATTTATGCTCGTAAATGCCGACCAGTTCGGTCTGGGCAAGGATATGTCCCTGCATGGCTTTTTCGAGTTGCTGGCGTGTCGCCTGCGGTGGCAGGTCGAGTGGGCGATCCAGAGCATAGAGGCGGAAAATGTATCGGTGCGGTTTGCCGGGCGGCGGTGCGGGACCATCGTAGCCGATTTCGTCAAAATCGTTCTTCCCCTGACGAGCACCGTTAGGCAAGGCTGGAGTGCGACCCAGGTTGCGTTCGAGTTTACGAAGCTCTCCCGGCAAGTTGTACAACACCCAGTGCACGAATTCGCCATCCGGAGCGTCGGGGTCTATGCAAACAAGAGCGAAGGCCCGCGTGCCTGACGGTGGGTCAGTCCATTCCAGAGGCGGAGACTGATTTTTGCCACCGACCTCTGTATGGCGGAAGTCGGCGGGTATGGTCTCACCGTTGCGAAAAGCTTCGCTCCGCAAGACGAACGTCTTTTGGGCAGTCGGCTCGCCAGTCGCGGAAGGCTGACCAGATGGTTTGGAAGTTTCCGATTTGCCGCCACACCCGGCCAGAAGAGCCAGACCGAAGACTAGCATGATTACGTTCCATCGCTGCATGCGCGTACCTCCGTGGTCCATGCGTCGTGCCATTCGTTGCCGGACATTGTAGCATCATCTGCGAACCGGCTCCAGGAAAGTTTTTCCATCCGGCTCGATGGACGGGCAGCGCAATGAGCACGGCAACCGTCCGGGCGAATCGGAGGGCGACTATGTCCGCACGACACCTTTTGCAAGAGCTGGCGCGGCAGGTACGCACGCGGACCCGGGAAATTCTGGCGGCAGCGCGACCCGAATGGCTGACCTGGGCACCGCCAGGAACGAGCAACCACATTTTGTGGCATGCAGGGCATGCCGTCTGGCTGATGGATGTGCTGGGCGTGGAACTGCTGACCGGCCGAAGCGAATTGCCACCCGGCTGGGCAGAAAAATTCGGTATGCGTTGCCGACCACCCCACCTGACCCGCGATTGGCCCGATCGCGAGCTTCTGGACCGGATGCTGGCCGAGCAGCTGCGACGTTTCTGCCAATTAGTCGAAACTACGCCGGAAGAGCGCTTGCAGCTTCACGCCAGCCAGGCCCGACACAGTCTGGCAGGGCAAATCCTGCACGGTTTGCACGATGAGGCTTGCCACAGCGGGGAAATGTACCTGCTTCTGAAGATGTGCCGCTCGAGGTCGGCCTAGCTGCGAACAGGTCCGCCTGGTATCGGCAGGCAATACGCAGGAGCGACAGGCAATATGCCGGCAACCGGGCCATTTCAAGCGGCTCCCTTGGACAGCTCTCGATAGCCTTCGATGAGCACCTGGGCCACTTCGGGGCGGGTAAACTCTGGCGGCGGACTTTCACCGCGACTGAGCATGGCCCGCACCTGCGTACCGCTCAACATCAACCGATTCTCCGGTGGACATGGGCAGGTCTTGTACGACGCCATACCGCAAACCCGGCAGTAAAAAGTATGCTCAAAAAAGAGCGGCGTTATCCCTAAATCCTGCGGGTCAATTTCGTCGAAAATCCGCTGCGCATCATAGGTGCCGTAATATTTCCCCACGCCAGCATGGTCCCGGCCGACGATAAAGTGCGTGCAACCGTAATTCTTGCGAACGATGGCATGGTGCACGGCTTCGCGGGGCCCGGCATACCGCATGCTCGCTCCCCACAGGCTCAATAGCACCCGTTCTTTCGGATAATACCGCTCCAGAATGGCTAAGTAACTGCGAATCCGGATCGGCGCGGGAACATCGTCTCCCTTGGTTTCGCCGACCAGCGGATGAATCAGCAACCCGTCCACCACCTCCAGTGCGCATTTGGTGAGGTATTCGTGAGCGCGATGAATGGGGTTGCGGGTCTGGAAAGCGACAATCCGTCGCCAACCCCGCTCCTGAAACACTTGCCGCAATTGTGCCGGGGTGTAGTGCCACTCCGGATACAAATCGTGGCGCGGTCGTTGCAGAGCTGTGATCGGACCGCCCAGCAGAACCTCGCCCTGTTTGTAAATGTACTCCACGCCCGGATGAGCCGGGTCTTCCGTGCGATACACTTCCCGAGCCTCGCGTTTTTTGTCCGGAATAAACTTCTCCTGCAGGTGCAGGATGGCCAGGACGTCGCCGAGTTCATCCAACAGTGCGATGGGTTCGCCTTCCCGCAGCGAGTCGGCTTGTTCACGGGAGACTCCCAACGTGATCGGGATGCTCCATAAGACACCGCTCGCCAGCCGCATATCCTGGACGACACCTTCGTAATCGGCTCGGGTCATAAAGCCGGTCAGCGGACTGTAGGCGCCGATGGCCAGCATCTCCAGGTCGCATCGCTCCCGCAAACGCACCGTGAGTCGCCGTAAGTGGGGCAAGCGCTGGAGCCATTCTTCGCGTTCGTCCGGCGAGGCAAGCCGATTGACCAGCTGGCCACCGTGTGGCTCGATAGAGCTGTTCTGCGGAACCTTTGTTTTTTTCACTTCAGTCATTCTCCTTCCTCACGATTCGCTCAGTTTTCCCCGTCCGGCACATTAGCCGGATGTTTGATTTTCTCAGTCTTGTTCGAGCTGTGTATTTTTCCAGTAGCGCAGGCTAAATGTAGTACATGTCCGCTACTGGTCGGCGGGCACGCTGGGCGAGATCGGCCAGGGTAACGTTTTGCAGGAAATCCCGCTCCAACGCCAGGAGTTCGGTCCAAGCTGACGCAAGTGCCTGGGCCACAGGCGATTGCGACCGGGCCGCTGGCTTATAGCGTTCCGGCCAGGGACCGTCAATCGCGGTCAGAAGTTCCAGCAGCGTAATCTCTTGCGGCGGTCTGGCCAGCTGAAAACCTCCGCTGGAACCGCGGGCACTTTGCACAAGACCTGCTGCCCGCAACTGAATCATTATTTGAACGAGGTATTTACTCGAAATACCGTGAATATCGGAGATTGTCTTCAGCGTTACAGGCTGGCCGGAATCGTACCGACAGGCCAGCTCCAGGGCCGCCAGGCAAGCGTACTCGGCTCGGGTGGAAAGTCGCATCGGATTTGTCATCGCGGCTGGCTTAGACGCAGGCTAATACGCGGCGAATCGCATTTCTTGCGACGGCCAGGCTGGCCGCGGGGCCCGATCCTTCCCGTAGTCGCCTTGACAAAAGTCGCCGATGGCAGTAGCTCGCTTTGCATGATTATAAACATAATCGGCATAGTCGTAAATTGACATCGGCATTTCGTCCACTGGTACGTTGCTGGGAACCCACCGTCTGAAATTGGTTTTACCAAGGGCGTAAAACCCAGGGAAGTCGGAAACGTTCCCGTGGCAGACTATGTCTGGGTTTGTTGGCTGGTCAGGGTGTAAGTTCGGCCATCAGCGAGCGTATTCGACGGCCCGGATTTCGCGGATTACGGTAACCTTAATGTCGCCGGGATATTCGAGTTGCTGCTCGATAGCGCGAGCGATGTCACGACTGAGTTTGATAGCGTCCTGGTCCGTCGTTTTGTTGGCCTGAGCAATGACGCGAAGTTCCCGACCGGCCTGAATAGCATAAGCTTGTTCGACTCCCGGAAAGCTCATGGCCAGGTTTTCGAGTTCCTGCATGCGCTTGATGTATTTTTCCAGCGTTTCCCGGCGAGCACCGGGTCGGCTGGCGCTGATGGCATCCGCTGCCGCTACCAGCACGGTGTAAATGTGGCCGTGCTTGATGTCGTCGTGATGGCAAAGGATAGCGTGCAAGACTTCCTGGCGTGTCTCCCCGTAGCGGCGAGCTAACTCCGCTCCGATTTGGGGATGGCCACCTTCCATGTCGTGATCGGCTGCTTTGCCGATATCGTGTAGCAGGCCGCAACGGCGGGCGAGTTGTCCATCCAATCCGAGTTCCTCGGCCATCAGCCCGCACAGGTGAGCCACTTCCAGGCTATGTTGCAGAACGTTTTGACTGTAGGAAGTGCGGAATTTGAGCCGGCCCAGTAGCTGAATGATTTTCTCGTGAACATGGCCGATGTTGGCTTCCTGGACGGCGGCTCGTCCGGCTTCCATGATATGGCGTTCCACTTCGGCGCGGGTTTCCGCTACCACTTCCTCAATCCGTGCCGGGTGGATTCGCCCATCGGCGATCAGCTTCTTGAGTGCCTGCCGCGCGACTTCCCGGCGAACAGCATCGAAGGAACTCACCACCACTACCCCAGGAGTATCGTCCACAATCACATCCACTCCGGTGATTCGCTCGAAAGTACGGATGTTGCGACCTTCGCGGCCAATGATGCGGCCTTTCATTTCGTCGTTGGGCAGGTCAATGGTGCTCACAGTGGTTTCGGCAGTGTGCCCGGCGGCATATCGCTGAATGGCTGTCACCAGAATCTCGCGGGCTCGTTCTTCAGCCTGGGCTTTGAAACGTTCCTCGAATCGCTGGATGCGCTGGCCAATTTCTGCGGAAAGTTCCTGTTCCAGCCGCGTCAGCAGCAAGTTCGTCGCTTCTTCCCGACTCAGTCCGGAAATTTGCTCGAGCTTCTGGCGTTGCTCGGCGAAAAGCGATTCGAGTTCTTTTTCCCGACGGGCCAGGGCTTCCCGCTGTTCTGCCAGTTGTTTCTGGGTCAACTCCAGGGAACGGTCCTTGCGATGCAGCAACTGCTGGCGTTTGGCCAGGACTTCCTCTTGTTGTTGCAAGCGTCGCTCCCGTTCGCGCAGCTCACTGCGGGCCTCCTGCATTTCCCGTTCCAGTTCCTCGCGGCGACGCTGCAACTGTTCCCGGGCTTGTAATTCCGCCTCGCGGACAATCCGTTGCGCCTCCTGCCGCGATTCTTCCAGCAGTTGCTGTGCTGAACGGCTGGCACGCGCGCCCCGCCAGCGATCGATCAATCGAGTAGCCACGTAACCTATCAGCAGGCCGGTCGCCAGACCGACGACGATACCGAGTACTCCTGCCAAGGCTGTACCCTCCCGGCAAAGCCAGCCGTTCACGCTGACCGCCGAGAGACACCAGCCCGATTTTGGGCGTCAACTACCAAGACAGAACCACGGACGGCTCACCTGACCGGTCTGCTGGCAGCCTTCCCGAAGTGACTGACCAATAGCCAAGCCGCGACGACAGGCCGAAACCTTCCCGCCCACCCAACACTTCGGTGATTTGCGGGGCCCGGTAGAACTCAGGCCCGGCCACAACAGGCCGGCAAAGACTTCCGCTCCACAGCCAACCTGACCATCTTCGTGGTGTCAGTCCTGCTCGCCTCCCTGCGTGGCTCTGGCTGCGCCCATCGCTCACCAGTCCGGCGGAGCCCGCGGTGCCGCCAGAAGTCTGACCTTTCGGCAGCCCCTTCAGACCCGCCTCTATGCACCGTCTCCAGGCCACCGTGGCCTTGCAGGCTACCAGGGCCAGTCCTGCTACCGCCAGCATCACCGCCCAGGCCAGGCTTACCGCGTCCATCATCGGATTCCGTCACTGGGTTGGCAACCGACAATCTTGCGATTGCCGGAAGTTTTCGCACCTGGCTGATGTCCTCGTAGCCGGCGCTTTAGGCTGACTTTGCACCTTGCTGGTGCATGCAAAAATGTATCACTGTGCTGCCCGCAGGTTTTGTGGACACGCCCGCTCAGGGACGCTATCCCCTTGCCTGCAGGCACCTTTCACCAATATCGTAACCGACTTTCCCGATGGAATCAATGACACTCCGGATGGCAGCTTTCTTTTTGTTGCAAGAGCACGTTCTCGCAAACAGGAACTTCTCCCGGCTATGTAAGGCGTCCGGCGATGCCGCAAGCCGCCTTGTTTTTTTTGCAGCTTTCGGCATGATTCGTCGCCGGCAAATAATCCGATGGAATACTTATGAGCGGCACAAGCTCGGCACTCACCCGCCCCCAGCAGTTAGTAATCTTGCTGCTGGGAGCCGGACTGCTTCTGGGCAGCTTTGCCTATTACCGTTACCGCTACGCCGCGACCAAACGGTTGCGGGTCGTGGAAGCGGGTAAACTTTATCGGAGCGGCCAGTTATCGGCCCGGGGACTGGAACAAGCCATTCGACAATTCGGCATCCGTACCGTAATCAACCTGCGCGAAGAAGCCCCCAACCCGAATCTGGCCGGCGAACGTGAAGCTGCTTTGTGCCAGCGGCTGGGCGTGCGCTATATTTACCTGTACTGCGAAGACCTGACTCAAACCGACCGCGAAAACGGACTCTGGCCGGAATCAGCACGGCTTTTTCTCGACATCGTCGGTGACCCGGATAACTGGCCCATCCTTGTCCATTGCCAGGCGGGATTGCACCGCACCGGTTTGCTGTGTGCCATCTATCGTGTTGTTGTCCAAAAATGGGAACCCTATCGCGCCTGGCACGAGCTCTGCGCTAACGGTTACGGCGAAGACCGCTGTGCCGGTATCAGTCCCGGCTTCCGAGACTATATGCTGCCCTTATTACACCCGCGTTCGCCTATTCACCACGACGGCTTACGAACATGGAAAAACTCACCCGCCGTTCCTGATGGGACTCCCGAAAGGCATAGCGGACTGGCCCATCCCGACGGACACTGCCCATGACCGTGCTCGATCGAACCCTACTGGCTAATTTTGTCCGTGCCTGGATTATCGGCTTTGTTTCCTTGCTGAGCCTGTATTTAGTCATTGACATGTTCAACAAATTCGACGAGTTCCTGGAAGCAGCCCACGGCGATTTTCAAGAGATGATCGTGGTGGTGGGCATGTATTATTCGTACCAGCTCATTTTGATTTTCGACCGGTTGAGCGGCGTAATCGTCTTATTGGCCGCCATGTTCACCATCGCCTGGATGCAACGCAATAACGAACTGATTTGCTTACTGTCCGCGGGGATTCCCGTGCGGAGAATTCTCTGGCCAATTTTTCTAGGGGCTATCGCAGTGATCGGACTAAGTATCTTGAACCGCGAGTTATTAATGCCTCAACTGGGCGACAAGCTCATGCGTCCCGCTAACGATCCCCGTGGAGAATTGCCCTGCCGTGCTTATGGTGCCTTCGAACCCAATGGCATTCTGATTTCCGGTCAGGAAGCTCTGCGACGCTATCAGTTAGTTTATAACCTGACCGTCACCATTCCGGAAAAAGTCTCCGGTGCACTGCAACATATCCGCGCCCGGGAGGCTCGCTATATTCCCCCTTCCGACGATCCTTATAGCGGTGGCTGGCTGCTCAGCGACACCACTCCTCGTACCCTGCCCGAAAACTGGCGTTCTCCTGTCCTGGAGATGATTGATCCCGGCAAGTTCTTTCTGCGAACAGAGCGAGTAGATTTTGAACTAATTACCCGGCCTCCAGGATGGTTTCAGTATGCTTCCACCTGGACTATTTTTCAAGAATTACAGCGACCGGAAACCATTGGCCTTTCCATGCTCGCCGTGCAATTTCACCTGCGCCTGACTACGCCGATACTTACCATGCTTATGGTGGTAATCGGTGTTTCTTTGCTCCTGCGCGATTACAACCGCAATTTATTCCTGAACGCAGGTTTGTGCCTGGTCGTCGGCTTCGTGCTTTTCGCCACCCACTATGTTTGCCGACACTTAGGTGAACACGATTATTTAGGTGCTGCTGAGGCTGCCTGGTTTCCTATCTTCCTGTTCGGGCCAATCGCCGTCGGCCTGTTCGACGCCATTAAGACCTGACTTAGACCCCGTCCATCGCACCGGGAAACGTTCTCTCTCGATTGTTCCGCCAGTATCTAACTCCCGGCATCCTCTTATTCGCGTAAGCCAATCTTTTCGAGCAGGCGTTTGAAATCCTCACGGTGTCGAACGGCCTCTAAGTCAGGGTCTCGATGCAGGTATTCGCGCCGGACAGCACTCTGAAAGTATCCCTGTTCGGCTGCCTGCTGAAGGAACTCTACTGCACGACGGGCATATTGTTCCGCCAGCTTAAGCTGCTCCGCATTTTGCGCGTTGGACTTCTTAGTAACAACCTCAGCAAGAACAGCATGGATGCAGGCCAGATTATATAGCAGACTTCCGGTTTTCGTCTTAGCGGAGGATAGTTTCTCCGCTTCCGCGACAGCGTGCTCCATTTCACCCAGTCGGGCCAGGCAAATCGCTCGATAAGCCCGCACCGAAGGCAGATGCTCGCTATCGTAAGCCCTTGCCTCCTCCCAGTCCCGTGATGCTTCCGCATAGCGTCCTGCTGTCATATAAGCGTGCGCCCGATCGGCGTAAATATCCCGCAGCAGTAAGCTGACCTCTAAGCTTTCCGGCCTGCTTTGATGCAGTGAGCCCGCTAAATCCAGGCTGCGATCGAATAAAGGCAGCGCTTCCTTCACTTGGCCGGCATCGCGGAAAAGCACGGCTCGATCGTGCACCACTATGGCCAGCTGCAGGGCACATTCCTGATTCTCCGGTTGACGTTGCAACATGCGCTCAAGTACCGCAATCGCCTGTTGATAATGTCGATCGGCCGATTCTACCTGATCTCGCAACTCTGCTATGTAAGCCAGCCCTTGATACGCACTGGCTAACTGCAACGCATAAGCCGGTTCTTCCGATCGTTGACCTGCTAACTTTTCTAGCGAGCGCACGGCATTGTCGTATGCTGCTTCTGCTTTATCCAGTTGCCGCCAGTGCCGGTACACGTGTCCAAGCTGAATATGACACTTAACCACCTGCAATTGCCAGGTCATGTTGGAACTATCGGTACCGGCCAGAGTTTGTGCGAGTGTAAGGGCCTGTAACCAGGCTGCCTCGGCTTCCTGGTATCTCTTTTGCTCCAGGTAAAAGCGTCCCGTGGCACTGTGAACTCTATAAAGCAGGGGCCTATATTCGGGATGCTTGCGGAATTCTTCCGATGCCTGGTTCAGCAGGGTGAAGGCATGTTGGTAAGCCTTTTCCGCGTCGGCGGCACCTTCGCAATCTTGATGCAAACGCCCTAATGCAAGGTAGGTGGTCGCAAGGCTCAGCACAGAGGTATCCTTTTTCTGCTCGAGGAACTTGATCGTTTCTGAAACCACATCGCGCAAACCAAGCATCATGGGTCGGCGAACACGTCGGATATAGGAGTAGCGAATTTCCTCACCGGCAAGGCGTTCTGCCAGCTGGGCCAACATGGTGACGGTCTGCTCAATGTTATTGTGCAAACTTTTCAGCGCGGCCTGATACTCCGCATGTAAGGTTTCGAGCTTTAGAGTGACAGCGGCGGCCTCCTCGCGGGCCAGTTTCTGAGCTTCCAGTGCTGACTGCAATTGCTTCTGCAGTATAAGCAGCTCCTGCTTAGCTGACTCATAAGCATCCTGATGGCGAAGCGCCAGCTCCTGTGCCTGCTGCAATTGCTGCTCTAATCTCTTGATAAGCTCCTGATTGCGGTCGGCTTCCGGAACTCCAGCGTTATCGGTTACCTTGACTTCCGATTTCTCCGGGGCCGGTACCGGTGGAAGGATCAGCTCCGGGACCTGCTGCGCCGAGACGGTCGCGCTGGATGTCGGTGCTGATGAACCGGGAGCTGATGGTTGCTCATGGTCTAAGTCTGTAGCCGGTCGGGAACCATCCGGCGAAGTAGCTGGTCGGGAATCATCCGGCGAAGTGGATGGTGTGGCTGAAAGGCTGGATGTGTCCTCGCCGACAGGTTCGCTCCAGCTTTCCTTTATCAAGGCGACGGTACGCTCGCTAAGCAAGGCCAGGAGCTTAGAGGGTTCGATATCCAGCCACCAGGATAGTGCCAGGAATACACCTCCTAATAGTAACGCAATGGCAACACAACTGGCTAATATGGTCAAAAGATAAGTGCCCGTCCTGGTCCGGCCAGGTGATGGCAGCGTGGATGCGGGTACAGGCGAGGAAACTTGCGCATTTCGTTGCGGCACCGGCGGACTGTCGTGAACCGAAGAAACTGGTTCAGCGGTCGAGGAACTGACTTGCTCTCGCGCTGGTTTGGCGGCAGACCGGCTATTAGAGGATTTCTCGATTTGCAACAGACATTCGCGCAAGACTTCGACGAATTCGAGAACCGAAGCGGGTCGGTCCTCGGCACTGGTGGAGAGACAGGTTGCTAGATAATCCGCCAGTCGCTCCAGGGCAGGCAATCGCAGTTGCTGCAATCGGGCTTTGCGAGCTTCTTCATGCACCAGGGTTTCGGGAGCTAACATAAGCAATTCGGCCAGGATGGCGGCCAGGCTATAAATATCCGCTTGCGGATCGAGCCTCGCAGCACCGCTGCGTTTTTCCGGACTTAGATACCGCCAGGAGTGCGTCAAACCGTTTTGCCCGGCAAGATCGTGAAAACTTCCGGGTTCCAGCAGGATGGGGCGATTAGCTTCGCTGGCCAGCAAGATTCGGCCCGGCACGATGGAACCGTGCACTGCTCCGGCTTGATGTAAAGTGTACAAAGATTCACCTAGCGTAATAAACAGTCGAAGAACCTCGCGGACATAAGCATGCGTGCCGGTAACTGTTCGGTGGGCGGTATCGGTCAACGGCGGCATGAGATAGCGGGCGAGCCGACGTTCGTAGGTATGCAGGATGCACAACGGCCGCTCGCGTCGGCTCTCTTCCTGCCAGGCGAGTCGGATGGCCTGATACCAATCCTCTAAGCTTGGCCAGGATTGCCGCTGGCTAAGCTGGAGCTGTTCCAGAACCGATGCCAGCGACACACCCGCTACAAATTCCGTCGCAATATAGGTAACCTTATCGGATACGCCGTGTTCATAGACCTTGATAAGATGGGGATGATGAAGCCGGCTCAATGTGGAAAGGGTACACAGTTCCTGCTCGGCCAGCGGTTGGCGATTGTCCAGGGGCAACAGACACTGCAAGCGTACCGGTCGGCGCAGAGATAATTGCCAGGCACGGTAACCAACCGCCTGGGGTCCGGAAGCCACTTCGCTGAGCAATTCGAAGCCGGCCGATTCCTGCGTTGGGAAAATCGTAGCCGCGGGCCCCTCGCCGGGCCTGGTCGGCGCAGCGCTATTCCACTGCCGCACATACTCGGCCGTGATCGGATCGCGAGCCAGTTGCTCCATGCGCTGGCGGGCGGCTTGCATCCAGCCTACCGGCTGCAACACACGTCCACTCACGGGGCACACAAACGCGCTATTCGGCGTGCTGACCGTTGCTGAACTGGGATTCTGCGAAACATCGGCCCAGGCTTGCAAAAAGAAGACTTCCTGCGTTTCCGGCTGGAAAGTGATCCAGGGATGCAAATTGAGTGCAGGCCAGCCAGGGTCCGGTGTCGGCGTCGCATTGCCGGACACGGTGCCCGGCCAGTTTCGCGGAAATTCGAGATAGACACACCCAGCTGGCCATTCCTGCTCACCGGCAGCAAACTGGCAGGCCGGTAACACACGCGGCGATTCTCCCGACAATTCGAGCCGATTCAGCCGATAGCTACCATCCGCCTGTCGCTCGGCATGGTTCAGGAAAATCAGGCGATGCTCGCGGAAAAACGTTCCGGACTGGAAAAGCTGACGCCAGGCGCTGAGCAAAGCATGGACGTGGCGGTCCCACTCTTCGAGTCGGGACGGATGGACATTCTCCAGTTCCGTCAGGTGTGGCGAGGCGAACAGGAATGCTTCCAGCCAGTCGGCAAGGCATCGCGGCGCGGCGGTGTTGTTGGCCAGGCCCAGCATTGGCAACAAGGCAGTTGCGTCGTCGTTTTCGAGGCGGGGATTTTCCGCGTAAAGCCAATCCCGTAAACGCACCGCCACCGTATCCCCGACGCTGCACAAAGTCGGCAGCAGCAGCCGCAACCAACTCCAGGCACGGACCGAAGGAGGGCAATGGTCTTGAAAACGGGCTTTGTCCGCTACCCAATCGAGCAAGGAAGAGATGCCTGAACTGGGCGCAGCGGTGAGTTGCGTTCGCCGCCACTGCCAATCCGCCAGGACAACGTGGCTCAACAAAGTGGCGGTGGTTTCCCAGAGCTGACGGGCAAAGAAAAATCGCTCCGCCGCTGATTTGGCGCAAAGGCTTCCCTGCCACAATTGCACCAGGGGCAACGGCAAATGACCCCAGCGACCACGCAGCTGCCTTCCGCTGGCCATACGCGTTCTCCGTCTTCCTTGCCGGAAATGGATTTACTCCAGGCCGGCCGATTGTAACCATTTTCGCAAACGTGTCAAACGCAACCGTCGGCAAGGGGATGGCTGGTCGGTTCAGTGGCCGGTGATCAGTGAACAGTGGCCAGTGATGGGTGGCCGGTGGTCAGTTGCCGGGATGCCCGAATCAGTGGTCAGTGACCAGTGGCTGGTGACCAGTTACCGGAATGTCGGAATCAGTGGCCAGTGGTCGGTGGCCGGTGGTCAGTTGCCGGAACGCCCGAATCAGTGGTCAGTGACCAGTGGCTGGTGACCAGTTACCGGAATGTCGGAATCAGTGGCCAGTGGTCGGTGGCCGGTGATCAGTGATAGATGGCCGGGGGTCAGTTGCACCTGGTAGCTAACCGATACACGGCTTAGCGAATCCTCAAGAAAATCCACAAGGCGAGGCGTGCCCTGTCAGGTCTGCCTCCGAGCGATGCCCCCGGTGAACCGACCTGCCCACAGAGTGTAGGTGTCAGCAGCAGCCTGTCACATCTGGCTCCGACTAGCTCCGAGCGATGCACCCGGCGAATTACTGGCCAGTTTGAGAGCTCACGAAAGCCCGGTGAGCAGCGGGGTTGGTGATCTGCGGTTGCGGTTGGCGACCGAGATAGCGATACTGTCGCGGTCTGGTGGGTCGGCCCAGCAACGTTTGCTGCGCTAGCTTTTGTGCTACGCCGGCAGCCACATAGGCCCGGCGAATGTCGAACGGATTTTCGCGCAGAAACGATTTCCATTCCCCCAGGGGCGCTTGTGTTTGAATGATGCCTTTGACCATGCCCAGGTCGTTGAGCATGCCAAGATCGTGCGCCTGACCGACGAAGATCGCTCCGGTGATGCGGTCGCCAGTCCAGAGCAACTTGCGATAGACCGGCTTGCTGGCATTGCACAGGGTTATGGTCTCGGCATGGGAATCCTGCCAGCGTCCGAAGCTAGCACATTGCAGACCGCATACATCCAGAATATTCATCAGCAGGCTGCCGGGATAGCGTACCGTATGACCGGCCATATTGGCGCCCGCGATTCGGCCATGTTCGACCGCAGTGGGCTGAATGGCGTGAATGGCGGGTGGTCCGCCGAGCAAATCCGGCCCCTGGGCAACATCCCCGGCAGCGTAAATGTATGGGAAATTGGTCTGCATGCGGTCGTTGACCAGCACACCCTGATCGAGTGCGATTCCGCTACCCCGCAAAAAGTCCACATTAGCGCGGATACCGGTGGCCAGGACCACCAGATCGGCCTGCAGGGTTGTGCCGTTGGCCAGCCGCAGCTGTTTGCGAGGCAGGCGGGAACCACTGCCTTGCTCAAGCGGCTCAATGGCTGTAACCGTCGTGCCCAGATGCACGCCGATTCCTTTCCCGCGCAGCCAGTTTTCGACCAAACGGGCACTTTCGTGGTCGAGCATACGGGGCAACACCTGCGGTTCGCGCTCGACCACGTGCAAGGCCCAGCCCCGTTTGTACATAGCATTGAGCACGATAAACCCAATGAAACCGGCACCGATCAGCACCGCCTGGGGATGATCGCGTCCGGCCATGGTCTGCAAAGCGGCTTCGGTGTGCGCCAGCGTCCACAATGGAACAACGCCCGGCAGGTCCGCTCCGGGAATGGGCGGAGTTACCGGCGACGAACCGGTAGCGATCAGCAGGTTGTCGAAACTCAGCGTTTCCCCGTTATCGAGCGTCACCGACTTCGCAGTGGCATCCACGCGGTTGACGCGCCGGCCAAATCGTGTCTGCACTTTCAGCCGCTCGAAGTACGCCGCGTCCCCGGTGAACACCTGCTGGTAGGGAATCTGGTCGGCCAGGTAATACGGCAAGACCATCCGGGCATAAGCCGGTTCGTCGCTGATCAGCGCGATCTCCGACGCTCCGCCATCCAGTTCGCGAATGGTCTCGATGGCGTTAATAGCTGCCGGCCCCGCTCCCACTATGACATGCCGTACCATCACTTGGTCTCCTGTTGCTCATCGCCCTGCGTTTCACAGCACACGAGCTTCGAAGCAGCGAAAGTCCTGGAAGGTGATTTCGGAAATGGTGCCGTCGCTGAAAAGAATGCGATGCACCGGCAATCGCCGATCGTTATGTTGCGTGATATCCACCTCGTCGTAGAGCCAGAGTTTTTCGCCGTCGGCTTGATCCGGGTCCATTGCTTCCCAGCGGGATACCTCGTACCCGACCACGCCGAGATAACAGAGCAAAACAAAGGCCTGGCCAGGATGTGTCGCTTCGATGAACAGATTTTTCCGGTCTTGCGATGCCCTCGCATTCTCCATCAAAAGCCGTAACTGGAAGTGCACACGGATGTCGTCCTGGTCGCCGTCCAGGTGCATGCCTCGCCATTGGAGACACTTCCAGACAGTTTCGAGTTGTTCAGTTGGCCCATGCACCACCGCATCATGCAGATAAATGTGCCGGCTGAGCCACTGCCGAAACCGAACCGGCAAATGTTTTCTGATTCTGCTTAGATGGCGCCGGTAAGCTCGCTCTTGCTCCGCCAACTTCTCCTTTGCCTCCCGCATAGCAGCGAAAACGGCCTCAAGGTTGCCGTCGGAGACAGCA
The DNA here is from genome assembly GCA_041640595.1 of Gemmatales bacterium. Classification (GTDB taxonomy): domain Bacteria; phylum Planctomycetota; class Planctomycetia; order Gemmatales; family HRBIN36; genus HRBIN36. The sequence goes on along the minus strand of JBEPZY010000005.1, from coordinate 128,821 downwards.
AACTGATACAGTTCTGGACTGACGTACTTCATACCCATAAACGGCACCTATCCTTTTGCTTTTTCTCGAGTGGTCTCATAAAAGGTGTGTCCCTGCTTGCTCTTAGTTTGCCAATGAGGAAGCGCTTTGGGGCCAGCGGTTTCCCAATGTGGCTCGTGAGCAATCTGTCTCCCGTGGGGAAAGGCAGTTTTTTCTATTTCGTGAGCCACGTTGAAATTCTCCTCCTCATCGTCGCCGCACACCACCACGTCGTAGCCCTGTAGTCGAAAGCGTACCGCCCCTTGTTTGTCAAGAGGGCGACCTTTACAGAGCCCACCGTCCGATCGGCCAATCAAGAGCGGCGAGCGTAAGCCCGCCGTGGATCTAGCCGGCGCTAAAAATTTGCGTGGCCATGCAATCGGCGTTTTCATCGTTTGTTTCGCACGAAGGTTCCTCGGCATCTCACGCTCCAGGCTACGTCATTCGGTCGCAATCGTGCCGAGTGCATCCGCTACGCTTGCGCTGGCAGTCGTGGCGTTGGTAAGGCTCACAGTTTCAGGTCGGGCGACCGAGGTACTGAGTTCAGACGCTTGTCAGGCCCAGTTCGGCGAGCTTTTCCGGTTTTGGTACGCCGTGTTCATCCCAACCACGCACACGGTAATACACAGGCAGCATCTGTTCGAGATGGACAACCACGCCCTTCGACGGCCCGGATGGGTGCGGTTGTTTGAGTAAACGTTCCGGCAAAGTGTCATCCTTGTCGGTAAAGCCTGCCCGCAGGTTCCAGAGTCGTTCGAGGTTCCAGGTGCGTTCGCCGGCTTTGACGAAATCGTCGTAAGTGAATGCAACGCCCGTGGCAGCGGCGACACAATCGGCAATGTCGCTCAGCGGCGCACCGACCATGGTGAACAAGCAGATGCCGCTGTTATCGTGAGCGGTGGTGCGATTCTGCTCCTCGGCAACCCATTCGGCCTTACCAACCGGCGTATGCGGATCCACTCCGGGCTGGCTTTCGTAACCTGGCGTCCAGGCCCGCAGATGACAGGCTCCCCGGTTACAGGTCGCGTAGGCCACGCCCATTCCCTGAAACCCTCGCGGATCATAAGCGGGGAACTCCTGCCCTTTGACGCCCATGAACACTTCGGGATGACCGAACTTTTCGCTCATGCGTTTGGCACCCTCGGCCAGTTCGTTCCCGAAACCTTCACGGTAAGCGGTGGCTTCCACCATGCGAATCAACGCCTCCGCTGAGCCAAAACGTAACGGCATGCCTGTTACCGCATCGTTCAGGACACCGCGTTCGTACAGCTCCATTGCCGCTGCCAGGGTCGCTCCCATGGAAATGGGGTCCATGCCGAGGTCGTTGCAAAGCCAGTTGGCTTTGATCACGGCATCGAGATCGCCGACGCCGGTGTCGGCTCCTAAAGCCCAGGCACCTTCATATTCCGGCCCTTCCCCGGCAATGCGCCAGTTGCGCGGGTGGGTATTGACGAGATACTTGTCGGCAGCCTCCCCCGGCAAACGGGTGACGCGACCGCAAGCGATGGTGCAGGCGAAGCAGGCTTTGTTGGTCACCATCCGCTTTTCTTTGATCGAGTTGCCGTTGAGGTTTTCGTAATACTCAAACTGTCCCTGCTGGAAATTGCGGGTGGGCAGACCCCCGAAAGCCTGGGTGAGGTCAATGGTGGCGGCGGTGCCGAGTTCGGTCATACTTTGCCGCGCGGGCGATTCAGCCAGGTGCTGACGGAATTTCCACACCGCCCGCATAAAACCAGCCGGATCGGCAACACGCACACCGCGAGTGCCACGAATAGCAATGGCTTTGAGATTTTTCGAGCCCATCACCGCACCGACGCCGGATCGCCCCGCCGCCCGGTGTTTGTCATTCATGATGCAGGCGAAGCGCACTAACTTTTCCCCGGCCGGGCCGATGCACGCCACCCGTACCGTCGGCAAAGCCAGTTCGTCGCGGATACCATCTTCCGTCTCGGAAACCGTTTTGCCCCACAAATGGCGGGCGTCGCGAATCTCGACGCGGTCATCGTCAATGAACAGATAAACCGGCTCACTGGCCTTTCCTTCAATCACCAGCAAATCGTAGCCGGCGAAACGCAATGCCGGGCCCCAGTGCCCACCGGAATTCGACGTGGTAATCGCCCCGGTGAGGTAGCCTTTGGTAACGACCATGTAGCGGGCACCGCAAGGTGCTGGCGTTCCGGTCAGCGGTCCGGTGGCGAAAATCAACTTGTTTTGCGGACTGACTGGATCAATCTTTGGGTCGAGTTCCTCCCACAAATAGCGGTCGGCCACACCACGACCGCCGATGTACTGCCGCAACCACGGGTCCGGAATGTTCTCCACCTGGCAGCGTCGCGTTCCCAGATGGACACGCAACAGTTTTCCATGCCAGCCGTACATAGCATTCCTCCGGTTATCAGCGCCTGGCTCCAAGTCGGTGGACTAACGCCCACCGGTTTCGGTTTTCTTCGCAGTAGTTGTATTTTCGCGGCGGCTAAATTCCGAGCTTCGGTTTTGTTTCGTCCCAGCCCGTTCCTCTCGGCACTCCTGGCCCTCTGCCACAAGCCAGAAACCAAAGGGCTTCAGGAGCCGGCGTGCTGGAGCATGGCCTCGCGATGACGGCAAGCGATAGTCTCGGCCCAGGGCCCAAACCAGCTGCCCACACCGTCTCCTTCTCGCCACTCGATAGCACGGGTGGGACAGGCAACTGCGCAGGCTGGTTGACCGCCACAGAGGTTGCATTTCGCTGCCTTGCCGGATGCCGGCAAAGTGAACACCGTGCCGAACGGACATGCAATACTGCACAGGTGACATCCAACGCAAACGTCGTCCAGCACTACCTTGGCCCCGGTTTGCTCATCCACAGCGATGGCATTTACCGGACAGGCCGACATGCACCACGCTTCCTGGCATTGCACGCAAGTATATGGTGCGTAGCTGGCCTCCTCGTCGAAAATGTGCACGCGTATCATCGAGTAGGCCGGGGCGAACATTCCCGTTTGCACAAACGAACAGGCCAGTTCGCATTGCATGCAACCCGTACAGCGGTTGGGCACAATTTGCAGCGCTCTGGTCATTGCTCAGGCCTCCCTCTAGCTTGCGCCGCGATCATTGTAGCGATGGCGTCTGCGTTTTCGATGCCGAAAGCTCCTGACTGCTGCCCCGCTTCAGCAGACGCCCATCTTGTTTAGCAAGGACGCAAGACTCTCGACGAGAGTTTCAACCTGCTGCTCAGTGTGGCCAGCGGTCAGACTGATACGCAAACGGGATGTGCCCGGCGGCACGGAAGGCGGACGAATCGCCGGCACCAGAAAACCACGCTGCATCAAAGCGCGAGAGACTTCCACAGCCCGCTGAGGTTCGCCGATGATGATCGGCACAATCGGAGTGCACCATTCCGGATCAGGCGGAGAGGTGCCCTGGGCTAACAGTCCGCGTTCGGCCAGGCGTTGCCTTAACTGCCAGGCCAGACGTTGCAGGTGCTGGCGGCGCTCGGGTTCGTGTTGCACAATCCGCAACGCCTGCCGTGCTGCTGCCGCGGCTGCAATGTTCAGGGCCGTCGAAAAGATGTAGCTGCGAGACCGATTGACCAGGAATCGGATGAGCGACCGCTCGCCGCTGACAAATCCCCCCTGCGAACCCAGTGCCTTGCTGAGCGTACCGATTTTGACCAGCCCTGCACCCGGCCAGCGATGCAGCGTCGCAACCAGTCCACGCCCTTGCGGTCCCAGAACGCCTGTAGCGTGGGCTTCATCCACAATGAGCACAGCCTGGTACCGTTCGGCCAGTTCGACCAGTTCCGCCAGCGGCGCACAGTCGCCATCCATGCTGAACACGCTGTCGGTAACGATAAACCGCCGACGCACCGTGAGGCCGCAACTGGCGCAGGCAGGACGTCCGCTGTGTGCCTCCAGAAGTGACCGCAAATGATCCAGGTCGCCGTGACGGTAAACGTGCACTCGGGACCTGGCCAATCGGCAACCGTCTATCAAGCTGGCGTGGTTGAGTTCATCGCTGAAGAGCACGTCTTCCGGCCCGGCAAGGGCAGTGAGCACGCCTAAATTGGCGGCGAATCCGCTGGCAAAAACCAGAGCCGACTCGCTTCCCTGCCAGCGTGCCAGTTCGCGTTCCAGAGACCGCAGCGGTGCCGACCAACCCACGATAAGGGGCGAAGCACCGGCACCACACCCGTAACGCCGCACTGCATGGACCGCTGCCCGAATCACTCGCGGATCGGCAGCGAGGTTGAGATAATCGTTCGAGGCGAAGTTGATCAGCTCGCGGCTGCCGATCCGCACGCGCGCCCCCTGGGCGGTGAGCAATTTTCTCCTGCGCCGGTACAGCCCGGCTTGTTGCACTTCCCGCAAACTTTGCTCTAACCACTCGAAAGAGGGCATACGCTGTCCAGCCCGCCGCTGGCCTTATTCACCGACGTTGATCCAGCCCTTGTTGATGAGAATGATCACCGTCGCGGTAACGATACCGATGAGCAAAACGAGAGCGATGATGTTGCGAGCCCAGTAGATGGCCGTGGATGAAGACTTCGTGCCCTTCTTCGATTTCTTGCCCCGTGGGCTGGCGGGTTTTGCACCGGGTTCATCCGACCCTTCGGAAGAATCGTCGGCAACCGCACGGGCCGGCGTATCGCGGACAATCAGTCCCGCCGTTACCCTAAACGTGGAGTTACATTTGGCGCAGCGAACCCGCTTGCCTTCGATCTGGGGATTGGCGCTTTGCAATTTCGCCTCGCAATGCGGACACAAGAATGTCGTGGGCACGGCAAACCTCCCGGCGAAGGGCGTCGTGTCAGGTGACCAGTTCCAGAGCCATCCGGCCCGGGCGATTGTTTTCGGGCAGATCGAAGGAGAAGCGCATCGGCCGCAGAGGATCGGCATCGCCGACGCGGTCGGCATGCCACTCCAGTTCTAGGTCGCGGACCATCTGCAAATCTACCTCATGCGGTCGGCCGTAGGTCGCCAGGTAATTGCCGATGATAGCGCTGGTCGCACCGGCGTAGAAAATCCAGCTTTGCAGGTCGCGGAGATTCTTTTCCCGTCCGCCACCGATCTTGATGTCCGGGTGCGGTAAGGCCAGACGCACGGTGGCGATGATCTTGAGGATTTCCAGCGGTTTGAGCGGTTCCATGTGCTCCAGGGGTGTGCCGGGAATGGGATAAAGGAAATTCAGCGGCACCACCTGGGGATTGATCTTGCGCAATGACAGCACGATACTGACGCGGTCCTCGATGCTTTCGCCCATGCCGAAGATGCAACCGCAACACAATTCCAGTCCTTCCTCGCGGGCAATCTGCAAGGTGCGAATGCGATCCTCCCAAGTATGAGTGGTAACGATGTTGGGGTAAAACTCGCGCGAGGTTTCGATGTTGTGGTTGATACGCCGAATGCCCAGAGCTTTGAGTTCCCGGGCCTGTTCCCGCGTGAGCTCTCCGAGGGTGGCACAGTGACAAATGCCATCTACCTCCTTGATAGCCTTGATGGCTTCGACGACTTTCGGCCAATCGTGTTTGGTTGGCCCCCGGCCGGAATTGACCAGTCCGAAAGCACTCGCTCCGTTTTTCTTGGCATCGAGACAGGCCTTTTTCACGGTCTCAGCATCCATCATGGGATGCGGAGTGATGCCCGTGTTCCAGTAGATGCTCTGAGCGCAGAACTTACAATCCTCGCTGCATTTGCCGAATTTGCTGGGAATGATGCTGCAAAAGGTTACGCGGTTGCCGTGAAAATGCACCCGCACCTTATGGGCAGCGTACATGAGATCGTAAATTGCTTCGCCTTCGACGCGGAAAAGCTGGTCAAGTTCCTCCGCGGTCACTTCCCCGCCGCGGATGACCCGCCGTGCCAGCGCAAGGAAATCGAGTTCGTGCATAGTTCTCCTCAGAGATTAGCCAGTGGCTGGGGTTATGACGGAGGGGTACCGTCGCGCGGAGTCCGGGGTGGCCAGACTACCACTGCGATAATGATCCCGGCCAGCAGCAACGCTACCACCCAGCTCAGCCAGACCACTTTCTTTCCCGACAGTGGCCCCTTGGATTCGAGTCCATGCCAGAATAGATTTTAGAAGGGGAAACGTGCGCACCAAGGGGAGGGTAAACCGATCGGCTGCCCATGACGCCTGCAACGGGCGGGCAGCCCTGGCCAATTGAAAACCAGTACGGTCAGCCCGACGCTGGCCGTTATTTGGAATCACAGGCCGTGCACGAAAATAACTTCACCGTCCGTGCGGGTATCGCAGCGCTGGCACTGTTGGGGATTGCAGCCGGGCTTTATTTCGGGCGGGCGCTTTTTCTGCCGCTGGTAATTTCGTTGATGCTGGCCACGGTCTTCTGGCCGATGGTGCAACATCTGCACCAGCGCTGGAAGTTGCCTCGCGTCCTGGCTGGAACACTGGTCCTCACCGCTTTCGTGACCCTGGTCCTGGGCTTCGCGTTGTGGGCGTTGACCGCCATTCAACAACTGGTGCAGGAGTTGCCACAAACCTACGATCAGCAGGTTCGCGTGTATCAAATCCTCCGCAAAAATATGCAGGCGATCAGTCCGGAGTTCGCCGACCACATCCTGCCTCCCAAAGTGGAGGATTCCGTCTTCTTCAAGCACTTCGACCAGTTCGTCAAAACGCAAACCGACAACCTGCCCATTTATCTGTGGACGACCGGAGAAAACGTGGTGCTGGTGCTGTTTCTGGTGTTGTTCCTGTCTGTGGAAGGAGACATGTTGATTCGGCGGTTCGGAGAGATATTCGGCCCGTTGACTGGCCCGCATGCGCGAGCGGCGATCGAAGCCCTGCAGCAGATGGCGTTCGCAGTCCGCTCCTACATTGTCTGGCGGACCCTGATCAACGTCGGCATGGCGATCTTTCTGGGCGTGTTTTTCACGCAACTGGGACTCAAGCAGGGCTGGACCTGGGCAGTGCTGGCCGGGATTCTGACCTTCGTTCCTTACCTGGGGCCAATCCTGGCAGGCATCCCGCCGGTTGTGGAAGCGTTCATTGCCCAGGGATTTGGTTCGGCAAGCCTGGTGGTGGTGGTGTATCTGGTGGTGCTGATCGTGGAGGGGTACGTGATCTTTCCGCTGGTTATTGGCCGCAACGTTCAGCTCAATGCCACCACGGTGTTGCTGGCGTGCATGTTCTGGTGGGTGGTCTGGGGAGAAGTCGGCTTATTCCTGGCGGTACCGTTGATGGCCGGTCTGCGGGCCATTTGTTTGCATGTGCCCGGCTGGGAGGCCTGGGGCAATCTGATGGGCATGGAAATGCGAACGCCTGGCTGGATCAGGCGATTGGCTGCCCACTGGTTTCCCTCGTGGCATGCCCTGCACGGTTTGCCCCAGACGGTCACCTCGGGAAATGACCCGGAGCCTTTCGAGAAATCCCCGGATGCTGCAACTTCGCAAAAGCAGGAACATGGCGGTACATCCATCGGGCAACGCCATAAACTGGTGGACACCGCTTGAACCACCCGCCCGTCTCAGCCCGATGGAAACCTGAGCAGGCCGAACCAACCGTGATCTTGTCCGACACTGGCAATCCGGATTCCTCCAAATGTCCCGACGAAAACGGGAGCACTTGACCGAACGGACAGGCGAAACCGGCAAACAGTCCCCGGCAGCGACCCAGCGACGGGGATGGTCGCGTTTCTGGTGGCTGGCGGTGGCTTTCGTCGTGGTGCCGGGACTGGTGATGCTGGCACTTTCGTTCTACGCGACGGAGTATTTCGGCGTGCCCGACGGCCCGCGAATCAACAACACGCCACCGCCGGGTCCTGCACCAGAGGGAATGGTCTGGATTCCCGGAGGCTGGTTCTGGATGGGTACGGATCGCGAAGACCTTTTCCCCGACGCTTACCCGCCCAAGCTGGTTTACGTGGACGGCTTCTGGATGGACAAAACGGAAGTAACCAACGCTCAATTTGCGAAATTCGTGGAAGAAACCGGTTACGTTACCACCGCCGAACGCATGCCCAGCCGTGAGGAGTTTCCCAATGCTCCGCCGGAGAAACTGGTCCCCGGCTCGATCTGTTTTCGGCAGCCCAAACAGGTACACGGTTTGGACAACGTGCTGCAGTGGTGGGAATATGTTCCCGGCGCCAACTGGCGTCATCCGGAAGGGCCAGGCTCCAGCATTGTCGGCAAGGAGAATCATCCGGTGGTGCATGTCTCCTGGGAAGATGCCGTCGCTTACGCCAAGTGGGCGGGCAAACGATTACCCACCGAAGCGGAATGGGAGTTTGCCGCTCGTGGCGGACTGGATCGGAAGCCGTATGTCTGGGGCGATGAACTCAAACCCGGTGGCCGCTGGCTGGCTAACATCTGGCAAGGGGAGTTCCCCACGCACAACACCGCCGAAGACGGCTACGTAACCACGGCTCCGGTAGCCTCATATCCGCCCAACGGATTCGGTCTTTACGACATGGCCGGCAACGTCTGGGAATGGTGCCACGACTGGTACCGCCCCGACGCTTACCAGATTTGTCCGCGTCGCAATCCGCAAGGCCCGGAGGATAGCTTCGACCCGCGGGAACCCGGCATCCCCAAGCGCGTGCAGCGGGGCGGTTCGTTTATGTGCAGCGACCAGTACTGCATTCGTTACATGCCTGCCGGTCGCGGCAAAGGCGACCCCCGTAGCAGCCATCAGCACGTCGGTTTCCGTTGCGTCCGCTCCCCGTGAACTTCGTTCGTCATGGCAACCAAGAGCGGCTGGCGTAAGCCAGCCGTGGTACGAAAGGCGACCGTGCGGGGGGAACGTGCTGGGTTCGGAAAAGTCGGTCGCCGTTGCAGATGCGGTTTCCGGCACCACGGCGGGCTGACGCCCGCCGCTCTTGCTGGTCGGTCGCATCGTGGTCGAACGGTGGGCGATTTTCGCCGCAGCGCGTTCGGCTTACCGACCCACGGCGGGCTGACGCCCGCCGCTCTTGATTGTCCGCGCGGTAGTTGTCGAAAAATGCGTGCGACGTTTGTCCACCGCTCCCGTTCTCGCGCTGATGGGCGTCGCCCCTGCTGCCGCTTTCACTGACGGTTGACGGCAGCATTGCCGGAGCCGGGAAATGAGATTGGCCTCCATACCGCATCCAATAACTCGACAAGTGCACGCAGATCGCGTTAAGCGATGCGGCAGGCTTCCGGATCGCAGCGGGAGTAATGTTCGCGTTCGTGAGGTTGTTCGGCCGTGCCCAGAACCAGCACCTGTTCGCCTTTACTGCCGTAGCGGAAAACGGTTATCCCCTTCAACCCGGCTTCGTATGCCTGGCAATAAATGTTCGCAATGTCTTCCGGCGTAGCCGACTCCGGAAGGTTGATGGTTTTGGAGACAGCATTGTCCACGTGCTTTTGAAAGGCAATCTGGATGCGGAGATGTTCTTCCGGAGTCAATTCCAGAGCGGTACGGAACAATCGGCAGATGGACTCCGGTAGCGGTACCAGCGATTCGGGTTGACCGGTCTCGGCTCGGCGTGGGGCTCCAGTATCTCCGCAAGGAAAACCACGCAACGTACCAGAGCGAAGCAGATGCTCCTCCAGTTGCGGCGAATAAAACCCTTTCTGCTTGACATAGCGAAGGAAAAGCGGATTGAGTTCGACCAGGGTTTTGCCGCCAAGTACACCCTGCCGGCGATAGGCCAGGGCGAAAAGTGGCTCGATGCTGGCGGACGTACCGGCAATGATGCTCAGTGTACCGGTCGGGGCAATGGAAGTCCGTGTGGCATTGCGCACGCGGAGTCCGTGTTCCGCATGGCGACTGCGGGGCCAGTTGGGAAATACACCGCGTTCCTGGGCCAGTTGTTGCGACATCCGCAACGATTCCTCGTCCAAATAAGCAGCGATCTGTTCTGCCACCCGCACGGCCTCATCGGAACCGTAAGGAATTTCCAGCAAAATCAACAGTTCGGCAAAGCCCATCACTCCCAAACCGATCTTGCGGTTGCCCCGCACCATCGCGGCAATGCGTGCATCGGGCCAACGGCTGACGTCAATGACATCGTCGAGGAAGCGCGTGACCAGCCGTGCCAGCTCGCCCAGCCTGTCCCAGTCGAGACTGTACCGCCCGTCAGCCGACTGCCGCACCGTGTGGCTGAGATTGATGCTGGCCAGATTGCAGGCTTCATACGGTAAAAGCGGTACTTCGCCGCAGGGGTTGGTGGCTTCGATCTGACCCAGTGCGGGCGTTGGTTGCATGCGGTTGATGGTGTCGAGAAAAACCAGTCCGGGATCGCCGGTTTGCCAGGCAGCTTCGCAAATGCGCTCGAAAAGCGCCCGCGCTGCCACTTTGCGAACCACGCTGCCGCTCCGCGGATGAATCAGCTCAAAATCACTGCCCCGCTGCCACGCTTGCATAAACGCGTCAGTAATTCCGACGGAAAGATTGAAGTTGCGGAAACTCGTGCCGTCGCGCTTTGCCTCGATGAATTTCTCAATGTCCGGATGATCCACGCGGAGGATACCCATATTGGCACCGCGACGTTTGCCGCCCTGGCGGATGTTTTCGGTGGCGGCATCGAAGATGCGCATGAACGACACCGGCCCCGACGCCGAGCCTCCCGTGGAAGCCACCCGATCTCCTTCGGGCCGCAACCGCGAGAACGAAAATCCTGTCCCGCCTCCCGATTGCTGAATCAACGCCATCAGCTTCAGCGAATCGAAAATCGCCTCCATGCTGTCTTCCACCGGGAGCACGAAACAGGCGCTGAGTTGACCCAGTGGGGTACCGGCATTCATCAGCGTCGGCGAATTGGGGAGAAAATCCAAGCGAAGCATCGCCTCGAGAAATGCCTCCTCGTATTGCCGGGCCTGGCGTGCCGAGCCGTAATAAAGTTCCGCCTGGGCCACCGCTCGCGCGACCCGGGCGAATAATTCCTCAGGCGACTCGATGATTTGGCCGGTCGCATCGCGGCGGAGATAACGCGCCTGGAGCACTTGCAACGCATTTTCGGTCAGTTCCATAGCTCCACCTCCTCTATACACCAATCTATGGCTGACCAGCGAGGAATGTCTGCCACGAGAGCGTAATCTTGCCCGTGGGGAACGCCCCGATAGCCCAGGGCTTCGGTGAATGAAAGCCCTGCACCAGGCAGCATCGTCATGGTGGCGTGGATTGTCGAAATAGTGCTGGCAGTGGTCCTGGGCAGCCTGGTCGGTTGGCTGGTCGCGTACTGGCGCAGCCGACCGCGTCGCACGCTTTTCCGCAAAACCGAAAAGCCATATTCCGCCGATGCCACCCTAGTTTCGCGTCCGGTTTCTCCTCGGTTGTCTTACTCCAGGACTTCTTTCTGGCACGAACTGGAGCCGGAAATTTTCCTCGACATTTTCGATACGGTTGGTCAGGGATTGCTCGTTCTCGACGGCCAGCAGACGGTACTGGCAGCCAACAGCAGTGCCAGCCGGCTGCTGGGGACTTCTTTCGGAGATCTGTTAGGGCGAAAGCTGTGGGAACTGGTGCAGCATCGGCCGTTTTTGGACGCTCTGGAGCACGTGGCCCTGGGAGCCACGGTTACCGCGGAAGTCACCCTGCATCATCCGCGGGAACGTATCCTGCGTTTCCAGGTGCGAGCCTGGCGGGCCACCAGCAGAGAATCGCCGCCAGCCCCGGCAGGCGTCAGCGAATCAGCCGAGCTTGTACTGTCCGCGTCCGCTCCTGCCAGCCGATCGCCGTCACAGACCGATTTCCTGATTGTGGCGGTGCAGGAGGTGACCGAACTGCGCCGGCTGCAAGAGTATCGTCGGGAGTTTCTTGCCAATGTTTCGCATGAGTTGAAAACGCCTCTGGCAGCGATTCAGGCAGCCGCAGAAACTCTCCAAGCCGATGCCCTCAGCGATCCGGATGCCGCTCGCACCTTCCTGCAACACATTCTCGACAACGCCCACAGACTTAATCAGCTGTTCCAGGACATGCTCCATCTGGCACGGATTGAAGCAGGCCAGCAGCGCTGGCACCGCGAAGCGGTAGATTTGGCCGAGGTGGTGCAGGATGTGGTCGAGCGTCATCGCTTCCGCGCTGAAAAGAAGGGATTGCGACTGAGCACCGAACCGCCTCGGCAAATGGTGGCCGCCTGGGTTGACGCCGAGGCTTTGACCCGCATCCTCGAAAATCTGCTCGATAACGCCATCAAATACACCCACCAGGGGAGTGTTACGGTACGTTGGTCTCAAGAGAACGGTACCGTAAGGCTGGAAGTTCAAGACACGGGTGAAGGCATCGCCGCGGAACATCTGCCCCGTATTTTCGAACGCTTTTATCGCGTGGATAAGTCCAGACCGCGTCAATCCGGAGGCAGCGGTTTAGGGCTGGCCATCGTCAAACACCTGGTTCAGGCGATGGAAGGAACCATCGCCGTCGAAAGCGAACCTGGAATCGGTAGCCGGTTCATTGTTCGTCTGCCCGTCGCTCCAGCGGCCCAGTAATCCTGTTGCACCACGCCCGTTCCGTGCGGAATGCGACATTTGCGATGCACAAACGCACGTGCACACAAGAGCGGCGGACGTCAGCCCGCCGTGGTCGGTAAACCGGACGCAGTGCGGCGAAAATCGCCCACCATTCGACCACGATGCGACGCACGAACAAGAGCGGCGGGCGTCAGCCCGCCGTGGTACCGGAAACCGCATCTGCAACGGCGACCGACTTTTCCGAGCCCAGCGCGTTCCCCCCAGCACGATCGCTTTCCATCCCACGGCTGGCTTACGCCAGCCGCTCCTGGTTGCCAGCGCGGATGCTGTTGCTGATGTGCGTTTCGTATCCGCAAGTCCGCTACCCACACCACGGCTGGCTTACGCCAGCCGCTCCAGGTCGCGCGACGTGTGTTCCGTGCGGAATGCGACATTTGCGATGCACAAACGCACGTGCACACAAGAGCGGCGGGCGTCAGCCCGCCGTGGTCGGTAAACCGGACGCAGTGCGGCGAAAATCGCCCACCATTCGACCACGATGCGACGCACGAACAAGAGCGGCGGGCGTCAGCCCGCCGTGGTACCGGAAAACGCATCTGCAACGGCGACCGACTTTTCCGGACCCAGCGCGTTCGCCCCAGCACGGTCGGTCACCGTCCCACGGCTGGCTTACACCAGCCGCTCCTGGTTGCCAGCGCGGATGCTGTTGCTGATGTGCGTTTCGTATCCGCAAGTCCGCTACCCATTCCCACGGCTGGCTTACACCAGCCGCTCTTGGTTGCGAGCGCGGATGCTGTTGCGGATGTGCGTTTCGTATCCGCAAGTCCGCTACCCATTCCCACGGCTGGCTTACGCCAGCCGCTCCTGGTTGCACGACGTGTGTTCCGTGCGGAATGCGACATTTGCGATGCACAAACGCACGTGCACAAGAGCGGCGGGCGTCAGCCCGCCGTGGTACCGGAAAACGCGTCTGCAACGGCGACCGACTTTTCCGAACCCAGCATGTTCGCCCCGGCACGGTCGGTTTCCATCCCACGGCTGGCTTACACCAGCCGCTCCCGGTTGTCAGCGCGGATGGTGTTGCTGATGTGCGTTTCGTATCCGCAAGTACGCTACCCACATCACGGCTGGCTTACGCCAGCCGCTCCTGGTTGCGCGACATTCAGCGGTTCGATTGCCGGGCTTACCCCACCGGTCACAAAACTACCCGAACCGTTTTTCCACCCTAATCGTATCAAAACCACGACGCTTTACCCCACCGGTCGCGGGGCTGCTCGAACGTGTTCGGAGAAGCAATCCCGCTATGAGCGGGCGAAAAAACGTGGCGAATTCGCGGGGCTGCTCGAACGTATTCGGAGAAGCAATCCCACCTACGAGGTTCACGGCTCCGGGTGAGTTCGGGAGTCGCGGAGTCGCTCGAACGCAAGCGGAGAAGCGACCACCCGGACGGTGGCTCGTCCCGGTAATTCCGGCAACGGTCGCAAAGCTGTCCGATGGATCACAAAAACCGCTGCGTTTCACGACTGCGCTGTTCCTGGCCGATCGAGGGCCAGGTGGTATGATAATTGTTCCGGACAAGTGTAGGCTGGGCCTACCGTCAGCAGAGGAGGAGAATTTTCCTTATGAGCCTGACTACCAATGCCGCCGGCGTCGTGAAATGGCTGAGTCTGGGACTGACGCCAGGCAAACTCCGTGGCCTGCAACGCATCAGCAATCCCAACGGCACGCTCACCATGGTCGCCACCGACCAGAACAACTCCATGATCAACATGTTCAAGGAGTTGTTCAAAAAGCAGGGGCAGGAGCGTGAGCCGACTTACGAAGAAATGGTCGAAAGCAAAATTGACCTGGCTCGGACGCTGGGGCCGGTCTGCAGCGGCCTGTTGATTGACGCTTATTACGGGGTCTGGAATGCCCTGGCCAGTTTCAGTTTGCCTCGCAACACGGGCTTGCTGGTACGGCTGGAAAAAAGCGGCGGGACGAAAACACCCTCTGGCGCCACCCTCACGGAAATCGAGCCGGGCTGGAGTGTGGCCAAAATCAAACGCATGGGTGCCGATGCCGTCAAGCTTTTGGCCTACTTTGAGCCGGATGAACCCGAAAGTGCGGAAAAACAGTTCCTCACCATCGAGCGAGTTTATCACGAATGCCGCCGCCACGATATTCTGCTTGTCCTGGAAACGGTAAGTTTTCCGTACCGGCAAAATGGCCAGATGGAAGACAAGAAAAGTGCCAGTTACCTGAATCGCAAGCCGCGGACCGTGATCGAAACAGCCCGGCTGGTCAGCCACCTGTGCGACGTTTATAAGGCCGAATTCCCCGGTACACTAGGCCGGGAATCCGAGAGCGAATTGATGGAAAATCTGCATCGGCTCAACGAAGTTTGCAAACGTCCCTGGGTGTTGCTCAGCGCCGGGGTGGATTATGCCGATTTCAAGCGACAAATGGAGATGGCTGTTCGCGCAGGGGCCAGCGGTTGCCTCGGCGGTCGCGCGTTCTGGAAGGAATACTTCAGCTTCGCCCGGCCCGAGGATCGGCAGACCTGGTTGCGAAATGAGGCAGTGCAGCGTGTCCGCGAAATCAGCGAATTGATCCAGAGCCAGGCCACGCCCTGGTTCCGGCGATACGGTTTGACTCCGGAACAAATCGCTTCCTTCCGTTGTTTGGAAGGCTGGCATTTCCGCTACGGCGAGACGGTCTCCCAGCCCCCTCCCGCACGGGCAAGCGTGTCCCCCGAAGATGTCTATTAGCCGAGAGGCTCAGCCAACACGCACCGACAATGTTTGCCTCACGATCGGCTAACCGGTTCTTCGCAGTGCCTGGGCGTATTCCATACTTGCTAAAATGCACGATCGGCTCTTTGGCAGTGAAACATCCTTCGGCCTGAACCATTCTCGACAATCCGCCTGAACCAACGCGATTACGGAATCGAGGAAAACGATGGCTACCGCTACAACTCCCGCAGGTGTTATCCATCGGCGTTTCGGTGAAACCATGCGCCGCGATGCCTGGTGGCTGGGCCCGCTGGCGACGGTGCTGGGCCTGACCGCTTTCGTCGTGTACGCCACCACGATTGTGTTTGCCGTGCCCGGCTATTTCGAGATTCGCCAAAATGTCGAGGACTTTTTCGCTCCGAATAATCCTGCGGTCGCTCCTTACCTGGCACCGTTCCATTCGCCGCTGCTTTTTGATGAGCAGAGTCCGCACGCCTGGTTCCGCCAGGCGCGACCGAACTGGTGGCCGGCCTGGCTGCCGTTCAACGCCGCCCTGCTGATCCTTATCTTCCCCGCCGGTTTCCGCTTCACCTGCTACTATTATCGCAAAGCCTACTACCGGTCGTTCTGGCTGGACCCGCCCGCCTGTGCGGTGGGCGAACCCCGGAGCAGTTACTGGGGCGAAAATCACTGGCCGTTGCTCATTCAGAATATCCACCGCTACTTCATGTATTTCGCGGTGCTGTTTCTGGTATTTCTGTGGCACGACGCCATTTTGGCCTTCTGGTGGCCGGTGCTTGATGCCCATGGTTCGCCAACTGGCCAGCACACCTTCGGTATCGGTCTGGGTTCCGTGATCATGCTGGTGAACGTTTATTTGCTGACAGGCTATACGCTGGGCTGCCATTCCTTCCGGCACCTCATCGGTGGCCGAAAGAATTGTTTTTCCTGCCCTGTAAATGGCCAACTGCGACCGACCACCAGCTACCGCTTATGGCGGTTGAGTACGATTTTGAACGAACGGCACCAACTCTGGGCCTGGCTATCGCTTTTCAGCGTCGGCTTCACCGACCTGTACATTCGCCTGTGCGCTGCCGGCATCTGGAAAGACCTCCGCATCTTGTGATTCTCAATCCGGTCAGCTTACGACGCCGCCAGAGGCGAGCGTAGGCTGATCCGCAGATACAGGCAGAACGGCTTTGGTCTGCCAGGTGCGTGAGTCTTGCTACAATCGCCGATAGCCAACTTGCAACCCAATGGAAGAGCGACCATGGATTATCCCATTTATGAACACGACGTGCTGGTGATCGGAGCCGGAGGAGCTGGTTTACGTGCTGCTATTGAGGCATCCGCCGCCGGTTGCCGGGTCGGTCTGGTTTGCAAATCGCTGTTGGGCAAAGCCCACACGGTCATGGCCGAAGGCGGAATTGCCGCCGCACTGGCCAATGTGGATAGCCGCGATAACTGGGAAGTCCACTTCGCCGATACCATGCGCGGCGGTCAGTACATCAACAACTGGAAGATGGCGGAACTCCACGCCAAAGAGGCTCCCGATCGGGTGCGCGAACTGGAAGCCTGGGGCGCTGTTTTCGATCGCACACGCGACGGCCGGATTCTGCAACGCCATTTCGGCGGACACAAATATCCCCGCCTGGCTCACGTCGGCGACCGCACCGGCCTGGAAATGATCCGTACCCTTCAGGATCACGGCATCCATCAGGGCATTGATGTGCACATGGAATGCACCATCATCCGCCTGCTCAAAGATGGCGAGCGCGTGGTCGGGGCGTTCGGCTATTACCGCGAGCGGGGCCAGTTTGTGGTGTTTCACGCGAAAGCGGTGGTGCTGGCGACCGGCGGCATCGGTAAGGCGTACAAAATTACCAGCAATAGCTGGGAGTACACCGGCGACGGACATGCTCTTGCCTACGAAGCCGGAGCCGAACTGGTGGACATGGAGTTTGTGCAGTTTCATCCCACCGGTATGGTCTGGCCGCCCAGTGTGCGGGGAATTCTGGTGACCGAAGGGGTGCGCGGCGAAGGTGGCGTGCTCCGCAATGCCCTGGGCAAACGCTTCATGTTCGAGGATATTCCCGAAGCCTACCGCAACAGCACCGCCGACAACGAGGAAGAAGGGTTCCTCTACGTCATCGGCGAAAAATACCAGGGGCGTGATGCCCGCCGACCGCCGGAACTGCTCACCCGCGATCACGTCGCCCGCTGTATTGTGCGGGAAATCCGTGAAGGTCGCGGCAGTCCTCACGGTGGCGTCTATCTGGAATTGCAGACGTTCTGCGACTGGCTGGCGAAACGTCGGCCCGGCCTCAACAAAGCGGAATATATCAAGAAAAAGTTGCCCAGCATGTATCACCAGTTCAAACAACTCGGCGGGATTGACATCACCGAGCAGCCCATGGAGGTCGGGCCGACTGTTCATTACATCATGGGCGGAGTGCGGGTGGATGGCGAGACGCAGATGTCCACCGTGCCGGGATTGTTCGCCGCCGGGGAAGTGGCAGGCGGTTTGCATGGTGCCAATCGCCTGGGTGGCAATTCGCTGTCCGATCTGCTTGTCTTCGGCAAACGCGCCGGTGAATTTGCCGCTCGCTATGCCAAAGACCATTCCGCCGGGCAACTGCCACACGACCAGATCGAAGCGGCTGCACGCTGGGCTCTCAGCTTCATAGACGAACCTCAGGGCAACGAAAATCCCTTCCAGGTGCAGCAGGACCTCCAGGAAACCATGCAGAACCTGGTCGGCATCGTCCGCCGCGAGGAGGAAATGCTGCGGGCCCTGGACGAAATTGCCCGACTCCGCGACCGCCATCGCCGCATCCGTGTCGTCGGCAACCGCGAATACAACCCCGGCTGGCATACCGCTATGGATTTGCACAACCTCCTGATCGTCGCCGAAGCCATTACCCGCTCGGCCATCGAACGCAAGGAAAGTCGCGGCGCCCAATTCCGCGAAGATTATCCGAGCAAACGCGAGGAATTCGGAAAAGTGAACATCGTGGTTCGCAAAGGACCGGATGGCTCCATGCAGGTTCGCCGCGAACCGATCCCCGACATGCCCGATTACCTCAAACGCATTATCGAAGCGAACCGCTGAACCGACATTTTCGGTCAATCCGGCCATCTTAGCAACGAGGAATAACCTTCGCCCGCCTGGGCAATTCGTGATTTGGCAGCATCTTAACGCGAGCTAGCGGTCGCTCAAGGAATTATTGACATGGGAACGACAATTTTTCGTATCTGGCGTGGTGACAAAAGCGGTGGAGAGTTCCGCGAATATCAGGCCGAGGTCAGCGAAGGCATGGTCGTGCTGGATGTGGTGCATCAAATCCAGGCCACGCAAGCTCCCGACCTGGCCTGTCGCTGGAATTGCAAAGCCGGTAAATGCGGTTCTTGTTCCGCCGAAGTCAATGGCAAACCGCGACTGATGTGCATGACCCGTATGGACACCCTCCCGCCCGGTCCAGTAACTATCGAACCCATGCGGGCTTTCCCGATCATCAAAGACCTGGTTACCGATGTTTCCTGGAACTACCGCATCAACAAGATGATTCCGCCGTTTCGTCCACGACCGCCGGACTTTCCCGATGGCACCTGGCGCATGGCTCAGGAAGAAGTGGACCGCGTGCAGGAGTTTCGCAAGTGCATCGAGTGTTTCCTGTGCCAGAATGTTTGCCACGTCCTCCGCGATCACCAGATGAAAGAAGCACCGGAAATTTTCGGTGGCCCACGCTTTATGATCCGCGTGGCCAGTCTGGAAATGCATCCCCTTGATACCGTGGATCGTCTGCCCCTGCTTAAGGACGTGCTGAATATAGGTCTATGCAACATCACCAAGTGCTGTACGGAAGTTTGCCCGGAAGAAATCCACATTACCGATAACGGCATAATTCCGCTCAAAGAGCGAGTGGTGGATGCTTATTACGATCCCTTAATGTGGTTGGGGCGAAAGCTCGGCGATCTGCTCGGCCTGCGCAAAAATAAAAAAATCGCTTTACCCACGCTTAGTGCCTCCGGGTCGCCCAGCCCGACTTAGTGCCGATACTTAGTCATGGCAGCGACGTCTGTGACTATCAAGTACACTTATCAACCGCCCGACGTTGCCGGACTCTAAGCATTAATCCGAACTGTGGAGCCTCGCGGATGTCGTCGCAGCAAACATTACAGACGCTCCTGGAAACGAAGATTGTGGCTATCGTTCGTTCGCCGAGCAGTGCCGAACTGGTGCAGGTTGCCCGCGCTCTGTTCGATGGTGGTATCCGCGCTATCGAGGTCACCTTTACGGTTCCCAACGCTATTCGAGTATTAGAGCAAATCGCCGCCGAACTGGGACAGGATATAGTGCTGGGAGCTGGCACGGTATTAGACGCGGAGACGGCCCGGTTAGCGATACTGGCCGGAGCAGAGTTTATCGTGGCGCCTAACACCAATGCCGAGGTTATCCAAATGTGCAAGCGTTACTCGAAAGTAGTTATTCCAGGAGCATTCACACCCACGGAAGTGGTTTACGCCTGGGAACTCGGTGCGGATATAGTCAAGATATTTCCTGCCGAGGTTGGCGGGCCGGCTTATATTCGAGCACTAAAAGCGCCACTCCCGCACATTCGCCTGATGCCGACAGGAGGCGTCAACCTGCAAACCGTCGGGGATTTTCTGAAAGCTGGCGCATCCTGTCTCGGTATCGGTGCTCAGCTGGTGGAGCCGCGCGCCGTAGCGGAACGCAATTACAGCCGCATCAGTGAACTGGCCCGTCAGTATGTCGGACTGGTTCGCCAGCACGCTGCTGGCTCCCCTTCGTCTTGAACGCTATCCGCCGGGAACACCGCTCAATTCAGGCACCTTGATATATAGCCGGAGTCTTAGTGGCAATAAGGTCTGAGCGTCCGGCAATAATTCTCTCTGTGGGCCGCGCAAGGCGATAAAGGAAATTGCCTATGACTAAATCGGTGATCACCTTTGGCGAGGCGATGTTGCGACTTAGTCCGCCAGCTTTTCATCGTCTGGAGCAGGCGCGAACTTTCGAGATCAAGGTAGGCGGGGCTGAACTCAACACAGCGGTCGCCTTAGTACGCCTGGGGCGATTGGCCTACTGGGTTTCCCGCCTTACTGATAATCCCCTGGGCCGATTATTAGTGCATCACGTTCAGGAAACTGGCGTCGGCACGGACTATATATTGTGGACGAACGAAGACCGGGTGGGTCTCTACTTTCTGGAATTCGGAGCGGCGCCGCGAGCTTCCAGCGTCGTTTATGATCGCAAAGGCTCGGCGATTGCTAACATTCGTCCGGGCATGGTGCCGTGGGAAAAAATCTTCCGTGAGGCAAGCTGGTTCCATGTGACCGGCATCACCCCGGCACTAAGCCCCACTGCTGCCGAAACCACTCGCGAAGCCATCACCGCCGCTCGACAGGCCAACGTTCCGGTGAGTATAGACCTCAATTATCGCGCTAAACTCTGGAGCGCGGAAGAAGCCCATCGCTGGATGCACGGCTTTGTACAACAGGCCCAGGTGCTGGTCACCACCGAAGAAGACGCGAATAAAGTTCTGCGGATCGAGGGCACCGATTACGCTACGGTAGCGCGACGCATTGCCGAGACGTATCCCAATCTGCAGGTGGTAGCGATCACCTTGCGTGAAAATCCCCTGGTGTGGCGCAATAGCTGGACGGCCATTGCTTATGCCGGTGGTAAGCTCTATCAAACCCGCACTTATGAAGTCGAGATTGTAGATCGTTTAGGTGCGGGAGATGCTTTTGCGGCGGGCTTGATCCACGGATTATTAGATGGCGATGTGCAGAAGGGTCTGGATTGGGGTGTGGCGATCAGCGCACTCAAGCACAGTATTCCAGGGGACTTTGCATGGGTAACCCCTGCGGAGGTGGAAAGCTTACTGCGCTCGCCCCAACTGCGCATTAGCCGCTAAGCATCTAAACATCCGCTTCGTTTCAAACACGAGCTAAGTTCATCCACCACCAGGGCGCAGTCCGGTTGGGGTGGCGGCTGGCCCGCGTGCCAGATCGATCTCCTGCACGCCGGGCTTAGGTGGGCGAACAAACATGTCGCCAGTATTGCCGGGCTGGAGTACGTTCACCTGAACACGATCCAGTTTCAGGGCGACCTCCAACTTTTCTGACGGACAACGAAGCTGAATTTTGCGAGGCACGACGTAGCCTTGGAGCTGGTGATGATATTCGGTGATGTCCGCCGACCAGACTTCCGCCCCCTGTAAAGTTCGCAAACTCATGCTGACAATGCGACCGGATTGGGCGCCGCGAATTGCCACTTTGAGGGTCTTGACGAGCGGCTGGCCTTGCGGCGAGGTAATCTGGGTGGTCAGATACACGTAGTCGCCATTTTCCTGGATGCGGTACTGATTGGCCGGGCCGATTTCCTGTACGCACAGTGCCTGGGCGAGCCAATCGGGATGAACGGGGATGCGCAAGCTCCGCACCTGGGGCAGGTCCTCGTAACTGCAACGATACAGGGCGTTGTTCTTATCCTGGCGGAACCAGAACCAGAATTCGCGGTCGTTGGAACCGATGTCGGCCTGATCCTGCAAACCGGCATAAGCAATGAGCCGGAAATTACGCGGTTTCTGGTACGCGAGCATGCCGCTGGCCCCGAATCGCTGGTTGCCGTACTGCACGGTAACGTCCAGGTCTTCCACTCGCAAGGACTGAATGCGGCGGGCATTGCCGTCCAGGTAAGCGACAATCTGTTCAGCACCGGGACGGACATTGCCCCAGGGAGGTGGCGGTTCACGGTGTCCGCTCCAGGAACTGCAACCGGCCAACAGTACCAGTGCGAGCATCAACCCGAACCCGGTCGGCATACGGCCAGGCCAGGCCCTGGGCAGTGACGGGCGTCGGCAATTCCACCGTGTTGGCGTCAGCATGGAAGATCAGGCTAGCTCCAGGAGAGACTGGATTTGCTGCTGTAATTGTTGCAGGTCAGCTTCGGAGATGCCAGGGTTGATCACCTCGAAATCGTGGCCGGAGCGGGAACATCGCAGGCGGAGTATCTCGACGCCGTCGCGCCAATCCACCGCTTCCAGGCGGAATCTTCGCCGTCGCAGCAGAAGCAAGGCCAGCACATAACGCATTTGCAAAGCGTTCGGCTCGGTGCGGTGCTGCAATTGCAGGAAGCAATCCCACAAGGCATCGTCCTGATAGCGAATCCGACGCGGTCCGTCACGGGGAGGCACCCGGCCACGCCAGAAACAAAACGCTCCGTTCGGCGGACCTTGCCACGCCTCCGGCGAATAATCTTCGCGGACAAAATCACCGTCCCGTTCATAAAGAACGCTATAACAGATTTCTCCCGGCTGCAATTCACGACCGGTTCGGGCACAGCGACGGGTGCTCTCCTGAATCCGGTAAGGCATCGCCAGCATAAGGATTCCTGTCCTCTTATTCGTGGCCAGCAGGTTGGGCTGCCATAGTCCTTCTGTTCGATACTATCGGGTGGTTCCCGGAAATTGCAAGGGCATTCACGCCCAACCCCGCTGGGGTAGCCAGGACAGCAAGCGAAAATCGAACGCTTTTGCCGATTATTCGGTGAGCACCGAGGCGTCCGTGGGCGAGGGCAGGCTACTTTGGCTCTGCGACGCGGCGAAGATCGCGCAGCAGCTGCTGCGGAATTTCCGGACCCCAGCCGGTGTAGATACCCTGCACCACTCCCTGGCCATCGAGAACAACGAGCCGCGGGGTGGCATCAATCTGGTAACTCGCTCGTAAGGCCGAGCCAATCAGAACAGGATATTTCCAATCCCGACGGGCAAGTAACTCACCCACGGCCTCGCGGTCTTCGTGAATGAACAGAGCCACCGGTTGAACTTCCCAATCGGCATTTTGCTGGACCAGGCGTTGCAGGTGCAGCAAAATTTCGCCACTCAGTGGGGAGCGGGGATGCAGAAACAACAGCACCGCCGGTCGTCCGCGAAATTGCCGCAATGATACTTGCTGCCCTTTGCGCCAATCGGGCACCAGGAAGTCGGGGGCAGGCTTGCCTACTTCCAGAGCCGGGGTGTTTTCCTGAACGGATACCGGTGTCACTTCGCCCCGAGCCGCTGCCTGTGCGGTTAATGCCAGACGCTCCAGAGCGACTCGATAAGGCGTGGTCGGTGTAGCTGGAATTTGCTCGACCCGGCGAGCCAGTTGAAGGAAATCTTCCGGCGTGGTTTTGCGCCCTGGGGTAAGTAAGTCGCGGAGCTGATCCTGTAGCTGCACCGCCAGGCGAATCTCTCGGCGGCAATCTTCCAGCAAGCGTGGCTCGTAACGAAAATTGCTGACCAGTTCGTACCGCGTCAGGATGCTGCCGGTGGCTTGCGTCTGGGCAGGTTCACGGCGGGCAATTTCCCGCTCCACTCGTTGAGCTACTCCCAGGCGCGGTTCCAGCCATAAAACTTCGCGGCGATACCAGGCTCGACGATCCGCGCGTGGCCGTTCCCAATCTTCGCTCTTCTGCACGCGCAACAGTTTCGGGCATGCGGTGCCGGCAATCGTTTCACTCCCCACGACCCGCCATTCCTCGGCAGGCTGGCCCGGTTCCTGGTGACGCCAGCTCTGTCCGTCTTGCAAAACGTTTCCGGGTAAGCGCACGACAAACCCACATTCCCAGGTCGTGGGAGCATCCAGGGAAAGCACGGGGGGCGTGCGATTCGGTGCAAAAATTTCGCCGCGACGATTCACCCAGGCCAATTCTAACCGCACCGTTCCAGTGCCGCTGGTGGCAGGGGCGTTTTTCGGCCGGATGGTGGTCAAGAAAGCAACGGCTACTTCATCGCCTCGCTCTTCTATTGCCAAAGCGCGAATTTCCAGGGCGTACTCCTTGCGGAATTGCACCCCGCGACCGCTGGCCAGTTCGTGTATCTCGCCGCGATAGAGCAACTCCTGCCCGCTCGACCACTGCAGGCTGACTTTCCATTCAGCCGCCAGGAGTAAACATGCCGCGGTCGCTAAGGCGCCGCAGAATCCGCCTGCCCGTGCCTTATCCATATTGAGCCGTCCAGATGTCTGCCCTGCCTTCCAGAAGACCTCTGGCCCAACGCTGGCCGTCCATGTGTGCTATAGCAGACCCAGGGCCATGGGCACGGATTATAGCTACGCACCGGTTTATCGCAACCGCAGTTTTCCCCGAACTCTGCCGCTCTTGCGACATTGCAGCAAACTGTGCCTCGTCAGCGTTCCCGGCGGGAGATGAGAAAATCCTCTCGACGATCCGCACACCCCTGGAAAACCACAGCGCGGCGAAACCTGCCACCAGAGACGAAAGCCAACCTATGTTGCCTGAAAGCCCGCTGGTAGTGGCGGTCAGGCATTGCTACAGCTACGACGGAAGCCGACATAAGTCGCCTGAAAGCCCTGCGTCTTTCTCGCCCCGGCTAGTCGCGCTGCCAGCAAACCAGTTTTTCCGAGCCAGGAACCGGACGGTTCTGGCGTTGCTCGGTGTTGACGTACACCAGCCAGCAACCTCGAGGGGCCGACCTGTACAAGTGCAGAGTCATCAGCTTCTTACCCGGCGTCATGTCCACCAGGATTTTCTCGGGTCGCTGACGGTAGTGTTCCCAGATTTCGAGAGCGCCAAAGTTTTCTTCCATCCGCTCCTCGTAAAACTCACATTCTATCAGTTCGACGCGCCGCCCGAACGCATTCAGAAACTGCCGTACTGGTTCGCTGTAATGGTGCGTTCTTTCATCACCAGCGGTGACCAGGACAACGCACCGCTTGACCTCGAAGGTGTGGGCGATCAGCGGGATCAGGTTCCAGCTATGGCTCAAGACAGTCACCAGCACTTCCGGTTGGCAATCGGATCGCCGCTGGTGCTGAAGTCGCGGCAACAGGTAGGGGAGCAGACAGGTGCAGTAATAGCGGAGGTCCGGGCTTGGCTGGCGCAGATACCAATCGCGGCAACGCTGAAAGCTCTCTTCGTTACTGGGAGGACAGGCGGGCCTTACGTCCAGGGCACAGACATAGTTATCCAGCACCTCTTGCAACCGGTTCGTCCCTTGCCGAATCGGCTTGACCATACCCTGGAACAGTTCCGGCACCTCGTTGATTTGTTCATCCGGAATGTAAAACTGTCGGACACCGTATTCCTGGGCCAGCTCCAGTTTCTCAACTAAATGCCCGACGCGAAGGATACCTTTTTCTTCATCCCAGCGAGCCGATGCCCAAACGTATTCGCTCGGCTGGCCGTTATGCCGGGCTAAATACAGGCCTCCTGCCAGAGCTAACCAGCCGGATTCGAATCGGAGCTGTTCATCGAGCCCGCTGAAATCCGGCGTTGTCTCGGAAATAGCGAAATTGGGATGCATGTAAAGTCGCCAGCGCAGGTATTCTTCGTCGCGGTAAGCCTGGTTGAGTGCCCGGCGAACCCGATCCGCCAACTCTTTCAACCTGGCGGGCAGACGGCGGTCATGTTCCGGCTGGCATTGCCATTGCAGCGGCAAGACGAAAGCCGGCTTCAGCATCGGATACTGCGAAGCTAAGCCCAGCGCAAAAATGATCCAGCACGATCCCCGATCCTGCGGCAATTGCGGTTTCTCGAAACGAACCGTTGTCTCCTCTTCCACGCGCTGCACTACCTCCGGACGAAACCACAGCGGTATGAAATTGCCGAGATATTCGTACAGGTCCCAACATTCCAGGGGCAACAGCTCTTCGTGCGTTTTCTGGAATAGCTCCAACAAGCGCTGGGGGTCTAAAGGCATGGCCGTGCTCTCCCGACGCTTGCCGTGCTGCGGTAGCAGTCTGCCGGAGCAGCGGAGCGAATGCCAGCGGCCGGGTCGGTCAGTTGGGCGTGCGTTGCTGCAAAGGGCGCCAGCGAACACGCTGCTTGCCAACTTCCAGATACAGGTCTTCTTCCGACTGGAGCAATTCTTCCAGAGGGATGATCGCCCAACCGTCTTCATCAATCGTGGCAGGTACACCAGCCAGGTAAACCTGTTCGCCTTCCAGGAAGTTTGCCGTGGTGCCCCGGCGCGTGAAAAACCGCAGCACCACACCGTTGCCGCGAATCAGCATCGCTGCCCGATAGCGTTTATCCGGAGCCTCCCAGCGCAGAATCCGCGCCGGAGCTGCCGTGCCGCTCGCCGCGGCCAGAAGCGGTGGCAGAATTTCCGAGCGCGGATAATACCACTGGCTCACGTCGTCCTGCCGCAGGCATGCGAGTTCGGCTTGCAGATCTCGCGCGGCTTTGCGGAACATCGGGGCAACGCCTTCGGCTATTTCGAGTGCATCGAGCATGGCCGCGTATTTCGTGGCGGTCAAATACAAATCCCCGTAGCGGCGCAAATCCTTGCGAAAGCCTGCCGCCACCGCTTGAATATAGGCGTCAATAAGCAGAAACGGTTCCGGATGTTCGCGGAGCCAGCTGTGAACTTCGGCCAGCCGTGATTGCAATGCGTCCAATTGTTGCGACACTTCGTCAGCCGAGAGCGATACTCCTGCTACGACGCGGACCCTTTCCCAGTCGGCTGGTTCGCTGAAAAAGGTCGTCAGGTTTGCCAGAGCAACAAACAAATCGGCTCTATCCAGTTCGTCCCAAAGCCGGCGAACGCGTCTGGTCAGTTGTTGCATTGTTCGGTCGGAGCATTCTGGCAAGTCCACAAACTCGGTTGCGGCCACCAGTTTTTCGGCCTGCTGCCACCATTTTCCCGCATCAAACATTCCGAGACCTTTGCTGACCAAAATCAGTCCGAACTGGCGGTAAAAGCGTTCTGCCCAGCCCAACAGCTGCGCATATTGGCAGGCCAGCCCGAACCAGCTGGAACGTTGAGGAACAAACGGCGCCGGCTCTTCCAGAATCGGCACGACGCTTCTGGGAGCAGCTGCCGTTGCAATGTCGCACGCCGACTCGGAAAAGGGTGTTCGCATTTCCGCGCGCCTTTGTGCCGGCAGAAACTCCATCAACCGTGTGCGTCGCAGTGCCCCCAGGCAGGCAAGAAACCGGTAACACTCGCGCGGTGCAAGATTTCCAGCCGATACCGCGAAAGCCATGTCCGATGACAATTCCTGTCCCGGCCAACCGCTTTGCCACAAACAGTTCAGCTGCTGCAACCGCTTCAGCCATGAGCGAACCGGAGCATACGGTTTCGCCTGCCGACGAACTGTGGCAGTCAGGTGCGGTCGGTAGAACTCTGTGCGTTTTCGTTTGGCCATGCTGGCACCACCCTGCTGTTGATGGTGATTGTATCTGAAATACCTCTCTTCGTCCCGCCGTGATGGTTCGTCAGGGCGTTAGCGCGGTACAAGCTGGTATGCTCCTGTTTCGGTTGCCCGGGAGAAATTGTCCAGTCACCTGCACTGTTTAAACGCGCGGTGGGCGCCAAACGTGACAACTCTCGATGCGCTTTCTGCTCATCGCAGCCGAATGGCTTGTGCCGGATGCGAAATTTCTCCTGGAGCTTTGACGACTGCCTGAACGCCGCTGACGCGCCGACGCTGGCACGCGCGGTCCGGGCAATGCGTCTAGAAACTGGGCTTGGCAAAACTGCGTTTTTCTGGACAATGCCCGGCATATCCAGGCAAGCTTCCCGTCCAACGGGCGCTGCAAAATCGGTCTGTCCCTTTGGGAAGTCAAATGACCGGCTTGCGGAAACTGCGGCGTTTGTCGCCCGAAGGGAAACCACCTGTCGGTAAACCGGTGAATGGACGCTCCACATATCACGGATAAGGAGGCTGATCATGCGGAAGGAATCGCACAGGCGAGTTTTCACCTGCTTGCGGAACTGGTCGGCGGCAATGCTGGTCGTCCTGACCCCAGCGCTGGCGAGCTGGAGCCAGGCACCGTTACCCCCACCGCCACCAGGTCCGGAACTAGTTCCGCCATCGGCAACCAAACCGCCGACTCCTGCACCGGTCCCGACCGAGACGGCCAAGCCGACCACTCCCGCCATCGAGCAACTCACCGTCCGCCCAATCGAAAAACAGAAACCCGAAGCGACGGATTCTGACCCGACCCCGCCGGCGAAACCCACCGTGGACAAGCCAGCAGGTTCAGGCAATTCACCCATCGAGTTTCCACCGCCCCTTACCCCACCGACCATCCCGAACCCTTCCCCGGGCACCACGCCCATTGAACCCAGCAAACCAGCGATCCCCGTGCCCGTCCAGCCAGCACCGAACACAACGGTAAATCCGCCGGTAGCCCCAACACCAACTCCGCCAGTACCGTCGAACAGCCAGCCACCACGTCCGCTCAGTCCTGCCGTGCAAACTGCTGACTCACCTCCTCAGCCACCTGCAACGCCGCCTTCGGCATCGGCTGGCACCACGCCGCCCGGCACTGCTGGAAGCAAGGTTACTCCGGTGGTACCGCAGAAACCGGCTCCCGCGATCCTGATTATCGAAGTTCCCCCGCAGGCCACGCTCTGGATCGAAGATCAGCGCATGAGCCAAACCGGTTCGGTGCGAAGTTTCCAGTCGCCACCTTTGCAGCCGGGCAAGACTTACCTGTACAAAATCCGTCTTTCCTGGCCGGGACCCAACGGACAGCCGATTACCACGGAACATGAGATCACTGTCCAGGCAGGGCAGACGCAACGCATTAACTTCCTGCCGCTGGCGCAAAGCCTTGGCGGAAACGAATCCCCGGTAATCGCTCCTTTGACGCCCAACCCACCCGCACCACAGCCGCAACCGCAACCTTCTTCACCACCGCGACGGATCTTCCCGTTCTTCCGTCCGGAAGGTAGCGGTTCGCAGTAGGCACCGCGCCCTCGCTGTGGGCTGCATCGAGCATCTCCGCTCACGCACGAGCCATCGGCGAACAGGCGGCCAAGCGATTCCCCCAGGAAACAAACGAGGCCAAGAGCGGCGGGCGTTAGCCCGCCGTGGTGTGTGGCGCGAACGTCGTGCGGTAAACATCGCGCACTGTTCGGCCACGTCCGCACATCCGACCAAGAGCGGCGGGCGTCGGCCCGCCGTGGTATGTGGCGCGAACGTCGTGCGGTAAACATCGCGCACTGTTCGGCGACGTCCGCACATCCGACCAAGAGCGGCGGGCGTTAGCCCGCCGTGGTTCGATTCGGCCGCGCGGGCAGTGCACAGCGAATAACGTCCGGCGAACCACGACCGCCGAATCACGAGCGACAAGTGTTAGCCCGCCGTGGTATGTGGTGCGAACGTCGTGCGGTAAACATCGCGCACTGTTCGGCGACGTCCGCACATCCGACCAAGAGCGGCGGACATCAGCCCGCCGTGGTTCGGTAACGCAATTGCAGATGCAAGCGTTTTTCCTCAACTGAGCACGCCCGCGTCCCACGGCTGGCTTACGCCAGCCGCTCTTGATAGTGTGGACGGCTCTCACTGCCGAAGCGCGTTTCCTGCTGGTGAAACGGGTACGTTCACGCACCACGGCTGGCTTACGCCAGCCGCTCCTGGCTGCATGTGCGCATGCTGTTGCAGATATGCGTTTCTCCCCGACGGTCACGTTACCATGACCACGGGGGATGACGTTCCCCGCTCTTGTTTGCGACGAACAAGTTGACGGGCACTCATCGCGGAGGTATCGGTCGCTGACAGAGTCGGCACCTCATAGCTTCTGCTACCGGAGCCCACAATATGGGACTCATCGCGGGGGGTGTCGGTTGCTGACAGAGTTGGCACAGTCGTTACAGCCGGCGTATTCCCTAAAGGCCGCACCGTCGCCTTTCCGATACTTGCGGCAGGATTCCTGGGGATGTCTGGACAGCCACCGGATCGAGCATCTCCGCCGACCAGGGCATTGACGCCGGAAGATTCTGGCGGAATTGGTGGGACTCACGGTGGCGCCAACGCCCTTATCGGTCGACAATGCCCGGTGACTAGTGGCCAGCGGTCGGTGGTCGGTGACCGCTGGTTGGTAACTCGCGGCCAGCGACCCGTGATCGGTGGCCGGGGAGCAGGTGGCCAGCGGCAAGTAGTCAGCGGCCCGTGACTGGTGGTCAGTGAGCAGGTGTCGGGGGCCGGCGAGCTACTGGTCACCGATCGCCGACCACCGGTCAACGTTTGCCAGCCACTGGTCACTGGCCAATGACCACCGGACAGCTTGCCTATATCGCGTCAATCACGGACGACAGGATGAGCAATATTCCTCAACTCGACCTGCTGAACCGATTGCTGGACGCCTGTGCCGTGCGTCATCGGGCCATTGCACAGAACGTGGCCAACGTCAACACGCCTGGCTACCAGCGTCTGGTTGTGCGATTTGAGGAAGAACTGGCACGGCAACTGAAGTCGGGAACAGCAGCCGTCCATGCCCGGCCAATTATCACAACCGATCCGCAAAGCCCGGCCAGGGCCGATGGCAACAACGTGGACCTTTCCCAGGAACTTTCCTTGCTGACGAAAAACAGCCTGCTTTATCACACTTACGTGCAGATTCTGGCGCTGCGGATCGGCGAAATGCGAAGTGCTATCGCTGGCCGATAACGCGGCCCCAACTCCGAGTGCCTGGCTCGGCTGCGATGGGAACTGAGTCGGCCTCGGGAACGCCCAGCTAAATTTTGCCTTTTCGCAGCGGCACCCGTCGCCCGGCACGCTGAAAAGCAATCCTCGCCGAGAGCATAATAGGTTTGGCAAAACAACGACCAAACCTGGGTGATGCCTGCTCCGCGGAAACATATTACCTGCGGCAAGCATAGCACGGGGCAAAATCCATGGGTTTCGAGGACATTTTCGCCATCACCCGCATCAGTGCCAGCGGCTTGAGTGCCGAGCGGCTGCGCATGGAGGTTATCGCCAACAACCTGGCCAATGCCTTTTCGACCCGTTCTGTAACCGGCCAACCGTATCGGCGGAAAGACGTCGTTTTTGAAGCGGTGCTCCGCAACCGATTGGGCAAACCCGAACTGAACGGTGTGCGGGTGGCAGGCATCGAAGACGATCCTTCCGACTTCATTCGCGTCTATCAACCCGGCCATCCCGATGCGGATGCCGACGGGTACGTACTGTATCCCAACGTGAATTTGCCCCTGGAAATGGTGAACTTGTTGACGGCCAGCCGCGCTTACGAAGCGAATTTGAAAGTGCTGCAAACCTTCCGGCAGATGATGGAGCAGGCGTTTGTGTTGCTGCGTGGCTAAGCCAGACCGTGACGAGCCATCCCACAACCAGCATTCACCATCGCCGAGAACAAGCCAGCGCTGCTTGGCACTGTCGGGGACATCTGCCCGACGGGCTCTGGCTGATGCGGTCGAAACCGGTCGAGCCGAACCAGGGAAATAGACAAGCATGCAGGTCAGCGGCATTGGCGGAATCGGCTATACGCCAATCCCGATAGCCGACTCGGCACCGCCCACCAGAAGCCAGGCACCGTTGCCGTTTGCCCAGCTGGTGCAGGATTTACTCCACCAGGTGGGACAAACGCATGCCCAAGCCAACCAGGCGGTGGAGGCACTCGCCCTCGGCCAAACCGACAATCTGCACGAAGTCCTGCTTCGGCTGGCCCAGGCTGATTTGACTTTCCGCTTCCTTTTGGAAATCCGCAACCGTCTGACCGAAGCCTATCAGGAAATCATGCGCATGCAGGTCTGAACCGCCAGCCATGTAAGATTGCAGGTTCCTGATCGGTGGGAGAAAGCCGCCGGGCGAACCAGGGCGTACCTGCACAGAAACGGTCCACCATGTGGGCTCAACTCCGCGACAATCTGGTGCAGTTGTGGCAAGGCATGAGCGTGGCCCGACGCATTGTGCTGGCCGTGCTGGCCGGTGTGTTCGTTTTAGCCGTGGTTGCGCTCGTTTACTGGGCCATGCAACCGGAGTATCGCATTCTGTATAGTGGCCTGTCCCTGGAAGACAGCGGCGCGATCACGGCACGTTTGCAGGCGCAGAACATCCCCTATCGTCTGGAGAACCAGGGCACGACCGTGCTGGTGCCGGTAAATTATCACCAGCAGGCTCTGGTGGACCTGGCCCGAGCTGGCTTACCGGCACGGGGTGGAAAAACGTTCGACGATCTGTTCGACAATGGCACTCCATTCGGCCTGACACCGTTCCTGCAACAGGTCAACTACACGCGAGCCTTGCAGACGGAGTTGGCGCGAACCATCATGCAACTGGAACCGGTGGCCTACGCGCGAGTGCATATCAGCCGGCCCGAACCAACTCCGTTCGTCCGGGAACGCAAACCGGTGACTGCCAGTGTCGTGCTGCGACTCAAGCCCGGACACACGCTCCCGCGAAGCACAGCCGCAGCTATTACCGCACTGGTTTCCCGCAGTGTGGAAGGGTTGGCTCCGGAAAACGTCGCCCTCGTAGATAGCCAGGGCCGACTGCTTTCGGAACCCGGCGGAACCGCAGGGCTCACCGCCAGTGTGCTGGAACATAAGCGGGAATACGAGGCTTACCTGGCCAGTGAAGCGGAGCGCATGCTCGCCGCTGTTCTGGGTCCCGGCAAGGCTATCGTTCGGGTTACCGTGGATTTCAACACTCAATCCGTGACCGAGAAAACCGAAACGTACAATCTCGACCAGAAACCGGTTCGCAGGTCGGAAACGGTCAACGAGAAAAGCAGTGGGTCGAGCGGTGTAGGTCGGGGTCCGGCCGGAACGACCAGCAATCTCGGTCGGGCTGGCACAGGCGGTACACAGTCCTCCTCGGAGCAACGGGAAACCGAAACGACCGAGTACTATCCTCCGCCCAAGACGGAAATCACCCGCGTTCAGGCACCTGGGCAGATCGAACGCCAGACGGTAGCCGTCATGGTGGACCTTTCCGGGCAGGCGAGCGGCAAACCGCCCATTCAGCTGGCCGATGTGCAGGAAATTGTCAAGCAGGCGGTGGGCTTCAAATCCGGACGCGACGAAATCAAGGTGAGCGAGGTGCGTTTGCAGCCGCCCGATACTTCCGCCCTGGACACGGAACTGTTGGAGGCCACCAGATGGGAGCGCTATCTGGCACTGGCCAGGCAGGCAGCACTCGCTATCGCTGCCCTGACCGGTCTGGCTTTCGCCTGGCTGCTGCTGCGCAGTTTCCGCACCGCTCAAATCCTGCCACAACCGCAGACCCAGACCGAAGGGCTTGCCGAACTGGCGCGGCAAAATCCCGACCTGCTTGCCCGGATCATTGCCCGCTGGTTGGAGTCGGCGGCAGCGAGCCCGGCAACTCAGCCGCCCGCAGCTGCGGCAACTCGTTCTACCACCGCTGAACAACCCATGCGTGCTGCGGCTTGATTCCTTTCATGCTAAATTTGAGCGAGCCTGACCCTTGCACGATTCGCCACCATAGACACACGCCGACCAGAATCCTGGCAGCGCAAACTTTCAGCCGCCAATCTTCTTGCACGCTGCACCAACAAACACAGACGCCGACCAGTGTCCATTGCTTCACGCTCAACAACACCGTCCGCCCGCTAATCACCGAGCTCCGATCAGTAACAACCAGCGACCCACTATACCAACCGGCACCCATTACTGGTCACCGATCACTGACCACCGGCCACTGGTCACTGCTTGCGGGGAACTGATCGCGCGAACAGGAACGCTTTATGAGCCAGCTCAGCAAAGCTGCTGCACTGCTGACCAGCCTGGGACCGGACGCTGAAAACGTGCTTCAGCGTCTGCGTCCAGAGCAGGCAACGCAGTTGCGGCAGGCGATGCAGCAACTTGCGGGTTCACGCGATTTGCCCGCTTTACGCCAGCAAGCCCTGCAGGAAATTCAGAATCTGCTGCGTGCCGAAGCCGAACCGCCTGCCGAGGTGAGCCGTCCGTCCCATACCGACGAAGTTGACCAGAAGCCAGCGCCCGCCGAAAACCTGGCTCAGTTGCGGCAGCGTTTGCAACAAGCCGAACAGGGTCAGACAGATGCCTGGCGGGTGCTGAACGAGGTTTCACCGGCGTTTCTGGCGGCGGCTCTCCGCGAAGAACAACCGCGCATCGTGGCCATTGTTCTCCACCATCTCCAACAGACGCAGGCGGCGGAAGTCTTGCGGCGACTGCCGACCGAATTGCGTCGGGAGGCTTCCCTGCGCCTGGCCCAACTGCAACCCCCTCCGCCGGCAGTCCTGCACAGCATTGTCCAGGCACTTCTGCGCAAAGTAGCGATCATCGCAGAAAATCCCGACCTGGCCCTGAGCGAGCGCCAGGCGGAACGCACCGCGGCTCTGTTGCGGCAACTCGATCGCAGCGACCGCAAGGAAGTCCTGGCTGCACTCGAACAGTCCGATCCGGCACTGGCAGCGCGAGTCAAAGAGATGCTCTATCGCATTGAAGACTTGCTGCGCCTGCAAGACCGTTCGGTGCAGCGCGTGCTCACCGAAATTGATTCACGCACCCTGGCACTGGCTATGAAAGCGGCTTCCGAAGCAATACGCGAGAAGGTACGCAAAAACCTTTCCCGCCGTGCCAGGGAAGCGCTGGACGAAGAAATGGAATTCCTCACCGACGCCACCCAGGCACAATTGCAAGAGGCCCAGAAACAATTGACGGATGCCATACAACGGCTCGATCTTGCCGGGGAATTGACCTTTGAAACGGAGTGACCGCCGCAGGACACCGGATGGAAAGCATGGCGCGTGAATATCTCCTCCGCTTGCCTCGTCGTCTGCTGCGGGTGGAATTAGCTTCGGAAAAATCGGAGGCAACACCGCTGCCCGAACCGACTCCCACACCAGCACCGGCAGCACCATCGAACGCACCATCAGACGACAGGCTCGATCAGATCGTCCGCTGGCAATCGGCCCTGCAGAAGACCTGGCAGCAATGGCAGGAGCAACTGCAGGAGTTGCGTCAGGCCTTGCCGCGACTGGCACTGGAACTGGCCTGCCTGGTGTGGGAGGAGACCCTGGGCCCGGCGGTGCCCATCCCCGTCGAGGTCTGGCAACGCCGAATCCAGGAACTCACCGCTTTACTGAGTCAAAAGGAAGGAATCACGCTGGCATTGCATCCGGCAGATCACGAATGGTGGCAGAAACAGGCACCCGAAGCATTGCGGCAGATGGTGGCCGGCTGGCATCTCGTCCCCGATAGCCGATTGCGACGCGGTGAATATCGAGCCCAATGGCAAGAGCTGGCCGTCTGGTGGCAATGGCAGGAACGCCTGGCTGCACTGCGGCAGGCTTTACAACAGCGCATAGATGCCGATGCGGTGGAACCCGGCACGACTGGCTGAATGGCGGCAGGCGTTACGGCAAGCCTGGACGCCGACCCTGGTGGGACGCTTACAAAGCGTCCAGGGGAGCGTGCTTACCTGTCGGCTACCGGCAGCGGTCGGCGATTACTGCGTGATTGTCGCCGACGAACATCGCCTGGTTCCGGCCCAGGTGATTGGTTTTCGGGAGACGACGGCCATCCTGGCACCTTTTGAAGCCGTGACCGCCCTGGCTCCCGGAACAGAGGTGAGGCATGGCGGCGGCAGTTTGCGGATTGCTTTTGGGCCAGCTTTATTAGGGCGGGTGCTGGACGGACTGGGCCGTCCGCTCGATGGCCAACCACCCCCCGCTGGCAAGTTAATCCCCGTAGGAAACGGTACCGCTCCATCACCACTGGCGCGCTCTCGCATTCGCCGTCCGTTTGTTACGGGCCAGCGGGCTATTGATGGACTGCTCACGCTCGGTCAGGGGCAGCGCGTGGGCATTTTTGCTGGTAGCGGTGTGGGCAAAAGCACGCTGCTGGGCGAAATTGCCCGTGGTGCAGAAGCCGATGTGGTGGTCGTGGCGCTCATCGGTGAGCGTGGCCGCGAGGTGCGGGCCTTCCTCGAAGACAATCTGGCTGCCGGATTGCAACGCAGTGTGGTTTTCGTGGCTACCAGTGATCAGACTCCGCTGATGCGAGTCCATGCCGCTCTCGCAGCTGTCAGTGTGGCCGAGGAGTTTCGCCAGCAGGGTCAGCAGGTGCTGCTTCTGCTGGACAGTCTGACTCGCCTGGCCATGGCGCAGCGCGAACTGGGACTGGCCCTCGGCGAACCACCCAGCAGTCGCGGTTACACACCATCGGTGTTTCAGCTACTGGCAGCGACGCTGGAACGATTGGGCCCAGCCGAGCGGGGAAGTATCACCGCTCTGTTGACCGTCCTCGTCGAAGGCGACGAAATGGAGGAACCGATTGCCGATGCCTGCCGGGCGATTCTCGACGGGCACATTGTGCTCGATCGCCGGCTGGCCGAAAAAGGGCATTATCCCGCCATTGACATCAGCCGCAGCATTAGCCGTGTTGCTCGTGAAGTCATGGAACCCAGTCACGCGCAAGCCGCTCAGCAAGTGCGGGCGATGATCGCCACGCTCGCTGAGGTGGAAGACCTGGTGCGCATCGGTGCTTACGTGCGGGGGAGCAATCCCCAGGTGGATCGGGCTCTGGAATTGCAACCGGCTTTGTGGCAATTTTTGCGGCAAAACCTCGGCGAACGCTCCAGTTTCACCGAAACTCGAACCGCTTTACAAAGGCTCGCGGCTGCCTGGAGTGCAAATCCTGGCCAAACCGCAACGGTCACCGCTTGAACGCCTCTGCGCCGGTCGCTTCGCCAAGGGAGGTGCACCGCTTCCCCGAGCCGGTGGGGCAGCGCTTGATGTCTCGCTTGAGCCAATGTGCACCGGTCGCTTCGCCAGCGCTTCCTGGAGCTCCAGCAACGGTCGCCATCCGGTGCTCAGCTTGACCTGCCGCCCAACCGATTTGCCGTGCCGCTGACCGACGACCGGCCCCTGATTACTCACCACCGATCACGGGATGCTGATCACCGGCCACCGACCACTGGTCACTGGTCACCAACCACTGGCCACCCGACACCGACCACTGGCCACCGATCACCGACCACTGGTCACTGGCCACTGATAATAACGGCCGCTCTCCGCTGAGCGACCAGAAACCCTCCGCATCTGGAAAACTGCTCGGACACAACCGGAGCCGGGATGAAACGCTTTCGCTTTCGTCTGGAAACCTTGCTGCGTCTTCAGCGGCTGCGTCAGCGTCTGGCCGAACAGGAACAGGCACAAGCCTACCGGCGTTGGTCAGCGATGCGCGAGCAATTGCAGGCTCTGCAAGCGCACGCCCAGGAAATCAGCCATTCGGCCAGTTCGCGCCTGACCTCCGCACCATCTGCCGACGCCATCGCTGCGGAACAGTACTGGTTCCTGCTGGCCGAGCACCTGGTCGTCCTGGATCAAATCCTCAAACTGGCACGCCAGCAGGAGGAGCTTCACCGCCAGGCCTGGCAGCAGAGCGATCAGCGGCGGCTGGAGATCACGCGAAAGGTCGAGGCATTGAACTGGCTTCGTGAGCAAGCCTGGCAAGCATTTCGCCGCGAGCAGCGTATTTTCGAGCAACACGAGATGGATGAACTGGTGCTGCGCGCGTGGTCGCGCCAGGCAGAAGCCAGGAGCGTGCACCTGACCGTCGGCTCACTGGAATTGCCTGAGACGGTGAATGCCTCGCGTCGGCCGGTGGATTCACCACTGGCCGCCGGCGGTCAAATTCCGACCAGCGAAGAATCCGCCCGATGACCACGGCCATACATTCCCGACCGCTAATATCCGGGCATTAATGAGTCTCGCATGGGAGCTTTGACCATGAAACGTATCCTCATGTACGTGCTGGTTGGTGCGGTCTTGTTTGGAGTCTCTGCCGGTGTGTCATGGTGGTGGCAGAAGAATCAACGTTCGCAGGCATCTGCGGAGAACGCATCCGGTTCGGGGCAGAGTGGTGCCGTTTCCCAGAGTGGCGAAGTTACCAGTGAATCCGGCGGAGAAAGCAGCGCCAGCGGCGACCGCGTGGCCGTCCGTTTACCACAATCCCAGCAGGTCGAAGCGGCGGTCCAGCTTCTGGCCACCCTGGAAAAACGCCGCGAAGAACTGCGCCGGCAGGAAGAAGTCCTCAACGCCCGCCAGAAAAACCTCGAACTGCTCTACAACGACATCCGCGCCGAGCGGGCTGCTCTCGACGCGCTCCGCAAGCAAATCGCCGACGAAATGCGCCTGCTCGAAGAACAGCTCGGCAAACTGGACGAAAAGCGCCAGGAGTTACTTCGCCAGAAAGAAGAAGTGGCCGAACGGGTCAAAGACTTCGAAGGTTCACTGCGGCTTTTTGAAGACAACGAACGCAAAAATCTGGAAACCCTGGCCGAGCGGGTCAGCAATATGGCTCCGGAAAGCGCCGCCAAACTGTTCGAGCACATGGCCAACACGGGCAATCTCGACACCGCCGTCAAGCTCTTCAGCCTGGTCCGCGAAAGCAAGGCCGCCAAAATCCTCGAACAAATGCCTCCCGACCTGGCCACCCAGATTATTGAGCGCGTCAAAAACCTGAAGCGGACACCCCCACGGCCAGCCACAAAAAGCTAGACTTTGCTGGATAGACCGGCTCTTAGCAAGCTGTCCGCGGTGTGCCGGCTCAATCTGAATCAAGCCGGTGCCGGCACTGTGCCGAAGGCCACTTTAGCCGCCTACCACCTGGGCTTTTCTTCTTCGGGATGCGAATCGCATGGCAGAAACGGCACAGCAAACCACCGAGACACCGAAAAAGAGTGGGCTGCTCGGCTGGATAGCGCTGGGCGGAATTGCCCTGGTGTCCATTGCCGCCGGCTTTGCTGTTCCCTGGTTCATTTCCGGCGCTGGCTCGGCAGGTCACGCGGATACTTCCCCCAGGAGCCACAGCAGTAAAAAAGAAGAAAAGACGGCGTTCGTCACTTTCGGGGATGTCGTGGTCAATTTGCACGAAGAACGGCTCACCCGCTATCTGCGGCTCAAAATTGTGCTGGAAGTCGAAGAGAGCGAAGAAAAGAAGCTCAACGAATTGCTCAACAAGCGCAAGGCACCGCTCAAAAGCTGGCTGATCAGTTACCTGGCTGACCGTACACTCGAGGAGGTGCGAGGCACCGTCGGGATCAATCGCATCCGCCGGGAAATTCGCGATCATTTCAACGAGATGCTTTATCCAGATGGCCGGGAGGTGATCCGCCAGGTGCATTTTGAAGAGTTTACCGTGCAATGAATGCCACGCCTTACGATTTTCGCCAGCCGCAACCATATCCGCCCGAAGTTTCTCGACAATTGCGGGCTTGGCTGACGGTGTTTCTGACCCAATGCAACGACTATTGCCGGCGTGAATTGCACCTGCCGCTCAGTTTACGGCTGGAGTCGCTTCGCCGCGCTTATACCGAATCTGCCCTGAGCCAGCTGCCCGAAAACGTCCTGGCCTACATCATCGCCTGGTCGAACTCGGCGTCATCGCTGCTGGTGGTTTCCCGTCCGCTGGTGCTGGCCTGGACACTGGCGCAACTGGGCGAACGATGTGAAAGTCTGCCCGCTGACCGACCGTTGACCGTGATTGAAACGAGTCTGTGGGAGCAGTTCCTCGACCAGGTTTTTCTTGCCCTGGCGCGGGAAAGCTGGGGCCGGGAACCAGTACCGCAATGGCAACGCCAGGCTCGAGAGGCGGCTCCGCAATTTACCCCAATTTTTCGCCAGCAATTCGCCCTGGCTGTTGCCGAACTGCGAGGCGAACCACCTTTCGCAGACGGGTTGGTCTGGTGGTTGCTGAGCGAAGCGGTGATGCAGCAATTTTTTGCACTGGAAACAACGGCTCCGAAATCGCCGGGACGTATCGAAGAGGCCCTTCAGCAAGTGCCTTTGAAAGTGCAGGTGCAGCTCGGTCAGGTTCGCTTGCCGCTGGCGCATCTGCAACGACTGCGAGCAGGCGATGTGCTGCTCCTGGAACAGCGGCTCGAGGAACCATTACTGGTCCTCGTGGAGGGAAGTGCCCGCTACACCGCCTGGCCAGGTCGGGTGGGCAGCAAACAGGCCGTGCAAATCGCGGCTACCCTTGACCCGGTGCCCACTGGCCAGTGACCGAGTAGTCGGCAGAGCTTACGGCTGCTTTCTGGCCAATACCTGCCGCCAGTCTGGAGCAAGACCATGTCCACTTCCGCCGAAATGAGCGAAATCATCGCCCATACCGCTGAATTTACGGAACTGACTCCCAAAACCACATCAGAATCGCCGGCACCGCTGGATCACCTGCACAAAGTCACCGTTACCATCACGGCTGAACTGGGGCGAGCCCAGTTGCCGTTACGCGAGGTCTTACGGCTCGGCCCAGGCTCGGTGCTCGAACTCGACCGCGACATTAGCCAGCCGGTGGATTTACGGATCAACGGTGTGCTGGTAGCCCGCGGCGAAGTCGTCGTGGTGCAGGATCGCTTTGCCGTGCGCATTCGGGAACTGGTGCAGCCCACTGGTTCGGATAGCAACTAACTCCTGCGGCGGCCGTATTGGTCAGTGCTCGGCGGCCGGCGCTTAGTGGCCAGTAATTAGTGGCCAGTGATTAGTGGTTAGTGACAAGTGGTTAGTGATTAGAAGCCGGCGACTGGTTGCCAGTGCTCAGTGAGCGATGATTAGTGCTTAGCAATTCTAGGCCTTTGATTAGTCGCCAGAAGCTAATGCTTAGTGATCAGTGCTTAGTGATTGGTAGCCGGAGTCAGTCGCCAGTGTTTAGTGGTTAGTAACTCGTGCCCGGTAATTAGTGGTCAGTGTTCAGTGGTCAGTGATTAGTTGCCGGATATTAATGGGTGGTGTTTAGTGGTTAATAGCGACTCGTCGCGGGTGATTAGTCGCCATTAAACAGTCAACCCAGGCTTATGGATATCCAAGTGCCGAGCGCCTATCGCTAATTCCTCTTATCCGATTACTTGATTCCGAATCCGTATTTGCTAATGCGTCATCGGTAAACCCCAATTGCTAATTGCTAACGCTTAGTCGCGGATTCCTAATCCCTGTTTTCTGACCACCGGCCACTGACCACTAGTCACGCCGTGCGGGCAGCAAATCGCAGAAGCAAAACCCATCCCGCTGGACTATAGCGCCACGGCGAACGGGAATCGGCCGGCGAAAGATCGGGCCAGCATAGACGAAGGTGTGAAATTCGCCGCGTTCGCCACACGGATCGGCACTGGCCGGTAACTCCTCCAGGAAGCGTTCGTCATATTCGCGACCGCAAAACTCCGCTGCTATTTGCCGCGGGTCCACACACACCACAACCGCACGAAAACCGGCCCGCAGAAACTGACGGCTCAACGCTGCCGTGTCGCGTCGCCAGAGCGGAAACACCGCCTCCATCCCCAACCGCGCCAGCAATTCCTCACGGTAGCGGCGAATGTCGGCCAGGAACAGGTCGCCAAACGCCATCTTGCGCACGCCTTGTTCGATGAACGGTTCTAACGTCCGTGTCAGGGCCGCTTCATAGCTAACATTGCTGGCATTTAGCGGGATGCGTGATTCGACCAGCGTCAGCCCCAGGCTCTCCGCCTGCTGCCGAATCAACTCGACACGCACGCCGTGCATGCTCAACCGTTCGTATCCCTCCGTGATGGTGCTCACCAGAGCAACCAGCTCCCATCTGGCCTCCTGCTGAAGCTGCCAGACGGCCAAACTGCTATCCTTGCCTCCACTCCAGCCGATAAGAATCTTCTCTTTCATGCGCATCTCGCGTGGGACAATTGCTTGCTACCATCTTACACTAAATCAGTGGCCGGTGGTCAGTGACCAGTGGCCGGCGATCAGTGGCCAGTGGCCAGTGAGCAGCGGCCAGTAATCAGTGGTCAGTGGTAGGTGACCAGTGGCCAGCGATCGGTGACTGGAAACAAGTGATCCGACATCAAGAGCAAGTGGCCAGTGGTAAGTGACCAGTGGCCAGCAATTAGTGGCCCGTGCCCAGTGGCCGGTGGTAAGTGACCAGTGGCCAGTAATTTAGTGACCCGTGAACAGTGGCCAGTGATTAGCCGCCGGTGACCAGTGGTCAGTAATTAGTGGCCAGGGGCTGGCGACTGGTGCTTGGTGATGAGTGGCGGGCTGTCAGTGACCATCTGTCATCGATCACGGGTCACTGAGCACCGGTCAGCGGACAATGCGCACTAATGACTTGTCGCCGATGAGCAGC
Organism: Gemmatales bacterium; assembly: GCA_041640595.1. Taxonomy (GTDB): domain Bacteria; phylum Planctomycetota; class Planctomycetia; order Gemmatales; family HRBIN36; genus HRBIN36. The sequence goes on along the minus strand of JBEPZY010000005.1, from coordinate 86,863 downwards.
CACCAGCCACTGGCCACTGGTCACCGATCACTGACCACTGGTCCCTGCTCACAGGTCATTTGTGAGGGACCGTCGCGGCTTGCTCAGCCGCCGCTACTAGGGGCTTACCTCATGAATGCCGACTGGCGAAATCGCTACGAGACGGCGATCGAAGCGGCCAGGCTGGCCGGACAGCTGGCACTTCGTTACTTCCGGCAACTCGAATTTCCCGCCCCTGATCCGGCCTCGGCGACTGCCGTGCAGGTAGAGTGGAAAGCCAATCTGAGTCCGGTCACGATTGCCGACCGCGAAGCCGAACGTGCTCTCCGAGAATCGCTCCTGAGCCGCTTCCCTCGCGATGGTTTCTGGGGCGAGGAGTTCGGTGAACACAGCGGCGACAGTGGCTATCGGTGGATTATTGATCCTATAGACGGCACGCGGAATTTTCTGCGGGGCATCCCGTTGTGGGGCACGCTGGTCGGCCTGGAATATCGCGGCGAAATGGTTGCCGGGGTGGTGGCGTTTCCGGCTCTCGGCTTCATTTACCGTGCTCTGCGTGGCGACGGAGCATTTCGCGACGACCACCGCCTTCATGTCTCCGCCATTTCCACTCTCGAACAGGGGCAAATTTTTTATTCCGGAGCCAGCTGGTTCTTAGGCAGCGATTGCCGCCAGGCGTTCATTGAGTTGTGTCTGCGAACGCAGAGGCAACGGGGTTTCGGCGATTGCTACGGCTTTGTGCTGGTGGCGCAAGGGGCCGGCGAGGCGATGCTCGATTACGGCGTCCATGCCTGGGATGTGGCTGCCCTGGTTCCGATCATCGAAGAAGCGGGAGGAAAATTCACCGACTGGTCGGGCCAGCGCACCATCCACCGCCCCGACGTTCTCGCCAGCAACGGCAAAGTCCACGACCAGATTCTCCATCTCCTGCACCAGCACCTCCCCGCCCACTTCCGCCCCGAAACCATCTCCCACGAAACCCGCATCACCTAACCGAACCAAATCAGTGGCCAGTGACCAGTGGCCAGTGACCAGCGGCCGGTAATCAGCGGCCAGTAGCTGGTATCGGGGCGAGTAGGCGATTTTCAGCGACGAGGTGGGCGGTTCCCACTGGCCGGTGGGCAGTATGCACCCGCCGGCGGTCAGTCGTTCCTTTCCGCTGACGTCCGACCGGTGCCTCGTAACGGAAGCGCATGGGCAAGCGGTGAACGTTTAGTTCCAGCGTGTCGCGGTCTGGTTTTCAAGCCCGGGGTCCTGTGCAGCTCATCCTGCCCAGCTGAGAGGAAAAAGTCGCAGCACTTTCCAATTTTTTTCTTGCCCACTCTGGTCTGGGCGCACTATCATAAGACCAAAGCGTTGGCCGGTAGGTGTGGAGGTATGTCTATGCTCGAATACTACTGGCAAGCATTTGGGCCACTCGATACGGTTATCTGGGTTTTTGGAGGTATCCTTTTCCTGCTCCATTTTGGAAGTTTAGTCTGGTACCTGTACCGATACTGGTGGAGGCTCCACCCTATTGAGAACTTCGACACTTTCCGTGCCACGCTGCTCAGTTTCACCGAAGTATTGCCGCTGCTGGGTCTTTTGGGCACTGTCATTGCGCTGCTCAATACTTTTTACGGACTGACCTCTTATGGCCTGGAAGGGGCAGATGTCCCCGATGTGGGCCAGATGGTCATGAATCTGGCCCCGGCTTTGACCACCACTATTTCCGGACTGATCTGGGCGGTCGTCAATATCTTCCTGAACGCAGCGCTTTACCTGCTGCAGTGGTTCCAAACTAAGAGATAGGCACGCGAATATGCGAGCAACTGGCGTCATTGTGCGCTTTTTGTCGCTGCTGGATGTTACGCTCTGCCTGCTGGCAGTGTTGATGGTCATACTGGTGACGGCTCAGTATCGCGTTGGCCGTCGCCCAGTAAGTTTGGAAGGGACTCCCACACAGTTTCTGCTCCTTTACGGCGGCACCTATGGCGACCTGGAGGGCCGTATCTTTCTTCTCGAAAAAGATGCCCGAGGAAGCTGGAGGCGAAGCAATAAAGAACTCAAGAGCAAAGGTGAGGTTGACCATCTGGCCCAGAACATCAGCACTAACCCGCAAGAAGTGCGAGTCATGATTTTGCTCAGTGATCGCGGCTTCGATCGCGCCTGGCCGGAAGAAAGAAGGGGCAAATTAGAGAAAGAATGGGAGCGACCTGTTTACTTCGTCCGCCGCGTCCGCTTCGCTTTCGAATAGTGAAACCAGACCGGCGCGGCACAAAGGAGACACATCATGCGACGGCCTACTTGGCCCCTGTGCACTGCGGCACTTTTGACTGGACTTATCGCAGGCGCCGTGGCATATTCCAGCACCCCGGCAAATAGCCTGGCACCTGCTTCATCCGTAACCGGATTAAGTGATTTTGCCGGACTACAGCAACTGGAACCGCCTCGTGCATCGCCATCGATCCAGGGCATCGTCAGCGCGAACTGGAACATCGGAGCCTGGCTTGGCAAATCCAATCTTCTGGAATCAATTGCCGAGGCTCAACGCCTGTTGATTGCAACGATGGTCGGCGTCATAGTGGGAACCGCCGTATTGGTCGTGGGGATGATCATAGTCCCTGCCTGGGCAGCCGTAACGCTCGCTCTGGTCGCTGGGATCGTCGCTGGGTTCATTACGTATTATCTTCTAGGCCGTTCAAAGAATGATGAGGCCCCAAAACCGCCAACCCCTCTCATCCCGGGCCCTACATTCCCAACAATCCCCCAAAAACTGCCAGAAAACGTCTTCCTGCGGATTCGCTGGGAGCTGGAGCTCTCAAAGACTGACCACGCAAAACCTAAAGCACAGGGTCAGGCTTCTCCCGATTCCGGCCCCCAAGCAGGCCCAAAACCCCGTAACCAAGCCAAACACTTGACGGTACATCTGGATTGGCGCTCCAAGAGCAACCGTGACCAAACGAAAACACTAAAAGTGGAGGGCCGAGATACGCAAGAATGGGAGAGCAAACTAAAAGAGCAGCTCAGCGCGATCAAAGGTGATCTGTCTCCGGATGATGTAATGAAAAACCGGGTAAAGTTGGACACGCTGCCCGACCCAGGTGAGGCTGCGCTCAGCACTGTCCGGAACCTCATCCGTCAAGTCTTCGGAGGGTGGGTCGTTATTGAGGAGGGCCCACCAGAACAAGGCAAACCGCAAGCACAGAATCCGAACTAAAAGCGGTGTACCATTCCGGAGGTGTTTGCAATGAGCTCGGCATACCCCAGCAAGGTACTTCGGTCGCTCGCCAACTGGCTGGAGCGAGCCTCTCGCCGGACGCGCTCGCTCAACATCGGCATTTACGGTTACACGCACGCCGGCAAAACGTTGTTCCTTTACAACTTCCTGCGCTACTTGGATGAGCAAAACCAGCTGGCCGAACCCAACGAAAAGTGCCGGCGGTTTCTCGACGTGGTTGGCAAAGAGATCGAACAGCACGGTCGCCCCGGGCGCACTTCCGAATCCTGGGAAGGAATCAGTTTCGTCTGGAAATTTTCCTATAGTCCTAAAGAAACAAGGCAGTACCGCATCGAGGTTCACGATCTGTTTGGCGAGGAGCTGGACAAGGAAGCAAGCGAGGGTTATCCTTCATCGGGTCAACTGGCCAGCATGGTACGCCAATGTGACGCGTTTTTGTTTTTCTTCAACCCGACCCAGAAGCAGGACCGCTACTCTAATGAAGACCATTTGACATTGGAGTTGGAGCGTGCCGAAAGCTTGCTGGAGGCTTTGCTGGAAGGGCGGGGCCCAGCGCTGCGCAACGGCCCAGGCATGCGACCTGTCATCTTCGTCATCACCGCCAAAGACCTTTGGCAAACCAACCCGGAACAAAGAGACCTATCACGTCTGTTTCGGGAAAAAATTGCGGATTTGATAAAAGACAAGTGGCCCCAGGCACCGGACAGACTCGTTGACCCGAGAAGGACGGTCCGAGAAGTGGCCAATCCTCCCTGCCGGCAACACATTCCGTCGGAACAGGGCCGGCAACTGACGGCAACGGTGCGCACCCTCTTCGAGCTGGACGACTTCGCTCGTAAGTTGCGTCTCAAACCGTTGGAAGTGCTTCTCGCGGTTGCTTTGATTATCTCTTTGTTCTGGCTCCTTATTTCAATCCTAATACCCCCGGATCCGGACATCGAAAGAGTGCTAAACGAGCTGCAACCCTGGGCGGAAGGGCGCGAGTTTCCGAGAGAGCAAAAGGAGCAAACACGTCTCGGTGAGCTTCTGCGGAACGGTTGCGTGCTGGCCGTGAGGCCCAACAAGCGGGCAGAGCAATTACGCCAGCAGCTCAACGAAATTGGGAGGCGCTTGCAAAATGATCTTAGGACGATAAATTTACATGATTTAGAGGGCCGGAACCGCAAGTTAGAGGGCCTGAACCGCATACTTGCTCAAGCGAGACCTTCTGCCAGTGTGGAGGAATTACGGCAAGCGCAGCGGCACTTCTGGGACAAATTACGCGACACTATCGTTGCCGATTTGAGTGACCCGAAAAAAGTCGACAGCCGCAAGGATGCGATTAAGCTCCTAAGAGAGGAAAGGGACAAACTCGAGCGCTATCACGTGCCAGGCAAAGAAAGGCCCGCAAGCGAATTAAACCAGGCCATAACGTTCTTAGAATCGCCAAAAGAGCCCTATCAGGTCGTTTTCGAGCCGACACTGGAGTATTCAGGTCCCGACGAAAACACTAGACGTTTCGGTCATGGCCTCGTCTTCGGCAAGTGGGATCAGAATCCTTGGTGGCTAGAGCCGGACAAAAAAGGCAAGTATCAGCGACCGCCCAAAAAGGGGCCAGTGACGGAGACCTTCCAATGGGAGCAAGAGATAACGGTCTCGATCTACGTTTACAATTTCGTGAACGAGAAATGGGAGTACACGAACGTAACATGGGATTTAAGCCAGTCGAACAATAAGTTGCCGCCGAGTTCGTTATACCACATAGGAGCACCTTTTCTAGGCTGTGAGGGCCAAGCGATTATCCTGAAGTCAGAGTACTACAAATTGACCCTCCTAGTGAAAGAAACAAAATTCGCTGGGGTAATTCCCGATATTTTGAAACGACCGGCGAAGTAACAGGGGTGTCGCCATGGCGCGCAACTCATGCTCCGCGCTCAGGCCGATAGCATCTTATCTGGTAACCTGGAATGCCGGTGGCTACCAGGTTTCTCAGTCCAGCTTCCAGGGCCGAACTGATCCGTACAGAAATAAAGTGCTCACCTGGTTGAGTCAGCTCGCCGAGCAAGATTACCAGCAGGACGGGCGTTGTCTCGCCCGAGCTGATGGAGTGTTGCTGGACATACGCAGACGGTTTGAGCAAGAAAAGACTAACGAGGCGGGGAGAATTTATAGTTTTCACGTAACCGTTTATAAGTGGCCCAGACTCGGCTGGGTATGGCTAACTTGTTTGGGACTCGCTATTTTGGCCCTGGTCGTATCGGCGCTAGGACTGTCGCTAGAAGCCACAAGGCCCGCTCCCCAACCTAATCTGGTGACCAAGCCTAACAAACCCCAGGACGACGCCCTCTTGCGAAAAAGTTACCAACAAGCGCAAAGCACCATCCAGGACCTAACTCGAAATCTTCGAGAGGCGGTTAACCGTGCTCAGGTAAATAAGGCGGAAGCTAACATACTCGTAATGGCGTTCAAATATAGTACTAAAGACGGCGAGACGACCATAAAGGACTGCCTGGTGCAAAAGGCCACGGAAGACTGGCTAAAACTGTGCGAGTTCCTAGAACAGTGTGCGAAGCGTTTTGCGGCGGATAAACCTCAGGAACCAGCAAAACAAGGAGAAGGACAATGAGACCATTGCGAGTAGTGCTGGCGGTTGTGCTCACGTGGGCGATTGCTCTAATGACTGCCGGATGCGGCCGGGAAGAGCCGACGAAGCCTCCTCCTCCTAAGGTTGGTGATGGCGGAACTGTGAAAAAGCAAGGTGTTGGTAATACAAACGTCGGGCCTGGCCAAGACACGAAACCGACGCCAAGCACGGCACCCCCTGACATCAGATGAGCTAGTGCGGCGAGGGGAGCGGGTTGGCGATGGGACGGGTCGGATTGCCGCGTCCGCTGACGAACTGTGGCGACCTCTCGTGGTCATTATGATGATTTTTCAGGCTTGGAGTGGCCCAGAGCTGAAACCGACGCCAAGCACGGCACCCCTTTCACCAGGTAACTACGGATGTGAGGAAAGCGGATTAGCGATACGCCAGATGGCCTGCCGCGATCCGCCGGATCGATTGCGGTGGTTCCTTGCACGCAACTAAGGCGATATTTCGGACTACACGATCGGCCTATGGCTGGCACTACGGAGCGATGGGGGCGATTTTGTCGCCGATTTTTCGGAAGATGTCGCCGGCGGAGCGGCGGTCGAATCGGCACAGGGCGAGTAAAGCAAAAGAGGTGGCGACGATCGGCTCGTCCTCCCGCATAAAATCGTGGGGATTTGCCCAGGAACCATCGGGGCGTTGCAATTGACACAACTGCCAGGCTAACGCCTCCGAGAATTTCCAGGGCGCCGGACCGCCGTTCGGGTCAGGCACGGGGTTGCCGTCGGCCAATTGGAGACCCAGATTGTCCGGATAAAGTCGAGCCAGTCGGGCCAGGTAGTAGAAGTATGCGCCGTCGAGACGAGTCCGGCAGCGATTGACCGCATCGTTGAGACCAGGTCCCGGTGGATTGTAAGACACGCTCCCGTTTTTCTGGAGCCAGCGAATCGCCGCCTGGATGCGCTCGCGGTCCTTTTTTTCCAGTTGCTCAGCCACGGAAATTCGGGCCTTATCCCGGATGTCGCGGGTCGGGCGGGTATAGGTAAGCATGGCCAGCAGGCCGTCCGCAGTGGCACTGCCGTAGGAAAGCATTTTCTCGGCAGGTACGTCGCCTTTCGCTGGCCGGTCGGCTGCACGCAGGAAATCCACCAATCGGCCGGCTTTGTTGCGAACTGGATCGCCGTTGGGAATGAAGAAAAATCCGCCGTCGTCGCCGGGGCCGAGTGGTTGCGACCAGTTCTGACAGCGAAGCACAAAGTGTCGCGCTGCCAGTCGGGTTTCATCATCCAGCTCGCCGGCGGCTTGCAAGGCTTCGAGAGCGAACACGGTGGCAGACAAATTCGATTCCAGCAGAGGCGGTGCAAACTCGCCGGACTTGGGCGCTCGGGGAATGAGCCGACAATAGCCCCATCCGCCGTAGAACGCATCTTCCGGATGCCAGCCCAGCCGGGCGGTCAGTTGCCGCTCTTTCAAATATTGCACCCAGGCTTTCCGAAGTTCGGGGGCCTTTCGTCCCCAGTGATCACTAAACAGAGGATGTGCTGGGTTCCATGCGAGAGCCAGGATCGTCAGGCTCGCCGTGTAAACCGGATAGGGCAACTCGTCTTCCTTCAGGTTGAGCGAACCGTCCGGGCGGTGGTACCTGGCGAGGAAATCCAGTCCGCGATGCACACTCGCCCGGATAGTTGCATTTCGCAGGTGGTTATCAAGGGGGTCGGAGTCGTAAACGCATTCCAGGGCGTAAACCGCCAGCGGAGTCAGGGCCGTGCCGTCCTGGAATGGCTCATAACGATCTGAACGCCACGAGCCATCCTTACGCTGTTGCTGAATCAGATATTGGGCACCGCGAACCAGAGCTTTCTCCACCAGCTTGTTCAGGTCGGCTCGTGGAGGCGGACTTTTCGGAAACGGGCGTTTGAAAACTGCATGCGGTTCGCCCTGGGTCTGGTTGTCCCGGTCGGAGTCCGGCGGTTTTGGTGTCAGCGCGAACAACGCCATTGCCATCCCCGCTACGGTAAGCACGCCGAAGCTGCCCAGGGCCAGCGACCGTCGAGTCAGCTGAGCCATGCGGTCTTCCCCTTCTATTCCGAAAAGGGGCGGCGCAGCGAGCGCACGCCCCAGGTTCGTTTGTTTCTGCCGCAGCTCGTGGATTAGGGGTTTTTCTGGCTTTGCTGCTTCTGGCGTGCTGCAGAAATGGTTTCGGGAGTGAACGGGGTGCGGTCGGTCATGAGCACCAGGAGCGCAGCAGCAGTGCAGAAGGTTCGGCCGGTGATGCAATGTTGCCCGTACCAGGAACCGTCCGGATTCTGTGCGGCCTCCAGACCTTTCCTCATCCGCGCATCCCACTCCTCCCATTCCTTACCGCCGGTCAACACCAGGGTCTCGCCGATATTGAGAAAGCTGAGGAATTCCTCGCCACCATTGCTTCCGAAGCCCTGCAGGAAACGGGCATCGCGGACGTTCTTGCGTAGCTCCGCCTGCAACAGAGCATTTTGCCGCTCCAGCTTTTCGACGGTTTCCACAATCTCCTGGGCTCTCTGGCGCATTTCGGGAGACGCATTTTTATCCTGGAGAATTTGTCTGGCCCGCATTTCCTCGCGTCGCAAGCTGTTGACGGCATCCTGGAAATTGCTTGCACCCTGAGCGACGCTGTAGAGGCGAACTCCGGCATCGCTGGCGCCAGGTACGGCAGCCAGTCGTCCAAAGCCACCTCCTCCGACTAAGCCCCCCTCCGCCGGTTTGCGAGTGAAGGCATTCTCCGCCTGAGCCACGATTCGCTTCACCACAGCTTCGTCCACGACCACGCCGCGCTCTTTCGCTCGCGCCACGCTTTTGTTCGCCACTCCAACCGAGAGCGTGGAAGCCCAGCCTTCGTTGCCGGCGAATGTGCCATCCGGCCGTTGGTTGCGAACTATTTTGGTCATGGTTTTCTCCAGGGCGTTAGCGACCCGCTCTTCCAACTGAGCATCGCCACAACGACCGTGCAATTCTGCCAGCACCCAGTTAGCTGCGAACAAATCCACATACCGGCCAATCTTCGACTGCAATTGCGTTCCCTGGACATCGCCGAGACGCAGCGAATCCCAGTCCGCTTTCTCAACGTTTTTCAAAATGAACTCCAAACCCTTGCTCACCGCTTCCTTGTATTCTCCCTCTTTCGGAGTATTTCCGGCGCGGATGAGGGCCAGCAATGCGAACGCAGTGTTCCCCACGTCGGAAGGGTCAGCCACGTTAGGGCCTTCGATACGTCCACCACGCGACACATCCGTCCGCCAACCGCCCCCCTGATTCCAACCGCCATCCGTCCGCTGCTGCTGCACCAGGTACCGCAAGCCGCGCTTGACCGAATCGCTCAACGGCTTGGGTTCCGCAGCAAACACGGTTTTGGCCACGTCGCCGGTAACACGCACCAGTTTTTCGGTCTGGCCCGGCGTACCGGTCGCTGGCTTTGCGCCTCCAGGCTTGCCGACTTCTTGCCCCATGATGCAGGCCCACGTGCAGGCCACACATCCAGCCGCCATCAGCCACGCAATGCTGTTTGTCCACGACATGCCCAGCCTCCTTATGATGGGTTTTTGGCCGTGTGGTTCGATACGGCCACGCATTTCGACACCGTGAGATGCTGCACCCCGTCTGGATGTATCCCTTGCCAGAAGCAACCCCAGGCACTTCGACCCGCCGGAACAGACTGTGCCCCGAAGTGCATGTCCGTTCCCTGCCGTTTAGTTTACGGTATGGTGCCCGCTCCCGAAAGCCGAGTTGCAGATGTCGGCTAGCTGCGCTTGTCCATGCCTATTCAGGGAGCGACGGTTCTGGGTGCCTGGGCGGTTGCGATTCGGCTTTGCCCCGCATCCATTCCCATATTTGTGACGCGCGACAGCCCTTCACACGTTACACATCCGCTATCGCTGGGGCACCCAATCCATTCCCACATTTATGACGCACAGCGCCCCGCTTCGGATTTACGACTTTCTTCAAAATGAAGACCAGACTGCCTGCTCCCGGACGATTACTGCCGCAACACATCGCGGATGAACATCACTGGCACGGCCACTGGGTGCCTCGAATCGCGGATGAACATCCCTGGAACGATTGCTGCCGCAACACATCGCGGACGAACATCACTGGAACGGCCACTGGGCGCCTCGAATCGCGGATGAACATCACTCGAACGATTGCTGCCGCAACACATCGCGGATGAACATCACTGGAACGGGCACCCGTGAGACTGCCAGCGAAATCAATACGTCCGATCGGCAATCGTCCGCAACACCGTCAGCTGGCAGGATTGCCTTCAACGCTTTGCGGTTGCTTCCCCGACGTGCGGCAAGATGGCAGGCGTAACACCGTCGGCTGGCAGCGTTGCCTTCAACGCTTTAGTTAGTAAGGAAATACGTCCGAGCTGCAACCGTCCGCAACACCGTTGGCTGCCCGGGATTGCCGCACGCACTTTGGTTACCAAGAGAACGCATCCGACCCGCAATCGTCGGCGGTATCGTCAGCTGCCCGGAGCCAGCATGTCCCAAGCTGGCAAGGCAACGAAATTCCGACAATTCAGAGCGGGAATATCCAGGCGCAGCAAAAAGCGCAGCACCAAACCGCGTTTTCTAGCGATATAGAGCGTTACTGCCAAACTAACAGTCAACCGCAAGTTACGTCCGTATCACTACTTAGTACTCCGTGTAACTCAGCGTACAACTGTCCAGTGGGCGCTGAGGGACTCGAACCCCCGACCTCATGGGTGTGATCCATGCGCTCTAGCCAGCTGAGCTAAGCGCCCGAATCTGTTTCGCACTTATCCGCCCTGATTCGGTCGGCGAGTTAGGCGTCCGAACCAGAGCCTTGTTCAGAGCCGACCCGATGCCAATGCGGTCGGCGTAGAGCACACAGGTGGCCCACGGGTCACCGTGAACCGTTGGGCCTAGCACGCCGACTTCGTCTTGCCGGCCCTGGATGCCCAGACCGAGAATCGCTTTTCCCTTTCTGGACAGGTCAGCCCCATCCGAAAGCCGCAGCCCAATTGCAGGCCAAGCTTGACCTGCTCCAGTATCGGTCGGGCCTGGGCTGTGCCTGGCAATTATTATATCGCCATCACCAGTTTTGTAAACTCGACCAGCAGGTGACGTACCTGGCAAAAAGCAATCAGGACAGAGGGTGTAACAAGTTTTGTAATCTCGATGAGTAGCTCACACGTACCCCAGTTTTGGTGCAGCGGGCTATTTCGTAGCACCTGGTCGCTTGATGTGTTGCGATAATCGAACATTTTCCAGCGGCTGACGAACGCACAACCAGGAGCGGTGGGCGTCAGCCCGCCGTGGTTCGGTGAGCCGAACATCGTGCAGCGAGAATCGAACATTGTCCGGCGGCTGGCGAACACAGAATCAGGAGCGGCGGGCGTCAGCCCGCCGTGGTTCCGATTCGCGCTTGCAACGGCGATCGGTTGTTGCGGACTGATTATGTTTCGCCCCGCACAGTCGTTTCTCGTACCACGGCTGGCTTACGCCAGCCGCTCCTGGTGCACGACGTTCGTTCGCTGCATAAAGCGCCCTCTGCGATGCACAAACGCACGTTCATAAGAGCGGCGGGGGTCAGCCCGCCGTGGTTCAGTTTCGCCAGCAAGCTCGCATCGTTTCGACGATTTCCGCAACGAGATACGAAAAGGCCGAAATTGTCATAGCCCTACGCGGAACCGTAGGTCAGCCGTATTTGCAGGTCGGGGATGTAGATTTGGCCGTTGACAATTTCGTGCCGGAGAATACGTCCGGCCTGTACCACGGAGCTGTCCGGATACTCGGCAAATCGGTCATTGCTGAGCACATAGGCATGTTCGTCCCGAGAAGCCAAATCCAAGACGTAGGTGTCGGCTGCTTGCCTTGTATTGACGATATGCACTTTGGCGGGACTCAGGGCCCTGGTTATCTTTTCGTCTCCGGTCTTGAGCTTATACCGAATCGAGGCGTCGAAAACCACGACTACACGGTAATTCTTATTCACCAGTTCCGGCACCAGCACCTTCAACGCTGCCAGGCCGATGAAACAACCGTCCTCGTAACAGAGGTTGCTGCCGTCAATGATGATTTCCTCGATTGCAGAGTTTCGGAGAAAGGCCGAAATTTCCTGGTGAATCCGCTGGTATAGCTTCTCGAGGTCACGTTCGATGGCTCGCAGACGACAACGGCTTTCCCGGATAATGAACAAAGGCTTCTCATCACCTAATTGGTCTTTGCACTCCTGATGGAGCACATAACGGGCGCGGCCATTCGGGGCCTCGTCAAGTCGGCGTTGAAAATCCTCGGCCACCTGAATTCGGGATTTCAATTGCCGTTTTTCCTCTTCGAGGGCCTCCACCTCGTCGTAGAGTGGCCGCAACTTTTGATCCAACTGTCGTTTCAGCTCCCTGAGTCGGCCAAGTTCTTCTTTCTTGAGGGCAATCTGCTGTTGCACTTCCGCCAACTGGCTTTCGTGATGGGCGAGATCGAAGGTCCGATATTGTTGCAACTGGTTCTTCAATTGCTCGATTTTGGCTTCGAGTGCGTTCAATTGCGTTTTCGCCTGGCCATACTGCTTTTGCTTCTTCGACAGAGCGCTTCGCAAGTTGGCACAGTTTTCACGGAGCAGTTGTTGCTTCGGACAAAACCAGTTGAACGGATTGAGCCAGCTGCCGAGCTGCGATTCGACATCACGCAATTGTTTGCTGAGTTCGGCAATTTCGCGTTCGCATTGCCAGAGAAGCGTTCGCACATCTTCCGCTTGCCGCTGGCTGGTGTGTAAATCAATGATGAGTTGCGGCTCACTGGTGCTCCGATACCATTGCAAAATTTGTTGAAGCTCCTGCGACTTTTGCTCTAAACTACGGATTTCACGGCTGAGGTCTTCACATCGTTTCTCGAAAGCGTTGTTTTGCATGTTAAGCTCCTTATTGTTAGTGGCAGTCGAATTCCTGGCCCTCTTCGTGATACCTTCTAAAGCAGTTCTGGACATGAGTATCTCCTTTGTTTACCTTCGAGGCCTGACTGGCCTTCCTAGTAATAAACGCGGAATGAGCGGGAAAATGTGACAGCAAAAATTCTCCAGGCGAGTTGTACCAGTGCAACCGTCGCGGCTTGCGATAGACCTGGTACAGATTCAAGACCCGAAAGTGCCTGGAACTCCGGTCAGAATGGTTGGCCTTCATGCAACGGAGGCGGCCGAGGCAACGCTTCTGCCCTTCTTCGCAAGAGCGACGAGTGTCAGCCCGCCGTGGTTCGGTAAACCGACCGCTGTGCCGCGACAATCGAACATTGTCCGGCGGCTGGCGAATGCACAACCAAGAGCGGCGGGTGTCAGCCCGCCGTGGTTCGGTAACACACTTGCAACGGCGTTTCGTTGAAGCGACCGGTCGTCGTAACCCGCGAGTCGCGATTTCGCTTTTGCAAACGCGGTTCGCTAACCACGGCTGGCTTACGCCAGCCGCTCTTAGCTGCATGTGCGAGTGTTGTTGCAGATATTCGTTTCTCACCGCCGAGCATGCCAGTGTTTCCCACGGCTGGCTTACGCCAGCCGCTCCTGGTGCACGACGTTCGTTCGCTGCATAAAGCTCCATTTGCGATGCACAAACGCACGTTCGCAAGAGCGGCGGGGGTCAGCCCGCCGTGGTTCGGTGAACCGCACGCCGTGCCGCGAGAATCGAACATTGTCCGGCGGCTGGCGAATGCACAACCAGGAGCGGCGGGCGTCAGCCCGCCGGGGGTGCCTGGGGGAACGTAGTCCGTAATGTGCTGGAAACGCACTTGCAAGCGCGTTTGCGAAACCACGGGGGGCTTACGCCCCCCGCTCTTGGTGCAGAGCGAACGTTTGCCGGTGAAAAAACGATTTTCGCGATGCAGAAACGCACATGCACAAAAGCGGCGGGCGTTAGCCCGCCGTGGGTCGGTGAGCCGGACGCTGTGCTGCGAGAATCGAACATTTTCCAGCGGCTAGCGAACACAAAATCAGGAGCGGCGGGCGTTAGCCCGCCGTGGTTCCGATTCGCGCTTGCAACGGCGATCGTTTTTTGCGGAGTGATTACGTTTCGCACCGCACTTTCGCTTCCCGCACCACGGCTGGCTCACGCCAGCCGCTCTTAGCTGCATGTGCGAGTGTTGTTGCAGATATGCGTTTCTCACCGGCGAGCATGCCAGTGTTTCCCACGGCCGGCTTACGCCAGCCGCTCCTGGTTTCGCGACGGATGTGCGCTGTTGTTCGGCGTTGGACGGAATTTCGCGACAACTCTTAGCGTTACTCAACGCATTGGGGTGAGTCCAATGCGCTGGGTTACGGGTACAGCAAACCCGCAGCGGGTTCGTAACGGTGGCACGTTAGTGCGGCAGCGAAGCTCTATCGGAAGCGACGCAACGAGCGCAGCGGGTTCGTAACGGGACAAGTCAATGGTGGGAGAACGATCTACCAAGCCGCAGGAGCGGAAAGCGAGGTTGCAGGGAGTTCATAACTACGGAGTTGGTTGCAGCTCTTGCAGGCGTATTGACAGCAGCGGAGAGCAAGCCGGCAGGCAGTTCCGTAACGGCGAAGCGATAGCGGTCGCAGGACGGTGAAGCGGTCGGCGGACGGTTTTTATGGATGCGTAGATGGGCAAGTAACTTGCCTCAGCGGTCGCCGGACGGTGAAGTGGCCGGTGGACGGGGCTGGATGCGCATGCGCTTCTGCACATCCGTTTCCACGTAGCCGTACACCTGTTCGTGCTGGGTAACTGCCATCTGCAGGGCGAAAAGAAGACGTTTGGCGGTGTAAAAACTCATCACCACGCGATGGGTCAGTTTCACCGGTTCGTTCGGAGTAGGACTCGCCTGCGTGTTGAGGCCGAAATCCAGTACCAGTTCCTCGGGCGTTCCGGTAACGCGAGCGAAATTCGCATACACCGTGGTAAGCTGGCTGGCATCCACGGGAAATTCGCGCAAGGGCTGCTGGCTTCCTGTCGAGGCTGCGCTGGCCGCGGGCTGGGCTGGGCTTTTTTCTTCCATGGTTGTCTCCAGTAAATCGCGGAAAATAGTCCGGAAGTTCGATTGGCTCCACCGGTCAGTTTCCGGTACGGGCACACAGAGCGGGTGCTCCGGCTGGTTTTCGCGGATGGTTGTTACTGCCGATGACCGTTGCCGGTCGCCCGGCGGGAAGTCATCCGCCCCGCCGAGTATGGCGACCGTGAGCGTGTCGGCCGTCGCTTGCTGCTGGCGGTATCCTAGCAGACCGGCTGGAAATTGCCAGAGCAGATTATCGTCCGGCTGGTGCCTGCCGCTCGATAGTGAGCACGGTGAAGGCACCGTCTTCGCGGAACTGGAGTTCAGCTCGCAAGCTCCGTAACGATTGCAGCAACTGCCCGGCCGGGCAATCTGTCGCCGGCTGGCGTGGGAACCACGGCTCGGTTATCGCTCCGTGGCGTTCGCTGGTGACCTGGTCGGTGCTGGCGTTGTACACGAAGTTAGTGCCGTCCGGACTCACCGGTGCAAATCCGTACAAACGGTAAGCAACATCGCCCAGCTGCGGATGGCGAGCATCTGCCGGGACAATGCGGGCTCGCCAAAGCGGATAAAGCAGAGCCGAGCTGGTTACGGCGGAGCTGGCGATTTGTGTTTCCAGTGCCCACAATGCCACCGGCCAGAGTCGTTTTGCGTTGGCCGGGCTCAGGTAGAGCACCATGTGGCCCTCGGTGGTGTTCGGTTTCTCCGGTTTACCGTTTTGTTCTTTCTTTTTGGCGACATGGCGGTCAATCAGCTGGCGTATCACATCTTCCCGCAGGCTGACGTAAAACATGTTGCCGACCGTGGTGTAATAGATGCCGGGAGTGAAACGGTCTTTTTCTGGCGTACCGGGCGGGTTGATGGTCTGATCCAGCCAGGAACCCGCAACGGGGCGAATGGCGACGATTTTGTAGCCGTGCTGATCCTGCTCCAGCATTTGCCAGGTCACCAGTTGCGGGGCGGCCTGGTCAACCAGAGCTTTGAGAGCTGCCAGCACACCCGCGAACATCAAGGGATTTTTCACTTCCAACCCCGCCACGATCGGCAAGCTGAAAGTTCGGCGGATCCAGACGTGTTCGGGTACCTCATCCAACTTGCCCAGCAGGTATCGCAACGCGGAATCCTGAGCGATTTCGGCGAGGGTAGCGTCGTCGTGAACGCCGAGCAAAGCAATTTCGCCGATGGCTTGAGGCAGCCGTATCTTCGGGCCTAAATTAGGACGGACAAGGTCCTGCAAAGCCTGGCGCAGCCAGGAGGTTTCCGAAAAATGAACCAGCCAGTACAGGATGCCTTCGGGTGGAATCAGGTTCAGGTCGAACTTGGCTACTTTGCCGCCGAAATTCTGCCGCCATCGCCTGTAATCAAGCGAGTTGATAAGCGGCAGGATATAGGTTTCGGCAACGATTCGTTCCGGGCGAATCTGCAACCGGAAAGCGACTGGATCGAAGGCGGCTGTCCAGAGGCGAATGTAGTTGAAGCGGAACATCCTGTAAGCCTCGGCCTCCCGCTCGGTAACGCGGTCTAAAGGCAGCTCAATAAGCGGCGTGGCGAAATGGATGGTGTTATACACATCGGAGACCGCCACTTGCGCTTCGCCATCCCAGCGCAGCTCTTTTCCCTCGGGCTGATAAAGCTCGCTGGCTTTCAGTCCGCTCTGGGCAAGCAGAGCTTCATGGGTGCGCGGCAATTGACCGGTTTCCCAAGCGGCGTATATCGCGGCATGATGGAGCATGTACAGCGATGCCAAAGCTTCGGTGCGGCGGCTTTCCTGAATGCGCTTGACCGGCCCAAGCAGTTCCCGCAGGAATGTGTCAGAGAAGAACAGGAAAGTATCCTCTTGCGGGTCTTTCCAGCGGAACACGGTGCGCATGTAGCGGAAATCCTTAGCATCCGCCAGGGCCGGTAACTTCTTCTTCGCGGTGTCAATGATGCGGCGAATGGCCACCGGCGAATTGCTGTAAACGACCACCTTATCATCCAGCACACACCGATAGGCACTTACCTCGCGGCGGGGAGCGACGAAACTTTCGATGGCTACGCCCTGGTATTCGGCTTTGCTTTCCTGGAGCCGGTCGCCGTAAACTTTGCGAGCCTCCGCGATCTGCGTGTTGACCGCCGCCAGAAAGAGCGGCAAATTCTTCACCTGAAACAGCACGGTCACATCGGTACCTTCGCGGAAATAAAGGTCGCTGCCGGTAATGGCCACGTGTTCCACCACTGCCGGACCGAAGATTTTTGCCAGAGCCGTGCTCTTGAGGCACAACTGCCGCTCGTACTTCTGACGCAGTCGGTAATCCTGACCTGCCAGCCGCAGGGCCTGCAGAATAGGGCCGCCCCATTGTTCCAGCAGATCTCCCGCTTCCAGGAATCGGCCGAAATTACTGAAGTGCACGTAATAATGGTCACGGGGCACCAGATGAGCCAGCGGTTCGATTTCCGGCTCCTTACCACGCAGCAACTGTTCCCAGACTACTTCAGGGATATCTATAGTGGGCAAACTGCGCACATCCACCGTGCGCGGCCCTTTGCTGATTGGGTCGCCTGCCGCCTGTAACCTCTGAATTTGCAGAGTTTCCGCAATCGCCGCCGCTCCGGTGACCAGTTCGAACTGCCGACGCAATAGCTCCTGGTCGCGTCCCGGTATCTGTCCGAATCCGTTGAGCGAACCGACAGTCGTACCGTAACGGCGGTTGTTCATGATGCGGGCGAATTCGTAAAATCCCGTGCCCTGCTCGTGTGTGAGCCATGCTTGCAAAGCGAAAAATTGGCCACGACCCAGGGCAAACAAACCTTCCAGATCGTTCGGCTCTACCTGAGCGTGGCGGGCCGGTTCTTTGGGCGGGGCTACACGGGTTGCCTGGCTAAAGTCAACGGTCAGCGGAATTTCGCGGCGCGTGGGCCAGGGAAGTTTCAGCGACTCTTTGTCGCGGAACGGATGGGGCAGATTCTGTTCCTGCAATGCCGTGTACACCAGCAGGAATTTCGCCGGAGCCGTTTTGCGCAGCCGACCAACGAAAGTAAGCCCGCGTGCTGGCGCTGGTGCTGGTGCCGGCTGGTTCGGCAGAGGTTTCGCCGGCAGTGCCTGTGTCCCTTCAATCTCCCGAATGGCGCGATTCAAATCTTCGGTCGGCCACAACAGGTAAACTGATTCCACGACATCATCCTGAGGCACCAATCGCGGCGCACCAGCCAGGAGACTCACCGGTACCAGGGGCCGATTTTCGCCGACATCCAGCACCTGATTCCGGCTCAATTCTGCCCAACGTTCCGGCGGCCAGCCAGGAACATCCGCGAGTCGCACGCTGAAGTACGTCGTATTGCCCACGCTTTGCAGCAAAACTTCCTGCACTCTCGGTGGAGAAGGTTGCTCTTGACCGACCGCCCCACCTGAGTCGAACCAGCCGTAGCTCACCCAGCACGCCATCGCCAGAGCCAGTGCATACGCGAACATGGTTTTGCGACGCATGGCACGTCTCCTCCTGACGTGATGAAAGTTCGACCGGTTCCCACTTCCGGCCAATCTTGTCGGGCCTGGCACTCAAGCACTGGGTCATCTTTTTCGCTTCACCCGTGGGCCAGGTCCGAAGATGCACCGCTAACCTTCTCAGACGCAACTAATCTACCGGCGCAACGCGCCTTGCACAACCCGAAAAAATTTTCGCCCCACCTCCCGCGCTCCCAGTGGCGGCTGGCGTAAGCCAGCCGCGGTGTGCGAACGTACCGGTTCACCAGCAGGAAACGCACTTCGGCAGCAAGAGCTGTCCCCACCATCAAGAGCGGCTGGCGTAAGCCAGCCGCGGTGTGCGAACGTACCGGTTCACCAGCAGGAAACGCACTTCGGCAGCGAGAGCCGTCCCCACCATCAAGAGCGGCTGACGTAAGCCAGCCGTGGAACGCGAACGTACCGGTTCACCAGCAGGAAACGCACTTCGGCAGCAAGAGCCGTCCCCACCATCAAGAGCGGCTGGCGTAAGCCAGCCGTAGTGCGCGAACGAACTGGTCCCGTGAAAAACGCTCACTATTGCAAGTGCGTTACCGAATTCCGGCGCGCTGATGGGCGACGACCAGCGTTTGGGAACTCGCCGCCTGACGTTTGGCACGGCGGGCTGACACCCGCCGCTCTTGTATATATGCGTTTGTGCACCGCAAAAATCGTCGTTATTCCGGCGGACGGTCGTTGTAACACGGCTAAGAGCGGGGGGCGTAAGCCCCGGTGGTTTCGCAAACGCGCTTGCAAGTGCGTTTCCAGCACATTACGGACAACATTCCCCCAGCAACACCCACGGCGGGCTGACGCCCACCGCTCTTGGTTGCGCACTCGCCAGCCGCCGCACAATGTTCGATTCTCGCTGCACGATGTTCGGTTCACCGAACCACGGCGGGCTGACGCCCGCCGCTCTTGTGCCAGCGGGTTAGATTTCCCAGCCCTTACGGTACTCGCGGCGGAGGTACTTGTTGGCTTCGCTGTTGTTGGTGACCTTGAAGTTCTCGCCATCCCATTGCAACTTGGTGCCGGCTTTGATAGCCACATTGCCCAGCAGGATGAACTCGGTCAGAGGCCCGGCATAATCGAAGTTGGACATGGCGATTTCCGGCTTGTTGTCACGGATGGCCATGACCAGTTCGGCTTTCATCCCGGTGTCGCCGCCGTCCTGATTGCGTGGCAGACTCTGCGGCACTTTGTTGGCTTCAGCCTGCAATTCCTGCGGAATGAGTCGCCAGTCGCCACCGTAATCACTCGGCGAGTAAAGCAATCCCTTGTCGCCCACCATGATGCAACCGCTGGTAGAAATATCCTTGACGCCGCTGGCTAGAACTCGCTGCAGCAGCTCCTGCGGTGGACGGAGCACTTTGCCTTCGCGTCTGCCTTCGTACCAGTGGAAGATGACTGGCGGCATACCTTCACGAGCCGGGAATTCCCAGACGACATGAGCCCAGCTGGGGTAGGTTTCCGGATTGACATCGCCGGCCTGAGCTTCGACGGAGATGGGATATTTGAGTTTCAGAGCCATGAACGGCAGGTTGGCGGTGTGGCAGCCCATATCGCCGAGCGCACCGGTACCGAAATCCCACCAGCCACGCCACCTGAACGGATGATAAGCAGAGCTGTAGGGACGTTCCGGAGCCGGGCCGAGGAAAAGGTCCCACTGGACATGCGCAGGTACCGGTTCCGGTTTGGGCCGCGCCGTTACCTGAGGAGCCTGCGGCCAGATGGGGCGATTCGTCCAGACGTGCACTTCGCGCACCGGTCCAATCACGCCGGCGCGGATGATCTCGACGCCACGCCGCAAAGTTGCCGAAGCAGTACCCTGGTTGCCCATTTGCGTGCAGACTTTGTTTTTGCGTGCGGTTTCGCGGAGCAACCGGGCTTCATAGACGTTATGCGTGAGCGGCTTCTGGCAATAGACGTGTTTACCCAACCGCATCGCCATCACCGCGGCGACCGCGTGGGTATGATCGGGGGTGCTGATGACGACGGCGTCAATTTTGTTGGCCAGCTCGTCCAGCATCTTGCGGAAATCGTGATACTTCCTGGCTTCCGGGAACCTGGCCGCCATTTTCTCCAGTGGCCGGTCGTCAATGTCGCAAATGGCCACGATGTTGCCGAAGCGGGCTGCCTGTTCGGTATCGCTCGTTCCTTTGCCGCCGACACCAATGCAGGCGAAATTCAGCTTGTCGAGAGCGGATTTCGGTTGCGCTTGCGCCAGCAAATCGCTCTCCGTGCCGACCCAGAAGCCGACACTCACGCCCAGCATTGCCGATTGTTTCAGGAAATCGCGACGGGTCGTCCCCTTACGCATGGTGGCATCTCCTTTTTGTTAGCGGGCACGAGTCCGCGACCCTCGCGCCGCAGGCCAGCCTGTTGCCCAGCCGAGTACTTCGCGCCAAGGGCAAGCCCCGTACTTGCCCCGCTGGCTAGTTTATAGCCTGCCGACTGCAGGAGCAATCACCGGCACTGCGAATTTTCCGAACGCCAAGCACGGCGACCGCTTTTTTTCAGCTGAGGTTTCCCAGTCTTCGTAATCGGTAAAGCCGAAAGGGGATCGCCTGAAGCTGGCGTCTCCGATACGAGATAATCCCTGCCGGTGTATTGCGGCCGGCGGTATCTTTGCGTAAAGTGGTCTTAGGGACGGCTGCGGTGATGGCAACCGCAACCGGCTCCGCGAGTGACGAAGACCGGCTTACCGTAATTCCGACCAGCTTGCGTCGAGGGAAAAGCCATGTCGTCGCTGATTCGCCGACTGACCCTGCTCCTGGTCGCGGGACTCACTGCTACGTTTGTGGTGAATGCTACCGGCCAGGACGCTCGCAAGCCCGCAACTCCCCAGCCAGCTCCATCCCAAAAAACCGCTGGCGAGAAACCAGGCCAGTCTGTCGCACCACCCAATGGCTCGCCAGGCAACCAGGAGTCCAAACCGTCGCCTCAGTCCTCTGCCACACCTGTGCCTCGCCGCGTTTTTACAGGCCGTCCTGGTGAACTCGAACCGGAAGAGGAAGACCGTATTGACGCGATCATCGATCGCTTTATCCAGCACGACCTGGGCGTGCGTCCCGATCCGAAAGCGGTGCAGGAGTTTCAAGCCCTGGGCGTTGAGGCGATACCGGCCCTGGTTCGCGCGCTGAATCGGACAGCACCCCTGGCGCAGAAATGTCCGCCCGCCATGATCGCTAAAAAGCTCAACAGTCTCCTGCTGCGTGTCCAGGACCCGGAAGTGTGCGACTTTGTCCGCCGCGAAGTCGGTGCGGGCATACGGAGCGGCCCCAATGTCGCTTTCCTGGACAGCGTCCGCTTCAATGCCATGCTGCGAAAACGGCAACTTTTGTCGCAACCTCCGACGCCCACGAAATCGCTCTTCCCCGCTGAACCGGAGAAGCCCACCCGCTCCCCGGGCGAGAAACCCTGAGATGAACCCGACCGGCAACTATGGCGATCACCGAACTCCCCTGGCAGGATTGGTGGCGTGCTTTCGTTCACGAAGCCGAATTGGGCCGAATTGAACT
Organism: Gemmatales bacterium; assembly: GCA_041640595.1. Lineage (GTDB taxonomy): Bacteria > Planctomycetota > Planctomycetia > Gemmatales > HRBIN36 > HRBIN36. The sequence goes on along the minus strand of JBEPZY010000005.1, from coordinate 65,103 downwards.
CGGCGGCTACCAGGCAGAATACTTCGCCTGGGGTAACGGCCCGGCTCTGGTTTGCATTCATGGTCTGGCTGACAGTTACCTCGCCTTCTTTCCGCTCGCCGCCTTGCTCAAAGACCGTTTTCGCGTGATCGCTTACAATCTGCCCGACGGTCACCGCGATGGTGCCCGGTTGGAGCGATATTCGTTGGCGGAATTGGCCCGCGATGTGCTTCGTTTGCTGAAGCAGCTGGGCTTACCGCGTGCCACGCTGATCGGTCATTCTTTCGGTTCAGCTCTGGCCCTGACGACCGCTTACCGCTATCCGCACATCGTTCAGCGAGCCGTCACCATCTGCGGATTTGCTCATCGGCCGCTCCGATTCTGGCAGAAAAAACTCCTTCGTTTCGGCCGGCTGCTTCCCAGACGGTGGTCGTGTTTGACGCCGTATCACTGGCCGCTACGTCAAGCCCTGGCGAACGTTTCTAACCCGGCGGGCTGGCCAGTGGTTAATTGGGCAGCGATCGATCGTGATGTGGAACGCCTCGCTCCGCCTCAACCGCTGGGCAGCTGGCCGCGAGTCTATTTCCGTGCCTGGGCTTTTTGGGCCTGCAAACTCGCTCAGACTGATTTGCGACCCTGCTTGCCGGAAATCCGCGTCCCCGTCCTGGTTGCTTATTCCCAGACCGATCCCCTCGTTCCCGAATCCTGCCAGCACGAACTGCTGCAACGTTTGCCCCATGCGATCGGCTTCCGGCTCGCCGCGAGCGGACATTTTCCCAACTGGTCGCATCCTTATCTGCTTGCGGAAGCCCTTGAGCAATTTCATCGGATGACGACCCTTTCCGCGGAAGTTCTGTCGCCTGCCTCCAACGGCACCCCGACTCGCTCGCCCCAGCCCTACTCCGCCCGCGTATGTCCCCTCTTGCAATCCCGGCAGCGACACGGTGGGCAGGAAGTCAACGCGGTTTGAATTCGGGAGCCGGACATGCCCTATCTGGGTGCCCATCTGTCCATCGCCGGCGGGTACCATAAAGCCTTGGAAGCTGCTCACCGCTACGGCATGCGAGCCGTCCAGCTTTTCACCAAAAACAATACCCAGTGGTATGCCAAACCGATCAGCCCCACCGAGCTAACGCGTTTTCACCAGACCCGCCGATTGCTGCGACCGCGATGGTTACTGGCCCATAGCAGCTATCTGATCAACCTGGCCTCGCCCGATCCGGGGCTCTTTCGCCGGTCGCTGGAAGCGTTCATCGAGGAATGGCAACGGGCCAATCTCCTCGGTTTGGATTATCTGGTCCTGCATCCCGGAGCCCATACCGGAACCGCAGAACTCGAGGCACTCGACCGTGTCGCTGACGCACTGGCGGAAGCACGGCAGCGGTGTGCTGAGTGTACCACGCAAATCCTGCTCGAAAACACTGCCGGCCAGGGAACCGCTCTCGGCTGGCGACTCGAACAGTTGCAAAGCATCGCTCGCCGTCTCGGTGATCCTCCCTGGCTCGGCTTCTGTCTCGACACCTGCCATTTATTCGCCGCCGGTTATCCTCTGGCACCGCGTCGGGCCTGGCTGCAAACCCTGCGTCAGTTGCACCGTTACCTGGATGTGCAACGTATCCGCGCCTGGCATCTCAACGATAGCGCTCGGCCGCTCGGATCGCGAATCGATCGCCATGCTCATATCGGCCACGGTAAAATCGGCCTGGAAGGTTTCCGGCTGGTCTTGCGTTGCCGGGCTTTTCGACGTCTGCCTATGATTCTGGAGACCCCCAAAGGCGATTCCGGCGGCACGGATTGGGACGCCAAAAATCTTGAAACTCTGCGTCGGCTCCTCGCCTAACCTTTGCAAACCACCCGCCGATTCCTACCTTTCTCCGGAAGTACGCTTTTTGCGCTCTCCCTCGATTTAAGGAATCCCTCCATGCTCCAGGATGCCTCGGCACAAACTGCGTCAGCACAAATCGAACCGCTGCCCCCTGTAGTCGCCCCCAGCCGGAGCGAATCGGCGGGGGAATGGCGAATCGTTGCCCTCAGCAGTCTGGGACACGCCCTGTGCCACGCCGGCGAGCTTGCCATCACGGGAGCCCTGCTCGCCATCCAACAGCAATTCCTGCTCGATCAGCGAGTGCTTACTTCCTTGCCTTACCTGGGCTACGTTCTGCTGGGGCTGGGAGCGATTCCCACTGGTTTGGCTGTGGATCGCTGGGGGGCTGACCGGCTGTTACGCTGGTATTACTTCGGCCTGGCTATCGCAGCGGGCCTGGTCGCCCTGGCTTACGACGAAATCTCTCTTTTTCTCGGTCTGACTGTGCTGGGCCTGGTTCTGAGCATCTACCATCCCGCAGGCATTGCCCTGATATCCGTGGGCATCCGTCGCCGCGAATGGGCCATGGGCGTCAACGGTGTCGCCGGAAGCATTGGCGTGGCCTGTGGGCCACTCCTGGGCGGTCTCTGGGCCGCTGGCGGCTACTGGCAAGGCGCTTTCTGGACACTGGCAGCTATCAGTTTCCTCGCCGGTTGTTTCATGCTCCATCTGCGCTGGCAACCGGAGGATTCGCCCACCGCTTCTCCCCTTCGTTCCTCGCCCGACCCCAATTCGCAAACCGCGGTCTGGCTGATTCTGGCGCCGCTTTATCTGGCCATGATGCTGGGCGGCCTCAATTACCGCACTCTGGTAACCGCCCTGCCCCTGTATCTGACCGGTGATGCCAGCGCTGCGCAGGCGCTGGCGAAAGGCGGACTCTATAGTTTCCTGGCTCTGCTTGCCGGCACGCTCGGACAATACTTGAGCGGCACCCTTGCTCAGCACCGCGGTGCGATGCCGGTCTATACCGCCGCTATCCTCTTGATGTCCGCTCTGGCTGCCTCGCTGGCACTTATTCCGCAACCTGAACTCGGTTTGCCTATCGCTATTCTGCTGGCCATTTGTCTGTTCGCTCAGCAACCGGTGGAGAACAGTTTGTTAGCCGAAGGTACCTCTGCACAACGCCGAGGTCTATCTTACGGAATGAAATTCGCCCTGACTTTCGGCGTCGGTGCCCTCGGCGCTCCCGTAGTCGGTTTGCTCTGGCACTATACAGGCGAACCACGTTCGGCTTTCTGGCTCCTGACAGCCTCCGGACTTACTATGATCACCGCCCTGACGCTATTCCGCATCCTCCGCTCTTACTTTATCCGTGAAACTTAGATAACCATCTAATTCGAGCGCCTGACACTAAAACGGAGTTCGCCAACTATGCCGGCTGCGAGCTATCCGATGTACACTATCGAACGCTTCCTCAACATCCAGGTCGCCACCACGCCGAGTTTTTCGCCCGATGGCCGATACGTAGCTTTTCTGACTAACATTAGCGGTGTCCCGCAGGTCTGGCAGGTTGCCCTTCAGGGCGGCTGGCCCGTCCGCCTTACCTTTACGCAAGAGGCTGTCCGCGGCGTCTGGCATAATCCTGTCCGCCACGAATTGCTCTTCAGTCAGGATACGGGAGGAAATGAGCGCACTCAGCTTTATCGCCTGTATCCTGTCGGCGTGGCCGCAGAACATGGCTTTACCGACGGCTGGGACTATCAGGACGTGACCCGCCATCCCGAGGCGATTCATCTGTTCGGCGGATTTAGTCGTGATGGCAAGTACTTCGCCTTTGCCGCCAACCGCACCAAACCGGATCGCTTCGATATTTATGTCCAATCTTTGCAAAATGAAGGCGAAGCCCGGCTCGTTCACGAAGGGCCAGGCGGTTATTATGTTCCCGCCGGCTTTTCTCCCGACGGTAAGTATCTCTTAGTTGTCCGTCCGGAGTCGAATTATAATCAAGACCTTTATTTGCTGGAATGGAATTCCGGCAAGGTACGACACCTGACACCGCACCAGGGCGATGCCCAATATGAGTCGCCGCGGTTTAGTCCCGACGGCAAATATGTTTATTGCGTCAGCACCCACGGTGGCCGCGACTTACTCGCTTTGGCTCGCATCGAACTGGCAACTGGCCGGCTTGATTATGTACACACTTCTAAACACGAAGTCGAAAGTCTCGAATTGCCTCGCATCGGTCCCGGGATTGCCTGGCTGGAAAATCACGACGGCCAATCTCGATTGTTCCTGGCCTCCCAGGATAACCTGACTAAATCTTTTAGTCCTGACGTACCTACAGGGGTGATTTCCCAGCTAGAATTCAGTCCGGACGGCGCAAAACTGGCGTTTGTGCTCAGCGGACCGCGACACAATCCCGATATCTGGCTTTACGACCTAACCACACGCCAGCTTCGCCAGTTAACTTATAGCAGCCGCGCTGGTATTCCTTTCAGCACGTTCGTGGAGCCACAACTGGTTCGCTATCCCAGCTTCGACGGCCTGATGATCCCGGCCTGGTTTTATCCCGCGCGTGCGCCTGAATCCGGTCGCTTGCCTCCCGTGATTGTTTATCCTCACGGTGGCCCGGAGAGTCAAACCCGCCCTGAATTTAGTGCTATATTCCAGTATTTCCTCCAGGCTGGCTATGCTATTTTCGCTCCTAATGTTCGTGGTTCGAGCGGCTACGGTATGCACTATATGAACTTAGACAATACCACTCGCCGCATGGATTCTGTCAAGGATCTAATCTGGGGTGTTTACTGGCTCCGCGATCAGAAAAAAGCCGACCCCAAACGAATCGCGGTTTACGGTGGCAGTTATGGCGGATTTATGGTGCTGTCGGCCGTGACTCAATATCCGGACTTATTCGCCGCCGGCATCAGCGTCGTCGGCATCGCTAACTTTATTACCTTCCTGGAGCGTACTGGTGCTTATCGCCGGGCCCATCGGGAAAAAGAATACGGTAACCTCCGTGAACACCGTGCCTTTCTGGAAGAGATTAGTCCCATTCGGCATGTGGATAAGATTCGTTGCCCGATGATGATTATCCACGGTGCCAACGATCCCCGTGTACCAATCGGCGAGGCCGAGCAGATCGTGCACGCCCTGCGGCAGCGGAATATTCCTGTCGAGTACCTGCGCTATGAGGACGAAGGGCACGGTCTGGCCAAGCTCAAAAACCGCTTAGATGCTTATCCGAAGATGGTTGCTTTTCTCGATAAGTATGTCAAATCCCGCTAGAGGGGACTAATATGAAATCCCGCGAAGAGGCCTGGCAACTGGTACAGGAATTTACTACGAACATAAACTTAGTCCGGCATATGCTCGCCGTTGAATATGCCATGCGGGCTTATGCTCGCAAGCTCGGAGAAAATGAAGACCTCTGGGGCATTATCGGTTTGTTACACGATTTCGATTACGAACGCTGGCCTAACCCGCCCGATCACCCCTTGCGAGGCGCACAAATCCTCCAGGAGCGGGGTTGGCCGGAAGAAGTTATTTATGCGATTAAGTCCCACGCGGACTATCTCCCTGACTGTCCCCGCATCCGTCCTGTCGAGAAAGCTCTTTACGCCTGCGACGAACTCTGCGGCTTCATTACCGCCTGCGCTCTGGTGCGACCGGATGGCATCCTGAGTCTCACCGCGGACAGTGTCCTGAAAAAACTCAAACAAAAAGGCTTCGCTGCCAAAGTCAATCGCGAAGATATTTACCGCGGCGCTGCCGATTTCGGTGTGGACCTGGCCGAACACATTCAGTTCGTCATTGATGCTCTGAAACCCCATGCCGAAGAATTAGGTCTCACCGGTCGGGCCACCGCGACTTAGAACCGAACCGTAAGTGCCAGACTTACCCCCTAAGTATTCGTGTACCCGTTCCTCTATGAAAATCCGATATTTAGACCGTCTCGAACAAACCTTGCGGACTGGCCTGCGGTCGCTGCCAGCCGAACTGGTGCGGCAAATCGGTGAATACGTGCTCCGCCAGCAATGCCACGATGGCGGATTCCCCAATCGCCAGGGTGAGCCGGACATATATTACACAGCCTTCGCCCTGCGCACCCTGGCTCTTGCTAACATCCTCGATCCCTCGTTACTAAGTCCCACCTATCACTGGTTAGATACATTAGACCCCTCCCAGTTCCCCACTATGGTTAGCTTCTACTCTCTGATCCAATCCAGGGCCATCGCTAACTACCTGAGATCGCGCGAACCGATCGGCAAATGGGAGGACTTTCGCAGCCGGGCCAGTTCCTGCTTATCCGAATTTCGCACCTCCGACGGCGGTTTCGCAGCGCGACGCGGCTCCCATAGCACGACGATTTACCAGACATTTCTGGGCCTGTTGTGTTGCGAATTGTTAGACCTATCGTTCCCGGACTTAACCTCATGCACCACCTGGCTGAGCGAGAGGCAACTGGCTGATGGTGGCTATGCCGACACCGCAACCGTACCCAGTAGTGGCACTAATCCCACTGCTGCTGCGGCAGCTATCTGGCAAATGACGGGCTCAGTACCGCCATCAGTGGCAGAGCGCATATTACAATTCCTGCGGAGCGTCTATGTTCCGCACACTGGTTTTACCGCTCATGCTCGCATAACCATACCGGACTTACTTTCTACTTTTACGGGACTGTGGACGGCTTACGCATTAGGCGACACAACCTTTATCGCGGCGGATAAGCTGACCGCCCATGTCTGCTGCTTGCAATCTCCCGAAGGCGGATTCTGGGCCGGGCCCTGGGAAGTGCCGGGACGAATATCCTTCCTGGCCGATGCTAAGCATACAGCACCAGATGTGGAATATACCTTCTATGGACTTGCAAGTTTGGCCCTGCTCCAGGCGATTCGTAATACCCATTCAAGCTCGCAAAACGCCACTAACAACGGAGGCAACTGATATGAGCCGACGATTGAGCTTTTGCATAGGCGGACTGGCATGGATTCTCAGCTTGGCATTGGCCCAGAAGCCTGCCAGCGATGCCCTTGCTACGTTTCAGGTTGCAGCAAACCTGCAATGGCAACTCTTTGCCAGCGAACCTCTCCTGGTTAATCCAACGTGTATAGACATTGATCACCGTGGCCGAGTCTGGGTGTGTGAATCCGTGAACTATCGCTGCCGATTACGCAACCGTCCGCTTAATCGTCCCGAAGGCGATCGCATTCTCGTTCTCGAAGACGTGGATGGCGATGGCAAAGCAGACCGGGCGACAACATTTTATCAGTCGCCCGACTTTATAGCTCCCCTGGGTATTGCTATCGCTCCGAATCCGAACGGCAAGGGACAACGAGTTTATGTATGTCACTCTCCCCATATCTATGTTTTCGAGGACGCTGACGACGATTTGCGTGCGGACGGACCTCCGAAGGTGTTGCTCAGTGGCTTTCGCGGTTACGATCACGATCACGGCGTGCATGGTATTCATTTCGGCCCGGACGGCAAACTATATTTCACATGCGGCGATACCGGTATAGATGGTATCCGTGACCGCTGGGGCAAAGTGTGGAAAACTAATAATTTAGACTGTCGGGCCGGTACGGTTTGGCGATGCGACCCGGATGGCACTAATGTCGAGATGTTAGCAGATAATTTCCGCAATCATTACGAACCGGCGATAGATAGTTTCGGCACGCTCTTCGTTTCCGATAATGACGATGATGGTAACCAGCAGACACGGATTTGCCATGTTATGTTCGGTGGCAACTACGGCTACTGGCCCCGCGGTCGGGGAGAGTCGCATTGGCACGAAGAGCAACCCGGAGTCGTACATAAGGTATTGCGCACCTGGTTTGGCTCACCGACAGGCATGGCCTGGTATGAAGGCACCTTGATTCCGTGGACTGGTGGCCGTCAGCCTAAAGATTATTATGGCCGTCTGCTTCACACCGATGCCGGGCCACGGCAGGTGCGCATTTATTACGTTCGGTTCGATGGTTCCGGCTTCGCCATCGACCGCGAGGATATTGTTAATTCCCAGGATAACTGGTTCCGGCCATCCGATATTTGCGTTGCTCCTGACGGTTCGGTCATGGTAAGCGATTGGTATGATCCCGGCGTGGGCGGACACGGCATGGGCGACATTACACGAGGACGCATCTATAGATTAACACCGGCAGGTCACGCTGGTTATCGCATTAAGCCGCCTGACTGGTCGAGCGAAGAAGGAATTATTGCCGGGCTTAAGTCCCCCAATCTAAGCACTCGCTACGGCAGCTGGCAGGCGTTGCGTCAACTTCCCACACACCGACAGGCTGCTCTGGTCAGCAGCGCTCTTCAAGGCGAAACCGATCTGGCAACCTGCGCTCGACTAGCCTGGTGCCTTGCACAGCAACCGGATTGGGACCAATGGTGGCCGTTACTAACTAACAAAAGCTCCGATGTACGCTGGCACATGATGTTAGTTCGCATCGCTAAAGACCGCTCGCTTCACCTGCAGCAGGCACCGCAGGTGGTGCAGAATTGGTTACGCTCATTCCTAAGACCCGGCACCCCCTTACCCATACTACGCGAATTAGCAATTGCTCTTCGCGACGAGGAACCCGAATTCGCTCAACCGTGGATTGATCAACTGGCGAAGTTGTATCCGGGCAACGATCATTTTTACCTTGTGGCTCTCGGTATTGCCGTAGGTCACCAGCCAAGCGAGCGACGAACGAAATTATTAGCGGGTTTTCAACAGCGATTTCCGCAGTGGGACGAGAAGGTCCTCGACTTAGTATGGGAATGGCGTCCCCCGGAAATTATCCAGCAATTAGATACCAAAATCTTAGACCCGCGATTCTCTCTGCCCGAGCGCCAGCGCATGCTCGATATCCTTGCTGCCAGCGAAGGAACCTCAGGTGGCGAAGTCCTGCTGCGCGTTCTAAGCCAGGACTTACCACCTGAACTGCGACAACGTGCTCTCGAATGGCTGAAACGTTATTTACCTGGCAAATGGGCTGCCCTCGGCAAGTCGAAAACTTGCGAAAACCTGATTCGCCACTGGCTAAAAAATCCTAAATATCAACTCGATGCCGTGGACTTAGTATCCGCAACGGAGTCGGAGGCCTGGGTGGAAACGCTGACCGAGCTAGCCAAGCAAGCGGATCAGCCATTAGCGTTGCGCCGGAAATGCGTGCTGGCACTCGGTTCGATTCGCGGCTCGCGGCCAACTGAAGCCCTGTTGACGTTGCTCGGAGAAACGTCGCTGCGAAACGAAGTAATCTCCGCACTAAGCCGGCAAGCGACACCGCAAGCCATCAAGGCCCTCGGCGACCTGCTCAAGCGACCTGACCTATCGCTAAGTTCCCGTCAGGACATTTTAGCTGCCCTGGCATCTTCCCGTCCTGGTTCCTTATGGTTATTTGAGCATTATCAAGACCTGGATAAACCTTTACAAGCAGAGGCAGCGCGACTGCTGCGGCAAAGCCCGTTCCAGGACTTGCGTAACAAGGCACTCGTTGCTTTTCCTGCTACAAAACTAAATCCCCGTCAGCTTCCGGAAATCGGTCAGCTCGTACTCAGGCGGGGAGATAGACAACATGGCCAACGCCTGTTTTTCGAAAATAAAGACCTGGGCTGTGCGCGGTGTCATACCGTGCATGGACAGGGAGGAAAGATCGGCCCGGATCTCAGTGCCATCGGCTCGAAAGCCAGTCGGGAAAATCTGTTTGAATCCATCCTTTATCCGGATAAAGCCATCGCTGATCAATTCGTCCAATGGGTCGTCGAAACCAAACAAGGGCTGATCGTGCAGGGTATCTTGATTGAGGAAGCTGGCGAACATCTGGTGCTTCGCGATGCTAACGGCAAGGATTGGAAAATCCAAAAGGCCGATATTAGCGAGCGTGCCAAAAGTCCCAGGTCGCTCATGCCTAGCGACCTGATACAATATATGAGCGAACAGGACTTAGTGGACTTAGTAGAATTTTTGCAAACCCTGAAAAGCGAGCCAGGGAAAGCTGCATCCGAAAAGAAATAGGCTCGGCAAAGAGGGACGCTGCCAGAGTGGCTCAGCCCAGTCGGAAGAATATAGGGGGTAGCCATGATTGACTTTGATAAGATGGGTGGTTTGGTGCCCGCTATTGCTCAGGATGCCGATACCGGTGAGGTGCTGATGCTGGCGTGGATGAATCGGGAAGCCTGGGAGGAAACTATCCGTACCGGACGTGCCTGTTATTATAGTCGCAGCCGACAGAAACTGTGGCGGAAAGGCGAGGAAAGCGGGCACTGGCAGGAAGTGGTCAGCGCTCATCTGGATTGCGACGGCGACACGATCCTTTTGAAAGTGCGGCAGGTAGGAGGGGCGGCTTGCCATGAAGGTTACCGCAGTTGTTTCTACCGCCGCTACGAAAACGGCCAGTGGCTTATAGCAGCCAGCAAAGTGTTTGACCCGAAGCTGGTCTATAACAAGTGAGGTTCAAGGCAGGGGATTTTCGGACCCGTCGGGGGACGAGGATGCGGGCTGTGCAGCAGAAACTGGGGCATCAGGAATGGCGCCGAACGGTCGCAGAGAGCGATCCAGTAAGGAAGCAGTGTCATCGGGGCTGAAGATGATGCGCGTAGTTTGTGTGGCGGCGGCGAGGGCCTCGGCCAAAGCGTGAGGATGTTCGCGAGCGGTTTCGCCTTCGACCACATCGGCAGCCTGTGCTTCCTCGATGAGTTGGTCCGTGCTGGTGGGATCCACGGCGCGGCAAGTGGCGGTCAGGCGAGCCGCAATATCCACCATTTCGTCGTGCCAGGCTTGTGGATCGCCTTCGGTGGGTTGGGCGTCGGCGAATTCCCCGCAAAGCAGGATGAGTCGAAGCAGGTGGCGGAAAATGATCCCTTCCTGTTTAGCGAGGTCGTGGGCGGCGATATATTTGTGGAAATCGCCACCCATTTCCAGCAATTCCCCGGCTGCCCACACGGGAACCACTTTCAAGTCGCGCACGTCGGGATAAAGGTCCTCGAAGAGGAGGCGGAGCTTATCGGCGAAAACAGGTGGTCGTTCCTGGGGTTGCCAGTCAACCGGTTCGTCATCTTCCTCTTCTTCGTCGGGTGTTTCCGTGATAGGAGCGGCTATCAGTCCGCGGCGGATCAGTTCGGGGTCCAGGCGGGAAACAGCCAGCGGACCGGGGGGAAGTTTTTCCGGAGGTGGAACACGCACCTTGTGGCGAAGCGAACTGGGAATTTCCAGCACGCTTTCCAGGGCCTGCAACCGTTCCCGTCGGTCGGCCAGACCGAGCATGTCCAGCAGATACGCTCCGTAAAGCGGATGAATGCTGCGAAACAATAGCAGCGTGGCGAGCTTCTCCGTGGGGTGCGCCAGTTCCGGAGACCAGTTGCTGAGATCATCTCCGGGTGGCGGCTCGAGTTGCACAAAACCGGCCTGATGAAGCACCCGCAGCATGGTGTGCAGGTCACGTTCCGCAGCGGCTAGCTGATTGGCCGGCAGCAGGCGTTTGCGTACCATCTGGCGAATGGGGCCGATCTCCGGCGAAACCTGCAGCATGTAGGCCAGAAGCCGCCAGGGAAGGGTTCCCTTGCTCGAAAGTTTGCCAGGCGGCGAATTGCGGAGACGATGAAAGTCTCCTTCGCTCCAGTACACCTGATTTTCGCGGCGGGTGGGCTTTTTGCGTTTGAGTTCCTTCTTGAGTTTGAGCAGAACCGGGTCTTTGGTGTCTTCGGGGATGGCATCATATTTTTCCCGCCAGCGATGGATGCGGACGTCGTCTTCGTGAGCGAGAGCGAAGACGTATCCCTGCTTGTCGAACTGTGGCCGGCCCGCCCGACCGAAAATCTGATGAGCCGTGCTGGCGTCAATCAGCTTCTGTTTGCCCGGTGGCCCTTTGACCAGCGTGGTCAGAACGACGCTGCGAGCCGGGAGATTGATACCTGCCGAAAGCGTTTCCGTGCAAACGACGACGGCCAGCAATTTGCGCTCGAAAAAATCCCCGACGACCCGGCGATATTTCGGCAACAATCCGGCGTGATGGACGCCGACTCCTCGCCGCAGCATCTGCTTGAGTTTCGGGCCGACTCCATGCCTCCAGTCGAGTTTATCCACCTCAGCATTGACGCGGCGACGGGTTTCTTCGTCGAGCAAGGGCAGGCCCTTGAGTTGCTCGGCGACGCTCCAGCATTCCTCCCGATTGAAACAAAACACCAAAGCCGGTGTTTTGCGCGTTTCGACCGAGCCCTGGGCCATCCATTGCAAATGGTCAGTGAGGAACTGGTCCGGCACATACTGGTAAGTCAAAGGCACACGCCGCTCATTGCTTTCCACCAGTTCGATCTGGCGACCATGACAGCGATGCAGCCAGTTCAGAAACTCGCGGGCATTGCCCACTGTCGCGGAGAGTAACAGCAAGCGTACATGCCGCGGTAACAGAGCCAGTGTCAGCTCCCAGACGATGCCCCGCTCGGGATCGTTAAAACTGTGAAACTCATCCATAACCACGGCGGAAACCTGCGAAAAATCGAAGCCGCGTGGTTGGAGCAGTCGGTTCAACAGAATTTCGGCCACCACGACCAGAATTCGCGCCTGCGGATTGACTCGCCGATTGCCGGTCACCAATCCAACATCATCCGCCGAGAAGCCCCACTTTTCTGCCAGCGCACGCAATTCGTCGAATTTCTGCTCGGTCAGGGCAATGAGAGGCGTCGTATAGTAGGCCACCGTTCCGGTATGCAGGGCCTCAAATAATGCTGCATGAGCAATCACCGTCTTGCCCATACCGGTAGGAGCGCAGACCAGTACCCCCTGCTCCGATGCAAACCAGGCCAGCAGAGCTTCCTCCTGCATCGGATACAACGGGAAAGGCAGCTGCTCAACGAAACGCTCATAAATCGCGTCGCGGCTCAGGACATCCGGTGGCATTTTGCTATCCTAGCCTTATACGCCATCCCCGGCAGGATGAACCAACCGCCATGGTTAGATACCTGATTATTGGCAAAACCGGCCAGCTCGGTCAAGCGTTTGTCCGGCGCCTCGGTTCCGCTGCGCTGGCCGTCAGCCGAGCGGAATGTGACATTACCGATGCCGAAGCGGTAAGGCGCCTCCTTCTTTTGCACCGACCGCAAGTGGTGCTGAATTGTGCGGCCTGGAACTTCGTGGATCGCGCTGAGCAGGAACCGCAACCAGCCTTCGCGGTCAATGCCCTGGCAGTACGCGCCCTGGCTCACGCCTGTTCTGAGGTGGGAGCATTTCTGGTTCATTTCAGCACCGACTATGTTTTCGGACTCGATGAGACTCGCCGCCTGCCTTACCGCGAAAGCGACCTGCCTGGTCCGGTCAACGTCTATGGCGTATCTAAACTCGCCGGCGAGTATTTCGTTCGCAGTTCAACCCCTCATCACCTTGTCATCCGCACCTGTGGCTTATACGGTGTGCCGGGGAGCGGAGGCAAGAAGGATAATTTCGTCGAACGCATTTTACGCCAGGCCACCGCTCACCAGACCATCGAGGTTGTCGCTGATCAGGTGTGCTCTCCCACTTACGTTGAGGACTTAGTTACGGCTGTGCTGCAATGTTTAGAACATAAGATGACCGGATTAGTGCATCTGGTGAATACAGGTGCGGTCTCCTGGTACGAATTTGCCAGGGCTATTATCCAACAAGCCGGGCTGAATACTCAAGTTCGTCCAGTTAGCTCGAAAGAAAAACCTACAGCAGCCCGTCGCCCTAACTATAGTGCCTTAATCAGCGAACACCCGCACACACCGCCGATGCGTTCCTGGTGGGATGCCCTCCAGGATTACCTGACAGCGCGTCGGAATCATGCACCACACTCAAGGAGCCTGCCATGACCCGACTTTCCTGGATTTTACTGTTCGGCGTGCCGATGCTTACCGCCTCGCAGGAGGGACTGCAATTAGTCGAAGTCAGGAAAATCTGGGGAGCTGCGCCGCATAATGCTTTTACAGACCTCATTCGCTATCGGGGCGAATGGCTTTGCTGTTTCCGTGAAGGCAAGGCGCACGCCGGTGATGCCGGACGTATTCGCATTATTAGTTCCATAGACACAAAGGAATGGAAATCGGTTGCCGTATTAGAGCGTGAGAACGTGGACTATCGCGATCCGAAACTAAGCATTACGCCGGACGGCAAACTCCTGCTCGTCGCCGCTGCTGCCGTTCCCGCGACGAGAAATCCGCTTACCGATCACTATACATTTGTCAGCACCTCAACCGATGGCCGGCAATGGAGTGAGCCACGCAGAATCATAGAAAGCTGGCAGTGGCTCTGGCGATTGACCTGGCATCAGGGCACCGGTTATGGTGTGGCCTATCGTTGGGCCCCACAGGAAAAGCAACGCCGCTACAGTGCCATTCTCTATAGTACGCGCGACGGTTTGGCTTATACGAAGGTTGCGGAGTTTGCACCGCCGAACTGTACGGAGGCCACCTTGCGTTTCGATGGCGACACAATGTATTGCATGCAACGGCGAGACGGTATGCCGAACAGTGCTTTATTAGGTGTTAGTAAACCACCCTATAAGCACTGGGAATGGAAAGACTTAGGTGTCTATTTCGGCGGGCCGAATTTTATTAAGTTGCCCGATGGTCGCTGGATCGCGGCCGGGCGGATCATTCAGGATAAGAAAGCACAGACGGTCCTGGCCCGGCTGGATGTCGAGCAGGGCAAACTAATACCGCTTATAACCTTGCCCAGTGGTGGTGATACGAGTTATCCCGGCTTAGTCTGGCACGAAGGCCGTCTCTATATTAGCTACTACAGTTCGCATGAAGGTCGGGCCGCGATCTATCTGGCGGTGGTGCAGGTACAGTAAGCGACAAGGTGCCGGTTCTTGAGGCGGGCATATAGTACTAGCACGCATGCCTTGATTTTGCGAGTCGATCACCTGGGCTTGCCATGCTGGTGATCGAGAGGGACTAAGTTTCTTCGCCGGTGGCCAGGTTAGCAGAGCTGGGAGCTAACCGCTCGAGGGAAGCGGATGCCAGTCCGCCGGCCTGTATGTAAATGCCGTACCAGGCGCGGGTGATGTGAACGATAGCGACCGCACCGACCAGGGAAATCGCAGCAAAAGCGGCCAGCCCGCCAGCATACGAACCAGTGTAATCGCGCAGCAGACCCAGCGAGGTAGGCAGGAAAAATCCGCCCAGACCTCCGGCAGCGCCAATCAGACCGGTGATGACGCCGAGCTCTCTGGGGAAGCGTTGGGGCACGAGTTGAAACACTGCACCGTTGCCCATACCGAGAAGGCCCAGTGTGCCCGTGAAGAGAACCGTCGCCACAGTGACCGAGGGATGACAAGCTAAAGCAGTCATGATTGCCGCCACCAGGCCGTAAATCACCGTCAGGACTCGCACGCCACCGAATCGGTCGGCCAGATAGCCGCCGACGGGCCGTAAGAAAGAACCCGCCAGCACGGAAATAGTGGCCAGACTCCCGGCCACGACTGGATGCACACCGTACTGGGTGCGGTAAAAAGTGTTGAGAAAGCTGGCCAGACCAACGAACCCGCCGAAAGTTACTGCGTAAAAACCGCACAACCACCAGCTATCCTGTTCGCGCAAAACTCGGAAATAGCGTATCACAGGTTGGGAGCTGGAAGCGTTCGGAGCTTCCCGTGCCAGCAGTACGACAACCACAAGGGCGGTCAGCACCGGAATCACCGCCAGACCGAAAACATTTTGCCATCCGACCAGTTCGGCCAGTCGCGGTGCGAAAAAGGTGGCTAAGGCAGTGCCACTGTTGCCGGCCCCCGCGATGCCCAGAGCCAGCCCCTGATACTGCGGCGGATACCATCGCCCCGCCAGAGGCAATGCAGCAGCGAAACTCGCCCCGGCTATGCCCAGCAACAACCCTACCCATAGCAGCTTTGCAAAACTGTGTGCCCCGAGCCAGCCCAGGATCAAAGGCAGTAGCGTGCTCGTCAGTCCGATAAGAGCCGTTCGTCGCGCGCCCACGCGGTCGGTCAGCAGTCCCAGCACAATGCGGAGCAAGGCACCGCCGAGCAATGGCGTGGCCACTAAAAGTCCGCGTTGGGTGTGCGTGAGTTCGAGGTCCGCGGCGATATGATTGCTCAAACCGCCCAGGAGCACCCAGACCAGAAAACTGATGTCGAAGTACACAAAGGCGGCGAGCAAGGTCGGCCAGTGGCCAGCGCGCAGAAAGTCCCGAACGTTCATGGGCAAGTCCTCCGGAGTTATGGGGTGGGCACGTCGGTTCAGGAGCGGGCTAATTCGGGGGCGCTTTCGAGGGCAGATTCCTGCGCGGGTTGAACAGCGGGGCGAATCTCCGGGCTGCCCAGCCAGTACATGCCAGCAACGAAGGCAGCGCCACCAACAATGTTACCCAGTGTCGCCAAGCCGAGATTGTACCAGTACCCGGCCCAGGAAATGCTCTCACTGTGCGGCACCAGCAGGCCCAACAGCAGGCCGAACATATTGGCGATGCTGTGCTCGAAACCGCAGGTGATGAAGGTGAACATGCACCACCAGATCATGAGGATGCGAGCGGCTTCGCTCTGAATTCGTGCAGCCATCCACACACCGAGACACACCAGCCAGTTGGCCAGCACCGCCCGCCAGAAGAGTTGCATGGGAGGCAGGTTCATTTTCACAGCCACGATATTTTGCACAAAAGCATACACGCCCTGCGTCGGGCCACTGTTATCGAACAAGCCGGTCTGTACGACTATCCAGGCCAGGATCATGCTGCCAGCGAGATTACCGAGCCAGGTCCAGACCCAGTTGCTGAGCAGGTCGCCGATGCGAGCTTTGCCGACCAGCACGCCGAGCGTCAGCACCAGGTTGCTACCGGTAAACAATTCAGCGCCAGCGAAAACGACATAGTTCAGAGCGCAGCCGAAGCAAACGCCCATCACCAGCCGCACCACAAACGGTGCCGCTGTCGCCAGTGTGCCGCCAATGGTGAAAATCAGGGCGATGGATACCCCGACGTACATGCCGGCCAGCATGGAGCGAACCAGATGGGCGAAAAGGGATTGGCGCTGAGCGGCGAGCTTTTTGGCCGCCTGTTCGGCAATCGCTTCAATCGTCGCTGCGTACATGGCGGTCTCCTGAAATAAGCGGTGGGCGGAGGATAATGGTCAGCCCGTGTCAGATGCTCTCGGTACCTGCCGGAGTTGATGCCGTGGCTTTGCGGCTGGTTTTAGCCTTGGCCGTGCTCGTTCAGATGCTTTCGGTAGCCACCGGAGTTGATGCGCCAGGTCTTGTTTGCGCGGAATCGGGCACGAGCAGGAGTTGTGGCAGCGGTGTCTCCGAATGCGGGGCGCATTTCTCGACGTTGACCGCGCAGAATTTCAGTTCGGGCTGTTTGGCGATGCGACCGGTGGCGCTGATGGTGAGGTAGTTGGCAGCGTTGTCAGGATGGTGCAAATCGCCCCAGTGAAACGGAACGAAAACCATGCCGGCGGGTACGTGGTCACTGAGGCGGGCAGGCAAGCGGATAGCGCCGCGCCGGCTGGACAGCAACACCAGTTCGCCCGCGCTGATGCCGAGCCGGGCCGCATCTTCGACGTTGATTTCGACAAACGGGCCGGGTTCACGCCGCACCAGTTTGCTACATTTGCCGGTTCGCGTCAGCGTGTGCCAGTGGGCGTACAGCCGGCCGGTGGTGAGGATGAACGGAAATTCGTGGTCGGGCAGTTCGCGCGGCGCACGATGGTCGCGGGGCAGAAAATTGGCTTTGCCATCGGGCGTCGGGAAAATGCGGTCGAGATAGCGGCGTGGCGAACCGGGATGATCCTCGTGCGGGCAAGGCCAGTAAACATGCCGCTGTTGCCGCAAGCGTGTTGCGGTGATGCCGAACATATCGCACGGTCGGCCACGGGTCAGCTGGCGGAACTCGTCCCAGACTTCGGCAGCGCTGCCGTAAGCAAAACCGCGAAAGCCCCACACCTGAGCAAACCGCGCCAGGATTTGCCAGTCCGGCAGAGCCAGACCCGGCGGGTCAAACAGTTTCGGACTGTAGCTGACCAACCGTTCACTGCTGGTGCTTGTCCATTCTTTCTCGCCCCACTGAGCGGCTGGCAGGACGACATGCGCCAGCCTGGTCGTCTCCGTCGGGTGATACGCATCCTGCACGATCACCAGTTGGGCCCGTTCCATGGCGCGACGAACCTGGTGCAGGTCGGGAATGCTGACCAGCGGGTTGGTCCCGGCAATCCAGATCGCCTTGAGCTGGCCCTTTTCCAAGGCGCGGAACATTTCCACCGCGGTAAAACCCGGGCGAGGCGAGATGGTTCCCGTCGGGCGGTCCCAGAATTGTTCCAGTTCGCGGCGGTGTTCCGGTTCTTCCACGAAACGGTAACCTGGCAACTGATGCGACAGCAGACCGGCTTCGCGGCCTCCCATCGCATTGGGCTGACCGGTGAGGGAAAACGGCCCGGCTCCCGGTTTGCCAATCTGGCCGGTGAGCAGATGCAAGTTGATCAAGCTGTTATTCTTCCACATGCCGACCGTGCTCTGGTTCAAACCCATGCAGTAGAAACTCAGGAATCCGTGAGATCGGGCGATCCGTGCCGCAGTGCGGCGAAGCCACTGTTCCTGAATGCCGGCCACTTCGCACAGCTCGCGCAGGTCTTGCCCCAGCAGAAAGGCCCGATATTCCTCGAAGCCGCGGGTGTGTTGCCGCACAAACGCTTCGTCCACCGCACCGGATTCCAGGAGCAACCGGCCCAGGGCATTGAGCAGAGCGATGTCGCCGCCGGGAGCCACCGGCAGATAGATGTCGGCCTCCCTGGCGGTGGCGGTGCGACGCGGATCCACAACAATCAGCGTCAAGTCCGGTCGGCGTTTCCGGGCAGAGCGAATTCGATCGAAGGTTACCGGATGGCACTCGGCCATATTGCTGCCAATGATGAAGATGACGTCGGCGTGATCAATATCCTCGTAGCAACACGGCGGGCCATCGCTGCCCAGACTGGTGCGATACCCGGCGACGGCAGCGGCCATGCACAGCCGACTGTTGGAATCGGTGTTATTCGTGCCGAAATATCCTTTGAACAGTTTGCACGCCAGATAAGCCGTCTCCGTGTCGAGCTGCCCACTGCCGTAAAACGCAATCGCGTTCGGTCCGAAAGCGTGCAGGATATAGCGCAGGCACTCCGCCACATAGCGCAGGGCTTGCGACCAATCCGCCGGTCGAAAATCTTCCTGTCGGCTGCGTCGCCACATCGGCACCAGCAGGCGATCGGGAGTATGCAGGGCTTCGTGCAGTGTCGCGCCTTTGGCACAGAGCCGACCATGATTGGCGGGAGCATCCTCGACGCCGCGGATGCGTTCTGGCCGTCCGCCACGCCCTTCGACACGAAGTCGGCAACCGACTCCGCAATATGGACAGATCGCCTCGCCTATAACTGCTAACCGCTGCGGATTCACGGGCGAACTCCTTCCGGGTCGGGACAAACCGGTGCGGTGCTGACCAGCGTCGGGGCGTTCGTGTCGCTTGCGGACCGAACCAGCTGCAAGCGATTCTCCGGACGAAGGCACAGTGGTACTGCCCGTTTCTTGATTACACCGACAATGAGTCTGCTCCGGTATCTCTCGGACATAAGCGGAGCCTCTTTTTCATCTCGCCACCTGGGTAAATGCAAGACCGCGACAGACTGAGCTCTCGTTTGTGCGATTGGCCGGACGCTGTCACGTTGCCGAGCGTCATGAGCGGGGCAGGTAGCGCACTAAGGGTTCGAGGGCATCGGCCAGTTTTTCGCAGGGGACATCGTACATGGCATCGGTGGCGATCTGCGGCTGCGGGCCGGATTTGCCGTTGATGTACACATGGGCGGCATCCACGATCTGGTCGCCGATGCGCGTGCGGCAACCCTGCAAACCAATCGTCGCCACTTGATGCAAGCCGCAACCAGCGGGGCAACCCGACATGTGGATGGTCAGCGGAGCGATTTTCTGTCCCTGCGTTCGCCGTTCCAGTTCCCGGGCCACCTGCAAGGCCCAACCTTTCGTGTCAATGAGCGCGAAGTGGCAATAATCATTCCCCGTACAACAGACCAGCCCACGCAAAATGGGCGAAGGATCGATCGGTAACTCTTTGAGCAGCGGCTCGTCGGTGAGGGCGGACAGACGGTCTTCGGGAATGTTCGGGATGATGATGTTCTGCTGCACGGTGAGACGGATTTCGCCGTTGCCATAACGCTCAGCCAGGTCGGCGACGCCGCGCATCTGGTCGGTAGTGATGCGACCCACGGGCACCAGCAGACCCACGGAAAAAAGTTGCGGCCCGTAGTCGCCGGGTTTTCGTTTCTGCGGCTGAATACCGAGGTGGTCGGTGTGATGCTTTTTGCGTAATTCCGGGCCTGCCGAAAAGAGTGGTTTGCCCCAACGAGCTTGCAGTTCCTGACGGAACCAGCGAACGCCTCGATCCTGGAGCAGAAAAGCCAATCGGGCCCGCGTGCGGCTTTCGCGGGAACCGTGATCGCGGAAAATGCGGACAATCTCGGCACACAGCTGAGCCGCTTCTTCTCGCCGCACGAAAACATCCAGCGGTTTTGCCGGCGTGTATCCTCCGGAACCCTGCTTGCCACCCACGAACACGTTGAAGCCGAACACCTGTTGCCCATCCAATTCCCGATAGCTCGGCACCAGGGCGATGTCCTGCGTTTCGGTATGGCAGCAGTTTTCCAGGCAGCCGGTGATAGTCACGTTGAATTTCCGCGGCAAGTTGGTGAATTCCTTGTTGTCGAGAATGAGCGAAGTGAATTCGCGGGCCACGGGTGAGGCATCGAATAACTCATGCGGTGCCAGGCCACTGAGCGGACAGCCACATACGCCACGCACGTTGTCCATGCCGGTCTGCTTGCTGTTCAGGCCGACTTCCGCCAGTCGCGCCCAGATTTCCGGCACGTCGCGGATAGTGAACCAGCGCATCTGGATTTGCTGCCGTGTCGTCAGATCGCAGAAACCCTTGCCGAACTTGTCGGAAAGCTCGGCGATAACCCGGAACTGCCTCGCGTTGCTCTGCCCGCAGGTATGCCGAATCCGCAGCATGAAATAGCCCGGCGTGGGAATGCGGAAAAACAGCCCGTGCCACTTGAAGCGTTGTTTGTCGGCCTCGGTCATTTCTTCCCAGTTACCGGTCCGGGCATAGTGGAGAATGTCGGGCAGGGAATCGAGACCGTCTTTTTCGCGTTTGATCAGCTCCACTTTGTTCTGCGAGGTGTCGCCGAGAGCCCCGGATTGCTGGACGGCATGCCGGGCATAGTGGGCCAGCAGATGACCCAGCATTCCCTGACAACTACCACAGCCGGTGCCCGCTTTGCAGGCCTGGCCGATGGCTTCAATGGAAGTGGCACCAGCTCGGATGCAGCGAACGATCTCACGCTTGCTGACGCGATGACAGTTGCAAATCTGCTGATCGTCCGGCAAACTGGCTGCCGACAGGCCAGCGTCCTGCTGACCATCTTCGCTCGACTCGCCGTCGCGGCTGAACCGATACCAGATCTCCAGCGGATGGCCCGGTAGTTTTTCGCCACTGCGGAAGTACAAGAGCAGCTTCTGAGCGGATTCTTTTTCGCCGAGCAGAATCGCTCCCTGCAACCGGCCATCTTTGACCACCAGTTTGCGGTAGCGTCCGTTCAGCGGGTCAGCTTCTACGAACACCTGGGAATCGGCATCGCTGGATTTGACGTCGCCCATCGAAGTCAGGTCTATGCCGATCACCTTCAAGGTTGTGGCCAACTTGCTACCAGCGTAACAGGCATGCGGTCGAGCGCCACTTAAAACGTCCGCGAGAACCTCCGCCTGTTCATAAACCGGTTCGACCAGACCGTAAGTTACCCCGCGATGTTCGGCACATTCCCCGATGGCAAATATGGCCGGGTCGCTGGTGCGCAACTGGTCATCCACCACGATACCGCGCTGAACTGCTAACCCTGCTTCCCGTGCCAGTTCCACATTGGGCCGGATGCCGCAGCTGATCACTACCAGGTCGGCGTCCAGCAGGGTGCCATCCTGCAATTCCACCGCCTGCACTCGTCCTTCGCCCAGGATGCGGCTCACCTGCGTCTGCACAAATATCCGCAAACCAAGCTTTTCCAGTTGCTGCTGCAGAATTCTGCCGGCGAGCGGGTCGAGTTGCTGCACCATCAGATGCGGAGCAATTTCGACGACGCTCACCTTCAACCCACGCCCGTGCAGACCCCGGGCTGCTTCCAGACCCAGTAAACCGCCACCGATCACCACGGCACATTCGGCACGTTCGGCGGCTTCCAGCAAGGCGACGCAATCATCCAGCGTGCGGAACACGAAAACGCCAGGTAAATCTTTTCCGGGAATCGTTGGCACAAACGGCCGTGAACCCGTCGCCAGCACCAGATAGTCATACGGTTCTTCCAGCAGCAAACCGCGACCGGCTTCCGCATCGCCGTGACGAGCCGGTTGGCCCACTGCCACACGCCGGTCCCGATCGATCCGCACCACCCGCACGCCCAGATGCAGCCGGATGCCGTTCTTCTCGTACCACTCCGTCGGGTTGAGGAATATCTCTACCGGCTGCTTAACGCCCGCCAGTACGCTGGACAGCAGGATGCGATTGTAGTTGCCATACGGTTCGTCGCCGAAGACGGTGATGGTGAAGCGATCGCGAGCTTTCTCAGTCAAAGCCTGGACAAAGCGAGCTCCGGCCATGCCGTTGCCGACGACGACCACTGCCTCTCTTTTTGCCATTGTTTTCGGCTCCATTGCACACAATGTGCGCAGAAAAGCACCTTCACGCGCTTTGAATTCCGGCGTAAGCGAGTGCGACAGAATCTTGGCCGGGTTGGCCTGCTGGGCCGGGGAGAGGACGGGCTTACGTGCAGGCACCACTAAACCCGGCGTCGCTAACGAATTTGCACGCGTAACCTTCACGCACCCCCCGTGCCAAACCAATTAACGGCAACCTCGATGAATTACGCACTGAGTCGCAAGTTCTTTTTGCGAAAGAACTTCTGCTATCAACCGTTCTCGTCCCATGGTGATGCTGGCATCCAGCATTAGCTGTACTCAAGATGCGTTGCCCAAGGAAAGGGAACAATTGCACAAAACAAATGCAATCCTGCCTAAATAGTAGTCGCTGGGGCTTGTCGGATTACCGTGAGGACGACCCCACTACTTGGGGCAACCTGCTGTCCTGCGTAAACAACACCCGCTAACTCCGTCGCATAAGCACGAATTCGCGGCTGGCCACCGGTTCACCAAGCGAGCTAAACCTCGCGGTCACCGGCGTGGACTAACCAAGAGGCTATGCGTTTGTTACGCGACGAGCTACATGTCGCGATCACCTCCGCTGTGCAGGAATAGTTGAGACTAACAGCTTGCAAACGAGCAGCGCAATCCCAGAGCGCAGTTGCAATCGCTCCCTATGTGCACGAATGACGGTGATGTTTTCCGGTCCTCGAGACGAGTTGAGTGTTGCGATGACACAGCATTGTCAACGCCAGGTACGCTGCGGTGGCAGGTTTTGGAACTGCCTAAACGTTGCGATGCCGAATCGCCCAGATTAATTTGTGGATTTCCATCACCACGAAGATGGTCAAAGCCAGAGCCAGCAACGATGCCCAGGTACCAGGACTCACCGGTTCGGTTCGCAGGACCACTTGCATCGGGGCCAGGTACATGGACACGACATGAACCAGGAAGGCGGTAATTGTTCCGATTAGCAGGATCGGCGAGCGGAACGGCGAAAGCACCAGGCCCGATTTTGTTTCGGACCGGCAGTTGCCGATGTGGATATTTTCGAACAGAACCATGAGCAGTAGCAACGCATTTCGAGCTGAGTCTTCAGTCCAGCCGTTCTGCAGCATCCAGGCAAAGGCAGCAAAGCCAACCACGCCCATGACCACCGCCGCCAGGACAGTTCGTTCGATCATGAGCTGGTTGAAGATAGGCTCTCCCGGTGGGCGTGGCTTGCGGCGGAGAACATCTCCTTCGCTCGGTTCGAAAGCCAGAGCGACATCCTGGATGCCATTGGTGACCAGGTTCAACCACAGAAGCTGTACCGGAAGGAGCGGCAAGGGCAGTCCGGTTGCCACCGCGAGCGCAACCATTACGATTTCGGCCGCACCCGTTGACACGAGCAAATAGATCACTTTGCGAATGTTGTCGTAGGCCACGCGCCCTTCTTCCACGCCGGCGACGATGGTAGCAAAATTGTCATCGCTGATGACTAAATCGGCTGCCTCCCGAGCCACATCGGTACCGCTCCTGCCCATGGCCACGCCGATGTGAGCGGCTTTCAACGCGGGAGCATCATTCACGCCGTCGCCGGTAACGACAACATAATGGCCCGCTCGTTTTGCCGCTTCCACCAGTTCCAGTTTCTGCCGCGGAGTGACCCGTGCGAAAACGCGCACCCGCTCCACCGCGAGCTGAAGCTGCTCAGCGGTCATGGCTTCCAGTTCCCGGCCTGTAACGACCTGATCGGGCTGGCTGGCCAGGCCGAGATCGCGGGCAATCGCCAGTGCGGTAACCGGATGATCACCGGTTACCATGCACACGGTGATGCCCGCTGCATGACAACTTGCCACCGCTTCACGAACCCCGGGACGCAACGGATCGATCATGCCGACGAATCCCAGCAACGTCAGACCCGTGGGTTCCGGAGGAGTCTGGCGAGTATCGAGATGGGCAGGCGCAGGCCCTTCGGCCAAGGCCAGAACCCGATAACCCTGGGAAGCCATTTCACTGGCCAGGGCCAGTTGCCTCTGCCGATCGGATTCATCCGCCCAGTTACACATCGCCAGAACACGCTCCGGTGCCCCCTTGACGAACACGTACACTGAACCATCTTCCATCTGGTGGTAGCTGGCGGCAAAGCGATGCTCCGGCTCGAACGGAATTTCGTTGACTTGCGGATGGCGGTCGAGTGTCAGCTCCCGATTCCAACCCAGTTTGTGTGCCATGCTCAAAAGCGCCACATCAGTTGGGTCACCCCGCCAGGTCCATTTGCTGTCCTGCAGGTGCAATTCGGCTTCGTTGCATAAAACGGCAGCCCGTGCCAGACGGTTCAATTCCGGATGAGTGCCTGGCTCCACCGGCTTGCCGTCCAGCAACACCTGACCGTGCGGCTTAAATCCTTCGCCGGTAACTTCAAACACCGCACCAGAAGCCACACGAATTTGCCGCACGGTCAGCTCGTTGCAGGTCAACGTACCGGTCTTGTCGCTGGCAATCAGGGTGGCACTACCCAGGCCTTCCACCGCAGCCAGGCGGCGAACGATCACGCCTCGGCGTGCCATCCGGTTCGTAGCCACCGCCAGGGCCACGGTCAGAGCAACCGGCAAGCCTTCAGGCACAGCGGAAACCGCCAGCGCCACGGCAAACGTAAACATCTCCGTCAACCCGTGGCCGTGAACCAGAACCCCGATGAGAGCCACCACCGCCACCGCCGCGAGCACCGTGCCCGCGATGGCGCGGGCGAACCGCTCCATGCGCTCAATGAGAGGCGGTTTTCCCGGCGGTGCGGCCAGCACATCGAGCGCCAACTGTCCGACAACGGTGCGGCTGCCGGTGGCCACCACGATTCCCTTGCCGCGACCGCGAATCACCAGCGTTCCGGCATGAGCCATGTTCAACCTGTCTGCTACTGGCGTAGCTGGTGGGCCTGACCATTCATGATCTTTGAGCACTCCCAGCGATTCGCCCGTGAGCAACGATTCGTCAATCTCCAGCGCGTGCGACCACAGCAGCCGAACGTCGGCGGGTACTCGGTTACCGGGTTCCAGCCAGACGATGTCGCCGGGCACGACCTGATCGGCGGGAATTTCTTTCACCTCACCATCCCGCACTACTGTCGCACGGATACGGAGCAATTTCTGTAAAGCCCGGCTGCTTTGTTCGGCCTTCCATTCCTGAATGGTACCGATCACCGCGTTAATGAGCAAAACCGCAGCGATAAATACGGCGTCGTCGAAGTGCCCAATGACCAGCGACACCACAGTGGCAGCTAACAGCAAGTAAATGAGCGGACTGCGGAACTGTCTCAAGAAGATTTGCCAGACCGTCGGCGGCGGTTGCTGCGGAAGAAGATTGGGGCCAACACTGGCCAGTCGAAACTGGGCCTCGGCTTCGGTAAGACCTGCCTCTCGGCTCTCCAGCGCCGCCAGCACTTCCGCAGCCGCCAGAGTATGCCAGACCGCCGATGGTGGCTCACCGGCAGATAAGTCGGTGCGCTTGGCAACGGACATCCTATCCTCCGCTCAATGGTACACAAACAATGGAATAGTCGCCTCCCTGAGCATGGTCTTGGTCACCGAGCCAAAAAAGAACTCACGCAAAACCGGCTGACCGTAAGCGCCCATCACCAAAAGTCCGGCGTCGTAATGGCGTACCTGTTCAAGCAGGACCTGCCCGGGCGGATCGAGGGAGGATAACGGGCACGGAGTGGCTTTGATTGCGTGGTAATTGAGGAACTCCACGGCCCGTTGGACACGCTCACTGGCTTCTGCAAGCTCTTTAGCCACGCCGACCACGTAAACCTGCTGTC
Organism: Gemmatales bacterium; assembly: GCA_041640595.1. Lineage (GTDB taxonomy): Bacteria > Planctomycetota > Planctomycetia > Gemmatales > HRBIN36 > HRBIN36. Next base: position 38,845 of record JBEPZY010000005.1, on the reverse strand, counting down.
CCTGATGCAGTCCGGACTGCTGAAACGCTTGCACAGCGCGTGCGGCCTGGAGGCTGCCGTCGTAGGCAATCAGGATGGCGCCGCCGCTGCCCAGTTTTTCCGGCACCGTTACCACCGGACGTGGGGCGTTCTTGACCACCATCTGCACCGTCTCGCAGGGGGACTGCTGAGTTTCAAAGTGGAAGTAGGTCTGCTGGCCCAGGATGATCAGGTCGTAGCGCTGAGCTTCCAGGAGGATCTGCTCCCAGGGCTCGCCGATCACCTCGTGCACTTTGCAGGAAACACCCGCCTCCGCACAACGCGACGCAAACCGATCGAGAAATTGCTGGATGCGTTCGTGGGCTTCCTGAATGAGCGTGTCGTCACGGTGGCGCTTGTAATAGAAGCCACCGAGTGGAACCGGTTCGGGTTTGCGGATAGTCGGTTCGTCCAGGACACCCAAGCCTACCAGCATGGCGTAGCAACGCTTCGCCCAGCGAATGCCCAGCTCCACAGCCGCTTCGCTGTACGTTGAGCCGTCCAGGGCGAGCAGGATTGTTTTCAACATGCTCCGGTCTGCCTCCCCTTCTGTTTCTGCATTTTCAGTAAGCCACAGTCGGAGGCCCTTCCGTGTAAGTCGGGCCTACTTTCGCGGAGCTACGGAACCAGGTCGAAGGATGTTTCCCTCACATTTCCGGCAGGCGTGCTTTTATACGGCGACTGCTGGCATTTTATCGGCCAGGTGTATCACAGACTACACTTGGGGTAAATCCGGCCTGGCTTACCGACGAGGCCGGCCAGTTCTCGGCCGCAACGCGACCTGGCCGCTACGCCGTCGCCGATTCCTCGCCGGTGGTCGGAAGGAGAATATCCACCCGGGTGCCGCGACCGGGTTCGCTCTGAATGCGGATAGTGCCTCCGTGGGCTTCTACGATGCGGCGAGTGATTGGCAAACCGAGACCGCTACCGCCTTTGCGGGTGGAAAAGAACGGGCGAAAGACCTGAGCCAGCACCTCGGCCGTCATCCCCTCACCGGTATCAATGATGCTCAACTGGACGCTGTCGCCGAGCAGTTCGGCCTGGACGGTGATCAGTCCGCCGTGGGGCATCGCCTGTTCCGCATTGAGGATGAGGTTGAGCAACGCCTGCTGAAACAGATCGCGGTCGAGCCACACCGTGGGTAAATCCGCCGGCACGAACGTTTGCAATTCAATTCCTTTCTGCTGCAACGACGGTGTAACGAACTCAGCCAGTTCCTGAATGAGGGCGGCGAGGTTTTCCGGTCGGCGCTGCAACTGGCCGACACGGGCAAAACGCAGGAATTCGCTGGAAAGGTCTGCCAGCCGTTGACACTCTTGCTGCAATTGCTGGATGCGCTGCAAGGCGCGGCGTTCGCGTGGCGTGGTCGGATTCTGGAACTCCTCGCGGAGCAACTGGAGATTCAGGCTGAGGGTGCCGAGATGGTTTTTGATTTCGTGAATGAGTCGGCCGGCCAACTCAGCCAGTTCCTGGTACCGACCGGCAAAATCCGTTGCCGGGACTGCTGAACTGGTTGTTGCCGGTTCGTGGGCCAGCGCGCTCATGATGACGGCCCTGGTGGCAGCTTAGCGGTAGCGATCGCGGTGATCCCGACGGCGCGGCGGTGGTCGTCGGCTCAACTCTCGCCGATAGCCTTCCCGTCGAATCCCCGTTCCTTCGGCTTCCGTGGAGGATGGGGCCGGCGCGGTTTCCGACACCTCAGCCGTTTCTTCCCCGGCAGGAGTACCGGCTCCCTGGGCGGCGAGTTGCTCGCGCAAGGCCGCCTTCCGCGACAGCTTCAGCCGATTTTGCTCGTCAATGGCGATCACTTTCACGGGAATCCGGTCGCCAATTTTGACCACGTCTTCCACGCGGGAGACGTACTTGTCGTCCAGTTCGCTAATGTGCACTAAACCGTCCTTTCCCGGCAGGATTTCGACAAACGCTCCGAATTCCTTGATGCCCACCACCTTGCCATCGTAAATGTTGCCGACACGGATTTCCTCGGTGAGCGAACGCACCTTGTTGAGAGCGAGATCGGCCTTATCGTGGTCGTAGCAGCAGATGGCCACGGTGCCATCTTCGGCAATGTCAATGCGGCAGTGGTATTCGTCCTGGATCGCTTTGACCGTCTTGCCACCGGGACCGATAAGCAGGCCAATTTTTTCCGGGTCAATCCGCAGCACAAACAGCTTGGGAGCGTTTTTGCTGATTTCGGGTCGCGGACGCGGAATGGTCTGGAGCATGATTTGCAGGATGCGAGCCCGAGCCTCGCGGGCTTGCTGCAAGGTCTCGCGGATAATTTGCTCGGTGATGCCGGCTATCTTCAGGTCGAGCTGAATGCCGGTGATACCGTAACCGGTACCGGCCACCTTGAAATCCATGTCGCCGTAATGGTCTTCATCTCCCATGATGTCAGTCAACAGCACATAACGGTCGCCTTCCTTGACCAGGCCGATGGAAATGCCCGCCACCGGTTGCAGGATCGGAACACCCGCATCCATGAGGCTGAGCGTCGCCCCGCACACGGTAGCCATGCTGCTGGAACCGTTCGACTCCAGAATCTCCGAAACCACGCGAATGGTGTACGGGAACTCTTCCGGAGTAGGCATAACCGCTTTCAAAGACCGTTCCGCCAGGGCTCCATGCCCAACCTCTCGCCGACCGGGACCGCGAATCGGACGCACTTCCCCGACGCTGAACGGCGGAAAGTTGTAATCGAGCATGAACTTTTTGGTGTATTCCTCGGCCAGGCCCTCAACTTTCTGCTCATCGCTGACGGTGCCGAGCGTGGTGGTGACCAGAGCCTGCGTCTCTCCTCGAGTAAACAGAGCCGAGCCATGCGTGCGGGGCAGCACACCCACTTCGCAGGAAATCGGTCGCAGGTCCTTTGGTCCGCGACCATCCAGACGTTTTCCTTCCAGAGCCAGGTCGCGCACCACTCGCTCTTCCAGGTGAAGGAAGGCTTCCTGAACCTGCGCTTCCGTCCAGGGGGTCGGCTGGCCATCACTCCCCTGGGTAGCTGGCAGAAATTCCTGCCAGATCCGCTGCTTCAGTGCCTCGACTTTTTCCTTGCGTTCCTGCTTCTTGGGGGTCAGTTTGGCTTCCCGCATTTCCTGATAAAAACGCTCCAGGAACAACTCGCGTAACGGATTAGGCGGTGGTGGAGGTATCTCTTTCGGCGGCAAACCGAGCCGATCGCGCAACTCCTGAATCATCTCGATTACCGCCAGCGATTCCTGGTGGGCCCGCAGAATGGCCTGCACCATGTCCTCTTCGGGAAGCTCGCGGGCGAACCCTTCGATCATGGTCACGGCATCGCGGGTTCCCGAAACCACCAGGTCCAACTCGCCGGTCTCCACTTCGTCATAGGTAGGCAGGACGACCAGTTGTCCATCTACGCGACCCAGGCGAATCGCTCCTGTCGGTCCGAAAAACGGAATATGCGAAATATGCAACGCCGCACTGGCTCCGATCATTGCCAGCACATCGGGATCGTAATCGGGGTCGGCGGAAAGCACGATCGCCTGAATCTGCACCTCGTTGTAGTAATGGGCAGGAAACAACGGCCGAATCGGACGGTCTATAAGCCGGCTCGTGAGAATCTCTTTCGTCGTGGGTCGGCCTTCGCGTTTGATAAAGCCGCCGGGAAACTTTCCCGCCGCGTAAGTTTTCTCGCGGTAATCTACCGTGAGGGGAAAGAAATCCTGGCCTGGCTGAGCCTGTCCCTCGACGGCTGCCACCAGCACAACGCCATCCGCATACTGTACGGTAACCGCTCCATGCGCCTGTTTGGCCAGTTTACCGGTTTCGATGATCAGAGGATGCCTACCGATGACGCGTTCGACACGGACAACACTCACTTCTGCACTCCTCATAGCTGCGTTCGGCTGCCCTGAGCCAATTGGCAGCTCACTTATCCACCGCAAAGACACCCGCTTCCGAGTGTCGGGGACGGTGGCGCGAACGGCACCCAACGAAGCTGGGAACCCGCCCTCGGCTGTTTGGGCTCGCTGCGGTTCTCACGAACCGCTACAGCGGCCAGGCGAGATGGGGTCGCCCAGGAAAAAGTGCTGGCAGGTTCATGCCAGCCCTGTTCCTGCACGGTGTCGGCGAGCGACACCCCAGCCAACGCCTGACTCCCCAGTTCGCCCCAACTGTTACTTCCGCAAACCCAGCCGCTGGACTACTTCGAAGTAGCGCTGCGGGGCCTTATTGCGGATGTACTTGAGCAGGCGATTACGTTTGCTGACCAGCATCAGCAAACCGCGTCGGCTGGAGTAATCCTTGCGGTGCTGCTTGAGATGCTCGGTCAGTTCCTGGATGCGGGCGGTCAATAGCGCAATCTGCACCTCCGGCGAGCCGGTATCACTTTCGCTCCGCCGGTACTGCTGAATGATCTCCGTCTTTTGCTCCTTAGTAATCGCCATTTTCCGCCCTCGCTTCGTCAGGCGTCGTCCGCTTCGTGACCATTTCCCCACATCATCGTTCCGTAATCAGTGTACAGCCTGGGCGGGTGAGTTTCAAGGCCGCCGAAATTTTTACCGGCTGGCCTGGCCCACCGCGCCCGCCTCGCCGGGAACCTGAAAAGCTGAACCAGATACGCACTGCTTTCGTCGCAGGCCTGACACGCCCGCTTCGTGCGGAATCCAATGTCGGGAACAGGCAATGCCACAACTCCCTGCTGCCCACCACGTTAGAGCCGACCGTTTTCATCGCTCCTGACGGTTTCAATCTTCCTCCAGATGTTTGTGGCGGAGCAGGTGATGGTAATGCTGGGCGAAACGGTGAGCTTCGTCGCGGACGTATTGCAACAACCGCAGCGCCGCAGAAGCTCGGCTGAGCCGGAGCGGTTCGTCGCGGTCGAGGCAGAAGATCAATTCTTCCCGCTTGGCCAGTGCCAGAAGGACAGGCGGTTCCATACCCAGAGCGACAAAGGCATCCCGGGCGGCATGCAGTTGTCCTTTTCCGCCATCTATGAGCACGACGTCGGGAGTTACCCCCTCAGGATCCGCGAGCAATCGGCGATAGCGACGGGTCAGAACCTCGCGCAGAGCGGCAAAATCATCCACACCACTAACCGTGCGAATACGAAAGCGGCGATAACCCGGCTTGAAGGGCAAACCATCCAGGAAAGTGACCAGCGACCCCACCGCATCACTGCCCTGCAGGTGAGCAATATCGAATCCTTCGATAACGCGGGGCGGTTTGGCCAGGCGCAGCACCTTCTGCAAGCCCAGCACACCACGCTTGGGGTTCATAACGAAGACTTCCGGCTGGACATGTTTGTCCAGTTCACCGCGTAACTGCAACGCTTGCAGAGCGCGAATATCATCGCGCAGGCGGGCTGCCTTTTCAAACTGCAACTGAGCCGCTGCTTCCCGCATCTGCACTTCCATTTCCTGGATCAGCTGGTTCTTCTTGCCTTCCAGAACCATGCGGAGCTGGCGAATCTGCTCCCGATAATCCTCAGGACTAACCCGCAGATTGCACGGAGCGGTGCACTGACCAATACTGTGCAGGATACACGGACGATACCAGCGCCAGTTGGACTCGCCCGGATCAATATCCAGCGAACAGGTGCGGAATTTGAAGATGCGCTGCAATACCTGAATCGCTGCCCGTAAGCCACGGGCACTGGTGAACGGACCGTAGAGTTTGACACCCCGCTGTCGCGGCGACCGTGTAAACTCCACCCGCGGATAAGGTTCCCGCAAGCGAATCTGCAAATAGGGGAAACTTTTATCGTCCTTGAGTTCGATGTTGAAACGCGGCTGGATGTCCTTGATGAGCCGCGCTTCCATGAGCAGTGCATCTACCTCGGTCTCGGCTTCGAGGTAGTCGAAATCGGCAATAAGACGCACCAGGTCAGCAGTACGGCGATCCTGAGCCGCCTGGCGAGTGAAATAATGAGCCACACGGTGTCGAAGGTTCTTGGCTTTACCGACGTAAATGACCCGTCCCTGGCTGTCTTTCATCAGATACACGCCGGGCCGATTCGGCAACTGCCGCACTTTCGCCATCAGCGGCGATTCCGCAGGGGCAGACTGCTCCCCGCCGTTTGTTTCGCAGACCGTCTCCTGCCCGGCTGCCGGCACATCGTCGGCACGGGACTGGTCATGCGCTGGGGCGTTTTTCTCCGTGGACATGGCGCTGGTATTGTACGACGAAGAAAAACCACCCTGGCCGGGTCGTTTGCCCATCGCGCACTCCGCACGGAGAAGCCCCCCTCTTTTCGCCCGGACGCTCCCGCGAACTTGCCGTGACATTAGCCGATCGCGTATTCCGCACCGCCCGAACGTCGTCCCCCCAGGAGCGGCTGGTGTAAGCCACCCGTAGGTGGGTATCGTACTCGCGGGTACGAAACACACACCAGAAACAGCATCTGCGGTTACGACCAGGAGCGGCTGGCGTAAGCCAGCCGTGGTATGCGGACATGCTCCGTCGGTGAAAAACGCTTGCCCTCGCAAGTGCGTTACCGAACCACGGCGACCTGACGGGCGGCGATCAGCGTTGGCGATTTTCCCGGCGCAATGTTCACCACGGCGGGCTGACGCCCGCCGCTCCTGTGAACGTGCGTTTGTGCATCGAAAAAATCGTTTTTCGCCGACAGACGTTCGCAACGCAATACAAGAGCGGGGGGGCGTAAGCCCCCCGTGACACGCAAACGAACCGGCGGAACACAAGCGTTACTGTGCAAACGCCGCCGCGCATCCGACCAAGAGCGGCTGACGTAAGCCAGCCGTGGGATGGAAACCAATCGTGCCGGGGCGAACGTGCTGGGTTCGGAAAAGTCGGTCGCCGTTGCAAATGCGGTTTTCGGCACCACGGCGGGCTGACGCCCGCCACTCTTGTGAGCGTGCGTTTGTGCATCGGAAAAATCGTCATTATTCCGGCAGACGGCCGTTCTAACAGTGCCAAGAGCGGGGGGCGTAAGCCCCCCGTGGTTTCGCCGGTGCAGCAGCGCCGGCGCTCGTGAGCAAAGTGCCGGCGGTCTCCCGCGACTTTACGGCGGCGTTCCTGCAAGTGCGTTTCCCGAACACCACGGCGGGCTAACGCCCGCCGCTCCTGGTCCGGTGGTCATTGTTCGCGGGACATGATTCGTTATGCTTTTGCCAGCGCGGTCGAACGTTCACCACGGCGGGCTGACGTTCGCCGCTCCTGGTGGTGAACTTAGTCCGGAAAATGCGGTGTTTCGGTCGTGCGGTTACCGTGGCTTGGGCGGTGTGGCAGGCGGTTTTGTTTCAGGCGGAACGGCAGTTGCTCGCAAGGCCTCCTGCAAACTGATCAAGCCGTCTCCGTCCAGATCGAGGCGGCGAAACTCTTCGTCGCTACCCACAAACTCCCGACGGGAAATGTCGCCGTCCCCATTGCGATCCATCGCCAGAAACCAGGCAGGAGCGTTCGCCGGCTTCCTCGGTTCCACTTGCGGCAACGGCTTGCCGGCCAGGGGTCGCAGACCCGCAATGCCCGATATTCCCTGGTCGCCCGCAGCGATATCCAGCAGATAGTGCCAGCCCAGTTCGCCCCACTCCACAACGCCGTCGCCGTTACGGTCGAGGCTCCGCAAAGTCTGCGCGGCTCGACGCCATTCGCGGATACCGAGTTTGCCGTCGCCATTGCTGTCCAAATGGCTGAGTAAACCTGGCCCTTGCGGGGTCATCAGCAGGGAGAGGCTCATTTGCTGGCTGAGCGTTTGCATGGCCAGGAACGGTTCGAATCCGCTCAGGAACTCACTTTCCACGACCTTGCCATCGCCATCACGGTCGAGGTCGGCGAACGAACAGGAAACCACCAGCGAACCGCCCATGCCGTAAAGCGTCGTAAGCAGAGCCAATTCACGCTGGTCGAGGTACCCGTTCTGGTCGCGATCGAGGGAGCGGAAGTAATTCCGGAGCATCTTGTCCCGAGCCGCTGCCGAATCGGTTTGTGTGCCGGTCAGGGCGAGCCAGAGACTGGCCGAGATGGGCACCTGGGTTCGTTCGGTACGAAGGATGAGTTGCTCGGGTTGGCAATCCACGCGGAGGTCGTAGCGGGTATGGACTTTCTCGAAAACCGCTTCGGGCCTGGGTTGGCCCTTTTGAGACAGACGGAGGGTAATTTCCACGTCGGCCGGACGCCGTACCAGTCCGCGTAACTCTTCGCCATCCAACACACCGTCGCCATTGCGGTCGAGTTCAGCAAACAATTGCGGCGGATAGCGCAGATGCTCGGCCCGCAGTTGTATGCGCGGGTTACCCTTTTCGAACTGCCCGTAGAGTGTTAGCACCAGACGAACCGCCCTGTCCCCAGCCTGATCCGAATCCACAATCACCAACGAGGGCGTAGTGAGCAGGGACTCGGTGCCGGTAGCGGTTCCGGGTTTTATGGGCAGCGATTGAGCCGCCCAGCCGCGAAGGATTTCCTCGACGGTAACCGCTTCGTCGTCATCCTGGTCGAGCCGCCGGAGGGTCTGCTCCGCCGCAGCGATTTCCTGGCTGTCCAGCCGGCCATCGCGGTTCAAATCGAGCAAGCCGAACAAGGCTCGTCCTAACTGCACCGGATCGGTTGGCCGACCACCGATGCTCACATAACGGTTGCTGCTGAGCGTATAAACGCCCACTTTCAAGGGGCCCAGGTTAACTTCCCGTAACCATCGGCAAAACTCGTCGAGGGAGACGAACCCATCGGCGTCATGGTCGGCAGGAGATGGGCCGCCGGCATTACCCGGAGTCAATCGCTGCCATTCGTGTCTGTCAAGCCGACCATCGCCGTCGCGATCCAGGAAGCGAAAGAGTTTTTCGACCTGCCCTCGCCAGTGGCTGGCCAGCGGCTGATCGTCCAGAAAGACGCGGAAACCGACCAGGATGGGCCGTTCGCTGGTAAGCAAAAGTACCGGCACCTCGTCGCGCTTCTCGGCGGGGTCGGTGGTCGGCTTTTTCTCCTGGGCCAGGAGCAACGTTGTCCCCAGAAGCAACAGTGCAGGCAGCATCGGCGGCCGGCCGAAACGTGTGCGCCAGCGAATCATGGCAAAACCTCCCGAATCGGCTGGGCGTTGCGTTCCACCAGGGGAATGGGCCGACCTATGTTGGAAAGATTCTGTTTGGTCGGATCCACGCCCAGAGCCAGACAGATGGTAGCCAGAAAATCGGCGGCGCTGACCGGCCGTTCCTCGATGGTCATCCCGTCGGCACTGGTGCGTCCGACGACCTGACCCCCACGAAGTCCGCCGCCGGCCAGCACAGCCGTCCAGCCATTGGCCCAGTGATCCCGCCCGGCGTTGTTGTTGATGCGTGGGGTTCGCCCAAATTCACCCATCCAGATCACCAGCGTGTCGTCGAGCAAGCCGCGATCCCGCAGGTCATCCAGAAGTGTGCTCCAGGCCGCGTCCAGCACCTGACACAGCGATCGAACCAGGGGGAAGTTGTTTTGGTGCGTATCCCAGCCCAGGCCGCCAGGTACTCCGGGAGCCTGGCTGAGCGTCACTTCCACAAACGCGACACCCCGTTCGATCAAACGCCGCGCCAGCAAGCATCCCTGTCCAAACAAATTGCGACCGTAGGCATCGCGGAGAGCCGGTTTTTCTTCGTCCAGCTCAAAAGCACCGGCGGCCCGCGAGCGCATCAGTCGCACGGCTCGCTGGTAGGCTTCCTGCAAACTGCCCACGACGGGATCGGGGCGTTCGCGGCTGAACTCGCCTGTTTGCTCTGCCAGCAATCGCCAGCGTTCCTCCCGCTGTTGCGCGGGCAGGGCCACCATCGGGTCGAGGTCGGGCAAACGCAACGCGCGTTCGTAATCGCCACTGTCGCCGGGCCGAGCCCCGGTCAGCGACACATTTCCGCCCAGCACCAAAGGAGCATGGCGAGGCCCGAGAAAACCGGCAGACAATGCCGTCGGACTGAGCAACTGATTCGGCGCGATGGCGACATAACTCGGCAAATCGGCATTCTCGTCCGCCAGTTCTTTGGAAAGGAACGCGCCCAGGGAGGGATATTGCACCGGCCCACCCGGCAAACGACCCGTGTGCATCAAGAACATTCCCCGTCCGTGATCGGCTTCCCGCGTTTGCATGGAACGCACCAGCACCAGTTCTTTCATGTGCGTGGCCAGTCGCGGCAGAGTTTCACAAATCTGGATACCGGGCACGGCTGTGGCAATCGGCTTGAACTGCCCGCCGTTGGCATGATTGGGTTTGGGGTCGAAGGTATCCAGCTGGCTCGGACCTCCGGCCATCCACAGCAGGATACAGCATTTTTTGCGGTTTGGTTCACGGCTCAAGGCTTGCGCCAAAAGACCAAACCAACCGGAAACGCTCCAACCGGCGGCGCCGAGCCCGGTCACCTGCATCCATTCGCGCCGGGTCAAGCCGGCTAAACGTCCCGACTCCCTGCGAACTTTTACCTCGCTGCGGGAAGGGATTGCCCGAGTCATGGCACTTCTCCTGTCAATGGTTGGTGAGGAACTCAGGGCTATTCAGCAGCACCCAGAACACATCCGCCCAGGCCGATTCTCGCGGGGCACTGGTTCTCACATGATTCAGGAAGCGTGTTTGCTCGTGCGGAGTTGGCGGGCGTGTGAGCGTGGCCAGAAACAACGTTTCCAGCCGCCGGGCATCGTCCCAGCCCGGGTAGTCGAGGATGATTTGCAGCATCGGGCTGGAATGCAGTTGCGTCAGTCGCGCGGTGGTTTCGCCATTCATCAAAGCCAGGGCCTGCAAAACCGAAGTTTCCGCCTCCACCGGTCGGCTAGCGGGATCGCGGAATTTTTCGAGAAATGCTTGCCTCTGCTGAGCCAGCGAGGATGTCGGTGTGCCGAACGGCGACACCGGAAAGCTCGGGTCAACTCGCGCCGCCAGTGGATTCCAGTAAGCTGCCTCCACCAGACTATCCCAGAGCTGGCTGGCAGTGAGGCGGCGAACCACGCGGCGAGCGAACAGGCGGGGGTTGGCTTGGCCGGGATCGCTCTGCCGGCTGCTCAGCTGATACGCCTGGCTCAGACAAATTGCTTCCAGCAGGAACCGCAAATCGAAATCGGACTGGGCAAAACCACGACCCAACACCTCCAGCAGTTCCGGATGGCTCGGAGGATTGCCTTCGTGCATGTCGTCGGGCGGATCGGTCAAACCGTAGCCGAGCAACTGATACCAGACCCGATTGACCGCAGCCCGAGCGAAATACACATTATCCCGACTGGTAATCCACTTCGCCAGCACCTGGCGAGTGGATTCGCCCGATTCCCAGTTGGGTTCGCTTCCGTCCAGAAAACGCGCCTGGACGGTGATGTTGGTGTCGGGGATTTGCAGCGACCGCACCTGCGGATTTTCCTGTCCGTTGTAAAAAACCTGGCCCCCGGCTCGAACTTGCCGGAAACCAGCAAAAAACGCCGCCAGCTGCCAGAACTGTTCCCGCTTCCACGCCGCAAAGGGATGATTGTGGCACCCCGCACAATCGAGCTGGATACCGAGAAATTGCCGGCTCACGCTGGCCGCCAGCTGGCGCGGGTCGTAACCGTGAGCAGCGTAAAAAGTGGCTGGCGAACCGCGTGAGTACACCGCACCTGCATTAGGACGGGCTGACCCGGCGCCCGTGTACGCCGTCAGCAACTCGTACACTATCTGGTCATATCCGCTACCACGCCGCAACTGTTCGCGGAGCCATTCCTGCAAGTTCTGCCGCAATGCCTCCCGCGCGAAGGTCGCACTGCTGCCACTCAACCATGTCTCGGCCAGAATGGCGCTCCAGTGGTTGAGGAAAGCAGGCGTATGCAATAACCTGCGCACCAGGTCGGCCCGCTTGTTCGGGCTGGTATCCTCCAGGAAAGCCCGGGCTTCCGCAACGGAAGGAATGCGACCCACCAGGTCCAGATACACACGCCTCAGAAACTCCGCATCATCGGACAGGTCGGCCGGGCGAACATGCTCTTCCTGCCAGCGTCGCGCGATCCAGGTGTCAATGACTTTCGCCAGTTCCGAGGGTGAAATCGTGTGGCCTGCACGCTGGCTGGTTTCAGCAGCATTCGGACTCGCTCGCGGTTTACTCTGCGGATTTTCCTGTGCCCACGCCCAACCTAGCACAACTTCCGAAGCACCTATTGCCACCAGCACTATAACCGCCCTGACGCCCCGCATGGCATTCTCCCTGACAAACGACAACGGCTCAAAGCCGAAGCAAGGTGATCCCGTTTTTTATTGTGTGCAGTACACCGTTCGGAGGCAAGCCACCGCCCCGTTTCTGAATGGAAAGACGAAGGGAACGCCGATCGCTAACCGGTTGCGATGAACTTTTCCCGTAGCCCTGGCGATTGGATGACGGATATAACGGAACACCGATCGCTATCACCTTGGCATGAACTTTCTTCGTTTCCTCCCAGCGATGGGATGCCGGATATAAAGGGAACGCCGATCGCTAACACCTTGGCATGAACACTTTGTTCGCTTTCCCTAGCGATGAGACGACGGATATGCCGGTGCGCTCCCGGTTGGCGGGTTTGTACAATCCACCGCATGAGGGTGTATCAGGGCGTGGAAATTGAGGATACTTTCGCGGAAGCGTTCCCGATGACGGCGACGCGGGTGATCGTCACCGCAGCCACGCCGGAATGGGCACGCATCGCCGCAACATCGGCAACAGGGTACGGCACCTCGGTCATTGCCTGCGATGCCGAAGCCGGGATCGAACGCGAACTCGCTCCGGAAGAGACCCCCGATGGCCGACCCGGCGTCGCTTTACTGTTCTTCGCCTTCAGTCGCGACGCTTTGCAGAAAGCGGTGGTCAATCGTGTGGGCCAGTGCATTCTCACCTGCGCTACCACCGCCTGCTATAACGGTTTGCCTATTGCGGGCGACAAGGTGATTCGCATCGGCGGGCAGTTGCGATATTTCGGCGACGGCTGGCAGATGAGTAAAGTGCTGGAATCGCGTCCGGAACAACCCCCGCCGCTCATCGAACTGGCCGGCAAAAAAACGCGGTTACGGCGACGCTTCTGGCGTATTCCCGTGATGGATGGCGAATTTGTCTGCGAGGACTTCTTCGGCACGGTGAAAGGCGTTGCCGGGGGAAACCTGCTGATCCTGGGCGAAACTGCCGACGCTGCTCGCATCGCCGCTGAGGCTGCGGTTTCTGCTATCCGCAAAGTGCCCGATGTGATTTTGCCATTTCCCGGTGGCCTGGTGCGCAGCGGTAGCAAAGTCGGCAGTCGCTATAAAAAACTTCGGGCCAGCACCAACGACCCCTTCTGTCCGACACTGCGTGGCGTGGTGAACAGCGCTTTGCCCGAAGGAGTCAGTTGCGTGTACGAGATTGTCATTGACGGGCTGAGCGAATCGGCAGTGCGGCAGGCAATGCGTCTCGGCTTGCAGGCAGCTTGTCGGCCGGGCATTCGACGTATCAGTGCCGGGAATTACGGCGGCAAACTCGGCCCCTACCATCTCCGGCTCTACGAATTGCTCGACGCCCCGAGCGAGACAAGCGGGCATTGACCAGTGGTCAGTGGTCAGTGGCCAGTGGTCAGATACCGGTGGCCCGTGACCAGTGGCCAATAATCAGTGGCCAGTGGCCGGTGACTGGTGACCAGTGATCCGTGGCTGGTGGCCAGCGATCGGTGAACAGCGATCGGTGGCCGGTGCCCAGTGATCGATGATCGGTGATCCGTGGCCAATGACCAGCGATCGGTGAACGGTGATCCGTGGCCCGAGACCAGTGATCGGTGTCCAGTGATCTGTGGTCGGTCGTTGGTGAACAAGGTCACTTGCGACCGGCCAACGGTCAACGACCAGCACCCCCATGCGACTCACCGGCGGCCACTGACCATTGTTCACCGATCACCGGCCACTAGCGCCGGCCACCAGCCACTAGCCTTTTGTGACTGACCACTGCTCACTGGTCACCGGCCACCGGTCGCTGATCCCTTGTGCCGGCCACCGATGGCTAGCCACCTGCGACTGACCACTGATCACTGGCTTGGCACTGGTCACCGATCACCGACCACTTGCGCCGGCCACCAGCCACTAGCCTTTTGCGACTGTCCACTGATCACTGGCCACTGGTCACTAGTCTGACCACTGGTCACCGATCACCGACCACTAGCGCCGGCCATCAGCCACTAGCCTTTTTGCGACTGTCCACTGATCACTGGTCACCGGCCACTGGTCCGACCACTTGCGCCGGGCATCAGCCACTAGCCTTTTTGCGACTGTCCACTGATCACTGGTCACCGGCCACTGGTCCGACCACTTGCGCCGGGCATCAGCCACTAGCCTTTTGCGACCGACCACTGATCACTGGTCACCGGCCACCGGTCGCTGACCCCTTGTGCCGGCCACCGATGGCTAGCCACCTGCGACTGACCACTGATCACTGGCCACTGACCACTAGACCGGGCACTGACCACTGAAACGAGCGGGCCTATGGAAGAAACAGCACACGAGGATTATCGGCAGCGCACCTGGATTGTGATCCCGGCCTACAACGAGGCAAACCGGCTCGGGCGAGTGCTGGCCGAACTCTGCGCCCATTATCCGCACGTGGTGGTTGTGGATGATGGCTCGGAAGATGGGACGGCTGAGGTCGCCTTGCGGTATCCGGTCTGGCTGTTGCAACACGTCGTCAATCTCGGTCAGGGGGCCGCCCTGGCGACCGGCATCGGCTTTGCAGTCCAACAAGGAGCCGACATCGTGGTCACCTGCGATGCCGATGGCCAGCATCAGGTAAGCGATATTGCCCGGCTCATCGAGCCTATCTTGCAGGGGCAAGCCGAGGTGGTGCTGGGGTCGCGTTTTCTCGGCGAAACCGTGAACATTCCCCGAGTGCGACGATGGTTGCTGCGGCTGGGCGTGATCTTTACCCGGCTCACCACCGGACTGGATATCACGGACACCCACAACGGCTTGCGAGCCTTTTCCCGAACCGCAGCGGAGCAGTTGCAGATTCGCCAGAACCGCATGGCTCACGCTTCGGAAATCCTTCACCAGATCAGCAGGCACCGTTGGCGGTATTGCGAGGTACCGGTCACCATCCGCTACGATGCCGAGACCCTCGCCAAGGGTCAACGTTCGTGGAACGCTCTGCGCATTCTGGGTGAGTTGCTGGTCGGTTGGCTGATACGCTAGAATAGCATGGGTTCGCTTGCCGGGACAATCTGGCCATGCTCGAAGTGCGTCTGGTCGTACTCAATGCTCGGGAACCGCAAGTGTTTTTGCTGCGGCCACCGGAAGTGATAATCGGCCGGGGGCGTGACTGTGATTTGCGCATCCGTGCCCGCGACATCAGCCGACGGCACTGCCGCATCGCTTTCCTTGAGACCCACGTGGTCCTGGAAGACCTCGGCAGCACCAACGGCACATTGCTCAACGGCAAACCAGTTACCGGCAGCCAGGCTCTGAAACCCGGCGACATCATCGCCATTGGTTCCGCACGATTGAAAGTGGAATCCGTCGGCAAAAGCCAGGAATCCGGCGATAGTTCCAGTGGCTCGGTTACCCCGGCGCATCTGCGTGCGGAAACTGTCGGGGAGGAGGCTTCGGTGTTTGTAAAGCTCAACCAGGTTCCACCCGCCGGCCCTCAAGCTCGTCCAAACCAAAACTGACCCTGTCTTGCCTTCCTGCCAAACATTCAACGGCCGACCACTCCCCACCCGCCGATCACCCGCCCCTGCTCACCGTCCACTGGTCACCGATCACCGCCACTGGTCACTGGCCACTGTTACCATGATGCCCGGTTCAGTGGGCGTTGGCTCGGTGTAGAAGCTCTGCCAGACGGTCGAGAAACGCCACCTGATCCGGATGCAGCAATTGTCGCGCTTCTTCCAGGGGAACGAATCGCGCCTGATCCACTTCCCAACTGGCGCAGCGTGGCTGGGCGTCGGCAGGAGCAGGACCCGCCCAGGCATGGATGGTTTTACGACTTTTGCGATAACTCACCGAACCGATGTATTGCAGCGGGCCGGGCACCACGCCGGTCTCTTCTGCCGTTTCTCGTCGCGCACAATGTTCCAGGTCTTCTCCGGGGTCGGGCACGCCTTTGGGAATACTCCAGGGCCGATGGCGGTTGTAAGCGCCCGACGGATGCACGAGCAACACTTCCCAACCTTTTTCGCCACGCCGGTACAAAAGCGTGCCTGCCGACTGTACCCGAGGCATGATTGGTTGTCCGCGATAAAGAGCCGATGGCTGGCACTCAGGGCTAGCCGAAGCGGCTGATATCAGCTCGATGGCGCCGCCCAATAGAGCCGAACCCGAACATGGGAAACTGGCCGCAACTCACAACGGCGTAGCATCCACCTGGCTCGATTCGCGCTGATGCCGTGCTGCCAGGCGGGCCGGCAAACGCCATAAGTTAGCCAGGGCGTCTTTCCAATCACTACCGAGCAACTCCTGGTTCGCACGACTGGCCAGGCGTGGATCGTACAAACTGTACGGACTCCGCCGACCCACGACGCTGACGCTCCCCTTGTACAGCTTCAATCGCACCTCGCCGGTAACAAAACGCTGCGTCTCCTGGATGAATTGCTGCAAAGCGCGTCGGGTGTCGGTAAACCACTGGCCGTTATAAACCAGTTCGGCAAATTGTCGGCTGAGAATGTCGCGGATGCGAATCAACTCGCGGCTGTGCACGAGACTTTCCAGAGCCTGATGGGCAGCCAGCAGGATGGTCGGAGCAGGAGCTTCGTACAGCTCGCGTGATTTCGTGCCAAAGAGCCGATCCTCAATGCAATCCACCCTCCCGATGCCGTGTTCGCCGCCCAACCGATTGAGTTCCTGCACCAGCGGCAGCAGCTCCAGCTGTTGCTCGTTCAGCCGCACCGGTTCGCCTCGCTCGAAAGCCAGCACGATTTCTTGGGGACTATCCGGTGCCGCTTCGGGAGCACGCGTGATCTGAAAAATGTCGGGCGGCGGGGATTCCCAAGCATCGAGCTGGTCATCGAGATAAAGCGAAACGCCCCAGAGATTGCGATCGACGTTGAGCTGTCGGCCATTGGTCTCCGGGATCGCCAAACCGCGTTTGCGAGCATAGGCAATCTTGTCCTGGTAGGTTCGGAGCGGCCAGGTTCGCACCGGTGCCAGAATTTGCAGGTCGGGGTCCTGCGACATGATCGCCGCTTCCATGCGCACCTGAGCATTGCCTTTGCTGGCGGCACTGTGGGCCACGATTCGGCAGCCTTCTTCGTGAGCCAGCCGCACCATCTCTTTGGCAATCGCGTACCGACCCAGAGCAGTACCCAAAAAGTATCCCGACTGATACACCGCATCCGCTTGCAATGTCGGTAAACAAAACTCCCGCAGGAAACTTTCCCGGATGTCCACCACCTGAGCCGAAACCGCTCCCAGGTCGAGCGCCAATTCCCCCAGAGGTTCCAGATAAATCCCCTGGCCGAGGTTGGCCGCGAAAGCGATGACCTCGTGTCCTTCTTCGCGTGCCAGCCAGTACAAGGCCAATCTCGATTCCAGGTCGCCATTGAAGGCAAACAAGACACGTGCCACGATTAGTTCCTCATTTGCCGCGAGTAATCATCCAGAGCGAAATTCCGCTGCTGTGCCGGGTAGCTTCATAGCCCGTCACCATCATTTTTCGCAACCTCGACCCTGCTTGGCCAGTTCACCGCAGCCGTGTGCAGAATCGGCAGCTGCAGGAACAATTGCTCACACCCAGCTGACTGGCATGGCGGCACAAGCAGTTTCGCCGGGGCACAACCATTCCCGTATCGCCAAGACAAAGCGGTTACCTCACCGGAATTAACCGGCGGATTCTACGCTATATTGGGTCAGTTTTCCGCCTGTGCGGATGCTCTCGGCTCAGGTGTCGGCCAGCGCCTGCGAAAATTTTGCCTGCCCACTTGCTCGCAGCCGGATGTCTGCCATGATAGAAGACGAATGGCCCGTGATCAGTGATCGGTGGTCAGTGGCCAGTGATCAGTGACCCGCGAATAGTGGTCAGCGAATAGTGCCCCTTGATCAATGGTCAGTGGCCAGTGGACGGTGATCGGTGGCCCGTCAGGCAAGCTGTAGCAAGTGGCCAGTGATCAGTGGACGGCGATCAGTGGACGGCAATCAGTGCTCAGTGCTCAGTGATCAGTGAGCGGTGGATGGCGATCAGGGATTGGTGGTCAGTGGACGGTCAGCGGTGGATAGCGAACAATGGTCAAGCAAAGCGGATTCTGAAATTCCATTTGCAATTCCATGAGGCAAGCACTCATCGGCGGAGATCGGAATTTGACCGGGGCGAAGCAGCATACAGGGACACCATCTCAAGTCCTCCTACCGGGTCTGATCAGCCGGGATCGGAATTTGACCGGTGAAGCAGTGGTCGGCGGAAGAAGGGCCGTGTGGAAAGCCCTCGCAACTGTGGTATGAGATTCCGCGAGGAAACCAAAACCGGTCGAAACGAAAACGAAAGCCGGCCTGCATGAATGCTCGCAACGGTGGAGTAGGATTCCGTGAGGTAACCAGGGCATGCAACCGGAAACCGCTGGGCTGACGCAAGCAGGACTGCTCGAAAACGACGCTCCGCCCCTGCGGGCTTATTTGCTGGGTCGGGTGGATTGGTCAGCCATAATGAACTGGCAAAGTGCCCTGGTCACGCAAGCCTGGTATCGGGGCCAGGGCAGTTTGATTCTGTGTGAGCATCCACCGCTTATCAGCGTCGGTCGTCAGGGCAGTTATCGCCATTTGCTAATCGATCTGGAGGAATTGCAACGGCGTAACTGGGCTGTGCACTGGGTCAATCGCGGTGGCGGTTGCTGGTTGCACCTGCCCGGGCAGCTGGCGATTTATGCGGTGATTCCCCTGGCCCAGCGGCAATTGAGTCTGGTCGAGTATTTACGTCGGCTGTGTCAGGCGCTGGCGGCAGTGGTCAGCCATTACCTGTTGCCCGCCGAGGTGGTCAGCGACAGCATGGAAATTCGCGTGTCCGGCAGACCGATTGCTTGTGTTGGCGTGCATGTGCGGCGGGGTGTGAGTAGTTTTGGCGCCATTTTCAATATCGGCCCCGATCTGACCTGCTCCCGTCTGGTGCGGACCGGCTACGAAGCTCCGCCCATGACTTCCCTGGAACGGGAATGTCGCCGCCGCATTCGCCCTGCCGAAGTGCGTGAGTTGCTGCTTCAGCATCTGGCCAGCCAGTTACAATACTCTGCCGTCAGTATTTCCCTGGAACCGCCGCGACTGCCCATCAAGGTGAACAGCGGTGCACGCATTACCCCTCGTTGAAGCTGGGTCGCACGGTACTGGCGAGCCTGCCGGAACGAAAGTTCCGTCAGGTCGGCGCTTGCCCCGCTGGTTGAAAAAACCGTTACCGCGGGGCAACGAAAACTTTTACACGCATCGCCTGCTCCGCGAACTGCGTCTGGAGACGGTTTGCGAAAACGCTCGCTGTCCCAATCTGCCCGAATGCTACAGCCGTCGTACCGCAACGTTCATGATTCTGGGCAACATCTGCACGCGGCCGTGTGGTTTCTGCGCGGTGGCGCGAGGCCATCCGCAAGCCGTGGAACCCGATGAGCCGGAACGACTCGCCGAAGCCGTTTGCCGACTCGGTCTGCGGCACGTAGTGATCACCTCGGTAACACGCGATGACCTGCCCGATGGCGGTGCGGAACAGTTTTACCGCTGCCTGGTGGCTGTGCGGCAGCGAAGCCCGGCCACGCTGGAAGTGCTGACGCCCGACTTTCTCGGCAATTTGCAGGCGGTGGATCGCGTGCTCGCCGGTCAACCTGACGTTTTCAATCACAACGTCGAAACGGTGCCACGCCTGTACCGTAAGGTACGCGGACGGGCCGACTATCGCCGCAGTCTCAACCTGCTCGCCCACGTCAAACGACAAGCCCCGCACATCCTGACCAAAAGCGGACTGATGCTCGGGCTGGGCGAAACACGCGACGAGCTGCTGGAAGTGCTGGCTGATCTGCGCGAGCACGGCTGCGATTGCCTCACCCTCGGACAGTACCTGGCTCCGAGTCTGAAACATCTCCCCGTGGTTCGGTACGTTCCGCCTGAAGAATTTGCCGAACTGGGCGAACTGGCTCGCCGACTCGGTTTTCGCCATGTCGCCAGCGGGCCTTTCGTTCGCTCCAGTTATCACGCCGATGCTTTCGTGTCGCCTCGCCATGCGGATGGAGATTTGCGTTCCTGATTTCGGCTCGCCCACACCGGAGCCGATCCGCCTCAGCCTCTGGTACGCCCAGGAAGGCGATCTGCTGGCCGAAGGCGATCGCCTGGCCGAACTGGTTTTGCCCGGGGCAGCGGTGGACCTGGATGCTCCGGCCGACGGCGTGCTTCTCGAACGCCTGGTCGGGCCGCAGGAGCTTTTACACGTCGGCCAGAAAATCGCCATCATGCAAACTTTCGACTGACAGCCGGCTCTGCCAGACTCTATCGCAGCGGCCGACGGCTTCTGCTCGCGGTGTGTGCTGCAACAGCCGCGACATTCCTCGACCACGCCAACCGACACGGGCTTTCCGTATCCACCATCGCGAATATCTGCCTTCCCGAAGGTGTCCCATGCCGCAGGGATATTTTTTCTCGCTCGACGGAATAGACGGTTCTGGCAAGACCACGCAGTGCCGACTCCTGGCCAAATGGTTACGCCATCAGGGCCGGTCGGTGACACTGTGTCGGGATCCGGGCGGCACAGCGTTAGGGGAACGGTTACGCGAAATCCTCCTGGGCCACCGGTCGATCACCGTCATGAGCGAACTGTTGCTGTTTATGGCCAGTCGGGCGCAGCTGGTGGCCGAGGTGATCCGTCCGGCTCTCGAACGCGGTGAGATTGTTCTGGTGGATCGGTTCCTGCTGGCCAGTGTGGTGTATCAGGGACACGTGGGAGGATTAGAGCCAGAAGAGATCTGGCGGCTAGGGCAGTGGGCAACGCAGAATACCCTGCCCCACCTGACCGTGGTGCTCGACCTTCCTGCTGAGTGTGTTCCGCAGCGCAAGCCCACCCCGGCCGATGCGTTCGAGCAGCGTGGTCTGGAATTTCTGCAGCGGGTTCGTCAAGCCTACCTCCATGAGGCCCAGCGCCACCCGGATAAAATGATTGTCGTCTCCGCCCAGCGACCGGTCGCCGAGGTGCTGGCGGATTTACAGCGAGAGTTTACGCGTGTCCTTTCGGCACATTCGCGGTCATGAGCACCTGGTGCAACAATTCGCCCAGGCCGCGGCCCGGCACCGGTTGGCCCACGCTTATTTGTTCGTTGGCCCGGAAGGTGTCGGCAAACGCACGTTTGCTCTGGCGCTGGCCAAAACCTTGCTGTGTGAAAACCGTGCTCCCGCTTCTGCTACCGGGGCGGAACCGGAGGCATTTGCGGCCTGCCAGAACTGCCCCGCCTGTCGCTGGTTCGATGCCGGTACGCATCCGGATTTCCGCTACCTCGGCTTGCCTGCTGAAAAGCATGAATTCCCGCTGGAACTGATCCACGAAGTGATCCGTATCCTGAGCGTCAAACCAGCGCGGAGCCAATACCGGCTCGTGGTGCTCGACGATGCCGACACGCTGAATGAAGAATCCGCCAACGCCTTCCTCAAGACCCTCGAAGAGCCCCCGCCGCGTTCCATTCTGATTTTGCTCGGCACCAGTCCGGATTATCAACTCCCGACCATTCGTTCGCGCTGCCAGATTGTCTATTTTCATCCGTTGCCGGAGCAGGTCGTGGCGGATTACCTGCGCGAGCAAGGATTGGTGAAATCGCAACCGGAAGCCTTACGGATTGCCCGACTGTCTCAGGGCAGTCTGACGCAAGCCCGTCTGCTGGCCAATCCCGAAGTCTGGTCATTCCGGCAAAAATTGTGGGAAAGCCTCAGCGGCGGGAACAGCGACGCCGTGCACGTGGCGGAGCTGATGCTGACCTTCGTGGAGTCGGCCGGGAAAGATTCCGCCAGCCAGCGGCAACGCGCTCACCTGGCTGTCGGATTTCTCGTCGAACTGTATCGCCTGGCTCTCCGGCTGCACACCGACAAGCAGATCGGCCAGCAACTTTCCGAGCAGGACAAAAAATATGCCGCCGCGGTCGTGGATCGGCTGAGTGTGCCCGAACTGCTCCGCCGGCTGGATCGCTGCATGATGGCCGACTATCAAATCGATCGCCGACTCCACCTGGCCCTGGTACTGGAAGCCCTGGCGGATAGCCTGGTTTCCTGAGGCAAGGAGCCTATGATATATTGAGCCGTCTTGCCCGAATAAACTTCGGCCCGCCGATGCAGGTTCGCCCGTCCGTATTGCAAGCCGCTCTACTTGCACCCGCCGCTTGCCGCAATGCCTTCCCGCCAGGAAACGAAAAAGGAACCGGCGTACCTCAACGGATTCCGCCCCCAGTGTCGCCCATGCCCAAGTGCGTGTGCCAGACCGAAAACTTCGCAGTTCTGGTTCCTGCCACTCGTGAGCATACCCAGAAACAACCGACGACCGAGAACCAATATCATCGGCCCCGTGCAGAAGACCGGACTCCCTGTTCTGTCCCAAAGAGCGGGCTATCGTGGTGCATGAGGGCGGATCGCTGATCTGCTGGCGGGGCATTACACGGATACAAGTGCTTTCGCTGGATTGGGCGGGAAATTTACCATGCAGCGCTGGGAGAATAAACGCAGATTGCTGGCTGGCCACGTAACGGTATCGGTCTGGCCGGCCAAGATCATCGCGCCAGCAGGCGGATTGGTGCTGATGCTCGCCGTAGGGCTGACAGCTGGCTGTCAGCAGGAGCCGGAAATTCGCCGTTACACTGCTCCGCGTGTCGAACCCTGGCCGACCGCTGCTTCGCCCGCAGCGAGCGCTGCTCAGATGTTGCTTGGTGCTATGACCTGGGTGAACGACACCGGATGGTTCTTCCGCGTCCTGGGGCCGAAGGAAAAAATCGAGCCGCAGCGAAACGCGTTTGTGGATTTCCTGCGCTCGGTGCAACTGTCTGCGGAAAAAGCAAACTGGCGTTTACCGCCAGGCTGGCAGCAGGAGCAACGCTCCACGCCTGGCCGATATGCAACGTTTCGCCTGGGCCAGGATGAACAGGCACCGGAATTGGTAGTCGTGCGTTTTCCGCCGGGACAGGGCGGGGATATTGCTGGCAACGTCAATCGCTGGCGGGGCATGGTGGGTTTGCCCCCGCTCGCCGATGCCGAAGCGAAAAAGCTCGTCAGCCCGCTGAAAACCGAACACCACGAATTCTTCCTCGTCGAACTCACCGGGCCAGGCCGACCGCGATAGGATAACTGAGGAAGGAAACGCCCCCGGCTTTCGCAATCGGTCGGGGACAAACTCCCCGAACCGGTTGGATGGAGTGAGCACATGAGCCTTCTGGCACTGCATAACGCAGACCATCAGGGTCAGCCGACTTCGCCGGTGCTGCCGGCCATTCGTCAGGGTCTGAACGTGATCCTGCGTCTGGCTGGTTCACTCTGGGTCACTGTGATTGTGTTCAGCCTGGCGTTGGTGCTGGTCTTTTTCGGCACGCTCGCCCAGGTGGAAATGGGCATCTGGACGGTCGTGCAAAAATACTTCCGCTCTCAAGGCATCGTCTGGTTACCGCTCAAACTGCTCGCGCACGTCCCCGGATTGGACACCATCCCGGCATTGCGAAACCTGGAGTGGCAAATCCCCTTTCCCGGAGGCTGGTTGCTGGGATGGATATTGCTGATCAATTTCCTGGCGGCATTGCTGGTGCAATTTCGGCTCGGCTGGAGATGGTTCGGGGTCTGGGTGTTGCATGCGGGCGTGATCGTTTTGATGCTGGGCGAACTTATCACCGGACTGGCGGCCATCGAAGCGAGCATGACACTTCAGGTCGGCGAACGCAGCAATTTCCTCGAACACGCACTTCGCTGGGAAATCGCGTTTCGGCGTACGGATCGCAGCGATGCTGAGGAAACGGTGGTGATTCCGCATCGCTACTGGTTGATTCCCGATCTCCAGGCACCGGTACGCATCAGCCATGCCGAGCTGCCAGCAGATGTGGAAATCCTGGCCGCCTGGAAAAACAGCGCTTTCGAGATTCTTCGTGAAACCGACGCCTCACAAAAAGCCGAGCCGTTTGTGGTGTGGACGACCGATGGCCAGCGGATTCGCATCACCCCAGCCCCAGAAACCCCGGGGGTCAATCCCGGCGACGATTTGCCCGCAGTTCATTTGCGTTTGCTGGACAAAGAGAGCGGCAAACCCATCGGAGAATACGTGTTATCCCTGTGGATGGACCGCAATGCCAATCGGCGTCTGCTGACGTTTGCCCCGATTCTGGTGCCGATGGGCGAGCATACTTATGAACTGAGCCTGCGCCGCGAACGCATTTACCTCCCCTGCACCTTCGAACTCAAACAGTTCGTGCACACCACTTATCCCGGCACGACCATACCTAAAGAGTTTCGCAGCGATATTCGCCTTTACGATGAGGGCAACCCGGAGGGTCGGGATGTGGTGATCACCATGAACCAGCCGCTCAGTTACGCAGGGTTGACCTTCTACCAGTCGGGTTATTTGCCGGACAATAGTGGAACCATTTTGCAGGTGGTACGCAATCCGGGTCGCTGGCTGCCTTATATTGGCTGTTTGATGGTCGCGCTGGGGATGCTCGCGCATTTTTCGCTCCATTTGCTCGGGTTTGTACGGCGCAGCTCGGCCAGGGGTACTCCCAACGCGGAAACTGAACCAGGCCAAGCCGGCGCGGCCGAGGTAACCGTTCCAGCTTCCCGCGCAGCCAGAACACACCGGATCGGCAGCCGCAACGAGCCGAACCGTCGGGATCACACGCCTTTTGTGCCGGATATGGAGTCGCGGTTGCTGCGCATGCTACCCAGGCTCGCCGGTGCTATCGCAGCCGTTTATTTGATTCTCCCCTGGCTACCACTTGGTGCGGTGAAAGAGTTTGAGGTGAACGAATTTGGTTCGTTGCCGGTGTTGCAGGCGCGGATCAAGCCGTGGGACACCGTAGCCCGCACCAGCCTGATGGCGATTTCCGGCCGGCAGACATTCACCGACACCCAGGGCCGCACCCAGCCGGCCATTATCTTTTTGCTGGATGTGCTGGCCGGTCGTCCCCAGGCCGAACAACATCGCGTCTTCCGCATTGACAACGACGAAGTGCGAGCGCTGCTGCAACTTCCCGATCGGCCCGGCCATCGTTACGCCCTCGCAGAATTCCGCGACCGGATTGATGTCCTTCTGCACAAGGCCAGCGATGCGCAGCGGCGGGCTAAAGAAGAACAAACCGTTTTCGACCGGCAAATACTGCGTTTGGCGAACCAGCTGTTGCTTTATCAGCGCCTGGCCAGGCTCGACCATCCCGACTTGCGAGCACGTTTCGATCTGGGCGAGGAAATTCGCCCTATCGCACCAGCCAGCGGACAACTGGAAGATTGGCAGAATTACTGGTCGGCACAGCTGGCCTTTGAACTGGCCGCTCGCAAGTTCCTGAACTCCTTACCGGCTGGGGAACTCGAAGCTGCTCGCAGGGATAAACGCCTCCTGGAACAGCTAGCCGAAAAGTATGCCCCACAATTGCAAGCGGCTATGGAAGAAGCCCAGTCCGAGAGCTACCGGCATTTCGAGAAGATTCTCCAGGCCTGGCGTGACCAGGATGCCCGTCGTTTCAACGAAGCGGTAGGCGATTATCGCCAGTATCTGCAAACGACGCAACCGGGTTGGACGCTGCGTAAGGCGCGACTGGAAGCCGCTTTCAACCGCTCGGAAGTGTTTTACCACACGGCCCTGGTGTACGGGCTGGCTTTCGTGTTATCCAGCCTGGGCTTTCTGCTGTATTATGGCAGTTCTGTCTGGCCGCGCCGCTTCCAGCAGGCAGTGTTCGGGATGCTGGTGGTGGCCGCGGTGATGCACACCGTGGGTCTGCTGGTTCGCATGTATTTGCAGGGCCGACCCCCGGTTACGAATCTGTATTCCTCGGCGATCTTCATTGGCTGGGCTGGTGCGGTTCTCGGTCTGGTTCTGGAACGCATCTACCGTCTGGGTATCGGCAACGCCGCTGCGGCAGCATTGGGCGGTATTTCGCTGATCATTGCCCACCACTTGGCCACGGATGATACGCTCGGTGTGCTCCAGGCTGTGCTCGACACCAATTTCTGGCTGGCTACTCACGTGACCTGCATCACCCTCGGCTACACGGCCACGTTCCTGGCTGGGGCGATCGCTATTGCTTTCGTGCTGGTCGGGCTGACGACGTCGGCGCTGGCACAAGCGAACGTGCTGCGGACTCTCTACGGCATGATGTACGGCACCGTGTGCTTCGCCATCCTGTTCAGCTTCACCGGCACAGTGCTCGGCGGATTGTGGGCGGATGTCTCCTGGGGACGATTCTGGGGTTGGGACCCGAAGGAGAATGGCGCTTTGCTGATTGTGCTGGTTAATGCTCTGGCTTTGCATGCCCGCTGGGGTGGGATCGTGAAGCAGCGCGGCTTCGCTTTGCTCTGCCTGCTGGGGAACATCGTAACCGCCTGGAGCTGGTTTGGTACAAATCAGATGGGAATTGGCCTGCACTCGTATGGGCGAATGGACGGCGCGACCTTCTGGCTGAGCGTGTTCTGGTTATCGCAACTGGCGCTTATCGGGATCGGACTTTTGCCGCTACGCTACTGGCGGAGTTTTCGGCCGGCGGTCGCATAATGAGCACACCGCCACCGGGCCGCTAAGACAAAGCGAACGATTGGCGGTTCAACCCAGGCGGCCGCATAATGGAGACACATCCGCCGGGCCAGGAACGCATCGGTGGGCATTTCCGCGATGGCCACGGACGATCTCGTGGCGGGAAGATCAGCAAGCAGCTGTGAACGATCGGCAGGCACTTCCGTGACGGCCACGTCGCAAACTTCGGGTGAGCCCCCAGCCTTCCTCAAACCCCATCCGCAAGGATGTGTCCTGGTAATCTGGCTGCAACCCAGGGCACGCCGGGAGGGTATCCTCGGGCCGCACGGTGACGCTTTGCGGATCGCTGTCAAACCGCCTCCCGAAAATGGCAAGGCCAATGCCGCTTTGCTCCACTTCTTGCGGGAACTGTTCGATCTTCCCAGCGACCGCATCCGCTTGATGCACGGGTCAACCCAGCGAAGAAAGGAAGTCCTGCTGCAAGGGTTGTCTGCGGAAAAGGTGGCGGAGTTGCTCCGACGCTGGAAGCCAGGCTAGCTGCCATCTTCCAGGCGACTCTTGTCGTGGACAACGCAGTTACCGCAGTGGCAGCTGTCGAGAAAAGCGCGATCCTTACGCTGCATGTCCAGGATCAGCGTGGCCACCAGAGTTCTCGGCACACCCATCCGGTGCGCCAGGCGAGCGCCAGAACAGGGTTTTTGGGGCCTGAAGCAAACCGTCGCGGAGTCGGCTAAGTTTGCTGCTCGGCGGATGGGCTGACCACACCGCGAGCCTGCTGGGCAACCAGTGCCTGCTGAGCCAGATACGCCTGTCGCGCCTGGTGCAGCTCGTAACGTTTCCGCCAACCGTAAATCCAGGTCATGAACAACTCGGTCAGGGCAATGCCAATGAGCACCAGGGCACAGCCACCTACCAGCATCACCAGCGTCATGGCCCGGGTGATGGCAGCTTGATTTTCCGGAGTCCGCAACTCCCGAGCCCGTTCCGGAGCCTGGCGGATCTGGTTAGCCAGGAACTCAAGTTGATCGAGCGGGACAGCCCCAATGTAGGCCAGCAGCACACCGCTTACCACCAGCAACACGCCGGCACTGATGCGCAGGGCACCGCGTATCCGCAGGTAACGCCGGTCGGCTGCGGTTAACGATTCCGGTTCCAGCTGGCGGTACGATTGCCAGACGGCGTGAATCGCAGCCGCTAACCCAATGGCGATGAGAAAAGCGGCCAGAAACCAGCTGCACGTAAGCAGTTCGCTGAGTTGCATGAGATTACTCCTGCCAGCGCTAACAGCCTATGCAAACTCGGCCGCTCGACAAGTCGCTCAGAATTCGATTGCTTCCGGCCAGGCGGTTTCCAGAATGAAAATCTTGCCATCCCCGATGCGACCGGTGCGTGCAGCGCGGGTGATTCGCTGCACCACTTCGTCGCGCAGCTCGTCGTCCACCCACACGGTGAACTCCACCTTCGGCAGAAACGCCGTCTCGTATTCACTGCCCAGGTATTTTTCCAGGTAGGTCTTTTGCCGACCATATCCTTTGACTTCGCGGACGATACAGCCGCGGGTCTCGATGTCGGCAATTGCTTCGAGAACGGCCTGCGCTTTGAAAGGTTTGACCACGACGATCAGTTCCCGCATGAGGGAATCCCTTACCACCATCCGCCGCTGACCGGCAGCACCTGACCGGTAATATAGCTGGCCAGGGGCGAAGCGAGGAAGAGCACCGCCTGAGCTACGTCCATAGTTTCTGCGATGCGACCCAGCGGAATCTGTTTTTCGTACTCGGCCAGGACTTCCGGGCGAATCGCTTGCAGCATGGGAGTCCGCATCAGTCCTGGTGCCACCGCATTGACAGTGATACGCCGGCGACCCAGCTCTTTGGCCAGCACTTTGGTCAGAGCAATCACTCCTGCCTTGGCAGCGGCGTAATTCGCCTGACCGTGAAAACATGCCCAGGCGGAAATGGAGGCGATGTTGATAATCCGCCCACCGTCGCGCAACACTTCCAGGCCGTACTTGCAGCAATAAAACGTTCCGTGCAAATTCGTTTCCACGACGCTGTGCCAGTCGTCCAGCGTCATGTTTTTGACGGTGCGGTCGCGGCAGATACCGGCATTGTTGACGAGGATGTCGAGACCGCCAAACTTACCCGCGATTTCCCGCATCATGTTCGCAACAGCCTGAGCTTGACGAACATCGGCCTGAACAACGAAAGCGCTGCAACCGCGCTGGTGCAGACTCGCGGCCAGCGATTCGGCATCGCGCTGATTGTTTCCGTCGGGGTCTGCGAAGTAGTTAATGACGCACTGAGCGCCGGCCTCGGCAAATTGTTCGATGAGAGTTTTACCCAGGCCGCGCGAACTCCCGGTTACCAGAACCGTTTTGCCCTGGAAATTCCACACCGTTGATTAGTTGTCCTGATCGAGGGGCGGCCACTGGCGGCGGATTCCCTCGTCTTCGATCTTGCGCAGCTGGTGATCGGTGATGCGGTGTTTTTCCATAATAATCTGCCGCGACCGGCGCACATCCTGCAAAGAGTCCTGAATTTCCACCAGTTCGCGGAAGATTTCCTTGCGTTGGGCCACGGTGAGGCGCTTGGCTACCATCAGTTGCCCCTCCTCTGTAGTCCGACCCACGGGTCTCCGGCCTCCAATCAGGAACTTCCTTTCCATCATACGCACCAGAAGCCGCGAAGGTTGGCAAAATTTTTCCCAAAAACTTGCTTTTACCACCAGTGCGGCGCTATTTCCGAGAGAAACCACAGAATTAGAAAAACCGGCGCCAGAAACATCACCGCCATGTAAATGGCCCAGCGCAGCGTTCCCGACAGGATTTCCCGCCAGTCATCGCTGCGCACCGCGGCATAGACCCAGCTGACCAGCACTAACAGGATCAGCAAATGCCAGTAAATGGTCGCGTTGGCCATGATGCCTGCCTCGAATTCCGTACCTCCGCGTTCAGAGACCGAAAATCAAGAATTTAGGGCCAGAAATTACGGGCACCGACCAAACACCGGTCTGCCTCGCATTCCGCTCATCGTCAATCTCGATCCCCAATACCCGATTTCCCATCGCGGTTCCCAGTGGTAATTCCCAATCTCCGATCCCCATGCCGAATTCCCGATTCCCAACCCTAGTTTCCGCCATCACTGGAAGTGTTCGTCGCGGCAGATCGTCGAGCGCTGCCGTCGAAAGGCCCGGCGTAGGCTTCGTAAATTACCAGCAGATTGAGCACGCCGGCCAGCACGGTGTATAACAGGCCAACGTCCCAGTATTTCCCGACCTCCGGGCGTAACTGCAACTGGTTGATCTCCCGGTGAAACTCTTTGATATGCTGCTCGCGCTCCCAGCGGGTAGCCTTGCCCGGCAGTGCTCCGGGTGAACGTTGATAGTGAGCGAAAACGCGGCTTTCGGGGAAACAGTAATTCCACACAGCCGGCCAGGCACTGACCCCCATCCAGAACTGGGCCGCATACGCCGGTCGCCACCAGACATTCGCCAGCCAATCCGGTAAGGGGAAGTTGAAAAGGCGGAATTTTTCCTCGAGCGTCTGCTGATATTGCGGCAGGAAAACGTTTTTCCAGTGCCCCAGAGCCTGACCGTAAAAGAACATGCCGTGCAGCACCAACAGCAGCAGCACGCCTTTGATCAACCGCCCCCACCGACGCCAGCGCCAGCCCTGCCAGATTTGTCCTAATCCGGGCACGGCAAAACTCAGCAGCCCGGCCAGGAAATCGGGATACGGCGAACCAGCTGGCGATGTTTGCTGCTTGGCTTCCATAGTTCTCCCTAAGCGACCGCTTTATTCGCCGTTGGCGATTATGACGCACTGTGCTGTTCTGGACGCCCGGTTTTCTGCCTTACCATATCATAACGGCCAGGGCGAGGAAAGCTACCCGGACGCTGCTGGTTCCGGTGAAGCCGAGGAACCGGGTTGCGGTGCGTCGAGCAACTGCGGCAGGATTTCACCGGATTTGCCTCGCAGTATCACATCGGCCAGCGAACTGGCAGCGGTCTCATGCGGGTTGATTTCGACGATGCGTGCTCCGCTTTGCCTGGCCAGGTGAATTAACCCAGCCGCTGGCCACACTTCCGCACTGGTACCGATCACCATGAATAGGTCAGCCTGCCGTGTCCAGCTTTCCGCGCGTTGCCAGGCATGCTCCGGTAACATTTCGCCAAACCAGACGACGTTCGGTCGCAGCCAGGCACCGCACTGGCTACAATGCGGTTCCGCCGGCAGTTCGATACCTGTCCGGTCTTCGACACGCCCACATCTCGTGCAGCGAACCTCCCAGATGTTACCGTGCAATTCGACCACATTGCGACTGCCAGCGGCCTGGTGCAAGCGATCCACGTTCTGCGTGATCAGAGCAAACCCACCAAGACGCCTTTCCAGTTCAGCCAGGGCATAATGCCCTGGATTCGGGCGGACCTGCTTGAGTTGCCGACGCCGTTCGTTGTACCAGGCCCAGACCTTTTTCGGGTCGCGTTGAAATCCTTCCAGCGAAGCCAGTTCTCGAAAATCGCTTCCCTGCCAGAATCCTCCGGCCCCGCGATAAGTCGGCACACCGCTTTCCGCAGACACACCGGCACCGGTCAGCACGACAACAAAGCGAGCTTCCTTCAGCCATTGTCGAACACG
Source organism: Gemmatales bacterium (assembly GCA_041640595.1). Taxonomy (GTDB): domain Bacteria; phylum Planctomycetota; class Planctomycetia; order Gemmatales; family HRBIN36; genus HRBIN36. The sequence continues at coordinate 7,666 of JBEPZY010000005.1, read as the reverse complement.
ATTCAAATCCGCGGCGGTCATGGTGATCCTCTCCGGCCGGGCCAGTCCTTCCCCTGCAAATCCTTACCCTCCAATTGCTCACCCACACAGCCAATCTCGCGCCTGCTGGTGTGATTGCCGCCATGCCGGCTTTGCTCCGATCGCTCACCGATACAGCCAATCGCACCCGCCCCCTGATCACCAGCAGAGGCTGTGTCCCGGACATCGTTCCCGCACGGTGGGAAACGCAACTCTTCTACATGCTGTCGCCAGCGAAACTGGAGCGAAGCAAGTCCGAGGCCTGCGGTCAGTCCAAACGCATCGGCGAGCCAGTCGCCCAGCTCGGCCAGGCGACCGACCCACGGCTGCGTCAGTTCATCGCCGGCGGCCAGCAGCAAACCGAGCAGGAATTCCCAGCCCCGTGCTTGCCTTCTGTACCACAGCAGCCAGCCCAGCAACCCATACAGCCCCGTATGCACCAGCTTGTCGCCGTATGCGTAATACGGAAGCCGACGCATCAGCGGCGAATCAGGCGGCGTATGCGTCATCATCACGATCACTACCAGCCACAGCACCACCGCCACCCAGCGCACAAGGCCCCACTGGCGGCTGGTTTTTCCGTTACCAGCCGGTGGTGGCTGGCGGCCTGGAGCAGCGGACGATTTTACCCTTAACCCCAATGCTCATGCCTCCGGCATATCCTGTTCCCCAGGAGCAAAAATGGTGCGTCCGCCATCCACGCGCAGGCAAACGCCCGTCAGAAAATCGTTTTCGAGAAAGAAGAGGACGGCCTGAACGACATGGCGTGGTTCACCGAGCCGGCGAACCAGCGTGGCCCGGGCAATGGCTGCCTGTTCCTCGGGAGTGAGAGTTTCGGGAACCATGACCGGCCCGGGGAGAATCGCGTTGACCCGCACCCGTGGATTGCGCAGTGCCAGCTCCACTGCCAGCACGCGCGTCATGGTCGGGATGGCTCCTTTGGAAACGAAATAGGCTGCATAATCGCGATAAGGACGCACCGCGGCCCAATCACCAAAATTGATAATGCAGCCCCCTTCGTTTTGCTGCACCATCACCAGCCCAGCTTGCTGAGCACAAAGAAAGCTGCCCAGCACATTGGTTTCCCAGTGTCGCCGCAGGTCCGCTGCGGTGGTTTGTTCCAGGGACTGGCTTTCCCAGATGGCGGCGGCATTCACCAGAACATCGAGCCGACCGAACGTTTGCACCACGCTGGCCACCAGAGTCCGAACCGATTCTTCTTCGCGGAGGTCTGCCTGGAAGAGTTCGGCGCGGTAGCCCCGCTGCCGTAACCAATCCACATTTTCCCGGGCCGATTCGGCGGAGCGATGGTAATGCACGGCAAGAGCATAACCACGCTCGGCCAGGGCACGGGCCACTTCCCAGCCGAGCCGTTTGCGCCCACTGCCTGTTACCAGCGCTACCGCAGTCGGTCTGGACATCCTGGCACCTACCGTTGCGGTTTACGGAAAAGGTTCAGTATCACCGCCTGACCGCATTCTCGCCGGAGTGATCGTTTTCGCTGCCGGGCCGTCTGCCGTCAGGCTTAAAGCCCGATCCTGACCGTGTGCTTCCGCTGCTACAATGATAGCTGATCGGTCGAGCGGCAACGACCGCTTCGCCGGTGCAGATGGCCATCGGCAAGCGAGGGCGAGCCGCGATTTGCTCAACTGCCCGGAAACGTCCCAGGCTGATTTACAGCCAAGCCGGTAATCCATTTCTCCGCCGGCTGGCATTCGCTCCTGGTAACAAAACCACGAACCGAGACGGAGTAACTATGACCGAACGCATTCTCAAACTGGGATTGCCAGCAGGCAGCTTACAGGAAGCGACGGCTGAGCTTTTCCGCAAGGCCGGCTACAACATTACCTTCGCCAGCCGCAGTTATTATCCCAGCATAGACGATCCGGAGATTCAGTGCACGTTGCTGCGTGCCCAGGAAATGGCTCGCTACGTGCAGGACGGCGTGCTGGATTGCGGCTTGACCGGTTACGACTGGATTGTCGAGCAGGACGCGAAAGTCGTGGAGTTAGCCGAGCTTGTGTATAGCAAAATCAGTCGTCGGCCTGTCCGCTGGGTGCTGGCGGTGCCCAACGATTCGCCGATTCAGTCGGTCAAAGACCTCCAGGGCAAGCGTATCGCTACGGAGGTGGTGAATTTGACCCGCCGCTGGCTGGCGCAGCATGGTGTGGAAGCCATCGTCGAATTCAGCTGGGGTGCCACCGAGGTCAAGCCGCCCCGTCTGGCCGATGCCATTGTCGAAGTGACCGAGACCGGCAGTTCCCTCCGCGCCAACAATTTACGTATCGTCGCCGAGGTTCTGCAGAGCACCACCCGCTTCATCGCCAATCCGGAAGCGGCCAGGGATCCCTGGAAACGTCGCAAAATGGAAGACATCCTGCTCATGCTCAAAGGAGCTATGCAGGCCGAGGGGAAAGTCGGACTCATGCTCAATGTTCACAAGAATCACCTCCAGGCCGTGCTCGCCTTGCTCCCTGCCCTGCAGAAGCCGACCGTTTCTTCCCTATCTGATCCCGACTGGTATGCGGTCAACACCATCATTGACGAAAGCCTGGTGCGAACCCTGGTGCCCAAACTCAAGGAATCCGGGGGTTGCGGCATCGTCGAATATCCCCTGAACAAGATCATTCCGTAACGGCAGCCAAGCCTGACATCGCGCGGAGACAAGAGCGGCGGGTGTCAGCCCGCCGTGGTACAACAACCGAATCACCGCTAGCGAAGGTTCATTCTCGCGGATGACCCACCGATTAATGGACGTACTGCATCTGCATTAGCGGTAAATGCACCACGGCTGGCTTACGCCAGCCGCTCCTGGTGCACGTCGTCCGTTCGCTGTGAAAAACGACATTCCCGCTGTACAAACGCACGTTTCCAAGAGCGGCGGGTGTCAGCCCGCTGTGGGTCGCATTCGCGCTTGCATCGGCAATCGGTTTTTGCGGACTGATTACGTTTCGCCCCGCACATTCGCCTCCTAGCACCACGGCTGGCTCACGCCAGCCGCTCCTGGTCGCACGACGTTCGTTCCCTGTGAAAAACGATATTCCCGCTGTACAAACGCACGTCTCCAAGAGCGGCGAACGTCAGCCCGCCGTGGGTCGGTAACCGGTCGCGCTTGCACGGCGCAGCGAACAATGTTCGGCGAACACCGACTGCCGAATCAAGAGCGGCGGGTGTCAGCCCGCCGTGCGTCGGTGACGCACCTCCACATGCAAGCGTCTTTCGCCGACGGAGTGCATTCGCGTACCACGGCTGGCTTACGCCAGCCGCTCCTAGTGCACGGCGTCCGTTCGCTGTGAAAAACGATATTCGCGCTGTACAAACGCACGTTCCCAAGAGCGGCGGGCGTCAGCCCGCCGTGGTGTGCGATACGAACGCTGTGCCGTAAAAATTGGACAATGTTCGGCGACTGGCGGACATACAAGTGGGTCGGTAACTGATCGCGCTCGCACGGCGCAGCGAACGATGTTCGGCGAACACCGACTACCGAATCAAGAGCGGCGGGCGTGAGCCCGCTGTGGGTCGCATTCGCGCTTGCATCGGCGATCGGTTTTTGCGGACTGATTACGCTTCGCCCCGCACATTCGCGTCCCGGCACCACAGCTGGCTCACGCCCGCCGCTCCTGGTCGCACACGATGACACCCTCTAAACGTTTGGCGAAAGTTCTTCGGACCAATATGCGTGCGCCGTTGCAAATACGGTTCCAGAACTACGGCAGGCTCACACCCACTGGTCCACCCGTTTACGTTTGCGTCAGTTGCGGTCGCAGTTGGGCCAGTTGCCGACGGCCAATCTCGCGGATGCGGCCATCCGGCCATTTTTCCAGATAGCTGTAGCGCGGATGCCGCGATTCTTTGTACGGATCGTTGCGGGCGGCATTGTAACAGCAAATGAAAGCCCAGCGACGATAGGGACTGGTGTTCGGCTCGGAACAGTGAAGGAGATTGCAGTGGAAAAAGATGGCCGAGCCCGGTTCCAGTTCGCAATAGACCAGTTCGTGGCGCTGCTTGGCCACCTCGACACGTTCCGGATCCGCGCCCCACTGATCGCCGATACGGATGTGGTCAATGCGGCCAATGTGATGAGAACCCCGCAAAACCTGCAGGCAACCGTTTTCACGCGTCGCACGGTCCACGGCAATCATGCAACTGGCCAGGAGCGGATACAGACAGCCAAACTGATACCAGTAGCCGTAATCCTGGTGCCATTCCCATGCCCCGCCCGTATGGGCTTCCTTGAGAATCATCTTGTGGTGGTAGTGATAGACCTCACCACCGAGTATTTGTTCCATTACATTGACAATGCGATGACAGCGGACGAAAGCGCTGTAGATGTCGTCGCCGAGTTCGTTTTCCACGCGCAGGCGAATAGCGCCACCGTGTCCGTCTTTGCGTGTGGCCGCCAGTTCGGCCAGTGCGTGATCCGCCTCGGCTACCTGGCGAAGCAGGTCGATCTCCTCCGGCTCGAAAAGCTGCGGCACTATGATAAATCCGTCCTGCTGATACTGGGCGAGCTGTTGTGGTGTCAGCCGAAAATCGGTCATGGTTTGAGCCTCCGGTGCGGCAGCGTCGGTCACCGCTAAACTAGCCCCGCCCGCAACAACCGGCAAGCAACCCGCCCCAGTACCCCGCACGATACGGTCAGCGAATTTCTTTGCGATGGGTCCGGCGATATTTCGTCCGGAGGCGTTACGGTCGGCCTGCGCGGTACGCTCAGCAAATCCCTCAAGTTTTACCGCGATTGCGCCGATGGTTAGCGTCAGGAAGGAACCTGCCAGACTGGGGAGCGGAGCATGTCGGCACCGCCAGGGGTGACTGCTGGTCGTCGCTGGTCGGGAAATCTGTGGCTTTTGGGATTAGTCGGCGTATCGGCTGTGCTGGCCGGGTACTGGTTGCCCAGTCGGTTATCGTCGGGTGAAACCTCTGCGGCAGCACCGGCAGCCAGGGCAGAGGAAAAACCGGCACGACCAGGAAGTGAACCCACTCCAGCCGAGTCGGCGCCAGCCGTGCGCGGGCAAAACGACGCTCCGTTTTCCATGCCGTCTCCCTGGCCGGATGCTACCGAGGTATATGCACCGCTGGGGCGTGTGGCACTGGCAACGGCGGTGGTGCTGGTGCTGCTGGTGATTTTTCTGGTCTTGATGCGTTGGGTCTGGACAAATCGCACCCTGGCCGGACATGCAAACGTGTCCTGGCAAATCCTGGGCGAACTGGCGCTCGGCTCGCGGAATCGGTTGCTGCTGGTGCAGATCGGACGAGAACAGGTGCTGGTGGCGGTGGATAATCGCGGCATCAGCGGCCTGGTCCTTTTACCGATGCGTTTCGCCGACTGGCTCGACGAATCGGTTGATGCGACCGCTGAAAACAATTCCCGGCCAGGTCGCAAGGCGGCCATCGCAGCTATGGTCGGGGAAGGCGACCAGTAAGCGGACATGCCGATGTGCCGTCCTCGCCGATGGGCTTTACCGAAGATTTTCGCCCGGTGGTTTGTGAAAGGAGACGCACAATATGGAGCCGGGGCTGGAATGGTGGCAGCAGGTGGAACAGAGCGGGCTCTGGCAAGCTCTGCCGACACCGGTCCAGGTGGCTTTATTCCTCGGTGCATTGACGCTGGTACCGGCAGCGCTGGTGTGCACGACGGCGTTTACGCGGATCATAATCGTGCTGGCTTTCGTGCGGCGAGCCGTAACCGCTCAGGACATTCCGCCCAATATCGTGCTCATCGGACTGGCTTTGTTTCTGACGCTGTACGTGATGGCTCCGGTCTGGGACAGGATGGAGACCGAGGCAATCCGACCATATCTGGCAAACGAACTGGATGGGCTGACGGCTGGGCAAAAAGCTGCTGCTATTTTGCGGGAATTTTTGTTGCGGCAAACCCGTCGGCAGGACCTGGCGCTATTCCTGCACCTGGCGGGTCTGCCTGATCCGCAGGAGCCGAAAGATACACCGTTTCGCGTGCTGATACCGGCTTTCGTGATCAGCGAATTGAAGACGGCATTCGGAATGGGATTTCTGATTTATTTACCATTCCTGCTGGTGGACCTGGTGGTGGCCAGCGTGTTGACCGGCATGGGGATGGTCATGATGCCGCCGGTGATCATTTCCGCACCGTTCAAGCTGCTGCTTTTTGTGCTGGCGGATGGCTGGCAACTGGTAGCTCGGGCATTGAGCCTGAGCTTCGGCTAAGCAAACAGGGACACCAGCCCGGGCAGGCTTTGGTCTGCCATCTCGCGGAGCCAGACAGAAACCCGGCCGGCAACGCTTTGCCCAACGGACTGAGCTATGGACGCCGTACAGGTACTGGAATGGGGACGGGATTTACTATGGACGGCCCTGTTGCTATCGGGGCCAGCCCTGGCCGCCTCGCTGCTGGTGGGGCTGGTGGTGAGTCTGTTGCAGGCGATGACCGCTTTACAGGATCAGACGCTGTCGCTTGTGCCGAAACTTCTGGTGGTTGCTCTGGTGCTGATTTGGACCATGCCGTGGGCTATGCAGCTGGCCGGGCATTTCACCGAGCGAATGCTTGCACAACTCGCCCAGGTGGTACGCTGATACCGAAGGAGGTCCTGGGAGTCTGGCCGCATGGAAGCGCTGGTGGTGCAGTTGAGTCTGCGGCTGAGCCGGCTGGCGGTGATCGTCGGGCTGACTCCGTTTTTCGGAGGTTCGCAATTGCCGCGATCGTTGCGTGTAGCGGTAGCACTTTGCCTGGCAGTGCTCTGGTGGGATTTCCCGGTCGATCCACGCGGCGGGGAACTGATACAGCAAGCAGCAACGAGTTTCGGTTTATGGCTGCTTCTGGTGGGGCGCGAAACGCTGGTCGGATTAGGGCTGGCGCTGGCGATGCGGTTAGTGCTGGTTCCTGCCCGGATCGCCGGTGAATTTATTGCGCAGGAAATGATGCTGGGGTTTGCATCGGTAAGCCAGCCGGCCAGCGATACGCCTGCTTCGTTGCTGGGCCAGGCCCTGGAACTGGCGGCACTGGTGTTGTTTTTCGGGATGGATGGGCACCATGTTTTGCTGGCGATGATCCACGCCGCGTGGGCCAGCTGGCCGATCGGTGAGCTTTCCTTCTGGCCGGGAACGGACTGGCAAACTGCTACTCGGCTGGTGTTGCACAGTGGCCTGCAACTGGCGTTACCGATCACGGCCTGTTTGTTTTTGCTGGGAATAGGTCTGGGTTTGCTGGCCCGGGCGGCTCCGACATTGAACCTGTTTTCGCTGGGATTTGTCGTGCGGGTGTTGGGCGGACTGGTTGGGCTGTACGTGTTCTGGCCGGTGCTGGTAGCGGGCCTGGTGCAGATGCTGCAAAACACCAGCAGATGGCTGGCGCATTATGGCCGATGAATGGCTCGATTCGCGGACGGAACCACCAACTGAACGTCGCCGCCAGCGGGCGCGCGAAGAAGGCCAGGTTGCTGTCAGCCAGGAACTGACAGCGGCGGTCCTGCTTCTGGCTGGCGTGCTGGTGCTGGTCTATCTTGCCCCGTCTCTGGCCGGACAGTTGCTGCACGGGTTGAGCGAGGCCGTGGAAAGCTGCCAACTTCATCCCTGGGATCAGGAATCATTGAGCCAGTATTGTGCCGGTCAGGCGTGGAACCTGCTCGGTGGTGTGGGCATGTTGCTGGGTGTGACGGCTTTGATCGGGCTG
>JBEPZY010000004.1:162372-358013 GCA_041640595.1 Gemmatales bacterium | reverse complement strand
CAGGAGCGGGGGGCGTAAGCCCCCCGTGGTGAACGTAACGAATCCGCAGATGGAATACGCATGTGTGGTGGGCGCGTTCCCGGACGCAGCGATGTTCCGGTCGAATTTGCAGCTGGAATACGCATAATTCGCGCAGCGCTCGCATTCCCGACCAGGAGCGGGGGGCGTAACCCAGCCGTGGTGAACGTATCGAATTCGCACGCGTGGCTGGTGCGAGCAAGCAGCTTAGGGATAGACAAGCGGTCAGCCCCGTCCGGTGGTGACGCAGTGTTTACTCGTAGCTGGAGCGAGGAAGCAGATATCTGTCATAGCTGTACCTCCCGGGGCCGCCCACGGACGCAGCGTTTACTCGTGGCTGGAGCGAGGAAGCAGATATCTGTCAATAGCTGCACCTCCCGGGGGCCGCCCACGGTCGCAGCGTTTACTCGTGGCTGGTGCGAGGAAGCAGGCCGTACTTTTTCATCTTCTTATACAACGTCACGCGGCTGATACCCAGTTCGTGGGCAGCGCGGGTACGGCTGAAACCATGCTGCGAAAGGGCCCGCAAAATGATGGTGCGTTCCAGCAACTCGCGGTTGTAGCTCAGGCCATCGCGGCTTTCCTGGAGCTGGTTGCCGTTGCTGTGCTGTTCGGCGTGCTGGCGAACCGAGTCGGGCAAATGTTCCGGCAACAGCAGCGGACCGCGACTGACCAGCACGGCATGCTGAATGGCATTTTCCAGTTCGCGGACGTTGCCCGGCCAGTGGTAGGTCTCGAGAATGCTCAGGGCTTCCGAGCTCACGTCGAACAGCTCTTTGTGGAAGCGGGCGCAAAAGCGGGCCGCCATGTTTCGCACCAGCGGCTCAATATCTTCCGGACGTTCACGCAAAGGCGGCAGATGGAACGACATCACGTTGAGCCGATAATACAGGTCTTCGCGGAACCGACCGCGGCGAACTTCCTCGGCGAGATTGCGATTGCTGGCCACAATGAGTCGGCAAGTGGTCTTGTGAGTTTCGTTGCTGCCGACCGGCTCATATTCACCGGTTTCGACCACGCGGAGTAAATTGGCCTGCTGTTCCAAGGGCAAAGCGTCAATTTCGTCGAGCAGAAGTGTGCCATGCCCGGCAGCTGCGAATTTGCCGGGACGGTTGCGGTCAGCTCCGGTGAAGGCACCTCGGACGTGGCCGAACAGTTCGCTTTCGATCAGATTTGGAGCCAGGGCGCCGCACGGCACATGGAGGAAACGTTCCTTGGCACGAGAGGAAAATTCGTGGATCAGCCGCGCCAGGTAAGTTTTCCCGGTGCCCGTTTCACCGGTCAGCAGAACCGTGACATCGTGCCGGGCTGCCAGCGCCAGTTTCTCGACCAGAGGAAGTAGCGAAGGGGTGTAAGGAACCAGTCGCAAAGCGATTTGCTGTTCGAGTGTACCTTCGGGAAAACGTGCCAGTTCCAGTTCGCGGGGATGCTCGCGGTGGCGGCGCAATGCTGGTGTCAGGCCGGCCAGATCCCGGGGCCAGAGCAAGAGCCGCAACCCGTACCGTGCCCACTCCTGCACCTCCGACCAGCAAGACTCGGCCACGAGCGCGACCACGACAAACGGCAATCGCCGCAGGGTGATCTCCTGGACCAGTCGGTGGGCGAGTGGGATTTCGGCGGGGTCAGCGATACCGAGCACCAGACTGGCCTGCCAAGCCTGCAGCAACGAACTGGCAGCATTCCAGCTCACCACAGGCCAGTTCTCCGGCATCACGGCCGAGCGAGACGCAGACCCTCCCTCCACCGTTTCGGAAAACCGGGAGCTGGAACCGGCCAGTCGTCTCAATTCCCAGCGGGCCGTCTCAATCAGCTGCGGATGGTCCGCAATCAGAGCGTAGCGATGCTGGGGCATGCACCATCACCTCGCGGCTGTTGCGGGGAGAAGACTGATGGCTGGCCCTGCTCCAGCAGGCGAAACTTCCTTGCCCGCATAACCCGACGATAGGCGAGTCGAGGTGGGTAGAGGGGAAAGACCCACCCGGGCCTGGGGTCGGCCCGATAGCAACAGCTTGCTCGCGCACACGGGGCGCAGCGCCATCGCGGCGTGGATAAGCTCGCCATGAGATTGGCCCTCAGCGCCCTCGACCGCTTGACCGAAGCGGGTAATTCAGGGCCGACGCTTTCGCAGAACGACACGGGGTCTGCTAAGCGGCTCGGCCACGTGAGGGCAGTTTGGGGCTTGTCGGTTCCCGCAGCCACTACCGGCATTCACCGGTGCAGAGCGAACCTGGCTCTGCGGGCTGCTCACTAGAGTTTACAAAAGCAAATAGCGCAAGTCAAGAAAAAAACATCCTTTTTACCGATTTTGCCCAGGGTACCGAAAACGGCGTTCAGGACAGTTGTTCCCAATCTTCCGGTTCGGTGAGGCTGCGACAGTAACGAGCCACCAGCATTTGCAGGTCGAGCAGCTCATGCCAGATATGCACAGGCAAGCGCACCCAGGGCTGGTCGGAATCGCGCACGCCTTCCCGGCTGCATCGCGCCAAACGTTCGTGTATCAGTTCCAGGAAACCAACAATCCTGGCCAGCTGCGATGCCGTGAGCCGGCGCGGTGGTGGCGGCGGAGAATCGGGGCGGTCCGTGAGCAATCGAGCCAGATGGACAGCCTGGTCGGGTTCCAGCGAAAATTCGGCTGGCTCCTCCGGAATCTGGTCTGCTGGCACAAGCGGCGTCTGCTCGGCATGACTTGCGGGCGAGGCAGCGGAAACAGGCTCACCCCGAATTTGTTGCAGCAACCGGTGAATCTCTGCCGGCGAACCGTAAAGCAGCGACGTTCGGCCGATGCGAATGCAGTCGCCCACCTGCAATCGGCACACGGTCACCGGCTTGCCGTTGACCGTTGTCCCGTTGGTGCTGTTCATGTCCACAATCACGATGTCGTCCTGGTCGTGGAAAACTTTCAGGTGAAACCGGCTGACCCGTTCGTCGTTCAGGCAGATGCGATTCCCTTCTTCCCGACCGATGGTAAACGGCGTGGGAATATCGCGGAAAATCCGCCCTTTATCTACACCGTCTATCACCTGAAACGTTACCGCAGGCATGCGTGTTGGCCTCGAGTGTCAAAAAGAAGCATCAGCGGGATAATGCCTTGCCGGCCCAGCAGCCGGGATCGCGGCAAGCCAGACCGCCAGAAATCAATCCAATCGCCGGCTCTTCGTTCACCAGGACAGCTTCGCTATAAGTAAGATCGCAAGTCAGTTGGGTTTCGTGCCAGTGCAGGTTGCCCCTTGCCGGTATATTCTAACTGTTCATCGGTCTTATCAGAAGACGTGCTGCGCGAAGGCAAGCGCTGCCGGGCGGGATCATCGAAACGGACTGAGGATTGGCAATGCCAGGAAAAACACGCGGCCCCATGCTGGTGGCTTTCGTCACCGTGGCCATTGACCTGCTGGGGTTTGGTCTGGTGTTACCGTTGTTGCCGGTTTACGCCGACCGTATTTTTCCGCTGTTCGACACGCTGACGCGCAATGTGCTGATCGGGCTACTGATGGCGTCGTTCTCCACGATGCAATTTTTGTTTGCCCCGTTGTGGGGACGGCTCTCGGATCGGATAGGTCGCCGGCCGGTCCTGCTGATTGGTTTGCTGGGTTCGGTCGTGTTTTACTCTCTGTTTGCGCTGGCCTCGGCGTGGAAAAGCGTGGTGCTGCTCTTTGTAGCACGGATTGGAGCGGGGATCTGCGGGGCGACCATCGGCACAGCCCAGGCGGTGATTGCCGATTGCACTCCTTCAGAGCAACGTGCAGCTGGCATGGCTCTAGTGGGCATGGCGTTTGGCATCGGTTTCACCATCGGGCCCGTGCTCGGAGCGATTTCGCTGGCCCGCGAAGGGGACGAGCCGAGCGTTGTTCCGGGCTTATTGGCCGCCATGCTTTCGTTCGCCGCACTGCTCCTGGCCTGGTTCCTGTTACCGGAGACTAGGCGGGAAGGAGTGTCGGCAGCGCGGAGCTGGTGGCCTGCCGAAGGATGGCGAATTGCCCTGTCGCGCCAAACGACTGCCCTGCCAATTGCCGTGTTCTTTCTGGTAACCCTGGCGTTTGCCAGCTTCGAATCCATCCTGGCTCGCTATGCTCAGGACGAAATTTTTGCTGATACCCATACCGCTACCGGGCCGGTGCTGCTGGGCGTTTCGTTGACCAGTCGGCAAACGCGGATTTGCCTGCTTTTTGCCTATGTCGGTGTGATTCTCATGCTCGTGCAGGGGCTGATAGTTCGGCCGCTGGTGTCGCGGATCGGAGAGGTTACGATGGTGCGTGCGGGCATCGGGCTGCTGATAACGGCTCTGCTGGTCATGGTCTGGTGGCAGGCTGGTACGTCGCTGGTCATCACCCTGCTCGCCCTGGCGCTGGCGGTGAGTGGATTTGCATTTTGCACGCCTTCGCTGCAATCGCTGGTTTCGCGCAATGCTCCTGCCGATCGCCAGGGGCAGATACTGGGCGTGAATCAATCGGCGGCCTCGCTGAGCCGCATCCTCGGCCCGGTGCTGGGCAATTCTTTATACGGCCCGAAACACGGTTCGCATCAGCTTCCGTACTACGCCGCCGCTGCTCTGTTGCTGCTGGCCCTGCTGCTGTCGCTGACCATGCGCGGCACCCTCGCCGCCGAACTTCCTGATAAACCCACGGTCGGCGGTTAAGGAACGGTCGCGGGTTGGGGCACCGGCAAATGCGCCAGGGAGCGGCAAGCGTCAACAACCCACGGTGGCGAACGGGCCAGAGTGGCGGTTTCTGAGTCGGTCAGATGGTTGGTTTTCCGTTTTTCGCACCCGTACAGGTGTGTCGAGGCCAGGTGAAGAGCACACCTCCTGCACCATCGCTAAACCGACCAGGAACGCCAGTGTCGTGGCAGTCAACGGTGAAGCGCACACCCTGCGCATTCTTGCTAACTAGAGACCATTTGCGGCTGCGATGAGCGAATGCCCGTGCAGCGCAACTGTGCCCCGCGATGACGATGGTTGATTGCAAACCGGGCAGTTGCCGCGCCAGGGCAATCGAGTTCTGGTGAAGCGACTGAGGTTCCGGTGCCGGTCTATCGCGCAGAAGCGAGCTGCACCGGCTGGCCATCAGACAGACCGGTCGTCGAAGCCGCCACCAGCTCCTGGCCGGTGAAGTTGACCCATTTGTCATCGCCACCCGGCGGCTGCCATTGCAGCACCTCGACGTACTGGCCATCACTGCGACCGGTGCGAACAGCGACACGGACAGCGCGCTGGCTCTGAACCAGGAAACAGGCGGTTTCCCTGCCTCGCAGAATCAACGCGGAACGTGGCAGCGTGAGCACTTCCGGTGTGCGTGGGCGCAGCTGCGCTGAGACGTACATGCCCGGGCGGAATCGTCCGTCGGGATTCGGCAAATCCACTTCCGCTCGCAGCGTGCGTGGCCCCGGCTCCAGGGACCAGGAAATGCGACTGACCGTGGCGTGGATGGGTTCGTTCTGGGCGGCTTTGATCCACAGGACGACCGGTGTCTTCTCGTGTACCAGGGCCGCCTCGGTTTCCGGAACGTAGATCGCCACGCGTACCGGGTCCAGCCGGGCCACGCTGAACAGCCAGCGGTTGGCGTTCTGATTCGGCTGAACGAAATCCCCGGTGTTGACCTGCCGGCGGGTGACGATGCCGTCGAACGGCGACTGAATGGCGGCAAAACCGAGCAAAGTCTCCAGCCGACGCACTTCGGCCTGAGTCACGGCTACGCGTGCCAGTGCTGTTGCGAGCTCGGCCTGGGCCTTTTGGTGATCCGCTTTGGCTTTGCGAACGGCTGCCTCGCTGGCGAGCAATTGTGCCTCGGCAGCTTGGAGCTGGTTGTTGATTTCATCGCGGGTCTGGGCGTCCAGGCTGCCGCTTTGTACCAGTCGGGTAACACGCCGGTGTTCCGTTTGCCAGCGTTGCAATGTGGCGCGGGCCTGCAAAACCGCTCCTTCGGCGACCACTATATTGGCCTCGGCAGCGGCTACCGCTTTACGTGCCTGCTCGGCTTCGGCCTCCGTCTGACGGAGCAGGGCCCGCTTGTGGTTGGCCTCGGCCAGCAGGTCCGGCACATCAATTTCCGCCAGCACTTGCCCGGCATGCACCCTCTGGCCAATGTCCGCGTGCACCTGTTTGACATAGCCTGCCACGCGAGCAAACAGGTAGGTCTCCTCGTAGGGGTAGATGCTGCCCGGTTGTTCGACGGTAATTTCCAGGCTGCGTCGCTGCGGAGAGATCACGGGGACGCTGGCATCCCTTGGCGAGGTATCCTGAGGAGTGGGTTCGGCCGTGCTGCGGTGGCAACCGCTAGCCAGGTAGCTAATGGCCAGCAGTACCACTAACCGCGGCCAGATTCGTCTGGTTCGCAGCAGCATCATCCATGGCTCCTTGCAGACGGTCTATTGGTGCATAATAGCGACTTGCAGGATCGGTGGGCGACAGTGAAGGGGAGACCGTACTCGCGCCCTTCATGAGTACCGCGAAAATAGTCGGCAACACCAGCAAGGCGGTAATCAACGAGGCCAGCAGTCCGCCGATGACGGCTCGGCCCAGCGGGGCCGTCTGCTCGCCGCCTTCGCTCCCACCCAGGGCCATGGGAAGCATACCCGCGATCATGGCGAGACTGGTCATGGCGATGGCGCGGATGCGGCTGCGAGCACCGAGTTGTCCGGCCTCCTCGGCGGAGTGCCCCTGGCGGCGATATTGTTCAGCAAAAGCCACCAGCAGGATCGCGTTGGCCACTGCCACGCCAATCGCCATGATCGCCCCGATGAACGACTGGATGTTCAGTGTGGTGCGGGTGAGCAGCAGTGCCAGCACCACGCCGAATAACACGGCCGGCAGCACGGCCAGCGCTGTCAACGCCAGCCGCAGCGACTGGAAGTAGCCGGTCAAAAGAAGCAGGATGACCACCACGGCTACGAACAAACCAAAGCCCAGCCCTTCGAAGAGTTCCTGCATCGGCACCAGCTGGCCGCGAACATCTACCTGCACGCCTTCGGGCGGCTTACCGGCAGCGGCCAGGGCGCGCAACACTTTTTGCCGGACACGTCCCAGGTCCTCCCCCGCGATATTGGCAGTCAGGCTGATCAGCCGACGCATGTTGTAACGGTCCACCTCGCCGGGCATGGTCGCGGGTCGAACCTCGGCCACATCACGCAGCAACAGGGGATGTGAGCTTCCCGTGTCGTGCAGGGGCGACTCGTCTCCGCTGCCTTTCACCGGGACCAGTTCGACATCCTTGGGGGAGCGCATCAGCGCCTGGGGAATTTCTACCTGCACCTGATAACCGATGCCGCTGGTCGGATCACGCCAGAAATTCGGCACCAGAAACCGACTCGAAGAAGTAGCGGCTACCAAAGATCGGGCGATCTCCTGCACGCTGACACCGGTCATGCCCGATTTTTGTCGGTCAATCACCACCTCAACGGTCGGATATTCGAGGGACTGGGCGAAACGCAGGTCGCGCAGCGATGCGATTTTGCTCAGCTGAGCATGGAGCTTTTCCGCGTAGGCACGCAGGTCGTCCAGCTTCGGTCCGCTGACGGCGACTTCGATCGGCGCCGGCGAACCCAGGCTCATCACCTCGCTGATTAAGTCGGCCGGCTCAAATGCCAGTGAAAGTTGCCGCAAACGCGTTTCGACTTCCTGCGGGTCTTCGCCGGCAGCGACCCATCGCTGGGCCGTCCACCAGCGCAAATGCTCAGGCAATTTTTGCCGTAGCCGCTCTTTCAGTTCTTCCATGCGGAATACCCCACGCCGGAAGGCCATTCGCAAGACTGCTTCCTCCGGCCCGCCCATCCACTGATAGATGGCATTGATCGGATAGGTTGACGGAATGGCTCCAACGTAACCGAGAGACATGGTCACATTGTCGGGTCCAACTTCCTGGGCGATGAACCGCAGTGCTTCGCACGCCAGCGCTTCGGTTTCCTCGATACGGGTGCCCGGGGGAGCGCGGAGGCGGAATTGCAATTGCCCGGCATCCACCGGCGGGAATATTTCCATTCCTAGAATGCTGCCCAGCGCAATCGTCCCGACCACAGCTACCAGCGCATATCCGCTGATTAGCGCTTTGCGCCAGCGCAGCAACCAGCCCAGGATGTGATCCAGACCGCGAACGAAAACCGGATCCGACGGCAAAGGGTGCGAATCCCCCGCGGTGTGCGGCCCGGGATGCTTACTGTTTTTCTTCAGCAGCCACACCGACAGCACCGGAACAAATGTGCTGGAAAGAATGTAGCTGGCGATCATGGCGAAGCCTACCGCCAGCGCCAGGGGAATGAATAAGGCCTGGGCCACGCCACGCATGAACAAGGCGGGAATGAACACGGCGAGGACGCAAAGCATGGCCAGCAGCCGAGGTACTTGCGTCTCGTGCACGCCCCGCCAAACTGCCAGCGCCACCGAATCGGTGGTTTCCAGCTGACGATGGATATTCTCGACAGCGACAGTTGCTTCATCCACGAGAATACCCACGGCCAGTGCCAGGCCGCCCAGGGTCATAAGGTTGATGGTCTGCCCCGAAAGTGCCAGGGCAATCAGTGCGGCAACCAACGCCAGGGGGATGTTGAAGATCACCACCAGCACGCTGCGCCAGTCGCGCAGGAAGACCAGCACCATCAGCCCGACCAGTCCGGCCGCCAGCAAACTTTCGAAAGCCAGGCCCCGCAAGGCATTGGTGACCAGGGGCGATTGGTCGAATTCGAAGCGCACCCGGATGTCGCCCGGTTGAGGCGTGACAGCATCCAGAACACTCTGCATGCGAGGGAGTTCGGCTTTGACAGCGTTGACGACGGCGAGCGTGCTGGCATCGGCTCGTTTGGTCACCGGCAGGTACACTGCTCGCCGGCCGTTCACCAGCGCGTAACCGGTCACGATGTCGCCGGCGTCTTCAATCCGCGGGGCGACATCGCGCAGGAACACTCCCGGACGAATCGCGATGTCCCCAAGTTCCTGCGGGCGGAGCACCATGGTGTTGGCCGGAACCAGCGGCATGCTGGTCGCGGTGCGAATGTTGCCAGAGGGACTGATGGTGTTGCCGGTCATCAGGGCGTGCACCACGTCGTCGGCCGACAGATTGTAACTGCGCAGCCGATCCGGATCGGCGTGAATGACAATGGTGCGTGCACTGCCCCCGAATGGCGGTGGAGCCGATACGCCTGGAATAGACGCAAACATCGGCCGTACCCGGAACAGCGCTTTATCTTGAATCTCCTCAATCGGCAGGCGATCGCTGGATAACACCAGATAGCCGACCGGCAGGCTCCCCGTATCGAAGCGCATGACGAATGGCGGTACCGCGCCCGGAGGCATGAACGCACGCGAACGATTGACCTGTACCACTGTCTCGGCCATAGCCTGTGCCATGTCCGTGCCGGGATGGAAAAACAACTTCATGATCGCCACGCCCTGCACATTCTTCGACTCAACGTGGTGAATGCCGTTGATGTACAGGAAGTGGTATTCGTAATAGTTGGTGAGCAGCCCCTCCATCTGCAACGGGTCCATGCCGCCGTAGGGTTGGCAGACGTAGATGACGGGGAGGTTGAGCGAGGGGAAGATGTCCACTCTCATCCGGTTGTAGGCGAGCCAACCGGCGCCGACCAATCCCGTCATCATTACCAGGATCGTAATGGGTCGGCGCAGGGCAAATTCCAGGGGATTCATCAAAGCACACTCCTGAACGATCGCAGGTTGCTGGTCAGTGCGGCGGGCTTTGCAGTTCTTTACACAGGTCTCGGCACCAAAGTTCACCCGTGGTAGATCGACACTAAATCCGGCAGTCGTGTTCATTATAGTGCGAAAACTTCCTCACCGCCGGTAAAGGCACGGCATGTCGCGTCGGTGAGAAGATAACTCTGCCTCTGGCAAAACAACACCGGAGACGGACACAGATTTCGGCGGTTCTGCTTGTTGGGGACCAAGTCCGCGACCACCACAGACCTGTGCGGGAAGCGTCTGTGATAGCCGAGGCCAGTCCCGCAGTACCCGGGGCAACAACCCGACACAGGGCAGGATTATTACGGTTGGGGCTTTGCGGGTTGATCGTGGGCCGGCGCTTCGGACCTGGGCTTTTCCGAACGAACCGCAGACTCGATCAGGAGCTGAGCCGGCTGACCCAACGCGTGATAGAGGCGAAATTGGGCACGATTAATGTCGGCCACGGCGGCATAATAGTCGCGATAGGCCTGGTCCAGTTGCCCGATGGCCGCGACTACTTCCTGCGGACGGATGACCAGAATAGGCACCCCGCCGATCGCTTTAGTTTGCTGGATTCCTTCCAGGCTGATTTGTACGGTGGCCAGTGCTTGCTTGAGTTCCTCTTCGGCGAGTCGAACGCGTCGCAGGGCACTTTGCAGCTGGGCGTGTGCCTGAACTACCTGGGCGAGAATCCGATCGCGCAGGCGAAAGAATTGGAGCAGGGCTTGTTGATGCACCGCTTCCTGCTGCCGCACCACCGCATCATTGCCCAGACCAAGGTTTTGGAACTGCCACAGCAGCTGAAAGTCAATAGAGTTGCGCCAGCCGAACGCCCCAAGGTCGTCATTGAGACCTCCGCCGAAGTATCCGCCGGCCAGCGTACCGCCGGGATTCGTCGCCGCTCCGCGAATCACCACAGTGGGAAGCAAGGGTCGCCACCGTTCTTGCCGTACCTGTGTCAGCGTGGCTTCGACCAGAGCGCGCTGCGACGCCAGTTCCGGTCGGTTTCGCAAAGCGACAGCGGCCAGATCGTCGAGACCGCGGTTCGGCTCGACGAGCTCGATTCGCCAATGTGGCGGTTCCAGCGGGACGACGAGAGCAGTGGCTTCCAGCCGGAGAATGCGGTTCAATTCGGCACTGGCGACTTTCCAGCGTTCGTAGGCGTTTTCCAGAGCCTGGCGTCGCCGGGCGATCTCAGCGGTGACGCGGCTGCGTTCCAGACCCGGGACAAGACCAGCCTCGACCAGTCTGTCCACCCGCTTGCCCAGCTCCTCAGTGCGCTGGAGAGTCGCCGCCAGACCGAGCACCTCGCCCCGGGCCTGCTGCACGGCGAAATAGGCTTCCGCCACCTCCAGCAGCACATCGTTGCGCACCGCCTGCAGTTCGCTTTGTCTGGCTGCCGTTACCTGCCGGGCTACCAGTGGTGCATAGATCGCATCTGTTACCGCAAAGAGCACTCCTGGTGATGCTCCCAGCATCAGCGATTGCTTGCTGGTATCGAAGAGGTGTCCGGCTACATCCTGGATTCGGCCATCGTGGCGAAAATAATCCGCACCCAGGAAAATAGTCGGTAGCCAGAGCACCTGCGCCCGCTGAAGTTCGGCCTCGGCTTGCTGCAACCGCTCGCTGGCCAGGGCTATATCCAGCGGATTGACTCCCGCCAACCGCAACGCCGTCGGCAGATTGATCGGCAATGTCCGAGTGCTGCTGCCTTCGCTATTCGGCAGCGGTACTTTCGTCTCCGCAGGTGTTCCCGGCGGCGGCTTGTCTTCTTCAATCCCGGTCACCGGCAGGGCCTGGACGGCTTCCGTCTCCGCTGGCAATTCGTAAGCATCGCGGAGAGCCGCCGGATAGCAGCCCAGCATAAGCATCATGCTGAGCAACCCGCTGTAAGTCAGGACTTTCATGTGCAGTCCCTGTTCCACGCCGAAGACCCTTTGGAGCCGCTTTTGCGCGAAACAGCCGATGCACAACTAGCCGGCGGTCATTCGCGGTTCCGCACCGTCGCCCCGCAGCCACCACGGCGCAGACTCAACGAGTTCGATTCGCCAATGCGGTGGCTCTGGCGGAGGGGTACCCCTTTGGCTCTCGGTAAGCCAGGCTACTGAAAGTATCGGTTATCCGGTTTATACCTCGCTACTTTTTGTTTGGCCCGCGGTAGATGGATGCAGAAGACGCTTCTGTCGGCCCGCTGGTGGGGTGGCAAGCAGCCAACGTTACTCGCACCGTAACCAGGAGCACCAGCCTCGCGTGAGGGCCGGCATGCACTGGGAGCTTCACACCTAGCCCGCAGAGAGGCATTCGCACACGCAAAAAGAGCGGGCCCGTTGGCCACCGGGGATTGTGGCAATGCGATCGCAGTGGCCTTCGTCGGCGCAGCGCTGGAGCAGTACGGCGAAGCTATCCAAACAGCATTTACAGCTGCGTTTTCCCTCACGCCAGGCTGCCCAGGCACCGCTCCGGACACGCCACGTGCCCGTGCAAGAGGTGAGTCATTGCGGTTGCAGACCCCCTTCTCAAATTATGCCGGGCTGATGCTCCAAAACTTGCAGAGCTATCTCTTTCGTACCGTAAGTTGCAGACCCGCTCCCCAAATTATGGTGGGATGCTGGCCACTCCTGGTCGCAATTGGTTATCGGGGCGCACTGAAGTTGCTCTGAAAACGAGCGTCGGCGGTCCAAGGTGATAGGCCGCCAGTAATCACGAGTGTCTTCTCTGACCGAACGCCAGAATGTTAATCCCCTGTTGCAAAACCTTGTCGGCTCTCGCGGGCGAACCGAACGCACGGCTTTCCTTTCCACAAGAGGCAAGACCTCGACGGCGAAATTTTCCAGTTGCCCTGGGCGAGTAAATTGACTATATTGGTTCTCTTTGAACTTGCGAAGGATTCAAACAGGATTGACGCAGCATGCGGTTCTGGCTGCTGGACAGAATTGCCAACTATGAGCCGGGCAAGCGGCTCCAGGCTGTGAAACAGCTCACGCTGGCCGAGGAGTATCTGGCGGAACATTTTCCGTCCTTTCCGGTAATGCCAGGCGTCCTGATGCTGGAAGCCCTGGTTCAGGCGGGAAGCTGGCTGGTGCGGCTGAGCGAAGATTTTGCCCACAGCGTAATTGTTCTGAGACAGGCAAAAGGAGTAAAATACGGAAACTTCGTCGAACCTGGAAAATGCCTGCACCTGAGCGTCGAACTGACCGATTCCCGACTTCCTTCGCCTCCGGAACTGGTCTGGCTCAAGGGAGTTGGGGAGGTGGACGGAACGCTTACCGTCTCTGCTCGTATTGGCTTGGCCCGATATAATCTGTCCGACCGTTTAACTCATGGAGTGGAGCTTGACGCGGAATTGAAAAACGTATATCGGCGTCAATTAGCGCTCCTGCTTCGGTGAGTCGCCGGGAATATCTCGCTGGGATATGCGGATCGGCTGGGTAACTCCAGCCCGCGGAGAGTGTGCAATCCATGCCAGCGCCTGCCGACTTACCTGACTTGGCACCTGCCAGCTGGCCAGCTGGCGTGGCTTCCATTTGCGGGCTGGCAGGCCTATACCCGGATTTCCAGGGGGCGACAAAACCTGTACGCAATTAGTGACGGCCTGGCCGGGACTTGCAAAGCGCGTATCATAAAGCAATTCGGAGAAAATGCTCAATCCTGGATAAGTAGCCGGTTCGGACTGCTGGTTCAGTCCGGGCCCTGCAGCACGAAAACTGAAATCCGGAGAAACGGATGCGACTGAACGGACAGGTGGCCATAGTAACCGGCGGGAGTCGCGGCATTGGTCGGGCTATAGCGGAACTGTTTGCCGCGGAAGGTGCCCGCGTGGCCATCGTGTACCGGGGACAGCGGGATGCTGCTGAACAGGTTGCCGCCGGTATCGTTCACAAAGGCGGGTGTGCGCGTGCCTATCAGGTGGACGTGACCGATTTTGCGGCGGTGAAGAATTGCGTCGAGCAGGTGCTGGCCGATTGGGGACAGATTGACGTTCTCGTCAATAACGCCGGCGTCATTCAGGATGGTTTGTTTTTGCAGATGGAACCGGAGGCGTGGTACCGGGTGGTGCAGACGAACCTGCACGGCACATTTCACTTCTGTCGGGCGGTGGTCGAGCCAATGTTTCGGCGTCGGCGTGGACGAATTATCAATATATCGAGCGTGGCTGCGGAACGAGCCAACCGCGGCCAGACCAACTACGCTGCCAGCAAGGGAGCGATCAATGCGTTCACCCGAGCCCTGGCCGTCGAACTGGCCAGTCGCAATATCACCGTCAATGCCATTGCTCCTGGGTTCATCGAGACCGATATGACCCAGGCGGTGCGTAACGTCGCTGGGGAGCAAATCCAGAAAGCTATTCCGATGCGACGGTTGGGCAAACCCGAAGACGTGGCCAAAGTCGCCCTCTTCCTGGCCAGCGAGGATAGCGCGTATATAACCGGACAAGTGATCACGGTGGACGGAGGCTTGAGCCTGGGCGGAATTTCAGCATAACGGCAAGAGTGGCTGGCCAGTGCTCGTCGGCAGCAACTGGCGATGACCGACTGAACCGGCTCTGGCAAGCCCCTTGACCATGCGAAATGCCCCAGGCAGCAGCCGACCGCTTCAGCAAAGGAGGTATCGAACTATGCCGTCCAAACAGGAAATTTACGAAAAGGTGGTCGCCACGTTGGTGGACTCCCTGAACGTGGACCCGGAGGATATACGCCCGGAAGCCACGTTGCAGGGCGACCTGGGAGCGGAATCCATTGATTTCCTGGACATCGTGTTCCGGCTGGAACGTGGTTTCGGTATCAAGATTCCGCGGGGCGAACTGTTCCCGGAGTCCATTTTCCAGGGCGACCCGGAATACGTGCAGGACGGCAAGGTCACGCCCAAAGGGATCGAGTTGCTGCGGCAACGGCTGCCCTTCGCCGATATTGATTCCTTCGCCAAAGACCCGCAGGTAAGCAAAATCAGCGACCTGTTCACCGTCGAAATGATCACCCGCTACATTGAAAGCAAGCTCCAGTCCGAAGAAGCTGCTGCGCCACCGGCTCGCTGAGTCGAGCAGACATGCGCTGGATCTGGGTGGACCGCTTTGTCGCTTTTGAGCCAGGCCGGCGTGCCTGTGCGGTGAAAAACCTGAGCCAGGCCGAAGATTACTTTCGCGACCATCTGCCTGGCTATCCGGTCTTTCCGGCGACGTTGCTGCTGGAAGGCTTGGCGCAAACCGGAGGTATCCTGGTAGGCCAGGCAGGTGATTTTCGCCACAATGTGGTGCTGGCGAAAATCCACGCCGTCCAGATTCATCGCGAGGTCTATCCGGGCGAGCAGCTGCAGTACGAGGTGGAATTGCTCGATTACCGAGCCGAAGGAGCGACCGTGCACGGCCGAGCACGGGTCGGCGATGAACTGGTCGCCGAGGCAGAAATCCTCTTCGCTCACGTTCGCCCGGAAAAAGCCGGCGAGGCGCTTTCTGCGGAAGCGGACAATTTCGTCTTTACGGGTAGCCTGAAACGCTTGCTGGGGCTGAATCGCTTGCTGCCGACCGAATCAGCGCAGCCGAGTTCTGCCCGGGAATGAGCATGGAGCAGAAAATTGTCATAAGCGGCCTGGGTTTGCTGACCCCGCTGGGCTGGCGGCAGGAGCAGATCTGGCAGAATCTCCAAGCCGGAACCAGTGGTGTCCGCCGGATTGAGCTGTTTGACCCCAGCGCCCTGTCCACTCAGTTTGCCGGGTATATCCCCGACTTCGACGCAAAGGATTTCGTCGATCGCAAGGATCGCAAGGCGCTGAAAGTAATGTCGCGGCCAATTCAACTGGCCGTGTGTGCTACCAACCTGGCCCTGCAGGATGCCGGGCTCGATCCGGCTCGACTCGATCCGACACGGTTCGGCGTGATTTACGGAGCCGGACTGATCGCCAGTGAACTGGAAGAACTCGGCCCAGCCGCACGGTTATGCACCAACGGCCAGCCGTATTTCGTGGATATGGAAAAGTGGGGGCGCGACGGTCTGGCCGCCATGCCTCCGCTGTGGATGCTCAAGTACCTGCCCAATATGCTGGCCTGCCATGTTTCCATCCTGCACAACGCCCAGGGACCCAATAATTCCATCACGCAAGGCGACGTCTCATCCCTGCTGGCGCTGGGCGAGGCATGGCACATCTTGCGGCGGGGACTGGCTGATGTTATGCTCACGGGCGGTGGCGACAGTCGGCTCAATCCGTTGAGCATGGCCCGGCTCTGTTTGTTTGCGCCGGTGAGCCGACGCAACCAGGCCCCTGAAGAAGCCTGCCGTCCGTTCGACCGTGACCGCGACGGCCTGGTACCCGGGGAAGGCTCAGCCATACTGGTTCTGGAGACCGAAAAACATGCCCAGCAACGGGGCGCCAGGATTTACGCCGAAATCGTCGGTTTCGCGTGCGGTTTCGATCCGCGGCGAAGCGGAGAGGTCCTGGCGGAGGTGATTGGCCAGGCATTGCAGCGGGCCGGCATCAGTCCCGAAGACATTGACCATATCAACGCTCACGGTTACAGCACGCGGCAGGATGACATCTGGGAGTCGGCCGGGCTGGCACGTATCTTTGGCCGGAACAATCCCCGTGTACCCGTCTTTGCCGCCAAGAGTTACTGGGGCAATCTCGGTGCGGCCGGCTCTGTGGCTGAACTCGCCATCAGTCTGCTCGCTTTTCAGCGTGGTTTGCTGCCTCCGACACGCAATTACCGCGAACCGGATCCCGACTGTCCGATTCACGTTCTGGCCGGTCGCTGGCACGAACCGCGAAGCGATTATTTTCTGAAAGTCGCCATCGGAGAACGCGGGCACTGTGCTGCCGCGGTATTTCGCCGCTTTCGCTAACCAGACGGGCCGTGAAGTATGCGTCGCCGGGTCGTCATAACTGGCATGGGTGCGATTACGCCGCTGGGGCATAATGCCGAGGAGCTCTACCGCCAGCAGATCGAAGGCCGCAGTGGCGTCGGTCGCATTACCCATTTCGACGCCCGCACGTTTCCCACGCAAATAGCGGCGGAAGTACGCGATTTCGACTTGCGGCGATTTCTCGGCAGCGACGCCCAGCGGTTTGAACATGCCGGAGCCAATTGCCGATTCGCTCTGGCTGCAGCTCGTCAGGCCCTGGAAGATGCCGGGGTCTTATCCGGTGGCGTGGATCGTCGGCGTTTCGGCCTATATCTGGGCACAGGCGAGGGACAGCAGGACTTCTTTGCCTTCATCAGCCTGATCGGTCGTTGTTACCAGCCCGACACGCAAACGGTGGACACGCGACGTTTTACCGAGCTGGCCTTGCAGGAACTCCACGCCGGACGCGAACGCGAACAGGAACCGCATACCACCGCAGGGCATCTCGCCGAATATTTCGACCTGCGCGGGCCGAACTACAACTGCCTCACCGCCTGCGCTGCCAGCAGCCAGGCCATCGGCGAAGCCGTGGAACTGATCCGCCGCGGCGATGCCGACATCGTGCTGTCCGGCGGCAGTCATAGCATGATCCATCCGTTCGGCGTAACCGGTTTCAACCTGCTGACGGCTTTATCCACCCGCAACGACGAACCGACAAAAGCGTCCAGACCGTTTGATGCACTCCGCGACGGTTTTGTGCTCGGCGAAGGGGCCGGCATGGTGGTGCTCGAAGAACTCGAACATGCCCGCCGACGCAAGGCACATATTTATGCGGAGATTACCGGTTACGGCCTGAGTGCGGATGCCTTCCGCATTACCGACAGCCATCCCGAAGGTCGCGGGGCGATTGCTTGCATGGCCGATGCTATCCGCGACGCCGGTTTACGACCCGAAGACATCGGCTACATCAATGCCCACGGGACCAGCACTCAGGTGAACGACCGTGTCGAAACGCTGGCCATCAAAAAAGTATTCGGTGAATACGCCTACCGCGTGCCGATTTCTTCCAGCAAGAGCATGCTGGGTCACCTCATCGCTGCTGCCGGCGTCGTGGAACTGATCACCTGCGTTCTGGCCATTCGGCACGGCGTGCTGCCTCCCACGATAAACTACGAACATCCCGACCCAGAATGCGACCTCGACTACATCCCCAACGTCGCCCGCCAGCAGCAGGTCGAGCACGTCCTGAGCAATAGTTTCGGATTTGGCGGACAGAACGTTTCCCTGGTCGTCAGCCGATTCCGCGATTGATTGGCTTTCCCGCTCGGAGACGTGGTAAACTTTCTCTTGAACCCCAGCGATTTTTCCATAAATAACCACCTAAATTTGCCCGGAAACGGATAATATCCGGCCAGCCCTGAGATGAGCACCAGGAGGAGGTAACCGTGGACTGGCTGACCAGCCTGCTGACTTGTTTGCTTTGGCTCGCCGTTGCCGTTACGGCAGCCTTTGGGTTGTTGATGGTGTGGATTTTCCTGCGTTACGTCGGCATCATCATGCGAATTTTCCAGGAGAAACCGATTTTCATCATTCCCCGGGGCGAACCGCTGCCCGAAGCTGAGGACGTAACTTTCCCGACCCGCGATGGCTTGTGGCTAACCGGAAGTTATCTGCGGGGCCAGGGTTCGCGTCGCCGCGGGGTGATTCTATTTGGCACCGAATTCGGCTCGAATCGCTGGTCCTGTTACCAGTATTGTCGCGGCTTGCTCGAGGCAGGATTTGACGTCTTTACCTTTGAATTTCGGAATTGCGGCGACAGCCAGGGTTTGCCCGACTACGAGCCGTTGCAATGGGTTACCAATTATGAGGTGGAGGATGTGCGAGCGGCCATCCGTTACCTGCGGAAACGACCCGACGCTGATCCGCGGGGCATCGGCTTTTTCGGAGTCAGTCGGGGTGGCTCGGCCGGTCTGATCGCCGCCGCTGACGAACCGTATATTCGCTGCGTCGTTACCGACGGTGCTTTCGCCACCATCAGCACCATGGTACCATACATGCAGAAGTGGGTGAGTCTGTATAGCCTGCGCTGGAATATCTACCGCTATCTGCCGCGCTGGATATACGTTCTGGCAGCCCGGATGGCCTTGTGGCGATTGTCACAGCAACGCCGCTGTCAATTTCCAAGCCTGGAGCGAGCCATTGGGCAACTTGCTCCGCGACCGTTGTTGATGATCCACGGCGGTAATGACAACTACATCCGGCCGGAATGGGCCCGGGAATTGTTCGATCGTGCCGGCCAGCCGAAAGAACTCTGGATCGTCGAAGGGGCCAAGCACAACCAGGCCGTCCAGGTCGCTGCCGAGGAATACCAGCGGCGGATTTGCCAATTTTTCCTGACACACCTGGCCGGCCGGCGCAAAACCAGCTTCGAGCCTTCGCCGGCAGTCATGCCTGCGTGATTCGGCTGCCGACGTTAGCCAGGGTGACCGGCACAGTGTGCTCTTGCCCACCCAGGGCGAGACGCTGATCGGTGCGGTCTGCAGCCAATGCGACGGGAGAAGAACCAGGCGTCATGTTCCTGTGGTTAGCGCGGAAGATTCTGGCCCATTTTGCAAAACGGCAGGCACGCCGCTGGGCGCAAGCCTTCGACCAGGCTACGCATTCACCGCGGGAGGTTCAGTCAGCGTTGTTGCAGCGTATTATCACACGTGCAAGTCAGACGCAATTCGGCCGAGAACATCATTTCTCACAGATTCGCACCCTGGCGGATTTTCGCAAGCACCTCCCCATTCGCCGCTACGAGGATTTTGAGCCGTACATCGAGCAGGTCAAACGCGGCAAACTCGATGCCCTCTTGGGCGATGACCGTGTGCTCATGTTCGCTTTGACCAGCGGTACTACGGCCAGCCGCAAATTCATCCCCGTGACCGACCAGTATCTCGCTGACTACCGCCGGGGTTGGACGGTTTGGGGCTGGCATGTGTACCAGGCGCATCCCCATGCGCTGCTGCGACCGATCCTGCAACTGGTCAGCGATTGGGAGGAGTTTCGCACCGAAGCGGGAATTCCCTGCGGCAGTGTCAGCGGATTGACCGCACAAATGCAGGGTCGGGTGATTCGCTGGGTTTATTGCATGCCGGCCTGCACAGCGAAAATCCGCGACATTCAGGCCAAATACTACGTCGCCCTCCGCTTGAGTTTGCCGCGACCGCTGGGGCTAATCATTTCCGCCAATCCCAGCACCATCATCAACCTGGCCCGCACGCTGGATCGCTATAAGGAACAGCTCATTCGCGACCTGTTCGACGGCGGACTCTGGTCGGGCGTGCAGGTGCCGCCGGAGATTCGCTCGGCCTTACGCCCTCGTCTTGGCCGACACCGCCGTCGTGCTCGTGAACTCGACCGGCTTGCTGAACGCACCGGAACCCTGCGACCGGTGGACGTCTGGCCAAGCCTGGCCATGCTCGGCAACTGGACGGGCGGCAGTGTCGGTGCCTATTTGCGACTCTATCCCCGTTACTTCGACAATCTTCCGGTGCGCGATCTGGGCCTGCTGGCCAGCGAAGGACGTTTCAGCATCCCCATCGAGGACAATACCTCCAGCGGCGTGCTCGACATCACCAGCCACTTTTTCGAGTTTATTCCCGTTGACGAAATCGAGTCGCCGCAACCAACCGTGCTCACCGTGGACGAAGTGCAGGAAGGCCGCGATTACTTCCTCATCCTCACCACCGCCTACGGTCTGTACCGTTACAACATCTTCGACGTGGTACGCGTCACCGGCTTCTATCACCGCACGCCGATGATCGCCTTTCTCAATAAGGGCAGCCATTTTGCCAGCATCACCGGTGAAAAACTCTCTGCCTTCCAGGTCAGCGAGGCGATGCGGCAAGCCCTGGCCGAACTCGATCTCGCTCTGACCAACTACACGCTCGCCCCGTGCTGGGACGACGAACGCCCTTACTACGGCCTGTTTGTTGAGAAGAACGAGCCGGTGAGCGAGGCGGATCTGCTTCGGCTGGCCGACGCGCTCGACCGCCGATTGCGGCAGGCCAACTCCGAATACGAGGAGAAACGCAAAAGTCGCCTCGGCAGCATCCGTGTGCTGGTGGTCGCCGCTAACGCTCTGCACGATTGGGATCGCCAGCGCTTACGCCGAACCGGCGGCACTCCGGAGCAGTACAAGCATCCCGTCCTGGTGCCCGACTTCTCCTTCCGCGAGCAACTTCCCGTGCTCACGGAACTCGCCCCGGTTTCCGCAGCAACGTAGGCAGGACCAGCCCCACGCCCCGCCCAAACGTAACGGCCACTCGCCCCTGTTTCCTCAGCGACATAGGCGACGCATGGTGCGCAGTTCGGCGTGCTCGGACTCAGCTCCCGGTAACGGGGTGATAACCAATCGTCGCAGGCCGTCGCAAAATCTGTTGTTCGTCGGGAGCGGCCTGTTCACAGTCTGTCGCGTGTGGCTGCTGGTGAACCGTACTAATCGTGCCTCGCCCCAGCTTCCATAACGGCTTCGTGTCGTGCTGTCGCGTGCCGCTGCGTGGGCCAACCGTACTGACGGGCTGTCAGGGGCCTTGCACCCGTGGTACAGAAGCCCATCTCTCCCGTGTGGCTGCTGGCGAACCGTGCTGACCACGCCGGTCATGCCGGCGGCACTGGATTCATTATCGCCAGCCATCCCGACTGTAACACTGTGCATCCGTAACACCATGAGAGCAGCTCGCTGGCGGACTGGATTCACTATCGCCAGCCAAACCCGAGCTACGAACCGTAACTGACCACGCCGGTCATCCGGGCCACGTGTGCGCCAGGAGATCGCCGTCTTGCTGATCCGTGCGGCGAGCACACGCATGACCGCCAAGCCGACAACATGCCCGATGGTCGCTGTCTTGCTCATTTACGCTGCGAGTGCGGGGGATCGGCCCATCATCGCGCCTGTTTGCGCAAATCGCCGATGTACCACACCCGCACCGTTTTGTCATCGCTTCCCGAAACGACGTATCGGCCATCGGGGGTCACCGCGACGCTGGTGACCCAACCCGCGTGCCCCGTGAACCGCCGCACTTCTTTCCCTGTCGCCAGGTCCCACACACGCACCGTGAGGTCCCTGCTTCCCGAAACGACGTATTTGCCATCGGGCGTCACCGCGACGCTATTGACCAAACTCTCGTGCCCCGTGAACCGCCGCACTGCCTGCCCCGTTGCCAGGTCCCACACACACACCGTTTTGTCCTCGCTTCCGGAAACGACGTATTTCCCACCGGGTGTCACCGCCACGCTCCTGACCACACCCCAGTGCCCCGTGAACCGCCGCACTTCCTGCGCCGCCGCCAGGTCCCACACCCGCACCGTTCCGTCCCTGCTTCCCGAAACGACGTATTTCCCATCGGGCGTTACCGCGACGCTCCTGACCCAATCCTCGTGCCCCGTGAACCGCCGCACTTCTTGCCCCGTCGCCAGCTCCCACAAACGCACCGTTCCGTCCCAGCCTCCGGATACGACATAGCGGCCATGGGGCGTCACCGCGACGCTATTGACCCCGACCCGGTGCCCCCTGAACCGCCGCACTACTTTCCCCGTCGCCAGCTCCCACAAACGCACCGTGCCGTTGATGTCCATGCCCGAAACGACATATTTCCCATCGGGCGTCACCGCGAGGGTTTTGACCGCGCTCAAAAGCCCCGCCCTGAACCGCCGTACTTCTTGCCCCGTCGCCAGCTCCCACACCCGCACCGTTTGGTCATCACTTCCCGAAACGATGTATTTGCCATCGGGCGTTACCGCGACGCTATTGACCGCCCACGCGTGCCCCCTCAGCACCGGGAGTAGCGGAGCGCGCCATCTCTCCTCCGCGATAGTCAGGAGTTGGGTCTCCTCCCAGCCGAGGTAGCGCTGGCTCAGTTCCGGGCCGTAACGCACCCACACCTCCAGCGGCAACACGCCAGGCACCGATGCCATGCCGCGTTCCACCTGCGACCAGCACTCCCGCAAATCCTCGCGTTGCCGACGCTCCAGCTGCTGCCAGACCTGCTGCCGCTGACTATGCAACCGGGCCAGTAATTGCTGCTTCTTCGCCGACCATTGTTGTCGCAGTTCGGCCAGCTTGCGTTCGATGTCCGCCACACTGCCCGCCACGCTCTTCGCCTGCAACAGCCACTGGAAAAACGCCCACCGCCCGCTTTCAGGACAGTAGCGCAGAAACGCACTCGGCGGCAACGACTCGCCCTTCCGCAATTCCTGGTAGAGTTGCTGCACCAGCTCCCGATTCACGCCCGGCGGCAAGGGCAGTTTGTCCAGTTCCGCTTTCCTTTCCAAGAACGCTTGCCGCAATGTTTGTTCGGCTTGCTCCAGGGCAGCACGAACCGGTCGCAGGTCGGGATGCGATTCCGCTTCCACCTGCTCGATGGCCTCCGTGAGTGCGAGAAATTGCCCCTGCAAACTCGCCAGGTCTTCAGGCACCGGCGGCAATAGCGTAGGACGATGCTCCCGTGGCTGCACTGGCCCGACCTGGACGGCATCGAGCGACGGTAAATCCGGCACCTGTGCGACAACGGCCGGCCTGGTCGTCATCTGGCCGAGCATCAGTCGGCTTTCGAGTTGCTGGACGAAGCTCTTAGCCGAGGTGGGGCGGTCGTTGGGCCGAGGCGATAACGCCTGCCGCACCCATTCCGCCTCCGCCGCGGTCATACCCTCCGTGCACGGCTCACCGCGTTGCTGACGAGCGGTGATCTCGTGCGGGGTCGTGCCAAACGGCGGCTTGCCCGTCCGCAGATGCACATACGTCGCCGCCAGTCCGTACACATCTATCGTGCGATGCAACTGACCCTTCTCGTTCGCACTCCGCGGATACGCCTCCAGCGGCAGATAGCCAACCGTGCCCATGCCCGTCTGGGACACTGTGCTCAGCCCCGCCAGCTTCAGAAATCCGAGATCGCCCACCTTCACCTGCCCGCCCACCAGAAACAGGTTCTGCGGCTTGATGTCGCGGTGGAAAATGCCGCGGCTGTTGAGAAACTCGATGCCTTCCGCCGCCTGTTCCATCCACGGCATCAATTGATCCAACGGCAATCCGCATTGTCCGTTTTGCCGCTGATGCTCCTTGAGCCGGTCGAGTAACGTCCCCTCGCTGGCCAGTTCCCAGACGGTAACCAGGTGGCCGAGCACAATTTCGTAGCGAATCAGCGTCAACACGTGCGGATGGTTGCCGACCCGACGCAGCAACTCGATGGCTTCGAGTTCGCGTTGCACCGCCGCCTGCACATCGTTCGCGTTGCCCGGACTAGCCCCCATTTCTTCCAGCGAAAACCGGCTGATTTTGACGGCCCGTTCGACGCCATCCACGACTTCCCGATACACCACGCCGAACCCGCCCTGGCCGATTTCGTGGTCGAGCCCCCAGCCGTAGTTCCGTCGCAAAAAGTCCACGACCGCCTGCAACCCGCGACCTTCCGGCTGCAACCCGCGCTCCTCTCGCTGCAACCCGTGTCCCTCTGCCTGAAATCCGCGACCCTGTGGCTGCTGCATCATAGGTGACCCTCGCTGCAACCTAGCGGACCCTCCGGCCGGCCAGCCCTGTTCCGACCTCTGGCTGCTGCGTCATAGGCGACCCTCGTTGCAACCCGCGACCTTCTGGCTGCTGTATCGCAGACGACTTTCGCCGCATTGCCTACTCGGCTGGCTAAGAGGCCACTTAGTGCCCAAGCGATATCATAGGCGATTTTCGCGGCGTTGTTTGCTCGGCTGCGTCAAAGGCGGCTTAGTGCCGAAGTGATGTCATAGGCGATTTTCGCAGCGTTGCCTGCTCGGCCGGCTCAGAGGCGGCTTAGTGCCGAAGCGATGCCATAGGCGATTTTCGCGGCGTTGCCTGCTCGGCCGACTCAGAGGCGACTTAGTGCCCAAGCGATGTCATAGCCGACCCTCCCTGCGTTGTTTGCTCGGCCGGCTCGGAGGCGACGTCATGCCAAAGCCATGTCACAGGCGACTATCGCTACAGTGCTTACCGCCCAGCCGCACCCGGCGACACACTCGGCACACTCGTTCCTGGCACGCGGTCAGCCTCATCCGCAGCGTCTCCGCCCAGCCGGCACTTCCCGACAGGCCGTGCACGTTCCTGGCTGGGGCACCGTCCGCGCTATGCTCAGCGTTACCGCCCAGCCGACACCTGCCGACACACTCGGCACACTCGCTCCCGTTGATGGCCATTATACCCGCCAGTGTGCCCTCCGCAATCAATCGCACGGTCTCGCCGGCTGTGGAGAAATCCGGCGAGGCAGTCGCTTCCCCTGCGGCCCGCAATCCATTGCATGGTCTGGCAAGTTGTGGAGAGATTCGGCGAGCAAGTCGCCCATAGTCCGCAATTCTTCGCGTGGTCTCGCGGGCTGTGGAGAAATCCGCTGAGGAGGTCAGTTCGCGTGCAATACGCAATCCATCGCATGGTCTGGCAAGTTGTGGAGAGATTCGGCGAGCAAGTCGCCCATAGTCCGCAATCCATCGCATGGTGCCGCCGGCTGTGGAGAAATCCGGCGAGGCAGTCGCTTGCCCTGCGGCCCGCAATCCGTCGCATGCTCTGGCAAGCCGTGGAGAGATTCGGCGAGCAAGTCGCCCATAGTCCGCAATCCATCGCGTGGTGTCGCCGGCTCTGGAGAAATCCGGCGAGGCAGTCGCTTCCCCTACAGCCCGCAATCCGTGGGATGGTCTGGCAAGTTGAGGAGAGATTCGGCGAGCAAGTCGCCCATAGTCCGCAATCCATCGCACGGTCTCGCCGGCTGTGGAGAAATCCGGCGAGGCAGTCGCTTCGCCTACAGCCCGCAATCCGTGGGATGGTCTGGCAAGTTGAGGAGAGATTCGGCGAGCAAGTCGCCCATAGTCCGCAATCCATCGCATGGTCTCGCCCGGAGAGACTGCCCACGTTGTGTTGACGATCGCCGCCGCGCATACGTAATGGATAACCACGGGGGGCTTACGCCCCCCCGCTCTTGTGTGGCACGAACGTGAATTTGGAGGTTGTGTGTCGGAAATGTCGCAGGTGCCATCGAGCCGAACGGCGTTCGCGGTGAACCATTGCCGGGCGTGTTCCGCAGAAATTACGTTCGTCGCATTTGTGTACCAAGAAAACGGCATTCGTGGTGAACCATTGCCGGGCGTGTTCCGCAGGGTATGCCCCCTACACACAAACGGACGTACATCTACGCGCATCCACTTTATGCAATGACGGCATGCCCCGTAAACAGAAACCGGCTCCGGGGCCGAGCCATCACAGCTAAGGTGAGGTGCGCTTTCACCGCGGACTTTTTCAGCCGTACACAGAAACAGAAATGGTGGCCAGTCTCCTGGACCGCCTGGTGGTGTGCGACTGTTTCAACCGTACACGGAAACGGGCGCGCACATCTGCTATAACTGCCTCCCCGTCTTCATAAACCTCCACGACGTTTCGACCGTACACGGCAACGGACGCACACATCTATGCCCGGCCGCTTTCCACCGGTTTTATGCAATCACGGCGGGCCGTGTACCAAGAGACGGACTATGGGGCCAAGCCATCAGCGACGCGCCAGCAGTTCCAAATAGGTCCACAACGCAGACACCGCGGCCTGCTGGGCTTCCAGAGTGATCACGCCGTCCCGCAAGCCGCGACGAAATCCGCCCAGCACTCGCGGCTGGTATTCCGGTGTGAAATGGGCCGTGTTGACGCTGGTGTATTGCAGTGTGGTCACGAATTGCAAGGCCGACTCAGCGGCGGCGGTGTAACGCTGAAAGCGAGCCTGATCGCCTGCCAGTCGCGCTGTGTTCGCTGCGTACACCAGCGCCCAAGCATACCAGCCGGTTCGCCAGTCCGGCGGTTGCTGCCGCAATCGTGCCGCCACAGACTCGGTGAATCCGCCCAGAAACAGGGGACTGGTGGAGTCGGTGTATTGCAGGGGCAGCAAACGGTCGGCGAACTCGAAAACAAACTCGGCGAACGCTCGTTCCTGGCAATGACGGAATGCTTCGCTCCAGGCGGCCAGATGCCACACCGCAAGAATCGGTGAACCGGCCGGTGTCGAACTCGCGGGCACCTGGGGTGTCGCACCAGGGTTCAGCCCAAGTTTGGCAAATTGTTCCTGACAGAGTCGCACATAGGGCTGGCGAGCCCGGCGAAGCATCTCGATTTTCCAGGATTGCGGACATCTCGCCTGGCTTCGCATGAGGCCCCACAATGCCTGGCCCGGACCGTAGTGTAACGGCTGTTGTTCTTCCTCGATACCGGCCGTTAGCGGCAGGGCTGACCCGAGGCCGAGCGGGTGCAATGTACCGTCCGCTTGTTGCTGGCGGGAAATCCACCGCGCCAGTTGTTCACCCGACTCCAGCAAATCGTCGCCGGGTTGTGGCAACTGGTGAATCGCCGCCAGCAACAGCCCCGCGGCGCTGAGCCGACCGGTGCTCACCAACGGCGGACGGGGAAATCGGCACTGAGCATCCTGCGGATCGGTTACCGTGCCGGCGAGCAGCACCAGAACCGCTTGCCGGGCCCGAGCTGCCCAGCGATCTTCGCCAGTCAGTCGCGCGGCTTGTGCCAGCGCCAGGGTCGCCTGGATTTGCCGCAGATAATTGTCCTCATCCAGCGGGCAACCCAGTGCTGGTTCCAGTCCGCTCGGAAATGTGCCGTCGGCTCGCTGCTGCCGGGCAATCCATTCCGAACCGCGTAACGCCGCCGCATAAAACGTGCGTTGCATCGGCCCGAAACGTTCCGCTTCCGCTGCCGTAATCGGTTGGGTTTCAGAGGCCGACGGTTTTGCCGGTTGATTCTGGCCAGCCAGCTCACCGATGGCTCCATCCATGCCGCAACTAACCACCACAACTGCCATCACCACCACGGGCCAACCGATAACCGACGCCTGCGGAACCTTCCTTTGCCGGTACCACGAGGAACACTGCCGCAGGGAACGGAATTCGCCCGCGCCTTCGGTTGAACCGAGATTCGCGCGGACTGCGAACCAACCTTCCTTCGGTTTGCGGGAGCAATCAACTGTGCCGCTGGACATTCCCTGCCCGCATAGGTTCGTGAGCATCCTTGCTCTCCTGCGCTGAATCTTTCGCCGTCTGATTCTGGCGGCGATGAAGTCGGCGGATTATGCAACCCCGGCTGGGTTTACTCCCGACAGCTTGCACCGCCTGGTCAGCCCGTAGTGTTTGCCATGCCGTCCAACTTCGACGTTGCTACGCTTCAAGCGCCAGGCGTAATGATTTGCTGGATTCGCACCTCGCAGTAATGCTGGCGGTGTCCGCGATAGCGGCGGTAGTTTTTCCGGCGGCGGAACTTCTGGATGTAATACTTCTCGGAAGGATGAGCCACCACCTCACCGAGCACCTGGGCACCGGGAACATAGGGCCGACCGATCTGCAAGCCGGCATTGGTCTGCACCAGCAGCACCCGGTCGAAAACCAGTTGCGTACCTTTCTCGGCCGGCCGATAGTCCACAATCACATGGTCACCTTCGCTGACCCGATATTGCCGCGAGCCATCCTCGAAGATCGCGTACATGCTCGTTCTCCGTCCCCAGCACAGCGGACCAACGCTCGCCGCTGGTGCCGGTTGCGTCGGTTAGCAGCAGCTCGTTCGCCAGTATCCCCGGCAGGACTCGAACCTGCAACCTTCGGCTCCGGAGGCCGACGCTCTGTCCAGTTGAGCTACGGGGACATTCCGCCCACAGGCAACCATTATTGTATGTCCAACGCCCAGAGCGGTCAGCCCCGATTTAGCCCGCAACACGCTGCCAGCCTCGCAGCCAACCGCAAATAAAAAATCCTCCGCCGGTGCCGTGCAGCTGGCTTTTTGAGAACCCGCACATTCACAGGTGAGGCCTCAGGTCTGGGTTTCGGATCCCATTCTCGTGTGGGCTTGCGAGCGCCAGACCGATGACACTTGGCCTCATGCGGGTTACGGCATCGGTTCTCCAAAAATGCCCTCTGTCACGCACACCGCAGAGGATTGCCACACTTCCTCAGTGCCGGCACTACTAATCTATCGCACAATCCCCTCCCCGGCAAGGCCAGCCGCTCCCATCCGAACCGACCCAACCCGTAACCGCCTAGAATGCATCTCGAAAACGAATAACGCGCTCGACGACATACACGCAGGGTTTTATCGGGAACGCAACGGACAGACCCATCGGACACGTGCAAACAACGAATTGGCACCAGCGATAAACGTTCCGCTTCCCGCTGTGGTGCCAAGGACGGCCCTGCATTTCGCCGAAGGATTTGCTTTGCCGGTCCACCTCGTATCCCTGCGGCGCACGCAAAAAGCATCTGGTCGCCGATTTTCCCTGAAGCATCCGACCTGCGGGCTACCCTTGTGGAAGTCTCCTTTGTGCTCGCCGATCCTGGCCGCCGATTACAGGGAAGGATTTTTGGCGTCTCCCACCGCGGGAATCTGTTTCCCGGTGGCAGTCGTGGTTGGCCATTTCGCCCAACGATTGCCTCACCCGGAGTTCCGGCGGGAGCCTATAATGGGTCAGTAACGGCATCTCCGTCCACCGAACCAGCAGGAGGATGACCATGCGTCGCCATGCATCGCCTGTGTTTGTTTCGGCCGGTGCCTTGAGCTTACTCATTTTCGCCCTCGGTTTCGCCCAAAACCCGAACCAGGCAGGGAACAACCAGGCCGACAACATCGTGCCCCTTTCGGCTTCCATCAAACTGCTTCGTAATGTCCCGCTGCCTTTGGGGAACACCGAATACAAGGTCCACATCCCTTACTGCCTCACAAACGATACTGTGGTCCTGTTTCCGGTATGGGTGGCTGAGAAACCGCAAATCCGCGACGGGGCTCAATGGCGTCGTCTCGAACTCACCGAGAAAATACCCACACTCATCAATGGCCAGCCGCCCGAAATCAAATTTTGCATTAGGAACCTCTTGGCCACGGAGAAGACCTGCGACGAAATAATCAACCAGCTCCGTAAAAGGCTGCAAGAGCGGCAGGGCGTGAAAGCGGTCAAGGTTGTGGAGCCTGACCTTCGCGAAGACGGATTTTACCTATCCCTGTTTGCAGCACGCGGCGGAGGTCCTGGCGGA
This sequence comes from Gemmatales bacterium, assembly GCA_041640595.1. Taxonomy (GTDB): domain Bacteria; phylum Planctomycetota; class Planctomycetia; order Gemmatales; family HRBIN36; genus HRBIN36. The sequence goes on along the minus strand of JBEPZY010000004.1, from coordinate 328,442 downwards.
GGACAACCCGACCAGCCGCTCTGTCCTCCAATTCGTCTCTCCAAAGCCTGCCTCTCCAGGGAGCTAGGCGAAGAGGAACGGATAGTCCTGGAATACCTCCCGGCGCTTACAAGCGACCAAGAACCAATTTGCCTCAAAGACATTTACATTGCGATTCAGGGCCCGTTCCGATCCCGCTTCGACCTGGTCAATATCGAAGCCAGTCTGACCATGTTCAAGAAAAGCATAGTTAACTTGCAAAACACGATCGCACCCTCGCAGAAAAGCCTCGGACAACCGCAATTTTTGGCTCAACTCCCTTTGAGCGCTGGAGGCGGAGCCGTTCAAACAGTGGATTTACTCGAATTGGTTACTCAGTGGGTGCAAATAGAAATTCGTCGGAGGCAAGACTCCAAGGACCGGGAGACGCTTGAACGTTTACTGAGCACATTGCTCGACCGCGCCTTCGAGCAGGTAAAGTTGCGCGACCTTGACGAAAAGACGGTAGTTTACCTCATACTTGGCAACCAGGCCGGCATCACCGCAACCCTAGGGCAGATCAAGAAACTGGCACAGTCTGAAAGAAAAGCCCGCGAACAGCACCTCAGCCAGCTGCTCGACAACTGGGAAGCGCGACAGCAGGGCAATAAAGAAAAATGGCAAGTGGATGCCGAACTGAGGCTGCGCCCTGTGTCCTTCTTGTTTGGGAAGGCAAACGCCCAGGGCGAACAACAAGAGCAACGCTTAGATGCTAACCAGCGCAAGGAACACATTGATTCTCTCCAGCGAGCTTTCGATGAACTGAAAGATCATTTCGAGGGCAACCTGCCTGTGGTTGCCATTAGTCTTGAGCAAAATTCCATAACGAAACGGATAGAGCAATTCCAGGCCGACATCAAACAGGTTCAATTCACTATCGGCTACGCTCTGTACGAATGGCCTCCGCTAGAGTTTCAGGGCTTGTCGCTGGCCACGGAACTTATGCTTCTGCAACAGGCCGACCGTCAGCTTTCGCTTCGGGAGGAGAGGTTAAAAGATGCCGCTGCTAACGCGGAAAAGCTCATGGACGAGCTACACAAACTGCAGGACAAGTTGGTGGAACAACGCAAGGAACTGGAGGAGCATTTCAAGAACCAAAGACGCGAATTCGAGCAAAAATACCATGCCCTTGATACTCAGGCCAGTCAGATCGAGGCTAACATCAAAGCTCTGGAAAAGAAGCTCAGCCAGGCGGAAGCCGCCAAACTTAGCGAAGACCTGCAGAAACTCAGAGAAGACTTAACGACGCTTAGAAAAGAGATAACCGCTTTAAGGGCAGAGACCCCGCCATTACTGGGCAAGCTCCTTCACGGTAAGCCGATCAACCTTCCCCGCGAGGTGTACTCTCTAGCTTTCCTGCCGAAGCAGCATTGTTTTGTCGCAGCTGTTAATGGTCATCTCAATGCTAACAATAACAATGTTGGCGAAATTTTGGTTGTCGACATGATAACCGGCCCGTTAATACAGCCGCTGGCTGCGCAAAAAGATTATGTGAATAGCGTCGCGGTAACGCCCGATGGCAAGTACGTCGTTTCGGGAAGCGGGGACAACATGGTGCGTTTGTGGGAGCTGGCGACGGGGAAAGAAGTCCGGCAGTTCAAAGGCCATCAGTGGGGGATTTATAGCGTCGCGGTGACGCCCGATGGCAAATACGCCGTTTCGGGAAGTCAGGACAAAACGATGCGTTTGTGGGACGTGGCGACCGGGCAAGAAGTGCGGCGGTTCACGGGGCACAAGCATTGGGTCAATAGCGTCGCGGTGACGCCCGATGGCAAATACGTCGTTTCGGGAAGCCATGACGACACGGTGCGTTTGTGGGACGTGGCGACCGGGCAAGAAGTGCGGCGGTTCACGGGGCACCAGAGTACGGTCAGTAGCGTCGCGGTGACGCCCGATGGCAAGTATGTCGTTTCGGGAAGCTGGGACAACACGGTGCGTTTGTGGGAGCTGGCGACGGGGAAAGAAGTCCGGCAGTTCAAAGGCCATCAGTGGGGGATTTATAGCGTCGCGGTGACGCCCGATGGCAAATACGCCGTTTCGGGAGGCTGGGACGGCACGGTGCGTTTGTGGAACTTGGCGACGGGTGAACAAGTGCGGAAGTTCGAGGGGCACCAGTCGGCGGTCTTGAGCATCGCGGTAGCCCCCGACGGCAAGTACGTCGTTTCGGGAAGCCGTGACAAGACGGTGCGGGTCTGGTACATCGGCGACCTGAAGTGATCTCCGACAGGCTAAGAGGTACCGCGGTTCGGGCGACGACTAACATCGCCCCGACCCAGACCCTGACCGACTGCCCCCGTGACATCCGAAACGCAATTGCCCGAGAATTGCGAGCAAAAACCGAGCAACCGGGTTACTGCGACAATCTTTCGGGGCAAACGAAACGCGATTCCGCTCGAACTGCGACAGATTTCGCGGGCTGACTGGCGTGCGTCTGCACGAGCGTAACAAACGAAGCGTCGTTCCGTTAGAACCGTACCTCCCAGCACCAACCGCACACCGTCAAGAGCGGCGATCGTCAGCCCGCCGTGGTTTTCCGGACCGCATCTGCAAGTGCAATGCGATGAATTTCGGCGTTTGAATCTCGCGTGCTGAGTGCATCCCACAGGGGGGCTTACGCCCCCCGCTCGAGGTCGGGAATGCGAGCGCTAGGGGAATCATGCGTATTCCAGCTGCAAGTTCCACCGGAACATGGCTGCGTTCGGGAACGCACCCAGCACACATGCGTATTGCATCTGCGGACTCGATACGTTCACCACGGCGGCTTACGCCCCCCGCTCTTGATGCACGGGCCGGTGGCGTTTCGGCTGTTGCTCACGCTGTTCGGGGCTTATTCGTTCGAGAGTGTTTCTTGTTTGCGAGCGGGTTCCGGTTGCTGCTTGCGCTGTTCGGAAGTCAACCAGGCCTAACCTGTATATCCCATCAATGCAGTTCCGGTTGCTGCTTGCGCTGTTCGGAAGGCGAAGCGGGTACATCGCCGGGGTGTGGATCGTTATGCTTGCCCATGCCCCGTCCGACGGATACACGGCCTTTGGAGCGTGGGTCGCGGTTATGCTCGTCAACGCCTGGTTGGATGGATAAGGGCGATTCGTCCGAACTCGGACGGCAGGCACCACCCAGTCACGTCGGTACGCCCAGTTTGGGCAACACCCAGATTTGCAAAATCAACCACAGCCCGATGATGGCGGCAAAAATGAGCAGTTCCATAGCGGATTCCTTGATCGGTCGCATGGCGGATCATCGTCTGCCAGGTTGTTTGGGTCTGCCTTAATTGTTAGTTCGGTGGGGCGGGCAAAAGTTACAGACCTGGCGCGGATTTGGCTCAACTGCTGACGGTGTCGGGAAATTTGGCCTTCCAGCGTTCGCGCAACGCCTGAAGCAACCGAGCCTCAAACTCCGGCGGCATCGGAAAGGGCTCGCCGGCACGATACAGCCGAATGGTTTTGCGGATATTGTCCACCACGACCTGACACGGATTGCACTGGGCCAGATGCTCGGCAAACTGCTGACATTCCGCCAGTGACAGGTCGAGCGTGCCATCTACGTATTCGTTGAGCAGCTGGAGCAGTTCTTCGCAGGTCATGATCGGAAGCTCGCCCGGGTTTCCTGTATGGATGCGTTATCCCGCGGGGAGGTTACACCGGTCGGGGCGTCAGTGAGCATGGCTGGGCCAGACGCGGGTCGCCTCGTCGCCGAATATGCGGGTTAGCCGTTCGCGTAATTGTAATCGGGCACGCAATAATCGCACCTTGACGTTGGCCTCGCTCAGCCCGAGCATTTCGGCCGTCTCTTTGACCGAAAAGCCTTCGATGTCGCGGAGCACAAAGACGATGCGGTACTTCTCATCCAGTTCCGCCAGGGCTTGCTCCAGGATTTGGCGAACTTCGGCTTGCTGGGCCAAATCTTCGGGGTTATCGCGCCACTGGGCAATGTAATCCGGATGTGGCAAAGGAGTGTCCCCGCTGTCCTGGTCGGGTGCGGTTACTTCCAGGGGGACAACGGTCAAACCGCGTCGTTTCCGCAAAACCTGCAGGGCGTGGTTCGTGGCAATGCGCAGAACCCAGGTCGCCACCGAGGAGTCTCCACGAAACTGATCCAGGTGCTCCAGGAGGCTCAAGAAAGTTTCCTGAGTAACCTCCTCGGCGTCGGGGCCGGGTCCGAGGATTCGGCGAGCCATACCGCTTACCCGCGGCAATAAGCGATGCACCAGGGCCTCGAAAGCCGCGAAATTTCCCTGGCGGGCCTGGTGCAACAACTCCAGGTCCTGTTCCGCGGATTCGGAGCGACCAGCATCAGAAGGCAAAGGCTCGGCCATGCGAGAATCCACGTTTAGTCTATCCGGCAGCTGCGACGAAGTCAGGATCGGCGTCGCTCGCAATCCGATTTTGCCAGCCTCCACGCCGACACGACACTACTAGCAGCGGCGGGCGTGAGCCCGCCGTGGATTGCGAAACGCGATAACGGTGGAACTGCGACTTTTACCGGGAAATGAATACCACCAAGAGCGGCGCCCGTGAGCCCGCCGTGGTTCGGCAGACACGTTTACGCAGACACGAGGGCGATTGCTCGGAAAACCGCCGGCAGTATGTGGGCCGATCACCGTTGCCATCGCGTCCAGCGATACCACGGGGGCTTACGCCGCCCCGCTCTTGGTCGGGAATGCGAGCGCTGGGCGAATTATGGGTATTCCAGCTGCAAGTTCGACCGGAACATCGCTGCGTCCGGGAACGCGCCCAGCACACATGCATATTCATCTGCGGACTCGACTACGTTCACCACGGGGGACTTACGCCCCCCGCTCCTGGTTGCACGGTGCCGGGCTGGCGCACCAAACGCGGAACGCTCAGAAAGAACGGCGGACATAGGAGAGTCTCGAATCCGGGCCTCGCTGATTGGGGAATGGATCTGCCTACCGCCAGTCGCATTGTTCGCCTGCTGCCCAGACTCTGGAATCCGGGCCTCGTTGATTGGGGAATGGAACCGCCTACCGCCGACCGGGGTGTTCGCTTACTGCCCAGACTCTGGAATCCCAGCCTCGCTGATTGGGGAATGGATCCTCTTACCGCCAGTCGCATTGTTCGCCTGCTGCCCAGACTCTGGAATCCGGGCCTCGCTGATTGGGGAATGGATCTCCTTACCGCCAGTCGCATTGTTCGCCTGCTGCCCAGACTCTGGATTCCGGGCCTCGTTGATTGGGGAATGGATCTGCCTACCGCCAGTCGGATTGTTCGCTTGCTGCCCAGACTCTGGAATCGGGGCCTCGCTGATTGGGGAATGGATCTGCCTACCGCCAGTCGCGTTGTTCGCCTGCTGACCAGACTTTGGAATCGGAGCCTCGTTGATTGGGGAATGGAACCGCCTACCGCCAGTCGGATTGTTCGCCTGGTGCCCAGACTCTGGAATCGGAGCGTCACTGATCGCACAATGGATCGAGGAGCCGTGCAAGACCTCTTCACGGCCGACCGATGTGGCCTTTTGAGTCGTGCTGCTTGCAACAGTGAATCCAGGAGCCGTGCAAAAAGGCCAGGATGCGAGCAATTGCGAATTGCCGATGGCACAGCGGATCGAGGCAGCCCCCGTGCCATTCGGAAAGGCGATTTCACACCGGACCAGGGATCTGGAAGGAGTGAACCAGCCATGTTCGGATTTGGCATAGTCGGATGCGGGATGATCGCACGCTTTCATGCCCAGGCGATCAAGGAACTGCCGAACGCTCGCCTGGTGGCCCTGTACAGTCGCAATCCGGAGAACGCTCGCCGAGTGCAGGAGGCCGTGGGCGTGCAGTGCGACATTTACACGGATTTGCCGGCGATGTTGCGGCGGAGCGATCTGCACATCGTCAACATCTGCACGCCGAGCGGCGCTCACATGGAACCAGCCGTTGCGGCTGCGGAAGCGAAAAAGCATGTCGTTGTCGAGAAGCCGCTGGAAATCACGCTGGATCGCTGCGACCGCATTATCGCCGCGTGTGAGCGAAACAAGGTGATGCTGTGCACGATTTTCCCGTCGCGGTTTGCCGACGCCAACGTGGTGCTCAAGCAGGCCGTCGAACAAGGGCGGTTCGGTCGGCTGACCCTGGGCGAAACCACCTGCAAATGGTGGCGTTCGCAGGAGTATTACGATCAGGGCGGCTGGAAAGGCACCAAAGCGCTGGACGGCGGCGGAGCACTCATGAACCAGGCTATCCACAACGTGGATTTGCTGTACTGGATGATGGGTCGGCCGGTGGAGGTGGCGGCGATCACGGCCACGCTGGCCCATCAGCGTATCGAGGTCGAAGATACTGCCGTGGCGGTCTTGCGTTTCGCCAACGGTGCTTTGGGCGTCATACAAGCGGCGACGAGCATCTGGCCCGGCTTGCCGAAAACCATCGCCATTCACGGCGATCGGGGCAGCGTGGTCGTGGAACAGGAGGATGTGCTCCGCTGGGAGTTTGCCGAGCCGCGACCCGAAGACGAGCAGATTCGCGCCCGCTTTGCCCAGAAGGTGGGGGCTTCCGGCGGGGCTTCGCACCCGGCCGCGATTTCGCATGAGTATCACCGCCGACAACTGGCGGATTTCCTGCGGGCAATCGAAACCGGCACGCGACCGCTCGTGGATGGCCAGGAAGGTCGTGTGGCCGTCGAAATCATCCTGGCCATCTACCGTTCCGCTGCCGAACGCCGCTTCGTCGCTTTGTAAACTGGTTCGGTGGAAGAAACCGTCCTTCGCGCTTGCCATCGGCTTTCAATGCCAAAAAGACGACATTCGCGCTGCACAAACGCACGTTCACAAGAGCGGCGGGCGTCAGCCAGCGGTGGCGGTGTAACGGATTCGCAACAGAGTCACCGCGACACGGATGGCCGAAGCCAAAGCCGCGCCGGAGGTGGAAGGTGGCGGTCTAACCCATTCGCAACGGGGTCAGCGTACCACGGCTGGCTTACGCCAGCCGCTCCTGGTTGCACGACGTTTGTTCGGAGTGAAAAGCGACATTCGCGCTGCACAAACGCACGTTTTCAAGAGCGGCGGGCGTCGGCCCGCCGTGGTTTTCGGAACCGCATCTGCAAGTGCAATCCAATGAATTTTGGCGTTTCGTGCTTGTATGCGGAGTGTGTTCCACGGGGGGCTTACGCCCCCCGCTCCTCGGCGCCGGTACAACGAGCGTCCGCTGGAAGAATGACGATTTTTGCGATGAACAAACGCACGTTCGCAAGAGCGGCGGGCGTCAGCCCGCCGTGGTTTGCGAAACGCGATTACGCTGGAACTGCGACTTTTACCGGGAACGCGACCGAGAGCGGCGGGCGTCAGCCCGCCGTGGTCGGTGATCTGACTGGTTGACGGCGAATTAATCGAATAGTGTCCGGGGCACAGCGACAGTCGAAGCGGTGGAGGGCGTCAGTCTGCCGTGGTGCCGAGAAGACATGAGGAACCGCCAGGCGGGGGCTGCCACTACTGCGGCGTCAGTCTGCCGTGGTTGCTGGGAACGCGCAGGCGGTAGCGAAACGCCGATTTTCTCGTTGGGGAGGGCGGCCAGTTGCCCTACGGAGACACCATCAGTTTGCGGCCCACTGGATCGTGCATGCGGGTAGCGCTTTTCGCAATCGTTCGACGCCGGCCTGAGTGATTTTCGTCCGGCTCAGGTCGAGCATTTCGAGATTGGTCAGGCCTTCGAGGTGCTGGATGGCAGCGTCGCTGATGCTGCTGCCGGCCAGCGACAGCCGCTTGAGCTGCTTCAGCTCGGCCAGGTTTTTCGCATAGAGATCGGTCAGGGTCGGGCAGCCCAGCGACAGATCGACGAGTGCCGGCTGGGTGCTGAGGGCCGTCAGACCGGTGCCGCGAATGTCGTTGCCGTCGAGCACCAGCCGTTTGAGCGCGGGCAGTTTCGGCAGTTGGCCCAGCGAGGCGTCGTTCAGGCCCGCGTTGGCCAGCGACAGTTCTTCCAGGCCGGCGAAGGGAGCCAGGAATGCGTAATTCAGCCCTTTGATACCGGTCAGGTCCAGTTTTTCCAACCGGTCGAACTCGTTGAATCTCAGTTGTGAAAGCAAATCGGGCAGATTGTCGAGCGGCTTGGTGACGCCGGTCAGCGACACCCGACGGACCTGAAAGAGCTCCCTGGGCAGTTCCTCCGCGCTCTTGACCGGGCGTGCCGGCTGGCCCTTGAAACCGATCTCCACCGTCCCGCCCAGGGCCAGCACGCTCTCGGCGACGCTGCGGTTCGGCTCGGACCAGGTGATGTTGCACTTCGGCAAGGCGGCCTTGAGGTGTTCGTAGCCTAAGAGCGAAATCCGGGTGCCGGAGATGGCCAAGCGGTTCAGTCTCAGTTGGCCACCGATCCATGAAAGGGACTCGTCCGTAAGCTGCGTGCCCTCCAGGTAGAGTTGCGTCAGGCCCTTGCAGTCCTTGAAGTGGGCCAGCCCGGCGTCCGTCACCCGCGTGGAGTACAGGCTGAGATACGTCAGGTTCTTGCAGCCGTGGAAGTGCGCCAGACCCACATCCGTCACGTGCGTGCCCCCCAGGGTGAGGTACGTCAGGCCTTTGCACTCCTGAAAGTGGGCCAGACCCGCATCCGTCACCAGCGTTCCATGCAGTGTGAGGCCCGCCAGGTTCTTGCATTCCTTGAAGTAGGCCAGACCGGCATCCGTCACACGCGTGTTGCCCAAGTCGAGATGCGTCAGGCCTTTGCACTCCTGAAAGTGGGCCAGACCCGCATCCGTCACCAACGTTCCATGCAGTGTGAGGCCCGCCAGGTTCTTGCATTCCTTGAAGTAGGCCAGACCGGCGTCCGTCACACGCGTGTTGCCCAAGTAGAGATGCGTTAGGCCTTTGCACTTCTTGAAGTGGGCCAGCCCCGCGTCCGTCACCCGTGTGCCGGTCAGGTCTAGGTATGTCAGGTCTTTGCAGTCCTGGAAGGGGACTAGCCCCGCGTCTGTGATCTTGGTCTCGCGCAAGCTGAGATGCGTCACGTTTTTGCATTCCTTGAAGTAGGCCAGACCGGCGTCCGTCACTTGCGTGTTGCCCAGGTAGAGATGCGTCAGGTTCTTGCAGCCCTTGAAGTAGGCCAGGCCGACGTCCGTCACTTGGGTGAAGTCCAGGTGGAGGTGCGTCAGGTACTTGCAGTCCATGAAATGAGCCAACCCGGCGTCCGTCACCTTGGGATTGACGTTCAGGGTCACCGCCGTGAGGCGGAACGGCTCTTTCGGCAAAGGGGCGGCGATGAGCCACTGGTCCTTGTCGTTGATCTGCACGTGCCCCCCGATCGACAGCACATACTCGGCGGCGCGGCGGTCGGGGTCGCCGGCGGTGATCTTGATTTCCGGTTCTTTCTTCCGCGGCGTCGTGGTGGGATCAGGTTTTGGAGCGGATTTCTCCACGATCTCGATCCGGTCGCCCGGCTTCAGTTCAATCTCGCGGGTCTTGCCCTCCTTGTCGGTGATGCGGAGAATGATTTGCTGGAGCAGCAGTCCGCCGCCGAAGAAGGCGAAGAGCAACCCGGCGGCGACAAGAGGCCAGCGGCTGCGCGGACCCGAGCCGCGAGCGGGAGTTGCCTTTTCGGAGCCGCGAGCGGCAGTTGTTTTTTCCGGGCCGCGACGGTGAGGGAGCGGTTGCGTTTGATGGTTGGTTTCGGCGGGCGCTTTTTGCAGCGCTTGCAGTTGCCGCATCACGTCTTGTGCGGAGGCGGGGCGTTCGCTCGGCTCCTTGGCCAAGAGCCGCATGATGAGAACCGACAATTCGGCCGGCACCTCGGGGTTGACCACGTGAGCGGGCGTCGGCTCGTTGATGGCCAGGGCCAGGAGCATGCTCATGGTATCGACACCCTTGAGGGGCAATTCGCCGGTCGCCAGGCGGTAGAGGACGACCCCCAGGCTGTACAGGTCGGCGCGGGCATCGAGCTTGTCCCCTCGAGCCTGCTCCGGGGCCATGTACGAGGGGGTGCCCACGATCGCGCCCGCTTGCGTCAAGCAGGTGTCGGTTTGGCTGGAACGGGCCAGCCCGAAATCGAGAATTTTCACACGCCCGCCACCGATCGGCTCGACCCAGATATTGCTTGGCTTGATATCGCGGTGGATCAGGCCACGCTCGTGAGCGGCAGCTAACCCTTCAGCAATTTGAATACCCAAGAACAGCACCTCGGGTACTGCCAGTACCCTGCGCTGCCGGAGCAAATCCTCCAGACTTTGTCCCTGCAGCACGGGCATGGCCAAGTACGGAGTCCCGGCATCTTCTCCAACGTGGTAGATAGGAACGATGTGGTCGTTTTCCACAGCGGCGGCCAGGCGGGCTTCACGCAGAAATCGCTCCTTGGCCTGGGGTTTGGCAGCGAGTTCACGACGCAGTGTCTTGAGCGCCACGTGCCGGCCCAGCCGTGTGTCCTCGGCCAGATAAACCGCCCCCATGCCTCCCTGGCCCAGCATGCTGAGGATGCGAAAATGCTCGAGGCGTTCCGGAAGCGGAACGTCCGCCGCAGGTGGACAAGCCGCCACTGGGTTCAGCGTGGTCATTTCGAAGGCCAGAGCCTGGGCCTGCTCAACAGCGCGCCGACAACCCGATTCCTTCTCGTGCGGGTCAGGAGACACCGGTTCTTGCAGACTTTTGGCGAGCCTTTCCAGCTCCGTGTGAAGCTGGCGGATTGTGGAATCCACAGGGGCGCCAGGGTTTTCGTCCAGCTCAGCCAGCTGGCGGTCAAGCTGCGCCTCATCGGGCATACGTGGCTCGGGCATGACCGGCTCCTTGTTGTTCGTAAATGGCCTTTGTCGGTAAACGACCTTCTATAAGGCAAGATGCGCGGGCGTTACGCAAAAACGATCGGGAACGCTCACAGCAACTGATCGAGTTCTTCCCGTAACCGCCGCAGTACGCGGAAACGAGCCTGCCGAACCGCGTTGGCGGTCATGCCCAGTGCTGCCGCTACCTCGGTACAGGATTCCCCTCGCAGTGCGGTACGGACAAAACATTGCCAGGTTTGATCTTGGAAATCACCGCGCACCAGCTCCAGAACACGGTGAACGACCCGCTGCCGTGTCGTTTCGGGTTCCGGTTCGCTGTCGCCCATCAGCTGCGGGTCGGCCAGTTCTTGGTCCTGACTGCCTAGCGCTACGGTCGGCTGGTGCCTGGCGCGGCGAAAGTGCAGCCGAATCTGGTTCGCGGTGATTGTCCACAGCCAGGCATGAAAGACACCGCCCTGCCGCACGAACTGGCTCAGGTTCAGGAAGACGGAACGGAAGACCTCCTGAACAACGTCAGCAGCGTCGCTTTCCTGCAAGCCTCGCTGCCGACACCAGCCGTAAACGATAGGCCCATACAAGGCGCACAAGCGGTCCCATGCCGCCGGGTCTAACAGGCAGGCCCGTTGTAACAGGGTATATGGCGTGGTGGGCATCGAGACGGCTCGCTTACCATAAGTTCCAGTTTCACCCTGAGTCCGAGAGACCAGCAAACCCGAGCGAAGTGACTACAGAGACAGCTCCCTTGCTTGAATTTTAGCTACACTTACCAACACCGGCAATCCTTCTCCGGTCGCTGTTAGTGCACAACCTCAGTTCGCTGGAGAAAAAGACCACCCCCGGTGCACAGCCTGGGTTCGCAGGAGAAGAACGCTACCCGCAGTGCGCACCGGCTTTCCGTGCAAAAAACGACATTCGCGCTGCACAAACGCACATTTACAAGAGCGCCGAGCGTCAGCCCGCCGTGGTAAGCGAAACGCGATTACGGTGGAACTGCGACTTTCACCGGAAAATGAACGCCACCAAGAGCGCCGAGCGTCAGCCCGCGGTGGTAATGTAACGCACTTGCGCCGGGGTTTGTTTCCCACGGGGGGCTTACGCCCCCGCCCCTGTGTTGCAATGCGCATGTCTAACGGCGAAAAAAACGATTTTTGCGGTGCACAAACGCACGTTCACAAGAGCGGCGGGCGTGAGCCCGCCGTGGTTTTCGGAACCGCATCTGCAAGTGCAGTGCGACGAACATCGGCGTTTGGATCTCGCGTGCGGAGTGCATGCCACGGGGGGCTTACGCCCCCCGCTCCTGGTTGCACGACGTTCGTTCGCTGCGAAAAACGACATTCGCACTGCACAAACGCACCTTCGCAAGAGCGGCGGGCGTCAGCCCGCCGTGGGCGGGCAAATGCGTGTCGGCGGACAGGAGCGTCGTTCGTCGGCAGATCGCCGACGGTGTGTATGCGTGTGCGTGGATGGCCGTTGCAATTGCGTTTATAGGCGCCACGGGGGGCTTACGCCCCCCGCTCTTGGTGCAGTGCGACCGTTTGCCGGCGAGAAAACGATTTTTCGATGCAGAAACGCACGTTCGCAAGTGGCAGTGTAACGCATTCGCAACGGACTCAGTGTGCCACGGCTGGCTTACGCCCTTCCGCTCCTGGTTGCATGCACGAGGATCGTTACGGACATGCGTTTGCGATTTGCGATGATGCTCGCTGTTGCACGGCTGGCTCACGCTGGCGGCTCTGGTGAAGCGGTTGGGCCTGGAGGTACGGAAGGTTTATCGAGATCGGTGCGGGCCGACGGCTAACCTGTTGTTCGAGCAACTAAGTCCGGGGGTGCGGTTGGTTTAGAGAGGAGGTGAATGGTTCAGTAACCCAGTCGGGGAATAAGCAAGCGACGGCGAGTGCGGATGGCTTACGGAGGGGGTTGAATTGTCCAGGTCTAGCCGTTGATTTTGTTTTGCCGGAGCATGCGGATGGTTTACGGCGGTGGGTTGAGGCCGACGGCACGGCGGACCAGGGCCATAGTGGCGCGAGCTTCGGCACGAGCACGGGCTGCGCCCTGACGCAGCACCTCTTCGACCAGTCCCGGCTCTTTCGCCAGTTCCCGGCGTCGCTGGCGTGCCGCTGCGAAGTACTGCTCGATCTTCTCGTAAAGCATCTGTTTGGCCTGACCGTAACCGAAACCGCCGGCACGATACTTTTCGGCCAGTTCCTGCTGTTCCTGCGGTGTGGCGAAGAGCGAATACAACTTGAAAACGGTGCACTTATCGGGGTCTTTGGGGGCTTCCAGCGGTGTGCTGTCGGTAACGATGCTCATCACTTTCTTTTTCAGTTCCTTGCCCTCGGCGAAAATTTCGATGGTGTTGCCGTAGGATTTGCTCATCTTTTTTCCGTCCAGGCCGGGCACCACCGGTGCCTGACCGAGTCGGTATTCCGGCAGCGGAAAAATTTCGCCGTAGGTACGGTTGAAATAGCCGGCAATGTCGCGGGTGATTTCCAGGTGCTGGACCTGATCCTGGCCGACCGGCACCAGGTGAGAACGGTAAATCAGAATGTCCGCTGCCATAAGCACGGGGTAGAAGAACAAGCCGACGCTGGCCGGCAAGCCTCGCGCCACTTTGTCCTTGTAGGAATGGGCACGTTCCAGCAAGCCCATCCCCGTGACGGTCGAAAAAATCCAGGCCAGTTCCGTTACTTCCGGAACGTCCGATTGGCGGAAGAAGACGGTTTTCTTCGGGTCCAGCCCGAGGGCGAGGTAATCGAGGGCGACATCGCGGACGTTGGCCTGCAGTTCCTCGGCATTCTGGATGGTGGTCAGAGCGTGCAAATCGGCAATGAAGTAAAAACATTCGCCTTCGTCCTGCAGCTCGATGTGCTGCTTGATGGCACCGAAATAATTGCCGAGATGCAGTTTGCCCGACGGCTGGACACCGGAGAGGATTCGCAGCCGGGTTCCGGTTGCGCTGGTTTGAGCCATGACAGACCTCGCCTAGCAATCGCCGCTGCTTTTTGTGCCGCAAGAAGGGGGCACGACACAAGCAGGTGTGCGTGGACTGGCCGGCCTATCGCCGGGACACAATTTCGCGTTGAATCGTACCATTTTACAATGGCTGCCACCTGGCGGAAGTGCAACCACGCTCTCGCCAGTAACGATTCATCTATTGCCCGACCTCCGCCGATCCCGGCAGCGGATCACGGCTGTTCAGCCCGCTGATCAAAGTTACTGGTAAACAGCCTCCGCTGACCACCTGGCGTCCACCGTTGCAAAGTGGCGACGCCACTTCGGCCACCCACACATTCGCCTTGACTTACCATCTGCCAGCGATCACGGCCACCAGAACGGACGCAGGTTTCGGGCACGCCGTAACGCTTGCCTCTAGGGAGAACCAAGGGAAGTTCCCGACCAGCGGGGAAATGCTGAGCTATACTTGTACGCATCGTGCAGGTTACTGGCAACGCGAGAAAGCAGCGTCGCCTGGATCACGATAACACAATTTCGCCAGCGGAAAACTCATGCAGCAGCAGATCGTGCTGGGGCGATATGAGATTGTTCAGGAACTCGGTCGCGGCGGCATGGGGCGGGTCTATCTGGCCCGACAGCTCGATTTGCCGCGCTCGGTAGTGTTGAAACTGATGCGCGAGGAAGTGGCCCACGATCCTGGTTTTCGGGAACGGTTTCAGCAGGAGATGTATTTGCTGGCGCGGTTTCAGCATCCCTATGCCGTTACACTCTACGATGCCGCTCTGGATACGCCGGAGGGCCCCTGTCTGGTGATGGAATATGTGCGTGGCCAACCGCTGGATGCGGTTTTAGAGCGCGAGGGACGTTTTTCACCCGGTCGGGTCGCGCGATTGCTCGGGCAACTCTGCGAGGTGCTGCAGGCAGCTCATAATCACGGGATTCTCCACCGCGATCTGAAACCGAGCAACATCATGCTCGTGGAAGCCAGCACGCCTTACGAAAAGGTGAAAATTCTGGATTTCGGCCTGGCGGAGCTGTTTCGCTGGGCGGGTAGTTTGGCAGCGCAGGGAGCAGAATCGGCCCTGGTCGGCACCCCCAATTACATGAGCCCCGAACAAATCCGCAACGAACCGCTCGACCATCGCGCGGACCTGTACAGTCTGGGGGTGATTGTTTATCAGATGCTGACCGGTCGCTTGCCGTTCGTCGGAGAGACGGCCATTGACGTGTTGCTGGCCCACACGCACGAAGATCCGCCTCCGATGAGCAGCGAGGAAGTGTTTGTCCCTCCTGAGATCGAAGCGGTGGTACGCAGCTGTCTGGCCAAACGTCCGGAAGACCGTCCCGCTTCCGCCTGGGAAGTCGCCTGCCGGTTTCAACAGGCATTGCAGGAAGCCCGCGAACCGCAGCCACACTCGTCGGATGAGCACCAGTCAGTCCTGGCGACGGGCTCCGTTGGTTCTGCTGCACCGGTGCGTGCACCGCGATCGCCGTTCTGCCGGCAGTACACGCTGATCGCCTGGATGCCTTCGGCCCTGGCTGCCCACAAAATTCGCGGCTTCGTGCAGGACGTCCATGGCGAACTGGCCTGGCATTCCCACGATCAACTCATCCTGCGGCTGGGCGGAAAGAATTCGCCCTATGATGTCTCCGATCAGGTGGGCTTTTTCGGCCGACTGTTTGGGCGTTCGAGCAAACCGTTTGAGGTCGAGCTTCACCTCCGCTCTGCCTCCGAACAACAGTCGCGGTTACTGGTCACAGTGCTCATCACCTACATCGGCCGCATGCCCTTGCCGCGCTGGCAGGAGTATTGCGATAAAATCTACCAGGACCTGCGTGGTTACCTGATCGGCCAGACCGTACCGGTTGCGGAATCGTAACTGGTCGGGCAAGATGGGCCCGGATTCGGAGGTGGAGATGCCGGAATTTCGCTCCGTGCTCCGTGTCGAAGACCTGCCGGACGAATCGGCTCGTGTCGTCGAGGTCAACGGCAAGTTAATCGCCGTTTTTCGCCATGCCGGACAATACTTCGCCATTGACGACACCTGTCCGCACATGGGGGCTTCGCTGGCGGAAGGTTATGTCGAGGAAGGCATTGTTACCTGTCCCTGGCACGCCTGGCGCTTCCGTCTCGCCGACGGTGCCTGGGCCGACAACCCCCGACTGAAAATCGGTTCCTATCCGGTGCGTGTCGTCGGCGACGAAATCCAGGTGGCGGTTGAATGACGCCGGCTTGCGCTTTACGATGCCGCGAAGTCACGCTGCAATGACCGACGGCTTCTCACGATTGGCGGATTCGACCGGCAAACCACGGCTGGGTTACGGCAGCCGCTCCTGTTGGGGAATGCGATCGCCGCGCGTGATATGCGTATTCCACCTGCGGATCGGGCACGTTTCCATCTGCGGATTCGGTACGTTTCCCACGGCTGGCTTACATCAGCCGCTCCTGTTGCACGGTGCCGGTCGGCTGAAAAATAACGACATTCGCGGTACACAAATGCACGTTCGCAAGAGCGGCGGGCGTCAGCCCGCCGTGGGCGGGCAAATGCGTATCGGCGGACAGGAGCGTCGTTCGTCGGCAGATCGCCGACGGTGTGCGTGTGCGTGGATGGCCGTTGCAATTGCGTTTATAGGCGCCACGGGGGGCTTACGCCCCCCGCTCTTGTGTTGGAGTGCGAACGTCTGCCGGCGAAATAACGATTTTTGCGATGCACAAACGCACGTTCGCAAGAACGGCGGGCGTCAGCCCACCGTGGTTGGCGAGGTGCACGATTACGGGGGAAAATGCGACTTTTGGCGGCAAGCGGACACCCCCGAGAACGGCGGGTGTCAGCGCACCGTGGCCAACGTCTCGAATCCACAGATGCAGTACGCATATTTCGCACGGCCGCCGTCGTGGCGACCGAGAGCGGCCGCCCTTTCCGACCGGTCGTCCGTTTTGCTAAAATGTTCCTGAGTCCCGCCCCAATAGCCTCAGCATTCTCTCCCGAACAAGGAGTCCCACCCATGCTGCGGATTGCCGTGGTGCTATCGGTTCTGCTGAGCGGCGCCGGTTTGCTGCTGGCACAAGCGGACGCCGCGAAAGACAAGCCCGACAAACCGCCTCACCGCAAGGGCACGGTCGTCGGCGTAGTTACTGCAAAGGGGGACAACTGGATCGAGGTCAGGGCCGACGGTGAAGAAAAAGCCCGGCGTTATGTCCCGCACTGGCGCGGTGGAACTCCTGCTCAGGGAGGTGGATTCGATAAGGAGATGCTGGCACATATTCGGGCCACGCCGGTCGGCAGCCGCGTGCGTCTGGAATGGGAGTTCGAGGAACGACCGCGGGTGGTCAAACTCGAGATCCTGAAGAAAGCTGATTCGCCTCACCACAGCCAGGGCAAACCGGAAGCGACTGGAGTTAGTCCATCCGGACAGCGTTCGGGCAAAGTGACCGGCACCATTTGCAGCAAGAAAGAGCAGGGCAAAAACGTGGTGATCGAGGTGCTGGCTCCCGGCGAAGAAAAACCCCGCGCCTACTTCGTGCAGTTCGATCCGAAACTGCAGGCACCGATCCCTGAAGTGCTGGCGGCTGTGCGAGCTGCTCCCGTGGGGGCGAAGGTACACCTGGAATGGGTGGCAACCGGACACGGCCCGGCCATCGTGCGCCTGGAAGTTCTGGATTCCGGCCAGAAAAAGGACAAACCTTAGACCGAAACTACTCGAAACGAGAGGGCGGCCCAACAGCAACAAATGGCGCCTCTGACCCGGGCAAATACTTTCCGACCGGAGTCAGACGATGAGCTGTTTTCACGCTGCCATCTTCAGCTATTGTGCGATCCTGGCGGGAAACCTGGCGCCAGCGAAACCGGACGCTGGTCGCTATGGCTGGTTGACGAGTTACCCAGCAGCGCTGGCGGAAGCGCGACGGACGGGCAAACCGATCTTTTTGGTGTTTCGCTGTGAGCCGTGAACGGACTGCGCCGAGATTGACGCCCAGGTGGTGCGTCTGCATCCGGAAATTGCGGAAGTGGCCCGGCAGTTCGTGCGCGTGCGTCTGACGCGCATCGAAGGAATGGACCTGCGCCGCTTCGAGTTCGATTACGATGTCACCTGGTATGCGTTTTTCCTGAACGCCGACGAAACCATTTACGGGCGATACGGTGGTCGAGACGCGCGGGGCGCGGAAGCACGGTTTTCCTGGAAAGGGCTGCGCTACGCAATGGAACGGGCGCTGGAGCAGCATCGGCAGCCACCTCCGCCAACACGTTTAGCAGGCCGCCCGCTGCGTGCTGAAGATTATCCCGCAGCCAAACAGCATCGCGGTTGCATCCACTGTCACAACATCAACGAATTTCGCCGCGCCGCCGAATCGGCCGCCGGAACCTGGCAACGCGACAGTATCTGGGTTTACCCGTTGCCGGAGAATGTCGGTCTGGTGCTGGACAACGATGCCGGCGATCGAATTGAAGCGGTCCTGGAAAATTCGCCGGCAGCTCGTGCTGGTCTGCGTGCTGGAGATCGCCTCGTTCGACTCAACGGCTATACCGTCGCTTCCTTTGCCGATGTCAGCTATGCCCTGCACAAAGCTCCGGCTCAGGGCAGCATTCCGATTATCTGGGAGCGAAACGGGCACGTGCAGCAAGGTGAATTGCGGGTCTCAGCTGGGTGGCGCAAGACCAATATCACCTGGCGACCGTCGTTGCTGGATTTGTTGCCAGCATTACCCATAGCGGGAGAAGACCTTTCGCCTGGGGAAAAAGCTCAGCTGGGACTGAGACAGCAGCAGGCCGCGTTACGGTTGGTCGGGCGGTTGCACGAATCGCTGATCCGGGCCGGTCTGCAGCCCGGCGATGTCTTGCTGGCCGTGGATGGTGTTACCCTCCAGGGGCCAGGCGAAAATCTCCTGGCCTACGTGCGGCAGAATTATCTGGTTGGCGACACCATTACCCTGCAGGTGCTGCGTAACGGAAAACGGCTGGAACTGCGCTACTCGCTTCGCTGACTTGACCAGGGAAATTTTGCCGATACTTTTTTCTGAGAATGGGGTTAAAGACAGCGGATAAAAGTGTCCGGACTGGACTTGGCAACGCCAGGAACTAAGATACAAAAGAGTGATCGGACTGCCAAGCGAGCTGCCTTAGCAATATCGCCTCCTATCCACGCAAACCATCCCGCCTTTACTGACCCGCCTGGAGGATTCCCATGCGAAACGCTGCGGTTGGACGCTGGTTGGCCGGGACCATTCTGGCTGTCGTGTGGCTGAGCGTGCCGAACAGGCTTTTTGCCGAACCAATCCAACTACCCGATGGCACTACCGTCCAGGAGCCGGACTTTGCTAAACACATTATGGGCTTGCTGAGCCGACACGGTTGCAATTCCGGCGGCTGTCACGGTTCGTTTCAGGGCAAGGGTGGCTTCTTCCTGAGCCTGTTCGGTTACTCGCCGGAGAAAGATTACCTGGCCATCACGCGGGACGGTAACGGTCGGCGAATCAATGTCGTGGACCCTGATCAGAGCCTGCTGCTGCTGAAAGCCACCGGTGCGGTTCCTCATGGGGGCAGTCAGCGGTTTGCGAAAGGCTCCTGGCAGTATCGGATTTTCCGCGAATGGATTGCCCGGGGAGCACCGTTTGATCAGGCCAGCCGTGCTCGACAGGTGGCGGGAATGCGATTGGAACCGGCCGAGCATGTTTTCGCTCAGCCCGGTGAGGAAAAGCAGTTCCGGTTGCTGGTTCGCTTCAGCGACGGCAGCGAGGAAAACCTGGCACAGTTTGCCGACTACCGCATCCTCGACGATTATGTGGCGGAAGTGGCTCCTGGCGGTGTCGTGAAAATCGTGCGACCGGGCGACACGGTGGTGATCGTCGGTTATCGCGGGCTGGTGGCGACAGCGCGAGTGATCCTGCCGGTGCCGGTGGAAAAAGGATTCGTTTTCCCCAGGGTGCCGACGCACAATTTCATTGACGAGCTGGTTCTGGAGAAACTTCGGAAGCTGAACCTGGTGCCGTCGGAACTGGCTTCGGATGAGGAGTTCCTGCGTCGCGTCTATATTGACACGATCGGTCAGTTGCCGACGCCGGGCGAAGTGCGGCAGTTCCTGGCCGACAAGAGTCCCGATAAGCGGAACCGCAAGATCGAAGAGTTGCTGCATCATCCGCTCCATGCCGCGCTGTGGGCGACCAAGTTCTGCGATATTACCGGCAACAACGTGGATCGCATGGAGCAGCCGGTTCAACTGCGGCCACGGCGAGCCAAAGCCTGGCACGACTGGTTCCGCAAGCGCATTGCCGAAAATGTTCCTTATGACGAAATCGTTCGCGGTATTTTGTGCGCCACCAGTCGCGATGGTCTGCCGCCCGAGGAGTATGTCAAGAAGGCAGTAGAATTCGAGCGGCAACTCAGTCAGGGCTTTGAGAGCAACTATGCCGATCGCAAATCGCTCGACCTGTTCTGGCGGCGGGTGCAGGGGAACAACTTCAATTTCCCGATCGAGGAGATGGCCGAACATACCGCAGCGGCATTTCTGGGCATTCGCATCGAGTGTGCCCAGTGCCACAAGCACCCGTTCGACCGCTGGTCGCAGGTGGATTATCGGCAATACGCCAACATTTTTGCCCAGGTGAAGTTCGGTATCCCCAGGGACTCCCAAGAAGCGATCCAGAGGGCGAATGCGGAACTTCGCAAACAGGCGGGTGCTGCCAAACCGCAACAGCTGCCGACTATCCGGGAGATTTACGTAGATAACACAGCGTTGCGACGGTTGCCGCATCCCGATACCAACGACATGCTGCCGCCGAAAGCCCCGGGTGGCCCGGAATTCACTTACGATGGCGACTGCCGCGAACAGTTGTTCCGCTGGCTGGTGCAACCGGATAATCCGTATTTCGCCCCATCGTTTGTGAATCGGGTATGGGCCCATTATTTCGGTGTGGGTCTGGTCGAGCCGGTGGACAGTTTCTCTGCCGCGAATCCACCCGCCAACGAAAAGCTGCTGCAAGCACTGGCCCAGGATTTCATTGCCCACAAGTTCGACATCCGCCATCTCGAACGCACGATTTTGCAATCCGCGACCTATCAGCGAAGCAGCAAGCCCAACCAGTACAACGTCCACGACCGGAACAACTATTCCCGTGCCTATCCGCGGCGGATGATGGCCGAGGTGTTCGTGGACGTGCTGAATTGTGCTCTGGGTACCAGCGAGGACTTCGGGCCGGATGTGCCTCGCGGGATCAAGGCCATCGAAGTGGCGCCGAACCGATTGACTCAGAACACTACCGCGGCGTTAGCTTTCCGGGTCTTCGGCAGGCCGCAGCGATTGACCACCTGCGAATGCGAGCGTTCCCCGGAACCGGCCCTGCCGCAAACCCTGTTTTTGATGACCGAGACAGCAGTGCTGCGGAAAATCGAAACCGGTCGCTTGCCGCAGCTACTCAAATCCAATAAGCCTGACGCCGAGATTGTGGAAGAACTCTTCCTGGCGACGCTGTGTCGCTATCCGACCGAACGGGAAAAAAGCGAAGCGCTGGCGCACTTGGCGAAGCGAGGCCGGCAGTCGGCCTTCAGCGATTTGCTTTGGGCGCTGGTGAATTCGCGGGAATTTGTGCTGAACCATTGACAACCCTCCTGCCGGCCCCAACGGGTTGGGGGTCGGCCAAACCGGGAGCATGCGGGAAAGCCCTGGCCAATTGCTCCCACCATCCCGCTATCCCTCCAGGGCCAGTGAGGACTGTACCATGGCCGCTCGTACCTGGACTGACTGCGAAGGTTTCCATCGCCGGGATTTTCTCAAGATTGGCACGGCCGGTCTGCTGGGACTGACGCTGCCGGAATTGCTGCGGTTGGAAGCGCAGGCTTCGCCGCAATCCCGTGCTCGTGCCAAGGCCAAGAGTATCATCATGGTCTGGCTCGCCGGTGGCCCGGCTACGATTGACATGTGGGACCTCAAACCCGAAGCGCCCGAAGGCATTCGTGGCGAGTTCAAACCCATCAAAACCAACGTTCCGGGCATCGAAATTTGCGAGCATTTGCCCATGATGGCCAAGGTCATGGACAAGTGCACCATCGTCCGCTCGCTCTATCACAACATCGGGGCCCACGAGCTGGGCACCCTGTATATGACCACGGGCAACCGGCCGTCGTTGTCGCTGAAATACCCGTCGCTCGGCTCGATCTGCGCCAAAGTGCTGCCCACGCCGAAAGGCGTACCACCTTACGTAACCTTCGGCCTGCTGCGCAACGGCAACGCCGGCGGTGGTGGCTATCTTGGCACGGCTTACAATCCATTCGAAGTCGAAGGCCAGCCCGGCAGCAAGAACATGCGGGTACGCGGCATTTCCTTGCCGACCGGTTTTTCCCTGGAAGACCTGGAAAATCGCAATAAGTTGCTGGAAACCATTGACAGTGGCTTCCGAACCCTGGACGAGGCTGCCGACCTCGCCGCCGGTCTGGATCGCTTCCATCAGCAAGCGCTCGACATCCTGCGTTCCGATAAGACCAAGAAAGCGTTTGACCTGGACCAGGAACCAGCAGCGCTCCGCGCTCGCTACGGCCAGGATAGTTTCGGCCAGGCTGCACTGGCAGCGCGACGGCTGATCGAAGCTGGCGTCCGCTTCGTAACTATTGGGACTGGTGGCTGGGATACGCATTCCAATAACTTCACCTCGCTCAAACAGCGACTGCTCCCGCCGGTGGATCGCACGGTCTCGGCTCTGATCGAAGACCTGGCTCAGCGCGGCTTGCTGGAAAGCACGATCGTCTATGTGGCCGGTGAGTTCAACCGCACACCCAAGATCAACCAGCGGGCCGGACGCGATCACTGGGGCCGGTCTATGGCCGTCCTCCTGGCGGGTGGCGGATTCAAAGGCGGATTCGTATACGGCTCGACCGATGCTCAGGGCATGGTGCCGGCTACCAATCCGTGCACCCCGGACGATGTCTGCGCCACCATGTTCAGCCTGCTCGGTCTCGATCCGCATTACGAACTCCGCACCAATACGGGCCGACCGATGCCGCTCTTCCGCGAAGGCAAAGTTATCGAAGCCCTGATCGGCTAAACCGGAGCGCATTCAACAAACTGGCGATCGACGCGCTCGTTACCCCTTGCGAAAAAGACAAACGGCCACAGGGGGAGCATCGCTCTCTCTGTGGCCAATCTCATAGACAGAGCGCTGTCTTACGGACATTGCTTTTTGCTGTCGGCCGGGGGTAAAAGTGGCCGAGGGAGCGAATGCCATGTTACGGGTGCAGGATTCACCGTGCCGGCTTTGCGATGGTATCACCCGACGCGACTGGTTGCAGGTCGGGGCGTTGACGACCCTGGGTTTGTCGTTGCCTCAATTCCTGGCGGCACCATCGGCGGGCTGGGCAAACGCCAGTGACCGCGCCTTTGGCAAGGCGAAAGGTTGCATTCTCATTTTCCTGGTTGGCGGGCCGCCTCAGCACGAGACCTGGGATCCGAAACCGGAAGCACCGGCAGAAATTCGCGGGGAATTGCGGGCGATTTCGACTACCGTGCCCGGACTCCAGGTGGGCGAACTCATGCCGCAACTGGCTCAGCGTGCCCATCTCTGGGCCGTCCTGCGTGCTATGTCCACCAATGATAATGCCCATTCGGCCAGCGGTTACTGGATGTTGACGGGTTATCCGCATCAACCGATGAATCAGGAAAATGCCAAGCCCGGGCCGCCGAATAACTGGCCCTGTGTCGGCGCGGTGGTACGCAAACTGCTCGGCGACAGAAAAGGGTTGCCGGCTGCCGTTACTCTGCCGGAACGAATCATCAACAATCCCAACATTCCCTGGCCCGGTCAGGACGCCGGATTTCTCGGACGCTCTGCGGATCCGTGGTTACTGGTCTGCGATCCGTCGGGGCCGAATTTTCAGATTCCCGAACTGACCCTGCCTGCGGAACTGCCACCGCTACGCTTGCAACAGCGGGCGGGTTTGCTGGAACAGGTCAATCGCCACCTGGATCAGGTCGAGCGCACGGGCATGCTCGCGCAATACGACCACGTTACCCAAAAAGCGTTTGACCTGTTGCGGGGCGCTGCGGGGCGGCGGGCTTTCGATCTCTCGCAGGAACCTCCCGAACTACGTGCTCGCTACGGACAGCATAAGTTCGGGCAGAGTCTGCTGCTGGCCCGGCGACTTATCGAAGCGGGTGTGCGTCTGGTTCAGGTCAACTGGCCGCGCGAACCGAACGACACTTCGTCCAACGCTCCCGTCTGGGATACGCACGCGAAAAACGCCGAGCGACTCAAGACGGCTTTGATGCCACCGATGGATCAGGCATGCTCCGCTTTGCTGGATGATCTGCAGTCGCGGGGATTGCTGGACGAAACGCTGGTGGTGTGGATGGGCGAGTTCGGCCGCACGCCGAAAATCAATCGCCAGGCCGGTCGCGATCACTGGGGCCATGTGTTTTCCGTAGCGCTGGCCGGTGCAGGCGTGCGCGGCGGGGTGGTTTATGGCGCCTCCGATAAAAGCGGTGCCTATCCGAAGGAAGGTCGCGTCGAACCGCAAGATTTGACCGCCACCATTTTCCACTGTCTGGGTCTCGATCCGCATGGCGAATTCCGCGATGCCCAGGGTCGCACGTTCGCCATCAGCCGCGGCAAGGTCATTCGCTCTATCCTGGTGTGATCCTTGCCAGCTGCTTCTGCACCCATGTGCAACACACTCGCCGGGCTTTTGGCGACTTTCCGTACGCCGGGCAATTTTGTTACGGTGTGTGTCCTTGCCAGCTGCTCCCCCACCCGTGTGCAACACACTCGCCGGGCTTTTGACGCTTTCCGCACGCCGGGCAATTTTGTTCCGGTGGGATCTGGAAAGCATAGCGGTCAGCTTCGGCGCGAGTCCCTGTCGGTAATCACTCACCGCCGGTCAGTTTTGTAACGCAGAACCTGTCAACCATCGCCGGTCGGTTACTGGCATGGTGCCGGCGGCAAAGTCCAGGGGCTCGATAAGCATCCCTACGCCCTCCGGTTGCAGACAGGCATCCCGTTGCACAATCGGATTAGGACACGGCATAACCATTTCTGGGCGCCTGGTTGCGGGCCTGGTGAGTTCGGCAAGGCTGCAGGCACGCCGGCAGTGGGGCCCAGAATGTGACGGAAAAACTCGGTTGCGGGCCTGGTCTGTCCAGCAACTCTACCGATACTCCTGGCGACAGGGTATCAAACAATGTGTGGCCAGCAGCAGGCGTATCCGCTTCCTGGCCGTTTCCGACGGATCACGTAAAAATCTTCGTCCCACGGAAGCATCAGGCAATGCAGGCGTTTCGGCTTCCTTGGGTGTTTGCGACACCGTAAGGCCGAGCCAGACATTGGCGGTGGCAGATTGCAAGGCGGGTAGCTCTGCAAGCGAACCGCACCTGCGTTTGACGGCTGGTGGCTCAATAGCGACGTGGCAGATGGCGAAGCGGGTGTTCCGCAACTGAGGCGGTTAACAGTTTTCGGATAGTGACGGTCAGCGTTCACCCAGCGGCAGATTCTGCCGGTATCCGAAGAGCCGACCGGATGATCTCCGGCATGGCTGCTGGTTGCGGAAAGCGTAGCGAAAATGGCTGCCGAACTTCGGTTTGTCGGTTCCAAACGAGCCAGACGCGGGAGCAAAAGCCGAGCGAATCTATGCTAAAATGATGGAGCGGTGCTCATGTAGCCAGCAAGAACGCGGATGGCGAAAAGCTATTCCGGTTGCGAATCACCACCGAAGCCAGTCCCTGAGCAGGAGCTTGAACCGTGCGTGTGGTCATAACCGGCGGTGCGGGATTTATCGGTTCGCATCTGTGTGAGCGGTTTTTACAGGATGGGCACGAAGTGATCTGCGTGGATAATTTCATTACCGGCACCTACGCCAACATTGAAGCGTTTTTGAGTTCGCCACGGTTTCAGTTGATTGCCCACGACATTTCGCGGCCGCTGTATCTGGACGGCCCGGTGGATGCGGTGCTGCATTTTGCTTCGCCAGCCAGCCCCATTGACTATCTGCGTTATCCGATACAGACGCTCAAGGTGGGTTCGCTGGGAACGCACAATGCTCTGGGTCTGGCCCGAGCTAAGAACGCGATATTTCTGCTGGCCAGCACCAGCGAGGTCTATGGCGATCCCCAGGTGCATCCGCAGTCCGAGGATTACTGGGGGCACGTCAATCCGATCGGAGTACGCGGGGTGTATGATGAGGCCAAGCGCTTTGCCGAGGCGATGACCATGGCCTACCACCGCTGCCATGGGTTGCGAACGCGGATTGCCCGCATTTTCAACACCTATGGGCCGCGGATGCGCCTGGACGACGGTCGGGCATTGCCGAATTTTATGGGGCAAGCGTTACGCGGCGAACCACTGACCGTGTACGGAGATGGCTCGCAAACTCGCAGCTTTTGCTATATTGATGACCTGGTGGAAGGAATCGTCCGCCTCCTGCACACCGATTATGCCGAGCCGATCAATCTCGGCAACCCCGAGGAGGTCACCATCCTCGAATTTGCGCGGGAGATACTGGCGCTGAGTGGCGGGAAAAGCGAAATTGTCTTCCGACCACTGCCCCAGGACGATCCCCGCGTTCGCCGACCGGACATCACGCGAGCCCGGCAATTGCTGGGGTGGGAGCCAAAAATTTCCCGGCAGGAAGGCTTGCGCCGCACCCTCGAATATTTCCGTCGCGTCCTGCAACTGCACTAGCACGGGAGAGGCTGCCATGCGGCTGGGGTTGATCAATTCGGTTTGGGTACAATCGGGACGGGATACCGCCTGGGGAATTCGCACTACCAAAGAGATCGGTTTTGACACCATTGACATCTTTGCCGATCCGCTGGAGATGGACATCCGTGAACGCTGTCGCATCAAGCGGGAATGCGACCGTGTCGGTCTGCCCATTGTCAGCATCGCCTGTGTGGCGCTGGGATTGACCGATTTCAACCGGTCGGTGCAGCGGTTTCACCTGCAGCGCTGCCAGGCGTATCTGGAGCTGGCTTACGAGTACCAGGCCAGCAATGTGCTTCTGGTGCTGGGCGAATACCTCTGGCAGCAGGAAGTGATCCCACCGGCAGAACAGTGGCGTCTGGCCGTGGAAAACGTTCGCCGGCTCGGTGATGCTGCCGAACAGCTCGGTTTGCAAATCGCTCTGGAACTGGAACCGTTTCGGCTCTCGTTGCTGAACAGCGTAGAGCGGATACTGGCCTTTTTGCAGGAGGTCAATCATCCGGCCGTGCGGGCTAATATTGACATTTCCCATCTGCAACTGGCCGGAGTGCGACCCCAGGAACTACGCCAACTTCGCGGCTGGGCGATTCACGTCCACATCAGCGATTGCGATGGCCAGAAGCATGGCGATTTACCACCGGGTCGTGGCGTGGTCAACTTCCTGCCTTACCTCGAAGAAATCAAAAACCTCAACATAGACGGAAGCATCAGCGTCGAACTGGAATATCCGCCCCAACCGGATCAGGTGGTCGAGTGGGTTCGGGAAGCCTACACCGCCACGGATCGCCTGATGCAGCAGCTGAACTTGCGCGATCGGCGGTAACGTGATAGCCAGTTTAACACGCCCACAAACAGATGGCTTCCCACAGTTGCTGCGCAGTCGGCGGTAACGTGATTGTTATGGATACGAACCCGGCCGGAAACGAGGTCGCGCCCAGGGGTCAATCTTCCAGGTCGCCTTCGGTGAGCAGCGTAAAACCTTCCTGCCGGAGGATGTTCACGGCCAGCTCGTGGTTATCCACGCGCAATGCCAACGCTGGTCGCTCTCGTGCCAGCATCAACGGATAGGCGTAATGGATGTTGATCTCGGCTTCCAGGAGAGCTTTGCAGATTTGCACCAGGGGATGAGGGCCGGGCGGCAATTGCACCACCAGCAGGTCGCTTTCGACGTAGGCGATGCCAGACAGATCGAATGTTTCCCTGGCCCGATCCGGGTCGCGCAGCACGATGCGGACGATGGCATAGTCGGCGGAATCGTCCACCGACAGGGCCACGATGCGGTTGTTGGATGCCTCTAACTTCCGCACCAGTTCCAGCAACATGCCGACACGGTTTTCCAGAAAGACATTGAACTGCCGAACACTAGGCCAATCGCGTCCTCGGGCTGTGAGGTAATCGCTTCGTTCCTTGCCACCGAAACTCATTTACGCATCCTCACCGACGCGGGATGAATCAGTTTTCGTGCATGGCCGTGCCGCGGATAAATTTTGCGGGGCACTCGTGTCGCCCTGTTTTGACGTTCCCTGAGGAAGTGTCCGTCGAGGCAGCACAAGCCGAGACCTGACTGCCAGCCCGCGCTGACCACCAGCCACCAATCGGGGCCCGCCCACGATAGACCATGCCCAAGCGTTGCCGCTTGCCTGTACCCCTTGTCTAAATGCTACGCGGCATCTTCTGATGTGGCAAGCAAAACATGTACGAACACAGGACTTCGCAGGCACCGCCATTTTTCCCGCACCCCGCGCAAAACTGGGGATGAGTCAGAAACATGAAGGAACACCGACGGGCAAAGACGGCAACGTGGAACAGTGTCCAGCTTGGATGAGTCAGAAACATCAAGGAACACCGACACCGGCCTTCCGGAAACACCACCAGTTTTACCTTGCCCGGTAAAACTCGGGTAGGTCCGGTGAACGAGCATCAAGAGCGGCGGGCGTCAGCCCGCCGTGGCACGGGAAACAAACGCCGTGCGGTCAGAATCGAACATCGATCGGCGACCAGCGACACGGCAAGCAAGAGCGGCGGGCGTCAGCCCGCCGTGGTACGGGAAACAAACGCCGTGCGGTCAGAATCGAACGTCCTTCGGCGACCGGCCAAGCGGCAATCAAGAGCGGCGGGCGTCAGCCCGCCGTGGGAACGAAACGCATCTGCAATGGCGCGGGTTTCTTTTCCGGAACGAGTACGTTCGAACACCACGGCTGGCTTACGCCAGCCGCTCTTGGTTGCAGCACGTGCGGATGTCTTTGCAGATATGCGCTTCTTAGCGACGAGCACGCTACTTTTGCCACGGCTGGCTCACGCCAGCCGCTCTTGTGGTGCGCTGTAACTACGGTGGGGGGTGTCCAGCGGGGCAGAACCAATAACGTTAGAGGCCCCTCCGGGATTCGAACCCGGGAATGGCGGATTTGCAATCCGCTGCCTTAGGCCGCTTGGCTAAGGGGCCGAGTTTCGGTAGTGTCGCAGCCACCGAGTCGCCACCGACGACGGTCAGATTTTGCGTCAGGGTGATTGAGGGGCCGAGTTTCGAGGAGTGTCGCAGGCATTGCGCCCGCATTATGCCCCAGCAGATCCGATCCCCGTGGGCCGACGTTTTCTCTGTAGCGGATTCACACGCCGAGCCCTGAGACCCACGGACGCTGATTACGGGGGCCGGCTTTCCATAAATATCGTATGCATGCCCCGGCACGCTTTACCAGCCGAGCGTGTCCGTCAGGCAAAAAGAACGCCTGGCCGGGATTCTGACCGGCCTGACAAGCCGTGCCGGCATTACGATCTTATGCCGTCGGCCGGTTCGGAGCCAGAGTCGGTTGCCGTCAGCGGCGGTGGAATGGTCAGATGGCGTTGCCAGTGCTCGTCGTCGCGGTGCGGGAAATCCTCCCGGTAATGTACGCCGCGTGATTCCTCTCGTTGCAGTGCGGCCCAAACGAGCATCCAGGCATTGGTAAGGAGATTCTGCAATTCCCAACCGGCGGGCTGGCGAAATTCCTGAGCGAGCACATAACCGGCCCAGAAGCGGACGTCGGCCAGGGCGTCCTTCAGAGCGGTTCCGTGGCGAATCACTCCCGCCTTGCGCCAGAGCAGGCTCTGCAAAGCATTGCGGATGTCGTCCAGACGGATGGTCGGATCGCATTCGCCGGGCCTGGCCGATAAGGGAAGCGGTCGCGGTTGTTGCTGGCTTTGCTGGGCTGCCTCGGCCGAACCTTCTCCGCACCAGCGCCCGTAAACCAGGCTCTCGAGCAGACTGTTCGAGGCCAGGCGATTGGCACCGTGTAAGCCACTCGCCGAGACTTCTCCGCAGGCCCAGAGGTTGGGCAAGGAAGTGCGGCCCCGCAGGTCCACACCCACTCCGCCGATCATGTAATGCGCTGCCGGGCGTACCGGAATCCAGTCGCGGGCAATGTCCAGCCCGAAACTGGCGCAGACCCGAGCGATACCCGGAAACTCCTGGCGGATGCGGTCGGCCGGCAGGTGCGACATATCCAGGTACACGCAGGGATGGTTGGTGATTTCCATTTGCCGAACAATTGCCCGGGCCACAATGTCGCGGGGCGCTAATTCACCGCGAGGATCCAGATCGGGCATAAAGCGTCGGCCGAAACGATCGCGTAAAATCGCCCCCGCTCCCCGCGCTGCTTCCGTGATCAGATGGCGAGCCGAACCGGCCACATACAGCACCGTCGGATGGAATTGCAGAAACTCCATATCGCGGATCTGAGCACCGGCTCGCCAGGCCATCGCTAAACCATCGCCTGTAGCCACGGCGGGATTAGTGGTTTCCCGATACAGCTGACCAGCGCCACCGGTAGCCAGCACCGTTTGCCGCGACCAGACCAACCAGACCTCGCCGTGGCGAAATACCGCTGCCCCGACACACTGCCCGTCCGCTGTCAGCAAATCGAGGGTGAAAGTATTTTCCCAGATGGTGATGTGAGGCCGTTGCTGGGCCTGGGAAATGACCACACGCATTACTTCCTGCCCGGTAGCGTCGCCAACATGAACAATGCGAGCGGCACTGTGTCCGGCTTCCCTGGCCAGTTTAAGTTTGCCCGAACCTTCCTCATCGAATCGGGCTCCCCAGTGCTGGAGTGTTTCGATTTCCCTGGGTGCTTCGCGTACCACCCGGCGAACCACCTCGGCATCGCACAAACCGTCGCCGGCTCGCAAAGTGTCGCGTTCGTGGTCTTCGAAACGGTCGCCCGCGTCGAGAACTCCGGCAATGCCTCCCTGGGCGTAAAAACTGTTCGATTCCGGCAGGCGATCCTTGGTAACCACCAGCACGTCCAGGGAAGGCGGCACGGCCAGCGCTGCACGCAACCCGGCCAGACCTGCTCCCAAAATCAAAATGTCCGTGAAGTAATGCGGAGTTCGTCGCCAGTGAAAGCCCACCAGGTAGCGTCGTCCGAGATGCAATCGCTCCTGTGCCGCCGACATCAGGCTCTCCTGTCCGAGTTAACCGCTGCGGGCCGGTTGCCACGGCAGGCAGACGATGAATTCGCTACCGCGGCCCGGTTCGGAACGCACCAGAATATCCCCGCCGTGTTCCCGCACGATTTTGCGACTGACCGCCAGACCCAGACCGGTTCCGCGAGCCCCTTTGGTAGAAACGAACGGCTTGAACAGTTCGCTGAGTTTATCCGGCGGAATGCCGGGCCCACTATCGCTCACGTGAATGCGAAGCTGGCGCTGTTCCTGATCGAGCTCGCTGCGGATGGTCAGCGTCTTGTGTTCTACTTCCAGCAAAGCGTCCAGGGCGTTGTTGACCAGATTGAGCAGACAACGGTGGATTCCTTCTCCGTCGAGAAGAGCCGGCCCGGGCAGAGCTGCCAGTTCCAGCTGGCATTGCACCTGCTGCTCCGCAATCCGACCAGCGACCAGCTCGATGACATCCTGAATCAGAGCGTTGACATCGCAGGGTTCCAGGCTGGGTTCGCGCTCCTTGGAATAGCTGAGCATGTCCATGACCAGGTCGTAAATGCGTGCCTGGTTTTTTTCGAGGATGCGATAACCCTGCTGCAGGAAGGTTTCGTTTTTGTCGCGGATGCCCATGGCGAGCAGGTCCATGCCACTCCGCAAGCCCTGCAGGATGTTTTTGATGTGATGGCTGATGGCAGCGATGGTCTGGCCAATCGCGGCCAGTCGTTCCGCCTGAACCAGGGCCTGGTAATAGCGGGTTTCCTCAACGGCCAGGGCTGCCTGATGCGCCAGAGCCATCGCCAGCCGCAAATGCTCCTCCGTGAGTTTGTTTTCCGCGCTGGTCTCCTGGAGAGGTCGGCGGGTGTCGAGATAAACCAGTCCCACGGTTTCGTGCCGACCTTTCATGGGTACGCAAATCGCCTCGGTAATTCCGTAGCGCACCACGCTGGCAGCCGGGCCAATTCGCGCGTCGTGTGGTGCATCCGATAACAAAATCCCCTCGTGATGCTGCAGCACGTAATCGAGAATGGTGCGACTGATGGGAAACTGCTCCTGGTCGGCTTGCGGTTGCCGCCAGCGTGCCACCACCGGTTGCCATTCGCCCCGTTCCGGCTGGTGAAGCAGAATGCAGCCCCGCTCTGCCGGGACACTTTCCAGCATCAGTCCCAGCAATTGCCCCAGAAGTTGCTGAATATCCAGAACCTGACTGACCACTTGAGCCGCTTGCAACAGCACCCGCAGATTGACCAGCGCGTTTTTCGCCCAGAGGCTATCGGCTTTCTGCGGCTCCGCCAGAACCCGTGCCCCTTCTTCCTCGGGCATGCGGCGAACGATGGAAGCGGTGGTCAGCTCTTGCTCACCCCGGCTGATCAAATTGATTTTCTCGGCAACGTCGTTGTCGCTGGCCAATTCTCCGCCGCTGTAAAGCAACACCGTCTGACCCAGTCGAATCCGATCGCCTGTCTTCAACAAATGTTCCTGGACGCGCTGGCTGTTGACCCAGGTGCCGTTGCTGGAACCCAAATCCACCACCACATAGCCTCGTTCCGTGCGACGGAACTCCGCATGGCGTCGGGAAACCTCAGTGTCCTGCAATCGGATACGGTTGCTGGCATCCCGGCCAACAGAAACTACCGGACCGTCCAGGCAAAAGCGTTTGCCCTGCAAGGGCCCCTGCACAACGATCAGTGTCGCCGTCATCGTTTCCCACTCATCAGCTCAGAGCCATGCCCGCCATTCAGCACGCACATCTCCATTTTGATTATTGCACCGCGGGACCAAGACCCAGAACAAATCCTAAATCCACGCATTCAGCATGCACATCTCCATTTTGATTATTGCACCTTTCCACGCAAAAGCCACAATCGCAACCGCTTCCATCGCTTTACCCACGTCGCCCGACCGGAGCCCTGATGCCAGGTCTCCACAAAAAACCATCGCAACAGTTTCCATAGCACCGGCGCCGTTCCGGACCGCTAATTTCTCAGCCTTTCTCCTTCGCAAAAAACCATCGCAACAATTCCGTTCGCACCATCATCTCCGTCCAAACCCACCGCAAGCAGCAATCAAGAGCGGCGGGCGTCAGCCCGCCGTGGGAACGAAACGCATCTGCAATGGCGCGAGTTTTTCCCGGAGCGAGTACGTTCGCGCACCACGGGGGGCTTACGCCCCCCGCTCTTGGCTGCATGTGCGGATGTCATTGCAGATACGCGCTTCGCGCCAACGAGTACGCATCTTTTCCCACGGCTGGCTTACGTCAGCCGCTCCTGGTGGATGGCGATGCGATGATTCGCAGAATCGCCGTCTGTAACGGACAATGCATGTGCACAAGAGTGGCGATGAAGCGCAGTGAACTTGCAGACATACTCCTGCTTTTCGCCAGGATGCACGTCCACAAGAGTGGCGATGGAGTGGTGGTCGTGCCCGTAAGCCTAGCCCAGAGGCTTGCGAATTTCAAACGCACGTGTACAAGAGTCCGGCAACTTCCTTGCAATTAGCGACGAAGACAATGCCGAGGCTTGCGAATTTCGAATGCTCGCACAAAAGACTGGCGAGGGAGAGGTTGTCGCTCTCGGGGGACGAAAAATGTAATATGCTTGGTAAAGCCAGCTATGGCATGGCGGGTGAGTGCCGCTCTGCTACCGCTGGCATCCGGGGTCTAAAACCCAGCTGCGGCTCGAACAGGAAAAAGTCTTCACGCACCGGGAGCAGGATTGTGTCAGCACTGATTGGCGGATTGGTACTGGATTATCCGTGGCTGGTGGCAGCGGTAGTGTTTGTACTGGGGGCGATAGTCGGCAGTTTCCTGAACGTCTGCATCTACCGGCTGCCGGCGGGACAAAGTATCTTCTGGCCGGGCTCGCGTTGCGGCAGTTGCGGTCAGCCCATCCGCTGGTACGACAACATTCCCCTGGTCAGCTACTGGGTCTTGCGTGGCCGATGTCGGCAATGTGGCCAGGCGTTTTCGATGCGATATTTCTGGGTGGAGTTGTTGACAGCGGTGCTGTTTGTGGCGTGCTTCTGGTTTGTGGTGCAGCGGGATGGCCACGGTTTTACTCGCCAGCCGGGCGGAGTGCTGTTTTCCCGGGAACAATTGCAGGGGCTGGAACAACTGGAACCGGAGTTACGGTTGCGGGCGCTGCAGGAAAAGCTGGCGGCGCGATTGCTGAGCGTCTGGCTCTACGACGTGGTGTTTCTGGCACTGCTTCTGGTGGCGACCTTTACCGACATTGATACCATGACCATTCCGCTGCGGTGGACGGTGACCGGCACGCTGCTGGGATGTTTGGCCGGATCGCTGGCCTCCTGGCCCTGGCCCCTGGCTGCGGAGATGCCGAATTTGTCCTCCTGGGAACGGGAGCTGGTGCGTTATGGCGGAATAGTGGTGGACGAGTTGTTCCTGCCGGTGCCGCTGGGTGTGCAACCCTGGCCCTTCTGGTTTCCTTTGCCTAACTGGTTGCCGCCGGGCGCCTGGTGGACGGGACTGGTTAGTGCTGTGGTGGGAGCGCTTTTCGGGACGGTGTTGTTGCGGCTCATTCGAGCACTGTTCTCGTGGGCGTTCCGCAAGGAAGCCCTCGGGCTCGGCGATGCCGATTTGATGATGCTCATCGGTGCGTTTGTCGGCTGGCAGGGCGTGCTGGTGACGCTGGTGGTAGGTGTCTTTCTGGCGCTGGGCTATGGGTTGTTTCTGCTGATTACGGCTCGCAGCCGGGAGTTACCGTTCGGCCCGTTTCTAGCAGGCGGCGGACTGGTGACGCAACTGGCTGGTTCGTGGCTGCTCCGACCGTTGCAGGGTGTCCTTTTCGATTTGCCGTTGCTGCTTTTGCTGGGTTCCGCTTTCGCCCTGCTGGCAGTGGTGCTGGCACTGGTTTGGCGAATGGTGGCACTTGTGCTGGCCGCAGAATAATCGCTGCCGCCGTCGCACCTGCGTTTCACCAGTGCGTATGATGGTAATCGGTCGGCAAGCACGCAGGGCTGAGGGCCTGGACTTGTGCCACCGATGGCCTCTGAGCGTCTCGGTACGGGCTGCGGAGCATGATTGCCATTGTGGATTACGGCATGGGAAACCTGCGGAGCGTGCAAAAAGCCCTGGAAAAACTGGGCTACCATGCCGTCATTACATCCGATCCGCACACGATTGCTCAGGCCGATAAATTGATCCTTCCCGGCGTGGGGGCGTTCCGCGATGCCATGAACCGATTGCGTCAGGCCCGACTGGTCGTACCGATCCGCGAGCACATCGCCGCCGACAAGCCCTTTCTGGGCATCTGTCTGGGATTGCAGCTGCTTTTCGAGAAAAGTTACGAGGACGGCGAGCACAGCGGTTTGGGAATTTTGCGTGGCGAAGTGGTGCGGTTTGCCGAGGTACCGGGCCTGAAAGTGCCGCACATGGGCTGGAATCAGGTGGTGCACACGGGGGAATGTCCCCTGTTCGCGGAGGTGCCCAGCGGCAGTTATGTTTACTTTGTGCATTCGTACTACGCGGTGCCAGCCGAAGCGGAAGTGGTAGCGGCACGCACGGAGTATGGCGGCTGGTTTACCTCGGCAGTGTGGCGAGGCCGGCTTTTCGCCACGCAGTTTCACCCGGAAAAAAGCCAGCAAGTCGGCTTGCGGATGCTGGCCAATTTCGCCTCCCTGCGCTGAATAGACGCACACACACGAAGAGCCGCGGGCGTCAGCCCGCCGTGGCGATGGTGTCGAACCGTGGATGGTCAACCGCAATTCACCGGCAGGCAGTCGCACTCATCAAGAGCGGCGAGCGTCAGCCCGCCGTGGTGTAACGTACCGACGATGTGCCGTGAGAATCGAAGATTGTCCGGCGACTGGCGAAGCGAGCAGCAAGAGCGGCGGGCGTCAGCCCGCCGTGGGAACGAAACGCATCTGCAATGGCGCGAGTTTTTCCCGGAGCGAGCACGTTCGCGCACCACGGGGGGCTTACGCCCCCCCGCTCTTGGCTGCATGTGCGGATGTCATTGCAGATACGCGCTTCGCACCAACGGGTACACTGATCTTGCCACGGGGGGGCTTACGCCCCCCGCTCTTGGCTGCATGACGCTACGCTCACTGCAAAAAGCGACATTGTCGATGGACATACGCACACACACGAAGAGCGGCGGGCGTCAGCCCGCCGTGGTGTAACGTACCGACGATGTGCCGTGAGAATCGAAGATTACTCGGCGACCAGCGAAGCGAGCATCAAGAGCGGCGGGCGTCAGGTCGCCGTGGCGTGATTGCATGATGAAGACGGGGAAACCGCGATGCTGATTATTCCGGCGATTGATTTGCAGGCGGGTCGGTGTGTCCGGTTGCGGCAGGGAGATTTCGCCGAGGTTCGGGTGTACGCGGACGATCCGGTCGCCGTGGCGCGGGAATTTGCCCGGTCGGGAGCGCCGCGATTGCACCTGGTGGATCTCGACGGTGCGCGGACCGGTTCGCCGCAACACTGGCCCGTGGTGCGGAGAATTGTCAGCGAGGCGGGTATTCCCTGCCAGTTCGGAGGTGGACTGCGGTGCGAAGCGGATTTGCAGGCTGCCTGGGATTGTGGTGTCAGCTGGTGTATCGTGGGCACACGAGCGTTTCAGGACCCGGCCTGGTTCGAGAGTATGGTGCAGCGCTATCCGCAGCGGTTGTACCTGAGTGTGGACGTGCGGGATGGGCTGGTGGCAACTCACGGCTGGCAGAACACCACTACCCTGCGAGTGGAAGAGGTGCTGGAACGTTTCGCGGATTGGCCCCTGGCCGGTTTCATTATCACCGACATCGGCCGGGACGGCATGTTGTGCGGCGTGGATGCCCGGCGGTTCCAGCCACTGGTGCAACGGTGCCGCTTACCGCTAATCGCTTCGGGCGGGATCAGCAGTCTGGCCGACCTTGCCCAACTGCAAGCCGCCGGAGTGGCCGGGTGCATCATCGGCAAAGCGCTCTACGAAGGCCGCATTAATTTGCACCAGGCCCTGAAGCAGTCGCCATCTGCCTGCTGACAGGTGGCACCGTGTCGGTTTCCACAAACGATTCGTAGCATATACTAGTGCCATATTTTGCTTGGCACGCTGAGACAGTGGAAGGGATGCGAGCATGAGCAAATACCGGGTCGAGGACATTCGGAACGTCGCGTTCGTGGGTCACAGCGCTTCGGGTAAGACCACGCTGCTGGACACGCTGCTTTTCCGGGCCAAAGCGGTGGACCGGCGGGGCAGCGTGGACGATGGGACCAGCTTTTGCGATTACGACGACGAAGAAAAGAAACGCCGCGCCACCATCGACACCAAGGTGCTGACGCTGGAATACGGCGGCAAAAAACTCCACCTGTTGGACACGCCCGGCTATCCCGATTTCATCGGCCAGGCCCTGTGCGCATTGCATGCCACCGAAACAGCCGTGCTGATCATCAACGCTCCTGCCGGCATCGAAGTCAACACCCGTCGGCTTTTTCAGGAGGCGAAACGGCTGGAGCTGGCCCGCATGATCGTCATCAACAAGATG
Source organism: Gemmatales bacterium (assembly GCA_041640595.1). Lineage (GTDB taxonomy): Bacteria > Planctomycetota > Planctomycetia > Gemmatales > HRBIN36 > HRBIN36. The sequence continues at coordinate 291,194 of JBEPZY010000004.1, read as the reverse complement.
GACGCCGACAACATTCAGTTCGAGGCTCTGCTCCGGCAGATTCAACAGACCTTCGGCAAAGGATGTGTGCCGTTCCAGGTGCCGATCGGTTTGGGTTCCGAGTTTCGCGGTGTGGTTAATCTTTTGAAGCCACCGCAGCAAATTCCCGACGGTTTGCTGCTCGACTTCCAAAGCGCACGCAGCCAGCTGATAGACGCCATCGTCGAAACCGACGATGCGTTGATGGAGAAATATCTCACCGAGGGCGAGGTGACGGCAGAGGAGTTGTTGAGCGTTCTGCCGCGGGCACTGGCTAGCGGGGCGGTCGTTCCGATCCTGTTTGCGTCCGCCAAAAAGGACGTTGGCGTGGCAGAGCTGATGGATGCCCTGGTGGACTGGGCCCTCTCGCCTGCGCAAGCCCGACCGCGTATGGCCAGCCGTACCCGTAACGGCCAGGTTGAAACCCTGAAACTGGAAGCCAGCGAAACCGGTCCGCTGGTGGGTCAGGTCTTCAAGGTGCTCAACGATCGCTTCGTCGGCATCCTGAGCTTCATCCGACTGTTCTCCGGCCAGATGAGCAGCGACACGCCGATTGCCAATGCACGCACCGGCAAGTCGCAGCGCTCCCCTGGTTTGTTGCAGGTGCATGGCAAAACTACCAAACCGCTGACCGAAGCCATTGCCGGCGACATTTTTGCCGTCGCCAAGGTCGAGGATTTGCGAATCGGCGATACCCTGTCTCCGGATGGCTGGCAATTGCCCATGCCCACCTTCCCGACACCGATGTATGGCCTGGCCATCGAACCGAAAAGTCGCGGCGATGAGCAGAAGATTTCCGTCAGCCTCGCCAAAATGGCCGAGGAAGACCCCACCTTCAAAGTCACCCGGGATCCGCAAACCCGCGAACTGGTGGTGACCGGCGTCAGTCAGTTGCACCTGGACATCATCCAGGCCCGGCTGAAACGGCGATTCGACCTCGAAGTCGTTACCAAGGAACCGAAAATCCCCTATCGCGAAACGGTCACCGCGATGGGCGAAGGTCAGCACCGCCACAAGAAGCAGACCGGTGGTCGCGGACAGTTTGGCGAAGTGCACCTGCGCGTCTATCCCCTGCCGCGCGACATCACCACCGAAGAGGAATGCCGCAAACGCTTCATGAACAAGGAGCGTTTCCCAGAGATCCGCGAGGAGTTTTGCATTTACAATCCCGAATACAACTTCGCCTTTGTGGACTGCATTGTCGGTGGCGTGATCCCCAACCAGTTCATGCCCGCCGTTTACAAAGGCTGCATGGAAGTCATGGAGAAAGGCGCCCTGGCCGGATATCGCATGCAGGATATCGGCGTGGAAATCTATTTCGGTAAGGATCATCCGGTGGATAGCTCGGAAGCGGCGTTCAAGACGGCAGCGCGAGTGGCGTTCAAAAATGGCGTGCTCAACGCCAAACCGGTGCTGCTGGAGCCGATCGTGCTGATGGAGGTTACCGTTCCGTCGCGGTTCACCGGAGCCATTCTCGGCGACCTCAACACTCGACGGGCACGCATCGAAAACCAGGATACCTTGCCCGGCGACCTGCAAGTCATCCGGGCCCGGGTGCCTCTGGCGGAAGTGACTCGTTATGCGGCAGTGCTCGGCAGTATCACTCAGGGCCAGGGCTCCTACACTATGGAGTTCAGCCATTACGATCAGGTGCCCGCCCATATTCAGCAACAGATCGTCGCCAAAGCTGCCCGCGCTGCTGAGGAAGAGGAAGAAGAGTAGCCCCGCCGGACTTCCGTATCCCATCGGCACGCGCAGTGCCGCCGACCTCTCGCTCAAACTGCCGCTGCTTGCCTGCCGCTACAGCAAATGCTCGGCAAACTTTGCCAGCTATGCTCCTTGGCCCGCATCAACAGTGCACTATCCAGCACAATCGAACCCGCGGGAAAACGCGACGGGGCTTCGTAAAACCGACAGCGAGCTTCCAGCAGACGCAACGGTTCTACTTCCCACCGCGGGCAGTGCAGTTCGATCCCTTCGTATCGCCCCGGCTCAAGTCCCGGCGAATATCCCATCGCTCCCTGCCAGAAAAACTCCGCGGCTTCCTGTAAATGTGCGAAAACCGAATTTCCCTGCCACTGTTGGACTCGCTCCGCCACCACGCGTAAATCTTCGTCCCCGCTTTCCGAAACGCTGATCGTCAAGCGGGAGGACGTTTCCGTGACTCGGAATCGCGCGTAACGCAGCACCGTCGGGAAAAGCCAGCCGCCCAGCCAGGCATTGCATCGAGAGTTGGTCAGACGTTTCCAGATGAAAACGCCATCACGATCGCGGCCATTCTCTCGCCAGCAGACCGCCACGCGAAATGCCGCATTTTCCGACGAAAAACCACACACGGCCGGTAATCCACGCGGTCGCAACTGCCGAAACCGTATCAGACACACTCCGGCTATGCCATATCCGCGATACAGCTTCGGTCGAAACGGCGCGGGTAAAAGCCGCTCCAGCACCTCCGGACTTACGCGGTAATTGAGCAACAACCGGCGAGCGATGACCCCTTGCAGTTCCGGCACGTACATCGAACTATCTCCGCATTTTGTATTCCGAGGACGTTTGCATGTTCCCGGAAGATGGCCCCGGCGTTTGTTCCCTGACGGCTCCTATTTTCGGTCTTGCCGCTTGCAATGCACGGGCTTTCCCGATGTCGTAAGCAATAGCGTTATTGCTGGCAGTACCCATCTCCGCTCACCACTTCAGTACGCTTACGTTTTTCAGACCGATAGCAGCTCCTGCAAAAGCTGAGCCAGGAGCGCACACCGGTAACAGTTCATCAGGCTTGCATTTCTCGGCCCCGTAGCAGCTTCTGTCATCTTCAATCTGCGCCGCCAGCCTTAATCCACCCCGCTTCACTTACCAGCGTACCGAGTTTGTGGTCAGGCCCAACCTGCATGGCATCGTTCGCCGAGCCCGTTTCGCTTACCAGTCGGTACATCCTGGTTAGACTGTCTCGTCTAAGGTAATCGTTCGCCGAGTCCGTTTCGCTTACCGATGGCCGCCTCCGGATCGCCGGGTCGCTGCAAGGTGCTGCTTTGCGGACCAATCATCTTCATCGTCGGCCCCGAGTGGAATCAGGGCCGGGGGTTGGCGGCATCTTCTGCCGCGTGCGTTTCGGCGAGATTGGCGATGTGCCGCAACACACGGTTGTGAATCTGGTGAATGCAATAGTCGCTCCACACATGCCAGTACCATTCCGGCCACATGTGCAACTCGTACCAGGTCGTGCCAATCAGGCGCGTCTGATGGGGACCCATCGGCTCCAGGCGAAACTCTCCCTGCCGACACACCAGGCAGCCGTGCAAATGCGGCGGATCAATTGGCCAGGGGGAAAGTTCCTGCATAGGTGGCGGTTGATCCGTCACGGCAAAGCGGAGCAAAAACGGCGGTTGCCAGACCTGAATCGGCTCGACAAAGCTGCCGGTGTTGAAAATGCAATGACGCACCGCTCCCGCACCTTGTCCGGCAATCTTCGCCGCTACCGGATACGCCACTCCCAGCCGAAACATTTCTTCCCTGGGTTCCGGCAATTCCTCGAACGAGATGGTCGCCTTCCAGACCACTTCGACCGGAGCCTGGACGATGATTTCCGTGCGGACGGCGTGCAATGTGGGTCCCGGCGAGGAGATGATTTCCGTGGCCAGACCGATCGGCCAGACCATCACCAGCAAGCCTGCCGACCAGGTGCGGAAATTGGCCAGCCACGTGCTCCGGGCGAACAGGTAGCCGATAGCGCAACCGGCCATGCCCACGGTAATCACCAGCGGCGACGCCATCAGCAAGCACACCAACCCCTCCATCCCCACTGCCAGCAAAACCGCCCCGCCGAGTATCATCACCATCAGAAAGCCCAACAGACAGTCTCCCAGCGACGCCCCCGCTGCCCGGTGCAGGATCATCGCGGTCAACCAGCCGGCTACGAATGGGCCCAGAACGAATAAGGTGATCCCGTATTGTTGGCTCAAGTCTGCCGAGACATAAACCAGCAGCCAGCCCAGCGGAACCAACAGTAGAAGCGTCAGTATCAGCGCATTGACCAGGTTGTGCCGAGCCGACTCTTTGTGCCAGGCTTGCCAGCGGTTGGTTGACGATGCGGCAGCTAATGCGGTCAGTTCGTCGGTCGGAGTTTCTGTACCGGTCTGCGTCGCAGCTGGCGGAGATTCGCCGGGTGATGCCATCGGTACCACCTCGCCACTCGTTTCGGGCAACCGCCAGGCCGATGGGCGGTGTCGTGCCGACAGCAGTCTTTTCTCCAGGAAAATGGGCACCAGCACTAGCACAAGCAGGAAAACCAGGTTCACCACTGGCACCAGAAGGAACAGCACCCACCGTTTCGGCAGACGCAGCGTCTGCAACCGCATGACGACCACCAGGCCCTGCACGAGCAAATACCCAGGCCATACGCCCCAGGTTAGCAAACGGAATTGCCAGTCGTCGCTAACGAAACTGCCGGCCAGAGCAAAGTAGTCCGGCCAGTGCAGCCAGCGCCAGCGTCCGAAGTCGAACCATTGATGCGGTTGCGAGAGGGAGTAATCGGCCAGGCTGCGCAAAGCCAGCAACAAGACGCATAGCAACGCAAACCACGCTGCAGTCAATGGTGGCAGCTTGTGCAGCCCGCGGAACATGGCAATCCCCCTTTGGGCAAAGATAATCGGCGATCATCCCGCTTCGCCCAGCCAGGTGCCAGCGTATTCACTTGGGCAGCTTCGCCGTTCGGGTCTAGCTGACCTCCGCCGCACTTTCGATAAGCCAAGCCCCGTGCATTACTTCTATGGGCTGGCCGCGTAGTGCAGATCAGCCCCGCCGCCGCACTTTCCATACAGCCAAGCCCCATGCATTACTTCTATGGGCTGGCCGCGTAGTGCAGATCAGCCCCTCCGCCGCACTTTCCATACAGCCAAGCCCCGTGCATCCACTTGGCCGATTTCGAAGCGTTGCTGCTTCTGTCTCGTTGTTGAAAAACGACCCGCGTCCAGCATCCTCAGACAAGTTTACCAACCCCAACGCAGTTCGTCAATATGTTCAGAAAATTCTGAAATCAACTTGCCCCTCGGCCGGCCATGCGACAATCTCCAGCCGCAACCGAACTGAACGCAACATTGCCATGCTTCTCGCCCGCGGCAGGCAGCACGGCATCAGGAATGGGTTTCGCCCAAAACACGGCCGCACCGCTTTCGTCCCCAAAATGGTCACTAGGCAAACTTTCCCAGTGATGCGTCAGCTCGGAACGCCACCGTGCTAATCGTGTCGCCAGGCAACGGAGGAGGCGAGCCTTTCCATCCACAGCTTCGGAACACAACTGTGCTAATTGTGTCGCCCGTGGTTTGCGAAATGTGGTTCGTCTGGCGCCTTGCAATCGAAGCCCCACTATCGGTGAGGATTTCGGTGGTTTGCGAAATGTGGTTCGTCTGGCGCCCGGTTCTACCGGATGGCGTTGATCTATTCGCATGGATAAGCGGTCTGGCGCTCGGGGGGAACACCACGCTGGCGCAATGGAGAAGAATCACCGGAAGGGTAATTACCGGGCACTGCCGGTTGCCGGGTGCTATCTTGACACGGGGAGGTGAAATCGCGGTACTTTTCCTGAACGTGCTGGCAGCCGGTCGGATCGAACTGGAAGATGAGGCTGGGGAAACGGGTGAAATCGCGGTACTTTTCCTCAACGTGCTGGCAGGCTTGTCGGGTGCTATCTTGACAGGGGGAGGGAAATTAGTGCAATAGACTGTCCGGTCGTCGCTTAGCGGAACTTCAGGCAAAGGGCTGAGCAGACCCGGCTACCAAGATGGGATGTGGCTCTGTCCGGTCGTCGCTAAGCAGAACCGCGACAAAGGGGCAAACGATCATGAGCGTTCCAACTTTCGAACGATTGACGCCGCCGAGTCAGGGAAATCGCATTCAGGTGGATGCTCAGGGACGCTGGCAGGTGCCGGACGATCCGATTGTGTGTCTGATCCGTGGTGATGGAATCGGGAAAGATGTCGGCACGGTGCCGGGGATCACCACCTGTGCGGTGCGGGTTCTGGATGCGGCCGTCGAACATGCGTATGCCGGTCGGCGCCGCATCGTCTGGTTCGACATTTACGCGGGAGATTCTGCCCGGGAGCGTTATTATCCCCATGTCCGCGACGAAGAGGTCAACAATCTGAGCGAGGAGGATCAGCGTAAACTTTACCTCCCGGATGACACGCTGCGGGCCTTCGAATATTACCGCGTCGGACTCAAAGGGCCACTCACCACGCCAATCGGTGGAGGTTTTCGCAGTATCAACGTTTATCTGCGGATGCGCTTTGACCTGTATGCGTGTGTGCGACCGGTGCGGTATTTTCGAGGCATCGAGGCTCCCAATAAGCGGGCCCACCAGGTCAACATGGTCATTTTCCGCGAAAACACCGAGGATGTTTATTGTGGCATCGAGTTCAAGAGTGGCACGGAGCGTGCCCGCAAGGTGATCGAGTTTATCAATTCGCTGGGCTACAACATTCCGCTCTCGGCTGGTATCGGCATCAAACCGATCAGCCCCGAAGGTACGAAACGCCTGGTGCGAATGGCCATCCGCTACGCCATTGACAAAAAACTGCCGAGCGTCACGCTGGTGCACAAAGGCAACATTATGAAGTTCACCGAGGGAGCCTTCAAAGATTGGGGTTACGAGGTGGCCGTAACCGAGTTCCGCCCCTTTGTGGTTACGGAAGAGGAAGTCGCTCGCGGAGCTGAGCGTGCGGGCAAGGTTTTGGTCAACGACCGCATTGCCGATAGCATGTTTCAGCAAATCCAGCTCCGGCCGGATGAGTATAGCGTCATTGCCACGCCGAATCTTAATGGCGACTACCTGTCGGACGCAGTGGCGGCTCTGGTGGGAGGTATCGGACTGGCAGCCGGAGCCAATATCGGCGACCAGGCTGCTATGTTCGAGGCCACTCACGGTACTGCGCCGAAATACACGGGTAAAAACATGGCCAATCCCAGTGCCGTCATCCTTTCCGGGGCCTTGCTGTTAGAGCACCTCGGCTGGCACGAAGCAGCCAATCTGGTCTATCGCGGATTGGAAATGACCTTTGCCGAGAGCGAAGAGATTGCCGCACGCGGACCGGGTCAAAAACTTTACGTTACTTACGACATCGCCCGGCAGTATCCTGGTTACGGCCCGGAAGCAGGAGCATCGAGCAGCGAGTTTGCCGAACGTGTGATTTATCACCTCCGCCGCATCTGACACGCGCCGGATGGCTGGACACCAGCCCAGCTAGCCTTCAGTGGCCGGTGATCAGCGAACAGTGGCCGGTGATCAGCGAACAGTGGCCGGTGATCAGTGAACAGTGGCCGGTGATCGGTGGCCGGTGGCTGGCTATCGGGAGAGTTCACCTACTGACGGAGAGAAATTCGGTCGTCAGTGATCTGGAACCAGTGATCGGACATCGGCAAAGTTTGCGCGCTAACGGAGCGAAATTCGGTGGCCAGTGATCATTGGCCGGTGGCAGATAATCGGGAAGTTTGTCCGATGGCGTAAAAGCAACTTAAGAGGTCTGCCATATCTACGTTGAGAACCGAGCATCGTTCAGCGACAACCGAACCGACAAACAAGAGCGGTTGCCGTCAGCCCGCCGTGGGTTGGTAGCGGGTCGCGCCTGCAGAGCGGAGCGAATAATGTTCGGCGAACACCGACCGCCGAATCAAGAGCGGCGGGCGTCAGCCCGCCGTGGTTCGGTAACGGGTCGCGCCTGCAGAGCGGAGCGAATAATGTTCGGCGAACAGACCACCGAATCAGGAGCGGCGGGCGTCAGCCCGCCATGGTTCTGTGGTACGAACGTTGTCGGTAATGTGTTGGAAATGCACGTGCACTAGCGTGTGCGACACCACGGGGGGCTGACGCCCCCCGCTCTTGATTTGACGCGAACCGTTTCTAATCTGCGGTCAGCCGATCTTGATCCGACGTTAGCCGCTCTTGATCGGACGCGAGCTGCTTTCCATCTAATGGCGACGGTGCTTGATCTGGCGCTAGCGGCTCGGGCTGGATGCTGCTGATGAGTTCGCAGCCTGGGAGTTGGACGGCAAAACGGATACCGTTTTTGCGATGGTTCTCCTGTTAGGCGATCCCTGGAGCTGGTCAGGCGACCACTGCGTACAGTTCGGTTTCAAGAGGCAGCGCGTATGAGCCGACGGCACACCCCGGACAAACTGGTTAGCCGATCGGTGGGGAGAGATCGGTTTCGAGAGGCTGGAGGTCTTCGTCGTCGTATGGCGGACAATCATCCTCGCCATCTTCCTGGTCGGATGGCAACACCGGAAGCGTGGACGGGCAGGAACTTCGCTTCGGGTACTGCGGGCATGCCGGTGTTACGTTGGGAATCGCGCCGCGCAACTGTTCAAAGAGCTGGCGAAGCATGGGCAGAATTTCCGCAGGCATGCCCTGGCAATCCGGGAGTTGTTCTGGCGTAGTGGGCAGCACGAATCGCCGGGCCGGACATTCAGGGCAATGTTCGTCCTCGGAGCCTGGATCGGGAACGCGAAATTGTGGCGGCGGCAATTCTGTATCGGGTACCCCAACGGGTACAGGCACGGCTACCGGCACGAGGACCGGCCGGACGATCGGCACAACGATTACACGTTCGGGTTCGCCGACGGGGCAGGGTAGTTCTCGCGTGGACTCCGATGCTTCCTGACAGCGACGCGCACGCTCCAGTTCACTCTTAATCCGGGCGGCTTTACGCATTTCGCTGAGGAATGCCGCGATCCTGCCGTGATTTTCGCATGTTTCCATCACCACCAGAGCTCGACAACCATTGTGATAAGCCACCCAAGCCTCTTCGTCGCGCGGGCTGTATGTAGGGCAAGGATAATGGAGTCGAGTGTCAGGGCAACACTGGCTACCCAACAGCTTCGCCACCAGGGCTTCGAGATCGAGGCCGTCCTCTGCTGACTCAACGAGATCAGCCACGGGATAAATCCGAAGCACCAGCTTCTGCTGAACCGGTGGCGAGGCTGCACGGTGTGAGCAATTCTGGCCCGATTGGTCTGCTTCAGAGTTGCGGGCATGGTGTGGTTTTACGGGTGAATCTCCGGTATCGCAATCGGTTTGCTTTTTCGCTTGCTCACATCGGCAGCAACAATCCCCGCTCTTCGATACTCGGGTGTGGAAAGTGGAGCGGCAACAGGTGTCTTCCGTAGGCTGGCACCAACCGCAGAGCCAGCTGAGGAAATTGTTCAGCTGGTTTCGCACCTCGACCACGATATCCACATCCGTACAGCAGGGGCCGTTGGCTACGGCAACCACGCGAGCACCGCCGGTCGAGAATTTGTGTGTCGGCGAGGCGGAACTTTGCCGACAAGCCGGCACTGTTTCCTCAGCTGGTTCGGATTGCTCCGGATCGCCTGGTGTGTCGTCAGCCGGTTCGGTTTGTGTGGCGGTGTCGTCATCGAGGTCATCCGGCGTGTTTTCCGGAATCACCGGTTTGGGCGCAACCGGGAGCGTTTCGACGCTCACGACAGGAGCCAGGGTTCGGCCATCGGGAATGGCGATGCGTTCCTGCGGTGTGTCGGCATCAGCCAGGACACAGCGGGGCGGCACAGGTATTTTTTCCGGACAAAACTCATCCACTGCCGGGGCGGATGCTACAGCCGGTTCCGACGCCGCAGACCCCGAGGCAAACTGGTCGAGCAACCGCAATTCGCGCAGGCTTTGTTGCAGTATGTCGGGCGGAATGGAGGGAGGCGAATCGGGTTCGGCGGTGGGCGATGAGTCGCTGCTTTGCCAGGCGCGAAGTTGCAGCCGAGGTGTGGCCGGCTCGGTGGGCGAAACGGTTTGCTGGGCGCTGTGCCACCAGCGACCCAGGCGACAGTCGGGATGGCGGTGGAGGTATTCCAGCACAGCCAGGGTGGCAATTGCAGTTGCCAGCACCGTGGCGGCCAATAAACCCCAGTTTGGCTTACCGTGCATCGGTCGTCTCCTTGAGGAGATTGGCAACCTGGACGCCGGGACTCGTCTCCCCGCGAGTGGGCACGATGGCAGTTTCGCCATCGGTCGGCGTCGGCGAAGTGTCGTCAATCACGTCTTCGAGCAGGCTTGTCGGCCCGAACGTATAGCAACCATTGGCGAAGAACGCTAGAGCGGTTTTGCATAACAGCCGCGACCCCGTTCCGCTATGCCCATGACCGGCCTGACAAAATCTCCCCGCAGAACGGATTTGTCTCTGGCCAGACTCGCTCGGGGAATTCCTTAATCCGCCACTTTGATATTGCCTCAACTCGGATTATGATAAAGAGTAGGTGCTGGTCTGAGGCCAAACCGAGTTGCGGGAGAAAAAAACATGTCGTCGGCATCGGAAATCCGGCAAACCTGTCCGGAATGCCAGGGCACGATCATCATCAAGAACCGCGAGCTGATTGGCAAAAAAATCACCTGTCCCAAATGCCGGAAGGCAGTGCTGGTTCAGGACACATCGCCGTCAGGCAAAGCCAGCAAGCAGTCCAAAAAGGCGAAGAAAGAGGAAGTTGAAGCCGAAGCCGAATCCCCCAAGCCGAAAAAGAAGGGCAAAAAGTCCGCTGAGCAAAGCCAGGTGCGCTTGATGATTTTCATCGGAGCCGGCTTGCTGGTGGTGGCGGGGGTGGTGCTGATTGTTGTGCTTTTGCTGTCGGGCGGTTCGCAGGAGCAGGCCAGCGATGTTCCGCAGAATCCTGTTCCACCGGCGAACGTTCCCGGTCAGAATATACCGGCGCAGCCCGGCGGAGGCGGTCCACAACCAAGCGGCGACCTGGGCGGGCAACCCCGAGCGAATCAACCGGGAGGGAACACCGACAAGCTCATCGAACAATTGCTCGCGGCTCAGGGACAGGAGGTGCAGAAGCTCCGTAGCCAGGTGGTACGCATGCTTCACAATTCCCCGCCCCAGCAACGCCAGGAACTGCTCAAGAAACTGCGGGAAAAAGCTCTGGAACTGGCCAAGCAGGAGCAGGACCCGGCACCAATCCTGCGCGTTCTGGAACTGGCCATGAGCGGGGTTCGGGTCAATGCCGAACTTCGCCGGGAACTGGCCGAAGCCATTTCTGCGATCCGGCGGACTCGCATTGTCCGATTGGGAAACTGGCGAGCCCATGCCACCAATCTGTTGCCCAATGACACGCAAATCTTTTTGTATCTGCCAGTCGAGCGATTGCTCAAAAGTTTCGCCCAGCAGGTGATTTTTGACCAGGCCGGATTCCAACCGCAGGACTTTGAGCAACAACTCGGAGTGGAATTGGGGCAAATCAACGATCTGGTCGTGGCCGGTTTGACCACCCGGCAGCAGTGCATGATCATCGTAACCAGCAAGACGCCGATCGTTTGGGAACGTGTGCAGTCAGCTCTGCGGATTCAGCCCGATAGCCGGCAGACTCGCGCCGGGAAAGAGTACTATCTGGGGCGGGCGCGGTTTCTGAATGAACTGCTGGGAGACAGATTTCCACTGGCTTCGCTGAGCGAAAAAGCAGCCGTGCATCTGGCCGGCGACCGCAAGACCCTGGTCATCGCTCACGAAGAATTGCTGGCGGCCTGGCTGGAGAAGCCGCCGACGCTGCAATGGCGTGTCGCAGGTGTCGAATCGAATGCCGACGCCACCGCACCCATTGCCGAATTCGCTACTTTCCTGACCCTGCCACGCGATTTCCGGCTTTTAGTGGATCGCATCGACCGCGAAGGGCCGTACACGCTGCTGTACGGTGAATGGCGAACGCAGAAACAGTCCAGGGATTTGCTGGCCGGACTCCAGGCCTGGCTGCAATGGTTACCGCAATCGTTCAGCTTTGCCACGCGCGAACTGGTTCAGGTGGACGGTCTGGCCTTTGCGCTGGTGCAGCTGCCGGATGCTCCCGTGGCCGTCAGTGTTGCCTTGCACGCTCCGGAAGTTTCCGCAGCCGAACGAATCAAAAACACCGTCCTTCGCATCAATCTCCCGCTGATTCGCCAAACGATCGCCAAAGCCCTCGACACCAATGTGCTGGTGCATGACCTGGACAGGGAACTGGCAGCCGACATCGGCGGTGATCAGCCCGGCGGCACCGGTCAGGTGCCGGGAGGCGGAGGCGTTCTTCCGGGCGGCGTCCCAGGCGGAGAGGGCAGCTCCGCGCCGATGGGGCAACCGATGCCGCGAGGTGGTGGCGGTGCACCTGGAGAATCGGATGTCGGTCCGGGAGGTGGGAGTGCTCCAGGCGGGCCGGGCGGAATCAAACCGATTCAACCGAATATCGGCGGCGGTCCCGGAGGCGGAAGTGCTCCAGGCGGGCCAGGTGGAATCAAACCGATTCAACCGAATATCGGCGGCGGTCCCGGAGGCGGAAGTGCTCCAGGCGGACCGGGCGGCGCTCCTCGAACGGATGGAGGAATCGTGCAGCCTGCACCGGGCTCGGGCGGATCGCCCTTACCGGCAGACCAGGTGACCATTGACCCCGATAAACCCATTCTCAGCATATACGTCCAGCAAGTTGACCAATACGTCCAGGTGGGCCTGACACTGACCCAACCGACCACGCCACTGCTGCAGGCACTCGAAGACCAGCTCGTTTACGCACGTGGGGAAATGCAATTACACGGTCGCGGTTTTCGTATCCACGATCTGGGACGGGCAGCGGCAGCTTATCCGGAGCAGCATGGGCGAAGCTTCCCGCCCGGAGCTCTGATAGCACGAGATGAATCCTTCGGCGGTCGCGGTAACCTTCGCCTGGATGAACGCGTTTCCTTCCTGCGTGAGTTGTTGCCTTACTTCGACGATGACCGATACCGCATGCTTTACACCCAGATCGACCCCAGCAAACCGTGGTACGATGGGCAAAACCTGAAAGCGGCTCGTGTGCTGGTGCCGCAATTTTTGCATCCCGGAGCTCCCCCATATTTCGGCGAAGCCAAAGCTGGTGGTCGCGAAATGCGCGTGGCATTGTCGCACTTTGTCGGCATGGCGGGCGTTGGTCCGGACGCTCCTTTCTACCGCAAGGACGATCCGCGAGCCGGAATTTTCGGCGATCCGGCCTATCGGCCACCAACCCGTCTGGACGAAATCCGCGACGGCACCAGCAACACCATTTTGATGATTCAGGTGGATTCGCGTCTGGCTGGGCCCTGGATTCAGGGGGGCGGATCCACCATGCGCGGCACCAGCCTGGCCGGTAACGATGTCGGTCGCCCCTACGGTTTTCTGGCGCCAACTCACGGTGGCAAGCCGGGAACCTTCGTGGTTATGGCAGATGGCAGCGTGCGATATATCACACGCAATATTTCGCCCGAAGTGTTCAAGGCGTTGTGCACCATGGCTGGCGGAGAAACCCTCCCGTCTCTGGACACGGTAGCTCCCCGTGTCGAGGCCCGCCAGGAACTGCTATCACCTGCTCCCGGTTCCGTTAAACCGATGGAAAAAACCAAGCCAGCGGAAAAAACGCCGCCAGTTTCACGTCGCGATCCCTGGCAACCCGACCCCGCACTCGCCGCACAACTGGCCGGGGAAACCAAGGTTGGCCCCTTCGCTTTCCGTCCGCCAAGCGGTTACAAGATCGAGACAGGTAAGCCTGGCCTGGGCAGCGAAATCATGGTAAACTGCTTCGGCCCACCGCACGAGGATGTCGGAGTCGCCCCGACACTGATGGTGAGCCTGACGCCTCTGGACACGCAATTAGCCGGCATGTCCCTGGATGAGATTGTGCAGGGCATGGTGGCGAAAATTCCTAACAATGGCGGACGCTGGGAATTCGACAAGAGCATCGAACGTGGTCTGATCCAGGGTCGGCTATTTGCCCGCGTCGCTGGCCGATTCATTACTGATAAGGGCGAACAATTGCGCGGTTATTACTACCAGCACACGGATGGTCAGCTTGGCCTGGGCATTCTCATAGTCGATCATCCCAGCTATGCCGGGGCCACTTTGCCCCTGCTGGAAACCTCGGTCGCCACTTTCCGCAAGCCGTGAATCCTACTTTTTCCCAGACCGAATCGGCACGGTCAGCCGAAGGAGCGCTTGCGTATGGTTCTGAAAAACAGGCAGAAACCCAAGCGTGGTATTCCCGCGGGATTGTGGATTCTCTGCCCGTCCTGCAAAGCCACGCTCTATCGCAAAGAGGTCGAAGAACGGCTCAATGTTTGCCCGGAATGCGATTGGCACTTCTATCTTTCCGCCCGCGACCGTATTCGCTCACTGCTCGACCCGGATAGTTTTGAAGAGTGGTTCAGCGACCTGCATTCCTGCGATCCGATTGGCTTCGTGGACCGCATGCCCTACCCAGAGCGGTTGAAAAAGGAACAGGAGAAAACCGGTCTGACCGAGGCGGCCGTGGTCGGTAAAGGCTACATTCGCGGTCGGCCCGTGGTGTTCGGCGTTACCGATTTTGCCTTCATGGCCGGGAGCATGGGCTCGGTAGTCGGCGAGAAACTCACCGCCGCCATCGAAGAAGCAACACGTCTGCGCTTGCCGTTGATTATTGTTTCGGGCTCTGGCGGGGGTGCGCGGATGCAGGAAGGAATTCTGTCATTGATGCAAATGGCCAAGGTTTCGGCGGCGCTGGCTCGCTATGACCAGGCCAACGGGCTGTATATTTCGGTGCTGACCAATCCGACGATGGGCGGTGCTGCCGCCAGTTTTGCCACGCTCGGCGACATTATCCTGGCCGAACCGAAAGCGCTGATCGGCTTTGCCGGGCAACGCACCATCTGGGCCACTGTTCGCCTCGAACTGCCCGAAGGATTCCAGACCAGCGAATTTCTCCTGCAGCACGGCTTTATTGACCGCATCGTCCACCGCAAGGATTTGCGTACCGAACTGGCCCGTCTGATTGACTATTGTGGCAAATGATGGCGGCCATCGGCCCGGTGTGGGACTCACGAAGACTGGGCGTTGGGTCGCCAGCGATCGCAAAAGCGGCGGGCGTTAGCCTGCCGGGGCTCCAGAGGAACAGGAGCGGCGGAATCAGCCCCGCTGTCCAACCGTGAGCATCCTCGACAAGATTCTCGGACTTTTCAGCTCCTCGAAAAACAAGCAGAAACCGGTGCGGATTCAAGACCGCTTCGTTTTGCAGGGGCGGTTGGGCCAGGGGAGTATGTCGCGCGTTTTCCGGGCCTACGACCGCAAGCTCGGCCGAACCGTCTGCCTCAAAATCCTCGACAAGGAAAAAACCAAACGCTTCGAGCAACGCTTCGTAGGGCTGCACAAACCCAGCGAAGGAGCCATTTGTTTGAGCCTCCGCCATCGCAACATCGTTACCACTTACGAGTACGGCATGACCACCGAGGGCGAACCGTTCTTGGTGATGGAGTTGATCGAAGGGGCTGGACTGAATTACCTCATCGAAACCAATAGCCCGGCTCTGCGGGGCAAGCGAATCGGTATCCTCATCCAGGCAGCCGAAGGCCTGGCTTACGTTCACAGTCAGGGCTACCTGCACCGCGACATCTGCCCACGCAATATCCTGGTGTCGCATGAGGGCGTGGTCAAACTGATTGATTTCGGTCTGGCCATACCCAATCGGCCGGAATTCCTTCGTCCAGGCAACCGCACTGGTACCGCCAACTACATGGCTCCCGAATTGATCAAACGTCAAGCTACCGACCACCGCGTGGACCTGTTTGCTCTCGGCGTTACCGCCTACGAAACCATTACCGGCAAACTCCCCTGGGAAGGCACGCAAAGTTTGCAAACCATGCTCAGCCACCTCAACGATCCGCCTAAACATCCGCTGGATGTTCGGCCCGATCTCGATCCAGCTATGGTGGCGTTCCTGCTCAAAGCTGTCGAACGTGATCGGGATAAACGTTTCCAGACCGCTCAGGAATTCCGCGACGCTTTACTCGCCCTGCCTCGCAAGGATTACTAATCGGCATCCTGACGGCGTTTTCGGGTGGCCTGACTTTTTCGTGTCTGCACACCGATTTTCGGGCAAAACGAGTTGAGGGCGCACTGGTCGCATCGGGGATTGCGTGCCAGACACACTTGCCGACCGTGGTAGATCATGCGATGGCCAAACGCTATCCATTCCTCCTGCGGGATCAATTCCATCAGATCGCGTTCGATTTTGTCGGGATCGGTGTGCTGAGTCAGACCCATGCGGCGAGCCAAACGCCGAACATGCGTATCCACCACAATTCCTGCGGGAATGCCCCAGGCAGTGCCCAGAAGGACGTTGGCGGTCTTTCGGCCCACTCCGGGTAACTTCGTCAGTTCCTCCAGGCTTCGTGGCAATTCGCCACCGTGGCGTTCGACCAGCGCCCGACAGCAGGCGATAATGTTTTTCGCTTTGGCGCGGTAAAATCCGGTGGAGCGGATGTAATTTTCCAGTTCTCGAGGGTCTGCGCTGGCAAAATCGGCGGCACTGCGATAGCGTGCGAACAGTGCCGGCGTAACTTTGTTGACCCGCTCATCCGTGCACTGGGCCGATAAGATTGTCGCAATCAATAGCTGCAACGGCGTGCGATAGTCGAGACTGCATCTGGCGTCCGGATAGAGCCGGCGGAGTGTCTCCACAACTTTGTTGGCCAGTTCGCGGCGTTGTGCCAGACTGAGTCGGCGACCGCTGACGGTGCCAGCTTGTTTCTTCGCGCGGGTTGAGCCTTTGGTTGCCTGCGTTTTGCGAGCCACTGTTTGTTCCTCACCAGTCCCACCACGCCTGCGCCAGGGTGCGTTTCATGTTGGCAATGACCGTCCGGGGGTTCATGCCTGGAGGCGTTCGCACTTCAAACGCAACTACCGGCCGACGGCCCGCACGCAGAAACCCGATGTCAAATAACGCCTTCAAACAGTTCCGCACCTGGGGAACGTCCACATCCCCGCCTGGGATTCCGAATGGCGGATGCGTGTCGCCGTACAGCGGATGCCCGGCGCGGGATACACTGTTGCCCAGGTGCATCGCCACCAGATACTCGCGGATCAGCGGAAAATGCCGCTCCGGTTGTTCGTGGCACAGGTAAATGTGGCTCAGATCATGCAGCAGACCGAAATCAGGAAAATCGCGGCGAACCTCGCGGGCTACCCATGCCGCTGTCTCGCACGTACCAACCAGGGCCTTCTTATCCACGTCGTGGTCGAAGATTTCCAGCGCTAACGGCAGACCGACCTGTTCTCGGGCCTCGCGGCACAGTCGCCGTAACATCGTCACCAGCCGCTCCAGCGCCGCTCGCCGTTCCGACGCCGGCACATTTTTGCCGCTCATGACGAATATCCGCTGTGCTCCCAGTTCCTTCGCTTGCGGAAACAGGGCTACCAGTGTGCGAAAAGCATGTTCACGCTGCTCGGCATCAGCTGCGTTCAGGTCCAACTGCAAACGCAACTGCGCCGGCTGACAGGCAAACGAGACGTTGAGTTGACTGTCCCGCAATAAAGCAGCACATTCGCAGCGCTGCTGAGCATCCTCGATCGCGCCCACATCCACGGCCTCAAAAAACGTATCCTCGACAATCACCTGCAGCGTCTCGCGGATCGGCCCGGTGCCGGCCAGACATTCCGGGAACAACATCCCGTGCACCACGCCCATCTGCATATAGACCTGCCACGGTTCCTTCATGCCCGCTGACTCCGCTTGTAATTTTGGCCGATTTTAGAATTCTCCCAGCATGGCGGCAACGAATCACTTTATTCGCCGTGTGCTAACCACGCCGATGGGCCATAGACTACGCACTCCCAGGGATACAGCACGTCGCCAGCACTTTCCGGCTTTCGCACACCACCGTACCTGGCCCATTCGCTGCTGAAGAGCAGTGCCTCACTAGGCCTGCAAGCAGGCAGCGCCTGCGGTTCCGCGGTCAGGTTACAGAGCAAGCGCGTCCCGGTTCCGCCCTCAACATCCCCACGCCACAACTCCAGGAGCTTCGGCTCCTGCGGTGTATGGAGAATGGCCCGACGATTTACAAAGTCCCGCCACGCCGGCCAGCTTTTCCGGTAGCTCAGCAGATCGCGATACATTCGCCGTAAGGCTGCCCGCAAGGAACCCGCCGGCCAGTCCCAGCTGAGTTTACACGCCAAAAACGTTTCCACCGCCTGGGGATCCGCAATCGGACCAGCCCAGCCCATGCGCAGTAACTCAGCCCGACGCCCCTCTTGAACCTTTCTTGCCAGGTCCGCATCGAGAAACGACGTGAAAAAATAAAACGGCCTATCTTCACCATACTCCTCGCCCATGAACAGGAGCGGAATATAGGGCGCGGCCAGCACCAGGCATACCGCTTGCCGATACGTTGCCGGCTCTAAACGGGTTACTAAGCGATGGTAACCGATACGATTAGCCACTAAGTCATGGTTTTGCAAATAGACCACGAAATGCTCACCACTGACTCCTCGCGCCGGCGCTCCCTGCCGCCGTTGCCGATACTTAGAATAGACCCCGTCCAATGCATAAGTGTGTTCCCAGGCCTTAGCAATCTGCTGTGCTTCGCCGAAATCTATATAGTAGCTGTTGCGTTCGCCCGTATAGTATGCATGTAAGGCATGGTGATAATCATCGTTCCACAGCGCATCCAGTTCGTAGCCACACTGCTCCCTGGGCTTGACAAAACGGACATCGTTGAGGTTACTTTCGGCGATTAACAAAGCAGGCCAGCCACGCCTAGCTGCTATCTCATCGGCGGCCTGGCGAATATCGTGCAGAATATGCCGAGGCAACATATCATAGATAGCGTGAATGGCATCTAAGCGCAGGCCATCTATATGATACTCCTCCAGCCATAGGCGTACATTGTCGCAAACGTATCGGCGTACCTCATCGGAACCGGCACCATCGTAATTCAGAGCCGGGCCCCACGGCGTGCGATACCGATCGCTGAAATAGGGGCCGAAATGGTCTAAGTAATTCCCTTCCGGCCCTAAATGATTATATACCACATCCAGAATGACCGCCACGCCATGCCTGTGGCAGGCATCTACTAACCCTGCCAGCGCATGCGGTCCGCCGTAGCTATTTTGTACCGCGTATAGGTGCACACCATCATATCCCCAATTTCGTTCGCCAGGAAATTGTGCCACGGGCATGAGTTCGATAGCCGTGATGCCTAAATCTATTAGATCGGGCAAACGATCAACGATTGCTGTAAACGTTCCAGCCTCGGTGAAGGTCCCCACATGCAATTCGTAAATGATCAAGTCCTGCAACTGTATTCCCTTCCAGCGATGATCCGACCAGGAAAACCGATCGGTTCTAACCACCGCGGACGGTTGATGCACTCCCTGCGGTTGCCATAGCGACGCCGGGTCGGGGTAAAGCTCAGCGCCATTGAGACGGTAAGCGTAACATAAACCGTCCTCGACATGCGGTAAAACGAGGGAATAATAACCGAGGTCTTCCGGCGTCATGGTCAGGCAAGCAGTCTTGCCGGGCTCAGGAAACAGAATCAATTCTACTCGTTCGGCTAAAGGTGCCCACACCCGCCAGCAGATTTGTCCATCCTCTAACACGTTGGGACCTAAGCTCCGGAGAAATTTTCCGCGAAGCATGAGCAGTTTCCTTACCAAGTGGCGTAAGGGATTGTTGATCGTTTCGGTCGGAAATCTATGTGTCGTCAGGGGTATGGCTGCCGGTTGGCGAATCAGTTTTTCCTTCAGCTTGCTCTGGCGGAAACCAGACGTGATAGACGCGTTGGGCAATGTGTTCGGGAGCTTCGTGCTCTTCGATAGGCAGCCGCACTAAGCCCGGAAGATGCCGAAACCATGTGAGTTGATGTTTCGCATAATGTCGGCTCCGTACCTTGATTCGCTCAATGGCCTGGTCGCGGCTACAACGTCCCTCTATATAGTCGAGAAGTTCTTTGTAACCGAGAGCCTGGCGTGCTTGACGACTTAATGGTTCACCGTGATCCCGTCTTTGCAACAGTCGGCGAAGCTCCTCTTCTAAACCCGCCTCGATCATCTTATCCACCCGCGCTTCAATCCGGCGATATAAGATCGGCCGGGGTAAATCCAGCCACACGGGCGGATAACGCCTGGGCCAGGGAGTATCGAACTGATGTTGCCAGGAGCTAAGTGGCCGACCGGTCAGGTGCCACACTTCCAATGCGCGCACTAAACGCCGTTTATCGGAAGGATGAATGCGTGCCGCGGCAGCCGGGTCAACGCTGAGCAGTTGTGCATGCAATTCCTTGCCACTATATTGCTCCAGTTGCTGGCGCAGTTGCGGATCGGCTCCCGGCCCTTCGAAGATGCCACACAGTAAGGCCTTGAGATAAAGAGGCGTACCGCCGACAAATAAAACCTCCTTACCGCGACTGCGAATTTCCCGCACACATTGAGCCGCCTGACGTAACCACCAGGCCACGCTCGCGGATTCCCACGGTTCTAATACATCTATCAAGTGATGAGGCACCTGCTGTCGCGCTGCCAGCGATGGTTTAGCTGTACCGATGTCCATACCTCTATACAACGCCATGGAGTCCATAGAAATGATCTCGGCATGCAAATACTGCGCTAAAACCAGGGCGACTTCGCTTTTTCCGGTGGCTGTGGGGCCGGTCAGAATGAAACAATCTACGAATGGTTCCGGAGTCATGGCAGACAGCTCGACGCTTAGTAGTCTGGCTTTTGTTCGCGCAACTGAGGCACCGGCAGAAGCGGAAACCGCTCCAGGAGCGATTGCCAGCTAAGAGGCGGTAAGGGCTTAAATCCCAGGCGCGCCAAGCGCGGCGATTGCAGGAAGCATTCTTTTTCTAAGACATAGTAGCGGTTATAGTCGGCTATAAGGCGCTCATAGGGGCTTAGGTCTAAATTTTGCAAATGGCGGAGCCAGCGACGGTTAAAATAGGTGATGGCCTCCTGCAGCTCCCGCAGGGCAGAGCGGAGCACGGCGGGCCGCGGATCCGGAGAAGGGGGCAAACGGAGTTGTGGCTGAAGGTCTGCGTAAAGTTGCTGGATTATATGGAGGTTGGCCGAATCAAGGAGGGGTTCTAAGTTTTTCCAACCGCCGGCCAGTGCGTATAGCTGACCCAGACGCACACGTACCATCGCCAGCCAATCTTCATCGTGGCCTGGCTGACGTAAGCGAGCCAGGGATTGTTCCAGTTCGTGAAGGGCATCCAGCAGGCGTTTCCCGCGACGTATAAAAGCTGGACCACCGTATTGCGCCTGAATCCAGCGTATCCATTCGTGTCCTTCCTGCCGTGGCGGGATGGTAGCTTCGTCGCTCATGCTCAATGCTCCGTAGCTGGCCAGAGCATTATAATGCACTAGCGGCTGGCTAGAATGACTTAGCGAGGTTGCCGTTACAGGGTTGCCGATTGGGAGCAGCGAGCATGAATGCAGACGCGCCGCAGAGCCAGGAACTGGAGACCGACCCGCGCTTTCCAAGCGGGAAGTGGGTGGGTTTCTTTCTGCAGCCGGCATTGCCACCGGGCCGACACGAAATGGAGTTGATCTTGACGTTTCGCCAGGGTCGGCTTACAGGGGAAGGTCGCGATTGCGTCGGCGATTTTCGCTTGCACGGAACTTATGACCTGGCCAGCGGACGCTGCGAATGGATCAAACAATACGTGGGTCGGCATGCTGTGTATTATCGCGGCTTCAACGAAGGCAAGGGTATCTGGGGCACCTGGGAGATCGCGGGCGAATCCCCACCGCAACGGGGTGGTTTCCACATCTGGCCGGAAGGGATGCCCGATCCGACCCGGCCAGCGCAACGCGCAGCTGCCGAGTTGCCTTTGCTCCAGCGGCAGCGAAAACGGCAGCGGTCGCCGCAACCGGTTGGCGCGTGAAATCGGCTCGACCGCAGCAACGCGTTTTGCACCCACCGAAACCAGCGGGTTCGCGGATGGGTTGTCGGACGAGAGATTTTCGATTTTCATTGCGGCAGATAGCAGCCATCCTGGTCCTGCTGGTGTGGTTGCTGAGCGGATGCGGTCAGCCAGTTTCTGAAGCAGACCGTGCAGTTCGTCGGCTGGAGTTGGCGGGAGCGAAGATTAGCTGCGACGAGGAAATCGGCTCGGGAATGCGGGTTGATCTCAGCGACCTGCCCTGGTCGCCGACCTGGCCGGAAGATTTGCGGCAATTGCCGGCCGTGCACACCCTGGTGCTGTTACGAACAGGAATTACCGATGCGGAACTGGCACAGCTTCCCGAGCTGCCGAATCTGCGGCGACTGGTGCTCACCGGCAATGCCATTACCGATGCCGGACTATCACACCTTCGCAAGTACCGCCAGTTGCGGGAGCTGGTGCTGGCTTATACGGACATTACCGACCGAGCCCTGCCGGCATTGCACGTTTGGCCGGCTCTGGAAGTGCTGTGTCTGAATGGCACGCGGGTTAGCGATTCCGGGTTGCAGAGCCTGCCGAAACTGGAACGCCTGCGTGAGCTGGGATTGCGACAAACCGCCGTTGCAGACGCGGGCGTGGAGGCACTGACCAAATTCGCCACTCTGGAAGAACTCGACCTGAGCGAAACGGCCATCAGCGACGCCGGGCTGGCGGCTTTACGGCAATTGCCACGCCTGAAGCGTCTTCGCTTGCATGGCACGCGGATTACCGATCAGGCCGCCGACCAGATCGCGGCGTTGCCGGCTCTGGAAGAACTGGGCCTGGCTCGCACTGCCATCACCGCGCAGTCCCTGCCAGCGCTATTGACGTTGCCGCGGTTGTCGCGGCTGGATATTCGCGGCACCCGGATTGAAACGGCAACCGCTGAGGCGTATCAACGACAGACGGCATGTGAACTGGTGTACGTGGTTGTTCGGCCACCGATTGGCGGTTCTGGTAAACCGGGTGGGCGGGAGTTGCAGGCCAGGGTGCGAACGAATTATCCGTGAGGGCCGGTTAGCGATTCCACCACTGGCGTAAGGCTGACCAGAACCGTGGCCGCGTGGGTGCTGTTGACCAGCCGTAAAAAACCAGCCAGGACTTTTCCGGGGATGTGGCCGAACCTGTCCAGCGTTCTGACAACGGTCGCGGTTTACTCCCACGACGCAATTCTACCAGGTAGCTGCGCAGGCGTTCACGGTATTCCGGCCCGCCCCGCATCAACAGGAAGGTCCACGACCAGGCTTCGGCATATTCCGCCAGGCCCATCTGCTGCATCCGTGTAAGCGATTCCAGCCGTGCCAGGTCCGGTTGCCAGCCCGTTCGCGCCGCCTGCGCCAGGTAATCGGCGAGCCGTTCCTGCCAGCCACTTCCATCGGGAACTTCGTAATACATGGCCAAACCTTCATCCAGCCACAACGGCAATTGTGGCAGGGATGGGTTGAGCACAGCGTGAACAAACTCATGACGCAGCGTGCGACGCAATTCCGGCCCGGTCATGGCCACGATCACCGGCGTATTGCCACGCAGCACGAACAAACCCTGGCGATTAATGTCCCGCGGCGTCAGTTGCGGCATGTTTTGCAGCAAAAACGCTTCGAACAATTCGCGGTCGTGAAACAGATATAACCGGATTCGCTCGATCCGCAGCGGAATCGCCAGGTCATTCTGCATCCGTTCGCTCAGCTGCAGCAACTCCTCCGCGAGGCTGTCGAGTCCTTCCACCGGCGCATCGGCTGCAACGAGGAAAGGCCCGGCCTGTGCACGATAAGGCCAATCGGCGTAACCAACGCTGGGTTGCGTCAAAGTAAGGGCAACCGCCACCAGCCAGCACAACGCTACCGTGATAGCCCCATTCTTAGCCAGGGCACGATTTCTTCCCTGCCAAACGCTAGACCATGTCGCCAGGCCCAGACGCTGATTGATTTGCTCCATCGCTGTCGCGGAATCTACACGTTTTGTTTCCGGTATCGGTATTGGGCCAAACCGAGTCCATCGCGCTCCGGCTATTGAGTTGCCCCGCATCGTTAGCTGTCCCGCGTTTCATCAGGTCAAGGGCATATTGCGGCCACCAACGTCCGGTCGGGTTGCGTTGACCACGCTCAGAAAGCGACATTACTGCCGCCTTTATCCGCCTATCGGCTGCGAATCGCGGTAGGAAACTGCGAACCGGCCAAGCGCGACCAGCGAACGGCCGTGTCCTGGCCGTGTTTTCGTTACCTTCGTTACTGTTTCTGCCAGTTGCCTGTCTTGCCGATTCGATCAGCCAGGAGGTACTGGAGCACGGCTTCGGCGGAAGCGTCGAGAATTTGCAGTCCGTTCACCTCGCACGATTTTGCCAGGACGAGATGTTGCAGGTCGCGGAAAAACTGTTGCGGTTGGCGAATCCGCACTTGCAAAGTGGCGGTTCCAGCTAGCTCGACGCTTTGCACCATGGGTAACTGCAAGAGCCAGCCCGCCAGTTGCCGCGGTTGGGGCGTGTCAATTTGCACCCGCAACGGATACGCTTCCAGGCAAGCCCGTGTCTCCGCCAAGCTTCCCTGCGCCAGAACTCGGCCATGCCCCAGAATGACCAGTTGATCCGCCAACCGTTCCAGTTCGTCCAGCTGGTGGCTGGAAAGCACCACCGCTCGACCCTGGCCGGCAAGCTGGCGAAATAACGCCTGCAATTGCTGACGAGCGGAAGCATCCACGCCGTTGAACGGTTCATCGCATAACAGCACACGGGGTTCGTGCAGCAGTGCCTGGGCGAGTTTCAACCGTTGCCGCATCCCTTTCGAGTAACTGCCAATGCGCCGGTCAGCTACCGCAGTCAGGTCCAGCGTGGTCAACCATTTTTCCACCTGACTTGCTGCAGTTCTGCTGCTCAGACCGGCCAGGATACGCAAAAATTCCCGGCCCGTGCAATCCTGAGGTAGAGCATCCATCTCGGGCACATAACCGACATATCGCCGAGCCTGAGCAGTCGCAGCCGGCAGACCGGCTACCCAGACCGAGCCGCTATCTGGTCGAGCCAGGCCGGTGGCCAGACGCAGCAACGTCGTTTTGCCCGAGCCGTTCGGCCCCACCAGTCCGGTAATTCCTGGCCCCAGCCGAAGGCTGACTTGATCCAGAGCCAGCACCGGTCCGTACCACTTCGTGACCGCCCGCCATTCCACGAGTGCCATGAGCCACCCGCTATCACGCGACGATATCCACCGCCCGCAATTTTCGCTGCACGTACCACCAGGAAAACACGCACACGCTTACCAGCACCAGGAACGCCTCTGCCCAGTCCGGCTGCAATGCGGAGCGATTAGGTCTGCGGCCCGGCAACGTCGCTGCCACTCCGAGACACCGCGAGCCCACCACGTACAGGTCATTCCACAGATCCAGCAACCGCCAGCGCGGCGAAAGGTCCATAACGTCCACGAGGACTCGACTCCAGGTGCGGGTGAAAACCAGCATGCCCAGCCAGACCATGACCATCGGCACCGTTTTTCGTAGCCAAGCGGCGGTCGCCAGCACTAGCAAACCCAGCACCGCTGTCAGCACCAGTCCGTAACCAAGAACACCGATCGGCACCCGCCATTGCTCGACAAAATACTCCGGGCCCTCGAACATGCCGTATTGCACATACACGCCCAGAGCAGGAATCACCGTCGTCGCCAGCAAAACCGCCGCTATGGCCGACAGTTTGCCCAGAACATAATCGGTCGGAGTAATGGCTTTGGCCAGGTAAAACGTTACCGCGCCGCTCTGGTAATCCTGGCCGATCAGCAGTGCCCCGGCCAGTGCCAGCACAACGACCACGATCCAGCCCTGTAACCAGACGAAGTTGCGGTACATTGCCGGCCGACCGTCAAACCCCAGCCGACCGATGAAAACCTGCAACATCTGCCCCGGATTCGCTGCACGCATGAACGGAAGAACACGAATCTGGGCCTGCTGTTGCCTTACCGCTTCCCGCAGCTGCGTGGTCAGGTACACGCCGAAAAAATAGGACAGGAAATGGCAGGCTGCTAATGCGTAAAACACCCAGAACACCTTTCGCCGGAACACCAGTCGCAACGCCACTTCCGCAATGGCCAGGATAGCCCGACCGCGACCAAATGCTCCGCACACGACAGCAGCCGATTCGCTCAGCGACATGGCTTGCTCCAGCCTGATCGTCTGGAAATCATCGCCAAATTGTATCCCGGCGACAAGCAATCGCGCCCGGCAGTAAGTCGCCGTTACCGTCCTGACGGCTCCGATGCGTTGTCCTGGCCGAACCCAATCCCGCTCTGCCGTTGGTGGAGATTTCTGGGAAGCCCCGTTGGCAAGCGGCGGTGCTTGGTGTAAACTGCCTGCGTAACTATCGCCGACAGCATCAGATACCTTCTCGCGGAGGACTCCCATGCGACGCAGCATTTTGATCTTGGCCGGTCTTATGGGTGTAACAGCAGCCAGCCTGTGGGCGATCGATCCCAGCCTGGCCAAACGACTCAGTCCCCAGGAGATCCAAGCCGGCTGGTTGTTGCTTTTCGATGGCGAAACCACTTTTGGCTGGCAAAGCGAAGGCGATGTGGTGGTCAACGGCGGTCGGCTTATCGTCGGCGGCAATAAAGCTTCGCGGATCACTTCCACTACCGATTGGGCTGACGGCGAATTGCATGCTCAATATCAACTCATCGGTACCAGTCCGCAACTGCAGCTCGGCAACGTCGGCATTCCGCTGGCCGGCGACGCTGCTCTCGACGGCGTTTACAGCTTGCAGGTCACCCTGACCGGCGGCAAACCCACCGCCTGGCGTATTACCGACCCGAAAATGCAACAGCGTACCGGTTCGCTTGCTCCTCCCGAGCAGGCCACTGCCGTTCGTGTCATTTTCTCCGTTGCTGACAACCACCAGCTTGTGTTACACTCGGTCAAATTTCGGCCCACCGGTCTCAAACCTATCTTCAACGGCAAAAATCTCGATGGCTGGAAAGAAATCCCAGGCAAAAAGTCCAAATTCACCGTGACCGACAAGGGAGAACTCAATATCCAGAATGGGCCCGGCGACATCCAGACGGTCGGCCAGTGGGACGATTTCGTCCTGCAACTGGAGATTTTTTCGCACGGAAAGCATCTCAATAGCGGCGTCTTCTTCCGGTGTGTTCCCGGTGAGTTCTGGAGCGGATACGAGGCTCAGGTGCGCAACCAGTGGAAGGGCGAGGATCGCAGCCAGCCCGTGGATTTCGGCACGGGCGGACTATATAACCTGCAGGCGGCCCGTCGCGTCGTCTCGGATGATAACGAATGGTTCACCGTGACCGTCGTCGCCCGCGGCCGGCATATTGCTATCTGGGTGAACGGCTACCAGACCGTGGATTTCACCGATGCCCGACCGCCCAGTGATAACGCGCGCAAGGGAGCCAAACTCACCCCGGGACCAATCAGCTTACAAGGGCATGATCCCACGACAAACCTGAGCTTTCGCAACATTCGCCTGGCCGAATTGCCGAAGGCCAAACCATAATCGAACAGGCCTGCCACGACCGCTATTCTCGGCCTGGCGCTTAGAGTTGACTCTTGCTGCTTAGCTCTAAGTCTTCTGCGATCAGGTATAGACCTATATTCGGGCTACGACCTTGATATGAGCACGGTCGTTCAGGAGACCGGATTCCGTCGCCAGCTCAACTGGTTGGATGCCACCTTGCTGGTCATCGGTACGATGATCGGCTCGGGGATATTCATTGTCTCGGCAGACATAGCCCGCGATGTCGGTTCGGCCGGGTGGCTATTAGTGGTCTGGTTGCTCACGGCCATGATGACCCTGTTAGGGGCCACCTGTTATGCCGAGTTGTCCGCTCGCCTTCCCTGGGCAGGCGGTCAGTATGTCTATTTACGCGAAGCGTGGAATCCTTTGTGCGGCTTTCTATATGGATGGACTTGCTTTTTAGTGATCCAGACCGGCTCGATAGCAGCGGTTGCGGTCGCCTTTGCGAAATTCCTGGGCGTATTAGTCCCTGCACTGGGAATGGATCCCGACGCCGGAGCCTATACTTTCTACGATTGGCCGGACTTTAACCGTTCTCTGGCAATCCCCTTACCCTGGCGCGAAACCCCCTGGGTAATCTGGCAAAAACAACGCTATTCCATCACCGCCGGACACGCCGTCGCGGTAGCGGTAATTGCTGTGTTGACGGCTATCAATTGTTTAGGGGTACGCGAAGGAAAATGGGTGCAAAATATTTTCACCGTCTCCAAGGTGGCAGCGCTGATCCTGCTGATCGCAATTGGCCTGACCCTCGCTCCCGATCTGCGGGCTATCCAGGCCAATTTCGGTGATTTGTGGTCTGGCATTTATCAGACACCCCGTTTTCAGGAACTGGCGGGCTTGATTCCGTGGCAGAGTTTGGCAGCCCTTATGGTCGTGCTCGGTGCGATGGTAGGAGCTCTTTTTGCCGCGGATGCCTGGAATAACATCACCTTTACTGCCCTGGAAGTACAGGAACCGCAGCGCACCTTACCGCGGAGTTTGCTAAGCGGCGTGGGTTTCGTCATGGTGATCTATATTTTGACTAACATCGTCTATCTGCTGGCCTTGCCGGTGCAGGCAGATGCCGAATTGGAAAACTATATTCGCACCACCCAGCAAAAAATCGCTGAATTGACCGCGGCAGGCCAGTCCCACGAAGCTCACGCTTTGCAACGCCAGTTAGAACAGCGCTGGAAAGAAGCCACGCCGTATCAGCGTGGGCTGGCCCGTGTCCTCGATGATCGCGTGGGCACAGCCGTACTGGAGCGGGTCGCCCCACGCTTTGGTGTTGCGTTTATGGCCATCGCCATTATGATTTCCACGTTCGGTTGCGTGAATGGCATGACCTTGATGGGCGCCCGACTGTATTATGCCATGGCAAGAGACGGCCTGTTTTTCTCGGTGGCCGGTCAACTCAACCGTCGCGGCGTACCAGCCGCTGGTTTGATTTTGCAGGGAATCTGGTCGGCGTTATTAGTATTCTCTGGCACCTATAGTGAGTTGCTGGACTTCGTAATTTT
This sequence comes from Gemmatales bacterium, assembly GCA_041640595.1. GTDB lineage: Bacteria > Planctomycetota > Planctomycetia > Gemmatales > HRBIN36 > HRBIN36. The sequence continues at coordinate 262,468 of JBEPZY010000004.1, read as the reverse complement.
CGCGGTCTTGTTCTTTTATGCCCTGACTGTAGCAGGTTTATTCGTGATTCGCCGCAAGCATCCCGATCCGCCTGTTTTTCAGGTGCCTGGCTATCCTCTTCTGCCGCTATTCTATATTAGCTGTTGCACCTTGATTATGCTGGACCTGCTTATAGTTCGACCGAACTATACCTGGCCGGGACTTTTTATTGTCCTGACCGGCGTCCCCGTATATTATCTGTGGCGTTTCGTGTCTCGTATGCGGAAACCGACTGGGATATAGCTATGAAGATCGCCAACTGGCTCGTAAGAATGAACCCTTCCGCAACGTGGTCCAGATGCATAAAATGGCTGCTGGGTGCAATGCTCATCATTTCCCCAGCGGTTGGCTTATGGCTTGTGGCGGGGATAGGGAATAATGGTTTCCGGTACCCCGCGGGGGAAGCACCTCACGGCCGGCTACGCTATATAAATAACCTGCCCGTACTGCAAGTGGAAGGTACACCGGAGCAGATAGGTACTACGGTAGCCCGTTTGGCCGTGCAGCATGCCGAGGCATTAGCTCGTTATCCGCGCGAACTGTTCTTCGCAGTCACGCCCGACTGGTTTGGCGATTCTGTGAAAGAACGCTTGTGGCGCAACACACTCGCGGCCGGGGAAAGGCTTATCAACAACCTTCCGGAACGCTATAAGCGGGAATATCAAGCTCTGCGGCAGGCCTTGCCAGAAAAATGGCACGATAGCCTGCTGGCCGGGAACACTTTATTTGACATCAAGCGCGTTGTCCATTGTTCGGCGGTGGTGCTAAGCCACGAACGGGTGCAGGATCCTCAAAAGAACCTTCGCGGGCCTATACTGGGACGTAACCTTGATTTTCCCACTCTCGGCTACCTGCATCATTACAGCCTGATAATGGTCTATAAGCCCCAAGGAAAGTTTGCCTTTGTAGCGGTTGGTTTCCCGGGTTTAGTAGGGGTGTTGTCGGGAATGAACGAGCACGGTTTGTGCGTGGCCATGCTGGAGGTTTATGAGTCAGGCGACGACTCTCCTTCCTTTAATCCGCGAGGGATTCCGTATGCTATATGTCTGCGACATATCCTGGAAGAATGCCGGACTGTGGCCGAGGCAAAAAGGCTCATTAGTTCCCTGCCGCGCACCTGTTACTATAACCTGGCCGTGTGTGATCGAGAAACCGGTGGAGTTCTGGAGGTGACCCCGAAGAAAGTGGTCATGCGTACACTAGAAAACGGTCTATGCGCCTGCACCAATCATTTCCTGTCCGAGGGTCTGGCGGTGCGGACTAACGGTAATTTCAACCAAACGGAGCCGCGTTTGGCGGCGTTGCTGGAGCTGGGCAATACGCCGAAAGTGAGTCTAGAGGCGGTTCAGCAAGCCCTGCATCGAGCCAATCAGGGAAAGTTTACCATGCAAACCATGGTGTTCGAACCGTCGGTGTTGCGGTTGTACCTGGCGATGGGGCAATGCCCGTCTTCGGCGTTACCGTTCGTGGTACTGGAGGCGGGCCCGCTTCTGGTCGGCCAGCCGGCGGGTTCGCCCTGAGTCGTGCCGTCGGCGAAGCCGTCACGGAGAGCGCCGACCGGGCGATTTTCCCATACGATTGTTTGCAACACCTTCGTAGCCACGGGAATACCAGTATGCCAGCAGAACGTAAACCGGATATCAGCAAATTCCGCAATCTGGGTATCATCGCCCACATTGACGCCGGCAAGACGACGACCACCGAACACCTGCTTTACTATGCCGGGGCGATCCATCGTCTGGGCAGTGTGGATGAAGGGACTACCGACACCGACTGGATGGAGCTGGAAAAGGAAAAGGGTATAACCATCCAGAGTGCCTGCGTGCCGTTTCGCTGGCAGGATTGCATTATCAATCTCATTGACACGCCGGGACACGTGGATTTCACAGCGGAAGTGGAACGGTCGCTGCGGGTGCTGGATGGATGTGTGGTGGTCTTTGATGCGCAGAAGGGAGTTGAGGCCCAGTCGGAAACGGTGTGGCGGCAGGCGAATAAGTACCAGGTGCCGCGTTTGGTTTTCGTCAACAAAATGGACATCGTCGGCGCTGACTTCGACAATGTCCTTCGGGAAATCCGCGAGCGCTTAGAAGGACGCCCGGTTCCGTTGACGATTCCCATTGGCAGCGGTTCGGTGAAGGAAAGCGCCACGCCGTTTCGAGGCGTCATTGACCTGTTGACCATGGAGGCGGTCTATTTCCGCTCCAGTGATCCCAACCGTCCCGATGGCAAAATCGTAGTGCGAGAACCCATACCCCCGGCTCTGGAAGAGGTGGCCAGGAACTGGCGCGAACATTTGATAGACGTGCTCACCGAAGCCGACACCGAAGACTGGATTACCAGCGCCTATCTGGAAGGAAAGACGCTGGCGGTGGAGGCGATGCAGAAGCTGGTCCGGCGACGGACACTTGCCAACGAAATTCAGCCGGTCTTTTGCGGTTCCGGACGGGAACACATCGGCATTCAACCGTTGCTGGACGGTATCTGCTGGTATCTGCCCAGTCCGCTCGACCGACCGCCTGTGCAAGGTGTACACCCGAAAAAGCGCGACAAGGTCGAAATCCGCAAACCAGACCCGGACGAACCGTTCGCGGCTCTGGTCTTCAAAATCCAGGCTGACCCGCATGGCGAGTTGTTTTATCTGCGCATCTATTCCGGTACGGTGAAAGCCAACAGCCGCGTACTCAATCCGGGCAAGGAGGCGCGGGAGTTTCTGACGAAGCTGTACCACGTCCACGCCGACCCATCCAACAAAGAACCGGTCGAAATTGCCTACGCGGGTGACATCGTGGCCGCCATCGGGCCGAAAGTGAGCATCACCGGCGACACCTTATGCGATCCGCAGCATCCCATTTTGCTGGAGTCCATTCAGTTTGCCGAGACGGTGGTGAGCATGGCGATCGAGCCGGAATCTTCCGCTGATAAAGAGCGACTGGAACAGGTGCTCACCATACTTGCCCGTGAGGACCCGACCTTCCGCTGGAGTGTGGATCGGGAAACGGGCCAGACACTGATGAATGGCATGGGTGTGTTGCATCTGGAGATCAAGCTGCATCGGATCCGCGAAGATTTCCGGTTGAAAGTGCGAGTCGGCAAGCCCCGGGTCAGCTATCGCGAGACCATAGCCCGACCGGTTCGGGTGTGGGGAGAATGTATCCGCCAGACAGCCGCGCAATCACTCTTCGCCCGCCTGGAGGTGCAATTCGAGCACGAACACAGTCGTGAGCCGGTAACTTTTGTCAACCTCGTGCCACCGGAAATCCTGCCCCCGGCATGGGTGTCGGCCATCGAGCAGGCGATTCGCGGCGCCTTGCAGTCGGGGGAGACCGGATATCCGGTGATTGACGTGAAAGTGACCCTGCTGTCCGCCCAGACTCATCCCACCGATTCCAACGAACTTGCCTTTCAGGTCGCCGCTGCCGATGCCGTCAGCAAAGCTCTGAAAAATAACGTCGTGCTGCTCGAGCCCGTGATGCGGCTGGAAGTAACCGTGCCGGAACAATACCTCGGGCCGGTGACGGCGGACTTGAATGCGCGACGAGCCGAGATTCAGCAAATCCATGTTCGCGGCAATCTGCGGGTGATCGAGGCCTATGTGCCGCTGGCTCGCATGTTCGATTACGCCGATACTGTCCGCAGCCTCACGCAAGGACGGGCTTCCTATACGCTGGAACCGTATCGCTATGCCCCTGCTCCGCCGGAAGTGCTCCGCCAGCTGCTCGGTCTGGAGGGCGATGGCGATTGACCAGGGTCGCTTCGCCCGAAACATTCACCGTCGCCGTTGCTCTCCCCGCTTTCGTTCCCCGGCGGGCTGACGCCCACCGGTCTTGTTTCGCCAGCCGTTATTGCCCGAACATGCTTCGTTCGGCATTGCAGGCGCGATCCATTGCGACCCACGGCGGGCTAACGCCCGCCGCTCTTGCTGACGTGCGTTTGTGCATCGCAAAAGTCGCTGTTACGCCGGCAGACGTCCGCACACCAACACAGGAGCGGGGGGCGTAAGCCCCCCGTGGGTAATCGCGGCACGTTTTTTCGAGTCGCAAACATCTACCTGCGACGGCGAACGTTTGTGCAATCAGGAGCGGTCGGCGTAAGCCCCCCGTGGAGTGCACCCCGCAGGCGAACGTGAAACCGGAAATTCAGCGCATTGCAGTTGCAAGCACGGTTTGCAAATCCACGGCAGGCTAACGCCCGTCGCTCTTGTTTTGCCCGCCGCTATTCCCCGAACATGCTTCGTTCGGCATTGCAGGCGCGTTCCATTGCGACCCACGGCGGGCTAACGCCCGCCGCTCTTGCTGACGTGCGTTTGTGCACAGCAAATCGCGCATTTCGCACCGAACGCGCGTCGCGCAGCAAGAGCGGCTGGCGTGAGCCAGCCGTGGCGCGCGAATGTACTCAGCCGGTGAAAAACGCTCCCCGTCGCGTGCGCGTTTCGTTGGCACGGCGGGCTGACGCCCGCCGCTCTTGTTTTGCCCGCCGCTATTGCCCGAACATGGTTCGTTCGGCATTGCAGGCGCGATCCATTGCGACCCACGGCGGGCTAACGCCCGCCGCTCTTGCTGACGTGCGTTTGTGCATCGCAAAAGTCGCTGTTACGCCGGGAGACGTCCGCACACCAACACAGGAGCGGGGGGCGTAAGCCCCCCGTGGGTAATCGCGGCACGTTTTTTCGAGTCGCAAACATCTACCTGCAACGGCGAACGTTTGTGCAATCAGGAGCGGGGGCGTAAGCCCCCCGTGGAGTGCACCCCGCATGCGAACGTGAAACCGGAAATTCAGCGCATTGCAGTTGCAAGCACGGTTTGCAAATCCACGGCGGGCTGACGCCCACCGCTCTTGTTTCGCCCGCCGCCATTCCCCGAACATGGGTCGCTCGGCATTGCAAGTGCGTTCCATTGCGAACCACGGCGGGTTGACGTTTACGTGGAAAAAAACAGCGTATTCACCGGTGAGAAACGCATATTTGCCGCGGCATATTGTTCATAACTCGCCGAAACCAACTGCACTGCGGCGCAGTCGAGTGGCGCTTTTGTTCCTGCGATTGCCAAGGCTGGCCCTTGTCGGAAGGGGCAGATGGGCGATAATATCCGTTTACCACGCTAACTGGAGGGAAAGCCAAACATGCTGGAGACCATGACGATTCATGCGAAATTGCGCCAGGCTCTAGGCTCGCACGCGGCGAGGAAATTACGGCGGCTCGGTGAACTGCCGGCAGTTGTGTACGGGCACAAGCAGGAACCGGTTCATATCACGCTCAAAAAAGAGGACGTGTGGTCGGTGATACGCCACGGTACCCGGGTGCTCGATTTGGTGGTGGAAAATCGTCCCGCTGAGAAATGCTTTGTCCGCGAAGTACAATGGGACGCCTTCGGCAAGGAGGTTCTGCACGTGGACCTGGTGCGGATACGCACCGATGAGCGCATTCGCGTTACCGTGCCCATTCAGCTGCGCGGTACGCCTGCTGGTGTCCAGGCGGGCGGCGTATTGCAGCAGCCGTTGCATACGCTGGAGATCGAGTGCCTCGCTGTCAACGTGCCCGAAGCGATCCGCGTCAACGTAGCCGACTTGCAGATCGGGCAGGCGATTCATATCCGCGACCTCAGCCTGCCGGAAGGCGTCGTTGCCCTCGGTGACCCGGAAGCGATCGTCGTCCATGTCGCCTTGCCGAAGGCAGAAGCGGCGCCAACAGAAGAATTGCCTGGCCCGACTGAACCGGAAGTCATCGGTCGTAAACCCGCAGCCGAAGAGGGCGAAGCCCAATAGCCACGCGAACGCTCAGCTATTCAATGAAGATTGGCGGGTGCACACCCGGTGTGTCGTGAGAAGCACCAGCGGGATCGGAGCTACCGGTATAAGGCCGCTGTGAGCGATGAGAAACGGTCGGCGGCATGAAAATCATCATCGGTCTGGGAAATCCGGAAAGTCGTTTTGAGCGTACCCGCCACAATGTCGGTTTCGAAGTGGTGGAGCGATTGGGGCGTCGCTGGGCGCCGGGCCAAACGTGGCGGTACGATTTTCATTCGCTGCTGCTGGAACTGCGACACGCTCAAGAGCCGATTCTCCTGGTCAAGCCCCAGACGTACATGAACCGGAGCGGTCTGGCGGTTGCCGAGCTGGTGCAGTATTACCAGCTGCCGCTGCACCACTTGCTGGTCATTTGCGATGACCTCAACCTGCCGCTCGGTCAGCTGCGTTTGCGTCCGCAGGGGACGCACGGTGGGCATAAAGGGTTGCTCGATATTCAGCAGCGACTGGGGACACCGCAATATCCCCGTCTGCGGATCGGCATCGGTTCGCCTCCAGCGGGCTGGGACGCCGCGGATTTCGTACTGGGGCGTTTTCGACCGGAAGAGCGAGCGGTTATTGAACCGGCCCTGGAACGTGCCGCCGATGCCGTGGTTGTCTGGCTCGAGCAGGGCATCGAGGCCGCGATGAATCGGTATAATGTGCGGGAATCGGCTCAGGGATCGCAAAACTCGAACGCTTCTTGACCGCCGCGTGCAGGAATCTTTGGCCGTCGAACGCCCCGAACAAAAGCCGCTTCCGAATTTTCTCCAGCCCACGCGGACACCGATCGGTTCGGCGCCATACAATGTGGCTACTCTGGGCAAGAACCGAACGGGTGTGTATGATCATGCGTTCCGGATGCTGGTGCCAACGGCTGGGATGAGCCAGTCGCCGGTAAATTTTCGCTGGCGAGGATGGAGGAGAAAACTTGCACACGATCACCCATTTGTATGAGTGCTTATTACTTTTCGACAGCGGTAAATACCACAGCGAGCGGGAAAAATTGATCCAGCAAATTCATCAGGTGCTGGAACGGCACGGCGCCAAAATCGAAACGAGCCGGCTCTGGGACGAACGCCGACTGGTTTACCCGATCAAAAAGCGCAAAAAGGGGGTGTATCATCTGATTTTCTTTCGCGCTCCAGGCAAAGCCCTGCCTCCGATTCGTGAGGATTTTCGTATCAACGAAGACATCCTGCGCTTTTTGATCGTTCGCCATCATCCGAAGATGGAAGAAGCCTTGCTGGCGCTGGGCCGGGACGAACACGCCCTGGCTATTCAGGCTCCCGGTCTGGCGGAAGAAATTCAGAGCGAAGCGGAAGCCCCCAGCCCGGCCGTGGAAGGTGCTTGAAACCCAAAGCGAACATCTGTACACTAGTAGCAGAACCTGGCGTGAAGTTTTCCCTCAGCCAGCCGTGGAGGTACGGCTATGGCCAACCTCAACAAAGTCCTGCTGATCGGCCGACTCACCCGCGATCCCGAAGTGCGTACCTTTGCCAGCGGTGGCAAGGTGGCCCGCTTCGGTTTTGCCGTCAATCGTCGCCGCAAAAATCCCCAGACCGGTCAGTGGGAAGATGAACCGGTATATCTGGAAATCGAAGCGTTCAATCGCGGTGAATTCGCTCGGCTGGCCGATCAGGTGGAACAATTCTTCAGCAAAGGACGGCAGTTCTACATCGAAGGGCATCTGCGACTCGACCAGTGGACGAGCAACGACGGGCAGAAACGTTCGCGATTGGTCGTGGTGATGGATAGCTTCCAATTCCTCGACAGCCGACCGGAAGCTGCTGCGCCTGGCGGTACTCCGACCCGACCCGCTACGCCCAGCCCAGCTCCGGCTCCCAGGATCAGCGACGATTATCTGCCGGAAGAGGATGCGCTTGCCGATTTGCCCGACGAAGGGCCAAGCGATCAGGATATTCCCTTCTGAAATCCATGCGTGCGTGAGGTACAAAAATGGCCAAGAAGACCAAGCCAACTGCCGATACCGCTGGGCAAACGCCGAAATCAGCCGCCGAGAAAACGGTGGCGGTGGCAGAATCGGCACCGGCTCGCGAAGCCAATTCTCCGGCCGCCAGCAGCCCTGCGAAACCAACGAAAAAACGCCAGCAGGTTCCCAAAGGCCCCCACGGCGGTATGCAGCTGTTGCTGGTGGACGATGTTCCGCACCTTGGTCGGGCTGGTGATATTGTTGAAGTCCGCCCAGGCTACGGTCGCAATTACCTGATTCCGCGTGGTCTGGCCACTTACGTCACCCCCGATAACCTGCGGCGGCTCGAACGCCACAAACAACGCATCGAGGAATTGCGGCAGGCGCGGATTGCCGATCTGAAAAGTCTGGCGGCACGTTTGCGCGACCTGACCATCACCATCGAAGCCACTGCCAACGAGGAAGGCAAACTCTACGGTTCGGTCGGCCCGGAGGAAATTTCCCGGGCGCTCAAGGCCCAGGGTTTTGCGGTGGAGCCCGAACAGGTACGCATGGAAGGCCCGATCAAACAACTGGCGTTGTACGCGGTCAAGCTGCACCTGGGCTACGACATTGAGAGCGAGGTCAAGGTACTGGTCATCGGTGCCGAACACGCTGCCGGACAGCCTGCCGGCCAGTAATCGGGCATCTTCTTCCAGTTAGGGAACGTCCGATGTCGCAGAGTGCGACTGCGGCGGTACTTCCTTCTGCCTACTTACCTCCGCAAAATCTCGAAGCGGAGCGTGCCGTGCTCGGCAGTATGATGCGGGACAACCGCGTCATCGGGGATGTGTTGCAAATCATCCGCAAGGAGGACTATTTTTACGACCCGGCCCATCGGGCGATTTTCCGCGCCATCGTGGATTTATACGATCACGGTCAGCCCGCCGACCTCGTTACCATTAGCGAGCGGTTGTACCAGCAAAAGCAAATCGAGCTTGTTGGTGGGTATGCCTACCTGGCCAGTTTGTGGGATGCCACACCGACAGCAGCCCATGCCGAATACCACGCCCGCATCGTTCGTGATAAAGCCATCATCCGCGATCTCATCCACGCCTCCAACGAAATCCTCAGTCTGGCTCACGAACAAAGCGCCCCAGCCGACGATATCCTGGAGGAGGCGGAGCGCAAAATCCTGCAGATTGCCGAATGGGGCCTGACCGGGCAGACCTTTACCCTGGAAGAATGCATCGCCCAGGCTTATAGCCGAATTGATCAACGGCATCAGCGGCAGAGTGGCGGGGCGCTGAGCGGCCTTTCCACGGGCTTTCTCGACCTCGATGAAAAAACGGCCGGACTGCAGGATTCGGAACTGATCATCATTGCCGCCCGGCCGAGCATGGGCAAAACCGCCTTCGCTCTCAACATCGCTCGCCATGTCGCTCTGGAAGAGGGCCACGCTGTCTTTTTCGTTAGCCTGGAGCAATCGCGGATCGAACTGGCCGAGCGGTTGCTCTGTTGCCATGCCCGCATTGATAGCCACAAGCTCCGCAAGGGACATCTCAGCGCGGAGGAGATGCGTCGGTTGCACGCGGCGGGAAATGATCTCTCGACGGCCAAGTTTTTCATTGACGACACGCCGGCTCAGGACATGCTCCGCATTGCCGCCAACGCCCGCCGATTGAAACTGCGGCATAACCTCCGCCTGCTCATCATTGATTATCTCCAGCTTATCGAATCCGACAGCCGATCACGTCGAGAAAGCCGGCAGGAACAGGTGGCGGCCATTTCCCGTCGGCTCAAGCATCTGGCCAAGGAATTGAACATTCCTGTGGTGGCCTGTGCTCAGCTCAATCGCGGTCCGGAAGACCGCACTGACAACCGGCCACGACTCTCCGATCTCCGCGAAAGCGGCGCCATCGAACAGGATGCCGATACCGTTTTTCTCCTGCACCGTCCGGAGTATTACAATCCCGATCAGGACCCTGGCGTGCTGGAAGTGATCATCGGCAAACAGCGCAACGGCCCGACCGGCGACGTTCGCCTCGCTTACCTCAAGCAATACATGCGGATGGAAAATCTTGCCCCGGGCAATCCATTCGAATGATGCCACCGCCGTCCTATCGTTTGCCCCCAGGCTGGTTCATGCGTCAGGTGACAGACTCGCCGCTTCGCTGACCGGCACGTCACGCACCAGGGCTTCCTCGTTGCAAATGGGAAACGTCGGGCAGCGGATGCATTCGCCCCAGATGAACCGCGGCAGGCTATTTTTGTCCACCCGGCGATAGCCGAGCTTCTCGAAAAACTCAGGTGCGTTGGTCAGCGTAAAGACCTGGCGTACACCGAGCCGGGCCAAATCCTGCAAACAGGCGGTACACAAAGCCCGACCGATTCCCCGGCCCTGCCAGTCGTCGCGCACCGCCAGGCATTTCAATTCCGCCAGATCGTTCCAGAACACGTGAGCGGCTGCACAACCGACCAGCTCGCCCTGCGAAGTTTCCGCCACCTGAAACTCGCGGATGTTGGCGTACAGCTCGTCCAGAGTACGCAGAATCATTTTGCCCCGTTCTGCATGCACCTTGATGAGCGCATACAACGCCGGTACATCTGCCACCCGGGCAGGGCGAATACGCACACCAGCCGCCTTCTCCGACCGCTCCAACGCCTCACTCACAAGCTGGACAACTCCCGCTCCTGGGCAGGGTTTCCGTCGGACTTGCCTCAGCGGCGGAACTGGCCGGATGAGATCGTGCTGCGGCGGCTCGTTTTGTCAGAATATAGCACGCCGCTCCGAAAAACGTCAGGATCAACGCCGGCATCGTCAGCATGAAATAAATGCTGTAGTTGTAGGCACGGGCCAGCTGGCTGGGACTGTACACATCCGAATCGGATTCAATGTCCTGAGCCGCCACCGCTTCCTTGCAACCAGGACAAGCGGCCAGATTATCCGTTTTCGCCAGCATCCCCATCAGCAAAGCCAGCAGAACTACCGTCCCTATCCGACTCCGCATTGCCGATCTTCTCCCTATCCGGATGGTCGGCTCCTCCCGACCGGTCACTTTTTGTTCCGCTTCAAGCCCGCACCCGTTGTCGGCGTGTGGGTTAGCGGATCGTCATTCCAATCGTCATTCTACCCGACCGATCGCTACCGAACCGGTGGCGCGGCAAGTTTTCCTGCCTGCGGTAAATTTTAGCGACTGGTGCGGGCGAAAACAACTCTGCCGGCGGTTCAGCCTGCGCCTGGCCGAACGTCCTTTCGCCCGGCATCGGTTGCACGGTCTCGCTTGCCCTGCCAACCTTCGCACGGGCCTTTTCCAGGCGGAGTGTTACGCCTCATAATGCTAATGGAGAGCTTTTTATGGGAGTCTGAGTATGCCGCAGGACATTGATGCCGCTCTGGCGGGGTGGGAATTTCGGCCGGGCATGGTTCAGGCCCGACTGGTAGATGCGTCCGATGGCCGACAGGTGTTGCAGATGCGTGTGGACCTCGGCATTTTGCAAATGGAAATCGAGGGTCGCCCCGACGGTCAGCGACCGCATGGCTTTCCCACCTACCTCGATTATCTCCGCCATCAGGCCGCTCAAGCGCGGGCTTCCGGACAACGCTTCCGCATGAACCCCGAACAGTGCCAGGAGGCTGACCGCGAATTTTTGCAGTATTACCATCGGCGACTCTGCTGGTTGACTTTGCGGCTCTACGAACGCGCCATCGCCGACGCCGACCACACCCTCGCCTTCATGGATTTCGTCAACCGCTACGCTCCGAATGAAGAATACGCTCTGGCTCACGAACAGTATCGCGGTTTTGTTCATTTTCACCGTGCCCAGGCTGCTGCCGGTTTAGCTCTCGAACGCAACGATCCCGAACGGGCGATTGACGAACTGCAGGCGGGAATCGAACACATCTGCGCTTTTTACGAAAAACACTCCCTGCACGACCGCATCGAAGAAGACCCGATGCTGCGGCATCTCCAGGACATGCAACAGCAAATTCGCACCATGCACCAGATCACCGCCACGCTCAAGGAACAACTTGCCGAAGCGGTGGCCCAGGAAGATTACGAGCGTGCTGCCCGGCTCCGCGACGAAATCCGCCGCCGCTACTCCGATGAATAACCACACGCCGGACGGAGTTCCCTTTTGCGTTCCGCCGGACGCTCAAAAACCGTTTCGACAGCCGTCAGCCGAACCGCACATCCGCGACGACCACCGCACCTGCAACCAGGAGCGGCTGGCGTGAGCCAGCCGTGGTAGGGGAGGCGAATGTGCGGGCCGAAACATAATCACTCCGCAAAAGCCGGTCGCCGTCGCAAGTGCGAATCCAAACCACGGCGGGCTGACGCCCACCGCTCTACAGGCGTGCGTTTACGCATCGCAAAAATCGCTTTTCACCGGCAGACATGCGCACTGCAATCCAAGAGCGGGGGGCGTAAGCCCCCCGTGGTTTCGCACACGCTAGTGCACGTGCATTTCCAACACATTACCGACAACGTTCGCCCGACCAGAACCACGGCGGGCTGACGCCCGCCGCTCTTGTTCGTCCGTTCGCTAGTCGCTGAACGAAGTGCGCTTCTCGCTGCACAACGTTCGTATCACAGAACCACGGCGGGCTGACGCCCGCCGCTCTTGTTCGTCCGTTCGCTAGTCGCTGAACGAAGTGCGTTTCTCGCTGCACAACGTTCGTATCACAGAACCACGGCGGGCTGACGCCCGCCGCTCTTGACTCGGCGTTTACTGCGGGCAGCGGGTCGTGCTGACACCTGCCGCGTTTGATTCGTCGGTCGGCAGATGGCACCGCATCGCATCAGCGATGTGCCAGCTACTTCGCCGTCCCAACTCCACGTTCCCGGTTGCCAATTCCTGGCCGCCAATCGCCCATCCCAATCCCGCATCCCATTCGGCATCCTTGTTCCCCGCTGGCCACTCACTTCAGGTCGCCGATGTACCACACCCGCACCGTTTCGTCCCCGCTTCCCGAAACGACGTATTTGCCATCGGGCGTCACCGCGACGGTCCTCACCGAATCGCCGTGCCCCGTGAACCGCCGCACTTCTTTCCCCGTCGCCAGGTCCCACAAACGCACCGTGTTGTCGTCGCTTCCCGAAACGACGTATTTGCCATCGGGGGTCACCGCGACGCTCGAGACCGCGCTCCGGTGCCCCGTGAACCGCCGCACTTCTTTCCCCGTCGCCAGCTCCCACAAACGCACCGTGTTGTCATAGCCTCCCGAGACGACGTATTGGCCATCGGGCGTCACCGCGACGCTCCTGACCCAACCCTCGTGCGCCGTGAACCGCCGCACTTCTTGCCCCGTCGCCAGCTCCCACAAACGCACCGTGTTGTCCCAGCTTCCCGAAACGACGTATTTGCCATCGGGCGTCACCGCGACGGTCCTCACCGAATCGCCGTGCCCCGTGAACCGCCGCACTTCTTTCCCCGTCGCCAGGTCCCACAAACGCACCGTTTTGTCCCCGCTTCCCGAAACGACGTATTTACCATCGGGCGTCACCGCGACGCTATTGACCGAACCCTCGTGCGCCGTGAGCTCCCGCACTTCCTTCCCCGTCGCCAGCTCCCACACCCGCACCGTGTAGCCCCCGCTTCCCGAAACGACGTATTTGTCATTGGGCGTCACCGCAACGCTATAGACCGAAGGCCAGTGCCCCGTGAACCGCCGCACTTCTTTCCCCGTCGCCAAGTCCCACAAACGCACCGTTTTGTCGTCGCTTCCCGAAACGACGTATTTGCCATCGGGCGTCACCGCGACGCTCCAGACCCGATTCTCGTGCCCCGTGAAGAGCCGCACTTCGCGGCGCGCGTAGCTGTCCTTATCTGCGAATACAAGCAAGAGGTACGGGCTCACGGTGCTGGCGAAGCCCTTGCTGTCCACGGCGCGGAATTCGAGAGCCAGAGTTTCGCCTTTGACCTCCGGAATATGCAACTTTTGCTCGGACAGTCGCTGCCACTGTGTATCGCCAGCGTAGCGCCACTCGACGTGGACGGTCCGGCCCGCCGGTGAAGTCGCCTCGAACTCAATGGTGAACGGGTCGCCCGCTATCGGCCCATTCGGCGGATCCTGCTTGGTGATTTTCAGCGACGGAGCAGGAGGCAAGACCCGCCAGCGCCCTTCGAGAGCAGAACCGATAAAGTCCTTGCTGTCCACGGCGCGGAATTCGAGAGCCAGAGCGTCGCCTTTGACCTCCGCAATATGCAACTTTTGCTCGGACAGTCGCCGCCACTGTGTATCGCCAGCGTAGCGCCACTCGACGTGGACGGTCCGGCCCACCGGTGAAGTCGCCTCGAACTCAATGGTAAACGGCTCGCCCGCTATCGGGCCATTCGGCGGATCCTGTTTCGTGATTTTCAGCGTCGGAACGGGAACGTAAACTCGTTGTTGGATCGCGTTACCGAGAAAACCTTTGCTGTCCACGGGGCGAAATTCCAGGGCTAGACTGTCGGCTTTAATCTCCGGGATGCGCAGTTTCGGCTCCTCCAGCCGTTGCCACTGCGTCTCGCCCGCATAGCGCCATTCGACAGACACGGGCCGACCCCAAAGTGACCAGGTTCGGAATTCCACCTCCCACGGTTCGCCAGCAACGGGCTGGTCAGGTTGCGTGGCGGATACTTGCAACGAAGGAGGCCAGGCATACACTAGGATTCCCAAGATGAAGGCCAGCACGAGTATAAGCAGGCCAAGGACAAGGCGCAGCCGCCTCCGGCGCCGCTGTTGCTTCAGGAACTGAACCGTTGCTCCCCAGGCCCATTCGGCTTGCTCGAGCAGCGTTTGTGCGTTCCAGCCGATGTAGCGCCGTTCTAATTCCGGGCCTAGCTGAATCCACAACTCCACCGGAAGCGTCTCGCTGCCAGTGCCAATTCGTGCACGATACCCGGCAAGCAACTGTACCAGGTCCCGGTATTGAAGCCGGCCTACTTCTTCCTTGAGCCGCTCTAACAGCTGCTGCATTCTCTGCAGCTGTTCATGAGCGTAACTCAGGTACTGCTGTCGGAGTTGCTCATACTGGCGCTGGGCCAGAACGCAGGACTTGGCCATCTTCAGCCAGTGAGCAAACGCCCATCGAGAGACATTGCCTGCCAGCCGATACAACCCTACCAGAGAAGCTTCGGGGTCCCGTTGGAGTGTCTTGAATATGGTTTGCGCATCGGCAACGGATAGACCGGTTGGCAGCGGTGTCGCTTGCAAAGCTGCTTTTAACTGTTGCAGTTGTTGCTCGGCTTGCTGCACGACCTGCCAGTGGCGCTGCAACGCCGGGTGCGTCCCGTCTTGCACCTGGCGGATCAATTCCGGCAGGGCCAGCAGCTGCGCCTGCGCTTGCGCCAGTTCTCTGGGCAATGGTGGCAGCGTACTGCCCTCGACTTGCCGTGGCCTGGCGATACGCAACTCAATAGGCGAGGGCGAGAAACCGAACTCCCGGATGCTTACGCGCTGGCTCAGCTCACTGGCAGACAAACGATTGCCGAGTTCTCGCACGAATTCCCTGACCGATCGGGGGCGTTGGTCCGGACGGGGCGACAAGGCTTGACGCACCCACTCGGCTTCGGCCGGCGTCATGCCATCGGTGCACGGCTGACCACGTTTCTGGCGATCAATAATCATCAGCTCGCTCGTGCCAAAAGGCGGCTTGCCCGTGCGCAGATGGACATACGTCGCCGCCAGTCCGTACACATCAATCGTTTCATGCAACCGACCCTTCTCGTTCGCACTCCGCGGGTACGCCTCCAGCGGCAGATAGCCAACCGTGCCCACGCCCGTCTGCGATGCCGTGCTCAGCCCCGCCAGCTTCAAAAATCCCAGATCGCCGACTTTCACCTGCTCGCCGACCAGAAACAAATTTTGCGGTTTGATGTCGCGATGGTAAATCCCCCGGCTGTTGAGAAACTCGAGGCCTTCCGCCGCCTGTTCCATCCACGGGATCAATTGATCCAGCGGCAATCCGCATTGTCCGTTTTGCCGCTGATGCTCCCGCAGCCGATCCAGTAACGTGCCATCGGCCGCGTATTCCCAAACCGTAACCAGGTGGCCCAACACTTCCTCCCAGCTGATGAGTGTCAACAGATGGGGATGGTTGCCGATCCGCGTGAGCAATTCCAGGGCTTCGCGTTCCCGTTGCAGTGCTTGCTGACGCTGGACATCGCTAAGCCCTGCGGTGAGCCGATCGAGCGGATCGAGAGTGATTTTGACGGCCCGCATCATGCCGTTCACCTGTTCGCGAAACACCACGCCAAACCCGCCACGACCGATTTCCTGGTCGAGCTTCCAATCGTATTTTTCACGCAACACGTCAATGACAGCGGCCAGACCTTTAGGTTGCTCTTGCGACACAGGCGACCTCCTGGAACTCGCTTCTGTCCAGGCTGAATCCATCGGCGCAGCGACAACCGCACCGACTTTCGCTCGGACTATTTTAGGCCGAATCCCGCCAGACACCAGTGCTGGAATGGCCGGCCCAGCCGGTGTTGTCGTTTGGACTGAGCCGTCGAACATTCGGCCGGCAACCATATCTTGGATGCCGAGCATCGATGCCGCTGGCGTGTCGGACGGTGAAGAGCTGATCGCCCGCTGCCAGGATGCCGGGTATCGGTGCCACTATCGCGTGCACTCATGGTGCCGCCTCTGATGGCGTTCGCAATCGGCCAGCTTCCGGTATAATGCGGACGGAGAAGATAGCGGTTCTGGAGCCAGGTCCATGCCGGTGCATGATTGGTCGCGGGTGGAGGCCGGTGTCTATCACCATTTCCACATCCTGTGGATTAGCCGCTTGTCGGACGCTCTCAACAGCGGTCTGTTGCCGGCGGAGTATTATGCGTTGGTGGAGCAGCATGCCGGGCAGTATGTGCCGGACATCCTGACCCTGCACGCCAGTTCCGCACAACCACCGCAGGGCAAAAAGAGCACGCCCGGTCTCAACGGCGGCAACGTGTTGACCATCAGCAAATCACCGCCACGGGTGCGGCAGCAACTGGTGGCAGCGACTTATCGGCGGTTGCGGCGAACCCTGGCCATCCGCCATACCAGCGGTCATCGGCTCGTGGCAATCATCGAAATCACCTCGCCGGCCAACAAAGACCGTCCCGGTGCGGTGGCGGAGCTGGTGCGGAAGATCGTGGAACTGCTGCACCACGGTGTGCACGTGTTGCTGGTGGATGTGTTTGCGTGTGGGCGGTATGACCGGCCGGGGTTGCATGAGCAAATCTGGGCGGAAGTGGATGGGGAAAGTCCGCAAAAAGAGAGCGAGGCGGTGACGCTGGCCAGTTACGTATCGGCGGAACCGATGCGGGCGTATGTGGAGCGGGTGAAGTACGGGGAGGTGTTGCCGGAGATGCCGGTGTTTTTGACGGTGGAGCATTATGTATTGGTGCCGCTGGAGCGGGCGTATGAGCAGGCGTGGGCGGGAGTGCCAGCGTACTGGCAACGCCAACTGCAACGCCGCAAACGTCGCTGACCGAGCCACGACCAATTTTGCGGTGTATCGTCAGGAGTTCAATTGTGCCTGGGCCAGTTGCGCCAGCCGTGGAAATGATGCGACCAGTGCCGGGTACAGTTGCCTGTATTCCTGGTAGCAACGTTCATAGAAAGCGACCAGGGCCGGCCGCGGGGCGATCTCTTCGGTTACGCGGATGGTGGCATCGCAGGCTTCGGGAACAGAACGGTAGGCACCGGTACCGACCATAGCCAGGATGGCCACCCCGAATGCTGGGCCTTCGCGGGCGTTGACCAGGGCGACTCGATGACCGTAGATGTCGGCCTGAAGCTGTCGCCAGAACGGATTGCGAGCACCGCCACCGGAAAGGCGAATCTGCTGGGGTACGATACCGAGTTCGGTCATGACATTGAGACAATCGCGCAGAGCCAGCGTGGCTCCTTCGACCACTGCCCGTGCCAGGTGCCGCCAACCGTGTCGCACTGTCAGGCCGATCCACGCTCCGCGAGCATAAGGATCGGCATGAGGATGACGCTCGCCGGTCAGGTACGGGAGGAACAAAAGTCCCTCAGCTCCCGGTGGGGCTTGCTCGGCCAGTGCCAGGATGAGATCGTAAGCATCCACCTGCCGTTCCGCCGCCAGACGCATTTCCGCGGTGGCAAAATGATTGCGGAACCATTGCAAACTTCCGCCCGCACTCAGCACGACGCCCATCAGGTGCCAAGCACCTTTGACGGCGTGACACATGGTGTGCACTCGACCCTGCGGATCGGTCTGGACGTGGTCGCTGTGCGCGAACACTACGCCGCTGGTTCCCATCGTGGCACTGAGGACACCGGTGCGGACAATGCCGTTGCCGACGGCTCCGGCTGCCTGATCCCCAGCTCCGCCAACCACCGGTACGCCTGCCGACAGTCCCAATTCCTGTGCTGCCGCGCTGGTCAGGCGACCTGTAATTTCCTGCGATTCCACGCACACCGGCAGCAACTCCTCCGCTATTTGCAGTCGAGCCAGTAACGGCTTGCACCATTGTCGCCCGGCCACATCCAGCAACAGGGTCCCCGAAGCGTCGCTGACTTCCGTAACGAATTCCCCGGTGAGCCGGTAGCGGATGTAGTCTTTCGGCAAAAGAATTTTGCGGGTGCGTTCGTACAGGTGCGGCTCATGCTGACGCAGCCAGAGGATTTTTGGTGCCGTGAAACCGGTAAAGGCTGGATTTCCCACCATACGGATCAGGTTGGCCCGACCACCCGCTGCTTCCTCGATCTGGCGACATTGCTCGGCTGTGCGCTGGTCGTTCCACAAAATGGCCCGTCGTAAGACCTGACCCTTTTCGTCCAGAAACACCGAGCCGTGCATCTGTCCACTCAAACCGATGCCGCGAATCTCGGTGCCGGGAATGCCGGCGCGGCTGAGCGCCTGCCGAACGCTCTGCACCGTACTTTTCCACCAATCTTCTGGCTCCTGTTCCGACCAGCCGGGCTGGGGATAGTACGACGGATGTTCTGCGGTGGCTGTTGCCAGAATGGTACCGTCCTCGCGGCAGATCACCGTCTTGGTGCCGCTGGTACCAACGTCAATACCGAGATAGGCGCTCATGGTTGGTTCTCCGCTTTCCGCCTAGCCATCTTGAACGCCTATTGTACAAGCTGCCGGTGCCATTTTCCGCCCAGGCAAACCTTACCGCAGCGAAAGCGGCCAGCATCCACGGGCTGTGGTTCGGCAACCGTCCGCCTGACCTTAGATCACGCGATTGGAGACGGAAATTCTGGCTACCATCCTAGGAACTGGACACGTCCTGCGTCAATCGCGGAATGTTCCGGTCCCTGTTCGGAAGGTTGACGCGAATGACCACGCCCTGGCCTGCGTCCACTCCTGAACCGCATCGCTCAGCGTTCCGTGCGTTTCCTCTGGACGCTCCCATGCTGGTTTAGTATTACACTTGTGCCATTACGTAATACCACAGCGGCGATGATTCGCTCTCGCACAGGGCTGCCCTTTGCAGACACGCAGCATCGCACCAGGAGCATGACGCATGCTATCGGGAGCCTGCACGGTGTGTGAACGAGACAGTACGCATTCGGTGTTGCGAGCAACGGGTGTCCATCTGCCCTGGATGTCAGGGATCTGGCCGCATATACACGGTTGGCCACGCCGGGCGTTCACCCTGATCGAACTGCTGGTGGTGATCGCTATCATCGGACTATTGATGGCGCTATTGCTGCCGGCCATTCAGCGGGTGCGGGAAGCGATGAACCGCATGCGCTGTGGTTCGAACCTGCATCAGATCGGCATCGCCCTGATGAACTACCACAACGATTTTGGCCGACTCCCGCCCGGTTACCTGTACGCCTACAGTCCGCAGGGTAACGCCCTGGGACATGGCTGGGCTGCTCATCTTTTGCCTTACGTCGAACAGGACGCCCTGCATCGGCAAATCCAGTGGGAGGCACCGATCTGGGGCGCCTCCAACGTTGCCGCTCGGACTCAGCATCTGCGCATTTATCTGTGCCCCAGCGACGGTCGCTCCGCCAATCAGTTTGTGCAAATGGGTTCAGAGCAATACGCGATGGCTTGCTATGTTGCCTCCTTCGGCCCGGGCGATATGGATGACAACCCGGACGACGACCGCGGTGTCTTTTTCCGCAACAGCAAAATCCGTATCGAGGATGTCCACGACGGCACTTCCAACACACTCTTCGTCGGCGAGCGAATCAATGGGCCTTTCCTGACACAACACAGTCACGGCGTGCATGTTTACTACGAAACTACCTGGATTGGAGCCGTCCGCGAAATTACCGACCCCGAAGATGACCATGCTCACATGGTGCTGTTCCAGACCGGTCATTTGCCGAACGCTCCTGACAGCGACGATCGCGACGTCGTGGCACCGCATCCGCAGGGAGCGCAATTCCTGTTCGGGGATGGCTCAGTGCACTTCCTGCGGCAAACGATTAGCTTGAGCGTGTATCAGGCACTCAGCACCCGTGCCGGCGGTGAAGCGATTAACCTCTCACACGTCCTCCAGTAGGCCGGCTCCCATCCCAATAACTCGAAATCCAGACCAGCACTCGCTGGGCACACATCCCGCAAGAAGACCGATCCCAGCTACCGCGTCTCCAGCTTGTGCCAATTTGACCGTCGAGTTGCTTATCCCGATAAGGCCCCCACTTGAGAGGGCATGTTCGTCCACGAAAACAGAGTCCGCTTCCATGTTCCTATCGGTAATGCCCGCACTTCGGCCGAGCAGTCATGTTGTGTGCAACCAACCTCCGACTTCGACTTTCTAACTTCCAAGGGATTACCCCTGCGGAAACTCTGATGCACGGATGGAAATGTCAGGCAAGTACGGCAGGTTAGAAGGGAAAGTTATCCCGAAAATTGGCCGATTGCTTGCAGAACTGCTCCGCCTGTCCCAGCGCGTTTCGATCGCTCGAAGGGGGTTATCCCGAAAATGGGGCGGTTGCCTGGCGATTGGCGTCAGGCCTGCTTTCCGCGTCACGCTTTGCCCTGCCCTGCTTGCCAATGCTACTAACCAAACCCAGCGATACGGACCAGGCTACGTGGCCAGTGCCAATTCCCGCCGGCCTGCCACATCCAGCGACACGCCAGCGGCATGCCCTGAATGGAATCAGTCCTTCGAGATAACCAGCAGCAGCGGATGGTTTCTCCCCTAACAAGCCCCACGCCAGGCTTGGTATTGCCGGCAGCCACAACAGGATGGCGCAACAGTTTGGCACACTGAGCAGTCGGGCGTAGGAAACTCCAACCGTACGCGCTATCGCAACGCACTCAGTTTTACGAACGGCCCAGCGATTCCGACATGCCAGCGCTCCACGCAGTGGAGGGTAGGGGATTCGAACCCCTGACCTCGTGAATGCCATTCACGCGCTCTCCCAGCTGAGCTAACCCCCCAAGCAATTTCGCGCTGGTCTCGGTGATGATGGTCGGGTTCAGTTACCAGCAGCCGGAATGACCGGTTACATCCCTGGTCTGGCCGACCTCTTCCGGGTTAGGTAGAGATCGGCAACGACCATCCCGGCCCTTCGGCATTTTCACGTGGACATTGTTGTTCGGTGATAGGCTTGCAGCAAGTAATTGTAAGTCGGGCTACGGTTCTGGCAAGGGCGGATGCGTCCACAGGCAGCAAATCGCCGGAAGATTTTGACCCCGTGAACCTTCCCCCTCCACCTGCCGATCAGTTGACGACCGATTTGCGGTAGAGTTCGAAAGCCAGTTGCCAGGCGGACTGGGGATGTGGTTCGACGGCGGTACCGCTGGCGATGACCTGGAGCTCGCCGTCCAGTCGAACGACTAATCCTCGCCAGTTGCCATTTTCGCCCGGCTCGATTCGCACTTCGCACGGTGGCAGGTTGGGCCCCTGCAAGCGTAAAGCGTTCTCGCCAACGGGCTCCGCCTGGATTTGCCGCTGGCGAAACCAGAACGGCAGAATCGGTCGCACCTTCACAGATAGCCTCCGTTCCATGCTTCTTGCATACAAATCATACTGCCGAAATGCCGGCCATCAGGTCTTTCCCTCGGCATGAGCGTGCTCGGTTCGAGCGTCAAAATCGCTGGCGCCCTGGTCAGGGCCGGGTATTCTTTCGCGGTGCACTTGAGTAAAGCCCACGGGGAATGCGGAATGGCGAATATGCGACGGTGATTGGGGCGCTGCCTGATCCGCGATCTGCTGGGGCAACGCCTTCCGCTGCCGGGGCAGTTTTGTTTCAGCGCGACCCCGCCCGACAACAGAGCTGGCCAGAGTTGCGCCCAGCGTGCCGGCCAATTGCTTTTCGCGCCTATTCCGGGCGAATTTGCTTGAGGGCCAGGTGCAGGCGTTGGAAATCCCCGGCGGCAAGAATGGCATCGCGCTGGCGAGCGTGTTGCTGCAGTTGCGTGGCCGCGGAACGGAATTCCTCGACCGGTTTCGGCCACAGTTCCCGACACCGTGCCGGCACCTGGTCGGCTCGAAACTGGGCCAGCTGTTGTGCCGTCTGGCCGAGAGTCTCCGCCGCCTTGACCAGTTGGTCCCATTCGTCGCGATAAAATATCTCCTGAGCCGCCCAAACTTGCCGTCGGGCACGTTCTACCAGTTCCGGGTAGGCAAGGGGTGGAGCATTGGCCGGCAGCGGTTCCAGCGCCTGATGTTCGGGCGACTGACAGCCAGAACCGCAAATCAGCACCCCCAGCAGGACGACCGCGCTATGCCTGGCCAGCATGGTGCACCTCCAGAGTTACCCACACCGAAAGCTGTGCCGCCTGTTCCGCCCTCCCGCACGTCGCCTCACCGCTCCATCAGCGCAATTGTTATAGCAACCGCAGTGCTCTGCGGTACCATGCGAAATGCTCGCACCACCTGCCCACGGAAACTCCCCAAAGACCCCCTGCAACCACACCTTCGCACAAATGCCATTCGCAACGCCCGTTAACTGAGTCAGAAGGCCATGCCAAACTTAGCGGACGCAACGGTCGTATATTCGCGGCCAGAACATTCGCTTATTTACGGAGCCGGAGCTGCCGCAATGGGACGTTCCGGACCAGATCGCGGGCCCAGTTCCGTATCCGGAAACGCATACAGATACCGGCTTCGTCGGGCCTGCTCCTGCGTGCTGAGCAAGGGATCATCGGCACGCTCTGCCCGTCGCGGTTCCAGCGGACCGACAATGGTGCGACAACCGACCAGAATTATCACGAGCAAGCTCAGCATCCAGCGCATCCTGCACTCTCCTTCACGGCCTGACGCCAACCGACCAGCACCCGCTTTGTCTCAGCACTATGGTTCCTCTCCTCCAGGTTGTGCCGTGTCGGCGTGATGCCAACCGACCAGCACCCGCTCTGACTCAGCACTATGGTTCCTCTATTCCAGGTTGTTCGGTGTCGGCGTCATGCCAACCGACCAGCACCCGTTCTGCCTCAGCACTATGGTTCGGCTCTTACAGGTTCTGCCGTGTCGGCGTGATGCCAACCGACCAGCACCCGCTCTGCCTCAGCGCTATGGTTCCTCTATTCCAGGTTGTTCGGTGTCGGCGTGATGCCAACCGACCAGCACCCGCTCTGCGGCAATTATGCGCTGCTGGTCGGCATGGAGCAAACCGTCTGCCCGCCTCACGTATCGCAATGCACACCCGCAGGATTTGTTAAGCCACCTCACCCGCCAAAATCGGCAAGCTCAATCCCATCCCCCGACCTCGAAAAACTTACCACCACCAGCGGCGATTCAGAATCTTAGCCGCTTCGCCTGTTAGCAACCCAGCCAATCAGGTATAGGTGAAACTATCCGTTCCAACATAGTGCGTGTTCGATGTATAGGTAAGGCTGCCGTCAGGATTGAGTGTTAGTGTACCGTTGGTCCGGCCCGTTGGTGGGGCCGGAGGCTGATTACGCCGAGAAAACGCCGGGGCTTGAAAGCATTGGCACGGTGATAGCATCGCCATCGGCATCATAGCCGTACAGGGAGCTGGCCGACTAACTCGCGGTCGTGCAATACACTGAAACTCTGCATGGCGCCCAGCTGGGCAGACCTCCACCTATAGTAGCCGGTCGGTTCGTGATCATCCAATACGCTGAAGCTGGCATCGTAGGCATACGGCGCGTTGTTGTACACATCTATAGTGACGGCGGCGGTGTTGCCGGTAGTCAGGCCATCCGACCAGGTATAGGTGAAGCTATCCGGGCCAACATAGTGCGTGTTCGGTGTATAGGTGAACGTGCTGTCGGTATGGAAACCTACGAGGCTGGCGAGTTACGGCTGCTCAACCCGATCACTAGCATACCTGCCGTCATGCCGGTGGGATTGAAACATTCCGCACCGTACAGCGACCGGAGCCTGCGCACAAACTAAGATACCTGCCATCATGCCGGTGGGATTGAAACATTCCGCACCCTAGAGCGACCGGAGTCTGCGCACAAACCAACAGACCTGCCATCACGCCGGTGGGATTGAAACATTCCGCACCGTACAGCGACCGGAGCCTGCGCACAAACTAAGATACCTGCCATCATGCCGGTGGGATTGGAACTGCGGCCTGCGTAATTCGCACGAGTTATTTTGCGCTCGGAATGCTATGCGTCCTTGTTACGCCACGCCCACCATTTCGTTCTTACGTTCCTGCAACCAGTTATCTTGTGCTTGCAACGCTATGCATCCCTGTTACGCCACACCCGCAATTTCGTTCTTACGTTCCTCCGGCCAGTTATCTTGTGCTTGCAATGCTATGCATCTCTGTTACGCTACACCCACAATTTCGTTTTTACGTTCCTGCAACCAGTTATCTTGTGCTCGGAATGCTATGCGTTCCTATTTACGGCAGTCTTATCGCACGGGTCAATCGTCTTGCGGGACGGGAGGGGTTTTGGGGTGGAGTTTGCGGCGGGCTTCGTATTCCTTGGACAAAACATCATGCACGATACCGCGGCGGATGAGTTCTTGTTCGGGTATCTCGCCGAGGTCTTTCGTCTCGGCGATCCAGCGATCCAGGGCGGCGCGCATTCGTTGCAAGATCTCCTGATGCTGTGGCGACTGAGCCAGGTTGTTGATTTCGTAAGGATCGTTGTCGAGGTCGTAGAGTTCTTCTTTCGGCTTAGTGCGGCTCATAAACAACTTTTGCGTCGGATTGAGCCGACCTTCAAAAGCCAACCGTCGCCAGTCCCGCATAATGGGCATTTCGTCCATGTAGTTGATGTACTGCATGTAGGGCAGTTCGGGATGGAAGTTGCGAATATAGCGGTAACGGCGATCGCGGACGGAACGGATGCGGTCGTAGGCTTCGTCCATGCGGTCGCGGGCGGCGAATAAGTACTGCGGTTCGGGTTGAGTGTTAGGCCCTAGAAATATTCGCCCGTGCATATAGTTCGGCGGTTCCACACCGGCCAGTGCTAGCAGAGTCGGAGCAATATCCAGCAGGGCGACCAGATCGTCGCGCACCGTGCCGGGCGGTATCACTCCCGGCCAGCGAACTAACAACGGCACATGCAAACCGCTATCGTAGGGCCAGCGCTTGCAGCGGGGCAAACCGGCACCGTGGTCGCTATAGAAAATCACGATCGTGTTTTGGACCAGCTTCTTTTCCTCCAGCAACTTCAAGATGTCGCCGACGATATAGTCCATCGCGGTAATGTTGTCGTGATAGACAGCAACACAATCGCGCACTGCCCAGGTGTCCGGATAGTATGGCGGAATGCGGACTTTGTTCGGATCGTGGCGTTGCTCCGGTTTGAGGCGGGCGGTGTTGCGAACGTACTGATACCGGCTCGCACGCACCTGGCTTTCATGCGTGACCGTGATGTTGTAAATAGCGAAAAACGGCGGTTGCAGCACTTCCGGTTGGCGCGTCCAATCCACCTGAACATCCACCCATCCTTTGGGGACATCGAAGTTGAAATCCGTTTTGCCAATGCCGCCCTGAGCCGGCCAGATGACACGATAACCGGCCTTACGCAGATAATCCGTAAATAGCGGCGGCGTTCGCGTCAGCTTGGAACGCATGTGGTGAGTTCCCAGTGTCGTCGGGTACATGCCGGTGATGATTCCCGAACGCGACGGTGCACAAACCGGCGCATGGGTGAACGCACGCGTGAAGCGTGCCCCCTGAGCAGCCAGGCGATCTAAGTTAGGTGTGATCGCGTCTGGATCACCGTAACAGCCGAGGTTCGGCGAAATGTCCTCGCAGGTGATCAGCACAAAGTTGGGCCGCTCTGCCGCGCTTATCACATCACCCGCCATTACCCACACGCCCGTCAGCAGCGAATAAATCGCCAGACGTCTCATGGCCCTTTCTCCATCGAGAATGTTCCAAATACTGGCTTGCCGAATCCGCGACCGTCGGAGCCAGTTGAAATTACGATACTTTCCTGCGTCCCAGACAATCAATGTACGCAGTAGTCCTGCACCGTGCCGGTTGAAATTACGATAATCCGCTGCGGCCCCCACGGCAATCAAGGAGCTGAGGCAAGGAATTCGTTGACTGCTGATCATTCTGCAAAGCAAACCAGCGTGACCGTTCGTTATCGCCCTTGCCGCCAACATTCACCCCCGCGACCCGTTTGCTTTCACACGCAAACATTTTTGCGACGGAGAAAGTGGTTTCCTTTTAAACGCAACCGCAGCAGCTCAATCTTCCTCCGCCTCCCCAAGGCTATGCGTGTTATGTAGGACTTCAAACGGTGCCTTTCGACCTGAATAATCCTCAAGGTCCTGTCAAGCCAAGCGATGCCCAGGGCTCTATACCTGTCCAGGGCGACAATAACAAGCCAATCAATAAGCAAGTGTTTGTTAATCGCGCAGTTGTCAAATATAACGGGAAGTACTACGATCCTTCTTATGGGGCGGGTCCATTTGCTAGCGCGGAAGATTGGGAACGGACCGCTCTGGGCGCCGCATACTTCGAGACGCGGTCTCCCAAAGGCGAATTGTTGGTATTTTTCCGTCCCAAGAAGGAGGGGATAAGGCTAACCTGGTTTACCGATGAGCCACGACCAGGGTCCTAAAATTTTCCTACGGAGGCCAAGCTATGGCTAGGCCAAAGATTTGGTGGAAGGCATTTCTAATCCCCGGGCTTGTTTTGCTCTTGACGCAGGAGTTAAGAACTGAGAACCATAACCAGCAAAGCAAGCCTCAGGAAACAAGGCCACCGGTTACTCAGCCAGACTTTGAGGTTCTTTGGGGAGAAGACCTTCAGCCCTTACGGGTCTTCAAGGGCAGTCAATCAGGAGAACGTTACGAATTATTCGCATAGTATTTTACCGTTGATATTACAGGCGACGGGTGCCCGTATATGTGGCCCTACCTTATGCTCTGGTTGCGCCGTGGAGATAAAGACGTCTGGATTACAGTGAAGGACCTGGTTCGATTATCAAATACAAACCGCGCAAACCCTCTTCTGTGGTGGTGGCACATCGAGGTAGATCACAAAGCTGGCAAGGGCGCCATCTTCTGCATTCGACCCGCAGGGTTCCTGTTCCCCGCTACGGAAGTTGCTGGGCCTGTCGCTTGGTACATAGCTTCTGAGTATGCAAGAGATCCAGATTTGCCGGAAATGCTGGAGTTTTGGGAGTTCGACCCCAACAAGGATGCGCGGGCTGCATTAACAATCCCGATTGCTCGTGTACAACGCGGTAAATCTGGTTACGGGGCGGCTCTTGATTTCAAACTGCCATCGGAACTAAATCCAGGAGAACTGGTCAATGTTTCGGTTTTGAAGGACAAGGACAAAGACTTCGTGAAGAAGAGGTTCCCGGAAACTCCCTGGGTTCGTCCTGCGCCGTCCGGGTACTACTTAGTCGAGCCGCGAAACACAATTGTGGAAGGAAAGGGCACCGCCGAGGTACCACTCCTGCGTTTGTCGGACAGGTGGTTTATCAATTGGAGCCACGAGCATAAACGCTGGGAAATTTCTCTGGACCACCATAAACTCATTCGTGAGGGGCCGAACAAGTGGCGGGCCGAAAAAATACAGAAGTAACCACCATGAGCCTCCAACCGGTAGGCGGCTAATGTGAAAGGAGAAAACATGCGGACCAAGAAAGCCGTTGAGTGTTGCCTCATGTTGATTTGTGCAACGATCTTCGCGTGGCCGACGCCGCGGCAATTCAGCTGGGCAGAACAAGTAAGGGCGTCAGGTAACGTCGTTTACGCGCCATCGGACGAACTATGGGAGCATCTTAACAAGGTTGCCAGAAATGTGCCGGAATCAAGTAATAGATTAGCTGCTGAGTCGGGCCTTGACTGGCTACGAAAGGAAGCGAAGGTATCCTTTCGCATTTTTTATCATTTCGACAACAAAGATATGCGATGGAAGATCGACACCCTGGCTGCAACCGCGGTGGGAACTGTGAGCAACGGCCGAGTGGTGGACGGGTCCACTTTTGGGCTGGGTAAAGGAAAAGTGATCCATCACAGGCGGATGGACGTTCATGTTAAGAGCCTGGTGATCAATAACGAAGAAAATCCGCCACGTGCGGGCGGGCAAATCCGTTATGAAATATCGGTAGTGGTTCATAAGGTGCCGCCGCATTATCAATACCTAGGAGAAGTTCTGAAGATGCCCGGAACTTTGATCTTGGAATCCAAATTCGAGGTTCTTCAGCCGTTTGAGATCATTGGGACCAGAGCGAACTTTAAGCCGCCAAAGATAGACTTGCAGTTTTCCAGTATGCTATTCCGTCAACCTCAGCCTGATAGTGCCGGTGGGGACAAAAAGTCTAAGCCTTATTGAGAAAGTGCGCAGACAGCACGGCCTGTCGGAAGGCATGTTTGCGATTAGCAATTGTCAATATGCGGCTCAGACGCTTAAGATGTGGCTCAGACGCTTAAGCACAACACCCGTGGTGACGGGGCTTACAAAGGCCATGACGGCAAATTAGAACGTCGCGGTGGTCCCAATATGCGAGTCATGCTGCACCGTTGGTTGTCGCTAATAATAGGGCGACAAAGCTATATCATTGCAGCGTTAGCAACTCTGCGAGAAGTTAGCAAGCAAGTGTGGCAGTAAGGATTGGCTTTGCGGCAACCAAGGTGGGTTAATATGTGGGGACGTAGCAATTACGATAGCGGCCAACATTTCACCGTCAGTGAATCAAGGCCGGTTAGGGTGCGGAGACTTAGGACGCTGTAGTCCCTTGAATCGGATGACTAACTCGCCAACGGGAATCGAAGCGGGGTAAGACGCAGAGGTATGGGACGCTTATTATAGTGCGCGGTGCTCGCGGAGAGCAATGTTAGTACCCTTGAGGGTAAGATGTGGGGCGTTGGATGCTTGTCATAGGGGCAATGTTAGTACCACCGACGCCAAGGGGCGGAGGCCTAAAATAATTCTTATAGTGCTGCGGATCAGTTGCTGGTGGTGGGGTGGTTAATTGCGGCTCTAGGATTCGACGAGGTGGAGCGGTGGTAGCTTGCCGGGCTAATAGCCTGGGTGGTTAGTTCCACGTCCAGGATTCGACGTGGTGGAGAACCCAGCACGGGTGGAAATACGGGATACCAAGATTCTTCCAGACAACCACGAAACGGTCCATTTCCCAGAGCGGGACAATCCAGGCCTGATCCACGAGGTGAGCGTGAAGCTGGTGGAGAGTTCTCCGGGAGCTGGCCGGGTCATCGCTTTGCCAGTAGCGCTGGCGAAGCTGGGCAACGGTAGGCTCATCGGCAAGCCCGAAGGGGTCGGGCCAGGCCTGGCCTGGTGGGGCAGGACTAAGCCAGCGGAACGGTGTCATGCCTTCGGCAGGGTATTCGGCAATCCAGAACAGCACGTCGTAAGGCGGGTTAGGAGTTTTCCAGGCGGCGAGGATTTCCTGAGCGGTTGCGGCTCGAAGTTCCAACTTCAATCCGTAAGCGGCAAGCTGATTGCGAATGTCCTGGACTACGGAATGCACTGCGGCTTCCTCTTGAGGATACCAGAGGGAAAGCGTGGGCAGGGTCGAAGACGGTTTTGCTCCGGAAGTACCGGGCTTGCCCGTAGCCGGCCCGGCAAGACGCTGGAAAAGCTCGCGGGCGGTTGCGGGATGATAAGGCGAACGCAGCGTCGGGGAATAGTCGGGATGGTAAGCCCAGCTGGCCAGTGGTGCCGGGCCTCCCGTGAGGCGATACGTGGTGGGGTCGCGACCGCGGTAATGGGTTTGTAAGAGCGCTTGCCGATCCAGAGCGGCCGAGATGGCCTGTCGCAGGAGCGCGGACTGAACGGTGGGCCGGCGGCGATGGAAAGCCAGCATGGCCACGCGGGGACTGAAAGCGATACCGCCGGGAGCAACTTCCTGCCTGGGCAGACAGACAATGCGTGCGTGCGGAATGTTCGCAAAGGTATCGGCATCGCGTGCCGTCAGACCGACCACCAGGTGAACGGCTCCGCATTCCAGGTCCTCGTGAGCCTGGCGAATATCCGTGTAACGGCGGAAGCGAATCTCTCGCAGAAGCGGCCCTTCCTGGGCATGGGGTCGGACCCAGCCGGGACGAGCACGAAACACCCACTGGTTATCCGAGCGTTCCGCAAGAACATAAGGGCCAGTCCCGGCGACAAACGGAGCTGGAAGCTGCTTGCCAGAATCTCCCGGATGCGAGGAGTTCTCATCGGTAGCTGGCAGCAAGGGGAGGTAAAAAAGCCGCATCGGGTCGCCCCAACTCAAAGGCATCTGCACCTGCCACTGGCCGGTGGACAGTTCGATGGTGTGCCAGGTGGACCAGCGTTTGTCCCACAGGGGTTCGTACAGCAGGAGCTGGGGGTCGCCTGCACAATGCAGGCTGAACTGCACATCCTGCCAGCGTGCCAGCCGTTCTCCTGACGAAGTGGCGAAAAGCAGAGGGTAACTGGGCCAGTTGAAAAACCACGAGCCGCGCTGCCGAAAAGGAGCAAAACCCGGACTGCTCCAGTATCCTGCGCTGGTCAGCGGTGGTTGACGCGGTTCAATGAGCCATTCGTAAAGCAGGCTGACAGCCATCTGGTCGCTCAGGGTCATAGCCAGCGGTGGCCAGGTGGTGTGCGGCAACTGCGGCACTGCCACGATAAGGAAGGGATAACGGCGTAAAAGCTGGCGTTGGAACAATTGCACGCGCTCCCAGTTCGGTGCCAGGCGAGCGGCTTCGGCTCCGGCTAGCCAGGCGGAGACCCAGTCGTTTTTTTCCTGCAGTTGCTGTGCCTGTTTGAGGTGCGACTCAGCGTGTTCGTACAGGACACGCTGGTAGCGTTCCAGAGCGGGACTGGTAGTGCCTGGCAAGCGGGCATTCAAGCGGTCGAGGACCCGCCGAACCGTAACGTAATCCTTTCGGGCGATTGCCTGTTCCGCGGTGGTTTCAACAAGCTGACGAAACTGGGCGACAATTTCCGCATCTCCCTTGTACTCCTCCAGGAGACGATCGGCCCAGGCGGTGGCTTCCTGCCACTGATTCTCCTGCTGCAAAGCCGCCAGACATTGCAACCGGGTTTGCTTGAGTTGCTGCTGCAACTGCTTCTGAACATCGCCCCAACCTTCCGCACGTATTCCCTGACCGTGAAACGCCAGCAGCTGTTCCAGGACAAACTCCGCCAGACGCAGCACCTGCGATTGTTTCATAGGCGATTTACCGGCACCCGTCTCCTGGCCTAGCTGCAACACTTCCTGTATCGCAAACCGCTCGAAATACTCCACCCGCAGCACCTCGTCGCGAGCAACCGCACGTTGCGTCTCCAGCTGCCCGGTGGGAGTAATCACTTGCAATTTCAGTTGCGCCGCTTTTTCCTGTTCCAAAGGACGAGCCAGGGGCGCCACGCGCAAAACACTGCCATTGCGTAACACGACCCGGTCGTGCGGATAAGCGAGCCGACGCAGTAAGTCGCGGACGGCCGGATGACTGGTACGTTCCGCTTCAAGCAATAACTCGGCCAGCGGCTGCACCACGATCTTTTGCAGCGACTCCAGCGGCGGCAACAGGGGCAGATCGCTGCGCAATTTGGGTGGCTTGCTCTCCTCCTTTTCCTCCACAGGCGTTTGCGCAGCCAGCATCACGATCAGGCTCGTGGCCAGCGATAGCACCAGCCCAAACCTTGCCCCACTTGGCCACAGCTGACGTGGCTTCCAAAGCAGCATCATGGCCAGACCTCAGAAATTTACTCAGTCCGGGAAATCGGCGAAGAATGTGCCGCACCTGCTTGCTGTTCAATACCACCAGGGAGTGCGATTTCACTTGATGCAGGCAGCTGCACCGCGGCATCGAGCAAAGCTATCGCACAGGCCGTGGCATATCGTCGGCAATGCGAGATACTCACGAGAATGGTGCTGATGTGGCAGGCTCGCATATATTCTTCGACTGCCCCGCGAACCTGAACGTGAGGTTGACCGCGCGGGTCATGGGTAATGGCAATATCGGTCCAGCACATGCCTTTTGCCCAGCCAGTACCGAGGGATTTGAAAACGGCTTCCTTTGCGGCCCAGCGACCGGCAAAATGCTCGATGAAGCGTTTGCGAGGGCGGCAATAGGCAATCTCCTCCGCTGTGAACACACGCCGCAGAAAGACCTCCCCATGCTTTTCCAGCATACGGGCGATCCGTGCACATTCGACGATATCGGTGCCGATGCCGAAAATGTTCATGGACCTGCCTGCTGTGCCAGCCATCGCTTTCTGTCAATATACCAAAAGACGAGGACAATTTTGTAGGGGGCAGCTAGAATGGCTGGCCTGGCCCGGGCTGCAACACAGTCGCCGGGGCAATTCTCTTTGACCGAGGCATGAGGATGGCCAGAAAAGCAAGCAAAATAGCGAAAGGATGCAACACCCCCCGTGGGGCGGAGTCCCAATTGCCAGCTACCGATGCCAACGGGGCACTTGCTCCGCCACACCCAGCCATGCTTCCACGAAAGTCTTTTCTCGAATCGGAACCAGCCTACCTGAGGGATTTGACCGAAGCCCAGAAGCAAGCGGTCACCCACGTGGATGGGCCACTGTTAGTCCTTGCCGGTCCTGGCTCCGGCAAAACGCGAGTGATTACGCGACGGATTGTCCATTTGCTGGCGCAGGGTATCAAGCCGTGGCAGATTCTGGCCATTACCTTTACCAACAAAGCCGCCCGCGAAATGCAGCGCCGCATCGAACAGCTGTTGCCGCAGTGCGGTGTCTGGATCAGCACCTTTCACAGCTTCGCGGCCCGTGTATTACGGCAATACGCCGACCGGCTCGGCCTGAATGGCCAATTTACCATCTACGACCAGGATGATCGCAAAGAAGTGCTCCGCGAGGTGCTGGAGCGGTCGAATCTGGACAGTGTTCGGTTCAGCGTGGAAAGTTTGCAAGCCGCTATCAGCCGGGCCAAGAATGCTCTGCTGGGCCCGGTCGAGTATGCCGCTCGCGCTGCCGATTATTTCAGCCGCCAGGTCGCCGAGATTTATCCGCTTTACGAGCGGAAGATGCGTGAACTGAACGCCCTGGATTTCGACGACCTGCTCTACTGGCTGGCGCGGGCGTTACTTTCGCCCAACCTGAGCGACTGGCGAGCCGAACTGGATGCCCGCTTCCGCTACATCCTCGTGGACGAATATCAGGATACCAACCACGCCCAGTATGTCATTCTGAAGCAACTGTCGCGTGATTATCCAAACGTTTGCGTGGTTGGCGATCCTGACCAGTCCATTTACCGCTGGCGTGGTGCTGACATACAAAACATCCTCGATTTCGAGCGCGATTATCCCAATTGCACGGTGGTATATCTGGACGAGAATTTCCGCAGCGCCGCACCGATTTTGCATGTGGCCGACCATGTGATTAGCTTCAATCGTCGCCGCAAGCCACGCCGTTTGTTCACCACACGCCGGGAAGGTTTACCCGTGCAGGTGCGATTTTTCCCAAGCAGCGATCAGGAAGCGGACTTTATCGCGGCCACCATTGCCGAGGCGGTACAAAGTGGCCGGCGCTGTTATTCCGATTTCGCGATCTTTCTGCGCATCAATGCGCTGTCCCGCATTTTTGAGGAAGCGTTCCTGCGTCGCCGTGTCCCGTACCAGATTGTGCGTGGCCTGGCCTTCTTTGAGCGGAAGGAAAACCGCGATGTACTGGCTTTCCTGCGGATTCTGGTCAATCCGCGAGATGATCTATCATTCCAGCGAGCGCTGTTAGCCACGCCTCGCGGTGTCGGCAAGATGACACTGGAACGCTTACGGGAATACGCCGCCCAGCGTGGTTTGAGCCTGCTGGAAGCGTGTGCGGAGGCCGAGCGTATTCGGGAATTGCGTCCACGTCAGCTCGCTCCGCTCCAGGAGTTTGCCCGTCTCATTCACGAACTGCGGCAGCTCACCGACCTCACCGCCGCAGAAATTATCACCGAAGTTATCGAACGCACCGGCTACCGCAAGGCACTTCTGGAAAGTAACGACGAGGAAGACCGGGAACGCCTGGCTAACATTGAGGAACTGATCTCCGCTGCTGAAACTCTCGCCGAGGAAACCGGAGACCATTCGCTGGCTTACTTTTTAGAGCACGTCGCCCTGGTCAGCGAGGTGGACGGATTTCGGGAAGGTCAGGATGCAGTGGCGGTGATGACACTCCATGCTGCCAAGGGACTCGAGTTCCCGGTGGTGTTCCTGCCTTGCCTGGAGGAAGGTTTACTGCCCCACGAACGGTCCCGCGAGAATGAGGAGGAACTCGAGGAAGAGCGTCGGCTATTGTTTGTCGGCATGACGCGAGCCAAGGACGAACTGCATCTTTCCTGCTCGCGCTTGCGGCTATTCCGGGGGCAAACCCGCTACTGTGTTCCCAGCTCGTTTTTGGGCGAATTGCCACAGGAGCACGTTCTCATTCACGACTATACCGACGACACAGCAGCTTGCGCAGGCTTTGCCGACCGGACAGGCGAGACCCGCACGCCAACCCTGGCTTCCGCAGGCTTCGCTCGACCAGGTGCCAACGGCGACGGCACTGGCGAGCCGATCTGGCGACCCGGACTGCTGGTGCGCCATCAGGTGTACGGTGTCGGCTCGGTCTGTGCCGTCAGCGGTTTCGGGCCAGGCTTGCGGGTTACCATTCGCTTCCCGCAGTACGGAGAGAAAACTTTCGTCGTTGCCAAAGCCCCGTTGCAGATTATCAGCGACGAACACACGGCATAAGCAACAGGAGCGGCGACTATGGCGAATGCACATTTCACCCTATCGGCTTTTGCGGACGAAATTTCTCCCGACCTGCAAGAGCAACTGGCGGTGCTGGAAAGTTGCGGTATTCGGCACATCGAGCTGCGTTCGGTCTGGAAAACCAATGTGCTCGACCTCACCGACGACCAGGTGCGCGAAATCAAGCGGCAACTCGACGCTCGCGGCTTTCGCATCAGCGCGATCGGTTCACCTATCGGCAAGGTCAAGATCAGCGATCCCTTCGAGCCGCACTTGCAACGCTTCCGACGCGCGGTCGAGCTCTGCAAGGTCTTCGAGACCAGCAACATTCGCGTTTTCAGCTATTATCCCCCGGACTCGCCCGCTTCGGCCGAGGGTAACTTTGATTGGCAGCCTTATCGCAGCGAAATACTCGACCGGTTCCGTCGCAAACTCGATATTGCCGAGAAAGCTGGTGTTCGCTTGCTCCACGAAAACGAACATCGCATCTACGGCGATTCCCCGGAGCGAGTCCTGGATTTGCTGACCACCCTCAACCATCCACAATTCCGAGCGGTGTACGACCCGGCCAACTACGTTTTTTGCGGCTACGATCCCTGGGAAGGCTGGCTCAAGACCCGCGACTGGACGGTTCATTTCCACATCAAAGACTGGGTCCGTGGCGAAACCCACGCTCGTCCCGCAGGCGAAGGGCAGGGACGGATTCCCGAAGTGTTAGCCGATGCCGTGCAACGGGGCTATCGCGGATTTGCTACTCTCGAACCGCATCTGCTCGGTGGTGGACCCACCGGGGGCGTAACTGGTCCCGACCTTTTCCCGAAAGCAGTCGCTGCCTTGCGTTCCATCCTCGATCGCCTCCCCGCCTCCTACGACTAACGTCCGCATCCACACCACCCCCGGCCCTGCTTTTCCGACCACTGCGACCCGGGTGTTTTCGTTGTCGTCACCCCTATGGTGGAATCTTGGCCCCGCTTTTCCGACCATTGTCACGCTGGACTCGCCCCTGACCTGTCACCTCCCGACCCACCGCCCAAGTCTATGTGCGCCTTTTCTCTGGACTCTCAAACTGCACTGCCTTGCGGATTCGCAACTTGTCAAAAACAACACCGGCCTGATCTGAGGCTCCCATTTGGTTTTTTGCCAGCTGCGAACGGGGCAGGAATGGAACATCGCCTCCATCCATTTCAGGCTCACTTCTGGGTCAGGTCTCCTCCCAACACAGCCCTCGTCGAGTCGTACCCCTGGCTTGCCGCTTTAGCAAGCGCCGATTTTCCTAACATTGACTGGCGTTTGAAGCACTTGATAATCAGAATTAATGCTGCGCCCAATGACTTGGAAATGTCATACTACCTGAGCCATGATGGTTATCCGAATTGGGAAGCATTCGTAACTCTCGAACACGGCCCTGCCAACGATTTGCAAGTAGCCCATTCGAGAATCTACGAATACGATCACAACGGGCCACCTCGGCGAACCATCTCGGCTTTGGAAGGAGATGGCACTGCAATCGAAAGCCATGCCGTTGCGCCGCTGCAGATTTTCCGGGTAATCCAAACATAGGAGATGTATCATGCCCAGGCTGGTCGTCGGGATACTCCTGAGCCTCGGTGTCGTTCTGAGCGGATGCAGCAAAGCCAGCGACGCAGGCGGCGTCAATTACCCGGGCCTGCGCATCTACCATGGCCAGGCCATAAACGGCTCATCCGAGCGTGTGCAAGGAATAGGTGTACTGCCCAACGGGGCAGAGATCGCCGTTCTAACCACACCCCCTTTATTCATGCCTGGTCACGCTTCACTTCGTGTTGTGCGGCTCCCATCAAAAGAAGAAACCTTTCGCCTGAGTTTCAAGGCAGGTTTACCATTGGCTCCCCTGGGCAACAACATACTCATCCATGTTGATAAAGAATCGAAGTTAGTATTTCTGGCAAACGATAACGGCTGCGCTGCTGTAGTTGATCTCGATGGCAATGTGATCGCCCAGTATGGTGCCCCTAATCTCCGGGAAGCGATGTGTTTTTTGCCCGGTGATGTTATTACAATGCAGGTGCCGGCGGGGGAAAAAATAGCTTACTGTGGCAGTAGGGGCGGACGGGTTTTTGCATTGGACCTGGAGTCCGGCAAAGTGTTATGGGACAACACAATTGATTGGAAAACAGTTCTCAAATCTACTAAGGTTACCGATGATTTTATTCCAGATTATCATAGTGTCTGCAGTCTGGCTGTGCGAGGCCAAGAGGTATTAGCACTACATCAGACCTCCGGATCATTCAGGCACACTTTTCTTGTGACTTACAACAAGAAAACGGGCGAAATGCAGCGATGGTCCAAAGACTTGTTATCCACGCAGTACGTTGGCCTTTGCAGGGATTCTAAATATGCAATAGTTTTTGACCAGAGCAGAAGCCATTACCAATTCGCATCAATTAATAATTGGGACGAAGATATGAAAGGCTTGGTTCTATGCTTTAGAAAGCTTGACCTGGAGAAGCTCGAACCGGGTCCACCAATAGCAGAAGTTCTGACCAGACCCGGGTGGGGATATGGATTGTTGAATCGCTATGCCTTCGATGGAGAAACCGACAGAGCCGTGTTTGCATATAAAGGGGAAGTTGTTATGTGCGATCTTAAACGCAAAGTAGCCGCACGTTTGGCTTCGCTGGGAGATTGGTCGCTCTATAACCTCCAGTTTGCTGACAGCGGCCGATTTGTCATTGCCCGCATCGCTGGAAATTGTTATGTCTGGGATATCGCAGCGGTCCCTGAAGATGCTTTTATCCCACTGGACAAGTTGCGATTACCCGTAGAGATTCCAGAGTCGCCAGCTACTTCTCCGACGCCTGAACCGACCAAGCCAGCACCGGCACCACGTAAATCTTAGCCAGGTCAATGATTCCCATCGGACTGCCAGGGTATACGAGTTGCCGCCACATACACGGCTGATTTGTATAACGATAAAATGATAGCAATTCTAGCTATAACAACAATAGGCAAAACAAATGCCGTTGATGCATGGCAGTGCTCCCCGGTTCATTAGCAAGTTCTAACACGCACTCTCATGAGTACAGCATTGCCCGCCAGTCCCAGCCCACCTATCCTGACTATGATCACATGATTGTCCCATTACTGCCAAGACCCAACGTTTCCCGGCGCAATTTGCCTCCGGTCTAACTAACGGCACACTAACATTCCATCCCGACGGCACCTTCACCTATACCCCGAACACGCACTATGTTGGCCCCGATAGTTTCAGCTATACCTGGTCGGATGGTTTAGAGGGCAGTAATATCGGCACGGTGACGATAGATGTGTATAACAACGCACCTTATGGTTATGGGGCGACGTTCTATGTGCAAGCTGGACAGGTGCTTAGTGGCCAGCTCTACGGTAACGCCCCCGACGGTGACAGCATCGCCGCGATTCTCGATACGGGGCCGGTTCACGGAACACTTGAGCTGCACCAGGATGGCACGTTTACTTATACCGCAGAAGAGAACTACCTCGGGACTGACAGTTTTAGTTATGTCTGGTCTGACGGAATAAGCGAAAGCGCGGTGCTCACGGTAACACTGGTAATCCACAACGGCGAATCGCCGGTCGCTTTTGATGCTCACCTCAGTGTATTGCACGACCGAACCGTGTCTAGCATGTTAGAGGGTTACGACGCCGATGGGGATTCGCTTACCGCTGCACTGGTCAGTGGGCCAGCTCATGGAACAGTGGATTTTGTGGACCCAGAGCACGGGGTCTTCGTGTATGCACCTAATCCAGGTTATGTTGGCCCGGATACGTTCACATACGAATGGACCGACGGGGTGAACAGGAGCAATGTGGCCACGGTTACGATTCGTGTATATAATAATCCGCCGATGGCGCAGGGGGAGTGGTTTATAGTAGAGCCGGGGCAAACTTTCGCAGTATTTCTGGGGGATAGTATTCCGGCTGATTACCAGGGGCCGGCTATCACTCTGGCCACGCTGTTAGAAAACGATTGGGATCCGGATGGAGATGCTCTTGAGTTAGTAAAGACGGGCCAGCTTTCGGAACATTGGGAGTTTGACAGCTCGTGGAATGCGTGGGTGTTCCGTCCGCCAGCGGACTATGAGGGTATAGACGGCAGCTTTGAATATTTTGTTACCGATCGGATTCCGATTAGGCCGCCTTATCCCCCGTACAACGACACTTACAATGAGGACGAGGCATATCCTTATAGTGCGAGCTGGCATGTACGCATGCTGTTGCA
This sequence comes from Gemmatales bacterium, assembly GCA_041640595.1. Taxonomy (GTDB): domain Bacteria; phylum Planctomycetota; class Planctomycetia; order Gemmatales; family HRBIN36; genus HRBIN36. The sequence goes on along the minus strand of JBEPZY010000004.1, from coordinate 223,516 downwards.
GGTCGGTGCTGGTGGTGGCGGTGGAGGTGGCGGCGCGATAAATATGTATTTTGCGGCTTATGAGAGGAGCGAGAACGGGTGGAGTTTTTACTCGCGCACGAACACTTTGAAGCTTTCTGGTTTGGAAGGGCCGAGTGCATTTGAGCGTGTTAATGATAAGGTCGTACTAAGAAATGACTATGTTCGCCGCGACCCGAAAAAATTTATCCTCCGCATCAACGACCCGGCCGCCAATATAACACCGGGTCCAGGAAACGACCAGATCACAGCGCTCATTGTGACTTTCGATAAGGAGGGCCGTTTGCTGGATAATGGGAACGAGATCGTTCTACGAGAAAAACCAGACGCAGAAGGGGAGTTCTGGTCCGACGAGCTATTGTTAGTGGCCCACCCAGATGACGACTTGTTGAATATTCCTGTCGCAGACAACCAGAAAGGAGATCCAACTTTTCTCGGGGAGCTGGAGGGGAAGGTTCGGGCGATATACAAGGGTAGATGGTGGGTTGACGCCGATGTTCCCGCCCAATATTCACTGCGCGTGAAGTCGGTCTTCATAAACTGGCAGCATCCCGCTCCGATTGATGGCATATACTATCAGTGGACAGAAGCCAATTTACGAGAAGCACGATATATTCTGGCTCCTTTGGGAATTAGACTAGACGTTATCGGGGAGCGCACTGACGTCAAGCCACCGCCCCCGCAGGTGAATCTGAATGACGCGGACGGGTTGGATGATTTGAGTTTTGAATTTGACAGCCAGAACAAAATGGTACCAAATGGATCGGGAGAGCTCCATAATCTATTGATAAGCTACCGCGAGCAAGACGCCAAAGTGGTCCATGTATATACAGTCAATGTGTTCAGGTCTACTCTCTTAGGTGTCTTTGGCTTTCCGGTGGTAGGTCAGGCCTTTACCCAAGAAGGCATGTCGAACCCAAGGTTGGCAAACTCGATAATCTTGGCTGGACTCATAAGCACAGATCCTCAACGTCGTGCTTTCGAAGAAGGAAGACTGATTGAATATCCCAAGTATACAGCAGTCCTGGCCCATGAACTTGTCCACGTCCTATTGAACAGTCCCGTTGGCGTAGACGACCATGTCGATCCAAAGGTCGGGATAAACGCCGTCAATGCGATGCAAACCGGTCGAGAAGACATTTTTGACAAAGATTTTGACCCAAGGCGAGTGGATTACCCGCGGCGGATATTCCCAGATCAGCAGCAACAGATTTTAAAGAGCAATTTACTTACAAGGCTGGGACAATAACCAGTATTTCCTTTAGATGGGAGGTGTGCTCTATGCGGACGGTAAAAGCATTAGCAATAGTGATAATAGCTCTCCTGGTAAGCTCAGTAGCTCCAAAGGCGGATAACGATCCCAGAGACGGTCAGCGGACCGGAATTCACTGGGACTTAGTAGCCGCCCTCGACTATTGTCGCCAGTTGCATGAATTAGTAGTGGGAGGCGGACGTAAAGAGAAGAACGTCGAACAGCTTGAAGAGTTGAAAGACGCTTTGGCCGAAGAAAAGATTGTTACCCTGATGTCGGTAGCGATTCAGGTCAATAAGAGCTGGCGGGAAGCGATCGAGCTTCGCTTCTGGAGAGACGTAAGTGAGGATAAAGGCCGGGAAATCCAGGTGGTGCTAAAACTGCGTCGCCTTGGCAACCGTTGCGAATGGGACCGGGTCGAAAGAATCTATGTAAATCGCCGGCATCCTCTTGGTGTGTGCGACTGGGTAGGCCGGCAGGATTCGAACATCCTGCAAATTTCCTAGGAAAATGCGAGGTTGGCGATTCCGGCGCAGCAAAAAGCGCAGCACTTAACCGCAGTTTCGGGGAAAAAGCCAAGCCAGACCGTCCGGATACCGCAAGCGGCAATCCTGGCGAATCGCAAACGTCCGAACCTGGCAACCGATTGGCCGAGGCACTGCGGATTATCGCATCCCTATCCGAGACCGAACGCGAGTTACTGATACGGTTGCTGGAAAGTTTCGGGAAAAACAAGCCGTAGCACCGCAGCCGCACCGAGACCTGGCCGATGCGAACCGCAAGCCGCACGCGAACGCTCCCCAGCAAGACCGGTTGCCGACGTTCAACCGATGCGAACCGCACCGCATCCGCACCGAGGTCGGTTGCCCAGCGTGCAACGTTGCCGATGCACCGAGACCTGGCCGAACCGCAAGCCGCACGCTCCGCAGCAAGACCGGTTGCCGACGTGCACCGTGTTGATTGGCCAATTTCGCAAAAATGCACGCGCGGCTGGGCGAACGTTACACGGCTGCCTAGCGGCAAAATTTTTCCCCCCTATCCGGTTACGGGCTGCCAGCGCACCGAATGGCCGATGCCCCGCCAAGCGGCAGGAAGCCATTGCGGACAACGCCGATGGCTGAGGTAGGCTTCCTGGCCAACTGGAAGCGGAAAACCTGCGCTCTAGGTAGCGACTCAAGTTTCGCAGACTTGACCCCTAGTGCCTATCGCATAACTAAAAAGCAGCGGCCACGACGCCAATACCTAGATTTCGCATCGTGGCCGTGCCTGGAGTCTAAGCATGGCTAAATATAGCGACCAAGATAGCCCCTGGCAACCTGAACATCAGAAATTCGGAATCTCTGCGTTATCGGACGCCGATTTCGTCAAAAAGTTGCGGGAATTATTCGAGGCGACGTACCTCAAACAGAGAGTTTCGCAAACCGCATCGGTTGCACCGAGGCCGATCTAAAAAGCTGGCTAAATGGCACTGGCCTTCCGCCACCATCAGACCGAGAGCGGATACTGCAACGGGCGAAGGAAACATACGCTGCTGCGTGTACGCTGATACGTCAGATTCGAGAAAACTTGCGATGGCTGGAAAAACGACGCTTCTCATACGAATGGACGTACCTGTGCGTGGCGATGTATAGCGATGCGAACCTATGCGACCGGGCGACAAAGCAAAACGCGCTTGAGGCGATAGAAAATCTTTTTCGCGGGAAACAGCCCACAAATGATTCGCATAGGTTTAGCTGGGAAGCATTGCAAAACCTGGCCAGCGCGCTGATAGTGTACTGCGATAGATACAAGAACTTACCAGCCTTCTCTGGCAGTCGGCTAAGAAAGTGGCACAAGAGCCGAGGTTATACGTTCAAGCAACTAGCGGACAAGGTAAAAGAGGCACTCGCAAGTGAGCAATATCTTTGCGAGCGCGAATTAGGCATACTGCCCTGGCAAGTGTCGTCAAAATATCTCGTTGAACTTGAACTCGACACTAGAAAGCACAAGGTAATCCGTGCCGAAATCTGGAGCGCTATTTTGTCCTGCGAACCTCGCCCCGTTGCAGACCCCGGCGCTGGGGATTCAGATGCAGACAACAGGCAAGAGGCTGGCAAAAAGCTACTGAAATACCTGAAGGCGGTTGAGGATTCCGAGTTTATAGAGGCCATTTGGCAACGCGAGCCGGATGCCACAGAAACCTTCCAGCGCGCGATTGATATTTTGTTACGGCATGAGGAAACCAAACAAATCAACCCGCACGCAAGATGCGTCAACCTGACAATCAGGCAACTTATAGAGATTGAGTTTATCCGCCCCCATCAGTTGAACCAGACGGGCGCTATAGAGGCACTCGCGGGGCTTCTGGTTTGCGCTAAGAGCGCTGTATCCCAGTCATCGGCCATCAAAGGCATGCGCGAAGCAACTAAGCAGCAACAAGCCGAGCGTTACCGTGCACGCGCGCAAAGTTGCGAACTACCGAGACGGGACGAAAGTTAGCAGCTGACTGGGCGTTGCTAATCAAGGTAGGGCACTAGCTAGGCCGGTTTTGCCTAAGCGGGAACTTAGAGTTGGCCTTGTTTTCGGTTGATTGTCCATGCGACTATCAAGCTAGGTATGGCCAACTCTATGCGCGCATCTGAACGCTTCTTCACAACTTCTTCACAGTATGTGAACGCATCTGAACGCCGCGATTTGTCACAAGTGATTTTGCTGGCGTAGGTTACGTCGGTTGAGCATGGAAATTATCTGAACTCGCAACGTTTAAGTGAACACACAAGCAAAAGGAGCAACACGATGCAACACACTGAGCAGATTGCTGCACTTGTATGGAACATGCGCGAAACAGCGCAGCGTCTAAAAATCAGCGTTGGGCACTTGCGAAATCTTGTGAGACGTGGAGAGATTCCCTACCTGCGACTAGGGCGACGGGTTGTTTTTCACGCGCAAACGATTGAGGGCTGGCTGCTACGTCGAATGCAAACAAAACGCGACAGCGATTATTGATACACTTCTCTCCCCCATACCGCCTCTCATCTCATCTCATCTAGATGAGATGAGATGGTTAACATCTCATCTAAGCTCTAAGCGTCTCATCTAGATGAAAGAAGATGAGATGAGATGGGGCACTAACACAACGAGGCAATAATGACAGCATACAAAACTTTGCGGAATGGCGAGCAAATCATCGTGCACGCGATGCCCCCACTTGAAAAGGTTGCAGAACAATTCGATGTAGTCGGCGACGTTGTGTACGTTCGATACACGTATCATTATCACAATCGCAACGTAGTTTTGTGTTGGTCGCAAACAAACTTTGCCTTTTTGCCTGGCTGGCCGTTCAATGCATTTTGCCGGTGCCAGCTGCGCGACGATATCGCCGCCGCGCTACGCGAAAAAACACAGTTGGCAGCTGCGTGTACAATTTTTGCCATGCAGGAACACGGCGACTGGGCGCCATGCGTTTTATTGCTTCCGTTCGAGGCAGTTTGTGAGTTTGCTGCAGCAATTGCACACGGGCCGGTTATAGTAACGCGAGGCGACAACAAGCACAATTACACGAAATTCGAGCGGCATTATTCGCCGCCGACAAGGAATTATGATCCTATCCGAATCCTGATTGGTTTTGCGCATTCGCGGTTCACGTATTCGCAATCATTTTTTCCGCCAGTGACTGGGCGTTTCGCATGCGCATCAGTTATGCAAAAACAAATTCAACTGAAACAGACCGGGCAACCTACCGGGTCAGTGCCGATTGAGCGCGCAGTATCAGAACACGCAACCAAACTCGTGGATGCATTCGTGGCGCGAGGCTATTCACGCGACGAAGCAGAGCGGATTTTGAAGCTAAAACGCTAATCGCCTTCCCTGGCGCAGAGCTGGCCAGAAAGCAAGCCGCACCGCTACCTATTCCCAGACCGACCATCGGCAACGGGAAGCCATGCGGCAACGCACCGCAAGCGACCAGCAATCGGCCAGACGTTGCTATATCCGGCGACCAACTGGACGAAGCTAACCGAACCGCGCATATTGAACGGCAGCTGAACGGCATACAAAAGGCGAGCCAGACCTACCAGCACCGACGCTGGGCAAGCCTGGCTCAGATGGAGGATTGCTATGGCCAGTATATTGAAAGACCCAAAAAGCGGCATCTACCGGATTGACTTTTTCGATCATCACGGCATCCGGCGAGCGTTGCGGTTGCCTGGCGTCAGAGACCGTAAGACTGCCGAGCATATCGCCCTACACGTGCGCGAACTGGTTGCGGCCAAAACTACGGCAACGCCTTTGCCATTAGCAACTGCAAAATGGCTGGACAGCCTGCCGGAACGCATCTACAGGAAATTGGAAGCCTGGGACTTAGCGGAACCGCGCCAGCGTCAACGGACACCGACTCTGGGCGAGTTTATTGCCGAGCACTTACAATTGCGGGCTGCCGAGGTCAAGCCGTCCACACATATCATTTTGCGGCAAGCTGCCCGTTGGTTACTCCGTTCGGTTGACCCGAATACACCGCTAGACCGAATTAGCCCAGCGGATGCCGACCGTATTCGGGCTGAATTACTCCGAGGCCGAGCCAAAGCAACGGCGAATAAATGGACGCGGCTAATCAAGGAGTTTTTCCGCGCAGCCTGCCGACGCGGTTACATTGCCAGCAATCCTTTTGAGCATATCAAGGGACTGACCGTCCAAGGCGATCCTGGCCGTCGGAAATTGATTCCTGCGGACGAAGTTAGGAAAGTTTTGGACGTAATTCCCTGCCCCCAGTTTCGGCTGATTGTGGCGCTGGCACGCTGGGCAGGATTACGCATTCCGTCGGAAATCGCCACACTACGCTGGTCGGATATAGACTGGGCCAATCATCGGATGATTATCCGTTCGCCAAAAACCGCACACCATCCCGACCAAGGCGTCCGGATTATTCCCATTTTTGCCGAGGTACGGCCATACTTAGAGGAACTATGGCACCAACTGCCGGAAGGCGCACCCGACCAAGTGATTACTCGCTACAAGCCGGATGCCAACCTGCGAACCCAACTGAACCGCTACTGCCTACTGGCAGGCGTTCAACCCTGGCCGAAACCGTTTCAGAACATGCGAGCTACACGGGCGACCGAGCTGGCCGATATTTTCCCCTCGCATACTTGCGCGGCCTGGCTGGGCCATAGCCAAGCGATTGCCGACCAGTTTTACCGTTCCGTAACGGACGAACACTTCCGGAAAGCGGCAGGCGTCAGCGGGCAGCCTGGTACGGCCGAGCAACTGCCAACCGGAACCGCTACCCTGCAACGCCAACCGACGGCAATACCCGCAGCTGCCGAGCAAGACAATGCAATTGCGACAATTCCGAGCGCAAAAATCCAGGCGCAGCAAAAAGCGCAGCACCAAACGGCGTTATCAAGCGATATAGAGCGTTACTGCCAAAATAACAGCCAACCGCAAGTTACGTCCGTATCGCTACTTAGCACTCCGTGCCACTTAGTGTACAACCGTCCAGTGGGCCCGGCTGGCCCGCGTCTACCCCAAGGTTTGCCGAAGGATCACTGGCAACGCACATCGCAGGGTCGCTGGCAGGGCATGGTAGATTTGGTCACGACTCTAGCGGAGTTTGCCGATGCAGTGATTGCTGACGACAAGGTGACCTTGTCCCGCCTGAGTATTTTCGGAGTAGATTCGTACCCTGAGGTGCGAACCTTTCGCTCCGCTATTAGCAACCTTAGCTCTGCGACTATGGAAGCCATTACGCACTATAATCCGGACGTTTGTCTAGTGACTCTCAAAAGTCGGGTACACGAGTTTCGTCTTGTCTTCTTGGCAACCCCGAGTGGGTGGAAGTATTGGCTGTATGGCCATTCGTACTTGGAAAATCAATAAGTAAACGATGGCCCAACTCGTGTGATAAACCAGAGGAGAAGCACTCATGCGATTCGAGCCTCACCCCTTGCCCATTGCATACAATCTGCCAGGCGTCTTTCTGGTCTTCCTTGGTAGTGCCTTACTTTTGCCCGTCTGTTACATCGCCAATCATAAGGCTCATGCGGAGCAAATCGAGGTCAAGAAGGTTGGACCAGAGCATATCCTTCCTGCAGAATTATACAGGAGCTATTCTAAATTGATGGAAATTGTCAAGGACGAGGAGAAATGGTCTCGGGAGAACGCGCTGGTTTCCCTGAGCTACGGCGCAAAACTACGGGAGTTGCTGGCTAAGCACGATCTAACTTTCGAGGCATATACGAAGCTGCCATCAGATTGTCATCTTGTTCGAACCAAGGAAATGGATCTTTATTTCGTGCGTACCAAGGCAGAAAAATATTTCCTTTACAAAGCGGTCCCTCGATAATCTGGGGCGAAACATAACGGGCAGACATCTAACAACTGAATTCCAACCCATATGACAGCAATGCGAAAACTGTTCATGCAATCTCGGTTAGTAATGTTTGGTCAACTCGTTCTAGGTATAGACGAACGGCGTCCCTATGTAGCACCCGGCCAGGTTACCTTTCGGTTTCTGAAAGCGTCCCACAAACGCAAAATAGACTTTGCACTCGACGAGATCAGGTTGGGCAAGCATGATGCATTGCTCAATTACGCATGCAGTGATAGCTTCGGCGTGCTGCACGACCGCGAACTGACCGGCTGCGTGTACGGCTACGATCCCGATGGCGATGCGATTACAGCGCAGCTGGTCTCCGGCCCCACCAACGGCACACTAACACTCAATCCCGACGGCACTTTCACCTATACACCTAATGAGAACTACGTCGGTTCCGACAGTTTCACCTATACATGGTCTGATGGCTTGACCACCGGCAGCACGGCCTCTGTCACGATAGATGTGTATAACAACGCCCCGTATGCCTACGACGCCAGCTTCAGCGTATTGCACGACCGCGAGTTGGTCGGCCAGCTCTACGGCTACGATCCCGACGGCGACGCTATCACCGCGCAACTCGTCTCCGGCCCCACTAACGGTTCACTAACGTTCCATCCTGACGGCACCTTCACCTATACGCCGAACACGCACTATGTTGGCCCGGATAGCTTCACCTACACCTGGTCGGATGGCCTAACCTCTGGGAACGCGGCCACTGTCGTGATAGATGTTTATAACAACACCCCGTATGCCTACGACGCCAGCTTCAGCGTATTGCACGACCGCGAGTTAGTCGGCGAGCTCTACGGCTACGATCCCGATGGCGACCCAATCACCGCGCAACTAGTCTCTGGCCCAACCAACGGCACACTAACACTCAATCCCGACGGCACTTTCACCTACAACCCGAACACGCATTATGTCGGCCCGGATAGCTTCACCTATACCTGGTCGGATGGCATAGCGGCGAGTGAGCCCGCCACGGTCAGGATTGAGGTGTATAATAATGGGCCATACGCGATGGAGGCGGATTATTCGGTGCTGCATGATCGCGAACTTCGCCAGCAAGTAGCCGCTTACGACCCGGACGGGGATAATTTCTGGATAGCCCGAATCAATGACAGTGTTGTCGAGGTGGGAGAGGAGGTGAGTCTGCCTTCGGGAGCCCGTGTGCTTATTTTGAACAATGGTGAGTTTGTCTATACACCGCATAGTCGAACAGTGGGCGGTGATTCGTTCACTTACACGGTAAGTGATGGTGTGGCGGAAAGCCTCGCGGCGACCATTCGCATCTATATAACTAACACGCCGCCGGTTGCCCGCGATATGACCATACATGTACCCGATCAGATGCCAGTTACGCTGTCGTTGATTTGCGATGACCCTGGTTGTGGATGCGAAGGGGCTTACGATCCGGACGGTGATCCGCTGCAGGTGGAAATTGTCGCTGGGCCTTATCAGGGGCAGCTAGAAAGCTGGGGCCGGTATGTTGTCTATACTCCCAACCCTGATTCGTCGGGGCAAAATCGAGATTGGTTTTACTACCGCGTGCGCGATGGCATTACTGCCAGCGAAATAAAGAGGGTCGAATTAGTGCGCGACCAGATGGTGGCTGAACCCCCTGCGGGAGGGCCAGTCGTGTACATGACAGGTTACCGGCCAAAGCATAATATATTCGAGGAAACCCAGGTGCAGCCCGAGCAGGATGGCAAGGTCCGTGTCGGGGTGCGGTGGAATAATGACGATGACGATAACGATGGTATTCATGACCGCTGGGATAATAACGTGGCTAATGAGAATGACCTGGTTAAGGTAGTACTCGATTTCAAGTTTGGCGACCAAAACCGCCAGCCACCACCTGCCGGGGTGGTTACTTATCGGCTACGGGTGGATAATGATAATATACGTGTCTGGCTGTACGGCCCTGACAAAACCCCTGCAGCTACTGCGGTGCTTGGCCCGATAGTAGCTCCGGGAGGAGGGTTTGCCGGTGCGCTGTTAGAGAACGTTGTAGGTTTTCCGGTAGGGGCGGATTCCGGCAAGATGACGATATGGGTGGAATGGATGCGACCACCTGACCAGGCGGCTGGGGGAAACAAGACGGTCTTGACCTTCGAGGCCCTGGTTGGTGGCAACGTGGTCAGTACTTATAGCATTGAATTCTTCGGTTTGCAAGGCATGGTATTTGTTTTCGGCGGTTTTGCTTACGACAAACCAGCGTGGCCGATCGGGAAAGGCGATGGAATGTACCAGCTTGGTTATGAACTTTACAAAAGTGGCTATGACGTATATCTCTTTAAGCATAGCGACGAGAGAGCAGCCTCGGCTGAGGCGAAGGTAGGGGTCGAGAAACGCGGTGTACAAAAGTTAGCGGCGCTGGGTTATTGTGTAGGCGGGAGCAGCGTATTAGAATTCACAACGAATATCTCCAAGTGGATTAAAGAGCAACAGCTCGACGAAAACAAAATCGGGGTAAGCTTCACGGCATATGTTGATGCCTGGTCCATGGATCTGCTAAGGAAACCAATATTTATTCCCCTACGACAAAGACCCGCAAGCAAGATACATGTGAATCTTTACCAGCAAAACAGTCCAGACCGAGTTAGTATTGGTCTTCCCACCAATAAATTGTCTCCTGACGATAACAGCACCATAAACATTGAGGTAAAGGATAGCGGAGTGACTCATAACAACATTGACGACCACCCACCCGTACACGACACTATTCGACAGCGCTTAGCAGAGCAAGGCTGGAAATGACGAGGAAGGGAGGTATGCCATGAACGTAGTGGATCGCGCAGTAATTACGGTGTGCGTTTCGGCGGTGATCGGAGGGCTAATAGTGGCGGTCATCTCGACGCTTACTTTTGCTCAAAAGGCTGAACCTGCTGATGAGTCGGCCGAAAAAGTCCGCCAGCTAATCATGCGGTTCGAACAGACCACAGGCAAAGACCTAAAGTTTGAGGAAAAGCTGGTCATAGCGATGCCAGGTTTAAGAGAGATTTTCAAAGGGCCGGACCCACAGGCAGCTTTGGCGCTATTAAACGCATGTCCAAAGTTAGAGGACCTCGAAGCAGACCCTTCGAAAATGTGCGCTGCGCCTTTGGTTTTGATCCGGTATCTTTTCTACTACATGCCATTTGAATACGGCAATTTCATGGTTTCCCTGCTACCCTTGATGGATTCCGATCAGCAAACGGCGAATGACTATGTCAATCTTGTGGTTGAATATTATTGTGATACCGGGGATCGCCGCATAAGAGACTGGGTAGCTACTTATTTGAAAAAGGACCAGTTGCCGCCGGGGAGATTTTTAGACAAACTATTTGAGCGGAGTCCCGGGGAGGCTTCGATAATGCTCAAGGAGATCCATTACACACCTAATCGTGCGACCGACCCGGCAAGAGAATTCTTGAAAGATGCAACTTTTCACTCTATCAGAAAGGCTATTGCAGCTGATAGCTTACTGCGTCAGATAAAAGCGGATGGCTTGGAGGGCAATATAAGGGATCGGGCTTTCATTGCAGAGGTCAAGACGTGGTGCGAGAGTGATAAGAAACAGGCCCGTGCCTTGCTAGTGCGGGCTTGGGCCTCATTCCAGGAATGGTATGAGCGCCGGCATCTCTTGCATTATGTGAGGGAATATCCGAACATTTTTCTGACTCCCGAGTTAATGAAGTTGATGCGTCAGGAAAAGCATCCGGCGATTAAACCGCTCGTGGAAGAGCTCGAGGAAATTTATGCCCGCTTTTTCCCGTCAGGTTAGGGTGTGAGAGCTCGACAGCTGTTGCGACTACCTAATGCTGGGCTTACACATGGTAAACCTCAAAGGTGCCATAATTGGGCCGCGGGGTGTCAAGTATGTAGCTGCCATGGGCTATAGTTCCGGCGGCGCCATGACCTATGAGTTTACGACGGAACTGTTCGACCGCATTAGCAAAAGTCAAGTTAACTGGGCACAATTGAGCCTTAGTGCCTACATTGACGCCATAAAGTGGTCCACTGAGGGCAAGACTTCGGCAGAAACAAAGAGGCCACCAACCACTTATCACATAAACCATTATCAACAAAATACTGGGTTCTCGACAGGTTCTATACCCCTGAACGGAGAGGCAACCGCAGCAGTCGGGGCTCCCATTCGCACGACGATTAACATTCGTCTGGACCCACCGGTAGACCATTACAGCATTGATAATCAAGCGGACGTGCAGAGGAGAATACGTGAAGCGCTGGAGAGCTGGGGCTGGAAATAAGGAGAAATGACCATGACTATCAGATACAAACTTGCCTTGTTAGCATCAGCGGCAATTGTGACAGCGCTCTTTCTACAGGGCACTGCTCAGCAGCAGAATGTGGATCAGGACTCCGCGGTTAGGATTCGCGCGCTGCTTCGTGAACTGCAGAACACCAAGGCTCCTGAGAAAAGATGGCTTTTGATAGTGCAGGCAGTTTCGATGTTCGAGCAGAAGACAGATGTTCCAGCAGCAAGTGCACTTATAGAAGAGTTAGTGGATGCTATGGAAAAAACGACCGATGACAAGCCCGACCCCCGCCTGGATGCGGTAATAACCGTGCACACAGTGATAGAGATGGTTCCACCAGCGCGAAGGAATTTTGTTGTCTCGCTTTTACCAATGTTAGAGGGGCCCCGCAGCGATAAGGTGGTGGAATCCGCCAGGAGTCATATAATAGACTACTACGCTTCCGGTGAGGATCATCGGATAGATTCGTGGATTGGTCAATACTTGAAGAAAGGAGAGCTGCCGCCAAAAGGCTTGTTAGATAAAATGTTCGAAAAGGATCCGGAAATGGCTTTGCGCAAATTGTGGCAAATAAACGAACGGTACTGTGGTACTCAACTGTCTGAGAAGAGTAAGGACTATCTGAGTCTTGCTACGTATTCAGTCAGGAACGCGGTCGAATTGTTTTGGTACGTCCATGATTCTGAATATAAGACAGAGGCAGTGGCGAAGGAGCTTCGGAGGCTTTTCGAATCAGAGAAACTACGTGTACGACGAATGCTGACAGACAGCTGGGAAGCTTGCTCGGAATGGTATGTGCGACGGTATCTGGTTCATTATGTGCGGAAGTATCCGAACATTTTTCTGACTCCCGAGTTAATGAAGTTGATGCGTCAGGAAAAGCATCCGGCGATCAAGCCGCTCGTGGAAGAGCTCGAGGAAGTTTATGCCCGCTTTTTCCCGTCAGGTTAGAGTGTGAGAGCTCGACAGCTGTTGCGACTACCTAATGCTGCGCTAACACATGGTAAACCTCAAAGGTGCCATAGTTGGCTCGCGGGGTGTCAAGTATATAGCTGCCATGGGCTATAGTTCCGGCGGAGCCATGACCTATGAGTTTACCACACAGCTCAAGAAATTGCGCGACGAGCAAAAGCTAGAGGGGCCCTTTGTTATCGATTTCACAGCCTACATTGACGCTGTGACCTGGTCCAATCGCCGTTTACCTTTCCCCGAAAGGAGGCGTCCTCCTTCAGAATACCACGTTAACTACTACCAAAGAAACGGTGGCCCCGTTGGCTTTGCTACCGACTTGGATCCTGGAGGCCGTCCTACAGTGAACATTGATATGACCTTGGTTAGCGCAGATATAGACCATTACAATATTGATAACCAAATTCTGGTTTGGAGGGGAATCCGCACCCGTCTGGAAGCTCGGTCATGGAAGTAGGAGGCATTGGCTATGCTCAGAGTCGTCAATAATTTCGCACGAGTGCTCGTGCTGCTGCAAGTGCTGGTGACACTAAACGCAGATGCTCAGGAGGCTAATGCAGAGCATCAAGCGGCCGAAAAGATGCGGCAGATCATCCACCAAGCAAAAAGGGCAAAAACGGATAAGGAACACTGGTTAGTTGCCCATGAGGCGCTGCTGCTGTTCCAGAAACCTGTGCCGGATGCTGCTCAGACAGCAGCAGCTAAAGAACTGTTAAAAGAGTTGCTGTTCTTGGGCGAGCAGACGTCCGACGACCAGCCGCATCCCGAGTTTATGGCAATTTACAAGCTAATCACAATTGTCACCCAAGTTGCGGGAGACCGGTTTACAGGAGCATTATTGCCTCTGATAGAATCTTCCGACGATGACAAGCTCCGCAGGTCCGCATTAGAATATGTACTTGAATTCCTGCCTGATAAGTCTTTTGGACCATATCCATCTAGACCTGCTGGGATAGAAACATGGCTGGCCTCATACTTGCGTCAGGGAAAATTGCCTCCGAAAGAATTCCTGGACCGACTTTTCGAGGAAAAGCCCGTACAGGCCGTCCAACTATTCTTCGAAGTTTATAGTTCTTGGCTAGACGAAGAAGTACCGCCAGGACATAGGGTGCTGTTTGGGTATGTGTCTTCCGAGGTCCGTAATTTAGAGCTTAAGCAGACCTGGGTGAGAAGTGAGGCCGAGTTGCGAAAGTACCTGCCAGAGGATCGATGCTTAGCTTTGCAGAAAGATGTTGAGGTGCTCAAAAAGAGAGTTGCGCAAGACCTTCAACGACTATGGGATTCGTGTCCGCAGTGGTATGTGAGGCGATATTTGGTAGAACAGGTGCGAAAGCATCCGAAGTTATACATGACTCCAGAACTCCTGAAGCTAATGGAGAAAGAAAACCATCCAGCGATCAAACCTTTGGTAGAAAACCTTCTGAAACCGAGTGGCGACTTAGCTCCGAAAACTCCGTAGGCTGCCCGTAAGATGGGCAGCTGCTGTTTGCTCACAGCCAAGTGCCCTTCCCGACGGCAGCTTCACGTATACACCGAACACGCACTACGTCGGTACGGATAGTTTCACCTACACCTGGTCGGATGGGCTGACCACCGGCAACACGGCCACTGTCGTGATAGATGTTTATAACAACGCGCCGTATGCCTACGATGCCAGCTTCAGCGTATTGGATGATCACAAACCGACCGGCTACTATAGGTGGAGGTCTGCCCAGCTGGGCGCCATGCAGAGTTTCAGTGTATTGCACGACCGCGAGTTGGTCGGCCAGCTCTGCGGCTACGATCCGGACGGCGACGCTATCACCGTGCCAATGCTTTCAAGCCCCAGCGTTTTCTCGGCGCAACTAATCTCCGCTCCGACGAATGGCACGGTGGTATTGAATGATGATGGCAGGTTTAGATATACACCGGCGGCTGGTTATACTGGCACCGATGCTTTTGTATTTGGGTTTACGGATGGTATAGCTTTAGGCCTGGCTATGGCTTGGATCACCGTTCATAACACTGCTCCACTACCAGTATAATAAACTCACTGTTAACAATCCCAGTGGCTATGGCTTGGACACTGTTCATAACACTGCTCCTCTCTGGTTGGCAAATGAATTCTCTAGTTCCGACAAATGGCTGTGGCTTGGATTGCTGTTCATAACACTGCTCCGGAGGCTGTAAATGACGAGTATTACGTCCTGGCGGGGAGTGCCGTTCGGGGAAACGTCCTGGCGAACGATACTGACGCCGATGGCGATAGCTTACGCGTGGTCAAGATTAACGATCAGCCACCGCGGCAGTTGATGCGACTACCATCCGGTGCTCAGCTGGTGATGAATCCCAACGGTGATTTTGTTTATTATGCAGTCGAGCGGCCAGATGCTCCACACACTGGGGACGACTCGTTCACGTACACCGTTAGTGATGGGGTTGCCGAGGCGACGCAAACGGTCGTTGTTCACACGGCTAAAATCCTTGGTATCCGGTCGGTAACGTTCAGCGGCGGGCATACCGTGTACCGGGACCCGGAGCTGGACCCGACTGGAGTAATAGCTCCCGACGTGGCCTATAGTTCGGAACACTGGTTGGACAAAAACTTAGACGGGGATGCGGAGGATGCGGATGAGCATAGCTGGCCATACGCTTACACCCGGGGTACAACGTTGAAAGTGAGTGCCCGGTTCGTCTTAGATACTGCGTGGGGTGGCGGCCCGATTTATGTGATGGCGACGGGGCCGGCGGACCCTGCGACGGGATTCCAGATTCACGTAGGGCCGAAGGCTGTGCGCGTCGACCCGACGAACCCGACTGAACTCGTGCTTGACGTAACGGAGTCGCCGGTGGCATTTCCGAATGTGGTGCAAGCTTACGTTGGTGCAAATCTCTTCAGGCTGGACTGGCAAGCCACCTCCGACAGCCAGCGCGCCAACTCAACCTGGACGAAGGCGGGGTCGACGCCAAATCCTTTGTACCTTACTTTTGCCGACCCTGCCCTCAAACCAGGGGTAAACTTATACCATACCCTGGTGCATCTGGGCTCGAAGAACGCTGACGGCAAAACAAACGAATCAGATGTTATCTCAGCAATTTGGAGTGATTTCACTGATCGGGAAGTCCGTCGTGTGGATGACACTCAATTGAGGTACTGGGCTGGCGGCAGGGCCACTGCGGTCAACACACAGCAACTTTTAGCCCACGCAAACGGCCAGTGCGGCTCCTGGGCCGAGTTGCTGATAGATACTTACGGGGCCATAAGCGTTCAGGGGGCTAGAAAATTCATGGTATTTAGTGCTGACCAACCCATAGACCCAGTCACCGGACTATATGCCCTACCGTGGCGAACAGGTATGCTGGTCAAGAACTGGGAATTCAACGGCGCAGGCGGTTCTCCAGCGACTAGTCCCTACACATATATAATAGATTTGGATGACCCGACGGTCTCCGAAGTTAAGCCAAAAGCGGGGGTACCGGGACAAGGCAATCCCGATCCACCTTCCGCTTTTGCAAATCATTTCGTCGTGCGGGTTGCAGATGCCTATTATGATCCTTCTTATGGCGGAGGACCATACAGCACGGAAAAATGAGTGGGAGAACGCTGCTCTGGATGGTTTCGTATACGTTTTCCCAGCGGGATTGCGGGCTAAGAAAAATGACCCGACCATTTTAGAGATCGTCTTCGTGCAGGTAGGCTAATGGTAGATTGCTTAGATAGTCTGCAGTAACTGATAAATGATTTCCACTAACGTGAGGGTGAATTCCATGAACCCAATAAAGGCATATTTGTCCTTATTTGGAACTGTCCTGCTGCTCACTTCGAATAATGCCGTGTCAACGCAAGCCAATCAGGATGGCCCACACAAGGTCTTGAGCGTGCGCATAGCTGCGCATCAAGTGGCCGAAGTTGGCTGGGAGAAAATTCGTGTCGAGCACGACTTTGGGGCGCCCCCGAACGTCTCTTATAAAGATGTCTGGATCAGGCTATACGTCGAAATACTAGATCAGTTGCGGGACTCCAAAAGCAGAGTGCGGTCAGTTAATTGGACAGCCAGGTTTGGCGATAGAGACTTCACAGAACCAAAGAAGGCCCCTTATGGGTTTCAAGCTAGCCTGTCTAACGAAGGGTTGTTTGAGCTTGTTTTCGCATTGCCAGGAGAAGAAAAACCCTGTTTAGCGTTTTATAGCATTAACCTTAATCAGTCGCACATGGATCCCCTGCCACCTCGACCAGCCTCGTACGACAAGCTGGGCGTACACTATAGGTTATCCGAATGGAAAAACTTTACTACTATCCCTGACCATCAGGTACCTTTAAAGGAAAAATTGACAGAAGCTCTAGGTCGTGAGGCCGCTAGGCAATTGCTCACAAAGGACATCAGAATCGTCGCGCTGCACTTCAAGGACGAAAAATGGACGCTTGTTGCAGGGTGCGGCCCCTACGTCATTGAACTTTCTACCTCTGGCAAGAACTCGAAGGATTGGCGTTTAGAGAAGCTTATTAGGAAAGGAGAATAAAGACACACACAAGATAATTTACCTGCGCGGATTCTACTGGCAAGGCCACATTTGAGCGGGAACAAGATCGGGATGTGCACGCCTAAACTGTATTGATTCTGCAATAAGGAGGAACAATGATGATGCGCCGCTATGCCCTGTATTGCCTCAGTCACCTAGTAGCCTTCTTGGCTGGAACAGCCCTGACGTATTACTCGATTGCTCAGGAGCCTGAGCGATTTAACCGTTTTCCGATTCCACTGACCGATGTACTAACGTTTTATAAAGACCAGATCTTGGCTCGTGCGCGCGCTAACAATACACAGGCAGGCCGATCCACTTGGGAATATCTATACCATCGCGCCCGCGAAGACGCCGGCGTCATCCGTTTCCTCAACTGCACGGATCATCTATTCGAGCGCTAAGATGATCACGAGTGGTTTACGAAGTTCCAGAAGGAGAACAAGCTCTGCCATATCAACTCTGTCAAGCTTATGCTGCCCGGGGAATGCCAGCTGGACAATTTTTTTGTTCCGGAAGCGCACGACGCCAATCCGCCAATCGCCTTGGAAAAACGCCTCCTGAAAGAGCTGCCCGGACTTCCACCGGAAGTAATCAGGGAGGAAGTGAGGCTGAGACTTTACATTCCAAGGATAGAGGCTATATTCATGCTGGGACGCGACACACCGGGTTTAGGAAAGGCCGGAGATTTGATCTGGTTGGTGAGCGAGGGTTGTTGGGACAGCCGAACGGAAGGAAGCCCATTTAGAATCACGACTTCGAATTTTTATTTCGTTAATTCGCGGACATGACAGATGGTGGGCTTGTTTCCGCCCCTTAATCCCGGAGTCCGTGTTTCCCACGTGTTATACGCCCCCGAAGAAATGAAGCCGCCTAAAAAGTGACGGCACAACCGCCGCTGATAAGTAGAAGCATGCGATTACACGCTTTGCAGCAGCACCCGATCTAAGTAAACAGGAGACCAGCCATGAGGAAGACCCTTGCAACCATTGCGATCTATGCTCTGGGAATAGTCTGGCTACTAACTATCCAGAGCGCTTGCGTCGAGTCCGACCAGGAGGCTGGAACCAAAGGTGGCTCCAGTGGCGAGGCAGCTGGCAAGCCGCAAAAAGTCCTGGAATCTGGGTCGTCGAAGGAGCAAGATAAAGCTGCTGGAACTGTGTCCAGGATTCCAGAAGCCAAGGGCGAAGAAGTTGAAAAGCTTCTTGATATATGGAAGGGATTTCTGGAGCCTCCCAGTCGGCGAGGTACGCTTGGTCAGATAGCCATGGCCCGGGTCAAATGTTTACTACCGCTGCTGGATTTACAATCGGGAACCGATGGTTACGCCGCATACCTCCTGTGTGAAGAGATGAATATCGTGTTCAAAGAGTGGAGAGAAAGTATAGTCCAGCAGTGCAAAATTCGCAGTCCCAAAGAGGCGCTGGAGTTTCTAATGACGCAGGGTGATGAATATTGGCCAGCAGCTATGGAACCGATCCACCCCTACGTTGTTACGAGTTTGCTAATTCTCGGAGTACCTGTAGATGGTTTCGGCGAAGCCGGGGACCCTGTCTGGGTTTTGAAACGAGAGGTGTCGGAGATGCAGCCCTGCTATGTTTTTCTCAATGCCCGAAGTACACGCATACTCGAATTTCTAATCGTGCAGGACGAGTCAGCTTTGCCTGATGAGAGACTGAAAAGGAAGCCAATACAGACCAAGAGAATGCCCGGATCAGGAATTCCTTTCCCTGGTCTTCTGGACCAGATGGAACGGGACCTTGGTTCCTGGCCACTGCTACTCCGTAATCCAGGTGAGGCATTTACTTTATTTAATTTTCCGAAAAACGCTAAGGTAACCAATGAGCGCCAGGCTCTGGAACGGGCGATGCAGGAGGTTGTGAAGTCTAAACCAGAGCTAGCGCACGCCCTTATAAAGTATTCCAGAGAATTTGACCTGCTACCTGAGCCAGAGCCGAAGGCACATGATGGATTGTACTTTCACGCCATGGTGCATTATGATGAATTTTGCTTTCACATAATGGGCTTGACGGATGCCTTAGGAGATTGCTACTGGATCGTACGTGTAGCCCTTCCGCGCTTTCGCCACCCCGATAAGGTTGATATGGCCAAAGCCAGTTTATATTTCGTGCAGCCCACCTTGCAAGAACTGTGGATTAACGCTAGAACCGGCGACGTTTACCCTATCATACCCTGGGAGCATTGGGGTAAAGAAAACACCGGAAAAGAATATCTGCGGCCAGTCTGGAAAGTCACAACTGAACGCAAGGCCCACAAACCCCCTAGTGTACCCGCCACTGGTCCGCAGAAACCATAACGCCTATCGCAAAGGGTACCGTCGTACCTTATCAGAGAGAGCAGCCAGGCGGAAGTCTTATTCATGCTCTTATCGCCTTGCCTGTCTTCGCCACAGAATTCCGCCACGGGCGATCAATAGGCTTGTAAAACTCGTTGGACTTCGCTTCTTGCAAGGCACTTGTGAAACTAGCCCGCAAAACCTCGCTTCAACACCTTATGTCTTCCAAAGGAATCACTTGTGCGGTTGGATTGAACATATCTTGATTAATCCGTCAACCCCCGCCGTGAGCACCTACTCTCCGGAGCTATCGAGTTCCAGTGCTGCTATCTGGTCATCATGGGCGTGCTAATAAATTAGGAGGTCAATCATATCGTCACGGATCTGGAAAAGTATCACGGCTCCTCCATCGCCCTCCACAGCAGCTACAATGCGCTTGGTTCGGACATAATAACTGTGTGGGTCACCACTGAGTTGTTTGTCCCCCACTTCCCGGTACATGCGTCCCAATGATGGGAACTCTACCTCGTCCTTCTTATGTCTATTCTAGTGCCGTATTAGATACCAGCCGCCAGCGGCATTGACCACGTATTGCCCGGAAGGGCTAATCCACACCGGTTCATAGTCAGCTTCCCATAAGTCTATGGCCCGAATTTTTCTGACAACCGTTTGCCGAGCTAGGTCAATTATATAAACCATAGCCTCTCCAATATCTAAGTCCTCTCCACCATGAGTGACTATGCCACGACTTATCACGGAAAGCCGGTCCCCGTGTCTTCCAAAATGGCTGATCCACATACGTTTATCGGGGCTGAAGATGTTCTTTTTCTTTACCAACTCAGGAATACCATTCTGACAGGGCAAAACAACGATTGCCCGATGGCGCTCACAAAGTCAACCACACGTTCTTCTTGAGGACTCCCTTAGTTGTGTCATCAATTATATTGAAATTGATGCTGCAACTATGTAGTCAACGCTTCGCTGAAGTTGACCCTACGCTCCAGAGCAAGCTCCACTAGATGGTAATAACCACGAGCCAGTGCGTCTTCAAAGTCTCTAAGTCTGCTAACACACTCAATAGTTGGGTTAATAACTGTTTGCTGTTCCTGGAGGTCTGCCGCTCTAAATACCAGGTTTGCTAGTTATAGCCCACTGGCAACAGCGCCCATGATCGTTACTCCTCGGCGTAGTTACGCGATAGTTCTGGCCCAGTACCGTCCTCGTTGATTGGACTCATGGGCAAGCTCGGCTATATCCCTCAGCTTGCTAACCGCTCCGTTCAGATCAGCCTTCGAGAATGAGACGGGGACGAGTGCGGATTTAAGTGTGTTCGCTGACCAATCTCTGAATTAGCGCATTGTACTAAGATACAATGACCAGTTATCGTTCCTATGCCTCTTTAGCGAAACGTGGGTCTAAGTCCAGAAATCCTTTTCTCCTTCTTGGGATCAGGCCTCTCGCATCAGGTTCATTCATTTTCTTGTTCCACCAGAGCCTATGGGATTCTGTTGCTTGCTGATGGATTTCTCCGGGAACAAGACGGAGATTCTCAAGCGGATCCTCCCTACCTTGACATCCTTGAGATATTCTCCGAGGGCATGCTGAAAGTCGTGATGCATTTCCAGAGCGATCGGATGCTGACGTTCACAGTTGTGGATGAGCTCGCTTATACCGAGGTCTCGCAGAAAATCGTCTTTTTGTAGGTCCTCACCGCATTGGGTACAAGTGTAACGACTGGTCGCAGTGGCACCCAGGTCCCAGTAGCAGCCAGTATACGGGCTGGAATACATGTCTCTCCCAGGTCTACGCTAGCCCCGGTGTCTTGATCGACACAAACCAATATTAGATGTCCTGAACCATCCGTGGTGATCGGAATCGTCAGATACTTTCCCCTGGTTTCTCCTACTTGAAGAAATAAACGTGACGATTCCTGAACGGCGGGTTCACCATTGTCGCCCATAACGCCGAGCCGTAATTCAACTATAACATCCCGGTCAATAGGCCGACTAAGTTGGATATGTAATATGTCGTGTCTAGTCCAATGAACGACCTCATCATCCGCATTGCAGTAAGGTACTCGCGTCTCCCCGTCCGTTTCGATCATCAGTGCCCACAACTCATCCTCGGCGTAGGTCCCCACATCTATACTTATCGTGCCGACATCGCTGCTTCCCATACCATCCGACCAAGTGTAGGTGAAACTGTCCGGGCCGACGTAGTGCGTGTTCGGCGTATAGGTGAAGCTGCCGTCGGGATTGAGTGTCAGTGTGCCGTTGGTCAGGCCTGTTGGCCGGAGGCGAAATTGATTACGCCGCGGGAACGCTGGGGTTGAAGGCATTGGGGCGGTCATAGTGTCCCCGTCGGGATCGTGCCCGTGCGCAGGACAGGCAAAATTATATTGACGGTGGTTTATTAATTTATTTGCGTTCGAAGAGGTCTTCTGCTGTCAGACGAAAAACTGCGTCCAGTCTGGACTGCGCTAAGTTGTAAATATAAACATGTCCAGAACCCGCGACTACAACCACCTGATTCTCGTTAGGCATGAAAACTCCATCTTTCATCATAAAATGCACTGCCGCTAACCCAACCAGTGGCTCTTCCTGGCTGCGCGTCATGACAAATTGATTTAACTTCTTGAAATGTTCATCGCCCAATAGGCGAAGGCTACCGTCTGACAAGTCTAACAGATATACGAACCCCATAGGAAACACCAGCAATGCCAGAGGTTTATTAGGATGGATAATAAAGAAGGGAATGAGCTCCCATTCATTATCCTCTGAGTTCTTTTGAATCCGCAGTTTTAACTCACGAATCATTTGGAGCGTCTTCCAGTCAAAAAGATAGAGAGAACGATTCTGAGGCTCGTATATATAGACGCTATCAGGCGATGGTGCGGGGAAGACTGCTGCTGAAGGCCAGGACTTGTCACGGCCTGGAGTGCGTTTTAGCTCCAATACCTTTTTAGACCTCAGGACTCTGGCTGTCTGTGTTTCTAAATCTATGAGATAAATAGCACGAGCTTGTCCTAATTGCCCGACCTTGTGTTGGGTACCTTGATTCTCTCCTACGAGACGCTCGCAAACTATACGAATCGAGTTTCCGTGTGATCGAGCAAAAAGAATACTCTGTATGGGTAAATCAGGCTGCCAGGACGAGAATTTTTCTAACCTAGCATTTGCATAGCGATAGATAATATACTCCTGCTTCGTTTTTCCAGGTATTCGCTCGCCTGACCAGACAACGTAGATCCCATCGCCGGTAGGCAAGCAGTACCAGCCACCCTCGAGTCGAAGTACGGCGGCTCCAGTATCTAAATCAACTAGCCAGGTTTGGCAATCCTCACCGGCTCCCCTCACGACAAAAAGGTTGACTAAGCTTGAATCTGGAGCTCTAACACCGTAATGAGTTGGACTCATAGGGGCAAACAGGCCTCCGACGGAGATGTGCTGCGTGCCGTCAAGTTCTAAATCTTTTACCCTCAGTTTTTTGATTTCCTTAGTCTTCAAGTCGAGCATGAGTAACCGGCCTGAGGGTTCTATAGCGTGCACTCGAACCTGGCCATCTTGCAAAGACAATCTTACGTGTGCACAGTCCTCGAGGTCTCCAAGAACGGAGATTTTTCTAGCCGCCAGCGACATGCTAATTATCCCTCCCAGGACAGCCGCGAACATTGAGAAGACCGCCAGCTTCACCACTCGGTGAGACCTGGTCATGTTTGCTCTCCCTCGCATGGACTTTTCATTGCTTAGGGTTCTAACCCTATCCCGTTTTGTGGTACTGGATTCCTGCGCAATTCTACACCGACTTGAGCTGGTGCCAACAACCACCTGCCTGTTACACGCTCCTGTACAAGTTGGGGCCTCCAGCGGATATGAGTTTCCCGATTGAGCACATCGAATGCCCAGTTCGTACAATTATAGTCGAAGACACTGTAATTAGGTGGATTGTTTGCGTCCCTGTTAAACCGGTTGATTACTGCCTGATATTGCTGCTGGTTAATTTGCCAAGCGGCGCTCATGCACGGTCTGGTTCGTCGCCGGTTTTGACGGGGGCTCCGCTGGAGGTAAGGCATGGGGGTCATAACGGTTACGTCGGGTCGCCTGTTTGTTCGGGGGCACCTGGAACACGCGAGGCCTGCCTACGGCTGGTACCGGACCAGCCTACGGACCGCGAGTGCTTGCTAGGGGGGCGTTTGGAACGCGCAAGGTCTGCCTTAGCTTCGTCAGGTTTTGGCAAAGGGCCGCCGACTGCTAGCCACGCAATGGGCCGCAATCGTCTTGGCTGAACACTGCGCCGATGTGAGCGTGCGGTCAGCCAGAGGCGGACAAAAAGGTTGTGCTGCTCGGTGCTGAACAGGTACTTCGCAGCGCGTCGCATGAGCATCTAAGCGGAGAAAAAGGTCGTGCTGTTCGGTCCTGAACGCGGCAACGATGTGGGCGTGCGGTGCCCGAGGTTGAAAAAATGGGACTATTCGTCAGCCGTTGTCCGGCCATATGTTGGGAAATCCCCTGCGTCGAACCAAACTGGGGATCAGCCAGATTGACAATCCGCTGGCGTAGTGGATGTGTCGCGTCTCGTCCGCTGGGGATTAGCGAGGTATAATGCGACTAAACGCAGCTTCCCGGAGCCAGGGGAGCATGGGCCGGTTCCGGTCGGGTTGCGGATGAGCAAGCAGGTGAGCAGCCATGAGCATGAGTGAAGGACGCATGTTTGAACGGTTTACGGATCGCGCTCGCAAGGTGTTGAAACTGGCCAGACAAGAGGCCCAGCGCTTCAATCACGAATACATCGGCACGGAGCACATTCTGCTGGGATTGGTGAAAGAAGGTGCGAGCGTCGCCGCCAACGTCCTGAGAAATCTGGACGTGGACCTGCAGAAGGTTCGCCAGGAGGTGGAACGGCTGGTGCAAAGCGGCACCGAAATGGTGACCATGGGGAAACTCCCGTACACGCCCCGAGCTAAGAAAGTCATCGAGTATGCCATCGAAGAGGCCCGCAATCTCAATCACAATTACGTCGGCACCGAACATTTGTTACTGGGCCTGTTGCGTGAAGAGGAAGGAGTGGCCGCTCAGGTACTGCGGAACCTGGGTCTGCGCCTGGGAGAAGTCCGCGAGGAGGTCCTGAATTTACTGAGGGACGATATGACTGCTGATCCGGTGGAAAGTGGAGGCGAGCGCAGCACCGCCGCTGGTGCCGGCCGGTCCAAATCCCTTAGACGGCTGGTGATGAACCATCTGGGTGTGCGGGATGTCAATGACATTTCCGTGCAGGTGTATCGTTTCCCCTATTTTTTACGCGCCAATCTCCAGTTCGCGCTGGACGCTGTTCTGCAGAAGGAGGCCCAAATAATCCAGTGCGTGGGTGTGAGTAGTGCCAGGGGAAGAATTGCAGGGGCAATTGAACTGTTCAGGGAAGTCAACTTCAGCCAACTGCTCGGAGCGTCTGGTAAAGACCGCTGGAATTACGGTACTATCGAGTACGAGCATATCAACATTGGCAAGGATGCGGAAGCGCGGTTTGTCAAGAATGGCCTGTGGCTGCTGCGCGTTGGTGAGCATCCCCTGGCGATGTTGATGATGGGCACTTCCTGGTTCGGCGATGTGCATGTGTCGTTGCAGCTGGCCGGCCCCAATACTCCGGAAGTGGAACAAACGGTTTCCAGTTTGATCAACCGCATCCGCGAGGCGGCCAAGCAATCGCCTTTTTATCGGACGAAGGTGCTTTCGCTGGAAAAGGACGTGGAGTTTTTCGGCAGTCCAGGCGTGCATATCAAGGTTCACGACGTGCCGAATGTACGACGCGAGGAAGTAATTCTGCCCAACAAGGTGCTGGAAGTAATCGAGCGAAATGTTCTCGGCTTCGTTGCCCATCGGCAACAGTTGAAAAACTGGAACCTGCACGTAAAGAAAGGCGTCTTGTTTTACGGGCCTCCGGGTACCGGAAAAACCCACACCATTGCCTATCTCATCAGCGAGTTGACGAAACTGGGACAAACCGTGGCGCTGGTGCGTGCGGAGCAGATGGCCTACCTCGATGCCTACGTTGACCTCGCCCGACAACTCCAGCCGGCAGTGGTCGTTATTGAGGACGTGGACTTGATAGGCGAAGATAGAGACTTTCCAGGCAGTAGCCTGCCGCTGCTCCATCGCATGCTCAACGAGATGGACGGTATCGGCGAAGATAACGAGATATTGTTCATATTGACCACGAACCGGCCCGAGGTTCTGGAGGAAGCCCTGGCAGCCCGGCCCGGGCGTGTCGATCAGGCAATCGAATTTCCCCTGCCGGACGAAGACTGCCGCAGAAGACTGGCCCAACTGTATGGCCGCGGGCTCTCGATACCGGAAGCGGTGCTGGAAGAAATTGTTCGGCGGACTAACCAGGCTAGTGCTGCATTTATCAAGGAACTGATGCGTCGGGCGTGGCAGTTTCACGTCAGCGAAGGCGGTACCGGAACACTCCAGTTGGCCGATGTCCAGAAGGCACTGGAAGAAATGCTCCACCAGAGCGGTCGGCTCGGGGCGCGGTTACTGGGCGGCGGTTCGCTCGGATTTGCTCCGTTGCAATGAAGGCCGGTGATGCTTACGACCGGCGAAAAAACTGGCCCGCAGCGCAAGTTCACCAGAGGACACGCGGCGGCGTATTGCCGGCCCGTTCGGCTGGTGAAGAAACCCTGCGTGCAGGGTTCATGCAACTTGTTGCGGACGTTGTGCTGCCGGTCGCGCTGATGCGAACAAATCCAGTGTGCAGGAGTCATGCAACCGGCTTGTCAGCCTGGACACGGTAGCCGATGCCGCGGCTTGGAGAGAAAATCCACCTTACCGGGCGATTGTCCGAAAATAGGTCGCGCGCCGGGCGAACCGTTGTGGAAATGAGCGGGCTGCGGGTGTAACGCCGATGATGAACGAGGCTCTGTTCGGATCAGCATCGAGGTTGTGTTCGCGGACTGCGGATGGAACACCGATGATGAACCAGGCCGACAATGCGCATCCGCTTGCGAGGGTTGCTGAAGTCCGGGCAAAGCGCTGATACTGCGAACCAGAACAACCACGGGCATGCACTTGTGAGCGTCCGCGAAGTCCAAAAGCAACGCCGATACGGTGAACCAGGCGGTTTCGTACGCCGATGCGGTTTCGCCGCGGTGGCGTGCTTCCGTCGAGATCAGGGCTACCGAACCTGTCCAGCGCTGGCCAAATCGTGAGTTTGCTCGAGCGTAGTCATTGCGGCACGTGTCCGCGAGCCAACTGCGATTGAGCATTAGGCCATTGAAACTCGCGCACCCGACAATACAGGGAACCAGTTGCGATTGGGCATGGGGCTGATGCGAGCGTCTCGGTCTTGCGGTGGGGCACTCGCCGGTGGCTGGAAAACTGATAGATTAGCTGCCGGCAGCGTCGGTTGTTACAACGGTAGGATTTTCCGAAAGAGGAGGGCTGGCCATGAGCAGGTCCGTCGGGAACACGGTAGCGGGGATGGTGCAACGTGAGTTTCCGGTAAGCAGCACGTCAGGGAGCGTACCGTCGCATGGCGAACTCGGACGGGTGGCAATCGCCCGACGGGAGTTTCTGGGTAGTGCGGTGGGGCTAATCGGGCTGGATTTTCTGAGCCGGTTACCGGCGGTGTCGGCGGAGCAAACGCAGATCGTTCGCCCCATGGTGCAATATCCTGCCGAGGTGGAACCGCTGGTTCGGCTCATCGAAGAAACTCCGCGAGACCGCTTGCTGGAGGTAGTCGCTGAACGTATCCGTGCGGGGACGAGCTATCAGCAATGGCTGGCGGCATTGATGCTGGCAGGGGTGCGCGGCATACAACCGCGTCCGGTCGGATATAAATTTCACGCGGTTCTGGTGGTCAATTCGGCGCATCTGGCGGCGATGGCTTCCAGTGACCGCGATCGCTGGCTGCCGCTGTTCTGGGCGCTGGACTATTTCAAGGTGGCCCAGGAAAGGAACCGCGTCGAAGGGGATTGGCGTCTGCCTCCTGCCGATGACAAGCGGTTGCCGCCGCCGGAACGGGCCAGGGAACGTTTCCTCCAGGCTATGGAAGCCTGGGATGAGGAAGAGGCGGATCGGGCAATCACGGTCTTAGCGCGTTCGGCCGGGCAGGCAGAGATCAGTGAGTGTTTCTGGCGGCTGGCAGTGCGGGATTTCCGTGACATTGGCCACAAAATCATTTACGCTGCTAACGCCTGGCGAACTTTACAGGTGATCGGCTGGCGTTATGCCGAACCGGTGCTGCGTTCCTTAGCGTATGCCTTGCTCGACCGCGGTCGGGATCCCAATCCAGCGCAAAACGACCTTCCGGCGGATCGGCCCGGTCGCCGCAATCGGGAGCGAATCCGGGAAATTCGTGCGGACTGGTATGCCGGTCGGCCCGATGCCAAGGCCGCGGCAGAACTGGTGCAGGTGCTGCGTAGCGCCGACGCGGAGGAAGCCAGTGCGTACGTGGTGAAATTGCTCAACGCTGGGATCAGTCCGCAGTCGATTTACGATGGCCTGTTCCTGTGTGCGGGCGAATGGTTGGCACGCCAGCCGGGCATCGTCGGTCTGCATTGCGTCACCATGACCAACGCCATGCACTTCGCCTTTCAAAACAGCGGTGTGGACGAGCATCGGCGCTACATTCTGCTGCAAAACGCGGCCTTCCTGGCCATGTTCCGCGAGGCGATGCGGCAACGGGGCAAACTCAACGAAGCGTTGCGGCTGGACGAACTGGAACCGGCTCCGCTGACCAAAACCGGCACCGATGCCGTCGAGGAGATTTTCGATCTCGTGGGCAAAGATACGCTGCTGGCGGCTCGCAAGACCCTTACCGCGTTGCAGCAAAATGTCGTGGACCCGGTGGCTCTGATCGCCACGGCACGACGGTTGATTTTCGCCAAAGGTTTCGATTCCCACGATTACAAGTTCAGCTCGGCGGCATTGGAAGATTTCTTCCACGCCAGTCCGGTTTGGCGAAACCGCTTCCTGGCGGCCAGCCTTTTCAATCTCAAAGGCACCAGCCACCGCGATAATCAACTCATTCAGCGTGCCCGTGCGGCATTGGGCGGCTGAGAGCGTAGCCAGGCCGCGGACGAAATTTGACCGGCCACGGAATAACCACCATCGCGGCGGGTGCGGTCGAGCAATCCCGGTGAACGCACGCATCTGATCGAGTAGCGGGACACCTGGCGATTTCGTAACCGCGAAGCCTCGGTACTTTCGACGACGCGAATGATGCCCGGCAGAGCCAAGGGCTCGGAAAGCCAACTCCCACCGATGTAAGGAGCCGAACTTGCGCTGGCAGCAAACTCGCTGGTGGGTATTACCGGTCGTAGCGTGGTTGATGTTTGGTGCGGGGATGCGCATCAGCGGTCAGGTAATCCGTTGGTGTGGTTCGCCAGCCGAGCAGGCCGTTTGCTTCGGCAGTGGGTGAGTGCCACGTAGTGCTCTGGCCAGCAGTTGGCTGGACCGACCCGCAGTCCAGTGGAGCTGGACGGCCTACGACGTGATAGTGGCATTGGGCCTGATGCTACCCTTCTGGCCGACCGTCTGGCGGTTGCTTGGCCTGGTTTCGATTTTTGCCTACTTCGAACTGGCCCTGTACGATGCCCTGGTGGTTGCTCGCTGGCTCAACAGCTGGCTAGGACCGGCCTGGATTGATTCGAGCATCCCCTGGGCACTGGTGCTGGGTCACGGGCTGGCCCTGTGGTGGCTGATGCGCTGGACTCCACCTTCAGTAACGCCCGCTGCGCCTGATGGATGAAGACGGTGTTCGGAAAGTTGCGGCATTGCTGCTGCCGGCGCGATTCCCGTCGCACGGCGGGCGGTGTTCGCCGAAAATTGTTCGCTATGCCCTGCAAGCGCGGGCCGTTACCAAACCACGGCGGGCTGACGGTCACCGCTCCTGGTTGCACACACGGCTGCGGCTGCCGATCGGCGTTTCCGATTTGCAAGAACGTTACGTTACCCACGGCGGGCTGACGCCCGCCGCTCTTGTAGAACGAGCGTTCGTGTATCGCACAAGTCGCAGTTTCGTTGGCAAATGTCCGCACCGCAGAACCACCAAGAGCGGGGGGCGTAAGCCCCCCGTGGTAACTATTAACGCAAATGCAACGGCGATCCGCACACCGTCGGCAGTGCGCCGAACAATCGCGCTCGTGTCTGCGCAAACATGTTTCCCACACCCACGGCGGGCTGACGCCCGCCGCTCCTGGTTGCACACACGGCTGCGGCTGCCGATCGGCGTTTCCGATTTGCAAGAACGTTACGTTACCCACGGCGGGCTGACGCACGCCGCTCCTGTAAACGAGCGTTTGTGTATCGCACAAGTCGCAGTTTCGCCGGCAAATGTCCGCACCGCAGAACCACCAAGAGCGGGGGGCGTAAGCCCCCCGTGGTAACTATTAACGCAAATGCAACGGCGAACCGCACACCGTCGGCAGTGCGCCGAACAATCGCGCTCGTGTCTGCGCAAACATGTTTTCCACACCCACGGCGGGCTGACGCCCGCCGCTCCTGGTTGCACACACGGCTGCGGCTGCCGATCGGCGTTTCCGATTTGCAAGAACGTTACGTTACGCACGGCGGGCTGACGCCTGCCGCTCTTGTAAAATGTGCGGATGTGCACCGCGAATGTCGCTATTTTTCAGCGGACCGACGCCGCACACCAGGAGCGGCTGGCATGAGCCAGCCGTGGCACGCGGACGTGCTCAGTCCGGGAAAAGCGATTGCATCTGCAGCTGCGTTATCGAACCACTGCGGCTGACGCACGCCGCTCTTGTGAATGTGCGTATGTGCACCGCGAATGACGTTTTTTGGGCGAATCCGGTTTCCTGCCGGTCTGCCAGTCGCCGAGGGTGGCACGATGGGCTATGCTGATGGCGAAAGCGGCCGCACCCATACCGCCAGCAGAGCCAGCAACCACCCAATGCCTGCATGATTGACTATGCTGATGGCGAAAGCGGCCGCACGGCTGGGCGTGAACGATGCTCGAATTCTCCGAGTCCATTTCGCTGGGACGCCTGTGGCAAAACCGGTGGCCGGCAATCGCGATCGAGTCGCCCGGCTCGGCTTGAGCAAAGTGCTTATGGCGAATCTGCCTGCCTTGCTCGCCGCCGAACAGCGATCGAACGCCGGATGCTTTTCCAAACTGCTGACGACGAAACCGATGCCGTGACTGCCCGCAAGTGTGTCCATAGAACACTGAGGAGCGGCGAGTGTAAGCGTACCTGCGAACAGACAGCTTGCCGTGATTCTCGGACGAACGCTTCCCGCTATTCACCAATCACGAGGGCCGATGCAATGCTCCGATGGCGGATACTTTTGAGCGTGTGGGTTGGCCTGATGGCCGGTCTGGCTGTGTCGGGTCAAAGCGAGGAAACGAAACCAGCCAGCGATTTACCGCAACTGGCCAAACAGGTGCAATCCTGGCTGGACGAAGATTACCCTTACCTGGACGCTCTCTATAAGCACCTTCACGCCCATCCTGAGTTGTCGTTCCAGGAGAAGGAGACGGCGGCACGTCTGGCGAAGGAAATGCGAGGTCTGGGTTTTGAGGTGACCGAAGGTGTGGGCAAGACGGGACTGGTGTGCGTGTTGAAAAACGGTGCCGGGCCGGTGGTGATGGTCCGCACCGACATGGATGCTTTGCCGATTGTTGAGCGGACGGGTTTACCGTATGCGAGTCGCGTGCGGGTTCGGAATGCGGAAGGACGGGAAGTGGGCGTGATGCATGCCTGCGGCCACGATGTGCACATGACCTGCTGGGTTGGAACAGCGCGGATGCTGGTGAAGCTCAAGGATCGCTGGAGAGGGACGCTGGTGTTCATCGCCCAGCCGGCCGAGGAAATTGGTGGCG
The DNA here is from genome assembly GCA_041640595.1 of Gemmatales bacterium. Classification (GTDB taxonomy): domain Bacteria; phylum Planctomycetota; class Planctomycetia; order Gemmatales; family HRBIN36; genus HRBIN36. The sequence continues at coordinate 192,026 of JBEPZY010000004.1, read as the reverse complement.
GAGCCCGTGCCATGCTCGAGGACGGCTTGTTCACGCGGTTTCCGAAACCCGATTACGCCCTGGCGTTGCATTGCGACGGTTTCGCCCCGTACGGCACGGTGAATTACACGGAAGGTGTGAGCCTGGCCAATGCCGATGCCGTGGACATTATCGTTCGCGGTAAAGGTGGGCATGGTGCCGCGCCGCACCAGAGCATTGACCCGATTGTCATTGCCGCCCGCATCATCCTCGATTTGCAGACCATTGCCAGCCGCGAAACCGATCCGCTCGACGCGGTGGTGGTAACGGTGGGTTCCATTCACGGCGGCACCAAGCACAACATTATTCCTTCCGAAGTGCATTTGCAGCTCACCGTTCGCACGATGAAGGACACGACGCGGAAGCACGTTCTGGAAGCCATTGAGCGGATTGCCAAAGCAGCAGCCCAGGCGGCTCGGGCTCCGGAACCGATTGTGCGGATCAACCCCGGCGAGTTTACTCCGGCGCTGGTGAATGACACCGCGTTGACACGGCGAACGGTGGCGGCACTGAAAGCGGTGCTCGGCGAAGCAAAAGTGTATCCGCGGCCTCCGGTCATGGGAGCTGAGGATTTCAGCCGATACGCCCAGGCGGGAGTTCCCGTGTGCATGTTCCGCATTGGCACGGTGGACCCGGAACGGGTGGAAGCAGCGCAGAAAGGCGGGCGTCCGTTGCCGTCTCTGCATTCCGATGAATACTACCCCGTTCCCGAACCGACGATTCGCACCGGTGTTCTGGCCATGACCAGTGCCGTGCTTAATCTGCTGGGCCGCTAAAACCCCGCGAATCCCTTTTTGTGTGGCCTTTCCGCTGAGCACGCCGACGGATAAACAATCCAGCCCGTGTCGGGAAAATTTTCCACACTTCTTGATTTTCCCAGCTTTCCGATTATCATCATCTTGACTTTCCGCCCTCCTTGGAATGTGGCGGGGCGATGCGGAATCGCCCGGTCTGCGCTAACAGTGTCTGCGGTCGCCTGCGAGGTAGGGGTATGGCGAAACGACGGCGGACAACACGCCGACAGGCTGACCATGTGCTCACCCCGGATCGTCTGCGGCGGATTTATCGCCTGGTGAAAGCCCTGGCGGCCCGGCCCTACCCACGCCACAAACTCTTACGGCGTTTGCGAGTGGAACAGCGAACCTTTTACCGCGACCTGGAATGGCTCCGTCAACTCGGCATTCGCATCGTCCTGCAGGATAAACTCTACTTCCTGGAAACCCCCCTGACGCGCGTTCTGCAATACCTGCCGGTACCCGACCCGCAGCTAACTCTGGCAGAAGCACAAATCCTGGCTCAGGGACGCACCCCTGCTCATCGCAAACTGAAACGCTTTCTGCAATCGGTCTTCGGCACAATAGACTGACCGCCGTGTTCCGTTTGCCCGCCTGCTTTCGATGTTCGACCGATGCTCTTCGGCACCATGATCTCACCGTCGCTAGGCGACTACTGCCGCCGATCCCCTGACGCCCAGAAGACCCAGATTTCATCCCCTTCTGCCGGTGGCCGTCGCTAGGCGACTACTGCCGTTGATACCCTGACGCCGCCGATGCGACTCGTGGCTGCCGATGCGACGGACTGTTGGTGATCGGACGAACTGCTGCCGCAGGGACTGCGGCTACGCGGTGCCGGGTTAGTCAGGGACGCGACGGACTGTTGGTGATCGGACGAACTGCTCCCCACCCGGCCGACAAATGTTGCTGCCGTTTCCATGACTATGTGGCCGAGAGGAAGCGACCAGTAGTCAGCAGGAGTATTTCCCATCCGCAGCGCTGGGGCGACCAGCGTGGCTAACCGGCCCGTTAGTAGCGGAGGAGGAATTCCTTGGCATTGACCAGGCCCCAGAGGAGGTCTTCCCAGGCCTGACGGCGATTGGGACGGGCTTGCAACCAGGCCAGCAGCTGGCTTCGCTCCTGCTCGGTCGGATACCGTGCCAAAGCGGCCAGGTAAAATTCCTCGAGGATTTGGGCGTCGGTCTTGCCGGCCGCTAGAAGTTTACCGAGACGATTATCGGGTTTGCTGATCCAGGAGTGGATCATCGGGCCGCTGAGCATTTGCAAGGCCTGCCCCAGGGTCGGTCCGGCAGTGCGTTCGCATTCACAGGTCAGCAACCGCTGCGGCTTGCCGAACATTTTGAGGAAAGTTTCGAGCATGCTCGGCGGTCCTTCGCGTCGCGGTGTGGATAACGGCGCTGGCAATTGACGGGCCCACCTCGTTTCGGGATAACCCGGGAACTGCAGCTCCACGCCGATCACCTGAGCCAGGGCGTCGAGGAGCTGTTCTGCCTGGAGCGGCCGTTCCAAAGCCCGCGAGAAATAGCGATCATCCGCCTCGTTAGTCGGGTTCGGCCTGCTGCTCAATTGATAAGTCCGCGAGGTCATGATCGTCTGCAACAGGTGCCGCAGACTGTAACCGTGAGCCACGAAATCGGCAGCGAGCCAATCCAGCAATTCCGGCTGGCTGGCGGGATTCGAGGCTCGGAAATCGTCAATCGGCTCCACCAGGCCGCGACCGAACAGGTGATACCAGACGCGATTCACCTGAGCGCGGGCGAAATAATGATTTTGTGGGTCGGCAATCCAGTCAGCCAGAATGCGCAAGCGGTCTGCCTGAGCGTCCGGGATTGGTTCGGTATGACCGGGCAGGCGTGGCCGAACGGTTTGCCCCGTACGTGGATGTGTCCATTCTCCCTGGCGGTCCTGGTAGATCAATTGTTCGCCAACGAACTCATTCAAATCGAGTCGGTCGCGGCGATTGTTGTCCAGAATGCGGTATTGAATGCGTGCGAAAAAGGCCGTCAGCGCGTGGTAATCGTCCTGCGTCCAGCGATCAAACGGATGGTTGTGGCAGCGGGCACATTGCAGGCGCACACCGAGGAAAACCTGGGCCACCGCTTCGGCACGAGTCATCGGCTCGCGCAGAGCACGGTAGAAATTGGCGGGCGGGACATGATAGCTGCTGCCCTGAGCGGCGACGATCTGGCGGGCGAATTCGTTGAGCGGCATATCCTCTTCTATCGCCCGGCGTAGCCACTGGTGGAATAGTTGCACGCCTTTGCGATCGAGCGGTTTTTCCTCGACGCGGAGCAAATCCGCCCATTTCATCGCCCAGAACTCCGCAAACTCCGGTCGCTTCAGCAATCGCTCCACCAGTTCGGTTCGCTTGTTCGGTGAAGCGTCGGCGAGGAACCGCCGGACTTCTTCCGGCTCCGGCAAACGACCGAGGAGATCGAGATAAACCCGCCGCAAAAACGCCGAATCGTCGCACACTTCCGACGGGGCCAAACCCAACCGTCGCCAGCGCTGCGCTACGATCCGGTCTATCGGATGGTTCGTGGGAAAATCCCATTCGACGTTCGCCCGGTGTGGTACAAAAGCTACACGAACGACGGCCTGCTGATGCAGGTAACGCACCAGAATGGCGGCTTCGATCAATTGCGTGGGTTCGCCCTCACATATTACGGTTCCGTCAGCTTCCACCCGCACCCGGGGATCACTGGATTCAAAGACGGCCAGCGAAGTCACCTCCCGCCGGCTGCCATCGGCAAAAATCGCCCACGCCGTCAACCGCGGTGCTGAGGGCTGAGCCTGGTCGGACTGAGAGACGAAAATCTCCCGGCTCGACAGTTCCAGACGTGCCAGCGGCGACTCGTTCGGCAATCGGCGAGGCATCCCCGCGGCAATCCAGCGATACAGAATGCGGTAACTTTCCGAATCGCGTGCAAACCGCTGCCCACCTTCGTGCGGGACGGCACCGGTCGGTTTGAGCAAAATCAGGCTCAGTTCCGGAATCACGGGATTGATTCGGCGACCGGCACCATCGCGGGTCAGCGCCAGGTAATCCGCTTCCGGAGATTCGCCGCGCAGCGAAAGTTTGAATCCCCCTTTGCCCTGCTGATTGCCGTGACAGACTCCCTGATTGCACCCCGCCCGCGACAGTACCGCCATCACTTCGCGCTCGAACGACACGCTTTCTTGGGCAAATGCCGACTGCCCTACCGCACTGCCCAGCCCGACCACCACCGCCAAAGCCAATCGCCACAAATAGGCCATCGCTATCGTTCGACCGCACATCTGCTGTCTCCAAAATCCAGTTTTCCCAGCGATCCGATCAGCCAGAGCGCCACTTTGCCTTACGGTTGTTGTACCACGGTCTGGAATGGTCGCACGTCCCCAGCGATCGGATCAGCGAGAAGGTCACCCCGTCGGTGACCGCTGCAACCGGTAATGCCCAGAAGGCTTCCTGTCTGGCCCAGGCTCAGCGCTTGCTTCGTCCTGTCGGGAACCGCTACCGGCCGAATGGGCAGGATGACTATCGGCCACCGTGGCCGACTCGCCGTGCGGCTCACTTTCCGCGACCATCCCAGCCGCATGGCCCAGAAGCGATGCTCCACAACCTCCATTCAGGAAGATTCTCCGGCAGGAAAAATTCCGCTAGCGGCAGGCGGTTTCCGAGAGGGTTAGGATAAAGCGGTGCCCGGGCGAAGGTGCATTCCGAATACCTCGCCGGAACCGCTTCCCGTGATGTATCGCTTTGTATTTTATGACCCCCGTAACTATCCAGGCCAGGAGGGCTGGGATAGCCTAGCGATACTGAAGCGTTGGCTGTATAATGACAAGCCCGACGTGACAGAAGGGAATCCGACCGACGGTCGGTCGGCTGCACGGAGGGAATGGCTCCCTTGTAGCTCACGAACTAACCATCCCACCCGCTGGAAAGGATCGCATGGTCAACCGGAATTTGCTGCGCGAGTTTGACGTACCGGATAGCGAAATCGAACAGGAGATTCAACAATCGCTCGGTGCTCCTGCCGAGGAAGCGTTACCGGCTGCTTATCTGGCTAACGATCAGGGGTTCGAGCCAGGCCGCGTCGTGGTCGGCGTTGTTCGTGCCGTGACCGATAGCGACGTGGTGGTGGATATCGGTTACAAAAGCGAAGGCATTATCCCCCTGGAAGAATGGAAGGATGACGCCCAGGGCAAAATTCAGCCGCCTCAAGTGGGCGAGCAGGTGCAGGTGATGATCGAGGCCATCGAGGAAGAAGGCGGGGTGATCACCCTCAGTTATCGTCGGGCTCGCCGACAGCAGGAGTGGGAGCGTTTTCTCCAGCAGCATAAGCCTGGCGATGTGGTGTCGGGAGTGGTTACGCGGAAAGTCAAAGGCGGATTGCTGGTGAACGTAGGTGTCCCGGCCTTTTTGCCCGCCAGCCAGGTGGACATTCGTCGCCCCGCGGATGTGGCAAGCTATATCGGTCAGGAAATCCGCTGCAAAATCCTCAAAATTGACGAGTCCCGTCGCAATATCGTGGTCAGTCGGCGGCAATTACTCGAAGAAGAACGGGAAGAACGCAAACGCCGACTCCTGGAGGAACTCCAGCCCGGCCAGATTCGCAAAGGCGTGGTCAAGAGCATCACCGAGTTCGGAGCCTTTATTGACCTGGGCGGCATGGACGGTTTGCTCCACATCACCGACATGAGCTGGGGTCGCGTTCAGGATCCCCGCGATGTGGTTCAGGAAGGCCAGGAAATCGAGGTCTATGTGATTAGCGTGGACAGAGAGAAAGAACGCATCGCCGTCGGTCTCAAACAAAAAACGCCCAGTCCCTGGGAAAACATCGAGCAGAAATATCCAGTCGGCAGCCGGCACGTGGGCGAAGTGGTCAACATCATGCCCTACGGTGCGTTCGTGAGATTGGAGCCCGGCGTCGAGGGACTGGTGCACGTGAGCGAAATGAGCTGGACCCGCCGCATCAGTCATCCCAGCGAAGTCGTTTCCATTGGCGACAAAGTGGAAGTGGAAGTGCTCGGTATCAACAAGGAAAAACAGGAAATCTCCCTGGGAATCCGACAGTGTCAGCCCAACCCGTGGGACCAGGTTCCCGAGAAATATCCGCCTGGGGCGGTGGTGACCGGTACGGTACGGGGTCTGGCCAGTTACGGGGCGTTTATTGAACTGGAAGAGGGCGTGGAAGGGTTGTTGCACGTCAACGACATCAGCTGGGTCAAGAAGGTGACGCATCCCAGCGAAGTGCTGCAAAAAGGCGATAAGGTCACCTGCGTGGTGCTGGGTGTGGATCACGAACGCCGACGCATTTCCCTGGGCATGAAACAACTGGCCACCGACCCGTGGGAGACCGATATCCCCAACCGCTATCAGCCAGGCACGGTCATCGTCGGCCGGGTTACCAAGCTGACCAACTTCGGTGCCTTCGTCGAACTGGAGCCAGGCCTGGAAGGACTGCTGCACATCACCGAGCTGGCCGATCACCGCGTGGAAAATCCCGAAGAGGTAGTCCATGTCGGCGATGTGGTGGAAGTGAAAGTGCTGAGCGTGGACCCGACCGAGCGAAAGATTCGCCTCAGCCGCAAACGTGCCCAGTGGACCCGCGGCGAAGAAGAAAGTGGTGCCGAAACGACCAGCCAGCCGCGACGCAAACTCAAAGGCGGTACGGGAGAATCGTCCAGCAGTCAGCTCTTCAACCTGCCGCAGCAACAAAAACGCGAGGAGGTTCCCGCCGATACGGGCGAAAGCGGTTCCCCGTCCGGCCAGGAATAACCCAACCGCGGACGCGGCAAATCTTTTGCGGCTGACCGTCGCAGGATCATCGCAGCCCACCGTGCGTTACTCGCACAAATAAACCCGGCGGGCTGACATTCGACGCCCTTGGTCGTGTGTTCGCTCCTCGCTGAACAACATTCGCCTCTCACGGCACAGCGATCGTATGACCGCACCATGGCGGGCTGACGCCCGCCGCTCTTGTGAACCTGCGTTTGTGCACCGCGAATGTCGTTATTTCTCAGCCGACCGGCACCCTGCAACAAGAGCGGCTGGCGTGAGCCAGCCGTGGTATGGGAAGCGAATGTGCGGGGCGAAACGTAATTAGTCCACAAAAGCGGTAGCCGTTACAAGCGCGAATTCGCACCACGGCGGGCTAACGCCCGCCGCTCCTGCTGACGTGCGTTCGTGCATCGCAAAAATCGTTATTTCGCCGGCAGACGTTCGTACGCCAATACAGGAGCGGGGGGCGTAAGCCCCCCGTGCGTAATTACGGAACGTTTTTCAACGTCGCAAACATGTATCCGCAATGGCGAACCTTTGTGCAGTCATGAGCGGGGGGCGTAAACCCCCCGTGGTGCGGGAACCGATCGTACCGAGCAAACGCACTCAGTCTGAAATAAGCGGTAGCCGTTGCAAGCGCGAATTCGCACCACGGCGGGCTGACGCCCGCCGCTCTTGCTGACGTGCGTTCGCGCATCGCAAAAATCGTTATTTCGCCGGCAGACGTTCGTACGCCAACACAGGAGCGGGGGGCGTAAGCCCCCGGTGCGTAATTACGGAACGTTTCTTCAAGTCGCAAACATCTACCTGCAACGGCGAACATTTGTGCAGTCAGGAGCGGGGGGCGTAAGCCCCCCCGTGGTGTGCGAACCGATCGTACCGAGCAAACGCACTCATTCTGAAATAAGCGGTAGCCGTTGCAAGCGCGAATTCGCACCACGGCGGGCTGACGCCTGCCGCTCTTGTGAACCTGCGTTTGTGCACCGCGAATGTCGTTATTTCTCAGCCGACTCGCACCCTGCAACAAGAGCGGCTGGCGTGAGCCAGCCGTGGTATGGGAAGCGAATGTGCGGGGCGAAACGTAATTAGTCCACAAAAGCGGTAGCCGTTGCAAGCGCGAATTCGCACCACGGCGGGCTAACGCCCGCCGCTCTTGTGAACAGCGTGCGTTCCCCGGTAGCAGTCGCGTTGCTTTAGGCGCCATTTCGATTGCAAAGTCGCTTATGAAGTTGCTCATTAGCTTTGGCGATTCCCCGTTGCCGGCTTTCCGATTTCCTGCGGCCCCACGCGTAAATGTCGGTTGCTGATTGCCGATTCCCACTTTGCGGACGCCCAGTCCTCAATTCCCAATCCCCAACTTTCATTCCGCGATCCCGAATTGCCGATGGCTAGTAGCCGACGCTGGTCGCAATTCCCCCCTGGGCGAATCGCTCGGAATTTGCGACGGGAAAGCAACCGGCCGAGCTTAGCTGTTATGCCGGTGCAATGTGTTTCATCGGACGCACGGTTTAGAAGGCTGGCGGTCGAGCGATTTTTGCGTCCACGGGCCGGGCGGAACTGCGTTACCGGCAAAACGTATCCGATGTTTTCCAGGGCACCGCGACGGCAATTTCCTCGCTGGAAGGCGACGTCCATCTTTTGCGAGTGGATTGCTCGCGTGCCGAATTTGCCGAAATGCGCGAATTTGCCTTTCGCAGTAAACCTGCCGGCCAGGAAAAGCTCGTCGGCGTGATCTGGCAGTGCTCCCCAGAACAAAATGGCTCCGCGGCCTCGATAAGCCCAGATAGATACTGCACCACTCCAGGAGTCTGACACCATGGCCCGCACAAAACGCTCAAAGGATGATCCCGTCCAGTCCCCGCTGGAGACCTATCTCCGTGAGATCAACGAAACGCCCCTGTTGACGCCGGAAGAGGAAAAGGAACTGGCCCGCCGCATCGCTCAGGGCGATAGCGAAGCCCGCGACCGCATGATCCGGGCCAATCTGCGACTGGTCGTCAACATCGCTCGCAACTACACCGGCAAGGGTCTGTCATTGCAGGACCTGATCGAAGAGGGCAACCTCGGACTCTTGCGGGCCGTGGAAGGTTTTGATCCCAACATGAACACCCGTTTCAGCACCTATGCCAGTTACTGGATCAAGCAATCCATCAAGCGGGCCCTGGTAAATTGCGGCAAGACCATCCGCATTCCCGCTTACATGGTGGAATTGCTCAACAAATGGCGACGGATGGCGCATCAGTTGCAGGATGAGCTCGGCCGCACTCCCACTCAGGAAGAGATCGCCCGCGCCCTCAATTTGCCCAAGAAAAAGCTCAACATCATCAAGAAAGCCATCCGGATTTACAACTCCCTGCCGCAAACCGAACAGTTGGAAACCAACTGGACTCTCGGCGAAATGGTGACCGACGAACGCACCAAAACCCCCGATGTGGAACTGGTCGAGCACGACGACCTGACGCAGGTCATGCAGTTGCTCCAGAAAATGGACGAACGCGAGGCCACGATTCTGCGGATGCGGTTCGGCCTGGACAACGAAGAACCGAAAACACTCAAGGAAATTGGCGAACGTCTCGGTCTGACGCGCGAGCGGGTGCGGCAGATCGAAACCGAAGCTCTCAACAAACTCGCCGAAGCACTCCAGGCCAACTAGCTCGCACCGACCGGCCCAACGCTGGTTTGCGTCACCCACGGCGTGAGAATGAGACCCGCCGACGGCGTGAGAACTCGCCCCTTCGCTGGGCTGTTTCTACCTGACCCATCGGAAGCGCATATCTCGCAACAGCGGCGGGCGTCCGTCCGCCGTGGTTCGAATTCGCGCTTGCGACGGCACCTGCTTTTGTGGACTGATTACGTTTCGCCCCGCACATTCGCTTCCCATACCACGGCTGGCTCACGCCAGCCGCTCTTGGTTCGCGACGCGCGTTCGGTGCGAAATGCGCGATTTGCGATGCACCAACGCACGTCAGCAAGAGCGGCGGGCGTCAGCCCGCCGTGGCTCGAATTCGCGCTTGCGACGGCACCTGCTTTTGTGGACTGATTACGTTTCGCCCCGCACATTCGCTTCCCATACCACGGCTGGCTCACGCCAGCCGCTCTTGCTGCGCGACGCGCGTTCGGTGCGAAATGCGCGATTTGCTGTGCACAAACGCACGTGCACAAGAGCGGCGGGCGTGAGCCCGCCGTGGTGCGGTGACGCGAACGCTGTCCCGCGAGCATCATACATTGTTCAGCAGCGACCGAATACACAATCAAGAGCGGCGGGCGTCAGCCCGCCGTGGTGCGGTCATACGATCGCTGTGCCGTGAGAGGCGAATGTTGTTCAGCGAGGAGCGAACACACGACCAGGAGCGGCGCTGCGACCGTCCACCGTGGCTGTTACGGAAATGCACTTCCAGGAACACTGCCGCAAAGTCGCGGGAGACTGCCATTGCTGTGCTCACGAACGCCGGTGCAGTCGCGGTAGCGAACCCACGGGGGGCTTACGCCCCCCGCTCCTGTGTTGGTGTACGGACGTTTGCCGGCGGAACAGCGACTTTTGCGATACACTAACGCACGTCAGCAAGAGCGGCGGGCGTTAGCCCGCCGTCGTGCGGTGACGCGAACGGTGTCCCGCGAGCATCATACATTGTTCAGCAGCGACCGAATACACAATCAAGAGCGGCCCGCGTTAGCCCGCCGTGGTTCGAGCATCACGATGACGGACACAACGCGATTGCAGCCGAGTAACTCGCGTCATGCGCAAAAGCGGCGGGCGACCGTCCACCGTGGTGCAATCGATCGAACGTTGCCCGCAACTGTATCGCAAACGGACGTGTAAGAACGACTCGTTTCCCACGGGGGGCTTACGCTCCCCGCTCCTGTGTCGGTGTACGGACGTTTGCCGGCGGAACAGCGACTTTTGCGGTGCACAAACGCACGTGCACAAGAGCGGCGGGCGTTAGCCCGCCGTGGTGCGGTGACGCGAACGCTGTCCCGCGAGCATCATACATTGTTCAGCAGCGACCGAATACACAATCAAGAGCGGGGGGCGACTGTGCGCCGTGCCGTAGTGAGGCAGTTGCAACGGCGAGGGTTTTTCCCGAGCGAAAACGGTCGGATTTCATGTGTGGCTCGGAAGCGTGTCTGCCGCCACCACACGGGGTTTTCCCGAACGAAAACGGTCACGTTTCATGCTATAGGACCTCACCTGCACGTTGTGGAGAAAATGAGTTTTTCCCGAATGAAAACGGTCGCGTTTCATGGCTAACTGATGCCGCCGTTCGTGGCATTGCGGAATCATTCGTGGCGAAGGGCTTCGATGGGATCGAGGTGAGCGGCACGGCGGGCCGGGTACCATCCGAACACCACACCGACTGCTACGGCGAAGAAGAAGGCGACGAAGATAGAGGGAACGTGGATTTTCGCAGGCAAATGGGTGGCAAAGAAGCGTTCGGCCACCAGAGGAGCCACCAGCACGATCAGCAAACCGAGAACGACTCCGACGATGCCTCCGACGGTGGTTTGCACAATCGCCTCGGTCAGGAATTGCAGGGTAATATCGCCGCGTTTGGCACCCAGGGCCCGGCGGATACCGATTTCGCGGGTGCGTTCGGTGACGCTGGCCAGCATGATGTTCATAATGCCGATGCCGCCGACCAGCAGAGAAATCCCGGCAATGGCCGCCAGCAGAATACGGGCGCGGGTGCGGGTCCGTTCGGCCTGTTCGAGTCGGTCGAGCGGAATCTTGATGTCCCAATCGGATTTGAGATGGTAGCGGCTGAGCTGTTCGCGGATCATGTCGGCAGTGGGACGCACCTGGGACATCTCCCGCACCGTGACAATGATCTGGTGCAACTGCACCTGCTCCGCGCTGCGCGAACCAGTGGTACGCACGTACTGGGTTTCGCCGAGCAAGGCCCGCGAGGCTTCCAGGGGAATGTACACGTCGGAGTTGAATTGTTCGATAATGGCCCCGCTGGTGCTGGGGCTGCGCGATTTCAAAACCCCGACCACCACGAAGGCCCGATCTTTGCCACTGAACTTGATGCTTTTCCCCAGCGGCGATTCGCCAGGGAACAACGTGGCGGCAACATCGGAACCAATCACGGCGACGTTGGCGGGAACGGGAGTCTCATCGGCTTCGGTCAAAAATCGTCCCTCGGCCAGGGCGTTTTCCAGTTGAAATGCCACGGCATAATACGGCCGGGTACCAACCACGCGGCAGGTCATCATGCGATTGCCGGCCAGCACCGGTCGCACCTCTGCCGACATAATCCGCAACGGCAGAATCGAAACCACTTGCTCGCCCAGGGCATCCTGATAATAGCGAAGATCGTCGTAGGTCAAACCGTAGCGGGCCACGAAGGATCGCCGCGTCGCACTGGAATCTTCCGGCGGTTTGACACTGGTAATGACAATGTTGGTGGCGCCCTGACGTTTGATCTCTTCCAGGGCCTCGTGCATGCTCCCTTCGCCGAAGGCCATCAGAACGATCACCGAAAGCGTGCCAATGATAATACCCAGCACCGAGAGAAACGACCGCATCTTGTGCAGCCAGAGACTGCGGACGGCGGCACTGACGCAACGTCGGCCTTTCACGCCCAGCAAAAAAGGAGCCAGCACCACCAGAACCGTGGCGGCCACCAGTCCGGCGTAAAAAACGTAGGTCAGGATGTCCAGCAGCGATTGCCGATCCAGGCTCATTCCACCATCCAATCGTATCGAGCCGCACCAGGAGCGGGAGGATCAGGCTTCCATGTATCGTTTTTTCAAGAGCGGGAGACGTCAGCCCCCCGTGTGTATCGTTCTTTGAGAGCGTCAACCCCCGGGCATTGTTCGAGAATGATACCGGGCGAAAATGCTTCTCAGGCGGCCAGGTCTATGCGCTGGTCGGATTCCACGCGACCGTCGCGCAGACGGACGACACGCCGGGCCCAGGCAGCAATGTCGTTTTCGTGAGTGACCATGATAATGGTTCGCCCGGCTTCATTCAGAGCGCAGAGCAGTTGCATGATTTCTTCACTGGTCTTGCTGTCGAGGTTGCCGGTAGGTTCGTCGGCGAGAATGATTTCCGGGTCGTTGACCAGGGCCCGAGCAATGGCGACGCGCTGTTGCTGACCACCGGAAAGCTGAGTCGGGCGGTGATCGAGCCGGTCGCCCAGTCCGACCATGTGAGCCAGTTCGATGCACCGTCGCCGCGTCTGAGCGTCCAGCCGTCCCTGATACAGCAGCGGGACCTCGATGTTCTCCACCACGGTATATTGCGGGATGAGGTTGTACGACTGGAAAATGAAGCCGAGATACCGACCGCGAATTTCTGAAAGCTCGTCGTCGGAAAGTTGCGACACATCACGACCGGCGAGGATATATCGGCCGGAAGTGGGTCGGTCGAGGCAACCGAGAATATTGAGCAGTGTGGACTTGCCGGAACCCGACGGCCCCATGAGGGCAATGAAATCGCCCCGCTCAAACGACAAACTCACCCCGCGCAAAGCAGGCACGACCACTTCTTCCATCTGGTAATACTTGACCAGGTCCATCACCTGGGCTACGACGGCCACGGTAAACCTCCGGCATCAGGGAGACACAGCACCTGCATCGGGTTTGAAGCCGGGCGGCAAGCCTCCAGGACGAGTCCCGAAGCCGGGCTTTCGCGGTTTGCCTCCGAAACCAGGCTTCGGCTTGGCTTCGGGATTTTCCCCACCTGTTGAGGAGAACGGCTTTTGGGCAGTGGCATCGCCGTTGCCGGCAGCAGGCAATGCGTCGGCCCGACCGGCGGACGACTTGTTCGGCTTGCCGGGAGAGGAACTGCGCGGCGCTCGGCGTTCCTCCATTTCAACCAGATCGCCTCGCCGTTCCGCCAGCGTTCGCGGATTGAGCACGACCAGTTCGCCTTCGCGCAATTCGGATTCCGGCAGGATTTCCACCCAGCGATTATTACTGACGCCAGTGCGGATGGAGCGTTTTTCGATCTCGCCAGTCACCTCGTTTTTCACGTAGCAGAATTTCTTGCCGTTGACTTCCAGCACGGCATGGATGGGAAGGCGAAGCACATTCTCGCGTTCACCTTCCAGGTAGATGGTCACCTCGGCACTCATGCCGGGACGCAGATTGGGCACCTCCTCGTCCACGGCGACGATGGTTTGATACACCTTGACATCACTGGAAAGGAAATCGGTGGAGGAGGCGACGGCGGCAATGGATTTGACGTGCCCCTGAATCGGGCGGGGATAATCGGGAATGCGAATCTGCGCCCGCAGCCCGGGCCGCACTACTTCCTCCTCAAGCTCGCTGTATTCCTCTTTCATTTTCGGGCCGAGCATGAGCGTGGTGACCTTCGTCCAGTGGCTGGGGGTAACTGCCAGCGCGGCGAACAGCGTATCGCTGAAACCTGTCCGCCGGATGACATCCCCGCGGATGCGACTGACCAGCGATTCGTGGATTTTGACACGCACCTGCATCCGTCGCAGATCGGGAATACGCATCAAACGCTGCCCTTCCCGCACCGGTTCGTTTTCCTGAATGAGCACCTGCTGGCTGCCGATACCCCAGCGGCTGGTTTCCGGCACATAGTAAATGACCAGTCCGTCATTGGGGGCGTAGATGGTGCAATTGCGAATATCCTCGGCCAGTTCTTCGAGCTTGCGCAGCTCCTGTTCGTAAATGGAGAGCCGCGATTTGTAAGTCGCCTCAGCCTGAGCGGCTTTGGCTTCGGCCTGGGTGCGCACAACCGCCAGGGCCGCTCTCGCCTGGGCCAGTTTGTTCTGGTAATCAATCAAGCCGCGCTGGAACTCGTATTCCTCCAGGACGCGCTTTTCTTCCAGCAACTTTTCCAGGGCGATCTGGGCACTCCGCAACCGCGACTCATCGGACTGGGCCTGGCTGACGCTCATGTAACCGAGTTTGACCATCCGCATAGTCCAGCTGAAACGATCCCGCCACTGCGCCAGATCGGATTCGGCCAGCGAAATACGTCCCAGCACGTCCTTGCGTTTCTGCTCAATATCGCCTTCGAGAAACTTTTTCAGGTCAATCTCGGCCAGGCGGACGTTGTTCTCAGCGTTTTCCAGATCGCTCTTGTTCTGGCTCAGGACAATTTCGCGGTCTTTTTCGGCCTGCACCAGTAAAGCGTGCTTTTCGGCGACGACAATTTCCTGGGCCGTGTACTGTTCTTTGAGGGCGGAATCGTCGAGCAGGCAAATGAGGTCGCCTTTGCGCACGTGCGAACCGTCGGGGATGACCCATTTGATGGTGGTGGCGATATTGTTGCCCCGACCGCTGCTGCGCACCTTGCAAACGATCTCGGTGTTGCGGGCGGATTCCAGTTCGCCCCATTGCACCGCAGTCAAAATGATATCGCCGCGATCCACGCGGTGAAATTCCAGGTCTTTGTAGGGGTTGTCGAAGACGCCCAACCAGGAAGCCACCAGCACGCCGACACCCGCAAGCAATCCCAGGATCACCAGGCCGCCAAGCAACCGACTCAGCCTGAACCATTGCCGACGCACCGGCGGCAAGCCGAGGTCGGTGTCCAGACCGGTGCGCGTGATCAACTGGGCTGCGGCTGTGCCGGATGGGATGTGGTGACGGGTCAGAACGGGCCCTTTCCCATCGCCCGTTCCTGCCGGGCCGTTGGCGGTTTGATGGAGCGAAAACGCCGGTTCGACAGCCGAAGTCCCGGTCTGATCCTCGTGCGTTGGTTCCCGATTACGGTCCTGGGAGGATGGCAGGTGGAGGGAGGCGGGTTTCGTTGGGGTGGGTGGTGTCGAGCTCATCGATCCAGACTCCTCGTTCGTCGAGGTTCATCATTTCCAGGTCGCGGAACAGCACCATGCGGGTGGTCAGGTAGGTCGTCCAGGTGTCAAACAGAGCATTTTCCGCGGTTGGGAGAGAGCGCAGGGCACCGAGCAATTGCTGGGTCAGTGCTGCGGCTGCCGTGGCTGCATCCCGTTGCACTCCAGGTTCGGGTGGGGCGACCAGCACTTCGCGGGACTGATTCACCTGCAGGTAGGTCAGCAGCACCGTGCGTTGCCGCAGGGCATAGTCCTGATGCAATTGTCGCAGCCGCCGCACCGTCTGGCGAATCTGCAACAGGACGTTATCTTCCTGGGCCATCAAAGCCCGGCGTTGCCTCTGGAACGCGATCAGTGCGGCACGGTAGCGATTGCGTTCGAGTCGGCGTACCAGAGGGAGCTCGGTGTTGAGGCTGAGTTCATGCTGGGCGCGGGTGCCTTCGAAATCCAGCGGTCGCGCCAGCAAAGCAGGACTGGCGACATCTACGTGGTAGCGCAAGTCCACCACGCCCAGCAGGGCGTTCGCGGTGACGGCTATCTGCCGCCAGGCATCTACCAGTTGTGCCCGCTGATTCATCAGGTCGAGCCGCTGCCGCAACGCCACGGCACCGGCTACCTGCAGCGCCACCTCTTCGGGTGCCTCAATTAAGTCTATTCCCTCGATCACGATACGGGGAAGGGTGGGCCAGGATTTTTCCAATCTCATCAATTTCTCATCTCTGGCCTCCAGCAGCACCAGTGCGAAGTTGTCGAAGACGGGCTGGAAAGCACGACTGCGAAGCAATTGCCGCAATTCGAGTACGCGCTGACCCCGGAACGGTTCGCGTTGCAGCACACTGGGGGCAACGGAGGCACCGAGCAACGCCTCGACTTCTACCGCCAGCTGCCAGGGCCGCCGTTCCACTTGCCGCAACGCCCGCTCCATCTGCCCGACATGCAACTGCCGCAACACCTCCTGCAGGCGGTTTTTCAAAGGTTCGGGCAAGTCCTGGTCGTGGAGTTTGTAATCGGCCTGCAAGTCTTCGAGATGATCCCGCTCACGCCGCAGAGCTTCGAGGAACAGTTCAATGGCGGGACGTCGGCCAATCCAGAACGCCGCAGGGGAAAAGCCTGGCAGAAGTGGAGCCTGGGCAAAGACCGAGGCCAATTCGCTCACGGCCAGCGCTCCCTGATCGGCTTCCGTACTCAAACTTCGCCAGAAAGCCCAGCGGCCTTCGATGCTGCGCTGCAACTGGGTTCCCTGCACGTAGTCGGAATGAAACAGGGCGGCTTCAATTTCCCGCCGCAAAATCTGAGCGGCCTCGGGGCGTGGCTCCAATTCCCGAATGCGGTTGACCAGGGCGGTGTACCCGTTGATCGCCTGATCGAGTTGCTCCAGCTGCCGCCGTAATGGTTCCAGAGGCCCTGGGTCGAGCCGCAGCGGTAATTCCGTCGGTAACCCCAGCTGCAATTTGAACTGATCCAGGGCGTTGGCATAACTCACCCGACTTTGCAGCACCGTGGACTGGGCCTCCCGATACACCTGCTCGACCTGGTTGACCTGCAACTCCGAGATGCCGCTGTATCCTCCGGCGAGGTTCTGGAATCGGCGTAACTCGCGTTCCAGTTCGACGACAATCTTTTCGTTGTTGTACAGTTGCTGCTGACGCAGAAGTGTCGGGAAATAGCCGACGGGCTGGGCAGTCACGCCCGTGGCCAGTCCGGTGACATCGAGGCCTGCGGCTGCCCCTGCCGTGCCTGCCAGTCCACCCCCGGCGGCAATGCTGACGAAAAATTCCCGGTGAAATCGGGCGAAGCGTCGCAGTTCATACAGGAGGTTGCGTTCGGCCTGGGTCAATGGTTCGAGTGTCACCGCTCGACCGCCGCCGGCCAGCAACGGTTGCGAAATGTCCAGGATGAGGTGCGATTGGCTCAGCGTATGTTTGCCGGTACCCGTCAGGTTGATCACGGTCTGGTTGGCCAGACGCACCAGCAGCAGTGCGCCCGTGGGAAATAACTGCCTTACGCCGGTCGTCGGATTGACGCGCCAGCGATTCGCCGGGCCTCCGGGCACTTCTTCGCCTATCCATTGCCGCATCGCTAACATGGTGGCCTCGAATTGCGGCAGAAACGCAAAACGTTCCAAACTTACCGGTAACGCGGCCAGATACAAATCCTCCCGCCGGTTCTGGAATTCGCGGCTGTTGATGAAACCGAGCTCCACCGCTTGTTCGAGTGTGATCACGTAGGCATCATCGGTTGGCTTTGGTGGCTGGTTCGGTGTATCCGGTGTGGGTAAGACGGGATGATAGCGGTCGCCGAACTGGCTCGGTTGCCGGGCGGGCAGACCGAGACGCTGGCGGTTCTCTTCGTCCCATCGCGCCAGCAATTGCAGATAACCGTCCCCTTCCAGGTAAGCGACGACGCGAGGCCGCTGCGGTCGTGGTGCCAGTGCCCAGGCGGCCGGATCGTCAGGAGGCATGGGCGGATGATCGGGATCGCTCGGATCGGCAAAGCGAGACAGCGGATGCGGATAGACGAAATAAGTACGGAGTCGGCCTTCGGAAACTGCTTCTTTCTCAGCGAGGATTTCGGCGACATCGTGGTCTGCGCGACGGCGGAAAAACTCCCTGGTGCATCCGCTCAGCCCCACCGCGATCACCAGCCAGACGGTGCAGGCCACCGTCAACCAGCGGTTCCACGGCGGGCTGACGGTTGCTGATCTTGTTGTCCGCATAGTCCTTCCGCTTTGCGGTTGGTGTGTCCGAGCGTCGCACGGGGGGCTAGCGCCCGCCGCTCTGGTTGTCCGTGTAATCCGTTCGCTTGGTCGTTCGTTTGTCTGGCGGTTCCACGGCGGGCTAACGCCCGCCGCTTTTGGTTGCGGGGTGGAAGGATGCCGAATCGCATGGTCTGGGTCACAAACCCATCGTGGAACGCGCGCCTGTTGAATGCGTAGTCGCAACGCCAGCGAGTTTAGAGAGTCACAAACACATCGTGGAGCGTGCGCCGGCCTTGCGGATTGGTTCTGTCCAGGCGTTTGGGTAACGACTCGGCTTTCGGATACGGTGAAGCTCATGGAATCGGCAGGCAGCGGAAGGATAGGTATCCTCATGGGTGGGCTCGCGCTGGGTTTTGCCAGGTGGCTGACAATAGCCGATGCGTGCCAGAGCAGTTCACTGGCTGGCGGTCGCACTCAACAAACGGAGCAGTTCCTGGCCGGTTGCTGTTTCTTCGGGTCGCTCCTGGATGACCTGCCGGATGCGTTGTTCGCCCCAGTGGGGATGCTCACTCAGGTACCAGGCCAGGCCGGCAAAAAACATTTGCACCTGCTCCAGACAGTGTCGGGCATAATCCTCAGCGAGGTTTTTGCCGAAGCGCAGGATCCATTGCCAGCTTCGCGAATCCACCTGGGCGAGCAGTTCGGTGGCATGGCGAATTCCCGTTTTGCCGGCCGGTGAGCGAACCGGCTCATATTGCAGCAAAAGCAACGCCCGCACCCGCATCGGTTGCTTCAGCCAGTTTCCCTGTCCAGTCGCTTCCACGTACCAGAGATGCAATCCGGGCTGGTGAAAAATCTTCCGCCAGACCAGGCGATTTTTTTGCTCATCCTCGCCCGCGAACGAACCATCCGGCTGACGATACACCCGTGCCCCGCGCACACCCAATTCCTCCCACAAGCGGTACGCCCAATCGGGATGGTCGAGCAACCAGCGATAGACGTCCCGCTGGCAGGGAAAACTTTCCGCGACACCCCGCAATTGAATCTGCGGAGCTCGCGTGATCTCCAGGGCCCGGTGTCGCCAGGGTTCTTCCAATTGGTTGAGCAGTTCCGGCTGCCAGATACTGGCCCACGCGGACTCCCGGCCGGTGGTTGGCCAGACATTCAGCCCTACTGTGAGCACGAGCAGTGCCCGCGCACTCATCTGCAGTTTCGCGCACATGGCATCCTCGTTCCCGTCCCTCCTGGTCTGGGCAGCATCCGTTGGCGGGTCGTTTGCCGGCCCAGATGGCCTGGTCTGTTAATCGAGCGGCCAGGTGCGGGAAGTAGAGGATTTTTTCGACGTATCGGACAGGTCGGCTTTAGCGACTGCGCAAACTTTGCGGGCTGGCAACATTTTTGCCAAACTTTTCCACCCCCACCAGAACCGCCCACCCAATCGGCACAACCGGCAGATCCGTCATTTTCCGACTTGCCGGCAGATTTTGTGCTATACTTGCTCGGATGAATCATGCCAGGCGAGCGACTCGCGGATGGGAGCAACCTATGGCGATGCCTCTTCCGGTAAACCACGAACGGCGTGCGTCGGAAAACGATAAGCTGAGCCAGGCCACGTCGGCAGAGCTGGCCCATGCGGAACATGCTGCCGAGCCGGTTTCGGCCAGCGACGAGGAACCAGGCGTCAGCAGTGCCATGATTCTGTCACTGGTGGACAAGTTGCCGAACGCCCCGACCAAAGACCCGACGGCGGAACTGGCCCGACTGGAAGAGGAAAACCGTCGCCTCCGTACTTTGCTCGACCAGGCCCGCGAACGACTCAATCTCATGGAACGTGAAGCGGCCCGCTGGCGGCAACGTGAGCAGGAATACGAAGCTCTCCTCGAGGAGAAGTCCGAACTCATCCGTCAGCTTCACCAGGAACTGCAGCTGGCCAAAGAACGTCCCGCTCCCGACCGCCGTGTTCCACGCGAAGAGGAACTCCTCGCACTCGAACAGGAACTGCTGCGGGAACGGGAACAGCTCAAACGCGACGAAGAGCAACTCATGGCCGAAATCCGGCAGATGGAAGTGGCCCTTTCCCGGGAACGTGCTGACCTGGCGCGGCAGCGGAACGAACTGCAACGCCTGCATCAGCAAATCCAGACCGAACTGGAAATCGCCTCCCGGGAGGCTGCGTTGCGGGAACGGCTGGCGCCTTTGTACGAACTGCATGCCGAGTTACAACGCCGCTATTTCGGCGAAGTACGCCCGTCGCGCCGACCGCTCTCGCGTCCCAGCCTGCCGGAGATGCCCTCCGCCAGCCGATCAGCGCAACCCACCACCTCACCTGGCGCGCGCGGGAGTACCCCGAATGCTGGCCCGAACGCCTCCGCTCCGGGCCAGCTTGTCAGTTCAGCCGATCAGATGCCCTGCCCATCCCAGCATCCTGTTGCGGCTGAGAACACAATTGGCTCGCTGCCCAACCGGAAAGGTACTCCCGCCGGCCAGGTCTCATCGGATCCGGCAATCAGTCCGCGTGGCGCGATGGCCAACCCGAAAACTAGTCCCGTCGCTCCGATCGCATCCGATTCAGCAAGCGGGAACTTCACCGCCAATCCGTCCAGCTGCCCCACCACATCCGGTGCAGCACCCAGCCAGTCTGGCTCGAACCAACCGCCGGCCAAACCGGGTCTTTTCCGCCGCCTCTTCGGCCTGGCGTAACACGAACCGGCCGAGCCAGCGATTCGGGCAACGGGAAAAGGCAACGACTCGCCGCTTCTTCGACGTGGCATAACACCAACTCCTCGAAACAGCAATTCACGCGACGGAACAAGTCAACCAGGTACACGGCCTCTCTGGAGCGGTGCTGCCCAGTGGTGAGCGAATCGCTGAGGACATCGAGGTCGTGCTACACGGCCCCTCTGGGGTAGTGCTGCCCAGTGGTGAGCGGATCGCTGAGGACATCGAGGTCGTGCTACACGGCCCCTCTGGGGTAGTGCTGCCCAGTGGTGAGCGGATCGCTGAGGACATCGAGGTCGTGCTACACGCCTCTCTGGGGTGGTGCTGCCCAGTGGTGAGCAGATCGCTGAGGACGTCGAGGTCGTGCTACACGGCCTCTCTGCCGTGGTGTTACCCCAGCCCGGCGTGCCGCGAAAAATGCACGTTCACCGACAAACCGGCAATTCTTCAATAGCGGGCATCAGTAAGCTGCTCGCACCCGATCGGGCATTGCTGGCGCGCTACCACACCCACGCCTGGCTTACGCCAGCCTCTCCTGGTTGCATGCGCGACACATCGCCTGCGGTATGCGTTTCCGATTCGCAGCGGCGAACGTTTCCCACGGGGGGCTGACGCCCCCCGCTCTTGGTTGCATGCGCGACATATCGCCTGCGGTGTGCGTTTCCGATTCGCAACGGCGGATATTTCCCACGGGGGGCTGACGCCCCCCGCTCCTGGTGCACTGCACGGCGTCCGTTGGCCGGAAAGATAACGCCTTTTGCGATGCACAAACGCACGTTCACAAGAGCGGCGGGCGTAAGCCCGCCGTGGCCCGACAAGCACGATGGTGCACGGAGTGCGACTATCGTCGGTGAACGCACGCTGTGCACAAGCGCAGCGCGGCGTAAGCCCGCCGTGGCTCGGAAAAACGTGCTGCAAGTGGCGCGCGGTTTTTTAACAAGAACGCCGCCTGTCAGCCCGCCGTGGGAACGAAATGCACTTGCAGTAGCGCACGTTTTAGCCCGGACGAGAACGCTCGCGTGCCACGGGGGGCTTACACCACCCGCTCCTGGTTGCGTGCGCGACATATCGCCTGCGGTGTGCGTTTCCGATTCGCAACGACGGATGTATCCTACGCGGGGCTGACGCTCCCCGCTCTTGGTTGCATGCGCGACACATCGCCTGCGATGTGCGTTTACGATTCGCAACGGCGGATGTATCCCACGGGGGGCTGACGCTCCCCGCTCTTGTACGGAAGATGGGTGAGCTATTCATGCGCGGGGTGCGCAAACTATGAGAACCGCCTCATTACGAGGTGGTTGCTCCCGAACAGGGGTAAGCTATTCGTGCGATGCCTGCGCAGACCGCAAGTGAACGGCGCGGTCTTTCAGGGTCAACTCAGCGGTGGGTAAGCTATCCATGCGCGGGCTGCGCAGACCGTCAGGGCGGGATCGGAAAACTCACCTTCCGGTCGCGTGGTACGATGCAGCGAGAATTGTGCCGCTTAGCTTGTGGGGGCGAGTTGGGCGACGGGGACGGATTCGCTGGCGGTGAGTCCTTCGAAGACGAGTTTCTTCTCGCCGTCGCGCTCTTCGAGTTTGACGAGGATGGTATCCTTGCCGACGAAAGCGCCGCGGAGCAGCTCTTCGGAAAGCGGGTCTTCCACGAGATGTTCGATGGCTCGCCGCAACGGTCGGGCGCCGAATTCCGGACTGTAGCCTTTGTCAATGAGGAATTCGCGGGCCTCCGGCGTGAGCTGGAGTTTGAGGCCTTTTTCAGCGAGGCGCTTGTACACTTTGTCGAGTTCGATGTCCACGATTTGCTGCAGGTCTTCGCGACTCAGTGGCCGGAAGACGATGATGTCATCGAGGCGGTTGAGGAATTCCGGCCGGAAGTGGGCTTCCAGTGCCTGCTTGAGCGTTTCCTTCATTTTCTCGTAGGTGGTTTCGATATCCTTCTTGCCGAAACCGAGCGGGTTGCGGTTGGTGATCTGTTCGGCTCCGGCGTTGGTGGTCATGATGAGGATGGTGTTCTTGAAGTCCACGGTTCGGCCGAAGCTGTCGGTGAGTCGGCCCTCTTCCATGATTTGCAGCAGCATGTTCCAGACATCGGGATGCGCCTTTTCGATTTCGTCGAGCAGAATGACGCTGTAGGGCCGGCGGCGAATCTTCTCGGTGAGCTGGCCGCCTTCTTCGTAGCCAACATAGCCCGGCGGAGCGCCGATGAGTCGGCTGACGTTGTGCTTTTCCATGTACTCGGACATATCAATTTGCACGAGGGCATTTTCGTCGCCGAACATGAACTCCGCCAGACGCTTGGCCAGCAGCGTTTTGCCGACGCCGGTAGGCCCGGCGAAGATGAAGCAACCGATGGGCCGCTTCGGGTCTTTCAAACCGCTCCGGCTGCGGCGAACCGCACGGGCAATAGCGGCGATCGCTTCCTTCTGGCTGACGACACGCTTGCTCAGTTCCTCTTCCATGCGGAGCAGCCGCGTGGTTTCTTCGTCGCTGAGCCGCTTCAACGGCACGCCGGTCATCTTGCTGACGACTTCGGCAACAACTTCCTCGTCCACGATGCCGTCCACCTCGCGGGATCGCTCGCGCCATTCGCGGAGCAAGGCTTCCTTGCGTTTCTTGAGTTTGTCGGCCTGGTCGCGGAGCTGGGCAGCTTTTTCAAAATCCTGTTCGGCCACGGCGGCCTCTTTTTCCTGGTTGAGGCGTTCGATTTCCTCGTCCAGTTCCTTGAGGTCAGGCGGCCGGGTCATGGCTTTCAGTCGTACCCGCGCCCCGGCTTCGTCAATGACGTCAATGGCCTTATCGGGCAGGCAGCGACCGGTGATGTAGCGGTCGGACAATTCCACCGCGGCTTCGATGGCTTTGTCGGTGATCTGCACGCGGTGATGGGCTTCATAGCGATCGCGCAAACCCCGCAGGATTTCGATGGTTTCCTGCTTGGTGGGCGGATTGACAATGATCTGCTGGAAGCGGCGTTCCAGAGCGCCATCCTTTTCGATGTACTTGCGGTACTCATCGAGGGTGGTGGCGCCAATGCACTGGATTTCACCGCGAGCCAGCGCCGGTTTGAGCACGTTGCTGGCGTCAATGGCCCCCTCGGCACCACCGGCACCGACCAGCGTGTGCAACTCATCAATGAACAGGATGACATTGCGGGCGCGGCGGACTTCGTTCATGACCGCCTTGATCCGTTCCTCGAACTGGCCGCGGTATTTCGTCCCGGCGACCATCATGGCCAGGTCGAGCACGACGATGCGCTTGTCGCGGAGCAATTCGGGAACGTTCCCTTCGACGATCATCTGGGCCAGGCCTTCGACGATGGCGGTTTTACCGACACCCGCTTCGCCGAGCAGAACAGGATTGTTTTTGGTGCGTCGGCTGAGCACCTGGATGACACGTTCGATTTCGTTCTGGCGACCGATGACCGGATCGAGTTTGCCCTGGCGGGCCAGTTCGGTCAGGTCGCGGCCGAAGGAATCCAGGGCCGGGGTCTTGGATCGGCCGGCACGAGCGGCGGTGCTGCGCTCGCCACCACTTTCCACCGGATCAGCAGGCATATCATGCCCCAGTAAATTCAGGACTTCCTCGCGGACTTCTTCCAGGCGCAGACCCAGGTTCCGCAGTACCTGAGCGGCCACTCCTTCCTCTTCACGCAACAGGCCCAGTAACAAATGTTCGGTGCCGACGTAATTGTGATTGAGATTGCGGGCCTCTTCGATGGCATACTCGATGACTTTCTTAGCTCGGGGCGTGTACGGGAGTTTGCCCATGGTCACCATTTCGGTGCCGCTTTGCACCAGCCGTTCCACCTCCTGGCGAACCTTCCGCAGGTCCACGTCCAGATTTCTCAGGACGTTGGCGGCGACGCCCGAGCCTTCTTTCACCAATCCCAGCAGAATGTGCTCCGTGCCGATGTATTCGTGATTGAAGCGCTGGGCCTCTTGATTGGCCAGTTGCATCACCTTGCGAGCGCGATCCGTAAACCGTTCAAACATGCGTCCTTCACCCATGCTCATGGCTGTTCACCTGTTTGCTCATCCGCAGCCTGACCCGAACCGGCCCACGCTCGCCTGGCTCCGGGAAGCTGCGTTCACTGGCATTATACCTCGCTAATCCCCGGCGGACGAGACACCGACACGACCACTACGCCAGCGGATTGTAAATCGCTTGCCGATTTTGGCAAGACAATGTTCCTGCGAGCATCAAAACTGCTAATACTCGGAGCCGGCTTCCCGCGTCATCAGGTCATGCACAGCCGCCAGCGGAGCTTTCTGCTCGTACAGAACCCGATACACCTCGGTGCAGATCGGCATGTCCAGACCCAGCTGGCAGGCCCGTTCGTAAACCGCTCGGGCAGTCCAGACCCCTTCTGTGGTTTGCTGCATGTCGGCGAGAATCTCGTTGAGTTTTCGGCCGCGACCGATTTCTCTCCCGACACGTAAATTGCGCCCGTGCACGCTGATGCACGTGGTGATCAGGTCGCCCACACCGGCCAGACCGTAAACCGTCTGCGCTCGCCCACCATGAGCTTCGACAAATCGCACCATCTCCACCAACGCCCGCGTCAACAGCGCCGATTTCGCATTATCCCCCAGTTGCAGACCATCACAAATTCCCGCGGCAATGGCGATGACGTTTTTCAACGCCCCGCACAATTCCACCCCTACCGGATCGGGATTGGTATATACGCGGAAACGCTCCGTACCGAACAGACGCTGCACCTGCTCAGCCCAATAGGCGTCCCGACTGGCCGCCACGACACTGGCCGGTAAACCGCGGCTGATCTCCTCAGCATGACTCGGCCCGGCCAGCACGACCAGCGGACGCTCTCCGAGGATTTCCGCAATAATCTGCGTCGGCCGCAACAACGTCCTCTGTTCCAAACCCTTGATCACACTGACCACCGCCGACCGATTCTGGCGCAGCACCTCCTGACCACGTTCCAGAGTGGCTCGCAAATACACCGTGGGAATGGCCACCAGCAACAAATCCGCCCCGGTGGCCGCTTCGGACAAATCCAGTGTTAGCCCGATACGCTCCGGGATAGGGACGCCCGGCAAATAACGGAAACTTTCACGCTTTTGCTGAATCAGCCGACCGTATTCTTCTACCGGACTCCACACGGTTACCTGCAGTTCCGCTTTCGAGGCCAGGATCAGGGCGCAGGCAATGCCCATCGCGCCATCGCCCAAGACGGCAATGCGTTTGACCACGCGATGCTCCTTGTTACTGCCGTAAATGGCCAGGCAGCGAATCTGCTGCCTGTATGCCGCAGATGTGTTCGACCAGGCGACTCGCTGTTCGAGTCCGGCCATACCGACCCGCGAAGATGCAACTATCGCGGTCGCTACCGGCCGTTCTTACTTATACGCAGCCCTGCGTGGTAAGCAAACAGGCGTGCCCCCGATGACGATCGCTACAGGCCACGCTTACCAATACGCAGCCCCGCGGAAGTCGCATTCCGTCCACCATCGTGCATGTCGTGCCACCATCGTGCTTGTCGAGCCACCATCGTGATTGTCGAACCACGGCGGGCTCACGCCCGCCGCTCTTGTGAGCATGCGTTTGTGCATCGCAAAAGGCGTTATTTGGCCGGTGACCGGGCACCGTGCATGGCGCCAAGAGCGGGGGGCGTCAGCCCTCCGTGGGAGACATCCGCCGTTGCGAATCGGAAACGGATATCGCAGGCGATGTGTCGCGCATGCAACCAGGAGCGGGGGGGTGTAAGCCCCCCGTCGAGTCCAGGCCGCATGCAAGCGCGAAACGCGGAAAGTCGTCGCATGGCAGTCACAGACGCGGTTCGGAAAACCACGGCGGGCTCACGCCCGCCGCTCTTGTGAGCGTGCGTTTGTGCATCGCGAATGTCGTTTTTCATTGCGAACAAACGTCGTGCAACCAGGAGCGGCTGGCGTAAGCCAGCCGTGGTACGCTGACCCCCTTGCGAATGCGTTACACCGCCACGGCGGGCTGACGTCGCGCCGCTCTTGATTGCGTGTTCGACTGCCAGCGAGCATTGTTGGATTTTGATCCGCGGCCGTTCGCCGCACACACCACGGCGGGCTGACGCCCGCCGCTCTTGCGAACGTGCGTTTGTGCATCGCAAAAGGCGTTATTTGGCCGGTGACCGGGCACCGTGCATGGCGCCAAGAGCGGGGGGCGTCAGCCCCCCGTGGGAGACATCCGCCGTTGCGAATCGGAAACGGATATCGCAGGCGATGTGTCGCGCATGCAACCAGGAGCGGGGGGTGTAAGCCCCCCGTCGAGTCCAGGCCGCATGCAAACGCGAAACGCGGAAAGTCGTCGCATGGCAGTCACAGACGCGGTTCGGAAAACCACGGCGGGCTCACGCCCGCCGCTCTTGCGAACGTGCGTTTGTGCATCGCGAATGTCGTTTTTCACTGCGAACGAACGTCGTGCAACCAGGAGCGGCTGGCGTAAGCCAGCCGTGGTACGCTGACCCCCTTGCGAATGCTTTACACCGCCACGGCGGGCTAACGCCCGCCGCTCTTGGTTGCGTATTCGCCAGTCCCCGAACATTACTCGACTCTCGCCGGCCAGCGTTCGCATTGCCAAACCACGGCGGGCTAACGCCCGCCGCTCTTGTGAACGTGCGTTTGTGCATCGCGAATGTCGTTTTTCACTGCGAACGAACGTCGTGCAACCAGGAGCGGCTGGCGTAAGCCAGCCGTGGTAGGCTGACCCCGTTGCGATTGCGTTACACCGCCACGGCGGGCTAACGTCGCGCCGCCGCTCTTGATTGCGCGTTCGACTGCCAGCGAGCATTGTTGGATTTTCATCCGCAACCGTTCGCGCCACACACCACGGCGGGCTGACGCCCGCCGCTCTCGATAGCGACTTCGGTTGCTGTTTCGCAGCAAATAGATGGTTTCCGGGCAATGAGGGAGTTGCTTTGGGGCGGCGGGTTGTTTGGCGGGGAATTGCGAATAGGTTAATCGCAGAATGGGCGGAGCAAGCCAAATGGTCAAGCCGGCTGATTGATCGGCTAAGCAGGATAGGAGGCAACCATGCTGATTCTGGAAGCACGACGGGAAGTGCGCTTTTGCGATGGCATGAGCCGCCGCGATTTTCTGCGTGCCGGTGGTCTGTGTGCCGGGGCAGTGGGCTGGACGCTGAGCGAATGGTCGCGGCTATCGGCGCAGGCAGGTTCGGGCGAGAAATCGTGCATCCTGCTGTCTCTGGTAGGCGGGCCAAGCCATCTGGACACTTTCGATCCCAAACCGCATGCCCCGACGGAAGTGCGTGGGCCGTTCCGCGCTATTCCGACGCGTTTGCCGGGCGTGTATCTCAGTGAGCTCTTTCCGCAGCTGGCCCAGCGACTGGATCGGCTGGCGCTGGTGCGAACGGTGTATCATCGGGAAGCGGCTGTGCACGAAGCCGGCCATCAGCTGATGCAGACCGGTCGGCTGTGTCGGCTGGATTGTGAATATCCCCATTATGGAGCGGTAGTGTCGTATTTGCGGGGTGCGCGGAATACGGTTCCGGCTTTTGCGGTGGTGCCGGGACCGATCGGCAATACCGGAATCAGCATCAGCCACGGTCAGGGAGCCGGTTTCCTTGGGCCGCACCACGAACCGCTCTATTTAGCGCCGCACCTGCCGGAAGCCGATCTGGCCCGGCTGGATACGGAAGCGGCATTGCTGTGTGCGTATGATCGGGCCCGTCGGCAGGCGGAGGAAAATCCGCTGGCGGGCGCGGTGTGGAATCCGGCGGTGCGTCGGGCCCTGCGATTGGAGAGCGAACCGGCCTCACTGCGGCATCGCTACGGCATGCACACCTTCGGGCAATCGTGCCTGCTGGCGCGACGGCTGGTGGAAGCCGGTGTGCGACTGGTGACCGTTAATATGTTCGAGACGGTGTACGACACGGTGACCTGGGATTGTCACGCCGACGGTGGCTCGCTCGGTTCCACGCTGGAAGATTATCGCCGCTGGCTCGGGCCGATGCTCGATCAAACGCTATCAGCGCTTCTGGACGACCTGCAATCGCGGGGCATGCTGGAAAGCACTCTGGTGGTGGCGATGGGGGAATTTGGTCGCACGCCGTTGCTCAATTCCCGAGGCGGTCGGGATCACCACACGGGCGCCTGGTCGGTGCTGCTGGCCGGTGGTGGGATCCGCGGCGGCACAGTCATCGGCCGCACCGATGCCTGGGGCATGTACCCCGAAGAACGGCCGGTAAGCCCGGCGGAACTGGCGGCCACCATTTATCAGCTCCTGGGCATTTCGCCGCAAACCCGTCTTACCTTGCCGGATGGCACCAGCTTGCCGCTGGCCGATGCCGAACCGATCCGCGAACTTCTCGCCGACGTTGCCTCGGTGTAAGGACCGGCGAACATCTGGCCCGCGGGCATATCGCCAGTACTGGCGATCCGCCGGAATCGCTGGCGGAAGACCACCCAGCTTGCGCCCAACGCGAAGAATACAGAACCACGCAGACACCCGGATGCGAAGGTAAAAATCCAGTGTCCTGGTCTTTGCGACTTCCGCAACCGAGGGGCAGCTATGACGACGGTGTTGCGACGCAAAGCGAACCGTGCCCGGTTACCGCGACGGATGACGCTGGCCCAGTATCTCGCCGACACCAGCGACGAACGCAAAATCGAATTGCTCGACGGAGAGCCGATTGTGAGTCCCCGGCCTCGGAGTTGGCATCAGGAGTGGCTTTATTACCTGCACCACGTCCTGCACCGCTGGGTCAAAGCTCACGACCTGGGCTGGGTCTGGCCGGAGATTGACATGATTCTCGATCTGCGCAAACCGCTGAGCTACGTGCCGGACATCGTCTTTCTCGCTAAGGAACATGCGGAACGCTTGCGTGACGGTCGGCTGTACGGCCCGGCGGATTTGTGCGTGGAAATCGAATCGCCTGGCGATC
>JBEPZY010000004.1:0-162272 GCA_041640595.1 Gemmatales bacterium | reverse complement strand
AAGGAACATGCGGAACGCTTGCGTGACGGTCGGCTGTACGGCCCGGCGGATTTGTGCGTGGAAATCGAATCGCCTGGCGATCGGCCTCGACTGATGCGTCGCAAATACCGCGATTACGCCCGCTACGGTGTCGCCTGGTACTGGATTATCCGCGTGGATGAAGATGGGCCATTCGTCGAGGAGAACGAGAATCGGGGTGGCGAATTCGTGGTGCGGCAGGAGATTGAACCGGGGGAATGGTTTGCACCGGGGGCGTTTGCGGGATTGCAGGTGAACCTGGCGGTGCTGGCGAGCGGCGAATTCAAGCGTGCGGTACGCGGTAAAGCCAAACGCCTGGTGTAAATGCCAGGACACAACCACCACGACGCTCAGACACGGAAGGAAAAAATCAGTGGTTCCAGTATTCCGGACATGACCGGTGACGACCCGCGAAACGGAACATGGCAGAGAAAAAACGCGTGGCGATTCTCGGCTCGACAGGTTCGATTGGCGTGAGCGCCCTGGAAGTGGTAGCGGCGTTTGCGGATCGGCTGGAAGTGGTGGGTCTGGCAGCGCGGAAAAGCGTCGAGCGGTTGCGGGAGCAGGTGCGGCAGTTTCGGCCAAAATGGGCAGTGCTGACCGAAGAAACCCTGCGCGACCGCGTGAGTGCGGACGAATTTGCACCGGCCCAGTTGCACTTTGGCGAGGCGGCATTGCGGGAACTGGTGGCGTCGTCGGACGTGGATATTGTCCTGGTGGCGATTGTCGGTGCGGCGGGACTGGTGGGGGCGTGGTCAGCCATCGCCGCGGGCAAAACCGTCGCCCTGGCCAATAAGGAAGCCCTGGTCTGTGCTGGCTCGCATCTGCTGGAACTGGCCCGGCGAAGCCAGGCACTGCTTTTGCCCGTGGACAGTGAACACAGCGCCATTTTCCAGCTGCTCCACCACCTGCCCAGAGAACAGATCGAGCGAATCATTCTGACCGCCAGCGGCGGGCCATTTCGGGAAAAGAGCCTGGCCGAACTCCAGCAGGTCACCGCCGAGCAGGCTTTGAAACATCCCACCTGGCACATGGGGCCGAAAATTACCGTGGATTCCGCCACCCTGATGAACAAGGCCCTGGAGATCATCGAAGCCCGCTGGTGGTTCGACCTGCCGGCGGAGCGTATCCAGGTGCTGATTCATCCGGAATCGGTGGTGCACGGGTTGGTGGAATTGAAGGACGGCGTGGTGCTGGCCCAACTTTCCGCACCGGACATGCGCCTGCCCATTCAGTATGCCCTGCTGTATCCGCAACGCCCGCGCGGACCGGGTCGGCGACTGGACTGGGGACAATTGCGGCATTTGCATTTTGAACCACCCGACCTGACGCGGTTTCCCGCCCTAGAATTGGGGTACGAGGTGGCGCGGCGGAATGACCTGAGCGGGGCGGTGCTGAACGCGGCCAACGAGGTGGCTGTCGAACTGTTCCTCGCTGGTCGCTGCCGATTCCTCGACATTGTCCGCGTCTGTCGAGCCGTGCTCGAGGCTTACGATCGCGGCGCGGACCTTCCCGCAGCGGTGCGCTGGGCAACGTCCGACTCGGCTGCCGCCCCGACCACCGACGCGGCAGCATTGCAGGCGATCCTGGCAGCGGATCGCTGGGCGCGACAGGAGGCTTATCGTTGTCTGCAAACCTGAATCCCGAAACCGATGCTCAAACACCGGCGGAGAAACCGGCCCGTCCAGTGTGGCAACTGCTCAACCGATTTTTCTGGCTGGCCCTCCTCGTGGCCATCCTGACCTGGTGGTGGTGGGGCAAATCCTGGACGCAGATCCTCAGTTCGCTCGCCAATATCGCCCTGCTCGCCGGCGGATTGACCCTGGTCGTCTTCATTCACGAACTGGGGCATTTTCTGGCAGCCAAATCGTGCGATGTCCACGTCGAGACCTTCAGTGTCGGTTTCGGGCCACCCATTCCCGGTTTGTGGTTCCGCAAAGGAGAGACCCTGTACAAAATCGCCTGGTTGCCCCTCGGCGGATACGTCAAGATGCTCGGCGAAAATCCGTATGACCAGGAAACCGAATCTGCCCGCGACGATCCCCGGGCCTATCACAACAAACCGGTCGGTCAGCGGATGGTGATCATTTCCGCCGGCGTGGTGATGAACCTGGTACTGGGTGCGATCTGTTTCATCTATGCGTATATGGCGGGCAAGACCGAAGTGCTGCCGGTCATCGGTTACGTCGAACCCGGTTCGCGGGCCGACCAGGCCGGACTGGTCCCCGGCGCACTCATCCTGCAGGTCAATGGCAACATGCGACCCGCTTTTGAAGACCTGATGTACGCCAGCGCCACGGCTCGTGCCGACATCACCGAGATTTATCTTCGCTGGCAAACCCCGGACGGTCAGGTGCGAGACGCAGCGATCACGCCCCGCAAACTCCCGCACGATCCGCGACCCTTACTCGGACTGGGACCGATGCCGGGACTGGCTCTGGCGCGGCTGGCCCTGGACGAAGGCGGGCCGGTCTTGCCCAACACTCCCGCCGCTGGTCGCGGTTTCCGACCCGGCGATGTTCTGCTCGCCGTCAAGAATCTCCGCGACGATAAGGAATGCTCCTTTCTGACCGCCGAGGAATACCGCAGCGGTGACCGCATGCGACGGGTGGAAGCCTTGCGCCTTGCCGACCGCATCCTCTATCAGTGGCGCAGCGACAGAATCGCCTTTCTTGTCTGGAACCCCGAAACCAACGACCAGCGCTGGATCGAAGTGGAACCGCATCCTGTACGCTGGTTCGGTTTGCCACTGCAATTAGGCCCGATCGTTTCCGTCAATCCGGTCACCGCCCGTGCCTGCACGGGAGAGGAGAAGCTGCAACCCGGCGACGTGATCGTGGCGGTGGATGGTCAACCGGTCGGCGACCCGTTTCGCTTGCCGGAAAACATGGAAGCGCGGGCCGGCCAGACCGTCCGCCTCACCGTCCAGCGCCACGACCGCCAGCTCGATATTCCCGTTCAGCCGCAGGCCAACGTTCCTTCCTGGTGGAACTATGCCCCTTCCCGACCGCTTGCCCCCTGGCCGATCCCCGCCCTCGGCATCACCTGTCGTGTGGAACCAGTCTTAGCCGAAGACCTCGACACGCAGCGTTTCTCCGTCCGCGTCCGCGACGCCGACACGGACGAGCCGATTATCCTGCACCGCGGCGATACCTGTGTGCAGGTCGAGTTGCAGGATCGTTCACCCCGATCCTCGACCGGCTGGCGAACCGTGACCTACCGCTTCAGCGAGGACGAAACCGCTCGCGACAGCGTCGCCTGGCCTTATCTGTTCTGGGCCTTGCAGGGTGGTTCGCTGAATCCCGAAATTGTCCTGACCATTCGCACCCCGCAAGGCAGTCAGCGTCGCGTTCGCCTCGAAGCTCAGCCGATGCATGACTGGTTTCAACCGGAGCGCGGCCTGATCCGCGACCGCGAAAAGGTCATCTATTACGCCCCCGACCCCTTGCGAGCATTGATCCTGGGTCTGCGCGACACCCACCGCACCGTCGTCAACATCTACCTCACCCTGCGCAATCTGTTCACCCGCGACATCTCCATTACCCTGCTCAGCGGCCCAGCCGGGATCGTCGGCATGGGCTACGAAATGGCCAGTCTTGGCTTCAATCACTTCGTCTGGTTTTTGGGACTGCTCAGCATCAACCTGGCGGTGATCAACTTCCTGCCCATTCCCATTCTCGATGGCGGGCACATGGTGTTTCTGATCGTGGAAAAAATCCGTGGCCGCCCCGTCAGTCGCCGCGTGCTGGAATACGCCAACATCATCGGCCTGACCCTGCTGCTGTTGCTTTTCATCACCGCTACCACCATGGACATCACCCGCTTCCTCGGCCGCTGATCCCGTTCAACCGCAGCAGAAAAGACCCGTCCGCGTAAAGCCACCGCGAAAATCACCTGTCGCTGACATCCAGTCGTCGCAATCACCGTGCAGCGGCGACGCTCCAGCATGGCCGGAAGGCGAGAATCCCCTGTCGCGGGCCTGTAATCGTCGCAATCACCCTGTAGCGTCGGTGCTCCAGCATGGCCGGAAGGTGAAAATCACCTCTCGGGGGCCTCAAACCGTTGCGACTGAATCGTTGCGATTGCCTCCAGCCAGCATTACAATGACAGCAGCGGGCAAGCGACCGGCAAACGGTTTCCATCACCGAGCTGCAGGAGGAAAGAAATGAGCCTGTATCGGTTTCTGACCTTATGCGGCACAGTGGGATTGCTGCTGATCCTCGGTAGCGGCAACAACCCAGCACAGCAGCCTGGCTTGCAAAAGCCGACACCCTTGCCAGAGGCCATTGAAAAAGCCTGGGCCGCCGCCGGAGCCGAAATCGGCTGGATGCGACTGGAAATGCAGATAGATGAGCCGCTGTTGCGCCATGCTGGGTCAACACTCACGTTCGTGCCGCGAGATGAGGGTCAGAAGGGGGACATTCCCGCCTTTCGGCTTCGCGCCTGGCAGGCGGGGCTGCTTCCTAAGCTCCCAGAACCGGAAGTGCCTTACGGTTTGGACCTCACCAAGCTGCCGTTGACTGACAGATGGCTGGTGGATTTGCGAGGGCTGAAGAATCTGCAGGCATTGAATTTGACTGGTACGGAGGTAACAGACGCGGGGCTGAAGGAACTGGCGGCACTGAAGAACCTGCAATGGCTGGACCTGAGCGACACGCAGGTAACCGACGCAGGGCTGAAGGAACTGGCCGGACTGAAGAACCTGCAAACGCTGGACCTGAGCGAGACGCAGATAACCGACGCGGGGCTGAAGGAACTGGCGGAACTGAAGAACCTGCAAACGCTGAACTTGGATACCTGTAAGAAGATAACCGACGCGGGGCTGAAGGAACTGGCCGGACTGAAGAACCTGCAAACGCTGGTCTTGGCCTGGACGCAGGTAACGGACGCGGGGCTGAAGGAACTGGCCGGACTGAGGAACCTGCAAGGGCTGGACCTGACAGGCACGCGGATAACGGACACGGGGCTGAAGGAACTGGCGGAACTGAAGAACCTGCGAACGCTGTACCTGAACGGCACGCAGATAACCGACGCGGGGCTGAAGGAACTGGCTGGACTGAAGAACCTGCAAGGGCTGGACCTGGGCAGCACGCAGCTCACCGACGCGGGGCTGAAGGAACTGACCGGACTGAAGAACCTGCAAGGGCTGAGACTGGACTTCACGCAGGTAACGGACGCGGGGCTGAAGGAACTGGCAGCACTGAAGAACCTGCAAAGGCTGGACCTGAGAGACACGCAGATAACAGACACGGGGCTGAAGGAACTGGCCGCACTGAAGAACCTGCAATGGTTGGACCTGACAGGCACGCGGATAACCGACACGGGGCTGAAGGAACTGGCCGGACTGAAGAACCTGCAAACGCTGGACCTGACAGGCACGCGGATAACCGACACGGGGCTGAAGGAACTGGCCGGACTGAAGAACCTGCAATGGCTGGACCTGAGCGACACGCAGATAACGGACGCGGGGCTGAAGGAACTGGCCGGACTGAAGAACCTGCAATGGCTGATCCTGAGCGACACGCAGATAACGGACGCGGGGCTGAAGGAACTGGCCGGATTGAAGAGCTTGCGGTTATTGGTCCTCCTGGTCACGAAGGTAACCGACGCTGGCGTCGAGGAATTGCGAAAGGCGCTCCCGAACTGCGACATCTTGAGATAAAGCCAGCCGGTTCTCAGGCACGTACACGGTCGAACCAGAGCATTTTGGCGCCGCTCACCCGCGAGATTCGCGCTTGCCGATCGCCGCAGAGCCGCCTCACCTGAGCCAGGGTCGAAGCTGCAGCCCGACCCGCAAGATTCGCGCTTGCCGATCGGCGCAGAGCCACCTGAGTCACGGTCGAAGCCGGCGTTGTCGTGGCTCCGGCAGTTGTGCGGATGTTTGTGCACCTCAGCATGAGGCAGGGGCGTAGCTGGCGCCCGACCGCAAGATTCGCGCTTGCCGACCGCCGCAGAGCCGCTTGAGTCACGGTCGAAGCTGGCGTTGTCGTGGCTCCGCCGGTTGTGCGGATGTTTGTGCACCTGAGCCAGGCTCGAAGCTGGCGTCCGACCGCAAGATTCGCGCTTAGCGAGTCCGCAGTCCCCGGGCTGCCACGAAGCGGCCCACATCGCCGATTGCCGAAGCCGACGGCTCCCCGGCCATGCTTACCTCAATCAGCATCGTGCGGTCAAGCTGCCCGCAGCCCCGGTTACCAAAGCAGCGAGCCGGAAAAATTCGCGTCGGGTGGTACCGCATTGGTCGAAAGCGTTGCTCTGCCCTTGCGTAACAACCCGGCCGAGCGCGAGTTTCTCCGTTAGCGGTATCCCGACCCGACAAATTGGTATGCCATGTTCCCACTTGCGCCAACAGATGCCAAGCGGCCGAGTTTCGCGTCGGGTGGTACCGCATTGGTCGAAAGCGTTGCTGTGTGCTGGTGTAACAGCCAGGCCGAGCTTGGCAGTTCTGCCCTTAGCAGCGCTGCGATCCGTAAAGGTGTGTTGTCCTATTGCTGCGACTTACGGCAAACGATGGCCACGACGGGGTTTCGCCGGTTAGTGGGGATGCAGGAGGCGATGGTAGAAGTCGTCGAGGCGGTCGCGGTCCTGGCTGAGGTGCTGGATGACGGCACCGCTTTGCTCGGCCAGCTCAAAGAACCGTCGCGTCGGCCAGTCGTCCGTTACCCGTACCAGGAAATGTTGTGTTCCCGCCAGTCCCGCGTAGCCTGCCGTAGTGTTGCCCGACTCACCGCTGCCTGCGCTGTTTACCGGTGGTTGTGAATCGCCGTGATCGGTGCGCGGTGCTGGAGTTTCACTCGCTTCAGGCTGGCGCAAGGGAGTCCGCATCGGTTGGGTGGTGGTACGCTCATCACGCGGTGCCGCCGTTTGGTTGGCTCCGGTATCGGGAGAATGCGGCAGATGATCGCGTGCATCGCTGGGCTGGAGAATTTCGACGCGGTGGGCGAGCAGGGCCCGGCAAAATGAATCGCCATCACCGAACACCGCCAGGCGGTAAATTCGATGGGTTGGCGGGCACAGTTCGGCAATCGGTCCCTGAGCCAGCACCTGCCCCTGGTAAAGCACCACGACCCGCTCACAGACCCGCTGCACCTCGCTGAGGATATGACTGGACAGGATGACGCTGAGCTGGAGTTCCTGGGTCAGGCTGAGCAGCAAATCCAGGAGAGCTTCGCGTCCGACCGGATCGAGTCCGCTGGTGGGTTCGTCCAGCAGGAGCAAGCGTGGGCGATGCACCAGGGCCTGGGCCAGTTTCAACCGTTGCTGCATGCCGGTCGAGTATTCCTCAGCGCGGCGGTAGCGGATTTCGTCCAGGCCGAGCAGGTCGAGCACCTGATGAGCCTGCCGCCAGGCCTGCTGTCGCGGTAACCCCGACAGGATTCCCGCCAGCGCTACGTATTCCACACCCCGCAGGCCGGGTATCAGACAAGACGACTCCGGCATATACCCAATTTGCCGCCGCACTCGATGGTCGAGCCTGTCCAGAGGGCAACCGAGCACCTGCCCGCTGCCGCGCGACGGTCGCAGTAGCCCCAGCAGAATCCGCAACAGCGTGGATTTCCCGGCACCGTTGGGGCCGAGCAAACCGATGCGGCCTTCCGGTAAAGTCAGCTCGACTTCCCGCAAAGCCCAGCGCTGGCCATAGGCGTAACTGACCTGGTGAAGCTGGAGGAGCATTGCATCAGAGGATAAACCGGCTCAGGTCTTCGCGTTTGAGGATGTCGCCCAGCCGCTCCCGCACATACGCCCCCGTAATTTCCACTTTTTGCCCGCTCAGTTCCGGCGCCCGAAAGCTGATGTCTTCGAGCACCCGTTCGACGATCGTATGGAGCCGGCGGGCTCCGATATTCTGCGTGGTGCGGTTGACCTCGTAAGCGATCTCGGCAATGGCTTCCAGAGCGTCCGGGGTAAAGTGGAGCTCGACGCCTTCCGTGGCCAGTAATTCCTGGTATTGCCGCGTCAGGGCGTGTTTGGGTTCGGTTAAAATCCGCAGGAAATCCTCGCGTCCGAGGTCCTGCAATTCGACACGGATAGGAAAGCGCCCCTGCAATTCGGGCATCAGATCGGACGGTTTCGAGGTGTGGAAAGCCCCCGCCGCGATAAACAGAATGTGATCGCTGCGTACCGGGCCATAGCGGGTCTGCGTGGTTGTCCCTTCGACGATCGGCAACAGGTCGCGCTGCACACCTTGCCGCGACACATCGGGACCATGTAACGAGGGCGGGCCGCAGATTTTGTCAATTTCATCAATGAAGATGATGCCGTGATTTTCGGCCAGTTCCACCGCTTTCTCCGTAACCGTTTGGCGATCGATCAGGGCGTCCACTTCCTGCTCCAGCAGGACTTTCCTGGCTTCGCGGACGGTCATGCGGCGTTTGCTGCGTTCGCGGGGAAAGAGTTTTTCAAACATGTTCTGCAACTCCGCCTCCATCTGTTCCATGCCCATGACGCTGAACATGGCAAACGGCAACTGCTTCTGCTCGACGGTGATTTCCACCTCGCGGTCTTCCAGTTCCCCGGCTTCGAGGCGTCGGCGTAACCGTTCCCGCACGCGCTGATGCCGCTCGTTCTCTTCTTCGTCTTCGTCGCGGCTATAGGAACGGGGCAGGAGCAGATCGAGCAGGCGCTCCTCGGCCCGTTTTTTCGCTTCGGTTTCGACCAGTTGCCGCTGCTGTTGCCGCACCATGCCCGCCGCTACTTCGGCCAGATCACGGATCATACTTTCGACATCCCGGCCATGGTAACCGACTTCCGTGTATTTGGTCGCCTCCACTTTCAGAAACGGTGCACCGACGAGCATGGCCAGCCGGCGAGCGATTTCCGTTTTGCCCACGCCGGTCGGGCCGATCATCAGGATGTTTTTCGGCAGCACATCCTTGCGGATTTCCGGCGGCAGTTGCCAGCGACGCCAGCGGTTGCGCAGGGCGATCGCCACCGCCCGTTTCGCTGCCGACTGTCCCACGATGTATTTATCCAGTTCGGCCACGATCTGCTGCGGAGTCAATTCGATAGCCACTGGAGTTTCTCCATCTGCTAAAGCTGCTCGACCACGATCTGGCGGTTGGTATAGATGCAGAGATCCGCCGCAATTTCCAGCGCCGTTCGCACAATCTCCGCTGCCGATAACTCACTGTGCCGCACCAGCGCTCGCGCTGCCGCTACTGCATACGCTCCGCCCGAACCGATGCCGATAATGTTATCTTCCGGC
Source organism: Gemmatales bacterium (assembly GCA_041640595.1). GTDB lineage: Bacteria > Planctomycetota > Planctomycetia > Gemmatales > HRBIN36 > HRBIN36. The sequence goes on along the minus strand of JBEPZY010000004.1, from coordinate 153,052 downwards.
TGGAGCACTTCGCCCGTACCGCTGATCAGGAGCAAACTGTCCCGATCCATCGCCAGCAGCATCGCATCCAGCCGGCGTAGGACGCGATCGGTTCGCCATTCCTTGGCCAGTTCCACAGCCGCGCGGGGCACACTCCCCTGGTGATCCTGCAGCTTGGCCTCAAAGCGCTCCAGCAACGCCAGACCATCGGCAGCGCTGCCGGCAAACCCGACCAGGACCCGATCCTGATACAGCCGGCGAATTTTGCGGGCATCGCTCTTGAGCACTACCGCTCCCAGCGTCACCTGGCCATCTCCTCCCATCGCTGCCTGACCGCCATGCCGCACCGCCAGAATGGTTGTTCCGCGAATGGTTTTGTGCATACCGGCTCCCGCGACTGGTTTTTGTTCGTCCGCTACAATTCTAGCAACGCGGCGATTTCTGACCCCGTGGCAGCAGGGGAGGATTCATGCAACCTTTGCGTCTGGGGACTCGCGGCAGCCTTCTGGCGCGGCAGCAGGCCGAACTGGTCGCCGAAATGCTCCGCCCGCTGGTCGCTCCCCGCCCGGTCGAACTCGTCATCGTTCGCACCACCGGCGATGTGCTCCGCGATGCCCCGCTGGCGCAGATCGGCGGACGTGGCGTCTTCACCCGCGAAATCCAGCAGGCACTTTTGCGCGGCGAGGTGGACCTGGCCGTGCATAGCTGTAAAGATTTGCCCACGCAACCGATTCCCGGTCTGCTCCTGGCCGCCGTTCCGCCCCGGGGCCCGGTTCACGATGTCTTCGTCTCGCACCGCTACGCCTCGTTGTCGGCCGTGCCTGCCGGTGGCCGCATCGCTACCGCCAGTTTGCGTCGCCAGGCCCTGCTCCGACGTTGCCGACCCGACCTGGAAATCGTGCCCATCCGCGGCAATGTCGAAACCCGCCTCCGCAAACTCGAAGCCGAAAACCTCGACGGTCTGATCCTGGCCGAAGCCGGCCTGGCACGATTGAACCTCGCTTCCCGCATTACCCAACGCCTGGACATCGCATCCTGGCTTCCCGCCGTCGGACAGGGTGCCGTCGCCGTCGAATGTCGTGCCGACGACACCGCTACCCTGGCTCTGGTCAGGCGGATCAATGACCCGGCCAGCTGGCTAGCTATCACCGCCGAACGCGCTTTCCTGCGCCGGCTTGGCGGCGGTTGTCAGGTGCCCATCGCCGCTCACGCCACCGTTTCCGGACCTTATCTGACTCTGCACGGCCTGATCCTGGCTCCCGACGGTAGCGTCGCTCTCGAAGACACCGAAACCGCTACCGCGCCGCAAGCCGCTGCCATCGGCGAACAACTCGCCCTTCGCTTACTGGAACGCGGCGCCGCCCAGCTCCTTGCTTTCCTTCAACCGCCTGCTTCTCCTTCCAACGCTACGGAGGAACTCCCATGAAATCTTGCTGGTACCTCGAAGCTGCTGCCCCAGTCGCTTGCCTGGCACTCATGCTCACAACCACGCTCTGGCCTGGAGCCACCGCTCAGCCCGCCACCGCGGAAAAACAGCTTACTTTCGATGGCCGATGGAAAGCCGATCCTGTCGTGCTGCCTGGCGGCCAGGAAATCGTCTATACCTTGCAGGAAACCCCCACGTTGCTTAGTCTCTGGCGCTTACGTCTAAATACCGGCCAATCGGAACGCTTGCATCCCGAAGCGAATACCAACGAATTCGAGATCGCCTTTTCACCGGACGCCCGTTACGCCGCTTTCGTCCAGAACCGGGCTAATCTCAATCTCAAACTCGTCATCCGCGACTATCAGGAAAAGCGCGACTATATTTATGATCCCGGCGGCGGTTTTGCCGGCATGCGCAGCCCGGCTATTAGTCCCGATCTAAGTCGTGTGCTATTTAGTATCCCCACCGCCACTGGTCAGCAGATTGCCTATGTCAACCTGCAAGGTCAAAACCGCCAGTTCCTCACTAATACGGCCGGCATCAACAACTGGCCTCGCTTCTCTCCCGACGGCAAGCACATTGTCTTTTCTTCCACTCGCGATGGTGATTACGAGATCTATGTTATGGATGCCAGCGGTTCTAATGTTCGCCGACTGACACACTCGCCCGGAATGGATATCCGTCCCGTCTGGTCCCCGGACGGACGATATATCGCCTTCACCAGCAATCGCGACGGTAACTATGAAATCTACGTGATGAAAGCGGATGGTTCCGAACCTCGCCGCATCACCAACAATCCTGGCCGCGATGATTATCCCTGGTGGTTTCCCGATGGCCGAAACTTAGTCATTGTTTCCGAACGTAACGGTCGCTATGATCTTTATCTCATCCCCGCCTTCTAAGCTGATCGAACCCCCCCGGATTACTTAGTCCGGCACCAGCACAATTTTACCTGTAAGTGTACCGGCACGGTGCAGCGTATTTTCTTCCTGCAGGCGATGCGCCTCGGCAGCCTGAGAAAATGTGAATACGCGACCGATGGGCACGTGCAATTTCTTCTCAGCCAGCCAGCGATTTATATCCTCAGCGCACCGACGTTGCTCTTCCGGCGTCGCATTGAACATCGCGTAACCGTATAACGTCAGGTCCTTGACATAGAACGGCCCATGCGGAAACGGTGGCCGGGCTTGCCGACCCGCAATCACCACTAATCGTCCACGCAGCCGCGTCAGCTCGACCATGCGATCGTAGTCCGGTTCGCGCTGCGTCTCAAACCAGACATGCACGCCCGCACCACTAAACTCCTTGATTTTCGCCGGCACGTCGTCGGTCTTGTAGTTCAGCACTAAGTCCACTCCCCATTGCCGACATAACTGAGCCTTTTCCTCGGAACCGACCGTGGTAATAACTTTCGCGCCAATCGCTTTGGCCATCTGCACTACCATCGAACCGACGCCGCCCGTACCGCCATTGACGAACACAATTTCCCCGGCTTGCAATTTCGCACACCGAAACAGTCCCAAATGCGCTGTAATTCCCACTAACGCCACCGCCGCCGCTTCCTGCTCCGACACACCGTCGGGAATCGGATAGAGCCAGTCCTCGTGCACCGCCGCATATTCGGCAAAAGTGCCCTGCCGGCCCATTAGACCTTGATTGCTTCCCCAAACCCGATCGCCGACACGAAACCGTTTCACCCCAGCACCGAGTTTGATAACGATGCCGGCCAGGTCGCAGCCAGGAATATAGGGACTGGGGCGGGGCATAGATACCGTGCCCGCCCGAATATAGGTATCTATCGGATTCAAAGATGCCGCCAGTACCTTGACCAGCACTTCCCCTTCTCTCGGTTCCGGATCGGGCAGTTCCCCATATTGAATTACCTCTGGCCCGCCAGGGTTCGTATAATAGGCTGCCTCCATTTTCACGCCCTCCGTTGCCGCTTCCTCGGCCCTGCATGGTTAGATAGTTCACCGTCCTGTGTTTAGTACACCAGGCGCGGCGTTTTGTGGCTGTATCTTTAGCCAAGAATTCGCCGCCATTTGGCTAGATTGTAGGCGACTTTTTCCGCAGCCGTCATGGTACGAAAGTCCGGCTCGCCTGTCCCTGTCGTATCCGCTAGGCGCCCCGGATTATTAGAGCGCGTGTCATTTCCCGATTCGCCTCGCTGACGCTGACACGGACACTGCGGACATCGGCAGCCGGCTGGCTTAGCATTCGCACCTGCGGCTACTCGCGGCGGCAAACTAATCGTTCGTCCACTGCCGCCATAACTCATGATATTCGTAGTAAGCTGCATGTCCTCCTCTAAACTCCGTTGCGGGCGAATACCCAGCCGCTGCAATACTCCATGATAGGCACGCACCGCCTCTTCCGGACTGATTTCATCATCAGCAATGAGCCGAAGGAATCTGATAAACGCTAACTGATTTTCCGCATTATTAATTTTGCGGCCAAACAAAGCCACCCGGGCTCCGTGTTTCTTAGCCTCCGCTAATAATTTGAACGCATCATAAGTGGTACCCGCCGAGCCACCGAGAATGCCAACTATCAGGTGAGGATCATAACGCACTAATTCTTCCATCGCCTTGGGGCCGTGATAAACAATTTTCAGAAACAGCGGCCGACCTCTGGATGTTACACCTGCTAAACTGCGCACGATCATATCATTGACAAACTCCGGAATACGGCTTTCTTCTACAGCTTCCGGACGATTCGGGTCGAACACTTCCAGGAAATGCCGAAAACCTTTACGCTCGGCTTCGAGGCGAAACTCCTTATACTGCTCGAGCGCCTCCCTGTCCAGTACCGGATCGTTGTTAAAGGTGATGCTGTATAGACCTAAATTCGCACCTAAATAACGCTCCCCGGGCTGGCAATCGAGGTGGCCGCACTGGATATGATCCAGCGTAGCCGAGCGAAATGGCAGGGACGGATAGGTATGATACTTACCGCCTCGCACAATATAGATGTCCGTGGTATCATTGACCCGCACCGCAGGCGTCACCGAACTACGGTCAAAAATCCGCCGCTGAATGGTCAGCACCTCACTGGTGCTGGCCGACATTAACATTATGTCCACCAGCCCCTGTTCCACGATTTCGGTAATAATATCCCGCCATTCTGCCAGACTGCGAAAGCGTACCTCCCCGCTATAGTTCTCCGGCGATCGCCCCGGGGCACCGATACCGAAGGCCATATCGGCGTCCTTGGCATCCGCTAATATAAAGTCCCGTGCCCCGTGCGGATCGGCGTGGATACGGGCCAGCTTAATATCTAAGGATTTCGCTACCATGGCAGTGACATGTTGCTGTGTACCTTAGCGGGCAAGCTGCCAGGCCGATCGCGGAATTACCCGTTGCCCTTGCTGATTATGCCCCGCAGGCATACTGCTCGGCTCCAACCTGGCTATAGTCTGTCGGGAGTCAGCCGACTTAGTTTCCGCCCGCTGCGCTGTCTGTCCGGCGGATGGGCTGGTGGTGCTTAGACGGTTTTCAACCTGACGTATAGTCTCGGCAAGCACCTTGGCCGACTGAAGCAGAGCGGCCTGTTCTCGCGGTGTGAGCGGAAGCTCCATCTGCCCGCGCACACCTCCGCAACCAACGATAGTCGGCACAGAGAAACATATCCCCTGCACGCCGTACTTTCCTTCCTGCCATGTCGAGACCGGTAGCAGTCGGCGTTGATCTAAGAATACAGCGTGAACCACCTCCCGGATACTTAGTGCCACGGCAAAGGCAGAGGCTCCCTTCAAACGAATCATTTCCGCACCGGCTTTGCGGGTCTGCTCTTCGATTTCCCGTTCGAATTGCGGACTATAGCCGGGCCACTGCTGCACAGGCCAGCCGCTAATCCGCACACTTGACCAGACCGGCACCATACTATCGCCATGTTCACCTAGTATCCATCCGTCCACTTGCGTCGCCGGCACCTTAAGATGGTCGGCTATATAGCTACGAAATCGAGCGGTATCCAGAAGTGTCCCCAAGCCCATGATCCGCGAAGCAGGTAGCCCTGAATGACGCACTGCTAAGTAGGTGAGAATGTCCACGGGATTGCTGACCACCAGCAAGACGGCGTGGTCGCGCCAACCGATTTGCTTAGCCTGCTGGATGATGTTGAGAAACAAATCCACATTGCGGTTGATGAGATCCAATCGGCTTTCGTCGGGCTTGCGACGTAAACCGGCGGTAATAATAACCAGGTGGCTGGTGCGAATTTCTTCGAGATCGCCGACATAAATACGCTGATCAGCTACGAGGCTGGAACCGTGTAAAAGATCGCCGGCCTGACCGAGTGCCAGTTCCTTATTAGCGTCAATCAGGCAAATTTCGCTGACCACGCCGCCGCATTGCAAGGCAAAAGCCGCGGTGCTCCCCACCACACCTCCGCCACCGATGATGCTTACCTTCATGCTCCCGCTCCTGTATTTCTGGCCAGGTGATCTAGGTCTTGATTCCCAGTTTCTGGCAAATCTCGGCAGTAATGCGCTGCACTAAGTTTTCCAGCTGGCTGAACTCTGCCATGTCGGTTTCTTGCTGGCCGTTGGCTGCACACGGGCCGCAGGTCGCACCGATATCGCGGCGAAAGGCATACGGTTCGGGAATATAGTCGCCTTCCTGCTGAATCAACAATCCCGGCCCGCAGACCGGACACCCAGCACAGTGCAAACGCGGATCGTCGTAACCGAGGCGTTGCTTGAGTGCCAGCAATTCGCGGGTTTTTTCGTCGGAAATATAGTTGACCCGGCCCAGCTGGCGAGCCAGAATCAATATCTTGCAATAGGAATCTATAATTTCCGTGTTCCAGTAGGCTTTTTCCAAGTCCGGCCCGAATGTTACCGTTCCGTGATTGGCTAATAAGATAGTGTTGGTACCCTGGAGAAACGGCACGACGGTATTGGCGAACGCCTGGCCGCCGGGCGTTTCGTATTTCGCAATCGGCACTTCCCCAATAAAGACCTCGACTTCCGGCAGGATACATTTCGGGATCGGTTCGTGAGCGACAGCAAAGGCCGTTGCATGGGGTGGATGCGAATGGACGACGGCCATAACGTCCGGACGATGCTTATAAACAGCCAGATGGAGGAAAATTTCGCTGGTGCGTTTCCGAGTGCCGGCCAGTTGATTCCCTTCGTAGTCCACCTTGCATATATCTTCCGGCTTCATGAAACCTTTAGAGATCATCGTAGGCGTGCAGAGAATTTCGCGCTCATTGAGACGAACACTAATATTGCCATCGTTCGCCGAAACATAGCCCCGCTGATACAGGCGTCGGCCAATTTCGCATATTTGCTCCTTGATGGCGCGTTCGTTCATGATATTAACTCCTTGATTTGCTGAGTATCGAGATGGAGGTCATCCAGGAGGCAGGCACAATAGGCATCAATAGGTTTTCGTTCGGGGCGGAAGGGCATGGTCGCCTCGACCCCTTCGCTGACACCGATCCAGGACCCCGGCCCGGCTCCGAGATCGTCCCAGACAATGATTTCCTCACCGTCGGCCCCGCGGTGTTGAGCCAGTGCTTGCAGACTGGACGGAACAGCCACTAACAATCGCGCTCCGACCAGCGCTGGATGCGGCCGAGAGAGGGTGATGCTGCCGATCACCTGAGCGATGCGCATGGTGAAGCCTCTAATCTTTCATGCCCAGCACAAACCAGCGGACGGGCGACTTATTATCGCCGACCAGTTCGCGGGCTCCCTGGCCATCGTTACTCAGGATGACTATAGAACCTATACTGGCTCCGAAATGGTCAATAACCAGGAGCGGCTCGCCATCGGGCCGATGGGTGGCATCCAGCGGCTGGGCGACTAATAACCGCCAGCCTCGCAGGCTGGGATGATAGGTATTGGTGACCGCATGGCCGACGATGCGTGCCAGTTGCATGGCTTTACCTCCTAAATAATGCGGAGGCTTCCGGTCATGGTGAGTCTCCGCTGGCGGGTGAAGGTAAGCGGAGTGGTTACCCCTTCGCCGGTTGGTGTGGCGATGCTATAGCTAAGATAACCTTCGCCGCCGATACCTAATCCCGCCACGCATGGGCCATTGGCAATAAATAAGGTGGTATTTAGTTCCCGAGCCATATAAGTAATCGCCTCGACATTCCGGGAATGGATAATGGCGGTGTGGCGGAAACCGTGTTCGGCACGTTTGGCGTGTTCGACCGCCTCATAAAAATCCCGACACCTGACAAAAGGAACAAACGGCATCATCTGCTCCTCTAATACAAAAGGATGATCGGGCGGGGTCTCGCCGAAGAGGAGTTCGGTCTTTCTCGGTAGCTGGAATCCCGCCTTTGCTGCCAGCACTTCCGGGTCTTTGCCGACTAAGTCTTTATTGAGAACATACCTGGATTTATCCTGATTGGTGGTGAAGGCTACCTGAGTCAGGGCCTCGATTTGTTTAGTATCTAAGCGAATTGCCCCGGCCTTTTCCATTTCCTCTAACAGTTCGTCGAATATGGAGGCGACGGCAAAAACTTCCTTTTCGCCGATACAGAGCAGGTTATTATCATAAGCGGCCCCGCGGATAATCGAGCGAGCGGCGTTGGCAAGATCGGCGGTTTCGTCCACGACAACCGGCGGGTTTCCCGGCCCGGCAACGATAGCGCGTTTGGGACTGCGTAAGGCAGCGCGGGCCACCGCAGCACCACCGGTGACGCAGAGCAACTGGATGTCGGGATGTTCAAAGATCGCCTGAGCGGTTTCGAGAGTGGGTTCCGCGACCAGTGTCAGCAGGTTGTCAATGCCGATGGCCTGTTCGATAGCCTGATTGAAAAGCTGCACACCGTGCCGGGCTACTCCAGCGCCGGCCGGGTGGGGATTGAAGACGACGGCGTTCCCAGCGGCGAGCATGGAGATGGCGTTGGAAGCCAGCGTCGGCAGGGAATGGGTGACTGGCGTGATGGCGCCGATGACGCCGAAGGGCGCGTATTCGACCAGGGCGACGCCGTCAGCTCCGCTATAAGCATGGGTGAGCAGCCATTCGACGCCGGGCGTGCGCTCGCCTGCGACGATCAGTTTCTCGATTTTGTGGTCGAGGCGACCGATTTTGGTTTCCTCGTACTCTTCGCGTCCGAGTGGCTCGGCCTGATCGATGCAGATGCGTCGGATGCACTGGACAGCTTTGGCCCAGCCGGTCGGTCCGAGTCGGGCAAAGCGTTTCTGCGCTTCGGACGCAGCAGCGACGGCGTCGTCCACGCGCTCGAACACGCCCCATCGGCCAGGACGAACCTGGCCATTCGCAGACGGCGGAGCACTGGCGGCAACAGGCGTCGGCGCCGAGCCCTGACGCAATTCCGCCAGCACTTCCTGAACGACACGGCTGATAATCGCATCGGTAATCCGCAGGGTCATGGCAGGTCCTCGCCAGATGGTGATCGCAGTGTGTCCATGAATGGGCAGTGCGTTGTCATCGGGTTGTCACAGACTGAATATGTCTCCGCAAGCTGGGATCGGATTGCTCAGGAAGTTCCCGTGCCGGAGGCGAAAATGGTCTCGCCGTGGACGACGACGCGGTCCACAATGCCGATGATGGAAGCGTCCACGGGAAGCTTTTCGCAGTCGGGAGTCATGCGGGCGCTGGAACCCTGAACAATAAGGACAAGCTCGCCCAGCCCGGCGCCGACGGTATCCACGCAAACGAAGGTTCGGCCCGTGCCAATCAGCTGGCGATGCGTGCCCGGTTCGAGGCGCATGGGTTCGACCAGCAGCAGCTTGCGGCCGGTCAGATTGGCGACTTTTTGCGTGGCCACGACGTTGCCGGTCACACGAGCCAGGAACATGCTCCTTCTCCTAAGCGGATGTCGGCAGCCGACCCAGCAGCAGGTCGCGCGTTTGCCGGGCCACGATCAATTCCTCGTTGGTGGGCATGATCCAGATTTGCACGCGGCTGGACTCGGCATGGATGGGCGCTTCGCCACGCGCCTGGCGATTCCGCTGCGCATCGAGAAAAATGCCGAACCAGTCGAGTTGCTGGCAGACACGTTCGCGGATGGTGGCGGAGTTTTCGCCAATCCCGCCGGTAAAAACGATCACATCCGCTCCGCCAAGTAGCAAAAGATAGGCTCCCAGATAGTGGCGAATGGAAGCGACGAACACTTCCAGGGCCAGCTGCGCTCGCGGGTGACCGATCTGAGCAGCCTGTTCCAGATCGCGCAGGTCGTTGCTCAGCCCGCTCAATCCTAAAAGCCCGGAGCGACAGGCCAGATCTTCGAGGAGCTGTTCCAGCGATTTGCCGGTCTGACGCAGTAATGCCGGCAGGGCAAAGACATCGAAATCGCCGACACGATTGTTGTGGGGCAAACCCGACTGCGGACTCATGCCGAGCGAACAGGCACGACTTTTCCCATCGGCAATAGCGCAAATCGAACTGCTGCCACCCAGATGACAGGAGATGATGCGGAGATCCTCCCGGCCCAGCAGTTGCACCGTGCGGGTAGCGATGTAGCGATGACTGGCCCCGTGAAAGCCCCAGCGCTGGATGCCGTAGTGCTCGGCCCATTCGTAAGGCACCGCGTAAAGCCGCTGCGCCGGCGGAATAGTACGGTGAAAGTCGGTCTCGAAGGCGGCGACGAGCGGCAATTGCGGGAAACGCTCCAAAAGCAACCGCATCGCCCGCACATAAATCGGATTGTGAGCCGGGGCGACGGCGTTATAGTCCTCCATAGCCGCGAGCACCCGATCATCCACGCGCTGGACGCCGGTGAGTCCGCGAGCGTGCACCGCTTTGAATCCCACCGCCGCCAATTCCGCGACACTGGTGAGCACCGCCACCTCGGGACGGGTCAGTTGCTGCAAGCAGGATTCCAGAGCCGCGGCGTGATCGGGTACCGGACCTGCTTTTTCCCATTGTGTATCGCCAATGATGCAATAAGAGCGAGCCTGGCTCGAACCGATGCGCTCCACGCCTCCGCGAGCCAGAAGCTCCTCTTTGTCCATCGCAAAGAGGCGATACTTGAAGCTGGTGCTGCCGAGATTGGCGACAAGCACCTTCATGGCCAGGCTCCCTGGTCATTTGCTGAGGAAAGCATCCAGGACGGCCTGTTCGGGGCGGGGAATGATGTGGGCACTGACCAGTTCGCCATTGGCCTGTGCTGCCTGAGCCCCGGCTTCAACCGCGGCACGCACTGAACCGACATCGCCACGCACCAGGGTCGTGACGTAGGCACCGCCGATCTGCACCTGACCGGCCAGGGTCACGTTGGCCGCCTTCAGCATCGCATCGGTAGCAGCAATGGTGGCAATCAGCCCCTTGGTCTCGATCAGCCCCAGAGCCGGGCCGTTGAAGAAATTGTTGCTGGCCATAAGCGTTCCTCCTTTTTGCGATATTGGAGAGTTTGCTTGGCACAAATTGCTTTCGCCTGTTCAGGTCGCATGCGGTCCGACGCGCTGGTCGCCGAAAGAACGCAAGCCAAATTTAGCGGCTGGCGTTTAGCTGACGGCGACGGTTTCCTTGCGGGCCGCTTGTGGCAGAACCGTGTCCACTTCGGTATGCGGTCGAGGAATGACCTGCGTGCTGATGACCTCGCCGACTTTCTGAGCCGCGGCAGCACCGGCATCCACGGCAGCTTTGACCGCAGCCACATCGCCCCGCACAAAGGCAGTCACAAAACCGGAACCGATCTTCTGCCAGCCGATCAGTTCCACATTGGCCGCCTTGAGCATGGCATCGCAGGCCTCGATCAGGGCCACCAGCCCCTTGGTCTCGATCATTCCCAGGGCTTCGACTCCGGGATGGTTCGGCATGGCACTCCTCCTTTTAGATAGTTTGCCGAGTTGCTCTATCGCAAATTGTCATGGCTATGTCAGTCGCCAGGATGATTCTGGCAATGCTAATTCGCCATTGACACCAGGCAGTCACTGCCAGTTTCGCACTGGCAGTCAGGTTATTTGAAAAGCTCGACATAGGTGGCGGATGGCAAGTCGCAGGCGTTGCCCTCGTCGGTGTCCAGGTGGACTTCGAGCTTGTAGCGCTCATCCACGCGACAAAGCAGCCCTTCCAGAACCGTGGGGCAGCGGCTGACGACACGCAGCTTGAGCCGATCCCCGTGTTGCACGCCGTAATAGGCGGCGTCGCGCGGCGACATGTGGACATGGCGTTCGGCACGGATCACGCCCTGCTCCAGACGAATCATTCCCGCCGGGCCCATCAACCAGCAGCCCGGCGTATCGCGATGATCACCGCTACGCCGCACCGGCAAATCAATGCCCAGCAGAATGCCGTCGGTAAACGCCAGCTCCACCTGGTCGTAATCCCGACACGGACCCAGCACGCGCACGTTGGTGATCATGCGTTGTCGCGGACCGATGATGGTCACGGTTTGCTCGGCCGCGAATTCCCCTTCCTGATAAAGCGGGCGCATTGGTGTGAGTTTGGCCCCTGGCCCGAACAGTCGCTCCACTGATTCCGGCCGCAGATGCACATGCCGAGCTGAGATATTGACGACCAGTTTTGGGCGGTAACCATCCGTCGGCTCGGCTGCAGTCAGATACTTCCGCAAAGTTTGCCGCACCAGCTTTTCGATACGATTGCGGTCGGCAATAGAGGAAATAGTCTGGCTCATGCGCTGGCCTCCACCCGCACAGGCGGTGCTGGCGAATCTGCACCGGCCAGGACGTAGCGCACTTTGGCCCGTTCCAGCAACTGACGCTGTTCCGGCGACAGTCCCGCATCCACCACCAGCACATCCACGGCCGACCAATCGCAGAGAAAAGCGACCGCCTGTCTCCCGATTTTGCTGTGGTCGGCCACAATGATCACCTGATCCGCCGAGCGTAACATTTGCCGCTCCGTCTCGACCAGGAGCAGGTTGCTGTTGAACAGGCCCTTCGCTGTCATCCCGCCGACACTGAGAATGGCAATGTGAACGTGAATATCCTGGAGCATCTTGACGGTGATCGGCCCCAGAGCCACACCGGTTCGCGGGAAGACATAGCCGCCCAACAGGATCAGATCCACTTCCGGTCGGCTGGCGTAAAGCTGAGCCACTGGCAAACTGTTGGTGACGACGTTGAGGCGTTTGCCAAGAAGCGCTTTTGCGACCTCTAAAGTAGTCGTTCCGCCGTCGAGCAAGACCGTCTCGCCCGGCGTGATCCACGACGCCACCGTGCGGGCGATCTGCTGCTTCTCGGCGAGCATGGCGGTGGTGCGGTCGTCGAGAGCGGGCATGGTGTCATGCTGAGCATACACCGCACCGCCATGGGTTCGCTTGATGATTCCCAGATTGTGCCAGTAATCCAGATCGCGGCGAATTGTGGATTCTGAGCAGCCTAGCTCCTCAATGAGTTCGCTAAGCCTGACGAATCCTCGCTCTCTTACGTATTCCAGTAATTTTTGTCGCCTTTCCTCAGCTAACATGCTATGTTTTTCCTGGCTGCTCAGCCGCGTATCCTGACCGATTTTGCACGAATCCGCACCAGTATGATAGAATGCGACGGGTTAGCCGTCAAGAGTTTTCTTGTCCCGATAAGAAATTTTCGTAAATCTTCGAGTTTATGAGCACGTTCGCTCTCGTTTTCGCACGGATTCGGTGAGAAAAATTTTTGACACACGGAGGCGCCGTGGCGCACCCTGAGAGCGCCACTTTTGGCCTCGGATCAGCGCCACCAAGCAGCGCCAAAACGGGTCACCGGCCCAGTTTCTCAGCGTAAAATCGCTGTGGTCAGCGGTAAGCGAACCGGCCAGGGTCAGGACGATGCGATGCGGTAACGGTGTTGCTGCGACCCGCGGAATCGGCTGCCGCGTAGAATCTCCTGGCACGGTAAAACGCACGTCATCAGTTCGGTGAGCAGGCGGAAGCAATAAGTCCCATTGTCGGTATTTAGTATCCCAAAGGTGTCCTATTCGGTGACACCCGACGTGAGACGAGCTGACATGGACACAAAAGCGGCCAGCGAGAACGTCCAGGCGACGAACCAGGCGGAACCATCTGCGACATTACCGATAGTCAAACTACGCATAGCTCGCCGCTCGGATCATCCCTGGATTTTCCAGAAGATGATCGAAAAACCGGCGCAGCGTCTGCGACCCGGAACGGTGGTGGACATTATTGACCGCGATGGTCGCTGGGTGGGACGCGGCTTTTATAACGGTCACTCGCGGATCGGTCTGCGGGTGTTGACAAGCGATCCAGCGGAGTCAATTGACGCAGGGTTTTTCGAGCGACGCATGACTCAGGCGATCGCCTGGCGCCGCGATTGTTTGCACTTGGATCGCGTGACCAATGCGTACCGACTGGTACACGCGGAGGGAGATGGGTTGAGCGGGCTGGTTGTGGATCGGTTCGGCGACGTACTGGTGCTGGAGTTTTTCGCAGCGGGCATGTATCGGTTTCGTGAGCTACTTTGCGGAGTGCTGAAGGAGCATTTTCCGAAAGCCCGATTTTACTGGTTTGCCGAGGAGCACATTCAGAAACAGGAGTCGTTCGATTGCCGCGAGCCGGAAGTTCCGGAGCCAGTGGTGATCGAGGAATATGGTGTGCGTTTTCGCGTGGCCCCCGGGAGCAAACACAAAACCGGCTTTTTTCTCGATCAGCGAGACAATCGCCGGCATCTGGCTGAGCACTGTGCGGGTAAGCGTGTACTCGATCTGTGCTGCAACACCGGGGGATTCGCCATTTACGCAGCCAGACTGGGGCAGGCAGCCGAGGTGACCGGTGTGGACCTCGACGAAAATGCGCTGGCGCTGGCACGAGAAAATGCGGCCCTGAATCAGGTGCAGGTTCGCTTTGTCCAGGCCGATATTTTCCCCTGGTTGCGGGACGCCATTCGCTATGGCAAGCGCTGGGATGTGGTGGTGCTGGATCCCTCGAAGCAAACACGTTCGCGGGAAGATGTGTCAGCGGCATGTCAACGCTACCTGGATATGAATCGGCTGGCACTGCAGGTGGTTGCTTCTGGAGGCGTGTTCTTGAGCTGTTCGTGTACTGGTCTGGTTTCGGAGGAGCGTTTTCTGGACGTGCTGCGTCATGCCGGGCGGCTGGTGAATCGGCAGTTGCAGATATTTCGGCTGAGCGGAGCGGCTGCCGATCATCCTTTTTTCGCTCATGTTCCGGAGGGAAGATATCTGAAATGTGTCTGGTGCCGCGTCTGGTAGGGCCTGGCGGCTAATCCTTTTGCGAGCCGTATAATATGCGGGAATTGGCGAGCCACAAGGAGGAGCGCTTGTCGGAAATTTACCATCGCACCTGGCCGAACGGCTTGACTTTGCTGGTGGAGGAAATGCCGGAGGTAAAAACGGCGGCCTTCACGATGCTGGTTCCGGCCGGGCACATTTACGATCCACCCGAGGGCCTGGGCACGGCCAACGTGCTGTCGGAGTTGATCCTGCGCGGTGCCGGCAGCCGCGATAGCCGCAAGATCGTCCTTGATCTGGATGCCCTGGGCGTAGATTACAGTGTCAGCGCTGGCTCATTCCATATGAATTTCTGGGGCGTAACCATTGCCGACAATCTCGTGCCAGCGCTGGAAATTTTTGCCGATGTAGTGCGAGCTCCGCATTTGCCTGCCAAAGAGTTACCGGCGGTGCGAGAGCTGGCTCTGGGTGCCCTGGATTCGCTCGAAGATGAGCCGCGCGAAAAAGTCCTCGTCGAACTGGCCCGGCACTATTACCCGCCTCCGCTGGGCAACGATTATCGGGGCGATCCGGAGCATGTCAAAAGGCTGACAATCGAGCATATCAGCGAGTTTTATAATCGCACATTTCGTCCCAACGGCACCATCCTCAGCGTGGCGGGACGAGTGCGCGGCGAGGAAATAGGCCAGGTGGTCGAGCGGCTGTTTGGCTCCTGGTCGAGCAAACCGGAACCAGTCTGGAAACTCGGACCGGAACCGCAACATTATGCCCACATTCCCCGCGAGACGCAGCAAACGCAGATCGGCGTCGCCTATGCTGCTGTGCCGTTTGGCCAGGATGATTACTACGCCGCCCGGGCTGCTGTGGCCGTGCTCAGCGGCGGTATGAGCAGCCGGCTCTTTACGGAGGTACGGGAGAAACGTGGTCTGTGCTACGCTGTCTGGGCGAGTTACCATAGCTTCAAGGATCGCGCTGCCGTGTTTTGCTATGCCGGCACGACCGCCGACCGCGCCCAGGAAACGCTGGACGTGCTTCTGGCCGAACTCCGCCGACTTCCCGAAGGGGTCAGCGACGAGGAAATCCGGCGCGTGCAGGCGGGACTCAAGTCGGCTCTGATCATGCAGCAGGAATCGGCTTCGGCACGGGCATCGAGCCTGGCTTCGGATTGGTATTATCTGGGGCGTGTCCGCAGCCTCGATGAAATCCAGCACGAAATTGATACGCTCACACCGCAACGCCTGACGCAACATTTGCGACAATATCCCCCGCAGAACTTCACGATAGTCACGCTCGGTCCCAAACCGTTGCAGATTCCGGTCGCGTGAATCCGGTGCTCGCAATAGACTTCGGAAACGCAGCGAAAATAACCGCCTCAGGCATCCAAGCAGGAGTCATTCAGCGGTGCAATTCCACTACCAGCGTCTGCCCAACGGACTGGAAATTCTGGGAGAATTCATGCCGCACAGCCGATCGGTGGCGGTCGGCTTTTTCGTCAAAACCGGGGCCCGCGACGAACGACCGGAAGAAGCCGGCGTCAGTCATTTCCTCGAACACATGGTGTTCAAGGGAACAGAGCGGCGCACGGCTCTGGATGTCAACCGCGATTTCGATGCCATCGGGGCCCATTACAACGCCTGCACCGGTGAGGAGACTACGCTCTTCTGGGCAGCAGTTCTGCCGGAGTATCTTGCCGACGCTCTCGACATCCTCACCGACATTCTGCGACCGAGTTTGCGGCAGGAAGATTTCGATCTGGAAAAGCAGGTGATCCTCGAAGAGATTCGCATGTACGAGGATCAACCGATGTGGTCGGCCTACGACCAGGCGGTAACGTTGTTCTTTGGTGAACATCCTCTGGGACACCGCATTCTGGGAACGGTGGAAAGCATCACCGCCTTGCGTCGTGAACAGATGCTAGAGTACTATCATCGGCGTTATGTGGCGGGCAACATCGTGGTAGCGCTGGCCGGACGATTCGATTGGGCGAAGACGGTGGAATGGTTGGAAAAGTATTGCGGAAACTGGCCTGCGGGAGAGGCACCGCGACAGCTGCTGGAGCCGCAGATTTCTCCCGCGACAAAAACGATTCAGCGTCCGCAGGTGAATCAGGAACACATGTTTGTGTTGCTGCCCGCGCCACCTGCCACATCGGAGTGGCGGTACGCGGCCGAGGTTCTGGCTACCGTGCTCGGTGATGATACTGGCAGCCGACTTTACTGGGCCTTGATTGATCCCGGCCGGGCCGATGCTGCCGACATGAGCTATCACGAATATCAGGATGCCGGAGCGTTTTTCACCTATCTTTGCTGCGACCCGCAGGATGCTGCCGGCAATCTCGAACTGGCCATGCAAACCATCGCTCAGGCCGTCCGCGACGGTGTGCAGGAGGAAGAAATTCACCAGGCGCAGAGCAAACTCGCCTCGCGGCTGGTTCGTGGCAATGAACGCCCCTATGGCCGTATGCGCTCGCTCGGCTATAGCTGGGTGTATTTGCGGCAGTATCGCAGTCTGGAAGAGGAGCTGGCCCGGCTGCGTGCCGTTAATCGCGATCAACTTGTCGCCCTGATGGAACAATATGATCTGAAGCATGCGACGATAGTGGCTCTCGGCCCACTCGCCGAATTGTCCTCTGCAGATTCAGAAGGTGTACAGGCCAGCGCGGCGGTGTCGGCTTCCAGGCCCGACTCAGCTTCTGGTGCTGCCGAGCCGGGATTCTCATTGCGAGGTCTGCCATGAGCCATAACGATCCTTATTACGGGCACATTTACCATCCGGAAAGCAATCCATCGCCAGGCAACTGGCTAGCGGTATTGACTCTGCTCATCGCCGTGGGAGCTCTGTTCATGAGCGTGGTGGCGATGTATCAGGTTCAGAAGCTCCAGACGGTTGAAGGGCAATGGGAATTGCGCAAACACCAGGCCGAGGCAGAAGCGGAAATCGCCTACCGCAAGCGGCAGGCCGAGTTGCGAGCCGAGGCGGAAGCGGCTGCCGAACGGCTCAAAACTGCCCCCATCGTCAGTCCCCCCGTGCGGGAGGTGGTCAAGAAAGCGGCACCGGCTGTAGTCACCGTGCGGGCATTTGTTGCGCAGCAACGACTCCGGCCCGGTGTGATCGAGACAATTCCGATTCCTCGCGGTGAAGGCTCCGGTGTCATCGTTCGCCGACAGGACGATGTCGCTTTCGTGCTCACCAACAACCACGTTGTCCAGGAGGGAGATCGCTTCGAGGTGATCCTGCCTTCGGGCAAGCGCCTTTACGCCGACAAGGAGCAAGTTTATACGGATCCGCCCACCGATCTGGCGGTGGTGGAAATTTCAGTTAAAGACGTACCGGACCTGGTAGTGGCAGAACTGGCGCCGGACGGTTCTTATGCCGTCGGTGACTGGGTGGTGGCCATCGGCAGTCCGTTTGGTTTGCGGCAAAGCGTGACTGTGGGCGTGGTGAGTGCCGTGGGACGAACTCGCATCGGCGAGCTGTCCGACGTGGAAATGATCCAGACCGACGCCGCGATCAATCCCGGCAATTCTGGCGGTCCACTGCTCGATATGCAGGGGCGAGTAATCGGGATCAATACGGCTATCCTGAGCGGCACGGGCGAGTTTGCCGGCGTGGGTCTGGCTATTCCGGTCGAAACGGTTCGAAAAATCCTCGATCCGCTCATTCAACCGCCCCATAAGGTACAGCGCGGTTTTCTGGGAGTGGCTTTGGAAGATTTGTCGGAGCCAGTGCGCGACCAGCTCAAGCTGACCAGCGGAGTCCTCATCGTGGAAGTGGTGCCCCACGAAGCTGCCGATCGCGCTGGCGTTCAACGGGGCGACATTATCGTTCGTCTCAACGGTAAAGAGGTGCCCAGTGCCGAGCAACTTCGCCGCTGGATTATGGATACCCCGCCGGGGACGGAAGTGCTGGTGGAAGTCGCACGGCTGGATCACCGCAGCAGAGAACTGAAATTTCATACGCTGAAAGTCAAGCTCAGCGAACGGCCGCCGTTACAGGCACCGCGTCGGCCACGCTGAACCTTGCCTCAGCAGCGATCCGCAATGGACGCTCCATCGGTGAGTCGAGAAATTGAGCGGAAGGAGAAGATGGCAGAACTACTCCGGCCCAGTCGCTGTACGTGTGTGGTGGGTCTGCAGTGGGGCGACGAGGCGAAAGGGAAAATCGTCGACCTGCTCAGCGAGGAACACGATCTGGTGATCCGTTACAACGGCGGTGCCAATGCTGGACACACCGTGGTTCGCAACGGCCAGCACTTTAAATTCTCGCTGTTGCCATCCGGCTTGCTGCATTCGCATGTGCTCGGGGTGATAGCCAACGGCGTGGTGGTTTATCCGCCGCAGCTGTTGCAGGAACTGGAATCGTTGCGTCAGGCGGGGATTGAGGCGGAAAGCCGCCTGGTGCTGAGCGACCGTGCTCATGTCGTTTTCCCTTACCATCAGGCCGAGGATCGCCTCAACGACGCGGGAGCCAGTCAGCCGATTGGCACTACCGGCCGGGGGATCGGCCCCTGTTATCAGGACAAAGTCGGTCGCAATAGTGGCATTCGCGTCGGCGAACTGCTGGACGCCGACCATCTCTATCGCCGGCTCAGGGAAATTCTGCCTCGCAAACAGCGGCATTTGTCTGCCTTGCGTGAGGCGAGCACCGGGCAGCGATCGAGCAAGCCGGAAGCCGTTTCGCCTGAGCTGACCACTGCCGCAACAGATTGGAATCCGGAGCAGCTAGCGGCAACGTATGCTGAGTATGGCCAGCGTCTGCGTCCGTTTATCCGCGACACCGTCGGGCTGCTCCACCATGCTTACGAATCCGGTAAACGATTGCTTTTCGAAGCCGCTCAGGGAAGCCTGCTGGATGTGGACCATGGCACGTATCCGTATGTAACCAGCTCCAACAGTTCGACCACGGGACTATGGAGCGGAACAGGCTTTCCGGCACGGTATCTGGAGCGTGTGGTCGGCGTGGTGAAAGCGTACACGACGCGGGTCGGGGCTGGGCCGTTTCCTACGGAATTGTCCGACGCGACGGGGGAGTATATTCGGCGGCGCGGCCAGGAATACGGAACGGTCACCAGTCGGGCCAGGCGTTGTGGCTGGTTCGATGCCGTTGCTGTTCGCTACGCCGCACGCATCAGTGCTGCCGACGAACTGGCCATCATGAAACTGGATGTGCTTACCGGTCTGGACGAACTGGCCATTTGCGTGGCTTATGATCTGGATGGGGAGCGTATCGGCGAGCTGGTCGGCGAGGCTTACCGACTGGAACGCTGCCGTCCCGTCTATGAACGCTGGCCCGGCTGGAAATCGGAATTGTCCGGTGTCCGCCGTCTGGCCGACCTGCCCCGGGAAGCGCGGCAGTATCTGGATCGGCTCAGCGAACTGGTCGGCTTGCCGATTCGCTACATTTCCGTTGGCCCGCAACCTGAGCAGACTATTCGAGAATGCTGAGGCGGCTGGTTATGGCACAAGCACAGGTCAACCTGGCCGAGCTTGGGTTGGCACCAGAGCAGTTGCCACGCCATGTCGCAATCATCATGGACGGTAATGGTCGCTGGGCACGCCGTCAGGGATTACCTCGCATCGAGGGACACCGACGCGGGGTGCAGAGTGTGCGTACCGTGGTCGAGGAGTCCTGTCGGCTCGGTCTGCAGCAGCTGACCCTGTATTGTCTGAGCGTGGAGAACTGGAAACGGCCACGCAGCGAACTGGAATTTTTGATGCTGCTTCTGGAGCAGTATCTCCGCGAAGAGCGGCAGGAGATTCTGGAGCAGAATATCCGCTTCACCGCCATTGGCCGACTCGACGCGCTGCCGGCCCAGGTTCGCCGTGAACTGGACATCAATCGTCAGGTGAGCCGGCACAATACCGGGCTGGTGCTCTGCCTGGCGTTGAATTACGGCGGCCGGGCAGAACTCACCGACGCTTTTCGCAAACTGGCCCGACAGGTGCGCGACGGTCAGCTCGATCCCGACGACATTACCGAGGAAACCATCCACAACGCTCTGTACACCGCGGGCATGCCCGATCCCGATTTGCTGATCCGCACCAGCGGCGAGATGCGGCTCAGTAATTTCCTGCTCTGGCAGATTTCGTATGCCGAACTGCATGTTACGCCCAAGTGCTGGCCGGAGTTTACCCGCGAGGATTTTTACCTAGCCCTGCGCGATTACGCACAAAGGCAGCGACGGTTTGGAGGGTTGCCTTGTCCGTGAACCAACCGCGGCAACGTTGGCAAAGCCTGGCTCCGCGACTGCTGATCGGAAGCTTGCTCCTGTTGCTCGCCGTCGCCGTTCTGGTGTTCGATCGCTACTGGGCACCGTGGTATCCGTTTCTGGCGGTGACGACGATTGGCTTTGGCTGGCTGGCGAGCCGGGAGTTACGGCAAATTTTTCCGGAACCGCGACCACCGGGATGGTGGATGGACGGCGGCGTAATTGCTCTGCTGCTGGCCAACTGGATACCGCAGGGGCTGGCACTGCCGTCGGGATGGGGCGGATCGGCAACCGTTGTGCTCCTGGTAACCGCCCTGGTGCTGCTCGTCGGATTTCTGGCGGAGATGGCTCGCTTTGTCGGGAAAGAAGGAGCGATTCAGCGTTTGGCACTGGGCGCACTGGCTCTGGTGTGGCTCGGCGTGGCTCCCGGTTTTCTGCTACGATTACGCTGGCTTGGCGAAGAAACGGTGACTGGCATCACCTCCGCAAGCGATTTGGGACTATGGGCGTTAGCGTTCGGCATTTTCGTTCCGAAAGTCGGCGACATGGCTGCGTATTTCGGCGGATCGTGGTTGGGTCGGCATCAACTGGCACCTGTCCTCAGCCCCAAGAAAACCTGGGAAGGAGCTCTTGCCGGTCTTGTGGGCTCAATTCTGATCGGCCTGGCCATCGCTGAAATGTGTCGTTACCACACCGGACAACCTCTGCTCTCCTGGCCGGTGGCACTGGTGTCAGCGGCGGTGGTCGGCATCGTCGCTCAGTACAGCGACCTGGCCGAGTCACTGGTCAAGCGCGAACGCCAGGTCAAGGACACTTCCAGCTACATGCCCGGCCTCGGAGGTGTCCTCGACGTCGTGGATTCTTTATTGCTGAGTGCGCCCGTGAGCTGGCTGGCTCTCTCGATTGGTCGGCAGCTATAGAATACAGCGCTCAGAAGAGGCGTGAACTTCTGCCTGGGAGAAAGGAGGTAGCACAGCTAGACATGGCGGAAAAAATCATCGAGTTTGCCAACCGCGACGAGATCGTTCGCGTGCTCGGTAGCCGGGACCAAAACGTTCGCCTGGTTCGGGAAGTCTTGGGGGTGCGCCTGATTCCGCGGGAGCACACTTTGCAAATCGAAGGAACCGAAGAACAGGTGCACACCGCCCAGCGCGTGTTCGAGCAATTGCGGCAAATGGGCCAGCAGGGGCCGGTAAGTCTGGCCGACGTCCGCACCGTGCTCGACCTGGTTCGCAGCGGCGGCAGCGAATTGGCGACGGAGAGCAGTCCGGCACTGGGCATGCGGAACGTTCGGCCACGCACCGACGGTCAGGCCTACTATGTCCGGGCCATGCAGGAGAATCCTGTGGTGCTGTGCATTGGCCCGGCCGGGACAGGCAAGACGTATCTAGCCGTAGCCATGGCAGTGCACTGCCTCAAGACCGGCAACGCCAAGCGAATTGTTTTGTGCCGACCAGCAGTCGAAGCCGGAGAACGGCTGGGTTATCTACCGGGCGACATTGCTGCTAAGGTCAACCCGTTCTTGCGTCCCCTGCTGGATGCTCTCGAAGACATGATCGATCCGGAGCGTGTCCGCCGGTATATGGAGAATGACGTCATTGAGATTTGTCCGCTCGCTTATATGCGTGGGCGAACGCTCAACCAGGCGGTCATCATCCTCGACGAGGGGCAAAATGCCACCGTGGCCCAGATGCGCATGTTTTTGACACGCATGGGGCTGGGTTCCAAGATTATCGTCACCGGCGATATTACGCAAGTGGACTTGCCCAAAAGCCAGCCCAGCGGTTTGATTGACGCCATCCAGCGCTTGCGGGGAATCGAAGGGATTGCTATTGTGGAATTGGGACAAAAGGACATAGTACGCCATCCGCTGGTGCAGAAAATCGTGCACGCCTATGAACAGGAACCGCCCCGCAAGAAGCGAACCGAGTAACGGCTTTCGTGGCCAGTGCCAGGGCACGGACGCTGCGACCGGGAAGCTCAGCGAATGCTCGCCACGAAGCGGCATAGGGAATTGACCGGGAAATGTTCAGTAACAACGTGCGGCGATGGGTCCGGTCAGAACGCTGGCCGGGCTTCAGACCAATGGGCCGAGGTTCTTCTCGCCCACTCCGGCGCTGGTTGTTCGGACGGTTGTTTTTGCTTGCCGCTACTGCCCTGGCCGTGAGTCTGGTGGTCAACGCTGGCGGCAACTTCTGGGGGCCGCCATTTCCCTTCCGCGAAGGTGAAATTTATCCCCGAGCGATTCTGGCCCGGCTGGATTTCCGAAGCCTGGATGACCATGAATATCCCCAGGGAAGTGTGCTGGTTCCCGCCGGGCAACCCATCACGGAAAAACAACTCGCCCTGTTACGGGCGGAACATCTCGCATACCTGCGCACATTGACCCTGCACGATCACCTGCGGCACTGGTTCGGCGTGTTTTTGATCACCGCAGCCGTAACGGCCCTGCTGGCTGTTTGCACCTGGCGTTATTGTCCGGCTTTTGCTTACGAGACCCGAAAGCTGGTGCTTGTTTGTGCCAGTGTGGTTCTTGGCGCCGGGCTGGGTGTGCTATTCGGACAGGCTCCCTGGTATGCTGCGGTGTTGCCTCTGGTGATGCTGGCGATGATTCTGAGCCTGGCCATTCCCCAGGGGCTGGCATTTCTGGTAGTGGTGTCGCTGGCACTGATGGTGACCCTGGCGAACGGGGCAACGCTGGAACGACAATTTGTCGTGCTGGCCAGCGGTCTGATCACGTGCGTCTTGATGCTGCGCCGCGTACGCACACGCTCGCAACTGGTGGTTGTTAGCTTCTGGGCCGGCATTGTTTTTGCCGCTATGACGATTGCGGTGGGACTCCTGACGGAGCAAACCTGGACGCTGATGGCCTGGGACGCGGCCCGGCGATTCTTTTACAGCCTCCTGGCCGGTCTGTGCCTGACGGGACTGTTGCCGTTTGTGGAAAAACTCTTCGGCGTGGTGACCGACATCAGCCTGCTGGAGTTAGCCGATCTCAGTCATCCGCTGTTGCAGGAATTGCTGCGTCGAGCCCCCGGCACTTACACCCACAGCATGACCGTAGCGACTCTCGCTGAGGCGGCTGCAGAACGTATTGGTGCCAATCCACTGTTGTGTCGCGTTGGCTCCTGTTTCCACGACATCGGCAAAATGCTCAAGCCCCATTATTTCGTCGAAAATCAAACCGGCGAAAATCGCCATCTCGGACTGGCGCCGGCGATGAGTGCTCTGATCATCATCAGCCACGTCAAAGACGGCGTGGCTCTCGGTCAGCAATACCGTTTGCCCAGGCCCATCCTCGACATGATCGAACAACACCACGGCACAACACTGGTGGAGTATTTTTATCGTCAGGCTTTACGGCAATGTCTGGAATCGGGGCGGTCGTCGAAACCGATCCCGTCGGAGGAGCAGGCCAAGACGGTTCAAAACCCGCCGCTGAGCCTGGCCAATACTGCTTCCGATGGACAGAACTCGGCAGTATCGCCGACCATTAGCGAGACCGGTACGATAGCGATGACCGCGACCCAGCA
Source organism: Gemmatales bacterium (assembly GCA_041640595.1). Taxonomy (GTDB): domain Bacteria; phylum Planctomycetota; class Planctomycetia; order Gemmatales; family HRBIN36; genus HRBIN36. The sequence goes on along the minus strand of JBEPZY010000004.1, from coordinate 128,830 downwards.
GCCTCCAGAACACCAGCAAACCGGCAGCTCCCCTGATTCTCGGCACGTTGCCGGGAGTCTGGAGGCCAATTTCCGTTATCCCGGTCCGAAACCGCAGACCCGCGAAGCCGGGATCGTTATGCTCGCCGATGCCGTTGAAGGTGCCGCTCGCGCTCTCGCTGAGCCGTCCCCGGGCAGTCTGCAAAAGCTCGTTCATGAGATTGTGCTCAAACGATTGCTCGATGGCCAGTTCGATGACAGTGGCCTGACACTCACCGAATTGCGGCAAATCGAGGATAGCCTGACGAAAAGTTTGATTGCCCTGTATCACGCTCGCGTGAAGTATCCGGAAGCCAGACCGCAGAAATTCCGGTTGACGTAAGGCATCCGTCTGGACAGGCCGTGCACGACTTCGGCTTATTCGGTTACCGCATCCTGAGTATGTGTCGGCTCTCGCAAATCGGCGATCCAGATGAGGATTGCAGCGGCACTCCCGGCGGATAAGGGTGATGCCACCATTTTGATTTCCAATAATCCTGGCAGTGGCTGCAAGGTTGTGTCCGAGCCGAGCTTGCCAAATCCGGGATAGCTGGTAACTCCAGCACTCACCTGAGGTTTTGTGGTCAGGCTGTGGAAAATCTACACTGTAGCAGTCGCGTCAGCGAAACACGGCGGGCTAACGCCCGCCGCTCCTGGTTGGTCCAGCGCCATCGCGACACAACACAAGCGTTGTGCAGCGAACACTTGTCGTACACCAAGTAGGACTGGCATGCCTGCGTTGGGTTTGGTGCAGGGCTATGCCAGACAAAACGGAAATTCGCGCTTGTACGGTGGTGGGGGTGCGGTCGACTGTTCAAGCAGCACTCTACGTAGCGACATCCACTTCGTTGAAGCACGACAAGCGCGGGCGACTGGCGATCAATTCTTCGGGCGGGGTTGGGGCATCTGCACCTGCAGCCGCTGACGCCACTCCACCAGTTGACGATGGAGTTTGTCCCGCAACTGGGGATGCTTGTCGGCAACATTGTGCTGTTCCGCTTCGTCGGTGCGCAGGTTGTACAATTCGAGCCGGCCATCCTCGAAAAACTCGATCAACTTCCAGTCGCCACTCCGAATCGCACCGCTGGGCTGGCCGCCTTCTCTGCTGCTATAGTGATAATGCGGATAGTGCCAGTACATGCAGTCGCGTGGAAGAGTCTCACTCTGACCGCGGAACAGGGACAACAGGCTGACACCGTCCAGTTCGCGGTCTTTGGGCAACTCGGCACCGGCAATTTCTGCGAGGGTCGGGAACAGGTCCTCGGTGCGAACCGGTGTCGAACAGACCCGCCCTGGCTTGACCACACCCGGCCAGCGAACCAACAGCGGTACCCGAATGCCGCCTTCATAGAGATGCCCTTTGCCGGCTCGCAACGGAGCGTTGGAGGTGGCTGGCCATCTTTTTTCTGCCAGCCCGCCGTTATCGGACGTGAAAATCACCACGGTGTTCTCGGTCAGTTTCAACTCGTCAAGTTTCTGCAAGATGCGGCCCACACTTTCATCCAGGCTGTGCAAAACGGCGGCGTAAGAGGGATTCTTCCGCAACAACTCGGCCGGCGCAGATTTGGCCTTCTTCTGGTAAAGAGCGAGCAGTTCCTGCTTAGCCTGCAGGGGCATGTGCACGGCGAAATGGGGCAGGTACAGGAAAAACGGCCGGGAGCGGTTTTCTTCGAGGAAGCGTTCCGCTTCTTCGGTCAGGCGGTCGGTAAGGTAGTCCTTGTCCGAACGAGCAACGAGGTTGGAACCTTTGAAGTTGAAATAGCCGCCTGGGGAGGAACCTTGGTCAAACCCTACGTAAACATCGAAGCCCTGGGCGAGCGGGTTGACCGCTGGCCCCTCGCCGAGGTGCCACTTGCCGAAATGGCCGCAGACGTATCCGCGTTTTTTCAGCACTTCGGCGAGGGTGATTTCTTCAGGCGGCAATTGCTGGCGAATACTCGGCTGCAACAGTTTCTGGTCAGGGGCGTCTTTACGACCCGGCAGGTAGTTTGTCAGGTGCAGGCGTGCGGGATGCCGGCCGGTCATCAGTGCGGCTCGCGTCGGCGAACAAACACAACTGGCGGCGTAGGCGTGGGTGAAACGGATACCCTGCTGAGCCAGGCGGTCGAGATTCGGCGTTTGCCACAGCGACGGGGCATAACAGCTCAGGTCCGCCCAGCCCAGGTCGTCGGCAAGGATCAGCACGATGTTCGGCGGGCGATCTTCAGCTCGCGCAGCTAGAGCCATTACCAATGACGCAAGCAGCCAGAGCAGTGTTCTACTGAAACGCATTGCAAGTCCCCCTGCGATATGACAGAGCCTGAGTCTGATCTCGTGCTCTTTTTTCAACCAACCACCTTCTCGTGCCGTTGACGCTGTATGTTGCCGCGACCACGATACAGGCCTCGCATCATTTCTGTTACTGTCGCGGCACGCCTCTGACTTGTCGAGGGCTCACCAAAATGCAGTCGCCAGCGCGTAACTGGCGTGCACAAGTTTACGTGTGGGCGACTGGCGATCAATTCTTCGGGCGGGGTTGGGGCATCTGCACCTGCAGACGCTGACGCCACTCCACCAGTTGACGATGGAGTTTGTCCCGCAATTGGGGATGCTTGTCGGCGACATTGTGCTGTTCCGCTTCGTCGGTGCGCAGGTTGTACAATTCGAGTCGGCCATCCTCGAAAAACTCGATCAACTTCCAGTCGCCACTCCGAATCGCACCGCTGGGCTGGCCGCCCTGGTTGCTGTAATGCGGAAAGTGCCAGTAGAGGCACTCGCGTGGCAAGGATTCGCTTTGACCGCGCAACAGAGACAACAGGCTGACACCGTCCAGTTCGCGGTCTTTGGGCAACTCGGCACCAGCAAGTTCTGCGAGGGTCAGGAACAGGTCCTCGGTGCGAACCGGTGTCGAACAGACCCGCCCTGGCTTGACCACACCCGGCCAGCGAACCAACAGCGGTACCCGAATGCCACCTTCATAGAGATGCCCTTTGCCGGCTCGCAACGGAGCATTGGAGGTGGCTGGCGTGTTCGGCCCTTCTTTGACCGACAGCCCGCCGTTATCGGACGTGAAAATCACCACGGTGTTCTCGGTCAGTTTCAAGTCGTCAAGTTTCTGCAAGATGCGGCCCACACTTTCATCCAGGCTGTGCAACACGGCGGCGTAATAGGGATTCTTCCGCAACAATTCGGCCGGCGCCGACTCGGCTTTCTTCTGGTAGAAGGCGAGCAGTTCTTCCTTAGCCTGCAACGGGATGTGCACAGCGAAATGGGGCAGGTACAGGAAGAATGGCCGGGAGCGGTTTTCTTCGAGGAAGCGTTCCGCTTCTTCGGTCAGGCGGTCGGTAAGGTAGTCCTTCTCCGAACGGGCGACGAGGTTGGGGCCTTTGAAGTTGAAATAGCGACCGGCGGAACCTTTATAGACGTCGAAGCCCTGAGCGAGTGGGTTGACCATTGGCCCTTCGCCGAGGTGCCACTTGCCGAAATGGCCGCAGACGTAACCCCGTTTTTTCAACACTTCGGCGAGGGTGATTTCTTCCGGCGGCAATTGCTGGCGAATGGTCGGCTGCAACAGTTTCTGATCGGGGAAATCTTTGCGTCCCGGTAGGAAGGTGGTCAGGTGCAGGCGTGCGGGATGCCGGCCGGTCATCAGGGCGGCTCGTGTCGGCGAACAGACACAACTGGCGGCGTAGGCGTGGGTGAAGCGGATACCCTGCTGAGCCAGGCGGTCGAGATTGGGCGTTTGCCACAGCGACGGAGCGTAGCAACTCAGGTCCGCCCAGCCCAGGTCGTCGGCAAGGATCAGCACGATGTTCGGCGGGCGATCTTCAGCTCGCGCGGACTGGACGACCAGCAGCGTAGCGGCTAGACACAGGGTGAATTTACGGCTGAGCATGGCCTACTCCTCTAATGCTGTCCTGGTGGCGTACTCCAGTGCAATTTGTCGCGGAGAGTACGATAATAGCTGCGACCAGGCAAGTGAACCAGCTGAAACCAGACCGGTGCCTGACGCACAGTGATTGTGTGCTGAGGCGAAAGCGGCACAATTTCCTGCCCGTCCAAAATCAAAGTAGTTCCCGGACCGCAGCGAGGAACGCGGATACGGTAGGATTTGTCGGCACGATCGACGAGAGAGCGGTTGGTCAGCATGTGCGGACAAATGTAGGTTACGACGAAGGCCGCCAGTTCCTGATGCAGGATCGGCCCTCCGGCGGAAAGATTATGTCCGGTGGAACCGATGGGCGTGCTCAAAATGAAACCATCGCCGCTATAACGGGCGGCCAGTTCCTCCTCGACGTACAGCTCAATTTCAATCAGATGAAATGGCGGGCCGTGGTAAATGACAATCTCGTTCAATCCCAGGATAGTGCGCTGGTCGGCGGGTGAGGTGACCGTGCATTCGTACATCACATGCCGCGACACGCTGAATTGGCCAGCGAGGAACTGTTCCGGATGTTGCAGAAATTCCTGCGGCGACACCTCGGCTAAAAACCCAAGCCGACCCAGATTCAAACCGAGAACCGGACGCTGACGATAAGCCATTTGCCTGGCAGCGCGGAGAATGGCACCGTCGCCGCCGATCACCAGTGCGACGTCCGCCTCTGACTGTGCCAGATCAGCTTGCCCTGTCAGGTCGAAGACGGTGACCCGTTCTCCCAGTAAAGCGCGGATGCGCTCCGCCCATTCGGCGACACCGGGCCGGGCACCATTTCCCAGAAGCCAGATTTTCATAGCCTTGCTTGATACTTTAGTGGAAAATTTCTCTGTGGGGCCAGCTTCCTGGTGCCGATATCGGATGCTGTTGTAGTAAGCGTAGTGAACGGGTTTGCGGTCTGGCCAGGAACAGCCTGGAGAACAACCGACAGCGAATTGGCGTGTGGCCAATATAATTTCACGCGGAGACCAGCGCCCTCACGGGAAACGTCTATGCTTTGCCTGCAGCACGAGTGCGGCATTGCAGCCCTGTATTATCTCGACCGACCGGAACGCAGTGCGCTCGCCCCTCCGGGTGGTCGTGAACAAATCGTACGCCTCATGCCGCGCATGTTGCTGGATTTGCAGAATCGCGGTCAACTGGCCGCAGGAATCACCACCTTCAATCCCCACCGCGAGAAATTGCTCGATACCTACAAAGACATCGGCACGGTGATCGAGGCACTGCGGCTGAACCATCGCGGCAAGTTCGAGTCGCTGATGCAGCAGTATGCCGGGTATGCAGCCATCGGGCATGTGCGTTACGCCACCTGCGGCAGCGATAAAAAAAGTTACGCCCAGCCGTTCCAGCGCTATCACGGTTGCCGATGGAAATGGTTCAGCTTCGCTTTCAACGGTCAGCTGGCCAACTACCAGGAGTTGAAAAACGAGTTGTTGTCGCAGCGGGATTATCATCTGACCCGCGATACGGACACGGAAGTGATCATGCACTATCTCAGTTACGAGCTGCGCGGCGACCAGGAACCGGACCTGGTGGAAGTGTTCCACAATCTGAGCCAGCGCTTCGAAGGAGCCTACAACATCGTTTATCTCAACGCACGAGGCGACATGGTAGTGGCGCGGGATCCGCTGGGTTTTCGCCCGCTGGTGTATGCGATAGACGGCCCGCTTTTCGCTGCCGCCAGTGAAAGCGTTGCCCTCAGTAATCTCGGTTTTACCGATATCCGCGATGTTGAACCCGGGCAGATGATCATCATCCAGGACAACGAGGTTCGCCTGGAATACTTCGCCCGCAGCAAGACGACAGCCCATTGTTTCTTCGAATGGATTTATTTCGCCAATGCCGCAAGCAGCATTGAAGGCCGCGGTGTGTACAGCGTGCGATGTGCCCTGGGACGCGAACTGGCCTGGCAGGAGAAACGACTCGGTCTGGTGCCGCTGGACAGCAACACGATAGTCGTGCCCGTTCCGGATACCGGTAAAGCCGCCGCGGATGCGATGGCTTATGAGCTGGGCTTGCCCTCGGTTGAAGGCCTGATGCGCAACCGCTATGTCGGCCGAACCTTCATCCAAGGCGAAGATCGGGCGACGCGAGCGCGGATGAAATACACCCCGTTGCGGGAAGTTCTGGAAGGCAAGCGCGTTTTACTGGTGGAAGACACGATTGTTCGCAGCACCACGATGAAGGCACTTCTGCAGGAGATGCGTCGTCGGGGCGGAGCCAGAGAAATTCACGTTCGCGTGGCCTGTCCGCCCATCGTCGCCCCATGTTTTTACGGCATTGATATGTCCACGGTGAACGAACTGTTCGCCCCGAAACATCTGCAAAGCCTTCGGCCAACCCTGGAAGAACTGCAACGCATGGCGGCGGAATTGGGAGCGGACAGTTTGCTCTATCTGCCGATCGAAGCTGTGGCGCGGTGCATTGGTATGGATGCTAACCGTCTGTGCCAGGCCTGCATCACCGGTCGCTATCCTACGCCGACGGGAGAGCGCCTTTATCAGCTGGCGTTGCGGCACCAGGAGGGCTGTAACCGGCGGACTTACGAAATCGTCGAACAACCAACCGGCTCGGTTTCGTGAGGGTAACCGCATTGACGCCAAAGCTGGACCGCGAGCGTCTGCTGCAGGCTTACCGACGACTGGTGCGGCGTCTTGTGGATGAGCAGCTACCAGAAGGATACTGGGTTGGCGAGTTGGCGAGTTCGGCACTGAGCACAGCCACGGCAGTATCGGCTCTCAGCATCTGGGGACAGAAAAGCCATGCTGCCGCGGCAGTATTGCGGCAGCGCGTTGACCACGGAGTTCGCTGGTTACTTGACACTCAGCGAGACGATGGAAGCTGGGGTGATACCCCGTGCAGTCGCGGCAATATTTCGACGACGATGCTGGTTCGGGCGGCGTTGCAGCTGGCCCAACCGTGGTTAGGTGCCGATTCCGGGATGGCGTCGATCGCGGCGGATAAAGCAGCCACTGCGTATCTCGACCGTATCTGCGGCCCCGGAGCCCTGGCTCATGCTGAAGCGGTGCGACGCAGATACGGTTCAGACCGAACCTTCTCCGTGCCAATCCTGATGAACGCAGCGCTGGCGGGTTTGATACCGTGGGAGCAAGTACCGCATTTACCCTTTGAGCTGGCGGTCTTGCCGCAGTCCTGGTACCGATTCGCGCGTTTACCGGTGGTCAGCTATGCGTTGCCGGCACTGATTGCTATAGGCCAGGCGGTCATGTATCACCGCCGGGGTCAGCTCTGGAGAAAGTGGGCCGTTGAGCCGACGCTGAACCGATTACGGCGATTGCAACCGACCAGTGGCGGCTTCCTCGAAGCGGTGCCCCTGACCGCGTTCGTGGTCATGGCTCTGGCAAGTTGCGGTCATGCACAGCATCCGGTTTGTCGAAACGGCATCGCGTTTCTCCTGAACAGTGTTCGCAGGGACGGTAGCTGGCCCATTGATTCCAATCTCTCGGTCTGGCTCACCACTCTGAGTGTTGTCGCTCTGGGTGCGGACAATCTGGCCGATCCAGAGGCTACGCGACAATGGCTGTTGCAGCAACAGGTGCGGCGCAGGCATCCTTACACAGGAGCGGAACCTGGCGGGTGGGGCTGGTCGCACTTGAGCGGAAGTGTGCCCGATGCCGACGATACCTCCGGAGCATTGCTGGCACTGGCAGAACTGTTGCCCGAGACTCTCGCTGACGCTCACGCGGAAACGGTGCTACTGGGTTTGAAATGGCTCCTCGACCTGCAAAATCGCGATGGTGGCTGGCCGACTTTCTGTCGGGGATGGGGCCGATTACCGTTTGACCGGAGTGCCAGCGATTTGACAGCACATGCTCTGCGCGCACTGGCGAGCTGGGCACCGCGAGTACGGCGCTGGCGGTTAGCCGCGGATGCCAGCGTTCGGGTGCTGGCAAGTCAGGTGATCGCCCGCATGGTCGCAGCGGCGCACAAAGGCTTGCGTTTCCTGCTGGCGCAACAGCAGGCGAATGGGGCCTGGCAACCGCTCTGGTTTGGCAATGAGCTGGCTCCCGAAGAAGCGAACCTCACGTATGGCACGGCCAGGGTCTTGCATGGCTTGCTGGCCTGGCGTCTGGCGGACAGCGAACCGGCACGGCGAGCTGTGCAATGGTTGCTTGCAGCACAGAATCGCGATGGCAGCTGGGGCGGTGATCGCGGCTTGCCAGGAACTGTCGAAGAGACGGCACTGGCTACCGATGCCTTGCTCGCCTGGCTGCTGGCAGTCCCCAAAAAGCAGGGCGAATGGCTCGTTTCCGCCAGCATTCACCGCGGTCTGGTCTGGCTCGTGGAATGTGTGGAAACAGACCAGCTCACTCCAGCGCCCATCGGCTTATACTTCGCCCGACTCTGGTACTACGAGCGACTCTATCCGACCATTTTTGCCACTCAGGCCCTGAGGCGTGCCTTGCACCTGCCTTTTTCATATCAGTAGTTGCTAGTGTCGCGAATAGCCAAACAGTGCCACATCAGGCCGGACAACCGAATTGCAAAGAAATTCGGCGCTGCACCGGCACCATCGCTCATGGCAGCCGATAGGCCCATGTGCTGACGGTGCGCCTGCCCAGACGCCGACCAGCCTGAAAGGAACCTGCCCCGTGGATACGCTAACCGCATCTGCGCTGGCCGCTTCGCCTGCCGCAACTGTAAAAAGTCCGCCGGTCAGCACGGCTGGCTGGAAGGTTATTCCGGAAACCCTGGCCCTGCGCGAGCGCATCAAGTCCGCTGCTAAAGAATATCTGGCAAACGTAGATCGCAGCAAAGCGCTGACACGGACACAGTTACAGCAATGGTCGCAGGATTTGTTGCAGCGCATGGGCTTGGGGGAGCAGTATCTGGGTTTTACCGCGGTTTGTCTTTCCAACGAGTTCTGGCGAGAGCAACTGATGGCAGTGGATTTTTCCAAACGATTGCTGCTGCTGCCGCATTGTTTGAAACATGCAGAAGGTTGCCCGGCAGATTACGATGAATTCGGTCTGGATTGCCGTAAATGCGGGGCATGCACGATTGCCGATTTCAAAACCCGTGCCGAAGAACTGGGTTACAAGGTCCTGGTTGCCGAAGGGACTCCGATTGTGCTCAAAATCATCTTGAGCGGCCATGTGGACGGGATTGTTGGCGTCGCCTGTCTGAATGTGCTGGAAAAAGCGCTGGATAAAGTGCTGCAGGTACAGGTGCCCGCGCTGGCCGTACCGCTTTTGTCTTCCAATTGCAAAAATACCTCGGTAGATGTGCACTGGGTGCAGGAAGTCATTGCGCTGCACACTGCCCCGCCGGCTACCAGAACCCGCAGTTATCTGCCGTTATTGCGAGCGGCTAACGAATTGTTCAACGGTGAACTGGAAATGCTGGCACCGCGAATTCGCACCGGCGCGGGGCAATCGTCCGGCGATCCCCTGGGGCTGACCGAGACGATTGCTTATGACTGGCTGCGTCAGGGAGGCAAACGCTTCCGCCCATTCATCACCCTGGCAGCTTACGATGCGCTCCAGGGCGGCCGCGCGGTGTCGGAGAATGACACCTCTTACCTGCCGCCAGCTGTCAAGCGGATTGCTCTGGCCATCGAAGTTTTCCATAAGGCATCCCTGGTGCACGATGACATTGAGGACGACGACTGCTATCGTTACGGCCAGGAGACATTGCACCGGCAATACGGAGTAGCCACGGCAATCAACGTCGGCGATTATTTGATCGGCCTAGGCTACCGGTTAGCCGCTCGGGCACGAAACGAAGTGGAACCGGCTGCTTGCAGTGATATTTTGCACAAGCTGGCAGAAGCCCACATGAAATTATCGGAAGGCCAGGGTGCAGAACTGGCTTGGCGAGATGCCAGAGATAAAACCCTGACGCCGCTGGATGCTCTGAAGATTTATGCCTTGAAAACCGCCCCAGCGTTCGAGGCAGCCCTGTATGCCGGTCTGCGTCTGGCTGGGCCTGTCGAACATTACGAAAAACCCGTCGCCGAGTTTTGTCGGCATCTCGGTGTAGCTTTTCAGATTCTCAACGATTTGCAGGATTGGCAAGGCGATGGAGATAACAAACTGCTCGCCGGGCAGGATATACTGAGTGCTCGGCCTACCGTGCTTCTGGCGCTGGCGCTGGAAACGCTCACCGGCGAAGAGCGGCTACGCTTGCTCAGATTGCTCAAAGAACAACGGGACAGCGTGGACCGTCTGGCCACGGTGCGGAGATTGTTTGAACGGGCCGGTGTTTTCGCTCGTGCCAGGCAACTCGTGGACAAACATCGTGCCCGTGCGGAAGCGGTCGCGGATGAGATTCAGCCTGACTCCCTGCGCGAGCTGCTATACTACCTGGTGGACAACGTGCTGGCTGAGCCTGCATCCGATGCCGGTGAGAATGCTGATCAGCCGGAATCGAATGGCCATCTGGCATCCGTCGCCCTGCCGCTGGTGGCCAGCACTGCCAGTTGAGCGGTCAGCAAGGCGATTACCATCTGTGCTGATTTTGCCAGATTCTCCTAGCAAACGCAAGGATCGGTCTGCAATCTTTTTCTGGACTGAAAGGCTACCCTGATGCCGAACGACGCCAGGTTGGGAGTCACCCTGGGAGTGCTGATGACTTTGCTGGTGGGGCTGGTTCTGGTTACCAGACCAGATGACCCGAACATCTCCCGTGCCCAGGAGGTGCTTCGCGGTATTTTCGCCGGAAGTTCGTTTGACCAGTACCTGAAAACCTGGCCCGTTAACACTTCCGAGCCGCAATAAAGAGGAAGTGTCGCCTCTACCGGCTTTGACATCGCGTCAAGGGCTGATCGGTTCTCCGCCAAATACGGGCCGATCGTCTCTCAGTATAAAGCGGATGATCAATTCTCTTTCGACGTCGTTCAACTGCATTACCCGACACGCATCCCGCAAGACCGCGATTCGTTTATCCCGATCCGGCGAATCTTCGGGAATCAAACGTTCGAGCTCTTCCAGTGTGCGTTGCCAGTCGCGTTGCCATAAGCCCGCGTGAATCCCTTCGTTATCGCGGAAAGCCGGCATCCAGATGCGTTCCTTGGGAACGCGCGACCAGCGTACCATGGCCGGACCGTAATACTGGCGATCAAAAGGAGCGTGCAGCAAACCCCGCAACCAATCGGCGTCACCATAACCTGTCAGATCAGGGCCGTTAACATCCCCGCCGCCGGTACCGTTATACGTGTGGCACCTCATGCACCGTTTTTCAAAAGCCCGGTAGCCCTGCACAAAAGTCGGCTCCTTCTGTTCCAACTCGTGAAGCTCGGGTTCGTCTGAAGGTACCGTTCGGCGTGGGTGACTGGCCAGCCATTCGGCGATGCGCCGCCAATCCTCTTGCAATTCCTGTTCTGCGGTAGGAAGTTCACCGGAGGCCTTGGCTTTGGCGTCGGCACGCTGAGCTCGTTCGAGTTCGCGGCGAACGTAACTGGCCATTTGCGGCAGTACCTGGGCTTCCAGACTTTTCTCGTCGCGCAACTGATCGAAAAGTCGGATAAGCCAATCGGCAGTGGCGAAATCCTGCAAATCCAGGGCGGTCGGTTTATCAGGCCGAATGTCTTTGCCATAGGGATGACAGCTGCCGCAATGCAACTGGAATAATTCACGCCCACGCAGGCGTGGATCGCGGCGGAGCAGTTCCACAGCACCCTGCGGCGGAATACCGCGATGGGCTAACGCCACCGCGCGCTCAGCACGTTCTTTTTCCTTGCTCAATTCTTCGTGGAATCGTTTGGCGGATTCCGTTGGTCCGTAGTCCGCCCAGAGGGCTAAACCGATCAGCGTCGTGGCAGCCGCGAGCAACACCATGACGATGACCACTCCCGCAATGTGTCCCCATCGGCGATAGCGCCCGCGTCCCAGCAAAGGCAAGACAAAGAGCAAAATACCTGTCCCTACCGGAATGCCCACCGTTCCGAACACCGCGTAGGGGCCTTCCAGATACTTCAAAGCCTGGAACAAAAACAGGTAATACCATTCGGGCCGGGCAATGTTGTACTCGCGCTGGGGATCCACCGGTGCCATGAGCGGAGGACCGTGGCCATACTGGCCCGCCCGGGCGAGGTTTTCGTACCAGCTCAGCGATTCGCGTGGTGGTGCGTCTTTCAGAGGTGCCGCGTGGCGTTGATAGCTGAGCCAGACCAGCACGCCGAAAATAACCACAAACGCCAGCGCATCACGGGCAGCCTGATGTGGCCAGAAGCGAGTAGTTTCCGGTGAAACTCTGTGGTAAGTCGGCCCGTGTCGCTGAACCAGAACCAGATGCAGGAGGATGACCAGCATCAGCAATCCCGGCAACACCGCTACATGCAGGGTGAAAAAACGGGTGAGAGTTCGCTGGCCGTATTCGCTGCCTCCGACCAGGAACGTTTGCAACCACGGCCCGATTATCGGCACGGTACCCATGATGTTGGTACCGACCCGTGTTGCCCAGTAACCTTTTTGATCCATGGGCAACAACCAGCCGGTCATTTCCATGACCATGACGATCCCCAGAGCCAACAGTCCCAGCCACCAGGTGAATTCTCGCGGCGGTAGATGGGCTCCCAGCCAGACAACCACAACCAGGTGGCTCACCAGGAGCACAATCAGCATCTGCGAGCCAAAATGATGCAACCCGCGAATCAGCCAGCCGAAATCAGTCTCGTACTGGATATAGTAAACGCTTCCCCAGGCGCCCGTAAGGCTGGGACTGTATCCGGCCATGAGCAATACGCCGGTGAGCACTTGCAGCAGGAAGGCAACCAGCAGGCATCTGCCCCAGACGTAGCGCCATTTCGCTCCGCCTGGAATTTCGTGAAGCAGAAAAGCCCGCCACAGGCTGAGCCATCCGGTGCGGTCGTCCAGCCAATCACAAAAGCGCCGCCACACGATTGCCTCGTTCGCTTTCTGGTTTGCCACTTACGTTTTGGGAATGCGCTCGGCCTTTTCCGGCCAGAAGGTTTGGTACCTGACTTCCACAAAATAATCAGGGTTGTGCCTGGGACTCTCTGGGTCGCGCACCAGTCGCACCTCCAGCCAGTCCATCGGTCGCGGTGGTGGTCCGCTCACCCGTTGACCGGTAACATCGAAAGTTCCCGTGTGGCACGGGCAGAGAAACCGGTCGCTCTCGGCATGATAGCTGATCGAACAGCCCAGATGCGGGCAGATGGAAGTAAAGGCTTTCAAAGCCTCGCCGGGTTCAAAGGCTTGTTGATCGTCCGCGGGTAGTGCCGCCTTCGGATCGTAAACCAGCCACACCCGACCCAGGATCTCATTGGGATAAATCATCCAGGCATCGCGGCGAGTGTCCCGCACTGCTACTTCGTAGATGCGTTTACCGGTGCTCCGCGAAATTTGTCCGCCTCGCAGAATATCGCTCAGGCGGGCCACCCGACGATAGCCTTGCGAGTCGCCCGAGCGTTGTCGGCCACCGAGAAGGTAACAGACGACCGGAAAACCCAGCACCACACCCACCAGCGTGTTCACACCGTGCACCAGCCAGCGCAGAAAACGCCGCCGGCTTTCCTGCATTTCCGGCGAGCTGGTTAGCTGCGAAGAAGGCGAGTGTAAATTCAAGGGCTGACCGTGGCTCATGGGTTAGTCCCTAACAAGGACGCAGGCAAGAGGCAGCGACCAGGTATTGGGCGGGCTTGGCTGAGATAATACATGCTTACGAACGGAATGCTCGCCGTCAAGAAGCGCTGACCTTACGGCATTTCCTCCACAGTCAGGAGTTGACTCGCCTGCACGTTTGACAGGAGCACCGGTTGAGTGCGATGAGGCAGGCGTACCAGCACATCTACGGAGCGGCGCGGCCCTAAGCCGAAGTGCACCACCGCTGGCCGACCCGAACTGTAGCCGCCGTTGACTGTGATTTCCTGATGGCCGAGCAACGCCGTTTCTTTCCCTGCCTGTCCGGGCTCGTAAATCCGCACCTGCGCCCCGATGCCCATGCGGTTCATCCGCCGTCCCACTACGCGCACCTGCAACCAGTTACCCGTCGGCGTATCGTTGCGGTATAGCCGCGAACCTTCCGGAGGCCACATACCCACGAACAAATCCAGTTTCCCATCGCCATTGTAATCCACAGCCGGGCCATCCACATAATAAACCATGCCCAGTCCCGTGGTCGGAGGAACGTTCTTGCGAATCCCCTCCGTTTTTACCGACCGCATGTCGGGGATCAAGAACTTAAGCAGGCCGCCTCGTTCTGAAACGTTCCGGCAAATGAAGGGCCAGCGGCGATCTCCCTCCGCAAACCATGCCGACCAGTACAGGTCGGGCCGGCCATCGTTGTCAAAATCCTGAATTTCCGTGTGCGGAGTTTTATTCGGTACCGCCGTCAGGCCAATTTCCGCGGTGATTTCTCGAAACTGAGGTACACCGTCGCGCAAGCCCTGGTTCAAGAACACATGCACCCGCGAGGGCGCAAAGTGGACTCCGACAATCAAATCCATCAGACCGTCGCCGTTAATGTCGCCGAAACTCGCTCCGACCGCTACATCTTCACCGCGATCGCTCATTTTGTGTTCGAGAACGCTCCGCAAGGATTCCGCCTCGCGGTAACGGTTACCCGGCTGGCTCAGGAAAAGGCGATTGCTCCCGGCGACGAAGAAATCCGGTCGGCCGTCTTCATTCAGGTCAGCCACCGCAATCCCGAATCCACCAATATCGTCCGGCAACCCAACTTCAGCGGTCACGTCTCGAAACTTCATCTTCCCCTCGTTGTGAAAAAGCCGCGAATGAGGTTTCCGCTGGTCCTGCCGCAAGAACAGGTCTTCGCAAACGAACAAATCGAGTAACCCGTCGCCATCGTAATCGAACACGCCAATGTCGCGGGCGCGGTACAGGTCTTTCGGACAGGCGCCGCAGGTTTCGGAAATGTCCACAAAGCGACCCTGTTGATTGTGGTACAGTCGAGAAGGCTCCGTCAGGATGGCGGCCAATTCCGGGCGAGCGCTGGCCCGTTGCCCAGGCAAAGTGTTATTGGCCACGTACAGGTCCAACCAGCCATCATTGTCCAGGTCGGCAAATACGGCACCGCTGGCGCGTCCCCGGCGTTGCACTGGCGATACTGCTACACGCTCAAACTTTCCCGCTGCCACCTGACGGAATAACTGATTGGCTCCGTCGAACGGCTGATTGGGGCGGTCGGCAAAATTGCCGCTGAAGAGATCCAGTCGGCCATCGTTGTCGAAATCGCCCCAGGCAGTAGCGTGATTCAGTGCTCCGCGCAGTGCATCAGCCAGGCCAGCTTCTTCCGTAACGTCGGTGAAACGGAAAATCGTCTCCGGCGAGGCGGATGGAAGCGCGGCTCCCGTTCCATTTTCCGCCAGCCCAATCATCACCCAGCCCGCAACCACCACCCCGACCGCAAGAAAGAGCCGATGTTTCGGAAACGCTGCAAAAGTCTTCGAGGATGCGAACCGGTCCCTGCCTTCGACGCCTGCGGAACCTGACGCAGCGAGCGATCCTGATGCATTTGGCCGCTGGTACATGGTAGTGTCTCCTGCGATGCCTGACCGACGCCGCAATTCGGTTTTCGTCTGACCAGAGTGTATGCACGCCAGAGGACAAATCCATCCCCGCACTCTGGCAGTGCGAGGGCAACGCAGGCCATTTCAGTCATGGTATGCGAACTCGACAAAACTTGAGGGAAAGAAAGCGATGTCCAGCAGGCAATCGAGTTTTCGTCATGAGTATGCGAACTCGACAAAACCCTGGGCTGCGCCTCCGGCATGACAAACGGCAACCATGACCATCTGGCGCGCAGTCATGGGAGCCGCAACGCACGGTTTGTAACCTGCCCCATGTTCCGATTGACACAGCTTGCAGCACCGGTTATGGTGCAGCTTGCTCTCGGGATGGGGACAATTGCAAACGGGGACTAGCAGGCAACAGGAGCTCACTTTCATCCATTCGCCGGGGAAGGGGCCAAACCATGATGCAGGTACCGCTTTTTGACATGCGGTTACAGTATCGCGGTTTGCAGAAAGCAATCGAAGAGGCCATTCAGCGGGTGTTACAATCCGGTCAGGTGATTCTCGGCCCGGAGGTAGCCGCCTTCGAAAACGAAGTTGCGCGGTATCTTGGCGTCGGCTATGCGGTGGGTTGCGCCTCAGGAACCGATGCACTGCTGCTGGCACTGAAGGCGTTGGACATCGGCCCGGGGGACGAAGTGATTGTGCCGGCATTTACCTTTTTCGCAACGGCAGCTTCGGTAGTGCGAGCGGGGGCAACGCCTGTCTTTGCCGATGTCGAAGCGGATACGGCTAACCTGGATCCGCGGGATGTCGCCGAACGGATCACCTCGCGCACTCGGGCAGTCATCGCGGTTCATCTGTTCGGCCAGTGTGCGGAGATGGAACCGTTGTGGAAACTGGCAGAGCGTTACGGATTGTATATCATCGAGGATGCCGCCCAGGCGTTCGGGGCGGAATACCAGGGTAAAAAAGCGGGTACGCTGGGCCATCTGGCCTGCTTCAGTTTCTATCCGACGAAAAACCTCGGAGCTTTCGGCGACGCTGGCATGGTGGTCACCAACGATCCCCACTGGGCCCAACGTTTGGCCCGGCTGCGTGTGCACGGCATGGAACCCAAGTATTATCACGCCGAACTGGGCTGGAACAGTCGCCTCGATGCGTTGCAAGCGGCCATTTTGCGGGTGAAGTTGCCCTGGGTGGATCGCTTTGTGGATGCTCGACGGGCTATCGCCAAACGGTATCAGGAGCTGCTCGCGCAGGAAAATTTGCAAACGGAAATGAGACCGCTTGTACAGCGGCCTTACGGCAAGCACAGCTTCAACCAATTCGTCGTGCGCATCACCAACGGTCATCGCGACGCCCTGATGCGGCACCTGTCGCAACACGGCATTGGCACCGAAATCTACTATCCTCTCCCGTTGCACCTGCAGCCGTGCTTTCGCGAATTCGGTTACCGTCGCGGCGACTTCCCCGTCAGCGAACAGCTTTCCCAGGAAGTGCTTGCCCTGCCCATGTATCCGGAATTGACCTATCCCCAGCAGAAAATCGTCATCCAGAGCTGTACTGCGTACTACCGGCAGGCATTGCGACTGGCCGCCTAGCCAGTAGCTGCGATTCGACGCTTATACACTCATGGTCGGGGGACATTCATTTCCTGACGGCTATCGAGAACCCTGGCAGTCAGAGGATAGCACCGCCAAAAGTTATGGACGTGCCTCGGCGTTCATTTTGCGATAACAGAAGTGCACCCTGCCGGAACTGTAACCATATTCGATCCATCACTGCCGTACGATGGGAGGAATGCAGTGCCAGGTAGGTGGAAATTCGGCTGGGCCACGGTCTATGTGCTGGCCATGTTGCTGACGGCCGACAGTCTGCATGCTCAGCCAGCACAACCGCTTCTAACAGATGAAGCCCGACTGGCTTTCACTCGCCGCATACAGCCGATCCTGTTCAACTGCTGCGGTAGCCTGGCCTGTCACGGTCGTGCTGATGCTCCCGGCTTGGAATTGCGGGTGCCTGTCCGATTCAGTCAACTGACTCCGCTGATGACCGAGCATAACCTCGCTCAGGTGCTGCCGCTTTTGAATCTCGAAAAGCCGCGGGAAAGCCCGTTATTGCAGCAGGCCTTACAGCCACACGGGGGAAGCACTCGCCCACCGTTACCAGGTGCGAATAGTGCCGCTTATCGAACACTCGAAAACTGGGTGCTCGAAGTTGCCGGCAAAACAGGTTCCAACGCAAACGGCCACGATCTGGCCAGGACTGCCCCGGAAACCAGTGTTTCACCGCCGGTCAGCGTAACCGCCTCCGGCACGAACCCGGTAGCTCCGGCAGTGCCGATGGGCAATTCGCCCGCCCCTGTTTTTGCACCAGGGCCGACAAATCCCGCCGCAGTTGCTCCCGTACTGCCTGGCAATGTCGGCAATTCGTCCCTGCCCTGGTCAGGCGGTGCACCTTTACCCACCCTGAATGGCCGCGGTACGGAAAAGCCAGTACGTTCGCCAGGCCTTGGCGGTCTGGCTTTGCCTGGAGCGATTGTCGGAAGCAGCTCCTCTGGGCCAGCGGCTGGTTTGCCGAACAGTTTTACGCCCCTTGACAGCAATGCACGAACCAGCACCGGTTCCGCATCGTCCGCGCCGACAACGGTACCCCGTCTGCCATCTGCCTCGCCCAATGTCGTGAATAATCCGCCTGGCCTACCGATACCGACCAGCCACAACCTGCCGCCCAATCCTTTTGCCAGCGGAACGGTACTGCCGACGAACCGAGCGCCCATCAGCTTGCCTAACAAACCGATGCCGTCCGCCAGTACCCCCGCCGATCCGTTCGATCCGAGCGTGTTCAACCAGATGGTGCATCCCCCGCGACGGTGACCGCAGCGACTTTTGGAGCGGCTTGGTCTATAGTTAGAGCAAGGCAGTGGTTTCCTCGAAACCGAACATCAGGTTGAAATTTTGCACGGCGACACCACTGGCGCCGCGAATCAAATTATCCTCGCAGGCCAGCACAACAATACGGTCGCGCACCAGCCGTAATGTAATGTCGCAGAAATTGGTGCCGGTCGTATCCTTGGAGTTGGGAAGGTGAGGCACGATCCGCACGAACGGAGCGCGGGCATAATAGTCGCGGTAAAGTTCAAACAATTCCGCTTCCGACACCGCTCGCCGCGGACGCACGTATATCGTGCTGAAGATACCGCGGTCCATCGGCACCAGGTGCGGGGTGAAAATGATGCGTACCGGTGCTGAGGTTACGTCCGAGAGAACCTGTTCCATCTCTGGTGTGTGGCGATGTTTGCCCACACTGTAGGCAGCAACACTTTCATTGCATTCGGGGAAATGCGTATGCTGGCGAGGTGCTCTCCCCGCTCCGGAAACGCCACTTTTGCTATCGGCGATGATGTCTTCCCGTTCGATCCAGTCGTGGGCGATGAGCGGGGCCAGACCGAGAATCACCGTTTGCGGATAGCAACCGGGATTGGCCACCAGCAGCGCCTCGCGGATTTGCGGGCCGTAAATTTCCGGCAACCCGTAAACAGCCAGGCGCAGATGATCGGGATCGTGGTGGGGTTCGCCATACCACTCCTGGTAAATCTGGGGATCGCGGAGACGGTAATCAGCGCTGAGATCAATGACTCGCAATCCCAGCCGCAACAGTGCTGGCACGATTTCCATGCTCACGCCATGAGGCAGGCAAGCGAAAACGCAGCGCACACCTCTCCGGGCTAATTCCTCGGCATCCAGCGGTTCGCACCGGATCGCTAACCGACCGTACAAACTCGGATGCAACTCGCTCACCAGCGGCGTGCCTTCTTTACCTTCCTGACGTGTGGTCACCGCTGCAATTTCGACATGCGGATGCCGCAACAGCAGCAGGAGCAGTTCCCGCGCGGTATAGCCTGAAGCACCCAGGATAGCGACACGAATCTTTTCAGGCATAATCGTCTATTCCTTCCGGCACTTTTTAGGACGCCATAAGTGCGGATGATGGTAATCGTGAGGCGCCAGGACTGGTGGTTCGCACTGGCCCTTTCGCTTGGCGATTGGCTAAGACGCTAACGGATCAGTTCCTGCCAGAGAGTTTTGTAATAGCGGAGCAATCGCTCGCCGCTGGCCACATCGGGACTGCCGGGAATCTCCGCCAGCGTGTAGCGATCGTAACCACATTGCCGGAGCAGCGTGAATAGTTCTCGCCAGGGGTAACTGGAATACAGTTCGTTGATGTGGCAGGATTTGAGCCAGGGGCGGAGCAATTCGAAATACTCGCTGACCGAACCGTTTTTGACGTCAGTAGGATTGGAGTTCCAGGTAATGCCGACGTTATCCAGTCCGCAATGTTCCATGATGGTGCGAACATGCGGAGGGTGGGAAGTTCCCGGGCCGTGCACTTCCAGCCAGATTTCCACGCCCCGGTTTGCGGCTGCTTTGCCACATTCCCGTAAGGCCTGGCCGATCTGGGCCAGCGTTTTTTCGACGGGCACTTCTTTGGGCAGAGCATTGGGGCGTACCTTCACGCCTTTGCCGCCCAGGTCGGCGACCAGGTCAATAAACTCTTTGCAAGTTTCGATGTTCTTGCGCACCTGACTGGGGTCGGGAGAATGAAACTCGCAGACCGTACCGCACCCCCAGAACACCACACCGCTGTCGGCAAATTGTTTGCGAACATCGGCACGTTTGGCTGCTGGTAGGTCCGGTTCGACACCGTGGGCGTGAGTGGTGCGCAGTTCCACGGCAGCCAGGCCGACATTACGGCAAACCCGCAGGATCGTTGCCAGGTCCCACTTCGCCGCGATGTTGTAGGTGACCATTCCCAACTTAAACCGTGCCGCAGGTACGTTGGCAGAAGATGACGGTGCGGCATAAGTTAGCTGGCTAATGGCTGCCGTCATTCCTCCGAAAAGTCCCCATTGCAAGAAATCGCGTCGCTGCATAGTTGCCCTCCGCCCTGGGTTATCCACCTGACGCCGGCGGTGATTTTAGCGAATAACCAGCTCGCTGTCATACACGTTTACACTTTCCGCAACAATTCGCGGCTAAACTGGCCACCTGGATCGTCGCTCACAATAGGAAACTTTCCCTTCGCCAGGCGGTTGCAATTCCTGACCCGGCGGTTGTTCGGCAGGCGGAATCGGTTTCGGCAACGGTTCTTCAGGCAGCTTCTCTTCAGGCTTAGGTGCCGGTTGCCCTATATCGCCGCGCAACCGAACGGTCAGCATCGTTCGACGGTTGGCCTCCACTTGAAACTCGAACTTGTCCACCTGCAGGTGCGCGGTCCACTCTCTGGGTAGAACTGCCCAGTAACGCCCGGGGGGCAACTCGACAGTCGGCATATTGGGTCTCAGCACGGCTGCGATGCGATCTTTGTCGCTGTAAATGCGAAGCTCCGCGTTCTTCCAGAATGGCACAGCCTTTTCCTCTACCTCGACAGCGACCAGACCTGGCTTCTCTCGAAACCATTCCAGCAACTGATGGCCGATGAAAAGCAGCAACGCCGCAGGTAACACGATGACCGCGGCTAATAACAACCATTGATTCCAGGGGCTTTCAGGAGGCCGGGATTTTTTGCGTTTACGCGGCCGTGGTGGGACAGGTTCCCGGGGTTCCGGTTCTTCTCGAGGTGATGTGCTACTGGGTGCAGGCCAATATACCCAGGGCGTTCCCCCGAGAGTTGGTTCCACCGTTTTAGGCTGGACTGACTGCGGCGAATCTGGCTTGTCGTGCTTGTGCTCCGGAGCTGCAGGCTGACTCGAAGGCGAACGGATTAACTGGCGGAGGTTCTCAGCCACTTCGCTGGCAGAAGCAGGACGCCGTGCCGGATCTTTGGCCAGCAATTGCATGACCAGCCTCGAGACCGCCTCGGGTACCTGTGGATTCAATTGTCGCGGTGGGGCGGGGTCATGCGTTAGAACCTGGGCCATAACCGCCAGCACCTGGTCCCCGCTGAACGGTCTTTTTCCTGTCAGGCACTCATACAGCACCACGCCCAGGCTGAATAAATCCGACCGACCATCTACGTTCTGGCCACGGATTTGTTCCGGCGACATGTAGGCAGGTGTGCCGACGGTAAGCCCTTCGCGGGTCAGTTCGACATCCTGATGCTGCAAACGTACCAGACCGAAGTCGAGCAGTTTGACACGCTGGCCGGGATGCTGCAACCAGATGTTGGCTGGCTTGACATCGCGGTGAACGAGTCCCTGACGGTGAGCAGCGGCCAGTCCATCAGCGACTTCAGCGGCAATCCGGCAAGCCTCACGCCAGGGCATCGCCCCACCCCGTTTGATTCGATCACGGAGCGATTCGCCAACGAGATACTCCATGGCGATGAACGGGATTTCGCTCAGTTCGCCGACTTAGTGTATCGCCACTACGTTGGAATGTTGGAGAGCGGAAGCGGCCTGGGCCTCGCGAAGGAACCGCTGTCGGCTGGTGACATTGTTGGCCAGTTCCGGTTTCATCAACTTCAGTGCCACCCGTTTGCGCGTGCGCATGTCCTCGGCTTCAAAAACCACACCCATAGCCCCTTCGCCGAGGCGGCGGTACAAACAGTAGTTGCCGAAAATGCGTGGCCGCCGGGCTTTCGCCGCTGCAGCATCTGCAGCTGCGTCGCCAGGTGTCGGTTTCTCCGGACGGACCGGAATTGCGGCGGGTTTGATGATTTCCTCGACTGCAGCCGGACTCATCGCCACCGTAGGAGGGGTTGCACTCGCGGAATCCGGCACGGGTTCCCGTAAACACCATTCCACGCGGGCCAGCACTTCAGGAACGATATGGTCCAGGCTGGCAAATTCCGAAATTTGCAGACGGATATACTCGGCAGCAAACAACCGCCGACACGCCGAACATCCTTCGAGATGCTGGGCCAACCGTTGTTGTTCCTCCGGGGATGGCTCAATCCATCGCCGCAACCATCTACGCCACACATCGGGAGATGGACACGGGCTGCCTGGGTTCATGCAGAAGGTCTCCTGCAGCCATCCTGCTCAGCGTCAATTCCCAATCGCTACCGCCAACGGTATGTCCTACCGACCGCGGCTCTGAAAGGTTTTCCTTCCGGTATTATATCTCACGAGGCTGACCCGATTTTGCCAGAAATTTAGCTATGGGACGAAAATGGCCGGGGTGCTTTTGCAGACGCATAACCTGACAAAACATTACCGTGCTGTGGTGGCGCTCGAAAACCTTACTTTGAGCATCCGCCAGGGCGAAATTGTCGGTTTGCTCGGGCCGAACGGTTCCGGCAAAACCACTTTCGTCCGCCTGGTGCTTGGCTTCCTGCGCCCCACCGCGGGAACGGCAAGTGTGTGCGGTTTCGATTGCTGGAAGCAGAGCCTGGAAGTGCGACGCCGTCTGGCTTATTTGCCAGGGGAATTGCGGCTTTATGAACATCTGACCAGTCGGGAATTGCTCAACTTTTTCAGCGGCCTGCGAGCAGCGGTTTCCCCGCAAGTAGCAGGCGATCCTTCTCCCTGGAGTGTCGAAAGCCTGGCAAAACGCTTCGCCCTCGATCTCGACCGGCCTATCCGCACGCTCTCTTCGGGAATGAAACATAAATTGGCTCTGGTAAGTGTGCTGGCTTCCCGAACCTCACTGCTGATCCTGGACGAGCCGACCAATACCCTCGACCCGGCGATGCGGGGCGAACTGTTTGAGTTGCTGCGGGCCTTGCGCGACGCCGGCCGAACCATTGTGTTTTCCTCGCATGTGCTCAGCGAAGTGGAAGCGGTTTGCGATCGCGTGGCCATTTTGCGAAGCGGGCGACTTGCAGCTCTGGAAAATCTCGACGATCTGCAACAGTGTCGCCGTGTGCGCGTACGTTTTGCAAAACCGGTCGTGGACGGCTGCCCGTTCCCGGATAACCTGCTCAGTCGGGAGGGTAACCAGTCGACCTGGCTGGTGCGTGGATCTTTGCGACCACTCCTGAACTGGCTCGCCCAACAGGAAGTCGAAGACATTCACGTCGAACCCGTCGGATTGGAGATGCTCTATCGGCAAATTCACGGTACGGCAACATGAACACTCGGATATTGCTGAGCAAATTGTGGCGCGATTGGCGCGGCCCGTTTATACTGGCGTGCGTGGTGCTGGGCGTTTACGAACTGCTATGGTGCAAAATCGCCGATCGCATCTACCGTCAGGTCATGCCCCTGATCAACGAAGTGTTTGAACTGGCGCGGCTCACCCCGTGGGCCATCAAGGCCTTGGAAAAACGCTTCTGGGAAGGGCCGGGGCAGATCGTTTATGCACTCCTGGGCGGCGATCTGGTCAACCTGAACGATCCAGCCACGGTTCTAACCATCGGTTACGTGCATCCATTCGTGCAATTTGTGCTGTGCCTCTGGGGAGTGGGACGCGGATCGGCAGCGCTTGCGGGAGAACTGGAACGAGGAACCTTGGAATTACTGCTGGCGCAGCCGATCAGCCGACGACAGCTGGTTTACACTCACCTGCTGCTCGATTTGCTCACACTGCCCGTTCTGGCAGCAGCGATGCTGCTCGGAACTGCTCTGGGAGTTTGGCTGCTGGCACTGCCAGGCGTCGTATTGAGTAGCTATGCAATAGCAGCCACTAACCTGATGACGCTGGCTTTTTCCGTCAGCGGACTGACCCTGGTAGCATCGGCTCTGGGTCGGTCGCGCTGGAAAGTGGCCGGCGGTGTGCTGCTGATGTTGCTGGTGATGTTTCTGGTAAACCTGTTCGGCCAACTCTGGCCACCTTTAGAGCCTTACCGACCGGCCACACTGTTCTTTTACTTCCAGCCGCAATTACACATTCTGCAAAATTCCTGGTGGGTACAGGTTCCGAACTTCTCGTGGTCAGTTTGTCCGCCGTTGGTGCTGGGAAGTCTCGGCCTGGCCGGGTACGTCCTGGCCGCGGAAATCTTCCACCGTCGCGATTTACCTGCCCCGCTATAAAAATGGGAGATGATGGTTGACGGAAACGGACGAGATCGTGCTCGGCGGCTTCAAAGTGTGCGAACCCGCCAGGTTACGCGGACTCGGGATGGCCGACAGCAGGCTCACCAGTCGCCCTGGATTCGCTCATTTTCAGCGAATCCCACCACTGGTGGCTGGTCATCCAACACCGACCGCTGATAACCGTCAACGAATCGCTATGGAAGTGCGCGAAATTTTGCGGAACAACCTGGAACGCATTACCAGCCAGATCGCCGATGCTTGCCGGGTCGCCCATCGCGATCCAGCTGAGGTCAGGCTGGTTGCGGTAACGAAAACCGTCAGTAGCGAAGTGGCAGCACTCTTGACGGAACTGGGGGTTAGCGACCTGGGCGAAAGCCGTCCTCAGGAACTGTGGCGGAAAGCCGGGGCAATTCCACAAGCGCGCTGGCATCTTGTTGGCCATTTGCAACGCAACAAAGTCGAGCGCACTCTGCCCCTGGTGACCCTGATCCATTCGGTAGATAGTTGGCGCTTGCTGGCGGCGATTGAAGCAGCGGCCCAAAAGATCAACCGCATCGCTGAGGTGCTGCTGGAATTCAACCTGAGCGGCGAACCGGCCAAACACGGATTCGTTCCTGAACAGGAAGCGGAGGTTCCCGATGCACTGGCGGGGCTGCACTATGTTCGGGTGCGAGGACTGATGACGCTGGCACCACTGGGCACGGATCACGAATCAGCCCGACCCACTTTTGCCGCCCTGCGACAATTGCGCGACCGACTGGCGCTGCGACTGGCAGGCACACCCCATACGCTTCACCATCTCTCCATGGGCATGAGCAACGACTTTCGCGGGGCCATTCGGGAAGGGGCGACCCTGATACGCATCGGCACGGCTTTGTTCGCCGGTCTTAGCGACGCCCATACCACCACTGCATGAGCCAAACCACCAGCGTCAACAGGACACTCAGCAACAGCGAAGTCATAATCGGGATGTAAATTCGCAGGCCGTCTCGTTCGATGACAATATCACCAGGCAGTCGGCCCAGCCAGGGAACTTTTCCCGCCAGGCCGAGCAAGAGTAAGACGAAGCCCAGTACGATCAGCATCCAGCCCAGGGTAATCAGTGGGTTCATAGCACAAGCTCCGCTATGGCATTTTATTGGCGCTGGTCCGCTTTCGCATGGCCACCTACTGCCGGCGGGGCAAGGCCTTAGCGAATGAGCAACGTTTTGACCGTTTTCCCTGATTGCTGCCTACAATCATTGGAGAGGATCACCAAAGGAAGACTAGCGATGATCGAAGAATTCACCACGGTGCGGTCGGAGTCGCCAGGCACAGCAGGGCCAACTATTGAAATCCGGGTCAACGGTGAGCAATACCGGGTGCCAGCTGGCAACACATTGGCTGACTTATTGAGCCGGCTAGGATTGGAACCGCGGCGTATTGCCGTCGAGGTCAATCAGGAACTCGTCCCTCGTACTCGCCTGGGCGAATATGTCTTACGTCCGGGCGATCGCGTGGAAATTGTTACTCTGGTCGGTGGCGGGGAAGTTGCCGAGCCGGAAGACGAGCCGCTGGTCATTGGCAAGTTTCGCTTTCGCAGTCGGCTCATTCTTGGTTCGGGGAAGTATCCCAGTTTCGAAATCATGCAGCAATGCCACGAGGCAAGTGGTTGCGAAATTGTGACCGTCGCCGTTCGCCGGGAACGGCTTTTCGACAAACAAGGCCGCAACATTCTCGACTTTATTGACCCGAAAAAGTACACCATTCTTCCCAACACCGCCGGATGTTACACGGCAGAAGATGCCGTGCGTCATGCACGACTCGGTCGGGAGATTCTGGAGGGCTATGGCAATCCGGGCGCTGCATGGGTCAAACTGGAAGTGCTCGGCGATCCCAAGACCCTGCTGCCCGACCCGATTGCCACGCTGGAAGCGACCGAGCGCCTGGTGGCCGAGGGTTTCCAGGTGCTGGTGTACACGACGGATGATCCAGTTCTGGCTCGTCGGCTCAAGCAGGCGGGTGCCACCAGCGTTATGCCTGCCGGAAGCCCAATCGGCAGCGGTCAGGGCATCCTCAACCCCAACAACATCCGCATCCTCCTGGAATACCTGAAGGAAGATGACCCGCAGTATCCGGTCATTGTGGATGCAGGAGTAGGCACGGCCAGCGATGTGACCATCGCCATGGAGCTGGGCTGTGATGGCGTTTTGCTGAACACCGGTGTGGCGCAAGCGAAAGACCCGGTGCGAATGGCCTGGGCTATGCGTTGGGCCTGGCAAGCAGGCCGTCTCGCCTATCGGGCGGGACGTATTCCCAAAAAGCTCTATGCCACCGCTTCCAGCCCGCTCGAAGGTCTCATCGAACCATCCCGGCGGTGATCGCAGGTAACTGTCCTGCGCTGGCCAGGGCAGTCTTGATTTCCTCGCGCACTTCCGGGTCGTTTTCGCTGGCCAGCCGCGAATGCAGAGCACTCAGAGCCTCGTTCGTGGCGATCTGTCCCAATGCCCAGGCAGCGGCACCGCGAACAACCGCCGAGCTGTCCCACAAGCCCCGACACAAAGCTGGCACGGCACGCGGGTCTTTACGATTACCCAGCACGATGGCCGCGTTGCGGAGTAACCCGTCTCGCCTGGCTCGCCACAGAGCCGTTCCCGCAAAGTGCTGGCGAAATTGCTCCTCGCTCCACTCGAACCATGCCGTCAAGTCCGGCGCAGCCAGCTCCGGACGCACTTGCAGCTCAGGTTCCGATCCCGGCGGGGCTTTACGATTCCAGGGACAAACCTCCTGACACACGTCGCAACCAAACACCCAATCGCCGATTTGCGGACGCAACTCCTTGGCAATCGGGCCGCGATGCTCAATGGTCAGGTAACTGATACAGCGTCGGGCGTCGAGAATTTTCGGGGCAACGAATGCCTGCGTCGGACACGCTTCCAGGCAAGCCGTGCATGTTCCGCAATGCGATGTCTCCAGCGGCGGATCGGGACGCAATTCCAGATTCGTCAATAGTGCTCCCAGGAAAAAGAAGCTCCCGTAACGCTTGTTCAGCAGCATGGTGTTTTTGCCGAACCAGCCCAATCCCGCCTGCCGTGCGTAATCGCGCTCCAGTAACGGTGCCGAGTCCACAGCAATACGGCCGCGACATTCGGGAACCTGCGCTTGCAACCACCGCAGCAGCTCCCGCAATTTCTTCCGCACAACCCGATGATAATCGCGCCCCCAGGCGTAACTGGAAATCCGACCGGACATGGCAGGCAATTCTTCCTGGCTCACCCAGTGCCCGGGTTTATAATTCAGCCCAACCACGACGATGCTGCGGACCTCTGGGAAAACGTAGCGGGGATGAGAGCGAGCTTCCGCCTGACGATGCATATATTCCATCGAACCCGCCAGACCTTGAGCTAACCAGTTTTGCAAATGGGGTAAACTTTCGGGTGGCACAGCGGCAGCAATACCAGCCAGGGCAAAACCCAACTGCCGGGCTCGTTCCTTGATTCGTTCCTCGAGCCCGACCGGAAGCTCCCTGCCGGAGCATTGCCGGTCGTGCATGACTGCTGGAGCCAGCTGCTTCCCAGTCTTATCCGAGGCTTCCGGCTTTCGAGACATATCGTGCCAGGCTCACGGTGAGCCTCTTCTACCGTTCGCATGATTCTATTCGACCGGCCGGGAACTGTGCGAGCATCGGTGAACATAGGGGGTTCAGCCAACCGCAAGCGCACGGCTTCGGCATGGGCTTGCTTGAATTGTGGACTAGCGGGTAAACTAGGCGTCGCCCTAACGAACGCGGCCAATCCAAACGCCAGGGAACAAGGCACAGGCTCGGGTCTCGGAATTGCCGCAGTCGGCAACACACAAGCAGTACCCTGAGCCAGTCCAGGAAAAGGAGGTAAGGAGGTCCGGCGTGAATGCGATCATTGTCATTCCGGCACGCTATGCATCGCAGCGTTTGCCGGCGAAGGTGCTCCTGAAGGAGACGGGCAAATATCTGGTGCAGCATGTTTATGAGCGCGCCTGTTTAGCCCGCAGAGCACAACAGGTGGTGATTGCGACGGACGACCCGCGGGTCGAAGCAGCCGCCAGCACTTTCGGCGCGCCAGTGCTCCGCACCAGCCGGGAACATACCTGCGGTTCCGAACGAGTGGCGGAAGTGGCACGTTCTTTGTCGGCGGAAGTATTTGTTAATCTCCAGGGCGATGAACCTCTGGTGGAACCTGCCCACCTCGATTATGTCATCGAGCTGCTGCAGCGTCATCCGGATTGCGAGCTGGCCACTCTCGCCACCCCGATTCGCTCGCGCGAGGAATACGAAGACCCTGCTGTGGTCAAGGTGGTGCTGAACGAACACGGCCAGGCTCTGTATTTCAGCCGCAGTCCCATTCCCCATGTCCGCGACGGACAGCCGAACTGGACAGCGTTGCCGGCCATGTTTTTACGCCATGTCGGGTTATACGCCTACCGGCGGGACTTTCTGCTTCGTTTTGCCAGTACTCCACCACATCCCCTGGAACAGCTCGAAAAACTCGAACAGTTACGCGCTCTGGCATTGGGGGCCCGCATCCAGGTCGGTCTGGTAGCGGAGGCGGCTCGCGGCGTTGACACCTGGGAAGATTACCGCCGCTTTGTCGCTCAGTATCGCCAGCAAACAAACCAGGTCCGCTCCCTTGCTGCTTAGCTGATCCGTATAGAACCAGCCGCATCCTGGCCGAACGCTTGTCCTCCTTTTACGGTGGGTATATGCGATACTTTCTGCGTAAAGCCGGGCCTGACGGCAACTAACAGCCACAGCTTTATTCCATCGCAGCAGACAGTACAATGCATCCATTAGCCCCCGTGCTGCTACTGTGCTAAGCTACTCAGCTGGTGAACCGAGCGCGTGGGGTAAACTCGGCTTTTATCATAGACAGATGCCGTAGCCTCGATTCCAGCGGTGAAAATTCTCTACGTCAGTCCCGAGATTGCACCTTTTGCAAAGACAGGTGGTCTGGCCGATGTGCTGGCGGCTTTGCCTCGCGCTATGGCACGCCGGGGGCATCAAGTCGCTCTGGCAATGCCTTTGTATCGCTGCGTGAAACAGAGCAAGTTTTGCCCGACCATTGCCGACACCACCGTCAGCATCCCACTCGGCCAGCGCTTATATACCGGTCGCTGGTACCGCGGCACCTTTCCCGGCACCGACATTCCCGTCTATTTTCTCGAACAAACCGAGTTCTACGAACGGGACGACCCCAAAAGCGGCGCTGACCTCTATCAGTATCGTCTGCCCGACAGCAGGACGGCCGACTATGCCGACAACGCCAGCCGCTTCATTTTCCTGTGTCGCGCTACCCTGGAAGCACTGCCCAGTTTCGCATTCTGGCCCGACATTCTGCATCTCCATGACTGGCAGACCGCCCTCATTCCTGTGTACGTGAAAAAACTTTATGCGTCGCGGTGGTCTCAACCGGTTCCCAAAACCGTTCTGACGATCCACAACCTCGCCTACCAGGGACTGTTCTGGCACTGGGATATGATTCTGACCGGCCTCGACTGGTCGCTGTTCAACTGGCGCGAGCTGGAGTTTTATGGCAAACTCAACTTCCTCAAAGCGGGTATTGTTTTCGCAGACCTGCTCACCACTGTCAGTCGCCGCTATGCCGAGGAAATTCAAACGTCCGAATATGGCTGCGGTCTGGAAGGCGTCTTGCGCGAGCATCGCCACAAGTTGCTCGGTATCCTCAACGGTGTGGATTACAGCCAGTGGGACCCCGCTCATGACCCGTATCTGCCCTGCCACTACACCGCGGAAACGGTGGTCGCCGGTAAACGGGAGTGTCGCCGCGTGCTGTGCGAACGCCTGGGGTTACCCATGCGGCCAGGCGTGCCCTTGGTCGTCATGGTCTCACGCCTGGTTGAACAAAAGGGGCTCGACCTGGTAGAGCAGGCAGCGGAAGAAATACTCCGATGGGACATCCAGTGGGCTGTCCTGGGAGTGGGCGAACCACGCTACCACCAGTTATTGCGGCGACTGCAGGAGCAGCACCCCAATAAATTCGTCGCGGTGCTGGAATTCAACGAACCGCTGGCCCATTTGTTCGAGGCCGGCGGGGACATTTTTTTGATGCCCAGCCGCTTTGAGCCTTCCGGTCTGAGCCAGCTCTACAGTTTGCGTTATGGCACGGTGCCGGTGGTGCGAAAAACGGGTGGCCTGGCCGATACCATCACCGATTGCACCCCAGAAACACTTGCCGCGGGCACCGCCAACGGTTTTTGCTTTGAACCATACACCGCCGAAGCCTTGTTGGAAGCGTTGCGACGGGCCATAGCTACTTTCCGCAACCATCCTGAAATCTGGCGTCAGTTACAAAACACCGGCATGCGCCAGGACTGGTCATGGGATCGCAGCGCTGCCGAATATGAAAACGCCTACCATCGCCTCCTGACACACCACTGACTGGCTGCGGAGATTCAGCCCGATCGGCGTAGGCTTCCAGAAGCTTGCCCGCTTTTTGAGGTACTGGCATGAGCGACGTCGCTTTGGCCTTTTTGTGGCACATGCATCAGCCCTGGTATCCCGACGATGTAGCCGGGGAAAACCTGATGCCCTGGGTTCGCCTGCATGGTGTCAAGAGTTATTACGGCATGGCTTTACATTTGCAGGAAGTTCCAGAAATGCGTTGCACGGTTAACTTCGTTCCGTGCCTGGTGGAACAGATTCGCCGCTATACGGAACATAAAGGGACGGACCGTTTTCTGGAAGTTTCGGAAATTCCCGCGGCAGACCTCAGCGAAGAACAAGCCCTTTTTTTGCTCAACAATTTTTTCTTTGCCAATCCCCAGCACATGATCCTGCCGTATCCTCGTTATCGAGAACTGTACACCCGCAGGGATATGGGAAAACTGCCTGCCGAGGCGGCACTGCGCCGATTTCAGGAATCGGAACTGCGCGATTTGCAGGTCTGGTTCAATCTCACCTGGATTCATCCCCTGGTCATTGAACAGGACGCAGACCTCAAAGAACTCGTTCGCAAGGGCCGTTATTTCAGCGAAAGCGATAAGCAGCTGGTACTGACACGTCATCGCGAAATTCTGAGCCGCATTCTTCCCCTGTATCGCCAACTGGCTGAGTCAGGGCAAATCGAGTTGACCACGACCCCTTATTACCATCCCATCCTGCCGTTACTGCTCGACAAACGCCTGGCCCGTGAAACCATGCCCGAAGTCAAGCTGCCTCGGTTTCTGACCCCGTATCTCGAAGATGCGCAGTGGCATGTCCGTGAAGCCATTCAGTACCATCAGGCCGTCTTCGGGTTTGCTCCCCGAGGTATGTGGCCAGCCGAAGGAGCAGTGTGTCAAAGTATGGTACCTATTCTGGCGGCCCACGGTATTGAGTGGATGGCGACGGACGAAGAAGTGCTGCGCGTTTCTACCCACGGTATCGTCAGCCGTGATCCTCGAGGTTATGTCCGCAACCCCGAACAACTTTACCAGCCTTACTGGGTTCAGGAAGGCAACGCTCGACTCGCCGTCGTCTTTCGCGATCACGCCCTCAGCGACCTGATCGGTTTCCACTACCAGCGTAGCGATGGCGAAGAAGCCGCCCAGGATTTTCTGGAGAAGGTGAAGGCCATTGGTCGGGCTATTCCGGACGGTCGGCCTGTGCTGGTGCCTGTGATTTTGGACGGCGAAAATTGCTGGGAGCATTACCCAGGCGGTGGTGTGGCCTTTCTGCGGGCACTGTACCGCGGCTGCGTCAGCACACGGGGCATCGAGCCGGTGCGCATGAGCGACTTTCTTCGGGACAAACCTCCGCGTAACACCCTGCCCCGTCTGGTGGCCGGAAGCTGGATCCATGCTAATTTCGACATCTGGATCGGCCACGATGAAGACAACACTGCCTGGGACCTGCTGCACCAGACGCGGGAGTTTCTACGCCAGCACCAGGAACAGGGAAATTTACCCCCCGAAGTTCTGCAGCGTGCCTGGCGTGAAATCTACATCGCTGAAGGAAGTGACTGGTTCTGGTGGTACGGACCTCATAACAGCAGTGCTCAAGATGTGGTTTTCGACTTTCTGTTTCGCAAGCACTTGCAAAATGTTTATCTGCTACTGGGCACGCAACCGCCGCCGATTCTGGCCCAGCGAATTCGCCGCCGCGCCGTTCGCGCCATCCACACCCAGCCTACCTCGTTCGTCGAAATCCGTGTGGACGGTCGCCGTCGGCCCCTGGAGTGGATCGGTGCCGGTCGTTACAGCGTCCACGAAGAACGCGGCACGATGGTCATGGTTACCCCAGGCCCGATTACCGAAATCTATTTCGGTTTTACTCCGGAACTGCTTTTCCTGCGTATTGACTTCGACGCTCCTGCTGCCCAGGTATTGCCCGCTTACGATCGTCTCCGCGTCCGTTTCGCTCAGCCAGAAGGCTATGAAGTCGAAGTCCTGGACCCAGGTTCGCCTCATCCTAAAGTACGCCTGCTTCGCGACGGAAAAGAGATATCAGCCCCTGGGCTGGCTTTCGCACAACTCCAGGTAGCGGAATTCGCCATTCCCTTCGACGCTCTCGGCCTGGCCGTCGATCAGCCCCTGGCTTTCTATGTCGAACTTATGCAAGGTAACCAGAGCCGGGACCGTGCCCCCCGCGATTCCACTATACAATTACAGCGCCCGAGTCCGGACTTTGAACGGATTAACTGGGATGTCTAAGCTTTCTCCATCCCTTATATCCGGATCAAGTAAGCTGCGACCTCGATTATGACCACACCTGCAATCCAGGTACCGCGCTTTAGTCTCAGGAGCTTGCCCATGCCGGAACTGCGTAAGGACCCCATTGTTGGCCGGTGGGTTATTATCGCCACCGAACGCGCCAAACGCACTGTTATGCCTAAACTCGAACCCCGTACTATACCCAGCGGTAGCCTATGTCCGTTCTGCGAAGGTCAGGAAGACAAAACCCCTAACGAAATTCTCGCTTACCGCGATCGCCAGTCCCAACCTAATAAACCAGGCTGGCGCGTCCGCGTTGTTCCTAACAAGTTTCCCGCTTTGCAGGTCGAAGGAAATCTCAATAAACGTGGCGAAGGCATTTATGATAAGATGAACGGGATAGGGGCCCATGAGGTGATTATCGAGTGCCCGTTCCATGAGGTCTCGATGACTGGTTTGACGGAGGAAAACATCCGCGAAGTCTTGTGGGCATATCGCGATCGCCTCGTGGATTTGAAAAAAGATCCTCGCTTAGTTTACGGCATGGTATTCAAAAACGTCGGTGCGTTAGCCGGAGCCTCGCTGGAACATACTCACTCTCAGCTTATTGTTACCCCTATTGTTCCCATCAACGTGCTGGAAGAAATGCAAGGTGCGGCGGATTTTTTCAATTACCGTGGCCGTTGTATTTACTGCGATATGATCGCCCAGGAACTCGCCACCGAAAAGCGCGTCGTTCTGGACACGCCAAACTTCGTGGCTCTCTGTCCTTTCGCCAGCAGGTTTCCCTTTGAGACCTGGATTGTTCCCAAGCTGCATAACAGCCATTATGAAAATATCCAGAAGATGGAGATTGATGAACTTGGTACGGTGCTGAAAACGGTCTTATTGAAACTGGAAACGGCCCTGGATAAACCCCCTTATAACTATATCATCCACACTGCTCCCTTCGATACGCAATCCTTGCCACACTACCACTGGCACATGGAAATTATTCCTCGCTTGACCCGTGTCGCTGGGTTTGAATGGGGAACCGGCTTCTATATTAATCCGGTGCCGCCAGAACAGGCCGCAGAATTTCTGCGGGAAACCGACGTTGATCTCTCTATGGCTCCGCCACGCAGCTGACAGGAGCGCAAGCGTGTCGGATGTGCT
This sequence comes from Gemmatales bacterium, assembly GCA_041640595.1. Classification (GTDB taxonomy): domain Bacteria; phylum Planctomycetota; class Planctomycetia; order Gemmatales; family HRBIN36; genus HRBIN36. Next base: position 94,708 of record JBEPZY010000004.1, on the reverse strand, counting down.
TTTCACCCTCGACAGTCTCGACCGCATCGGAGCTGTCTATTATCTTGGCTACCTGGCGGACGGTCTCACGCAAAAAGGCTACAACGTTACCCTGCTCACCCGTACTGGTGGTCGGGCTTCCCCCTATTTAAAAGAATCCAGTATCTCTATCAGGACGTTCACGTTATCACGCTCCCGTCTTTTCGCACCGCTTTTTGCCCCGCGTTTTGTAAAAAAATTAAACCCCGGTTTGGTACAGAGTTGTGACTGGCCTTCCCACCTCTGGACGCGCCTGGGCATGCTAACGTCGCTTAGCAGTCCGATGCTTGCTCTATATTTACAGCAACCGTCCCCGAGCTTATTCGGCCATTCTATAGTGGGCCACTTACACCGGCGGGATGTCGGAATATGCACACCTTTTCGTTGTGTCGCGGATAAGTTGCTGCAACTGGGCCTGCCGCATTCTAAGATTTATTCAGTCCCACTAGCGGCGCATCAGCAATTGTTCGACCAAAAACGATTGGAAATGCCGGGAACTGTCCAGCGTCTCGCTGCAGACCGCCAACTGATCGTGGCATGCGGGACATTCACGGCGACGTCGCAAATCAAGATAATAATCTGGGCCATAGACATCCTTATTCACGCAGGCCTCGATATATACTTAGTCATTCTCGGCAACGGACCGGAACAGCGACGATGGCAACAATTTACCCGTGACTTGCATGTTCAGGATTACGTTCAGTTTCTGAGCAACGCTACCGACCTTGGTGTGTGGCTGGCTCTCGCAAAACTCGTTTGGATTTGTTCGGACGCTTCTGACAGCTGGTTTTATCTGACGTCCGCGTTAGCCGCCGGAAAATCCGTCATCGCTCTGGATTCGCCCTGGGTAAGGGAAATTATTAGACCGGGCGAGAATGGCATCCTCATTCCGAACCAGGACCCGGTGGCATTAGCCTATCAAAGCCGCCAGTGCCTGGAATCATCATACTTACGTGATCACCTTAGCCATAACGCCGCGTCTTATGCTGCTAATAACTTGAGCGAGAAAACACTGCTGCAAACCTTTCATAACCTTTATCGCGACTTTCTCTCCCGAGGCTGATGACGGTCGAACCCCTACAAAAGCAGTCAGCTGGGGCACGTGTTGCGCTTAGTGTTTCTAATAGCTTGGCGAAGTGTGCGAAAGGGCGATTGTCCAGGTTAGTGGTTTCTACTTCTTGGTTTCGACCAGGTGCAGGGAGTCGAGAAATTTGATAGCTGGCTTAGGATCGGCATTGTTAGGAAAACTAACAGCCAATACATAGACGCGATTATCAACAAGCACGATCCGCACCTGGTAGAGCGATTTCGTATCCGCGGCTTCGGAGACGAATTCCAGCCCGGGCCTGCCCTGGTGCAGTAAGGATTTTTCCTGCAAAATTTTGGTACCGGTGGTCTTCACGAACCGATCCCGGTCGAGCCGCAGCAATTCCTCTGGCTTTCGCTTCGCAATATAGTCGGCAGGATAATCGCCATAACCGAGAATATAGGCATAGGGCACATCCACAAATAGGTAGCTGTAAAGGACAATTTCCTTGCCGGCAATTTTCAGCGGGTACTTTTCCAGATTCGGTTTGCCAGGTCCCTGGAAACGAAAGGTCTTATCCGGCCCTTCAAAGGTTTGCCAATGGTCCTGGGCAGCCAGAACGCCTGCGCTCAGAAAGGCACACAATCCAGCTATTAGGTGTACGCGCATAGTTTACCTCTCCAGTAGCCGCTATTCATATATTATCCGCAAACCGACTTGCAAGCAAGGCAACGTAATGGCGCCGGGTAAAAAGCTGCCCGCACCTTCAAAGGAGGGCGATGCTATGGGCCGTAGCGATCGGTGGATGATGGCAGGTATTTTGACGGCAATAGCAATTTTTGCAGGTATAGCGGTGAAAGGGGCGATTGGCAACGGGGCTGAGAACAAATCACCGCCGGCAGTGTTGCCCGGAACCGAACCGCTGGAACAATCCGCTGATTTTGCCAAAGTAATGCTCGACGGACTTCATAAATTTCTAGACAGAAAGCTGACAGAATCTGCGCAAAGGCGGGAGCGTTACTGGCATCGAGATTTCAGTTCACTCCAGGCGTACGAGCGCTCGGTAGAGGTTAACCGCCAGCGACTGGCCTGGATTCTGGGTGTGCGCGATGTTCGCGTTCAGCCTGCTCGCATAGAACTAGTGGGAGAACTAACTCAATCCGATAAACCTGCCCTGACGAACCTGGCACCGGAAAACGCTCCCTGGTTCGCATATTATATTCGCTGGAAAGTTTTTCCCACCTATACCGCGGAAGGTTTAGTTTTGATTCCCAAAGGGCCAATCCGAGCGGAGTTAATCGCGATACCCGATGCTGATCAGACGCCAGAAGAATTGGCTAGTCTGGCCTGCTGGCAGGATGCTTTACGAGTCGGCTGCCGCGTTTTTGTTCCAACAATAGTTAGTCGGACAGTCGAGGCGCGCAGAGGACGGGCTAAGATGTCGCATCGAGAATATATCTATCGTCCTGCCTATGAACTGGGCCGTCATATCATTGGTTACGAAATCCAGGCGATTTTTTCTCTTATAGATGCTATTGAAGCAACTAAACGGCCTATAGGAATTTTCGGTTACGGGGAAGGAGGTATGCTGGCCCTTTATAGTGCGGCGCTCGATAAGCGCATCCATGCGGCAGTTGTCAGCGGTTATTTTGCTCCCCGCGAACAACTTTGGCGAGAGCCAATTGAGCGAAATGTGTTTGGCTTGCTGGAGCAATTTGGAGACGCGGAAATAGCCACCTTGATTGCTCCCAGGACCTTGATAATAGAGGCTCGCCCGGGTCCACAGGTAGAATTTCCCAGCCAGGGAGGGGCACCAGGGCGATTAGTTGGCCCAGGCGTTGAGGAAACCCGCCAGGAATTGCGCAGGGCAGAGCGAATCGTCGCAGCGTTACTGCCAGCCTGGCAACCAAAGTTAGTGGTTCCCCAGCACTTTTCCGGAACCTTTCAGCATCGGGAAGCCGTGGCTGCTTTGCTTCAGGTGTGGAATCTGAGCGTGCCAGAGCAGAGTCCTGCCATACCCTGGAAGATTCAGGCTCACGATTCCGAAGAACGTCAGAAAAGATTATTAGATGGCTTAGACCGGCATACGCAGGAGTTGCTGGTCAAATGCGAAGACGTACGGCGAGCATTTATGGGCAAGCTGGACACCAGTTCGCTGGAAAATTTTGTCAAGTCGCAGGAATACTATCGGCGTTATTTCGCCGAGGAAGTGATAGGACAATTTGACGAACCGTTGATTCCAGCAAGACCGCGGTCTCGGCTGGCTTATCAGGGTCGAAATTGGCACGGATATGAGGTGGTGCTGCAGGTTTGGCCAGAAGTTATCGCATATGGCATCTTATTAGTGCCCGATAATATTAAGTCGAACGAAAAGCGACCGGTAGTAGTTTGTCAACACGGTTTAGAGGGCCGGCCTCAGCATGTCATTAGCGGCAAGCACCCCGCTTATAACGACTTTGCAGCACGCCTGGCCGAGGAAGGTTTTGTCGTATTCGCACCTCAGAACCCCTATATTTTCGGCGATGCATTTCGTTCGCTTCAGCGGAAGTGCTATCCCCTGAAAAAGACACTCTTTTCGTTGATTACCGCTCAGCATCGGCAGATACTCAACTGGTTGAAATCGCTTCCATTTGTGGACGGTGAACGGATCGGCTTTTACGGTCTTAGTTACGGGGGTAAAACAGCTATGCGCGTCCCAGCCCTGCTGACCGATTATAAGCTGTCCATTTGTTCGGCCGATTTCAATGATTGGGTGTGGAAAAACGCTTCGACGCAAAGCCCGTATAGCTATGTTTGGACCGGCGAATACGAAATTTTTGAATTCGACCTGGGCAACACCTTTAATTATGCTGAGATGGCAGCGTTGATATGTCCCCGGCCGTTTATGGTAGAGCGTGGGCATTTTGACGGAGTAGCTCCCGATGAACGGGTCGCTTATGAGTTTGCGAAAGTGCGGCACTTATATCAGGGCCGTCTGGGGATTGGCGATCGTTGCCGCATCGAATGGTTTGTGGGCGGACACACGATTCACGGCCAGGGCACGTTCGCTTTTCTTCGCCAGCACTTACGCTGGCCGGTGGACAAACCCGCTACCTCCAAGTAGAATAGCGTGCCCTGATTTGAAAGCAGGCCGGATTAGCAGGGCTGGCCGACCCATCACGGCGAAAGGATGAATCTTTGCCTCGGTGATACAAGCTGAAACGCAACAACCGGCGGAGACCGCGGTAACTGGTGCTCCGGCCGTAGTACGTGCCAGCATCCGCGAGATAAGTTCCAGTGGCTATTCGAAGCCCGGCATAGCAAGGCCCCCATCGTCTAGCGGCCTAGGACGTGGCCCTCTCAAGGCCAAGACGGGGGTTCGAGTCCCCCTGGGGGCACTCCGCAGCGCCGGACGCCTCGATCGGAGTCGTGCCTCATCCTGAAGGGAACGTTGCAAAAAGCCGGAACGCTGTCGGTGCCGGATTCCTTTGGCGTGGCCTTGCGGGTTGGTGTCGCAGTCCGGACCGACGGCGAGGGGATTTGAACCGGGACTGGAACTGTTTCCTTCGTCTGCCAGCCCGACGATGTTGTCGAGTTAGACGGTATCCGAACGAGAACTGAGGCTGTTGGGCCTTGGATTCACAATATCAATGCCAGGGGCACGTTGCCGGCGAACTTGACGGTCTGAGCACTGATCGTGTGGCGGGTGTGAAACTGGGTAAATGAAAGCTCGGACTGGCAGCGTGCGACTCACGGCTCCCGGTAGCCGTCCTGCTCCCGTGTAAATCGGGTGAACAAAAGTTCGATCCGTCAGGGCTGCGACGAAACCATGGTGTAAAAGAGAAACGCAAACAGCTTCGCGTTGTTGCTGGCGGCACGAAGCGTGACAGAGCTGCCCGGCCAGGATTCGAACCTGGACAAAGGGAACCAAAATCCCTTGTGCTACCATTTACACCACCGGGCAGGCCAAGGTTTTGCAATCGAGCGAGGTTTGCCGCAATTCTAAGCGGAGCCGGGAGTCTGAGAAAGCCCGGACGCTGCCAAAGTTTCGTTTTGATTTGACCGGGAAATTGGGGCAGGCGATTATTTGTGCGTCGTCTGATTGCTGGACGGTAGCGACTACCGCAGCACTTCCCGATAAGGGGCATTTTGGCCGGCTGCGGCAGTCGTAAAGTTCCTCGCAGAGCGAAAAATGTTGCGATTCCATGCGTTCAGTCGCAGCGACATCGCTCCCTTATCATAAACGCCAGCCCCGTAACTTCAAGGGGTGCCATCGCGCAGATAGCGGGATTGTGGCCGCGGGGGATGTTGAAGCCCCTTTCGTCTGGGCTCGATGCCCTTGCACGGATATCGGGTTTGTAGCAGCCGACACAATCTCGGCAAGTAAACCAGGCGAGGGAAATCGCCACACGAGTTACGGCACTTTGCTGTTCAAGAGTTGGCTGGCCGTATTGGAACCTTGCCAGTGGGTGAGAAGGTCTTCGGCGATCTCCGCCCAGTTAACCTCACTGAGGGAGAAGTAGAGCAGGTCCTGGTAAATACCGGAAACCGACGGGGGTATATTATCGGCAAACTCCTCGCGGAGGCGACGCGCCAACTGCTGAGTAGCGACTTCGCGCACGGGCCGACGTTTGAGACGCACCTCGGGGGATTGGGCTGCCAGCCAGTAGGAGCGTTCGGCTTCGCGTAGCCAGTGCTGCAGCTGGTCCTGTTTGGAGTGGATCCAGTCGGCGACGGCTTTGGTTTGAGGACTTTTGGGAGCTGGTTGCGAATAAGAATGTCGGCCTTGCCCCATCGCTACGCTGTCTTGCAAGGGCACCTGTCCGGTGCTGGGCATGGGCAAGGCGGAGCCGGTTTTGTCGGGCTTCGTTGACTGTCCAACGGACTCGAAATTCATGGGGTTGTTGAAATATCGCGCGACTGCCTGCTTGATTTTCTGATCCTGGGCAGTGATCCACATGACGAGAAAGAAGGCCATCATGGCCGTTACGAAATCGGCATAGGCTACCTTCCACTGACCGCCGCCTTTAGCCGCCACCGTTGGTCTCCTAGCTGCTGCCTACCAGTTGCTTGAGTTCCTCGGCGGTGGGTCGGCAATCACTGCTGAGGACACGGCTGACGCGGGAAATCAATTCGCGCGGATTGGCGCCCTTGGCCAGTTCCACGGTGGCCAAAATAACCGCTCGCAACACCACCGTTTCCTGTTCCCCAATGAGTTCCAGACGTGCGGCCAGCGGTGTCAGAAAGCCGTAGGAGAGCAAGATACCCAGGAACGTTCCGACCAGAGCCGCGCCTACCTTGTGGCCGATCTCTTCCACCGGCCCATCAATGGCCTGCATGGTGATGACAATGCCCAGCACTGCCGCTACGATGCCAAAGCCGGGCAAACTGTCGGCTGTTTTAGCCAGGGCCGTAACCACCTGGTGATGTTCGCGTTCCAGGACGGCGATGTCGCTTTCCAGTTCTTGCTCCAGGGCCTCCGGTTCGGCAGAACCATCCACGATCCGGCTCAGGGCATTGCACAGGAATTGTCGCAAATGATGGTTATGAAGCACTCTTGGATACTGGCGGAAAATGTCGCTGTTTTCGGGATCGGAAAGGTGGCTGTCGAGAGCCAGCATGCCGTCACGGCGAGCAAGTCGGGCTAAAGCATTGAGCACCCCCAGCAGTTCCATGCAGGTGGCTTTATCGTAAGGTGAGCCTTTAATGACCTGCACGATCCCCTTAGCCACATCCACGAGCACGCGTTTGGGGGACATGATTATCAGCGCACCCAGAGCCGAGCCTCCGATCACCACAAGTTCGGAAGGATGGATCAGCGCGCCAACGTGTCCCCCGGCCATGGTGAAGCCGAGCAGCACCGCTGCCAGTACCACCACCGCACCGACAATAGCGATCATCTTGGCGTCCGCGATAGTTAGCGAAGCGCAAAAAGTTGCGCTTTCACCATAACCCTCTTTTTCGTTGTCTCACGCAAAGGCCGAACAAGTCTAGCACACACTCACGCCCGGCGCAGGACGATACTTCGAAAAAATCGGAAACCGGTGCCGTGTAAACACCACGAAGAATTGCCAAGACCTGCGGAAGAGCACTAACTTTCGCAACCCCGTACGGTGGCAACGAAGGCAGCAAAGTTTTCCACCGGGGTACGCGGATCCACGCCGTGGTTCAAGTTGACGATGTGGTTGCTTTTGCCGCCAGCCTGGACGCAGGCACGCGCAACCTCGATGACATCAAGTGGTTGGCCATCGCGCAACACCCGGGAATCCACGTTCCCCTGAAACACCACATTGGGGTAACGCTGGCGTGCGGTTCGCAGGTCATGCGTAACACCCAGACTGACAGCACGTGCGCCGCTGGCTACGAGCCAGTCCAGATAAGGACACTCTTTTACGAACAGGATTCCGGGAGCCTCGGGGATGGCCGCGAAAATGCGCTGATGGTAAGGCAAAGCCCAGCGTGCGTAATCGTCTGCTGGTAATCCCCCGGCCCAGGAGTCGAACAGTTGCCACGCATCCGCACCCTGCCGTAACAGTGTGCGGACAAAATGAATCGTTGCCGACTCCAGCTTGTCCAGCAATGCTGCAAACACGTCCTGATTTTCTCTTGCGAAGCGACAGGTGGCGGTGATGTCCTTGCCCGTACCCAGGCAATAGCTCGCCAGCGTAAACGGTGCGCCGGCAAACACGAGGATAGGTAACCGCTTCCGACCAGAGGCATCTTGTAAGGCCTGCCGCACGGCACTCAAAGTATCCAGCACCGATGCAAAGCGGTCAGCGTCCGGTTCCTCAGACAACTGGCGAACCTGAGACATGCTGGTCGTGGGCGCGACAGGCACAGGACCGCCTGCCTGCATTTGAAATGCCACGCCCATAGCCTGGGCCAGCGTGGTAATGTCGTAGAAAAGAATAATCGCATCCACACCGAAACGTGCCGGAAGCAACGAGGCTTGTGCCGCGAGCTGGCTATCCGTGGCAAAACTGTAGAAATCACGTTCTGCCCGCAATTCGCGAAATTTCGGATCCCAGCGCCCCGCTTGCCGCATCGCCCAGACAGGCGGACGCGGTACTGGCTTGCCTTGCAAGGCCCGCAATAGCAGATGTTCCGAGCTCATGGAATGTTCACTTCGTTTGCGAGGGCTGTTGCGTAAGTTGCTCTAAAGGGCGGAAAATTTCGCGTACCGGTAAGCGAAAGCTTGGCAACACAGGTTCGCCGGTCAGTTCGTCTTGTTCTCGCAAAATCAGGCCTGTGCCACCGTGGCGATAGACGTAAACTCGCCGCGTTTCCGGTTGAACCACCCAGACCAGGGGCACACCAGCGTCAAGATAATCATCCACCCGTCTCTCTGTCTCGGATGTGGAGTCGCTGGGCGATAACACTTCTACCACCAGATCGGGCGGAATGCGAATGAAGCCTTGCTCCCACAAGTCAGCCGTGATGCGTTCCTTTCGGATAAACGAGATGTCCGGTTTACGTACTTTGTCGGGGCACTTTACGAAGCACTGGTAACCGGTGTCCGCACTGAACAGCGTTCCCTGCCGAGTGGACTCCAGAAACGTTCCAAGTCTGAAGAGCAGCTCAGCACACACCGCTCCAGCCATTGCCGACATCGGTTTCTCCACCAGCTCGCCGTCCACGAGTTCGTAACGGCGATCCCTGGGCAGCTTGAGCAAATCCTCCGGCGTAACTTTCGGTTTATCCACCACCGCGGTCATGATGCCTCTCCGCAGAAACAGACAAAGCCGCCTATGTCTGGCCACCGGTTTTCGCTTCGGACACTGGAACCAGCTCTAAAGGGCGGAAAATTTCGCGTACCGGTAAGCGAAAGCCTGGCAACACCGGTTCGCCGGTCAGTTCGTGTTGTTCGCTCAGAATCTCACCACGCCTGCCCAGCCGATAAACGTCCACATGACGCGATTCAGGATGCACCACCCATAACAGCGGAACACCGGCACGCTGGTAATCGAGCACACGTTTGTCCACCTCACTCACTTCGTCGTTGGGCGAAACCACTTCCACAACCAGATCGGGAGCAATGCGGATGTGTCCTGGTTCCAGCAACTCCGGGGTTATTCGCTCTCTCAGGATCAGCGAAATGTCGGGTTTTCGCACCCGATCGGGGTCATGGGGAAAGCAGCGGTAACTGGCACTGGAGTCCGCCACGACCCCAGTCTTGTGTGCCTCACAATAGTTGCCTAGTAATCTGACCAGATGCGCTGTAACTACTGCCGTACTCCAAGCCATCGGTTTCTCCACCAGCTCGCCGTCCACGAGTTCGTAACGGCGATCCCTGGGCATCTTGAGCAAATCCTCCGGCGTAACTTTCGGTTTATCCACCACCGCGGTCATCGCTTGTGTCTCCTGGGCATCGAACCGGATAGCAGTCGCATGCCAGTCTCTGGCGGAAACTTGTTCCGGGTTGCAGTGATTATAGGTGGCTGGAACACGGATGCCCTTACCCACTGCCATGCCGCGTTCGCTAGCTTCAAGTTTTCGGCTTGCTACCCACATACAGCGTGGCAATGCGGAAAGCGAACGGCCGATACCAGACGTTTACCAGGCCCATCTGCCTCAAAACGTTGGCCAACGCCTCGCCGTCGGGAAACTCCAGCACGCTGGCTGGCAGGTAATAATACGCCCGGGTGCCCGACAGTAGCTGTCCGATACACGGGAGCAAACGCCGAAAATACCAGCGGTATAGCCGTCCGGCCAGGGATTGACTGGGGCGTGAGAATTCGAGAATAACAACCCGGCCACCTGGCTGCACCACCCGCACCATTTCTGCCAGACCTTGTTGGTAATCGCTGATGTTGCGCAGGCCGAAGGCTACGCTGACGATCTGGAAATAATTGTCGGCAAACGGCAGCCGTTGCGCATCGGCCTGGACAAACGCAACATTGCGGGCGCCTAACCGGGCTGCTTTGCGACGCGCCAGGGCGAGCATATCGCCGCAAAAATCGGCTCCAATCACCGGCACCTGTCCGCGACCGCGTCGCCAGTAAGCCAGGGCTAAATCTCCCGTACCTGTACACACATCGAGGACGGGTATTCCAGCGTCCGGCGGAACTAATTGCGTGGTTTTCCACCGCCAGTAACGATCCACATTGCAACTGAGCAAATGGTTCAGCAAATCGTAAGTCGGCGCGATGGCACCGAACATGCCGCGAATTCGGCTTGCACTCTTGTCAATTGTCGTGGTGCTCATCATGGCATTGGAAATGACTCAGCCGCGCGATTTGTCATCGCCCCTTGCCGATTTTTCGCAGATACGGGCCCAGCCCTTTGCCTACCGGGCCGGGATCCGGGCCGATTCCGTATTCGGGCCAGCGTGCCGTTACCTTAGCAACCGTGGCATCATCCATGAGTATTTCTTCGGGCCAGGGTCGGGGATGGCCTTCTTCGGGAAACTTGCGGGTGGCGTCAATGCCCATTTTGTGTCCGACCCCACACACCGGCGCAGCGTGATCCAGAATGTCCGTCGGGCCTTCGCAAAACACCACATCCCGGCCAGGGTGTACATTCGCCCCTACATGGAACCACACCTCTTCGTAATTGTGCACGTCCACGTCTTCGTCCACAACCACGATAATCTTGCTGAACATGAGTTGCCCCAGGCTCCAGATGGCACTCATCACTTTGCGTGCTTGTTGCGGCCAGCGCTTGCGAATGGAAACGAAGCAAAAGTTATGAAATACGCCAAACCACGGTAAGTCGTAGTCCACCACCTCGGGTATAAACAGCTTCACCAACGGCAAAAACAGCCGCTCCGTTGCTTTGCCGAGGAAGCAATCTTCCATGGGCGGTTTGCCGACGATAGTCGTCGGATAAATGGCGTTGGCACGATGCGTCAAGGCGGTTACATGGAAAACGGGGAACTGGTCGGCCAGACTATAAAATCCCGTGTGATCGCCGAACGGCCCTTCCGTAACCAGCGGTTCCGTGGGGTCAATATATCCTTCCAGCACTATCTCCGCGCTTGCTGGCACTTCCATGTCAATGGTTTTGCACGGCACCAGTTCGACCGGTCGGCCACGCAAAAAACCACCCAGCAAACATTCGTCGGTGCTTGGTGGCAGTGGAGCAGTAGCCATGTAGGTATAAACGGGATCGCCACCCAGAGCCACCGCGATGGGCATACGTTTTCCTAAACGTTTGTACATCTGGTAGTGCTGGCAACCATCGTGGTGCAAATGCCAGTGCATGGCCGTCTTGTTAGGGCCCAGCAGTTGCAAACGGTATAAGCCGACGTTGCGTTCTCCCGTTTCCGGATTGCGGGTATAAACCTGACCAAACGTGATAAACCTGCCTGCATCCTTCGGCCAGCATTGCAGCACCGGCAACTGATAAAGGTTAACCTGCGTACCAGTCTTGACAATCTCCTGACACGGCCCCTGGTTTACGATTTTCGGGGGAATAGCGCGTAACTGCGGCAAAATTTCCAGGGCCTTATGGACTTTCCCGAGGAATGTTTCCGGTACCTCCGGTTTCAGCAGGGCCGCCAAACGCGCCCCCAGTTCGTCCAGCCGACGCACACCAAGGGCCTTCGCGGTACGTTTCTCCGAACCAAATAGATTGATTACTACCGGAAATTCGGAACCACGCACCCGTTCGAAAAGCAGGGCCGGACCACCAGCCTTGCTGATGCGATCCGTAATCTCGCTGATTTCCAGGACCGGGTCCACCTCGACCCGCACCCGTACCAGTTCGCCTTCCGCTTCCAGTTCCTCAATGAATTCCCGCAACGATTCGTAAGCCATGTTGCTCTCCTTCTCGCGCACAAACCATTATCAGTCTTGCAGGCCAGACAGGCCAGTTGTGATCACTTCCCCATAGCCGCAAACAAAGTGGAACTGGATATCAAAATAAAAAGCCTGCAGCAGCGTTACGAAAGATTGCTGCCTTCGATAACGTGCCTGGCTGGCAATCAAAATAGAAAGGCTGCGGCAGGCTCTACCGAGGCGTTTATCCTGAGTAGAGCCTATTGCACCTGGCATGCAGGCTGCGTATCAGCAAAATGTCCTTCGCTCGCGCTGCCACTAAAACTGATCGAGCCAAAAATGAAAACCCTTGTAGTAGGGTTTTGGCATAAACAGATCGTAGCGGAAATTCCGATCGAGATAGGGGGGATATGCCATATAAGGCGGCGGCAATTGAAACGGACGTGACGGGTCGGGCCAGGGTTGCTGGTTCGGCCAGTAGTTGTGCGGGTAGTAGTAGTACGGATAGTAATAGTAGGTCGTAGGATTAGCGCTGGGAATCGGATATTGTCCGTACACTTGCGCTAATCCCAACCAGATAAGAGCCACTCCGGCCAGCCAATAGCGTCTTCCTGACATGGTCATATCTCCCTGTTTCGGGCTAATGCCCCAGTTTAGTTTACCACATGCTAAAGAGCCAGGCCGGCAAAATCGCACTGTTATGTTCCCATATCTTGCTGTCTATGCGCGGTTGTAACAATTAGTCGTGGAAAAACAAATTTAGTGCCTGGACACCTGGAGGCAAAGCGTAGCCTCTGTCCGGCTAGTCCGTATAATCAATAGGCCATAAATCACGCAATCCCCTTACTATGCTGGAAGAAGGAACAGCGACATGCAATGTGAAACCAGAATATGCGATAATCCGCTCGTCGAACGCTATGCCTCACCGGAAATGATCGAACTATGGAGTCCCCAACGCCGCTATGGCTTATGGCGGCGGCTCTGGCTGGCGTTAGCGGAAGCGCAATACGAACTGGGACTAACTGCGGCGGACGGCGTTACTCCCCTTATTACAGCAGAGCAACTCGAAGCGATGCGTGCTCATTTAGACGACATTGATTGGGAAAAAGCAGCCGCTTACGAACGGCGCTTCCGCCACGATGTTACCGCTCACATTTATGCGTTCGGAGACGTTTGTCCACAAGCCAGACCCATCATTCATCTGGGGGCGACCAGTTGCTATGTGACCGATAATGCTGATCTGATCCTGATGCGGGAGGGTTTGCGTTTACTGGTGCAAAGGCTGGTTGGGGTAATCGATCGTCTGGCGGAATTCGCCGAGCGCTGGCGCGACCTGCCAACGCTGGGTTACACGCATTTCCAACCCGCACAACTAACTACAGTCGGCAAACGCGCTTGCCTCTGGTGCTACGATCTGGTGCTGGATCTCCAGGAACTGGAGCGCCGGCTTCAAGGTCTAGCTTTTCGCGGCGCCAAGGGTGCCACCGGTACGCAAGCGAGTTTTCTTACGCTATTCCACGGAGATCACGATAAGGTTCGCCGTCTCGATCGGCTCGTCGCAAAGAAGTTGGGCTTCGAAAACGTCCACCCCGTTACTGGACAAACATACACTAGAAAGGTAGATGCTCAGATACTCGATGCTCTGAGCGGTATCGGTCAGTCGGCCCATAAGTTTGCCAGTGACCTGCGGCTCTTACAGCACGAGCATGAAATCGAAGAACCGTTTGAAGCAGAACAGGTTGGCTCATCTGCCATGCCTTATAAGCGCAATCCTATGCGTGCTGAACGACTGTGCGGCCTGGCGCGATTCTTGATCGAACTTAGCCACAATGCCCACTACACAGCAGCGACGCAATGGCTGGAACGCACTCTCGACGATAGTGCTAATCGTCGCCTAGTGTTACCACAGGCTTTCCTGACGGCAGACGCCGTCCTTCGGCTTTATCTGAATATAGTGAGCGGCCTTGTGGTAAATACTGAAATGATAGCTCTTCATCTGCAGCGGGAGTTGCCGTTTATGGCCACGGAACACTTGCTCATGGAGGCAGTTCGTCGCGGTGCTGATCGCCAGGCCGTTCACGAAATCATTCGCCGACACACACTCGCCGTGGCTGAGCAGCTCAAGCACGGCAAAGTTGAGCACTTGTGGCAACGTCTTGCGGACGAACCGATTTTTGCCGGGATGGATTTTGACGCTCTAAGCAAACCCGAGCGCTGTGTGGGGCGTGCTCCGCAACAGGTTGTCGAATTCATCCAGGAAGTCGTCGAGCCTATTCGAGACCGTTACCGTGCGTACCTTAAGCAGCGGGCAGAAATTTCCGTTTAAGCAGCAATAAACGCAGATTGCGGCTGGCGAACGAGTTCGTGCCCAGGCGGAAGTTCTGTTCCGTCAACTCCCCTTGATTTGTTCCAACCTTCTATTTTCTCGCGCCTATTCCCTAAAACAGGTGGACGCGATCAATTTCGCATCCCTTGCAACCGATAAGAGTTCTGGAGCTGATGGCGACTTAGATGATTCAGCAAAGGGCGTAAATTTTAACTCTCCCGCAAACTTTAACATCCCCGATGAGCCCCGTGGAATTAAGGCCAGCATATTCGCCTCTTATAGTCGTGATGATAACGAGCGTGGAGAAGGGAGGCCACACTGAGGCGGGGTAGGCCATGCTTACGGGTTTTTATAGTGCCGCTACTGCCTTGAATCGTGCTCAGGAACACCAGGAGCTAGTGGCTTTTAACCTCGCCCATGCCGCTGTCCCCGGTTACCGCCAGCGACTCGATGCCTCGGCAACCTTCGAGGCACAGCTGAATCAGGTTCTAGGCGCCGCCCCGACAGAATATGAGCGTTACGGTACACTTCGTGCAGGATCGCTCGTGGACTTGACTCAGGGAGCAATTGAGTTTACTGGGGCACCTCTTGATCTCGCTGTTCGCGGTCCTGGCTTTTTCGTTGTGGAAGGCCCCGATGGTCCGCTTTACACCCGCGCGGGTTCCCTCTCTTTGAATGCGGCCCGAGAGTTAGTCACTCCCGGTGGTTATCCTCTCCTCGGTGCTGGTGGACGCATTACCTTGCCCGAGAACACATCCACGGTTACTATACTTCAGGATGGCACTGTGCTCGCCGACACGCAGACCGTAGGACAAATCCGTCTGGTCGAAATCAATGATCCGCGAGCATTAGAACCAGTTGGTGCGACTTTATTCCGTGCTCCGCCCGAAGCTGTTAGTGATGCTAATGACAGTAGTGTTCTTCAGGGCTATCGTGAAAGTTCTAACGTGGATATCGTAAGTCAATTGGTGCAACTCATTACGACTTTACGTCATTTTGAAGCGGCACAACGCGCCTTGCACGTATTAGCAGATAGTCTGCAACTGCAAACGCGACCAGGCTCGTAAAACTTAGCAGGGGAGATAGCCATGCTTAAGTCCCTCTTCACCAGTGCCACCGGCATGGCAGCGCAACAAATTGTAGTAGATAACACCGCTAACAATCTCGCTAACGTCAATACAACCGGATTCAAGAAGAGCCAGGTATCGTTTCAGGATCTGGTTTACGTTACCCAGCGACCTACCGGTGCGGAAACCGCTGCCGGTTTGCAGGAACAAAATGGCTTGCAGATCGGTAGCGGCGTGCGCATCGGCGGTAACATGAAGTTGTTTAGCGAGGGGGTGCTCGAAAATACTAACAATCCCCTGGATCTCGCTATTGAAGGGGAAGGATTTTTCCGCGTGCAACTGCCGAACGGCACCTTCCGATATACCCGCGATGGTGCCTTTCGCATGAATGCCAACGGTCAAGTAGTCACTTCCGATGGTTTTCTGCTCGATCCTCCAATCACGGTGCCAGTCAACACCCTGTCTATATCCATAGCCACTGATGGGACGGTTTCCGTGATTACCGCCGACGCTCCGACAACATCCACAGTAATTGGCAATCTCGTGCTGGTACGTTTTCCTAATCCTGCCGGACTTAGCAGCGAAGGCCGCAATCTTTACGCGGAAACCGCATCTTCCGGTGCCCCAGTGGAAGCAACTCCAGGGCAGGATGGAGTGGGTACTATACGGCAGGGGTTCCTGGAAAGGTCCAACGTAGATGTCGTCCAGGAGCTTATTAATCTTATCCTGGCACAGCGAGCTTACGAATTTAACAGTAAGGCTATACGTGTCGCCGATGATATGCTGGCCAGTTCCAACGAATTGGTCCGATAGGAGCACGCTAGACCCGATGAACAACGATAGTCATCGGAGCCTTACCATCTGAGGACGCAGTAGGCACTACAGAGTATAACCACGATAGTGATATGGTACGGCTAATGCTTCCCATGAAGCAGGTAGCATTCCTGTCGCAACAGTCCAGGCATTACCTTTTTGCGCTCCTGAAGCTCATGCTGTTCACACTGACTGTTGCTTTCGCTTCAACGCCTATGCTGCCGGGCAAGTTATTAGGCGTGGAATCAGGTGATGACGTAACGTATGTTGTCATGCATGAGGAAGTAGAGTTACCTGCCGGCCGCGTACAGATAGGGGATATTGCGGACATTAGAGGCGGGCCTGCTCCCAGGCGCCTGCAGATTGCTCCGCTTGAGTTAGAGGAAAGCGCGGGCCCGGGCAGCGAATTAATAATCAGCCAGCGACGAGTCGTTTACCGAATCCGCCTGGCGGGAATTCATCCCGACACTGTTCGGATAGAAGGGGCGCGAATGACCCGAGTTAGGTTCAAACAGACCGGATCTGTTTCCGCTACCGGTGGAGACGTGGTGCTGGTGGCTGCCAGATCGTTGCAGCCAGGCGAGCTGCTTAGTCCCAATAACACGCGAACGGAACACAGAGTCGGCGAGACCAATGCTGTAAGCCCAAATGCCGCTTATGGCCGAACGGTGAGTCGTAATATATCGCCGAATCAAGTAATCCGAGCCGAACACATTGCAAGTGCGGAACAGACCACCGTGATCAAGAAAGGAGAGTTTGTTCGGATGATCGCACGAGTGGGCGTGCTGGAGATTAGCACTCGCGGCGAAGCCCTGGCAGATGGCAAGATCGGACAGGTAATTCCGGTCCGGAATGTGGATTCTAAGCAGGTTGTGCATGCGCGGGTATTGCGGCCAGCTACCGTGCAGGTGGATTACTAAAGCATAAAAACGAACAAGATAGCTGCGGCTAAGGGACATTATTATATGTTAGAACCACCAGGGTGGCTTACTGCGGGGGAAAGAGAATGGATAATACGCAGGTTAGCCGATGCGAGAGCTATTATCAGCATAAGTCACTCCTTTGCTTGGCTGGATTAATCAGCATAGGATTCGCCTTAGCATTTACCAGCCATGTCTGGGGCGAGTCGCTCTGGGACCGACGCGACCCCCGAAGTGCTTATCTATTCACCGATCTGCGTGCCCGTCGGGTAGGCGATCTGCTGACAGTGATCATCAACGAGACCACGGATATAGATAATCGAGATAAGCGGGACATGGAGAAGCAAACGCGCAGTTCGGAAGCCTTTCAGTTTAAGGGCAAAACACAGGGAAATGTGTCGAGCCGAAAAGCTGAGGCGGCTCTGAATATCAGTAACGATGCCGAACGAAGTTTCCAGGGGAAGGCCGATTATCGCGCTGACCGGCGGATGGCTGATCGTATAACAGTTGAGGTCGTGGCGGTTCTACCAAACGGAAATCTCGTCATCGAAGGTTACCGTAGTCGCGTCATAAGTGGAGAACAACGCATTTTACGCCTGCGGGGTATTGTACGGCCGGTTGATATAGCCAGTAACAACACCGTTCAATCGCAGTTTATCGGCAACCTTAGCATCGAATATCTGGGACGGGGTTATGAATCGAGTTATAACGACCCGAACTGGTGGGGCCGTATCATGAATCGTCTTTGGCCGTTCTAAGCTAGATGACGCATAGTGCTACCAGAATAAATATCGGCGGAAACATACCATGTGCAATATCCAGCAGCAAGATAATTTCGGGGCAAAATCAAGGGTGGCAGACATATGAGGTTCTGCAACCGACCACGGGTTTTATTAGTAGCCTTATACTTATGGAATTGCCTCCCGCAAGCACAAGCACAGACGGTGCGGATCAAGGATATTACCGACTTTGAAGGGGCACGGCCGAATCAGCTCTATGGATTTGGTTTAGTTGTGGGACTGGGTAATACAGGTGGACGCAGTCAGTTCACACAACAGGTAGCGGCGGATATGTTGCAGAAACTATCGGTGAATGCGAAGGCAGTGCGAGAATCGCAGATTGATCCAGTGTTTCGTTCGGGGAATATTTCGGCTGTGATGGTGACGGCGGAGTTAGGCCCGTTTGCACGCAAAGGGAGTCGAATAGACGTGACCGTATCGGCGCTGGATGACGCCAAGAGTTTGCAGGGTGGCGTGCTGCTTTTGACGCCTTTGCGCGGAGCGGATGGGGAAGTGTATGCGGTGGCCC
The DNA here is from genome assembly GCA_041640595.1 of Gemmatales bacterium. Taxonomy (GTDB): domain Bacteria; phylum Planctomycetota; class Planctomycetia; order Gemmatales; family HRBIN36; genus HRBIN36. Next base: position 76,532 of record JBEPZY010000004.1, on the reverse strand, counting down.
AAGGGCCTGTATCGGTGGGAGGATTTTTAGCAACTGGACGAGCGGCATCGGCACAGCAGAATTTTCCGACGGTGGGACGCATTCCAGGTGGAGCGATTGTAGAGGCTGAGGCACGAGGCGAGATCGTTTGCAATGGACGGTTGCGTCTTTTACTGAAGCGTCCGGATTTCACAACGGCACAAGCTATTGCCCGTGCTATCAACCAGAAATTTCCAGAATCGGCAGTAACTCTGGACGCCGGCACGGTGGAGGTGGCCATTCCGCCGGAAAAACGTGGCAATGTGGTGGGTTTTGCCGGAGAGATCGGCTTGCTCGAAGTTGCTCCCGATGCAGTAGCGGTGGTTGTTATCAATGAGCGCACCGGAACGGTCGTTGCCGGACAGCATGTCAAAATATCTACAGTGGCGGTCGCGCACGGCAATCTCACGATCGTAACCGCGGAAAATCCCGAAGTGTCGCAACCATTGCCTTTTAGTCGCGGCCAGACGACGGTAGTGCCACGTACGCAACTCAACGTAACCGAACAAGGCGGAGGTCTGGCGGTGGTGGAGCAATCGGTCACGGTAGCCGAGCTGGCCCGCGCTCTAAACGCCCTGGGCGTTACCCCTCGCGATTTGATTGCCATTTTCCAGGCACTGAAGGACGCCGGGGCGTTGCATGCGGAACTCATTATTGAATGAAGTGCAACCGAAAAGCCGGAGAAGCAGGATGGAACTTCTGGCCACACCGCGAATACCGGTAGATCTCCTGGCGACACAAGCGGACCGGCTAGCCGGCCTGGTCAGGTCTGGACGGACATCACTCGCAGAACATGCCGCGAAATCAAAAGAGGCATTGCGGCAGGCGGCTTTGAGTTTCGAGGCGCTCTTTTACAGCACGCTCATCAAACAGTTGCGGCAGACCACTCAGGAATTAGGGGAAGGCTTGTTCGCTGGAGATGAGGCCGACATTTTTGGTGGACTCTTCGATTATTATCTTGGGCAGTTTCTGGCCCAGCGGCAGCAGCTCGGCATCGGCCGACTGATACAAGAGCACTATGAGCGATGGCAAACCGGGGCAGCCAAGCTATCGCAGGAGACACCCGAGGCTTCAGGAAGCGAGCCACGGTTATCGAATTCCCCGCGGGCAACCTCTGGCGTCTGAGCAACCTGAACATTAGATGAAAGCGATCACCATGAGCGAGCATCCACAGATTTCAGCGACCGCCGTGGCATATTATCTGGAGCAGGAAGAAGCAAGGCTCCAGTCGCTGCGCGAAGCGTTAGCTCGACTGCATGCGTGTCTGGTCAATGGGGAGTTGGCCCAGCTTAGTGCGGTACTGGAGGAGTTTCTCGTACAGGCCAAGCGGGCGGAGAAATTACAGGCGGAGCGGGAAGCTCTGAAAAGGAATCTGCCGGTACGCGGTGACGGAAGTGTGGACTGGTTGGCGTTTGAAAGCCGGCTTACCGCTGACACCGCGGTGTCATTGCGTCGGCAGCGGGAGCGCCTGCGACAGCTTGCCCTGGAAATGCAGCGGAATTTGCGGCGGGTAGCGGTGCTGGCCTGGTTCGGGCGTGAATTGTACGGCCGAATGCTTGCGGCCATCTTGAATGAATCTGCGCCAGGTTCGGGAAATTATGACCGACACGGACAACCCGGCCAGCGCTGCTGCGACCCATTGATCCAGCTCCTGGGCTAGACTCCCCCTGGAATCGCGGATGCAACCATGGCCATCGTGAATTTCTCGGCAGGGCTTTCGGCTTTTCGGGTCAATCAGCAGGTGCTCGACCTGCTCGGTCATAATATCGCCAATATCAATACGCCTGGTTATCACCGTCAGGAGCCGTTACTCGCGGCGCGATTTGTCCCGGAAAATCCGATCGGTTTCGGCGTCGAACTGACCACCATTCGACGCTTGCGCGATGGGGTGCTTGAGCAGGCCATCAGGCAAAATGCGGGTGAGTTGGCGTTTGTTTCGAGTCGGCTCAGTCGCCTGCGTGAGGTGGAAACTATCCTGGGGAGCGGTAGCGGTTCGCTGCGTCAGGCTCTGGACGAATTTTTCAATCGGCTGGAGGAATTGGCTGTTCGGCCGGCAGATCTCACGCAGCGTCGGCTGGTTCTGGATGCTGCTGACCGTCTCGCCAACCGTTTTCACCAGGTGGCGGACCAGCTCAATGAGCTACGCGAGGGAATCACCGCCGAGGTGCAAACTGCTCTGCAACAGGCCAACGCGCTGACAAAACAGATTGCGGAACTTAACGGCCGAATTGCCCAGGCTCTGGCTCGCGGTAGCCCCGCCAACGATGCTCAGGATCGCCGCGATCAGTTGATTCAAGAGCTTGCCCAGCTGGTAGGAGTGCAGGTAATCGAACAACCGCTTGGACAGGTCAATGTGCTGGTGGGTGGGAATCTGGTGGTCAGCGGTACGGAAGCGGTAGAACTGCGGCAGGTAATTGACTCAGAAAATCGGTTACTCATCTTCGCCGGCACCAGTGCGGAGCCGGTAACCTTGCCGGGCGGGCGATTGGCTGGATTATTACAGACCCGGAATGAAACCCTGGCCGATTTCCGCCAACGTCTCGACGAACTGGCACGGGTCCTGATGCGGGAGTTCGATGCGATACATGCTCGCGGATTAGGTCTTGCCGGGCCGTTTACTTTTCTGGCAGGAACCAGGTCGGTAAGCCACGTGGACATTTTCCTCGACCGCGCCGATACAGCCTGGCCAATCCGCAATGGCACCGTTTACGTCAGCATTACCAATCTCGCCACCGGACAGCGAACGTTACATGCCGTGTCGGTGCAGCCGAGTGCCCAAACGCTGGCGCAACTGGCGTCGGCGTTCAGCAGCGTACCGCACTTTCAAGCGATCGCCGACCCTCAAACCAGGACCCTCAAGTTCCTGGCCGAACCGGGTTACGCTTTCGATTTTGCCGGCAGGCTACCGACCCAACCAGCCACGAGCATTACTGGCACGGCCCAGCCAAGTGTAAGCGGCACATACACCGGCACGGTCAACGACACCTACACATTTAAGGCCCTGACGAGCGGCACCATCGGTGTGACGCCGAATTTGACCCTGGAGATTCGCAACAGCGCCGGCCAGGTGCTGGGCACCGTGCAGGTAGGCCAGGGTTATGCTCCCGGCACAGCGATCCCGGCCGTGGATGGCCTGCTGGTGCAACTTTCGGCAGGAACGCTCAATGCCGGAGACAGTTTTCAGGTGCCTGTCATCGCGGAGCCCGACACTGCCGGTTTGCTGAGCGCTCTGGGGCTGAATACGCTGTTCACGGGGAAAGATGCCGCGACGGTCGCAGTGCAGCCCGACGTACTCGCTGATCCCGCACGGCTGGCGATTTCGCGCACGGGTGCACCTGCCGAAGCCGGGCGATTGCGGGAAATGCTGGCCTTGCGCTCCCAGGTTGTCTTTCCAGGCAGCGGGTTGACGCTGGCCGGATTCTACGACCGCATGGTGGCGGATATCGGTGCACAGGTACAATCCGCGGCTGAAGTGGAAGATCATCTCCACGCGGTCAGCCAGCAACTCCAGGCAGAGCAGCAGGCCGTTTCCGGAGTTGATCCCAACGAAGAGCTGGTCCGCCTGTTGCAACATCAACGGGCTTTCCAGCTGGCGGCACGCTATATTTCCGTGGTCAACGACACGCTCGACGAATTGCTCCGCATTGTCTAGAGCTTGAGAGACAGCCATGATTCAACGCACCACGTTTACGGCTCTGGTGCAAAACGCGCTGGACCATCTGTCGGCTACCTTGCGGGAACTGGGTCGGCTACATCAGCAGGCACTTACCGGCAAAAAGTTGCAGCGGTCTTCGGATGATCCGGTGAAGTTTCATACCGCTCAGGTCTATCGTTCCCGCGTCGAGCACCTGACCGCTCTGGGTAACAATCTCCGCGATGTTCGCCTGACTCTTCAGACTTCTTCAAGTGCTCTGCAAAACATCAGCAGCATCATAGCGCGAGCACGGAGCCTGGCTATTGAAGCAGTGCATGGGAGCCAGGACCCCAACTCCCTGCATGCTATCGCTCAGGAAATGGACGGACTGCTGGGACAATTGCTCGACCAGGTCAACAGCCGAACTCCCGATCAATACGTCTTTGCGGGAGCGCATTCGAATGCTGCCCCCTTCGTTGCTGAGCGAGACGGCAGTGGTCGCATTGTGCGCGTGCGCTATGTCGGCGACGAAGCGGAAGCTACCGCGGCCATCGGGGAAGCGGACCTGGTGCGCTACCTTTACAGTGGGGCGGAGGTTTTCCAGCCAGGCGAAACCGGCCCGGCTGTTGTGATCGGTCAAACCGGCCTGGCGGTGGGAAACGGCACGTCGAGCCTGCGGGGACGCGTAGCTGTTACTGTGCAGCACACGGCCACGACGTATGCGCCTGGTTCAGGCGTTTTGCCAGGAGCCAGTTCCCCGACGGGTGATACGGTTCTCGGTCCCAGCGGTGCCCATACCGTAACGCTGACGGATACCAGCGGGACAGGAGCCAGCGGTACGGTATCGCTGAACGGAGGGCCGGTATTTACCTGGACAAACGCCGACACCGACCTGCGTGTGGTGGGGCCGAACGGAGAGGTGGTCTATCTCAACACAACCGCCATCACGCCTGGTTTTTCCGGCACAGTGGCGATTACCGCGGACGGCACCTTATCGCTGGACGGCGGGGTGACGATTACCCCGATCACCTTTTCGCCCAATCAACAACTCACTGATGCCCAGGGCCGAACTATTTTTCTGGATACCACAGCGGTTCGCCGCACCGGAACCGATTGGGTGGAATTTCCCAACAGTTACGGGTTATTCGATTCGTTTATAGCGCTGCGCGACGACCTGGAAAATGTCCGCGGCCTGTCGCCTACCCAGCAGGCACAAGCCATCAGTCGCTCGCTCGATGCGCTCGACAGTGTTCATGCGCGGTTGCTTCACTTCCTGGGGGAACAGTCCGCGACGCTGGCTCAGCTGGAGACGCTGGAGCAGCACTTGCAGGATACGCAGGTGGAATTGCGCGGCCGGTTAGGCGAACTGGAAGAGGCGGACCTCGCGGAGCTGGTGGTGCGTCTGCAGGCGCAACAAAATCAGCTTCTGCTCGTGCTGGGCGCAACCGCACAGGTATTGCAGCCAAGCTTGCTCGATTTCTTGCGCTGAGTCGGCTTAGCCAGCGAATGCTGAATGGCCCGGCTGCTCTGCGTCAATCAGGGAAGCAGGCTGGCGGCTGTTGCTTCGATGTTCAATCGCGGAGATCGTCCGTCACAATGTGTCATAATGGCGGAGCTAACAGGCGGCCTGATACCACAAACGCTATAAAGAGCATCCGGACTGTCGGTCACAATAACGGGGCAAACAACCGCGACACCTGTGCCGCTAACTTGATCGTGAATGGGCGTTGCCGAAAGGCCGCCGGTTCAATGCGCTTGCTCTTGGCGAAGTCGTTTTCAAAAGCGGTTTGCAGTTCTGCTAACTCCGCGGGAGAATGCAGCACACAGTTCACCTCAAAATTCAGGCGCAAACTCCGATTGTCAAAATTGACGCTGCCGACGTAGCCCCAATTGTCATCTACCAGCATCATCTTGGAATGCATCATGCCGGGCAGATACTCATAAAACTGAATGCCCTCGTCCAGGAGTTCCTCGACGTAAGTCTGGCGAGCAAAAAAAGCGAGCCAGTGGTCGGCAATACTCGGCAGCAAGATACGCACATCCACACCCAGCCGTGCTGCCAGGCGTAAGGCGTCCTGTAAACCGGCGTCCGGTACGAAATAGGGAGTGGCGATCCAGACCCGCCGGCGAGCTAAAGTGATGGCAGCGAAAATCAGGTCGCGGTTGGCGTTTTTGCCCTGATCGGGTCCGCTGTCCACGATCTGCACCAGCGCTTCCCCGACCGGCTCCACGGGCGGGAAATACTTGTTGCCCCGCAAAGCCTCGCCACTGGCAAATTCCCAGTCCTCCGCAAAAATCATTTGCAAACACGATACAGCCGGGCCTTCCAGACGCAGATGTTCGTCTCGCCAGTAACCGAAATGCGGGTCACGCCCCAGGTATTCGTCGCCGATGTTGATGCCTCCGGTGAAACCGACGCGCCCATCAATCACCGTGATTTTGCGGTGATTGCGTAAGTTGACCTGGATGCGACGACGCAAGGGGTTAATGGTCAGGAAAGGCACGCATTGTCCGCCGGCCTGACGCAGCGGGCGAATAAACCAGGTATGGAGTGTGAGCGAGCCGACGGCGTCGTAAAGCAATCGCACTTCTACCCCTGATTTCGCCTTTCGGGTGAGCAGATCCAGCAATCGGCTGCCAGTGCGGTCCGCGCGAACGATGAAATATTCGAGATGAATGTGGTGCTCGGCTTGCTCAATAGCCTGGAACATATCGGCGAAAGCCTGAGCGGTTTCGTGGTACAACTGCACCCGGTTGCCGGCACTGACTGGGAAAGAACCGAGCTTGACCGCGAGTTTGCCCAGCTGATTCCAGGTTTCGAGGGTGCGTTCCCGGTGATGACCGCGACGCAGATGCTCGGGGAGCGAATGTTGCCACCGGGCTCGTCCTATCTGCAACCGCCGACGCCGTTTGATCGGCCGATAGACGTAGTTGTAACCAAATAATGCAAAAAGCATAATCCCCAGCATCGGTAAGCTGATAACGGTCAATACCCAGGCCATCGTGGCCTGCGATTCTTTTTTGGTAAACACCACCCAGGGCACGCCAACAACGACGGTCAGTGCGTGCACCACCGCCACTACCGAGAGCACCACCGCCACCGGATGGGTTGCAATAAAGTCATTCACCGTCAGGCCCCAGGGACGTGCCTTGTTTCTCTGACCAGTACCGTGCTGAACCCGGCCTTCCGGGCCATGAAGCGGTCGCCCGAATTCGCCAATCCATAGTTGCCAGAAATCTCCGTGAAGAGGCTGTCCTTCTCCATTTTGCTGGTGCCCAGTGCTAGTTGCAGAGCGACGTAATCTCCGTTGCCTGGATGTTCATCGAGCCTACCGAGCCTTCCACAAGATTGTAAGGTCGTTTCGGATGAAAGTTGGGGACGGGTTCCCATTTGGCAGCTGCCCCCTTCAGCATCCAGAAGTTCGGATTGTAAACAACGAAAGACACAGGTTCCCAGCGGTCGGCTGCTCATCGGATTATTTCGACGACTGGCCGGGCCGAATCAGCAACCGATCGCATCCTCCGAAGCGGCGTCAGGTTTGGCCTGATTCCGCTCAGAGTCGACCTTAGGCGGACAGCAGTGTCAACAGGAATCCCGTGGCTGCCGTAGATGCCGACCACTGTGTCGCCCTTCGGCGGACGGCAGGAGAGTCAGCAGCCATGCCCATCCGGAACAAAGCCAATCGGGACAATGCAAAACGGGAAGCAAAGTGGCTGATTCGCCGGCACCGTGATGCTGACCGGGCCTGCGATCGCCCTTGCTGCTGCCTGTGCTACGTGGCTGCTTTGTTAGTCCCTCAACGATGACCGATGCATTGTCGCTACGCAAGAGCTGTGCGACCAGGTGGTCGCCTGGTTCATGCCGCAAGATGCCATGGCGAGCGGAGTCGCTGTCACTGCACAGCCACGATGGGGGCTTCGCTAAAGCCGCAACGATGCCGCTGTTTTACGGCCATCGGGAAGTCCGATCTGGAAGCGATCCAGTCCTCGGATTTCAGAAACCGGCTGGCACCTCTGGCCCGGTCATCCAGGGTTGCCTGGGAATGCGGGAGGTGGGACTCGAACCCACACGGGATAAAATTCCCACCAGGCCCTCAACCTGGCGCGTCTGCCAATTCCGCCACTCCCGCTGGCGCTATCGCAAGCTGGCAGTTACGCTTTGAATAATACGCCGGATCGCGGCTGAGTCAGGCAGTTGCTCCCCTGACTATCGTCAGGTACGCACTGAATAATACGCCAACCTGTTGGCTACGTCCAGAAACGAGCCTTGCCGAATGGGCTGAAGATTGAATGCGGGCCCGTTTTACGCCGACTGCAAGCTAGTGAGCCATCGCATACGCAGAACCATCCGAAAATCGGTTGGCACCTTGTCAAATTTTGCACGGGCTGCAAGGTAGCGAGGAATCGCAGACGGCTGCTCATGCGGGGTACCTGGCTGGTGGTGGATTGGTTGTCCGAAAATCGTCATCGCCGTAAAATATCTTTGCCTGGATGGCCACGCAGGCAGGAAGGCCAACTCGGCCGGGGACATGCCTGCGGAATGCTCTAACTGCGTTGGCAGCGGTCTGCTTCTTGCCGGTCCGATTGGCCGAGTGTGGTATGGTCGAACTGTGGCACATTCGTGGGAAAATCATCACTGAGAGAGTGTCAGGATGGCCGAAGCACATGCACATTCCCTAGCACTTTTCCTGGACTTCGAGAATTTCGCCCTCGGTTTGACCGACCCGCGTGAACGTTTTGACATTAACCGTGTCATGCGGCGCATGGTGGAAAAAGGGAAGGTAGTGGTCAAAAAGGCTTACGCGGATTGGAGCTATTATTCGTCCTATACAGCGGCATTGCACGAAGCCGGTTTTGAATTGATTGACATTCCTCGCCGCAGCCAGAGCGGCAAAAACTCCGCAGACATTCGCCTGTGCGTGGACGCGATGGACCTCGCCTACTCCAAGGAGCACATTGACACCTTCGTGATCCTGTCCGGGGACAGCGATTTCACCCCACTGGTTTCCAAGCTGAAGGAACTGGGTAAACACGTTATCGGTGTCGGGATGGCGAATGCTACCTCGGACCTTCTCCGCGACAATTGCGATGAGTTCATTTATTACGAAGACCTGGAGCATATTGTCAGCACTTTCCAGGTCGATCCGCGTCTGCCGGAAAACAAGCGAAAGGCCTTCCAGCTGTTGATGGACGCATTGACGGCGTTGCGGCGAGAAAACAAGGAAGTGCTATGGTCGTCCATGATCAAGGAGACCATGAAGCGGCTGAAACCGAGTTTCAACGAAACCTACCACGGGTATTATTCGTTCACGGATTTGCTTGAAGATGCGGAAAGGCACGGCTTGCTGGAATTGGCAAAAGAGCGGCGAAGCGGCACTTATGTGGTGACCCGCTTCGGCGAAGAAATGCGCGAAGAACCTGCGTTCGGTGAACAGCGTATGCGTCGCCGGGCTGCGTTGGGGCGCAGTCGAGCCTCGCGGCTCACCCGCTACGCTGAGCATTCGACGACCGGAGAGGTTCGGGAAAGTGTCAGCCTGACCCGAACCGGTAGCGCACCGGCCGAGGATCAGATGGTTTCTGCGGAAAAACCGTCTGTGCATTCGCTCGCTGGGGCGGTTTCCGATTCGCTCAGTGGGGACGCGGTCAGCACGCCGACACAAGCTGTAACTTCAACGCCGACCGTTCCTCCTGGGCCACCGCGAATTGTTTTCACAATTGGCGAAGCTGCACGCCGACCCGAGCCGCATTACGAACCTCCCGCACCAGCTCCGGTAGCTGCCCCTGAACCGTCGCCAGCAGTTGAGGAGAAATCGGCCGGCGAAGGTGGTTTACTCCCGTCCGAAACGGCGTCTGCGGTTACCCCCGTGGAACAGCCCCCGGCTGTGTCGGAAGAGAAACCTGGCACCGCAAGCGGCCCTGCTGCACCTCCAACTTCCGCGACCGGTACGGAGCGACCTTCTCCATCGGTTCCCCCGACTCCCCCACGCCGAGATACTCGCCCGTTTGGATTCGGCGTTTTCGATACCCCTAGCACGTCCGACAGCTAAGCCGGAACACGGGCCGCAGCACCTTCCCAGACTGGGACATGCCAGTTCTAGACCTGGCATTAAGAAGCTATAATCCCGGTAGCAAGGCTGGAAAAGATCGCGGCAAATGGATGGGGCTGACGAGCACGTTCAGGACAGGATGCCAGGGTGTGCCACCTGCCTGGTGCAGGCACGACTAGTGGAGACCCGAATATGCCGTACTTGCTGGAATCCCTGGACGGCAAGCTGAAGTTTTCGCTGGGAGGTTCGGAAGAAGTTTACATTATCGGTCGTCTGGCGGACTGTGAGATCCGGTTAGATTCACGCAAAGTTTCCCGGCGGCATTGCTGTGTCGCTCAGGTCAACGATTACCTGGCCGTGCGCGACCTGGGCAGCACTAACGGCATTCGCATCAACGGACGCGAAGTGCTGGAGGGGCAGTTAAGGAACGGCGACTTGTTGACGGTTGGCCCGTATGTGTTCCGCGTGTTGTGGCAACCTGAAACGGCGGCAGCAGCTGCGCCACCAGGCCCTTCGCCGACCACGTCTCCACATGCGCAACCGCGTAAGCCGGCACAACCGATTGCCCAACCTGCTCGCCCGCCGCAACCCAGTCAACCGACTGTGCAACCCGTTTCCTCAGCCAATCCTTCGCCTCAGGAATCGCCCACCGCCCCTCAAGCTAACAAACCCAAGCCAAAAAAGACCTCACTCCTCGAAGATTCCAATCTGTTCAAGATGCTCGAAGCGGACGACCCTTTGCTTCGTGGGCCAAAATAAACCGGTTTTTACAGCAGTTTCCACGCGGCGGCGGGCTTGACGATCCTGTGCCAGAGAAGTTTGCCGTTTCGACCTGCTCCAGAACGCACTTCAGGCGTCAGGCACACGATTACAGAACCCCTAGCCGGAGAGGTTTGTTACCTTCGGCCAGGACGAGCTAACCCGGCAGGTAACGGAAAACACTTGCCAATCCCGCGAGTGCCGCCACCAGCCACAGGTACAGGCTGAACCAGCGGAGCCGACAACGGCGGACCAGCGCCAGCAGCGGGTAAATGCTCAGGTAACCCACCACGGCACTCGTGGCCGCACCCAGGAGAGTGCAGGCAAGAAAGTCTGGTGTCAGCCAGGGCAGCGTACCGGGTTCGCGGATCAGGTGGATGATACCAAGCCCGGCCAGACCCAGATTGGCGATCACCGACATGGCGAAACTCAGTCGCAATGCCCAGCTGCGCTCCAGACCCAGAAAAAGGGCGGTCGCAATAGTCATACCGCTGCGCGACAATCCTCGAAACAGGGCCGATAGCATCTGCCCAGTTCCAATGATGAGGGCGTGATACCACCTGGTCTGGTCGGCTCTCAGAGTGCCAGCGGGCAACCGATCCGTCAACCAGAGCAGGATACCGAGCAGGACGAAATCCACCGCAACCATAGGCAGGCTGACAAACGAGTCGCGTATCCAGCGTGGAAAAGCCAACACCGCCACGGCCGCGGGTGCACTTGCCCAGCTCAACAGCCAGAACCAGTGCCACCAGGACGTTCCCGTTGCGGTAATCGATCGGTTGTCGGGTACAGCATAGCGCAGCGTCGCCGGCACCGCTTCGTCACCGGTGACGGCGTCCGACCGATAACGCCAGAAATAAGCCAGCACCGAAAAAACCGTGCCGAGATGGAGCATGCCATCAAAAAATAACGCCGCTGCCGATTCGTCGCCCACGATCGGCCACCAGTGCTGCACCAGAACCAGATGTCCGCTGCTGGACACCGGTAAGAACTCGGTGATCCCCTGCAACGCACCCAGGACAATAGCTTGCCACCAGGTCATGGATCTATCGTCTCGGCTGTGGTGTGCATCCGGCTAACCCGCATGTCGCTTGAGAGCTGCCGGCGTTTCGCCGCGGAGTTGCCTGCGTGCCTCCTGGCTTCGCGTCAAATAATGCCCTATCATCACGGAGCCAGGTTGCCGATGGCGAAATCTCAGCCGGGATCCGAAACCAGGCAGCATTTACCTGTGGAGACAACTTCACCGTTGGCCGGTGGAGTTGGTATCGCTTTCAGGCTTGCCAGCGAATGCGGACAATCTTGCGATTATTGCCGATACGCAAAATCAAACCGTCCTGCAAGACCAACTCCAGGTTGGGATCGCTGATCCGCGTTCGTTCGGGGCCCATGGTAACTCCGCCTTGCTGGATCAGGCGTCGGGCTTCGCTATTGCTGGCAGTTAATCCCAGCCGGGTCAACAACCGACAAACGTTCATTTTCCCCTCGGGAATGTCTAGATAGCTCAAATGCACTTCGGGAATCTCACTGGGGTCTTGCCGCTGGCTGAGTCGGCGTTCCCATTCGTGCGCTGCCTGCTCGGCAGCATCAGCGCCGTGGAAGAAGCTGACGATGTCCCGTGCCAGCTGCATTTTCGCCAGTTTCGGGTGCGTTCGTTGCGGGTCGGTTAATCGGGCGATTTCTTCCGGCGAACGATCTGTCAGTAAAGTGAACCACTCCTGCATCAGTTCGTCGGGGATGCTCATCGTTTTGGCGAACTGGTCGAATGGCGGTTCCCCGACGCCGATGTAATTACCAAGACTCTTGCCCATCCGGCGAACCCCATCCAGGCCTCTCAGGATCGGCAGGGTGATGGCCACCTGGGGTTCCTGACCTGCGTCCCGCTGCAAATCGCGAGCGACCAGCAGACTGAACAGCTGTTCGCTACCGCCCAGCTCAATATCGCTGCGAACAGCGACACTGTCGTATCCCTGCATCAGCGGATATAAACACTCATGCAGGTAAATCGGTGTTCCCGCTTTCAATCGTTTGGTAAAATCGTCGCGCTCCAGCAGGCGCTGCACGGTCATTTTGCCGGCCAGGTTCAGGACATCGAGAAAACTGAAGCGGCTGAACCAGTCTCCGTTGCGCACCACCTCGGTTCGACTCAGGTCAATGACTTTGCTGATCTGAGTCAGGTAATCCCGGGCATTACGCTCAACCTGTTCCGGTGTCAGTCGGGCACGCGCCTGATCGCGTCCAGAGGGATCGCCTACCAGGGCTGTGTAATTGCCGATAATCAGCACCGCCTGGTGTCCGAGTTCCTGAAATTGCCGGAGCTTGCGTAACGGTACCGTGTGGCCGAGATGCACATCTATCCCGGTCGGATCAATGCCATACTTCACCCGCAACGGTTGGCCGGTGCGAAAGCTCCGCTCCAGTTTCTGCCGCAATTCTTCTTCGGGAACGATTTGCTCTACCCCGCGGCGAATGATGGCAAGTTGGGTTTCCACGTCCAGCATGATCACCCTCGCCCGGATTGGCGACGATTGACCCAGGCCCTGGAAAGAGCGACCGTGCAGTGGTTTCCACAGTCATCCGGAAAACTGCAGGGCGTTTACGTAATGGATAATCTGCCTCGGTTTTCCGTCGGTACCGGTCAGCAGCACACCTGGCCCGGGATTATCCGTAGCGGTCTGATTGGCGTCGAAATTCTCCACCACCAGCACGACATCGAAGCGTGCGGGTCTGCCCAGCAGGCGATGTTTCGACAGGAAATACTCGGCAATTCGATAAAGCCGACGTTGTTTGCGGGCATCAATGGAAAGCGCGGGTCGCAAAGCGGAACCGCTGGCCGTTGACCGCACCTCGACAAATACCACCGTATCTTTATCTCGGGCCACGATGTCAAGTTCGCCGAAAGGGCAGGTGTAGTTGCGAAGCAAAATGTGCAGGCCCCGGTTCGCGAGGAACTGAGCGGCCAGCGTTTCCGCTTCCAGGCCGAAAGCTCGCCGCTGGTCAGGCTGCTGAGGATTGCAAGCCATACCGCGATCCCGACTCGCCGTGGCACTGACCAGGATGCCCACCGCCGTGGTCAGGAGGCATTGCTGGTGGCCTTGGCTTCGCTTTGCGTCGCTTTCTGGCCGGTTTCCTGTCGTTCGCGAAGTTTGGTGGCTTTGCCGACACGCTCACGCAGGTAGTACAGCTTAGCCCGACGCACCCGACCGTGGCGTTTGACCACGACTTTGGCAATCCGCGGTGAATGTACAGGGAAAGTGCGCTCGACTCCCTCGCCCTGCACAATGCGGCGCACTGTGAAGGTTTCTCGCAAGCCGCTGCCGCGTCGGGCGATTACCGTCCCGGCAAAGACCTGGATGCGTTCTTTCTGGCCTTCGAGAATCTTCTGGTGTACTTCGACATAGTCGCCGATGTCGAATTTCGGCACCTGATCGGCTGGCCGAGCGTAAGTCTGTTCGACAATTTTCATGAGTTCTCCGCGTTTGCTCATAGCTGGACTCCTTTTACGACCTGCGGCTCAACTGGAGGCAGGTTTACCATGCTTTCGGGAACACTACATTGTACAACATTCCCAAAATTTGGTCAGACCGCTATTGCTTGCGGAAGCATTTCCCGGAGCCTATGCTTTCTGGCAAAGCACAACAAGCGTGCCTCACACTACTTTCGCGCACATGGGACGACTTATGCAGACAGCAAACATGACTAACGCTGAAGAATCGTTTGTTCCGCACACGGGCTGGCGATACGGCGGAGCACCATTTCGGCTTGTCGCAGTCGTGACCGTGACTGTGCTGGTTTTGAGCCTGGGTGTGGCTGGATGGTGGTACTGGAAAGCGGGATCAGCTCCCCCTGCACCAGCCACGCCTGAGAGCACGATCGATGAATTGCTGGGACAACACCGACGCAAGCAGTTTCAGCAAGCACTCCAGGCACGGCAATACGGTGGCAGGAAATGGAACTGGGACGATTTTGTCCGTTGGGGCCGGGAACTGGTTCACACCGCGCAGGTGCAGAATCCGCCCGTCGGCCCGGCACCGAGTGTTCCGCTGGCCGATACCTATCGCTGCATTCATTGCCACAACCTGGTACGCGAAGACCCTGTGCTCACCCGTCAGGACCCGGAAGCGCGAGAGCCATTGCTTTCTCACCACCCCGCTAACGCCGGTAAAAAAGCCGGGGCCCATTCGAGTTCCCCCGCCCCCGACGACAGCGCTGCGGAAGTTGCCCTGCGGCCCGGCACAACGTTTTGGGGCATGGTGAACCGCGAGCGTTTTTACAACGGCTACTATGCCCGCTACCATCGCCTGAAGGTTCGCGACGGAGAACAGCTCCGTCCGATGAATCCCGCCTCACTGTCCGACGCCGTTCAGGTCTGTTGCAGCTACTGCAGCGCAGGGCGTTTCCCGGAAGATTGGGAACTCGACAGCATCCTTGCTTACTTGTGGACGCTGGAACTGCGACTGAAGGATTTGCAGTTACCGGCGGAGTTACAACAGCGGCTGCTGGAACAACTCAACAGTGGCCAGGCGGAGCAGATTAACGCTGCCCGTCAGGAATTGCGCCGACATTATCTCATCGCTGCCGGGGCCACCGCTGTCGAGCTGCCCATCCGCAGCGAAGACAATAAGGACATCTATCCGCCGAGTGTGGCTGCGCTGGAGCAATTATTCCGCCCGGGTGGTTCGCCTTCCCGAATTGAAAAGGACCAACCCGTAGCGCCGGCGACAAAACCCAACACCCCTTCTCCACCGGCAAAATCAGGGCCAGCGTCGTCGCCAGAAGACGCTTCAGCCGGAAAAGCAGCCGACACGACGAGCAACCGGAAAAATCTCGAAATCGTCGGTGACCCGAAACGCGGCGAATGGCTTTACCGTTCGGCCTGCGCTAATTGCCACGGCAACAATGTACATCCCAAATCAGGTCGCTCTCTGGGAGTCAGCCCGGGTACGTTTCACCGCTACGTTTGGAAGGGCACCGAGCGAGACGGGCTGTACATGCCGCTTTTTACTCGAGAACGGCTATCACCCCGGCAAGCCACTGACATCCGCGCCTATTTGCGTTCCCTGCCCCGATAAACCACCCGCCAATTGTCCAGACAACCGAAAAATCCCATTCGCGCCACACTCTTCTGGTCACCTTCACCAGTCACCGACCACTGACCACTTGCCACCAGGGCACGCTTTCTCTGACCAGCGAGCAGCAACCGTCGACCTCTGATCGACGTTACCGCAGGTTGCTGACCACTGGCCACCGATCCCTGATCACTGGCCACTGACCACCGGCCACTTGTCAAGTGCCATCACGTTTACCGTGTCTGGCCGAAATCACGGGCAAACGCTTTGGGGCTCAGTTCCTCACCGGTGGCGAATTTGGTGAGTTCATTCCAGGTCATACTCCGCCCCGGACCAAAGACCCGCTGTTTCAGAAACTCGCCGACTTCCTTGCGGTTGACGTAGAGGGCTTTGTCTGGACTGGTCCGCAACACGTCGCGGGCGATAGCGTGGTGTACCTGGCAGGCGAACATTTCCCCCAGCATGTAGTTGTGATAGTAGCACGGAGCACTGACGATGTGAATCTTGCTCGCGTAATCCGGAGCGTTGCGCCCTTCGGGGCGACGGACCAGTTGATACTTCTCCACCAGGTCCCACCAGAGTTTGTTCAGGTCTTGCTCGGGGTTGGCATACATCTCTTTCTCAAAGCGAAACATGACCTGACACCAGCGTGAAAAGATAAGCAATTGCGCCTGCAACATCCGCTGGCCAGTCGCGTCGAAAGCCTGCGGATCGGCAACGTGCAAGCCCATGGCCTGTGCCCAGGCGGACTGTTTGCTCGCCCGCTCCATCATCATGGCGATCCCTTCCGTGGTCAGGATGTGAGACTCCGCCCGCAGCACGTAAGGTAAAGTTCGCGGCACGTATTTGCTATAGACCGCGTGCCCCAGCTCATGGAGCATGGTGTTCATCCAGTATTCGTTGGGGACGATGTTGGCGAGCACGCGAACATCGCCTTCCCGGTCAATGTCAATGCAAAAGGCATGCGGACTTTTGCCAGGCTTCTCAAACAGATCGCTCCGCGCCAGCACATCATCCACAGGCAAACCGATACTCGCGTAGTAGTCCCGACAGATACGGACGATGTCGGCCTTGGCATAAACGGCATCCAGGTCGGCGGCTGGTTTCGGATTGTCGGGATCAGCGGTGTAATCGCTCACCGATTCCTGGAAGAATGGGTCTTTGTAATGCCAGGGGCGCAGGTCGCCGACACTGATGCCGTACTGTTTGGCCAGCACACGATCGATTCGCTCTTTCAATTGCCGGAATGGTTCCCGGGTCAGCTCATCCAGCTCGTCAAACAGGCGGCCCAGCTCGGCCTGGTCCTGCTCGTTGATGTACAGCTGCAAAACGTGGTAGTCGCGGAAACCGAGTTTGCGTGCCGCCTGATTACGCAATCGCACCAGCTCACGCAAATCCTTTTCCACCACGCTGCCGACTGCTTTACTGGCTTCCCAGACGGCTTTTCGGTGGGCGCTATCGGTGGATTGTTTCAGGACACGCCGAACTTCGCTGTCGGTCATTTCGCGGTCGCCGACTCGAGCCCGGTAAACGTTGAACGCCTTTTCGATGGCGTTGGCTTTGCTGGTGATTTGCCGCAGCAGTTCCGGCTCGACTTGCTTTTCCAGATGGGCCAGGTAAAGCAGGTGGATTTGCCGGGCCAGCAAGCGATCCTGCACCTGCCCGTGCAAAGCCTTGAGTTCGGCGAAGCGCTCGCGGTTACTCAGAGCCGCATCGAGTTTGTTCTGGGCTTCTTCCTTGGCTTTGAAATCTTCGTCTTTGCCGGTGATGTTGGCCTGCCACCAGGCGAGGTTGACCGCGATCTCCAGCGGACGAACCTGTTCCTCGTAATAGCGAATAAAAGCACGAGCACGCTCCTCGGGCGTGTTGGCATTGTTACCACCGTTGGCTGAGCCGAGTGCCAGCATAATCGCCACCGCCATCCCTCCGATTGCTGAGCGGTAATACCGTTCCATGTGCTATCTCCGTGCCCTCGTTATGTTCGCAAGGTTCGTTAGTGCCGTTTACTGAATAAACATAGCGATAAGGCGTAGCACGGCCCCAATCGCGATGCCGATACCGGCGCAGATGGTCAGGATTTTGGCATTTTCCTGGGCATCTGCATCAGTGAACGTGCCCATGCCTATCGCCCCAAGAATGAGCGCAGGTAACGGGCAACATAGTCCGCAAGGAATGAGCAAAAACAGCGAGGTATCGCGAACTGTGCGTTCCCAGAATCCCAGTTGTTTCCGTGCTTTTTTCTTCTTTTTCTTGAGCGTTGCTGGCACGCTCGATTGCTGTTCTTCTTCTTCGACAGGCTCGACTTCCACGACTGGGGGCGGTGATTGTCCAGCTTGAAAGATGTGTCCGCATTTCGGGCATTTGACACGCTTGCCCAGAAATTCATCAGGAACCCGCAATTGCGACTGGCACCCAGGACAACGCGTTTGCATCAGCTTTTCTCCAGCATCATCCCCCTTTCGGTTGGTTTCTTAGTATAGTGAAAACCACCGGCCAGGTCATAGAATAAGCGATAATTGCCAGACCGCAAATCGAGTCTTTACCGCAGCGCTGGGCTGTCAGCGCTGTGTCACCACAATAAAGCATGGACTACGAGTCTGAGCAAGGATGACAGCCAGCTAACAACAGGAGTATCACGATGCGGATGCTGCTCTGGAAAGCGGGATGGCTGGTGTGTGTGGCCACCCTGGCGATGACGGACGGGGTTTCCAGCCAGGAAAAACCGGTGTTTTTCAACGGCAAGGACCTGACCGGCTGGCGAGGTTTGACGCAATACTGGAAGGTAGTGGACGGGGCAATCGTGGGTTCGACCGAGCCAACCGGCCTGAAATTCAACACGTTTTTATGCAGCGAACGGGAATACGGCGACTTTGAGTTGAGTTTTCAGGTGCGGTTAAAAAACGGCCGGGGAAACAGCGGTGTGCAGATTCGCAGCGAAATCTTCGACAAAGAGAAATTCGCGGTGCGCGGCCCCCAGTGTGACATCGGCGAGGGATACTGGGGCAGCCTTTACGGAGAGCATTTCGGCGGTATGATGCAGGCTGCTCCGAAAGAGCTGATCGCAAAGGCTGTCAAACCGGCCGACTTCAACCACTATTCCATCCGCTGCGTGGGCAAGCATGTTACGATCAAAATCAACGGCGTGACCATGGTGGACGGGGAGTTTCCGAAAATGCCGGACAAAGGGATCATCGCCTGGCAGCTTCACGCGGGCGGACCCATGGAGGTGATCTTCAAGGACATTCAGTTCCGCGAGATTCGTCCCGAAAAATAAACCGACGGTGCTTTCCGTCAGGAGGCGATCGAGGATAGAACCATAGAATCGCAGAGGGCTTAGTCTTCGCCCTCTTTCTTTTTACGTTTTGGTGCTTCCGGCGGTCGCGGATTGAGCACCAGCCGTTGAAAGGCGAATTTGGCAGCAAAAAACGCCAGAAAGCCCATGCCGACGCTGGCGTAGATCGGGATCATTTCATTTTCCCCGGAACGAAATTGCAGCCAGCCCAGGCCATACTCGCGTAAGTCGGGCTTAGCCAGCAAAAAGCAAAGGATGCATCCCAGGCAAAGCAGCATCCCAATTGCGGACAGGATACCGGGGGCCAACCAGACCATATAATCCACCGCGGTGACTGGTTCGAGGACTTTTGTTTCCATGCGCTGGCGGGTTACTAAGTTGAAACCGCAATTGAGACAGATTTTCTGGTCCTCGCTCTCCAGCTCATGAGCACAGAAGGGGCAACGGACGACCGAGTAGTTTTCCTGAGTGACCGAGTAGGGATTGGGATTTTTGCTCCATTCTTCCTCGTCCCGGGCGGGTGCGACGGTAACCACCCCGCCGCATTTTTTGCACTTGACCTTTTTACCGAGCAGTGTTGCCGGAGCCTGAAAGCGTGCCTGGCACTTTGGACAAGCCACCACGATAACCTGTTGAGCCATATCCTACCTCCTTTTGCATGATGAAGCCCGAGCAATCCGACCAGGAGCCGGACAATCAAGCCAGGGCAAAAAGTAAACGCGATAAAAATCCAGCGCAAAATCCCGAAATAGGTCTAACATTAGTTTACGGCAGCGGTACGGCCTTTCCAACGGGTGTGGTTGCCCCTGGCGAGGCCGCATACGAAGCGGTCTGGCTGACGGCGTGGCAAAAGATCGGCCATGCCAGATGCGAGGCACCCAGCCAACCAGTACGCAGCGAACGATAAGCGACAGGCTATCGAACTATCGGGCCCCAAATAATGAGCAGCGAACAGCGAGGCCGGGAGAGCTTCCCTGACCCAATAGCTTACCAGCAAACATCACGCAGTGCGCACGGCAAAAACCGAAAAACGCCGACCAAGCGTTGCATTCTCCGGATAGCGAACGGTTACACGATTCGCGGATGACAGGATGTCAGCGACAGCCTCTCCAGAATTAGCGCACAGGTACGCCGTGAGTGGCGATCGTACCCGCACCAAGTAGCGGGTTGAAAGCGAGGAGCCGTTAGGCCTGGGGCGTGGCTTTGCGTAACTCGATCCGCAAGGGATACCCTTCGAGGCGAACCTCGGTGTGAGCAGCGGCATCACCGAGTGGCTGGCTGGCCCAGTGGATGGTCAGGGTTTCGGCAGCGATGTAATCGCGGTGAGCCTGCAGCGCCGATTGTAACTCTGCCGACGGTGTGGCCAGGTACAGGATAATGCGGTCTTCGAGTTCGAGCTGAGCCTGTTTGCGCAGGTTCTGAATGTGGCGAACGACATCACGGGCCAGTCCTTCGAGTTTCAACGTCGGCGTAATCCGGGTGTCCAGCAGCACCAGGATGCCTTTCTCCTCGGCGGCGACCCAGCCATCGGGTGCTACCAGTTGCACCTGCAATTCCGAAGGCAGCAATGTCAACGCAGTGTCACCGACCGGAACCGAGATGGTTTCGCCCTGGCGGATGCGTTCGGCCCAGTGAGCGTGCTGTGCGGAATCCGCCTGGCTGAGCGCTTGCATCAGAGCCGGGAACTGGCCACCCAGTTTCGGGCCGAGTTGTTTGGCATCGGGCTGGACGCGGTAACTGACCAGGGCCTGTTGCGGCGGAACCCACTGGAGCGTTTTGATGTTCAGCTCGTCCAGGATGGGTTCGCGGAAACGTTCCAGCACGCGCTGGACGCGTTCGTCCTGGGCCTGCACTTTCATTTCCGCCAGCGGTTGCCGCACCTTGATTTTGACCTGATTGCGAGCCGCCAGACCTAACGACACCAGCCGCAACACCACGGCCATATCCGCCGACAATTCGCTATTGATCCACTCGGTTTTGGCCTGGGGATAATCGCATAAGTGCACACTGAACGGCAATGCGCCGTCTTCGATGCCCCGCCCCCGTACCACCAGGTTTTGATACATGGCTTCGGTGGTAAACGGGATGATCGGTGCCAGCAACCGGCACAGCGTAACCAGAACTTCGTAGAGCGTCTGGTAAGCCGCCAGTTTATCTTCGCTGGCCTCGCTTTTCCAGAAGCGGCGGCGGTTGCGGCGAACGTACCAGTTGCTGAGCTTTTCATCCACGAATTTTTCCACTTCCAGGCAAACAGTCATGGCGTTGTACCGGGCCAGTTCCCGCCAGGCCGTCTGCACCAGCAACTGCAAATCGGACAGAATCCAGCGATCCATCTCGGTTCGGCGTTCGAGCGGCACGGGCGGCGATTTCGGATCGAACTGATCCAGGCGGGCATAGTTGCAGAAAAAGGCATACGTGTTCCACAGTTTGAGGAAGAACTGGTTGCGGATCTCCTCGGCCGGTCTCGGACCAAAATTGATGTTGACCGCCGGGTTGTGCCGGGCGAACATCCAGCGGATCAGGTCGGCTCCCATGGGCGGACAGGTCAGCGTTCGACCGTCTCGGGTAACGATACTGTAACCTTCATCGGCCGCGCCTTCAAACGGAATGGCGTTACCTTTCGATTTGTGCATTTCTTCCCCGTCCTGATCCCGCACCAGGGCGTGGCCAAGCAGCGTCTTGAACGGTGCGCGTTGCTCCAGCATCGTGCTCATGGCCAGAAGCGCGTAAAACCAGTTGCGGAACTGGCCCGGGAAACACTCGGTAATGAAATCCGCCGGGAACCAGGTCTTCCAGTAGGTGCGTTCGGGGTCATCGGGGTGGAACTCGGTGTTGTAACGCATGGTCGAGAAAGGCACGATGCCAGCATCAAGCCAGGGATTGCCGACATCGGGAACGCGGCTGGCCACACCGCCACACTCCCCGCAACGGATTTTCACCAGGTCAATCCAGGGGCGATGCGGCGAATGGCCCTCGAATTTTTCCCAGCCGGCAATCGCTCGTTCGCGTAATTCCCGACGCCCACCAATTACGTCGAACCAGCCGCACTGCTCACACACCCAGATGGGCAATGCCAAACCCCAGTAACGCTTTTTGGAAATCATCCAGTCGCCCATATTGCGTAACCAGTCCAGCTCCCGCTGCAACCCGAATTCGGGTATCCAGGTGATGTCGTAACAGACCCGCATGATCTCCTCACGCCAGTCCATGCGGATGTACCATTCGTCCACCAGGCGGAAGAGCAATTCGGTCTTGCATCGCCAGCAGTGGGGATAGTTGTGCGGATATTGCTCGACGGCCACGAGCAATCCTTTTTGCCGGAGCGAATCCAGAACGCAATCAGTGAGGGTCGGGTCGTAGGCGAGCATTCCCGTCAGTGGACCAAAACCGCTCAAAAACCTCCCCTGGTCGTCCAGCGGGGCAATCGGTGGCAACTTTTCGTGTTTGCCCAGCTCAAAGTCCTCGGCACCGCAGCCGGGAGCAATATGCACGATGCCGGTTCCTTCCGTTTCGCCTACCGCGTCCCAAGCAATGACCCGATGCGCCTCCCGGGCCGATACGCCAGCCGACCAACCTTGCCGTTTCGCTACCTCGGCAATCTCCGCGGGATAACCGTAGGGATGCTGCTGAGCGGGAAGCTCATCGAAAGGCCCATCGTAACTCCAGCCCAGCATCTCCGAGCCACGCATCTCGCCGACAATTTCGTAGCCACCACGTTCGCGGAAGATTTGTTCAACGGTCTTGAGTTTGGGCACACCCTCAACCCATTCCTTGCGGCGAAACTCCTCTTCCAGCCGTGGATAAGTGAACGCTCCCCTGGCCACGTAATAAATCTGCCCCTGATGCCGCACCCGCAGGTACGTCAAGTCCGGATGTACCGCACAGGCGACGTTGCTGGAAAGCGTCCACGGTGTGGTCGTCCAGACCAGGAGGTTTTCACCTGGGCGACCCCGCAAGGGGAAACGCACAAACACGGCCCGATGCGCCACCCGTTCGTAACCTTCGTGCATCTCCATCTGGCTGATGCCGACGGCACAGCGCGGGCACCAGGGCATGGCATCGTAGGCACGGTAAATTAAGCCTCGCTGGTGACATCGCTTCAGAAAGTGCCAGATGGTGTAGTTGTTTTCCTCCGACATGGTGTAGTAACTGCGGCGCTGGTCGGGCGGTTTCTGCCAGTCTTCCTCGCGGTCCCAGTCCATCCAGTAACCCAGGCGAATGCTTTGCTGCGTCTGAATACGGGCAAAGCGATCCACCCGCTGCTTGCACAGTTGCACAAACCGATCAATGCTGGCGAAACGATCGCCCGGCACCAGATTCTCAATGTCCTGTTTGGAACGCAGCCCCAGTTCCTTTTCCACCTCCACTTCGACCCACAATCCCTGGCAATCGAAACCGTTCTGGTAGCGTAGCTCGTGCCCGGTCATGGCCTGGAACCGCTGAAACAGATCCTTGTAGGTGCGTCCCCAGGCATGATGCACCCCCATCGGATTGTTGGCGGTGATCGGACCGTCGAGAAACGACCACTTCGGTTTGCCGCGATTTTTTTCCCGCAGTTTTTCAAATGCCTGCGTTTGCTCCCAGAAGCGCAGGATTTCGCGTTCCAGTGCCGGCAAATCGAAAGTGGTCTCTACCTTCTCGAAAGGCATTGCTTTAATCCTCGCGGTCTCCGATAGCGGTCGGTAAAAGCATCACCGTTAGCGTTTCGCCACCAATCACGGTCGGGCAGCCCGGTTGACCTATTTCCGGGAAATTGCCGACGTACAGCACCTCTGGTGGGCAAGCTGACCCGATGCTAAATGCTGGCAAAGCCGTCCTTGTTCAGGACAGACAATAGCCAGGGTCAAGCCCGGTTTTGCTCCCCGACATGCCCTATTGTAAACATAAGCTAACTCCAAAAACGCTCCATCCACCCAAAATGACTTCCGCCGTGCGATAGCTGCGTCGCGTTGTTTTCGCGCACCCTGTTTTTGTCCGCATCTTCCCATGCTATGCGTCCGGGGCAACCATACCGATGGCGAGTTTTCCCTGTGCACTTGCTAGGCGTACCGGTCAGGCCCAAGGCTCGGCTGTAAAGAAAATCGCGGAACTTTTCCGAAGCTCGTAGCGTCAATATAGTAGAGTGCAGCCCGAGGAGATTGAGCACGCTTTTCTCCAACCGGCGGACAAATACGACATTTTAGGCGGTCTTGTGGATTGTGGATTGAATCGGTAAGCCATACGGCTGCCCCGAATAGTAGGAGCATACCATGCGATGGCTGTTGGCGGGAACTCTGGTGCTGACGGCGGTCACGTTTGTCCAGGCGCAGAATAAGCCGAATAAGCCGAACGCGGGAGTTCAGCTCCATGCGGACATTGAGCAGATTCTCCGTCAGCAGTTTGACCGGATGGACAAGAATAAGGACGGCAACATAGACCCGGAAGAGGCGGCCAAGTTCTTCCGCGGGCCGAGTGCTAAACCCGCTCCGGAATTGCTGAACAAAAACCAGGCGGGTGGCGGAAACCCATTCAACGATAAGAACCTCCTCGAACCGCAAAAACCCCAGGACAAACCTGAAACCAACAAACCCGCCTACAAACCTGTTGTGAAGCCGCTCGATGTTCAGTTCTTTGAAGCCGTGGATAGCAACAACGATGGACTGGTCTCCTGGGACGAGTTTTCTTCGTACTTTACCAAAGCCTACGAAGAGCAGATTCAGGAGTACCAGAAAGTAACGCAGCAGATGCGGCAGTTACAGCAGCGCATGCTTCAGGCGCAACGTCGGCAATTACCGCAATTCCGCCGGGAAATGCAGTATCTGGAGCGACTCCAACGCCAACAGTTAGAGCAGCTGCGGCGTATGATAGCGGAGATGCAACGTTTGCAACGTCGGCGCTGAGCCCGCCGGTTGGAGTTTGCGCGGGGTTGCAGTAGGCACTTGCCGACCCGCTAGACCAGTGGATGGCCCAAGCGCGATGCTGGATGTTCCGGGAGCTCGATTAGCCGGAGCTTCCTGCAGTCCGAGCAGGCACCGGGGCTGGTGTCGGTGCCGTTTGTAAGGGCTGGCGAAGATCGCCTATGCGGGGATTCGGTGTCTTTCGCAATCCAACACGTTCATAACGCAGGCAGCCAATCGCGTGGCAATTCTTAAGCCGTAAGCCAGCGGAAACGATTGGCCGCGGTTGACTATTGCGCCGAAGGCACAGGTGCTGCCCGTTGGTCAGGCTGAGCGACTTCGTTGCCAGTACCGGAGGCGTTGCGGATAATATAGACGCTTCAGATTCTAAGCAATCGTCGCCGTCGGTGCAGGGGAGAATCGCTTTGTCGCGGACAGCAACCCACCGAAAGCCCAGCGCCTCTTTCGCCTTCGTCAGTCTCGGCTGCGCGAAAAACACGGTCGATTCCGAACGGATGTTGGGGCTTCTGGCGCAGGACGGCCTGATCCTGACGCCAGAACCGGAAGATGCCGATCTGGTCATCATCAACACCTGCGGTTTCATCGAAGCAGCGCGGCAAGAATCGCTGGCAGTCATCCGCGAAATGCTGGAACTGAAACGGCAAGGTCAGGTAAAAGCGGTTGTGGTGGCCGGTTGCCTGGCGGAACGGCTGCGTGAACAACTCCTGCAGGAATTGCCCGAAATTGACGCGCTGGTAGGCGTGTTTGGCCGGGAGGAAATTGCTCAGGTATGCCGGAAAGTTTTGCAGAAAACCTCCGCCCTGAACCGGAAACAGAAGAAATCCCGCCGAAAGAAGAACCAGGCAGAGGAGAAATCCGCAAAAGTCTCGCCAGCGGAAATGCCTCAAGCCCGCACCGAACTGCCACTTTCTCAGCAAGGCCGCCGGGCATTGCCCATCCTTGACGAATCCCCGGCCGATCCGCGCTGGCTGGCCATTGTCGAACAACGCACCCTCTTTCGACCCGCCCCGTCCCGTCCGTTTTCCGACCAGGCACGTTTGCGGATTACGCCGCGCCATTACGCCTACCTCAAAATCTCCGAGGGATGCGACCGGCTTTGTACGTTTTGTGCGATTCCCAGAATGCGAGGCAAGCACGTCAGTAAACCGCTGGAACAAATCCTCGCCGAGGCACGCGAACTGGCTGGCGATGGTGTCGTGGAACTGAATCTGGTGGCGCAGGACCTGACCTATTACGGCCTCGATCTGTATGGCCGACCGATGCTCGCCGAACTGTTGCGGCAATTAGAAACCGTGGACGGCATCCGCTGGATTCGCTTGCTCTACCTGTATCCGATGTACATCACCGACGAACTTCTCAGCGTGATTGCTGATTCCGAGAAAATTCTGCATTACCTCGACATTCCCTTGCAGCACATCAATGACCGTGTCCTGCGCCGTATGCAACGCCGGGTTACGCGGTCGGACATCGAACAATTGTTGCGACGGTTACGGCAAGCGATCCCCGATCTGGTGTTACGCACCACGATGATTGTCGGTTTCCCTGGCGAAACCGAAGCCCAGTTCGAGGAACTCTGCGAATTTGTTGCCCAGGGTCATTTCCAGCGTCTGGGTGTGTTCACCTACTCATACGAGCCGGACACCCCTTCGGCACGGATGGATGGCCACCTGCCGGAAGAGGTCAAAGTTGCGCGACGCAACCGGCTAATGGAAATTCAGCAACAGGTAGCGTTCGCCTGGGCGGAGAAACAGGTCGGCCGACAGCTCCAGGTCCTTATCGAAGGCCGGGATCAGCAAGGCAGACTTCTAGGGCGCAGCTATGCCGATGCCCCGGAGATTGACGGGTTGGTTTACGTTCGCCGCTCGTCATGCCGGCCTGGTGAACTAGTCCCGGTCACAATCAGTTCGGCCGATGGCTATGATCTGGTGGGTGAAATGGTTTCGGCAAGCGAATCCGCATGTTCGTCGCCCTCGGCACCACAAACGGTTTAGCTGGGCGATCCATATGGCCCCTCTAACGACCGAAACCAAAAGTCCCCGAAACATACCGGTGGTCTGGAACTGGCCTAATCTGTTGACAGGGCTCAGGTTCGTGTTGAGTATTCCCGTCTTTGTCAGCATTATGACCGGCTGGTTCTGGCTGGCCACCAGCTTATTCGCACTGGCTGCGTTCAGCGACTGGCTGGATGGCTTCCTGGCCCGCCGCCTCAAAAGCGGAACCGCTCTGGGACGCAACCTCGACCCGCTCGCCGATAAGGTACTGGTTTGCGGAGCGTTGACTCTGCTAATTTCCGTCCCTGATTCGGGCGTGGCAGCTTGGATGGTTGTCGTCATCGTTTGCCGGGAACTTATTGTCACCAGTTTGCGCAGTTTTCTCGAACACACGGGCACCCCTTTCGGTGCCGCCATTCTGGGCAAGGTAAAAATGGTTTTACAGTCCCTGGCTCTGCTGGCCGTACTTCTGTCGCTAGCCTGGTCGGCTGACCCGCAGCCTTCAGAAAACTGGCAAAAAGCCTTCTGGCTGGCTCGTGACGCCCTTTTGTACGCCACGGTAGCCATAACAGCCATCAGCGGGATCGAGTACGTCTGGCGGGCTTATAAAGCATACTGCGGCCGTTTGAAAATGTAGGCAAATCAGGTAAGATTCTCAAACCCAGATTACGCATCACGGTCTGTTCACGCGATCTGTGCTACTTGTGCCGACGTCACAAGTTTCCTTTTTTGCCTTGATTAATGCCACCAAAGGTGCGAAACTATAAGCGATGCGGCCGGTGTTAATATGGATGAACTGCAAACCTTCGACAAGTGATAGCCAGGAGACCCCGTATGAGCATCTGGTACAAGTGGTTAGGACGACTGGTCGGCAAAGTAGCGCCAGCAGCTCGTCGCAATCGTCCTCGCGCACCGACCAGCTGGCGCGCACGATTGCTTATCGAAACACTGGAATCCCGCACCACGCCGGATGCTTCCATAACGAGCTGGACCTTGCCTCCGGCCGGTACATACAAACTGGGCGATGTGTTGAATTTCACCGCAAACCTCAGTTTCACTGGTGCCGATTCGAACGTTACCGTCAACACCGCGAGTGGTACTCCCAGCCTTACGATTCAGCTCGACAGCGGCACAGTCAACGTGCCTTACGCCGGACCAACCGGAACCGGTGTAACCACACTGTTATTTCAATACACCGTCGGCCTCGGTGACCTGGACAGCGATGGTACTATCAACCTCGTGTCGCCCATTCAACTGAACGGTGGCACCATTACTCCCGACGGCGGAGGCACCTTCGATCCGACCTTTGCAGCTGTCGCTACTTCGGGCACCGTTGTGGACGGCGTGCCGCCCAGCATCACCAGCGTTACGGTGCCAAGTAACGGTACCTATGGCATTGGAGCCACGCTCAATTTCACGATAACGTACTCGGAAAATGTTCTGGTCAGCGGCGGTACACCGAGATTGACGCTGGACATAGGCGGCACGACCCGGTTTGCCAATTACGTGAGCGGTAGCGGCTCGAATACCCTGACGTTCAGTTACACCGTGCAGGCAGGCGACAATGACACCAACGGCATCGGCCTGGTGGGCGGCATTGATTTGAACGGTGCGACCATACGCGACGCCGCTGGGAATGATGCGGCGACGGCGTTTACTTCGCCACCCACCGGAGGCATTCTGGTGGACGGCATTGTGCCGACAATTGTCAGCATTACGCCACCGGCCAACGGCACATACAAGACCGGCGACAATCTGGATTTCCAGTTCACTTTCAGTGAGCCGGTGGTTGTTAACACCGCCACCGGAACGCCGCGGGTGCAGCTGACCGTGGGTAGCACCACCGTTTATGCCACGTACCTGACCGGTAGTGGGACCGCGACGTTGACCTTCCGCTATACCGTGCAAGCAGGCCATCTCGACACCGATGGCATTACCGTGGCTTCACCCATTCAACTGAACGGCGGGACCATCAAGGATAACGCGGGGAATGACGCCGACCTGAATTTCACGGTCTGGCCGATGCCGGGCGTCCAGGTGGACGGTGTGGCTCCAAACATCAACAATGTCGGCAAACCAGCGGATGGTACTTATCCCGCCAATAAACGGCTGGATTTCCGCATCTTCTTCGACCAGCCGGTGAATGTCTCCGGTGGCACGCCGAGTTTACTCATTCGCGTCGGCAATCAATTGCGTGAAGCCCAGTATTTGTGGGGCAGCGGCGGTAACTATCTGGTCTTCGGCTACCGATTACAGCCTGGGGAGGTGGATAATGACGGCATCGAGGTGCTGAACGTCATTATGCTCAACGGTGCGACCATCCGCGACGCCGCTGGGAACGACGCTGACCTGAGTTTCACCCCACCTGCTACCGCGGGCATCAAAGTAGATGCCGTTCTGCCACGGATTGAGGAAATTCAGGTGCCGCAAAATGGCAATTATACCAAAGATCAGGAACTCAACTTCACCGTGCGGTTCAGCAAGCCCGTATTCGTCAATTTCACGAACGGCCACAAGCCCTTCCTGCGGCTGTTGATCGGTGGACGTGTTCGTAAGGCGGAATATGTTTCCGGCAGCGGTACCAATCAACTGGTCTTCCGTTACGTCGTGCAGGAAGAGGACCAGGATATTGACGGCATCAATATCCTCACGCCGCTGGCCCGACCGCGGAATACCGTCCAGAGCAGTATCCGCGACAGTGTCGGCAACCAGATTCTGCCCGATTTCACTCCGCCCATCACCACCGGCATCCGCATCCGTGTCCGCAACGGCGACGAAAGCTGACACGGAAGCCGATGGGCCGTCTTTGCCGCGATACTCACGCGGTACTTCACATTCCAGCACCCCGCCATCCTCTGCCGGCGCCAATAGACAGCACTTGCCGGGATACTGACGTGCCGCTCGCCTAGTCGGCAGTCCCGGCGGTGCTCGATGCCATACTCGGTCGAGCGAAACATCCCGCCCGACGCTCTCTGATGCGCAGTGGAACGCAATTGCCGCGACCGACGCTGCGGGGTGCATCGGCTCGGAATCGTTATCAGTGGATGCCGGACGTTATTGTTGCGACCGACGCTTGACCGGTGTCGGCAGATGAGTACAATTCGTTTGCGTTAGCCTGCAAGACGAACTCTCGCTTTGCTGGCATCCACGAAACTTTGAAGCGCAAGAAGTGTTGGTCTAACATTCTGCGGGGGAATTAACTGGTCGTTGGCCGTACCGGATTGCGATTTATTTTCTCTGTCCATTTGTCTGGCTTGAGTGTGATTTGAAGGGAAACGCCTGGAGTCCACCGCCGTTGTCGCGACCCCAGTCCCGGTATCAAAGGAGGTAGGCAATGTCCCAAATCAGCGACGCCTGGGAAACCTATTGCCAGCTGGTTGCCAAATCCGGTCAACTGACCGAGGAGCAGAAGGCCAAGATCGAGCAAATCAAGGATCGGTACATCGCCCGTCTGCCCAGCTTTCGACCCGAGCTGAGGAATCCGAAAGTGATGATGATGAACTACGAGGCACGCCACGGTTTCAAGTGTGCCGATTGCCTGCAATACCAGGTCTGCGATAACGACACCAACGGCCACAAGTCGGAAAAAAACGTCTGGATAGATGTAGAGACGGACCCGTGCCAGTGCCAGCCAGAGATGGAACTTGTCGCCGGGGTCCTGGACATCGTCATGCCCGACTGGGACCTGATAAACGAGTCCACAGGCTTGGTCTATTTCTTCTTTGAAACGAAAGAACTGTTATTCCACCACCTCACGATGGCCACCATCGACATGAACCTGTAACAAAACACGCGATGCCGGATAGTCGGCGCGGAGTTGCTAGCAGCGTTGTGAAAACGACCGCCATTCGTGCAACAGAATTAGTGCAGCCGAATCGGTAGGGGCAAGCCCCTGTGCTTGCCCCCGTATGAGTGCGGGCAGGCCCTGTGCATGCCGTCTTCAGATGGACCGACGTTGGTGCAACGGACTCGGTAGGGGCAGTCCCCTGCGCCGCCGGGTCTATGGTCGGCCATCGGCCAGTACAATGCGGTGCCACGCAACCGGTAGGGGCAGTCCCCTGTGCCTGCCCGCGAGCATTTCCGCATTGGTTGACCCGGGAACATTCCCCGTGGGCTGGACGGGGCATTTGCGTATCGGCTAACCGGGTATTCGCAGCACGATGTGGCGTTCTTCCACTACAATTAGGTGTTGCACGCCGCATTTGCACATCGGCTAACCGGGTATTCGCAGCACGATAATTACGCCGATTTCGGGTAAGCAAGCGAATACTTTTTCGGCATCTGCCACGTATTCCCGGCACGATGATTACACCGAGTTGAGCTGGACGGAGCATTTGCATGGCGGCTAACCCTTGCGTGTTTCCGCCAGCTTAGCCCAGGCGTTACCGTTGCCGTACTGCCGCAGATTGCCATCAGCCCACCACGGTCGGCATGCACGAAAATCATCGCCGGCGACCACAAAGGTTGCACGCTATGGAAGGTCGGTAGCGGTGCTGTCAATCCTGCCAAGCGAAATCAACTAGCAGCCGGTGCCATCGGTCTGATTGTCGAATCGAAGGCACCTCGGCGTCTTCTAATCCCTGCGGGGGCTGCGACTGGGAGGCGGCGAACCGCGTTCGGTGCCGGGAACAACGCGGGGAAGATTTGGAGCTACGGTGCGTGAAGTGGTTGCCGGGGGCACGATCCGGTCGGGCACGATCGACCTAGGCCTGCCATCCGACGGTGGGCTCACGAAATCGCCCGAAGAGATGCTGCGAACCGGTACGCTGCGTTGCGGGTCTTGTGATGGTGATACGATGCCGGCGCGCGAGACGTTCGCATTAGCAGACGGCGGTGCCGGGACTATGACCGTGTCGCGCGTTGGCGGAGTGGGAATGGCCGATTCCGGTCGCCCAGAGCGTTCCGGTCGGGAACCCGGCGGAGCGCTGCGTTCGGGCGGACCGCTGGGACGTGCCGGAGATGGTCGCGGTTCAGGAGCGCGAATCGGCGGTGCTGAAGGCGTCGAAGAACCCGAGCCGAGTCGGTTTGTGGGCGGCGGTGCAGGAGCGGGTTGTGGCGACGGTGAAGGAGACGAAGGCGGTTTTGGTGCAGGAGTGGGTTGCCGCTCTACCGTCGAACCCGGCCCCGGTGTCGCGCTGGGTTTGCCGGGCGGCGACTTTTCAGGGGACTTGCTCGGCGAAACGGGTTTGTCGCTGGGTCGCGGAGACGGTGCCGGTTGGCCGCTTCCGGTTGGTTTCTTCGATGGGCTTTCCGGTTTGGAGGGAGCAGGCTTGGTTTTCTCGTCGCTTGGCCGGGTCGGTTTGATGCCTTCGCTGGTTTTGCCCGGCTGAGGTGGCTTATCTGCCGCCGGTTTCTCGGTACCGGGTTTCGCCGGCTCTTTCGGTGGGGTGACAGTCGTGGTCGGGGGCTTGAGCGTTTCCTTCGCAGCTACAGGCGGTGGGGGTGGCGGTTTGCTTACCTTTATCTCAGCGGTGGATTTGACCGCGACAGGCTGAATCCTGGCCGGTGGTTTGCCCGCTACGGGTTTGGTTTCGGCGAGCTTGCGTTCCAGCGCTGCCCGCTGGATTTGCACCTGGCGTGTTTCCTCGATGGATTTGCGGAGAGTGGCCAGCTGTTTGTCGTCGAGTTTCTGCACAGAGACGGTTTTGGGGTTGACACGATTGACGGAGCCAGCGACGACCAGTTGTCGCAATTTCGCCTGGCGTTCGGGATCGCCGGCAGCGCTGGCCAGGAGCTTTCGCTGTTCTTCCATGGTGCGAGGAGGCCGCGGCGCTGTGCCCTGCATGCGTGCCTGCACCAGGGTTCGCTGTTGTGCGAGCCAGTTCGGATCGCGCCGGCCGTAATCGAAGGCGTAATAGCTCACCAGCGGGTCGTAACAATGCCGATGCACGCGGTAGTAGTAGATCGAAATCACCCCGCTTCGGGCATAAAACGGGTCGTAATAATCCCCGAAGAAAAAGCAGAACCGCCGGGTGTGCACGAACATAAACGAGACCAGGCACGGTTCCGGTACCCAGTAGCAGGGCCGCCAGAACCAGCCCGGACGGTAGCACACCGCGAAATCTACCCAGATCGGGCAAAACAGCCAACCGCGATACCGCAGCGGATAATCCCAGTAGCCGTCCACGAAAATGTAACCGTAAGGCGTCCAGTAATAGCAAGCGGGAACCCAAACCCAACCGGGACGATAAGCCACCCAGACTCCCGGCCGCCAGTACCAGCGGTAGCCGACATAAACCCAGTTGCCCGGTACGTAAAAGTAATCGGGACCGGGAGGCGGAGGAGGCTCGGCCAGCGGTGGCGGTTCGGGCGGTTCAGGAACGACCTCGACTTCCCTCTGGGCGACAGGTTTCCAGTAGCCGGGTATCCACTGCCAGCCGGTTTCGACGCGGATCCAGGTTCCCGGTACCCATTCCATACCGGGCGGAATGGCCCGCCAGATGCCGCTTACCCATAAGAACTCCTGCTTCTCCTCATCCCAGAACCAGTAGCCGGGAATCCACTGCACGTTCTCGCCCGCTGGTTTCTGATCGGGCGGAATCTCCTCGATAGGTTTTGGCGGTTCCTTGGGAACAATCGGTCCTGGCTGGGGCTTGACCCGGGAGGGTTGCGCAAACGCTTCGTGCACCGGACCACGCAAAACCGGCTTAGCACCTTCCGGAACCTGGCCATTTTCGCCAGCAAAACCGTCCGGCAGCAAAAAGGCCGTCGGATCGGGCTCGGCCGGTTCGTCTTGCGAACTTACCCAGGTTCCGGCCAGGCCCAGTAACCCGGCCACCAGCATCAGCATCGCGGCAGGATAATGCTTCATAGTTTGCCCTCTCTCGTTCCGGCGACTCCGTCAGTATAACGCTGGACGACCGACAAGTTGCGCATTCTAATAATGGCATCGGCTCGGCACAACCCCGCCCCTGATTCACTCACAAGGAGCCTGCCTATGCTGCGTCCCGCACTGGCCCTGTCGGTAATGGTTATGGCTCTGGTGTCGCTGGCCCCGGCTCAACGCAAGGTGGATGCCAGTCTCTTTCCGCCACGCTTGCCGGGCGACCGTAGCCTCGTCAGTGATAGCGACGGTCAGTTGCTCCGCTCGAGCATCGCTTTGCCCGCAGATGTTCGCGTTGCCCGCACACCACCCCGCGTGGATTTCGCTTACTATCCCGGCCAGGATTACCCAGGCAATCCCTGGTCGAATTGGGGTCAGGGCTGTGTCGTCGGCGACGTTTATTACTCGGCGATCGGCGACCATAAGGGGCCGGAAGGCACTGCTCGCGTCTTTGCTTACAACAGCCGCGACCAATCCTTCCGCATTGTCGTGGACGTTCGCCGTCTGCTGAACCTGCCTCCGGGTCATTATACGCCAGGCAAAATCCACTCCCATCTGACCGCGGGCAAGGATGGCTGGATCTATTTCTCGACTCACCGCGGCCCGACCAATGTGACCACACCGCAATATCATTACAAGGGCGACTGGATTATCCGCTACCACCCGCAAACGGAAAAGGCCGAAATTGTCGCTCACGCTCCTTTAGCAAACCAGTGCTTGCCAACCGGTTTGCTTGATCCCGACCGCCTCCTTTATTACGCTGGTACTGCGGACGGTGACCGCAGCAATCCACGGGTGATGTTCCTGGTTTACGACGTTGGACGTCGCCAGGTACTTTATAGCGACGAAGCGGGACCCGGTCGTGCTCTAATCCTTGCGCGATCCACGGGCAAGGTTTATTTTCATCCTGGCCCCTATAAAGCTGGCCGACGCACCGGCTTAGTTTGTTTCGATCCGGCCAAGCCTGGCCGACCAGTACCCGTCCATGCGGAATTAGGTTTACGCGCCGCCAGCGAAGAAACACCCGACGGCAAAGTTTACACCACCGATACGGGTGAGTTCTGGGAATTCGACACACGCAAAGAAACATCCCGGCCGCTCGGTAAACTGGTCATAGGCCAGGCGGACTATATTACTTCCCTTGCCATTGACCCGAAAACCTGGCGCTACCTGTATTTCGTGGCCGGCGCTCACGGTGGCGCCGAACGCGACGGGTCTCCCCTGGTGCAATACGACTTGAAAACCGGTACACGCAAGGTCATTGCTTTCCTGCATCCTTTCTGCTGGAACAAGTACGGATATATTCCTATGGGCACTTATGGCATCTCGATTTCACCGGAAGGTGATAAGGTCTATATAACCTGGAACGGTTATTACGCGGGTACTCCCGGTGCTCAGCCGCCCCAGTCACGGTACACTTTCAACATCTGCGCACTAACTGTCGTGCATATTCCGGCCACGGAACGCTAGGGGTGGGTGGACTGGAGATAAGGAGCACTGCCCATGATCGTCGGCGTGCCTAAAGAGATTAAGACCGACGAATATCGCGTGGCGATGTTGCCTGTGGGAGTGGAGGAGTTAGTGCGTGCAGGGCACCGTGTGCTTGTTCAGTCCGGAGCAGGACTCGGTTCCGGCATTACTGACGCTCAGTATGCCCAGCACGGCGCGGAGATTGTCGAATCGGCAGCGGAAATCTATCGCCGTGCCGAACTCGTGGTTAAAGTCAAGGAGCCTTTGCCCTCGGAATGGCCCCTCTTGCAAGCGGGACAGATGGTCTTTTGTTATTTCCATTTCGCTGCAGATTTCGCTTTATTAGAGGCTATGCTCCGGGCAGGTATTACGGCCATTGCTTATGAAACCATCCAGGATAAGCAAGGTCGGCTGCCGTTACTGACACCCATGAGCGAAGTGGCAGGACGGATGAGTATTCAGGAGGGGGCCAAATACTTAGAAAGACCCTATGATGGGCGCGGCATTTTATTAGGTGGCGTGCCTGGTGTTTTGCCGGCCCATGTTCTCATCTTAGGCGGTGGTGTAGTCGGAGCTAACGCTGCTAAGGTAGCCGCTGGCTTAGGAGCTAATGTTACCATTCTCGACATTAATTTAGACCGTCTCCGCTATCTAGACGATGTAATGCCAAAAAACGTAACCACTCTCTATAGCGATCGCCATACGTTACTGGAAACTCTCCCCCTGGCCGATCTGGTGATTGGAGCGGTACTAATTCCTGGAGCGCGTGCCCCGGTTCTTATCAAACAGCAGGACCTGAAGTTGATGAAACCGGGAGCCGTGATTGTGGACGTGGCCATCGATCAGGGAGGATGCACCGAAACTTCCCGACCGACCACGCATAGCCAGCCGATCTATATCGTGGACGAGATTGTTCATTACTGCGTCACCAATATGCCCGGCGCCGTGGGTCGCACCAGCAGTTATGCCTTATGCAATGTAACATTGCCTTATGTACTGCAACTGGCCAATAAAGGCCTGGAGAAAGCCGTGCGCGAGAGCGATGCTTTGCGCTACGGAGTTAATGTTTATCAGGGGCGCGTGACCAATCAAGCGGTGGCAAACACTTATGGAATCGAATTTGCTCCGTTACCTTTTTGACGCATAACTAAACGCCTCCAGAACCCTGGCAGGCAATCGCAAAAACGAGCCCACTGGTTGCGTGGCACAACCACGCGGTCAAACGGTTGGATATAGTAGTTGTGTCGCCAGTCTTTTTGCAGAAGGATGGTGTGCAGGTTGACCTGGAGCACTTCTTCCTCGTTCGAGCGGGGAAATCGACGATAGATGCGAATGCTGGTCGGGTCGGCGTTTTCGGTCAAGCCACCGGCACGCTGGAGAAGCTCGACGACGGTCTCCGGCCCCTTATAAGGAAGAGCCCGGCTACCTCCCTGAACCTCGCCGACTACATAGACAACCTGGCTATCGAAAGTGAGCACTTCGACAGATACCGGCCCGGCTTTTGGGCCGACAAGGGTATGAAGATGTTCGGCGGCCTGACCGGTGGTTAATCCGGCCAGTTGCACGGCGCCAATTTCCGGTAGCACCGCACAACCATGTGGCAGTATTCGATACGCACCGTTCCAGGCAGGTTGCTGGGCGAACCGCACCAGGACAACGTCGCCGCAGCCGAGTTGATACTCCCCTGGCGGGTCCTCGCTGGCAGTGCCTATAGAGTGGGCAGTCAGCAATTCGCTACGCACCCGCTGAGCTTCGCTCAGAGCACAACCGGCGCAGCATAGAAGCATTCCCAGGCCAACGCTTAGACTGCCGATTATGCGGGCGCACGCAAGCATATCGGTTGTATCGGTCAGGTCGGCGGTGTAACTTGAATGAATTGTTACAGGTTTACAGGCGAAAGTAAAATAGGTTAGCCGGGCAGCAGTTAGCGCCGCGGTGCTGGCTGGGAAACAGCATCGCCGGGAATAACCTGCTGGCCGAACCGCACAGTCAGAACCGCATGTAACCAAGTCAATTTTGCCGCAAAGGAAACGCATGCCGATTCGCTTTGACGTGCTGACTTTGTTTCCGGAGATATTCACCGGCTACCTGAGCCAGAGCATCCTGCGACACGCGATTGATCGCGGGCTGGTGGAAGTTCATCTCTGGAATTTCCGCGATTGGGCCAAAGGCAAGCGGAAAAACGTAGATGATCGCCCTTACGGAGGCGGACCGGGCATGGTGCTGATGTGCGAACCGGTGATCGCCGCAGTCGAGGCAGTTCAAGCCCAGGCCGAATCTCCTGCTCATATTGTCATGCTGACCCCGGCCGGAGAGCGTCTGACCCAGCCTCTGGTACAAGAACTGGCCCGTCATCGCCGTTTGATGCTGCTGTGTGGCCGCTATGAAGGTTTCGACGAACGGATCCGCTTACTGCTTCAGCCGCAGGAAATTTCCATCGGGGATTATGTTTGCAATGGCGGCGAGGTCCCGGCCATGGTGATCATTGATACGGTGATCCGACTGGTGCCTGGTGTGCTGGGCAAGTCGCAAAGCGTTCTGGAGGAATCTCACGCCGAACCGGGCCTGGTGGAATATCCCCAGTACACCCGCCCGCGCGTGTTTCGCGGTCTGGCTGTGCCCGAAATCCTGCTCAGCGGTAACCACCAGAAAATTGCCCAGTGGCGTCGGCAACAGGCAGAGTTACGGAGTCGCCAGCGCAGTTCGCCGTGCAACTCCAAGCCGGTCAGCCACACACCTGCCCCGAAACGCACTGAGAG
The DNA here is from genome assembly GCA_041640595.1 of Gemmatales bacterium. Classification (GTDB taxonomy): domain Bacteria; phylum Planctomycetota; class Planctomycetia; order Gemmatales; family HRBIN36; genus HRBIN36. The sequence continues at coordinate 38,776 of JBEPZY010000004.1, read as the reverse complement.
TTAATTCCCGCCTTCCGCTAAGTTTGTTAAAGTGTGCCGGTTGCGCCGATCCCAGGTGTAAGCGATTTACGGTTTTTATTCCAAATGCAAAGCGTCTGCCCCACCGTTTAGCCGATGGTTTTTATTGACCAGTGCGAAATGGTCTTACCAGGCGCAAGGACAGGGGCCATCCAGGGGAGACCCCTTCAGTCACAAAGGAGTGCAGGAGGTCAAGTATGATGTGGAAAAAAGTCAAGGCGGCGTTAGCCAGCGCGACGGTAGTCCTGGCGGGGAGCGGCGTGTGGGCGGCGGATCCGCTCAAACCACCCGCACCGCAACCGGCACAACCGCAGCTACTGAGCCAGCATCACTTGCAGGGCGTGCCCGATAACTGGCATCAGTGCGGTGACCACGGCTGCAGCTGGTTGTATGGCAGTGCGGAGGCTTTGTGGTTACGGCGCACCGACTCCCGTCGCGAGAACCTTACCTTCAACGACGTGCCCGTTTTTGTGCTCTCCAGCGATGCTGGCGAATTTGACCATGAAATCGGCGGGCGGTTCCTCGTGGGCATGATGCTCGATCGCGATACCGGCATAGAAGCTGTCTATTTTGGCATGCAGGATTGGCGCAAGGCAGCCCGCGTTCAGGATGCCAACGAGACACTGCAGCCGTACTGGGGCCAGTTCGGTGTCGTCGGCGGGCTGGATGACACTTCATTCACCGACGCTTTCGAGCACGGCTTCGTGTACGAATCGCGATTACACAACATCGAATTGAATCTCCGCCACTGGTACAACCCCTACCTCTCTACCCTGGTCGGTTTCCGCTACGTCTATATCCGCGATAAATTCGGCTTCTACTCGCTCGATGATAACACCACTGTGCCATTCGGCCCGGGATTCGGCCTGTACCAGGTCAACACCAAGAACCACCTGCTCGGTCTGCAAGTCGGTGCCGATGCTTCCTATCCAGTGTTCTGGAACAATCTGCTGGTGGGCGTGCGTGGCAAGAGCGGTTTGTTCATCAACTCGGCGAAGCAGTCCAGCCGCTTCTTCAACAATCCGACCGGCGGTGGCCCGATTACCGACGCCATCACGGATGAAGATGACAACCGCTTGGCCGGTCTGATCGAAATCGGTGCCTACATCACCTACTGGGTCACGCCGAATATTGCCGTGCGTGGCGGTTACGACCTGATTTACGTGGCCGGCCTGGCGCTGGCTCCGGAAAACCTCGACAACAGCCCGCTGCCGCTCAACGCTCGCACCAACCTCAAGGACAACGGCGACATCATCTATCACGGCCCGTCGGTGGGTATCGAATTCAGGTGGTAATCCGCCGACACTATCCGGCATCGGGTCTGAGTGCTGACTGCCAGGGGCGACTTTTCCGGTCGCCCCTGGTTTTTTCTTTGCCCCGGCGGATAGCCATGTTCGAACCGGCCGGCTCAGCTTCTGCCATTCCGGGAAGGCCAACGTGTGCACCCGTGTTGTTCGAGTTAGTGGCCGCGGAACCGATCAGGCGGCCTGGCGTCGGCAACTGAGTTGTTGGGCATCGGACAGGCGGTATTGCATGACATAAGCGTCTTCGCCAGTGTCGGGGTAGTATTCGCGCAGCACCCGCACCGCCTGGAAACCCAGGGCCTTGAAAAACAACTGTGCCGTTAAATTGCGTTCCCGCACCTCCAGAGTGATTTTGTCGCGGCGGTGTTGGGATAGTTTGCTGATCAGCCGCTCCACCAATTGCCGACCGACTCCGCGACGGCGATATTGTGGATGCACCGCCAGGTTGAGCAACATGAACTGGTGCTTTTGTAGCTCATAAATAACGAAGCCAACCAGGCAGTCATTACTTTCTGCTACCATACCGATACAGTTGCGCTGTCGCAGGGCGTTGAGGAAATCTTCTTCGGTCCAGGGAATGTCAAAACTGGCTTGCTCGATGGCGAGAACTTCCGGCATATCGCGTTTGATCATCCAGCGAATCTGGACGGCGAGCGATTGACCCCGAATGGAGGCCCGTTTCATGGGCAGCTTCCCCCGTTTGAAATCGGCCCGACAGGAATCGTCGAGGCCAGCCCCATCTTTCCCGACCCCGAAAAGGCGGAGGTCTCCCCGCACCCGTAGGCGTGTCTAATCCGGCTCGAAGCGACCCCGGTAGCGTTCGACCGGATATTTACGAGCGTTTTTCTCCAGTTTCGCCTCCACGGCTGCGCTCAGGTCGAGCTGGAGTGCGTTGGCCAGGGCCAGCACGTAGCAGCAGACATCCGCCAGTTCGTCAGCGATGGCTTCACGGTATCGAGGATCGTTCCCCCGTTGCCGCGATTCCTCGACATCCAGCCAGAGGAAATGCTCCATGAGTTCGGCGGTTTCGATTGCCAGACCCATGACGAGGTTTTTTGGAGCGTGGTAGCGTTCCCACTGGCGTTCGGCGACGAACTGCTGCATGGCTTCGCGAAGCTGTTGAACGGTGGTGTCGGCATCAGTCATGGCGGTTTCCCGAATAGCGCTGGCAGGGTCGTTGGCTGAAGCGGACGTGGCATATAAGAACGCCCGCTGCTTCTGTCAATGCGGTTTATCTGCATCGCAGGGAAACAGCAGAACCACTGCTTCGCCTCCGGTGGAAACTCACGCGGGTGATGCCGCGAGCCAGACGCACTGCCTCAGTCCACGCGGAAAGGTGAGTCGGGACGGTTTTCGTGGCGAATCTCATCCACGGTCTGAGAGCGTTTCCACCCGGCGTAAAGCTGGTTCGGTGCGTTGAACACCCAACCCGGCACACTGCCGATGTTGCGATAGGCATGCACGACGCCCGGCGGAACAATCACCGCCATCGGTCGGCTTTCTCCCACCACCAGCACCTGCCGCACTCGATAGGTAGGTGAAATTTCGCGGTTGTCCCACAGATACAGGCGAAAATCCGACGGACCGAGAAAGCAGAACAAATCGTATTGAAAGCGATGTTCGTGCGGGCCCCGCACTACGCCGGGCAAGGTCATGGAAACGTAGGCCATCTGCGGATAATTGACCGGTGGAATTTCATCGTAGCGAAACAATTCCACCAGCCAGCCGCGAGCATCCTCGTAACGTTTCAGCGGGTAACACAGGACGCCGTCAATTTCACCGTCGCGAAAGGTCATGGTGTCATCTCCCCGACACGGTTGCCGTAACTCGAGACCGTGAGGCTATCGTGGCGATTCGACCATTGCCGCTAATCGAGCGTTCACCGACACACGAGCGCTGGCGGGTAAGCCGCACTCCGAGCCAAGTGCGTGCGTTTTTGTATTTTTGGAGGTCGGGAAAGTCGGTGGCTCCAGCAATTGCGGCCACGAATGACGTCGTTTTTGTAATATGTCTGAAGGCTGGGTCAGTCCTATCGGTTGGTGCTTGCTTCCCGTTGCTTTTTGAGTGTTTCCGGAGAATCGGAAAGCCTTACCGGTGGCCGCAGGCTCGTGTAGGAAGTTTAGCACGCAATCAATCGCGAGAGCAACACGCCGGAACAACCAGGAGCGGCGGGCGTGAGCCCGCCGTGGTCGGTAAACCGAACGCGGTGCGACGAAAATCGCCCACCATTCAACGACGATGCGACGGACGAACAAGAGCGGCGGGCGTCAGCCCGCTGTGGTCGGTAAACCGAACGCGGTGCGGCGAAAATCGCCCACCATTCGACGACGATGCGACGGACGAACAAGAGCGGCGGGCGTTAGCCCGGCGTGGTGTTTGTAAACCCGCGTCTGCAATTGCAATGAGACGAATTTCCGCGTTTCGCGTTCGCATCGAATGCACCCCACGGGGGGCTTACGCCCCCCGCTCTTCTGTTGCCGTGCGAATGTCCGCCGACGAAAAACCGATTTTTGCGATGTACATACGCATGCCCACAAGAGCGGCGGGCGTCAGCCCGCCGTGGTCGGTAAACCGAACGCAGTGCGGCGAAAATCGCCCACCATTCGACGACGATGCGACTGACGAACAAGAGCGGCGGGCGTCAGCCCGCCGTGTGTTTGGTCGGTCGAATGATGTCCGCGATTTCTCGCAGATCACTTGCAAGTGCGTTCCCCACATCACGGCTGGCTTACGCCAGCCGCTCTTAATTGCACCACGTCCGTTCGGCGCAGAATACGACATTTGGGATGTACAAACGCATGTGCACAAGAGCGGCGGGCGTCAGTCCGCCGTGCGATTCGGAAAACGCACTTGCCGGGTCGGTTAAGCAAAGGCGCCGGAGACTGCCGATGTTCTGCCAGAGACCCCCGTTGCCATTGCGGGGAAGCTGCTTTTTCGCTCCTCGAGTCGACCTGTGCTGCCGACGTTCTTCCGGAGACCCCGCTGCCATTGCGGTACCACAATCACGGCAGGGTTCAGGCATCGGCAACGGGGTAATACACGCTGGGAGCGGCGACACAGCGCAGACGATCAATTTGTTCGACAGCAGCACGGAATGCGGAAAGGTTCGTGGTGTGGGTCATGATCACCACAGGCACCGCCAATCCGGCATGTTCGTCCAGCGCCTCATGTTGAATGACGGAGGCAATGCTGACCTGGTGTTTGCCGAGAATCGTCGCCACCTCGCCGATCACGCCGGGCCGATCCTCGACTGTGATGCGAAGGTAAAAACGGCTGCGGATCGCTTCCGGGGGTCGCAGCGGCAAACGCTGATGGTTCTCCCACAGACGCAGGGAGCGAAACGTCAGTTGAGCCCGCCCGATGGCCAGGTCAATCAAATCCGCGAGGACAGCGCTGGCGGTGGGCATCTGCCCGGCACCACGCCCAGCGTACAGCGTTTGCCCGACCACATCGCCGCGAACCAGAATGGCGTTGTACACGCCTCGCACCTGGGCCAGCGGGGCCAGGTGATGAATCAAGGTCGGCTCCACATGCAGTGCCACCTGCCCGTCCTGCAACCAGGCTTCCGCAAGGAGTTTGATGGTATAGCCGAGTTCCTGAGCGAAGCGGAGGTCGGCCAGCTGCAACCCGTCAATGCCCCGGCAATAGATGTCATGCACGCCAGGACCGGGTCCGAAGGCCAGACGAGCCAGAATCGCCAACTTGTGAGCGGCATCTGCGCCGCTGACGTCGAGGGTCGGATCAGCTTCGGCATAACCGCGTCGCTGAGCCTCCGCCAGTGCCTGTTCGTAGCTGACCCCGTTTTCCACCATCTGCGTGAGAATAAAGTTGCTCGTGCCGTTGAGGATAGCCTGGATGCTCAGGATTTGATTGGCGGCAAGTTCTTCCGCAAGTGCGGCAATAATGGGAATTCCAGCCCCGACACTGGCTTCAAACGCTACCGCGCGTCCGTGGCGTCGGGCCGTCTCGAAAATCTCTTCGCCGTGATACGCCAGGACCGCTTTGTTGGCGGTGATCACGTCCTTGCCTGCCTGCAATGCTCGCACGATATACTGCCGCGCTGGTTCCAGGCCGCCCATCAGTTCGATCACCACCCGAATCTCCGGATCGTTCAAAATGTCGGCAAATTCCGTGGTAATCAACTGCGGCGGCAGGAAAACCGGTCGCGGTTTGTCAGGCTGGCGTACCAGTACTCGCCGCAGCACCAGCGGTCGGCCGGCGCGTCGGAACAAGCGTTCCTGCTGCTCGAGCAAAAGCTGGGCCACACCGCTGCCTACGGTGCCGCAACCCAGCATGGCGATACCTAGCGCTTCCATCTTCGCAAGTATCCTCGCAGGGATTCGGTTCGTTCAGATGGGGCATCCCAGTGAAAACCTGGACGTTCTGGCCAAATTGTAGCACCGTTCGCGGCACAACCTAGCCACCACCACTCAGACCGAGCTTGCCGAGACCGTTTTTTCGACCCGTGGGCTGATTTCCCCGGCAAAGGAAATCCGGCCGCTAGGAAACGAATTGTTCCAGAAACCGTCGGCTCTGGCGTAAAGCGCGGATGCGATCGGTCAGCGTGGCTTCAAAGGCGCGATCTTCCACCTCGATGCACACCGGGCCGTTATAACGCACGTCGTTCAAAGCTGCGAAGAACGCTCCCCAGCGCACATCTCCTAAACCCGGCAATTTCGGCGTGTGCCAGCCCAAACCGAGCACACCGACGTCTTGCAGCTTATCCCGATCCAGCCGGGCGTCTTTGGCGTGAATATGCACCAGCCGCGAGCCAAATTCGTGAATGCACGGCACCGGGTCAATCATCAACCAGACCAGATGCGACGGATCGAGATTCAGGCCGAGGTACGGCGTCGGAAACTCGGCGAACAACCGTCGCCACACGGCCGGGCACATCGCCAGGTTTTTCCCTGCCGGCCATTCGTCCAGCGTAAATAACATCGGGCAGTTTTCGATGCCGATGCGCACGCCCTGTTTCTCCGCGTGTGCTATAATGTCGGGCCAAACCTCGCGCAACCTCGGCCAGTTGTCCTCAATGCTCAACCGCCAATCCCGACCGATAAACGTGTTGACCACACCCACGCCCAGCTTCGCCGCCGCTGTGATTACCTGCTTCAAATGTTCGACGACGCGGCGACGATGTTCGCCATCCGGATCGAGCGGGTTCGGGTAATAACCCAGCCCGGAAATGCCAACACGGTAGCGCTCGAGCAGTTCCCGAATGCGCTGGACTTCGCCATCATCCAGGCGAGTAACGTCAATGTGCGTAACTCCAGCATAACGCCGTTCCGCTTTGCCGACTGGCCAGCACATGAGTTCGACACAACCGAACCCTTCGTCGCGGGCAATCTTCAGGACTTCTTCCAGCGAACAGTCCGGCAGGATGGCACTGACAAATCCCAGTTGCATAATCGCTCCTCCCCAGATCCAAGTCGCATCCGCCAGCGCAGGAATTGGCGATGACCATCAGCGATTGATTGCGGCAATCATCTACCAGCATAGCGATCCGAACCCACCCTTTCAACCGAACCGCTCGGTCGTCGGCCTGCGATGCTGAGTACCGGAAATGTCGCCTCAAATACTGTCCGGGGATGGCGAAGCCACCCGATCGCTTTTAGTTCTTCGACAACTGCAATCATCCTCGAGTATCGTCCGCGGATAAAGGAGCCACTGACCCTGCAACGTCGCTCTGCAACGTCGCCAGTGTCCATCCACGGCTGGCTCACGCCAGCCGCTCTTGGTTGCAAACGCGGATGCTTTTGCCGGTGTGCGTTTCGTACCGGCGAGCGCGCTACTCATCGCACGGCTGGCTCACGCCAGCCGCTCTTGTTGCGCGACGCAGATTCGGCGAAAAGTGCGCGATATGCAATGCACACACGAACGTCCGCAAGAGCGGCGGGCGTGAGCGCGCCGTGGTGTGCGATACGAACGCGTTGCTGCGAGAGTTGAGCACTGTTCGGCAATCGGCGAACACAAAACTAGGAGCGGCGGGCGTCAGCCCGCCGTGTGCTCGGTCCGTCGAACGATGTCTGCGGTTTGTCGCAGATCACTTGCAAGTGCGTTCCCCAACCCACGGCTGGCTTACGCCAGCCGCTCTTGGCCGCAAATGCGGATGCCGTTGCTGGTGTGCGTTTCATACCCGCGATTACGCTACTCATCCCACGGCTGGCTCACGCCAGCCGCTCCTGTTGCGCGACGCAGATTCGGCGAAAAGTGCGCGATATGCGATGCACACACGAACGTCCGCAGGAGCGGCGGGCGTCAGCCCGCCGTGGGGTACGATACGAACGCGTTGCTGCGAGAGTCGAGCAATGTTTGGCGACTGGCGAACACACAACCAGGAGCGGCGGGCGTCAGCCCGCCGTGGTATCGAGAAACGCGTTGCAACGGCGACAGTCTTTTGCGGACTGATTATCTTTGCTCCGCGCGGTCGGTTGGCGCACCACGGCTGGCTTACGCCAGCCGCTCTTGGTCGCAGACGCGGATGCTTTTGCCGGTGTGCGTTTCATACCCGCGACTACGCTGCTCATCCCACGGCTGGCTCACGCCAGCCGCTCTTGGTCGCAGACGCGGATGCTTTTGCCGGTGTGCGTTTCGTACCGGCGAGCGCGCTACTCATCCCACGGCTGGCTCACGCCAGCCGCTCTTGGTCGCACCACGTCCGTTCCGTGCAGAATGCAACATTTGCAATGTACAAACGCACGTGCACACAAGAGCGGCGGGCGTCAGCCCGCCGTGGTACCGGGAAAGGTATTTGCAACCGCCACGAACTTTTCCGGACTGGATAATCTTGCCCGGTGCGGTCGGTTTCCATCGCACGGCTGGCTCACGCCAGCCGCTCTTGGACGGAGCGAGTTGGTTGTACAAAGGCGATGGTTACTGCCAGGGCGTTGCCGTTCGCTAGGCAGCGTTGGCATTCGCAATTTGTTAGCCCGCAAACACGTAACCAGCCGAGGCTGACCAGACTCCAGAAAGTGTCTGCAGCGCTCACAGCTGCACTTTTATTGGCCAGCGAACAGGGTCGCGCCCCGGATCTTCTTCCACGGGGGACGCACGTGCACGGTTGCTGACCAGACTCCACAAAGTGTCTGCAGCGCCCGCAGCCGCACTTTTTTGGCCAGCGAACAGGGTCGCGCCCCGGATCTTCTTCCACGGGGGACGCAAGTGCACCGTTTTTGGCACCTGGCTCATTCATTTTGACAAGCGGCCAGTATTCAATAACGGGACGCACGTGCACAGTTTTTCGCACCTGCCGCTAGAGGCCAGGTGTACGTCGCGTCAGGGGCGTTCTTCCAGGGGGATGTAAGTACGATCGGCTGGGCCGACATAGATTTGTTCAGGGCGGAAGATGCGGTTGTTTTGCAACTGTTCCAACCAGTGGGCCAACCACCCGGCCACTCGTGAAATAGCGAAGATGGGAGTAAACAGGTCTTTGGGGATGCCCAGGCTCATGTAAATGATGCCCGAGTAGAAGTCCACATTGGGGTAAATCCCTTTGGGGCCGAGCACTTCTGCAGCCGCCCGTTCGAGTTCGACGGCGATGTCGTAGAGTTTCGGCCGGCCAGTTTCAACAAAAACATGCTCGGCCAGCTCCTGCAACACCGTAGCACGCGGGTCTTTCACCTTATACACACGGTGGCCGAATCCCATTATTTTTCGTTTCTGGGCCAGGGCTTGCTGCAACCAGGGACGAACGTTTTCGACGCTGCCGATTTCCTCGAGCATGTCGAGGACCTGCTCGTTGGCACCGCCGTGCAACGGACCGGTGAGGGTTCCGATGGCAGCACTGACCACGGTGTAGGGATCGGCCAGGGTACTCGCGGCGACACGCCCGGCGAAAGTGCTGGCGTTCATTGTGTGCTCGGCATGCAGAATCAGGCAGGCGTCCAGAACCTTGCGAATGGCTGGCGAAGGTTCCCGCTCAAAGAGCATCCAATAAAAATTGGCGGCATGGTCGAGATCGTCGCGCGGCGGCAGGTCGTCATCGCCGTTACGCAGACGGTGGTAGGCGGCGACAATGGTCGGCATCTTGGCGATGATCCGCACCACCGATTCCCAGTTGGTTTGCGGATTGGACACATCGCGGGCGGGATAAAACATGCCCAGAGCTGCCACTGCCGCCTGCAACGCTCCCATCGGATGGCCGGTCTCCGGCAGGCATTTGATCAGGTCGCGGAGTTTGTATTTGAGCCGGCGATGGCTGCGAAGTTGTCGGTCAAACTCGGCCAGCTCCCGCTGGGTAGGCAATTCTCCCTTGAGCAACAGCCAGGCCACTTCCTCGTAACAGCTTTTGCGGGCTAACTCTTCCACCGCATAACCGCGATAGCTCAGGCGGGCTCGTTTGCCGTCAATGAAGCTAATCGCGGATTCCGCAACCGGCACGCCTTCCAGCCCCGGTCGCAAGGGCATCACCGTCTCCGTCGCCATAGAAGCTCCCTTCTGCCCTACCTGCTCATGGTTGTGAGTCCACGACACATTGCCAGTTCGCCACCTGCATTTCCCAGGATGGGTCTATCATATTACTGCGAAAGCGGCTTGCGAAGTAGTGATTGGTTCGACCGCTGCCCCGGTTGTTCCCGGCGATTTTGCCGATGGGAGTACGATTACCGGCTTGGTTTCGGGACTGACTGCCGGCAGCGCTCTGCATCACGACGCGGCATCGAAAACGACCACATGCACTTCCCCCGGACCATGAACCCCCGTTACCAGTGTCAACTCGATGTCACCGGTTTTGCTTGGCCCGGTGATCAACGTGAATGCGGAAGGGCAGGTGGCCGGCACGACGGCGAACCAGTCGAAAAGATCGGGCACGATCTGCTCCCGTGCCGCTACGGCAATGTAAATCCGCGGCAATAAACTCAACGACCGTGGCCGCTCGCGGCTTGCCGACACCACTAGCGTACCGGTTTCGGCAATGAGTGCGTCCACGCCCGTAATTCCCGCGTCCAGAGCAAAGAGGGAGTCTTTCACGGCCAGGGGTTCCGGGGCGGCCGGTGTCGCCGCTCGCCAAACTTCCATTCCGAACGCCTGCAACCGGCGAGAGAGCTGCAGAACCTCCTCCAGAAGTGGCTCCGCGCTGATACCGACGCGACGAACACCGCTGTTTTCAAGAATACCCAGAATCACTCGCGGGACCTCCGCCAGCTGGGCCAGACGATGAAAATGCCCACCACAGCGTCGCAACGCCTGGCCAAAACCTTCCGCCGGGTCCGGTGAAGAGCTTCCTACGTAAGCGATGCCGTGGCGCGGACCTGGTTCGGCACTGCCAGCGTAACGGTTACCGAGTTCCACTGCCGACCGGATGCGCTCGAGCATACGCTGCCGGCGAACAACCTCGTCCTGGCCCATGAGTTACCCTTCCTTTCAGTTTCGCGGAGTGTGCTGCGGCAAGGACTCCGGAGCTCGTTCTACCGAACGGAAACGCCAGCGTAAATCCCGAAGGAACAGCCACCCTGCCTCACTCATGGTGAGCGTAGCGGCAAGGAATACACCTGCACCGAGAACGCTTTAAGCCGAAACGTAGATGGCCTCGACAAGTCCCATTAGCCGCCATACAAATGCAGCAATAAATGCTTTCCAACCAAGGCAGACCGGTCGTCCGCTGGCAGACGGTTAGTTTGGAGCAATGCGGACGCGATTGCGGCCAGCCTGTTTCGCCGCGTAGAGAGCTTGGTCAGCCTGGCGGAAAAGTTCTTCAGGAGAACGACCTTTAGCCGTGCGCGCAGCTACGCCCACGCTGACGGTGATGCGTAATGGCAGCTGCTCGGAACCCCAGACTTTTTGCTCAGCAAGCTGGCGAATTCGCTCGGCCAGCACCTGGCCGCCTTGTAACGTTGTGCGCGGGCAGATGATGAGGAACTCCTCGCCGCCAATCCGGCAAGCCACGTCGCTACGCCGTACTGCCTGGCGCAGCAATTCCGCCGCTTGTTTCAGCACCAGGTCGCCGACATCATGCCCGTGGTTATCGTTGATCCGCTTGAAATGATCCACGTCCAGCACCAGGCAGGCCAGAGGTATGTCATGGCGGATGGCTTCCTGCCATTCCTGTTGCAAGCGGTCGAAAGCATAACGACGGTTGGGCAAACCCGTGAGGGGATCGGTCAGGGCGGCTTCCTGAAGTTTGCGATTGGCAATGGCGAGCTCGGCGGTGACGCGGCGGAGTTCCTCTTGCTCGTGTTCGATTTCACGCTGCAATTCGACGACCCGTTGACACGCTCGCAATCGTGCCAGCAACAACCGTGGCGTAATCGGCAAGCTGATCACATCATCCGCACCAGCTTCAAACGCCTGAACCATCTCGTCTTCGCTGGCCGATTCGCGGTAAAGCACAAGGTAAAGATGTCGGCCGATGCGTGTTTCCCGTAATTGCCGGCACAGCTGGATACCACTCCCGACCGGGGAGGCTTTTCCGTTGCTCTCGCTGTTTTTCGACGCAAGCGGGACGAAGATCAGCTGAGGCAGCACTTGCAAAACCAGCGCCAGCCCGGATTCGGCGTCGTCGGCGGTAAAGACTTCGTGCCCGGCCTGGCGAAGCGTTTGGCAGAAGAAATCGCGAGTGGCTGCCGTGCTCTCCACAACCAGCACCCGCAGAGCCGCTGCGGTTTTCGCATCTGTCATGTCCTGCGGCGTATCCTGTGCCGCTGTTTCCGAACCAGCCGAGCTCGCGGCATTTTGCAGCAAGTCGTGAATTGGGACAGAACTCTGAGTACGCACATCGAGAATGCGCCCCCAGGTTTGCCATTCCTGGGCAGCTTTTTCGTAAAGCTCGGCGAGTTGCAGCGGGGGAATTTGCAGCGGTTCGGCACGAACCAGCAGCTTCTGCGCCGCCCGGGCACGCCGTTCGGCACTGCTGAGACACAACTCCGCCATCGCCTGGGCTGCCCGCAGGATTCGCACCAGGCGTTTGGTGGCATCGTAGGCGTCTTCCGGTTCGCCGGTCAGATAACATTCCACAGCGGCTGCCTGCTCAGCCGGCAAACCCCAATCCAGAAACATCGCTGCCGACAGCTCGCAGTGATTGGCAGCAAACACCTCCCGCTCGCAGGACAGTAGTTGTTCCACAGGTTGTCCCTGACAACGTTGCAACAGCTCCGCGTACTTATCCGGATAAACGCAGGCCAGGGCCAGTTGACCGATGTGAGCAAGCAGAGCGGTGGTAAAGGCTTCGTCTGGCGGAAGCAATCGGCTTTGCCGGGCCAGTTCCTGAGCAGCTACGCCACGTGCCAGCGACAACGACCAGAAAGTCTGATAGTCAAATTGGGCACACCGTCCCTGGCGGTAGGCGGATATGAGGGAGAAACTCAGAGCAATTCGCCGCAGTGTGCCGATTCCCAGCCGCAAGACGGCTTCCTGAACGGAACTGACGGCCCGACCCACCTGCATCAGGGCCGAATTCGCGTATTTGATGACTTTGCCCGACAGGACCGGATCAGCCATGAGCACTCGCGCCAGCGAACTGCACGATGCACTTTCATCCTGCGCGAGGCGAACGATCTCCATAGCCACGCCGGTGGGTGTCGGCAATTGCCCGGTCGCCTTCATTTCGTCGAACCGAGCCAGATAGGGACGCGGTGTATCGTTGGTTCGGCCCGCTTGTGGCTGCTTTTCGAGATGGCACAATCCGGGTCGCATAGATTTCGTTCCCGCCCCACGAAAGGACGTTTAACCAGGCACTTTGCTCCCAGAGTGTGGGTATGCAGGAGCAATGAGGCCTTGTAGCCGATGTCTGTCATCTCCCCGAAAAGATACATCACGTTTTACGGGCGGGCACAATTTTGCCGACCATTTTTGCTAATGCGCGAATTCGGGCAGGCAGGTTCCGAACGGACGGACCTGCCCTCACCCATCACCGGCATTACCTCCGCGACGATGACACAAACCTTTTCGCATGATACGCTGGACAATCCTAAATACCCCGTGATTGCCACCAGCGATCATGACACAAACCTATTCGGGCTGGCGTTTGCAAGACCGCCAGTCCATTAGAGCGGTGGCGGATTAACGCAGCGGCATTCCCTGGTTTTTCGAACTATGCGGGTGCTTCGCAACTACGCCAGCGGTGGCTCAGGGAGAAGGCGAGCGATATAACGTCTGCACCGTGCGAAAACCCAGGGACTGATACAGCCGCACCGCCGGTTCGTTCTCGGCAGTAACTTCCAGAGCGGCACGGTGAAGCCCAAGCTGACGAAAGCTGTGGAGTGCCTGCAGAAGCAAAGCCCGGCCGAGCCCTTTGCCGCGATGTTCCGGTACCACGCCGACATTCTGAATCGTGCCCACGCGCGGCACGAAACTGCTGCACTGAACCGTACCGCAACATTCGGTCGCACAGGCGATCAACCAGGTAGCCTGGGGCAGAAAGTAAGCACTGCTGGAAATGTTCTCCAGCAGCAATCGGCAACCGAAATAGTCGGCGAAGGATGGAAATAACTGTGCGTCCAATTCCTGACAGAATGCGCGATAGTGGACTTCGGCGTGGTCGGCCAACAGAGCGGGATCCCAGGGTACCCAGAAATAACCTTCGGGCAGCTCCGGAACCGCTGGCAACCAGCGGAGCTTTCGTTCCATGCGGTATCGCTTGAAAAGGACTGCCGACATACTGCGGCTCCCACGGGCCTCCTCGAAGATATTTTAGCCGGCGTTTCGCTGGTTTGCATCGGCCAATACAATGCCAGTGCTTTATGGCTAACCGACCGCGGTTGATCGAAAAACGGTCCGCCCCTTGACCAGCTGTGCTGAGTGATAAGGGGCTGGTCGGAATCGTGGCAGATGCTTGCGCACACCTGCATGGGATTAATCATGCCGGCGGAATCACCCAGCGACACCGTCGCCAAACCGCTCACCTGGACGGAAATCCAGAGCGAGCTCTTTGCCCTGGGCTGGTCTGCCACGGCGATCACGGTGGCCTGGCTCGGCGTCGCGCTGGTGCTGTTCTGGAAAGGGCGACTTACCTGGCGACGAATCTGGCCAAAACAACGTTTCTTTGCCGTAAGCTGGTCGGCTTTTCAGGTCGCCTGGCTGGCTTTGCTGGGATTGGCGGGCAGCAGTCTGGTGATGCACTGGACACACCGCGACGCAGGCGGGCAGTTGTTTGGATTTGTGCTGGCCAAGGCAGTGGAATGCGGATTTTACGTGCTGGTGCCGATCTTTGTCTTGCGAATCCCTGCGTATCAGTTGGGATTGCTGGGATGGCGCTGGCGAGAAGACGTGGTGCTCGGGGCTTTGCTCTGGATACCGGCACTTTGCATCACCTGGGCGGTGTTTTTGGGAGCGGCTCTGATCACCCCTGTTCGTGAGCATGAACTGGTCAAACAGTTCCAGGCGATGCCGAGCTTGCTCAACGGCGTTGCCCTGACGGTGGCGGCAGTGGTGCTGGCGCCCATGGCGGAAGAGGTATTATTTCGCGGATTCGTTCTGCGAACCATGGCTGGCGAACCGTTCTGGGCCGATTTGACCGTTCTCGTGGCGCTGGTCTGGGCAATCGTGCAGGGTTATTTGCACACCACCTGGGGGCCGGTGCTGTTTCTGGTTACCGTCGGTCCGGGATACCTGCTCTTCGAGTGGCTGACGAAACGGTTGCTGCTCCGGCCGGGCTTATCCCGGGCCGTTTACGCCAGCAGTCTGTTATTCGCGGCAGTGCACTGGAATGCCTGGCCGGCACCGATTCCGCTCTTTTTCCTGGCTCTGTTTCTGGGATTAGCAGCGGCACGGACGCAAACGCTATTGGCTCCCTTCCTGCTTCATGCCGCTTTCAACGCGACAACGGTTCTGGCGCTGTTGGGGCAATGAACGGTAGCGAGCTCACCGTAGCGGAAACTGGGCCGGTGGGGGTATTGGCCAGGACGCAGGTGCCCGGTTGCCAGTAGCCACGCCGTAACCACCCCAACGCAATGGCGCCGTACCTTGGGGAAATTACCGGAGAGGTAACACGGCCAATCTCGCCAGTCGTCACCGTGCGAACAGCGGTCGGCGACCCTCCACCGGTTGCGGCACTGCCCGCTGGTGTCGCCGGGTACAAGGGAGTACCGGGGCCCGGCAAACGGTTTTCCGCGAAACGCAAGCCGCAAAGCAAGCGGTTAACGTGTCCGTAAGCGCGAATGCGAGCCACCGTTTCCTGCCCCAGGTAACAGCCTTTGGTGAAACTGATGGCGCGGTCGTCGCGTGCTAATTCCTGCGGCAGGTTGGTCTCATCATAATCCCGCCCAAAGATGGGCCAGCCGTTTTCCACCCGCAAGACTTCCGCGGCTTGCATCCCTGCGGGGGTCAGGCCATTTTTCAAAAGCGCAGTCATGATTTCGGCCGCGATCGCCGGCGGGCTTACCAAATCCCAGCCCGGCAGACCAAACCGCGACAGTCGGCGGACATGCATTTCCTGACCCTGCACGTGGGTCAGCAAGTGTTCGTGTTCAGCCTGAGGCAGATCGGGCAGGCCAATGACGGCAACAACGCTTTCCCGAGCTTTCGCCCCGCATACATGCAAAATCGCCCATTGACCAGTGCGATCCTCAAACGTTACGTCCTCACTAATCTGGTAGCGCGACAGGTGTTGCACCATTGCCGGGCCGCGATCAGCATCGGCGTCGAGAACAACCGCATCCTTTCCGACAAAGGCGTGAAACCAGGCCAGGACTTTTGCCTGAGCGGTGGTCAGGAATGCTTCACAGCCCTGGCCGACCGGCGTGCGGAGGATGTCGTTGGTGCAGAAATTGTGCAGGAAACTGACACGATCCCGACCGAGCAAATGGATCGTCGTGCGGTACGAGAGATCGAACACCGCCGCCGCGTGAACGGCCGCATCATATTCCCGCTGCCAGTCACCGAAATGTTCGGGCAACTCCCAGCCGAACTCCACCCGCCAGTGTGCTGACAGCTCCTGCCACAACTTCGCCAGCGGCAAGACCCTGGCGCTGAGAGCCTCCGTCGCCATGGACGATTCCCCCAACCTTTACGCTTGCCAGCCCGCTTTGGCCGCACACGCTTGCATGTACTCCAGGCTGCGCGTGGCAATGGTCTCCGGATCGGGAGAATAATCGAACACCTCGACCGAAACCCACCCTGTGTAACCAATGTCGCGTAGAGCCTCAAAAATCGGCACGAAGTCCACCTTGCCAAATCCCGGCCCGCGGAGGTTTGGATCGTTGGCGTGGAAATGACGCAGCCATTTACCGTAACGGCGAATGAGTTCCGGCACACTGGCTTCTGCATCCGCGCACATCGCTTTGACATCCAGGTGCAGCCCGACTCGCGGATGGTTCAAGCGTTGCACCAGCTCCAGACCTTCGCGGCAGGAAGTGAGAAAATTCGTCTCCTGGGCCGTCAACGGTTCGATACACAAATCCACCTGCCAGTCTTCCAGGTAGGGCAACAGGCCGCGGAACACTTCTTCGGCAAAAGCGAAACCTTGCTCGCGGCTAACTCCCTGGGGCAGGGAACGCTGTGCCGGCGAGCCGAAAACCAGGATTTGCCCGCCCAGGTCATGGCAAAGCCGCGCCAGCTCGATGAGATATTGCTGGGTGCGGCGACGCACCTCCGCATCCGGTGAGGTCAGATGCAGCCCCTGGGTGCGGGCCAGAAGCCAGTGCAAGCCGATAATGCGAATGCCCGCATCCTTGGCCTGGCGACGCAGACGCTCTCGCTGTTCCGTACTCAGAGCAGTAACGGTATCGGCCAGTGTAAATGGAGCGACCTCCAAACCGTGGTACCCCACCCGGGCCACGTACTGGCACACGCAACCGTGATCCCAGCCGCTGAAGGTTTCGTTACAGATCGCGTAGGGCATGCGGGTAATCTACCCCGAAATTGTTCCGAAGACGCGGGAAATTGAAAAGGCTTCCAGACGCTCGGCCAAGCAAGGCCTGATCTGCGTGGAAATCGCTTCTAATACGCCGCATCCAGCGGATATCCCCACCACCTGCATGCGCGTAATCTACGGCGAAACCGTACCCCTTTCAAGGAGCCGTAACGCTTTTGACAGCCGGAATGCTACAGGCCGGGGGGTGATTTACCGGAAAATTGTACCCCATCGAAACGACGAGACCCGGCAAGACCGAAGGAACCGCAATGGCTGAAGGGTAATTTATGGGAAACTTGCAGCCGCTGAAACGACTGCCCGCGCTCAAAACGCCGATACAAAGGACGCCAATCCAATGCTCGAATCGTGCCCCCGAAATCACCAGACGGCGCAGGTGGGTCCTCCAATGCAATGTACGCCGATCCGAAGAATCAAATCCCTCTGGACTTGCGAAAACTTTGGGCCGGAAGCCAGCGTATAATAAAGAGGCTTCCCTGCCTCGACAGCGATCCTTCGTAAGAGAAAATTCCAGGTCGGTTTACAATCCAGCGATTGAGTGGTATAATGGAGCAGCCGGAGTGCCTTTGGTGAAAAAATAGCGCCCCAGGTAAGGTGCTTCGTGCCTCCAGACGCATCCTTGCTTCGGCGAAAGGCGCGGATGACCTCACCCTCCAGGTATAGCACCCGGTCAACCGACGCATCGCCGTCTGGCCTACCTGGGGCGGCGCTTTCGGGCGCTGGGTGCTGAAAGCGCCGATGTTTTGCCACTCCCGGTAAGAGTTTACGCACTCAGTTGTTCAAAGAGCTTCTGGAATCCAGGCATGCGTTTGCGGACATATCTCCGCCACGCTTCCGGGTGCCACAGTTCGATGCAGACCGCGGCCCCAATTACCAGAACTTCGCTGCCTGGTTCGACCTGCAAGAATTCGCGGAACCCTTCGGGCAGGACAAAGCGTCCACGCTCACCGATTCGCACCTCCCGATAGCGCGTGGACAACAGTCGCCCGAAGACCTGCAGTCGGCTGAGCTGACCTTCAAGGCGATGAGCGGCCAGCTTGTGGCGAATCAGTTCGATCCCAGCAGCAATTCGTTCCTGCCAGGTATCCCGCCGCCACAGGCTCAGGCAACCTGCCCGTTCCTTGGCCAGCATGCCGATCTCTTCCTCCGCTGGAAATAGGGCATCCACGAGCTCCGGCGGAAGACTCAGCCGATAGCGATCATCCAGAATCCGGCTGTACTCGCCCAGGATTAGCCGCGATGTGCCTGACATAGCGGGCCTGGCTCCAGCAGATGGGCAATTTCGTCAGCGCGATTCGTCAGGCCTCATCCTGTTCCAGCCGCGGTATGCGTTGGCTTCCGTTCCCGGGCGACGCGATTTGTTACTAGTGGAGCTTCGGTCTTACCAGAGGGCAGCGAATCGTCCATCGCAGCTGGTTCGTGGGAAGAAAATCCCAGTTTCCGTCAGCTGACGAAGCGACTATGGGAAGGTTTCCCACGACCACAGGCAACTACATTAGCCAATCGGGCAAGGGGAATCAAGAGGGACCGACAAATTTTTGTCCCATAAATCTACCGCTTTTACCTAGGATTCGGAAAATTCGAGGGTTACGCCAACGGGTCAACCGAAAATTTTTCCAAAAAAGTTGCCAGACCTGCCCGCCAATTCCATCCGGCGAAGCTGTTCCCCATCCGGTGCCATGCCGCGGGGAGTCATCCCGGCCCAGCCAGGCGTGAACCATTTCCGGTACAATGATGGTCGTGAAGCCGAAACAGCAGCGGTACTATCGGAGGCGCGGGTGAACCAGTGTCCGGTGCACCCGCCGCGAACCGTACCGTAAAATCGTCTTCCGATGTGCAATCCCAGGGAAACGTAGAGCATGATTACGCGGATCACCGGGCGTTTGGTGCGGATTCTTGACGAAAGTGTCCGGCTCGAAATCGGGCCGTTGGAGTACGACATTCTCGTTCCGGCTCTGGTGCGTCAGAACTTGACGTCACGCCTGGGCCAGGAAGTTACCCTGCATGTCAGCCATTTTCTCGAAGGCAACCCCATGCAGGGTCGCCTGGTGCCACGGTTGGTCGGATTTCTTCACGAGGCAGAAATGGAGTTCTTCGAGTTGCTGTGCAGTGTGGACAAGGTGAGCGTGCGGCGGGCACTCAAAGCGATTACCGAACCCATCCGCGACATTGCCGAGGCGATTGTTCGGGAAGATGTGAAGTGGTTGACCCGCCTGCCCGGTCTGGGCAAAACTTCCGCAGAACAGGTAGTCATGGCTTTGAAGAAAAAGGCCGTCAAATTCACCTTGCTTCGAGCTGGGGCCGAACCCAAACCGCTCCCCGAACCTGCCACCGACCAGACTATCCTCGATCTGGCGGTGGAAGCGTTGCGAACGCTGGGTCATCCCGTGAGCGAAGCCCGGCGGCTCGTGGACAGCGTTCGCTCGCAGGGGCCGTTTCAGGCTGTCGAAGACGTCCTCCGCGCCATCTACGATCGCAGGAAAAGCAACGCCTCGCCTTCTTCCTGACTGTGTCCCGAATGGCAGGCGTTTTGCCCATCACCTCTTGGCAAACCAGACCGCGAACTATGTCGAAGTTTTGCTTCGGATAATTGTCGGTCGGGCACAAAGCACTTCTGGTCCTGGCGGCTGGCCATGCCGTAAAACTGGCCTGGCAAACGCAGCAAACCGCATTCATGTTGCCATAATCATCCCGCGGCAGCTGTCAATTTTCGCAGCACCGGCATTGAGTGTCGCCGAACCATTTGCCGATTAGTCCTACGCAAGACCTGGCCGATATCCGCACCAAGCCACGCACTGGTCTTCCTGAACGCTAGCGGGCCAGCAACAGCACGTCCTGTGGAAATCCGGCTCGTCGGCAGAACCGCGATCAGCAAGCTGCCGGCCAGGACGGCATACAATCTCAGGCTTCGCCTCGGACAATCCATAACGCCGATTGTCAGCATGCTCGGCTCAGCTTCAGGGTCCTTGGCCCGCCCTAGGCTTCGGCTCGGACAATCTATAGGGGCAGTTGTCAGCAGAACCGCTGGGGATATAATCCTGGTAGAAGCTTTGACCGGGTAAAGGTCGCGGCTTATGCGATATTTCTACCGACGCTGTTGTAGCTGCGGTTGTAAGTGTCCGGCGGTCGCCGGGTGCTGATACTCTGCCTGCGGTCTGTCTCGCCAGGTTTGATTCGCCAATTTTTATGACACCAACCCCTGTGCCCGCTTACCATCATGCTCAGAAAAGGAGTCAGGTATGGCCAGTAATCCCAGCCTGAAAGAGACACTTCCCGAAATCACGGAAGCGATCGTCGAAAGTTACATGATGTGCCAGCGAATCAATCACCTCGGGCATTACCCCTTGCCCAGCCGGGAGGCGATCATCGATATTCTTGGCGACCTCATGGAATTGCTTTATCCAGGCTACCACCGCCGACAAAACCTCCACATGGGCAACGTCATCTACCATGTCGGCGATCTGGTGGACGGTCTGCATGACAAACTGACGCAGCAGATCGCACGCGCCCTGCGGCACGAATCCCAGCGCAGTGCCCAGATGTCTTCTGCCAGCAACCAGGCGGACAGTCCCGCTTTACCTCAGTCCGCTGAAAACTCACTATGCGATTTCGAGGCCATCGCTCAGCAAAAAGCCATTCAATTTCTCCGCAAAATCCCCGATTTACGCTATCTCCTGGAAGAAGACGTTCACGCCGCCTATCAGGGCGATCCGGCGGCGAAGAGTTACCACGAAATCGTCTTCTGCTACCCAGGCCTGGAGGCGATCACCATCTACCGCATCGCCCATGAGTTGCATCTGCTCGGAGTTCCCCTGATCCCGCGCATCATGACCGAATACGCCCATTCCAAGACCGGCATTGATATCCATCCCGGCGCCCAGATCGGTCATTCGTTCTTTATTGACCACGGTACCGGCGTGGTGATCGGAGAGACTTGCGTCATTGGTAACAACGTCAAAATTTATCAGGGCGTTACGCTCGGCGCGTTGAGTTTCCCCCGCGACGCCGATGGCAAAATCATCCGCGGCATGAAACGCCACCCGACCATCGAGGACGAGGTGGTCATTTACGCAAACGCTACCATTCTCGGCGGAGACACGGTGATCGGACATCACTCGGTGATCGGCTCCAACGTCTGGCTCACCCACAGCGTCCCGCCCCACACCGTCGTGCAACTGGAAAAACCGTCATTACGCATTCGGCGACCCAACGACGAACTGGTACCGAATTACCAGATTTAGCCTGCCGTTTTAGCGTTCGCCACTGCGCTGCCCCGGGGCCTGGTTCGTAAGATACCGACAAAGGCACACGGCCCGACCCATGCCTGTGTGTCAGGGTTAGACGAGCCACTCAGGCGGTGGCAGGAGGATTCAGGGAAGCGTTATCCGCGGTGGGCTGGCTAATGGATACCGCCTCCACCGCCAGCATCCAGGAATACCACCATGGCGCGAACGCAATCGCCTTTGCCCGACCCCGACGACATGTTTGCCGATACGCGAATGACTTTCGGCGAACATCTCGAGGACCTGCGACAGCATCTGTGGCGGGCCATCTGGAGTTTCGTTATTGCCGTATTCATCAGTTTCTTCATCGCCCATTACGTGTTGTGGATTATTCAGGCTCCCGTAGAGAATGCCTTGCTGGAGTATCACTGGCGCTATTATCAGAAAAATCCGGACCGGGAAATGCGCATTCTGGAGCAAATAAAAGGGGACTTGCAAAAGCATCCCAATGCACCGTATCTCAAACCATTCGTGGAACCGGTGGCGCTCGAAGCAGGCCTGTCGCGGGAGGCATTGCAGCGTGCCCTGCGAGAGATGTATCCGCATCTGTTCAAGCAAGAGGCGTCGCCCGGGGGTCGTGCGGAAGTCTCGGCCAATAATGTGAATCTCGGTGATCCCCAGGCCAATTCGGCCGACGGCAATGCGGACACGATACCGGCGACGATCACGGTTCGGCCCATAGATTTTCTGGAGAAATTCCGCATCCCGCTCGGCATTGTCTCCAAACGAGTTACGCTCATTTCCATGAACCCGATGGAAGTGTTCATGGTCTGGTTCAAGGTGGCAATCATTACCGGACTGGTGCTGGCCAGCCCGTGGATTTTCTACCATATATGGAGCTTTATCGCGGCCGGTCTGTATCCGCACGAAAAACGACTGGTGTATAACTCGCTGTTTCCGAGCGTGGGATTGTTTCTGATTGGCGTGGTGGTTTGCCAAATTTTTGTGATTCCGGCAGCCTTGAGGGCTTTGCTGGAGTTCAACTTGTGGCTGAACATCGAACCGGATTTCCGGCTGAGCGAATGGCTGAGCTTTGCCATTCTCATGCCGGTAATTACGGGGCTGTGCTTTCAGTTGCCGCTGGTCATGTACGTCCTGGGGCGGATTGGCATTATTACGCCGGAACAGATGGCCAGCAAACGGCGGATTGCCTGGTTTGTGATGCTGATTCTCGTAGCGGTGGTTACTCCCTCGGTGGATCCGGCGAGTCTGCTGATTATCTGGCTGCCGATGGTTTTGCTGTACGAAGTCGGCCTGTGGGCGGTAAAAGCGGCCATCCGTCGGCCGCCGCAGGAAGAGGAAGAAGTCCCCTACGAGCCCGGCGAGACCTGGTGGGATTGGGAAGAATCACCGCAGGCGGATGGCCGACGTTAAGTTGGCGCTACGGGATTGTGCACCAGCCAGGCGGCTCACCGCGTAAGCCGGGTGGGAATTTCCTGCTCGCAGCTTGCCAGACGGCAAAACGTTTCCTCGCCTCTGAGAGGCGTTATCGCTAAATTCCTGAGCAGTAACGTCCCCTGAGCAAACAGCTGACGCACAGGAGCTGGCCATGAGTCCGCAAAGAGCAGGTGACTTCGTACGGCAAGTTCTTTTCCCCACAAAGTGCGAGCGAGTAATTTCGCTGGGTGGATTGCTACCCTGGCGAGCCGGCGTAGCAATCCTGGCGATCCTGGCAGCCTGGTATGCGGGGCGCTGGCAAGCGAGTCGTGATCGGCTCGGCGAGGCCGTGAGCGTGGCTGCGGAACCATCCCAGACTGCGGAGCCGAGCATTCGCGGTTGGAAACGCGGTCAGGGCTGGGGATGGGTTTGGGGTAAAGAGGACGAAGTGGGCGCACTCAACGCCATGACTGATCAAACTCGGCTGGCCGCCTTGCGGCTGGTGCAGCAGGGCAAGGTGTACGATCTGGGCGTTACCTACAGTCGGCGTTCCTATCGCTGGCCAGGACATAATCCCGGCGAGATTATTCTGTTTCGCTCACCGGAAGGGTTGCGGCGACAGAAGGATTTTCCCGCGGTCAGCGATGCGCAGGTCAATCCGCATCAGCTGGCCTGGCATAGCTGCGCGCTTTTCATCAGCGACAATGTGGGCACGCAAATAGACGGTCTGGCTCACATCACCGCAGGCCAGGACATGCACTGGTACAACGGCTTTCGTGAGTCGGACTGGAGCGGCGACTTTGGCGTGCGGAAATGCGATGCCGTCAGTATTCCGCCCATCATCGCGCGAGGCGTTCTCATTGACGTTGCCACTTTCCGGAAGGTAGATGCGTTGCCCAGTCATTATCGCATCACCGTGGAAGATTTGAAAGGAGCCCTCGAGCACCAGCGAACCCAGCTGCGACCGGGTGATGCCGTGCTTATCCGGACGGGCGTGCTGCGGTATTGGGGCGAGGATGGCGCTGACCACGACCGGATACGGCAACACGATTCGGCCGGCATCGATCTGGCAGCTGCTCGCTGGCTGGTGGAAGAACGCGGCGCCATGCTCATTGGTTCGGACACCAGCGGTCTTGAGCACTCGCCAGGACCTAACGAACCCCCCAGCTTTCTGCCCGTGCATCATTATTTACTGATTCAGCAGGGTGTCCATATCGGCGAGCTTCATTATCTGGAAGAACTGGCTCGTGATCGAGTTTACGAGTTTTGTTACATCTGCACGGTCAACAAAATACGCGGAACGACCGCGGGATTTTGCCTTCGCCCTATCGCGTTACGCTAAGCGCGTGCAGAAACGAACCGCTGAACACGACTGCATTCAAGCTCGCAGTTCTGCCGATAACTCCGGCAAAACACACTCTTCTGTCCGCGTGGCCACTGTCATCGTTAGGGCAGACACAAAGGCGTCGCCTGAGCCGCGATGGCTTCGCTTGTTCGCGTGGATTAGGTTTGCCGGGACGGGATCGGCTGAGCGCTGTTTTTCTTTGGGTCGTATTTTTTACGGGCTTCTTCCTGGTCGGGGCAAATGCGCAGGTAATCGGGATGGATGTCGTACCAGGCACCGTCCTGAAAATCCACAATGCAGCGGTTGTTCATGTTGACGGTGACAACCCGACCGACTATGCCCTGGAATCGGCGTAACTCCGGCCGGGAATCGTCCACGACCACGAATTTATCGGTCCACTGCTGTTTGAGCCGTTCGTTGAGTTCCCAGTCCATTGTCAGTATCCCTGATGGAGGCGAGTTTCGTTCGGGAAAGACCGACGACCACTTCTGGCGGAAAAGCTAGCCGGATGCGTTTGGGCAGAGCCTATTTTATGATTCGGGGAACTCCTGGCGTGTGGGAAAATCGAGACGCTTAAGGAACTGGCAGGCGTCGGCAGCACCGAATTCGGGATGCATATGGGGATCGGTCCAGGCCACCGACAGGGCTCCGGTGTAACCGATGTCGTGTAAGGCTCGCAGCACGGACTCGAAGTCTATCTGGCCGTGTCCCGGCGAACGCCAATCCCAACCCCGACGAGGATCACCACTCGGAAGCGGCGACAAAACACTGTTGCCTCCCGTCAAACGCACCGCCACGTCGCTGACACGAACATGAACAATGCGATCGGCAAAGCGGCGAATGAACTCCGCCGGTTCCGCGCCATGCCAGTACATGGCCCCGGTGTCCAGGGCCAATCCGACCTGCGAACGCCAGCCCAGCGCTTCCAGAAACAGCTCCGCTGAAAAAGCATCCCAAACCGCCTGGCCAGGCTGCACCAGAAAAGCCAGGCGAACGTCCAGCCCGGAAAGTTCGTCGAGCACTGCTGCCCAGTGCTGGGCCAATTGCTGCAAAAACGCTTGATAACGCGGCAATCCATGCTGTGTCGAGAAAAATACGCTGGCCGGCAAGGCGCATCCGCAGGCGGTTACCAGAACGCTGGTACCCAATCGCTGGGCTGTTTGCGCCGCTGCGAGCAATTGCCTGGCTGCTTCTTGCCGACAGGCATCTGCGTCAGCGTCAGGACCCGACTGTGCCGGCCAATCGCTCTGGCATTCGGCGCTTGCAGGATCGGTAAGTAACTGTCCTGCCGTCTGGCAGCTCAGCGCCGCAACTCGCAATTCCTGAGCCTCGAGCAAACGCACCAATTCCGGCAGATAACCTTCTTCCTCCATAGCCCGGTGGGGCGAGCAATGATCGCCGATGCACTCCAGTTCCAGAGCCTGGTAGCCCCAATCGCTGGCTTTGCTGGCCAGCTCTGCTAAGGGTCGGTCAGGCCAGCTACCGCTATAAAGGGCGATGGTTCGTGGCATAGCGTAGATGATAGGTACGGGCCGGCGGTTAGAAAGTAGCGTTGCACCCGACACCTGTGTAAGCCGCTAAAGAATGGCAACCCATTCGCGCCGCCAGGCTCCTGCGTCGTAAGCAACACGCGATGGGCCAATTCCGGTATGGCTCCGCCAGCGCGACCGCAGCTTCTGGTTGAAGCGGCGGCGCTCTTTTCGGATGTGAACTGTCCGGTGACCGAATCCAGGAGTCGGCCCGTCATTGCCCCGCGGAACCGCCTTCCGGTTTGGGCGGCGTTTCCGTACCGGCAGAAGGAGCCGACTCGCTACCCCCGGTCCTTGTCGTGGTTACGTCCGGTGCGCTGACCTGGGTCAATGTAACTTCGGGCGGGGTTACCGGTCGCGGAAACAGGTCGTCCTGTTCTTCTTCCAGATACACTTCATCCAGGTCTGTCTCATCCACATTCTTGCGGAGCAGGAAATAAATGACGGTGCTGGCTGACCAGAACAGGCTGTAGGTAAAGCCCAGCATACCCAGAAAGACCAGGTGCAGCCAGAAACCGAGTATCCAGGCGGCTACCCGAGGCACCACCGCCATTTTCGCCGCCACTTCAGCCGGGGACTCCATACCAGGGGCCAGCATCTGTCGCCAGCCATACGATTCGGGTGCGTAAATGAACAGCGCGCGGATGACATCCACGTCGCCACTTCGCCACCACGGTCGCCAGGCCAGGTTTAGTGCCCAGCCCGTCAGGTACACGAAAAACGACGTGAACGTTACCACGAAGAACAATACCAGCACGCCGTAAACCAGCGTCACCGCCCAGTAAAAGACGTAATGCCACGGCCGCTGATACATGTAGGACATGGAACGGCTAATGGCATCAAACGCGTCCCCGGCTTCGGCACTCACAGCCGGATACATGATCGGCCAGCCTGCATACACGAGCAGAAGCACGCCCATCAGCAACCCGGCCAGCAGTGCCAGCGGAAAAGTCAGGGCACCGATCATATCGCCTAACCAGGGAATCATTACCAGCACCGTAGCCACTACCCACACTACCACCGTCAGTACCACGACCACTCCGATCGGAAAGATGGGAGCAGCCAGCAGCGACGGGAACTGCCGGGCGGCAAATCGAATCGCCTCCCCCAGGGGGATACGATCGCGGCGGGCAAATTCGACGGCAGCGATCCGTGTCAAAGCGCCCCCAACGAAGCCCCAGACCACCAGCGTCCACAGCACGCCGAGCGTTGCAAAAATGTAGCTTCGCCACCCGGCTCGCTCGTCCAGGAAATAAGTCAGCGGCCGGACGAGACGTGTCAATGGTTCCAGAATCGCTGGCACCTGGGCCATCCAGTAATCCACTTTTGTCAAACGCGGATGGAGTGTGGCGACGGCCCGGTGAGGCGGTAAGTCCGGGTCGCCACGTTTCACATTGGCGGGCCAGTCCAGCCATTCCTGAGTGATGGTGCGCAGGTAGTTGCGTCGCTGCCATTCTTCCCATTCGGGGTTCGCCTCGCCGGTATCCTTGACCCTGGCCGGCTCGGGTCCCGGATCGCCTGGATCGAGAACCAGCGCCAGAAGCGCCCAGCCCAACCAGGCCGCGACAATACCCACAATGGCCAAACCCAATTTACGAAAGTCCAACGCGATACTAAACGACCGAAAGATATGCCACCACGGAAATACCCGCTTCCATTCGATCACCAGTCGCGCTTCTTTTTCCTCGGGCATGATTTGCTCTCCCGCTGGTTTTCAGCCGCGATTGCACCTGTCCGTTTAGCTTTCCCTGGGCATAACAGCGGTTTCAGGCCGCTGATGATTCGGTTACCGTTCCCGATACCGCGTTCTTGCAGCGCAGGAGCTATCGGCTGCGTATTATAACCACCACCATGTCGCTTTCAACTGTAGCTTACAATCCGCCCCGATGCAGTCCAAGGCCGATCCGAATCTGCCGGTCGTTCGTCATATCTTACGGAACCAGGCGAGGGAATCTGCAAGCTTCGATTTCGCAGATACCAGCAGCGCCGCACTCGCGGTCAGGATCACCGTAAAAAGGAGGCCGGTCATGAAGCGCATCGCCATCGTTTGGCTCGGTCTGCTGGCTCTGGTCAGCGTCTCTGACGCCCGGGGGCTTATCATTCCGAAAGAACCTACCCTTCCGCCCCTGGCGCTGGTTCAGCACGAGGTGCAGGTCACCATCAACGACCAGATTGCCCGGACGCGAGTAACTCAGGTTTTCCGCAACCATACGTCGCGCCCACTGGAAGCGACTTACGTTTTTCCGGTTCCCAAAGGTGCGGCGGTAAATGAGTTCACCATGTGGGTCGGCGATACCCCGGTCAAAGCGGAACTGGTGGAAGCGAATAAAGCCCGCGAAATCTACATGAGCATTGTCCGCCAAAGCCAGGATCCGGGACTGCTGGAATATCTTGGCAGCGACCTGTTCCAGGCCCGAATTTTCCCGGTTCCGCCCAACGGGGATCAGAAAATCGCCATCGCCTTCACCTCGGTCTGCGCGCGGGACAAGGATACGGTGGAGTTTGTTTATCCACTGAAAACCGACGGTCGGGCCTTGCAAACGCTGGAAAAATTCAGTTTCCGTGTGCAGATTGAATCGCAGCATCCCGTGCTGAATATTTACAGCCCGTCGCATGCCGTTTCGGTTACCCGCAAAAGCGACCGCGACGCCACGGTGAGTTTCGAGAAAGACCAGGCCCTGCTCGACCGCAACTTCCTGCTGTATTACACGCTGGGCGGCGAGTCCATCGGATTGACCGCGCTGGCGCATCGTCTCCAGAAGGATCGGCCGGGGTATGTGGCACTACTGTTGGCGCCGCGCTACGAAATAAGCCAGAACATGCGCGTGCCCCGCGATGTGGTGTTTGTGCTGGATACTTCCGGCAGCATGGCAGGCAAGAAAATCGAACAGGCTAAGCAAGCCCTGATTCGTTGTCTGGAAAGTTTACCGGAAACCGACCGATTTGCGTTGCTGCACTTCGCCAGCACCGTGAACAAATATCCCGGCGGGATGCAGCCAGCGAACCGTGATAACATCGCCGCCGCCAAAAACTGGGTGCAAAAACTGGCAGCCACTGGAGGAACGGCTATTCAGGACGCCTTACTATCTGCACTGGCTCTGCGGACGCAGGAACCGGGCCGCATCTTCCTCATCGTCTTCATCACCGATGGCCAGCCTACCGTCGGCGAGACCCGAATCGAGCGCATCCTGGCCAATGTCGCCCGCGAAAACACCGCCAACACTCGCATATTCCCCATCGGCATCGGTCACGATCTCAACGCTTCGCTCCTGGATCAACTGGCCGATCAATCCCGAGCGTTCAGTACCTTCATCACCAAGGATGAGGAGATCCAGGAAAAAATCACCGCATTCCAGGAAAAAATCAGCCGACCGGTTCTGGCCAATCTCCGTCTGGAAGTAACCGGCGGTGTGCAACTGGAGGAAATTTATCCGCCGCAGTTACCGGACCTGTATCACAACGGCCAACTGGTTGTTTTCGCTCGCTATTCGGGCAGCGGTCCCGCGACGGTTCGCCTGACCGGAATGCTCGGCAACGAAAAACGGGAATTCGTCTTCCCCGTGGAGTTGCCGGCTCAGGCAGATGGTAAACCATTCGTGGAAGAACTCTGGGCTCGTCGCAAAGTCGGCTATCTGCTGGAGCAAATTCGGCTCAACGGCGAAACCGACGAATTGAAAAACGAGGTCATCCAGCTGGCCAAACAATACGGTATCGCCACGCCGTACACCAGTTATCTCCTGGTGCCGGATGCACCTCTGCCACCGGTAGTGCGACCATTGCCAGGAAAACCTGAACCCCAACCGGCTGTGCCGATGTTGTTGCGGGGTGAGGATGGGAAACAGGTTCGCCGCTTAGCAGAAGCAGTGCAGGCCTTGCAACAGCAACCGGGAGGTCTGGGCCAGGCCCGTGATCAGGCTCAGATGAAACTTTACGGGTCGCTGGAAAGGGAAATCGCCGATGCCGCGGCCAAAGGTGCACTGCTTCCGCCGGTGGCTCGGCAACTGCAGGAACAGATTGAGCGTGCTCGCGGCACTCAACTAGCTAATGCCCAGGCGGGATTGGGACTCCGGGCGTCCCCCAACGGTTATCGGGCCTTGCAGGTGCAACAACTCGGTGTCAACCTCTCCGAGTATTTCAACCAGCTCAAGCACCAGAGCCAGCTACCCGCTGTTGCGCAACGGCAGGTGTTAGGTCGGCAATTACTGGAGGTCGGAGGGGTGTGGATTGATCAGGGCATCACTCCACAGACGAAAACGCAGGTGGTCAAGGCTTTCAGCCCCGCCTACTTCCGCATCCTCGAACGCCGACCGGAAACCAAAGAACTTTTCCAGCTGGGCAGCCATCTGGTGTGGATTACCCCGAGCGGCACAGCCCTGGTTATTGACACCCAGGATGGCGTCGAACAACTGACCGACGCGGAAATTGACGCACTTTTCCGTAGCAATCGCGGCTAATTTCGGCAACTCAACGCAGCAACGCCTGCACGAATCCTCTTCTGACAGGCCGCAGCGGTGAGACTGGATCACCAACTTCGGCGATTCGACACGGCGACGCAAGCACGAGCCTTTCGCTCATACGCTTCACGGCAAGACAGGATGCCGTAAGCTCGGAACGTCCGCCCGGCGACCCCAGCGACTGTCGGGAACCCGATACGAAAAAGACAACGCCAAACGAGCTGCGCTGAAAAAAGTCGCCGGCTGACTTGCTCGGCTTATATGGCGGGCTGAGGCCCGCCGCTCTTGCGAACGTGCGTTTGTGCACCGCCAAAATCGTCATTCTTCCGGTGGACGGTCGTTGTACGAGTGCCAAGAGCGGGGGGCGTAAGCCCCCCGTGGCGCCTATAAACGCAATTGCAACGGCCATCCACGCACACGCACGCACACCGTCGGCGATCTGCCCACGAATAGCGCTCGTGTCTGCCGATACGCATTTGCCTACCCACGGCGGGCTGACGCCCGCCGCTCTTGGAAATGTGCGTTTGTGTACCGCGAATGTCGTTATTTTTCAGCCGACCGGCACCGTGCAACAGGAGCGGCTGGCGTAAGCCAGCCGTGGTGGGCGAACGTACTCGGCCGGGGAAAGACGCGCGCCATTGCAAATGCGGTTTGCAACCCACGGCGGGCTGACGTGCGCGGCGCTGGACGAAAGCGTTCGCAATTGCAACTGCGTTACTCACACCCACGGCGGGCTGACGCCCGCCGCTCTTGTGAACGTGCGTTTGTGTACCGCGAATGTCGTTATTTTTCAGCCGACCCGCACCGTGCAACAGGAGCGGCTGGCGTAAGCCAGCCGTGGGAAAACTTCCGTCATGGCAGGGTGGTTTCCCAACATGTTCCGGCGTGAGTCGGTCAAAAAGCCGGAACCGTCTCCGCCGGGGCGATTTTCCCACACCACGGCGGGCTAACGCCCGCCGCTCTTGTGAACGTGCGTTTGTGCACCGCGAATGTCGTTATTTTTCAGCCGACCGGCGCCGTGCAACAGGAGCGGCTGGCGTGAGCCAGCCGTGGTTTCGAGCGACGCGCTTGCAGCGACAAGATCACGATTGTCGTATAGGAGCGAGCAGCTAGTTGTCTGTCCGCGAACGCTGTCGCAATTGCGTTACTCACACCCACGGAGGGCTAACGCCCGCCGCTCTTGGAAATGTACGTTTGTGCATTGCAAAAATCGTTGTTTCGCCGGCAGACGTTCGCACTGCAACACAAGAGCGGGGGGCGTAAGCCCCCCGTGGCGCCTATAAACGCAATTGCAACGGCCATCCACGCACACGCACACACACCGACGGCGATCTGCCCACGAATAGCGCTCGTGTCTGCCGATGCGCATTTGCCTACCCACGGCGGGCTGACGCCCGCCGCTCTTGAAAACGTGCGTTTGTGTACCGCGAATGTCGTTATTTTTCAGCCGACCCGCACCGTGCAACAGGAGCGGCTGGCGTGAGCCAGCCGTGGTGGGCGAACGTACTCGGCCGGGGAAAGACGCCCGCCATTGCAAATGCGTTTCGTTCCCACGGCGGGCTGACGCCCGCCGCTCTTGTGAACGTGCGTTTGTGCATCGCCAAAATCGTCATTCTTCCGGTGGACGGTCGCTGTATGAGTGCCAAGAGCGGGGGCGTAAGCCCCCCGTGGCGCCTATAAACGCAATTGCAACGGCCATCCACGCACACGCACGCACACCGTCGGCGATCTGCCGACGAACGGCGCTTCTGTCTGCCGATACGCATTTGCCCGCCCACGGCGGGCTGACGTGCGCGGCGCTGGACGAAAGCGTTCGCAATTGCAACTGCGTTACTCACACCCACGGCGGGCTGACGCCCGCCGCTCTTGGAAATGTGCGTTTGTGCACCGTGAATGTCGTTATTTTTCAGCCGACCGGCACCGTGCAACAAGAGCGGCTGGCGTGAGCCAGCCGTGGTTTCCAGTGACGCGCTTGCAGCGACAAGATCACGATTGTCGTATAGGAGCGAGCAGCTAGTTGTCTGTCCGCGAACGCTGTCGCAATTGCGTTACTCACACCCACGGAGGGCTAACGCCCGCCGCTCTTGGTCGAATGTACGTTTGTGCATCGCAAAAATCGTTCTTTCGCCGGCAGACGTTCGCACTGCAACACAAGAGCGGGGGGCGTAAGCCCCCCGTGGCGCCTATGCACGCGATTGTAATCCGGAGCCGTATGACCCATGTACGATTCTGGCGCTACGTTAGCCCCGTGGCGCCAATGCCCACGACCGCAACGGCAATCCGCATACACCGTCGCGGTCTGCCGACGAACGGCGCTTCTGTCTGCCGATGCGCATTTGCCTACCCACGGCGGGCTGATGCCCGCCGCTCTTGTTGCGCCTGCGTGCGATGGCGGGGATGGGTTGAACGGCGAGGGCACAATCCCTCAGCCGCCGATGGTGTGCATGGTGCGAGATGGTTTGAGAAAACGGGCGGTGTTGATTTGATGCCCCTCCCACTTGCTCCAAACGCAGCGGCGAACGGCCAGGACAATTTCTTCCTCCGTCGCGCCAGTTCGCAGCAACGTTTTGATATCCGTTTCCTCCAGGGCAAACAGGCAATAGCGAAGTTTGCCGTCAGCAGTCAGGCGAAGGCGATTGCAGTGCTGGCAGAATGGTTGCGAGATACTGGCAATGATACCGACACGTCCGCCGTCTGCGTATTCCCATTCCTGGGCTGGTGCCGTGCCGTCGCCGTCTTGAATTGGCCGTAAAGGACCAAATGCGCGTTCCAGTTGTTCGAGAATCTCGTGAGCGTAATAGACCTTTGTGCGCTCCCAGTGATCGGCACCGATGGGCATGTATTCGATGAAGCGTAATTCCAGTTCGTTTTCCCTGGCGAAGCGCGCCAGGGGGATGACTTCGTTCTCGGTAACGCCGCGGATACTGACCGCGTTGATTTTGATGGGATGAAATCCGATGCGGCGAGCGACCTGAATGCCAGCCAGCACTCGCTCCAGTCCATCGCGACGGGTCAGTTGCCGAAAAACCTCCGGCCGCAATGTGTCGAGGCTGATATTGAGCCGTCGCAGCCCGGCACGAAAGAGCAGCTCGGCTTGCTCCGCTAACAACATGCCATTGGTTGTCAAACTCACGTCCACGATTCCGGGAATCTGCCACAACAACTCGATCAGCTTATGCAGATCGCGACGCACCAGCGGCTCGCCTCCGGTGAGTCGAATCTTGTTCACTCCCAGCGGCACCAGCAATCGGACAAATTTTGCGATTTCTTCAAAGCTCAACAACTCGCGGCGGTCGAGAAACTCGACTTCCTCCGGCATACAGTAAACGCACCGTAAATTGCACCGGTCGGTAACGGAGATCCGCAAATGGCTATGCCGGCGACCGAAGCTATCCACCAGCGGCCCGGCAAGGGGCATGCTTGTTTCGTCCTGGCTGGGAAGGAGGGAAATACGCCGGTTCATAAATTCGCCAGGTGTCAGCTCTGTGGCAGGTGGAGCGGGTCTGCGATTGGCTCCTGGGGATGAATCCACTCGCTGCTACCGTCCGACCAGTGCTCTTTCTTCCAGATAGGCACCACCTGCTTGATGCGTTCGATAGCGTGCCGGGCGGCCAGGAAAGCATCCTGCCGATGCGGCGAACTGACGACCACGGCAACGCTGATTTCGCCCGGTTCCAGTCGGCCCAGGCGGTGAACCATCGCCACATCAGTTACTTGCCAGCGACTGCGAATTTCCTGCTCGATCGCCGCCAGTTGCTTTTCCGCGAGCCGATCGTACGCTTCGTATTCCAGCGCCACAGTAACCCGGCCATCGGTCAATTCCCTCACCGTACCCAGAAACAGCACCACTGCGCCGGCAGTAGTTCGCCGCACACTTTCTACCAGCGTGCCGTAATCAATCGGTTCCCGCTGCAGCCGGATCACAGCTCGTCGCTCCAAAAGCCTCGCCAGGGCAAATGTTGCCCTGACACCGAATCCTATGGCAAGGCAACCAACGATGGCCAGCCGGTATCGTTGTCCGCGAGGAGGTTACGGTGAGCAAAGCGGCTGATGCTCGAAGCACCGCGGGCTGGCTACATCATTCCGCCGCTGACCGGAGGAAGCACCGCCACCGTGGCATTGTCAGGTACGAGTGTGCGGTCATCGGCAAGCGTGTCGTGAATGGCCAGCTGGCAGCGCGGCAAAAAGTCAGCGAGAGCAGGAAATCGCCTGGCCAGTTCATCGCGCAATTGCCGCAGCGTTGCACCCGCGGGAGTCTCCAGTGTCAAAGTATCGGTACCAGCCAGGTCGCGAGCCCGCGCAAATAGCAGTACACGCACTGTCATAGGCCCGACCTTCATGGCATGCCGCGTCTGTGTCGCAATCGCTGACGCAATTCCGGTAGCAGCCCCAGCGCCGTCGCCAGATATTGTACGGGATGGAGACTGGGTTTAGCGGTCACGTCTTCCATCTGCAACCGGCAGGCGCTGCATTCGCTGGAACCACAATGGATAGCCTCCCGCGCCAATCGTTCCAGCATCGGTCGGCCCGCCCGGAGTGAATCAGCGTAATGGCGTTCGCTCATGCCGAAGGGCCCGGCCATGCCCGAACAACTGACGTCCAGCGTTTCGACCTGCAATTGTGGAATGAGGCGCAACAGGTTGGGCCCGGCCAGGGAATTGGCTCCGCCTCCTGTCAGGGCTTTGACATGGCAGGGAACGTGATGGCCGACATTCAGCGGTAACGGTTGCAAGGACCGGAGCGGTAAGCGTCCCTGCTGATGTAATTGCCAGACATAGGCGGCCAGTTCTTGCGTCTGCCGCGCTACCAGTTCCACGTCGGGATCGTCCAGAAGGTTGGCATGATCCACGCGGAACATGACTGCGGAAGTCGGTTCGCAACAGACAATGGCCAGGCCGGCGCGCGCCAGATCGGCGAAAATCTGCAGGTTGGTGCGAGCGAGCCGGCGAGCATTCTCCACATCGCCACACGCCAGTGCAGCCATGCCACAATTTACCTGCCCAGGCGGGACGAAGACATCTATTCCGGCCAGTTGCAACACCAGCACGGCGGACATCGGCAAAGTGGTATCCACATAATTGCCGTAAAAGTCCACAAACAGCGCCACCCGTTCCTGTCGGGCTGGCGAGGTCGGCCAGCGGGTCCAACCGCGTCGCCGGGCTATTTCCAGAAACGGCACCCGTGCCAGCTTCGGTAACCGTCTCTGCCGCGCCAAACCGAAAAATCGCCACAGCAACCAGCGAACCACTCGGGTGTTCAAGCCGGTGTTCACCATCCAGGCAAAGCGTCCCAGCCAGCGCACGAATCCCTCCAACCGTGAAAGGAGCCATTGATCAGCACGTAAACCATGCTCGGCCACATGCTGCGCTTTAATTTCCAGCATCAATTTCGGAATGTTGACGCTGGCCGGACATTCCAGTGCGCACATTTTGCAATTGATACACAAATCGGCCACTTGCCGGACGGCATCGCTGGAAATCATTTCTGGAGGCAAGGTACCATCCAGCAGGGAGCGAAAGAGATTGGCTTTGGCGCGTGGCGTGGCTGACTCTTCGTAGAGCACACGAAACAAAGGGCACATCCGGTTACTGCTGGACTCCGTCCGGCAGGCCGCACAACCGTTACATTGATGGATCGTGTCCGGCAAACTGTCTCCCGGCCAGCGTAACGCCCAGCTCAAGCGGTAAGGTTCTTCACCGTTCGACGATTGCCGGGAAGCTGGTTCGCTTCCTGCTTGGGGAAGAGCCATAGACCGAATCCGCGGCCGATGGTCTCTGCGCAGGCTCCGGGCCAGCGATTCGTCCACCTCGACAAGTTTACCGGGATTGAAGATTCTCTGCGGATCGAATTGCTCTTTCACCAGTCGAAACAGGTCTGCTAATCGGCCAAACTGTTGCTTGACCCACGGGGAACGGGCCAGCCCGACTGCATGCTGGGCACTGATAGTTCCCCCCAGGCGCCAGACCCACTCATACAGAGCATCCGCCAGGTGTCGAAGACGGTCAAACGCACCCGGTTGCTGCCAATCCACAAAAGGCCGAGTGTGCACAATCCCGGCCCCCGCATGGATCAGCAAGGCAGCCGTCCATTGCTCTTGCTGTAACAACTCTTGAATCCGCACCAGGAATTCGGGCAAACACTCTACCGGCACCCCGACATCCTCAATGTAAGGCGTAGGCTGTTCCGGACCAGGCAACGCCTGCAATAACGGTAAAGCCGTTTGTCGCAATTGCCAGAACCATTCCACTTCTGCCGCGCCGCTGGCCAAATGGCTCGCCAGAACCCCAGGCAGATTGCGGGTAAAGAGTTGCCAGTCTCGTGCCTGCCGTTCTGCTCCCGGTTGCTCACTTTCGAATTCCACCAGAAGTACCGCTTCCGAGTCGGCTGGAACCAGTTTGCGGTAGGCTGGTCGCGCTTCCAGCGTCAGCGAAAGCAACCGACGATCCACCAGTTCACAGGCTGAAGGAGCAAACGATAATGCTGCTGCCGCACTGCGTGCCGCGGACTCCAGACTGGCAAATGCCGTGAGAACCAACGCTCGCTCCACTGGTATCGGCACGGTGCGCAGGTCCGCCTCGGTAATCAGCGCCAGTGTTCCTTCGGAGCCGACGATCAAACCGGCCAGGTCCACTCCTTCGGGCGTCAACGCTTTTTCCAAAGCGTAACCGCAGCGATTGAAGGCGGTGCGCGGCTTGCAGGCCGGGAAAAGGTCTCTGTGTTCCTGCAAAAGCGGCACTAATCCGCCTAAAACTTCGGCTTTGCGACTTGCGCGGGTGGCCGTTTCGCCGGTGGCTGCGTCGCCAGCAGACGGTTTCGTTTCCCCTTCCGGACGATTAGCTTCCCCGTCGGTCTGGTTCGCTTTTTCGGAAGGCAGAGCCGGTTGCGGTGTCTGGTGCGGAGAGAGGGCGGGATATGGCTCAGCGCGTCCACATTCTTCAATGGAACCATCATCCCAGACGCATCGCAGCCCCAGCACCTGATCACGCATGTAGCCATAACGGATAGCGCGAGCCCCACTGGCGTTGTTCGCCAGCATCCCGCCAATCGTGCATTGCGCTCCGCTGGCAATGTCCACGGCCAATCTTCTTCCCTGCCGCGCTAACACTTCCTGCAATTGCTGATAAACTACACCCGGTTGCACGCGAACCCGGTCGCTGCCTTGCTCCGTGATGCCGCGGAAGTGCTTGCTAAAATCCAGAACAATTCCCGTGGTCAACGATTCGCCCGCCATACCCGAACCAGCACCGCGAGCGGCGATCGGCAAACGATGCTGCTGGGCATAGCGAACAACTTTGCGGACATCTTCTTCGTCAGCCGGTGCGATCACCGCCACCGGCAAAACCTGAAAAATACTCGCGTCCGTGCTATACAGCGCCCGCGACACGGCGTCGGTCAACACCTCGCCGCGCAATTCTCCTTCCAGGTCCTCACGAATCTGCTCCGGTGTCAGGCTCACCCACTGCCTCTCCCGCCACCCAGTGTCCTGGCCACACAGTTCGGCACGCATTGCGGACAGCTGTTCATTTTAGGAACCGCCTACCGCATCGAAGCGGAAATATGGCTTGACCACGTGACGCGGGTCTGGCGATGGGCAATCAACACGTGTTTGCTCGGCACGGAGCAGCACTGACCCGTGTAACGCCAACCAGGGCATCCGCCGGTGGCCCTCCCCGAGATTACCTCCGTTCCGCCTCCGCTGAACCAATAGCGCAACCGCGTCGGAGTCCGTTTTGCATTCTTTCGCTGCAGACCTGGGTTTTTAGCTTTCCAGCTCGGGTCGGCTCCTGGTAATCGCGCCTGGTTGGGCCTCGTGCAACGGCAGCTTTGTGCCTGGAGCTTTCTAGTTCGGATGAAGCCCTGGCATACGCAAAATCTTTCCGTTTCGCATTGCGCCAGCTTGGCCTGTCCAGCACTTGGATCAACCTCTGGCCACCGAAATTCCCGATGCTGATTTTGCATTTTTCGTTACGCTTCGTATAGAATCCAGGGGTGTGTATCGGAGCTGGACCATGTCGGCAATCCTCGACGTTTACGAACTGCTCAAGCCAAAACTGGGAGAACAGGAAACTCGCGTTCTGCTGGATTACGTGCAGAAAAGCGTGGAGCATCGGGCTGCCACCAAAGAAGACCTGCGCGAGGTGCAGTTCGCACTTCACGAAGAGATTCAGCAGGTGCAAGTTTCACTTCAGCAGCAACATCAACAGCTCTGGGTGCAACTGGAGCGTTTGGACCAACGCACGGCTTCCAAGGACGACTTGCAACAGGTTCACGGAACCTTGCAGCAGCAAAACCACGACCTGCAAGGACGCCTGCAACGCCTTGAAGAGCGAATGGCCACCAAGGACGAATTGCAGCAAGTGCAGGCCACATTGCAGCAGCAAAACCACGAACTGCAAGCACGCCTGCAACGTCTCGAAGAGCGAATGGCCACCAAGGACGAATTGCAGCAAGTGCAGGCCACATTGCAGCAGCAAAACCACGAACTGCAAGCACGCCTGCAACGCCTCGAAGAGCGAATGGCCACCAAGGACGAGTTGCAGCAAGTGCAGGCCACATTGCAGCAGCAAAACCACGAACTGCAAGCACGCCTGCAACGTCTCGAAGAGCGAATGGCCACCAAGGACGAATTGCAGCAAGTGCAGGCCACATTGCAGCAGCAAA
>JBEPZY010000003.1:380341-657310 GCA_041640595.1 Gemmatales bacterium | reverse complement strand
CGGCGCGCTCACGAACGCCGGTGCAGTCGCGGTAGTGAACCCACGGGGGGCTGACGCCCCCCGCTCTTCTGTTGGTGTGCGAATACCCGCCGGCGAAAAACGATTTTTGCGATGCACAAACGCACGTTCACAGGAGCGACGTTCGTCAGCCCGCCGTGGTTCGGTGATGCGAACGCTGTCCCGCGACGATCGTACATTGTTCAGTGGCGAACGAATACACAACAAAGAGCGGCGGGTGTTAGCCCGCCGTGGGTTTGACGACGTGGGTGGGTGAAACGAATGTAGCGGATCATAAAACGGGGGTGCGAGTGCAAGCGCGGACTGTTTGCCACGGCTAGCTTACGCCAGCCGCTCCTGGCTGCGTATGCGGATGCTGCTTCAGATGTGCGTTTCCGATATCTTACCGCGTTACGTTTTCCACGGTCGGCTTACGTCAGTAGCTCCTGGTGTACCGGGGGAAACGCGACCCGACCATAGTCAGCCGACCGCAACGGCGGGGGAAAACCATTTGCTGGCTTCG
The DNA here is from genome assembly GCA_041640595.1 of Gemmatales bacterium. Classification (GTDB taxonomy): domain Bacteria; phylum Planctomycetota; class Planctomycetia; order Gemmatales; family HRBIN36; genus HRBIN36. The sequence goes on along the minus strand of JBEPZY010000003.1, from coordinate 656,790 downwards.
GTCGTCAAAATTATAGAGAGCATATCGAGAGACCTTAGCGCAGGCGGAGGGATAAACCATGCTGCGACGAGGTTTGATCGGGGCAAGCGCGATCGTGGCCATTCTTGGGCTGGTTTTCTGGACTCTGCTGCCGGATCGAAACGGCCCCAATCCGCAACAACTGGCACAAACCGATACGCCAGTCGAATCGGGCGGTATGGTGCCCAACGGAGATTCCCAAAGCGGTTCGCAGCAGTCAGGTTCCGGACAGACCGGCTCCCAGGAAGGGCAAGCCACTCAAGCCAATGCAAATTCGTCAACAACAAGCAACGGTAGCTCGCCCTCGATAGGCTCGGTTCCAGGGGAGGAAATAACCGACCAGGTTCGGGAGATGAATTCGGACAAGTTTGCGGCACCGCCCAGGCAATTTCGACCGGGCAATGCTCAGCCGTCGCAGCGGCGTGTGCAAATTCATCGGGACAAAAACGGGTTTACTATCCAGTTGCCGTCCGGGGCGCCGATCGCAACGCCGACCGTATACCAGGGCAAGGTCTATGTGAGCGGCGGGTTTCATAGCCGCGAGTATTACTGCTTCGACGCAAAAACCGGCGAGTTGCTCTGGTCAGTGGATTTGAGCGACGATGGCCCGAGTTCGGCAGTCTGTGCGGACGGCATCGTGGTTTTCAACACCGAATCGTGCACGCTTTTTGCCCTGGATGCGAAAACCGGCAAACATCTTTGGTCGCACTGGCTGGGTGATCCGCTTACCAGCACTCCGGCCATCGCTAATGGAATTGTGTTTACCTCCTACCCGGCAAGGGGACGTTTTGCTGGGGCCGAACAATCTGACTCAATATCCGTGCCATTTCAAAACCTGGGCCCGGCGATTGGTAAACCGCCGCAGAACAATGCGAAGACCAACAGGCGCCCGCCTGGAGCTTCCCATGTGCTGGCCGCGTTTGAACTGAAAACTGGCAGGATTTTGTGGCAACGCTGGATTGATAGCGATGTCATTTCTGCGCCGGTGGCGGTGGGCAATGAGGTTTACGCGACGAGCTTTGCGGGCACCGTGTATCGGTTCCGGCAAAAGGATGGGAGCGTGCTGGCAGCGCATCGGTGTCGGGCAACCTCAGCACCCACCCTGGCTAATAACCAATTGTACTGGAGTCAGCGAGCCGACCAGAAAGGTCAGGTATCCGAAGCGGTGGCGGTCGTGGACAAGAGCAACAATTCCGTGCAAGCGTTTGGCAACGTGCGAGCTGCGCCGTATCTCGATGCCAAGGTGCAGGGGCTGAGCGTCTTGCGAAACGAGTTGCTAAGTCTGGATGCAGCCAACGGATTTGCCGGCGGTGCTCCGGAAGCGGCGAATGCACCAGCGGCCCTGCAAAACATCGGGCAGTCCACCGTCTCCGGGATGCAGTTCTTCCAGGGTTCGCGCGTGCTGTACTTCCGCAACCAGCTGTATTCCTCCATGGGGGACGAACTGGTGTGCCTGGAAGCGCAAAACGGGCAGGAACGCTGGCGGCACAAAGTCAAAGGGGACCTGCACAAGGAGGGCGGCCATTTAGCAACCCCGCCGGCGCTGGCGGGTGGTAAAATCGTGCTGGCTACCGTGGCCGGCGAAGTGTTAATCCTCGACCCGGATAAAGGAAGCGTTTACCAGTCCTACAAAGTCGGTGCTCCGATCCGCTCGCAGCCCGCGATTGTGGATGGGCGAATTTACGTCGGCACCCAGAATGGTCGCCTGGTTTGCATTGACACGGGCGATCCCAGTCTCACTGGCTGGTACACCTGGGGAGGCGACATGGCGCACACCAACGCCCAGACGGAATGATAATTCGGCCATCGGCAATCCACACGCATCACGAGGGGTTCACGGCAACGCAAGCGGTAAGACCGGCCAAGATGCCGATTAAGTCCCTCCTTGCAGCACGGAGCTCGTGAGGGAATGATCGGACAGCGGAAAGGCATGGATGTCCGCGTCCCGCTGGCCAGGTGCGCGCAGGTTGGCACTCCGTGAGGAAATGTTCCGATTGCTCAAAGGCGGGCACCATGTGATTTGTTCTCAGTCAGCGACGGGGTGGCTGGCCAGCGCTGGAATGAGTCGCTGCGTTTCGGTGAAGCGCCAATCGCGGAAGACGTTTCAGCGCTGCTGCTATAAGCTTCCGGCGACGTGCCGCATTTACCCCCGCGAATTGTTGGCAGACCGACCATTCTTCATTTCGCCGGCAGTGGATGCCGGAAGCGTGGCAGTCGGGCACGAAAAACCTTGGTTCCCGCAGCGGTAGCTGCACAACTCACGTCACGGCGAAGATGGCAGGGGCAGAGTCCGAAGGGTGCTGCAATTTCCTTGCGAGCGTCGAAAATACGGACTTTTTCCGTGAGCCGGGAAAGTTCGCAGGGTGTTTCGGCTTTGCCGATTTCGTATCCATATACTCGGTCGAGTGCGATCGCCACCAGCCTGGCTGAACGGACAAAGGGAGAGGCCGGACGATCGGACGATCCGCACCGCGCCCGCATTGGAACAGCCGCTACAAAGGCCTGGCAGGTGAGCGATTTGCAGAGTGCTCCCTACTGTGCATTGGCTTGCCGGGATCGGCGAGCGGGCGACCGGCAGCAAAATCGGCGACACCAACTACGCACACGTCAGTGTTCCGACTCGCGTCGGGCATGGCATGCCGAGAACGGCACTTATGGAGCCTGCACACGGGCTGGAGAAACGAAAGGAGCAATTGCCATGGCGTCCACGACGGTCAATGTGCTGGCACTGATCCTGCTACTGGCAATGCTTGGTATGGCCGAAAACGTACCAGCGCAGGAGAAAACTCGCTTCGCTCAGGTCGGTTTGCCTGAGAAGCTGGTTCCTGCTGATGCTCAGGTCGGTGTGGCAGCGACGGTATGTTTTCTCGAAGGCCCGGCGTTTGACGGCGAGGGGAATCTGTTTTTCAGCGACATTGCCGGGAACCGGATTTTGAAAATGGACCCCTCCGGTCGGGTTTCGGTGTTTCGGGAAAACAGCGGTCGCACCAATGGTAACACCTTCGATGCCCAGGGGCGTTTGCTCAGTTGCGAAGGAGCGGAGATGGGTTCGGCCGAAGGTCGGCGACGCATCGTCCGAACCGACCTCAAGACCGGCCAAATCGAAGTCCTGACCGATCGCTACGAAGGCAAACGTTATAACAGCCCCAACGACATCTGCGTGGATATTCATGGTCGAATCTGGTTCACCGACCCGTATTATGGCCCCGACCGGCACATCCTCGAAATGGGGCATGAGGCAGTTTATCGCATTGACCCGGACGGCAAGGTAACCCGCGTGCTGACGCAACCGGCGATTCAGCGTCCCAATGGCATCGCCATCACGCCGGATGCGAAAACGCTTTATGTAGTGGACAGCCATCCGCAACCGGGCGGGAATCGCAAAATCTGGGCCTTCAGCGTGAAGCCGGATGGTTCCCTGAACGACCAGCGGCTGGTCTTCGATTTCGGACGCGGTCGCGGTGGTGATGGCATGCGACTGGATGTCGAGGGGAATTTGTGGGTCTGTGCTGGGGTATTGCGACCACGGGGACCGGGCGAAACCGACGAGGTACCGCCAGGGGTTTACGTCATTTCCCCGCAGGGCAAACTCCTCGGACGCATCCCCATCCCGGAAGACCTGATTACCAACCTCGCCTTCGGTGGCCCGGAACGGAAGACCCTGTATGTGACCGCCGGCAAAACTATCTATCGCATTCCGGTCAACGTTTCCGGCTACGCTCTGTATCCGCCGCTGCGGTGAGCTGCGATTTGGGCGGCACGATAATTTTCTTGCTGAGCGACAAACGGCCGGCTATGTTAGTGGTATAGGGCCCAGCTCAAAGGGGCCTGAGCGGTTATTATGGCTTCGGGGCATCAGGAGGAGTTACCATGCATGCGCGGCATCGGCGGGGCTTTACACTGATTGAATTGCTGGTGGTCATCGCCATCATCGGATTGTTGCTGGCGTTATTGCTTCCGGCCATCCAGCGGGCACGCGAGGCCATGAACCGTGTCCGCTGTCAGAACAACTTGCGGCAGCTAGGTCTGGCACTGCATCAATGGCATGATACCTATGGCCGATTTCCGCCTGGTTTACGCGGTGACAATTACGGTATCCCTCCGCCCGCCTACACGGAAGACACTTACCATTACTTCTACAGCTGGATGGCCCGCATCACACCTTACATCGAGCAGGACAACATTCACCGCTACCTGGAAGGTGGCAATTACCTGAAATGGCCGTGGTGGGATGGCTGGTATTCCGGTGGTCAGGCTGGGGTTGGCCAGGCTCTGGGTGGTATCCCCTTGAAGTTGATGCAGTGTCCCTCCGACAACCGATCGCAGCTCATCACCAACTACGGCGGGCATCCGGTAGCGCTGACCGCGTATCTGGGTGTCAACGGCACGGATCAACTCGCCTTCGACGGCATCCTGCACGTAAATGCTCGCGTGAGCATGGGCGAAATCGTCGCCGGAGACGGAAGCAGCAACACCTTGCTCGTCGGCGAGCGTCCCCCTTCGGTGGATCTGTTGTACGGCTGGTGGTTCGCGGGTAGCGGCGATTATCCGTACTTCGGTGCCACGGATGTCGTCCTGGGCGTGAACGAATACGACCCCGCCACCGGTCAGCGGTACCAGTACGGGCCGGGCCAGCTGCAAGACCCGCAGAATATCCATCGCTGGCATTTCTGGGCACTTCATGTGGTCGGCTCCAACTTCCTGTTTGCCGATTGCCATACCCGGTCTATTCGCTATTCCGTCAACAACAGCGTGCTGCGAGCTTTGAGCACTTATCGCGGGGGAGAAAATGCGAGTCTCGATGACTGAATGGCTGTCCACGGAATGGTTACGGAGACGCCGAGGCGTCCGTCGCTGGTTGAGCGGGCTGGTGCTGGCAGCGGTGTTGCTCAGCGAGCTGCCGCTGGGTTGTGACCAATCGCCCCAACCACCGCCATCGCAACCTTCCCGTCCTGGCCGACTCCCACCGGGTCCCCCTCCGAAGCCGTGAGCCTTTCCCCTACCCAGCGTTCGTCCCCCATGCTGTGACCGGACAACGCCCGCCGAGAACGAAACGCTCTCAGTCTTCCCAGACGACACAAAATCCATTCCTCGGATCCCACGAGGCGACGCTCCTCGAAAACAAAATGCCATCGCGCACGGGCAGGTTTGTCCCGCACGCGGTCACAAGCAGACTCAAATGCGGCTAGTGCGGGTGAACTGCTTCTGTCTTGTCTTCCGGCCAGCAGTTCTTAGAACGAGATCGAGGGCAAAACCGACCCGATGAGGGGGTTGACATGTTGCACCGACGCGAAGCGATGCTGCGGTTAGGACAACTGGGGCTGGGGGCGTTGACGCTGCCGCAACTGCTGCGGGCAGGTGCACACGCAGCGACAAGCGGTCCGCGTTCATCCGCGACCGCGCGGTCGTGTATTCTCATTTACCTCTGGGGCGGGCCACCGCATCAGGATATGTTCGACATGAAACCGGATGCCCCAGACGGGATTCGCAGTCTGTTCAAGCCGATCGCCACACGCACGCCCGGCATTTATCTGTGCGAACATCTGCCGCTCACCGCACAGCATACCGACAAGATGGCGATCATCCGCTCGCTGACCCATCCGTTCAACGACCACGGGCAAGGTTGTTACATCACGCTGACCGGACAAGCCGATGCGCAAAAAGTTTTCCCGCGGAATCGTCGCAGCCGCAAGGATTTTCCCAACCCGGCGGGGATCGTGTCGTATTTCTTCCCGCCCCATGGTCTGCCCGCGGCGGTTACGATTCCCCGGCCGATTGGCCATGACGGCGTGATCTATGCGGGGACCCATGCGGGATTCCTCGGACCGCGTTTCGATCCGCTGGAACTGCAGCCACCTGCCGAGGTGAACGAGGCAGCACCGCATCAGCTCGATTTGCCAGCCGGATTGTCGCAAAACGATGTGTTGCTGCGGCGGGGATTACTGCGGCAACTGGAAACCTGGCAGCGCGTCCTGGACAAGCATCCGGCCACTGCGTCACTGGATGCTGCGCGACTGCAAGCCTACGACTTGCTTACCTCGCCCAGAACCCGTCGGGCTTTCTCGCTCGATACCGAACCGCCCTGGCTGCGGGATCGCTATGGTCGCAATGAGTACGGCGAATGTTTCCTGTTGGCGCGGCGGTTGATCGAAGCGGGCGTGCGGCTGGTTACCATCATCTGGTACTACGTGTGTCCGGATGGGAACGTGGCCAACGTCTGGGACAATCACGGCGGTACGCCATCGCTGGGCAAGATCAGCGGCTACGACATGCTCAAGCAGTTTTATTGCCTACCCTCGCTGGATCGGGCTTACGCAGCGCTTTTGGAAGACCTGGAGCAACGCGGGTTGTTGAAGGAGACACTGGTGGCGATGTTCGGCGAATTCGGACGCACGCCCCGCATCAATAACACCGGCGGTCGTGACCACTGGGGACCGTGCCAATCCGCAGTGCTGGCCGGCGGGGGTATTCGTGGCGGACAGGTGTACGGCGCCAGCGACAAACACGCCGCCTACCCAACGCTGCATCCCGTTACGCCCGAGGACCTGCTGGCGACGATTTACTACGCCCTCGGTCTGCCGCCGGAAACGGAAGTCTTCGATCCCCAGGGGCGACCGCTGCGAATAAGCAATGGCCGACCCATCACCGCACTGTTTTGAATCGCCCCCGGCAGGGCTGGACAATTGTTTGGCCTGAGTTTATATCAGGGAACACGCTTCGGTGGGCGTGGTGATTCACCGCGACGGACGGGGAGAAAACCATGCCTCAGATTGACTGGCTTTATCATCGTCCCGGCTGAAAAACGTGTGGCCGTCTGCAAGAGTTTCTTGCACGCTACCAGATTCCCGTCCAGGCCATTCACGACGCTCGCAAAGAGCCTTTGAAGCCGCAACAGGCTCTCCAGCGGCTTCTGGGGCGTGCGGAAGAAATCTACGTTTGCAAGGGAAAACAGGCGGTAACTGTTTCGCTGAAAAAGGAAAAGGTACCGGCAGAAGATTTGCAGCGTCTGTTAGCCGGGCCGACCGGCAATTTGCGAGCTCCTACCGCACTGGTGGGCAAGAAAGTTCTGGTGGGTTTCGACGAAGCAACTTGCCGCCAGCTTTTCGGTGTGTAAAACGCTCACCACCAGGCGACAGCGGCCAGCATGCTCCAGCTGGCTACCGTGGCCGCTGGCCCATTTCGTTCTGCCTACCGCAACCTGCACCACCGACGGATACTCCAGGGAGGAAAATGATGCCTTTCGCTCAGGCGACACCCGGCAAAACACGCATCGGCTGGATCGGCACCGGCGTCATGGGGCGCTGGATGTGTCAGCACGTCATGCAGAAGGGTTATCGGGCCACCGTTTACAATCGCACCCGCGACAAAGCCCAACCGCTGTTGGAACTGGGTGCCAGCTTTGCCGATTCGCCCAAAGCAGTGGCTGAGCAATCGGACGTCGTCTTTGCCATTGTCGGTTTCCCGAAAGATGTGCGGGAAGTTTTCCTGGGGCCGAACGGTGTGCTGGCCGGCAGTCGTCCCGGCATGATCGTTGTGGACATGACTACCAGCGAACCCGCCCTGGCCAAGGAGATTTACGAAGCCGCCAAGGCCAAGGGAGTCGGAGCGCTCGACGCACCGGTGAGTGGCGGCGATGTTGGCGCACGCGAGGCCAGGCTCTCGATTATGGTCGGCGGCGACCGAGAGGTTTTCGAGGCCGTCAAGCCGATTTTCGAGTGCATGGGCAAAACTATCGTTTTGCAGGGCCCTGCTGGCGCCGGTCAACACACCAAAATGGTCAATCAGATTCTCATCGCCACCACGATGATCGGCGTGTGCGAAGCGTTGCTGTATGCCTACAAAGCCGGACTCGACCCGACGCGGGTGCTGGAATCGGTAGGCGGCGGGGCAGCTTCCAGCTGGTCGCTGCTCAATTACGGTCCGCGGATCATTCAGCGCAATTTCGAGCCGGGCTTTTTCGTTGAGCATTTCATCAAGGACATGGGCATCGCTCTGGAAGAAGCACGGCGGATGAATTTGCCGTTACCGGGACTGGCACTGGCAGAGCAACTCTATGTCGCGCTGAAGGCGCAGGGTTATGGCCGAAAAGGAACGCATGCCCTGATGCTGGCGCTGGAGCGAATCGCCAATTACACTCCGCCCGGAGCTACCACGCCGCCACCCGCGCCCGCGTAAACCGTCGGGCATGTGCCAGCCGAGCCATAGTGCGGTTCGTCCTTCTGCACTCACGACTTGCCATTCGCTATCAGCAACTCACCATTCGCCACTGGCTGAGTGTCAACCAGGAGCTCCTGGCCACGCACTTCGAAACGGGCTTCGGAAACTGCGTTTCGCTGACGTTGGTGCACCCAATTGCGGCCACGTTCTGTGTGGCAATTTCGTAGTGAGCCAATGCAAGGAGGCTTCCAACCAGAAGCGGTTCCGTGCGCTGCGACATTAACTTGCGATCCGGCTCAGTCCGCCCCTTGAGGATGAACCGCGGTTAGCGTAAACTATCCGAAATTGCCGCTGACCAGTCACGAGCGGCGGGCGTAAGCCCGCCATGGCGGGATTTTACCTCCGACTGGGAGCGGGGTAAGGCTGTAGGAAGTCTGCGGGCGGCAGGCCAGACGGGTGGGAAAATGTTGGACTCGCGGGAGCGGCGAATAGCCCGACTCGCCATCAGCCGATTCGGCGCTGATCCAGTGCGGGTGCGACAGGTCTGCGCCCGGTGGTTACAGCGTCGCCGCACACGCCCCGAACAGGACCTGCTCGAAGTGTTCGTGGAGGAGCAACTCCTGCCGCGTGATCTGGCCGAACAGCTGCGCCAGGAACTCGACCGCACTCAGGTCGCCGAGCCGACAACTCCTGCCCCTGCTGACAGCGATGGCCAGACTCCCATCCGGCAACTCGGTCGGTATCGTTTGCTGCGCAAAATCGGCGAAGGGGCGATGGGGGAAGTGTATCTCGCCCATGACCCGCAACAAAATCGCCCGGTCGCCATCAAAATACTCGCCAAACATCTCGAAGAAAACGCCTCACTGGTAGAACGTTTCCAGCGGGAAGCCGAACTGGCCTCCCGACTCAACCATCCCCACCTGGTACGCGGCTACGAGATGGGGCGAGACGAGCAGAGCGGTCAGCGTTATTTCGTCATGGAGTACGTGGATGGCATCAGTGCCCAGGAGTACCTCGACCGGCACGGACGATTCAGCATTGAAGATGCCCTGCACATTATTCTCGATGTCGCTCACGGTCTGGAATACGCCCACGCCCACAACATCATTCACCGCGACATCAAACCGGAAAACATCCTCATCACCCGCAGTGGTGTTGCCAAACTCACCGACCTGGGTCTTTCCAAGCAAACCGACCAGTCCTCCGTGCTGACCGGGATGCGGCAGGGGTTCGGCACGCCGTATTACATGCCTTACGAACAGGCGATCAATGCTCGCGATGCCGATGCCCGCTCCGATATTTTCGCCCTGGGTGCCACCCTTTACCACATGCTCACCGGACGGGTTCCTTTCGATGGCAAAAATCAAATTGAAATCCTGGAAAAGAAGGAGCAGGGCATCTACACTCCGGCTTACGTAGTCAATCCAGAAATTCCGGAGGACCTCAGTGCCATTCTCGACCGCATGCTGGCTCGCCGGCCTGAAGACCGATTCCAGACGGTAAGCGAGGTGATCGTGGCCGTGGAGCGAACCGGCCTGGCCGGGAAGTTTCTCAGCTTTGCCGACCAGGAATTGGCACGCCGTGATCCGGTGGCCCGGCTCCGTGCCCGTGCTTTAGAAGAAGTTACCCTCCTCGACCTGAGCGAGGCGACGGAACAACCGAATTTCTGGTACGTGCGTTACCGCACACGAAGCGGAGCTTGGCGACAGCGGCGTTATCGCCAGGAACAGATTCTGCAAGCCATCGCACGCGGTGAACTGGGCCCTGCCGATGAAATTGCTGCCTCTCCGGAAGGACCGTTTCACAAGCTCAGTCATTATCGCCGATTTCGCCCGGCCTTGCAGGAAGCGGCACTGCGGAAAACTTCCCTTCCATCACGCTCGCCCTGGTCGCGCCGCTGGCTCTGGCTGGGTACGTTGCTGATAGTGCTGCTGGGATTGCTCTTGCTGGTCTGGCTCCTGTGGTGACGCTCGCCTTTCTCCGATGTCCTCCTCCTCGCTTTGGCTGGGAAGATGCCTGATTGTGCTGGCCAGTGTGCTCTGGAGTTTGAGTGGTGTCTTTGTTCGCTTGCTGCGTCATCCCGTCGGGGGGAGTTTGGCCGAACCGCCGTTACATCCGCTGATTATCGCCTTCTACCGTTGCCTGTTCGCAGCGCTGGTGCTCATGCCGGCTTTACGTCGGCAGCGAATGGCCTGGCATCCGCTGATGGTGCTGATGGTTTTGTTTTTCGCCGCTATGAACGCCCTGTTCGTTTCCGCCCTGAGTCTGGGCACGGCAGCCAATGCCATTATTTTGCAGTACACCGCTCCGTTCTGGCTGTACCTGGCCGCGATCACCTATCTGCGCGAACCAATCCGACTGCGAGAATTGTTGGCCCTGGGCCTGGCTCTGGGCGGCGTCGGGGTGATTGTTGGCGATGGCTTCCGCAATGCCCAGGCGGATACTGCCAGCCTGTTAGCAATCCTGGTGGCCCTGGGCAGCGGCGTGGCTTATGCCGGGGTCGTTTTCTGTCTGGGACTGCTTCGCAGGCAGGATAGTTCCTGGCTTACCTGGTTGAATCATGCGGTTGCCGCTCTAAGTTTGCTTCCGGTTCTCGGCTTCTATACTTGGCCGCACTTCGGACAGCTTCTTGTGTTATTAGCGTTTGGAGCGATCCAGATGGCCTTGCCTTACTGGTTGGTGGCGCGGGGCCTGAAAACGGTGCCTGCCCATGAAGCTGGCATGCTTAGTCTCATCGAACCTATCCTGAACCCGCTCTGGGTCTATATATTAGTACCGGAAGAAATCCCCGCACCGGCTACCTGGATAGGTGGGGGCTTGATTCTTGCGGCACTGGTGTGGCGATTCTGGCCGACTTCAACGCCGGCAACACCTCTTGAGAAAACAAATGCAAACTCTTCCGCGCCAGTTCGTGCGGCAGAGAACCCGCCTGAAAACCTAACATAAGCACTCCCACTCCTAAATATTCGAGGCAATGTAACAACTTATCGCGCACGGTTGCCGGACTGCCCACGATGGCATAATAACCGCTTTCGATCTCCCGCCAGCTTAGTTCGGGCGATAAAAACGCATTCCGGCTCCTGGCAATGGCAAGCATAGATCGCTCCGATGTATAGCCCGGCGGAATGAGACCTATACCTTTCAGGCAGTTGCGTACAAAATACTGAAAATGCGGCCAGAATTCGTCATAAGCCTGGCGATCGTTTTCGGCCACATAAACGGCCACGCCCCAGCCCATTTGCTCCGGCTTAGGTTGGTACCCATAGCGCTGGCAAGCCTCCCGAAATCGCTCGAACACTCGTTTATTCGTCTCTATATGGAAATAAGGCAGCCCCATATAAGCAAACCGGCGCTGTGCGACTAAATCTATAGTTTCTAAGCTGCCGATGCCGGGAATCCATATAGGCGGATGCGGTTGCTGTAACGGTCGCGGCCAGACATTGACATAGCGAAAGAAATAGTGCGGACTATTCCAGAGAAAAGGCCCCGGAGTAGTCCAGGCCTTGATAATCAGGTCCAGGGCTTCACGGAAACGCTCCCGGGCTTCGGTGGGATTGACTTGATAGGAGAAATATTCCGGCCCGCTGCCGATAACCATACCGGCAATCAGTCGCCCACCGCTCAGCACATCTAACATGGCATATTCTTCTGCAACACGTAACGGCGGATTATAGAGAGGCAGGGCATCCCCGATGACGGCAATGCGAATGCGCCGCGTCAACTGCGTCAAAGCTGCCGCCATCAGGTTCGGCGAGGGCATCAGACCATACGCGTTCTGGTGATGCTCATTGACGCAGACCCCGTCAAAGCCCAGCGGTTCGGCCAGCGCCAGCGTCGCCAGATATTCGCGATATAGCTCGTGGCCGCGAACCGGATCGTACAAACTGTTCGGGCACCATACCCAGGCGGAATCGTAGCGCTCCGCAAAATCCGCAGGCAGATAAGGCCAACTCATCAGGTGAAACAGGAAAACCTGCACTGTCCCATCGGTCTGAGGCGGCCAGGCGGCAGGCACATTTGCTTTACCCTGCGGAGCTGGAGTGTCCGCGGGCAAGCCACTACTGCCGGGATTACTGGTGTTCATGATGCGGATTTCACCAGCAGCGCTCCAGGTGTCGGTTAGCGCGCCCGGAGGGACTCGAACCCCCAACCGTCGGTTCCGAAGACCGATGCTCTATCCAGTTGAGCTACGGGCGCTGAGCGGAATTATTATATCATCCGCCGGTCAGCAACGGAAACGGCACCTGGGTCGGGGATGGGCCTCTGGGATTTCGGGGCCGGACGGTTACAATGGCGGTAGATGCTGGCCAGGTAGCATTGCGGCTGCGGCATACCTGGGCCGTTCTCGCCCGGTGAGGAGAAAAGCCATGGCGCGATTTGCGGTGATTCTGGCGGCTGCGGGGAAATCCACCCGCTTCAAAGACCGCGAGAAAAAACAATTCGCTAACATAGACGGTCGGGCGGTTTGGCTCCGCTGTGCGGAATTGTTTATCACTCGTTCGGATGTGTGCCAGTTTTTGGTGGTGATTGCGCCGGAGGACCGGGAGAAGTTTCTGCGGCGGTACATGGCCAACCTGGCGCTGATGAACGCCCAGATTGTCGAAGGGGGTGCTACGCGGACCGATTCGGTGGCTAATGCCCTCAAGAAAGTCAAGGAGGAAGCGGAATTCGTGGCCATCCACGACGCCGCTCGGCCCTGCGCCACGCCGGAACTGGTGGACGCCGTCTTCAACGCGGCGGTGCAACACGGAGCGGCCATCCTGGCGGTGCCGGTTGCCGATACGCTCAAAAAAGTCGGCAAAGGCAACCGCATCGAAGCCACCCTTGATCGCGAAGGACTTTGGCAGGCACAAACACCGCAGGTTTTCCGTAAAGACTGGTTATTGGCCGCCTATGCCCAGCGCGACCGAGTCCGTGGAGAAATCACTGACGATGCGCAGTTACTCGAAGCGGCTGGGTACTCCGTGCAGGTTGTCGAAGGCGCGACCACGAACATCAAGATCACCACCAAAACCGATTTGATCCTGGCCGAGGCGATCCTCAAAGCACTGCCCAGGCCCAAAGTGCCGGGACCCATCCATCCCTTCGCCGACGAAATGGAATGGCGGTAACGTCAGCGCGAAACGTAAACCCTTCGTGCTCTGCCGGTGCAACGCGGGTCGCTGGTCGAGGCGGCCACTGGATCGCTGGTGCAAATAAACGACCGTGATCCTCGCAGCGGTGTGGCGCACCCCGTCCCAGTCAGAAGGGGAAATGCCCGCACCTATGGATTGACGCGAGGCAGAGTCGGCTGATACATCCCGGCATCTTCAGCCAGGAAATGCCCGCACGCATGGATTGACGCGAGGCAATCTCGCTGCGGACATGGTGAAAGCAACCCGGGGAGTGGGCCCATGAGCGAAGGCTTACCGGACTGGCTTCGGCAGCCATTGCTTTTGGAGCCTTACTTACGCCCGATGCCGTGGGGAGGAACACGCCTGGCCGAATGGTTAGCCAGACCGGCGTCGCCCGAACCGATCGGCGAAGCCTGGCTGGTCAGCGATCACCCGTTGCATTTCAGTCGGATTGTGAACATTCCGGAAGCGGGAGTTAGCTTGCGCGAACTGGTGCAACGCTGGCCGGTCGCTGTTCTCGGTTATCCCGGCCGGCGCTTTCCACTGCTGGTCAAACTCATTGACGCCCGCGACAATCTTTCCGTGCAGGTGCATCCCGACGATACAGCGGCGCGGGTCTGGGCACCGCAGGAAGGCGGGAAAACCGAAGCCTGGCTGGTGCTCGATGCCGATCCGCAGGGCACGATCTATCTCGGTCTCAAACCCGGTATCACTCGGGAAGTGCTGCAACGCGAACTGCCTCTGGGCACGCTGCCGTTGTGCTTGAAGACTTACCCGGCGAAGGTGGGCCAGTGCTATTTTGTGCCAGCCGGTACCGTGCACGCTTTGGGCGCTGGCGTGTGTGTGCTGGAGGTGCAGCAAACCAGCGACGCCACTTTTCGGTTATACGATTGGGGCCGCGTGGACGCCTCCGGCAAACCGCGACCGCTGCATATCGAAGCTGGGCTGGCCGTCCTACACGAGTCCACTCCCCAGGCCGGGCCTACCACGCCGATCGATCGCGGCAACGGTCTGGAGGAACTCGTGCAATGTCCGTATTTCACGCTGTATCGGCTGCATCTGCGTGAACCGTACCGGTTACAGGCTCCGGTCATTGTTGTGGCCTTGTCGCACAGCCTGAACATCGCAGCGAACGGCCATGCGGTGCGACTGCCCCCCGGTCATGCCGCTTTACTCCCGGCCTGTGCACCGCAAGCCACGCTCACCGGCGACACCCCCGGGCCATGCTGTTTGGTCGCCTGGCCAGCAACTGCTGCTGGTTCCGGCTAGTGCTCCATCGGTCGGTGGCGGGACGAAGTGCGGTCAGCTGGAACGGTCGGCGGTTTTGCGTGAGCGGGTGCCGGCTTCTTCGGATTTGCCATCGCCGGTGCTTTCCGGTAGCAGGCCCCGCTTCTGCAGGATTTTGCGTGCCAGTTCTTCCAGCAGTTGCGGATGTTCGCGGAGGAAGGCTTTGGCGTTTTCCCGACCCTGACCAAGCCGGTGCTGGCCGTAAAGTAACCACGCACCGCTTTTGTCCACGATTTTGTCTTCCAGGGCCAGGTCGAGCACATCGCCTTCGCGGCTGATACCGGAATCGTGCATCAGGTCGAATTCGGCACTCTTGAAAGGCGGAGCGATTTTGTTCTTGACCACCTTGGCACGGATGCGTGAGCCGACCACTTCTTCGCCTTCCTTGATGCTGGTGACTTTCCGCACCTCCAGCCGCACCGAACTGTAAAACTTCAACGCCAGTCCGCCGGACGTCGTCTCGGGATTGCCAAACATGACGCCGATCCGCTGGCGAATCTGGTTGATGAAGACCATGCAGGTTCGGGTGCGGGAAATGATGGGCGTGAGCACACGGAGAGCCTGGCTCATGAGTCGAGCTTGCAAACCGACATGGGAATCGCCGATTTCGCCTTCCACCTCCGCTTTCGGCACCAGCGCCGCTACGGAATCCACGACGATAATGTCCACCGCGTTGGATTTCACGAGCATCTCGGCGATCTTCAGAGCTTCCTCGCCACACGAAGGTTGACTGACCAGCAGCCCTTCCAGGTCCACGCCGATACGCTTGGCCCAGGCGGGATCGAGAGCATGCTCGGCATCAATGAAGGCGGCCACGCCTCCCTGTTTCTGGGCGTTGGCAATGGCATGCAGGGCGATGGTGGTTTTGCCGCTCGATTCAGGACCAAAGATTTCGATAATGCGACCGCGAGGCAGACCCCGACCGCCCAGGGCAATATCCAGGCTCAGCGCGCCCGTGCTGATCCCGGCCACGTCGGTCGCGGGGGTCTCGCCTAGCTGCATGATCGCCCCCTTGCCGAACTGTTTCTCGATCTGCTGCAACGCCAGCTTGAGTTCACGATTGTCCGCACCGCTGCTTCCCGTGGCCATACCGTTTCCTCCTTTGCCGCTTGGTGGTAAGCAGGACTGTTGTACATATGTATATCAACCACTCCCGCAAAAATCAATGGCCCCGTCGGCCGGGCGGCATTGACAGATTTGGTTGTTTGCCGCTAAATGGTGCCCGGCTGATGACGCGAACAACGAGTCGGCGCGACCGGCATTGCCCCGCTGCTTCCCGCAACTACGTAGCGACTCGCGGGCAACAAAGGAAGATGTTGAGTCGGCGCGACCGGCATTTCCCCGCTGCTTACCGCAACGGCCGGTTCGGGCGGCTTGATGAGCACGAGCAAGCAGCGCGACCGATACTAATCACCGATTACGGACCAAGCCGATGATTCGCCAGGTCAGTCAAACCCTCCTGTGGGTATTGCTGGGGCTGGACGCCTGTCTGACCGCAGCCGCCTGGTTGCTGGCTTATGCGCTGCGGATTGTCGGCTGGCCGGTTCCCTTGTTTCACGCACCTCCGTCGTGGACGATTTGCTGGCGACTAACGCCGCTGGTCGTCGTCGCCACTTTGCTCGCCTTCCGGGTCGCCGGGCTTTACGAGGTTCAGCGTTTACGCCGGTTTCGGGAAGAGCTGGTGGGGTTGCTTCGCGGGACCACTTTGGCGGTGCTATTCGTTCTGGCTCTGCTCTTTTTTACCAAGCAGGAATACGATTCGCGCCTGACCCTGGCCTATTTCGGACTGTTCCTGTTCGGCCTGACGCTGCTGGGTCGCCGCAGCGTCTGGGCGGGACTGCGAGCCTTACGCCGACGGGGATACAACACCGTTCCGGTGGTCATTGTCGGTACCGGACGCACTGCCCGGCGATTTGCCCGGGCGCTGGTTCGCCATCGCTGGACGGGACTGCGGCTGTATGGCTATGTGGACGATCGGCCCAGCCGCTGGATTAGCGACCTGTATCTGGTCGGAACCATTGCCGATCTGCCGCGGCTGGTCGAAGAAAAAGGGATTCGCCAGGTCTTTATTGCTCTCCCCTTCCACCGATTTGATGACGCTCGTCGGGTGTTCGCCCTGCTGGCCGATTCGCTTGCGGAAGTGCGTCTGGTCGTGGACACGCCCAGCCTGGCTCCGTTTTCCCTGGACACGACTCAGTTTGACGGCATGACCCTGGTACACCTCCGCGAAAGTCCTTATTTCGGTTTGAATCGCGTCGTCAAACGGCTCATGGACATCGTGCTGTCACTGCTGGCGATTATTCTGCTCTCGCCGCTCATGCTGCTGATCGCGGTCATGATCAAGCTGACCAGTCGCGGCCCGGTGTTGTACCGGCAGGAGCGTTGTGGCCTGGATGGCAAGACTTTTCAAATGTTGAAATTCCGCACCATGCGAGTTGACGCCGAGAAGGAGACCGGCCCGGTTTTCACTCGGCCCAACGACCCGCGACGGACGTGGTTCGGAGCATTGTTGCGGCGAACCAGTCTCGATGAACTTCCGCAACTGTTCAACGTCCTCAAAGGTGATATGAGTCTGGTCGGGCCTCGCCCGGAACGTCCCTGTTTCGTCCAGCGCTTTCGCAAAACCATTCCCCACTACATGGCTCGCCATCTCGTCAAAGCCGGCATCACCGGTTGGGCCCAGGTCAACGGCTGGCGTGGCGATACTTCGCTTCGCAAACGGCTGCAATACGACCTGTATTACCTCACTCACTGGAACCCCTGGTTCGATCTGCGGATTTTGTGGTTGACGATCTGGCGAGGCCTGCTGCACCGCAACGCCTATTAGCACGCCGCCAGTATCAGCACCGCACCAGCGGTGACCTGAACTCCGCCTCTTCGCAGCACCCCTTAGCCGATCCCACAGTGAAAGCCACACTGTTGCTGGCATGTGTACGAAAAGGGCTTTTGATTAACCCCAGCCGATCCCACAGTAAAAGCCACACACTTCGCCTGCCCACGTATTTCCCCGTTGCTATAATTAACACCGAGAGCCGAAGTGGCGGAATTGGCAGACGCGCCGGACTCAAAATCCGGTGGGGCTTACACCCCGTGTGGGTTCGACTCCCACCTTCGGCATTGATGAGTCCGCGACGATGCCGACTTGTTCATGCGACGATACTGTCCGAACCGAGCCCGTTATTTGTTGGTCAGCGGATAGTTCTGCTCGACATAGCGGAGCAACCGTAGTGCCAGCGTGTGCAGTTGTGTGGCTTCCACGGCTTCGCGGGGATTGTTCCATATCAGGGCGAAACTGAACCAGTGCCCGCTACGATTGCGTAACAGCAATGCGTAAGCCAGCACGCCCGGCTCCGCTCCGCCTTTATAGCCCACGTATTCCCAGTAGCGGCGGTTGACCGGCAGACCGGGATTCAGCGCGAGAATGTCCAGGATTTCCGGCACTTTCTCGCTCTGACACCGCAAATGGTCGAGGATGCGGCACACATCCGCCGCCGAGTAAAACCATTCGATTTCCTCAATTCGTTGCGGCTCACTCAGCGGTCGAGGCCGTTCCAGCGAGAGCGGTCTTACCTTAGTCTCCAGAAACTTTCGCCGCTGCTCGGCACTGGACTGGATATAAGTTTCCAGCTCGGCCGGGGGCAACACCAGCTTGAGCTTGAACAGTTCCGCCGTTGTCAGGAACGGCTGATTGCGTTCCGGATGGCGCACGCCCAGCCGACGTTGCTGCTGCTCCATGCGTTCACGACCCAGCAGGTGCATGACGTGGTCTGCCGCTGTGTTGTCGCTCTGGCTTATCATCAGAGCGGCCAGGGTAAACCACGTGAGCGGTGCACCGTCTGGCCAGTCATGCAATAAGCCCGCCGGTAGCGAAGCCCAGGCTTTCCGAACCTGTTCGACATCCTTCCACTGCCGACGACCGGACTGAATTTCCTCTGCCACCGCCGACAACACCACCAGTTTGAACACCGATCCCACTGCTAAAGTTTCGTCGGCCTGATACTCCAGGACCCGCAGCGGTTCGGGATGCAAACGCTGACAGCAGAAACTCACCCGCCCGGGCAACCGTTGCAGTTCACGCAGGAGCGTCGGCCCATCTTCCTGATCACGCTGGGCGCCGCGAAAATACAGTGTGGCAATCGCATGCGGCGGCTGAGCCTCCACCTCGATAAGAGCCGGGACAACGACGTTTTTCTCAAAGACAAATTCCACCTCCCCCCGATAAGGTTTTACCATGCGTACCAGTCGCACCGATTGAGCCCGACCATATTTAGCATATAAGTCGCGGAATATAGCTGCTAAGTCTATCTGTGCCGCTGAGATCGCCTTTACGAAAGTGCTGGTGAAATGCTTAGGCAAGTTCGCATCGGGAGCCTCCGCGAAATACGGCAACAGTTTTTCCGCCGATGACAACACTGCTTTTTGACCCTCTAATTCCTGCTCGGCCAGAATGTGATAAGAACCCAGGCCAGCCAGACCGAACAAAACTAACATAGCCACCGGGCTGAAAAGTTTAGTCCTCATAAGCCCTCCTTAGTTGCCGTCACTGACTCTCTGACCACTACCCCAGTAGCTCGGGCTTTAGTGCACCAGATCAGATTACTTAGTTTCTGGAGACAGTCCCAGTTCATGCAGCCGCAAAATCGGCAGAAAGCTTAGTCCTCGGGCAGCGAATCGTTCTGCAGCGCCTTGTTCCCGATCCAGCACGGCAACCACGCAAACGATTTTCCCTCCTGCCTGCTCAATGGTCTCAGCAACCTGCAGCGAAGATGTGCCCGTGGTAGTTACGTCCTCCAGCAGACAGACACGATAACCGGGCTCGAATTGGCCCTCGATTTTTTTCTGTGTGCCATGCTCTTTCACGGCCTTACGGACAAAAAATCCCTCCATGCTGCGCCCATGACGGTGATAAGCGATTACCGCTGCCGTCGTGATAGGGATCGCACCCACTTCCGGCCCGCCGAGCGCATCCAATTCTAAATCTTTCGTCATTTCATAAACCAGCTCGCCAACCAGCGCTGCACCTTCCGACTGCAGCAATACCATCTTGCAATCAATATAAAAGGAACTTTTCTGGCCCGAAGCCAAAACGATCTCGCCCAAGCGTAACGCCCGTCGTCGCACCAGCTCTAATAAGCGCTGCCGCATCGCCGATAGCTCGTTCATCGCCAGTATCCCCGACAAAGATCGTAGCCGATATACATAAGCGCCAGGTCCACAACTGCATCACTGCACCAGGCACTATAAATACTACCAGTATATCGGTAAAGGAGCGACCAGATAATGCCACCGACTAATATGCCAAGACTGAACAGCACGCCGTGGGGCCAGAAGTACATCGCCGGTACATAAACAGCCAGCACGACTATATGGTGCAGGGTGAAAGCAACGTTGGTAATAAGGGCAGAGAGCCACGCCGACAGCAAGCGCGATAGCTCCGTATAAGTGAACCATCGCCAGTAATATTCTTCTAACAGCGCATGGACAATGCTGAGGAATAAAGCGAGGCCGAGGAATCGGAGAGGCGTTTCCACACCGATCTCCGTGATTTTAATCCATACCTCCTGAGCGACCTGTTGCATCCATTCCTGGCGGCTATAATGGCCGTAATATGCACCCAGGATCACAGCGCCCAGAATTACCCCTAACAGCAGGCCGATTAACAAAGCCCGTCGCTCCGGCGCACGAACGCTGATCGATCGCCGGGCTATCCAGTGACTATATACGAGAGGAAAGGAAAACTGAACCACTTTCGCCACGATATACGTGGGCCTCATCCAGGCACTGCCCGCAAAAAACACAAAATAGAAGAGTGCCGCCACCAAGGGGAAAAACAGCGTAAAGCCAAAGAAAATCCAAGTACGTATTCGCATGGGCAGATGCTTAGATGATTTTCTCGAATGTGCTGATGAGAATTAGATTGCCCAATCTGGTCACAATTCTGGCCAGGCCGATCAGGACATCGCTGCTGGTCTAGGTTCCGGCTCAGGCTTCCGCAACCACCCGCCGAATCAAGGTGCGTAAAGGTTTTTCCGCCTGGGCTGCGGTGGCAAGAATTTCCGCCACCGAAACCGGCTGCAAGGCATCCGGCAGGCACATATCGGTTATGACGGAAATTCCGAGACTGCGCAGGCCACAATGCACGGCCACGATCACCTCCGGCACCGTGGACATGCCGACCACATCGGCACCGATAATCCTCAGGAACCTATATTCCGCTCGCGTTTCTAAGTTCGGCCCTGTCAGGGCTACATACACTCCGCGATGGGCCCGAATCTGTTCTTCTAAGGCGATTCGTTCAGCCAGGGCTAATAACTCCCGGTCGTAGGCGTAGCACATGTCCGGAAACCGTGGCCCCAGTCGGTCATCATTCGGGCCAATTAAGGGGTTATCGCCCATGAGATTGATATGGTCTTCGATCAAGACTAAGTCACCTTTTTGCCATTGCGGATTCAGGCCACCGCAGGCATTGGTAACAATAAGGATTTCGCAACCCAGGGCACGCATCACCCGCACCGGAAAAGTAATCTGCTGCATCGTATAACCTTCATAATAGTGGAACCGTCCTTCCATGAGTACAACGCAACGCCCCTGCCAGTACCCGCAGATCAGGTTGCCGGCGTGACTAATACTGGTGGCACGCGGAAAATAAGGGATCGTTTCGTAAGGCAAAACCACTTCTGCTTCCACTTCCTGAGTTACGCCGCCCAGACCGGTGCCGAGAATAATACCGAAGCGGGGCTGGCCAGGCCATTGATTCCGGATTGCAGCTACCGCCTCCTGAATCTGATCATAAAGGAGTTTCATGGTCGCTCTCCTGTCCCAGGAACTTTCGCATCACTTGCCACCCTTGATCGAAGCGCCAGCGTGTTTTTTCTGCTTCGCTTTCATCGTAGCTTCTAAATCCTTCCGCTGAAATATTAGTGCCTGCCATAACCCAGGGCACGAATCCTCGAGCATGGGCTCGCGTTCGTAAAGTGGTGCGGTGGTCAGGAGAAACCCAGATTCTCCAGGATGGGTATTGCGCCAGCGCTTCAGCGATTGGGCCGACAATATGTTCATCTATTTGCTCGATTGTCCATACCTTGACGTCTGCCTTCCCCTCATGGGAAGCCTCATCCGGTGCTTCGATATGGACACAGACTAAGTCATAATCAGCCAGAGCCGATACTGCGAATCTTCCCTTGGCTGCGTAATCGGTATCTATATATCCAGTGGCTCCCGGAACATCTATACGTTTCCAGCCGAGCAAAACGCCCACACCGCGCACTAAATCCACGGCGGTGATAATGGCTCCGCGTTTCCCGTACAGTTGCTGGAACGGTGTTAGAGACGGTGCCTGACCTAATCCCCACAGCCAGATTTGCGTAGCTGGACGCTTGCCTGATTGTCGGCGTCGGGCATTGACCGGATGATCGCGGAGCACCTCACGGCTGCGCGTCATTAGATCGCGCAACCATTCGCTTCCCGGTCCTGTGGGAAGATAGCCGGCAATCGGTCGGTCAGGAATATCGTGAGGTGGTTGAGTCTTAGTATCCGGCCCGAAAAGAGGCTTCTCACTGCCTCGATAGATAAGCAGATTACGGTAGCTTACGCCAGGGATAAATTGCCAGCTCGCGGTGCCTAATGCTTGCTGTAAGGTGGCCATTAATTCCCGCGCTTCTTCCGAACTAATATGCCCGGCAGTAAAGTCGCGCATCTCTTCATTTTCCACGTAAACGAGATTACAACGTATAGCCCAGTCATGAGGACCAAGCGATATTCCCTGAGCGGCAGCTTCCAGAGGAGCTCGACCGGTATAGTAACGCACTGGATCGTAACCGAAAAGGCTAAGCGTCGCCACATCGCTGGCGGGTGTAAACTGATCCGGCACGTTGTTGGAGAGGCCTAATCGCCCCATCTGCGCCAGCCGATCGAGATTCGGTTTACGAGCCGCCTGCAATGGCGTGCGACCGCCTAATTCGGCCTGAGGCTCATCCGCGGCACCATCCGGAATGATGATCGCATACTTCATAGCATACTCACTCCCGATAAAGCTTAGCACTTCGCCTGTGCAGAAGTTTCACTTCCACGACCGGATAGATGGATAGCGACCAGTTCGTCTGGAATTTCCATCTCTAATAATGCCCCGGCAAGTGTTTTCCCCTGGCTATCGAGTCGCAATGATCGAGCCGCACCACCGGCCAGCACGTCGTATAGTACGAAATTTAGTCCCAGCAAATTCGGGGCCTCGTAACGCTCTACGCGCCGGGGATGGAGCGTTGCGAAATAATGTGCCACTCGCTCCGCTGACAAATAATGTCTAAGAAAATCATACGCTTGCGGAAAGCGTGCCAGCACGCCTATATTAGCGTGATTACCTTTATCGCCGCTGCGAGCCGTGGCCACATCGTAAAGGCGCATGGGTTGCCCTCGTTCAGGTTTCTAAAATATGGATTTCCGGCCGAATAGTCGAGCGAGCAATGAGCGCAGGCCAGTAGGCAAAGACCTCGCGTATAGGAGGTCTCCCTGTAGCATAGCCTGTTACGCCAGGAGGTCCACTGGTTACCAGCGGAGCGAGTTCTCGGGCAAATCGTTCCAGGACCTGGCGACGGGTGTCCCAGACGCTTACTCGCAACACGATTTCATAAGGTTGGGATCGTGGCCAGACTCCCGGAACGCTGTCGCCGGCACCCAGGCATTCGACGTGATATTCCTGCGGTTGCAGGCCGGCTCGTTGTAACCGTCGCCGCACTATATCTGCACACAGATGTGCTTTCTCCACAGCATCGCGTCCGGTCACTACGATCTGTCCGGTGCATGTATAACCATCACGATAGGTGATCGCCACTTTATAAGTCGAAGGAGCTGGGCGACCGCGAGCACCCGTAATTTCAACACCGTCTGGTTCTAAAGGACGTAAATGCACAGAAGTAAAATCGGCAACGACGTCGGGCGTTATATAGGCAGTCGGGTCGCCTATTTCGTATAGCAATTGTTCGCGCACGGTGTTTACAGTAACGCAACCCCCGCTTGCTTCCGGTCTCAGTATTCGCACCGTGCCATCGGATTCTAATTCGGCGATGGGATAACCGACGTTCCATAAGTCTGGAACGGCCCGCCAGTCGGTATATAGTCCCCCAGTCACCTGGGCGCCACATTCGATCAGGTGCCCAGCTACTGTAGCGGCAGCGAGTTTATCGTAGTCCTGCCACGACCAGCCAAAGGCCCAGACTGCGGGAGCCACCGTAAGCGAGGCATCGGCCACCCGACCACTAATAACTAAATCTGCCCCTTGAACTAGCGCCGCAACTATCGGTTCCGCGCCTAAATATACATTGGCAGTAACCACGCGGTCACGCACATGCTGCAGTGGCTCGCCGGTATCGAGATGATTTAGCGCATGGCCAGCTGCTAACAGTTCGTCGAGGCGTGGCATCAGGTCATCGCCCAGTACCACGCCGATACGTTTGTGTAAGCCCTGGCGGGTGATAATTTCCGCGGCTCGTTTCGCACAACCAAGCGGATTTAGTCCCCCAGCGTTAGTAATGATCCGCAACTGCGGTTGCTCGCACCACAGTGGAACGAGACGTTCTAATACTTCGACGAAATCGGTGGCATATCCTAGTGCAGCATCGCGCTGGCGCTGCTGGGCAAGGATCGACATAGTAAGCTCGGCCAGATATTCCAGGGTGAGAAAATTTAAGTGGCCATGCTGAACTAAGAAAACCGGTGCATCGGGCTGATCGCCCCAGAAACCGCAACCATTGCCAACACGAATTCGCTGCATGGTCATGGTTTCACCCCAGCATCCGATGAGCCAGGTTCATCGCTACCGCACTATACTTGCAGAACACCGGTTCTAAAGTGCCCTGTGTCAGGCAGTGTACGATAGACTATATGTAAAGCCCAGATCAAGGTCTTGCGAGTGTCGGCTGGTGGAATGATGCCATCTACCCAGAGGCGAGCTGCACCGTAGCGAATATCCGCCTGTTCTTCGTAGGCGGACTGTACACGCTGACGGAGGGAGGCTATTTCTTCTGCCTCGACTTTTCGTCCCTCGCGGGCAAGGCGATTAATGGTAATTTCTAACAACGTGCTGGCGGCCTGGTGCGCTCCCATGACGGCATAGCGGGCATTCGGCCAGGCGAAAATAAAACGGGGATCGAACGCCTTGCCACACAGAGCATAGTTTCCCGCACCGAAGGAGCCACCGATGATAATGGTGATTTTAGGTACCACGCTGTTGCTGATGACGTTGACGAGCTTAGCTCCGGCACGAATAATGCCTGCCTGCTCCGCTTCCCGACCCACCATAAATCCATTTACATCTTGCAAGAAAACAAGCGGTATTCGCAACTGATTGCAGACCATAACGAACCTGGCTGCTTTGTTAGCGCTATCCACGTAAATGACACCGCCATACTGTAACTGACCATGTGCATCGCGGCAGCGGTGACGTTGATTAGCAACGATGCCGATACGCATTCCCCCTATCCTGGCAAAACCGCATACCAGAGTCGGTGCGTAGTCGGCTTTATATTCCTCGAAGGTGCCTTGATCCACTATACATGCTATCACATCGCGTATTTCGTATTCACGAATTCCCTGGGGATCGACGAATTGATAAATGCTTTCGGGTGGACGTTCTGTAGTGCCAGCATTCAGGGGAGGCAATCCGGCATCTTCGGACAAATTAGCAACCAATTCGCGCAGGCGGTTCAGGCAACTGCGATCATCAGGTTCGCGGAAATCAATAGTGCCACTAATCGAGGCATGCATGCGTGCTCCGCCTAATTCTTCGTGGGAAACCTGCTGGCCAATCGCCGCCTTGACTAAGGCGGGCCCCGCTAAATATAGTCCCGAACCCTCGGTCATAAGCAGGACGTCACACAAAACGGGAAGGTAACCGCCACCGGCCACACAATTGCCCATAATCGCGGCGAGTTGAGGTATGCCGGCAGCACTTAGAACCGCGTTGTTGCGGAAAATTCGGCCGAAATCGTCTTCGTCAGGAAACACCTCATCCTGCAGCGGGAGAAATACGCCGGCACTGTCCACGAGGTAAATCAAGGGGAGGCGATTTTCTAAAGCAATGCGCTGGGCCCGCAAAACTTTCTTCGCCGTGATTGGAAAAAATGCGCCCGCTTTTACCGTCGCGTCGTTAGCGATGATCATACACAATCGGCCCTGAACCGCGCCTATGCCGGTAACCACACCGCCAGCGGGAGCTCCACCCCAGTCGCGGTACATCTGCCAGCCGGCCCACAATCCCAGTTCCCAGAAGATGGCATGTTTATGTCCATCAATATCCAGGGCATCGCAAAGTAAAGCAATGCGCTCGCGAGCAGTTAATCGGCCTTTCTCATGCTGTCGAGCAATCGCTTCTGGCCCGCCTCCTAAGCGTAAGTCCGCTTCTTGCTTTTCGAGATCGGCCAGGATTTCCTGCCACCGGGTTACGAAGTTGCTCATCGGCACTTTCCGCGTCTAATCACACAGTCGGCAATTATAGGACATGCTTAGATAGAATTCGCATCATCGAGCTGCACATAGGAAAGTCCGCCTGATAGGTTGAGGCTCCAAATACTCGGAAAAGGCGACTGATCCTTTCAATTCAATGAGGGCGCATGCGTTGCCTGGCTTCCTTCTGCATCTCCTTACGCACGCCGTCAGCTAAGGCGCTTAACTTCTGGACGATTTCTGGGTACTTTTCGGCAAGGTTATGCTGCTCGCCGGGATCGTTTTCCAGGTCGAATAAACCAATCTCTGTAACCGGATCGCCGGTGAGCAGTCCTGGATACTGGCTGGGATGAGGCTGTTCATAAGGTGCAAGGATTCGCACACCGTCAGGGCCCCGCGGGTCTTTATAGGGGTCGCCTGGTTTATAGACCTTGAATTTAGGCGGTTGAGGTGCTGCGACATGCAATTTCCATTTTCCCTGCCGTATAGCCATTAATTGTGGGCCACGGAATATATAGATCGCCTCTCGAGCCAGCGGTTTACCCTCGGCCATAAGAGGCCAGAGGTTAACACCATCAATGACGCGATCTTGAGGCGGATTCACACCGGCGGCGTACAGGCAGGTGGTAAAGATGTCGCCGAGCATAACCGGGACGTCAATGGTGCGGTCGGTCGGCAGCCGACCCGGCATCGAGAAAATCAACGGGACGCGCACACCGCCTTCCCAGGTTTGTCCTTTCATGCCACGCAATCCCCCCGTACTCCCGCCATACCAGGGACCGTTATCGCTGGTAAAGACCACCAGGGTATGTTTATCCAGATCTAACTGGCGAAGGGTGTCGAGGAGCTGGCCGCAACTCCAGTCTAATTCCGCTAAAGTGTCGGCATACAGTCCCATGCCCGTTTTACCGTAAAAGTCCTCGGAACAAGCCAGGGGCTTATGAGGCATAGCGTGGGCCAAATAAAGGAAGAAAGGACGGCTGGCATTTTCCTTAATAAAGTGGATAGCTCTTTCCGTATAGCGTCTGGTAAGGGTCGCCTGCACCACAGGGTATTCAACAACCTTCTCGTCTTCATACAGTCGAACGGGGTGCATGTCATTGCTGTAAGGGATGCCGAAATAATGATCAAAGCCAAAGCGTGTCGGCCAGAATTGAGGCTGATGTCCTAAGTGCCATTTACCGATAGCTAAACTCACATAACCTTTCTGCTGGAGGAGCCTGGCGAGTGTAAGTTCGGAAGCGGGCAGGCCGAGGTGATCGGCGTTCTTTACTAAGGGATCGCCACCCGGAAACGGATTGGCTTGCAGGCCGTGACGAAAAGGATAGCGGCCTGTCAGGAGCGTGGCACGCGAAGGCGCACAGTAAGGGAAAGGAGCGTAGCAGTGAGTAAAGCGTACTCCCTGGGCTGCTAACTGATCTATATGCGGCGTGCGGAATTTAGCGGCATGATAACAACTTAGATCGCCATAGCCTAAGTCGTCGGCCAGGATGATAATAATGTTGGGTGGCCTGGTTTGAGCAGTTGCCCACGATAGGCTAGCGAGAATCAAGGCGGTGGTAAGGACTGCACGTGGCATAGGTAGCTCCTAAGAGAAGGCCCGACGGCTGCTGCAGAAGCAGCATCGGTTATTGGGCGAAATTTGTGCTGGATCGCCGGGCATTTTAGCAAGGGCGCTGGGCAATGTCTGGCAGGTTGCTTGCCCGCCGGGATAAGGTTGGCGACCTTGGTTTCGGGCACGGGCGAAAAAATAACGGAGGCAGGCGGCGGGTCGAGCTGGCCGAAGCGGTCGGCAAGTTTCGAGACTGGAGGCGATCGAGGGGGAATAACATCAGGTGAAATAGCGAACGGCATTGCGAAAGAGGCGCAGACCGTCACCTTCAACGGCAAGACCGCGGCGTGGCCAGTGCGGATGGTGCGTCGGCAAGACATGGCGTTCCGGATGGGGCATCAGTCCAAGAACGCGGCCTGTGGGATCGCACATGCCGGCGACGTTGCCCTGGGAACCGTTCGGATTGAAGGGAAAACCAGCGAGCTGGCCCTCGGCGTCCACATAACGAAGCACAAGCTGGCCACGACGTTCCAGTTCCTGCCAGACGCTGTGGTGAGGGCAAAGAAAGCGGCCTTCCCCGTGCGCTACCGGTGCCTGCCAGCGGTCGTAACCGGCCAGAAACGGACAGTGGTTGGGCTGAGTGGCCAGAAAGACCCAGCGATCCTCGAATCGGCCGTGCGCATTGGCCGCCAGCGTCGCCGGGATCACCTCCACTTCTTCCTGATCCGCAGCTTCGCCGATTACGCACAGTACGGACTTGGGGACGCGAATAGGCGGAACGAGCAAGCCTGCTTTAAGCAAGGCCTGAAAACCGTTGCAGATGCCCAGGATCAGCTTGCCCTCGTCGCGAAAACGCTGCAATTCCTCGGCGAGGTAGAAACGAAGCTGATTGGCCAAAATTTTGCCAGCGGCCACGTCATCGCCGTAGGTGAAACCACCCGGAATGGCCAGAACCTGGTAATGGCGGAGCAAACGGGGATTTTCGCGCAGCCGACCGATATGGACGCGCTCCGCCTGGGCACCAGCCAGTTGAAAAGCAAATTGCGTTTCTTCGTCACAGTTGGCCCCGGGAGCACGCAGCACCAGGACGTGTACGGCAGCCATATCTGCGCTTCCGAGCTACAATGCCCAAGGATGCTTTTCGGAAGATTCGTCCGAACGGCATTATAGCGATGTGTTCCGGGCCCACGCGGTAATGTGCCGAGCAACTGCGATACCAGGCGGGCCGGTCTCCTTTTTCGTGCCAGGAGAAAAAGTCCAACATGAGCCAGACCAGGAACGAATCTTCGGAGCCATTTGTGGTGCAGGTAGCGGACCGGGTCAAACGCCTGCCGCCCTACCTTTTCGCCAAGCTCAATGCCCTGAAATATCAAAAGCGCCGCGAAGGCCGGGACATTATTGACCTGGGCATGGGCAACCCGACGGATGTGCCCGATCCGCTGATTATCGAGAAACTCTGCGAGGCGGCTCACGATGACCGCAATCATCGCTATTCCGTCAGTGCCGGGTTGTACAACCTTCGTCGGGAAGTGGCCCGGCGCTATGAACGCAAACACGGGGTTCGGCTCGACCCGGAAACGGAAGTCATCGCCTGCCTCGGCTCGAAGGAAGCGTTCAGCCACATGTGCCTGGCTTTGATCGGGCCGGGCGACACGGCCATCGTGCCCGCGCCTTCTTTCCCGATCCATGTGTATGCGGTGTACCTGGCTTCGGGCAATGTGATCAGCCTCGATTGCACCCAGCCGGAGACTTTCCTGTCTCGTGTGGCCATGATGGCGGAGCATCTTTATCCGCGACCGAAGTTGCTGGTGCTGAATTTCCCGCACAATCCGACGGGAACGGTTGTCGAACGGGACTTTTTCGTGGAAGTGGTGAGGCTGGCGAAACGGTACGGTTTTATGGTGATCCACGATTTTGCCTACGGGGATGTCGGCTTCGATGGTTACCAGCCGCCAAGCTTTCTCTCGGTGCCCGGCGCCAAGGAAGTCGGTGTGGAAACAACGACCATGAGCAAAGGGTACAACATGGCCGGCTGGCGGATCGGTTTTTGTGCTGGAAACGCCGAGATGATCCGCGCCCTGGCCACCATCAAAGGCTATTACGATTACGGAATTTTCCAGGCGATTCAGATCGCGGCGATAGTTGCGTTACGGGAATGCGAGGAAGCCGTGCAACGCCAGGCCCTGGTTTATCAACGTCGCCGCGATGTGCTGGTGGAGGGATTGCGGCGAGGAGGCTGGGAACTGCAAACGCCGAAGGCGGGCATGTTCGTCTGGGCCAAATATCCGCCGGCCTGGCAGCATCTGAGTTCCTTCGACTTTGCCATGAAGTTGCTCGAAGAAGCGGAAGTCGCGGTCAGTCCGGGCCGCGGTTTCGGGGAAGCGGGAGAAGGTTACGTGCGCCTGGCACTGGTCGAAAATGAACAGCGGCTACGCCAGGCATTGCGGCAAATCCACCGCTGCCTCCGCAGTGAAACCGCTAGTGAATCGGTGGTAACGTAAGCTGCGAATCAAGGTCGGCCCAACAGGAGCGGCGGGCGTCAGCCCGCCGTGGTGGGTGATACAATGGGCTATCGCAAAAATCGAGCACTGTTCGCCGACTCGCGAACGTACCAACAAGAGCGGCGGGCGTCAGCCCGCCGTGGGTATGAGTAACGCAGTTGCAATTGCGGATGCTTTCGTTCAGAGACCGGCGTCAGCCTGCTGCTGGTCGGAAACCACGTTGGCAACGGCAACGCGTTGGATTTCCGCGTTTCGAGTTCGCATACCGAGAACATCCCACGGGGGGCTTACGCCCCCCGCTCTTGGTGCAGTGCGAACGTTTGTCGGCGAAAAAACGATTTGTGCGATGCACGAACGCGCATTCCCAGGAGCGGCGGGCGTCAGCCCGCCGTGGCGGGTGATACAATGGGCTATCGCAACAATCGAGCACTGTTCGCCGACTCGCGAACGTACCAGCAAGAGCGGCGGGCGTCAGCCCGCCGTGGGTATGAGTAACGCAGTTGCAACGGTGTCCGTGCACAGACCACCGACTGGTGGCCTCTGCGCGACAATTGCGGTGTTACCGCTGCAAACGCGTTTCTCGAACCACGGCTGGCTCACGCCAGTCGCTCCTGGTTGCCCGCGCGCGGATTGCTGCAGAAAAGCGGTTGCGATTGACAACGGCGTTTTGTTTCCCACGGGGGGCTTACGCCCCCCGCTCTTGGTGCAGGGCGAACATTTGTCGGCGAAAAAACGATTTGTGCGATGCACGAACGCGCATTCCCAGGAGCGGCGGGCGTCAGCCCGCCGTGGGTATGAGTAACGCAGTTGCAATTGCGGGCGATTTCGTCCAGCGACCGGTGTAAGCCTGCTGCTGGTCGCAAACCACGGTTGCAACGGCAACGCGTTGGATTTCCGCGTTTCGAGTTCGCATACCGAGAACATCCCACGGGGGGCTTACGCCCCCCGCTCTTGTGTTGAGTTGCGAACGTTTGTCGGCGGAAAAACGATTTGTGCGATGCACGAACGCACATTCCCAAGAGCGGCGGGCGTCAGCCCGCCGTGGTGGGTGATACAATGGGCTATCGCAAAAATCGAGCACTGTTCGCCGACTCGCGAACGTACCAACAAGAGCGGCGGGTGTCAGCCCGCCGTGGGTATGAGTAACGTTATTGCAATTGCGGGCGCTTTCGTTCAGAGACCGGCGTCAGCCTGCCGCTGGTCGGAAACCACGTTGGCAACGGCAACGCGTTGGATTTCCGCGTTTCGAGTTCGCATACCGAGAACATCCCACGGGGGGCTTACGCCCCCCGCTCTTGGTGCAGTGCGAACGTTTGTCGGGGAAAAAACGATTTGTGCGATGCACGAACGCACATTCGCAAGAGCGGCGGGTGTCAGCCCGCCGTGGGTATGAGTAACGCAGTTGCAACGGTGTTCGTGCACAGACCACCGACTGGTCGCCTCTGCGCGACAATTGCGGTGTTGCCGCTGCAAGCGCGTTTCTCGAACCACGGCTGGCTCACGTCAGCCGCTCCTGATTGCCCGCGCGCAGATTGCCGCAGAAAAGCGGTTGCGATTTGCAACGGCGTTTTGTATCCCACGGGGGGCTTACGCCCCCCGCTCTTGGTGCAGTGCGAACGTTTGTCGGGGAAAAAAACGATTTGTGCGATGCACGAACGCACATTCCCAGGAGCGGCGGGCGTCAGCCCGCCGTGGTATCGAAAAACGCATCTGCAATGGCGAGCGATCTCCGTGGAGTGGTTACGTTTGCCACTGCACAATCGGCTCCCGCACCACGGGGGGCTTACGCCCCCCGCTCTTGTGTTGAGTTGCGAACGTTTGTCGGCGGAAAAACGATTTGTGCGATGCACGAACGCGCATTCCCAGGAGCGGCGGACGTCAGCCCGCCGTGGCGGGTGATACAATGGGCTATCGCAAAAATCGAGCACTGTTCGCCGACTCGCGAACGTACCAGCAGGAGCGGCGGGCGTCAGCCCGCCGTGGGTGTGAGTAACGCAGTTGCAACGGTGTCCGTGCACAGACCACCGACTGGTGGCCTCTGCGCGACAATTGCGGTGTTACCGCTGCAAACGCGTTTCTCGAACCACGGCTGGCTCACGCCAGCCGCTCCTGGTTGCGCGGTGTTTGTTCGGTGCAACTGGCATGAACGGGGCCGGTGTTCAGTCCGATTCGGTGTCCGCGTCCTGGCTTTCGGCGGATGGATGTTCGTAACGTGGCAAAATTGTGCTCAGGCGAATATGCTCGGCAACGGAAAGGGCTTCGGCGCGACCGTGGGGATCGAAGCCGTGCTGGCGAAGCAACTCGTCGAGTTGCTCACGGGTGAGCTGACCCTTGTAAAGCGGTTCGAGAGCACTGCGGAGGTTCTTGCGACGGTGCAGGTAAATGTCGCGCACCAGGCGATGGAACCAGGGCAGGTCGGGAATGGCCGCCTTCTTATCCGGTCGCGGTATGATTTTGACCAGCGCGGAATCCACTTTGGGCCGGGGCCAGAACAATTGCGGTGGCATTCGTCTGAGCACCTGCACGTCGGCCAGCGCTTGCACGATGACGCTGACGGCGCTGTAATCCTTGGTGCCGGGCGATGCCTCCAGCCGCGCTGCCAATTCCCACTGGATAGTTACCAGGAGCATTTGCAGCGGCAGGTCGGTCAACAGAAAGTTGACGATGACCGGCGTAGCGACGACGAACGGCAAATTGGAAACCAGTTTCAAGCGTTGCCAGTGTCCCGATTGCAATAGGCGTTGCAGATGTTGCAATACTTCAGGATTGAGGCGGCTCTTTTTCTCCAGAATGTCCGCCAGCAGCAGGGTAACGTTGTCGAATTGCTCGGTGTTTTCCTGAGCCAGCGCGAAGAAGCCGGGATCGATTTCCACGCTCAGCACGTGTCCCGCCTGTTCGGCCAGTTTTGCCGTGAGGCTGCCGGTACCGCTGCCGACTTCGATCACCAGGTCGGCTCTGGAGAGCTCGGCCTGACGCACCATGAAGTCGAGGAAGTTGAGATCGATCAGGAACGATTGGCCGAGTTTATTTTTGGGACGCAAACCGTGTGCTTCGAGCAGACCACGCAGGTAGGAAAGCGTCTGCCGCGGCGAGCGAGGAGGAGAAGGGCGGGAAAGATCAGAACGCCGGGGTTCGGCCTGGGGAGTCGGTTTCCCGGGGTCCGCAGGTACATCGGTCACGGTGGCACCTCACGTCCAATCTGCTGTTGCCGAGCCAGTTCATAGATTCGGGCGGCAATCGCGACATCGCCCAGAGCTACACCGACCGACTTGAAAAGCGTGATCTGTTCCGGCTTGCGGCGTCCGGGATAGCGACCGATGAGCACCTGGGCGAGTTCATACACATCCGACCAGTGAAGCGAACCTTCTTCGAGAGCAGCGACAAAATCTCCGGCTTCTCGCCGACATTGCTCCTTGCTGTCCACGACAATCACATCGGCACGGCGGATGGTAACGGGATCGATCTCGGCTTTGCTGAGGAAATTCGAGCCGATGACGTTCAGATGCGTTCCTTCGGCCAGCCAGTCCCCGCGCAGCACCGGGTCGCGGCTACTGGTAGCGGTGATGACGATATCCTTGTCTGCGGCGGCGAGATCCGGACGGGAAACGGGATGCACCTCGACGTTGAGCCGACGGCTCATTTCTTCGGCGAAATGAAGGCGATGTTCCGGCTGGGGGCTGTAAACATGGACGCAGCGTATCGGACGAACGCAACAGACGGCCCAGAGTTGTGTGCGTGCCTGCCGGCCACTACCGAACACTCCAACTTCGCTGGCATCGGGCCGGGCTAACAGTTCCGTGGCCAATCCGCTGACCGCTCCGGTGCGCACCTGACCTAAATAATCCGCCTCCAGCCAGGCCAGCGGTCGCAGCGTGCCTTCCTGATACAGCACCACATGGAAATGGGCACCCTGGCGACTGGTCAGGTAGGCTTTGAAACCGAGATAGCCGCCCGACCGCAACGGACTTCCACCTCCCGCTCCTATCCGCTTAATCGCCGCCGACATGGTGTGCAGCATGGCATGATCGGTCTGACACCGTTGCCGCGGCGTACATTCCGCTTCTTCCAGTCCCCAGGCGCGGAAGGCGTCGCGCACCGCCTCGAGAGCCAGCTCCATGCTCAGGATTTGTTGCACTTCCGCTTCCGTGAGGTAAAGCATGCTCGTGCCCTCGTGTGCGGTGGAGAGCGACCCGGTTTTACTCTCGTTCGCGCCTGCCCGGCAACCCGATCATCAGCGCTTCAGGAATTTTGCCAGCGCATCCAGACCCGCCTCCAGATCGGCAAGCGGGCAGGCGAAAGACAGGCGAACATATCCTTCTCTGCCAAAAGCCGAGCCCGGCACCAGATTCACATGGGCCAGCTCCAGAGCCGCCAGACAGAATTCCGCAGAGTTGTTCACGACCTGACCGTTCCAGCGCCTGCCAAAATGGGCCGAGACATCAAAAAACGCATAAAACGCTCCCTGCGGCGGAATCAACCGCACTCCCGGAATCTCCTGCAGTCGCTGGCAGACAAATTGTTTTCGGCGTGCCATTTCCTGGCGCATCTGCTCCACACAACTCTGATCGCCTGTCAATGCCGCCAGCGCTGCATACTGGCTGATCGAGCAGGGATTGCCGGTCTGCTGGCTCTGGATATTGCCCATGGCGCGGATTATTTCGGCAGGACCGCAGGCCCAGCCGATACGCCAGCCGGTCATCGCATAGGTTTTGCTCACGCCGCTGACCGTGAAGGTTCGCTCGCGCAATTGCGGCCGCAGGGTCGCAAAGCATGTGGCCTGGGCACCGTCGTACACCAGATATTCGTAAATCTCATCGCTGAGCACTGCCAGCGGTGAATCGAGCACGACATCGGCCAGGGCTTGCAACTCGGCACGGGTGTACACCACCCCGGTCGGATTGTTCGGCGAATTAAGCAACAGCAACCGCGATCGCGGCGTAAGGGCGGAACGCAATTGCGACGGGGTAAGTTTGAAATGATCCTGCGGGTCGGTCGGCACCAGTACCGGTTGGGCCCCGGTCATGCGAACAATGTCGCAATAACTCACCCAGCAGGGAGCCGGCATGATCACTTCGTCGCCCGGCCCGCACAGAGCCGCTACCACGTTGTAAATAGCGTGTTTGGCACCGCTGGAAACGATCACCTCTTCAGGACTGTAGCGGATACCGTAGTGGCGGTCGTACCACGCGGCGATGGCCGAACGCAATTCCGGAATCCCGTTGGCCGGTGTGTAATGCGTATAGCCTTTTTGCATCGCTTCGAAAGCGGCCCGGCAAATGTGTTCCGGAGTGGCAAAATCCGGTTCGCCGAGGCTGAAATCGTACACCGTCACACCGCTGGCTCGCAGTTGCCTGGCCTTTGCTCCAGCCGCCAGCGTTGCCGACGGTTGAATCTGCCGCGCCATCGCCGATAAAGAAAGTCCCATGCGCTTCGCTCCTGTTGTTGGTAAGCCACGCTTTTTATTTTAGCACCATCGGGATTGCCTCTGGCGGATTTTCGTGGTCAGGCCCATCCCCGACAATTTTCACCGGCGATCGGCGATTGATCCAGTGAGCATCCCTGATGGCGGTTTTTCCTTGACAAATCGCAGCTTTGCGGCAACATAAGAGCATATCAGCCCCAGATGCCGCGGGCGGGTGACCTGCCGCGATCGAACCCGGCCCGGCTCGGCAAGGGGCGAATTGCGGAGCCAACCATGAGCCAGAAACCTGCAGTTCCGGGCGAAGTGAAAACCATACGCATTTATGGCCACTCCATGATCTTCTACTTCTGGCCGCTCTGGGTCTTCGGCTATGCGTTCGGCATTTACACCTGGTTCAGCGATACGTATCTACTGCCGGTTCGCGCCCGCGAGCTGAAAGAGCACGGCAAAATGGAAGTGCGACTGGTCGGCGAAAACTCCCGCAGCCGAATTATCGCTCAAGTGGGCGACCCCAAAGCCGATGACCAGCAAAAGAAGGGACGCGAATTCTTGTTGCGCGAGCGCGTCACGGAAGATAAAAATCCCGGCGTGCTGTACACCATTCTGCTGCTTCTGGTCATTTTCATCACCAATGTACCGTTGCGCGGTCTTTACTCGATGGTGGTGATGTTGCTGGTCATCGCGCTGGGATTGTTTTTCTCGCTGATGGGATGGTGGGACAAGATATCGGACTGGTTCGGCTTGCTTTCCATCCACATGAACATGGGCTTTTACATGTTTTTCTCAACGGTGCTGCTTATTTTGTGGGCTGTTGCGTTTTTCATTTATGACCGGCTCAGTTACTGGGAAATCGCCCCGGGACAGGTGCGGCACATCTGGTGGTTGACCGGTGCAGTCAAATCCTATGACACCACCGGTATGCACTTCGATAAGCTGCGGGATGACCTGTTCCGCCATGTCATTCTCGGTCTGGGCAGCGGCGATCTGGTCATGGTGCCCGGCCTGCGCTCTCCGGAAATCTCGCAGGACGAACTTACCGTGCGCAACGTGCTATTCATCGGTCCCAAATTGCGGCGGATACTCACCCTCATCTCCGAGCGGCCGGAATAACGCCCTTCCTCCGCACCGTCTTTCTCGGCAAATTTACTGGCGCTCGGTATCTGCCGCAGACCAATGCTTTAGTCGGCGGCAGATTCTTCAGGGATCGGTTCTTTGATCGGTTGCACGAAATAAGGCGATTTTTTCTCGGCGGTCAGTTTGGCGGCCAGCGTCTCCGCTTCTCGTTTCTGCGGATACGGAAAAGTCTGCACGCACTGCACGGAACTGCTGAACACGCCCCAAACCACACGCATCCGGACAGCAGCTTTCGGCTTGGCCACCTTGCGAGGTTTCTTGACCTTCGTGGCGGCAGCTTCTTCACCGGTCTCTTCTTGACGAGCTTCCTGCAAAGGGGATTGAGGTTCAGCTTCCATTTCGTGCTCCTGTTGGGGTTGCGTTGTGTGGTCTGAGGGAGGGCGTTTGCTCCGCCGCCGGGATACCCTGGTTGTCTTGCCCTGCTTCTTTGCCTTGCCCGACCGCCGCGCCATGGCTGACTCCCTTGTGGTACTCCGCCGGAACTGGCCGCTACCGTTTAGGTTATTGCCGCTCACGCACAAGACAAGTACCTTTCGGGTTAGGCGGCATGCTTGGAACAAAATGCGGCGGCTCTGTGCCGAGCCTGGCCACTGGCCCTGTCGCATACACAATAGCCATGTCCGAAAACCAACTGGCCAGGAGGAGAGAACTATGCGTCGGCTTGTGTCCTGGATAATGCTCTTGAGCGGGCTGCTGGTAACCACCGGCCTTTTCGCAGCCGAACCCGATCGCCCCAACGTGCTGGTCATCATTACCGACGATCAGCGCTGGGATGCCATGAGTTGTGCCGGCCATCCGTTTCTCAAGACGCCCAACATAGACCGCCTGGCTCACGAGGGAGTGCGGTTTACCAATGCCTTTGTCACCACAGCTTTATGCTCGCCGAGTCGGGCCTCGATGCTGAGCGGACTGTATGCCCATCGCCACGGGGTTCTCAATAACTTCACCGATTACCCCAACCACCTTCCCAGCTATCCCCGTCGTTTGCACGAGCTCGGCTACGAAACTGCCTATATCGGCAAATGGCACATGGGCGAACAGGAGGATCAGCCTCGCCCGGGTTTCGATTTCTGGATGAGCCATCGCGGACAGGGAAATTACTTCGACAACGAGTTCAACATCAATGGCCAGCGTCAGCTCATCAAAGGCTACTATACCCACGTGATTACCGATTACGCGGTCAACTGGCTGCGGCAACGAAGAAACAAACCCTTCCTGCTCATCCTCGGACACAAAGCTCCCCATGGCGGGCCGATCGTTCCGGAACCTAAATATGAGCGGATTTTCGACGCCCAACCGGTTTCACGACCGGTTACCGCCGATGATTACACCGGCAAACCGGAATGGCTCAAATTGTGTCGCCCTACCTGGCATGGTATCGGGGGCCCCTTGTACGGCTTGAAAGAGTATCCGAAATTCGTGCGTTATTATCTCGCCACGCTGGTTTCCGTGGATGACAGTGTCGGCCGTATTTACGAGACCTTGAAAACCACCGGCCAGCTCGACAACACCGTGATCATTTTCACCAGCGACAACGGCTTTGCTCTCGGTGAGCACGGCCGCGTGGATAAACGCACTATGTACGAGGAGAGTATCCGCGTCCCTTTATTAGTACGCTATCCGAAACTGGCACGTCCCGGCTCAACTGTCGAGCAGATGGTACTCAATATAGACCTTGCTCCCAGCATCTTAGATATCTGCGGCGCAAAACCCCTGGAATACTGTCACGGACGCTCCTGGAAACCTTTGCTGCAAGGGCGAGCGATTCCCTGGCGCACCAGCTGGCTTTACGAGTATAACTACGAAAAAGAGTTCCCCTATACTCCCAACGTTCGCGGCGTGCGTACCGAAGAGTGGAAATACATCCGTTATCCTCACGGCGACGGTAAACCCGACCGACACAAGGCAGAACTATACCACCTCAAAAGCGACCCCCTGGAACGCCATAACCTGATTGATGATCCTAAATACGCCGGTAAGGTCGCTGAATTACAGGCGGAATTAGAACGCTTGCTCAAAGAAACCGAAGGCTGGCCCGATAAGATGCCCCTCGACGAAGGCATCAAAAACATCCTCCCTAAGTATTAGCCCCGCTGACTCTGTTCTCCTTTTACATTCCGCACCGGCCGAATAACACTTTTTCGCGACCATGAATGCTCGACATGTTGGTCTGTATTTCTCCCTTTACATTCCGCACCGGTCGAAAAGCACTTTCTCGCCCTGACCCGGGATTAGAGTTTGCCTTGGCTATGGGCCCCTTTGTCGGGTCCCCTTTCTGCGTTTCGCACAATTGCCGGATCGGGCCCGTCCGCCGCCTCCGTAACCTATGCACAGTCCGCAACTTGCCGAAAATTACCGCCGCAGTAAAAATTTTTGTCGTTTGCTCCGGAGGGCGGCGTGGTTTTTGGTAACTTCAGCTTGGATTGCCGTCGCTTCACCTGCGATTGCGGTCGCTTGAGCTGCGATTGCGGTTGCTTTACCTGCGATTGCAGTCGCTTGGGCTGCGGTTGGTGGCCGTCTCCACTTCGGTCGGTGCCTATCGGGAGTCGGGCACGCGGGCATCAGGCGACCCGACGCAGATTTCCCCTTCGGTCTGTTCCCAAGAGGAGGCTAGCCATGATGAGCTTCGTTGACCGCTGTGTGTGCCTGGAACGAGCACACACACACACGGGCGATTGCGCGCCTGGTGGTGTGAACTCTGGAGTCGGCTCAAACGCAATCGGCATCTAAGTCCGCCGAGTCAGGTTCGGTTGAGGGTCGAAATGTTAGAGGATCGCAATGCTCCCAACGGTTTAGGCAATAGTTCGCCCTTCGCCGCGGACGATTGGTTCGACCTGTTGCACGACACCACACTGTTCGCCAACCTCCTGTCGAACGATTACGATCCCGACGCCAACACACTAAGCATCACCCGCATCAACGGTCAGACCTATACACCCGGCACGCAGATTACCTTGCAGGATGGCGACTTGATTTACGGTTATCTCACCGTCGAGCAGGATGGCAGTTTCACCTTTACGCCGACGCTGCGATATAAGGGGCAGGTAAGTTTTAGCTATACGATCAGCGACGGGGAATCTGAGAGCACGGCCTGGGTAACTATCAATGTGTTCAACAATATGCCGCAGTTAGGCGACCAGGAGTTTAGTATCCTGCACGATCGGGACTTAATGGGCAACTTACTTAGTGGTGCTTATGATCCGGACGGCGACGCGATACGCATTACTCACATCAACGGTCAGGCGATTAGTTACGGGGAGCCGATGAGCCTGCCGTCGGGTGGCTCGCTAACCGTATGGGCGGACGGCACATTTAGCTATACCCCACCGCCAAACTTTACTGGTACCGACTCGTTCAGCCTGACGATTAGCGACGACTTAGACAGCTACACCGCGATGGTTAACATCCTGATCACGAACAACGCGCCGTATGCCTACGACGCCAGCTTCAGCGTGCTGCACGACCGCGAGTTGGTCGGCCAGCTCTACGGCTACGATCCCGACGGCGAAGCTATCACCGTGCCAATGCTTTCAAGCCCCAGCGTTTTCTGGGCGTAATCAATCTCCGCTCCGACGAATGGCACGGTGGTATTGAATGATGATGGCAGATTTATATATACACCGGCGGCTGGTTATACTGGCACGGATGCTTTTGTATTTGGGTTTACGGATGGTATAGCTTTAGGCCTGGCTATGGCTTGGATTGCTGTTCATAACACTGCTCCGGAGGCTGTAAATGACGAGTATTACGTCCTGGCGGGGAGTGCCGTTTGGGGAAACGTCCTGGCGAACGATACGGACGCCGATGGCGATAGCTTACGCGTGGTCAAGATTGACGATCAGCCACTCCCGCAGTGGATGCGACTCCCATCCGGTGCTCATCTGGTGATGAATCCCAACGGTGATTTTGCTTATTATCCAGCTGCCGACCACACTGGGGACGACTCGTTCACGTACACCGTTAGTGATGGCGTTGCCGAGGCGACACAAACGGTCGTTGTTCACACGGCTAAAATCCTTGGTAGCCGGTCGGTAACGTTCAGCGGCGGGCATACCGTGTACCGGGACCCGGAGCTGGACCCGACTGGAGCAATAGCTCCCGACGTGGCCTATAGTTCGGAACACTGGTTGGACACAAACTTAGACGGGGATGCGGAGGATGCGGGTGAGCATAGCTGGCCATACGCTTACACCCGGGGTGCAACGTTAAAAGTGAGTGCCCGGTTCGTCTTAGATACTGCGTGGGGTGGCGGCCCGATTTATGTGATGGCGACGGGGCCGGCGGACCCTGCGACGGGATTCCAGATTCACGTAGGGCCGAAGGCTGTGCGCGTGGACCCGACGAACCCGACTGAACTCGTGCTTGACGAGACGGAGTCGCCGGTGGCATTTCCGAATGTGGTGCAAGCTTACGTTGGTGCAAATCTCTTCAGGCTGGACTGGCAAGCCACCTCCGACAGCCAGCGCGCCAACTCAACCTGGACGAAGGCCGGGACCACGCAAAATCCTTTGTACCTTACTTTTGCCGACCCTGCCCTCAAACCAGGGGTGAACTTATACCATACCCTGGTGCATCTGGGCTCGAAGAACGCTGACGGCAAAGCAAACGAATCGGATGTTATCTCAGCAATTTGGAGTGATTTCACTGATCGGGAAGTCCGCCGGGTGGATGGCACTCAATTGAGGTACTGGGATGGCGGCAGGGCCACTGCGGTCAACACACAGCAACTTTTAGCCCACGCAAACGGGCAGTGCGGCTCCTGGGCGTACTTTTTGAGGGATATCATGCTCGCCCAAGGTATAACCGACGTGAAACGAGTGCATGTATTCAACATAGACGAACCAGTCAATGCTGCTGGCCGTCCAATGACGCCTGACGGACTGCCTGCCGAGACTCGGATACTAGTAAAGAACTGGCGCTTTGGCAAACCGACCTCGCCTGCGACGAAACCATACATTTATCGCTCTACTGACGTAACGGAACTGAGAGGCGTTCCTGGACAAGGAAACGATGATCCCCCTAGCAATTTTTACAACCATTATATTGTGCGTCTTAAAGGTCAATACTACGATCCGTCTTATGGCACTGGCCCATTTAGGACGCAAGACGCCTGGGAAAACGCTTCTCTAGATGGATTCGGACAGGACAGGTTTGGCGGCACCTTTTACAAGAAGAACGACCCTAAAAGGATAGAAACAAGATTTGTGGAGTTGTGATTCCTAGCTGCAGTTGCAGAACGCCTCATCACTCAACTGCAACCATAACGAACCGCTAAGGAGGTCAACCATGCTGAGAGGTGTAAAACAATTAGCAGCATTCGCGTCAGGATTAATTTTCTTCCTCGCCTGCACGACTAGGCTCTTGCCGAATGAGGGTAAGCCGGTGAGTAGCTCTCCGAATAAGCCTGTGGCTACGTTTCCATTGCCTGATAATCGCAAGTTCGAGATTTAC
The DNA here is from genome assembly GCA_041640595.1 of Gemmatales bacterium. GTDB lineage: Bacteria > Planctomycetota > Planctomycetia > Gemmatales > HRBIN36 > HRBIN36. Next base: position 614,718 of record JBEPZY010000003.1, on the reverse strand, counting down.
ATGGAAGAGGTTAAAATGGAGTATGATTACGGTGCCCCGCCGGGGACAACCTACAAGGCGATTTGGGTGGTGCTGCGTGGAGTGGTTAGTAGCGAATTGGAACGCAGAGAGGTCTGGAAAGTTAACTATATTGAAAATTATCGCGACACCCAATTTACTAAGCCAAAATATATACCCCGCGACTTCCGAGTGGTAGCCCGAGACCGCGACCGTATAGGCCTGGCGTTCATCGCCGGACCGAGTGAGATTGCGTTTTACCAGCTTGATCTGAGCAAAACACTTAGGGACCCGGACGCACCACCAAAGTTGCCTGCAAAACCGGAGGAACGGCAGTTGGAAAGTATCGTTCATCATAGGTATTTTTCTAGCATCTGGCAGCACAGCTTGCCGATCAGCGTTGAAGGCTCGATACAAATTACGCTCGGGGAAAAACTCTCTCTATTCGTGGGTCTTGCGGATTGGGAATCCCAACAGCTGCTCGGAAGACGGGGAATCAAACTTACCGACCTGCGTTGGGATGCGAAATCCGAAAAATGGATCATTCAATGCCAAATAGGTCCCTGTGATATAGAATTTGTCTCTGGCAAGGCCGAGGATCCCGCCTCCAAAGACCTGCCCTGGAAACTGTCGCAGTTGAAGCTAATTGGTCTTGAATGATTACCGCGCTTATAGCGAACAACTATATAAACAATTCGCTCTCAGGACTGAGAAGGCAAGGAAACACTCAGATTTTTTTTGCGGCATCGGCCAAGCAGAGTTAACTCCCTTAGCCCATTTTTTGTGCCTCCACTAATCACGGACTGAGCGTCTCCGTATACGGCAACGATCCCGACGGCGACGCTATTACCGTGCCAATGCTTTCAAGCCCCGGCGTTTTCTCGGCGTAATCAGCCTCCGGCCCCACCAACGGGCCCGACCAACGGTAAACTAACATTCCATCCCGACGGCACCTTTACGTACACACCGAACACGAACTACATCGGCGCCGACAGTTCCACCTACACCTGGTCGGACGGCTTGACCACCGGCAACACGGTGACGGTTTCGATAGATGTGTATAACAGCGCACCGGTGGCTTACCAAGCAGTTGTTCATACTTATCGGAATCAGCTGGTCAGTGGCCAACTGGATGGTTATGATCCGGATGGTGATCCGATTTATGCGTTCTTGAATTCGGAACCAGGCGTGGGCTCGGTGTACTTAGGATTAGACGGAACTTTCTCTTATATCCCGCCGGAAGGATTTGTCGGTGCGGAAACCTTTACTTATTACTGGTCGGATGGTATCTCGGCTAGTGAAATAGCGAGCGTCACCATCGAGATTTCGAATCGGGCCCCGGTGGCGGTAGATATGTCTATCGAGACGGTTGAGGATACCCTCGTGATGTTTAGTCTGAGCATCATGGCTGAACCGGCACTCGGTTCAGAGTATGCCTGGGCAGCGTATGATCCGGATGGTGATCTTCTGAGCTACACAATCATAACTGGGCCGCGGCATGGTGAGATGGTTGACCTGGGTGGATTGCTCGTCTATACTCCAGCAGCGGGATACACTGGTGAGGATGAATTCTATTACCAGGTTAGCGATGGTAGAGCCACTTCTGCGGTGGCTCAGGTACAGGTGCAAGTAAAGCCGAATCAGCAACCGCCACCTCAGAATTTAGTATTAGACCTGACAGGCTATCGGCCGTACAACCGGTTTATGCCACCGAACGCAGCTCGGCAGGAGCAGCAGGTGCCGCCGGTACCGGCCAATCAAGAGGATAATCCCGGCGTGGGGATTCGCTTCAATGGCGATGACGATGATAATGATGGGATGGCTGATTATCGCGACAACAACGGGGTGGCGGGTGAGGATGACCTGGTGCGGATAGACTTGCAGTTTGGCGTGCAACAACCACCGGCGGGAATCGACTATTACTTGAAACGGAGTGCCGGTGTGCTGCAGGTCTGGACGGGGCCGGCGAAACCCGGGAACGGTTTGTTTGGTAATAATCTTAATGAGGTGAAGGTCAATTTTGGGCAAGGGGGAACGGCGACCTTGTGGGTGGAATGGATAGGGGATCAGCAGCAGCCGGTGAATGCGGTGTTGACTTTCGAGGCACGGAATGCCAACGGACAGGTGGTGGGCCAGTCCGACAGCCTGACGTTCTATCGCTTCCAAACCACGGTCATCGTAATTGGCGGCTTCACACAAAATCCTGATCCGATGACGAATCAGAGAGGGAACGGTTTGTTCAATTTTGCCAGGCAGCGGCTATATGCTGAGGATGGCTATGACGTGCACCTGTTTGGTGAAAACGAGCAGCGTGGAGGGGACCAAGCCGGTACAGGGCTGGCTTATGACTGGGCGCTACGCGCGGTAAATCGCCACAATATCAACAATTTAGTAGTGATGGGTTTCAGTTACGGCGGCGGAGCGACCCGCAACCTTCTGGCACGGATTGACCAGGACCTCGCCAACCCACAAAATCCATTCCAGCGCCACTTCGTGGTTCCGTTTACTGCTTATGTGGATGCCATCGAACATGGGTCCGTTCCTCCGAGAGCGGAAACCAATCTGCCTCGGCGGACTCAGTTTCATGCCAATTACTATCAGCAATTGGGGGGACCCCAAGGAGCGCCGGTTCCCGGTAGCAATGTCGATCGCAATGTAAACGCCCCGCAGATCAATCCTGGCCAACAATTAGACCACAGAGCGATTGATGATGATCAATTTGTTCAGGAGGAGCTTCGGAACCGCTTTCTAGGGCGTGTGAATATGCGCTAGGTTTGGCTTCTGACTAACAGGAGGAACACTTATGTGCAGGGGCCCACATCTAAATTTCCCGCATTTCCTGCTTGCGTTCGTAGGCTCGTTGAGTTTAGGCTGGTTCCTCATAGCTTCGGCTCAAGACCGGCCAAAACTTAATGTTGAACAAGTTCGGAAGACAAAGTCATATAAAGTCATGTCAGGGAAGGACACTGTGCCCGTTCGGACTCTGAACGAGGTCTACCTGGACAGTCCTGCGGAGTTTATCCAGGCTGTTCTGGTCCTACTAACACACGACAAGGTTCCCTTTATAGAACTGCAGGCCAAAGGTGTTCATTTGCTCCTTTTAGGCCATCACGACGACGCGCGGAGCGAGCTGGTGAAGTATCTGTCATGCTATCCTGATGGGAGTCTGGAAAAGTGGAGAGACCCGGAGGAGCCGGACGAGAGAAGGTCTGTGGCAATCACGGCTCACTATCTGCTTCGCCTTGTAGATAGTGTTGCTGAATGCCCTTATCAGCTAGATGTTCCGAAGGAGTGGAAAAGAAGAACCTACGGTCAGGTTTTGCAGGAGTACAAAAAAGATGTGCCAAGAGAGCTCATCGAATACCTGTTTGAGGAACTCCCATGCGAAGCCTGGGAAGAATTTAGGAGACATGAATGGGCGGTATATAATTCCTGTTCAACCCGTTTCACGTTACAGGAAGTCGAATTGACCAACCACCTGGTTGAGACGACAGCGTGGCGAATGCAGCGTGGACATAGGCAGTTTGCTGAGATCAAGCTGACTCGGGATCACTTGCAACGGCTGGCTAACGATGGGGCGTGGTATTCGCGGCGGTATGTGGTGCATGTGCTATTGAAATATCCCTTCCTGCGGACGCCGGAACTTGTCAAGCAGTTACACGCAGACGAACACCCGCTCGTCCGCGATCGCGCCAAATTCATCCCTTTCACCGACCGCTGAGAAGAAGCAGGCTTGATGTCGAAAACGTGAGTGGAGTGAAAAATATGCGGCGAATGGCGTAAGCCATCATCGGCAGTGCCGCTTCATGGTTCAACGTCCGCTTGTATCTGGCTCGCAATTGTGGCTGAACGTGGGTGGAGGTTTGGGTGGCAGGCTTAACGCTTCCGCCGGCCAGATAGGCATATTTGTGTCGTTGCTGAGTACGGAGCTTGGCTGGCAGGCTCTATTTTTTCGCCGGGCCATCCACTGCGATGTAGGGGTACGATTCAACGCACCTATAAAGTTCCACATGCCGACGCGAACGGTATATGCTGGGCGTCGGTTTCAGCCGGCCATCATTCAGGAACGCCAGCGGCCTAGCGCTCGAGCATCCAACTACGCACCGCCAGCGGATTCTGGTTTTGCTCCTAATAGTTCAAGACTTAATAACTCGCACTCGACCATCCCGACTATGTACCGCCAGCGGTATTCGGTCTGACTTATGCCCAGTTTTGGCAGTGGCGGGTGCTGGCTCATCGCCAGCTTTGCTCGGCGCGGGCGATTTTCCAACACAGGCTGGAAAACCGCTTACGAACAGTCCCGTTTTTTCAGCCTCGAACACCGCACGCTCACGACGTTGCGGCGTTCGGCCCAGCCGATTGGAGCCAACCGCGTGCTGGCGATGAACGAGCCCCTTGCGGGCCTCGAAGCAACTCGGACGGGTTTTCCGTGGTTACCACGGAGACCGGACCCAGTTCCAGCTGGAGCTTTTCCAAGCCCCCGAAGTAAGTTGGGCGGGCTCTCCGTGCTCCCTCTGTGCCCGAAAAACTGGGCACAAACTTGGCGAGTATCGCATGGCAACTCTCTCTCCGTGCTTGCACTGTCCCCCAAAAAACGTCTGCTTGCACCAAGTCAGGGACACCCACTCGCGGGTTCTCCGTGCTCGATAAGCCCCCGAATAACAAGCCGGCCGACGTAACCAGGATGATTCCAAGACCGTAGATGCGGGGGGTCCCTCCGTGAAAGCTGGGAATAGGTCAAAGGTAACGGCTGTTGAATGCGACTAAACCGCATGATAACGGTCAACCGCTGATGCAGTTTAAAGCTGTGCGTGTTGGCCTGGAACTGGCTGGTAATAAGCGCGGTTGGAGACGTGCAAGTGTTCGTTGGGCAGATTGTGGATGGGGTTGGGCCTCCTGGCTAGGGGTTGGTATCGGGGTACAGTATGGGTAAGCAATGAGTCAAAATGCCGGCTGCCAGATAGACGAGTACCGCCCGTATGGGTGGGCAGGGCACGCGTATGGATAAGCAATGAATGAAACAGAATGCTGAGTGTCAGAGGGTTAGCCAGGCTGGTGTTGGGGTATAGTATGGGTATGCAAGTGGGCGAAGCAATGACGACGAGCGATTGCGGGATGACTGGGATTCAGGTCAGGCGAGCACGTGTGCTTGCCGCTGCAGCTGTATTGGTTCTGGGGCTGATTGTGCCGAGGGTGCACGAGCGTTTCGCCGGGGATGCAAGCGCGACGGCTCGTGGCACGGATGGGTCGAATAGTCTGGCTCTTTACCTGAAGGAATGGTCGCCGTTGGAGGCTCCGCTGGGGCGTTTCGTTGGCGTCCAGGATTTCGAGCGTGTTCTCAGCACCGTAGAGTCTGCCGGCAGCTTCGAGTTTGGTCCCGTAGCTGGGGGTATGCTAGAGTTGCGATTGTATCTGGAACCGGGCAGTACCTGTGTACCGGAATGGAAACTCGCCTGGGTGCCGGTGACGGTGAGCGATGCGGATCAGGAAGCCTTCTGTTTGAGTCTGGATGCGTTCCTTAATGTGCACCGGATGCGTGGCGAAGTGGAAACGTGGCAGGATGGTCTGCGAGTGATCTGGCGGTTTCCAGAACCGGCCAGGAAGGTGCGGATCGCCTTGCCGAAGTTCTGTCGGTTGCGAATAGGCGGCTGGCAGGCAGTGGTCACCGGCGATGCTGGTAAGTGGACGGCTTCTGCGTGGCAACAGCGTGCCTGGCGACTGACCGGGCTGATTCTGGCTTGTACCTGTGCGGGACTGGCGGCGATGCTGCTGTGGCCCGGAGTGATCCATACGAAAATGCTGGAAGGATTCGGGCTGGTGGTTGTCGCTGCCAGTTTCCTCATTACCGTTTTCGGGCTACCACCGTTTCAGGGCCCGGATGAGCAGGACCACTGGCGCGACGCATTGCTTCGTTATCGGCGTCATGCTGTGGAGGAAAAGCTGCTGTATAACCTTCCGGAAATCACCGGCTTTGATCGCGTTCGCTGGCGGGCAGAAACTGCAGTTTCCCCGACGCTGTTCCGTGCCACGGGAGCGGACATTACGCCCATCACCGAGCGGAAATTTGTCAATTACGCCTGGTATCACTCCTACCCGATGGTGGCGGTGGTAGCGTGGTGCTTCCCGCGTGTGGAGACGGTGAACGAGGCGCTGGTCTTTTACTATTTGTGCCGGTTGTTGCCGGTGCTGATTATCTTGGCGTTGCTGTACTGGTTCTGGCGTCGGGAACATTTGCCGGCTTTCGTGCTCGCCGTTTTCTCGATTCCGTATGTGCAGCAGCAATGCACGGTCATCAGTACGGATACGCTGGCCAACCTGGCGGCCATGTCGGCAGGACTAACTTTTCTGGCCCTGCGTCGGCAGGATGAAGGAGCGGCAAATGGCCGAAACTGGCTGGCCTGCTATGCAGCGTTGTGGCTGATGGCTCTGCTGGCCTTTCTGGCGAAACCGCCCATCTACGTGAGTCTGTTTTTGCTGCCGCTGTGGGCGACTTTCTGGCGGCGCTGGCGACCGGAGTTGGTGCTGAGCATTGGTGGATTGGTTGTGCTGGTTTTGACCGGACTATTGGTGCTGGTAATCTGGCGGGCCTACCGGGCGATGCACGAACTGCCCGTGGCCGACCAGTTTCGCCAGCAGCTGGAGTTTCTGATTCAGGAAGGCGGCTGGCGTTATTTTCTGCAGCAGCCGCTAGCCACAGCCCTGGACATTCCCCTGCATTTCGACAGATGGTGCATGCCGCTCGGTTGGGTGGATACCTATTTCCACCCGTATCATCTGGGCGTGTTGCGGGGACTGGTCGCTACGGCGATAACCGTGGATCTGCTGCGGGCATTCTTGCTTGCCCCAAGCTGGCTGAACCGGCAAGCGATGCTGCAACTGGTCGTGGTCATGGTTATCGGTTTGCTGCTGTTTGCTGGCACGTGGGTGCTGACCGCGCTGACCATGTACCTGGCGGTTACGCCGCCCCGGTATCCCTTCATTTACGGCATGCAGGTGCGGTATTTATTTCCGTGTTTACTGGCGTGGGTCTGGTTGCCGTTGACAATCCGATACGCTTCGCCGCGAACAAAACTGACTGCCGAGCTTCCTGAGCATGAGGCGAAACACCGGAGTGACGCTGATAGTCCTCCCGAATCTGTCCGTATGCGGGCCAGCTCTGCCGGAGAAGTTGCGACCGCGGAAACGCTCACACCGATCACTGGCCAGACCGGGCTGGGGGAGCTTTTCAACCGCCATTGGTGGGAGCGTGTGAGTGATTGGCTGGTGCAAATCCTTACTGTTGGCTGGACGGCCACGATGCTGGTGCTCACCGTGGCTAGGCTGGTGGGATTGGTGGGTGATTTGCTGGCCCGCTACTGGTAATGCCTTCCAAGAGCGGCGGGCGTCAGCCCGCCGTAGGTGACAAACCGCGTCGGCAAGTGTAATGCGCTGCATTTCCGCATTGCGAGTTCGCACGCCGAATGCACTCCACGGGGAGCTTACGCCCCCGCTCTTGGTCGCACGTGCAGACGCCGTTGCAGATGGGCGATTCTCGCCGACGAGAGCGATACTTTTCCCACGGGGGGCTTACGCCCCCCGCTCTTGGCGCTGGTACAACGGCCATCCACCGGAAGAACGACGATTTTGCGGTGCACGAGCGCACGTTCGACCAAGAGCGGCGGGCGTCAGCCCGCCGTGGTTTGGTGAAACCAACGCTGCGCGGCGAAAATCGTGCACTTTACGCGACCACGTGACGGCCGTGCAAGAGCAGCGGGCGTCAGCCCGCGGTGGTTCGCAAACGTACCCGCAGTCGCGGACGTTTTTCTCCGAGTGGAACACGTGCGTCCCACGGCTGGTCCACGCCAGCCGCTCTTGGTTGGGCGTGCGGTAGTTGTTGCAGGTGGCGGTTCGTTTCTGGAGTTGCGTTGGTGTTTGCATGGCTTGTTTATGTCAGCCGCTGCTGGAAGTTCGTGTGGCGTCTATAAGTGCGAGGCGTTCCGGTCGAAGCAAATCGGGATGTACCGTTGGGCGGGAAAACCATGCGGATCAGTTCTGGCGTCGAGAAAACCTGAAGCCAGCGTTAGCTTCGCGGACGCCGGCTTTCCCAGGCTTCCTCGGCTTCGCTGGGACGCAGATAGAGCGGCTCGAGTTTCCACAAGTCCGCGGTTTCCTGCCGCGACCACAAATCGAGCACCAGCGACAGCATGGCTGACAATTGTGGATGCCACAGCGTTGGCAACAGCGGTGTAACGTGAGCGGGCAGTGCGGAGGCAAACGTTTCCAGAGCCGGGCCAGTTACTCGTGCCCCTGCTGGCACCGTGGAAGACCAGGCGGCGAATGGCTGAATGGTCAACGAGCTAATCGGTTCGGGGCGTGATTGGCCTGGCTCGAAGCGAAAGACCTGCGCGTAAACCTTATTTTGCTGGGCGTCTTCTAGGACATGCAGTTCGGGGCCCGGGCCGGCTTGCAACGCCAGAATAGCAAAGGTGTCCACGGCCAGGATGGGAATCTGCAGGGCATAGGCCAGCGCTTTGGCAGAAATGATGCCCACTCGCAGACCGGTGTAACTTCCCGGTCCGCGACCAACAGCGACGGCTTGAAGATCACCGGGACGCCAGCCTTGTTCCCGCAAGAGTTGCTGAACGGTCGGGGCCAGGTCGCGGGCATGCCGACGGGCGATGGGCAGGCTTGCGGAGGCCAGGAGCACTTTTCCCTGAGCGAGACCGACCTGTCCCGGCTGCCCTGAAGTTTCCAGGAGTAATAGTCGCGGATTCGGTGCGGGCGTCATGGTGAGCGATTCCTGCGCAGGCGTTGCCATTCCATGGTCAGCCGCACGAGATTCCACGCCGCCAGCAGCAATGATACTACTCCCATCAACCGCGTATCCAGACGCCAGATTTGCTCCGGGCCGTGGTAAAGCCACAGCAGATAAATTCCCAAGGCTAACCATATCAGCGCAAAAAAGCCGCTAACGATGAGCTGCGGCGTCATGGTGTGGAAGACCTTTCTGGGTAATCACGGAATAAAATTCCGGCCGGCGGTCGGCGATGCGATTGATTTCGTGTTTGCCGGGAATCAGGACACGGTGTTTCTGGCGGGCGAGTTTCGGTTCGATCTCGGCGTAGAGAATGGTTTCGCGGTCGTGATCGGCTAACGCCAGCGTATCCCCTGTCGGACTCACGATGCGACTGTGGCCGATGAAGCGAAAGCCTTCTTCCTCGCCGACACGGTTGACGGCGACGAAGTAAACGTGGTTTTCCATCGCCCGACAGATCGGCACGCATTGAGCCGTGCACATGGAGGTGTGCGGCCAGTTGGTCGGTAAAACGACCAAATCCGCTCCCAGAAGTGCCATTACTCGTGCCGATTCCGGAAAACTGCCATCGTAGCAGATGTGCATCCCCAACCGCAAACCGGGAAGCTCATGCACTGCAAAGGGCCGATCGCCGGGCGTGGCGAATCGGTCGGCTCCGATATAGGGCAGATGGATTTTCCGATACGTTGCGACCACTCCTTCCGGGCCCAGCAGCACGCAGCTGTTATAAAAGCGATCGCCGTCGCGCTCCAGCAAGCCGTAAATCACGTAAAGCTGATGTTCCCGACATAAAAGCGATAACTCGACCGTACTGGGTCCGGGAATCGGCTCGGCCACCTCCAGTGCGGCAGCTTTGTTTTCAAAAGCGTAGCCGGTCAAACTACACTCGGGGAAAATGACCAGCTGTGCCCCATGTTCCGCGGCCTCGCGGATCGACTGCCGCAGACGGTTCAGGTTGGCGAGCTTGTCGCCGAAAGTAACCGCCATTTGCACTGCCGCTAGCTGCCAGCGCGTCCGCATAACCATTCCTCCTGTGATACCGGTTGCAATCATTGTGGGAAATTCCCGGTTCAGTTGCAATATTCCCAGCCGAACAAAGACCGCGATAAAAATGAGTTTTCCGAATTTGACAGGCGTGTAAACGTAAGCTAACTTTCCGACGAGCGAGCAGACGCCAACCGCATCGGTGACAAAAATTTTCGACCAGACAAAAATCCCCTCAGAGGCGTCAGGACCACCGGCCACAAAGTCGGTGGCTGGAAGGCTTCGGGTTATCGGTTGTTTGTCTCCCCTCGCACCAGGAAGGGCAGTTTCTCCCCGCTGACCGCCAAACTCCCCGTAATGGATCGCCTCGACAAAACCGTCCAATTCACGAAAGGCAACCTGGCATGGCGCGACTCGTCCGCTGCTTACGGAAGTGGCGGTCAACTGAAGATGGGACAACCAGTATCGAGTACGCCATTCTGCTGGCGCTCATCATTCTGGTCTGCTTCAGTGCCATTGCCAGTATCGGCAATCCCACTCTTTCGGGATTCCAGCGAGTGATTAGCGAAGGCGGATTTGGTCCGCCGTCTCCCGCTCCCTCGCCTTCTCCTTCACCGTGAGCGATCGAGCCTGGCAGACGGTCTGCCGGGAAAAGATGAGTCTGGGCACCCATCAACTGGAGGGTACTGCCATGAGGTCTGTGCTGCATGCGGTGAAACGCTTCGTGCAAAGCGAAGATGGCCCGACCGCCGTCGAGTACGCGGTGATGCTGGCCCTGATCATTGTGGTCTGCATCGCGGCCATTACCAGCCTCGGCCAGAGTGCTAAGGGCAAATTCCAGCTGGTCAGCGACACCATCCAGAACGCCCAGTAGCGTCCGGGCAGGCGTGTCCATTGGAGCTGACCTGGCCCTGTGCCGAAACGCTGGCTCACGTGATTCAGCGACCTGTTGGGGTTTCGTCAGGTCGGGTCAATGCAAGCCCGGCCTGCGAAACCCTTGCGGGCTGTTGCTGCGGCGAGTGCACGGTAGCGCACATTGTCAGCGACGAGGCCAATTCCGCGAGTGATGCTGCCCGGTCTGCAATCGGTGCTTTTTTCTAATCTTCACGGTAAAGCAACCTGGCACTTCGGGAGCCATTCCATGACCGACTGGGTGAACGTTTTCTACGAAAGCTGGCCCCTGGCTTTACTCAGCGCCCTGCTGATAACCGGCGCGGTCATTGACTGCTGGAAGCTCAAAGTGCCCAACTGGCTGACCTTCGGCATGATGTTGAGCGGTTTGGGTCTGGCAGGATGGTGGCACGGCTGGTCGGGATTGGGAGCGAGCCTGGCGCTGCTGGTCTTCGGCTTTGTGTTGCTCTGGCCAGTTTACGCCATCGGCGGCATGGGCGCGGGCGATGTGAAAATGCAAATGGGATTCGGTGCCTGGATCGGGGCCCTGTATGGCTGGACGGAGGGATTCTGGATCGTGCTGTACGGGTTCTGCCTGGCGGCGGTGATCGGGGGCGTGCTGGCCATTGCCATGATGTTCTGGCACGGTCGCTGGCGGGAATACCGGCAAAACACCCGCGACATTCTCAGCGACCTGGGACAGGCTGCGAACTGGCAGCAAATCACCCAACGGGCGGCGGAGCGCAAACGGCGAATGGTGTTGCTTCCTTACGGCCTGCCGCTGTGTCTGGGCTTTCTTGGCTACCTGGCGTGGCGTGGCCTGTCCTTGTGAATTGCCAGCATCATGCCGTGCAGGTGCTCCGCTTCATAGCAGCGGGGCCGCCAAAACCGACGCAAACCTGGTAACTCCGGCAAATTCGATTTTTTCCTCAGAACCGGAAAATCTCAAGTCTTCGCTAGATTTTCGCCGAAGCACAAATCGGGCAGGGTCTGACCAGGGGTAAATCCAGCCCTGTCCGGTCGGAATGAACCCTGCCCCGCGCGATAGGTAATCCCCTCGGTGCATCTTGGACCAGCTCCCTGGAAACGAGGCGGACTCATGAGAATCAAGCCCAAAATGATTCTGACCGTGGCATTAGCAGTGCTGGCTGGACTGGTCGCCAGCGTGGCGACGAGCAAATACTTCGGTCGCCAGGCGGAACCGGCCCCGGTGGAGGAAAACGTTACCGTGCTGGTGGCAACCCAGCGGGTGCCCGGTTACACCACTCTCGACGACCCCAAACAGTGGTTTGAGCTGAAGACTTACCCCAAAGGTGAAGTGCCCGCTGACGCGATTGGCGATATTCGCAAAGCTCGCGGTCGGACCTTACGTGCGGCTATCGAGGCGGGGAAGGTGCTCACCGAAAAGGATCTGTTGCCGCCGGGACAGGAGCCGCTGGTTGCCAAACTCCGTGAAGGCGAACGTCTGATGACCGTCAAAGTTACGCTGGATAGTGCCGCGGGCGGATTCATTCTGCCCGGTTCACGGGTGGATGTGGTGGCGACGCAGATGCGAGGAGAGGGAAATCAACCGTATGCCCACACCATTTTGCAGAACATCGAAGTCCTGGCGATTGACCAGCAACCGCAGATTCCCGAAGGCACCATCGCCAAGACGTATGATCGGGTTACGTTGCGGGTGACGCTGGAACAGGCGGAGATTTTGAGCGTTTATGCGGACACCGGCAGCTTGCGGCTGGTGGTGAGGCGACCGGACGACGCACAGGAGGTGAAAACGAGTGGGGCCTCGCCGAGCTGGCACAAACGCCTGGCCGGACTGGCTACGGAAGCTCCTGCGGAAACCCGACCAGCGGTAGCCAGCTTGCCTGCTTCGGCGCCGCAACCGAGTGTCCGCCAGCGCTTCAAGCAAACCATCATCAACAACGGACAGGTACGTGTTTACGAATACGACGCCGAAGATGCTCCATGAGCTGGCCTGGGTCAGCGCCGGATCAAAAGCCCATGCGCACCGGTGCCGTAACCATTGCCCGCGGCCGCATGCTGGCTCTGGTGGCCCCGATTTACGCCGCAATTCCTTGTCAACAAGCGAGGTGAATGGATGCGCCCGAAGTTGTTCAGGAAACATGTCGGCATGGTGGCGGTGGCGGGACTGGCGGCCCTGATGGTGACCGCTTTGGCTACCGCTCAACCTCCAGCCACACCTGCCGCTCGGGGAAGCGGCCCTGACGAGACGCTCACTATCGGGGAGACCATCTACATTTGGGCACGGAGTGGCTTACGAATCAAAGAGGCGGCCACTTCCCGCGACGGTATCGTGGAACTGCGGCCCGTGCAGAATAAACCGCATGTTTTGCAGGTGGTTGGCATAGGCGTAGGCAGTACACGCATCACGCTTACCGATGAAAAAGACCAGGTAACCACACTAGTGGTGGCCGTCGAACCGGATTTGCAGTTCATCCGCAGTGCTGTCGCCAAACAGTTCCCCCGTGCCAATCTGGAAATCACGCAGGGACCCGATCGAACCCTGATCGTAGGCGGCACCGTGGAATCGGCAGAAGACATTGAGCCGCTCATGCGTTTCCTCGAGGGTTATGCCGGCACGGGTCGGGTAGCCAACAACCTGCGGATCACCGGTCCCAACCAGGTGCAACTGGAAGTGATCGTGGCGAAGGTGGACCGCACGGAACTGCGCCGATTCGGGTTCAACTTCCTCTGGTCGGACCGCGCTGACTATTTCGGTAGCACGATTGGCTCGCTGATCAATCCGCAGACGATCAACCTGCGAGGTGGTGTCAGCACGTTCGCTACCGATCGGCCGATCTTCGACGCAGCGACGAATTTCCTGTACGGCGTTACCGATGCCAGTTCGGCATTTCTGGGCTTTGTGGAAGCGTTACGGCGCGAGGGTCTGGCGAAAATTTTGTCCAGTCCGGTGATCGTGGCGCGGAGTGGTCGTCCGGCCCGTATCACCGTGGGCGGGGAACAACCTTATCCGACGCCAGCCGCGCTTGGCCAGGCACCAGGGGTCGAGTTTCGCCGATTTGGTACCATTGTGCAATTCTTGCCGGTAGTGCTGGGCGACGGGCGGATTCGCATCCAAGTGCGTGCGGAAGTCAGCCGACTCGATTTCAGCCAGCCGGTTCTGATTTCGGGTACGGTTGTGCCTCGTTTCCTGACACAGGAGGCGGAAGCTGCGGTAGATTTGGAAAGCGGCCAGAGTCTGGTGCTCGGCGGACTGATCCAGTCGGAAGTGGATGCGGCGACGAACAAGGTCCCGGTGCTCGGCGACTTGCCGTTTGTCGGAACGGCTTTCCGTCGGGTGCAGTACGAGGAACGCGAGCAGGAGCTGATCATTCTGGTCACGCCGCGGCTGGTAGATGGATTGTGGCCGCACCAAAGGCCAACTTGTTTTCCTGGTCAGGAAACACGCCGACCTACGGATTTTGAGCTATTCTTGGAAGGCATCCTCGAAGCGCCGCCGGGACCGCGGTCGCTCAAGCCAGATGGCTGCTATCGTCCAGCCCACTGGCATTTTACTCCCGGGCTGGCCGAGGCCGAGATGAGCTCTCCTGCCGAGTCTGTCTTGCCTCCGCCGCAACCCATGAGCAGCGAGAAGAATCGCCCGACCGGCACGCTGCCTTTGAAAACCTCTCCGGGACAGCCGCGAATGAAGGGATCGCAAGCACCGGCGGTGCAGCAGCTACCGGAAAGTCCACCGCCGGTGAACAAGCCTCCTCAAACGGATACCCGGCCGGTCGAGCCATCAGTGAGCTCATTCCCAACCATGACCGCAACCGGAACGGAACAGGAACCACGCGAACAGTCGTCTCCACCGCCGGCGGTAGCGGAGACGGTAGTGGTCGAGCCAACCGTTACGGGACCGCCGCGAGCTACTCTTGGCCGACCAACTCCCCGGCCACTTTATCGTCCTTTGCGCGAAGATTGACAGCTCCGTGTCACTTGCCCACGCGCTTGCGCGATGGCCAACGGTGCACAGACATGAATACGCCAACTGATTGGGTCCGCCTGGCGCTAGTAGATCCCTGCGACCAAACCCGCGATGCCTTGCGGGATAGCCTGCTGGGGCTGGACACGGTCTGGCTGGAAGCGGAGTGCGCCCGCTACGAGTTTTTTGCAGATGTAGTTCGGCAATCCCAGCCGGACATCGCTCTGGTGGCTATGGATAGCAATCCCCAGGTGGCCCTGTCTCTGATTCAGCAACTGGCTCAGGAATTTCCACAACTGGGGATTCTCGCCGCCAGTTCACGCACCGATGGGCCGTTCATCCTTCAGACCCTCCGCAGCGGTGCCAGAGAATTTCTTACCCTGCCCGTGGCGATGGATGAACTGGTAGCGGCGTTGCAACGAGTAAGGCAGCAGCTGCTTCCTGCGGAAAACAACGGAGTGTCCCACGCTTCGAGTTCGCGGGTGATCGCGCTCATCGGCTCGCGGGGGGGTATCGGTTGTACCAGCATCGGCATCAATCTCGGTGTGGCGCTGGCCCAGAATCCGCAGCACAACGTGGTCTTCGTGGACCTGGATCTCGCCCTGGGCGACGCCGACGTTACCCTCGACCTGATTCCCAGCTACACGCTGGCAGATATCGCCTTGAGCGTGGAACGACTGGACATGACTTTGCTCAGGCGATCGTTGATCCGGCATAGCACTGGTTTGTCGTTATTACCGCATCCGGTGCAACTCGAAGACGCGGCGGCGATCCAGGAAGAACAAATCAATCGTGTGCTCGGCCTTTTGCGGGCGGCGTTCACTCATGTGATTTGCGACCTCAGCAAAGGATACCGCCAGACCGACCTAGCTGCCCTGCGTCAGGCCGATGTCATCCTGCTGATCACGCAACTGGAACTGACAGCTTTGCGGAACGCGGTGCGGCTGCTGATGTCCCTGCAAAGTCTGGATGGGCTGGACCAGCGGGTGCAGGTGATCCTCAACCGCGTGGGTGCCGATCATCAGGAAATCACGGTGAAAAAAGCCGAGGAAACTCTGGGCCGCCCCATCTTCTGGCAGATTCCCAACGACGCGAAGGCGATGCTGGCCTCCCGCAATCTCGGTGTGCCTCTATTGCAGCAGGCACCGCGTTCCAAAGTCTGGCAAAGCATTCAGGACCTGGCACGCGCTTTGTGCGGCGAACCGGTCTCTCCGGAAGCTGCCACCGTCAAGAAAGCACGCAAAGGATTCTCCCTCTTCTCCTGACCGCAGCGGTTGGGATACCGCGGAGATGGTTCGACCAGGGAAGGCGGAAACGCTGAAGCAGTGGGCTTGCCCGTGAGCGATTCGGCATACCTCGCCTGGAAGCTTTCGCCATGTGCCCCTGCTCAGCTGTCCTGCGACGGAAGGGTGATCCCTCACTTTTTCAAGGAATCGCAGCGGACAAGTTCCCAGCCGCCAGGAGCAGGAACCAGCACCAGACGGGAAACCTTTACCGCCTAAGCGCGGCAGGGCGATAACCTGGCCGTCAATCCTATTCACCGTTCGAGCCGATCTCCCCAGCCAACGCAGGAGCAAGCACCCATGCCCCCACTGATTCGCGGTAATACTCCGGCGACACAAACGCCGAGCCGACCCGTGACCACGCCTGCGGCCAATCCGCGGGATGCGCAGAAAAGTTTCGAAGAACTGAAGCGACTCATTCACAGCAAGCTGGTCGAGAAGCTCGACCTGTCGCGGGTTTCCGACCTGGCCGGCGATGTGTTGCGGCGGGAAATCCGTCTCGTTGTCGAACGCCTCTGCGACACGGAAAACCCGCTCCTGAACCGCATGGAACGGGAACGCCTCATTGACGAGGTGCTGGACGAAACGTTCGGTTTCGGCCCGCTCGAAGTGCTCCTGAAAGACCCGACCGTCAGCGATATTCTCGTCAACGGCCCGTACAAGGTGTACGTGGAGCGGCGAGGAAAACTGGAGAAAACCGATGTCAAATTCCGGGATAACAAGCACCTGATGCAGATCATTGACCGCATGGTGTCGAAAGTCGGTCGGCGGATTGATGAAACCTCGCCGATGGTGGACGCTCGTTTGCCCGATGGTTCCCGCATCAACGCCATCATTCCGCCTCTGGCTCTCGATGGGCCTTGCCTGAGCATTCGCCGATTCGGTTCCAATCCGCTCAAACTCGAAGACCTGCTCAATCTCAAAGCTTTCACGCCGGAAATGGCCATGCTCATGGAAGCGGCGATCAAGGCCCGGCTCAACATCATCATCAGCGGTGGTACCGGCTGCGGTAAAACGACTTTGCTGAACACGCTCTCCAGTTTCATCCCCGCCGAGGAACGCATCATCACCATCGAGGACGCTGCGGAATTGCAATTGCAACAGGAGCACGTCGTCCGTCTGGAGACACGACCGCCCAACATCGAAGGCAAAGGCGAGGTGACCACGCGCGACCTGGTCCGCAACGCTCTGCGCATGCGCCCTGATCGCATCATCATCGGCGAGTGCCGTGGTCCGGAAGCGCTCGACATGCTGCAAGCCATGAACACCGGCCACGAAGGTTCACTCACCACGCTCCATGCCAACAGTCCGCGCGATGCCCAGGCACGACTGGAAACCATGATCATGATGGCTGGCTTTGAGTTACCCGTTAAAGCGATGCGACAGCAGATCGCTTCAGCGGTGGATTTGATCATTCAGGCCAACCGTCTGCAAGGAGGCCCGCGCAAAGTTACTTCAATCACCGAAGTGGTGGGCATGGAACAGGACATCATCATCATGCAGGACATTTTCCGCTACCGTCAGCTGGGGATTGACCAGAACGGCCGGGCTTTCGGTCAATTTGAAGCGACGGGAGTGCGCCCCACTTTCATGCATCGGCTGGAAGCCGCGGGTATCCGATTGCCGGCCAATCTCTTCCAGGAGCGAGTCCTGCTACGCGACTGAAACGCCTGGTGACTGTGGCAAAGCCAGGCATCCGCAGGCCTGGCTCCTGAGCTGAGCAACCCGGAATCTGCAAACACGAGCGACGCGAACAATGGACGCCATGCTGGCCAGTTTTCTTGCTTTTATTCTGGTGAGCAGCACCATCGTGCTGCTGGCGTATCTGGTGCGCAACCCGAATGCTTCCGTAGAAGATCGCCTGTCCGTCTTCGCCTCGACCAAAACGGTACACAGCACACCCTCGGTTTCCGAGCCGATCGAAATCTGGCGGAAAATTCCGTTTGAAGAAGACAAGAAATCCCTGTGGACGCGGCTGATTCAGGCGATGCCGCGTGTGGAAAAGCTTTTCCTGCAGGCAGATTGTGGCATTCCACCGGCGCGATTACTCGGTATTGCGGTAGCTCTGGGGCTGGGCAGTAGCGTGCTCCTGACCGTGGTCGGGACACCGCTGTTTTTGTCCCTGGCGGTCGGTCTGGGATTGTTCGCTGTACCATGGTTGTGGCTATGGAACAAACGCCGTACGCGCCTGAAAAAATTTGCCGCTCAGCTGCCCGATGCCCTGGAACTTATCGCTCGGGCGTTGCGAGCCGGACACAGTTTGGCCTCTGGTTTTCACCTGGTCGCGCAGGAATTGCCGCCGCCTCTCGGCACCGAATTCGGACGGGTGTATGAGGAACAGAACCTCGGTGTTGCCATCGAGGATGCGCTGAAATCCCTATGCGACCGCGTGCCCAATCTCGATTTGCGCTTTTTCGCCACCGCCGTGGTCATTCAGCGTCAAACCGGCGGTGACCTGGCGGAAATCCTCGACAAAATCAGTTCCCTCATCCGCGAACGTTATCGCATTCAGAACCAGGTCAAGGCACTGACCGGCGAAGGCCGACTCAGTGGCGTCGTGCTTATCGCTCTGCCGTTCGTTCTGTTCCTGGTCATGCTGTATCTGAATCCGGACTACATCTCCATGCTCTGGAAAACGGAAATGGGGATCAAAATGAGCCTGTTCGGATTGTTGATGCAGATATTTGGGGCGCTGGTGATCCGCAAGATCGTGAACATCAAGGTGTGAAGCGGCCATGCTCAACGAACTGGTGAACCCGCAGGATTTGCTGACGGTGCTGGCGTTTGCTGGCACGGCGTGTGCGGTGTGGCTGCTGTTATCGTGGTTGGCTCGCCGTAGCGAATCGCGCGTCGAAGACCGACTCGCACGCCTCAGTCGTGCCGCCAGTCAGGCGGAAATTCAGTTACCGGATCCCTCCTCCAAAACTTCCACGCCGAATCTCCGCGTCAAGGAATTGCTGGAAAAAGCGGCGGCGTTCTCCAAACCGTTAATGCCCAAATCCGAGCTGGAACAAAACAAGCTGCGTCTCAAACTCGCAAACGCCGGCTTCCGACAGGAGAGCGCTGTTCCCATTTTTATCGGTTTGAAGTTTCTGTCGTTACTGCTGGGTGGAGTGCTGGGGACGGTGATTTTTATGCCGGCCACCGGATTGGGACTCGACGTTGTTAAATGGGCGGCGATCTTCGCGGGAGTCGGATTATTCCTGCCCGATGTGGTATTGTGGTGGCTGGTGAAAAAACGCCAAGAACAGATTTTCCTGACGCTGCCCGATGTTCTCGATTTGCTGGTGGTGTGTGTGGAAAGCGGATTGGGTCTGGATGCAGCCATGCGGCGAGTTGTCGAGGAAATGAAACCGGTGGCGCCTGCGATTTGCGAGGAACTGGCCGTGTGCAATTTCCAGATGCAGGTGGGCCGACCTCGCCGCGATGTTCTGCACGATCTCGGTGTCCGCACTGGCGTGGATGACGTGCGAAGCCTGGCGGCCATTCTCATTCAGGCCGAACGATTCGGCTCCAGCGTCGCTCAGGCTCTCCGCGTTCAATCCGACGCTATGCGAGTCCGCCGACGCCAGCTGGCCGAAGAACGCGCCCAGAAAACTGCGGTGAAGCTCATTTTCCCGCTGGTGCTGTTCATCTTTCCGGGAGTATTCGTGGTGCTGGTGGGACCGGCGGCGATTCAGATTTACAACATCATGCTCAAATAACTGGCATACCCGAACTGGCCCGGCTAGCGACGAAACAAAAGAATGCATGGCCGGCGAAATTTTCACTGTGCCCAACCCGGCGAAAAGGAGGTCGCACATGGGCAAACGCGAATGGCTCGGACTTGGCCTGGCCGCACTGATCACGCCCCAGGTTGGCTGCGTGAACTGCGGCTACCACTGCTTCAACGATCTGGCCGACCCATGCCGATTACCGCGCTACAGCGCCCTGGCCCGACAGGAAGTAGCTGCCCCGCTTTTGCGGCAAGCCGGCAATGGACTAGCCCTGGAACAAACGGTCTGGGTCAGCCATTTTCGGGCCGGCTCCGATGAATTAACTCCCGCGGGCATGGCTCACCTGAGCCGACTCGCACGCCGGCAACCGGAACCTGTCCCGTATGTCTTCGTGCAAACCGCTCACGATCTGCCACTGCAACGAGGCAAGGAACAAGAATGGGCCAGCCAGCGTGCCGAACTCGATCGCAAACGAGTCGAGGCAGTGCAGGCCTATCTGCGAACGATTCGGCCGGAGGTGGCATTTCAGGTGGCTGTCCACGATCCGCCTGAGGTTCGCACGCATGGTCGGGAAGCCGAGCAGATTGTCCGCTCGATGCATCGCGGTGCCACCGGGCAGGCCGTCTTTACCAGCTTCACCGGGAGCGGTACCGGTGCCGGCGGTGCAGGCACTGCCACGACCACTACTTCCACCAGCACAGCGGGCGGTAGCAGCTCGCGCTGAGGCTGTCGGCCCGCGATTTTTCTGGCGGCTGGCGTCTCGCTCACGCGGACAGGCTAGCCCGACGTCCACCCCGGCCATCCGCGTCTGACTTCATGCGATCCACTGCCGATGGCCCAGGGATGAATGCCAACCGGCACTTAGGGAGTCCACTCCGATGGCAGGATACACCGCTGCTCTACTGGCTTCGTGGACGAACTGGCTCAACGAGCAATGGCAATTGACGCTGGACGCGCTGCATAGTCAGCAGCGGCTGGTGCTGGTAAGTGCCATCGCCGTCCTGCTCGCCCTCTGGGTACTGGTCAAAAAGTAAGAACCTGCTCGCGCCATTCCCGTTCACAGGCAAGAGCCGAAATGGACTGGGCTTTCCTGACGGGGATGGCTACCGACACGAGCAAGGCTTCCCTCAGCGACAGAGGATGACCCTCAACAACGCACCAGGAGCTAAGCTGCCATGCATGGCCTGAATCAGACCTCGGTACTGCCGATTTCCTCTTCGCGGAGTGTGTTACTGGAATGGGAGAATTCCGACCTGCCGGAAGCGCCCAGTGCACCGCGAAACCTGGAGGAAACGGGGTTGCCTCTGGCGTTTCTGGCCGATCTGGTGTTGCGCACCCTGCTGACACGGGGCAGCATGCTCGGTCTGGAACTGGCACGCTTTCTGTGCTTGCCCTTCCGCTGTCTGGAGGAAGTGCTGGCTTTTTTGAAGAAGGAGAAGTGCATCGAGGTAACAGCTGGCGATCTCATTGGCGAGGTTTCCTACCGCTTCTCGTTGACGGATATGGGCCGGGAACGGGCACGGGACGCCATGAAATTATGCAGCTACGTAGGCCCGGCTCCGGTGCCTTTGCTCGATTATGTCGAACAGACCTATCGTCAGGCCGTCACGGGCATTCGCTGCACGCCGGAAGCATTGCGGGAAGCTTTTTCCCATCTGGTGGTGCCGGAGGAGTTGTTTCAGGCGCTGGGTCCGGCCATTGTCAGCGGCAAATCTTTGTTCATCTACGGGCCGCCCGGCAACGGCAAAACCTCGATCGCCCGCGCCATCGGTGATTTTCTGAACCATTCCGGCGGTGCGATTTATGTACCCTACGCTTTCTTCGCGGAAAACAGCATTATCACTGTTTACGATCCGACCATCCACCAGCGAGTGGATGACGATTTGAGCCGTGGCGCCGAAGACGCCGAAGCGACCGTGCGGCGATTGCTCAACCACAACGTCCTGGACGCTCGTTGGGTTAAGGTGCGCCGACCGGTGGTAATCACCGGGGGAGAACTCACTCTGGAAATGCTCGACCTCCGCTATAACGCCGAGGGCAACTATTACCAGGCTCCCTTGCATGTCAAAGCCAATGGCGGTGTTTTTCTCATTGACGATTTCGGTCGCCAGCTCGTCAGCCCACGCGAATTACTGAACCGCTGGATTCTCCCGCTGGAAGATCGCCACGATTTTCTCACGCTGGCCAGTGGTCAAAAATTCGAGGTTCCCTTCGAGGAACTGGTCATTTTTTCCACCAACCTCGACCCACGCGACCTGGTGGATGATGCTTTTCTGCGGCGAATCCGACACAAGCTGGCGATAGATGCTCCTTCGCGGGAGGTTTACGAAAAGATTTTCGAGTTGCAATGTAAACGGTTGGGGATGAATTTCTGCCCGGAAGCCGTGGATTACTTATATGAGCATTATTACTCCCGCGGGCGTAGTCCACGAGCCTCGGATTGCCGGGATTTACTGGAGATCGTACAGGCGATCTGCCGATTTAGAAAACAGCCGGTGCATCTGACCAGGGAGCTCATCGCCGAAGCAGCCGCCACCTTTATTTGCGAGTTCAACTAATCTCCTATTCTCGCCCATTCGGCCCTTGGGGAAGCGAAGCTACCAGTCCAGTCGGGCACCTGCACGAGGATGGCGCATACGTGTGCGATACTTGGCTTTTCACGTAACCAGTTGGCCCGTCGTCCACGCTTCCCGCGAACGGATCATGCAGCCATTTCCTGCGGGTTCCACGACGCAGTAAGCATTGCGGCTTGCGTCATGGTTGACGGGCGAGGCTGAGCGCGGCCGGCGAAGCTGACGGGATGCCAACGGCTACCGGGAGGAAGACGAATCATGGCCCCACGGTGGGCCGGTGTGCCTTTCGCAATTGGTTTGTGCCTGCTGGGAACTGGCTGCCTGAGCAGTTCCCGGCTCGATAGTCCCGGGATGTCGGCCACGCCGATCCCCGTTCGGACTGCGGACGCTTCGGTCAACTGGCGTGGCGAGTTGCCGCAACCGGAGCGCAGCGCGGAAATCCTCCCCGCCACTGTGCTCCATAAGCCCGACGATACTCCCCGCCAGCCCAAAACGGAAACGTTGCTCCTGCTGGCCCAGCGGTGCTACGAAGCAGCTGGCGATGCCACCCGCGATCCCAATCAGCGTTACGATCATTATCAGCAGGCATTGCAAATCTATCGGCAGGTTTTGCGACAGGAGCCCGACAATCACGTGGCCCAACTCGGTCAGGCCCGCGTTTACAAAAAGCTCGGTCAGACCGACCAGGCTATCGCTTCTTTGAAAAAGTTGCTTGAGAAATCGCCGAAGCTGGCCGCGGGCTGGTACGAACTGGCCATGTGTTACGGCAGCCAGCAGCGCTGGGACGAGCAAATCCGTTGTCTGCAACGTGCCTGTCAATTAGAGCCGGACAACTCACGCTTTGCCACCCATCTCGGTCTGGCGCTGGCGCGAGCACAACGCTGGCCGGAAGCCGAGCAGCAACTCCAGGCCGCTTTGGGGCCGGCACGCGCATACTATTACCTGGCCCTCATGGCGGAGCATGTCGGTCGCGCTGATCTGGTCGCTTCCTATGCACGCTCGGCAGTGCAAGCCGACCCGGCATTCGCATCGCAGGAACAGTTCCGCCGTTGGTTGTCGCAAGCTCCGTAAGCCAACGCTGGCCACGATCGTTAGCGACCCGGTTCGCTGACTTACCCTGCCTGAGCTGCTCCAAGTCTTCCACAGGACAATGGTCGCCTGGCCGAAAGCCAGATTCTTAATCTCGCCCAGCGTGCGCGTTGCTACAAGTCATGCGTTTGCACGAGGACACCGTCCACTCACAGGTGCATTGGGAGCCTTTGTGCGTTGGTACAAGACAGGGTTCGTACCGAAAGTTTCGTTCCTGCCCGAGCAAACAGGCTACACCGGCGGTGATTCGCGGCGTTTGATCATGGTGATTTCGTTGCCGCGTTCGTTGTGCCGCACCTCGTCCATAAAGGTGCGAATCAGCAATAAGCCTCGCCCGCAGGTTCGTTCCAGATTGGCGGGATCCGTGGGATCGGGAAGGCTGGCCGGGTCGAATCCCGGTCCTTCGTCGCGGACAGTGTAGCGGGCTTCTCCGGGCGTTTCCTCGGCGATGAAATCCACCACACGGTTGCAGTAAGGTTCCTGGTGTCGGCGTTGTTCGATAAGGCGGTAATAGGCGGTTTCATCCCGTTCGCAAATCTCAGAACTCACTTCCAGGTTGCCGTGATAAATAGCATTGACCAGAGCCTCCCGCAAAGCAACCGCCACGCGGATCAAGCCCGTTTCATCGCACAGGCGTAGCCGGGACAAGTTCTGGCTGACATATTCGATGAGCGGGGGAATGAGCGTGACGTCGTTCGGCAGGCGAAAATGTGTCCGAGAAGCGACCCAGCTTTCGGCAAAGAGGCGATCCTGCTCCCGGCGAGCTGTTGCCAGACTGAGCACACTTTCGACTGTCGGCAGCAGATCGCTGGCGAGGAGCTTTTTCGGGACGTAACTGGCGGCCCCCCGTTGAAGGGCCTGCATGGCGATCTCTTCGCTACCGTGAGCTGTCATCAGAATGACCGGAATGCCGGGAGTGTGCCGGCGAACGTAATCCACCAGTTCCAGACCGTTCATGTCGGGCATAATCAGGTCGGTCAGAATCAGGTCGGGCAACTGCCGACGAATCTGCTCGATGGCCTGCTGTCCGCTCGCCGCTTCCGTTACGGTACATGCTAGCCCTTGCCGTAACAATCCGCTGACCAGCACTCGGTCGGTGGCGGCATCATCCACGATGAGAATGGTGCTCATGGTGATTCCTCCCGCTGTCCCGGAAAGGCTATCGAGAATTGGCTGACGCGGTAAGTCCCCCGAGTTCCTGAAAGACCTGCTGCAGCAAGGGGCGTAGTTGCTCGATTAATTCCATGGCGCGAGGCCAGTGGCGTTGTTGAGCCGCCTGTTGCAAATCGCAGGCAACAGCTGCCGGTTTCTCAGCGCCGAACAGGCGAAGATTGCCGGCCAGGGTATGCGCGCAGCGCTGTAAAATTTCCGGGAGTTGCTGGGTCAGGGCTTGTTCAGCCTCGGCCAGCAGACGCGGGCCTTCCGTAAGAAACGCCTGCACCACCTGCCTTAACAATGCCGGGTCGCCGCGGGTCATACTCAGCGCTGCCTGCAAGGAAACCAGAGATTCCGCCGAGCTGCTCACGGCCGACGGTGGCTCTGCCGAAGTAGCCACCGATGTATCCCGCTGCGGTGCGCTGCCAGTTTCCGCCGGGGAAGGTGGTGCCAAAACGCGTTCGATTTCCCGCGCCAGGGCCGCGGCGCGAATGGGTTTAGCCAGGTATCCATCGGCTCCCGCTTCCAGACATTTCTGGTGATCGTCGGGAAGGGCTCGCGCAGTAATGGCCAGGATCGGCACGTGTCCGCCGTGCTGTTTTTCCCAGGCACGGATCCGCCGCATCACCTCATAGCCGTCCATGCCCGGCATTTGAATGTCCATCAGGATCAGGTCGAAGCGGCGTCGGGCGAAGTATTCCAGAGCTTGCGGACCGTTGTCGGCAACGATTATCTCGTGGCCCCAGGAGCTCAGCAATCCCTGCATAAGCCGTTGATTCACCAGGCTATCTTCTACCAGGAGGATTTGCAGGCTCCGGGTTGCTTTCGGTTGAGGTAACGCCTGGCTGGTGGCTGGTCGCTCCTGGTCGGTTGTTTTCGCAGCCGCGGTCTCTGGTGCGCACACACTCAGCACCGCTTCCAGTAACTCCGAGTGTTTGACCGGCTTGAGGAGATACCTGGCCACTCCCAGTTTTTGGGACCGTTCCAGGTCGTCCGCATAGTGAGCGGAAGCGAGCATCACAATGATCGGGGGAGAGGACTCCTGCTGGCGGATCGCTTCGACGAGCTGAAAGCCATCCATCCCCGGCATGGCGACATCGGTAATCACGAGATGGAAAGGAACCCCGGCCAGACGGGCGTCCTGCAGGAGCCGAAGGGCTTCCTCAGCGGTGCTGGCTGTTTCTGGTTGCAGGTGCCAGCTACGGAGCATGGCCTGCAGGACGGTGCGGTTGGTAGCGTTGTCATCCACCACCAGCACACGCCAACCGCGTAACCGCGCCAGTTGTTCTTCGCGGCCATCTTTTTCCGATGGGCCGATCCCCAGACGTGCGGTGAAATAGAAAGCACTGCCGCAACCCGGCTCGCTCTCCACCCAAATCTTCCCGTCCATCAATGCCACCAACCGGGAAGCAATCGCCAGGCCCAGTCCCGTCCCACCATAACGTCGCGCCGTTGACGTGTCCACCTGCTCAAATGCCTGGAAAATCCGCTCCTGCTGATCGCGGGGAATACCGATGCCCGTATCCCGCACACAAAATTGCAGCAGGCATTCCGACTCCGTGCGCTCGGAACAACGCACCTCGACAACCACCTCGCCCTGATGGGTAAATTTGATGGCGTTGCTCAGCAGATTCAGCAACACCTGCCGGAGTCGCCCGGCATCGCCAACCACCACTTCCGGCACATCCGCGGCGACATCGAGGGCGAGTTCCAGCCCCTTTTGACTGGCCCGCGCTGCCAGCAGTTTCACGGTATCGCCCACCTGTTCACGCAGGGTGAACGGCAGCCGTTCGAGTAACAGTTTCCCCGCTTCGATTTTCGAGAAATCCAGCACATCGTTGATGAGCGCCAGCAGCAACTCGCCCGACTCCAGAATCATCTGCAAATATTCGCGCTGCAGAGCGTTGGTGGGCGTTTGCAACAGCAATTCGGTCAGGCCGATAATCGCGTTGAGTGGCGTGCGAATCTCGTGGCTCATGTTGGCCAGGAAATCGCTCTTGGCTCGATTAGCGGCTTCCGCTGCTTCCCGGGCACGCCGTAACTCTTCCTCTGCCCGTTTGCGATCCGTTACGTCCATAAACATGCACTGTACCTCGACGATCTGCCCGGACGCATCCCGAACCGGCGATTTGAGCACCTGCACGAAGAGCTTTTCGCCACTGGGTGTTTGATGTTCCTCGATGTCCTCGAAGACCTCGCCTGTGCTGAGCACCCGCTGATCATCGCGACGGTATTTGTCTGCCAGCGCTGCTGGGAAGAAATCGTAGTCGGTTTTGCCGAGGATTTCCTCGGCCGATCGTCCCAGCAGCTGGCAAAATTTCTGATTGGCGAAGGTAAAACGCCCCTGCCGATCTTTACGGAGGATGCACAACGGTACACATTCCACCAGGGAGTGATACAGCGCTTCGGAATCGCGGAGGGCCAATTCGGCACGTTTGCGGTCGGTTATGTCTGTAGAAATGCCACACACAGCCACGTATCGGCCCTGAGCGTCGCGCACGGGAAACTTCACGGAGATGTAGGTATGGGTACCGTCCGGATGGGGAGCGAATTCTTCAAACTCCAGGGCCCGGCCGTGCTCTAACACGGCCCGATCGTTCTCCTGAAAGCGTGCGGCGAACTCGGGCGGAAAAATTTCCGCATCACTACGCCCCACGACTTCCTCCGCTTTCACCTGGAACAGTTCGCAATATCGTTTATTGACGAACAAGTAACGCCCCTGCGAATCTTTGGCGTAAATGACCGCCGGAGAGTTTTCCACGATACCGTACAGGAGTTGCTGCTGACGGAACAGTTCCTCGGCCATTTCGGCGCGGCGACGGGCTTCTTCGGCAAGATGGCGGTGCGCCTCTTCCCATTCTTGCGTTCGCTTGCGGATGATGGCCTCGATTTTCTCCCGGTGGCGTAATCCCAGAACCGCCCAGAATTCCAGCAAACCGAGCAAAACCAGTCCGCCCGCCAGCGTCGTCCAGGAACGCCACGGCACCCATTGACCGAGATAGCGCTGCGTCGGCGTAAATTCCAGCCAGATGTCGTCCGGGGTCTCCAGAGGATAGACCGCCGATCGAGCAGCGAGGGTAGCCTGGCCAGCGGCTCGTTCGTACAAGACGATGTTCTGGGCAGGTGGCATGTCGCTTCCTTCGGCCACAAGCCGCACCTGCACTTCCTCCGGCACCCCGCCACCAAGGTACTGCTCGACCAATTGCTCGGCATCCAGCACTACCAGAACGATACCTTGCTGGATATTCTGAGGCACCGGTGAACGGCCCATCCTGCCGGTTTTCACAGCGACTGCGAAAATAATGTTTTGCCGACTCGTTTCGGGCGAGTCCGGTGCAGCACTAATCCACTCTGCCACCGCCTGCATATCCCTCAGGCTGTTCACAACCTGGTCCCAGTCCGTGTAGCTGGCCAAATTCACGCCCAAATACTTGTCCGCTAACCCGGCTGGCTCCACGAAAGTGACCGGACACAGGCTTTCCTGCGGCGACCGTGGGACATAGGGCTGCCCCTGGGCATTCCGCAACTGATATTGGCTGGCGACACCCCAATCCCGCATTGCACGCTGACGCAGGTCCGGCCAGGCTTCTGCGCTTGTTACCGCTGCCCAGGCCACTAACTTCAGTGCTTTCTGCCGGTTCAACGAACGGAGGGCGAAGTACCGGAATTTCTCCGTGTCCACCTGATCGGATGCTGAGAACAAATCCTGTAATCCGGCCAGTAACGCCAGCGATTCTTGCACCGCCGAATTGACCGGTTCGCCCCAGGCACGACATTGCTGTTCAAACTCCGTCCAGAACATTTCCTCCTCGTGGTTGCGTACTGCCCAGGCGGCGAACAGGCTGGCCCCTGCTCCAACCACTGCCACCAGCGCCAGACTTATCCAGAACGGCCAGCGTTTCGCCCGGGGCCAGGCGGTTGCCTGCATTGTTTCTGCCGACATAGCTCCTTCCTCAACAACGGTACAGAAGCGATTTGATCATTCGCTCCGACAAGCCCCTGACACAGTCCATGCCTCCCAGCCGGATTCAGTTCCGACATTTCCGCAGGTTATTTTCCCAGCTTTTTCACGGGCGGCAATTCCCCAGCACATGAGCCATCACGGGTGAGCATGATCCAACCGCCGCGCCGCTTCGTAATAATAAGACCTGCATGGCCGACAGATTTGTGCGATCCTTGCCCCTTCAATTGCTCTCTTCGATCAGGAGATTGCTATGCCCCGCCAGCTACCGGTCCAGGTGAAGAAAGATCGGCTCCCAGCAGCGTTAGGCCTGGTGCTTATCACGCTGTTGATGCCGCTGGGCTGCAACCGAGACGTTCCATCCTCCAGTGCGACTTCCCAGGTACAAAGTCCCCAGGAAACCGATCGGATTCAGCTCCGTTCGGTCAAGTTGGCGGAATGGCAGAAAGCCCTCGCGGAGTATCGCGGCAAGTACGTCGTTGTGGATACCTGGGCGACCTGGTGTCTGCCGTGCCGACAGGAATTTCCGCACCTGGTTGCCTTGCATCGCAAGTATGCCGACAAGGGCGTGGTGGTCATGTCCGTCACCATTGACGATCCTAAAGACGCCCCGAAAGCCCTCAGCTTTCTCCGTGAACAGCAGGCCGATTTCCCTAATTTCCTGCTCGATTTCGATGAATGGACGAACCAGTGGAACATCAAAGGTATTCCCATCGTGCTCGTCTTTGACCGCGAAGGAAAGCTCCTGCGACGCTTCGACCGCGACGATCCCGACCGACAGTTCAAGTATTCGGATGTAGATCGCTTCCTGGCCGAACTGGTATCTAAATAACGCAGCGTGCCATGTCGCGGCCTGATAATAGGCGATTATTCACCGGACAACCAGCATAGTTCCCACAACCCGCTTTCCGGTAGTGGACTTAGTTCCCAGGTGCCCTGCATTCGCTGGCCATGTATAACGATACGGACTGGCCTATCCCTGATGCTTAGATCGCCGTTATAGGTACCGCTATCTATGCGTCGGACTTCGCCGCGATTACCAGAGACAGGGCCCTCATAATCTAAATAGGCGAGGCGATGATCGCCGATAGCCTCTATGGTTAAGCGAATGCCAGGGTAAGGCAGTTCCGCCAGCCGCCAGGTTTTCAGCACACCCTGCCATTCTAACATCAAGTCATAATGCGGTTGCGGCCAGGTATGATAAAGCAGTACGAAACGCCCGCCAGATGCGGACACTTTTTCAGGATCGTTGGCAAGGCTCATAGATGCTTGATCAGTTCTGTGAATCCAGCACGTTGTTGGAGTTTAGCTTTCCATTTCCCTGTTATAGAAAGGGCCACCTGGTTGCCGCCCGCGTAGTGCTGTAATATGCGGGAGAGCTTCGGACGGTGTCGGCTCACTAACATTTAGCTAAATAAGCCGCTGTCGGAGCCATGGGCAGGGGAAACCAGCGCGAAATCCTGGGGGAATTGGCGCAATAGTTCTTGCATGCGGCGGGCATTGATCGCTGCCTGACCCCGCTGGCAGTTATTGAATAAAATCCAGGCACGCCGGGGTCGCGCTTGCCGCATGGCCTCCACCCACTCCAGTAATTCCTCGTCCTTATAAAGATAATCATAGCGAGCCTTATCGTCGGCGTACCAGGTCTCCGCACGCCGGGAATGCAGCCGCAAATATAAGAGGGAATCGGTGAGGATCAGCTTAGTGGGAAATATAGTGGGTAAAGGCGGCACATCTACGGAGACCTGCACAATGTTGAGCTCGCGCAGCCAGCGGCGAATGGTGTCGCGATCCCAGGAAAAATGGCGAAACTCCACGGCCAGGGTGTGGCCTGAAAACGAGCTTCGCAGCGTTTCCACCCAGGCCCGGTTAGCTTTGGTATTATGAAATCGCTCCGGAAATTGCGCTAATAATCCGAGCAATGCGCCGGTTTGCGCCATGGCATCCACGGCTTCGCGGAAGGGCGCAAGATCGTCGCTGCTTAGTTCGTGGGTGAGTGATTGATAGAGCTTGACCAGATAGCGAAATCCTCGGGGCGCTTTTTCGACTAAGTGCACTAATTCCCCGGGCGTGGGGACGCGATAAAAAGTATAGTTCAGTTCGGTCAGCGGAAAATGCTGGGCATAATAACGAAGCATGCGTCCCGGAGGTGTACCCGGCGGATAGAACGGGCCAACCCAATCCTGATAGGAATAACCGGAAGTGCCTATCCAGGTCTCGATCATCTTTGGAGCAGCCGCTGTATAGTATACTAAGTACCACTATTGTTGTAAGCGTTGGCGAAGGCGTTGCCGCAATTGCTCGAGCCGGTCGTCGGGCGTTGGCCGAGAAATAGTCTGGGCTGTTGCTGGGGCGCTGGGCGTTGCAGACAGTGTAGCCGGCGCAGACGAGGTTTCCACTGGCGTGGCCGTTTCCGGACTTACATCACTGGTGGGCGTGGCTGCCGGGAGGCCGAGTTGCTGCTGCAACTTCTCCGGCAGCGAACGAGAAAATACACAGCATACGATCTGGCTCCACGGCACCAGAAACGTCCAGCCTGATTCCGAAGAACCGGCCCAGCGGCCACGCAGAACCACCGCTTCCGCCGTGGCATGCAGGATTTGTTGCACAGCAATTTCGTTGCCGTTGCCGAGACTGAGGATGAGCCCGCTGGTGTCCTCGCCGATGAGCGAAGTCAACAAGGCTTGCCACATGGCTTGCTCCTGCAGATGTCCATAAGGCGACTGCTGCTGTGTCCCGGCAAAGTTTAACACGGCAGCTCCGCTCACGCTAGCGAAAGGCAATGGCGAAATGGGGCTTTTCGCCTTCGGCACTCCGGGTAGCTGCTGGATTGGCTTTCAGCGACCTGGCGAAGACAGAGGCGCTGGTGAATCGGAGCGACACGTAGCGAAAATACACTGCCGCAGTTCCCCGGCCAGAAAGACCGAGCCGGTGACGCAAATCAAATCGTCCGGACGTGCGGAGTCCAGTGCGGCCAGCCAGGCCGATTCCGCCTGGCCATGTGTGTATGCCTTGGCCGGACCTGGCCAGAGTGCGAGCAGTTCCTCCGGACTGGCTGAGCGCGGGCTGGTGCTGTAGCGGGTCAGGTGGATGACATCAGTGACGGGAGCGAGTTCGGCCAGCATGCCGGGGATGTCTTTGTCGCGAGAACAGCCGAGCACCACGATCAACCGCCGCCAGGAGAAACTTTCCCGCAGCGTTTGCACTAAAGCAGCTACGGAGGCGCGATTGTGGGCACAATCGAGAATGACCAGCGGTTGGGTGTGAATCACCTCGACCCGTGCCGGCCAGTGTACCTGTGCCAGACCGCGTGCCACAGCAGTGTCCGGCAAAGGTAAACCGAGTTCGCGTAAGCGTTCCACAACCGCCAGAGTTACCGCCGCGTTGGCCGCTTGATGGCGCCCCCAGAGCGACAGTGAATATTCCCGGCGAACGCCGACCCGACCATTACGCCATGCCGCTTTCCCTTTTCCCTCGGACCAGTAGCTCAGAATGGGCCAGCGAACGTAGCGCGGCGTAAACTGGCCGGGACGGTAGTGGAAATGGAAATCCACGCCGAGTTCGTAAAGCGGAGCGTTTTGCTGTCGGGCCACCGCGCGAATGACGCCGGCCGGTTCGGGTTCGGTTACGCCACTGATCACCGGCACGCCGGGCTTGATGATTCCGGCTTTTTCCCGGGCGATGTGTGCCAGGGTCGGCCCGAGTTGCTGCACGTGATCGAGGCTGATGCTGGTAATAACGGCCACTTGCGGTCGGCAAACGTTGGTCGAATCGAATCGACCGCCCAGCCCGACTTCGACCACCGCCCAGTCCACGCGACGACGGACAAGGTGCAACCAGCTCAGAGCGGTGATGATTTCAAAAAACGTTGGCGGGGTGTGCCCGGCTGCCTCTACCTGCTGGCAGGCGATCTCGATCTCCTGCATCAGCATGGTCAATTCCTGCGGCGAAATGCACTGGCCATTGACCTGCACCCGCTCCTCGACGCGACATAGATGGGGTGAGGTGAATAAGCCGGTGCGATACCCGGCGGCTTGCAAAACTGCCGCCAGCATCGCCGCCGTCGAACCTTTCCCTTTACTACCCGCAATGTGAATAATCCGCAAGCGATCCTGGGGCCGACCCAACCGATCCATCAACGCTTGCATCCGTTCCAGTTTCAAGGCACGCAAGTCCGGCGGCATGCCGGTCTGCTCGTAGTTGATCCGGCCAAACCAGAAAGCCAGTGCATCCTCGTAGGTACGTATAGGCATGTTCCCACTCGCCCAGGTTCGGACGATTTTCTTGCTCGGCTTCGACCGACTCTGGCCAGCGGTGCGGGCAAGCAGGGCGGCAGGTCCGAACCTGGTGCAATTTTGCCCTGCTGTCGCTCAGCCAATGATTTGCAAGCGGTTTATGAGACGAAGCTCGCTCTGTCCAGAACGGCATCCGTCACTCTGAGCCAGAGCCTCTCGCCGATGGCGGTAACACGGTCAGGAGTTCGTTCAGGCTGGCCAGCACGTACGGAGACGCAGGCATTGTATCCGTGCCTGGCATGGGCGAACGGGCGGGCTTGCCCTCTGGCAGATTTCCAGATGCTCCGAAGGCCGTCTCGCCAGGCGTTACCTTATCGCTGGCAGTCGTAACAATAACCACGGCTGAGCCGGAAAGGTCGCGGTGGAGCCAGGCCGCCTGGAATCCGGCCTCCAGAGCCGGCAGGCAATCTGACTCATAATCGTCGCCGACATACAGAATTTCGTTCGGCGGCAGTCCCGCCGTTTGGGCTACGGTATCGAAAAAGGGCCGGGCTGGTTTCACCCAGCCGATTTCACTGCTAATCACCAACCATGAACACTGCCGCAGGCAAGGCAGATTTCGGTAAATCTGGCGGAGCCGACCATCGAAATTAGAAGCGATGCCCAGAAGGTAACCGCGAGCGGCCAGACGCTCCAAGACATCCGCCACCTCGGGATAACAGCTCCAGGCATCGGCACGGGCAAAGTGGTGCCACAACTCGAAAAAGAGCGGCTCGGTGTCGGCCAGTTCGGGAAAAACCTCCCGGACGATTTCACGCCAGCGTTGACGTTCCCGCGCTTCATCGGTTCGCCAGTTGTGTTGCCGATCATATAACCGCTGCCGGGCAAAAGCGGCGCGGAATCGCTGGCACAGTTCCGTCTCTTTCAGGTGCAGACCGTAACGGCGAGCGAAGCGGGCATAAACTTCGTGCACCGGCGGGTCGGCCCGTAGCAGTGTACCCACAGCATCGAAAAAGACTGCACGGATCATGGCGAACCTGTTGGTTGGCCTCGCCTGCTTTCAATATAGCAATCGCGCAATTTGACCCTGTGACTCGTTGGTCATCCTGAGGGCTAGATGTACTGCCTCACTGGTCAAGCAACGCTTTGCCTTTACTAACTGCAAACCAGCGCGGGTGTGATCAGCCAGCATAATCAAGCGTTCATACCAAGCACTTGCGCGGGGGTTTTGCGTCCCAGTAAAGTTCGGTCAAAATCGCCGTCAAAGCTAACGATGACCAATCCACGAAGTTCAGCGGCCACATACTGGTTGGCATCATCGAAATCCAGGTTGAATTGACTACTTACTTCGATCAGTCGCGACATATGTTCGGGCCCGAGGCGCACCAGCAAGACCACGCCGTCCACAAACAGGTCTTGAACAAACCGCAGCAAAACGTCTGCCTTTTTTAGTCGTGTCAAAATTGTGCCCAAAGAGTGGAAGGTGAAGTCCGTTATAGAGAGTAGATGAGACGGCGTATGATCCAGAAACGCTTTTACCTCCGGAGCGTTTTGATGCTGCAGGAGGCTTTCCAGCCAAACGTTGGTATCCACCAGAAACATCCCCTAATCTCCCCGCCACTCCTGGACTTTTTTCTGTAACTCCATAGCCGTGTACTGGTCGCGATATTCGCGCAGAGCGCCGGCCCAGTCCTGTCGCAACGGTTTACCCTCTTTTCGCCGCCGTTTCTCCAGCAGAAATTCAATGAAATCGGCAACCTCCTGGTGAAGGTCCGCCGGTAACTGGTGAATCAACTGTTCCAGGTCGTGCATGTTAGACTCCGAAGAGCATCGAGTTCCTACTCCGCGATCGTCTGACACCCGGTTCACCTCCTCACGTGGAAAGTCTATAGGAACTCACGTTGATAGTTCAGGCTGTGCAAGGTTATGGGAGACAACGCCGGTCCGAGAAGGCGTGCACGTAGGGCTTGCTGTCTCGAAGTATACCGGCGTATTGCACATTTGAACGCAGACGGGCGAGGCAAGGTGTCCAACCACGGTCGCCTGCTGGTGGTAGCTGGTGCAGCCGGGTCATTCATACCGCAGGGCTTCGATGGGATCGAGGCGCGAGGCTTTGGCGGCAGGGTAATAGCCGAAGAAGATGCCCACGGTAGCGGCCACGCCGAAGGCCAGCGCCACGTAAAACGGCGAAATATAGACCGGCCAGTTGAGCAGCAAACCCAACAGTAACGCTAACCCCATACCCACCAGCACGCCCACCAGCCCACCCATCAGTGCCAGGACTACGGCTTCGATCAAGAACTGGTTGCGGATGTCTTTCGGGCGAGCGCCCACGGCCATGCGGATGCCGATCTCCCGCGTGCGCTCGGTGACCGAAACCAGCATGATATTCATGATGCCGATTCCACCAACGACCAGGGAAATGGAAGCGATGACCACGATCAGGATATTGAGCGTGGTGGTGAGGAAAACGGCTAGCTGAGCCATTTCCTGCACGCTGGTCACCTCGAAGTTGTCGTCCATACCAGGACGAATTTGCCGCGTTTGTCGCAGGACTTCCCGGATGCGTTCTTCTGCGAGTGCCAGATAGGCCGGGTCGCGGGCCGCAGTTACGATCACGGTCACGTTGCGGTTGTGGGCGATTTTTTCCTGCAGGGTAGTGATCGGGACGAAAATCTGGTCGTCCTGGTCGGCTCCGGTAGGGGCTCGGCCTTTCGGAGCCATTACTCCGATCACCTGCATAGTTGTCCCTTGAACTCGGATGGTCTGGCCGACGGGATTGCTGATCTGCGGAAAGAGTTTCCTGCGAACTGTCTCGCCCAGGACACACACGGTCGCCGCCTTTTTGACATCCGCGTCAGAGTAAAACCGTCCCAGAGCGAGGCGCCAACCGCGAACCTCCTTGATTTCCGGTGTGCCGCCCGTGGCGGTGGTGTGGCAAACTGCGGTGGCCGTCGAAGCCGATACCAATTCAAATTGCGATTCAGATAGGCCGATCAGCCACTGCCGCAGTTTGGCGTCCTCCCTCAGCGCCTGAACATCCCTGGGCGAAAACGGCTGGGCCAGCGTCATCAACCCGACGGAGCTGCGGGTGGTGGCGCGGATTAGAATCAGGGTTTTGCCGACGCTGCTGAGTCGTTCGTCGAGTTTTTCGCGGGCCCCGCTGCCAGCCGCCACCATAGCGATGACAGCGGCGATGCCGATCACAATCCCCAGACTGGTCAGCAACGACCGCCCTTTATTGACCAGCAGAGCATCCAGGGCAATGCGAATGGCACTGGCAAGACTCATGGTGCTCGATAAGGCTCCGATATTGGTGATTGGAAAAATGGCCTGCAGCGTTAGCGCGGCGGGCACCGACATCCAGGCGACATCGGCATTCCGCCCTTGGCGGGATTGGATTAGCCGCTCGGAACCTCCAGAGGCAAGGTCGAATCCTCAGCCAGAGCCTCGCCGGGCGAACTGGAACGTGCCTGACGCGGACGCGGATTGATCTTGTCGTTGGCGATGCGGCCATCCCGCATGAGGATGATGCGGCCGGCGTGAGCGGCAATGTCCGGTTCGTGCGTTACCAGGACGATAGTCTGCTGCAATTCCTGGTTGAGTCGCTGAAATTCCGCCATAATTTCCTGGCTGGTGCGGCTATCGAGGTTGCCGGTCGGCTCGTCCGCGAGGATGACCTGAGGATGATTGATCAGGGCGCGGGCGATCGCCACTCGTTGCTGCTGACCTCCGGAAAGCTGGTTCGGCAGGTGATGGGCACGATCCTGCAGGCCGACCAGAGCCAGCATCTCCAAAGCCCGCTGTCGGCGTTCGCGGGCAGGCACCCCGGCATAGATCAGGGGCAGTTCGACATTCTCCAGAGCCGTCTGCCTTTTCAGCAGGTTGAAACCCTGGAACACAAACCCGATCTTGCGGTTTCGCAAAAAGGCCAGCCGGTTGCGGTCGAGCTGGCTCACATCCTCGCCATCGAATCGGTAAACTCCGCGTGTCGGCCGGTCCAGACAACCCATAATGTTCATCAACGTGGATTTCCCGGAACCGCTGGCCCCCATGATGGCGACAAATTCACCGGGATAAATTTCCAGGTTGATTCCGCGCAACGCCTGGACCTGCAGCGCACCGGTGTCGTAAACCTTGTGCACATCTTCCAGCACCATCAGGGGCTGGCGGCCGGGTTCGTCGCTCATGGATTGCCCTCGCGATTACTGGTAAGGCCTATCCTTCAGCCGAAAATCCCTGTCTGTGTGTTCCGCCCTGATAATCCCTGGGCGGTTCGCTGCCCGGCATTTCCAGAAGTCTGGTTATCGCCCCGTCCTTTAGTTTGGGCCGATTCGCACCGGTGTTTCAAAAAGGCCGGTTCTGGTTGGCGGTGGAGGAATTTCTACCACCACCAGCGTGCCTTCTTGAAGATCGCCTCCCTCTTCGATCTGGGTGTATCTGCCATCGGTGGCCTGGGGATGAATGGTTACCCAGCGCAGCTCCCTGCGTCCTCCGCGCCCATTGGGAATCCACACCCAGACCGGTTTTCGCGTGGCCGTCTCCTGAGCCCGAATTTGCTCCATTTCTTCAGGCTTGAGGTCTGGCGGACGAAAGCTTAAAGCCTCATTGGGAATACGCAATACCGCATCAGGCACTACGCGGCGAATGAAATCCACGTTGGCGGTCATGCCGGGCTTGAATCGGCGCGGCCTTCCCTGTTGCGGAGGCGGCGATTGGAAATCTTTGAGGGTAACGGTGTAATTGACCGGGCCGGAAGACATGCCGCTGAGCATGCTCCACAGGTTTCCGCTTTCCACCGGGCCGATAGGCAAGCGCAGTCCAGTCATTCCAGGTGTGGTCGGGGTCAGACTGATACGGCTCACTTTGCTGCGAAAGACCAGATTTTCGCTGGCGAATGCGTCCACGCTGAACTCCGCTTCCATCCCCTCTTCCACCTGGGGGATGTCGGATTCGTTGACCTGGACGGCCAGTTCCAGATCGTCGGGATTCGGCGTCAAAACGAATAAAACAGGCACCGCCTGCGGCGTGATCAGCTGGCCGGGAACGATACGTTTTTCGAGGATGACCCCGGCTTCCGGAGCCTTGATGGTGCACATGTCCAGCTGTTTCTGCGCAGCCGCCACTCCGACACGGTAGGCTTCCACCTTTTTCTCAGCGGCCAGGACTGCTGCCTGGGCCGCTTTCAAACCGAGTTCGGCCGCCTTTTGCTGTTCGCGAGCCAATTCCAGCTGGCCTTTGGCTTTAGTTTCCAGTTCCTGATTGACGCCCTGAACGGATTGCAGGTATTTCTCGGCGTAACGGACTGCGGAATCGGCCTGGTTCTTTTTGGTTTCGACTTCTTGCAGGCGCAGTCGGGCCTGTTCCAAATCCCATTGAGCCGACGCCAGTTCCGCTTCGGTGCGTTTGAGTGTCAGTTCGGCCTGGGTGGTGTCGAGCCGGGCCAGCCATTCACCGGCCTGGACAAATTGCCCTGGTTCCGCCCTGGGATTGATGGCAACGATTTTGCCGGCCGCTACTTCGGTAACGACCGGAACGATACGGGTGGGGACAAATCGCCCCTGACCGCTGGCGAGTCGGCGGATGATCGGCCCGCGGGTGACCGGTTCAGTGCGAGGTACGGTCTGCGATGCAGGTCGGCTGTGATTCCACCAATACGCCGCTGCTGTCAGTCCTGCTGCAACCACCATCAGGAGTGCCAGTAGTTTCTTCACGTGCTGTTTCCTCACGTTCCGGCTAGCCGGCAATCAGTGTCCATTGGCCAAGTGTAATGGGCCATGCGCGGGTTTGTCTTCTCCTTCTGTCCGCTGGTCACGGGCCGCTGCTACCGGTTCCCGATAATCTTAGCCCAGCGGCTGGGATCAGGCCGCCTGCTAGCTTTTCGGCCAAAGTTGGCCCGGCACCGCGGTTAAAACGCAGCCGATCACTGCTTATGTCGGCCGGGCAGGTCGCTTCATGCCGGCGAAGCTCCTGGTATCGCTGTCTGGTTCGGAAAAGTTTGCCTATGCTTCGTTCCGATTGGTGCAATCTTAGTTTTTAATTCCCGCCAAAAGGCTCGTGGCCGACGTTGGCACCAGCTCCGGTATCCTTACCTGCGACGGCCACACCGTGCAGCCAATTTATCGCTTCTGGTGCTTAGTTCCCTACGCCTGGGCGGGAGCTTTCCATCAGTTTGCGATGTTAGCTGCCCAAGTTGATTTTATGCAAAATGCCTGACTTATGTGCACGGTAGCGGTCGCGCTGGGCAAAACCGATTTCGGAGCCGATTCAGAATAACGGTTCACCTGGTCATGGGACCAATTAGCGACGATCAGACCGCCCGCGGATAAGAGTAACGACTTCCCTGAGTTGTGGCAAGCTGAAACCGAAGCTGGGAAATGATACGCCGACACAGTGCGGACACATGCTGGCTCTCTGGCTGGATAGACCTGAAAGGAAGGCGTGACGGTCACCCATGGATAGATGCCGCGCCTTTAGCCAAGTGCTCGGCGCGCAGGCTGGTTTCCCCAGGGTGCTCGAACGCAGGGGCATGACCGAGCAATTACCTGGCCGGCGACTTGAGACCGGAAGTGCTTACCTGCCAGGCGAGTTCCTGCCACTGCTCCGGGGTGAGGCTGCGAACTGTCCCAGCATCAAGTTGCTGACCGGTCAAGAATCGTATCTGGGCCTGGATGGTGTCGAGATCAGCAGAAAACGGCGTGGGGATTTGCCTGGCCACCACTTTTCCGTCCGCACATACCGCAACCAGTTCGCTGTTGCTCGGCCAAGCCAGTGCCACAATCCGCGACGGCACCACTCGGGTGGGCAGCAAGCGATACCCGGTTTGCGTGTCCCAGACTTCCAGGCTGCCGTCAGCATACGCAACGGCCAGAAACTCGCCCTGGGGTGAGAACGAAGCGGCTACCACTTCGCTGCAAGGCGGTTCGTGCAGGAAGCGGTAACTTCCGTTTGCCGGGACTGTTGATGTCTGATCCTCACTTGCTGCTCGTCTGAGCAGCAGACCGCTGAAGTCGCTGCCGGCAGCGAAAATGAGCCGACCGTCCCTGCTCACGGCCATCTTCGTAATGGCTTGCAGGTTGATATTGGGGCTGGCCAGGGACTTGCGCCGTTCGCAATCCCATAAAAGGAGTTTGCCATCTGCTCCGCCTGTCAACAACCACCTTTCCGGCTGGATGAAAGCGATTGCCCGTACCGGAGCCAAATGCGCGGGCCAGCGCTGGGGCGGTTCCAACGGGACGCTAATTTTCCCGTAAGCGATCTCGCCCGTAGCCAGCCCCACTGTCAGGGACATACCGTCCGGACTCCAGGCCAGCGCGGTTATCGGTACATGCAATTGCCAGCGCGGCCCGAGCAGTTGCTGCAAGCGGATGTCCCAGATAGCCACCTGATGATCTTCGCCGGCCGTG
This sequence comes from Gemmatales bacterium, assembly GCA_041640595.1. GTDB lineage: Bacteria > Planctomycetota > Planctomycetia > Gemmatales > HRBIN36 > HRBIN36. The sequence goes on along the minus strand of JBEPZY010000003.1, from coordinate 574,688 downwards.
GCGAGCCAGCGACCGGTAGGGTCGAGCACCGCGTTCTTGAGCGACTTACCGTGGTTGACCTGGGCAATCACCTCAGCGGACGAACGCGTCGGCATTAGCACCACTTCGCCCTGGCGATGCGCGACCATAACCAGTCGCCCGTCTGAACTGATGCCCAGGCGCTGTATCGGAGAGGCCACCGGCAACTGCCAGTGTGCTTCCCACTGCGTGGAATCGCGGCGATACAATCGCACCGCCTGCTCGTTCGCCGCTACCAGCCAGGAACCATCCTCGCTAAGTTCTGCCTGTCCCACAGGTTCGGGCAATTCATGCAGAGGTTTTTCATCGGGCTGCACTAATTCCCAGATGCGGAGTTCACCTGTGTTCCTGAGCACTGCCAGTCGGCGAGCGTTGGGCGTCAGGGCTACGGAAACGACCGTTCCATTGCCGTAAGTCGGCTGGCCAATTTGCCGCCGCGTTTGCATATCCACAATCTGCACCCGCCAGTCGTGGTTATTCACCGCGACCACCACCCGACCATCTGCGCTGACCGCCAGACTCCGGATCGGCCCTGCTGCAAAAGCTACGGTCTGCACTTTTTCGGGCGCATGTACGTCGCTGGCGCGGATGACCCTGTCGTAGCTCACCCAAACGATTCGCTTTCCCTCACCTGCCATAGCCAGCGCTGGCGGCCTGTGAGGCAAAACCACTCTTTCCGGCGTAGCTGGCGTTTCCGAGTCCAGAATCCAGGTTCCGCGGCGTGTCCGTGCAACGACGATGCGGCCATCATCGCTGCATTGCAGCAAGTCCGCAGCTTCAGGCATTTGCCATTGCCGCACCAATTTCGGCATTGAACCGGATATCACCTTCCACAGGCAAAGTTCGTTGCTTTGCGTTTGCGCTACCCAGGTGAGACCACAAGTGCTCACCGCCCAGCATCGCAAAGGAATCTGACTGCTCCATTCCACCAGAATCTGGTCGCCGCTATCGTTCCACAATTGCCAGCCATGTTCGTGCCAAGCTAACAGACCTCGCCCGCCATCCACGCAGCACAGGTCCCGCAGGTTCAGAGGCGTGCAGCATATCGGTATGGGATGTTTCTCTTGCCGATACGGCCAGCGATAGGCCCGACCGGTGTCGTTGACGCCGAAACATTCTTCCTGGCTCGGATGTAAATGCAGGCTTCGCCAGTTATCTGGAAGATGAGCGTAAAAAACCAGGCGGTGGGCCGCTCCCGACCAGCCGGCCAGCATCGTGCGGATCCGCTGGTTCCGCGGTTCGTCCTCCGCAGGCACCAGACTCAAAGCGCGAACCAGCCAGAGCAAACCTGCCGAGACATTCCCTTTGCGAAGTGCCACAGCGGCACGCTCCAGTGCCAGGTCGGCCAGTTCTTGTTGACTTTGACGCCGCTGCATCTCGCTATCGCGCAGCAGCTGCGCAGTGCGTTGCCGCTGCCGATCTGCCTCTTCTTTGGCGGTCAGGGTCTGCTGGTAGAGTGACTGCAACCGCTCCGCGGCCTGTTTTTCCCGCCAGGTCGTCAGCATAGATATCACCAGCACACCCACTACGGCCAGCGTGCCGGTCACGGCGGCTGCGAGCGTCAGCAATGCCGCCACCGGATTCCGAACGCACCATCGCCAGAACCGTTCGGCCCGCTTGATGCGACGCGCCAGAACCGGCTCACCAGACAGGAAGCGTTCCAGGTCCTGCGCCAGCGCTCCCGCTGATGCGTACCGCTTCGCCGGGTTTTTTTCCAGGCACTTGCAGCAAATCGCTTCCAGATCCCGGGGCACATCCCGACGCCAGAACGACGGTGGTTTCGGCTGCGTCGTAACAATGGCCGTCAACACCTCGGCGACATTGTCTCCGGGAAATGGCGGCTGGCCGGTGAGTAACTCATACAGGATCGCTCCCAGACTGTAAACATCGCTGGCCACACTGGCCGGTTCTCGCCCCTGTACCAATTCCGGAGCCAGGTATAACGGCGTGCCCACCAGGCAGCCCGTTTCGTCCGGCTGAGCGGATTGGCCATCCGCGTTCGCTTCCGTTTTGCTTCCCGTCTGTCGTTGACACAGCCCGAAGTCCGACACGACAGGTTGCCTTTCGGCATCCAGCAGAATGTTGGCCGGTTTCAGATCGCGGTGCAACACACCGTGCCGATGGGCATGCTCGACGGCACGCGCTACCTTCGCCATGAGGTCGGCTATTTCTCGCCAGCGCCCCTGGTAACTGTTGAGATGTTCGGCCAGGCAACCACCCTCCACATAACGCATCGCGTAAAAATGCAAGCCCCGATCGCAGCCGATCTCGTAAATGGCCACGATATTGGGATGGTAAAGCGATGCGGCTGCTTCAGCTTCCGCGTAGAAACGCTGCACTTCCTGGGCGCTGGCCAGTCGCCCGGCCGGAATCACTTTCACCGCCACTATCCGTTCCAGCGAAACCTGCCGGGCTCGGTAAACGATGCCCATACTGCCACGCCCAATCTCTTCGAGCAGTTCGTAATCACCCAGCAACTCTTCGGCTGGCCGAACCCGCAGCGTGTCCATGTTCCCGTCTGCTGGCCGGACAGTATCGCTGTCAAGCGGGGCCGGCGGCCTGGTATCGACAACTTTCGAGGTATGCACGGTCGCCTGACCAGCATTCGACAAAGCTGCTGCGGTTGCCTCTTGTGCCGGCACCGCGGTGGCGGCATCCGTTGGTAAGTCGGTCTGCCCAGCCGTCCCGGGGTCGGATGCTTTCAGCGGGGTAGCAGTCTGTTCATCGGTCTGTTGCCCGTTCGGCACCGGTGCTGATCGCGGTCCGGCCAGCCGTTCGGCGACATGACTGGTAATGTCACGAAGCCACACTCCGGATTGATGCGGCGTTTGCTGCTCCGGGGCCACGGTCTTCTCCATCCTCAGCTGTTATCCCCTGCATTTGGGCCATGCCTTACCCACAGCCCGAAGGCGATTCGTTTCCGCCAGCAACACCGTAACAAGCCTAGCTCACGATCTGCCAGCTTTGACGGATTTGCCGAGAGAAGCGGCCAGTTTTCGCGCCGGTCCGAACAATTCCTCCGTGACAGAACAATGGCCCGGCATGAGCATTTTGCTTCCCTCAGAGGAAAGCCGCTCACGTTCGGTCCCAATCCCAGCAAGCTCCGCAGATGCAGGGACTGGCAACCCATATACTGACGCTAATACCAGCAGCGACCCGACACGCGGAGACCGATTTATGAACGACCTGATCACCGACGACCCATCGGAAGCCGGCTTTGATCCCGGACGCTTACAGCGAGCCTACGAGTGGCTGGCCCGCTGGACCAGGGAAGACAAAATCCCAGCGGCGGCACTGTGTGTGGGCGGTCGTGGCAAGATCGTGCGTCCACGGTTTTTCGGTCGGCACGACCCGCATCAGAAACAACCCTTGCGGCCGGACGCTCTCTTTCTGGTGGCTTCCATCACCAAACCGGTTACGGCAACGGCTGTCCTGATTTTAATGGAACGCGGCTACCTCCGTCTGGAAGACCGCGTGGTCGAATATGTGCCACGCTTCGCCCAGCACGGCAAAGATACGGTGCAAATCCGCCATCTACTCACCCATACTTCCGGTTTGCCCGACATGCTCCCCAATAATGAACAACTCCGTGCCGCCCATCGGCCATTATCGGACTTTATCGAGGAAATTTGTCGCACACCCTTGCTGTTTCCCCCGGGCACCAGGGTGAGTTATCAGAGTATGGGCATCGCCATGCTGGCCGAGATTGTTCACCAGGTTAGTGGCATGACCCTGCGCGACTTCCTCAAAAAGGAAATCTTCGACCCGCTCGGCATGAACGATACCTCGCTGGGCTGGCAGGTCGAAAAACGCGACCGCATTGCTCGAATCCGCATATCACCCGAACAGGAAAAGACCGACTGGCACTGGAATAGCCCCTACTGGCTCGGTTTCGGTGCACCCTGGGGCGGATTGATTACCTCGCCGGAAGATTTTGCCCGATTCTGCCTGATGATGCTGGGTGCAGGTCAGTTCGGAAAGGTGCGAATACTGAGCCCGGCCACCGTTCGGGCCATGACTACCAACCAGCTCGCCGCCATGCCCCTGGTTCCCGAAGAAGATCGCCGCTGCCGACCCTGGGGATTGGGCTGGCGACTCAACTGGCCAGCCTCCAGCGCCAACTTTGGCGATCTCCTCGGACCACGCACTTACGGTCACTGGGGCGCCACCGGAACGCTCTGCTGGCTCGATCCCGACGCCGACGCCTTCATGGTTCTGTTCACCACCCAGCCGCAGGAACCCGAGGGCCGATTCCTGGCCCGCATCTCCAACTGTGTCGCCGCCTCCCTCCTGCCCCACTAAACCATCCCCGCACTTCCACGCCAACCGCATCTCTAAGTGTCTTATCCCAGGCTTTCACGGGACTTCGCTGGACGCAAGGCGTGGGATGATAACGGTTACGCCGGATGGCCCGTTCTATCTCGAACACTTGGAACACGCAAGGCTTACTTGTGCCTCCCCAAGTTTTGGAAAAGGCTGGGCTGGCGGTCGGCGTAATTGGCACAAAGTTGGTCACCTGTGCTTCCTCAAGTTTTGGAAGAGGGCCGCCGACCTGACTTATCGCCAGCTTTGAAGGAAGCTCTGTTGGACCTAAGGCGCGGGCATGATAACACATTACATCTGTAAACCCTCTTCTACGGCCGAAGCGAAGCTCCGCTGGACGTAAGGCGCGGGCATGATAACGGTCCTGCCGGATGATCTGTATTTTCGGGGATGCTAGGAGCACTAAAGACAAGGCTCGGCCACGCATACGGTTGACGGCGTCAGCGACGTCTTTGATCACTAGGACCACTAAAAACAAGGCTCGGCCTTTGCAAGCGCACAGACGCACCGTGTTGTCCCAGCCTGCCGAAACACTGGGAGCACAAAGTTCAAAGCACACATCCTCGCCCTCTGAGTTAGTCAGGTTCGGCGGTGCCGACCACCAGTCCTTATCCTGGACTGTCCAGGTGACCGTCCTCATATCCTCGCTCTCGCCATCAGTAACGCGAATGCTTATAATGAATTCCCTCACTCCTTCTCTAGGGCCGACGTTGCGATAAGAAACCGTTCCAGTAATGCGTCCTGTCGCCGAGTCTATTCTTAGACCCCGGGGCAGGTTATCCGCGGCATACGTCAAGCTGGCTCCCGTCGCGTCTTCAGCATTTATTTTCACGTTTATATAGTCGCCTTCGCTAATACTAACATCCGGCAAAACAGGAATCCTGTTCGTATCCTCAACCTGCCACTGGAAGGTTTTGCTCTCCATACCTGTCCCGTCGTTCACGAAAATGGTGACTTCCAAGGATCGGGCGTGACCATTGCTGGCAATGTTAGCGTAACTGACATATCCATACACCAGCCCCGAGTTTGCAAAGTATTCCAGACCCAAGAGCAATCCCGAATAATGGATCACCAAAGTCTCCCCTTCCGTCCTGGCGACTGGGGGTATCCAGAAAATAAACTCGCCCTCCCTTGAAACTTGGTCAGATATAGACCCTAACCTAGATGTGTCCCTAATCGTCCACGTGAAACTATCGCTTTGGAAACTATTCCCATCGCCTTCTTTGGTAACGGTCATGATAACATGAAAATCCACCGGTGGGGCGTTGCTGGCCACGTTACTGTAGGCGATATAACCTTGCAGATAGGCACCCGGTTCTCTGCCATCTGCCGCAACCTCAACATAGACAACGTCAATGCCGTCCGGCAGACCGGTTACCGTATAGCTAAGCACATGGCCTTCATCATCTACCAACGGCTCAATATAGATGCTTGTCTTCTCTAACACATATGACCAACCGCACAGCTTCATCATCTACCAGCGGCCCAATATAGATGCTAACATAATCTTCCCCGACATTGTCGAGCTGAAGTTGGTCATTCTGGTCAACAGGTAGTGGTTCGGTTTGCGGTGGCGAGTCGTTGCCGGGGGTCAGGCGGTGGTTCGGTCTGCGGCGGAGCAGATTGGCTGCACGCAGGAGAAACCAATCTCGCTGGTTACTTCGGGGCGCGATAATGATAAGGACGGTACCAGTAATGGCCTGGGCCGTAGGAACACTTGCCCCAGAGGTTCACCAGCTTATGCGGAGCCAGCGCCTCGATAATCTTGTCGCCTCCGGCCGCGCTCACCCCGCTACTGTCTAAGCACAGATACTCGAGGTTTTTCATCTGACAAAACGCAGGGACCGAAGCATCCGTAATCTTGGAAACACCCAGAAGAGAGAGGCCGCGCAATCGTGGCAGGCGGGCGAGAGCTTTTACTGATTGGTCAGTAAGTTGCTTGCAATGCAGCTCAACGACTTCCAACTGTTTCATCTCGGAAAGGTATTCCGCTGATCTATCACTCAGATGATGGCAGGAACTAAGGTCCAGGTAAACTATGGTTCGCGATTTCGAAAGCTCGCGCACGAAATCGTCATCAATGTTAGAGAATGGTAAACATAAATACTTTAGCCGCGGTATCCTCGCCAATTCTGCTGCGACTTCGGGGGGAACAAACTGCTTCACAGGGGCTTTGCCAGACACGGGCGGATCCGGAGGAGGGGCACCTATGGGCGGTGGATCCTCCTTTCCCAGGAAACCTAGCCAGAGAACTTCCAAATTCCGGCACCTGGTTAGGTAACGTATTCCTCCCACCAGTCGGTTATATGTGGGACTTAGTGCGAAATATTTGAGGGACGGGTATTCGGGTAAATATGCAAACCCTTTTTCGGTGATAGTTCCTGGGGGGACCGATAATACCTCCAGATATTTCAGCCTGGCCAGGCTTTTCAGCGTATAATCAGAGACCCCGCCTGTGTCTAAGTACACGTGCGTCAGGCCTGGCAGATGATTGGCTATAGCATCTGCGACGGTTTCGTCAATTCTCTCGCACCAAATCTTCAGAATTTCCACTTCGGGAAAATAACGGAACATAGTCGGAAGGTGTTTTGCGTCTAACCATTCGGGAGTTATGAAAGTCAGAGCTTCTCCTTGGGGTCCCACTTTTTCGCGTATCCACGGGCCCATTATATCAAAGTACCATCTATGGCCCATATAAAAGCATTTCTTGCTAACACCGACACTGCGAAGGAATTCGTAGCCCTTTTCTCGAGCCGCTATGACATCCTGCTGCCAGGCAACAGGGATATGACAAGCCAGCGGCACATATTCCTGAGCGGCCTGACAACCGGTTGAAACCGTAAGAGGAGCATCTTGCAAAGCCGAAAAGACCAAACCGGTTGCCAGGGCTACAGCAAGTCCACTCCTATATCTAAAAATTATTCGACCATCCTGGCTCATGGCTTGCCTCACCAGCGAATCAGTACCCCTATATTCAGTTCCGCCTCAATTTTCTTTTCGCCCAGCAGGCGCAGCTGGCCTTCGCCTACCAGCCCGATGTCGTACTTCTTATCCTGATAGCCATATTGGACTTTGAAACCAAATCTGGTTGGGATGATCTTAGTGATATCCTCGCGCTGGATCAAGACCCGCCCAGCCTGTTCCGCCAGCCAGGTGCCATCCAGGATTTTCTGCGGGTCCGGATCGATTCGGAAACTGAAACCATCCTTGATAACCGACAAGGAAGCAACTGGAAACTTCTCCGCTGGTAGGAGTCCTTTCACCACGCCGTCATATACCTTAGCGACGATGCGGCCAATATCCTTTTCAGTCAATCCGTCTTCAACGAACTCGAGGGCGATCTCTTTACCTTGTGCCTTGATAGTGTTCAGGATATCGTCACGCAACTTAGACACGGGTAACTCGTTGACTTTTTCAAGACCATTGAGGAACTTGGTGAGGCTTTCGTTGTCGTCGGTATTCGTGAGTTGGTACACGATGAGTTTCCTATTGCTCCTGTCAAGTTCGACGAAAAGCATGTGGCCGGCCTCACGCAGTGCCTGTTTAACAGCTTCAACAGCTTTATCGTCGGTGGCGAATCCGAACGGAAGGGCTTGCCGATCGTTAGAGTCGAAGATCAGAATCGGCAGGAACTTCGTTTCGAGAGGTGTGCCCACGTTCGGCGGGTTCGCAAGGTTCAGGTTATCCCAACTCCGCCAGCGATTACTTTCCTGAACAAATCGCCTCGCCTCTGGGGGCGGAGGATACTTAGAATCCAGTAAGGCATTGCTGAATTTAGGACCTAACTCAGGGTCTCCCTTCAAGGCATCTTCGATGTCTTTGCCCCTCTTACCTTGCAATGCGTAATAAAGTGCCTCGCTGTAAAATCCGTGTGTGAAGAGCCAATTCTGGTATTCGACTGAAAGACCGGCTTGCGAGAGGAGGTTATTCTCTTGTCGTTGTTCATCGCCGCCGGAAGTTTCTTGCGTGTGCGTGCTTTCGTCGCCGGTGGTCCCCGTCCCACCGCTGTCGCCGGTGGTCCCAGATCCACCTGTGTCGCCAATTGTTCCCGTTTCGCCCGTATCGCCGCTGCTTCCGTCGCCCCCGCTATCCCCACCCCCGCCCCTATCGCCGCCGCCTCCGCCAGACGTATCACCTCCGCCGCCCGTATGCCTACCGTCGTCTTCCTTCTATGCAGACCTTTTCTCCATCTTCGCCCGGTAGCCCCAGTATAGGCTTGTCGCTATATTCCGCATTCGCATTTGCGTTGACTCGTTGCAACCGGGGCCGCCAAGGACGGGCGAGCAGACATTGTGGTATATCCAGCACTAGCGTGTGCCTAAACTCGCTCCCCAAGAAGCTGAAGAGCATTGCCAGGATCAAGTCTCTCGCACGTTCCGTGTCTTTGTCTCTTCTTCATGAAGCAAAACTCCCTCCAGACGATTGTCGGAGTTAGGCTTCTGGTGCCGAGACTGAACCGAATAGGTTTTCTTCGGGTGGCGGAGGCTCGCTCCGACGAAACGCCTCAATAATCGCTTCTACCAGTTTCTCCGGCGGACTCGGATACGGAAGAGATATGGGTTCCTTATACAGAGCCTGCCAGGGCCTGACCTTTTTCTGCGGGTAAACTCTAATCTCGTCACCGACAACACTCACAGTGACCCCCCAGATTTGATTAAGGATCTTCCTTGTAAGCCGTTTTGCACCGGTCATCACCGAGTGCACATCTTGCGATCTAGGTCTGGGGTCATAAACGCTATAGGGCAGCTTTTTACCAGAACACCGCAGCGCCTCATACACTAATTCCCCTTTCTTCTCCGCAGGCTCCGTCGCATCTACGGTAAACCATTCGAGACCAAGGGTTGTGAAACCCTCAGCACTGATTGCGTGGGGCACTATATACCACTTTCCCTTGTAGAGAAGAACCTTAGCAGACTGATCCCGATCCGCCTGCATACAATGTTTCCTTCTTGCTGTTCATTTTATTCAATTTTCTGAATAATAAAGCGTACACCTTTCTCGTTCGCATACTCCATAAGTTCTGTCAGCCACAGCACTCGCTGCTCGGGGGTATCACTTGGTATTGCCAGCATTACCTCCCTAATGCGAATATCCTCTCGTCTTATGACTATAGGCTGTCCAGTAGCACGAATAGTATATTCAGCGCCACTAAATTTAGCTACCCTATCGATATCCTCTTTAACCACACGCTGTACAGTTTGCTTATTTTCATAAGTTTTCAGACGTAAGTCTTTGCTCTTGATGCTGCGGATGAGTCCAGTTTCTCGCTCGAAGCGATCGATGACTTCGAAGTTCTTTGGCAAATTTGCCCCCAGGGCTAACTCTATTATACGGCCGCGAGCATCGTTGCCGAGGTCCCAAACACGCAGTCGGCCACCCGATTGGGAAAGGATGCGAACTGGAATTACCGTGGAACCAAGCTGCTCCACGAACACCGGAGTTATCCTCAGGTCGCCCAGGTCAACAGGTAGTTCGATCACAATTGGTGGTACGGTTTGCGCCGGCTGGGGTTTCTTGACAAGAAGTTGTGGCCGCGCGATTGCAATCGTGGTAGGAACCATAAGCATCGTGTCGACTAAACCGTGGGCGGCCGCGTGATAGGGCTTACTGTTGTGAAGTTGAACTGCGACGTCGGTTGCAGTTTGTGCGCTCTGAAGTCCTAGTAGAGTGAGAAGGGTTGTTTTCGGATAATTAGCAAAAGAACGCTGTACAAGGGGGCCGAGCGGGGCTAGAGGAATCGCTAACGCCGAAGCTAGTGCTGCGTTTAGGAGAATCTGTCCATAATCAATTTCTGCCCGGGAGTGCTCTATATATTTCTCGATCAATTGGTCTGTAAGCGACATAAAGGCAGCACAACCGCCAGCGGCCGCAGCAGACCATGCCACAGTTTTCCAGCCTACTAGATGGAAATATTGCATCCCCGGAAGAACACTAACTGCCGCCACACTAAGGAAAGTCAAAGTAAAAGTAAACTCGAAAGCCGCTTGTTGGGCTTGTGCCCTGGCAAGAATTCCCTGCTTCAACCAATCGGCGGCAGCCTTGCCAAAAGGCCTGAGATAACCATTGTCAACAGCGAACCAAGATAAGTCTATTCGCGGATTGTTTATAACTTCGACACATTGCTTGAGTCTGTCTTTTTGCATTTGTAATAGAGATGACTCAATGTCGGGATTTACTGCTGGAAGGGGACGCAGGAGAGGTGGCTGTAAGCGAGGCTCCCCTTGCTTCGGTAATTGCTCGTCAATGCGCCGTATGCGGTCTTCGAGTAACCTGACTGCCTCTTTCCGGTCGAGAGGGCGGCCTTCAAACCAAATGTAGTGCTCAGCTTCAAAAGTACGATCCTGATATTTTGTGAGCCAGTCGTCAAGCTCCTGGGGGATCAGCCAACCCACACCTAATTCCTTAGACAGGCGTAGATATTCCAGAATTGGTTTTCGCGAATCAGGTTGTTCGGAGCTGTGGTTAGCCTGATCGGATTCCAAAGGAGTAGTAGATGAAGTCGAATTGGCTGCTGTTGGGAGTTGCTTCCTGAATCGCTAACTGGTTCATTACCTGAGGAGACTTCACACTCGCACTCGCCTGGGGAGGAAACCGTAGAACTTTCATGGGTCTGGTTATTATCCCGGTGAATTTCGCTGTCGTTACCTTGAACTCCATAGTTGGATGCTGTTGGGATGAAACGGCCTACTAACCATTCTTCAGCCTCTGTATTCACCGCCTGGACTAACTGCTCCAAATCGCTTGAAAAATCATATTCCGTTTCAGGTCCCTCCACCCAGTCTAGATCCCTACTGTAAACACTTTCCGTTGGCCCACCTAGCTTTGTATAGTGCAGGGCGATCAATTTACCATCTAAGTCAAACTCATAGCGCAAAACATCTGCATAAGGTGTAACAACGGAGATGGCTAGCATCCGGCCGTCATGATCGTGCTCGGTGAGAAACGCTCCATTAAGATAAAACCAAGCCAGGCCAAGGTCCCAATGCCGGCCTTGCTCTGTGTCCAATTGGTCAGTTTGTTCGTCGTCGCCATCGGTATTCGTATTTTCGTCGGTACCCGTATCGCCGCCGTCTCCTCCCGTCTCACCTCCGCCGGGGTCAGGTGGTGGTTCGGTTTGCGGTGGTGGGTCGTTGCCACTGTGGCCCGTGGTGCCAGTGCCGCCATCCTTGATGGTCGTCCCGTCGCCGCCGGTGTGAGTGTTGTCATCGCCGCCTGTGCCGGTATCGCCGGTGGTCCCCGTCCCACCGCTGTCGCCGGTGGTCGCAGATCCACCTGTGTCGCCAATTGTTCCCGTTTCGCCCGTGTGGCCGCTGCTTCCGTCGCCGGTGTGGGTGTTGTCATCGCCCGTCATACCATCGTCGCCGGTGTGGTCGTTCGTATCCCCGGTGGTTCCGGTGTCACCGGTCGTGCCGCTGCCGCCATCGTTGATCGTCGTACCATCGCCGTCGTTGATGGTCGTCCCGTCGTCGCCGGTGTGGGTGTTGTCATCGCCCGTCGTGCCAGTGCCATCGTCGCCGGTGTGGCCGTTCGTATCCCCGGTGGTTCCGGTGTCACCGGTCGTGCCGCTGCAGCCATCGTTGATCGTCGTACCATCGCCGTCGTTGATGGTCGTCCCGTCGTCGCCGGTGTGGGTGTTGTTATCGCCCGTCGTGCCAGTGCCATGGTCGCCCGTGTGGCCGTTCATATCGTCGGTGGCTCCGGTGTCACCGGTGGTGCCACTGCCGCCGTCGTTGATCGTCGTACCATCGCCGTCGTTGATGGTCGTCCCGTCGTCGCCGGTGTGGGTGTTGTCATCGCCCGTCGTGCCATTGCCGCCGGTGTGCGTATGGCCGTGTCCAGTTGCCGGGGGAGGTGGTTCTAAGTTCGGATTATCCTGGATGAGCCAGTTGAAGCTAATCGTTGAGGTGTCGCCGTCGGCCTGGTTGACGACAGTGATAGTAACCCACAGGTTGACCTGGGGTTGTTCCGCAGTGGCAATGTTAGAATCTATCGTGCCACTAATAACGCCGGTGCTGGAGTCTATACTTAGGCCAGCGGGAAGATTATAGGCACTAAACATTAAGGGGGCCTGGGTGTTCAGGCCGGCATACGCAGAACCCCAAAGCGATTGCAGGTCAAGATAGACATAGTCACCTTCGCTATTAGATTGGTCGCCGGGACTAAGTAAGATATAGTCCGTATTGCGGATGGTCCATGTCGCCGATGTCGAGGCGGTCTCAACACCGTCGCTGACGGTCAGGGTGATACTATATTCGCGGGTTGGACGAATGCGGTTGGCGAGGCTGTGGGGCAGAATGCCGGTGATTTGCCCAGTAGCAGCATCGAGCGAAAGGCCATCCGGTAACCCACTGGCGGAAAACATTAGCGGCCCACTGCCGCACTGGTCCGGCTCCGGAGTATGGCTTACCTCCGGCTGGATCAAGACGTACTCGCCTTCCTGATAGGTGAAGGGCCCCGGCAGGTGAATACTCAAGCTAGGCAGCGAACGGTTTTCCAAAGGTTCGAATTGCAACCTAGTCAGGCAACGCGATGGTCGTTTGCGGAACCAGCGGCCGATTTTAGATAGCCAAAGCTCCCACCCCGCGCGGAGTATCCCGTGTGTGTGTCCGACGCACACACCAGGAAGAACGCCAGCTCATGGTTGCTGCTCTTGTGTGAACGTGTTACAGAAAGGCTTGGCCGAAGTTGCTTGCAGCAAAAATCCGCTTGCCGGTCAAGAGCAAACGCAAAATTTTTTCTGCAGAGGAAAATTTTCCTCAAGTCATTCCCGTAGCGTCGGTTGCGTCAGCGGCGCAAACTCGATAGGAAATTCGGGGCATGCCGAGGGCGGATGTTGGACCATGAAGCGGCACTGCGCTGACATATCCATGTCAACAATCTTATCAAAGCCCAGCGGATGTTGAACGATGAAGCGGCACTGCGGGGGCTGGCCGATACCGTTGGCCGTGAGTTTGCATTCACACGCGGAGCTAAGCGAAACACCCACGGCACCGGCACCCCGATGCCGTTCGCCGTTGGTTTGCTCCCAAACATTGCTGGCGCGCACTTGAACAAAACATGATCCTCTATGCCGTCCGCCATTGGTTTGCTCACAGACCCAGGCGTGTTTTCGACGGAGCAAACCGGAAATAGGGCTGACTCTTGCTCGGCCCGGAAGCGTGAGATTGCTCTTGCATGGCCGAGGCACTTGCCCTATACGGCAGCCTAGCCAGGCATATTTGCGGGTAATCGTGGCGCCGTGGAGCATCGCGGTCCGAGCGGCAAATCATGGCGGGAGTGGCCAGGCACATTGGGGGGTCATCGTGGCGCCGTGGAGCATCGCGGTCCGAGCGGCAAATCATGGCGGGAGTGGCCAGGCACATTGGCGGGTAATGGTGGCGATGTGGGGCATCGCAGCCCGAGCGGTGGAACACGGCAGGAGTGGCCAGGCACATTGGCGGGTCATCGTGGCGATGTGGGGCATCGCAGCGTCGAGCCGGGTCGTCGAGCCAAGTGCAGATCCTGACGCCGACGCGAAGTTTGTGCAGTCTTCGTGGTGGGAGGAGGCGGGCGACTGATCGGGGCCGGCTGAAGGGGAACAGGGGATGGCTAGCAAATTCCAGGTACGCTCAACGACAAGCGGGAGGCAGTTCCTGACGAAGCAGGAGAACGGCCAGCCGAGACGCGGTGGTAAAGATTCGGTGCCAGGCTCACCGCGAGCCATGCGGCGAAGGGAGCGTAAAAAAGTTGCCGCCTGGCTGGCTGGCTCGGTCATGGTGTTTGCCACGTTCGCTTGTTGCGGCTGCGCTTACTTCTGGGAGGACATCACCGCGCACAGTCCGGAAGGCGGTTTCGTCAACGACTGGAGATATCGTTTTCGTTTGCTGTTTCAGCCACCGTCTCCGCTGGAGGTACTGGCACACAGTAAGGACGGCGATTTTCGTGCCCGGGCTTACCGCCAGCTCAAAGAACCAGGCCAGTATGGGGGCAGCGAGGAGGAACAGCAGAAGTTCATCGAAGGCCTGATCTGGGGTGCCAAGAACGAACCGGATGCAATCGCCCGTATGGCCGCCATCGAGCGACTGGCTCGCTGTCAGGATCCGCGAGCGCGAGAGTTTTTCTTCAGCGTTGAGCAGAGCAAGGAGCCGGTCCTCTACTACGACCGCGACGTGCATGTGCAGATCGCCGCCCTGCAGGCGCTGGCTACGCTGCAGGATCCGCGAGCGGTTCCCATTTTGGCTAAGGCAGCCCAATTCGGACCCACTCTGGAAGTGCGACTGGCGGCCATTCGCGGTTTGAAAAATTATCCCTCCCACCAGACGGCCAGCATTCTGGTAGAGATTCTCCGCGACGAGGAACGTAAACCGCCTCCGCAACGCCAGGTTGCCCTGCAACACGAGGTCCGCCAGCAATTGGTGGCCCTGACCGGCAAAGATTTTCCTGCCGAAGCGCAGGTGTGGGCGGATTATCTGGCTCAAAATCCGTCCATCCCCGCCCCATCCGCCAATCCACTGGTACGGCTGGTCAGCTGGTGGGAGAATCGTTGATCCCGCTTGCCGAGATGAGCACGCTTTCGTCTGGCCCAATCATGACGGGTTCCGCGAGGGTGTGAGTCCAGCGGCAATGCAATCGGCGCAAATCTGGTCGGCGTAGAAAATCCCTTCCGCCGTCAGCCGCACCGTTTTACCGTCCGCTTCAAGCCAGCCGCGGGCCTGGTAGCGATCGATGACCCGTCCCAGCAAACTCCACAGCGAGAATCCGGTTTGAATCTCGAACTGGTCTGCGGCGATACCCGAGCGTCGGCGTAATTGCAACGCCGCGGTCTCGACGGCCCGTTCGCGCGGACGGAGTGTTTCGCTTTCAGCAACCGGGAGGAAATTATTCGCCAGGGCTTCCAGGTATTGCCGGAAGGAGCGGGTATTGGTTTGCCGCGTGCCACACACATACCGCGCGGCCCCCAGACCGAATCCGAAATAGGCCTCCCCGGCCCAGTAAACCAGATTGTGTCGGGATTGAAAACCGGACCGGGCAAAGTTGGAAATCTCGTAATGTTCCCACCCCGCCGAGGACAGCGCTTCGATGGTGTAGGCGTAAAGCTCGCGGTCGCTTTCCTGGTCAGGCGGTGGAACCAGGCCACGCTGGATTCGCGTCCACAATGCCGTGCGGGGTTCGACAGTCAGGCTGTAAGCGGACAGATGATGCACGCCCAGTGCCAGGGCTTGCTGCAGATCGCGCTGCCATTTTTCCAGGTTCTGACCGGGCACTGCGAAAATCAGGTCCAGCGATACATTCGGAATATACTGCAGCGCCAGGCTCACCGCTTTCTCGATGGTGGCCGGTGTGTGATTGCGTTCCAGGAAGCGGAGCGTGTCCGCATCAAACGACTGCGCACCCAGACTGAGACGGTTCACGCCATAATCAGCCAGAAGCTGCAACTTTTCGTCGCTCACATCTGTCGGGTTCGCTTCGAGGGTATATTCGACTTCTTGCCGATGGAAACGGAAGTAGCGCTGGACTATCGCCAGTAAACGGCTCAGTTGTTTTGTGGTCAGAAACGAAGGCGTGCCGCCGCCGATATAAATCGTTTCGACCCAAACCGGCTCCGGGAGCGTCAGGGCGATTTCGCGTTCCAACGCATCCAGATAGGCATCCACGAACCGTACTGCACCGGTGACTACGGCAAAATCGCAGTAGCAGCAGTGGTGGGCGCAGAAGGGAATGTGGATGTAAACACTGCGGGGCCAGTACCAGCGTGGCCCAGCGCAGCGATCATCACCCGGCTCGACTGAGTAACTTGCCCGCAAATACTCACCACAGGATGGCCCAAGCAGCACACCAACATTGTACGCAGTTGGGAAACCGGGCCGCCAGCATTACGCCGAGGGACGATAGGCGCGGAAGGCCCGCAGCACATCGTACAGGTCGGGAGTAATGATGACCTCGTCGTCCTCGAAATCGTTGAGCCAGAGATAGTTGCCTCGGTGGGCCTGCACCAGTAGCGGGAAAAGATCGCCCAGACGCACACGCACGGAAGGTTCCTGAACCGCCTGGTGTTCGTCGCGGCGATGGGGATAAATGCGTAAATAGGTTGGCATGCTTCCCTCCGTGAAAGCCTCGGGCCAGTCCTGCCGAAAGGGCGAGGTACTCCCTGCTATGGACGCTGACCCTGGCCACCAGCGATCAGGTAACTGGAAACCGTATCGGCAAAACCTCAGCCGGGTCTGGAACTTTTTCGCTCCGTCCGCACTCTAACTTCGGGAAACCTGCATCGGCGATGGAGGTATGCGTATGTTCAGGCGGATTGTGCAGAGCGTAACGGTCGTGCTGACCGTAAGCCTGGCGGCCTGCTGCCTGGCGATTGGCGATCAGAAGGGCCCTGGGCAAATTGTTTTCCAGCAGCGCGGCGAGGTGTTTCTGGTTAACGGCAATGCTTCCGGACTGGCCCGGCATGGCGACTATTTGTATCTGGTGCTCAACGAAAGCACCCACCCGCTGGTGGTGTACGACATTGGCAAACCGAGCGAGCCTCGGGTGGTGCGCCATTTACCGGCACCGGGCTGGCCAATGCGTTGCCGCCTCATCGCTCCGGGCTGGCTCTGGACGGTGCATGGCAATGGCGAAGGATTTTTCGACCTCCGCGACCCAGCTCATCCGAAATTGGTCACCGATGCCAGCATTGGACCGCCGTTACGCCACGTCAGCCGGCAAACTTTCCGTGTTCATCCCAATTTCACCTACATCAGTTGTGCCTGGGAGAACGTGCTTTACTATGGTACGGAGCGGCAAACGACGGCTATTTATGACATCGCTCAGCCGCAGAATCCCAAACTGTTAGCCGAGCTCGAACACGGCGTGCCCGTAGCTCTGGACGGGAAATGGCTTTTTGTAGCTGGCAAAGCGGCTGCCGTTCAGGTTTACGACGTCACGGAACCCGCGAAGCCGAAACTCGTCGGCCGAGTGATGCAGCAGGACGATTGGCCATTTGCCTTGCGTGGTTCAGCCGTGGCGATGGAAGGGGATCGGCTTTACGTGGGGATTCGCCGCGATCTCCCCCGGTTATTCGGGCGGGGACCTTTCGAGCAGGCGCAGACCGGAGTGGCTGTTTTGGACGTGCGGGACTGGCGGAATCCGCGTCTGCTCGGACATGCCTGGGTGGAAGATGCTATTTCGGATATCACCACTCTCGCTTGCAAAGACGGTTACGTTTTCGCCAGCGATGCCGCGTTCGGGTTACGAGTGTTCGATGCCCGCGAGCCGAAACGAATCCAGCTCGTGGCCGGTGATCGCCAGGGTGGAGAATTGTCGGCGGCGGTGCTGTTGCCGAAACGGCGTTTGCTGGCCCTGGGGCAGAATCTCTCAGGCAGCGTTTTCCTGGTGGACATCCGCGAGGCTGCAAAACCGCAGCTTCTGGGCTATTTCCATCACGGCTTGCGGGTATGGGGACAAATGGCCAGCAGCGCCGACGAGCGCTACGTTTATTTCCAGGCTGACATTTCGCGTCCCCGTCCAGGTTTCAGTGCATTGTTCACCCTGGATATTCAAGAGCCGAGCAAACCCCGGCTGGTCAGCGTCGTTCCCGATGTGAGTCGTGCCTACGGCTTAGTGCGTGTGGGGAACTATTTGTACAGCAGCGGCGGCGACATTTTCGACGTGCGTCAATCCGATCAACCGCGGAAGCTCAGCCAGCGGTTACCGGCCAGCGGTTACCAGATCGCCTACCGCGACGGGTATCTCTATTTGGGGCAATTTGCCGACAGCGATGGTCAGGGTCGGCTCTACGTCATCCGCCTGGCCGAGCCGGAGAAGCCGGAGTTGCTCGGCCAGCTGGCTTTGCCACTCGGGCATCGCGTCATCAGCATGGCTTTCCTGGACAAACACCTGTACCTGGGCTGGGCAGAACGAGCAGATGGCCGACGGCCTCGCGGACTGGTCGTCGAAGTGGATGTCTCCAATCCTCAAAATCCGCGTATCGTCCGCCGCTTCGATCCGGAGAAGGACTTGCACCTCACCGGCCATTATTGCCAGGTCTGGAGTGACGGCAACCGGCTCTTCGTGGGGAGCTATCACCGCAAGATTGGCATTTACGATGTGAGCAATACTCAGCAGCCGCCGACCTGTCTAGGCCTGGTGGACAATCTTCCGTCGGCCTGGTGGATGGTTGGGGTGCCGAACCGAATTTATCGCGTGTGTTTAGACCGGCTGCTGATTCTGGACTATTGAGCGGGCGTGGTTGGAGCTCAGGAATCGGGCATCAGCAATTAGGGAGATTGGGAATCGGGCATCAGGGAACCAAGGATTAGAGGTTCGGAATCAGGGATTGGGGACGCGGGAGGACCGGCATCAGTATGGGGGTTATTCTGGCGGAATAGCCGGTCGGATATCCTTGGGCCAGCGGTGCGGCTGAGTCGGGCCGTTTGTGTACTGGGAATTGGGTGGGTTTCCCGGACTGGCGGGCGACAAGTGGGCGCTTTCAAAGCGGGCGATTTTTTCCAGACGTCGGCTGTGTCTGCCCCCTTCAAACTCCGTTTCCAGCCAGACCTTGACCATCCGCTGCACGACTTCGTCGCCGAGCAGGTCGCCGGACAGGCAAAGGATGTTGGCGTCGTTATGACGTCGGCTCATTTCGGCGGTGATCACGTCGTAGCACAGTGCAGCCCGCACGCCCGGAACCTTATTGGCCGCGATGCACATACCGATACCCGTGCCGCATACCAGGATGCCGCGATCGGCCCGGCCCTGACTGACTGCCAGCGCCACCTCGAAGGCGAAATCGGGATAGTCGCAGGCTTCCCGCACAAAGACACCGAGATCCAGAACCTCGTGTCCGCCGGTACGCAGGTACTCGAGAATCCGCAGCCGTTTCTCGTAGCCGCGATGGTCACTGCCTAAAGCAATACGCATGATGCTATAGCCTCACAGTTGATGGCAGGCGTAGCCCCTTGTCGCATTAATGTTCTAGCGATTCGGGCAGACTCAGCGGGATTTCATTTCACCTCGTATTCGGGCGACGGAAAAGTTCCCTGGCGCACCTCTTCGGCGAAACGGCGAACTGCGGCAATCGTTTGCTCGCCCAGTTCACCGTACCGCTTGACGAAGCGCGGCCGCAGGTCCGGATACAGACCCAGTAGATCATGTAACACCAAAATTTGTCCGTCGCAACCGGCACCCGCACCGATTCCGATGGTAGGCACGGGGACGCTGGCGGTAATGGCGCTGGCAATGTCGGAGGGGACGCATTCGATCACCACGGCAAACGCCCCCGCCTCCACCACAGCTTGTGCATCTTGCAAAAGCTGTTCGCGGCTGCGTTGCACGCGAAATCCACCTAACCGTCGCACCGATTGTGGCGTCAGACCAATGTGCCCCATCACCGGAATATCCGCTCGCACCAGCGCGGCGATGGTTTCCCGGCTGCGCACCCCGCCTTCCAGTTTCACCGCGTGGGCTCCTCCTTCTTTGATCAATCGCCCGGCATTGAGCACCGCTTGCTCCGGACTCACCTGATACGTCAGGAAGGGCATGTCCGCAATCAGTAAGGCACGTTTCAGGCCGCGGGATACGCACCGCGTGTGGTAGATCATTTCCTCGAGCGTGACGCCCAGCACGTCGGGCAATCCCTGCACCACCATGCCCAGGGAATCGCCGACCAGCACCGCGTCCACACCCGCTTCATCCACCAGCCGCGCTTGCGTGTAATCGTAAGCCGTCACCAGCACCAAACGCTGGCCCCGTGCCTTTGCCGCCACAAATTCCGGGACAGTCATGGCGCGCGTTCGGCTGCTGGAGACAGAAGAATCAACCGCAGGTCGGCTCATGGATTCGTCTCGCCGGCTCCTTTCGCTGCCACGACAATTATTGTACTGGCCACACTGATTTCCGGCTCGACCACCACGGAACCGGCCGCGCCAACCTGCAGCGACCAGTCTCAGCTAGCCAAGCGGCTACAGTCGCGCACGGCGCATGGGCGAAACCAACCGCAACAACCGCGATCGACCAGTGTCAGCTAGCCAACCAGCGACAGCCGTGCACGGCGCATCGGCGGTACCAACCGCAACAACCGTGAGCGACCAGTGTCAGCTAGCCAACCAGGGACAGCCACGCACGGCGCATCGGCGGTACCGACCGCGACAACCGCGATCGACCAGTGTCAGCTAGCCAACCAGCGACAGCCACGCACCGCGCATGGGCGAAACCGACCGCGCCAACCGTGAGCGGCCGACGTTAATCCGCCGTGTTTTGTGATACGAACGATGTGCGCTAAGCGCCAGTTACCTCCGCCGTTTACCGGAGGTCCGGTCGCGCCCGTGGTGTGTGATACGTACGATGTGTGCTAAGCGCAGTAGCATTGTTCGGAGGCGACCGAGCCGACAACCAGGAGCGGCGGGCGTCAGCCAGCCGTGGTTCGCTGAACCGAGCGCTGTGCCGCGGAAATCACACACTGTTCGGCGACCATGCGCCGCAGGAAAAAGAGCGGCATACGTCAGCCCGCCGTGGTACGACACGGACGCCGGCAAGGCGGCCGTGAGTCACAAAAGGCGAATTGTCCGCAGAGCTATAAGAAGTGAATCATCCGCGGCGCCAGACCACGGGGTTGTATCCAGCGCCAATGCAGGCGCGGCGTGGATGTACGACGTCTGGCTAAGCCCTCAATCGGTTCGCTAGTTCACCAGAACGCCGGACGTGCTCGGCGGGACGAAGCTCACGATCGCGTCGTTGCCGGCCAGGTCGCGGATGAACGTGCCCGCTGGCCGCATAATCGGCGAGAGTATCTCTATCCCGTTCGTGTCGTGGTCGGAGGGCTGAATCACATAGCGGAACCGCAGCGTTGTCGAGTTCGGTTGGCTGTGGAAAACGGCATTGCGGATCACACTGCCGATACGCAGCCGGATAAATGGTTTGGCGGTGCTGGTGGTACCGACATTGACCGGTTCGCTGAATTTGACCAGGATGTCCAGCACCTGGCCGGTTACGTAATGCCCGTTGGCCGGCGGTGTTACCAGCACAATCGTCGGGGCCACCGCATCCACTTTCACGTTCGGCGTGCTCGGATTGGTGAAGGTCGTGATGGCATTGTTCCCATTGGCGTCGCGGATGAACGTGCCCGGGGGACGGATGACCGGCGAAAGGATTTCGATGCCGTCGGTGTCCAGGTCGCCGGTCTGCACGGTGTAACGGAAACGCAGGGTCACGGCATTAGGCTGGCTGTGGAGCGGGACGTTGCGGATGACTGAGCCGATTCGCAACCGCACATACGGCTTGGCACTGGGCGTCGTACCGACGATGACCGGCTCACTGAACCTGACCAGCACATCCAGCACTTGTCCGGCCCTGTAAGCTCCATTCGCCGGCGGGGTAACCTGGACAACCGCCGGAGCCACACCGTCCACCAGCACGCCACTGGTGTTCGGCGGCGTGAAACTCAGCACCGCATCGTTGCCGTTGGTATCCTTGATCGTCCCGCCGTTGAGGTCAATCGGCGATGCAACGGCAATGCCATCGCTGTCCAGGTCGCCCGATTGCACCGTGTAGCGGAACAGCAGACTTGCCGAACCGCTGCCGGAAACATACGTGGCAAAGCCAGTCGTGCTGCCGATGGTCAGTTGCAGCCGCGGCGTGCCGGTAACTGCCACCACGTCGCTGAATAGCACCGTGAAATCGAGGTGCTGGCCGACGATGTAGGTGCCGGCAGCCGGCCCGCTTACACTGGTAATCGCCGGAGCCACACCGTCCACCAGTACGCCACTGGTAACGGGCGGCGTGAAAGTCAGCACTGCATTATTGCCCGGGAGGTCTCGGATAGTGCCGCCGTTGAGGTCAATCGGCGATGCAACAGCAATGCCATCGCTGTCCAGGTCGCCCGATTGCACCGTGTAGCGGAACAGCAGACTTGCCGAACCGCTGCCGGAAACATACGTGGCAAAGCGAGTCGTGCTGCCGATGGTCAGCACCAGCCGCGGCGTGCCGGTAACTGCCACCACGTCGCTGAATAGCACCGTGAAATCGAGGTGCTGCCCGACGATGTAGGTGCCGGCAGCCGGCCCGGTCACGCTGGTAATCGCCGGAGCCACACCGTCCACCAGCACGCTACTGGTATCCGGCGGCGTGAAACTCAGCACCGCATCGTTGCCGTTGGTATCCTTGATCGTCCCGCCGTTGAGGTCAATCGGCGATGCAACGGCAATGCCATCGCTGTCCAGGTCGTCCGATTGCACCGTGTAGCGGAACACGAGATTCGCCGAACCGCTGCCGGAAACATACATGGCAAAGCGAGTGGTGCTGCCGATAGTCAGTTGCAGCCGCGGCGTGCCACCGGTCGTGTCCACTACCACCGTCTCGTCGAACTGCACGGTGAAATCGAGGTCCTGCCCGACGATGTAGGTGGCGGCAGCCGGCCCGGTCACGCTGGTAATCGCGGGAACACGGACCACCAGTACGCCACTGGTGTCGGGCGGCGTGAAACTCAGCCCCGCGTCGTTGCCCGGAACATCTTTGATCGTCCCGCCGTTGAGGTCAATCGGCGATGCAACGGCAATGCCATCGGTGTCCTCATCACCGGCTTGCACCGTGTAGCGGAAGAGCAGACTTGCCGAGCCGCTGCCGGAGACGTAGGTGGCATAGCGTGTCGTGCTGCCGATGGTCAGCACCAGCCGCGGCGTACCGGTAACTGCCACCGCTTCACTGAACTGCACGGTGAAATCGAGGTGCTGCCCGACGATGTAGGTGGCGGCAGCCGGCCCCGTAACGCTGGTAATCGTCGGAGCCACACCGTCCACCAGCACGCCACTGGTGTTCGGCGGCGTGAAAGTCAGCACCGCATCGTTGCCGTTGGTATCCTTGATCGTCCCGCCGTTGAGGTCAATCGGCGATGCAACAGCAATGCCATCGCTGTCCAGGTCGCCCACCTGCACCGTGTAGCGGAAGACCAGCGTGCTCGTGCCCGAGCCGCTCAGATACGTGGCATATTGAGTCGCGCTGCCGATGGTCAGTTCAAGCCGCGGCGTACCACCAGTCGTGTCCACTACCACCGTGTCGTCGAACTGCACGGTGAAATCGAGGTTCTGCCCGACGATGTACGTGCCGGCAGCCGGGCCGCTCACGCTGGTAATCGTCGGAGCCACACCGTCCACCAGCACGCCACTGGTGTTCGGCGGCGTGAAAGTCAGCACCGCATCGTTGCCGTTGGTATCCTTGATCGTCCCACCGTTGAGGTCAATCGGTGAAGCAACGGCAATGCCATCGCTGTCCAGGTCGCCCGATTGCACCGTGTAGCGGAAGACCAGTGTGCTCGTACCCGAGCCGCTCAGATACGTGGCGTAGCGGGTCGTACTGCCGATGGTCAGCACCAGCCGCGGCGTGCCGGTAACTGCCACCGCCTCGCTGAACACCACCGTGAAATCGAGGTTCTGGCCGACGATGTAGGTGCCGGGAGCCGGCCCCGTCACGCTGGTAATCGTCGGAGGCCATTCGTCAGTGGCCCAGAGTTCCACGCCGTTCGTGCCATCGTCGGCCCCGAAAAACAGCGTGCCGTTGACGTTGGTGAGAGAGGGATAAGAAAATAAGGAGCCAGGCGAGCCCGGCCGGATGTCCGCGACCAGCACGGTGCCGGTGGACGTGCCATCGCTCTTCCAGAGCTCGGTGCCGCTTGTGCCATCATTGGCGACGAAAAACAGCGTGCCGTTGACGTTGGTGAGATAGCCAGGATAGGAGCCAAACGCGCTCGGATCGATGTCCTTGACCAGCACGGTGCCGCTGGACGTGCCATCGCTCTTCCAGAGCTCGGTGCCGTTGGTGCCATCGTTGGCTGCGAAAAACAGCGTGCCGTTGACGTTGCTGAGACGGATAGGATCGGAGCCATAAGAGCCATAATACGAAATGTCGGTCCGGATGTCCTTGACCAGCACGGTGCCGCTGGACGTGCCATCGCTCTTCCAGAGCTCGATGCCGTTGGTGCCATCGTTGGCTGCGAAAAACAGCGTGCCGTTGACGTTGGTGAGCCAGTCGGGATTGGAGCTATACGCGCCCGGCCGGATGTCCGCGACCAGCACGGTGCCGGTGGACGTGCCATCGCTCTTCCAGAGTTCGATGCCGTTGGTGCCATCGTTGGCGACGAAAAACAGCGTGCCGTTGACGTTGGTGAGATAGCGAGGACCGGAGCTAGCCGGGCCCGGCCGGATGTCCGCGACCAGCACGGTGCCGGTGGACGTGCCATCGCTCTTCCACAGTTCGTAGCCCTTTGTGCCGTCGTTGGCCTGGAAAAACAGCGTGCCGTTGACGTTGGTGAGCTGCGAAGGATAGGAGCCATACGGGAACGGCTGGATGTCCTTGACCAGCACGGTGCCGGTGGACGTGCCATCGCTCTTCCAGAGTTCGGTGCCGGTGAGGAAAAAGGCCTCCGTGGCTCTGAAAAACAGCGTGCCGTTGACGTTGGTGAGCCAGTCGGGATTGGAGCTATACGCGCCCGAATAGATGTCCTTGACCAGCACGGTGCCGGTGGACGTGCCATCGCTCTTCCAGAGTTCTTTGCCGTGCCCGTTTGTGCCTGTGCCATCGTCGGCTACGAAAAACAGCGTGCCGTTGACGTTGGTGAGATAGCGAGGACCGGAGCTAGCCGGGCCCGGCCGGATGTCCGCGACCAGCACGGTGCCGGTGGACGTGCCATCGCTCTTCCAGAGTTCTTTGCCGTGCCCGTTTGTGCCTGTGCCATCGTCGGCTACGAAAAACAGCGTGCCGTTGACGTTGACGAACTCAGTAGGACCCGATCCGGAACTGCCGCCAAGAATGTCCCGTACCAGGAACGTAGCGGGCACGGTGCGATCTTCAAGTTGCTCGAAGCGCAGCTGCGCTCGTTCACGTGACCGCCGCACTTTGGCTGGCACTTCGACTAGACCCAGACACATCCGCCAGACGTTGAGCAGCCATTGGCGCATGGGGTGCTCCTTTCTGTTGGTGTGCTGACACGGACAAACCACCGCAAAGTACTGGCCATGTGGCAACGTGCTGCAGATGCCAGGACAACCGGAAAGGAGAGCGCGAATGGCTGCACGGGCCAGCGATTCTCACCCGCCCGGCCAGTTGAATGACAGCCGTGGTACGCTGCCAGCTTCAATCTTACCAGACCCGCCAGCCGCCGTCAAGAAAAAAAATAAAAAAATTTCCGCGTGCCGACCTGCATGCGTGCATTACCGACCGACGATGTGCGTCCGGCAGTCGCTGGCCGAGGATGTGCACCCGGAATCGTCGGGCCGTAACGTGCCTGCGGGTATCGTGGGGCGAACGGTCGGGAAGGCGCGTTCCCATCGCCTGAGTGATCCGCGATGTCCGCAAGGATTTCTCCGCAATGATGTCGGATCACGGCTGGCGAAGCCCTGTGCGTTGGAGATGCGTTTCCCTGAAAGAATGGGAGAGTTCGTCCGGGATAATAGCCGCGCACGGTTCCGCCACCTGTGCGTTGGAGATGCGTTTCGCTAAACGAATGGGAGATGGTCGCGGCTTCGATTCTGGCAGAGGGCACAAACGCGGCCGATCGAGGTATGGCTGGCCAACGATCTAGCTGGACTCCTGCTTGCTCTCGGCGCTGGACTGCTTGTCGCGGACGACCAAGGTATGGCTGGGGAACGGAGCAACCTCGACCGCCGGTCCTGGACGGCGACAACACAGCAATACGCTGGATGGCGACGAGGCAGCAACACAGGTGTGGCACGCTTGAGGTAGGGCTGGGGAACTACGTGACTCGATCCGTGATCGTGAAAAAGCGACCAGGTCACCAGGTGCCGAAACGGGCACTTCATGAGAGAAGTGCTGGAGCTGGCTACCTGATGCAGGCAGGTCACCAGGTGTCGAAGCGGGCCGATCCGTTCGTAACGCGGCCCATGTGGAAATGCGATGCGGCTGGCCAAGCAGCCCTGGTGCGGGCACCGAGATAACCGACTCGTGATCATCGGAGCAAGTGCTCGGAGGCGTGAGCTATGGGCCGAAAACTGAACCTGGCAGGCGGGCTGGTTGTGCTGCTTCTGGGGACGATCAGCGGAAGTTGCCCCGAATATGTCTGGTGGGAAGGCTGGGCGACAGCGGAGACGCCCCGGCAGTTTCCGAGTGTGGAGCAATTGCCCGCCCGGCCGGAGTTGCCCGACCCGTTAGTGATGCTGGACGGGACGAAAATCACCCATCGCCAGGACTGGTTGCAGAAGCGCGTCCCGGAATTGAAAGAGCTGTTCCAGCACTATATGTACGGCTATTTGCCGCCGGCGGTACCGGTGCAGGGGAAGGAACTGTTCTGCGAACCGAACTGGTTGGGAGGGCAGGCGACTTTGCGCGAGGTGGCATTGACCATTGGTAATCCGCCGCTGTGCACGGTGCACGTACTGTTGGCCATACCGAACAAGCGGGAAGGGCCGGTGCCGGCATTCGTCGGCATGAATTTCTGCGGCAACCATGCCGTGGTGGACGATCGGCGAGTGCGGGTGCCGACGGTCTGGATGTATCCCAATCGCAAGGGTGTGGTAAACCATCGGGCCACAGAGGCGGGACGGGGGAGTGATAGCGCGGTGTGGAATCTCGACCTGGCCGTGTCGCGCGGTTATGCCGTGGCCACGTTTTATTGCGGCGAGGTTCAGCCCGACGACCCCAAGGCCACCGAGGGAGTGCTGGCACACTGGCGGCAGGGCCGAGCACCTGGGCCGCACGATCCCGGAACCATTGCTGCCTGGGCCTGGGGCATTCATCGGGTGGTGGATTATTTGCAGAGTGTGCCCGAACTGGATCGCAAGCGTCTGGCAGTGGTGGGGCATTCCCGACTCGGTAAAACCGCCCTGCTGGCCGGGGCTTTCGATGACCGTATCGCCCTGGTGATTCCCCATCAGGCCGGTTGCGGGGGAACAGCACCGAGTCGCGGCAAAGTCGGGGAATCGGTGCGGGCAATCAATGAGCGGTTCCCGCACTGGTTCAACGCCACTTTCAAACAGTTCAACGACCAGCCGGAAAAGCTCCCCTTCGACCAGCATTGCCTGATCGCGCTGTGCGCACCACGGCCGGTGCTGTTGACCAACGCCGTCGAGGATACCTGGGCCAATCCCGCCGGACAATTCGCCATGCTGGTGGCAGCAGAGCCGGTTTACCGGTTGTTCGGCGTGGAGGGTTTAGGCCAGCCAGGTGGCGATGGACAATCGCCAACCGCAACACAGCAGATGCCGCCTCCGGGTCGGCTGACAGGTAACCGGCTGGGTTACTGGATTCGTTCCGGCAAACACTCCATGACCCGCGAAGATTGGGAGATTTTTCTCCGTTTCGCCGACAAACACCTGAAATGATGCAACTGCTGGCTCGACCCAAAATCGTGCATCAACACCAGCATGTGCCCGGAGAATGGTGCCGTGCTGGTTAAGCCGAGTGTTCGGCCTGGGCAGCACAACAGGATTCGCCTGGAGGGTCGGATTCGCGGCGACGGACCATGACCACGGTGGAACCCCGGTCGAGAAATTCGACCTGGTGCATGAAATAACGCATGAGCAACAAACCGCGACCGCAGGGGCGTTCGAGGTTTTCCTCAGCCCGCGGGTCGGGAACACTGTCCGGGTCGAAACCCTCGCCTTCGTCGCTGACCCGCAAGGTTACCGCCTCCGGTTGCAAACAGAGCCAGACCCGCACAGTCTTGTCGTCGCAGAGGCGGTTACCGTGTTTCATAGCGTTGGCCACGGCTTCTTCCAGAGCCAGACGCACAGCGAAAATGTCCTGCTCGCCGAAACCGGCACGCTGCAATAGCGAAACGATTTCTTCCTGCAGGTCTGGAATACGGTCGAGGCGACTGGGAAGCTGCCACTCGTTTTGTATCGGAAAGAACCCCGCCTGCTGGCTGAATTGGCTCATGCTCCGCTCTCACTGCCTCTGCCCGAAATGTGCGAGTCGAAGAGCTCCTTGACTTACAGGCCCACTGCTTTCCCTGCCTCCCCGTAAGAGTCCCTCAACTTTAGCACGTAAATTGCGTCGGCGTCAAAAGGATTGCAGGGCTTCCTGCTCGTCTTTATAGATGTTGAAAAGTCGCTTGAGACCGGTGATGACAAAAATATCGAAAATTTCCTTGTGGGCCAGATTGCAGAGAGCCAATCGGCCGCCGACCTGCTGCACCTTTTTGTTCAGCGTGACCAGTTTGCCGAGAAATGCACTGGTCATGTATTCGACCTTGCTGAAGTCCAATAATAATTTTTTCCTGCCGTGATCGTCCACCAGACTGAACAACTGGTCGCCGATCAGCTGCACATTAGCCTCATCCAGAATCTTGCTGTCGGTGAAGCGGATGAAGGTAACGTCGCCGATATCTTCGACTTCCAGCCGTCGGCGCCGTGGCGTTTGTGCGGAGGGCATAGCGTCTCCCCTGGTATGACTTAGCACTCCGGCCTGGGAAGTGGAACCCGATAGCGAGTCCCGGTCGAATTCCACCTTATACACCGTCTTCCTATTCTCATGCTATCACGGGTCGCTGGCAAGTCAATGAGCCGTGTCGTTGATCGCCCGTTTCAGCCAGCAAAATCTGTCCCGAGCGTGCAGCGGTCTTCAGTCCGGCGACCGGTACCTACCTCCTGCGGCGTTTGAGCAAGCAAGACCTCTCCTGAGAGTGCGACAGTGCCGGCGTTTCAGCCGGTCTGACGCCGGGCAATGGCTAAAGTCCAGCCCTGGCATACCGTAGCTGGCACCAGGAGATGACGGGTGCTGGCGGCGAGCATGGCTGCCGCTTCCGTTTCCCACCATCGGTTCTCCCTGCTTCCCTGACAGGGGCGGAGTAACGCCAGCCGCTCCGGAGCGTATTCCAGCAGCGGCAGGCATTGGGTTTCAGCCCAGTCGTAAAAGATCGGCGTACCAGAGTCGCCTCGTGGGGTAGCCAGTGCGGTCAAACTGGCCAGGCTCAGACGCTGTTGCTGGAAAAACTCGACCACGGTGCGGTGAAACTCCTCCGGTTCCTCTACCGGCAAACCACTGACGCCGAGTGTGAGTGTCCGCGGGCGATAAATCACCGTCCTGGCCACATGCTCGCCGATCTCGATCAGCCGATCGCTAATGACCACTACCAGGTCGTAGGACGAATCCGGTGGCCAACAGGGGATTCGCTCAATTCCCGCGGGTAACGGTAGCTGGGCCGGCCACCAATCGGTGCGGCCAGCATCCTGATAAATACCGATCCGCTGACCGCGTTGCACAGCTTCCACCAGTCGGTCAGGCGATACTCCTTCGCTGCGCCAGTCCCAGCGCCCAGCCCAGTCCACCAGGAAATGGAGCATGACGTGCTCCTGACCAGATTCGGGAGGAAGCGCACCTGGGCAAGGTCTTTCGCCACGGTGGTCGGCAAGAGTGAAATATAGCCGTGTTGCACAACCGGCTGCAAGCGCACTTGCGCAGGGCCATTCCCCACGGGTCAATCCGGAGCGAATCAGCTTCCCTTATAATTTTTCCACCAGTCCGGGCCTTCTTTCTCGATTTCGTCGTGCAGTTTCCGCAACCGGTCGCGTAATTCGTCAAGTTTGTCCGGATGCTTATCGGCCAGGTTCTGGGTTTCTTTCGGGTCGTTGCCCAGGTGATACAGTTCGAACTGAGTAAAGCTCAAATCGGCGAGGATTTTCCAGTCGCCATCCCGCATGGCGACTTTGAACGGTCCCGGAGCGGCATGATAGCGCCAGTACATGGGGATGGGGCGGGTGAGCGGTTTACCGGCCAGCAAGGGAAGCAGATTCACGCCGTCGAGTGTGCGGTCTTTTGGCGCTGCTACCCCCGCGGCAGCCAGTACCGTCGGGAAGAGATCAGAGCCGATGATGGGCGTATCGCAGATCGTGCCGGGAGCAATACGGTTGGGCCAGCGGATGATGCCGGGTACACGGATACCGCCTTCGTAAAGGGAACGTTTTCGTCCGCGCAAACCGCCTGTGGAACCGCGGGTTCGTCCTTTCGTGCCAGCGCCTTCCGGGCCGTTGTCGCTGGTGAAAACGACCAGGGTGTTGTTCCGCAGACCGAGTTCGTCCAGGGTCAGCATCAGGTTCCCGAATGCGTGATCGAGTTGCGAAACGTTGGCGTGGTGCTGGGCGCGGTCGGGATCGCTGCGGAGCAAATCGGGATACAGTGCCAGGAATTCCGGGGCAGATTCGATGGGCAGGTGCGGTTCGTGCGTCCAGACGGTGAGGAAAAAGGGCTTGCGGGGATCGCGATGCTTCCGCAACCACTGGATGGCTTCCTGCACCACCAGCAGCGCCGAATAGCCCTCCAGCTTTCCGACAGGCTGACCGTTGCGCACGAAATTGACCGGATTCTGGTGCGAAGGGTCAGCATTGTTCTGCGTGGCGAACCACCAGTCGTAACCATGGTCGGAAGGTTGCGGCTGTTTTGGATCAAGCAGATCGCCGTTGAGGTGCCATTTACCGACATGACAGGTGCAATAACCAGCCTCGCGGAGTAATTTGGGCAAGGTGATCTCGCTACTGCGCAGATGCAGGAACGACTTGGCGGGAATCCAGGTAAATACGCCGTTGCGATACGGCGTGCGTCCGGTCAGGATAGCGGCACGCGATGGCGAACAGACCGGACAGGCAGCGTAACATTGCGTGAAACGCATACCCTCCCGTGCGAAACGATCCAGGTGCGGCGTCTTGATTACCGTATGGCCGTAACAACCGAGATCCCCGTAGCCCAGATCGTCGGCCAGAAAAATAATCACGTTCGGCCGAGCTTCGTCCGCCACCAGGGTTGCACCCCAAGCCACAAGCGTTGCCAGCGCCAGGAAAATAGCGGCGATTCTGCGCATCGCGGTTCTCCATATATGCGAGCGACCATCCAGTCGCACTTACTTGCACGATTTCAAAAAGGCGATCAGGTCGGAAAGTTCCTCCAGGGTCAGTTGCTGGTCGAAGCCGGAGGGCATGATGGAAACCTTACTGGGCTGGATGGCCTCGATGTCGTGGCGAGCGATGCGGATTTGCTGATCGGGGCCGGTGACCAGCAGGATGTCCTCCGGCCGATCCTCGCGAATCAGACCGTTGTAAACACGTCCATCGCGAGTAGCCACCAGAACCGGCTCATAACTCTGCACAAAACTGGCGCTGGGAAAAACGATGGACTCCAGCAGGTCGCGTTCGCTGCGCAGCGCACCGATGCGAGTGAGATCGGGCCCAATTCGGCCGCCGAGATAGCCGATCGTGTGGCAGGCAGAGCATGCCGCCTTTGCACTCTGGAACACCTGTTGTCCGCGGCGCACGTCGCCGGGTTTGAGTGCCGCCAGCAATTGCTCCAGCTTTTGCTTTTGCTGACTGGTGGCGGCATCGAGTTCTGCGATGAGTTTTTCCGCACGGCGTTGCACCGCAGGGCCGCACTGGCCGACGGCACGGCGAATGGAAGCAGGACGCAGAGAGGCACGAATTTCCGCCCGCTCCAGATTGGCCAGTAATGTCTCCCCGACGGCATCCTCACGATGAGCGGCGAATACTTCCAGCAGCCGATCCGCTTCCAGCGGGCTGCACTGCGGAATTATCCTGGCCAGTTGCTGTAATTGCGAACTGTTCAGCTGGGCGCGGAGCAGGAACTCGACGGCTAAACCTCGCAGGATCACTGGCTGGTGAGCAGGAAGATGTTGCAAAGCCAGTGTCATTGCCTCGTCACTGACGCTGACGCGGCCAGGAATCGCTGCCAGGGCCCGCAAGCGAATTTCCGCGGGCAGATCGCGACGCTCGCCCACCGCCAGGAGCGCCGGCGTAACTTTCGGGAAGTCGGCTTTTCCCGGAGGAACCCGCCGCAGAGCGGTCAAGACCTCCGGCCAGAGGGATTGCCCCTGGGGATTTCGCAACCAATCCAGCCACGCCTGCACCCAGACCGATGGCGCTTCGCGGAGACCACTTTCGGCCATGACACGCAGCAGCAGGCGACGTTTGGCGATCGGTACCTCGGCGTTGGACAACAACTCGGCGAGCAACCGCTGCACCGCCTGGCTTCTGGCCAACCGCGTCAGAATCCGCACCCACTCTTCTTCCTGGGCGGAAGTGGTGGCATGTTGCAACTGGCGGGCAATATGCTGGGTGAGACGCTCGCCCCATTCCGGATGCCGACTGGCAATCCACCAGGCGGTTTCGCGCAGCGACACATCGGCAGCATCCAGGGCAGCCAGCACGTTGTTCAACAACATTTCCTGGTCTATCGCGCTTTCGCTTCCTCGTGGGCCGAGCGGCATTTGGTCCAGCGCCACCAGCGTTTGCCGAATCACAGTGGGATGCCTGAACTTCAGCCCGGCAGCGGTGGCGCGAGCGTCGCCGATCTCGATCAGCGCGTAGGTAAGCGAATGCTGCAAAATGCGGTCGTTGGCTGAATCCGCCAGAGCCTGGAGCAAATGCGGGACAGCTTCCGCGCGACCGATGCGTCCCAGAGCCTCAGCAGCCACGCGCCGCACCGCTGCATCGGCGGTGGTAACCAGGCGACTCAGCTCCGCCAACGCCTCCGCATCGCGCCACAAAGCCACACTGTGCAAAGCCGCTCGCTGCACGTCGGTGTCACGGTCGCGTAAGGCCAACCGGATGGCTTCCCGCGCACTTTTGTCCGGAATTTGACAGAGCGTCCAGACCGCATAAAGACGCTGTCGGGAAGAGGTGCTTTGTCGCACGATGTCGCGCAACACCGCAACTGCATCCGGACCAGCATCTACCAGACTGCGACTGGCTCGCTGCCGCACTGCCGGTCGCGGATCGCCCAGCAGTTCCGCACGCTGCCGGACTGTGTATTGCGACCAGGGAATGTGCTCCCCGCGTGGATCATCGAAGCTCGGCTGACCTGAGCCTGCCGGACTACCAGCACCGGCCCTGCGGCGGATGCGGTAAATGGCGCCCGGCACATCCGGCTTGGGCAATTGCGAAGTCGGACAGCACAGTTTGTACCAGCCTCCCGTGTCCACCACCAGCAAACTTCCGTCAGCATCTTCGAGCACATCCGTGGGGTGAAAATCCAGATGATCGCAGACCAGGAAATCCTCGTCGCGCGTGGTGTAACCGGCACCGTGAGCGACCAGAATGTGCCGGGTAACTTTCCGCAGGTTGAAATGGCAGGCGAAGAGGTTACCGCGATATTCCGCCCCAAACACCTCCGATTCGTAACAGGTCAGGCCGCACGAAGCCGATGCCCCCATGTGTACCAGCACCGGCATCAGTGTCGGTGCCGTCCACGGCTGGGAGTAGATCGGTTCGTGATCCTTTCCGTACACGCCCCCGTAAACGGCATGCAGCAAACCGTCGCGCAGGCCGGCTTGCGGATGCGTCAAAAACGTCGTGGTCAGGAATCGCTCGCCGTTGGACAAAAAAGCCACATCCACGGGGTTATCCATGCCCCCGCTCAGGACCGCCTCGACATATCGGCCCGGCACTTGCGGAAAAGCGGAGCGGAGACGATCCGGCGGGGTGCGAAAGATATGCGCTGCCCGACTTTTCCATACACGCCCATCCGGACGGGCATAGCTTTGCTCAGCCCAGGCTCCTTTGCACCAGTACAGCCAGCCATCCGGTCCCAGATAGGGCCCGTGCAAATCGTTCGCGCAACCGGTCAGCGTCTTGCCATCGAACCAGACTTCCCGTTCCTCGGCCACACCGTCTCCGTCTCGATCGCGGAATCGCCAGATTTGCGGCGGCGCTGCTACGTACAACGCTCCATCTAGCCAGAGGGTGCCTTCCGGAAACATTACCCGATCGACAAAAACGCTGACGCGGTCATATCGGCCATCACCATCGCTGTCTTCCAGCCGCAGGATTCGGTGCGGCCTGGTTTTGACTTGTTCCGTTACCCGCTCGTTGGAACCAGACGATTCGCCGACATACAGGCGTCCCGCTTCATCCAGGGCGATGGTGATCGGTCGCATGACCAGGGGCGGAGCAGCGGCCAGTTCGATGGTGAAACCTTCCGGCAGCGTAAACCGCCTACCGTTCAGTTCCACCTGCTGAAAACCGCGGGGAATAGCAGGACGCGCGGGACTGTCGCTTTTCTGCTGGGCAACGGTGACCATTTGCCAGCACGACACGATCACGGCCAGCATCACGATCACAATCGCCGTTGCGATCTGTAACACCGCGGGCTGACGAATGACAATTTCGTTAGACACACCCGGCTGACGCATTCCATCTTCGTTAGAGGCGCCGGGCTGACGCATGACAATTTCGTTACCCACGGCGGGCTGACGCCCGCCGCTCTTGTTTCGGACGTCGGGATTGCGATCGCCGACTTTGTCGGATGTGGAGGTTCGCTCGGACACCGCGGGCTGACAAACGACAATTTCGTTAGACACACCCGGCTGACGCATTCCATCTTCGTTAGAGGCGCGGGGCTGACGCATGACAATTTCGCTACCCACGGCGGGCTGACGCCCGCCGCTCTTGTTTCGGACGTCGGGATTGCGATCGCCGACTTTGTCGGATGTGGAGGTTCGCTCGGACACCGCGGGCCGACGAGCGTCAATTTCGTTACCCACGGCGGGCTGACGCCCGCCGCTCTTGTTGAATGCAAATTCGCGGCGCAGTCCCGACCGTGCTGGATGGATGGGGATCGCCATGCGTTTGTCCTCGTCTGCGTTTCCGCGGATCGGGAACCGTCGGCGTTGCGGTCTAGATTACGCACATCGTGCAAGACCGCCAGAGGGCCATCGTTCACCATTACCGGCGGGCAACCGATCACCATCATACCGAGATACGTGGCACCGCCCCTATCGCCCCTGATTGTTTGCCATAACCAACGGGCAAGCGATCGGCGTTGCGGCCAGGGGAGAATTTCGCGCGGGCACAGCGCATCATGGCAGGCCCATCTTCAAACAGGCTGGCGACAGATTCCGGGAGCAGCAAGACTGGTTACGACGCAGGATCACGGCACAGCCGATTTACGTTAGTCTGCCGGAAGTGTGGCTTGGCGGGTCGGTGACCGCATGGTGGCTTACGTGGTGGCAGAGCGGATTTCGAGTAGTCCGCCGACGGTGTGGAATCTGGTAATTGCGCTGCTTTTAGCGGAAAAGGGAGACAATTCACCGGTTCCAGGTGTGCGGCTCGGATGGGCTGATTGCTGGAATTTCCGTCCGGATCGGGGCAGGAGCATTTCACTTTGTGGTATAGCGGCGGGCATACTTGCTTAGCGTGTGGCATGCCCTCAAAAATTTCGGCATCCAGTGGAGGCACAGCGATGCGATGCCTTGCGGTCACGATCGGGCTGGCTGGTTTGCTCGGCTGGACAGCGACGGCAACCGCCCATGATTACTGGTGGAAAGTCGGGGCCAGCGTGAACTGGACACATCCGAGCCTGGTTTTCTGGGGAGCAGCCGGGTATCCCCACGGCGGACACTGGTTCGCCATTGGATATCCGCAATCCGCGATCCATCCGTATCCGTGGTTCCTGATGTATCCGCCCAGCGCAACCTGGCCGAGCACGCCGGGCTGGACGCAATACGGTGTCCCGGCTCCTCACGTTTCCGGATGGACGTACACCTATCCATCGGCGGGTCTGCCCGGGTATCCACTCTGGCCAGCAGCAAACGGTCAGCCTGCCGGTGGACAGGCACAAGCTGCCGACGGAGCTGCGCCACCAGCTCCCAGCTCCCCGTTACCGCAGTTGTGGCCCAACGATGCGGTTTTACCGGGAATTCCCGTCAGCACGCCGACATACAACTGGCATCCTGGCCAGGCCGTTCCCTACTACTGGTTTGGCCGATAAGCCTGCCGCCTGGCGCGTCCGTTTCAGCCAGCAGCGACTGGCCTGACTCTGCCGTGCGCAAGCCAAAAACGCCCTCCTGACCGCATTCCAGACCGCTACTCATCGCGTACCAACACTAATCGGTGCGATAACGGTTCATGCCACGAACGGCCACCTGACCGCATTCCAGACCGCCACTTATTGCGTTACCGGCATCAACTACAGTATCGTACTCATACCGCGAACGGCCATCGGATCGCAATCCAGGTTGCTATCGTCTCGTGTCGGCAAACTGTTCGGCGCGCAGGGCGTATCTCTGTGCCGTGCTGCAATCTGCCGTGCTGGCTACGAAGCTAGCGCTGTTTCACTCCGCCGTCGCTGCTACCCCGCGGCTAACGACATTCATCCTGCCTCCCCTTCTGGTTGTTGCTCTTGCACATTTCCTGCTGAACTGGATGGATAACACCGTTCACCCTGCCCACCGACCACTGTTGCCCGTCCATTCTCACAGTAACATTCGCCCCGGCAACTGATCACTGGCCCCGTGTCGTTGAGAAGAGTGCCACATTTGCCCGGCGTATCGGGCCTTTTCTCCCTCTGTAATCAACCCCGCGTCGTTGGTAAGAGTGACCCAACCGCCCGGCGTATCGGGGCCCTTTTCGCCGTCTGTAATCAACCCCGCGTCGTTGAGGATATTGCCACAATTGCCCGCAGCGATTGCCGCCAATCTCCCCAGGTAACTGACCACTGGTACCGCTCACTGGCCACTTCTTTCTGACCACTGGCCACTATTCACTGGCCACCTTTCACTGAGCTCTTCTCGCCGGCCACCGGCCACTTTTCACTGACCACTTGTCGCCGGTTACCGACCACTGACCACTGATCACTGACCACCGGGTCCGCCGGTTGCTTGACAAACTTCGCCAGGCTGGCTCCAATGAGTGTGGGGAGGGCGAACCTCTTGCGGACTGGACATTCGTCATAATCCTGGCAGGGGCGAGCGATACCGGCTGGCAGACCGATACCCGCCGGCCATGGGCAACGCCAAGGATCGGCCCCTATGCCACGGCAGGCCCGTGAGATACCGGCCCGGCGACCTGGGGCGGCCGGGAACTGACGCCGGATGTGCGGATCGTTTCGCTCAGCTCGGCGTCAGTCCGCCGCGGGAAAACTGAATCTACGGAGCTAAACTCCCGCCCGAAACAGCGTATCCTAATGGTAGAGCCATATCTTTGTGCCGGGCCTGGACGAAACTTGCCAGCCGGAAACCGGGGGATAGTCGAACGTTATACGAAACGGAAGATAGCGTCGAAACCAAAGAAGGTCGGCCTGGCCGACTCGATGGGCGGAGGCTGAACATGAGCGTGTCCTGGTCTGCGAGGGAGCTGGCACGACGGTTGCAATGGGCCTGTGCGATGCGGGCGGCCGTCTGGTGGTCGAGTCTGGCTTTGCTGGTCTGGGGCAGTGCCATCGTGGTGGCGCGATTGGTTTGGCCCGCAAGCAGTGATTGGCTTCTGATCGGGCTGGCAGGTGTCCTTGCCGCGGCAGTGATCGGAGCCTGGAACGGGATGCGTCGCGTACCGGATGAAGCATCGCTGCTGGCCTGGCTGGATGCCGAAAATGCCTGCGGCGGTTTGCTGATGAGCCGGTTGGAAGTTTCGCTGGATGGCTGGCACGCGGAGATTCACGGCGAGCAACTTCCGAAGGTCGCGTGGAAAAAGCGTCCGGCTCTGGCATTGCTGGCGGTGAGCCTCGCCTATGTCGGCGTGGGTCTGTGGTTGCCGCAACGGTTCCTGCAATTGCACGGCACACCGTCGCGGGCAGCCGAACGGCAAATTGAACGCCTCGAGCAGCAATTGCAAAAACTCCACGATCTCGGCCTGGTGGACACGTCGCGCTATGACGAACTTCGTGCCGAATTGCAGCAGATTCGCAGGAACTCCGATTCCTACGAACCAGGCAAATCGCATGAAGCCCTGGATCATCTCGAACGGGCGCTCCAGCAACTTGCCCAACAAGGTGTGCAAAAATGGGCCGAACAGCGGGAGCAACTCCAGGAAGCCAGGAACCTGGCGGAAGCGCTTAAGGAACTGACACAGTCGGGCGAACTGAAGCCAGAGCAGTCGAAATTAGCCAGCCAGGCTTTGCAGCAGTTGCTCCAGCAAAGCCTGAATGCCGCACGGGCAAACGAAAATGCCAAGGAACTGCAAGACCTGCTGGAGCAACACAAAGACGGCAGTCCGTTCACAAACGAGGAACTGGCCGAACTGGCCGAGAAACTCAAAGAATTGCTCGACGGCGAAGCTCTCGATCTCGACGAACTGGCCGAGCTCGGTCTGCTCGACCCGGAGTTGCTCCGCAAACTGAAAGACCTGCCGCTCCGACCGGTGGACCTGGAATGGATCAAAGCATGCCTGGAAAAGTGCGAAGAGGGTGAAGGCGATTGCGATGCGGAGGAGTTGCTCCTGTTGCTGTGTCGCGGCAAAAACCAAGCCGGGCAATCGCCGGTCAATGGCGACGGTCCGCCGGGAGTGGGTGGCATTAATCGCGGGCGTGGCGATGCCCCACTGACCTTTGGTAAGCCCAGTTCGGCGGAAGGTGTGCAACTCAAGCCCGAGGCACTCAAACCTGGCGCTCTGCATCATCTGGAGACGCCTATCTTGCAGGTGCAACGGGTCAAACCGACCACCGATCGCCGGGAAACCTCTCAGGGCGGTGCTCTGGGTGACCGGAACGGTACGGGGGAAGGCTACGATCGCCTGACCCTGCCACGCCATCGTCGCAGTGTGCGACAGTATTTTGAATCGGGGCGATAACCTCCGTCACAATGCCTGGAATTCAGCCCGGCCAGCAAGAACGGGAGTCGCTCCGAATTTTGCAGGCAACGCCGGATTGCAAATCATCGGGGTCCAGATAAGCCAGGACGAGGACGCGAGCGATTGCGGATGCCGAGCGAATGATCCTCGTCCCTGACATGGTCGCAAATACAGCGGGGAAACCATGACGGTCTCGTTGCCGACGACCAAGGAGCTGGAAGCAGCCGGGACGGTGTTGCAGCGTCTGCTCAGCGAATTGGATCGGATGTTGTTAGGCCGGTCGGAATTGCATCGCCTGGTCATAGTCGCCTTACTCAGTCGCGGGCATGTGTTGCTGGAAGGCGTGCCGGGTGTTGGCAAGACCACACTGATCAAGGCGCTGGGGCAACTGTTGCAGCTGGAGTTCAAACGGGTGCAATTCACTCCCGATCTGATGCCGGGCGATATTCTCGGCAGCTACATTTTGCAGGAAAGCCAGGACGGTCATCGGGAACTGGTATTTCGTCCGGGGCCGATTTTTACCAATTTGCTGCTGGCCGATGAAATCAACCGCGCTTCACCGAAAACGCAGTCGGCCCTGCTGGAGGCGATGCAGGAACGGCAGGTAACGCTTTTGGGAACCACCCGACCGCTCCCGGAACCGTTTTTCGTCCTGGCCTCGCAAAACCCTATCGAACTGGAAGGCACCTATCCGTTACCCGAAGCGCAACTGGATCGCTTCCTGTTCAAACTGATGGTCGAACAGGTGTCGGAAGACGTGCTGGACGGGATTATCAGCACGCGTCGGCGTGGCGAACCTCCCAAACCGGATTGGGCGTTGAGTCGGGAAGAGCTGGTCAGACTGTATCAGCTGATGGAACGCATTTATTTGCCGAAAGCGGTATCGCGGTATATTGCGCGGCTGGTGTCGGCGACGCATGCCCAATCGCCCCTGGCACCGCCGCTGGTCAAAGAATATGTCGCCTACGGTTCCAGTCCGCGCGGAGCGATTGCTCTGGCCGAAGCGGGGCGAGCGCACGCACTTTTATGCGGCCGACCTACCGTCGGTTTCGAGGATATCCGAGCCGTCGCCATACCCGCTCTGCAACACCGCGTGCTTCTGGCCTACAAAGCACGCCTCGATCGCGTTACTCCCGCTCAGGTCATCGAGCAGCTACTGCAACAAATACCCGCCGTGCCGCTCGATTTGCCTGACGACGTCCAGCTCCAAACGCCGGGCCGGTGAATCCTCGTCCGGATAGAAGATGCGACCAATCCGCTGACTTGCCGCCCTTTGATGCGGGCCGATGCACCAGCGTCAGGGATAACTTCTATGGCCTGATGCCCGCAGAAGACTATCCGTTCATATTGCGGTGGCCGAACAACGTGGGAAATAGCCTGGAAGCGACTGCCGAGGGAAAGGCACGCCATACCGACTTCCGCATACCCAAGCGGGATTGACTTGCGCATGCCCAAGCGGGAGCGGGTGGCGTGAGTCTGATGGGATCGTGAATGGCCGGAGGGACCAACCATGTTCGCGCACTTCCGGAACGCTGTGATAAAACGGAGCGGGCCAGGTGTTGGTCTGGCGGTTGTGCTAGCGGTGTGGTGCTGTCCGGCCGCAGTGTGGGGACAGTTGGAACTGGCCCCGCAGGTGCGTGTCCTGGCTCACTCCCCGAATCTTAACGCTGGGCACACGCTCGGCTACTGGCCGGTGGTGTGCGTGATCGAAAACGGTTCCGACCGGCGGTACGAAATCGAAGTGCGGTGTCCGGAAACCGCCACCTATCGCCACGTCAACTGGCGGGCGCTGCGAAAGGTTACCGTCGAACCCCGGAGCACTGCTCGGGCGACGCTCTGGCTACCAGCCCCGGCATACTCGGAACTGGCCCTGCAATTTTTCGTCAACGGTCGCCAGGTGGACAACACTTTGCGGTTCAGCGGTTTATCGCGCAGCGGATTCATGCTGGCCCACACTCCGCGGGTTTTAGCCAGCAGCGACGCTGCACGTTTCGCACGCGGTCTGGTCTTCGGAGACCACTCTGACTGGTTGCCTCGCGGATTCCTACGGGAAAGGCAGGTGCGCTTCGAGCTTACGGAACAACCGCAGCAGATGTATTCGAGCAGTTGGAGCCCGTATAGTGGCCCCTGGGTTGCCACAATGCCAATGACTAAGCCACTTGACACGGGACCCGTTGGAATCGGCCCCGAAGCTTTCATTCAGCGGGAACTGGCGTTGTGTGTCTGGGATGCCCCCGTTCGAGACTGGGACAGCCACTGGATCAGTTACTCGGCCTTTCAGGGGATGGTGCTGACGCCGAAAGATTGGTGGGAGGCACCAGCAGAAGTGCAGGAGGCCATTATTCGCTGGGTAACGCTGGGCGGTTCGCTGGTGTTTCTCGATGTGCATACGGTCGCGCCTCCGAAAAAGCCCGCTGCGACCGATACGCCCCAGGGGACGCTCGTGCTCGAGGATTTTGCTCCGGGCGATGAGTCTTTGCAGAAAACAGCGTTAGCGCGGCGACAGGAGATTCTGAGTTCGTTCCCGGCTACCGATGCGATGGCGGCTGTGCTTGCCGTCGAAAAGTCGAAAGGGCAGAAATCCGACGGTCAGAACGGCCAGCAACCCAAAACGCCCGAGGTACTGCCGCAACTGGAGCCGGAACTGGGACTGACAGAGACCGGGCATGGCGGTTATCTGCCGTGCGGATTCGGGCAAGTGTATTATGTGCTGGTGCAAACGCACCAGCCCACACCCGTATCGCCTGGCCAGACCCGCCAGGTGCTGGTGACCAGCAGAGTGGCAGGCCAGGTTTTGACAAATTGGGGCAAAAGTGTCGAATCTTGCTTTCGGGTCAGCCACGAACTATTGGCCTCGGAGGATCCTCGTGAGCAGTTGCTCAGGCAAGCGTTTACAGGGGTGCGGGGGATCGGCGTACCGGTGCTGGGTTTCTTTGTGATCCTGCTGCTGTTCTCGGCGTTGATTGGGCCGGTGACGCTGTTTGTGCTGGGCCGATTCAAGCGGCGCATCTGGTTGGTCTGGGTGGTGCCGGTGATCGCTCTGACGGGGAGCCTGGTGGTGTTCCTGTACGGTTTCCTGGCAGAAGGGGTTTCGGCGCGGATTGGTGTGCGTGCTCTGACGGTTCTGGACGAACGGCATCATCGGGCGAGCACGCTCGGTGTGCTGGCCATTTACTCGCCGATCACACCTCCTGGCGGAATACAGCTGGACTACGATACCGAACCGACGTTTTTCGAGACAGCCGGGGAATACGATCCGTATGGCCGCTATGGTCCGTACGGCCCCTACGGTCGCCGCTATTATGCTCGCCGCGCGAGTCAGCCACGGCAAACGGTGGTGGATTGGTCGGAGAAGCAGCATCTGGTCAGCGGTTGGGTGGTGCCGCGAGTAACCGAATACGCTACGGTGAGGCGGTGCGAAGTGCGGCGGGAACGGCTCGAACTTCGCCGCGACGGGGGACGGCTATTCGCGGCCAACGGACTGGGCTGCGGAGTAAGGAAACTATTGCTCTGCGACCACGATGGACGGTGGTGGTCGGCTGATTCTTTGCCCGCCGGACAGGAAATCGAATTGCAGCCCTGCGACCCACCGGCCGAGTATCAGAGTGCCGTCGACATCTGGGTCCACGTCTGGAAAGCTGCATGGTCGCGGTGGCGAACGCCAGTCCCGCCGACTCCTCCCGGCGACATTATCAATCCTCCCGATGAACGAATCGGCCTTCCCAAGGTTGTAATCGTCCAACCTGGGAAAACCGAGCCGACCACTGGACGGCCGCTTTCATTGCCGAGTTTTTTCCCAGGGACGTTGCATAACTGGTTAGTTCTGGGCAGTGGCGGTTCCGGACTGCGTCACTGGTCAGCCGAATTGCTGGCCGAGGATGGGCCGAAAGCGCATCAATTGCTGTGTCCGGGACGGTATCTGGCGGAACTGGAAGAAAGCCGATTCCTGGGGCCGGGCCTGCGCTGGGTCAAGTCGCGCGAGGAACGCTGCTGGGTCCTGGGCATATTCGACCCGCCGCGCTAGACTCTGCTACTTCGTGAGCCAAGCCATGCTGGTGGAAATTGACGGATTGAAGCGTTATTTCGGCAAAGTGAAAGCGGTGGACGACGTCTCGTTTTCCTTTGCCACGCACCAGATTATCGGACTGGTGGGGCCGAACGGGGCCGGCAAAACCACACTCATGCGCATCCTGGCCACGCTCGACGAACCGACTGCCGGGGATGTTCGCGTGGACGGTGTTTCCATCGTGCAGTATCCGGAGCAGGGCAGGCGGCTGATTGGATTCGTACCCGATTCCTTACCGAACCACCGCGATATTAACGTCCACGAATACCTCGACTTTTTCGCTCGTGCCTGTGGTTTGCGGGGACAACTCCGCCGGCGAGTCGTCGAAAGCATCGAGGAATTCACCAACCTCGTCAATCTGCGAGAGAAAAGCATCCATGCCCTGTCCAAGGGAATGAAACAGCGAGTGAGCGTGGCGCGGGCATTGCTGCACGATCCGCCCATTCTGGTTTTAGACGAACCGGCTGCCGGGCTGGATCCGCGAGCCCGTATCGAATTACGCGAACTGTTGCGGGCCCTGTGCAATCAGGGCAAAGCCATCCTGGTCAGTTCCCACATCCTGGCCGAACTGGAGCAGATGATCACCGGTGTGGTGATCCTGGAGCGAGGCAAGCTGGTGCGGGCGGGTTCGTTGCAGCAGGTCCTCCAGGAAAGCACGACGCATCGGGTGGTTCGCCTGCGATTGCTGGAGAGCCTGGACGGGGCACTGGAAAAAGTTTCTTGCCTGCCGCATGTCGAATCGGTGGCCCGTGCGGATCAGGTGCTGCGAATCTGGATTCGTGGCGGCGATGGCGAGTGTTGTACCGTACTGGCCGAACTGGTTCGTCAGGGATTGCCGGTTGTCGAATTCCAGATCGAATCGGCGGCTCTGGAACAGCTCTTCCTGGCGGTAACGAAAGGAGAAGTGGCATGAGTTCGGCCCCGGCAACGCTGAACCTCGCCCAGGACGGTCAACCGCGATCGTTGCTGCGTCGGCTCGGCGAATGGCTGGCCGACTGGCCCAATCCCATCGTCGTCAAGGAATTGCGACAGGCAGTCCGGGGCTGGACCGCCCTGGTGATGTTCCTGCTTTA
Organism: Gemmatales bacterium; assembly: GCA_041640595.1. Lineage (GTDB taxonomy): Bacteria > Planctomycetota > Planctomycetia > Gemmatales > HRBIN36 > HRBIN36. Next base: position 530,739 of record JBEPZY010000003.1, on the reverse strand, counting down.
CCTGGTGGTGCAGCTGGTGGTGGTCGGCATCATCTTGATGTCCGTTGCCGAGCAAATCTGGACGGAATCCCCGGTAGGTGCGCAAGTCTTTCTGGCCGTTCAGATACAGCTGGCGATCACCATAGTCGGTTTGCTTCCCTTATATGCCGGGACGCGGTTGTTTCTGGAGCGTTCGGACGTGAACCTGGATCTGATGTTCATCACCCCGCTGCGTCCGGTATGGCTGGTGCTGGGGAAATTGCTGGCGGCCCTGGTGCTGGGATTGTTGTTCTTCAGTGCCTCCGCACCGGTGATGACCATGGCCTATTTTCTGCGGGGACTGGACCTGTTTTACGCGGGAATACTCTTGGGACTGGACGTGCTGGCCATGATGACCGCTGTCCAGGCAGCGTTGTTCGTTGCGGCCATTCCTGCTCCCCGACCCTTCGCGGTGTTGCTGGGCCTGGGAGTGGTGTTCGGCCTGCTTCTAGGCGTCGGCATGTTGACTGGCGGTTCGGTGGCCATATTCGCCGGGGGACCCGGTTTATTCGATCACGAAGGCGTGATTGTAGTTTCGAGCTTTGTGGCGTTGACGCTGGTGGCTGGTTTTATCCTGCTTTTCACCGCCACGCACGCATTGCTCAGCCCACCGCCGAGTAATCGGCTCATGCCGTTCAAAATCATGTTGCTGGCGGTGCCCATCGGTTACTGGATCGCGGTCCTGGCACTGGTCGAACTATTTTCGAGCTTATTTGGACCGACATCCTCCAGCCCGTACCTGGAGCTAATTCAAATGATGGAACGAACAATCGCAGTGACCGGCTGGCTGGCCTGGTGTATTGCGGTAAGCGAACGTCTGGAATGGAATCGGCGTGTGCTGGCGCAGGTGCCACGAACTCGCTGGCTGCGGGTGCTGGCGTTTCCGTTTTATACGGGAGCTGCCAACGGCCTGACGCTGGCCCTGGTGCTGACTGTTTTCAGCCTGGTGACGCGGCGGTTCATAGGCTTCTGGCTCTCCTGGGCTGGAACCAGCGCGCGGCTGTTTAAGGGGCTATTTTACTCTTACGCCAGCGATACATGGCTTGAGTGGGAGTTTATCGCTTTTATGGCCGACTGCTACGTCATTGCCTATGCGTTGACGGCACTGACGTTGCGGCGGTATTTGGAGTGGCAGCGAGGCAAGCTGGTTCCGGGCTGGGTATTGCTGCTTTTGGAAGTTGGGCTTATTGCATTTGCCTCGCTGCTGGTCGCGGTTGTGCTGGCGCTGCTGCGTGTGCCGGAGGATCTGCTGGCATTCGCGTTTGTTTTCACGCCCTACGCGGTGTTCGAAGCCCTGGGCATGGACGTTCTGTACCGGCACGAACGCTGGTATGTTTACGTATCCAGCACGATCCTCGTACTCATGTGGCTGGCGATTGTCGGGTCGGTGACCTTTTACTGGTGGTGGGACAAGGTACGGCGATTTGCACCGCCACCGAAAGCGAGTCCCTCACGGACTCCGGCCGAAGCAACGCCGAACGAGCAGCCAGCGGAAGCTGGTGGCCGGTGAGCAGTGGCCAGTGATCAGTGGCTAGTGGCCAGTCATCAGCGAGTGGTCACTGATCGGTGACCGGTGACCAGTGGCCGCTGATCGGTGGCCGGTGAGCAGTGACCGGTGATCAGTGGCTAGTGGCCAGCGGCCATCGCCCAGTCATCAGTGAGTGGTCAGTGATCACTGACCGGTGACCAGTGGCCGGTGATCGGTGGCCGGTGATCAGTGCCTAGTGGCCAGTCATCAGCGAGTGGTCAGTGATCGGTGACCGGTGACCAGTGGGCGCTGATCGGTGGCCAGTGAGCAGTGACCGGTGATCAGTGGCTAGTGGCCAGCGGCCATCGCCCAGTCATCAGTGAGTGGTCAGTGATCACTGACCGGTGACCAGTGGTCGGTGATCGGTGGCCGGTGATTGGTGCTTAGTGATCCGTGGCTAATGGCCAGCGGCCAGGGGTCGCGGGTCAGGGAGTGGTCGTCAGTGACCGTTCACCAGTCGCCAGTGTGGCGGGCTGGTCGGGAGCGGAAAGGGTAAACGAACATTTGGGCGTGTAGCTTTCGTATTCCAACCTCCACCTGCAAGGGTGGAAGGTAATAAGGCAGGAGCGAACGAACATTTGGGAGTATAGCTATCGCATTGCATCGCAGAGGAAGCCAACACGAGCCGGAAGCGTGGGCGATTACGTGCCGGTACCACTTGGGCATGTCGTCTCCGAGGAAGCCATCGGGAGCCGAAAGAGCGGCCGAACAATTTACCCGCGACTGCGAACGAGGTGACTTGCGTGATGGATGCTTTCTGGATGCGGGTGCTGGAACGGGGTGAACGGGAAGGTTACCGTTACCAGTGGCGGGTGCTGCGTCGGTCACCGGTCGGGCAATCCGATCGGCACCTGGCCAGTGCCGCCGGCTGTTCGCTGGAATTCCGTGAACATCGCGAATACCGTCCGGGGGATGATTTGCGGCATCTCGACTGGCATGCCAGTGCCCGCAGCGATCGTTTACTGGTCAAGGTCTTCGAACAGGAATTGCACCCGCATCTGGAATTGATACTGGACGGCTCGCGTTCCATGGATTTACCCGAAAGCGAAAAAGGACGGGCCGCGCTGGGCCTGACGGCGATGCTCGCGGCAGCGGCAGAGAATAGCGGTTTTTCCTACCGCCTCTTTCTGCTTCAGGAACGGTGCAGCATGCTCGCCAGCGGATCCCAGGCACCCACGGAATGGCCATTCAGCGGATTTACCGGCCATCTTTCCGCGGGCGAAGTTTTGTTGCGTGATACGCCCCCCTGGCGACCGCGATCGGTGCGGGTGCTGGTCAGCGATTTGTTCTGGACTGAGGATCCGCAGCTCATCCTGGCGCAACTCACCTGGCAGGCCGCTCTGGTTGTCCTGGTGCAGGTGCTGGCAGAAGAAGACCTGGCGCCACCCATGCGGGGTCAGGTACGGCTGGTGGATATCGAAACGGGCCATCAGCGCGACCTGCTGGTCAACGAAGCGGCGCTGGAACGTTACCGCGCCTGTTTGGAGCAGCATCAGCAACAATGGGAGCGGGCCTGTCGGCAGACAGGAGCAACACTGGTGCAGGTGGTTGCGGAGGAATTCATCCAGGATTGGACTCCGCGAGCATTGTTGCAGGCAGAGCTTTTGCAACCGGGTAAAAGCTAACGGAGTCGGCTCATGACGCCGCTGGTCTGGACCACACCGTGGGCTCTGGCAGGACTGGCCGCTGTGCCGGTTCTGGTGGCCATTTACTGGCTCCGTTTTCGTTACCGACCGCGACCGGTTTCGACGCTCCTGTTCTGGCGAGATATTCCGGAACTGCGTGATGCCGGTGTGCGCTGGCAGAGACTGCACCTGCCGTGGTTGTTTTTCCTGGAACTCCTGGCGCTGGTGACGATTGTGGCAGCAGCACTGGGCGTGCATCTGCTGATGCCGCAATCGGTCCGGCCACTCGTCGTGATCCTCGACGATTCGCTCTCCATGCAGGCTGGTCAACCGTCGGCCCGTGCCGAAGCGGAGCGGCAGCTGCGAGAGCTATTGCGGCACCGGCGTTTCGCTTCGGTGCGGTTACTTCTGGCCGGAACCACCCCGCAATGGCTCGGCCCTGCGGTTACCGAGCTCCACGCGCTCGATCCGATGTTGGAGCAGTGGCAGTGCTGGCAGCCGATGGCTTCGCTGGAACGCGCTCTGGCTACCGCTCGGGAATGGGGTGGCGCTGACACACTGGTTCTGGTACTCACCGATACGCCGCCGGCTGTCCCTGTGGAAGCGGGCTGGCTCCAGTGGTGGGCGTGTGGATCGCCGAAACAAAATGTGGCAATCATCCATGCCGTTCGCACGGCAGGCAAAGACCGCGATCGGTTGGTGCCGGAGCTGGCCAACTACTCCGCCGAACCGACCAGCACGGTTTTGCAGTTACGCTCAGGGCAAACCCTCTTGCAGGAAACGCCGATCACCCTGCAACCAGGCGAGACGCAGACCCTGCACTTTACCGTCCCGGCTCAGCTCGAACTCGTGGAAGCCGTGTTACCTGCCGATGACCTGGAGGCCGACAATCACGTCTGGCTCGTCCGCGCACCGATTTCGCCCATCCAGGTTCGTCTGGAAGTGAGCCACGCCGCTTTGCGCTCGGCACTGGAGAAAGCGTTGCTGGCAACAGGCCCGGTAGTTTTCGACAGCACCGCCCCGCAGGTGTGGATTACCGATAGCCCCACCGCTCGACCCGCTGGCACGACCTGGCTGGTGCAGTTGATTGTGGAAAAAGACGGCGAGGCTTTTACCGGGCCATTCATTCTCGACCGACAGCATCCGCTGTGTGAGGGTTTGACTTTGCAGGGAGCGATCTGGGGAGCACGCCGCGAAGCCATCGAAGGTACGCCCATCGTCAGCGTGGGAGACGTGCCGTTGCTCACCGAAACTTTGCGCGGGCTGAATCGTCGGCACTTTCGGTTGCGGCTGATTCCGGAGCTTTCCAATCTGCACCGCGTACCTGATTGGCCGATCCTCTGGACGAATCTGGTGGACTGGCGTCGCCGCGAATTGCCAGGACCGGAAACGGTTTCGGCCCGAATTGGCGAGGTGCTACGGGTTCGCTGCGATGCTTCGGCGAAGTTTGCGGGATCGGCCGACAAGGCACCGGTCATCGTATGCCGTTTGCCGGACGGGAACGAAACAGAATATCCGGTGCGGCAGGGCGTGGCGTTCGTGCCGTTGCAAAGGCTCGGCGTGTACGAAATTACCGACGGTAGCCGCCACTGGAAAATCGGCGTGAACATGCTGCAGCCGGGAGAATCCGATCTTCGCCGATGCGCACGCGGCCAGTGGGGCCAGTGGCTGGACGAGGAAATTCTCCGCAGGCATTACCGCGATACCAGCTGGGCATTTTTGCTGGTGGCGCTGGGGCTGCTCATCGCGCATAGCTGGCTGGTGTGGCGCTGGGAAAGCCAGCGCTGAGCATCCGAAAGGGGAAACCATGCTGACCGAACCGGGCTGGTTGTTACTGGGTTTGCCGCTGATTTTGGTATGGTGGTACTGGCGGCAACCGTCCGGGTGGGGACAGGCGTGTCGCGCTGCCGTCTGGCTGTTGGTTTTGCTGGCACTGGCGGGATTTTCCTGGCCATTGTTGCGGCGGGAAGGTGTGGTCGTGGTGCTGGCCGATCGCAGTGCCTCGATGCCGCCCAATTCCGATACCAGTCATAAAGAAGTGCTCGACCTGCTTTACCGCAGCCGCCAGGGAAATGAATGCCTCGGTGTGGTAGCGTTTGGCAGGCAGCCGGTGGTTGAGCAAATGCCGCAGGCGACACCATTCAGCGGTTTTGTCCACGAAGTAGATACGGATGGTTCCGAACTGGCGGCCGCGCTGGATAAAGCCCTGGAGCTTTGCCCGCAGGATCGCCCGGCACGAATTCTGGTGCTTTCGGATGGCCGATGGACGGGACTCGACCCGCGAACGCTGACCGGTCGGTTGGCTGCACGCAAAATCCCCGTGGATTACCGCTTGCTGACCCGGAGCAGCGCCGGTGATCTGGCCATCGCGGAAATCACAGCACCGAGCCGCGTGGAAACCGATGCAGGATTTTACCTGATCGCCTGGCTCGACGTCCCCATAGCCCAGAAAGTGCGTGCGGAGCTTCGCCTCGGCGATACTGTGCTGGGTACGGTCGAACAGGAATTTACCGCTGGCCGACATCGCATCGCTTTTCGCCTGCGTGCTCAGGAGCCGGGAACCTACGACTATTACCTGCGCGTGCATGGGGAGATGGCAGACCCGGTACCGGAGAATAACACCGCACGGCTGCTCGTCCAGGTAGCCGGCTCGCGTCCGGTGTTGCATGTCTCTACCAGGCCAAACAATTCCTTCGCCAGGCTCCTGCAACGGAGCGGTTTCCAGGTGCAGAGCCGATCGCCCGAACAATGCCGCTGGACGCTTGAAGAGCTCAGCAACTACTCGGCGGTGATCCTGGAAAACGTCGCGGCAGAAAACCTGGGGATGGCCGGCATGAATGTGCTGAGCCACTGGGTACGCGATGCCGGTGGCGGATTGGTGATGACCGGCGGCCGCAACAGCTATGCCGTGGGTGGATATTATGGTTCGCCGCTAGCCGAGGTTCTCCCGGTTTCTCTCGAGATGCGCCAGGAACATCGCAAGTTCAGCGTCGCCATCGTCATGGTGCTGGATCGCAGCGGGAGTATGGCCATGCCGGTAGGCGGCGGCAGATGCAAAATGGATTTGGCCAATCTGGGAGCGGCCCAGGTGCTGGAATTACTCACGCCGATGGACGAGATCGGCGTGATCGCGGTGGATAGCCAGCCGCACATCATTACGCCCCTGGTGAATCCGAAAAGCAAAAGCGAATTGCGGCAACGCATCCTCAGCATCGAGAGCATGGGCGGAGGTATTTTCGTGTACACGGGACTGCTCGCGGCAGCAGAAATGATCCAGAACGCCAAAGCCGCCACCCGCCACATTATTCTTTTTGCCGACGCCGCCGATGCTGAGGAGCCGGGCGAGTATCAGAAGCTGCTGGCCGCACTCCGCAATGCCGGCGTAACCGTGAGCGTGATCGGCCTGGGCAAACCTACCGATGTGGATGCCGAGTTTCTGCGGGATGTTGCCCGGCGAGGTGGTGGCAACATTTACTTCACCGAAAACGCCGAACAGCTGCCGCTTCTGTTTGCCCAGGAGGCGTTCCAGGTGGCTCGCAGCACTTTTGTCGAGGAAGTAACGCCGGTGTCAGCGGAAGCCGGGTTGCTTACCCTCACTCCGCGTGCCTTTACTCTGTCGGAACCGGTGGGCGGTTACAATCTTTGTTACTTGCGTCCCGGAGCGATTCGTGGGGCGGTAACCCAGGACGAATTCCGAGCACCTCTGGTAGCCGCCTGGCATCGCGGTCTGGGTCGTGTGGTGTGCTACACCGCGGAAGTGGATGGCAAATATACCGGGCCGATCGCACGCTGGCCCGAATACGGTGATTTTCTCGCCTCGCTCGTCCGCTGGGCCTCTGAATGGCACAAGGGCCTGCCGGAGGACACGGCCTGGACGCTGGAACGATTCCGCGGCAGTGCCAGAATTCGCCTGCACCTCGACCCGGAAAAGGAAACGCCGTCTTTCCCCCGGCCGCCGAAAGTGATCGCCTTGCGGCAGCGACCCAACGGTCAGCTCGTCCGCGAGGAGCATCCGCTCAGTTGGGTACAGGCCGACACGCTCGAATTGCAACTGCCTTTGTCCAGTACCGACACCGTCCTGGCCACGCTCGACCTGCCGGGCTTTGGGCCGGTGAATTTACCGCCTGTCTGTTTGCCTTACTCCTGCGAATTCGAACCGGCCGAATCTCAACGCACCAGTTCTGCCTCGGAGGAATCTCCGACCGGTGCTCTGGCAGAACTAGCTCTGGCTACGGGAGGCCGCGAACGGACCGATGTCACCACCATCTGGCACGACCTGCCCGCTACCCGCGTATATTACCCATTACGTCCCTGGCTGCTGGGACTGGCTTTACTGACGCTGCTGCTGGAGATTCTGGAACGGCGAACCGGCTGGCTGACCGCAGCGGGAGGGCGCCTGCACCTGGCCACACTCACGACACGCTGGCAAAACCTTGCCAGCACGCTCACACGAATCCCGCGCCGACTGTGGGCATTTGTTCGCCGGCCAGGCACGCTGGAAGCTGCCCCTGCCAAATCGGGCTCTGCGTCTGCCGGGAATAGCCCAACCCGAGTCGCCCGGCCAACCGATACGGGATCGCCGGCTAAATCCGCGACTACCAGCACCGCGACTCCCGAACCCAGGCCAGCGGTTTCCGATTCCCCCGCTGCGCCAGCTTCGCCGTTACTTTCTGCGCTGGAACAGGCTCGTCGGCGTTCACAACGGCGATTTCCGCCAGGATAAGACAGTGCGCATCCATCCGAAAATGAGCCGTTCGTTCGGACTGCTAAGTTTCAGCAGAAAAGTCGGCGAGTCCGGCGTTGGACAAAACTTGTCGCCGTGGCTAGTGCTAATGGTGATTCGCAAGCTGGACGCGGGTCATGCAATTAGCCCGTGCCCCAACCTGATCCGCAATAGGCGGCCTGACCATGAAATTGATCATTGCTATCATCCGCCCGGAAAAGCTCGACGCGGTCCGCGATGCATTGAATAAGGTCGAGGTGTTTCGCCTGACGTGGATGGAGGTGTATGGCTTTGGTCGTCAGAAAGGGCAAAGCGAGACCTTTCGCGGACATGAGTTGACCGTCAAATACGTCCGGAAAATTCAGTTGCAGATTGCGGTCAACGAGGATTTCGTCGAAAAAACGGTCAACGCCATCGTCGAGGCAGGCCGCTCCGGACCGGAAGGGCGTATCGGCGACGGCAAAATCTTCATTCTGCCCCTGGAAAATTGCATCCGCATCCGCACCGGTGAACAGGGCCCGGAAGCGATTTAATGCGTTCCGGCCAAACGAGATAGCCCCGCCTGGAATAGCTATCAGCCAGTCGCAGATCAGAAGCGACAGGCGTTAGCTTGCCGTCATCCATGGGCCATCGGTAGCCTGCGAACTGAAAGATGCACACGCGGATCAGCACCAGGCATCCGTGGCAGCGACGGCGTTGAGCGGGGTAAACTGCCTCGTCTTACCTATGCAGGAGACGGAACAGCGTCAGGGCTCTGTTCGATCCCTGCCGTGACTGAATTGGCCATCAATAATTTGCCAGCCAGGAGCCAGCGATTTGTAAACCGGGGGGCGATCGGCAGACATTCTGCGGAGAGAGGCAATGTTCCGGCTGTGGCTGCTGCAAAGCCAGACCATGGCCAGCGATAGCCAACTGAGCCAGTGGTTGGCGGACTTGCAGGTGTCCAGTGGTGGGGAATTCGTCGTAGTCGGTTGCTCCGACTGGACGACGGCCTTGCCCGCAGCAGTGCGCAAAGGCGAAGTCGAAGCGATCGTTTGCCGGGTCGCCCACCATGAGGAAGAACTGGCAGCGGCGAGTCTGGCGGGATTGCCCGTTCCCATCCTTTTCGTCGTCAATGTGCCCTTGCGCTCTCCCCAACGGCTGGTTTCGGTGGTGCAGCAGGCGGCCGTGGTGCCGGTGAGTGCCGGGCCGGATGGCCTCTATACCGCTTTGTTATCACTGCGATCGGCTCTGGTGCGGCAGCGGGAATTGCTCAACGAAATTGCCCGCCTCCGCGACAAACTCGAACAGCGCTTGCTCATCGAAAAAGCCAAAGCCTTGTTGATTCAGCAGCAGGGCCTTTCGGAGGAACAGGCTTATTTGCAGCTGCGTGGGTTGTCGCGTCGGCAGCGGCGACCCATGGCGGAAGTGGCTCGGGAATTACTGGAGCAGAATCGTTAATGGCGAGCCGAACCGCAGCGGGTATGCTGCCAAGACCCGGCTGGCGGATGTTTCTCCGGAGCAGTTTCCCGAACAGTATCGCCGCGAAAATTTCCAGTGCCACGCAACATGCGCCACGCAGCTCGGCATGGGGCTGGAGAACCAGCCCAGGGTCTCGCCGCGAAACCTTTCAAGCGTCATGAGCGACACGACCGGAAACGCTCGCACGTTTGGCAAAATAGCACCGCTGAGGTGAGCATTGCCAGCTGGCACCTGGTTCGCAGGCCGAGCCAGGAGCACCCTTGCAGTTACCATTGCCAGCTGGCACAGCGAGACCCGCAGCGCGGAAAATTCGTCGCTGCCACCCATTGCCATTTGCGGAGTTTTTCCGTACAGCTGCTGACAGCTGCAAAGGAGTCCAGCAGCGGAGAGGAAGTTTTACCGCGGGAGGATACGCATGTTGCCTCCAGCTGCGCGGGCGGAGACCGCTGGCCCGTCTTCGATCGGCTGGCCACGCCAGCAACAACTGGTGCTGGGTCTGGTGTTGCTGGCGTTGTTGGCGGCAGCGATCAGCGAATGGTGGCAACGCCGACCGAAACCGGTTTTCGTTACCGACTCCCGAATCGGGGTCGAACGCCGCTCGGCAGAAGAGGAACCCCGACTGGACCTGAACCAGGCCAGTGTCGAACAGTTGGGCGCATTACCGGGAATTGGGCCAACACTGGCTCAGCGCATTGTCGCTCACCGCCAGCAATTTGGGCCGTTTCGGAAGGTGGAAGACCTGCGGCGTGTTCCCGGCATTGGGCCCAAAACTTACGAAAAAGTGCGTCCTCATGTAACCATCGGCGAGCCTGCACCAGCGGCGACGGTCGCCGTGCGATTCGCGGTAACCGATTATGAGCCTCCTAAGGGCGACAAGCCGGCAATTCCCGCGACGATGCCGTCTCGGCCAGCTTCGGCGACAAAAATGTTGCCAGAGGCACCGCTGGATATCAACCTTGCCAGCCGCGAGGAGCTGATGCGGTTGCCAGGCATCGGACCGGTGCTGGCTGAGCGAATCGTTGCCGATCGGCAAGCAAACGGGCCGTTTCGGCGGGTCGAGGACCTGACGCGAATTCGAGGCATCAAAAGCCGTACACTGGAGAAGCTCCGCCCATACATATTTGTCGCGGAAGATTCGTCCGGGGTGGTTCGCCGTGCCGATTAGTTAGCGAAATCTTCCTTGCCGTTCACGTGTGGCCTTACATAATAACTTGCAGTTCGCCCAAAGGGAGTCGGCTCATGATACCGGGACTCGCAGGCCACGGGCTTTCCAGATCGCCCGGGGCTCTTTTGCAAGCTTTAAAAGCCCATCCACTGGTGGCCCGGTGTCAGCATACCGATGGCCACAGAGATGCGCCGTTGACACTTCCCATCGCCTCATTCCCGCCCACATAGCCCATGCAAAGGAGGTCCTGCCATGCTGCGAAGTCGGATTGCTGTGACGGTAAGCCTGGGGCTGCTGGCTCTGGTCTGCGCCTGGGCTCAGGAAGGGATCAAACAACCGCCGCCTGGTTTCACCGCTCTATTCAATGGCAAAGACCTGAGCGGCTGGCGTGATGCCGACAAACAGTCGCAGTTCTGGAAAGTCGAAAATGGTGTGCTGCATTACGTCGGCAAAGGAGGCGGCAATCTGGTTACGGAGAAGAATTACCGCGACTTTGAACTCTACGTGGACTGGAAGATCGAAAAGGGAGGCGACTCAGGAATTTACTTGCGGGGTCAGCCGCAGGTGCAAATCTGGGATAACAAAGAAGGTTCCGGCGGATTGTGGAATAATCCAGCCGGCTCACCGGGCAAGGTGCCGCTGGTCGTGGCCGATAATCCGCCTGGTCAGTGGAACACGTTTCACATCATCATGAAAGGCGACCGCGTCACCGTCTATCTCAACGGCAAGAAGGTGGTGGACAATGCCGTTTTCCAGCCAGGTGGTAAGCCCGTGAAATCCGAAGGGCCGATTCACTTGCAGATTCACGGCTCGCCTTTGTGGTTCCGTAACATCTTCATCAAAGAGCTGTAGGCGGTTGTTGCGGTGGTCCCTGCCTCCGCATGCCCGTCGGGTGGCAACACTCGGCGGGCTATTTTTTTGACGCTGCCTTCGCCCACAAGGTTCCAACTCCGCACACCCAACCGGTTGACAGTGCCGCCGAAATGCGAGGCATCCGTCAGGTCAACAGCTTTGTTCTTTCCCTGGCTTACACGGTCTGTTGAAGTCGCTGCCGATAGGCGGAGCATCAATCCAGGCCACAGTTCTACCATTTCCTCGATATGAACGCGGCAACTTCGACGGCTTGCTTGCGTGTTAGTCGCTCCGTCCTGTTCGCCGATACGCGATGTGTCGCTGATGAGCGACAGGTCCACCGCAACGCTGGGGGCTAGGGTTTCGGAGCGTAAGGAGCGAGGCGCTGTCGCAACCACTGCACTACACCGGGTAACATCCGCATTGCCGTTTGCTGATTGTGTCGGCCATAGGGATGGAAATCCACGGTCAGGTCCAGCTTGCGTTGCCGGGCGACGTAAATGAAGCTTTCCGCCTGGGCGTCGAGATTGAATTCATCCCGACCGGCGTAGGCAATGTACATGGCCAGGTCGTTGCCCTGGAGCGAACTGCGGAGCAGCAACTCGATGGGGTTTTCAGCCTGGATGCGCTGGAAAGCCTCCTCGCCGCTTCCGAAAGCCGGGTAGATGACGTCTCGGGCACGCAACTTCACAATGCCGCAAGGCCCGAATCGGCCAACAGGTTCGTAAGGTGGTGCCATGCTCTGTCGCCAGCCCCAATGGTGCGGATCAAAATCATCGAAATAACAACCGCAGGCGCCGACCCAGCGCAGATTCAACGCCGGCATAATCCCAACCACTGTCTTGAAACGGTCGGGATGTTTCAGGGCGAGATTGAACGCACCGAATCCGCCCATCGAGGCTCCGACCAGGGCGTGGGCTTCTGGTTCCGGACGAACGTTGAACCGCGTCGTCACGAAGGCATACACGTCCTCGGCGACCCAATCGTGGTAGTTCCCGGCTGGGCCGTTGATGAAAAAGCTCCCGAACTGTCCAGGGCACAAACTGCCGTCGGGTGCTGCTACCAGAAGGGGCGGTAGCTGACCGCACGATACCAGCTGGTCGAGGATAGCCACGACCGGCAGGAAACTTTCGACATCCTGCATCCCCGCATGCAGATAAATCACCAGCGGGTAACTTTTCTGCGGATCGTATTCCGGCGGCAAATACACATACAGCGATTGCGGCCGCTGCAGTGCCGGAGAATGAATCCGCCGGTCCACGACGTGCCGGTCTGTGTAATCGAGCAGGGTACCATGCAGCGCCGGAAGCGGCCGGCAGCGAAAACCGGTACCATAAACCGGCCAATTCAGTTGAATCAACCCGGCGAATATCAGAAGGGCCAGCCAGCCACGGCCCAGCAGACTTTTCACGAGCCAGAAACGCCAATCATCCGTCGCGCAAATCGGCCGCTGCGTTGGGCAAACTGGGTTGCCCGCGTGAAAACTCACACTCCGCGAGGATGTGTGGCTCATGGTGTCTTCTCCCGCTGTTGTCTGGGTTGGTCAAGCCAGGCGATGGATGTTATACCGACTCTGGTTGCCGCAGTCTCGTGGCCGAACCGGCGAAGATGTTGCCAAGCTGCGGGTAGCCGTGTGCGAAATGGCAACGGCAGGCCCTTTCGCAGCCGCACGACTTCGCCGCAGCGTTCTGGCCAGCCGCGGACGGTTACGTTTTCGGCTCCTGGTGGGGCGAAAGCGAGGCTCGCCGCAAGGTTTTCGCTCTCCGCAGACCCTGCGCCATCAATCTGACCGGCCGGATTGCTGTTGTCAAGAAATTTTTCGACGTCGCCGAAATTCAACTCGCCTGTGACCTGGCTTGTTTGGCGCCGCTGGAAAATCTCGCACAGTCTGGCAAGAATAGCAAATAAGGAATGCAGGATTGGCCAGCGTTTGTCCGGCCCAGAGGAAGCGGTGCCGTTGAATCGGAAACCGCCAGGGGTCAATCCAATCTGCGGTGGTATTCGTCATACAGGTGGGATATGAAGCGGGCGGTCGCGAGCAGGCCAAGCATGGCGAAGGCATCCGACAGCGCTGCCGCCGGGGAACTGTTACTGGCAGCCTTCAACCGCATGCGGGACGAATTGCTGAGCACCCTGACGCTGTACGTCGGCAACCGCGACGATGCCCACGATATTGCCCAGGAAGCCTTCCTCAAATGCTGGCGACACCGCGAAGAAGTCCTGCGGGTAGAGAATCTACGTGCCTGGATTTATCGCATAGCCCTGAATACTGCTCGCGACAACCGCCGCAACCGCTGGTATCAGCGACGCCGACCGCTCGAGGATGCCTGCGATTACGCGGCCGCCGATCCCCCGCAACCCTGCCAGACCGAACAGCAGGAATTCCTGGTACACCTGCGACGAGCCATTGCCGAGCTTCGCAAGGACGAACGGGAAGTGTTCCTGCTCCGGCAGAACGCCGATCTGACTTATGAGGAGATCGCCCAGCTCCGCGGCGTGCCGGTGGGAACCGTGAAAACGCAAATGCGTAGTGCCCTGGCGAAACTTCGCCAGGCTCTGCAACAGTTCGCTCCGCAACCTGCCCACGATTGCCAATCACTGAAGCGGGATTTGCTGGAATGAAGAACTGCACCGAGTATCAGCAACTGCTGCTGGAGCACCTGTACGGCTTGCTGGAAGAGGACCAGCGTCGGGACCTGGAAGCGCATCTGGCAGACTGTCCAGCCTGCCAGTCGGCTCAGGAACGCGCTTACCAGGAGCAGCGCTGGCTGGCGCAAGCTGCCTGCTGGTCGTTTGAAGATGTCCGATTCGAGGCTCCACCTCTGTCCGTACTGGCACCGCAGCAAACAGAAGCGGGTAAGCCGGCGTGGGCGAGCTGGATTCAGGAGCATTTACCGCTATGGCTTCTGGCCGCCTGTTTGCTCTTGGCGTGCGGTCTGGCCATCTGGTTGGCGACCTCGACTAGCCACCTGGCTCCCGACTGGGCCATGCGTTCTTCTCCACCGGACCGAAGTGCGCTGGAAAGCGGCTCGAGAAAATCGTCTGGGCCGCTAACGGGTTATGCTGAGCCGGAGAATCTGACATCAACCGAGCCAATCCGCGCTCCGGTTCGACAGTTTGGTGCCGCTCCTCGCTCGGCGGATAAATCGGCATCGCCCCTGTGTGAGGCCGAACCGCAATCAGCCCATTCGCCAACGGAGAAGCAGCTTCGCAGGGGCATTGAATTGTCGCCAGGAGCACCCGTTCAGCAGGCCGATGCTGGCTTACCGCGTGGACAGGCCGGTTCGCTACTGCAAGCGCCTGCAAGCGCGCCAGCAGAAGGTGCGTTTCCAGGCCGTCCCGGGAGCGGTACCGGACCTGCCGTGGATCGGCCTGCGGCTGAAAAAGGAGCGCTGGCTCTTGACAGTGGCAAACCGCAAGGCCGGTCCGCTGGCGCCGCTAACCAGGGGGCCGCGAGGCAGGAGAATTTCCCGGCCGGGCTTTCTCTGGCCGAACGGTTTGCCGTTGTGCGGGTGGTTGCCAGTCCGGCAGACCGATTCCTGGCTCAGGTGGAAATTCTGGATTTTCCGCTGAGCCGTTGGGAACACGATAACCTGTCTCGCCAGGCGCTGGCAGATGCGGTCAGAAATGCTCCTGCGATGCCTCCTTCGACGTCGGTCAACAACAACGCGACGGTTGCCTCTCCGGCCGGGCCACAAAGTTTGCTGGTTCCGCAACAAATCCGACCAGGTTTTGAAAATGCCGCCACGAACAATGTGCAAGTTATTGGCCGCGATCGGGTGCCCGTGGAATCTTTGCAGCACTTGCAGCAATGGACAGTGCGGCTCCCCAAACAGGAAGGGAATCGAGAAGCGTGGCCAGAAATTGAAGTGCCCATTGAGTCCGGCAGTCTCAGCCGTTGCATCAGCCAGGTGCGGCTTCCTATGAACAGCTTTGCCTATCTGCCGGCGGTAGCTTGCTTACCTTTGCCGCAACCCGAGGAATTGTTCGTTCAGGTGATTCCCGTCGAGCCGCGCGAACTGCGACCACTGGAGCTCATCACCGAAGTGAAAATCACCATGACCGATGACCTTGGGCACCAGCTGGCTCCCGAAGTCGGGCTGGAACGTCGCCGTTATGCAGTTCGGCCGGGCAACGATACCGCGAATGCACCGACATTCGTGAGCGTTTACCAGACGCGGTTACGTCGGCCAGCAAATGCTCCGTCCGGTGTCTGGCTGCACCTGCGCGATACCCGCGGGCTGTTGACTCCCCTGCAATTGCACTGGAAGCTCGAACCTGGCGGCAGCAAACCGGTTGGCTGGCAGCACACGCCCCTCGGTGTTCCTCTTGCCGCATTCGCATTCGACACAATTACGGATCAGCGTGGGCCGACCTCGTCGGTCATGCCAATGCCTGCACAGGGGTGCAACGAGCTGATCCCGGCCCGAACGCAATGGTGTTCCGCTTCACCAAACGGGTCGGAGAGCGATGAGGCAATCCCGTTTTCGCTGGCGGACGGCCTGGTTTGTCAGGATCATGACCAGGCCCTCCTACTGGCTCACGCTCACCGTCAGGCCTGTCGCCTGGAACGCTCCCTGGTGGAACGCCTGCGACAATACGCCCGTCAGCAACAAACCGACCCGCCGGTACTGACTTCGCCAACCCCGCCATTTGTGCCAGGCCAGCCACCACGCCGAGTTCCAGGCTCCTCTTTGTCTGCCAATGACAGTCTGGGCCAGCTGATTTCGCAATGGCTGGACCGTCCGACGACGAGCCGCCGCTGGTTATTTGTCCTGGAGACCTGCCTGGTAACTGTGCTGATTGGGTTGTGTGCCGCCTGCGGGATTTTCGGCAGTGTAAGCGGCAGCCGGTTGCATCTTCGCTGGTGGCGAAGGTCGCTGGTCATGCTGCTGGTGCTGGTAGCGGCCTGGCTGGCCTGGACGGCCGTGCAAGCCCATACCAATCCGGAACGCCGGCAGCCGAACACCCTCGAGCCGGCGGGACTCCGGGACTGCTTCCTGGCTCAGACCAATCCGGACGCCAGCAGCGCGCGGTCAGGACGATAAGCGAAACCTCCACCGTCGAGCCGGACACAAGCGTTTCCAGAAACGGCAGACGTTTTTCGCGTTCGCTGCGAGCTGCGCGACGCGAAACGGCGAGGTGAGCGTCAGCCCAGAGCCGCACGCGTCAGCCCGCCGTGGGTAGGCAATACCAACGCTGTAACGCAAAAACCGCGCATTGTTCGGCAACTGCCAGACGGACAGCCCAGAGCGGCGAGCGTCAGCCCGCCGTGGGTTCGGAAAACGTACTAGCGGGATCGTTGCCGCAAAGTCGCGGGAGACTGCCGGCACCATGCTCACGAACGCCGGTGCAGTAGCGGTAGCGAACCCACGGGGGGCTTACGCCCCCCGCTCTTGAATTGCTGCGCGAACGGTTGCCGGCGAAAAAACGACTTTTGCTATGTACAAACGCACGCCGAAAAAGAGCGGCGGGCGTCAGCCCGCCGTGGGTAGGCAATACCAACGCTGTAACGCAAAAACCGCGCATTGTTCGGCAACTGCCAGACGGACAGCCCAGAGCGGCGGGCGTCAGCCCGCCGTGGTGGTTTTATTCGCCGGTAACGAAATCCGCAGTCCCGCAGTGTGCGTTGTACTTCGCATGAACAGCACAAAAACCTCGAGCCACCACGACCACCCTTTTTCGTGGTCGACGTCTGCGTTGTACCTCGCGGAAACAGCACAAAAACGGCACTTTTTGCCTGCTGGTCTTAATCGCCCGTTCCGAAGGAAAAGCCGGGCATGTCATGCCCGCGTTGCCACGGGGCTGCGAGTTGCTTCTGCCGATTGGCCTTCGCCCAGAATCAGCAGCAGTGGACTGGCCACGAAAATGGAACTGTACGTACCGATTACCACGCCGACCATCATGATAAACGAGAACAGATGCACTCCCGGCCCGCCCAGAACATACAACACCGCGACCACTAAAAATGCGGTCAGCGAGGTCAGAATAGTGCGGCTGAGCGTCTGGTTGACACTGATATTGATCATCTGCGGCGTCAGTATCGGGCTTTTGCCGCGCACTTCCTTGATGCGGTCGAACACCACAATGGTATCGTTGACGGAAAAACCAATGAGCGTCAGCAGTGCCGCCACGCCCGAAAGGTCCATTTTGAACTCTTCGAGGAGCAGCCAGCTGGCGAGCGTGGGGAAATATTCTGCGAAATACGACGCTATTCCGACCAGGCCTGCCGAGAAAAGCACGTCGTGAATCAGACAGAGCACTGCCGCCACGCCAAACGTCCAGTTGCCGAACCGGAACCAGAGATAGCCGATGATTGCCAGCCAGCTCAACACGATCGCCTGCATCGCCGTCAGCTGCACCTCGCGTGCCACCTGGCTGTCAAAGTTTTCCAGGCGTTCGGACTTGGGGCCGCTCAGTGATTCGGTCAGATGTTGCACCAGCGCCTGCGGGTTATCCTGAGTCCAACTTTCGGGGAAACGCAGGCGGAGCAGCGTTACCGGTCGCCAGCCGGGCTGACCGTCGGGTGTCTGTTCTTCGCGCACAGTGTCTTGCACGGTGTAGTATTGATCCGGCCTGGGCACCTGCTGATCGGCAAACCATCGCGATACCACGCCGCTGACGCGCGTGCTGGTCACAGGGAAGATGCGATTGACATCGGCCTGACGCAATTGCGCCAGGGTCGGTGTCTCGCCTTCCGCCACGATGCCACGCAATTTTTCTGCTGGCACCGGCGGATCGCTATCGGTCAACTCGATCTGCCAGCGATAACCGCTTTCGTCCTTGAGCTCTCTGACTTCCGCGCGTACCTGCACATAATCGAGTTCGTCGCCGAAGGTCTGCATGACGCGGCGTTTGACCTCTTCGGGGTCGAAGACCATCAGCGTTCGCCCGCTGGGGTCCTGAACCGGTCGGCGCAGGGTGGTGCGGATGATAAATTCGCGGGTGTTGCCGAAGGTTTCACCACCCCGGTACAGTGCATCCACGGTCACATCCGGCAGAACTTCCTGCTCACTCAGCCGCCGACGAACTTCGTCAATGGACTTGGGTTCTTTGAAGACGATGTGGTAGCCGGTGCCGCCGGTGAAATCAATGGCCAGTCCCTTTTCACCGCGAACGATAAAGACAGCCATTCCCACGATCGAAAGCACCACCGTCGCCGTGAACCAGTAATAGCGAACCCGCATGAAATCAATGTTCGGCTGATGGAAGAAGCGGAGCATGCTGAGATTCTTGAGCCAGCCTTTATGGTGCCAGATGTTGAATATCACCCGCGTCATGTACAGCGCAGTAAACAGACTGATGATCAAGCCGACGGTCAAGCTGACGCCAAAACCTTTCAGCTGGTCGTTGCCAACGACGTAAAGGACGACGGCGGTAAAGATGCTGGTCAGGTGGGTATCGAGGATGGTAGGCAGAGCCCGTTCATAGCCGTTGCGCAGAGCCAGAACCAGGCTGGCTCCGCGATCGCGCTCCTCGCGCAGACGTTCGTAGATGAGCACGTTGGCATCCACGGCCATACCGAGCATGAGCACCAGCCCGGCCAGTCCAGGGAGCGTGAAGGTGGCGTTGAAAAAGACCATAAACGCTACCGTAATCAACAGGTTGGCCAGCAGGGCAATGCTCGCCACCAGCCCAGCAAACCGGTAGTAGATGATCATGAACACGACCACGGCCACAAACGACAATATCACCGCGTTGCGACCGGCACGGATGGTGTCCTGACCGAGGCCCGGCCCCATGCTCATTTCGCTGACCGGCACGCGGTTGAGCGTGGCTGGTAACGCACCGGATTGCAGTACCTGTACCAGTTCCTCCACCTTTTCCCGCAACTCCCTCCCCGTGTAACCGCCCATTTCGATAATGCCTCCGTCGCGCAGTCGGGCTTGCAACACCGGGTAGGAGAAAACTTTGTTGTCGAGGATGATCGCCATATGGTGGCCAACCGGTTCGGTCAGGGCGAACAATTTTTCTGCCCCCTGGGCCTTCATGCTGAAATGCACCACCAGTTCGCCACGTCGTCCCGGACCTTTCCACACCGCAGCCAGGTCCTCACCGACTACCGCCAGGGATTCGTTGGCGTGTTTGCGTGTCAGCAGGAAGTGCCGCTTCACCGTCGGGGCATGGTAGAAGGCGATGTTGCCGCTTTCCTGAAAACCTTCTGGTAACTGGGGTGATTGACCGTCGCGCGGCTTGGTTAACTCGCGCACCACATTTTCGGCCAGCTCTACCCATTCCAGCAGGGAAGGTTCCGGCAGAGGTGGATAATCTGTCGGCACCGGTGGCAGGTTATGCTCATCGGCAACGTAGTCTTTGACGGCTGCCTGAACGCGCTGGAAGATCTCCCGACCGACTTCACGGTTGTTCAGGTCGCGGTCGCGGACATCGGCGACCAGACGGAATTCCAGCTTGCCCACTTGACCGATGGCGTTTTTGACACGCTCGATGTCGGTCTGCTGCCGACCGGGACGCAGCGGCAAAATGATTTCCACGCGGGGTGGGGTCGTCTGAATGGGGCGAATGGTGATTTGCTGCAAGTCGGCAGGATCGATGCGGCGTTTCAGCGCGTTGGCTAAACGGGTGCTGTCGAACTCGGCTCGTTCATTGTCGCTCAGGCGGTTGTACCACCAGTCGCGATCGACTTCGTACACCAGGATGGTACCGCCAGCCAGGTCCACGCCCATATTGAAACGCAAGCCGCCTTCTGACTGCGGATCGAGCATGTTCAGCGTTGCCGCAGTCACGATCCAGGCCGACACCACGATCGGCACCACGCAGATGACAATCGGCCAGAAGAACCGTCGCAGCATTCCTTACTCCTCCACGGCAGGCGGACACCTACCGCGATGTCCAATAGCCCGATGAGCCGAAGCCCACCGCTTTTGCGATTTCCTGGTCAGCTCTTTTTGGAATCGGCGGCGGATTGGTCGGATTTGGATCCGCTGCCGTCTTCTTTCCCGCGGACTTTGATGATCATGGAACGGAGCACCCGCAGGTGGGTTCCATCGTCCACTTCGATACGCAGCACATCTTCTCCGCCGGCGATCCCTTCCGCTTTTTCCTGGATACCGACGACCCGACCAATGATGCCGCCGGCAGTGATCACCTCATCATGTTTGCGTATTGAAGCCAGCATCTGCTGGCGTTCTTTTTCCCGTTTCTGTGCCGGCCGAATCAGCAAGAACCAGAACAGAATGAACATGAGGATAATGGGAACGAAGAAACCCCATCCGCCGAACGGATCAGGCTGTTGCGCCAGCAGAAAGCTGGCCGATGGCATTGCTGTGAGCATCGAGAATGACGGGATCGTTGCAAGAATCATGGAGCTGTGCTCCGGTTACTGAGTCAAAGCCGAGCGGGAGTTGGAAGCCGTCCGGACACTTAGCCGCCCATCACACCCAGGAAGGGCTTGCGGAGGCTCCATCAACGTGAGCCGACCGGCCAGCTTATCCTAATTGTCGGAGCCGTATTGGGCAAGGCGAGCCGCACGGTATTCCGCAAATCGTCCCGCAGCGATCGCCTGTCGGATTTCCGCCATCCACCGCTGATAGAAGGTGATATTGTGCAGGGATAACAGGATCGGGCCCAGCATTTCCTCAGCGTGAAACAGATGATGCAGATAAGCGCGGGAGTAATGCTGGCAGGCAGGACAGGGGCAACCGTCTTCCAGCGGGCGCGGATCAGTGCGATGGACGGCGTTACGCAAACGTAAAACACCGCCACGCACGAAAGCCTGGGCATTCCGGCCATTGCGTGTCGGCAACACGCAGTCAAACATATCCACGCCCGCAGCTACGGCTTCGAGAATGTCCTGGGGCCTACCCACACCCATCAAGTAGCGAGGCTTATTTTCGGGAAGCATCCCGGCAGTAGCCGCCACCACCGGATACATCGAGGCCGGCGGTTCCCCCACACTGAATCCGCCCAGAGCATAGCCGGGAAAATCCATATCTATCAGGGTGCGAGCGCATTGCTGCCGCAATGCGAGGTCCAATCCACCCTGGACGATGGCAAACAGGGCCTGGTCAGAACGGCGATGCGCTTGCCGACACCGCTCCGCCCAATGGCAGGTACGCCGCACGGCCTCGCGGAGAACTGTCTCCCCAGCGTCAAACGGCGGACATTCGTCCAGACACATGGCAATATCCGAGCCGAGCAGTTCCTGAATCTCGACGGCCCGTTCCGGTGTCAGAGTGAGCAAACTGCCGTCGACGTGCGAGCGGAACTCCACGCCGTAGTCACCTATCCGTCGAATAGCCGCCAGGCTGAACACCTGATAGCCGCCGCTGTCGGTCAGGATTGGCCCGTCCCAGCCCATGAAGCGATGCAGTCCTCCCAATTGGGCAATCAATTCCGCACCGGGACGCAGGGCGAGATGGTAAGTGTTGGCCAGCACCATTTGCACTCCCGCTGCCCGTAACTGCTCCGGCAACAACCCTTTGACAGTAGCCTGCGTGCCCACCGGCATAAACGTCGGCGTTTCGACAACGCCGTGCGGCGTCGTCAGCCGACCCAGTCGCGCCTGCCCATCCCGTGCCAGCAATTCAAATCGTATCGCCATGCTGCCCCTTCATTTCCTCGCGGATGCCCTGCGTAAACGCCTCAGCGTTGCAAGGGGCGTACACACGCAGACCCTTCGTTTCCTCGCAGATGGCCCTGACAACCTGATCGTTGGCTCAATCGAGGATGCTGGAATTTTAATCCACATCGGTGACCGCTGAAAGTTACCGCAAAGCGTGTCCGGGCGTAGCGCCGTGCAACAAGAGCGGTCGGCATGAACCGACCGTGAAAAACAAAACGTCGTCGCAGATACGAACGCACATTTCCAGCGGCAGCCACGCAACTACCTAAGAGCGGTCGGCGTGAGCCGACCGTGGCTTCGAAAACGCGCTTGCAAGAGATTTGCGGCATACCGCGGACCACGTTCGACTGCCCAGACCCACGGCGGGCTGACACCCGCCGCTCTTTGTTCGACAGTCGCTATGCGCCGACCATTACTTGATGTGCATTGCAGCCCGTGATCGTAGCACCCACGGCGGGCTGACACCCGCCGCTCTTGTGAACGTTCGTATGTGCATCGCAAAAATCGCTTTTTTGTCGACGGACATTCGCACGGCAATACAAGAGCGGGGGGCGTAAGCCCCCCGTGGACTCACCGAGTTCGCAACGCGGAAATCCAGCGTATGGCACTTGCAGCGGGGTTTGAAAATCCACGGCGGGCTGACGTCCGCCGCTCCTGTGAACGGGCGTTCGTGCATCGTAAACATCGCTTTTTGTCGGCGGACATTCGCACGGCTACACAAGAGCGGGGGGCGTAAGCCCCCCGTGGATTCATGGACTCACATGCGAGTTCGCAACGCGGAAATCCAGCGTATGGCACTTGCAGACGTGGTTTGAAAATCCACGGCGGGCTGACGCCCGCCGCTCTTTGTTCGACAGTCGCTATGCGCCGACCATTGCTCGATGTGCATTGCAGCCCGTCATCGTAGCACCCACGGCGGGATAACGCCCGCCGCTCTTGTGAACGGGCGTTCGTGCATCGCAGATGTCGTTATTTTTCGGTCGGGCGTAGCGTCGTGCAACAAGAGCGGTCGGCGTGAGCCGACCGTGGGTTACGTAGCGTGCTTGCGGGTAATTGCGGCACCCCGCGGACTACGTTCGATCTACCAGATCCACGGCGGGCTAACGCCCGCCGCTCTTTGTTCGACAGTCGCTATGCGCCGACCATTGCTCGATGTGCATTGCAGCCCGTCATCGTGGCACCCACGGCGGGCTGACACCCGCCGCTCTTTGTTCGACAGTCGCTATGCGCCGACCATTGCTCGATGTGCATTGCAGCCCGTCATCGTAGCACCCACGGCGGGCTAACACCCGCCGCTCTTTGTTCGACAGTCGCTATGCGCCGACCATTACTTGATGGGCATTGTAGCCCGTCATCGTAGCACCCACGGCGGGCTAACGCCCGCCGCTCCTGGGTGAGCAGACGGCAACGCCCCGCTTGCAGGCAAATGCGAATGGCCTGCGGCAAAGCTAAAGCCGAGGATACCGTCCCCGAGCAGCAATAAGGCTTTGGATATTGGCCATCTTTCCATTAGGGCAAAGTCAGAGCGGACGAACGTACCGGAGCGGGCCAACTTTCGATTATGGTGCAGAGGGAACGTGGCAGTAGTTCTCGCACGTCGGTGCAGTGGCGGGCAAACTTTCGATTATGGTGCGGAGGGAGCCGAGGATTCCGATGAGCCAGGAGCGGAGGAGGATTCGGTCGGCGGTGGTGATGTGACCTCCGGACGGACGACCTCCTGGGTGGAAGGCTGGCGTTTTTCTTTCGGCTCGTAAGGTTCTTTGACCAGTTCGATGACGGCCAGTGGGGCGGCATCGCCAACTCTACGGCGGGTCAATTTCACCACCCGCGTGTAACCGCCCGGACGCTCTCGATAACGCGGAGCGATTTCACGGAACAATTTCTGGAACAGGTCCACCTCGATTTCTCGGCCATCCTTTTGCTGAACCCAGACGCGTTTTTTCCCGCCCATCCGTGCCAGCACCAGTCGCCGCGCATGCAGGGTATCTTTGCGCGCGATCGTGATAATCCGCTCGACGAAACGGCGAACTTCCTTGGCTTTGGCCACTGTGGTGACCACTCGCTCGTGCTGGAACAATGCCCAGGCCAGGTTACGCATCAGTGCGCGGCGATGGGCAGCATTGCGTCCGAGTTTGCGACCGGCTTTTTGATGGCGCATGGTGAATTCTCCGGTTGACGCCCAGCATTCGCATGACCGACCGAGGCCAGCTGGACTTGCCTTTCCGTGTATCAGCTGGTGCGGGCTCCGGGTACTTTCATGCCCAGATGGAGCCCGGCTTCGGCCAGTTTATCCTTGACGTACTTCAGCGTCGTCTCTCCGAAATTGCGAATCTGCAGCAGCTCATCCTCGGTATGAGCGACGAGATCGCGAATAGTCAGGATGCCGTGCGATTCCAGGGTATTGCACACTCGCAAGTCCAGGCCGAACTCCGAGGTGCTCATGTCGAGCTTGCGCATCAGTTCGAGGTCCACGAACGGCCCCGAGGGTGCCTCGGCGTGTTCCTCTACGGCAGGCACTTCCGGGCCCAGGTCAGTGTACTCGATAAATGGGTTGAGATGCTTGCGGAGGATTTTGGCAGCCTCGACGATAGCCAGTTGCGGAGTGATCGTACCATTCGTCCAGATTTCCAGAATGAGCCGTTCGTAATTGGTGCGCTGACCCACCCGCGTTTCCTCGGTGCTGAACCGCACACGCACGACCGGCGAAAAACTGGCGTCGAGCGGAATCACGCCGATTTCCCGATCCTTCCCGGCGTTTTCCTCGGCAGTGCGGTAACCACGGCCGTTTTCCACGGTCATTTCCACGTTGAAGCGAACATCTTCGGTCAACGTGGCAATAATGTGTTCCGGGTTGATAATGTGCACCGATTCGGTGGTGATGATGTCCGCGGCACGGACGATCCCACGTTCTTCCCGGCGAATGTAAATGGTTTGCGGCTGGTCGCTGGTGTTTTTGACCACCAGGCTTTTGATGTTGAGGATGATGTCGGTTACATCTTCCACCACGCCGGGAATGGTGGTAATTTCGTGGGCTACTCCCTCAATCTTGACGCGCGTAACCGCGCTTCCTTCCAGGCTGGAAAGCAACACCCGCCGCAGACTGTTCCCTATGGTTACGGCAAAGCCCGGTTCAAAGGGCTCGCAGTAGAATTTGCCGTAGGTATCGGTCAGGGTTGTTCGATCACAAGTGAGCTTGCTGGGAAGCTCCAAACCGCGCCAGCGAATCCGCATACGTTTTACCCTCCGCGGATTGTCTCGCTCGCCGGGGCCTCTACAGAGCGAGCCTGCATCCGCCGTTTCGTTGGCCCCCAAGGCAATTCCCTGAGACAACGCTGAGAGCGTTGTCGCTTTTTCGCTCTACCAGATTCCACCCCAACGCTCAAGACCGAATCGCTCTCGCAGCAGCTTAGCGGGTGGTGAATTCGATGATGAGTTGCGGGTTGATTTCAATTTCGCGCGTGATCCTGGGATCCACGTCCTCGTAGGTCGGCAACCGGACTACCTTGGCTCGCGGGTTCTCACCATTGCTAACTTCCAGAAAAGCCGGAGGCTGATTTGCCGACATCTGGCTCAGGGCATCTTTCACCATCTGCAGGGTCTTCGCCGATGGTCGCAGGGTGATCTCGTCGTTGACGTTGACCAGGTAGCTGGGAATATCCACGCGGCGACCGTTTACTTTGATGTGCCCGTGAGCCACCATCTGACGAGCGGCCCGTCGGCTCACCGCCCAGCCCAGCCGATGCACGATATTGTCCAGCCGCCTCTCCATGAGCGTCAGTAACATTTCGCCGGTGTTTTCCTTGGAACGCGAAGCAATGTCGAAGATGCGTTCGAACTGACGCTGGGAGACGCCATAAAATCGCTTGAGCCGTTGCTTTTCCCGGAGCCGCAGGCCATACTCGCTCAGTTTGGTTCGCCGATTGTGCATGCCCGGCGGATAATTCCGCCGCTCGATGGCACACTTGGGGGAATAGCAGCGGCTGCCCTTGAGGTAAAGTTTTTTGCCTTCGCGTCGGCACAATTTACAGACGGCGTCGAGGTAGCGTCCCATACGGATTTCCTGTTGGTTTGTCGAAAATGTCGCCGCACCCAGTTTTGCTATGTGTCGGCAAGGCGGCCAATATTATACACGTCGGCGTTTGGGAGGTCGGCAACCGTTATGCGGAATCGGCGTCACATCCGCGATGGCTTTGATTTCCAGCCCAGCCGTTTGCAGAGCGGTAATCGCCGATTCTCGTCCTGCCCCAGCTCCCTTGACACGCACTTCCAGTTCGCGCATGCCGAGCTTCTTGGCTTTTTCCGCAGCCATCTCGGCAGCACGCTGGGCAGCGAACGGCGTACTCTTGCGACTCCCCTTAAACCCAGCCGTTCCTGCGGATGCCCAGCAGACGACATCACCGTTCGGGTCAGTGATGGTGACGATGGTATTATTGAAAGTCGCCTTGATATGGGCGATGCCTCGCGTGACGTGACGTTTGGCCTTTTTCTTTTTTCCCTTGGCCATGGCTCCCTTCCCAGAGTTTTTATCCCAGCGAAGCGACCGCTACTGGGGTGCGCTTCCGGAGCGGCTAGCCACGCAATTCCTTGACACCTTTCTTCCCGGCAACCGTCTTCCGGGGTCCTTTGCGGGTGCGTGCATTGGTTCGGGTACGCTGGCCCCGCACCGGCAAACCGCGCCGATGGCGAATTCCCCGATAGCACTGGATATCTTTCAACCGGGCAATGTTTTGCTGGATTTGCCGCCGCAACTGACCTTCCACCACATATTCGCGGTCAATAATACCGCTGATGCGACTCAGTTCGTCGTCGTTGAGGTCTTTGGCCTTGCGCAGCGGGTCTATTCCCGCCTTTTCACACACTTCCAGTGCGGTGGTTGGCCCGATGCCATAAATGTACCGTAAGGCGATGTGCAGCGCCTTCTCTCCAGGAATGTCAACGCCTAGCACACGCGGCATAATTTTTCCTCGCTCTCCGGCAATCGGTCACGGCGTACCCTTAGCCGGTTCCGGCTTCATCCCTGCCGCTGTTTGTGGCGTGGATTGGTGCAGATCACGCGCACCACGCCTTTGCGGCGGACAATCTTGCAATTCTCACACATGCGTTTGACGCTGGCTCGAACCTTCATGGCAATCTCCTCCGCACTGGCCACACACGGCTGATCCACACGCGTCTAATGCCGCGGCTTGGCCTTTTTGCCAGCGCGGACGAAATAATCTACGAAGGTCGCTCCCTGCCGACAAGCCCTTTTCTCTTATTTTCCGCTCCAGGTCGGCATCGACACACCGGAAGGGCATTTTGTGCCCTATAATAGGGATGATGCGTTGCCGGAAAAATCTCTTGCACGTAGCTGTCGTGTACCTGAGTGTGGTGGCGACGCTGATGGGCAGCTGGCCACGTTTCCATTGCCTCTGTCCCTACGGTAGCGCTCGCCCCATCGCTCAGTCCGTGGACAGTTCCCCGCGTTGCTGCTGCCCCAACGCTTGCTGCCAGGACTTGCCGCCAGCTTCGCTTGCCAGGGCGAAGTCTTCCCACTGGGCCTGTCCTCTCTGCCAGCCTGACGCCGACCAGACTGGCTCCTCCGCACCCGTTCAGCTTCCGACCCGCCCGCTGTGCCTGAAAAACGTTGTGCTGGCCGCGG
This sequence comes from Gemmatales bacterium, assembly GCA_041640595.1. Lineage (GTDB taxonomy): Bacteria > Planctomycetota > Planctomycetia > Gemmatales > HRBIN36 > HRBIN36. The sequence goes on along the minus strand of JBEPZY010000003.1, from coordinate 503,147 downwards.
GATTTGCTCCGAAAAATTTCTTCTCCCTCCAGGAACCCGCTGCTTCGTCCTGGTCGGAAAGTGTCACTCCCTGGCTCGCGGGAAACATGCTTTCCGGCTCCTGGTTATTGGAAACCAGGGAGTCGGTTCATCCTGGCACAACCCTCGTCCTCCTGTTACATTTCCTCCGCCTGTAGTCCATTTTGTTGAACTAGGTAATCACCGCCCACCCGCCGTTCGCGCGTGGACTGTTTCGCCTGCGCGTGATCAGCAAAACAAATGCACGTGGGGCATCCGTCCAGCCTGTAACCAGCCCGCATGGTGAACACCAGCCCCTGACTGCTCCGAATGCCTGACGGCGTTTAGCCGCAGGACGCTTCTTCGGGAGAAATACCATGTCCGACACATTCTCGCAACCTTTGCAACCTGTGCAGCATCCTATGCCAGCTGATCAACCGCCTCGCCGGGGTTGGCGGTACTGGCTTCAGTTTGTCTTGCTCGTCAACCTTGCCCGGCTCCGGTTCATTTTGCTCCTGATTTTGATCGGCGTGGTGATCATTTACTGGGATGTCCTGGTCGGGTACTATCGCAAATGGACGCGCCCGTCTCCCGCAGTTGCGGACACCGCAGCCGAGCAGGAATGGTTTTGCCCTATGCATCCGAACGTGGTTCGCGATCAACCCGGCGAATGTCCTATCTGTCACATGCCCCTGGCCCGACGCAAAAAGAGTCTTCACTTACCCGAACCCCTGCCGCCCGGGGTGCTGAGTCGGGTGCAACTCTCGCCTTATCGTGTCATCCTCGCCGGCATTCGCACCTGGCCCGTTGCCTATATCCGCCTGAATAAAACTATTACCACCCTCGGTTATGTCGAATTCGATGAACGTGCGCTCCGACAGATTGCCGCCCGCGTCAAGGGCCGTCTTGATAAGCTCTATATTAACCAGACCGGACAGATGGTTCACGCCGGCGACGACCTGGCATTGCTCTATAGCCCGGAGTTAATCGTTACCTCACAAAACCTGTTAGAAGCCAAACGCAGCGGCAATCAATTCCTCTATCAGACTGCCTTCGAGCGACTCCGCCTCTGGGGCATTGACGAGGATCAGATCGCCGCTATTCTTCGCCAGGATCAGCCGATCACCCATCTAAAAATCCGTTCCCCTATAGAAGGCCATGTAATTACTCGTTATGTCAGGGAAGGCCAGTATGTCGAGGAAGGCGCTCCCATTTATGATGTCGCCGACCTTTCTACAGTGTGGATTGAAGGGCAGGTTTACGAGACGGATTTAGTTTATCTGCCGCCCCAGGAGGTATTCCATCGCCAGGAAAAAGCCCGCCAACTTGCCCTGCCGGTAGTGGCGACGACTCAGGCTACGGGCGAGGAGCGATTTGCCGGTCTTCTTACCTTTATTCACCCACACTTGGATTGGAACACTCGTACCATACGCGTCCGCTACGAAATTCCCAATCCTCAGCATAAGCTCCGGCCGGGAACCTCGGCCCGCGTGGAACTAAACATTCTGCCCCGGCAGATTCCTTTACTCCAGCAGCATGTCGCAGTACGTAATGCCCTGATCCTGGCCGTATCTAATCTCCTGGACTCGATGGTTCCAGCCGCCCCTTTATCCGAACTGACAACGCTTCCTTCGACCATCTGGGCTGCTGGAAACCTGACGCTTCTGCATCACGGTTATTTACTGGCTGTCCCTGAATTAGCGGTAATTGACACCGGTCGCCAGAAGATAGTGTATCGGCAAATCGGCCCGGGACTATATGAAGCCGTATTAGTGCAATTAGGGCCACGCATGGAAGATGAACAGGGTGTTGGCTATTACCCGGTGTTGGCAGGCTTAGAAGCTGATGATCTTATTGTTACCGCCGGCTCATTCCTGCTGGATGCGGAGACCCGCCTGAATCCGGCTGCGGCATCTCTATATTTCGGTGCCGCCGGTCTGCAGCATCGCCACCACCAGCAGGAGAGCGTTCACATTTCATCCGCGCATGACGAAGAAGCATGGATTCGCGCGAACCTGGCGAAACTACCCCGTCAGGCCGATCGTGAATTAGCTGCTCGCCAGCGCTACTGTCCTATTCAGCAGCAGAACCGCCTCGGCAGTATGGGACCACCAGTCAAGATCATCCTCGATGGAGAGCCGGTCTTCTTATGTTGCTCTGGTTGCGTGGAAGAAGCCCGCAAACATCCACAACAAACGGTGGCCACAGTTCGGAAACTGCGCCAGCAGGAACAGCGTTCTCGACCATGATGAATTCATCGCCGCGCTCAGGAGGATAGCCATGATAGAACGCGTCATTGAATACTCAATACGGAACCGCGTGATCGTGTTATTAGTGGCGGCTGTACTCACCGTGTGGGCTATCTATGCTGTTCTGCAAACCCCGATCGATGCCATTCCCGATCTTAGCGAGAATCAGGTAATTGTCTTTACGGAATGGATAGGTCGCAGTCCCAGGGAAATCGAGGATCAGGTCACCTATCCACTATCGCTAAAACTACAGGGACTGGCAGGTGTGCGGGCGATTCGTTCATCATCGGAGTTTGGATTTTCTATGATCACTATAGTGTTCGAGGATGGCGTGGATTTTTACTTCGCCCGGCAGCGGGTTCTTGAGAAACTGGATGAAATACGCGGCAGTACCATCCTGCCTCCGGGAGTGGTACCGCAGCTGGCTCCCGACGCAACTGCCGTCGGCCAAATCTTCGCCTATGCATTGGTACCCAGCCCGTTGCATCCACAGGACCCTGGGACTTTGTGGGCCGTCAATAAGTTCTATGTCATTCCCCAGATTAATTCCGTGCCCGGAGTAGCTCAGGTAGCAGCCCTAGGTGGTGCGCCTCTAGAGTATCAGGTGGAAGTGGTTTCGGAAAAGCTCCGCCTCTATGGTCTGACTCTGAGCGATCTAAATGTAGCACTAAGTAAAGCCAACATGCCCGCTGGAAGCCATGTGGTACAAAAAAACAATGCCGAATACCTGATCCGCGGCGTCGGGTGGATTCGAGGGAAAGAGGACATCGAAAACACGATAGTCGCTTACCGGGACGGTGTACCTATCTATATTCGCCAGGTGGCTAACGTGCAGATAGGTACCGGACTGCGTCGAAGTGTTTTTGAGTATAACGGTAGCGAAGTGGTTGGCGGGATCGTACTCATGCGGCACCGTGAGAATCCGTTGCGAGTAACTGAGGCAATCAAGGAAAAAATCCGCGAAATACAGCCGGGCTTACCTGAGGGTGTGCGCATTGTTCCGGTTTACGACCGCACTCAGTTGATCGAGGGAGCGATTCATACCCTCACGGATGTCATGTGGCACGAAATGCTTATCGCCGCGCTGGCCATTTTGCTGGTGCTTGTGCATGTGCGCAGTGTGTTCGTGATTTGTGTTACGTTGCCACTTTCGGTTTTGTTCTCTTTCCTGACGATGTGGATACTGCGCAGGCTCAACATCGTGGATATCCAGGCGAATATTATGTCCCTGGCAGGTATCACCATTTCGATAGGGGTCTTAGTTGACCAGGCCATCGTCATGACGGAAAACGCCACACACACATTGCGTAACCGCTTTGGCAATCGCAAGATAGTCGGTGACACTACGGAATACGTCCTGGCGGCCTGTCGTCTGGTTGGACGTCCAATCTTTTTCTCCGTGCTTATTATGCTGCTCTCTTTCATTCCCGTTTTCCTGCTTAGTGGTCGAGAAGGTAAATATTTCCAACCGCTAGCTTTCACGAAAAGCTTTGCCATGGTTGGCGTAGCAATTATTTCCGTAACAGTTGTTCCTGCACTTATACCGATCTTTATCAAGGGAAGGCTACGCAGCGAGGAAGAGAACTGGATCGTTCGGAGTCTTATTAACATCTACAAACCTTTTTTGACCTGGGCGTTGCCGCGTCGGAATTTAGTTATGTGGATGTTTGCGGCAATGTTGATCGTGGCTGCGGGGGTTTTTCCTGTCCAGGCAACTTTTGGACTGGGAGCCTCCGAAACTGCCTGGCGAATTTTCTTCCTTGCCACGTTCCTGGTGGTAACCTTGCTTACGGTAGCATTCACCGAAGGCCTGCTGTGGCAGGGTGTTTCGTTTATAACACTTCTTCTGGTGGGCCTGGTGATTTACAGTATAGACCCTAAGCACCGGATCGGTGTTGAGTTTATTCCGCCGCTGGATGAAGGTACCTTGATGGATATGCCGATCACCGTACCCCGCGCCAGCATAACCCAGGCGATTGACGATCTCAAACACCGAGATGGGTTGCTGCGAAGTTTTCCGGAAGTTGCCTCAGTTGCTGGCAAGGCTGGTCGTGCCGATACCCCTACCGATCCTGCGCCGCTCGATATGGTAGAAACTTATGTGAATTTTCGGCCTCGCCAGTTCTGGCCCCACCGGGTCTTGAAATTTCACGATGCCCATCGGCAGACCAAATACATCTTATCCTTATTGCAGGAACACGGATTGTTACACGGCGATGCCGATGCTAAGCACACGCAGGACTTGACTAACGAGGCCACGCAAAAGGCACTCGAACGCTTTGATGAAGCGATGCGGCAACTGGCCCTGCTGCGATATCGCGAGTTCGAGGACTATTTGTCACACCGTCTTGTTGAATATTGCCTGAACGATCTTTTGGACCGAATGGCCCTTTCCGCAAGAGACCTAGCGGATGAGAAAATACGGAACCGGCTAGTTGAGCAATTGACAGAAGAGCTGTCTTCAGAATATGGCATCTGGTTGGCACGGCACCCGGCTATAGAGGATATAGATCGGTTAGCGTTACGAGTGGCGGATGATCTAGTGCAGCGCGACCTGGTCGGGGAACCAGCGACCGCCCTGGCAATTGCTAATCCGTTTCGATTGTTACCCACTAAGTTTTTTGCGGGTCTCGCCGTCGTCGCGTTTATAGGACTCTGCCTGCTCATCTTTTTTCGCTGGTACGTATGGGTACCGATTATTACTGTGGTGCTCACGGGCTATCTAACGTTGGCTGGGGCCCTTGGCTGGCTTACTAAATATCACTTCGAGTATGCCCTCGTTCAGCTGAAGCAGGAGATTTCCGGCAGGCCAGTGAGGTTAGCTGATCTGGTGTTTGCTGATCTGCTCACGTTCAGGGATAGAGCCTGGCGGGAGCAGGTAGAACGGGTTAACTGGGAGCTGTTCGATCAGGGAACAGAAATCTTTACGTGGTACGCAATTGAGGAATTGCTTCGCCTTGCTGCTCCGATGGGACTTGTTTCTCAGGATGCAGGACATCTTCATGTGCAGGACTTTCGCATGGGACGCGATGGTGATATTAGTGCAGCGGGCCGGAACGATCCTGCACATGATAAGCTGATAGCGATTAAGCAAGCGGCTGTGGAATCGTTTAGAAAGTGGGTTTTGCTGTGGCCGAGGCAAGGTGGCAAAAATGGCGACTTAGTTGCGGATGAGATGCAACGGGTGTTGCAGGTGCCCGGGTGGAGTAATATCTTTACCATGCCGATCATTAATCGCATTGACATGTTATCCACGGGGGTTCGCACGGATATCGGAATCAAGGTATTCGGACCGGATCTGGAAACGATAGATCGGATATGCAGGGAGATAGAGTCGGTACTGAAGCCAATTCCAGGAGCCGCCGACGTCATAGCTAGTCCCATAGTGGGTAAAGGCTATGTGGAAATGGAGATTGATCGGGTGCGGGCGGCGCGTTATGGTTTGAGTGTCGAGGATGTGGCACGGGAGATCGAACTCGTTATGGGCAGCCGACCATCCACCTATATTGTGGATGGGCGCAATCGTTATGCTGTGGTAGTGCGCCTGGCGCGTGCCTGGCGGGAAGATGAGGAGAGCCTGCGACACATTCCGATCCGCGCAGGTAATGCTGGTATGGGCCTAAGTTTCGGCTTAGAAATGTCTAATACTGCGGAAGTAACCAGCGAAGGACAGGGAGGCGGGTCCCGCGATTTGCATCGTACTGTGCCACCTCATGGGATTCCTGCGCCAAGTGTAATTCCTCTTGGTGCGGTGGCTGAGGTCAAAATTGTGGAAGGGCCAGTGATGATCAAGAGCGAAAATGGCCGGCTCTACAATACGGTAACGCTCAACGTGCGGGGCAGGGATATTGTCGGGTTTGTCGAGGAGGCACAGCGGATAGTAGCACAGCAAGTAATGTTGCCGGAAGGAGTAACCATTAGCTGGAGTGGAGAATTCGAGCACCAGTTGCGTGCTGCTCAAACGCTGCGAATCGCTTTTCCCCTGGTGATTGCACTAATCTTTATCATCCTGTATTTCACCTATAAGGATGCTGTGGATGCTGCGTTGATGATGTTAGCGGTGCCGGAAGCGCTGGCCGGGGGTGTCTTTATGCTATGGTTGTTTCCGAAGTTGTTATATGGTTGGAACACGCCGCCCATGAATTTCAGCGTGGCGGTATGGGTGGGATTCATTGCGTGCTTCGGCATGGCAACGGAAACAGGGATTATTATGCTGGTGTACCTGCGAGATGCTATAGAAAGGCGTGGAGGTTTGGAAAAAATCAAGTCCCTGGAAGAATTGCGCGAGGCCGTGATTGAAGGAGCGGCTCACCGCCTGCGACCGAAACTTTTGACCGAAGGCGTATCCATTCTGGCCATTTTTCCGATGGTGTTTACACAAGGAGTAGGCGGGGAAATCCTGGCGCCGATGGCGCTGCCGGTTCTGGGTGGGCTATTAATTGCCGACGAAGTGGTTGACATATTCTTACCGGTGCGGTTTTATTGGGTTCGGCGTGCAAGGTGGCTGAAACTGCACACACTTAGTGCAGGCGATCAACACGCAGATTTAGAGCCAGAATCTATACATGGATTGTCGCGGCAGTGAAACCCGACCGGATGAAGGACGTGGCACTAAGGACTCGTCAGGGATGATTATGGGTTGCTTTCTCGTCGTGGATTAGCGGAGCGCCCACGGCCCGCTCTAAAGAAGCCCTGGAGCGATAGTAATCTGCGAAAATTTCAAAGTAACGGTCGCGCAACTGTACGAGATTACGTTGCGCTTCAAGCAGGCCCAGCAGGGGAATGCGACCGGCAGTATAGGCGGCAACGGCTTCCCGAACGTTAGCCTGAGCGGCGGGGATAAGCTGCTTGTCATACAGTTGCAAAAGCTGGGAATTCTCCTCGACTCGCGTATAGGCATCACGCACCTGGAGATGGATCTGGTCAGTCAAGCGGTTTAGTTCGGCCTGGCGTCGAGTAATACGAGCCAGGCTTTCAGCAAGGGCAGCGCGACGCCGACTCAGTTGCACCGGAAGATTAACACCGAATCCGATCATGGTACGCAGAGGGCGTTCCTGCCAAAAGGCATCGTAAGCAGCCATGACCTCTAAGTCTGGATAATATTCTCGCTCAGCAAGTGCCAGACTAAGCTGCTCGGCTTCTAAACGTTGCCGTGCTGCTTTTAGATCGGGACGATAAAGCAGGGCGGAACTATAGAGTTGTTCAAGAGGCGGCAGATCCGCCGCAGGGACAAGTTGAGAAACCGGAGGGGGTAAGGGATCATCGGGCAGGCGATGGAGCAGGGCATTGATGCGTGCTTTAGTTACGGTGAGTGTGCGGCGGAGTATAAGTTCACGCTCCCGTTGTTTGCCAAGTTCAACTTCGATCTGGAGCAATTCCTGTTGCGGCGACTGACCCGTACGAACGCGGGCTTCGGCGGTGCGCCGGGCTTCCTGCAAAAGTTTCAGGTTCTCTTGATTGACTTCGAGGGCACGGTGAACGAGGTAGTACTCATAATAAAGCAAGCAGGTCGCCTCGATGATTTGCAAGCGAGCATCGAGGTAGTCGCTGGCAGCAGCGTCGGCTTCGCGGGTGGCTTGTTCCCAGCGCAGACTTAGTTTGCCAGGAAAAGGGATTTTCTGACTGATTTCCAGACGATATGCAAAATCTACAGTGTCGGAACTGATAGAGCCTGGGCCGACGGTTACGCGGAACATGGGATCGTCGTAGGCGGAGATTTGGGGAACACGAGCGAGGACCGCTTGCCAGGCGGCATTCATTTCAGTCAGTGTGGGATTGCGGGTCAGTACGGCACTAATTAACTCCGATAACGTAAGTTCCGGGCCTTTGAAAAGCGCAGCGTCGGCATCCGTTATGTCGCGGGGAAGCGGCGCATTATCAGCTGGCGGAAAAGCGGTCAAGATGTGATCCCGGCCAGCCGCAGGTTCGCTGGAGACAGGTGGTATATAAACGTGTACAGCTTCAGAGGTCATACAGGCAACGGGCAGGAAAACTAAGAGCGTAGCGGCTGAGCTTAGCAGAATAAATCTACTGCGTGCCGCAAGCACTAAATGCTGGCACGACATTGAAAAGAGCAGGGACGAAATGGAGTCTAACATAAATCGCTCCCTGGTTGTCCCGAATACCCAATCGTCATTAGGGGAGCGATAAGTTGAATAAAATCGGCACGTCGAGGAAAACCGGCAAGGTCGTGTTCGGCCTGGAATTAATTTAGTGGGCTGACGAAGGTAAACAAAAAAGGGCGGTGGGTACCGCCCGTGAGCGAATAACGGTCTGGTTAGTGCAGGTTGAGCGTTGTTGCTTAGCGGGTCGAGATGAGCAGGGTAAGATAGTTACTTAGCTGGTTTGGGAAGGGGAGCCTTTTCCGGTTCGGATTTCGCAGGGGCCGGGGTTACTGGCGCACACGTAGCGGAGCAGGGGGCGGAGCAATCGCGGCGGAGGAGATTGTGCAGGCGTTCGAGCAGGCTTGGGTGGCAGGAACTCGGACAGGGTTGATGGCAAACGGGAGCCTGCACATGGCAATGCACTACTGGCCTGGGGCAGGGCTGCGGTTCGCGGCAGAAGAGTGGCCGAACGTGGTGACCGCAGCACGGAGCAGCGTGTACTTTGGGACAGGAAGGCGGACACGGCTGCGGACAGGGTTGACACGAGGGTTGCAGCCGACAGAACAGGCCTGAAAGCGAAATTCGTGGCAGACAGAATGTCGGCCGGCAGGCGCAACTGGGAGCGCAGGCACTTGGGGCGGGTTTGGCTTCCGCATGGTGGTCAACCAGGACAATTTCCGGTTGCACCGGCACGACGGAGTCCTGTGCCCAGGCAGCGGTCCACCAACTGCACCATCCGAAAAGGGCCAGCATGAGCCAGCTTTTGCGCATAGACCTTCTCCTTTGCTTCGAGGGTTCAGGAGGTTACCTTTTTGCCAGGAAAGAGATTCCGCCAGGCTGGGCCGAATGAACTACATCCTTGCCACATGACGGGTGTTCTGTGCGATGGGGCTGGCCGTCTTCCTGGGGATTGGAATGGCTCGCTTCCTGGAAGGCCATCGTATTCGGCCCAGGTTTTGCTCATCCGGCTGGCATCCTTTTCGGCTAAAAAATGGTGGGAAATTCGCATCTGCCGGAAAGAACCTGGGTTTGGACAGCCCATCGAATGCTGCAAGTGTCGAAAAAACGCATTGTAACGGCGGACTGAACAGGTCGGCAGCTCTCAGGCGGCTTGGGTGCGGGCGGTTGAATGATCGAGCAATGGTTGTAAAGTCGTTAGTGTGCGAAGGACAGCGCCTTGCTGCGTTTGCACGAACTGGCGAGCTCGGTGTCCGATTTCCTGGCGGAGATAGGGTGTGGATAACAGTTCCGATAAAGCGGCTTCCAACTCCTGCGGGGAAAGAACCTGGCGTGCGGCCCGGTGATGACACAGTTGCTCGGCAACATCCTGGAAATTCCAAACATTGGGGCCGAAAACCACCGCCACGCCCAGGGCCGCGGGTTCCAGCATGTTCTGCCCGCCGCGGTTGCCGAAACTGCCACCGACAAAAGCGACGTCCGCCAGACCCCAGACGTGGATGAGTTCCCCCAGGGTGTCCACAAGGATAACGGGCGGAGATTGTTGCGGAGAGTTGCCCGGACACGCGGGGTCGAGGGAGCGGGAACGCTCGGTTGTCTGTCCCAGGGTGCTGCGGCGAATCACCGTCCAGCCAGACGATTCCATCCAGCGCGCCAGCTCCGGACAACGTTCCGGATGGCGCGGCACCAGGATGAGTCGCAGACCTGGGAAACGTTTGAGCAAGCTTCGATAAACATCGAGCACGATTCGTTCTTCCGGTTCCTGGGTGCTGCCGGCGACCCAAACCATTTCGGTTTTCCCGGGATCATCGGGCTGGCTCAGCCCAAACAATTCGGCCAGTGTGCGTGTCTGCGTGCTGATACCTGCTCGGTTCAGGCCATCGAATTTCATCGAACCGGTGACCGCAATTCGTTCCGCCGGTATGTGGAGCTGGCGTAAACGCTCGGCGTAGAGTTGGTTTTGCATGGCCCACAATCGGATAGCGGCAGTGTAGCGAGCAAAAGCACGGCCCAGCCAGCGGTAGCGGTGAAAACTGCGGGGACTGAGCCGGCCATTGATCACGGCTACAGGCACCTGGCGGCGTCGCGCTTCCGCCAGCCAGTTGGGCCAGAGTTCCACTTCGGTCAGCAAAATCAGGTCGGGCCGAATGCGGTCGAAAGCCTGGCGAATGGCCCAGGTGAAATCTGCGGGAGCGAATGTGGTAAGCAGATCCGGAAAGTGTCGGCGGGCCATTTCCAGACCGCTTTCCGTGCCCACGGTCAGGTACACTTGCCAGTGCGGATACTGGTGGCGAAGTTGTGCCAGAAACGGACGTAAAAGTAACACTTCCCCGACGCTAACGGCGTGCAGCCACAAACACGGTCCAGGCTCGGGGCGGGGTGGCAAAGAGCCGGTCAGTTTCTGCCACATACCGCGGCGATATTTGCCGTAACGCCAACGCTGCCACAACAGCCAGGGGCTAACACCCATCAGGGCCAGCGCGTAGAGGGCATCGAGCAGGTTGGGCATAAGGGGACATCCTGTCCGGAGATGGCCAGCAATCCGTTGTGGCGGCCGGGAAGTGTCAGGAGCGTGCCTTGAGGCAGCAATGTTTGTACTTCTTGCCGCTGCCGCACGGGCATGGATCGTTGCGTCCGACGCGCGGGGCAGTGTTGCGAATCGGCTCGGTCTTCTTGGCCTCGCCCCGTTGCGAATTGGCTATCGCCTCCTGCTGCTGCGCCCGAATGCTATCGGCGGAAAGAACCGGAGGCGGCGATTCGTGGGTGGTGGCGGTGATGTGCCAGACCGTTTCCATTACTTCGTCGCCGCCTTCTTCCATACGGAAGACGAGATCGGTGACGCGGTCGGCAACATTTTCCCACATCACCTCGAACTGTTTCATTCCCTGCCGCTTGTATTCGGTCTTGGGATCGATCTGGGCATAACCGACCAGCCCGACACCGGCCCGCAAATAATCCATCGCGTACAGGTGGTCTTTCCAGGCGGAGTCGAGGACGTTGAGGATAAGGGAGCGCTCCATGGTTCGCATTTCGGGCCGGTAGCGGTCGTCAAAGGCATTAGCCAGCACCTGCCGGGCGGTGTCGCGGTCAACATGACGCAAATCCTGCGGCTGCACCTGAAGTTGCAAGGTTTGCTGCGCCCATTCGGCCAGACGAGCGGCGTCGGATTCGCTCAAGGATTCCTGCTCGCCGAAGGTTTCCGCGAGTTTTCGCTCTATCTGCTCCAGGCCGTCGGCCGGATAGGTTCGTTGGCTGGCTTCCAGCAAAACGGCCTTTAACTGGGCACGCGACAGATGCTCAAAATCGTGCTCGTTGAATAGCTCTGCCGCCGGGGCAAAGCGTTGCCGGGCCCAGGCCAGCAATCCGGCCCGGTCATTGAGAGGTACACCCAGAACGGATCGTTCGGGGAGAAAACGAGCCAGACCGACTTGCACCGGAAACTCCACATCGCGCCGGCGGTACATTTCCAGGCACCGCTGGTAGAGCAACTCCACCAGTTCTTCCGCCTGCTTGTTGCGCAGTTCCTCCAGCTTCAATCCGAGCACAAACTTCCGATTCGCCCACTCGCACAAACTTTTCAGCCCATAGTCCGGGTCAAAAAAGGCGGCTCCTTCCTGCAGGTCGAGCTTTTCGATATAGGCGGTGATTTCCGGCAGGAGTTTTTCGACGAGCTCGTCGCGGTCCGTCTCTTGCAGTTTGCGGATGCTCCATTGAATGTTCCAGCGCGACAGGAGGAATTTCCGGAACGCCTCCCATTTCCAGTCCGCCCGGTCCTCAGCTGGATTGAAACATTCTTCGATCTGGTCCTGCAACAAGCTCACAGCCAGGCTTTGGGCACGGTCGCGGGCGATCCGCTGGGCCTCATCAAAAGTACAACGACGAAAATCATCCGCTTCCAGTTCCACGCCGAAACGCGAACTGGCATAGGCGGCGAACGATTCCGCCGGGTAGTTTTCATCGAGATAACGGGCGACCGCCTTCTCGATCTGTTGTCGCATCATTTGCAGGATGCGCAGCCGACCGTTGGCACCCTCGAGCAACTCCTGGCGATAGCCGTACACCCGCCGCCGTTGCAAATCCATGACCTCGTCGTATTCGAGGAGGTTCTTGCGGATGTCGAAGTTGCGTTCCTCGACTCGTTTCTGGGCTTTGGCGATCTGGCGGCTGACCATCGGGCTTTCGATGCATTCGCCCTCTTTCATGCCCAGGGCGGTGAGCACCTTTTTGACCCAGTCGCCGGCGAAAATCCGCATCAGGTCGTCTTCCAGAGAGAGGAAAAAGCGACTGGAGCCAGGATCGCCCTGACGACCGGCACGACCCCGCAACTGATTATCAATCCGGCGAGCCTCATGCCGCTCCGTACCGATGACGTGCAGGCCGCCCAGTTCGGCAACCTTGCGGCCTTCTTCTTTCATCTTCTCCTGGGCTTCGATTTCCTCGACAGTTTTCTTCCAGATGTCGGGAGGAACATCGAGTCGGCTGGGATACTGATGGCGGAGTTTGGCCCAGGCAAGGAATTCGGGATTGCCCCCCAGAATAATGTCGGTGCCGCGACCGGCCATGTTGGTGGCGATGGTCACCGCTCCGATGCGGCCAGCCTGAGCGATAATCTCAGCTTCACGAGCGGCATTTTCGGGTTTGGCGTTGAGCAATTCAAACTTGATGCCACGCCGTTTCAGCATTTCCCCCAGCTTTTCGGATTTCTCCACCGAAACGGTGCCGACGAGGATCGGTCGGCCGGTTTTGTGCACCTCCACGATCTCTTCCACGACGGCGTTCCACTTTTCCCGTTCGGTGCGGAAGATCACGTCGGGGTAATTGATGCGTCGCAAGGGCTTGTTGGTGGGAATGGCCACGACTTCGAGTTTGTAGATTTTCCAGAACTCATCGGCTTCGGTCATGGCCGTACCGGTCATCCCGGCGATTTTCTTGTACAAACGGAAGAAATTCTGCAAGGTGATGGTGGCCAGGGTCTGCGTTTCCTGTTTGATGGGCACACCTTCTTTGGCCTCCACGGCCTGGTGCAGACCATCGCTCCACTGCCGGCCAATCATTAACCGACCGGTAAACTCGTCCACGATGATCACGCTCATTTCCCCGGTTTCCGGGTGGGGCATGACCACGTAATGCTTATCGCGCTTGTAGAGGTGGTGGGCCTTGAGGGCGTTGTCAATCAGGTGCGGCCATTCCATATTACCGGCGGTGTAGAAACTCTCGACCCCGACCAGACGTTCCGCCTCGCGGATGCCTTCCTCGGTCAACGGGCAGGCATGTTCCTTTTCCTTGATCTCGAAATGCACGCCCGGTTTGAGCTGGCGGGCGACGCGGTCGGCGATGATGAACTTTTGAATGTCTCCGAACGCCGGGCCGGAGATGATCAGCGGCGTGCGGGCTTCGTCAATGAGGATGTTATCCACCTCGTCAATGATCGCGTAATTCAAGCCCCGCTGACACTGCTGCATGTAGGGAGGATAGCGGGGATCGCCCCACCGCGCGGGCTTCATGTTATCGCGAAGGTAGTCGAAGCCGAACTCGCTATTAGTCCCGTAGGTGATGTCGCATTCGTAAGCGCGACGCCGTTGCGGCGCATCCATGTCCGATTGAATATAGCCGGCGGTGATACCGACGCCCTGATAAATCGGCGTCATCCATTCGCAGTCGCGGCGGGCAAGGTAGTCGTTGACCGTAACGATATGCACCCCTTCGCCGGTCAGAGCGTTCAGGACAGCCGGGAGTGTCGCCACCAGCGTTTTACCTTCGCCGGTGGCCATTTCCGCGATTTTCCCCTGGTGCAGGACAATGCCGCCCAGAATCTGCACATCGAAATGCCGCATGTCCTTATAACGCCGCGCCGACTCCCGAACCGCCGCGAACACTTCCACCAGCAAATCGTCCAGAGATTCCCCATTGGCGACGCGCTGTTTCCACTGCGCGCCCAGACTGCGTAACTCTTCGTTGCTCAGTTCCCGCATGCGTGGTTCCAGATCGTTGATGCGGGCCAGCAGCGAGCCGGGAACTACCTCGTATGGCTTTTCCGGGTCGCCCGTCTTGCGATAGCCCAGAGCGCGCAAAGCTCGATCGTTGCTGGAACCGAGCAACCGCGTCAGCCAGCGGACGGCAGATTCCGAAAACGCTCCGATAGCGTCGCCGATTTTCTCCCAGATGCTGATGTCCTGCGGCAAATTGTCCTGATGGGCGGAAGTCATCGGTTCTTTCGCAGACGAAGTTGTGGATGCTGTCATGGCGATTGTCCGAATGTGCTGGCCGATAATGACGCCACTAACTTAGCCGCCAATCTACGCTCCTGTGCCTGGCTGGTCAATACAACCCGGCAAGTTCAGCAAACGAAACCGGTCGGCAGCCCTGCCGGGTACCGGTCTGCCACCAAACATTATACGCACATTCACCGACAGCAGTTCCCGCCCGGCGAACGATTCCATCGCGTCTTTCCGGTGTCAGGCTTTGAGCGGCTCCGGTAACACCGCTCATCGTGTCCGGGGTATCCACAATTACGCCTGCCCAGCGCCGGAAACACCGGTCGGCCAACCATTGTGCCCGGCCATTCCAAAATCAGGGGTGCGGCATAATTCATCATGCCGCTGTTTCAAAGTGGGCGCGAATCATTGTCCCCTTGGCCATTCGCCGTATCTGGTCTGATGCGGTCGAACACAAACCTTGGGGCCTTCTCTAAGCGAGTCCAGGACAGTTTTCATGGGCCGCATCTGGTCTGGAAGCGGTCGAACAGAAAGGCGGGTTACTCGTTTTTCGTTTGCAGGAGACGTTCTAAAGCCCGCAAGGCGGTTTCGGCGACCCGCACCGGATTCATGCTCCAGAAGTCGGGGTTGGGGGCTTCGACGGCGACGTAACCGCGATAGCCAATGCGACGCAAGTGATCCAGAATCGGCTGAAGGTGGAATTCACCGTCGCCCGGTAAAATTCGGTGTCGATCCAGGGCCCATTCCCGGGGTATGCCGGCCAGATCGCTCAGTTCCACAAAATAGAGATTGCTGGCTGTCAGCAAAGCCAGGTCTTCGGGTTTGCTCGGGCCGATATAGTACTGGAACACGTCCAGGTTGACGCCGACATTCGCCTCGCCGCAGCTTTCCACCACTCGCACCAGGGTATCGAGGCTGGCGCAAAACGCAGCCCGTCCTTGCGGTTCCAGGGCCAGACGAATCTGATAACTGGCGGCCAGTTGAGCGGTGAGTCGCAATTGCCTCAGGGCCTGTTCCCAGTCACCGGCTTCGGCAATGTGAGGGAAATCGCAAGCCACGATCACCGTTTCAATGCCCAATGCCTGGCACAATCCCAGCCGCTTCTGAAACTGGTCGAACGCCAGACGCCGCTGCTCACCCCTAGCGGAGAATAACCCGCCCTGACCAGCAGCAGCGACGGCGCGCAGTTGCCGTTGCCCCAGCGCTTCCCGGAGACGTTCCAGACCGTAAGCAGCAACGGCTTGCTCCAGTTTCGTCAGCCAGACGACCATAGCCTGAGCGCCGGCAGCGGCAAAATGCTGCACGTCTTCGAGAAAGCTGCATTGCAGAGTCAAGGTCTGGCTCAGGCACGGTTGCATGCTGACAGGCCAGATGATTACCAACCAGTCGCTCTCACCGATGCTCAGCGGGAAGCGGCCGTCGGACGGTTAATTCTGGCGATGGCACAGTTACCTGGTCGCCAATCGCGCATGGTGTGTCATCCGACTGTCAAACCGGCAACATGGCTTCTCGCGGACAAGGCTTCGGCAAGCGCGTATTGCGGATGCTCCTGCAGATACTTCTGCACGCGATGGCTACGTTGCAGGGCATCCGCCAGGAAAGCCACCGCCTGTTCGATTCGCTGGTCTGGCTCGGCACAACTGAAGCGGATATAGCCCAGCCCGGCCTCACCGAAACATTCGCCGCCGAGGCATGCCACACCGAAATAGTCGTCCGCTCCTTCCAGCAGATACATGGCCAGACCGTGCGAGGTAATTCCGTAACGCCGACACCAGACGCTGACATCGGGAAAAGCGTAAAAGGTTCCGGCGGGCATGGCGACACGGATGCCGTCAATGCGTTGCAGACCACGCACAAGAATTTCGACTTTGCGGCGAAACTGAGCCATCGCTTGATCGCGCTCCTGCTGGCCGTGCTCCAGAGCCGCCAGCGCTGCCAGTTGCACGAATGGCGGCGTGCAGGAGAGATTGGTATTGACCAGGGTCTCCAGGGTGGCAGCCAATTCACGACCAGCCACGGCAAAACCGATCCGCCAGCCACTCATGCTGTACGATTTGCTCAACGTATAAGCAGCGACGGTTTGGTCCACGGCGTCGGGCCACTGCAAGGGGGTATGATGCCGGCCCTGCCAGACCATGTGGCAATAGGGTTCGTCGCTGAAAATAGCAATGTCGCGGCCACGCACCAGCTGAACGATGGCTTGCAGGTCTTCAGCAGTGGCGACGCCGCCGGTCGGATTGTGGGGCGAATTGAGGAATATCGCTTTGGGACGGCGGGCCTGTCGCAGGAAGCGTTCCACCTCCGCGGGATCGGGGCGAAATTGCCGATCGGCACGCAGGTTGGCCAGCCACAACCGCCCTTCTCGCCGTGCGATATTCGGGGGATAGGTCGGAAAATACGGGCTGAACACCAGGACATCATCCCCTGGGTCGAGGACAGCTTCACAAAACAGCTGCTCGAAAATCTTGGCACCGGGGCCAACGACAACCTGCTCCGGGCTGACCGTTACGCCGAATTCACGTTGATACCAGCGCGCAATCCCGGCCCGTACTTCCGGCAAACCGCCCGACTGGCAATAATGCGTCTGGCCCTGTCGGATGGCGTTAATAGCGGCTTCCTCGGCAACCCGCGGGCTGGGAAACGGACTATCGCCGATATGCAACCCGACGATTTCCTTGCCCTGCGCTGCCAGTCGCTGCGCTACCGCAAGCACAGTAAATGCCGTCTCCGCACGCAAGTTGCTGGCAAAGACACTGCGCAGCGGCATCGTGTGCTTCCTCACTTGGCCCCGATAGCCTGAGCCAGCGGTCGGACTACCTGGGGAATGACATACTGTTCGACGAGTTCCTGCCCTTCTTCACGGAGTCGGCGATAGGTCTCCGGCAGGTTTTTGATCGGTTCGCCATGACGGTATTGGCGAATGCTGAAATAAACGCTGATCGGTTCGTCGTGAAATTCGCCGGTTCGCACCTGATAGGTGGTAGTGCGGGTCTCGATTTGCAAACGGCATTGCAGGCGATAGGTTTCGTCCAGGCCCAGGGTCAGGGCTGGTTGATAGTTCAGCACTTTCGCTTCCGGGATGTGCAGCAATCCTTCCATCCAGGGTGCCGCACCCAATGCCTCCAGCACCACCGCATCGTGGTTGCCGTTATAAACCAGGTCGAAGCCGAACAGCACGTCCACAGCGGTGAGGTCGAGCGGCGAAAGATTGAGGTAATACGGGGCCAGTTCCAGCACCCGTTCCACCAGGGTATCCACATCGCTGAACGAACTCGGATTGTGCTGGCCGCAACTCAACCGCCGCAACTCCAGCGTCACCGAAGCGTAGGTGTCCTCGGTTTTGTCCTGTTCCAGCGCGAATTCGTCGGCCTCGCGGGCGTAAAAGTGACGCAACTGCGGAAACTCCTTCTGCAACGCCTCGAAAAAGCTCAGGACGGTTTCACGGTTGGTCGGAAACGGTAGTTCCGTCGCCAGGGAGCAGAAGATTCCGAAGTCGTCACAAAGGGAGCTGTAAATGTGCATGCGGCCTCTCCGTTACTGTGAGTAGCCGATGGGAATCTGCCAGCATTGTACGCACCAGGCGACTATCGGCGATCAACGCATGCACGGACGGCATACAACCTCCCCTGCCAGTTTACGACTGCCGGCAAATTATGCTCCCGCGTGGATTCGTCGGGCACCCATAATGAGGGAAGCACACTGCTTTATTGACGCAGACAGCTAATCGGGCTGGGCAGGTTTTCCAACGAGCAGATCGCGATGGCATGAGCTGCCCGGGATAAAACGTTCACCTGGCGAGTAACGTTTTCGTAAGGCCGCGTTGGCGACGGTGGCGGTAATGCATGCTGCGATGCCCACGGGCAACCCGATTGGGGTCGTTTCCGACCCGGTGCTGGCAACCGTTTCGACCCGATGGTGTCCGGTTGTCCCCCGTAGAAACAGGGGAGCTTGCGGAACCAAAGCCTATCCGCCAACCGTAAGGCTAGATACTCCCTGGCGACCGATAGTGAGAGCTAACGGAACCAAAGCGTATCGGCCAACCATTGATCATGGTGCCAGACAAACACCGTCAGTAGCCGTCCATTGTTTCTGCGAACGATCACCAGGTGTCGGCCATTTTTCTCAAGCTGGCGGATTTCCGCGACCAGCTCCTCAACTTTCGCTTTCGCCAGCCGGGGTTGCACCTCCTGCAACAGCTCCGGAGTAATGTGTTCGCGGAGGCGAGGCGTGAAATGACGCTGCAGGTCCTCGGCTTTCTTTGCCTGGATTAGCTCGAGGTGTCGTTGCACCAGGGTTCGCATCTGCTGTAGCGTAACCTGCGGCGGCGACTTGGGTTTTTCCTGCAGACACATCGCCGGCACATGGATCACCAGGCACACCATGATGGTTATGGCAGCCCACCGGCACATTCCCGGGCTCACCATCCGATTGCAAACCATCGGTAGCGGTGGGGACGAGCGACCAACCTGGCCGGAAGGAGAACCGATGGCTTGAGTGGTGCGCACACGGTGACCCGGATGATCGGTTCCTGTTCGTTTCCCCGCGGCAAGCTCAGGACTATCGCTGACCATGATTACCCCCGCCCTGGGCAAACTTTGCGGTGGATCCAAGCCACGTTAATTTCTTTCTAATGACCCGGCCAATCGTAAGCAAGGCCTTTGTTTCTTCGCCTCTCCTGAGCGCGCAGCAGGTGCGGTCATGCCCCAGGTCCGGTCAATGCAGGCAAGGCTTTTATCCCCTCGTCCGTCGGCCAGCCGATTTTTGCCAGGGCAACCCTGGCCGGTGACGATTTCCCAACACGCACTGATAGCCAGCAGGGGTAGAGCAGAACGTTAGCAGGTGGTCGGGGGCAACTCAGCTAGCGTTGGCTTCCGGAAGTTCCCGGAAAGAGCAGAACGTGAGCGGACCGTCGGCTTGCCATGAAAGCCTGCCGTCTCTCGGTGAGATGGCGATGTTGCGTGTCTGATCGGTTACGGTTGTGTTCATGTTAGCAAGGAGCGTGTGCCCTGCATCGGTTCTGGGGCGACGCGTAGCATATAGACAAAGGTGCCCTGGCAGCGGTGAAGGAAACCCCGATGGTAGGCACATCGCTTTCCGATCGCTGGTTGCTGGAGCGGATTCGAAGCGGCGATGCACAAGCCTGGTCGCAGCTGGTGGCGCGATACGAGGGCCGATTGCTCGCCTGTGCGCGACGACGCTTGCGCGATGCCGAAGAAGCTCGCGATGTCGTGCAGGAAACCTTCCTGGCTCTGCATAACGCCGCTTTGCATCTTTCGCAAAGTTGGGACCTGCAAACCTTCCTGTTCAGCGTTTTGCGCAACAAAATCATTGACCGTTTGCGTAAGTCCGGCCGGCATCCCTTGCAGCAACTCCAGGAAGAAAATCCTGGCTGGAACCTGGCGTCGAACCGAAGCGGACCATCCACTCAATTTCGCAGCCAGGAACGTCGGGAACTGGAAAGCCGGGCCTTAGCCGATGCCCTCGCTCAACTGGTGGGCGAATGGAAACGCCGCGGTGAATACGAAAAGCTCAAGGTGATGGAGTTGCTCCTGGTCAAAGGCTGGCCGAACCGCCAGGTGGCCGCCTGCCTGCATATCGAACCGCAGCGGGTGGCCAATATCCGTTTTGCCGCACTGGAACGCCTGCGGGAATTGTTGCGACAACGCCAGCTCAATCCCGACGTCTTTCCCGAACTGCAGCCACAGTGCCTCTCCGAGGAAGCAGGATGAACACCAGCAGTCAGCAGCCCGCTGTTACGTTGCAGGACCTGGAAGCGTTCCTGGAGGAAACGCTGACCGACAGCGAAATGGCGCGGATCGAGTCAGCATTGCGTGCCGATCCGGAATTGCGCCGGCAACTGGCGGAATTGATGGCCCGCCGCGATCAGGGAGAACACAGCGTCGGGGCCATCTGGCGGCGGTTTCAGATCAGCTGTCCCAGCCGCGAAGAGTGGGCGTTGTATCTGGCCAACGAACTCCCCAAAGCTGTCGCCGATTATTGCCGGTTTCACCTGGAGGTGATCGGCTGTCAGGTGTGTCAGGCCAACCTGGACGACTTGCGCGAACACAGCGGCGAGTGATCGCAAGCGATCCGACGCTGACCCCCACGAGCGTTGCCGGAAGGGAGTCAACTTTTTCCAGCCGGGGCTAATGCTTACCAGGCGATCCGACCCCGACCGCTGGCAGCGGCGGGCATGAACCGGTCGGGACCATTGGCGAACGGAACCCTGACCTGCCGGGACATTATGAGTAAAGTCCTGGTCATTGGGGAGGCGGGCGTTCGACGCGCGACCTTCAGCATCTGACCTGCCGGGCAGCGCTATCGGCCAAGGTTCGGCCTCGTATGTATGCCGGAAAGTTTCCGACCAGCGACTGGTGCTGTTTTCCGGGCGCGGCGATAAAATGGGCGCAAATGGACAACGCCAGACAACATGGAGTTCCGCCTGGAGACTGGCAGCGATGAGTGCGAAGAGTGGGCCTGCTCTTAGTGATTCGACAAGCCTGACGCAGCCGGTTACCGACGCCGGTCAGGCTGGCGTGAATGCCTCGTCTTCCGCGCTGCCGCGAGCAACTGCCACAGGCTCACCGTGCCCGACGGACGGCAACGCGGCGCTAGCGGAATCACCTGGCCAGATTTCCATCTCGACAACCGAACCCGTCGGTACTGTTCAAGTGGTCGCGCCGCAGAATACGGCAGCGGCGAGCGACAGTGGCCCGCCTGGTCCAGAAGTACAGGAGCTGCCGTCCTCAGCCGCTCAGGTTGCCGCTACGCCACCGGCCAGACCAGACGGACGGGCCGCGGATGAATTGCGACCGATCCAGATCGTGCGGCCCGCCTGGGGATCAGCTCCGGGGCGAGTGATTTTCTGCATGGGGCGCACGGCCGTCTTATGTACCTGTAGCGTGGAACCAACGGTTCCTCCCTTCCTGGTCGGCACCGGTAAAGGCTGGCTGACGGCGGAATACAACATGCTGCCCGGTTCGACCGCTCCACGCAAGGCACGCGTCAGTCTCAAACCGGACGGGCGCAGTGTTGAAATTCAGCGTCTTATTGGCCGCAGCTTACGCACCTGCCTCAACCTCGAAAAACTGGGCGAACGCACGCTCTGGATTGATTGCGATGTGTTAGAAGCGGACGGAGGCACGCGCACGGCCAGCATCAACGGAGGTTTTCTCGCTCTGGTGGATGCTCTGGTGGCCCTGCGCGATCAACTTCCCAATCCGCTGTCGGAAATCCTGACTGGCAGCGTTGCCGCTGTCAGTGTCGGATTGTGGCACGGTCAGCGTATCCTCGATTTGAACTACGCCGAAGACAAAGACGCCGCCGTGGACTTGAATCTCGTCATGACCGGAGACGGTCGGCTAGTCGAAGTGCAGGCCGGGGGTGAGGAGGACACGTTCGCCCTGGAAGATTTGCAAGCGCTTCTCGAACTCGGTCGTCGCGGCATCGCTCGGATACTCGATCGTCTCCGCCAGACGCTCGGCGAATACTGGCCCGGTTCGCCTCAGCCACTCGCGGACGGTTCTCCCCAGCGTTTGAGCAGCGAATGCGGCACTCCGAGTTGATCGCAAATGCGGCCGACCACGAAATCTACCATTTCGGCCACGGTCTGCGGGCGGGTGTAAAAGGCCGGGCTGGCAAGCATCACAATCGCACCGGCCTCGGTGCAACGCAGCATGTTTTCCAGGTGGATACGGTGCAGGGGCATCTCCCGCGGTACGAGAATGAGTTTGCGGCGTTCTTTGAGGTGGACGTCGGCAGCTCGGTGAATGAGGTTCTGCGACATCCCACTGGCAATGGCGGCCAGCGTCCCCATGCTGCACGGACAAATCACCATGCCCTCGGTCAGGAACGAACCGCTGCTGATGCTGGCGGCCAGGTTCTGATAATGGTGATACTGCACCAGCGCTGCGTGGGCCGGCGACAAGGAAGGAAGTAATTGGCTCAGTTCAAACCGATTGAGGTCAATTCCCCGCCCCAGTTCGGTGCGTAGCACCTGAACCGCTGCCGGGCTGATTACCAGATGCACGAACCGCTCCGCCTGCAACAACACCTCCAGCAGCCGTACTCCATACGGAGCACCGCTCGCTCCCGTCATCGCCAGGACGATTCCCCGTGCCATACCGTTTCTCGCTGCGAAAGAGATGTTCGGTTTGCAGTCACGACTGGGGGCACGGCGGGTGTACACCCGCTCTTTCCCGACTCACACGGTCATTTCGACCTCGGCCTGGCATCGCGAAAGGAAGGCCGTTCCGCCCAGCTCTATTTGGCGAGGCCGGAATCCGCCGCGGTTGTTACCTTACGTGGGACCGTGAGCAGCAGCCCGTCATGCTTGGAATCGGTTTCCGGAATAACCTGTCCTGCCGAGATCGTATGCGTTGTCCGAGAAGCGGCGATGCCGAAAGCGGTTTTTTTGAGGCCATCTGTACGGAGCTAGCCGCTCTGCTGACCGAAAGCATCGCTTGTCAGCCCGCCGTGGTGAACGCTGGTTGGAAGTCCACCGGAGTGAACGGCGTGCATCAGCCGGCCGTTCAGGCTTTCGTAGATGCGACTCAGCACCTGCTGCGGTGTGATTGCGTGCATGCAGGCGTGCTGGTGGGGACACTGGGCCAGGTGGCGAAAGTAACACGGCACACAGGGCAACGGAGCTTGCAGGACTGCTTGCGGGCGACCATAGGGGCCGATCCGCACCGGGTCGGTCGGGCCGAAGATGGCCACCAGCGGCTTGCCCAGAGCAACGGCCAGGTGCATCGGTCCGCTGTCGTTGGTCAGGCACACGGTGGCACGGTGCATCAGAGCCATCAGTTGCGTGATCCGCGTCTGACCGGCCAGGTTAAGAGCCTGGGGCACCCGCGAATGCACAGCCTGACATACTTCCGTGTCCCGCGGTGAACCGATGAGCACCACACGAAACCCGTCGGCCAGCAATTGCCGACTCACTTCCGCGAAACCTTCAACCGACCAGCGCTTGGTCGGCCAAACCGTTCCCGGGGCGATCACGGCAAACGGCTGCCGACCGATTTCTCGATGCACCAGTTCTTCCGCCCAATGGTCAGCATCACGGGGCCAGTAAACGCGCAAATCCGGCGGACTGTCATCAAAACCGAGCCACCGACCCACCCACAAATAGCGATCCACCGCGTGCACGTCGAGATTGGTAATGGGCAGCCGGTGGGTGTAGGCGAGCCAGGCTCCCTCGCGCGTGCCACGCCAACCATGCTGACAATGGCCGGCCAGGCGATCGCGCGGTGCTCGCAGACCCCTCCGCGGCCGATCGAAACCGATCCGCACCGGAGCCCCAGTCCACCAGGTCAACAAACCGGAACGCAACAGCCCTTGCAGGTCAAGCACCAGTTCGTAACGCCGCCTACGCAACTCCGCCAGCAATTGCCACCACTTTCGCCATGACAATCGCCCCTGGCCAAACAAACGCACTTCCCGCCGGGGAAAAAGCACTACCCGGCTCAGAGCTGGATGGTAACGCACTGCCTCGGCATTTTCCGGCGTGATCAGCCAGTCAATCTCCGCCTCGGGATAGCGCCGACGCAATTTCACCAGTACCGGCAGGGTGTGCAACACATCCCCGAACGCCGAGGGTTTGATGATTAGAATCCTTCGCCAGTTGTGCTGAGACAGGGAGTG
The DNA here is from genome assembly GCA_041640595.1 of Gemmatales bacterium. Classification (GTDB taxonomy): domain Bacteria; phylum Planctomycetota; class Planctomycetia; order Gemmatales; family HRBIN36; genus HRBIN36. Next base: position 478,982 of record JBEPZY010000003.1, on the reverse strand, counting down.
GGCATCCATGCCAGGGACTGCTTTTACGGGCGACGCTGCAACACCTCCAGCATCGGCACCGGGGCCAGTTCGTAGCCGGGCGTCAGATACCACAACCGCATGGTCAGCATCGGCCAGTTGCTCAAATCGAGATGCCCTGGCCGGACGCCAGCCTGCTGACTTTCCGCTCGGCTCTCGAAAAGGTCCGAGAAAAAGCCGAACGGTCGCTTATACTCCACCACCTTGTACTCGCTCAGATTGGCCAGTTCGGCTGCTTTTTTGATCGCTTCGGGCAGAAAGCCGAGGTCATCTATCAACCCCAGCTCTTTTGCCTGGTTGGCGGTGAACACGCCACCATCGGCAATCCGTCGCGTGACTGCCTGGCCTGTGTCGGTTTTCAACTCGAAGGGTTCCCGCAACTGGTATTTGAGTTTGTTACGGCGACCACCAGCTACTACCTCTTGAAATCGCGCATAAGCTTCCCCGACAAGCAATTCCCATTGCTGGCGTTCTTCCGGCGTCAGTTCGTGAAGGATGCTTGGCCCTTTCAGTTCGCCACGCTTGATGACGTGCATAGCCACGCCGTATTTTTCCGCCAGCTTGTGCAGATCGAGAAACGCAGCAAATACGCCTATCGAGCCGGTCACGCTCCCCGGCTGGGCAACAATGTGGTCACTGGCCGCGGCAACATAATAACCCCCCGAGGCGGCGATGCTTTCGATATGTGTAACCACCGGCTTCGGAGCAGATTGTTTCTCCCAGTTTCCAGCACGCATTCGCTCCACGTATTCGTGCAGCAGTTCGCTCCCGGTAACCGTTCCGCCCGGACTGTTGATCACCAGAACCGCTGCCTTGACGTGCTCATCCTGGGCGGCATCGCGAAACTGTTTGTACAGGTAGTCCAGCGTCCCTTCCAGAATCACGCCTTCCAGTCGGATAAGGGCAATTACCTGATCGCTGCCAGCGTTACCTCCGTAGTATTTCTGCTGCAAACGGTCGCTGTAACCGCTCGGAGCCAGGGAACCCAGCAACCCGGCCAGAATGCAATTCCCCAGAAGCGACACCAGCAACAACGTGCCAAACAGCCAGACCAGCACTTTGGCCGTGGTCGAAGTTCGTACCGTTTCTCGAATGATTACGGTCGGCACGTTCGGAGCCGGTTGCACCGTCGGAATTTCGCCGCTGTTACTCATCGCATCTACCTCCTGGGTGACCACGCGTCATGCCCGTTGCCCCAACCGCTACTCATTATCATACCTGGTTTTCTTCCGACGGTCGGCAGGGCAGGACTTTTTCCCTGTGGCATCGGCGCGATTCCTGCGTGCAGGAGCGCAAACCACTGGTGCCGACGTTCGTTTGCTGACGGATGAGGCCGTGCGTTCGATGATCCAGGCGTCTGCTGGCATCTCGAAAAGACGAACCGCTCGCAGCACCAGAACCGACAGAATCGCCAGCTCTCCGCTGACGAGCAGGAAAGCAGCCAGGCAAATCGCAGCCACCAGACCCGCACCATTCGCTCTTGCACAAGCCAGCACCAGTGCGGCGCACGCCAACAGCAAGCCACACAATGACCAGACCGCCAGACGTGCCGGCATGTCCGTCACACCGAAAAGGCCGTCCCACGCCAGCCGCAACAGTCGCCGCAGCGAATAATGGCTTTTCCCGGCAACACGTGGCTGGCGATCGTATTCCACATAGGCTCTGCGAAAGGTGCCGCATTCACGCATGCCACGCCAGAACGGTCGCCGCATCCGCCACCGCAATAGCCAGCGTACCACTTTTCGATCCAGTAACACAAAATCCCCGGCGTCGGGCAAACTTCGCCCCATGCTCCACCGCCACAGCCCGCCATAAACCAGTCGCGCGCCCAGTCGTTTCCACCACACTTCCCGCTGGCGTTGCCGACGCACGGCGATGACCATGTCGGCACCGTCACGCCAGGCGGCCAGCATGTCATTAACCAGTTCCGGCGGGTCCTGCAGGTCGGCATCCAGGACGACAACAGCGTCTCCCCGCGCTTCCTGCAAGCCGATGCCGATGGCCCATTGCTGGCCCTGATTCGTCACGAGTCGCACACCCCGCACCCGTTCATCCTCGCCCGCTAGCTGCCGAATCACCTGCCACGTCCCATCCCGGGAACCGTCATCCACGAAAATAAACTCGCAGGGTTCATCCCACTCCAGCGACGCCTGGTGCAATCGTGGCCAGCTGACCGCCAACGTCTCCGCTTCGTTATAGCAAGGAATCACCACGCTGAGCATGTCGCCATCCCTGGCTCAAATACGCTCGCCCGTGCGGTATTGGGGACTGGCTGGTTATTGTCCGCCCCACAGCCGGTCCTGTCAATTGCATTCATCGCCGTTCCGCTTTCCTGGCATCGGCAACCGTATGGCGAACCACGACCGCAGGCATTGGCCGCTGGCTCGGCCACGGGCTAAGCCAGATCGGCTTCGCTGACCAGGCCGCGTTGCCGCAACATGCGAAACCGATCCAGAGTTTCTCTTATGCCATCTTCCAGCGGGGTGATCGTCAACGGACCATAATCCCTTTGCAAACGGGCATCCGATAAGCGAGGAGCAATGGGAAGCTGCCGTTCCGTGTAACTGATAAGCGTTTCCGCTTCCGGAGCCACATTCGCCAGGGTTCTGAGAAACGTCGGCATGTCGGCCAAGACCCCGCGAAGGTTATAAACCACGGCCTGCCGAGCTGGTCGCTCTAAGCAACGCACAAATGCGCGAGCCACATCCTCTGCGTATTGGAAATCCTGCCAGCCACCGTAACTGATACGGTAAGGCTTACCCAGCGCCACCGCTAAGATAGCTTTCGTCGGTTCGCTGGTCATGCCAAAATCACGCCCCACGCCATACACCGTCCACGGCCGCAGGCCGATGCTGGGCATTCCGTGCTCTAAGTAATAGACCCGCGCATTAAGTTCGTTGCAGACCTTATAGGCACCATAATGCGTTTCCGGTATAAGCGGGGCGGTTTCATCAAGGTCTTGATTCCCGGCATAACGTTCCGGATGACCGTAAACAGCAGCGGAACTAGCGTAAACCAAGTTCTGAATTTGCCCGTTCAGGCGGCGCATGGTTTCCAGGACGTTGAGCGTACCGATTACGTTGACCTGAGCACCGCGGATGGGATCTGCGCGGCAGAGAGGCACCTGCAACGCCGCTAAATGAACGATGTGACTGATACCTGAATCGCGGCAAACAGCCTCTAAACGTTCGCGGTCTGTAATATCACCGCTAATATAGGTAGCTTGTTGATGCTCCGATTCCTGTATAATCAAACGCAATCGGCGGCGGTCTTCGCGGATGTCGTAAACAAATACCGGTACCTGACGACTAATTAGCTCTCTAATGATCCACGCACCTATACAGCCAAAACCGCCGGTAATGAGAACTCGCATATTCCTATCCCTATTGCACGGACTCCCGCAGATGTTCTAAGTAGCGGTCCACGCTGGCCCGCACCTCTGCGGTTGCTTCTTCCGGACCGGCCCAGCCCAGTGTTTCGGTGTGGATGCCCTCTAACTGTTTATAGGTGGCGAAGAAATGCTCTACCTCTTTCAGATAATGTTGCGGCACATCGTCCAGCTTACGAATCTCTGCGAATAAAGGATCGGTGTGCGGCACGGCGAGAATCTTATAGTCATTGACACCGCGATCCCGCATCTTGAACAGTCCGATGACCCGCGCTTCGATGAGACAACCACTAAATGTCGGTTCGTTGACCATGACCAATATGTCTAAATAATCGCCATCCTCCGCTAAGGTCTGGGGAATAAAGCCGTAATCGCCGGGGTAATGGCTGGAAGAATAAAGATAGCGATCGAGGCGGATCAGTCCGGTTTTCTTATCGATCTCGAACTTATTGCGGCGACCTTTAGGGATTTCGACAATGGCGTTAACAACCGAGGGAATGCGTGTTCCCGGTGGCACATGGCGATATCCGGCAGGGTCCATGTTTATCTCCAGGGATTATATCCCGGCCAGGCTGAATGTTAGAGAAAGGCTGGTTCTATATTCAGTCGCTGGTTTCGTGTGTAGATGGAGAATCAGCATGGCCGGGACTTACAGCATTATCGGGAGCCGATTCTCCACTCGAGGGAATCTCTGCTTCGGGCGAGGAAGGAGCAGGCGACTCAGTGGCAGGAGCATTCGAGGCTAGCTGACTATCCAAGTCTTCGCGGGCGATTTTAGCAGCGCCCACGACGCGGTCTCCCTCGTTGAGCTGGATGAGGCGGACACCGAGGGTATTTCGGCCCGTGACCCGTACTTCGTCCACACGGATACGTGTGACCATGCCTTGCTGGGTGATCAGCATCATTTCGTCGCCGTCACGAACGCTGAGCACAGCCACCACAGGGCCGTTGCGTTCGGAGGTCTTGATGTCGCGCAGACCTTTGCCGCCCCGGCGTTGCACACGGTAACGCATGCTGGAACGGCTGGTGGTCGCGTCGTCGGCCGATGCATCCACTGGCTCGGTTTCCGGCAGGTCGCTTTCTGCAACTTCCTCTTCGAGGTGGGACTCGGCAGCGGCCGGGCCTTCGTTGGGTCCGAAGGGTGTGCGTTTGCCGAAGCCATTTTCGCAAACGGTCAGGAGGTATCCCTCGGGATCGGCAACCACCATGCCGACCACTGCATCATCGGCTTCGAGCGTGATTCCTTTGACGCCGCGACTATTCCGACCCATGGGTCGCACATCCGATTCCGCGAAGCGAATGGCCATGCCCTGGCGTGTGCTCAGCACAACTTCGTCACCTTCCTGCGTAAGGACGGTGCTGACCAGACTATCACCCTCTTCGAGATGGATGCCGATGATACCGCCGCTCTTGGGACGGCTGTAGGCTTCCAGGGGAGTTTTCTTGACCAGACCCTGGCGGGTGGCCATGAGCAAATAGCGATGCGGGTCGAAACGCCGCACCGGAATGACGCTGGTAATTTTCTCCTCCGGCTTGAGTGACAGGAGGTTGACAATGGCCCGGCCAGGAGAGGTGCGGCTGAGTTGCGGAATGTCATAGACTTTGAGCCAATAGACCCGGCCGGTGCTGGTGAAAAAGAGCAAGTAGGCGTGCGTAGAAGCCACGAAAAGGTGTTCGAGAAAATCGTCCTCGTGGGGCTGGGCACCGGTCACGCCTTTGCCGCCGCGATGCTGTGCCCTGTAGGTGTTGAGCGGTAAGCGTTTGATGTAGCCTTTGTGGCTGATGCTGACGACATTGAGTTCTTCGGCGATGAGGTCTTCGAGGCGAACTTCAGAAGGTGGCGTGTCGAGGATTTGAGTACGGCGGTCGTCGGCGTAACGGTCGCGGAGGTCTTCGAGCTCTTTGCGAATGACGGCCAGGATGTTATGTTCATCGCTGAGGAGGCGTTCATGTTCGGAAATTTGCGTGCGGAGTTGAGCGTACTCCTGGACAATTTCGTCGCGTTCGAGAGCGGCGAGCTGGCCGAGTTGCATGCGTACCACCGCCTCGGCCTGCTCTTCGGACATGCTGTAGGTGTCTCGCGGACCGATTTCCCGCTGAAGAGCGGCAAAAGCTTCCGCTCCCAGCGCCCGCTCCATCAGCGCTGCGGAAACTACCAGGCCGCGCAGCCGATTCTTGGCCTCCGCCCGGCTGGGAGAGGTGCGGCAAATTTCGATGACCTGATCGAGTGAAGCCAGCGCGATAAGCTGGCCTTCGAGGATGTGGGCGCGGCGTTTGGCTTCCCGCAGCAAAAACTCGGTGCGTCGGCGGATGACACGCACGCGATGCCGCAGGAATTCCTCAAGGAGTTGCTTCAGGTTGAGCAAACGCGGTCGGCCATCTACCAGAGCGAGCAGGATGATGCTGTAAGTTTCCTGCAATGGCGTGTATTGATAGAGCTGGTTGAGGACGATATTGGGGTCGGCTTCACGTTTGAGGTCGAGCACGATGCGCACGGGTTCGCCACGCCGTTCGCTGCTTTCGTCGCGGGGAGCGCCCTGGATGCCGGTGATTTTTTCGTTGCGGATCGCTTCGCCGATCGCTTCCATGATGCGGTTGCGGGTCTGCTGGAAGGGGATGTCGGTGATGATGATCTGCGTGCGGTTGCCTTCCTCCTCAATTCGTGCGCGAGCGCGGATGACGATCTTGCCCCGACCGGTACGGTAGCCTTCGAGGATGCCCTGACGACCGCAGATCACGCCGCCGGTCGGAAAATCCGGGCCGGGGATGATTTCCATGAGTTGTTCGATGGTGGTTTGCGGTTGGTCAATGAGGCGGATCAGGGCATCGCAGACCTCGCGGAGATTGTGCGGTGGAATACTGGTAGCCATGCCGACGGCGATACCATCGGAACCGTTGACGATCAGGTTCGGGAACCGGCTGGGCAACACGGTGGGTTCGAGCCGACGACCATCGTAATTGGGCACCATGTCCACGGTGTCTTTGTCGAGGTCGTCGAGCATTTCGGCAGCGATGGGTGAAAGGCGGGCTTCCGTGTAACGCATGGCGGCTGGGGGTAACCCGGCCAGCGAACCGAAGTTGCCCTGCTTGTCAATCAAGACGTGCCGCATGTTCCATTCCTGGGCCATGCGGACCAAGGTCGGGTAAATGGCGGCGTCGCCGTGGGGGTGATAATTACCCATAGTTTCGCCGCAGATTTTGGAACATTTGACCCGCGGTGCGGTCGGGCCCAGGTTAAGATCGTTCATCGCCACCAGAATTCGCCGCTGCGATGGCTTCAACCCATCGCGCACATCGGGCAAAGCACGGCTGACGATGACGCTCATGGCGTAGCTGAGGTAGCTCGCCTTGAGCTCATCTTCGATGTTTAAAAGCAACACCCGGCCGGCATCACCGGGCGGTGTGAGCGTGGCTCCATCGCCGGGCGGTGTCGGCGTTCCAGTTCCGCTGGGGATTGTGCGTTCCTCTGGCAACTTGACGACCTCCATTGCTGGCGCGTAGCAGGCACCACGGCGGGTTTATACCCGCCGCTATCGAAGTTCCGCCTGCCGACTGTGGTGGCCAGAAATGAAAAGCGACGCCCGCGCTTGGCGTCGCCCGGTGGTAGATGTTTCCACTTCAATTTTACGCAAATACTCCGCGGCAGACGAGGCAGCGCGGCATACAATAGCAAACGATTCAGGCAGCGTATAAAAGCCAAGGGCTGACGCTCGCCGCTCCTGGTCGCCGCTTTTTCGGGAACTGACCGTGACGCAGACGCTGATCGAACCGAGAACGCTGAAGGGCTTTCGCGATTATCCGCCGGAATTGCAGCTGCCGCGCGAAGAGGTCATTGCCCGGGTGCGGCAGGTGTATCGTTCTTACGGTTACCTGCCGATGGACACGCCGGCCCTGGAATACGCGGAGATTCTCCTGGGCAAGGGCGGGGAAGAAACCGATAAACAGCTATACCGTTTCCAGGATGCGGGCGGACGGGAGGTAGCGCTGCGGTTTGATCTGACGGTACCATTCGCCCGCTTTGCCGCGGAACATATCGGTCGGCTGGGGACGCCATTCAAACGGTACCACATCGGGCCGGTCTGGCGTGGGGAAAATCCGCAGCGGGGCCGATACCGTGAATTTATCCAGTGCGATTTCGACACCATCGGCACGACCGCCAACGCGGCCGACATCGAGGTGGTGTTTGTCATTTACGACCTTTTGCGAGCCATCGGTTTCGAGCGCTTTCGCATACACGTCAACCACCGGCAGGTGCTGAACGGTCTGCTGGAGGAACTGGGTCTGGCCGACAAAAGCACTTCGGTTTTGCGCGCGTTGGACAAATACGGCAAAATTGGCCGCAGTGGCGTGGAGGAGGAATTGCGAGAGCGTGTGGGGATCGCTGCGGAGCAGGCGAAGCGGATTCTCGATCTGGCGGAGATTCGCGGTTCGCCGCAGGAAATTTTCCGCCGTGTCGAGTCGGAGTTCGGCCACAACGCCAGAACCGCACACGGCCTGGCCTGTTTGCGGGAGCTGTGTGAAGTCACGCAGGCAGCGGGGATTCCTGAAGGGGTCGTGCAAATCGATCTGGCGATTGCTCGCGGACTGGATTACTACACCGGCACGGTGTACGAAACCTTCCTCGACGACCTGCCGGGGATCGGCAGCGTGTGTTCCGGGGGACGGTATGATAATCTCGCCAGTTTGTACACGAAACAGGTTTTGCCGGGTGTGGGAGCGTCGCTGGGACTGGATCGGGTGCTGGCGGCCATGCAGGAACTGAAAATGTTGCCGCAAAGCTGTGCCACCGCTCCGGTGCTGGTGGTGTTCTTTGTGCCCGACAAGCTTGCGCTGTACGCTCGGCTGGCAGCGCGGCTCCGCCAGGCGAAGATCGGCACCGAATTGTACCCGGAGCCGAAAAAGCTCGACGTTCAGCTTCGCTATGCCAACAGGCGCGGGCACCGGCTGGCGATCATTGGCGGCGAGCAGGAAATCGCTCAGGGCGTCTGGCAGGTGAAAGATTTGCGTTCCGGTGATCAGGTCAAGGTTCCGGACGCGGAATTGGTTGATGCGGTTGGTCAGCGCCTGGGGCTGGCCGATCAATCTTGCTGCCGGGGTTCATAAACAGGACCGAATGGGAATTCCTCGCGCGGATGCCGAGGTTGTCGGGTTTCGCCTTGCGCCGCGGCATCTGCTTCTGGCCGACTTGAGGGAATTCGCCGAAAGCGGGCGTAACGCCAGACGAAACTCCCGTCCGGGTCGAACACGTAGCGCTCCTCCAGAGTCGGATCGCCACGGGCCAGCTGCTCACGACTGGCGCGGTGCATAGCGGCCAGCCAGAGGCGGTCCGGTTTGCCCAGTCCGACGCCCTGCTGGGGATCGTAGCCCAGGAAGCGTTCCTGCACGGGAAGTGTCTGCCAGACGCAAAAGATCAGTCCGGCAAGACCATATCCCGTCAGCAGACCAAAGCCGGCCCCACCGGCACGTTCCACCCAGATGGGAAATTCGATCTCGTGTCGCACCAGGACCCGGCGAGCCCAGCGCAAGGCCACGACTCCCAGGGCGAATAATCCGGTCAGCGCTACCGCATCCGCGAAAGGGCCGCACAACGCTTCCAGGATGCCTGCCAGCGGTTCGAAAAGCCAGAAGGCGAAAAATCCCGCCAGCCAGACGGTGAACCACATCACCGCGGCGAAAAACAAACCCTGGTTGGCGAACCAGGCAGCCGTGGCCAGCGTCAGCACGACGGTCAGCAGTTCCAGCATGGCGGTACTCGGAAGTTTGGCACAATCAGCATGGCAAGCCCGGCCAGCAGGCTCTCGGAGTGGATCGGCTTCGTTATTGCAAGTAGCTGGCGACTTCCATAAGCGAAGTATGTCCATCCAGAGCCAGCCGCAGCGCTTCCGTGGAAAAAGGCCTCATGCCACTGCGAAGGGCAGCCTCTCTGAGCACGGCTGGCGTAGGGCGAGTTTTGACCAGTTCCCGCAGTTCATCCGTAGGCAGGAGCAGTTCCACGATCGGCATGCGTCCGCGATAGCCAAGGTCCTGGCAGCTTATGCAGGAGACCACGCCGTCCTGGTTGGCCGTTCGTTCTGGTGAACGATACAGAAATTGCACCCGCTCGGCGGGAAGATTCGCTCGCCGTAACAGTTCGGGGTTGGGTTTAAATTTCACTTTGCAAGCCGGGCAAAGCGTCCGCACCAGGCGCACGGCCAGCACACCGGTAAGCAGTCGGGCAAATCCGGCCGGGGTCAGCCCCAGTTCGAAGAGCTTTTGCAAACCCTGGACGGCGTCGTCGGCCGTGATGGTGCCGATGAGAAGCAAGTCCAGCTTGGCGGCTCGCTGGCAGGCCACGCTGAACAATTCCCTGGAATCCAGGTCCCCGGCCAACACCACGTCGGCGTTGACTTCTCCCAGCACGCGTTTCAGCGCTGCCGGGAAACGTTCATCCGCCTGAGGTTCTGCCGGTACCCAGCGGATACCTTCGAGGTGAACGTCGCAGGGCCATTCCACGCTGGTGGCCTGTAAACCGCGTTGGTGAGCGGCCTGCAACAAGGTGTAGGCCAGCTGGGTTCGCCCACTGTCTTCCGGCCCGCAGATGATCAATAAACCCCGCTGCCCGCTGAGAATCCGCTGCAACTGTTGCACTACCACCGGAGCAAAGCCCAGTTCCCGCAGGGCCGGAACCCGATGGGTTTCAGCATACAGGCGTAGCGTCAGATGGCTTCTGAGTTCCTGGCGATCGAAACTGACGCGAACACGATAGCGCTGGCGTTCGATTTGACAGGGGAAATCGCCACGGACACGTTGCCCGTTCGGGGGCCAGTTTAGTTGCGCCAGCGTCAAGCACACCCGCACCAGACCGTCTGCCCGACCCGGTCCGAGGACGACCGCGGCATGGGGCAGGCCATCCACCTGGTAATGCACCATCCCCCCTGCCGAGCCGATCTCCACACGGATGCCGTTGGCCCGGCGACGGTAAGCTTCCTCCAGCAACATTTGCAGGGTACGATAACCCCGCTGGGCTCGCGCTTTCTGTAAGCGTCTGTTTCGCTGGGGCCGTTCTTCTCCGATGGGCAGAAAGTGTATCCGCACCGGTTTCGCTTTGGGCGGTTCGTCGGGCACGCCCAGGTCAATGCGAAATACCTTTTGCAGCAGGCGCTTGAACTGACGGCTGGTCAGCACCCTTTGCACCGGGTCCACCTGAGCATCGCGACCAAGCAGGTACGAGAACACCGGCACGGCCAGAAGGGTCAGAGCCAGAACGTATCCGATGAAGAAACGCGGCATCAACCAGAATAACCACAGCCCCACCACGCCACCGGCAATGGTCATACCTGTCCAGGTGAGGCGTTCGAGGTCGAGTTCCTGAGCATCGGCATCTACCCAGCCGCAACAAAACAGCCAGACCAGAAAATAGGCAAGAACTGCTAACATTTTCGGCACGCTGAAATAAAACCCTTCGCCACGCGGAAACTCGGCTGCCCAAGCGAGCTCGGGAGCAATAACCAGCCCGAACCCGAACAGCGCCAGCCAGACGATCACCAATGACCGCATAAAGACCCCACCGGCACTCAAGCGCGGTCAGCCTGCGAATAGCCTTGGCCTTGTTGCTCTGGCTAACGGCTTGCTGGGATGACGAGGAATAAATAAGCGTGAAAATAAAGCCCAGCTTGTCGCTAGCTGAACCGGCCAGGGCTTCGTCGTCGCCACCGCGCTGAAAAGACTGGGAAAAAGGCGCGGAAGTTATACCTGTTATAGAATGCCAGGTTGTGCTACTTTGATTCCTTTCAGTGCCATCTTGAGCGCGTCCGGGTTGGGCGAGACTTCCAGAGCCGTCTCCCGACTGATTTCTCCGGCTTCTACCAGCTGCCGCAGGTGTTCGTTGAAGTCAATCATGCCTTCCGGATAACCCAGACGGATGGCGTCCTGGATTTTCTTATCTTCGCCCTTCAGAATCAGTTCGCGGATGACCTGGTTGACGATCATGATTTCCAGAAGCGGCACCCGGGATTTGCCAGGCTTGATTGAGGGGAGCAGTTTCTGGCAGATGACCGCCTTGAGGTTGAAGGCCAGCGCCTGACGGATCGCCCCGTGCATGTCGGGCGGGAACAGGTCGAGGATGCGGCTAATCGTGCTGGCGGCGCTGGAAGCGTGCACTGTGCCGAACACCAGGTGCCCGGTCTCCGCCGCGTGTACCGCCGACTCGAATGACTCCCGGTCACGCAACTCCCCGACCAGAATCACGTCCGGGTCCTGTCGCACCGCGTGCTTCAGAGCCGTGTGCCAGTCGCAAACGTCCACGTAGATCTCCCGCTGGTTCACTATCGCCTTTTTGTCCTGGAACAGGTATTCGATCGGGTCTTCCAGAGTCAGAATGTGAACCGGCTCGCGGGAGTTGATGTATTCCAGCATGGCGGCAATGGTCGTGCTTTTACCAGAACCGGTAACGCCGGCCAGAATGATCAACCCCTGATCGAACATGCACAGTTTTTCGATGGTCGCCGGTTCTCCGGGCTTGCGAACCTTCTCCTGTTCGGGAATGAGCAGACCGAGCTTCTCAAACGGTGGGATGACATTGTTGACGCGGCGAGCGACCAGGCCCCATTTGCCCCGCTGGCGAAACATGTTGACACGGAAACGGTGTTCATCTTCGCCAATCACGTGGGCGAAGTCCACACCGCCGGTCTCGAAAAACACCTTGCGATGTTGTTCCTTCATGATCGGCAAAAACAGCCGCTCCATATCTTCCTGGGTCAACGGCGGGTGATCGAGTCGGCGAATCAGGCCTTTGACCCGCACCATGGGTGGCTGGCCCACCTTCAGATGCAAGTCGGAACCTTCCAGTTTCACTACCGCACGGAAGAGTTTGTTGATCTCCGGCTCTTTACGTGGTGCTGCCGGGACAGCATTTTGCTCGCTACCGGTGACCGCCTGTGCCATCGTCGCCTCCTCAACTACTCGAATAAGAAAAGACGCCTCCTTCCCCGCAATTTTTGACCCGGTGCATCTATTAGTTTACAGCCGTAGGGGCACAAAATCCATAACCCTCCGGGCCGAAATTCAGGTCAGCCGTACTGGCACGCCGCGTTGTGCCAGGTAGGCTTTGACCTCACGGATACCGTGTTCGTTGTAGTGAAAGATGCTGGCCGCCAGTGCCGCATCCGCTCCGCCTATCGTCAGGGCCTGATAAATGTGTTCGGGCGACCCTGCTCCACCGCTGGCCACGACTGGGATGTTTACGCTTTCGCTCACCAGCCGGGTCAATTCCAGATCATATCCGGCTTTGGTGCCGTCGCAATCCATCGAGGTCAGGACAATTTCACCGGCTCCCAGTTGTTCGACGCGTTTGGCCCACTCAAGGGCGTCCAGACCTGTCGGAATTCGCCCTCCGTTGATGAACACCTCGTACATCACCCGACCATTCCTGCGTACCTTCCGCGGGTCAATATTGACCACAGTGGCACACCGGCCGAACTTGCGAGCTATTTGCGTAATCAACTCCGGCGTCCGCACCGCTGCGGAATTGATGCTGACCTTTTCGGCCCCGGCCTGAATGAGCCGCGTCGCATCCTCGAGTGTGCGAATGCCACCGCCGACGGTAAAGGGCATAAAAATCGTATCGGCCACTCGACGCACCACGTCGAGCATAATATCGCGGCCTTCGTGGCTGGCGGTGATGTCCAGAAACACCAGCTCGTCAGCTCCCTGGGCTTCGTATCGGGCTGCAATCTCCACCGGATCACCTGCGTCACGCAGGTTGACGAAATTCACGCCCTTGACGACCCGGCCGCGATCTACATCCAGACACGGTATGATTCGCTTCGCCAGCATAGGCCCATTCCCGCACTCTTGCCATTTGTGCTCGGAGGGGTTGACTGGAGTTATGCGGTCGTCTTATTCGCCAACCGGACAGCGACTGGAGCAGACGCCATCTCGCCGGTCCCATGCCTGCCTGGGACAGGCGCTGTCATCTTTGAGATTATAATCGCCAGTACCTGTTTCTGATTCGCCATCTGGGCGGCGATGTTCGCGGATTTCCCTCAACCCCTTCGTAGCTTGGCCAGGATCTTTTACAGGGATTGCATTTGCATGAGCAAACCTCAACTTCTTCGTAGCTTGGCCAGGATCGTCAACACACAAGGCTCTGCACCACGCTCTTGCTATCGAGGCCGGAAGTAGCGATGGGTCGGTATATCGGTACACCGCCGTTCTGAAATCCGACCGCCGAAAGTCTCGCTAGCCAGTCTTCCGTTTGTTCGGAGTCTCGCCGCTGCAAACGCGCTTTCCGAGTCGGATGGCGGTTCTGGATGGCGACGTAGATATCAAGGGTCTCGCCGCTGCAAACGCGTGTTCCGAGCCACGGCGGGCTGACACCCGCCGCTCTTGGTCGGCGTGCGTTCGTTCCCCGAACACGAAGCGAATCGCCCTGCAAGCGCGTTTCTCCAACCACGGCGGGCTGACGCCCGCCGCTCTTGAGCCGGACGTGCGTTTGTGCATCGAAAAAATCGTTTTTCGCCGGCGGACGTCCGTACACTAACACAAGAGCGGGGGACGTTAGCCCCCCGTGGTCGTGAGGCTGCTTGCACCGGGCAAACGTAAGTCGCTGTGCGAAAATCGCTCGCCGTTGCAGATACGTTTTTCGGCAGCACGGCGGGCTAACGCCCGCCGCTCTTGGTCGGCGTGCGTTCGTTCGTCGAACACGAAGCGAATCGCCCTGCAAGCGCGTTTCCCCAACCACGGCGGGCTGACGCCCGCCGCTCTTGAGCCGGACGTGCGTTTGTGCATCGAAAAAATCGTTTTTCGCCGGCGGACGTCCGTACACTAACACAAGAGCGGGGGGCGTAAGCCCCCCGTGGAATGTTCTCGAAATGCAAACCTGCAACGCGGAAATCCAGCGCAGAGCAGTTGCAGATGCGGTTTGCAAACCCACGGCGGGCTGACGCCCGCCGCTCTTGTCAAGGTGCGTTCGTTCGTCGAACACGAAGCGAATCGCCCTGCAAGCGCGTTTCCCCAACCACGGCGGGCTGACACCCGCCGCTCTTGAGCCGGACGTGCGTTTGTGCATCGAAAAAATCGTTTTTCGCCGGCGGACGTCCGTACACTAACACAAGAGCGGGGGGCGTTAGCCCCCCGTGGTCGTGAGGCTGCTTGCACCGGGCAAACGTAGTCGCTGTGCGAAAATCGCTCGCCGTTGCAGATACGTTTTTCGGCAGCACGGCGGGCTGACGCCCGCCGCTCTTGTCAAGGTACGTTCGTTCGCCAAACATAAAGCGAATCGTCCTGCAAGTGCGTTTCCCCAACCACGGCGGGCTAACGCCCGCCGCTCTTGTCAAGGTGCGTTCGTTCGCCGAACACGAAGCGAATCATCCTGCAAGCGCGTTTCTCCAACCACGGCGGGCTGACGCCCGCCGCTCTTGAGCCGGACGTGCGTATGTGCACTGCCAATGTCGCTTTATGCAGCGAACAAACGTCGTGCAAACAAGAGCGGGGGGCGTAAGCCCCCCGTGGTTGTGCCATGAATCGCGTTAGCGACGTAATGTCGCTTTCGTCACGGCTCTGTCGCGTGTGCAACCAGGAACGGGGGACCGTTAGCCCCTGTGGCTGCCAGTTGCATGGCGTGCAAGTTGCATCGCTATTCGACAAAGCGTTCCTGCTTTACGCCGCAGACCCGAACGCAGGCAGACAATTATTAGCCCTGTGCGGCGCTTCGCCGTCGGTCGGCAGGTTAGCTCGTTTTCTTCTTGCCGCCAGCCTTGAATTCGTCCAGACTCACCGAGCCGTCGCCGTTTTTATCGAGCTTGGTGAATCGCTTATCCAGCTTGGCTGCTTTTTCTTTGAGCTTGGGGCGATAGTCCACAATTTTGCGAAACTCGTCGAGGGAGAGTTTGCCATCGTTATTGGTGTCGAGCTTTTTGAAAACCTGCTCCAGTTTGTTGGCCTTTTTCGCCGGCTTTTTGTTAGCATCTGCTGCCCAGAGAGGGCAACTTATGGCGATGGTTGCCGCCACTACTGCCGTCAGCAATCGCTTCATGGCCAGCTCCTTGTTTGCGGTTACGGTGCCGGCTGGTTGTTTGCCTAGCCAGCACCAGCACACCTATTGAGTTCGTTTCGGCTCTGTGCGTGCCTTAACCTCATAAACACCGATTCGGCTTCTGGGTTCCGTTTTTCGGAAGCTGGAGCATGCAAGGACAAGCCGCAACCGACGTCGGGCGTATGTCCCACCCAGAGCGGCAATCAGGGAAGTGGTAAACGTTGTTGCGGGTTAGTTGCTGCGGTTGGCGACCACCTGACCCTTCACATGGACGACCAGTTCACGCAGGCCGTAGTCGTCTAACCAGAGGTGAATCTGACCAGCGAATTCGTGTCCTGCCACGCCGGTTTTGACGACACAGGGCAGGATGAGCCGCTGACCTGGATAAATCGTCGCGAGGTCGAGATGCTTCGCCCGGAAGCGGCAATTGAGGTTTCAGCAGTGGCCGATGCCCACCAGTCGCACCGTGTGCCAGGTCGGGTTCACGACCGCAACATAGACCGTTACAGTTTTGTCGGGCGGCACCTCACCCAGCTCGATTTGCTCCTGTTCCAGATAGGCTCCCGGCTGATCGAGGTCACGCACAAAGTAATAACCAGCCAGTGCGAAGCTCGTCAGTCCCAGGGTCAGACAGCAAAAAGCGAGGAAATCGAGGAACCGTGACATGGCTCAGACCTCCCCGACCTGGACGTGGAAGAGAATGCCGACACCAGAATCCCCCGCCTTGCAATTGCTCCGTAGTCGGTAGTTGTTCACCCGCAGTTCAGTCTAATCCGGAGCTGTGCGGATGTCGAGATAGTGCTCGTGAACGCGGCAGGGTCTCGCGCACAATCTCTGGACGAATGTTTCGGAGAGCGGGTGCGCTGGGAAATGCTGAAGGCTTCGTCGTGCAGCATTAGCGATGCTGGGACTCGTGTGCCAACTGTGGTCGGAGATAGACACCAACTTCGCCGTGCAGCATTAGCGATACGGGGACAGCTCCGTGTACCGTCGGCGTAACGTTATCCCGCCATTCCGGCCGACCCGAACGAGGACAATCGAGCGAGGTTGAAGGAAGCCGGCCCGGGGTTTACAATGAGGGTGATGAAACGTTGTGTGATTACGCAAGCGATGCTGGATCGCATTCCCCCCGAACGCCGGCGTGCCTGGATTGCCTACCGTCTCAAACGGGCCGGTTTTAGCCTCCAGCGCACCTATGAGGTGGAATATCGGGCGGATTTGCAACTGTATGTTTTTGTGCAAACGGAAAGCCATCCGTATCTGCGTCAGCCACCCCGCGAACCGATCAGTCTGGAGGGCCTGCGCAAGTGGTTGCAGGAACTGGGCATTCGCGGTGATGGGGTACGCCTGACCGGAGAAGGGGGCATTCGCGGTGAGCCGTCGCTCAATTGAATGCTCCGTCGCTTTCAGAGGTCCGGGCGGCGTCTGGCCAGCCCGAAAGCGCGGCAGCAGGTAAGCCGGCCCGGCAGAAGTCGCAGGGAGGCGACTGAACGGTGCGAATCGCTCTGGTGCATGACTGGCTGGTGAGTTACCGCGGTGGCGAACGGGTGCTGGCAGAGTTGTGCCGACTCTTTCCCCAGGCCGACCTGTTTACGCTGTTTTATCGTCCTGGCAGCACCGTGCCGATCATCGAACAGCGTCATATTCGGAAAAGCTGGCTCGGCTATCTGCCGAAGGTGGAACGCTATTATCGCTGGTTATTACCGCTGTTGCCGCTGGCAGTGCGGACGCTGCGGGTGGGTGGTTACGACCTGGTGATCAGTTCCAGCCACGCGGTCGCCAAAGCTGCCGCCATTTCTCCGAAAGCGGTGCATGTTTGTTATTGCCATACGCCGATGCGCTATGTCTGGCATTTACGGCGGGAGTATTTTCCTGAGATCGAAAGCAGCGAAGCAAGTGCTGCCACCACGCCGAGACACCGACACGATGTGTTCAGAGAATCTCAGGCGGGCGGGTTCCATCGGTCGGCGGTCAAAATGCCGCGCTGGCTTTTTCGACTGCGCGAGCATGTACTGGACCTGCTGCAGGACTGGGATCGGCGAACCGCTGAACAGGTGGATTATTTCCTGGCCAACAGTCGCACCGTGCAACAGCGCATCCGCGAGTGTTACGGCCGCGAAAGCCAGGTCATCTATCCGCCAGTGGATACCGATTTTTTCCGACCCGCTTCGGTGTCGCGGCGTGAGTATTACCTGGTGGTATCAGCGCTGGTGCCGTATAAGCGTGTGGATCTGGCAGTGCAAGCCTGCACGCAATTAGGCCGGCATTTGCTGGTTATCGGCAGCGGTAGCGAGGAGCGGCGGCTGCGAGAACTGGCCGGGCCGACAGTGCATTTCGCCGGCTGGCTGCCGGACAGCCTGGTACGCGAACATCTGCAGCGGTGCCGCGCTTTGATTTTTCCGGGCGAGGAAGATTTCGGCATCGTTCCCGTGGAGGCGCAAGCGTGCGGCACGCCGGTCATTGCCCTGGGAAAAGGTGGGGCCACCGAGACAGTGATCCCGCCCGAACACAGCTCGCGACCAACCGGCTTGTGGTTCCACCAGGCCTCCGTAGAATCGTTAGTCGATGCGATTTTGCGCTTTGAACGGGAAAGCCAACTCTTTCGCCCCGAAGCCTGCCGCCAGAACGCGCTGCGTTTCGATCGGACACATTTCCGGAGAGAAATAGTCGCCTTTTTGCGGCAGGTGCTGCCGGATTTGCCTCTGGCTGCGTGGGAGTCAGATCGGCAGGCGGCATAATCAGCACGCTTGCCACCGCCCATGCGGTCTTCCGCCACGGTAACCAGGGACTCCAAACATTGAGCCGCCGTTGCTAAGCCGGCGTACTGAGACTGTCCCGTGCACAGCCTGCATCGGTTTTGCCACAATTCGGAGTTCTATGCGTAAAATACAACGAGTAGGGGCGAGTGCCTGGGACGGCTCCTGAAAGAATGGCGGTGAGGGCAGGAATCGGGGCGATCCAACCGGAGACGGCGAGCGTCAGCCTGCCGGCTCAAAACGAGTCCTTATCATGGCCAGGATCGGCCACCGGGAAACATGCCCCGAACTCCATTGGCCACCGAGTTGCGAGTGGCTGAGAGTTTTCGTAACCGATCGGGCCGTCGGGTTAGCAGTGGTGTTCGCATTCCATTTGCCCGCTGCGCTGGTGGTATGGTTTCTGCGAGAGGCCATCCACTATTTGCGCCCTTCGTTCCGGCGCCGGGTGCCGAAACTTTGCACCTGGTTGGCAAATGCAATTGCGTGGCTTACCGGGGAATTGCCGCTATGAATGCTGCCGCTTCGTCTGATCAACCAGAAGCGAACCGGTCTGGCTTGCCGGAAGGGACTGGGCCAGTTCGTGGCGACGCTGGTGTGCCGATGGCCGCGGAACAAGTTTTGCCGCCACAGGAAGCCACCGTGCCGTTCTTTGCGGACGCTGAGGCGGAAGCGAGGGAGGTCTCGGAACCGGGTGCGGTGCCCCAGGAAGGTGCCGTCGATCCGTTGTTCATAGGCGAATACCGGGTCGCTGCCCGACTGGGCAAGGGCGGAATGTCGGCCGTGTATCTGGGTTGGCATGGCGATATGCGACGCCGCGTGGCGCTCAAATTACTGCGTCAGCCCCGCGCCGGCGTTGCGGTGACAAACATGCTCGCCGAAGTTCAGGCCACCGCGCGGTTGCAACATCCCAACGTCGTCCAGCTGTATCACGTGCTGGAATATGAGAATCGGCTGTGCCTAGTGCTGGAATATGTGGATGGCGGAACGTTGAGCCAGCGCCTGGCACAGGAAGCAGCTCTGGATTTCACTGCAATAGCCCGGATCATGCTCGCCCTGGCTCAGGCAGTGCAGTATGCTCACGAAGCGGGAGTGCTGCATCTGGATTTGAAACCCGGGAACGTATTGTTGACTGCTGACGGCCGGCCCAAGATTGCCGATTTCGGTCTGGCCCGGTTGCAGGGATTTTCCGATAATCCACCCGAACTGGCGGGTACGCCGCCTTACATGGCCCCTGAACAAACCTGGGCAGGCGGGACGTTGGGCGTCTGGACGGATGTGTATGGGCTGGGAACGATTTTATACCAGCTGCTGACGGGTCAGCCGCCGGTTTCCGGTGGCAGCCTGGCACAAGTTTTTGAGGCGGTGCGAAGCGGTGCGATTGTGCCCATCGGCCAGCTCAACCCGCAAGCACCGGCTGGACTGGTGGCCATCTGCCAGAAGTGTCTGCATCTGTCGCCAGGCGATCGCTACAGTTCGGCAGCAGCGTTGGCCGGCGACCTGCAACGTTTTCTCGCCGGCGAAGCGGTGCAGGTGCCGGTTCAGGAAATGGCTTACCGTTTCCGTTTGTGGCTGCGTCATCCAGCCCGAATGCACGACGCCGCTCTGGTGATGACCCTGGTCAGCGGGGCGTTTATTTTGTGGTGTTTGCTGGGCCTTCTGCTGCTGGCCACCGAAGTTTTGGAGCCGCCGCAATACCAGTCCCTGCTCCTCCATATTCTGACGTGGCTCTGTGGCGGCTACTTGCCGGGACTGGCGCTGGGAATCTTTGTTTCGGGGCATCGGTTGTGGGCCATCTGGGGCAGCGCCTGTTTGAGTGGGGCTGGATTGTTGCTCATGCTCGGCCACCTGCTCGGCCTGGTGAGCAGCGACTACACCATGGGAGGGCTGGTTCCCGACCGGAGTGTTTTACTGGTGGCGAATCTCCTCGTAACCTGTTTGTTCGGACTGGTGTTTGTCATGCAGTTGCTCGCGCTGCACGCCTGGTACGCCCTGTACGGCCGATCGGCAATCCGCAAAATACGTTGACATACTGGCGCTTGCCCTGGCTTTGTGTTTTGCGATAATTTTGGGAAATCCATGCGGATGCACGCTGCAACATTTTCGTTTGCCTGAATAGCCACGAACCACATGCTCGCATTAGCCGGCAAGAACCGAGGAGAAATTGCGATATGACGCCAGGCAACCGACCCCAGGTTCGGGACATGCGAACGGAGGCGATTCTGGGGAACATACAGCCGGAGATTGCCGAGGCGAAACTGGCGGAACGCTGGCCGTCGGTTACGGCTTATCTGGGGGGAGCGCCGGCGCGGCTCGGCGCTAGCATCCAGCTGGCAGCGCGGCAGGTGATTCGCTCGGCCTTACGGTTACCGACCGGGCTGAGCATCATTGCCATGCTGGTGGCACTTCCGATCGCGACGGTCATGGCTTTGCTGGCCTGGTTGTTGCTGGCGCCGTTTTTCTTTCTGCGGATCATGCCTGTAACGGCCACGCGCTACGTCCTGACCAATCGAGCCATTCGCATTCTGAAAGGCTGGTCGGGTCGGCCGGTACGGGAACTGGCCTTAAGGGATATCGCCACCGAACCGGGCGGCGATTTTCCGCGCCTGGCCGTGCAGGTGGTGCCCGGCTCGGAACAGGAATTCTATCAGGCGGCCGACCTCGAAATTCGCTCCCAGAGCCAGGAAGTGTTGGTGCTGCGCGGCGTGAAAGAGTACGAGCAATTTCGCCGCGCTATCGAAAACGCCTGGTTCGCCTGGGGACGCACACAGATGCCCACAGAGCAAATTCATCCCGCCTCCGAACTGGACGCGAAAAAATCTTGACCCACCGTGCACCCGCTAACCCATGCCGGGCGGACACTCTCCGATTCGGGGATTCCCCGACGAGCTGACGCCCGTCACTTTTCAGCGATGCCCGGCGGACTGATGACCGATACCGCAATCCACAGCAGACCGCCGCGATCGAAGGGAAGTGGTTTGATGGGCCACTTGCCCACCTGATGACCGATACCGTGACCCACTGCGGAATACCGCCCACCGCTCCTGGAAATTCCGCTCGGATGAGGGGCACCTTCCTGCCATCCAAGCAAGGCCATTCCCTCCTGTCCCGCAAAAGGAGCCTGCCATGACGCTGCGCTACGCCACATTTACTGCGGTGAGCTTTGTCTGTGCACTGACGGTGAGCCAGGCCAACTGGCCGAGCTTTCGTGGCCCCTATGGAAATGGCCACGTGCCTGCCAATGCCCGGCCACCGTTGCGCTGGTCGGTCAAGGAAAATGTCGCCTGGAAGGTCGAACTGCCGGGGCCTGGCAATGCCACTCCGGTTGTCTGGCAGGACCGTATTTTCCTGCCGCAATCGCTCGACGCTGACGGCCATCAACGCGCCCTGCTTTGCCTCGACCGCAACACCGGCAAGGAATTGTGGCGGCAGGTGGTGCAATATCCGGATAAGGAGCCTACTCACCGCGACAATCCGTACTGCTCTGCAACTCCGGCTACGGATGGGAAGCGCGTGGTCGTTTCGTTTGGCTCCGCGGGGGTTTATTGTTACGACTTCGCGGGGAAACTTCTCTGGCGTTACGACACCGGAAAAATTCATCAGATTTGGGGCAACGCCGCCTCCCCGGTCATTCACGACGACCTGGTGTTTCTCAATTGTGGTCCGGGAGAACGCACGTTCCTGGTAGCGTTGAGCCTGACCGACGGCAAAGAGGTGTGGAAAGTGGATATTCCCGGTGGAAAATATGGCGAGAAACCTTCCGATTGGCTTGGTTCCTGGGCCACGCCGGCAATCTTGAAAACGGACGATCGCGTGCTGGTTATTGCTGCCTGGCCGGACTTCCTCGCCGCCTACGAACCCAGAACCGGCAAGGAAGTCTGGCGCTGCGAAGGGTTGGGGAAGCTGGTTTACACCTCGCCGGTGGTTTCGCCCGAAGTGGTGGTGGTCAGTTGCGGCTACGGTGGCCCGGCACTGGCGGTTCGGCCGGAAGGGCAGGGCAATATCACTGCCAATCGCCTCTGGCGAACCGAGCAGCGTAATCCTCAGCGGATCGGTAGCGGCGTGCTCGTCGGCGACTATTTCTTCCAACCCAATGCCAGCCCGGGCTCGTTGCATTGCTTAGAATGGCGCAGTGGCAAGGTGCTGTGGACTGAACGGCTTGGTGAACCTTTCTGGGGCAGTGCCGTCTATGCTGCCGGACGATTGTACATGACCGACAAGCGCGGCGTAACCTACGTGGTAGCGGCAAGCCCGAAGTTTGAATTGCTGGCGAAAAATGAACTCGATGGCGAAACCACCCACGCCACGCCGGTCATCGTGGATGATCTCGTGTTGATCCGCACCTGGAAACATCTATGGTGTCTGCGTGAGCCAAAGCGCTGACAATATTCGCCCCGTTCAGGTAACGGATACTTCAGAGACAGCAGGCAGTATCCATGCAGCAATGGCAGACCGGCCAGCGAATTGGCAATCGCCGGCAACGGATCCTTCCCCGCCACCGCAAGCGCAGGGCTGGCGTGAGCGGTTAGTCTGGCCGCTGTCTTTACTGAGCGGATTGCTGCTCTGGCTCGCTTATTTTCCTGCGGATTGGGGCTGGCTGGCCTGGTTCGCACTGGTGCCGTGGTTGTGGCTACTTCGCATCGGGCGTGGTCGTGTACTGCTTTCGAGTTTCGCCGGTGGGATGCTGTTCGGCCTGCTGGCCGTGCAATGGGTACGGCTGGCCCATCCGACCATGTATTTCGCCTGGTTCGGGTTGGCTCTGTTGCTGGCGTTGCACTGGTGGCTTTTTGCAGTCGGTGTGCGCTGGCTGGTGACCCGGCAAGGTTGGCCTTTGCCGCTTGCTGCCCCGCTAGTCTGGACGGTTTGCGAATTCGTAAGGGCCCGCCTCGACATTGGATTTTCCTGGTATTTTCTGGCGCATACCCAGCACCATCTCCTGCCCTATCTGGGACTGGTGCCGGTAACGGGAGCTTACGGCATCAGCGCACTGGTCATGCTGGTCAACGCAGTGATCGCCGAGTTTCTCGTAAGGTGGCACCGACGCGGTCAGTGCTGTCCGGCATCCATGACGGCGACGGTAGCCCTGTCGAATCGTGCTCTGTTCTGGTGGAGCCTGCTGGCTGTCGGCTTATTGCTTGTGAATCCGTTACTGGCCCGGCACTGGCAAAAGGGGTTCCCACCGTTCGGCGTGGCACGCATTGTCATTGTTCAGCCCAACGAACCGCAGGAGATACGCAATGAGCCCTCCGAGGAACGGTGGCAAAAGTTTCTGGATTCGTTCAAAGAGCTGGTGATGCAGGTTCACGCACACTTGCGGCATGACCCGCAGGTAAAGCTGGTGGTCTGGCCGGAGACCTCCATGCCCTACACCTGGGTGCGTGTGGAGAAGGTGACCGCTGACCCGGCTTCGACGAACACGCCTGTTGCTCGTCCCTGGGACTTGTTCACCCCGGAAAAGTTCGAGAAGGTCCGGGAGGAAGAAAGGGAGACGTTAGCCACGATTCGGGAACTGGCTCGACTGCTGCCGGTTCCGCAGGTGCACGGTGTCAACACCCGACTTTATTTCGTGGATGATACGGGAACACCATCCCAGCCGGGTGCGATTCGGTATCGGCTGGTGCGGTACAATTCGGCCTTGCTCGTGGATAGCCAGGGCAATGTCCTCGGCCGTTACGACAAGATGTATTGCATTCCTTTTGGTGAATACGTCCCCCTGCGAGATATTTTTCCGTGGATGGAATGGTTGTCGCCTTATAGCGACGAGTATTCCATCTTGCCTGGCACCCAGGCGAAGCCCCTGGCGGTGGTCACGAAAGGAGGCATCAGGTTCGCCGTGCTGATCTGTTACGAAGATACGGTACCGCACCTGCCCCGACAGTTTTTTGCCCAGACGACTCCCGATTTTTTCGTGAACCTGAGCAACGACGGCTGGTTTCACGGCTCGGAGGAACATGAACAACACCTGGCGATTGCTCGTTTCCGCGCGGCCGAAACTCGCCGGGCCCTGGTGCGTAGCGTCAACATGGGCATTTCGGCGGTGATTGACGGTGACGGTTCGATACTGGCGTTGCCGAAGGAGAACTGGCGAGCCAGTAAAGCGTGCGCTGCCGTCTTTGTTGCCGATGTCCCCCAATATGCCGGCCTGACCATTTACGTTCGCTGGGGAGACTGGTTTTGCTGGAGCTGCGTCGCCGGGCTGAGTTTGTCCTTATTGGTGTCCGCAGGCCGGCACTTCATCCTCCATCGGCGTTCAAGCGGCGATTCTACCCGCAGCGCTTGATGTCAATCCAGGGCAGCAGGTTCGGGATAAAACGACCGATACACCAGCTGGTCGCGTTCCGCTTCGTGTTGCAGAATGGCGCGGAGCAATTGCTGCAGGCGAGACTTGTTGTCCGCGAGGTGGTTTCGCTGTCGGCGAATTTGCCGGCAGGTGCGTTCCAGTTCCTGCATCAGAAGCTGATGCTGGCGTTGCCATTGTTCCAGTTCCCGCCGCAGATACGGAGCGCGGTCGGTGATTTCCTGAACGAAGCTCTGTGGCTCGACCCGGCGATAATAGTTGCAAACATCGCGGTGCAGGGCGTGCAACTTCCGTTTGAGTTCTTCGGCACTTTGCTGGTTGGGAGGCTGGGCCAGCAGTTGCTCGAGCGTCTCGGCATCCTGTCGTAACCGACGATACGCGGTTTCCAGTGGGCCGGAACGTGCAGGAATCATCTTCCATCCTCCCAGTAGCGAATCTGGTTCGGCCCGGCGACGCTTGACCGATTTTATTCTAGCAAGGTTTCACCCAGCGGCAGCGAACTCGACTTCAAATTCGCTAATAGTGCGGCTTCGCTTTCACAAGGTTTGCTGATAATGGAAAGTGGCGAGGCCAGCCCCATTCGGAGACTGCGCAAGCCAGGAAACCTGGCTGCATCCAGACCAGCTCTCAGCTCGCGGAAACGAGTTGATTCGAGCGTTACTGCAGTTTGTGTCAGCTGAAGCGGTAACCCATTTTGCTGCCGAACAGCGGTCGGATGGCAACGGAATTTCCTGAAGGGCGTGAGATTTATCGAAAGCGCTGAGTCCTGGCGAGGATCAGCCCTCGAGCAGCTGCACTTCGCCGGTGTTGCCGTTGACGCGGAGCCGTTGACCGGTGCGAAAGCGTTGACAGGCGTCCGGAATGCCGACCACGGCGGGCAACCCGAACTCGCGGGCGACAATGGCACCGTGCGAGAGCACTCCGCCGGTTTCCATGACCAAAGCGCTGGCCTGGAGGAAGAGCGGCACCCACGCCGGATCGGTAGATGGGCACACCAGGACGTAGCCCTGCTGTGTGCCAGACGAACGCGGTTCCCGCAACACCAGAGCCGGGCCTTCTCCCACGCCGGGCGAAACGGCGATGCCCTGAACGGTATCCGCTCCGCTGACCTGAATCGGTCGGCCCAGGGCTTCGAGATCATCGCTGAAAAGAACGGTCGGCACCTCCAGGGTCAGGGCAATTTGCCGCTCCCGTCGGCGTTGCCGGATCGCCTGACGCACCTGGTGCCAGGACGGATCGGCGGCTGAAATATGCTGGTCGCCTACCGCGAAACTATTTTGCGGTATCACCGCAGCGGGGTCCGCTGAGCGGACAGGCAAACCGATCAGGCGTTCGATTTCCTCGGGCGTCAGATAGAAGATACCGTCGCCAAGATGCCAGCGGCGTCCCAATTCCACCAGGCATTGCCGCAGGATACTGTAACCCAGAAGCAGATAATGCCGGCTGGTTTCGCGCAGGGCCGCAAACTCGCGGACACGTTCCACCAGTTGTCGGAGCGTGTCGAGATCGGCAGCTGATTGCCGCAATTTTTCCGCCAGCCTCTGCCAGCTGCGTTCGAACTGGGCCTGATTGTCGGAGCAGAAATTCGCCAGTTCTTTTTGTTGTCCAGCGGTGTCTGAGGCAACGGGGGGCACCGGGAAGGTTTGGTCGTTTGCGGAAAGTGAATCGCCAGGCTGGAGACGAGCGAGCAGGGTGTGGGGAGTTTCTTCCCATCGTGGTTGGGCCAATTCCATCTCCAATTCGCCGCGATGACCGAACCGCTGGACAAATTCCGTCAGCGACCACTTTCCTTGCCTGAGTTTTTCCAGCCCGCTGGCCACATCCGCTTCTGCATCGGGTCGAACGCCGACGAGCAACTGTCGTACCGCGTTGGCGGCTTCCGGGGCGGGGAGCGTTTTGCGGAGCATCTGTTCCAGCGAACCGAGTAACTGGCCGAGAACCACGGTCGGTTGTAAGGCCTGCCGGGCGAAGCCGATCAGCGTGGCATTTTCCCAGTGGCGAAACCGCTCCCACACCGCCCGATCGGACAAACCACGCAGAGATTCGCGGCGAGCCGATTCGGCGGCACGAGCAAACTCCGGATAGATTTCCCGTCGCAGCAACTCCGGCAACTCACCGGCCAGACGGTGCAGCCGTAGCGTTTGCCGCAGCATCTTCCAGAAAGTCCACGGCAAATAAAGCCAGAAGCGCCAGCCCAGCCGCGACCAGTCGGGTTGGGGACGCGGATACAGTGCCCGCGTCGGCTCCGCTTTCAGACTCGCAAACGGATACCAGAAAGGAAAATGGCGGAAGTAACACCAGGGCTCCCGACTGAGGTTCACGTAGGGCCGACCAGCCACCAGGTCGAGAAAGCCCAGCTCATCCAGCCGAGGATCGGGATCGAAACCGACGTCGCGCAGTAACTGGCCATAACCGCCACGCCCACTCATAAACCGCTGCAGCACCGCCCAGGTCATCGGCGTGGGAACGGTGAGCGATTCGGCCAGATTGTAGCGAGCCCACACGGTACCGCGAGGCTCGGCCAGTTGCCGCAACCGCGTTATTTCCGCCCGGCGGTAACTCTCCCGCTCCCACGCGGAAACAGTGGTAATGGGGCGGGCTTGCAGTAACCAGAACCTGCCGGCAGCCAAGGCCCACTCTATGTCGCGGGGCTCGCCGTAATACTGTTCCACTTGCAACGCCAGCCGTGTCAGCTCCGACAATTGTTCGGGAGTCAGGCAGGGTTGTGACCGCAGTGATTCGGGGACGGTTTCCAGACCGTTTCGCCGAACACAGCAGGATTTGTCGGCGATTTGCTGCTCCACTACCTCACCATCCTGCCGACGCACACGGTAGCGATCGGGCATAACCTTACCGCTGACCACACCCTCACCGAGACCCCAGGCAGCTTCGATGAGCACATGCTCGCCCGTGGTGTCCGTCGGATCGCGGGTAAACAGAACACCGGCCACTTCCGCTTCGATGAGCTGCTGAACAACCACGGCCATGGGCCAATGACCAGGCGGCAAAGACGAGGCCAGCACATCGCAGTTACGCACAGCCGGTGAATCGCAGCCAGGCACAGCCGGATCACTCTGCGATGCCTTGATGCTGGATACTGCCGGGTGGTTTACGCTGCCTGGCTCGGTCAGGCGAACCGACCGGTAAACCTGAGCACGCTCCGATGCCGCGGACGCCCAGCAACGCAAAATCGCCTGGACTAAGGCCTCCAGCCCTTCGACGCCGAGGATCGTTTCCTGCTGTCCGGCAAAACTGGCGTCGTGGCTATCTTCCGCCACCGCCGACGACCGTACTGCTACCGCTCCGCCGCCCAATCGCCCATACGCCGATGCCACCAATGCACGTAAAGCCGGGGGTAAATCCTGCGGCTGAGTTTCTGCGGTAGCCGAGCCGGACCAGCGTGCCGTATTTTCCGAAGCAGTTTCGAGCGCCCACGCTTGCCGCCAGGCATTCGTGGTCAGCACAAAAAATGGCGGTACCGGAAAGCCAGCCCTGGCCAGCTCGAGTAAGCTGGCCCCTTTACCGCCGACCAATTCGACATCAGCCAGCGATTCTCCGGCAAAGACCAGCAGGTCTTCGGTCATTGCTCCGGCCATGCCATGCTCGATGCGTGATTCCGGCGGGAAATACGTCTGCTTTATTCTTCGCCGATACAGACCAGCTTACGGCCAACGCCGAGATAAATGCGTCCGCGATGGAGCACGGGGCTGGAATAAACATCCGCAAGAGGTGCGTCCGAGACCAGGTCGTCGAGTCGCCAGCGCAACTGACCCGTAGCAGCGTCGAACGAATAGACGGTACCGCGAACGGAGACGGCAACGACAGCGTCCGCAGCCAGGGCGGGGCATGCAATCACGGCGGCGTCGAGTTGTTGCCGCCAGACAATTTGTCCAGTCTCAGCATCGAGGCAGAACAGCCAGCCGTCTTTGGAGCCGAAATACGCTTTGCCCCCCTGCACCGCTGGCGTGCTGAACACCGGGCCGCATTGTTGAAAGTACCAGAGTCTCCGGCCGGTAGCGGCATCGAGAGCCAAAAGGCCGCCCCGTTCTGTTGCCGACTCGACGTTGATCTTGCCCGTACCCAGCGGCACCAGAATTTTGCCCTCGGCCCAGACCAGCGACGCGCTGACAGGCAGGGGAGTCTCGATTCGCCAGAGTGTTCGTCCATCGCTCAGCTGAAACGCACCGACAAAGGGCGTCTGGGTTGTCGGCGAGTCGCCCAGGAGAGAACCGCAATACACCGTCCCATCCACGACCAGAGGGCTGCCGTCCACATGCCAGTGCGGTATTTTCCAGGCGACTGTGACATCGCTCGCGGAAAGATTTTCGCTCACGGCCAGCAGTCCGTCTTCGCCCGCCCCGACAACCACGGTCGGATTTGCTCCGTCACCATGCTGGCCGGTTTCCACCAGCGCGGGTGTGGACTCGACGTGACTGCGTGTCGGGTATTGCCACAGTAGCCGTCCACTCCCGGCTTCCAAACACAGGAGCCGGCAATCGCGATCCTGATGGTAGCCTTCGCCGATATACAGCCGACCAGCCCGCACCGTAGCCGAAGCGAAAATCGGTTTCAGCGTGCCTTCGGCATCAAACCGCCAGAGCACAGTGCCGGGCGGCAAAGTTTCTCCCGTGTCGGACAAGCGTGGGGCGATATTGACACACACCAGGTAGCCGCGGGTTTGCCCCTGGATTTCGTGCAACACTCCGCAATAGGCGCAATCGCCGAGCACTGTGGGCGTGCTATGGACGTAAAATCGTCCCCGTCCGAAGCCGAGATTGCAACGCCACAATACTTTCGGCCGCTGTGGTGCGGGCGAATCGCTTACCCGACCAGTTCGGTACGGCCCGCCACGATACTGCAACCAATCTTCCGCTGCGGGAACCTGAGTCGGCACTGCGGGGGTAGGAGCTTGGCGTTCCCGCTCTTCCAGCCAGACTAATCCCAGGCCACACAGCAGCATCGCCCCAAGGATGACCTGTCCGGTTCGCCAGTGCGTGATAGGGAAGTTCGAGCTAAGAGTCCTGCGTGCAGCCAGATGCAGCAGGCCCACCGCACTGCCCACGGTCAGCGGCGTCATTTGATCCCAGGCAGAGCCGTATCGTTGCCAGGCCCACACGCCCCAGCCGATCCCGACCAGCAACAGCGTGGCCAACGCCCACCACTCCAGGCGCACCGGACGCTGCACGCCGCTGCTCATCACCGAACCGCTCGCATCGGTGGCAGATGCGCGACCGTCATGGTACCGACGAGCGGAAATCGTACCGAGCAGAAAACCCACCGCGAAGAGAATCACCGTCGGCCACCACCAGTACCGCGGCGCCAGCCACCACGCCGACGGATACCACCAGCCCAGCAGCGTCTGTGTCAGAACCAGCGTGGATTGCACCAGCAGAACGTAAACCAGCAACCGATACTGTCTCCAGACGGCCAGCAACACGCCGGGAAATAACAGCGACACCAGCGGGGCCAGTAATCCAGCCAGCGGCGGTAACAAAATGACCGCCAGGGGATGTCGCCCACCATAAGCGTGGGCATTATCGCCCTTCCCTACGGTGTCCGCACGCGAGCTAAGACCGGCGGGCGTCAGCCCACCGTGATTCACATAATCAAGAGCGGCGGGCGTCAGCCCACCGTGGTGCCCACAATCGAGAGCGGCGGGCGTCAGCCCGCCGTGGCTCCTGCAATCAGGATCGGCATGCGTCATCCCGCCGTGATTCACGCAATCAGGATCGCCATGTGTTAGCCCGCCGTGGCTCCTGCAATCAGGATCGGCATGCGTCAGCCTATCGTGGCTCACGCCATCAACGGCGGCGTGCATTACCCCGCCGCGCACGACTGAGGCCGACGAGTTCCGCCTGCCGTGTTCCGCACTGGGTTTATTCGGCGGCAATTCCGGGCCGAAACCGGGCGGCTCTTTCGGGTTAGGTGGCGGTGGTTTGCGTTTGCCCGCCAGCACTTCGCGGATAATCTGCACCAGTTCGCTGGTGCTGCCCTTGAAGGTGCGCCGCAGGTAAATCTCGCAGTGGGTAAAGTGCCAGTGCACGGTCTCGCTTGCCGGTCGGCCGATAATCTGGAACCAGGTTCCCTCGGTGTAACCCAGGCCCAGCCATTGCTTGTCCACTCGTGTCAGAAAAAAAACCACCGGCACCTGCGGAGCGATGCGTTTGAGCAAATGCGGAACGTGTTTTTCCTTGTCGCCGGTCAAATGCACCCGCAACGTTCGCCACGGCGTGCGCCCTTTCAAGTCCTCGACCGCCTGAAAGACGGCCAGACTTTTCTCAGCACTCACCGACTCCGTTCGAGCAAGGAAGATGTAATCCGAGTCTTCCAGCAGATCGCCCAGGGGCGTCAAGCGTTCGATAAAAGCCCCTGCGGGCCGGCCCGACAGCAAGAGCAAAACCAGGGCAAAAGCCCAACGTGCTCGGGTCAATGTGCTTTGCTTCATGGTGCCTCGATCCATCGTCCCGGCAGCGTGTATCCATCATAACAAAACCGCCGGGCTCACGCCAGTGCGCGAACCCGGCGGCAAATAAGCTGTGCTATCACGGTGTCACTGGATAAACAGGAATTCCTTGGTGTTAATTAGCGCCCAGATGATGTCTTCGTAGGCCTGTTTCTTATTCTGTGGGCCACGACGTTCGATCGTCTGCAACGCGACCTGCAATTGCTGGGGTGTTGGCCGACGGCCCAGGGCCAGCAGGAAGAGTTCCTCGATCTTTTCGGCATCGGGTCGGGGATCGCTGGCGAGGCGATCGGCGCGGCCACCCGGTCGGCTCAGCTTATCCTGAATCTCCTGGGAATTGAGCAGGTGCAACACCTGCGCCAGGTTGGCCTCGTTGACTCGTTCGCATTCGCAGGCACTCAGACGCTGCGGCCGACCGAACACGTCCAGGAAATAGCTCTGGAACGCCTCATCGGGCAGCATAATCGCGCGGGCGGCACCGAAACGGTCGCCAGGCATTCCCGGAAAACTCGGCGGGCTGCCGGTTACCACCGACACGGCGTCGTACAGCACTTCCGCGCTCATCCGCTTCGGGTAATAGCGTGCGTAGGACTGTTTGTCGTGCTTGTTGAACTCGTTGGGCACGGAGCTGAGCTGATAGGTGCGGCTCTTGCAGATGGTGCGCACCAGGTGTTTGAGACTGTAGCCGTGCTCGATGAAATCTTTGGCCAGAGCGTCGAGCAGTTCCGGATTGGTGGGCG
Organism: Gemmatales bacterium; assembly: GCA_041640595.1. Taxonomy (GTDB): domain Bacteria; phylum Planctomycetota; class Planctomycetia; order Gemmatales; family HRBIN36; genus HRBIN36. Next base: position 447,309 of record JBEPZY010000003.1, on the reverse strand, counting down.
GATTGGTGTCGCGCATATCGTCGAGCGGATCCACGATGCCGCGACCGAAAAAGTGAGCCCAGTAGCGATTCACCACCGCCTTGGCGAAAAATGGATTCTTCGGGTCGGTCATCCATTCGACCAACTTGACCCGCGGGTCTTCGCCAGGAGCGATGGTAACCGGCTCCCCTTCCAGCGGTTTCATCACTGCGGGCTGGCCGGTGCGCTTGTTGATGACATTGCCGGTTGTGCGATTGAAGACGGCGATGCGGGTCTGGTTCTGATTCTGCACCTGCACGCCGAGCAGAGAAACCGGTTTGCGACCAACCCGGCCAAAGAAGGCCGCCAGTCCCCAGTAATCGTCCTGACTCCACTTTTCATACGGGTGATGGTGGCACTGAGCGCAGTTGATTCGCATGCCGAGGAAGACCTGGGCCACGTCGTCCACGAACTGCTCAGGATTTTGCAACTCCGTGTACCAGAAGACCGGCGGGCACTGCCGATCATCGCCCACCGCACACAGAATCTCCCGCACGAACTGGTCGTAAGGCTTATCGCTGGCCAGCGAGTCCTTGATCCAGCTATGGAAAGCGAAGGTGCCTGCTGCACGCTGCGGATTGTTGCGCCGCTTCACCTTGAGAATGTCCGCCCATTTCAGCGCGAAGTAGTAGGCGTAGTTCTCGCTATCCACCAGCCGGTCAATGAGCTTGTCGCGTTTGTTCGGATCGGGATCGGCGACGAACGCCCGCACTTCTTCCACCGATGGCAGGGTGCCGGTGATGTCCAGATAGGCGCGGCGGATAAATGTTTCGTCGCTGGCCGGTTCCGACGGCATCAGGCCCAGTTGCCGCCATTTTGCTGCCGTGTAGCGATCCACGATGGTCTTCGGTTCAAACGACCACGGCGGCACCGGAACACCCAGCGGTATGGTGGCACGGAACACGGCGACATGGCCCTGATAGCGGATCATGATCGCCGCTTCACCTGCCTGCCCCATCGTGGTCACCAGTCCGGTGAAATCCACGCTGGCCATTTCCACGTCGTTGGTTTCGTACTGAGCCCGACGGGTAACATCCTCGACGCTGCCATCGCTGTAATGAGCATAGACAGCCAGTTGCTGACGGTTATGGCGAGTCGTGATGCGGTGTTCCGGGTGGACGGAAATGCGCACCACGACCGGGTCTTTGGGGTCGCCGAACGGCGTTCCCGCAGCGATCCAGCGGACGATCATGCGGTATTCGTCCGAGCCAACCTCCATGCGTTTGCCGCCACCGTGCGGCAATTGTCCGGTGGCCTTGAGCAGGAGCAGACTTTTCTCCGGCGCCGCCAGGAAAATACGCCGACCCCGGCTCTCTTTCAGCAGCGTCATGTAATCCAGTTCGGGATCGGAACCGATGAGCGACAACCGGAATCCGTTTTGTCCGCTGATTTTGCCGTGGCATCCACCGGAATTGCAGCCGAGTTTGGTAAAGATCGGCACGATTTGATTGCCGAAGTTGATCGGGAGATTTTCGTTGACCTTCTCGGCGGTGGCGCGGATGGTGGCTCGGTGAGGGCCAAAACTTGCGGTGATTTCCACCGTTCCGTCTCGTACCGGCGTGACCATGCCGGAGGGAGAAACCTTGACAACGTCCGGCTGGCTCACCGTGTAGGTTACGTCCCCCGTCATATCCTGCAACCGGTTATCTGTCAGCGTCGCCGTTACAACCAGTTGCGCGGCATCATGCCAGCCGCGCAGGCGAACTTCCCGGGGATGGATTTCGAGTCTGCTAATCTGTTCGGGCTTCGGGCGATAGCCAGGTGTGATGCTATCCGCTGCCGCAGCAGGAAGTCCCAGCAGCAAACCATATAGCGAGAAGCCCAGGGCCAAACCCAGTATGCTCCTGATATTGCACATGGTGTTTCTCCTCTCGATCGTTTGAAATGGCTCAACCAGAGCCGGCAGGTTCATGGCAAGGGCGAGTCTTCGGCCCGTAATAGTTCCGCACGATTTCGCAGCGTTGCGTTCGTCCCCGGTGAGCGGTTGGCAAACTTCGTTTGGTTGGAATAGCCGTAATCAGCACCAGACGCGGGAGGATCAAGCCTCCCGCGCCTGGACCGGATGGCAAGTTTTGTCGGTGTGATGCGGGAAATTAGCCGAGCAGTTCCGTCAACACCTGGCGATCGTCGAGCAGATGAACAGGACGTCCCGCCCCGTTGAGGAAGGTCATGGCCGGGTCAATGCCCATCGCGGTGTAGAGCGTCGCCAGAACCTGGGAGACGGTGCACGGACGATCTTTCGGTCGTTCACCGCGTTCCGTGCTGGAGCCGATGACCTGGCCCATCTTCATGCCACCACCGGCGACCAGGGCGGACATGACCGGTGCCCAGTGATCGCGGCCAGCGTTGTTATTGACTTTCGGCGTTCGGCCGAATTCGCCCCACATCACCACCAGCACGTCTTTGTCCAGCCCGCGCTCGTGCAAATCCTGAATCAGGTTGGCCACGCCCTTGTCCACTTGCGGGAGCTGGCGTTTGAGGGTGGTAAAGTTGTTGCTGTGGGTATCCCAGCCACCGATGCTCAAAGTCACGCAGCCCACGCCGACTTCGATCAGCCGCAGTGCTGTCAGGAATTGCTCCACCCCCTTATAGCGTTCGCGTGTGGCGGCATCGGCGGTGCTCAGGTCGAGAGCACGGCGAACGTTGCCGGACAGCACCATGTCAATCGCTTTCTGCGTGAAGGCGTCCAGCCCTTCCGCCGTGCCGCTGGCGTCAATTTCCCGGCGGAGGCTATCGAAGCTGGTCAGCAGAGCGCGGCGATCTTCGAAGCGTTCCATCGAGACGTTGCCCGGCAGCCGCAGGTTCTGCAAACCGGGACCACTGGGCGTGAATGGTCGGTGTGCGATACCCAGGAAGCCCGGTTCTGTGCCACGGGACATGCCGCGGAGACTGACGAACGGTGGGACGGCATTGTCGGCACCGCTGCGGAGTTTGGAGACCACCGCACCGAACGACGGATGGTTGGTCACCCGCGAAATCCGCTCCGGATAACCCGTCATCACCAGCGAGTCGGAATGCTCATCCACGCTGACGATGGAACGGATAATCGCCAGCTTGTCCATGATTTTGGCCTGGAGCGGGAAGTATTCGCAAATTTCGATGCCGGGAACGTTGGTCTTGATGGGCTTGAATTCGCCGCGGAATTCGGCCGGTGCGTTGGGTTTGAGGTCGTAGGTATCCATGTGCGATGGGCCGCCGGGCAGGTAAATCATGATGGCGGCTTTGTTGGGCAGGGAGACTTTCCCCTTGCTGGTCTCGGCAGCCTGAGCGCGGAAGCGGAGCAGGTCCGCGAGTGTCAGGCCGGCACCAAAGGCCCCGATCTTGAGGAAATTCCGACGGCTGATTCCGTCGCAGAACCGCTGTGCAGAGCCATAGATCGTCAACATGCTTGGCCCCCCTTCTTTAGGCAGGATGGTTTGAGGCGGGATTTTGCCGGGAGGTGTCCGCAACCTCCCCCACTGCACATTAGCAAAATCGTCGAGCCGCGTCAAGAGCATTGTAAAAATTTTCCTGCCCGACGGCAAAGCCAGCCGGCAGAGCAGGCAAAGTTACTCCGGTTTCTGTTCCTGCGCTTTGCGCTTCAGAAATTCCTGGACGTACTTTTCCGGATTCTCGTTGAAGGCGTTGCGGCAACCGGTGCAGCATACGTAATAGGTCTGGCCTTTGTAACTGACGGGGATCGTGCCGAGCCCACCGCTGACCACACATTCCGGCCCCTTGCGGCGTTCGACGGCCAGACTTTGACCTTCTCGCGTCGCCCCGACAAGAAAGTCCCGGTTGTACAGCTTGCGTCCGCTGGGACGATAATCAAACCGGTAAACGAAGCGGATGTCGTCCACGAGACTGATGGTCACGCGTTCATCCTGTTTCCGCTGCGGGTCGGTGCGTTCGCACACCAGCGTCCGCGTCTTGTCGTCGTACTGGCCATGATACACCCGGGGAGTATCTTCTCCGACCGGCAGCAGGGTCAGCTGATACAGCTGCTTTTCGGGCAGATACCGCAGTTCGCCGCCACGGAACCGCTTCCCGTTCTGAATCTCCATCACCAGCCAGGCGTCCTCGCCCTTGAATTTCCAGGTCCAGGAGATTTTCTCGCTCCAGAACCCTTTTTGTTTTTCCGCAAGCGTGCCGGTAGCCGGTTCGCCAGTGGCTCGCCATGCCCCAATCAGATCGTTGAACGGGCGCAAGGCTTCCCGGGCCGTTTTTTGATTGACGGGTTTTTCAGCAAAGGCAAGCGTTGCTGCAAGAGCCACCTTCACGCAGACGATAATCCACACCGCATACCGCTGGGCTTTCCACGTTTCGGGAAGCATATCGTTCTCCAAAGCTTATGGTCGGGCCAGCGTTTTGCGTCCCGATCCTGGCGACCAGACGAAGACCACGCTGGGTTATTGCAGGCTCAGGTTCCCCAGTGCTCTCCAGGCAGCAGGGTCGTCCGCACACCAGACGCCCAGCGCTTCGATAAGGGCTTCTTTCAGTCCCACCGGACGGGCCAGGGCAATTCTCCAGTACCACGGCAGGCTCGCTTCTTCCGGTATAACATTACCGTTTCGATAGCGCTGGGCCAGGTGGAGCAATAAATCCTTTTCCGGTCGCAGATGGTGCAGGAGGACCTGCCACATATCGGCAGGCCAATCCCGCAATCGAGCCAGGCATTGCTGACGAAGCGTCTCGTCGCCATAGCGGAGGAGCAAGACCGCCACTTGCTCGCGCAGAGCCGGTGTTTGAGACCGATCCACCAGCAGCTCGAGCAGCACCGGGGGTATTTTTGTCGAACGCTGGGCCAGCAACACCTCGGCGGCCAGCAAGCGTTCCTGCGGCGAACGGGCATTTTCATGAACCCGACGTAACAAAATCGTTTCCACAGCCAGCTCTCGCGTAGATCGCAAACAACTCATCGCTGCCAGACGAACCGACAGATCGTCGTGGTCTAACCATTTCGCTGCCAGCTGGCCGACAGCGAAACCCTCTTCGGCAGCCTGCACCGCTAAGGCTTGCAATGCGGCAGCAAGCAAAGCCGGAGCCGGATGGTCCTGCTTTGCCAGCCAGTTCCGGATCGGTCGAACATCGGCCGGGTACTGGCGTGCACCCAGCGACCACCAGACCAGAATAGAGCGGCGCTGCTCGTCGTTGAGATGCGGATGCTCAAGCCATTTTCCGACATATTCCAGTGCCCGGGCAGAGCGTAGCCGGGTCCAGGCAGCAAGGGCGTGCGCCAGTTCGCTGGCCGAACCGGAGTTCGCCAGTTCCCATAATGCCGCCAGTCCCGATTCGCCGCACCATTCCAATCCGCGCGCCAGGGTGGCCAGCCAGTCCGGTTCGCGGCCATCGTAAAACCGTAAGAAGTTGGCCAGCGTCGCCGCTACCTCAGCACTGCCGATCTCGGCCAGTGCCAGTACAGCTGCCTGCCGCACCCGGATCGCTCGATCCTCGAGCAACTGCACCAGCGCTGCCTGTGCGGATTCGCTGGTATCGCCACGGAGTAGCGCGATGCCCGCCAGCACCAGTTCGGGCGAGTTGTGACGAACGAGTGTCATTCCCAGCCGGCGAATTGAGTCGGCTAGCTGCGGCGGTAAATTTCCGCCCTGACCGCTTCGCAATGCCGCCAGCAATTGCAGAACACGCACGCTGGCTCTCGGCGAAGCGGTGTCGGCAGGGTGCTCGTTTGCCGTCAAGCTTTCGGCCAGGCTGACCAGTGCGGGAAGAATCGTTTTGCCCCGCCGATAAATTTCCTCCTGCACCGCCAATAATTCCGCAGGATGGGCTCGGACCAGATGCTCCAGCAATTGCCTTTCTTCCAGCCGACTGAGATCGTCGGGAGATTTTGCTTGGGATTGCCCCTGCGGTGGCTCGAGGCGAACCAGGAAACCACGCTCCTGGTTTGCAGGCAAACGATAGCAACCGGCCAGGTAGATATTTCCTTGCCGATCACTGGCCAGTGCGGTGAAAATCACCGACGCCCGGAAAGAAGGTTTCACGCTGACGAGCAAGGTCGGTGCGTCTTTCTCGGAAAGGCCAACTAAAGCGGGCGGCCAGGCCCTCGCCCACAACCAGTTCGTTGGGGCCTCCTCGTTGGGACTGTGGTAAACCCCGACCAGACCGATCACCGTTGACGGCAAAGGCGTGCGGATTCGGGGCGGAACGGGCAACATTTCTCCGAATTCGCCTTGTCCGAACGCGGGCGCAGATTCCGCTTCGGCTGTCGAAGCTTCTGTCCGACCCGCCGGTCTGGTACCCGAATCGCGCTGAGTTTCGCCATTCGCTACGGGCAATTCGCTGGGGTGATGCCGACCAATTGGCGAAAATGTTTCCGTATTCGCCTGCCAGCGAAGCAACTGCACCTGGCGGTTTGTCGTTTCGTGAACGAGCCAGATATTTCCGGTCGGGTCAACGGCTATGGGTGCGACGGAAGTCGTCTGACTCGAAGCGAGCCAGCGAATTGTGCCTGATTCATGCGGAAGCAGCAAGACGGCATCCTCGCTTCGGGGCCCATTCGCTGGCCGGCCCGGTTGCCGAATGCCATTGCCGCGACCACGCACGTACACGCCGGCAGCCGACACACTCAAAAACGCTGGCCCAGCTCCCAGGCCTTCGAGCAGGGTCTCTTTCGGTTCCTCTAAAGGCATCCTTTTCGGCTGGCCGGTTCCGTTTGTCCCAATTCGCCAGCGCTTCAACTGCCCATCGCCGACCAGATAAAGCCAATCGCCCCAGACTGCGACGCTGACGGGGCGAGGAATGGACAGGCGAATTTCGTCGCGCCGGTCATAAACGCCGTCGTTGTCGGTATCGGTAAGCCGGCAAAGTCGGCTGCCCGTTTCGCTTTTCTCGACGAGCCAGGCATTTCCGTGCCGATCGAACGCCAAACTGCCGACCCAGTGAACCATGCCATCACTCGCCGCCATCCGCACCTTCCAGCCAGGCGCTACTTCGAACATGTCCAGCATAACATAGTCCGGCTTCGAGCCAGAAGCCTCATCGCGGGCGGCAACTACGACAGCGACAACGCAAAAAATAGCTCCCAGCTTTCGCATAGATGACCCACGGTGGTTGGTTTGTTACGTATGGGATTGATCGGAGAGGCGGCTAAATCGTCCGGTTATCGCCTGGCACGATAGCGGACAGCGATGCTGGTTCCTGCGGATTTGCTAAAAACCCCGGCAAAGATCGCCAAGCTCGGCAGCAGTCCCCCGGTCTTAGCTTTTTGACGAACCTGGCAGCGTTTTAGTTCCCACACAGCAGGGCTTGTTTGCACCGTGCGGCAGAGACCTGGAATACGTCTCTTAACGCAGACGGACAAGGTTGCAAACGCCCATGACGCGGCGGGCAATGCTCGTAAGTAACAAGTGGCCACGCGCGGTAGCCTCACGAACGCTCGCCATAAATGGCCAGCGATTACGGTCGGGCGGTGATCAGTTGCATCAGCCAGCGGTTGGCATCCTGCCACATGGCCGGATGGAGCCGGTGAGTGGTGGGATAAACGCGAAACTGCACGTTGAGCCCGGCCGTGTACAGCAGGGAAGCTGCTTGCCGTGCGGCGGATAACGGTAAGACGGCATTGGCGATGCCGTGGGCGATAAAGACCGACAGCTGGCGAGCCTGGGGCAATCGCAACAAAGGTCGGCACGATGGCAACGCCCCGTTCAGCACCACCAGCCCGCCAAACCGCTCCGGATACCGCAACGCCAGCCGATACGCCACTTCTGCACCCTCGCAGAAACCCATCAGGAAAATGCGTTGCGGGTGAATATGCAGACGTTGTTGCGTCTGGGCGATGGCTTCGAACACATACTCTTCGATAGCACCATCTGCGCTGGCCGGTAGTCGCCAGGTGTAACCAGGCTGCGACCGCAAGCCGACCGAAGCAGCTCCACGCCGGCACTTGCCGCAACGAACCATTTGCAGGCCACGCAAAGCGATCGCCACATAATTGCGCTGCGACAGAGCTGGCATCCAGGGGATCAACTGGCGTTCGCTGCCACCGCGACCGTGCAAAAACACCAGCAACGGATAGGCATAGCCTGGTTCGTAAGCTGTGGGCAGGAAGGTCAGTAACGGCCAGCGCGCCGGTGTGGATAATTCCGAGAGGTAAAATCCGCTTTCCGGCGTCTGAGAAGCTGCGGCCAGTTGCTGGTAGAGCTGATAGGTGTGCATGCCGGACCCCGCTGGGCCGCGCTGTCGGCTGGGTGATTCGCGGCCGAAAAGGATGGTGTGGAGAAGCTTGTTTCACGACCGCCCGGAGCTTGCCGAGTTCGCCTGAAGTTTACTTTTGGCCCGAGGCAGTGTCAACGCTGCGCACCTGCGACTTGAGCAAAAATGCCTGCGACAAACTCGGCATAATGCGCATCGCAACGGTTGCACGACAGGCACAAAATTCGCGGCCTGGCAAACAGAAGTAAACTCCAGAAACTGCGCCAGCATTTGCCGACCTCGATTTCATTTGCCCACGAAGATTTTGCCCCCTACAGTTTTCTCTTTTTGCCGGATTTCTTTCGCCGTGGCTCAGCAGTGCACAAAAGCCGATTCGTCCCGCGAAGGTGCAGCTGCGCCTGCAACGTAGTTTCCGCTGCGTCGCCAAACATCAGCGAATTTCCTGGGCGCGACCGCGCCCTCGTCTGCCGGGCGGACTGCTCGGTGTCACTCATTCCGATTCAGTGTTCGGCTCTGGCCAGAACCGCGACATGGATTTGTCGCACCCCGGCAGAACGCAACACTCGGGCCGCTTCCCGCAAGGTGCTGCCCGTGGTCATCACATCGTCCACAAGCAAGATCGCCGAGGGCAGATGCGACGCTCCCCGCCCTAAAGCGAACGCGCCCCGTAAATTCTCCTCACGCCTGGTTACCGGCTGGTTTGGCTGGCTGGGCGTATAACGCTGGCGGCGCAGCAATCGTGGCAGAACCGGTTTACCCAGCACCTGGGCGATCCCTTCCGCGATGGCCTGGGCTTGATTGTAACCGCGTTGCCAGTAGCGAAGCCAGTGTAACGGCACAGGAACCACCGCGTCGCACGGACAATCGGTCTGGGCTAACATCTGACCCAGCAATCGGCCTAATGCCACGGCCAGTCCTTCGCCGTTCAAATGCTTGATTTTCAGAATGGCCTCACGCAGCACGCCTTCGTATCGCCCTAACCGCCGCACCGACCGGAACGGATAATGCTCTCCCGCACACCGATCACAACCGCCCGAAGTATCGGCAAATGGCCCCACACTCCGCCCACAACGCCAGCAGGCGCGACGGTAAGATTCTCGAAATCTCTCCTGGCAGGAACGGCAAAAATCCGGCTCGGTTTCCATGACCTGACCGCATAGCCAGCAAATCGGGGGAAAGACGAAATCTCGCACCCCGAATAACAGTTCACGAAAGCGCTGCTGCAACCAGACCGACAGCGAAGCCACGGCTATTTCCCCAATTACCCTCTGGGTAGCGATCCCGATGAGCGAGCGGTTCAGGTTGTCGCTAACCGCCGGGCTCGCAATCGCGCCGGAATTGTGGCGATTCTGATTCGCAGGAGTCCCCTGTTTTCATCAGCGGCCAGGCCATTATCATTGCCCCCTGCATTGCGGCGATTCCGATGACTGCGACCTGTCATCAGCGACAAGCCGGGTGGAAGCAATGCTCGTGCATCGCAGCGATTGCGGTCGGCGTGACACATGCCCCACGGACAAAAGCGAGCGCAAAAGTCTCCCCTGCATCGCAGCGATTGGGACGAGCGTGAGCTGTAAGCGGGGACCAGCTCAGCGACGGCAATGTCCCTGCATCGCAGCGATTGCCATGAGCGTTGATCCTGGGCCAGCGGCTCTGGTGAGAAGCATATTGGAGATCGCCGCGACATGAAATAGGACGTTCAGCTGCCGAAGAAACCGATCTGCTCCCGCGGGCCTTTGTCCAGTCTGGATTCACTCGCGCTGCACGCAGCCTTATTTCCGACAAAAGACCACGCTGACACTGGCAAAACGGCAGTCTTGTCGCATGGGCAACCGCTCAAGGAAGTCAACATCACAGAAACAAAGGCTGGCAAACCTGGCGAAGCGTCAATCTTGCCGAATGGGCGACCGCTTAGCCGGCGTTGGGTGTGTTTTCGTTTCGCTGGCCCAGCGGCGATGCGGCAATCCTGCCGAATGGGTGACGGCTTAGTCGGCGTTGGGTGTGTTTTCGTTTCGCTGGCCCAGCGGCGATGCGGCAATCCTGCCGAACAGGCGACGGCTTGCTTGCCGCTGACCGAACGGCTCTACGACCGTGCTAACAAAAAACGGCGGGCTGACGCCCGCCGCTCTTGCGAATATGCGTTTGTGCACCGCAAAAATCGGCATTCTTTCCGGCGAACGGTCGTTGCAACAGCACCAGGAGCGGGGGGCGTAAGCCCCCCGTGGAATACCCTCCGCATGCGAACTCGAAACGCGGAAATTCATCGCATTGCTGTTGGAGATGCGGTTTGCAGCCCACGGCGGGCTGACGCCCGCCGCTCTTGCTCATGACCATAGCCGGTCATCCCGAAATCGTTTCCCGCTGCAAGCGCGACACTCACACCCACGGCGGGCTGACGTGCGACGCTCCTGGGAATATGCGTTTGTGCACCGCAGAAATCGCCATTCTTTCCGGCGAACGGTCGTTGCAACAGCACCAGGAGCGGGGGGCGTAAGCCCCCCGTGGTTTCGCAAACGCGCTTACAGGTGCGTTTCCAGCACATTACCGACAACACTCGCCCGGCCACACCCACAGCGGGCTGACGTGCGACGCTCTCGTTCATGACCGTACCCGCTGATGACGAAATCGTTTCCCCTTGCAAGCACGATAATCACACCCACGGCGGACTGACGTGCGACGCTCCTGGGAATATGCGTTTGTGCACCGCAGAAATCGCCATTCTTTCCGGCGAACGGTCGTTGCAACAGCACCAGGAGCGGGGGGCGTAAGCCCCCCGTGGCGTGTGCGACGCGATTGCACATGGAAACGTGTATTTCGCGCGGCTTTCGCATGTCCATTCAAGAGCGGTCGGTGTCAGTCAGCCGGGATTTGGTAAATGCGTTGCCGCTGGTCGGTTCACTTCCTGGGCGGCAAGACACGCCGGGGAAGCTGTCGCATCCGCGTCAACCTTTCATTGTTTTGCAGGCACCAAAGCACGCCACGGAAGGGCAATCTTTTAGCGCGACGGAAATAGCGGGTTGGTTGCTTGGCTACAGTCAGGCTTATCGGCTGACACACAAGGGCGATCTTCCAGCGCGACGGAAATGGAGACCCTCTGGTGCCCCGAGGCTCCGTGTCCACCTGGTAGAGGCATGTTCCAGCCAGACGGAGATGCTGCGGGACCCAAAGAGCAGCCCGCACAAACGATTCCGTCCGGACGGCAGTAAGGCCATGGCAGATTGTCTCTTTTACCGCATCTCGCCAGAGGCAATAGTTGGCTTAGTCGGCTGCAACCAGCCCCAGTGATTTCATTCTCGCCACTTTCGTCCAGCTTCTTGTCTTAACAAGCGCTGCCACCGAGAGTTGCGGTGAAGTTCGCCTTGCCGGGCAACCGATACCTATGCCAGTCGGCAATCTGACCCGGATCAAAGCGCGGATGCGGCTGGTGGAAAACCAGCCGGGGGAAAGTTGCGGCGTCCCCCTGCGGGCAAGGAGGCGAACCGGCATGACCACTTCCGTGCAGGAATCTCCAGCGACGGAAGTCGAACAGCTACGCCAGCAGATAGCACGGCTGCAAATGCTCAGCCAGATCGGTTTGCTCACCTCGAGCATCACCCACGAGTTCAACAACCTGCTGACCACGATTGTGAATTTCGCGCGGCTGGGTTTGCAGGCCGACTCCGATGAGGAACGCCGCGACGCTCTCGAACGGATTCTCAAGGCCAGTCAGCGCGGCATGACCATCACGCTCAGTTTGCTGGGATTGCTCCGCAAAAACAATCTGCGTCGGGAGATGACCGACATCGTCGCGCTGGTCGAGGAGGTACTCGCCCTCACCGAACGCGACCTGCAGCGTCATAAAATCCGCCTGGAAAAGAATTATCAGGGCCGACCTCAGGCTCCCGTGGTCCCCGGGCAGATCCAGCAACTGCTGCTCAACCTGATCCTCAATGCTCGGCAGGCTATGCCGCAAGGTGGACAACTCACGGTGCAGGTACGCGAAAATCCGCAGACCGACATGGTGGAGATTGTCATCCAGGATACGGGCGTCGGTATTCCTGCGGACAAATTACGCACCATTTTCGAGCCGTTCTACACCACCAGGCAGCCCGACGAAAATGGTCAGGGAGGGACCGGGTTGGGTTTGAGCATCTGCCGGCAAATCATTGAAGCCCACCAGGGCCGTATTCGTGTCGAAAGCCTGGTGGGTCGCGGTACGACTTTCACGGTCAAGCTGCCCCGCCGTCTGCCTGAAAGCCGGGAAAATTAGTCGGACTTGCTGGTTTTCAAAGCAGCCTGAGCAGCGGCGAGTCGGGCAATCGGCACACGTCGCGGCGAGCAGGAGACGTAATCCAGACCAATTTTGTGGCAGAACTTGACCGTGTCGGGATCGCCGCCATGTTCACCGCAGATGCCGACTTTCAGGTCGGGGCGTTTACTGCGGCCCTTCTGCACGGCCATGCGCATTAACTCGCCCACGCCCTCGGTGTCAATGGTCTGGAACGGATCGCGGGGCACAATATCGCGTTCGATGTACTCGCGGATGAAAGCGCCGTAATCGTCGCGGCTCATGCCCAGGGTCATCTGGGTCAGGTCGTTGGTGCCGAAACTGAAAAATTGAGCTTCGGCGGCAATCTGATCCGCGACGACACAGGCCCGCGGCACTTCGATCATGGTGCCGACTTTGTAAGGCACACGCACGCCCTGTTCGCGGAAGACCTGCTCGGCCACCTGATGAACGATTTTCGCCTGCTCCTGTAACTCGCGTGGGAAACCGACCAGCGGGATCATGATCTCCGGTTCGACCGGGATGCCTTCTTTTTGCACTTTGCAGGCGGCCTCGAAAATGGCCCGGCATTGCATCTCGGTGATTTCGGGGTAGGTGATACCGAGTCGGCAACCACGATGACCAAGCATCGGGTTGAATTCGTGCAATTCGCGGACGCGCCGCTGCACTTTTTCGAGCGGCACGCCGAGTTTGCTCGCCAGTTTCGCCTGCTCTTCTTCCGTCTGCGGCAAGAACTCATGCAACGGTGGGTCAAGCGTGCGGATGGTCACCGGACGACCCTGCATCACGCGGAATATGCCCTCAAAATCGCCCCGCTGATACGGCAACAATTTCGCCAGTGCCTTGCGGCGATCCTCGGTGGTTTCGGCAAGGATCATTTCCCGCATGGCGTCAATGCGGTCGCCCTCGAAGAACATGTGTTCGGTGCGGCACAAACCGATTCCTTCGGCTCCGAACGCGATAGCCTCAGCGGCCTGGTTAGGCAGATCGGCGTTGGTGCGCACACCGAGTTTGCGTTTCTCGTCGGCCCAGGCCATCAGTTCCGCAAATTGCTGATAAACGCGGGACTGTTCCGGTTTGAGGCTTTTCTCCAAAAGCACCTGCACGACCTCGCTGGGTCGAGTAGCCACCTGACCTTCCAGCACTTCGCCGGTGAATCCGTCAATGCTGATCCAGTCGCCGGTGCGGAGCACTCTGTTGCCGACGCGAATTTCGCCTGCTTCGTAGTTGATGTTGAGCGCACCACAACCGACCACGCAGACTTTGCCCATCTGCCGACTGACCAGAGCAGCGTGACTGCTGGCGCCACCGAACGCGGTCAGGATTCCCTGCGCTACGGTCATGCCACGGATATCTTCGGGGCTGGTTTCGCGGCGTACCAGGATGACCTTTTCACCTCGCTGGGTCCAGGCTTCCGCGTCGCTGGCGTGCATGACGATTCTGCCCGTGGCTGCACCAGGCCCGGCATTGATTCCCTTGGCCAGCAGGCGACCTTCCGCGATAGCGCGGCGTTTGGCCTCCGGGTCGAAGATCGGCTGCAGTAACTGGTTCAGCGCGTCCGGTTCGACACGATTGAGAGCTTCCTCCTTGGTGATCAAACCTTCGTCCACCATATCCACGGCGATGCGAACCGCCGCGAAACCGGTTCGCTTGCCGTTGCGGGTCTGCAGCATGTAGAGCTTGCCTTTTTGCACCGTAAACTCGATATCCTGCATATCGCGGTAATGCCGTTCGAGAATCTCGCGGATGCGTTCGAGTTGTTCGTAAACAGCCGGCATTTCGTGCTTGAGTTCGGCAATCTTCTTGGGCGTGCGGATACCGGCGACTACGTCCTCACCCTGAGCATTGGTCAGATACTCGCCGTAGAGCACCTTTTCTCCAGTGGCCGGGTCGCGGGTAAAACACACACCGGTGCATGAATCCTCGCCCATGTTGCCGAAGACCATCGCCTGGACGTTGGCGGCGGTGCCCCAGTCGTGCGGAATGTTGAATTGCCGGCGATAGACCACTGCCCGATCGTTCATCCAGGAACCGAACACCGCCCCGATCGCTCCCCAGAGCTGCTCATACGGGTCTTCGGGAAACTCCTTGCCCAGCCGTTCACGAATCGCCTGCTTGAACAAGCGCACCAGTTCCTTCAGATCGGCCGTCGTCAACTCCGTGTCATAGTGGACACCGCGACGGTGTTTCATGTCTTCGAGGATTTTTTCGAACGGGTCTATCTCGGTCTTGGACTGCGGTTTGAGTCCCAGCACCACGTCGCCGTACATGGCGACAAACCGGCGATAGGCATCCCAGGCAAAACGTTCGTTGTTGGTTTGCTCAATGAGCCCCTGAACGGTGCGGTCATTCAAACCGATATTGAGCACGGTATCCATCATGCCCGGCATGCTGGCCCGCGCCCCGGATCGGCAGGAAACGAGCAGGGGGTTTTTCGGGTCACCGTAACGGGCCCCGACCAGTTCCTCGACTCGCCTGAGCGCCGCATCCACCTGCTCCTTGAGTTCGGGCGGGTACGTGCGATTGTGAGCGTAGTAGTAAGTGCACACTTCCGTGGTAATGGTGAAGCCCGGTGGCACAGGCAGGCCAATGTTGGTCATCTCGGCGAGGTTGGCCCCTTTGCCACCGAGCAGATCGCGCATCTCGGCCGTGCCTTCCGCTTTGCCGCCACCGAAGAAATAGACGTATTTTTTCGCCATAGCTTTTCTTTGCTCCTTGGTTGCTGGCGAAGGCGAGTCCGGAGTGGTAGGGAAATGGGCCGCGATTAGCCGGGCTTTGTCCGACTTCCCACCCCGGAACCGCGACGCCAACCGGGTAAAAGCGCCGATGCAGTGTACGAACTTCGCCCCTGTTCGTCAAACGAAAAAGTTGCAAATGGCTGCGGCGAAAAGGTTGCAACCGGTGCCGGTCTCGGACACCGTTACATACGCTTTGCCGATGAGTTCGGAGAATCAATGATACCGCTTGCAGAACCGACTCGGTGCAAGTCAGCCCGCGGGACGGTACTAAAGCGATCTAGGATGCCACACCAGCACGGAGCAGACAGGTGCAGTCCGGTCCACGAAACGGTACTAAGGCTGGTGGGAATTGGGCGGAGCCGGATATTCGGGAGCCAGCCGGGGACTCGGCATCATTTCCGAAACTCGCGGTGGCGGTAGCGGGGGAGCTTCGGTCACCACAGGAGCAGGCACCGTCAGGGAAGTCGCAGGCGGTGCTTCTAACACGGGCGGACAATCGCGGCGAAACAATCGGCTCAGCCACGGATGCGAGGGGCAACTCGCACAGCCATTCATCACCATCACCGCTGTGGCCAGAATCACCACGCGCTTCATTGGGTTCGCTCCTGTAGCCGATGTTGCAATGGCTCGGTTGGCAAAGTCGCCGTCCCGACCAGTCATTCAAGTCTGCCCGATGAACTGCCAGCGTCAACCGAACTGAAATTTTTTCCATCCGCCATCTGGTTTTTTCGGTCTGAGCGTAATCGAAGCACGAAAGGTATCGAATAGCGCGTCTAAAGCGACTTTTTGCGGAAAAACGTGAGCTATAGTTGCTTGGACTGCGGGAAAACCTGGTGCTGCCGATGGCAAATCGGCTCACTGCGCTGCGCTGGCAGCCCAGCCCGAAGCAATCCTCGCCTGCCTGCACCTGGGTTGTGCCCAGACTTGCTTGAGGAGAACTCCTGTGCCGCGTATTCGCCTGAAAGCGGTCAGTCCTCAATGGGAAGGTCGGTATTGGGAATCGAGTGGAACCTTGCGCATTGGTCGGCTGGAAGGTCAGGAGGTCGTTATCAACGATCCTTCTGTCAGTCGCCGGCATGCCGAAATCCATTACACCGATCAGGGCTGGGTGGTGCGTGACCTGGGCAGCACCAACGGCACCTTTCTCAATGGCGTGCGGGTGGGCATGGTCGAACGGCGTATTCGACCCCGCGATCTGTTACAGTGCGGCAATGTGTTATTCCTGGCGGTGGTCGTCGAAGAGGAAACCCCCAGGTTTCCTGTGGAGACCCCTTCCAAGAATTTCTTAGTTGAATCCAGCGCTCAGCATAGCTGGGACCAGGCATTACAAGTTGCGGCAGGGGTGCTCAGTGATAAACCCCAGGCGGGTGATCGCTTGCTGGTACTGTTGCGGGCCAGCTACCATCTGACACACAGCGAATCGCTGGATGAACTGCTGCAGGCCATTTTGGAAGATACGGTACGGGCTCTGGACGCCCAGCGCGCCGCTATTGTGCTGTGGGACGAGCGGGAAGCGCAACTCAAGATTCGTGCGGTTTCCACGGGGGAACGGGAACTGGCCACCCGCACCTGGTACAGCAGCAGTTTAGCGCAACGCTGCTTCCTTCAGGGAGAGTCGCTCCTGTGCCGCGATGTTCGTGTTTCGAACGAGTTGAAGGCCAGTTCCAGCATCATGGAAGGAGCCATGTCGTCCATTATCTGTGCCTTGTTGCGTTCGCCACGCAAAAAACTCGGCGTGCTCCATCTGGATCGCCATTTCTCGCAGTCGCCATTCACCGAGGAGGACTTACGCCTGGCCGACGCTCTGGCTGCCAGTGTGTCGGCAAGCATCGAGTGTGCTCAGCTTCTGGAAAAGCAACGCGAGATGTTTGTCCAAACCGTGACCGCCCTGGCCCAGGCAGTGGAAATGCGCGATCCATACACCGGCGGCCACACGCTGCGCGTCACCGAATATGCGCTCATGCTCGCCGATGCCATCAAGCTTCCCCCCGAAAAACGCCGCATTCTCGAAATTGGCACTCCCCTGCACGATATCGGCAAAATCGGCATAGACGATCGTATCCTCCGCAAAGCCGGGCCACTCACCCAGGAAGAATTCGAAATCATGAAATCCCACACCATCAAAGGAACGGCGATCCTGGAAACGCTACCCGACCTGCGCCCCTACATTCCGATTGTCCGCCACCATCACGAACGCTGGGACGGCAAAGGGTATCCCGACGGCCTGAAAGGCGAGGAAATTGATCTGCTGCCGCGAATCGTGGCCCTGGCAGACGCCTTTGACGCCATGACTTCCAATCGCCCCTACCGCCCCGGCATGCCCGCGGATTTAGCGTTCCAGCAGATTCGCAAACATGCCGGTACCCAGTTCGACCCCCATCTGGCCGAGGTGTTTTTGCAACTCCGCCCGCAAATCCTCGAAAGAATGTGGTTGCGCAACGATGCCCAGATGGACACACTCTTGCCAGCGGACATCCAGGCCGCTCTGCAACACCCAACGACAATCCAGGTTCAATCGGAAGCGGCCGGGGCTTGACTGGCACAGCCGGCATTTTCCACGGCACCCAGTTGCCGCGCTCGCTCAGTAGCAGCGACGACTGCGTTAATCAACGCCGCTCGCAATCCCCCTTCTTCCAGCCGATGCAACCCGGCAATGGTAGTTCCGCCCGGACTGGCTACCTGATCTTTGAGCTGTGCCGGATGCAGTTGGCATTCCCGCAGGAGTCGAACCGTGCCCAGCACCGTCTGCAACGTCAGCCGATACGCCACCTCCCGCGGCAAGCCCGCTCGCACTCCACCATCGGTCAACGCTTCGATCACCACGGCCACATACGCTGGCCCACTTCCGCTCAGTCCGGTGACGGCATCGAGCCATTCTTCGGGAACCGCCAGACATTCTCCCACCGCCTGGAAAATCCTCTCCACCAGGGCACAATCTTCTGGCCGGGCTGTGCTTCCGCTGCAGTAAGCCGTGGCACTTGCGCCCACCAGGCACGGAGTGTTCGGCATCGCTCGCACCAGTCGCACTCTCGGCCCTAAAATCGCCTGCATCGTCGCCAGCCGTAGTCCCGCTACCACCGAAATCAGCAGATGGCGTTCCTGGACAGCAGGGGCTATTTCTCGAAGGACTGTCGCGGCCACCTGAGGTTTGACCGCCAGCACCACCACCTCGCTTTTGCCTACCACCTCGCAGTTACTTTCCACAGCCTGGACGTTCGTTGTCCGGGCCAGGCCACGCCGCGATTCTTCCCGAGCACTGCTGACGTAGATGCGATCCGGCGTGGTCAGACCCGCAGCCAGCACGCCGCGCACCAGAGCCGCGGCCATTTTCCCAGCCCCCAAAAATCCCAAACGCGGAAATTCATCGCTCATCGCTTGTGCTCCCGGTTAGACGTAGCGGCATTATTTATATGAAGCTTCTCGCGTTATCTTGCCGTCTCTATGCTCCTGGCATCGGCCTCGTAAATCCAAGTCCATAATAACTTGGCGTGTTGCAATTTGACGGCGGCGGTCCTGCGCAGCTCGTAAATCGAAATTAACCTGGCAACCGCCGAAAAACATTGATAGGATTCATTGACCTGGTCTGCTAGCCAGTAAACCGCCTTGATCAGGAGCCGTGGGTGTAAGCCCGGCGTGATGCTGCCAGGCATTACTCCGCAGTAACCGTAGCAGAATCAGCACCGCGGTCGGGTGGATAACCACTCGCAGATGGAAAGAGCGGGCTCGCAAGCCCCCGTGGTCAGGATGAGCAACACGCCGAGTAACCGATTTTCTTAGTACTGCTCATGGACGTGCCGATCTTCCGCGAAATTCGGGCCACATACCGCGGCTACGCGCGCAATCGCCCTTGGCTTGGCCAGGAGTAGCTTGCGCACCCGGGCAAGTTGATAGTATCAACGCTATTACTGCCACCTCGGCCTAGGCAGGAGCAGCTTGCACGCCCCTGCCCGAACACTATCGGGCTGGATACACAGAAGTACCACGGCTAAGCTGCAACGACCTGGCCAGACTACCGGCCTAGTTGGCGGAACCATTATCTTGACACCGCCACACTAAGCTGCAACGACCCGGCCAGATTTCCCACGGACGAAATCAAACTCGATGAACAACAGTCAACCGCCACGCTAAACGGCAACGACTTGGCGAGATTGCCCCCGTAGCTCAGTCGGATAGAGCGGCGGTTTCCTAAACCGCAGGTCGCAGGTTCGAATCCTGCCGGGGGTAGTTCCTTCGGTTGGAATGCCTGGCCGGCCGTTTGATTGGCAGAATAGTGTCGGCGCTTCCTGCAAGCCGACGGTCCGCGATTACCTGAAGGCTCTAGTTTGAGTGCCGATGTTTCTTGGCATTTCCTCCTGCTTAAACGCAGGACAGGTCATGTTAGCCCGAAACATTGCCACCGCCCGGGGGCTTCTTTGCATTCGCTTCTGCTTAGACGGCTCACCAAGCCGACCAACCAACATGACGCCGATCCTGCGTCGAATTCGCCTGTGTTTTAGCCGCTTCGTTACCGCAACGCGAGTTACCTCCGGAACTGCTTGCGCTCAGGCGAATAATATTAGATTCCAGGAGACAACCTATTCCGAGACTGATCCATCCCCAGTTTTATGGGGAGTGCGGAAAAAATGGCGGTGGCCCCGAAGTCCTATGTTCGTACATGTTTAGAAAAGGTCGCCCACTGCCACCAGAACCTACGGAGGGAACCGCCATCCAATCCCTGGAAGTTTTGCCGTGGGCCACCAGTCTAATCACGACGGAGAACAAGGGCGAGCCAGCGGGTTAAGCTTGTCATCCTCGACCAAGCGGCGAGTGCTGAGGCAAGTCAGCCACACTCGTTTCAATTCTACTGTGGTTCGATCGGTTCACCAGTTATGCGTCTGACAAAAAGCGGAGAGAAACGCTGGCCGATTTGGTCTCGGCAGCGTCGCTGGCCTGGCAACCTAGCTGGCTGAAAGCATCAGGCAGAGGAAAATGCTAGTGGCTTGGGTCACAACAGCTCTGCCAGTGCGACGCAAAAGCTTGACCGAACTGGGACGACATCTGGTCACCTGCACTCATAAGGCCACTAAGCATGGTTTCCAACGCGCTCCAGGATTCGCCACCGTTTGCCGTTGCATGATCAGTGGTTCCTAATCAGGACCAGTCATGGTTGACCGATGGCAACTAGCGGTGGCTTATCACGGATGCATCTGGACCGCTAGTGCAATGCGCAGGCCGCTAACCTGAGTCCCTCGCCATCGGTCGCAGCGAAAGATTCATCCTAGGAATCTTAAACGGCGACCCCACGAACTGGGCTAGCCTTCGCTTGTTCAAAAAATGCAGTTCCGCTAATCGCATTCGGTGGCGTACCATCTGGCGGCTTACAGATATGAAACCTTGCCGCAGCATCGGAATGCGTGCAGGTATCCGATGACCGAGCTGGCGCACCCAGTGCATACACGGGCATGATTTACGCACGGCGGAGGAGCATCGAAAAGTTGTTGCGGAATACTAAGCACCGGTGTTACGGCCTGGCTGTACGCGATGAATCCTCCTGGGTCCTCGAGGCTAATATGGACAGCATGCCAAGGACCGACGATTAGGTTGACTTGATGTGCTTTGTGAAGTTATAAGCTTCGTAAATCCGAAGAGTTGTTGCGGCAATACTAAGCACCGGCGGTAAGGCCTGGCTGTACGCGACGTATCCCCCAGGGCCTCCAGGCTAATATGAACAGCATGCTAAGAACCGACGATTAGGCTGGGGCTAGTGCGACACGTTGATCACTCATGGCGACCTATATCATCACTCGTGCCAACTGGTTGGAGCGCTTGCTACTGATTCTTGCATTGGTGTTTCTTAACGTAAGTCGGCACGGATGTGCCGCGATTGGTTCGATCGCCTGCTGCTGATTCTGGCGTTGGCGTACTGGATTTTGCTGGCAGTGGCTTTGGTGGCCATGCGGCGCTATTTGCCTGGGATGTGGTGCAGCAGTAATCGCCAGGGAGCGTGTAGTCTGTTTTTCATTGGGCGACAGATGATTGAGCGAATGCAGGTGCGGGCCGCCGAAGCACTTAATGCCCTTCTGGGAGCGCTTTTCTCCGAAGCCCAAAAGTGGGGATGAGGCAGCCAAATTACCCCTTGACCTTCCCACCGACTCTTTGCTGCGATCGCTACTAGGCAAAATCCGGGTCCTGAACATTCGAGGAGGGAGCAGTCATGTTGAAGAGAAGTCTCTCTCTCGCAGAGACTATGTCTTGCCCATTGGGCTCGCCAATTGGGATTGAAGTTACGCCGGTTCCTCTGGCCGGCTCGACCAGTTTCGTATGCCAAGCCTATCTTGCTGCGTTTTGAACAACTCGAAGACCGTACCGCTCCAGCCAGTTATTTCACGTTGCAAAATCCGGGGCCGCTATTCACGCAAGAAGGCGAAGTTGTCTCGCTCCACCTGAATGAGTATCTCCAGTACACGCAACCTCCACCCGAAACTGCCGGCAGTATCGCATTCACCGCTAGCGGCTTGCCGCCGGGCCTTACCCTGGACGCTCTTAGTGGCGTTATCACCGGCAGTCCGGATTACTCCATCGCCCACCCCGACCAGCCCAGTGTGGACTTCACTATCACCCTCACCGCCTCCGACGGCACGGAATCCCACTCCGTTACATTTACCTGGACCATTCTCGACGCACCGGACGCTGCGAACAATCCCAGTAGTCCACCGGATTCTTCCACCTCAGATGGCACCTTGCTTCCCGGCAGCAATTCGAACCCAGATTCTGCCACGACGCAAACCAGCAGCTCCAGTACCAGCAACGACCAACTTGGTCCTTCGAACAGCAGTACTGACAACTCTTCCGTTGTCACGCAAGATTCCACAAGCACCACGCAAAACAGTCCTACCGACGGAGGCGGCCTATCTTCCGACAATTCCAATTGTGGCTCGCACATTTCGGACGACTCATGGTTTCAACTAGATACGGACAGCAACCTCTCCGATTCCTGGATAGATCCGCAGTTGCTGAGTGACCCGGAATTCGACGGTTCGTTCCCGGACATCAGTCAGCCTCCTAACATGCCGGACGATGTTGCTCAGCAGTTCCAGCAACTCCAGAATTCCCCCGACGTGTTTACGGCCTGGTTGCAAGCACTCGATAACGACCCGACCTTTGCCAATGCTCCGGTCACCAACGCCAACCAACCTGCGACGGTAGCTTATCAACTGGCCCAATTCTCCGGCAGCTACCAACGAAGCTATACAGTGCAGCTCACCGCTGATAACGCCACTGCTTATTTTGAAACGGCCATTTCCAGTTCCATCTCCGTTTCCAACAGCGACGGTGCCACTTCCGTATCAGAAACCGGTACCGTAACTTATACGGCCTGGCTCCGCGTTCAGGACGAATATGTTTTCCACTATGACCACGTCGGTTACGAATACACTTACCAGGTTTCCCCTACTAATTCCTCATATACCATTATGCCTCTTGGTTCCGCAAGTGATTCTTGGTTTGATACCGCGACAACGAATTTGAATAACTACAACTGGTCAAAACAGACACTGCAAGACCAGGTTACCTATACCGGCTCGGGAAGTTTCGCCGCCACTAACGGCCGCACCTACTTCTTCAGTTTTGGCCTCAATCAATCCTGGAATGCAGTCTGGCAACCTCAGCCAGCTGGTAGCGAAACACCTTCTGAAAATGGTGCCGAAGAAAATCCCAACACCTTGATTTACACAATTACCGCGAACGGCAACTTTACCGGTCAATACACCATCAGCGACCAGTCTGCTAATGTTCCATCGCCGCAACTTCCCCCCGTCGAGAACCTACCGGATGATTTCTTCCGCGACGTGGCCACCGGCACCTCTTATCTGGAAAGTTTTTATCGTTCCGACTCGCAAAATACTGTTTACACTGTTCGCTATACTCCGCCCACCCCCGAAACACTCCAGAAATTTCAGATCACTAACGATTCCAACTACCAGGGAAAATACGCTTACCGCTATTACGCCACCGGACGTTCCAGCTCTTCCCAGACCGACAGCAACGGAGCGAACATCCGCGAGGTTTCTGCATGGCTGACGGACTATCAAACCCAAAGCAACTATAGAGGTTCCATTTCCGGAAATATAACCTGGGTCGGCGACCATTTAGACTCCGCCACATACAGTTCCGCCCATCACGAGGAAGGCCAATTACTCCGAAACCGTTATTATTCCGTCAGTATCTATCACAAAGACTATCCAAACTATAGCTGGGACAGCCGTTACATCACGGATGAAGACCGTGCCGGAAACTATACGCAGGATGTAAACTACAACGGCTCCTGGGATAGTACGGGCCAACCATTGGAACTGACGGTTACGTCGAGCGGCAACTCACAGCTTAATACGCAAGGGAGTACCGTCTATGTCGGTATCTGGTCGCGTTGGAATACCTCCCAAGATTTTGCCCCTGGACGAACCACTACCTCTTGGCTCCGCACCACCGATTCCCATTCACAATCAAAGAATCAGTACCATTTCTCGTCGGCTCCACTAACCCAGACTTATCACCTGCGCCAGAAAACAGAAGTTTCAGGGACCGATACGGAACTCCAATACTTATTGGAGACTCATCAGGTTTGGGACAATTCTGCTAACTATAGTTACTTCAGCAGAACTTATAACTCGGCTGCCTGGGAAGATCATACCCAACAAGATGGCCAGCTGGATGCATCCGGTAAGCTTATCGGTGGCACTTACAAGCAGGACCGCTCACGCAACCCGTCTTGGGATAATAAGTACTGGTGGGAGATCACACGCACGAATCAACCCAAGGAATACACCTTTACCAGCGACGTCGGCAACGGTACTCAGTGGAGCAAGGAATCGCGTGATTATCAGGGGCCGGACCAGTATACGGGTTCCAAAATAGAACATAGCTGGAGCTCACAGAAGGTTACCAATTACACCTGGCTGATCGGTTCCTATACACAGGACTCCATCACTTACACCGTGAACAACCGCTATCGTTCGACCGAGGATACCGAGAGCACAACCCGCGGGGAATTCACGCTCTCTAATGGGGATCGCTCGGGGACCTTCAACAGCTATACCGAAGTCAATGCCAACAATGCTTATCGCAAGTTGCAGACCTCTAGTGATCCGGTTAATAACGCCAGTGGCAGTTACTTCGAACGGGGTAGTGGCAACAACCAGTATCAGGATACTATCCATGGAGTTATTTATTCCGGCAACAGCGGTCAATATAGCCGTACTGTTTTCTCCAGTGATGATAGCAGCTCTGGCTACCTTCTACAAGCGCAAGGTCAATACACAGATTCGCAGGGCGGTACGGTCAGCTGGTCTTATCGCGAATCCACTGCCCCCGAAACCCAAACGTCCATTGATCAGCCCAATTACACAAAGGCAAAGGTGACAACTACCTTCACCTCCTCCGATGGATCGAGCTGGACAGAAGCTTCCCGCAGTTTCGAGACCGACACGAACCAGCAGGTGTACGCCAAGGGCGCTGTCCGTGAGCATTCCGAATACTGGGCCCCCGATGGTAGCACTCATAGTGCCAGTACGAGTATAACTGAGGTCCGGTACTTTGAAAAAGATAGCCGCACAACCAGGGGAAATCCTGACAACTTCACTTTCGAACACAATCACCAACGCAATAAGTCGCGCAAGGAAACCTTAGATACTATCCACGAAACCTTCGAACCTCTGCTTCCCACTTCCAATCATCATCAGAGTTACTTCTTCACCAAAGAAAACCTAACGGACAATCGCAAGGGCACTACTCAACAGGGTAACACGTACTTCAGCAGCATCTTCATGGAAGAAATCCAGGAGACCTGGCACAACTACGACTGGAATTATTCCGACCCCGAGAGGATCCAGGAAAGCCACTATCGCGGATTCAATTCGCACCGAATCAATCGCCAGGGAGATTCCAATAGCAGTACCGGCGAAGAGACCATCGAATCCTCCGTACGTTGGTGGGGCAAGGACATTTACCTTCCCAACAGTGTCTCTTCGTATGGCGATCCCAACAGGCTCACAACTACCAAGGAAGTATACAGCCTGCGCTGGGAAGGCGAAAACTTAGTTGAGCGAGTCCGCACTTATCCTACCTGGCGAGACCAGGTTGCTCAAGGCTTTTATTATTTCTTGACGGGCAACTATGGTCAGGCATTTCAAACATTTGCTGGCCTAGCTGAGCAGGCTATTGACTATTTTGCAGAAGTAACCGCCTATTACGGCCAGAGGGCTCTCGAGTTCGGCGCCGGCTTGTTGAGCGGGCTGACGGCCGGACTCTCCGACCGTGTAATTGGCTACTTTAGTCCCGAAACTCTCGAACAACTGCAGCAAAGTTCCTGGTATCAAGCAGGAGCGATCACCGGCACGGTGGTCGCTATCGCCGCTGCTTTTGTCAACCCCTGCTCGTTAGCGGCCTTTGGCAGCGCCTTGCTCCGTTTTGCGGGCTCTGCTTACCGCGTCTGGCAAGGCGTCGAAGCGATCGGCAACGCTATCAATGCAATTGATGCTTATAAGCAAGGAGACTACCTTGGCGCAGCTTTACATGGCGCCGGGGCCATATTTGGCGTTGCTCAAGCATTGCGGGCCTGTTTTGCGGCGGGGACGAAGTTGCTGACGCCGCACGGGCCGAAAGCGATTGAAACGTTCCAGGTCGGTGACGAAATCCTCACCCGACTGGAATGGGAGCCGGATGCACCGGTGCTGGTTAGCCAGGTTGAGGCACGGTTCGAGAACGTGGCTCGTATCTGGCACCTGCACCTGGCCAGCGGGCAGGTCATCCGCACCACGGCGGAGCATCCGTTTTATGTGGATGGGCGTGGCTGGGTGCCGGCAGGCGAGTTGCGACCCGGCGACTTGCTGGTCAGCCACGATGGTCAGCGGGTGGCGGTCGCCGAGCTGTACGACACCGGCCAATACGAACGCGTCTATAACCTTGCCATCCGCTCCTTCCACACCTACTTTGTCTGCGACGAATCCTGGCCCTTCTCCATCTGGGCACATAATGCGTGCGATATCGATGTCGCCAAAGTCAGGGATTTCAAGGGTAAGCGGACAAAAGAACTCCATGCATATTTCACAACAGAGGGAGAAGCTAGAGCTCTTGCAAGGCAGAAGTTAGGTAGTGACATAATAAAGGTGGCTCCAGGGAAGTGGAGAAGTGCTGATGGCAGATGGCAATATAGAGCCAAGCCTAACGATGTAGCCCGGAAGCACGTGCACTTGGAACTTTTAGACCCCAAAACAGGGGAGGTGCTCGAGAACTGGCACTTACACTTTCTAGTTGGGAGATAGCGATGAGAAAGAAATGGATTCCGAAGCCCCTAGAGTATCATATTGAGCAGCAACAGGATGGTTGGCTGATTCTGGATATCTATATCACAGACAAAAATTTATTGGATTGGTTGGCTATTGCGCATGTTTTGTTAGGTGAATACGTTGATGCCGTCGTAATGCCAACGGCCGGATCCTCAATGCAGCTTGAAATACGTTATGTCCGAGATGGCGATTCTTTCCTTCAGATCAGTAAACGAGATCGAAGAGTTCTTCTCGGCCTAAGTCGCTATCATTTGGAAAAACATGTGGACCCATATTTGTGCCATTACTATCTGGAGGGCAAAGCTCCTGGCCCTCTTACTGACTTTGAATTTCCCTCACAGACCTCGAAAGTTGCAGGTGCGGAAGATGCAGTTGTACTTCATGCCGCAGAGTATGTACCCCCCATGTCAGCCGAGGAAGCTAGGAAGCGGATCCTTGGCAACGAAAATGAGTGAAGATGGAATTAAGTTGCCTAGGAATACGAGTGGGCCTAACATCTTGCCATTCGCTCCTTCCATACGTATTTTGTCTGCGACCAATCCTGGCCCTTCTCCGTCTGGGCACATAATGCGTGCGATATAACTAAGGATATCAGCAAAATAGGCCGGCCTGGGAAACAAGGCCATGTTCGCGTTGTCAAGTCTGAAGAGGAGCTGCTGGACATCTTCAATAAATATGCCCAAGGAGGTGTAGAGGTGCCGTTGACTGCTGCGCATAGAGCCCAGGAAATAGAACGGATGGTAGAGCTCACCGACACAGCCCTCGGTACTGTCCGTCTAATCTTCCGCGAGGAATCAAGGTCAGGTGGAGCAACGATTGATATTTTTATCGAGAGAGTAAGAGGTTCAGGCAGATTCAAGCGCTGGAGAGAAATTCATATAGGTTAGGAGTTTCTATATGCGATCAGATTACGATTGGAATCGTGCTCTTGCTGACATATTAGCATCCGCACACTATGGCGACGTGCCCCTTTGTTATATTTGGAGCGCTGTTATTGATGCATCGTCCGACGAGTCTCAAATCAGTGATGAAGAGCTTATGGAAAGGACTCTTCGACTCCTGAAACATTGTTTGGCAGAGGGTTATTTAGTGGCCGGGGAGACGTTTCGGATTGGTCCAGAACCGCCTCCGGGTCTATCGCCCGAAGAACGGCTACGCTGGTACCACGCGTATGTTCGCGAACACGGCCCTACGCTCGACTGGCGGCCGTGGGACATGGGATATAGCGAGGCACTCAAGAAGATTGCCCGAGAGTGGAAAGCTATTGAGAAACCCTTCTCCGATCCCACGGCTATGTATTGCATAGTCACGTTGGTGCCGACGCTGAAGGCGATGCGCGAATATGAGCGATTGCGTAAGCAACTGAAGCTCGACGAAGAGAAGGAAGACGAGGACTAAGAATTACACTGCTCTGTCGAAAACATAGTTGCGTGTGGGCGCAAACTAACGGCGAACGGCGTAAGCCACCACCCGCAGAGCCGCTTCATTGTTCAACGTCTTCTCCCGCCACGTGCTCAACTGTGGCTGACAGTGTAGCACCGGCGCTGTACATGACCATCCTCCTACAGTTTTTCCCCCGCCGCGCCCCCAACTGTGGCTGACAGTGTAACGCCTGGCTACCAGGCCTAACTCTACCGCCACGCCGTCAATTGCGACCCAGTGGTTCGCTTCTGCCCACTTAGGAACAATTCCACGTGCCAACGCTGACGGTACACCTTCGGCATCTCCCTCCTCTGGGAACGCCGGTGGCCTCGCACCTGACCATCCCCACTATGCACCGCCAGCGGTGTCCAACTGTTTACCCGCCATCGCTCCCGACAAAACTCGTGCACCCACGCCGCATCATAGCCCGCGTCGGCCACCAAATGCTGCGGTAATACCTGAGCCAACGCTTTGGCCTGCAGATGGCGAGCCGCGCTTTTGTCATTACACGGCGCCCGGCCTATCTCCACACCGCACTCTGTGCACCTGCCCAAGCACGTGGACATGCCGATTGCGAGTTGCCATTTCGTCATTGCACGGCCACTGGGGAATCTGCACACGGCACGGGAACAAGTTGCCACACACCATCAGCCGCGAAACCGGGACATCGCCCTTCCGCCGTTAGCCGCGGCGCGTCTGGTCGCAGGCACTCCCGGGGAGTAGATTCCCAGACCGAGACATCGCCCTTGCGTCGTTGACCCCGGCGAGTCTGGTCGTAGGCACTACTGGGGGTAGATTCCGAACCGCTTGCATCCATAGGCGCGAACAGGTCGTCGAGCCACGAGAGGAAGCTGAGGCAGATTCCCAACCGGCGGCATCAGTAGTTACTGTGCGATAAATACCAATGGGGAAGAAGCCCGGGCAGGTTCCCAGCCGGTGGCGTCTATAGCTGCCGTTTCCGCGGCCGGTCGCCATTGTGCCAATCAGAGACAAAATCGAGTGTTGACCATTGCCGCGGTTTGGATTCTCGAATACAAGTATAGCAACTGTCTAAAATGCACCAAACGAGGATGCCACCGATGTCGCCCGTGTTCACAAGATACTGTGTGGCCTACCCGCGTGGTAAGTCACCGGGATCGCATCAGTTACCTTTGGCGAGTCCGTTGAGCCAGAAAATCGCTAGGGACATACGCGGCTGGTGGTGTTGCTTCAGACCGGCGACGCCAAACATCGTGCGGAGGTCTTTCTGACTCTTCCTGAAATCAAGGAGCACGTTCGGCCCGAATCCACGGTAGCCAGGTGAAACGAAAGGGAGCCGTGAATGAAGATATGCTCCAGAAGCGTCGGGCCTGTGATCGTGGCCAGCGTCAACTGCTGGAAAAAAGGAAGTGCAGTCCGCAGAGAAGCCGGGACAACACGGTTCGTTTGCGGGACCCATCGCGTGAACCGCTGGGAAAAAGGAATTGCATTCGGCAGAGCTGACTGCGAACGGCATTCGTGGAAATGGGCGGAAAGCATGAGCGACCTGGAAGAACTTGTAGCGAGTTTTCACCGGGAATTTGAAGAATCGCTGGGCCAGGAAAGTTACCTTCTGGCCGATGGTCGGGTCGGCCGGATTTCGCTGTACGAGCACCTGGTGCTGACGAGCGGAATCGCCGCCGCCTTTGCCGAGGAGCTGCTGCGCCGCGGAAAATCACCAGAGGAACTTTGCGGGCTTTCGTTGAGTTCACCTGAACTGCGTTTGCTGGCCTGTCTCTGCGGACTACTACACGACCTGGGGAAAGCCCGAGTAGCAAGGAGTGAATATCGGCTGCATGTACAGCGGGGGGCGGAATATGCTGCCGAGTGGCTGACCGCAAAGGGAGTTGAGGGACAGTTGCGCGAGGTGATCGTGAGAAGCGTAGCCCGCCATCATCTGCGCGATAATCCGGGGACGTTGCTGGAAAAGCTTGTGGCGTTGGCCAACATTTACGCCTCAGCCGGCGATCGACCGGAAGTGAGCCACGCTGGCACTCATCAGCCGTTGGAGGAGCACGTCGCAGCGACGGAACAATTGGAGGGAGAACTGTTCGGAGTACAACCGCCCCTTTGCCTGCTCATGGGCGATACCGACGCCATCAAAAGCTACGTTTACGAGTCGCACGCGTTGCCCGATATTCGCGGTGCCAGTCAGATTCTGGTGAAGCGGGAACAAGATGTCTTCGCATTATTTGGCAAGAGACTTGCCAAGGAATGCCTCATCTACTGCGGCGGTGGTGGCTTTTTGGCTCTCGTGCCCGCCAGCATGGTGGAGGAATTGAAGCAGGAGCTCGAAAAATGTTATCTGCAGAAAACGCAGGTCGCAACGGTAACGGTGGTGGCTTCTGAGCCGTTGGGTTATGCTCAGTTCGCGCGTGGACTGGCACCTCATTCCGAGGATGTGCTGCGAAGTCTGTCCGGTGAGGGACTGGCAGCGGATTTACTTTTCAGTCATTTTGAGGCCCTGCTTACCGACCGCAACAAGCGGAAAAACTTCGGGGAGCTCGTCTCCGCTGTCACCGCCAAGCTTCAACAAGCCAAGCGCATGCGGGAACGCACACCGTTTATCGAAGCTTTACCCGTGTCTCGACGGTGCAGCTCCTGCGGCAAACGCCCAGCCGAAAGTTGGGACTCCGTGAAGCAGGAATGGCTGTGCTGTGTGTGCCAGAACAAGCGTGACACTGGGCGAAAGGAACGCCGGCAATTTCTGGGCGAATTTGAAGAGTGGTCGGCCAAAAATCGCGGTTGCCAGACCAAATTTCGCTGTTCAGAAGACTTGGAAACTCTGGCGGGTACCGGCGGCAAAATTGCCCTTCTGTATGCCGATGGCAACAACATGGGCGACCTGCTGCAGCTTATGCCTTCACCGGCATCGTATCGGCATTTTTCGCAAGTGCTGGAATCCGCCACCAAAGAAGCGCTGTTCGAGGCGATCTGGACGGTCTTCGGCGAAGAGTTGTTGACAAGGGCGAGCCAGTCCGTTCCCTTCGAAATCATTGCCCTGGGAGGCGACGATGTGGTGGTGATGGTTCGCGCTGAACAGGGCTGGGCGCTTGCCCTGCAGGTGCTCAAAAGGTTTGAAAGCCATCCGGGCATTCGAAAGCTCGAAAGCGAAATCAGGGAGCAATTCGGTGAAGGTATTTTGCGTCGTCGCATCTCACTGACTCTGTCGGCCGGACTTGCCATTGCGGATATGAAGTATCCGGTAAGTTTCCTCTTCACCCTTGCAGAGGGGCTGCTCAAACGAGCCAAATATTTGGCGCGGCAGCGTGGCAAGGGCACACTATGCCATCTCTGGTTGCGGGCACCGGTCATTTCTGAAAAGGCGGAGACGGTGCTGGATGCCCTGTACGAGCGGCAATCGGAGCAGGGAACCGTCCTGCTCACCGCTCGTCCGTACACTCACGAGGATGCAGCAAAGCTTACGATCCTGGCTCAAAAACTCGCAGTTCTACCGGCTACCCAACGTCGCACGCTCGCAGAGGCCTTAGAAAAAGGCGTGCATGTTTCGCTCAATTATTCCCTGTATCAAGCGGCCCGGCAAAAAGAACAGCAACAACGACAAGCACTGCGCGAGACGTTTCAGGAGTTGGGCGAACTGCTGGAGGCTCCATCCTCTGGGTTCTGGTTCTGGCACAAGGTGCCTCAAGCAGGCTGGAAAACAGCCTTGCTGGATGCGCTGGAACTCATTGAACTGGGCGCTGAAAAACATTACCCAACCGGAGAACATCATGGTGCACCCGCTGCAGATTGAGCTTGTTTTTCAGCTTAACTCTGGCGTGCACATCACTGGTGAGCTGGCAAAGCTGTGGACAGATAAAGCGCTTGTGGTGGATTGGCGTGATGGCAGCAAGCCAGTGGTGCCGGCAACCACGCTCAAAGGCTGGCTCCGGGAAAGGGCAGAACGCATTCTGCGGGGATTGGGACAAACGGTTTGTGATGGCTCTCGGGCGGATAGTATCTGCAACCAGCAGTTCTGCCTGGTTTGCCAGGTTTTCGGCGCTCCTCGACAGCGTTCGTGGTTGTATTTCTCGGATGCAGTTTTGGACGATTCGGCCACCGAGGTGCGCATGAATGTTTCCCTCAGTCGCTGGCGTAAGACGGCTTATGAAGAACGCCTCTTTTCCACCGAGGTGGCCTGGTCCAGGCAGGTACGCGCACAAATCGGAGGATGGTTCGACTCGCGCAGCCGGTCGCTCCAGGCCGCAGCTATTCTCGTGCTTGCTGCCCAAACCGGCTACGCCATCGGTGCCGCGCGTTCCAGAGGGTTAGGATGGGTTCAGTTGCACCAGTGGTCGGTCAAGGTGGATGACCAACCGGTAGCTAAGGAAGACATTTACCAGCAGATTCAACATCTGGGTAAACCCCTGGAGGTTGCCTGGTGACGGAACACTTCCTTTGCCTCACGCCTGAAAAGCCATTGCGCACCGGCACGCTGAAACCGCGCGGGGATTATTTGGACACGCGCGAATATCTACCGGGTAGCATCCTGCGAGGGGCCTGGGCTGAGTGGTTGAAAGCCCAGGGGCGAGCTGAAGAGATTCTCCCATCGGTACAGAAAGTCCGCTTTGGAAATTTCTTTCCCACACCGTCTGAACGGGTGTGGTCTTTGCCCTTTCCCATGACGGCGTTGGAATGCAAGCTTTACGGCGGTTTTCGGCAGGTTCCCGAACCAGGCGAGGACAAACCCGGTCACGGTATTCGAGATAGCCTGCTCGTAACCCTGGCCTATGCGGAGCTGAAGAAACTGGGCGCCAGCTTTCCTGTGCCCATGCTCCTGCGCTGCACGCACGAGGGAAACGGTCAGAAGTGCGGTGGACGCATGGAGCGGGTGAGCGGATTTTATGCTCCCCCTCCTGAAGGCTGGAGAGTCATCAAACTTCAGAAAGCCCTGCAGACCAAGGTGGCGTTGAGCCGCTATCGGCGAGCCGCTCAGGAAGGAATGTTGTACCGCGTGGTCGGAGTGCGACCGAATGGGCACTTCGTCGGAAGGCTCTGGACCGACGATGAGGCGGTGGTGAAAGAAATTCAGCAAGCCATTGAGCGTATCGGTGTCGGAGCACTGACCACCCGCGGTTTCGGCACCGTACGAATTGCGAAAACCGAGCCTGCCATTACACCCCTGCGAGCTCGTCTGCGAGAATTCAACGACCAATTACGGCAGGTCTGGCGTGATTTGGTCGCTCTTGCTCGGCAGGTAGATTCGTCCATCACGCTTCCCGACGCGCCTCCCGGCACCTATTTCTCTGTCGACCTGCTGGGCCCTGCGATTCTCCGCGACCCCGATGGCATCCCCACGCTCCAGCTCTGGTTGGAGCGTTCGGGGCAATGGTTAGCGCCCGTATTTTGGGCCACGCAAGCGACGTTCGTTGGTGGATTTTCGACGGCCTGGGGATTGCCCAAGCCGACTCAACTGGGTGCGGCAGCAGGGAGCGTTTATGTTTTTCGCGTGGATAACCAGCCTGACGATGCACAACTGCTTTCCTGGCTTGAATCCTTGGAAGCCCAGGGCGTGGGGCAGCGCACTGACGAGGGATTGGGGGAAATCCTGGTCTGCCATCCATTTCATAAGGAGGTAATGCCGGTATGACCGTCGAGGCCAAACTGTTGCAGAACATTGAAAAGCATCTGGATGAAATCGTAAGCGTCGCGGAAAAGTGCATCACTGCTACAGGAGCCGCAGCAAGGGCTGACCTGGAAGAGTCCCAGCTTCGCAACCTTCAGAACCTGGCTGCCGCAACGGACTCGGTGCTGGCTCTGGAGAACTTCATCAGCTACCAGATGGGTCGAAAAAAGATCCCCGATCGAGTGGGACAACAGATTCTGAAGGATATCCAGCAGCTGGGCAAGAAGGCTGAAGAACTGGCTGGTGGCAACCCCGAGGCTCTTCGGCGGGCGCGAATGGAGCTTATTCGGCTGTATTTGGGATTCCTGGTGCGCAAGTTCGTGGCCGAGCGCAAGAAGGGGTGATTCCTATGGCGGTGCGCGAGAAATACGCTCATTTGCCTGCCTTAGGAACGCTGGCGCCAGGCTGGCAGCAGGGGCTTTCCAGGCTCTGCGCACGGTATCCGATTCAACTGGCCTACCTTTTCGGCTCCGCGGTTCACAATCCAGAACATGCGCAGGACATAGATTTGGCGATTTTTCCTGCTCCCGGCTTTCGCTTTCCGTCTTTTTATGCGGAACTCTCCGAACTGCTCGGGACCGATCGCCTGGACCTCGTGGAGCTTCCCCAGGCTCCGCTCTGGCTTCGGGAACAGATCATGCGTACCGGCGTCTGCATCTATGAACGAACCGGTGAGGAGCGAATCCGATGGGAAGCCGCCGTACGCATGCTTCTCAGAGAAGCACGCCTTGCAAGCGATCGAAACCTCGCTTCGGCAAGCGCCTGAATGGCTGGTAAAAGAAACGGAGGAACGGCCTTGAACTCTTTCTGGCAATTTGACAATCGCTGGCTCATTACCGCGACCCTGCGAATGAAGACGGCGTTATCTGTCGGGAGCCGGGCTTCACTCCTGCCAGCGGGTTCGGATCTACCTGTCATCAAGACGCCGGAGGGCGTACCGTTTATCCCCGGCTCTTCGCTCAAAGGTGTGGTGCGAACCTATGTCGAGCGTGTGCTCCGCACTATGGAGGGGATGAAAAGCCAATATCAGGGACAACGCCTCTGGGCGTGCGATCCTCTGGACGAAGCGAATCGGTGCGTCACTGGCGAACGCAAAAGAGAACTCGTTGAGCGTGCCCGAGACGATGATGAGGAATTTACAAAAAGGCTCTGGCAACTTTCCTGCACTGCGTGCCGGCTTTTTGGTTCGCCCTGGCTCGCCTCGCGGGTAGCGTTTCAGGATGCGATGCTTGCCAATCGCGACAGCCTGCTGCGCTTGACCGAAGTGCGGGACGGGGTGGGTATTGACCGCGACCTGGGCTCGGCCAAATCCGGTATCAAATACGACTTCGAGACCGTGCCCGCAGGAGCAGAGTTTGCCCTCACCATTGTCGTGGAGAACGCCGACGACTGGGAAGTCGGGCTTCTGCTTCTGGCACTGCAAGCCATGAAGCGTGGCGAACTCCCCATCGGAGGCAAAACCACCCGCGGTCCGGGTTGGACAGAACTGACCAACCTCCGAATCCAGCACATCAGCAAAACCAATCTTCTGGCGTACCTCGCCGGTCTCACACCCCCGGAGGAGAAGGACGCTACGCATCTTCTCCGCCGTTTCAGTGAACAACTTCATGGAGTCGGCCATGCATAAACGCCGCTGGAATGCTTTGAAACTGGAACTGGTGATCGAACCGCGAGCACCGCTGCTGATCAAGTCGGGGGCGGCTTCGCCGAATCCGTCACTTCCCGACATGCAATTCGTGCGCACCATGACGCCGCATGGGGAAACGGTTTTCATTCCCGGCTCTTCACTGAAAGGCACCTTCCGCAGCTTTACCGAAAA
Organism: Gemmatales bacterium; assembly: GCA_041640595.1. Classification (GTDB taxonomy): domain Bacteria; phylum Planctomycetota; class Planctomycetia; order Gemmatales; family HRBIN36; genus HRBIN36. The sequence continues at coordinate 411,935 of JBEPZY010000003.1, read as the reverse complement.
GGTCTTGCGCACAGTGAATCCAGATTGGGCATGCGAACCATTCCCTTCCAGCTCCAACTATTGCGGGCGGCGATTATCGGAAGAAGACAACACGGCCGAGGTCTATCGCCTGTCCTGTCGTGCTTGCAAAGTTTACGGCAACACGCGCCTGCGCGGGCGCCTTTCCTTCACCGATGCTTTCCCCGATGGTGAAGTGAAGACCGAAACCCGCTACGGCGTGGCGATTTCACGCCTGACGAATGCCGTTGCCGTAGGCCCCTTCGACATCGAAGTGCTCGTCCAGGGCAAGTTCAAAACCTCGCTTGTGCTGGAGAACTTTGAAGTCTGGCAACTGGGGCTGGTAGCACTCACACTTCAGGCGCTCAATGACGGACTGGTGAAAGTCGGCTTCGGCAAGAACCGCGGCTTCGGCGAGATAACCGCCCTGGTTACGCAAGCGACCGTGGAAATGGCCAAGCGACCCGAGCCATCTCGACAATCCATCTGGGGTGCGGGCGCATTTGTCAGCGAAGACGAACAACGGGCTTATGGTCTTTCATCGCGAGACAAACTGGAAGGGTTGCCCGAAGCACAGGAAACAGACCTCGGCATCTTTATCCGGCGGGTTTACGACCAGGCGTCCTGGCCACGTCTTGCCGAAAAAGCCATCGCATCCCTCACACAGCTGACGGAGGCGGCATGAACAAAGGATGGGTGTACGGCGGCCAGCTCGACAGTGCAACGCTCCGCTCGCTCCTTCAGTCATTTGCAGAACTCACGATTCTGAGCTGGGACCTGGCTCGGCTCGACTTCCCACCTGGCATAGAGCTTCGGCAGGCTGGCTCTGCTTTTAACTCCAATCTGGAAGTCCGCTGGGAAGCCACTTCCCACGCTCGTTTTCGTGTACTTATCCTGAGCGACACCGAGCTCACGAACTTGCCCCAGGAAATCAAACTCCTGGAGGGAACCTGGCAGCATCACGAGTCTGAGCTTCATCTCGTGGACCTCGACGACAAGCGCTTTGCCCCGCAGTTTTCTGCCTATCCCGGCGGCGGTCGTTCGGGCGCAAAACTGCGGTGTCGGGTTTTTTCACGTAACGGCGTCAAGGTCTTTGTCAGCCCAAGGGAGGTGCAGTATGCCGAGAAATCCTAACATCGAGCCGAAACCGTTTGCTCTCATCCCCATCCCCACTCAAGCCCCGGACCGCAAACCCGTGGTAACGCATGAGAAGTTTACGGGTCTCACCGGTCGCTTGGAACTGTCTTTCACCGTAGCGTCGGAGTATCTCTTTGTCGGTTCCGGAGCGTATGAGTTCGATCCGAACGCTCGAGGCGACCGCCCCGATGTCTGGTACACGTTTTATCGTCGCAATGGGAAACTCTGCGTGCCCGGCACCAGCATCAAAGGCGCCATCCGGGCCATCGTCGAGGCCATCTCCAATTCGTGCGTGTCGCAAATTCGACGCCCCAGAGAGCAGGTGCGTTCAAACGCCCACCATCTCTGTGGATTCAAGGACGAAAACAGCCCGCTCTGCCCTGCTTGCCGACTCTTCGGGACAACGGGCTACCGAGGGCGGGTGCATTTTTCAGACTTTTTGCCTGAATCGGATGTCCGGCCCGAAATCATCAAAATTGGCGAACTTTGGGAGCCAAAGCGATACGACCACACCCAACGTCGTTTTTACGAGCGTAAACGTTTTCAACCCGTGGGCAATTCTCGACCACAATCTGGATTTCGATTTGTGGAGGCGGTGTCCAAGGATACGAAGTTTCGAGGAACTCTAACCATCGAAAATGTTAGCGAAGCAGAGCTGGGACTCATCTTTTACGCCTTCGGCTGGGAAATGAAGGACAACCAATTGACAGAGGTCTTCGTCCCCAAGCTCGGTGGTGCCAAGCCGCGCTGCTTGGGTTCGGCCAGTGTTAGCCTGGCCCGGTTACGCCTCTGGAACCTCACCCGCCAGGGGCTTTTCACTCGCCAGGAGATCGTGGGACAGCAATTAATTGAGTTCTCACTCCGCTGCCTTAAGGAATGCCGCGAGCGTGCACTGCTACACCTGGCTTCGTGGAACAATGCCGTCCGGGAGTTCGCGTCCAAAACCAACCCACCATGTCCGGGAGGCTTATACTGATGACCACTGATGAAAAGGTAACACTAGCCCGTGGGTTAGCTGAAGCACTTCGAATAAAGCGGAGCGAATGGCAGCGATGGGCTAATTACTTTGCTCAAGTCCGCGACCTGCAGCGTGCCCTGCAGTTCGCTCGTTACCTAAGCAACTCGCCTGTGGTGCGCCCAGACCCCAAGAGAGCAGCTGAATGCATTTTCCAAACTATCCAACAGCATTACACCAGGTTGCAAGGAATTTCCCTCGATGATTTAGAGGAGGTCTTCGGCTACGTAAGCCGGGAGCTGGAGTGGCTGACGTTTACCCAAGGGAGCGGCGGTGAACAAGTTGCTCCCCGCGAACGTCGAAGAGACTCCGGCCGTCGTCGCCAAAGCTGACTCATCCACGGTTTTGGTAAGGGCGGGCGATTTCGCAACACACGCAGGCCAAGAGCTTACGAAAACTTCTGTTTTTCCCGGCCTCACGCACCGGGCGCTGACATCATTGTTGCGTGCAGCCAAGCCGATCGTAGCCAACTGCGTGCCTGGCGGTCGGTGGCCCTTTGCCATAACCTGAGCAAGCACAGGCAGGCCTTGCGTGTTCCAGGTGCCCCAGGAAAACCAGGCCATCCGACGTAACCGTTATTATCCCCACACCTCACCTCCAGCGGAGCTCCCGTCAAAACTGGGCATAACTCAGGGCGAGCATCGCAGGCTCACTTCGTCGGCAGCTTGCGGCCAAACGGGGCAAGGTACACGAACCACGCCGGCAGTTCGAACACTGTCGCGGCCACACTCAGCCGGTCGCTTTGCGGCTCCGTTTCGAAGTGCCGTCGCTTACCTGGTACTGCTATGCAACGCCCCGTCATCGCGTTGGCTGCAAACGGCTCGAAATGCGGTCGCTTAGACGACAATGCTGTGCATAGCCCCGTCGGTGAACCGGCGGCAGACGGCTCGAAATGCGGTCGTCCAGACCCAGCTGCTTGCCGGGCAAGCGCGGCATAGTGGCACGGCGCCACGTTGAGACGAATGTTGTCGCGGAGATGGACAATCGCCCACCTGCCGAGCACACCGCGCTACCGGGCGATGATGCCACGCGGAACCGAATCCTGTTGACGGGTCGGATAATCGCCCACCTGACACACACCGCGGGATGGTGCAACCAGGGGCCGGGTATCGCCGGGCGGGACGAATAGCGAAAGGCTGCATCGCTGCGATGGAAACGCTGCGGGGCCAACAAATTGCCGTTGAGGCGGGCGTCGGACGGATAACGGCGGGCTGCATCGCTGCGATGGAAACGGCCCTCTTCCACACACCTGCCGCCAGGTGAGCGAATGCCACCGGGGATGGACGCTAATCGAACTGCTGGCCGTCATCCTGTTCCACACACCTGTCGCCGGGTGAGGGAATGCCGCCGGCCGGATGGTTCCCTGCCTCCGTCCCAGTCCCCCTCACTGAATCCGCGACCAGTAAATCACACACGGGGGCTCGCCGTTGGGGCGGCTGGGGCCAGTCCGTCTCGGATCGATATCCGTTCGCCCCAGCTGAGTTTCCACGGGCTTGTTGTTCTGCAACATCCACTCGGCGATAATGGTGCGGTCCACGATGGCGAAGAAACGATAGCGCACCTGCCGACCCACATCCGCATCAATCTCCGGCCCCAGCTTGCCGTTCTGATCCACCTCGAAGAAGCCGACCGTACACCACACCGCAAACACATTACTCCGCGTGGTGATTTTATCGTAAAGGTCCGCAAACAGATTTGCCTGCTCATGGAGGGGATCAGGAATTGAACTCGGGAAGGCATCCAAAAACACCTGCGAGTTGCCGCCACTATCCATTCGCCACCAGGAATCCTCTCTGCTGAGACCGTTCGGTAGCGGCGGAGGAGTGGCAGCGATTTGCCCTGGCGCAAATCCGTAAATGGGTTGAGGCGGCGATGGAGCTTCGCGGCGACTATATATAGCCTGCCAACGCCCGCCCTGGGTAGCGTTCGTAAGTGCTAAGAAAATTTCTTCGGGAGTCGCGGTGTTAATATTGACTTTCCCCACCGTGCGATGTGCGCTAGGATTCACATTCATTTTTGCAAGGTTATCGGGAGTTATCTCCAGGAACTCCAGAGCACGGTAAATCCGAGCTGTTTGCCCCTGCCCCGGCGGTTCGTCGAACCAGGGCGCGTAATGGTAATTCGGATAGCTTGGATCACTTTTCAAAAACCGCTGCGTCAGCAGGTGCTGCTTGAACGCGGATACTCGCAGCAAGTCCATTGTGCCTATCGGAACCGGAGTGGGATTTGCGGACCGGAAAAGACCATTCGGATGGTAAAGCGGAGGAGCCTCGGCTTCGTTAGGATTTGGGAAACCAAGCGAATGCCAGGTTTTGGTCGGGTTTCCATTCACCATAATCGGATTGGGATTGAGATTTTTGTGTTGCTGGTTTCTGGAATCGGCATAGGGGTGGGTGCGTGCCCACGAGACTGACTCATTGGGGTTGGCATCCTGCGTGCGGTCGCAGAGGCCCTGGTTTTGCTTGACCAAAACATAGTCGTAAGTCAGGTACGGGTTCAACACGAGCGGGTTTTGCCCGGGATCGAAGTCATCGAGCCAGGCAGGTCCCGCACCTGTATTGGGAATCACCGTCACGGTAGCAGCCGTGGTGTGAACTTCAGCCGGGTTTCCCTGATTGCGTCGCATTTCCGGGTAAGCTAGCCGGCGAAGCAACACGAAATACCCCTTGGGGGTCGGCTCCACATCGCTCATGTACTTCCAGTCATTGCCGGCGCGATCCAGCGAAAATTTCAAATTGTCTGATTGAATCCGCTTCGGGGGGTTCGTCGCGGCCAGCGTCCCGTCAACTGTATCCCCTGAAGGACCTATTACCAGGGCCTCTGTCGAATTCAGGGCCCACGGAGGAGTTGGACTAGTTTGTCCGGCAGGTGGCGGCTGCAGGAAGTCCGAATCGCTCGTCTGAGTCCGGAGGTCCTTTCCAGGGAATGATCCGAGGACGTTTCCTCCGTTGCTATCACCAGCCAGCTGGTCAACGGTATTGCCGGCATTTCTAGCGCTGGCTATTACGATTTGATAGCGGGAGAGGTCAACTGCATCAGGATTTCCTGCATTCGGGTCATCGGGGCCCAATACAACATTTGCTCCGCTGGCGTTCAAAAGTTCTACCCAGCAGCGCATGTCGAACGGGCCATCCACGCGGGCACTCTTCATATTGTCATAGGGTTCTTGATATTCGAAGAGCACTTCGTTGATCACCACCCTGGGCTTTTCCGTGCCGAACACCCAGTATTTCGGATTGCCATTCGCATCCTGTGCCCACGGATCAGCTAAGGGATAGCCGTCCATGTCGGTGTAGAACATGAAGGGGGTGCTGTAGTCGTCCGGATCGAGGAAATCCACGATATTGACAGCCAGCTGAGCGAGAAAGCGCAGTGGCTTTAGCTCTTCGTCCGTCGGACTAGTGGGATCTAGCACGCGTGCGCGGACACCTGTAGGAGGCCACTGCGGCCTTGTTGGATACACCTTAGAAAGCCAGCCAGGTGCAGGGGCGGTAATGGGAGCGGGATCCTCGTCCAGCAGGCCGCATACATAGAGCAGGCGGAAATAAATCTCGCGAGCCAGATTCTGTCTGGCCGCGATGGCCTTAGCCAGTTGCTGTCGGCGCGGCTCTGGCAGGTTGGTCGTCGGGTCCAGTCGTGGATTATCGAGGTTGACGACCAGTGGATATGGCGGCAGAGAACTGACCCTGCTTCTGAGGTCAAGGCGTTGCCGTGAAGGGAAATTGGCTGTGCCAATGATGTTGCCCTGCTGGTCGTAGCGGTTGACAAAGGTTGCCGTGCGCCCTGTCCAGAGACCGATCGGCTGGCCGCTCTTTGCTGTGGTTATCACCGTCAGAAAGTCGCCCTGGTTGCGGTAAAGGTTATTAAGTGGCTTCTGGCCTGGTTGGCTGGGGCCAAGCCAGTCCCAGTTCACAGTTCGGGAAGTAGGGGGTTCGGTGTCGCCGGGGGGAACCCGGTACTGCATTGAGTAAGCCGCCCAGCGCGGTCCAAGATCGGGGTTACCTGCGGGATAGACGATATTGTTCTTCGCGTCATTCTGGCTCGGCGAACCATCCCAGGAATCGGGTTTGGTCGAGGACTCGCGATAGACTTGCGGGACGAAGCCGGCGTAACGGAGGTCAGCGCTGTACGTGGTCAGCATGTGCCTGCGACGAAGGTCTTTCATGGTGTTGGGTAGTTTTGGAAAAAGCAGAGAGGTGAAACTATCCGCCAGGGTGTCGCCGTGGCGCAAAATCGCCTCCATTTCATGGTCATGGTGGCCATTCAAGCCGCCTGGACTTTCGCCGGGCACAAAAATCAGCCCCTGGTTCCAAAAAACTTGGTTCAAATTAAGCCTCCCGTCCAGGTCGGTGATAAAAAATGCGAACAGGGGCTTATAGGTTCGGCCGTCGGGTCCGGTTTGCACCGGGAAACCGAGATCCATCCAGATGCTGTCGTTGCCGTAATGTCGCAGCCCAGTATCTACCAGCTGGCCGGTTTTGGGGTCTGGCGCCAGAATCTTTACCGGAATGCCGGGCGGCAAATTGCGAACATCGCCGCCGATGTCGGCCGGTGGCGGAAACCTCGGTTGGCCCGTCGCCGGGTCGAACTGCTGCAACAGCGGGTGCGGGCGAAAAACGATCGCCTGGCGCAGAGCAACCGGCATAGGGCTATTCGGGTCCGGCCAGTTCGGGTTGTTCCAAAAGCCAATATTGACCGGATCATACGGGTCGAAATAGCTGGAAGGCGGCACACCTCCAAGGCCGGGAGATCCCGGAACACTCCGCCGGATGAAGGATTGTTCCAGGACTACCAGCGGACCAGTCGGTCCATCCGTAGTAATGCGACCCAGGAAACAATGGTTGAAATCGGGAAAAGTATAGGGCGGGTTGCAGCTACCATCCCTTGCGGGATCGTAACTGCGATTTACATAGCAAGTCGCGTAGTATGTGTCGTAATAACTGCTGGAATAGTAACTATAATCCCGGCCGTGCAGTCGCCCGGTGCCGGAGAAGGGCTCCAGTCCTTCGGAGCCGAACAGATTGCGCAGCAAGCTGTGAGTGGCCATGTGGCTTTTGAACGGGCCGTTACCAGGTTCGTCGAACACCAGTTGGCGCAGGGCGTAGGCGAAGAGGGCGTCGGGGTCGGGGCGGAGGCGTTGTTGCGCATCGAGGGTAAGACGGGAAGCCATGCTCTCCTGCGTGGCGTAATAGTAAAATGCGACGCTGACCACCGCAAACAGCGCCAGCATCGCCACTACGATAAAGAGCACCATCCCGCGACGGGTTTTCGATTCCAGGTGCATGGTTGGCCTCCGGTTCTCGCCGGGTCCTGGCCGTCAGCAGGCGGACAGTTTGCCGACTAAAGGGCCTCGACGATCACCAAATCGCGCATCTGCTGCGTCTTGGGATTGAAAATGCGAATGCGTATCCAGATGCCTTGCAGCGGCTTGTTGCTCGTTGAATCGTAACCGCCATCGTTTACGTTTACACTGCCGCCCTGGATCAGGATCAGCTTGACATCGAAGGAGACGACATTCTGCAGGATGACATCCTCGCCCTGGCGGCCGGAGTAGTAACTGAGCGGTCCGGGCCAGCCAGGCGGCCAATCACCTTCGTACTTGGTCGGTGTTGTGGGATTGTCGGCGTACTCATTAGGTTCCCAGGGTCGCCCCGCGCGAAACAGGCTCGAATTGTAAAAGCGATTGGACGAATTCATTACGTCCACGGGAGTGTTCACGAGCCATTCCTCGTAAGGTTGGCCAGGCGGAATGTTCCGACGCACACTCAAGTCGAAGGCATCCGGGTAGTAAACTGGATTCGGTCGGCCCCATGGGTCGTTTCCCCACGGTTGCGGTGGCTGCAGGGTATGAACGACTATACCTGGCGTGCCGGCACCCGGCGCACCGGGTGTAATATCAAAGTTTTGCTGGCCCTTAGCGAAATGCGAAGGCAACAGCAGGAGCTTCCGGAGATGCAATCGGTACAACCGAGCTGCCGGCGGATTGCTCGGGCTTGGCGAATAATCGGGATGGGCCGGATGGTCAATCGGTACCGTAGCCGCACGCTTGGTCGGATCATCGGGATCGGGCTGGCGGCTGAGGAAGATCGCAATCTCGGCCCACTGACTGCGGAAAACGGTCGAGTAATTACCCGTGGGCGACGTAGCAAGAGGCTGGTAACGCGACTCCGGATAACCCCCGTACAATTGCAGCCAGGTCGGTGGTTGCAGTCCCGTAAAGTTGAATCCAGACTGCCGTGAAGCAGTCCAGTTTGGAGGCTGAACCAGGGATGTTTCGAAAAAGTCGGTAGGCGAGTTGCCAACGAGCCGAACCGTGAAATTCAGTCCGTCCTTGACGTAGATTCCTTCAGGCGGGGAGGTAACCCCAGGCGGGAGAGGTTCCGGGCCGCCCTCGATGACCGCGAAAAAACCCGCTTTGGGCTGGCGATTCGGATCGTTGGGGTCTATCTCGCTGACGCGCAGATCGCTTTCAAAATGCCGCTGGCGAAGGAGGAAACGCAACTGCCGCTCGAAATTGCCGAGATCAGTGCTGTCCTCGGCGTAAGCCCGATGCACACGCATGGCCCGGGAGGCCATGTTGAACGCCATGGCCGTTAGCATGAAAATCAGCAGCGACAAAGCGAGCACCACCAGCATCTCGACCAGCGAGAAAGCCGAGCGTCGCCCTGACATGGATATTCTCCCGCAAAAGCTCACGGCCTTCTCCAGTTGATAATCCCTAAATCGAAGACGCCGACCACCTGCTGCAGCACATAGACCTGGTTGGTATTGGCCCGCACCGGAGGAACGATTTCCCCTGAGGGAGTTACGCGATAGGCAAAACCGTTGGTGGCATCAAGGAGCCCAACGGCTCTAGCAGGAGGCAGATTGCCGTTCGGGTCAGGTGGTAGTGGTGCGGGCAGGCTATCCTGACCCTGGACAAGGGTCCAACCAACAGCAAGGTATGCCGGACGGCTGCTGTCCCACTCAGCGAAAGTAACCACGGTTGCCTCCACGAGTGTATCGTCAATCTTTCGAACAGCGATGGCATAGCTATAACGCGCCGGGTCCGGCGAAGGAACACGATAGCCAGTGTGGACAGGCGACGGGTACGGAGTACCAGCTATACCCCTGTTTGCGACTTGATAAGGCCCCTCCGTGTCCAAAGAAAAGAATAACCGGTTATCGCTTAGTGGGTTCGGCTTGTCAACGGAAATATTCCCTAGATTGGGGGAGGCGCCTGGCTGATAGTACCACTGAAACGAAGCGGTGGGCGGTTGCGAATTCAAGACGAGCCGCACCAGACTATGAGCATTTTCGGAAGTGTACTCTACAGACAAGTCCTGCCCCTGTCGCATCGTTTGGAAAATGCCTGCGGTCATCAGCACCAGCATAGCCAGAAGGCCAAAGGCGAGCAGGAAGAGGGCCATCAGCACCTCAACCAGCGTGTATCCCTTACGCGGCATGGCAGACCCCATCAGGACTTAGCAAGTTACTGTCCCAGACGGACATAGTAGTAGGCGTCGCCGAGACTCGAATCAGTATTTACCGGGAATTGGCGAATTCGGCCGGTTTTTGCGTGAATACATACCAGCGTGCTCTTCTCCGGCTTGATTACCCATTGCCCGCTACCCGGTGGTTGCTCCTCGTAAGGGCCGACCCAGAAGACGATCCAGCCGTTGATCGTTCGTCCACTGAGTTGCCCTTCACTTGGAAAGAGCACCGAGCGATCGTAAGAGAAAATGACCTTGTCTATGTTAGCCGGAACACAACGAGTGCTGTCCACAACCACCGGCTCTTTCAGAAATTCATTGCCCACGTTGCCGATAGGGTTATCTGCGAGAGAGTACAGGGAATAATTGAACGAAGTGAGGCTAATCGGGTTCGGCTCCTGCAAGAACAACACGCTTACTGGGCGTGCCTGGGGTAACTGAGGGGGAGGCGGCCACGGAGCAGCCGGGTCAACTAAATACAGTTGATGCGATTGCAATATCGGCTCTTCACCGGGACGCAACGCAACCCATTGACCGCTCGGACCGCTCAACGGGTCGAAAACCATGATGGGCGGGTTTTCGGATGGTACCGGAGTCGTAGGATAAGGACGGTATGTCGGTGGTGGCGGAAAAGTATAAGGGTCGAGCAACGGGGCAGGCGGATTTGGACTAAGTGGAGGAATGGCTTGCCGGGTCTGACCCTGCCCTGCAAACTCGATAAACAAAGTCAGGTTCGGCCAGTTCGATGATGTCAGTCCATGCTGGTAAGCTCTCCACTGATTGCCGCTGGGCACATATAAGCTTACCACGGCCGGGTGATAAACCGTGCGACCCTGATTAGTTTGAACCAGAGAGGGAAGCATCGCCCACCCACGCGAAATAACCTGCACCTGGCCTGTAGGCATCAAAGCTCTTAGCCTCGACCAACCTAAAGCCAAGCTCGCATCGCGCATAGCAAAATCGTGATAGAGTTCAACAAACTCGACCCTGTTGAACCAACTCGAATTCGGAGGTAGCGGACTATCTGGGCCTGCGTTTCGGCTGAGCTTGATGCCCCTGGGTTGTCGCAGAAGGATAGCTTGAAATTGATTCGAGCCCAGGTACCGAGCTAAGCCGTCAACCTGACCCTGATCGCGATTGGTTCGGCCGAAATACAGGATCAAGGGAACACTGATGGACATCAAAAGCAACATGATGAGTAAAACCGTAATCAATTCCACAAGAGTTATAGCCCGCCGGGGGAAGGTTAGGTGTTGCAGCATAGCACACCCCGTGTTGCGAAATAGCACACCTGGAGGCCGAAAATGCCCGTAGTTGAGCGGCTGTTGACAATCAATGCAAAATTCGTACCCATCGGAGATAGCTTAGCACCGCATCCGCAAGGGTGACCCTGGGCCGATTTCCCGTTAGGTCGAGCGCCATAGTCGTGGCGCTGAAGGCGAGCGATGTTGCAGGCGATGCCATCCACCACAGCGGGAATATCCGGCCCATCTGGGGTCGCAGTGATGATGGGCGACCGATCTTTGCAGGGAAGGTCCTGGTCACGAGCCGGGCGAAGCTACCCCTGCTCCGCGTCGCGCGGGCGACACGCTAAAGGTTTGCGGGATGTTCGCCAGGCTTAGCCGCCGGCGCCGGAGCTGAGTTTTTCCAGGATGGCCAGCATGGGCATGAACAACGCGACGACAATGAAGCCGACACAACCACCCAGGAATAAGACCATCACCGGTTCGAGCAATTTGACCAGACCCTGAACAAGGACGTCCACTTCTTCGTCATAGACATCGGCGATTTTGTTGAGCATTTTGTCGAGTTCGCCGGTCTCTTCGCCGACGTCAATCATGTTGACGACCATGTCGTCTACGAGTCGGCTCTCTTTCATGGGCATGGCGATACTTTCGCCCTCGCGTACCGATTCGAAGACCCGCTGAAACATTTCCTCGAAGACGGCGTTGCCGGCGGTTTCTTTGACGATGGACAACGCCTCCAGGATGGGCACACCGGAACTTACCAGGGTACCCAGCGTGCGCATAGTGCGAGCGACGATAGTTTTTTCCAATATGCCGCCGATGATCGGCACGTGGAGCCAGACCCAGTCCAGGACGTATCGGCCCCAGTACATCAGGCGGAGCAGGCGACAGAAAATAATCCAGCCGATCAGCACCAGGGGCATGATCCAGAAGTAGTTTTTCATGAAGTCGGAGATGTCGAGCAAGGTTTGCGTCATGGCCGGGAGTTTCATTTCAAACGCGGCGAAGATTTCTTTGAACTTCGGGACGATAGCGATCATGATGAAGGAGAGGATGCCGATGGCCGCCAGGATCACAACCACGGGGTAGATCATGGCACCGATCACCTTACGTTTGAGGCTCTGGGCCTTTTCTTTGAATTCGGCAAGGCGGCGAAGGATGACTTCGAGGGCACCGCCGACCTCGCCGGCACGCACCATGTTGACGTAAAGCCGATCGAACACCTTGGGATGGCGTGCCAGGGCTTCGCTCAGGGCCGAGCCGCTTTCCACATCGTCCACCACGTCAATCAACGCATTTTTCAACACGCCGGGTTTCATTTGGTTTTTGAGAATCCTGAGACTGCGGAGAACCGGCAAACCAGCATCCTGGAGAACAGAGAACTGGCGGGTGAAGGTGCACAGCTGTTTTTCCGACACACCGCCAATGGTGAAGGTTTTACCCTTCTTCTCCTTCTTTTTGCCCGCCTTGCCGGCCTTTTTTCGGCCGTCGCGTACTTCTTGCAGGCGGGTAACGAAATAGCCCATCTGGCGGATTTTCTGCTGCGCTTCTTCCTCGGAGGCGGCCTCAATCGAATCCTTGACCTCCTCGCCCTTGGCACTCATCGCCTCGAACTTGTAGGTCGGCATGGTCTCGGCCCCTGATTTTATGACTGTCTGCTACTGTAAAGCGGATGGGCGACCTGTAGCGATCCAGACCCTGCATCGCAAAAGTATCAGCCGCCGGTGTTATGCTATCCTCTTGCAAGCGGCCTGCAATGAAGCTGACCGACGCGATGGCACCTGGGGAAGTGAAGAGTGTGCCGGTCAGCTTTCATCCTCGATGGCAGTTTCGCGGACGACCTCTTCGATGGTGGTGATACCGCTGAACAGGGCCTGCAATCCGGCTTCCCGCAGGGTTTTCATACCCGCTTTGCGAGCGGCCTGGCGAATGGCATCGGCGCTGGCGTTGTTGGCCACCAGGTCGCGGATCGTGTCGTTCATGACCAGCAATTCGAAAATCCCGGTGCGGCCTTTGAAGCCGGTATTGTTGCAGCGTTCACAGCCGCGACCGTAATAGAATTTCTTGCCCTGCACCTGTTCCGGTGTGAGGTTGAGTTCCATGAGCAGTTCTTTGCTCGGCTCATACTCGGTACGGCAGTCGGGACAGATGCGGCGAACCAGTCGCTGTGCCAGCACTCCTTCCAGCGTGGCGGTGATCAGATACGGTTCGACACCCATGTCGCGCAAGCGGGTTACTGTGCTGGGAGCGTCGTTGGTGTGGAGCGTGCTCAGGACCAGGTGGCCGGTCAACGCTGCCTGCACAGCGATCTGAGCTGTCTCCACGTCGCGGATTTCTCCAACCATGATTTTATCCGGATCGTGCCGCAGGATGGCCCGCAGCACGTTGGCGAACGTTACGCCGATATCCGGGTTGATCGGCACCTGCACAATTCCGTCCAGATCGTATTCGATCGGGTCTTCGGTGGTGATGATTTTTTCCGTAACGTCGTTGAGTTCGTTAAGAGCGGAGTAAAGCGTGGTGCTCTTCCCAGAACCGGTAGGCCCGGTCACCAGGATGATCCCATTGGGCTTGCGGATAAGCTCGCGGAACTTGGAGAGCGTGTCGGGATCCATGCCGAGGCGGTCGAGGTCGAGCTGAACAACGGTTCGGTCAAGCACGCGGATGACGACGCTTTCGCCGAACATGGTGGGCAGAACGCTGACGCGCAAATCCACGGGATTGCCGCCCACGTTGAGTTCGATGCGCCCGTCCTGCGGTAACCGCCGTTCAGCAATATCCAGGTTGGCCATCACCTTGATACGCGAACTGATGGCCGGGGCGAGGTGTCGCGGGGGCGGTACCAGTTCGTACATGACGCCATCGCAACGGTAGCGCAATTTGTATTCTTCCTCGAATGGCTCGAAATGGATGTCACTGGCCCGGTCTTTGATGCCCATCAAGAGCACCATGTTGATGAGCTTACGCACCGGGGCCGCATCCTGCAACTCCTGCAAGCTCTCCAGATCAATGCTGGTCTCGCGGTGCTGAACGTATTTGCCGATTTCGGGATCATTCTCCAGTTGCTGGATAATGTCCACGATGGATTCTTCTTTGCCGGCGTAGGCTTTGGGGATCGCTTCCTGCAAGGCGCGCTGACTGGCCAGCACCGGTACGACTTGTTTGACGCCCAGGAAGTTGCGGAGGTCATCCAGTGCTGCCAGATTCGCCGGATCCGCTATGGCCACGGTCAGCACATTATCCTTGTAAGTCAACGGCAGAACCTTGTACACGCTGGCCATCGTTTCCGGAACCGCCTGGATCGCTTCCGGCTGAGGCTTAACCTCCTGCAGGTTGACCACCTTGAGATTGAACTGTTCAGCCAGCGCTTGCAAGAGCTGCTCTTCGGTAATCAGACCGCGAGCCAGAGCGACCTGGCCAATTGGTTGTTGCGTGGTACGGGCTTCGTTGAGCAGGTCCCAAAGCTGGTCTTCGTCGAGGTAACCGAGGTCCACCAGGATTTGGCCCAGCTTACGGCGACCGCCGGTGGTTTTGTCCCCGGACTTTTTCGGAGGCACTTTGTCGGTTTTGGCAGCGGCTGAGGCAGCCGGTTTTGCCGGCGTAACTGCAGGTTTAGCCGGCGTGGCCGACGGCGTGCGTGCCTGTCCAGCGGCCTGGTTAGGCGCGGGACTCACACGCGGTGCTGGATTCACGGCAGGCCGATTCGCTGCCGCTGCGCTACTTGTATTAGGAGTTCCCCGGCCTGGAGTTGCTGCATTCTGGCCGACATTACCTCCGCCCACCGCAGGACGTGTTGCCGGGCTTCCAGGCTTCGGCTGGCCAGTTGGCGGATGCGACTCTTTCTGGGACATAGTTTTCCTCGGCGTCGGCGTTCAGGGCAACTGCTCAGGAGTCCGCACGGATTTGCGCTGGACGGGGACGACATTACTCTTCGTCCTCGTCTTCTTCATCATATTCATCTTCCTCGTATTCTTCTTCCTCCTCTTCCTCTTCGTATTCCTGTTCGATGCCCTTCTCGGCCAGGGCAATTCTCTGGGCGAGTTCTGCCGGACGGTTGGCCCGCAGCAGGACCTCCTCTTTGTCCACCAATCCTTCTTTCCAGAGCTGGAAGAGGTTGTCGTCGAGCAAGAACATACCTTCTTTTCGACCGGTCTGAATAACCGACTCGATACGGTAGATTTTGTTTTCGCGGATCAGGTTCTGGATCGCGGGAGTAACGACCATCATTTCGAAAGCGGCCACCAGCCCGCTCGGTTTGCGAGGCAAAAGGGTTTGCGAAAGCACACCGATCAGTGCCGTGGATAATTGCGTGCGAATCTGGTCCTGCTGTTCCTTGGGGAAGACGTCCACGATACGGTTAATGGTGCTGGCGGCGCCGCTGGTGTGCAGGGTGCCGAACACGACGTGCCCGGTTTCCGCAGCTTCGATGGCGGTCTGGATGGTTTCCAGGTCGCGCATTTCGCCGACGAGGATCACATCCGGGTCCTGCCGTAACGCTCGCCGCAACGCTTCCGCGAAACTCGGTACATCCACGCCGATTTCCCGCTGGGTGATGATGGAACGTTTGTGCTGATGGTAATACTCAATCGGGTCTTCGATGGTGATGATGTGGCGGTCGTAATTCTCGTTGAGCCAGTTGATCATGCTGGCCAGGGTCGTGGTTTTGCCGGAACCGGTCGGGCCGGTCACCAGCAGCAAACCGCGCGGTCGCACAATCAGACGCCGAATCGCCTCCGGCATGCGGATTTGTTCAAACGTCAGGAACTTGCTGGGAATTCGCCGCAACACGATGCCGATGCGACCACGCTCTTTGAACACGGAAACGCGGAATCGGCATTTGTCGCCGTAGGCAAAACCGAAGTCGGCGCTGCCACGCTCCTGCAATTCCTGCTGGCAACGGTCTGGCGTGATCGCCTTCATCAAAGCCTGGGTATCGTCCGGCTCCAGAACTTTCGTTTCCAGGCGTTTGAGTCGGCCTTCATGGCGAATGACAGGTGGTTGTCCTACGCGGATATGCAGGTCCGCAGCATTCAACTGGTAAACGGTCTCCAGGAGTTTTTCCATCAAGACCTGACCACTCGGCATCGCTGGCCCTCCATTATGACGTTACATAAAGCCTGGTACCCGCTGACGAAACGGCCCCTCCGCTATGTGTAAGGGACGCCGCCAGGAATTCTTTGCCTCAGGAATGCCAGTGTGACCACGACCCGGTCTGGTACGCATTCCGTCCCGATCGTTTGCCTGGTGTCCGCCACTCGACCGCTCCGCCTGAGGCCGACGGGATCACGCATAAGCGCTTTCGTGATGGCAAATGCTGAGCACTTCTTCCAGGGTGGTCATGCCGCGACAGGCTTTCTCCACGCCGTCTTCCAGAAGCGTGCGCATACCGAACATGCGAGCGTAGCGGCGAATGACCTGGGTCGGTTCCCGCTTAAAGGTTAGCTCGCGCAGGGTGCTGTTCATTTTCATGAGTTCGAAGATGCCGGTTCGGCCACGGTAACCGGTATGGTGGCAATGCTGGCAGCCGCGACCGCGATAGAAGGTGGCGGTCTTCAAGCGTTCCGGTGTCAGCCCGGCTGCTTTAATCTCGGCGGCTGTCGGTTGATCCGGCTCGCGGCATTTCGGACACACCAGCCGCACCAGTCGCTGTGCCATCACGCCGATCAAGCTCGAAGCGATCAGAAACGGTTGCAGGCCGATATCCACCAACCGTGTGATCGCGCTGGGAGCATCGTTGGTGTGCAGAGTACTGAAGACCAGGTGACCGGTGAGCGAGGCCTGAATGGCAGCCTCAGCCGTCTCTTTGTCGCGGATTTCGCCGATCAGCAGGATGTTCGGCGCCTGCCGCAACATCGCCCGGATGATCCGCGCGAAGTCCAGACCGATTTGATGCTTCACCTCCACCTGGTTGACACCGGGCAGGTAGTATTCGACCGGGTCTTCCGCGGTGATGATCTTGCGGTCCGGGCGGTTGAGTTCGTTGAGCACCGCGTACAAAGTCGTGGTCTTACCCGAGCCTGTCGGCCCAGTGACCAGGAATATGCCGTTGGGTCGCTTGATGATCTGCACAAACTTCTGGTAATCCTCTTCGCAGAAGCCCAGGTCGCGGATGCTGATCTGCACATTCTGCCGGTCGAGGATGCGCATGACGCAGGCCTGGCCGTGATTGGTCGGCAGAATGCTCACGCGCAGATCGTAATGCTTGCCGTTGAGCACCATTTTGATGCGGCCATCCTGCGGTCGGCGTTTTTCGGCGATATCCATCTTCGCCATGATCTTGATGCGCGAGATGATCGCCGGCAGCAATCGTTTCGGTGGACTGTCCCGCTGCACCAGGATTCCATCTATGCGGTAGCGCACACGGATATGGTCAGCAAACGGTTCGATGTGAATGTCGCTGGCCCGAAGACTCACCGCCTCCTGAATGATCAGGTTGACGAGTTTGACCACCGGGGCGTCGCTGTCCATCATGGCGGCGGCAACGGCAGCGGCAGTTTCGGTTTGCGTGGTGTCAATGGCGGTGTCGGTGAATTCCTGCAACATCGAGTCCACCGACTCGGTTTCGCTCTGCCCGTAATAACGGTTGATCGCTTCGATGATCTGTTCGCGCGGAGCCAGCACCGGCAGAATGTCTTTGTTCAGGATGAATTGCAGCTTCTGAATGGTGTCAATGTCCATGGGGTCGCTCATGATCACCTTGAGCGTCCCGTTTTCCTGCGCCAGCGGCAGAACAACGTTTTCCCGCGCCACCGATTCGGGCACCAGCTCAATGACCGCAGGAGGAATGCTCACCTCGTTCAAATCCACGGCCTGTAAACCGTGATGCTCGGCGATGGCCTGCATCACTTCGCTGGGAGTAACGTAGCCGAGTTTGACCAGAGCATCGGCCAGTTTAGCGCCTGTGGATTTCTGCAGCTGTAACGCTTCGCGGAGCTGATCCGCACTGATGATTTTCTTCCGCAGCAACACATCGGTAAAATCGCCACGCCCTTTGGCCATGGCCAGACCTCCCCTTCCGGCCAGCAATTGCCCGGCCCGCACTGTACAACGGCTGCCTTTTTGGTTGTCCCGACGCCCAGCGCGAGCCCGCGAGTTGTTACCGTTTTCTCCTGAGTCGAAGTTACCCCGTTCGACCTGTTACGTTTCGATCCGCCTCATCGGACCCGACTTTTCCATTATCTATTATTGTTCAGCTTATGCGTGAAGAGAATAGTCTGCAAGCGAAAAATCTTCCGGCCAGCCGAGCGGATACGCATACCGCTGGCATCCGCGGCAACTTCGTGGTAGCACGCCCGGAGAAGCGGCTGGCGAATCGCACACCAACGGGGCGAAAAAACCGGGTACCTTCCCAAACCTGTGTGCGGAACACCGTAGAATCGAATACCAGTGGCGCCGTTCTGGATATTTCCATGCCGAACTTGCAAAACTAATTGCACGGGGCAGGTCCCGGTGCGGGAAGGAGAAAGATGCTGCCGCGAAAGCTGGTGCGAGTGCTGGTAGTTGGGTTATTAATGCTGATGGCCTGGCCGGTCTGGGCAGGCGTGCGAATCACCCAGGTGCAGGTCGGTTTTGCCGATGCCAGTGGGCATACACGATATGGCCGGTTCGGTCACTGGTTACCGCTGCGTATCACCGTGGAGGCCGACCGCGGGGAAACTCTCCAAGCTGCGGTCTGGGTCATGACTCCGGACGCCGATGGCATTCTCAACGAAGTCCAGGCACATCCCACGGTGCATCTTTCTCCAGGACAATCGAAGCAGACGGTATGGGCTTACCTGCCGTGCGGGCATGGGAAGTTGCGGGTCGAACTCCGCGATGGTATCGGTCGCCGGCTGGCCAGTTTTACCTATCCCGATGACGCTGCTGGTACCGAAACCTGGCAACTCCTGCCGCCGCAGGTGATGCAGGTATTGACCATCGGCGAACCGGCTGGCTTGAGTCGCACCGTCGGCGGTTCGGATACTCGCGGGCGAACCGGTGTCAGCGACGAAACTGGCCGGGATCCCGGTTATCGCGTCTCCCACATCCAGCAGCCCGATGAGTTGCCCGAACGGTGGTTCGGCTATGACAGCGTCCAGGCCCTGGTCATTGCCACCGGCGGAGACAAGGGCAAATTCTGGCTGGAGGTACTGCGAAAACGTCCGCAAGTATGCCAGGCGATTCGGGACTGGACACAGCAAGGCGGGCACCTGATCGTTACGGCTGCCCAGCACGCCTCGCGTCTGAGTGCATCCGAGCAGTTTCCTCTGGCGGATATGCTTCCGGGCGAAGTTGCTCCTGGCCGGGCGGTTTACGAAGAAGTGCTGGTCGGTGTGCGCGATGTGGCCATGCATCGCCACCGCGAGGCCAGTGCGTTGTCGGCCTTGCGATGTACCTTTGCCGACTTCCGCAAAAAACCCGGAGCCTTTCAGCGGGCTTTCGGACCTGAACGAGAAAAACCTGCCGTGCTGGTCTGGCCTTACGGTGCCGGACAGGTAACCCTGGTGGCGTTCGACACCAATCTCCCGCCCTTTACGTCCTGGGAAGGCCAAACCGCCTTCTGGGAATGGTTACTCGAAACCGAACCGTTACCAGTCCGGCAAAGCTATCGCACTGCCCTGACCACAACGCTGGAGGAAGATTTCCTCACCCGTCTGCTGCATCAGCTGGAACAGTCGCCGGGAGCAGAAATTCCCTTTGCCCTGGTGGCCGGGCTGATGCTGGCCTATCTACTTCTGGCCGGGCCTCTCGATTACCTGATTCTGGTGCGGTGGCTGCGTCGGCCAGTTCTCGGCTGGCTGACTCTGCCCATGCTGGTGGCGGGGATCAGCGTGATGGCCTGGTACTCGGCTCAGGCAATTCACGGCACATCCCTGCAGGTGTATCAACTGGACGTTTACGACCTGGAAGTGGAACCTGCCTCGTCCCGGTCAGGCCAGGCGATCGTAAGCCGCGGTAGTGGCAGCAGCTGGCTGGTGGTGAAAAGTCCCCGACTGGCTGCATTTTCCCTGGCCTTGAGCACAACCGCTTCCGATTCGGTTTCGCCAGCGACAGCGCTGGAGAACGCATCCACGAATCCATCCGCGGCTCACTTATCGCCAGCCTCCCCGGCGCACGGCGTCGCTTTGCGCGAAGCCGTGCTGAGCTGGGCGATTCGACCGGATGACGAAGCGTTGCGTCGCGGCGGTCGTGAGAACCTGGTGCAGTCGGCCATCCTTCTGCAACCGGGACAGGGTAGCATCGCCAATATTCCGTTGCAGACCTGGTCGCTCAAGACGCTGTTCGGCCGCTGGCTCTTCGACTGGCACCAGCCGCCGCTCCTGGCCGAATGGCAAATCCGTGCGCCGGATCTCACTACCCTTCGCGGACAACTCACCTGGCGGGCATCCTGGCCGCTCCACCATGCGGAACTGGTTTACGGTAACCGCGTCTGGCCGCTCGGTCAGCTCAACCCGGGACAAACCGTAGTGCTCCGCCGCAATGATTACGGCCTGCTTGATCGGCACCGATTCGGTCGCAGCTTCGACGATCTTTCGCCCCGGCCGGGAACGTCAATCGAGCCTGGTGGCCCAGCAGTCGCTTCCCACCCGGCCGATGGAGTTTCGCCATCGGTGCAATCATCTCCGTCCAGCCAGGTGCTCGATATCCTGCGACACTTGACCTTCCAGCGTTTGCTTGTGGTCGGGCCAAACCAGCAGCCCATTCCCTATCTGCCATTTCTCGACCAAAGTCGTCGGTTGCGTTACGGTCAGGCGGTGCTTCTGGGCATGATTCCCCCCTGCGAAGTACCTCTGGATCAAATGCACCAGTTACCGGGGCTTGCCGTGACTCTCCAAAGCATCGAACCGAATCTTCCCGGCAAGCTCCACCGCATGGTTTTCGTTCGCATCTATTTCTATCCGGCACCGGCGGATTAGCCGAATCGCAGAGCTTTTCGCTGGCGTTCTCGGCAACACAATAGAAACAGGGCAGCAGTCGCAGACTTCCTTGCCGATCGGCGAATTTGGTGCCGGTGCGATGGACGATCGGCCGACCATTGCAGCAACCAGCAAGGTTCGGGTGCAGGAGTGCCATACCGTGCCGCCAATACCTCCTTTGTCCATCGGAAATAGGCAGACATTGCGAAAACCAGGATGGTTGGTCATAGGGATGCTTGCCGCCGGGTTTGCGTTATTGGTTGCTGAGCCTGCTACCCGATCTGTGCCTTCAGGAGCGTTCCGCCTGCCGCCCGGATTTGTTCTGGAGCAATACGCGGATGAAAAGCTCGCCAACGATATCTACGCCATGACCCTCGACGAACAGGGGCGGGTCGTGGTTACCAGTGCCGGTTACATCAAGCGTCTGGAAGACAGCGATGGCGACGGACGGGCCGATCGAGCGGTGTTGCTGGCCACGCCGCGCAGCGGCGGTATGGGACTATTTTGCGATGGCGAATATCTCTATTACTGTGGCGATGGCTGGCTGTCACGCTATCGCCGCATCGGGCCGAACGGCGAACTGGCGAGCGAACCGGAGAAAATCCTCCCGCTGGCCTTCAACGAACATGGTGGACACGCCATGCGCAAAGGCCCGGATGGCTGGTGGTATGTAATGGCCGGTAACGATGCCCGCGTCACCGCCGAACTGGTCAACGATCCCGCTTCTCCGATTCGCCGACCGGAAGCAGGCTGCATCTTGCGTTTGCATCCACCCAAACCGAACAACAATCCCTGGCAGGTGCAGGTGATCGCGCACGGGTTTCGCAATCCGTATGACTTTGACTTTGGCCCAGGCGGTGAAATCTTCACCTACGACAGCGATGTCGAGCGCACCTTTTTGCTGCCGTGGTACGTGCCGACGCGGATTTACCACGTGGCCTGGGGTGGTCATCACGGCTGGCGGTTACCCGGTTACTTGCGAAGCTGGGCACGTTGCGACGATTACCTGGATACTGTAGATATGCTCTGGCCGATCGGTCGCGGTTCGCCAACCGGCGTAGTGTGCTATCGGCACTGGCAATTTCCAGAGCGGTATCGTGGCGGACTGTTTGTCGCCGACTGGACATTTGGCCGAATTTATTTCGTGCCGCTGGTGCCGCACGGTTGCAGTTACGGCGGTCGTCCTGAAGTGTTCCTCGAACCAACCGGCCAGGAAGGATTCGCCCCGACCGATCTGGCTGTTGGCCGCGATGGCGAACTCTTCGTCTGTATCGGTGGCCGACGCACGCGCGGCTCGGTGTATCGGATTCGCTATGTCGGCCAGGGTGCGGGTCGAATCGAGAATCTGTTTCCGCCAGGCCGACCACCGGTAAAGCACGGGGGGCTAACGTCCCCGGCTGTTGGAGCGGCCAGCGAACTCGATCAAGTGCTCCGCGCACCACAACCGCTCGATGCCTGGTCGCGGGCGGTCTGGGAACCGCGGGCACGCAAACTCGGACAAGCAGCGTTCCTGCAGGCAGCCCGCGATGCGACTCGCCCAGCTCCAGAACGTGTGCGCGCCATCGAAATTGTTACGGAACTGTTCGGCGGTTTAGACCTGGCAACGGCCCGGGTGCTGGTTTCCGATGCTGCTTACGAAGTGCGAGCTGCCACTGCCTGGTCGCTGGGATGTGTGCCTCTGGATGATACCAGCCGCGACGGCGAAGCTGCGAAATTGCCGGCCAGCAAAGGCAATTCACCCGCCGCTCTATTGTTGCCCCTGGCCACCGATGCGCACCCGCTGGTACGTCGGCGAGCACTGGAAGCGCTGGCCAGGCAGAGAACGATCTTTCCCGACGAGGCCCTGACGGATGCGATTTGCCGCAACCTCGACTCGCCCGAAAAACGGGTTCGCCAGGCGGCAGCGAGTCTGGCCAGGTTATTAGCACCGAATGCCTGGCAATCCCTGTGGCAGCGTCGGCACACCTTTTCGCAACGGGCACAGTTGACGCTGGGTCTGGCGTATTGCTGGCGGCAGGACCAGGGGCAATGGTTGCCGGAAGTTGCCGAACTGGCCTCGCACATGCTCGCCAGCGAGACGGCCACTTCCCAGGATCGCTGGGACGCCCTGCGCTTGGTCATGCTGGCCTGCGGTGATTGGGAGCTGGACAAACCGCCCGTCGAAATTCTCAGCGGTTACACCCTGCGGCACCAGTTACCTGGCGAGTTACGCAAGCGGCTACTGGCAGCGCTGCACCGACACTGGCCGACTCATGATGCCCGTTGGAATCAGGAGGCCGCACGACTCCTCGCCATGCTCCGCGATGATACGCCCCAGCTTCCCGACAAGCTCGCCACCTTCTGGTCGCCGCAATCCGATCCCACCTGGGATTTGCATTACCTGATCGTGCTGGCCTGTGCTGGTGCTGCCTGGCCGGAAAAGCTCGTCCCTCAGGTGGCCGATGTGCTGGTCGGATTGCAACAGCGCCTGGAAGGAAAACAATTGCGGGTCAAACTCACCTGGGGCGAGCGGTTAGCGGAACTGGTGCAATTGCTGACCCAGCGTCAGCCATTGCTGGCCAGACATCTCGCCCAGCATCCACAACTGGTGCAACCGAGCCAGGTGTTTATCGCCCTCGCTTTGCCTCTGCCCGAACGCACTCAGGCTGCCGAACGGTTCTTACAAACTGCTGGCCGCGACCCCGATTTTGTCTGGACGCCCGCGCTGGTGCAGTTACTCGCCGAACTGCCACCGGAGAAATCCCGGCCGGTGTTGCGTTCCCGTCTGCAGGACCCGGCTCTGCGTCCTGTCGTGTTGAAATATCTGGCTCGCCATCCCGATGAAACCGATCGCCAGGCTTACCTGGAGGGGCTCGACTCGGCTCAGTCCGATGTCGTGCAGGCCTGTCTCGAAGCTCTGGAACGTTTACCGGTCTCGCGTCAGCCACAGCATCAAGCCTGGTTGTTACGTGCATTGCGCTCGCAACTCAGCGAACCCCGTGCGGAGCATTTGCGGCAACGGCTGGTGCGATTGTATTGCCACTCGGCTGACATTGGTTCCCCGCCACGCGAAACGCAAAAAGACAGCAAAAGCCTGCGGGAAACTTATCGGCCCCTCTGGGAAGCGTTCCTGAAGCAGCATCCCGAATTAGCGACCATTGTGCTCGGCGACACCGAAGCCGACGACCGTTCCTGGCGGGAGCGATTGGCACGCGTGAACTGGGCACAAGGCCAGGCCGCTCGCGGTGAGGTGCTTTTCCGGCAACGCGGCTGTCTGGCTTGCCATACCGGTACCAGTCGGATTGGCCCTGACCTGTCCGGCGTCACCAGCCGTTTTTCCCGCGAAGACCTGTTCGAAGCCATTTTCTTTCCCAGCCGCGAAGTCGCACCGGCCTACCGCACCGAACTCGTCGAGACCCACCAGGGTCAAGTGTACACGGGTATAGTTATTTTCGAGTCCGCCGATGGCATCATTTTGCAAACCGATGCCACCACCACGATCCGCCTGGCGACGGAGGATATTCGGCATCGCAGTGTTGGTCGCCGGTCGCTCATGCCCGACGGCCTGCTCAAAGACCTCACCGATTCCGATCTGGCCGACCTCTACGCCTTCCTGCAAACCCTCACCCCCACCACCATCCTCCCCCGGTAGCCCTGGACACAATGACCAGGGCGCCGGGTGAGGTGCAACCTCTTACGGGTGAAACGCGGGAAAGGGTGCATCGCTTTTTACAGCGAGTTTGTTCGCTGGCCTGCCTTCCCTGATGCTTATGGCCCAAGGCTTTTTGGATAGACCAGGATGTTTTCGGGTCGGCTGGCTTCTTCAGCTAAGCGCAACTTCATCACGATGAACTGCGATTTATTAGCACGGTACGCATTTGCGTTCAGCTCAGCGAGTACGATGTGGCCGGGAAGCTGAGGAATCGGCTTAGCGACCACTGTCAAACCGAGATCGACAACCAGCCGGACCGAAACGCGAACTACGCCATAATCTTTTCGCTTGTCTTCAGCAATATGGGCTAAGATTGCCTCATGGCTAGGCAGGCAAGCCAAACGGAATAAGCTGATGCCGTCCACGTCGGGCTCTCTACCTTTTAGGCGTGGCTCGAAAGCGTTGGGAGAAATCAACAGGTTCGGGTCGTTGCGGAAATACTGCCGATGCACGCGGCGCAGCAGCCATTCATCATCCGTAACGGGGTCAAATTCGTGCTTCATGGGTGTTAGTCCCATCTGGTTGCAATGGCAACCTGCCAGCGACTATAACCTGTGCGACGAACGAAGTCGTGGGATATATCCGCAAACATACTAACACCAGCGTAGCTGGTAACTACTTACCGTGCGGGTTCGTTTGTCCACGCGGCGACACTCGGCAGCGCAGCCCGAAGTTACTTCAATTTCCTGGTAAACGTCGGCAGTGTTCCATTCCAGGTAAATCGTGCCGTTGACCCCGACCACGACCGCCTGCGGTGCGGGGTAGTCCAACGCGGCTAGGGAATCGGCCAGGCGAATTGCGCCCCCAATGACATCCTCATCCGGCGCCGGACTCCCTTGTCCGTCCCAATCGTTCTCCAGATGGCGAAACTGCTCCAGGCGATTCCTTACCTGCACCCAATCCAGGCCGGCCACTGTTCCCGTGTCCGACTCACCGGTCGCAATTCGGATAGGCTCCAGAACTTTCAGGATCTCTCCGTCGCTGGCCGCGTGAGTTTGCGCCGCTTTTACAGTGAGAGCTGAATCATCTGCAAATACTCGCCATTGCGGCATACTTCGGTTTCCTGCAATATCTTGTACGCCAGGTTCCAGACTGGACGGCTCACCAGCTGGTGCACAGCTATTCTAGTCGGCCGCTTGCGATCGCGTGGTTGGCCGAGGAGGTTGTGGTGGCAAAAGCCTGTTCGCGGGCGGGTTGGGCGAAGGTTGTCCGCTCCGGTTACAGACAATTTCGCGGCGACTTCGCGGTCGGACGGCTGTAGTGATCGTGCTTAGAGTCGAATTGCCGGCGCGCGGGAACGCCGACAACCTGCACGGCAACGACTGCGAAAGATGATGGAAACAGCGGCTTGCCGGCGGGCTGGAACTTGGCCGGTTTTCTCGGCGGTAAAGGTGTGAATCTCCTTCGAGTCGGACACACCAGTGCGCGGGAACGCTGAAAATTCACCTCGAGCGGTGCTGGTTAGCGGGCTTAGAACCGTGCGAGTGCTCTGCTATAACAACGGAAAGAACTTCCGGGGCCAGCAGGAAACCCAGGAATTTATAGTCAGCTTATACCGGCAAAAGACATAACAACGGAAAGAATTTCCGGGGCCAGCACGAAACAGGGAGAAGGACATGAAAAATCCGGACGGCTGCCCGCGAGATGACTGCACGCGACGGGAGTTTCTGTATGGCGCCAGTGTCAGTGTGCTGGCACTGGCAACCGCAACCGACCTGGCAGGCCAGGAAGTAACTCGCACCGCCTCGGGCACACGCGGGGTAGTGGTGAGCGTATCGGAACCAGCCACGCGAGTCGGTGTGGAAATCCTCCGCAAAGGGGGCAACGCCGTGGATGCTGCGGTGGCAGTAGCGATGGCCCTGGCGGTAACGCACCCGGCCGCAGGGAACATCGGCGGTGGTGGATTTATGAACGTCTTTATTCCGCCGCATTTACGAGGCAAATACACCGACGGCTCCGTCGAGCCGGCCTGGGTTATTGACTATCGGGAGACAGCGCCATGGAAGGCTCATAAGGAGATGTTCCGCAAAGGCGATTCGCCGCACCAGCACAAGACGGTAGGCGTGCCGGGAACCGTCGCGGGACTGTGGCTGGCTCACGAACGGTATGGGCGGTTGAAGTGGCGGCAACTGGTAGAGCCGGCGGTGGAACTGGCCCGCGATGGCTTTGCTGTGGATGCATCCCTGGCACGTTCGTTGAACCAGGTGCTGGCTGGGAGCAAGCAATTCAGCGAACTGCAGAGAGTTTTCGCTCCACCGGACGGGCAAAACTGGAAAGCCGGGGATCGGTTAAGGCAAGCAGACCTGGCGTGGAGCTTGCGGGAACTGGCCGAAGGCGGTGTGGAAGCGTTTTACCAGGGTGCTATCGCGGACAAGATCGTTGCGGAGATGCAGCGAGGCGGCGGATTGATAACCCACGAAGATTTGCGGAGCTATCGTCCACGATTGCGAAAGCCGGTGCATTTCCGCTTTGCCGGGCATGAGATTTACAGCGTTCCCCCGGCCAGTTCTGGAGGCATTTGTCTGGGGCTGATCCTGCGGCAAATCGAGCACTTTCCGTATCGCGATTGGGGACGCTGGGATGTACGGACGGTGCATGTGCTGGTGGAAGCGATGCGGCGAGCGTATGCGGAACGGGCTCGCTGGCTCGGCGATCCGGACTTTGTCCGTATTCCCGAGGAATTGCTCGACCCGCAATACGCCGCCCGGCTGGCCAAAACTATTTCTCTCGATCGGGCTACACCCAGTCGGGAAATTGCTCCGGACATTCCGCTGGCTCCGGAAGGCAACGAGACGACGCATTTCTCCGTGGTGGATGGAGACGGTCTGGCCGTCGCCAACACCTACACTCTGGAACACAGCTACGGTTCGCGGATCGTCGTGCGGGGTGCTGGTTTCCTGCTGAACAACGAGATGGTGGATTTCAACTGGTTCCCGGGTGTCACGACGACGGACGGGCACATTGGCACTTTGCCGAATCAAATTGCTCCCGGCAAGCGGATGCTTTCGTCCATGACGCCGACCATTGCCGTGCAAAATGACCGTGCCGTGCTGGTTACCGGGAGTCCGGGCGGGCGAACCATCATCAACACCGTGGCCCAGGTGCTGTTGAATCGCCTGGGATTTTCCTTAGCGCCCGCAGAATCGGTCAGTCTGCCACGCCTGCATCATCAATGGTTTCCGGACGAGGTGCGTTACGAACCAGGTGAAGCTTTTTCGGAAGCGCTGCTGGAAGCTCTGAAAAAACGTGGACACCGATTGGTACGTGGTCAGCGACAGGGCGACGCTCATTCGATCTTCTACGATGCCAGCAAACGGATGTACTGGGCAATCGCCGACACTCGCATCTGGGGCTCGGCCCTGGCGGTGTCGTAAGCGCTGACCGAAGCACTCCGCCCCAAAACCAGCCAACAAACATGAAAATAACGCCGCAATCTGGCGGTGTCGTAAGCGCTGACCGTAAGGCTGCCCGCTCTCAGTAAACGCCCAGCAACCCGGACGGACGCTGCTGTCTCCGGAGCTGACATCACCGGTGTCAGGTAGCCGACGCGGAGCCGCCATTCGCCTGGAGCCGGCAAGAAAACAGACGGGAGAAACTGACCTTGCGGATTCAGACGCCCAGCCGCTTACATTTTGGCCTGCTGGTACCCGGAACGGGCTGGCGAAGACGCTATGGCGGATTAGGGCTAGCGCTGGCGGAACCGGGCTGGGTGATCGAAGCGGAACGGGCGGAGGCGTGGAAAATTACGGGTGCGGCTACGGAACGCGCTGCGGTGTGGGTGGAACGGTTGCGCCATCGGCCGGAGTTAGCGCAGGCTCCCCCGCTTCATTTGCACATTGTTCAGGCGATACCGGAACACGTCGGGCTGGGCAGTGGAACGCAACTGGCCCTGGCGCTGGCGTGGTTGATGGCGCGAAGTGCGGGAATGGCACCGAGCCGGGAGCAATTGCAGCTCTGGACAGGACGTGGGCAGCGGTCGGGCATCGGCATAGCCGCGTTTGCCGGCGGTGGTTTTATCGTGGACCTCGGCCGCCTTCCTGAGACCGATCGTCCTGCTCCTTTCCTGCGTCTGGCATTTCCGATGGAATGGCAGATCGCGCTGGTGCTGCCGGAGGTGCCGACCGGACTGCATGGCGACAAGGAAGCGGAAGTTTTTGCCCAATTTGCTGGCGAAGCGAACACCGCGAGCGAGCGTCTGTGCCGACTGGCGTTGCTTCACATCCTCCCGGCCCTGCTGGAACAGCGTTACGACGATTTTGCCGAAGGCTTATTCGAATACAATCGTCTGGCCGGGCAATGTTTCGCACGCTGGCAGCAGGGGCCGTACCATAGCGAACTCGTTGCCCGGCTGGTCGAGGAATTTCGGCAACTGGGGGTACCTGCTGCGGGACAGTCGTCCTGGGGACCGACCGTGTTTGCCATCGGCCCGAAAGAACGGTTGCAGCCGGCCGTTGACCAAATCGCTCACCGCTACCGATCGCTCTTGCGAACGATTATGATAACAACGGCAGCCCGTGCGGGCGTGCTTTCGGCCACGGCTTCGGAATAACGATGCCCCGACGGCGAAAAGTCGGTCGGGCAGCCGGGGATTACCAGTCCGGAGTGTAAGCAGGTGCGTCCTTTTGTCGCTCGCGATCGAATGTGTCCTGGCAAATCGGCGAGCGCCCACGTTGAAGCCCAGCGCGGCATAAAAGCCGGGCCAGTTTTCTGGAATTACGGGAGAAAGTCATGACTCAGGAACAATCGCCGACGCTCGTGGTTCGACCGGAAGAGCGGCGTATTGCCAGCCAGCAGTATGAGCGGGCGCGGCAACTGATTAACAGCGGCGCCAGGAACCTCGACTATGCCATCTCGCTCCTGATGGAATGCTGCCGACTCGACCCAGGCAACCTGCCGTATCGGCAACTGCTGCGGCGGACGGAAATAGCGCGGCTGGGCGAAAAGCGTCCCTGGGCGTGGCTGGCCTGGCTGCGAACCATGCGGGCCCGCGCCAAAATGCAGCTGGCTTTGCAGCAACAGCGTTACCGCGACGTTCTTCACTGGGGCGAACGCATCCTGCTCCGCAACCCCTGGGATATCGGTGCCCACATCGCCATGGCACAGGCGGCAGAAAAGCTCGGGCTGAATCCGCTTGCCGAATGGTTGCTTCGCAAAGCCTGCGAGGCCGGGCCCAAACATGCCGAAGCCCATCGCCAGTACGGTCGCTTCCTGGAGCGAATGGGAGATTTCCAAAAGGCCGCCCAGGTTTGGACAGTCGTGGCCCGGCTTTGTCCGACCGATCAGGAAGCCAACCGCAAACAAAAAGACTTGGCGGCGATGGATACCATTGCCCGCGGTGGTTATGAACGTCCGACCGGTTCGCCGGAGCAGCCTGCCGAAACTCCTGCCGCTAACCAGGCCATGCAGGATACGCCTCTGGAACGATCGGCGGCCAGTGCACTCGACCCCGACCATCGCCGCATCGAACTGCTGCGGGCTCACATTCAGTCCGAGTCGCCGCAGGTCTCGCATTTCCTGAGCCTGGCCGACATCTACCGCCGGCGCGGTCAGCTGGAAGAGGCAGCCCGCACGTTGCAGGAAGGGATACAAAAGCTCGGCCCCCAGTTTGACCTGCAACAGGCCCTGGCCGAACTCGAAATCGAAACGCTCCGCAACAATCTGCGAGTCGCCAACCGTAAAGTCGAACAGAATCCCCAGGACGAACTGGCCCGGCAGCTACGCGAAAAGCTCGCTACCGAATTGCTCCGCCGCGAACTCGATTATTTCCGCGCTCGGCTCGACCGCTATCCTCACGACAACGAGACCCGCTTACAGTTGGCCACGCGGCTCATGATGCTCGGACTGCTCGACGAAGCGATCCAGGAATTCCAGTCGGCACGCAAAGACCCAAAAACCGCCTGGCGAGCCTTGCTGGGACTGGGACGGTGTTTTCGTAAGAAACGCAACCCGGCTCTGGCAGTCCGCAATTTCCAGGAGGCCCTCAAACAACTTCCCGCCGGCGAAGAAGAAACACGCAAGGAATTGCTGTTCGAACTGGCCACCCTGGCTGCCGAGGACAGAGATTTCGACACCGCCATCCGACTGGGCACCGAGCTCGCCGACCTCGACTATTTCTACCGCGACATCGGTAAACTCCTCGAACAGTGGCAATCCCAGCGCCATCCGGGCTCGTGACCAATCGCCATCCGCACCCCTGACCATCCACGATTCGCACCCCTGTTGGAGTATCCGATCGCGAAAATGACTCCCCTCCCCCATCGAACCCCTGATCAATCGCCATCCGCACCCCCGTACCACCTACTACGACCAGCTACCGCCAGCCCCCGTGTACTGTTACGTCCCATTTGCGTCCCCCGCCTTTTACGGCGCGATAGGCTACGACCAGCTGCCGCTAGCCCCCCCGTGCATTGTTACCGCAACTCTTATCGGTGCCCGGGCACCGAGAACGGGCACCCGATGCTACTGCCAGCTCCCGTGTGTTGTGACCGCGATTCGTCTGACGTTGACGTAACACTTACCGGTGGTCCACCGAGAAAATTGTCATTTCGCCGTTGCAGGCGCGTTTACCGGACCACGGCGGGCTGACGCCCGCCGCTCCTGGTAACGTGCGTTCGTGCATCGCAAACATCGTTTTTTCGCCGGCAGACGTCCGCACACCAACACAAGAGCGGGGGGGCGTCAGCCCCCCGTGGCCAGCTATCGCGCAAGGTAGAGCGAATTGCCGGAACACAATCGCCGCTGGCAATCGCATCCGCACATCCGAACAGGAGCGGCTGGGGTGAGCCAGCTGTGGTGCGGGTGTCGGTCATGCGTGAGAAACGCAATCACCCCGCGATAGACCGTCCCCGTTGCAAACACGGTTTGCGAACCACGGCGGGCTGACGCCCGCCGCTCCTGGTAACGTGCGTTCGTGCATCGCAAAAGGCGTTATTTCACCGGCGAACGATCGTGCTGCAATCAAGAGCGGGGGGCGTCAGCCCCCCGTGGAATGCACCCAGCGCATGCGAACTCGAAGCGCCGAAATTCGTCGCATTGCAATTGCAGACGGGGTTTACAAACCCACGGCGGGCTCACGCCCACCGCTCCTGGTAATGTGCGTCGTGCATCGCAAACATCGTTTTTTCGCCGGCAGACATTCG